>JBJBBS010000001.1:1956805-2528141 GCA_047286215.1 Synechococcus sp. | reverse complement strand
GGTGACGCCGATGCGACCAGCTGTGCGATTTTCGTTGTAGTTGAAGGACTGGGAATTATTGATGGATGGCCCGGTGGTGGGTGTGCTGATGACGATGGCTTTGTTGTTGCTTAGTGATGTTGGGTCTCCCGGGTTGCTTAAAACTAAATAGGCATTATTTGCCGCATAACCTGCATGGATGGTTCCACCATTAAGGGATAGAGCTGAGGCCGAGCTGTAACTCAAATCACTCGATGTATCGCCGTTTTGAATGGTGTAATCAAAGAGAAGAGTGCTTGTGCCTGACCCGCCTTGATAGCTTGCGACGCGATCATTTGCGCCTGTTTCAAGCAGCAATTGTGGTGTCCCTGTGACGACGACGCTTCTGGAAAATGTCAGCTGGATTGTAATCTTGTCGCCAACTGTGTAAGTTCCATTTGCGTTGGATGAGCTGACATTAGTAATGGTTGGGCTGATGCCAGGGACGATCACATTTGTCAGATGTGTTTGATTATTGCTTCTGATTCTGACGAGATCTAGCGAATTCATGCCGGGATAAATTCGATTATTGATTCCGTTTGAAAGGTTGGTTTCTTTGCCGCCTAGTGATGAATCGTCTCCAAATAGGTAAACGCGCGTTGAGCGGGCTGAACTGATCGTATGTGTGTAAGGCGCCCTGAATTCGAAGGCCATGTCTAGTGGCCTGAATCCAACGGTTCCTCCGTTGATTTGGCCAGTGAGCTGATTATGTTTTTGTGGCTCTCGGTATTTATTGGTTGCTTTTTGGTCGTATACCCATTCATTTGGGTCGGTTGTCATATTGCCAATCTCTGTGTTGTTGGGGAGATTGGTGTTGTATTTGAGGGTTGTGAAGACGAGGGATGCGATTTCCCCATGGAGCCCTGCGCCGCCTGCCTGGCTAGCGCCAAGGTAAAACTCAGGGCCAATGATTGCTGTGCTGCCATCGCCGGAAGATGTCCAGCTGCCCGTTATGTTTTGCGAGCTGCCATCGCTGAGTGAAACTTGCTTGATTCGATACCGACCTTTGTTGACGTCTTCGTCGTTGGTTCTGCCACCGTTGTAGTCGATGTAAAGCCCAGTCCATTCGTCTATGGAAAGTGCATTGGTGGATTCAAACTTTAAATAGTTGCCCCAGTCTCCAACTCGAAAGTTAAGATTGCGATTGCTGTCGAGATAGAGAAAAATTGCATCGGCACCCCCCGCGATTCGTCCAGCTTGCCAGATGTATTGGTTGCCATCGTGTTTAGGGGTCTCTGGTTTAAAGACAATGGAGCTTGCCCAGGGTTGTCCTATCTTGGCTGTTTTGCCGCTGCTCACGCTCGACTTGATGCTGTACCCGGTTTTTCTTGACCATGGTGCGTGTGAAGATTGAAGTCCGTTGTTGTGATGCCTTAAATATGTTGTGTTTGATGCAGCTCCTTGAAGTTGAAGGCCTTTGTTGAAGAGGGTTTGAGTTGTTGCATTGGTCCGGGCAAATTCAACATCAATAACTTCGCCATCGAGTTCAATCAGTCCGTGATCATTTGGCTGTTTGTTGTGAGCATTGTCTCCAGCAGGCTTTGCTTTGACGAGTAACTCGGCAAAGTGTTGACCTTCGTCTCCTGGGGTGTCGATGTTGTTGAGAAGTGCATCGAGGTGGTGCCCGTATTCCTCGGTGAGCACCTTGATGGCGTCGGCTTGGGTGGCGGTTTGAACCCAGTCCTCGTTGAGATAGATCGTTTGCTTCGATGTTGCGTAGGCGCCTGCAGCGCCATGCATGGTGATTTGCTCCAGCAGCTCAATCGGCGGAATGTCGCTCGTTTCGCCTTCTGCCAAACGGGCAATGAGGGTGTCGAGTTGCTCTGGGGGGTGCGTGTTGTCGAGATGCAGTGCTTTGCTTGCTGCCTTTAAAAGCTCGCCCTGTGAGGCCCATGCCTGAAGCTGTGGATGCCAAAGCTTCTGGAGGGACTCTGTGCTGATTAGTTGTTCCGATGTTGTTGGGTTGAGCTCCTCTCTTGTGGTGGTTGTTGCTTGTTCTGCGTTGGCACCAGGCGCCTTGAGTGGCGAGAGGCTGCTTAGTGTTGTCGCTGGGCTTTCGGCATTGAATGTGCCTGCAACGTCGATCGACTCATTGGTGTTGGCATCCGAGCTGATCTCCCCGCTGCCCTGATGAGATGGTGTCCCAGTCGCATCAGCGATGGGAGTTGGCTCCTGTTCAACAGAAGGAACCTGTGGCTCGACGCTTCCTGTTGCTGCACTTGTTGGCTGTTCGCTGAGCTCAGACATGTCGCCTCGCCTCAGCCCAGGCGAAACAGTTCACCTTTGGACGTGACCCAGTCATTGGTGATCACGCGCATCGGCCGGTCGTCTCAGGAAATACTCATCTGATTTTTGGAAACATTGCAGCGTTTCCCAAGGGGGTTCTGAGCCTGTTCGTACGCGCGTGTTGCTTGTGACTCAACTTGTGGCCTGGGGGTTCGCTGCGAGTGTGTCTTGCGGCTGTTCACCGTATTGCTCCTGATAGCGCCGCGCGAAGTGACTTCGGCTGGTAAAGCCCATCGAGGCTGCGCTATCGCCAACACCTTTGAGGCCCAGCTTCACGCGATAGGCGGGCTCCAGCAGCAGTTGCCTCACGCGGTCCATGCGGATGGAACGGTGTAACTCGAGTGGTGTTCGCTCGAAATGTTCTCGGGATCCGCGGAACAGTGACGTTCGCGATTGGAACAGCTCGGCGCTGAGCTCTTCAGCAGTCACGGTTCTCATGGGATGCCTGGCGCACCAGTGCAGCAAGTTGATGGCGGCTTCATGCCGTGCTTCGCGTTTGGCAACGAGTGTGGTGCGTGCTTGGGGCTGCTCAAAACACCGAATCAAGATGTCGAGCAGCTGGTCGGGTTCTTCGGGGTTCCACCCCTGCTCACCCCGCTCAATGCGTTGGTTGAGCTGATCCCGCAAGGTCTGCTGGAGTTGAGGGTGGAGTTCCAGTTGATTGGTGCTCTCCCAGCGCTCCAGGGTGTGCTGATTTTCTTCTCGTCGGTCTAGCTGCTCAAGCAGGGTTTCTTTGCCAATAACGATCGTGGCTAGCCGGGCACCGGCCGGGACCTTCAGGTCAAAGTCGGTGAGGTGCCGGTTGTATCCCATCAAGGCTGGCCATGCCACGGGAATGCCTTGCGCCCGATAGGGCGACGATGCCTTGGTCAGCTCAAGAGGCACCGCCATGGTGCAGGGTTTCGGTCGGCGTGTTCCGCTGAGAAACAGACTTTGATTGGTTTCCAGCAGATTGAAGCGAATGGCTCCGAGGTGAAAGATGCGTAGTCGGCCATGCAATGGACCGCGACTCATTTGCAGCGCGACGAGATCAGGTGAGAGTGGTTTGAACAGCTCTTGCAGGCCCTGGCAACTGGAAAATGTGCTGTCGAATTGAACCACCGACCAGCTTCAAAGCTCTCAGAACTGTTGCTGCCCACGCGTCGGACTGATTTCATTTGTGAGCCGATCCGTACGCGATTGTGTTCAATCGTCATTCGCGCGTCTCTCGGCCACGCCGGTTTTGATGGCCCGACTAGAAACGTGTGTCGCTCCTAGCGCGCTATTGGTTCAAGTGGTCTTTCGTTCTCTGCTCGGTGGTCTTGCGGCCAGCTTGTTGATTGCCCAGACGGCGACTGCGCAGCTCAATCCGATCACATCCTTCACGCGTATGTGGGGCGAATGGGATGTGGTCCCGAACACGCAATGGGCTCCTAAGGCTGTGGATCCATCCGCGCAGCCCGATCGTTCGATCCAGATCTTCAAATTTCAGCCCGTCGTTCCCTTCCGTCTCAACGACGATTGGACCGTGCTGACCCGCACGATCTTTCGCTTCATCTCCTTGCCCACGGCGGATCCCGTCATTGGCCTGTCGCCGTCGGGTGGACCGACACTGCTCGATTGGGATCAGCGCAGTCAGGCAGGTTTGTCTGATCTCAGTCCGACGGCCTTTCTGGTACCGGATCTTGGCCCTGACGTCACCATCGGACTGGGCTCATCGTTGGTGGTGCCGGTGGGTGATGGGGCGATTGATAGCGGAAAGTTGTCCGTTGGTCCTGCGCTCCTGGCTTTTTTTCATCGCGGCCCCTTGGTCGTGGGAGCACGCATGCGCAATGTGTGGTCGGTAGCCGGTGATTCCTCTCGCGACGACGTCAACCGCATGGTGGTGCGGGGGCTGTTGCGTTACCAGTTGAATCCCGACTGGTATCTGATCTCGTCGCCGATCATCGCTGCCGATTGGACCCATCCGGATGGCAAGGGATGGACGGTGCCGGTGGGTGGGGGTGTGGGACGCTCCTTCCGGCTTGCCGGTCAACCGATGCAGGTGTCTGTTGAGGGGTACTACAACGCGGTCAAGCCTCAGGTGATGGGAGAGGAGTTGCTAGGTGACTGGACGATTCGCACCCAATGGCAGATTCTCTTTCCCAATTGAGCAGCATTAGCGCCGATTCGAGCGGCTAAGAGTTGCCAGGAAGGTGCGGCGGCAAAAACGGCGAATCTGGTGGCGACCTCGCGGCAGCCAGCTGGTGGTTTTGTGCAAGGCCTTCAGCCACCTGGCCACATAGTTGCGATGGCGCTGTGGGCTGAGAACCCAGCGTGCGATATACGACGAGCTAACACCCAGGAGCAGAATCCGACCGATCCACATGCGCGGGTTCCTGGTTCAAGCCGCCAGGTTGCGGAAGCGGGTGAATTGGGGCTCAAATAGCAGCTTTACGGTTCCCACCGGTCCGTTGCGGTGCTTGGTCACAATTACTTCGGTGATGCCCCTGTCTGGGGTTTCCGGGTTGTAATACTCGTCGCGGTAGATCATCAGCACCAGGTCGGCGTCTTGCTCGATCGAGCCGGATTCCCGAAGGTCGCTGAGCATCGGGCGTTTGTTGGTGCGTGACTCCACGCCACGACTGAGCTGGGAGAGCGCGATCACCGGCACGTTCAGCTCCCTGGCCATCTGCTTCAAGGCACGGGTGATCCGGGAAATTTCTTGCACGCGATTGTCGGGGCTCGATCCCTCCATCAGCTGCAGGTAGTCGATCACCACCAGGCCCAGCTCTTTGCCCTGTTCTGCCATCAGCCTGCGGCAGAGTGAGCGCATCTCCAGCACGCCTGAATTCGGTTTGTCGTCGATGTAAATGGGCAGCTGCCCCAGGGTGTTGATGCCTTGGCCCAGCAGGGGCCATTCCTCCTGTTGCAGACGACCGGTGCGTAGGCGTCCGGCTTCGATCCCCACCTCCATCGATAGCAACCGGTAAGTGAGCTGCTCCTTGCTCATCTCCAGGGAGAACACGCACACCGGTAGGTCATGCAACTGCGCCACGTTCTTGGCCAGATTGAGCACGATTGATGTTTTGCCCATGGCTGGGCGTCCGGCCACGATGATCAGGTCACTGCGTTGCAAGCCCTGGGTCATGGCATCCAGGTCGTAGAAGTTCACTGGGATGCCTGCTACTGAGGTGCCCAGCGATCGGCTTTCAATTTCGTTGAAGGTGCTGGTGAGGATCTCCGCCGTGGGAGTGAGGCCCTTGGATGGCTTCTCCTGGCTAATGGCAAAGATCGTCTGCTCGGCTTTGTCGAGCACCTGTTCCATCGGCAGGCTCTGATCAAAGCCGAGCTGAATTACCTCGTTGCCGGAGCGGATCAGCTGCCGGCGCAGGAACTTGTCCATCACCAGCCGAGCCACCTGCTCGATCGAAGCGGTGGAGGCCACACGCTCTACCAGTTCCACTAGCCGGCTGCTGCCGCCCACCTTCTCCAGCGCTCCTGTGTCGGCCAGCCAGGCCGTCATCGCTGTGAGGTCGGTGGGCTTGCCCTGGCTGTGGAGCATCACCGCGGTGCGGAAGATCTCCCGGTGGGCATTGAGATAAAACGCCTCAGGCTGCAGCACATCCGCCACGCGGCCGATGGCATCGGGATCGAGCAGGATGCCCCCGAGCACGGCTTCCTCGGCTTCCAGGTTCTGCGGTGGGATCGAATCCGGCAGAGCCTCAAAACTTGGCTCGTCGCGCTGACGTCCCCTGTTAAAGCCGCGGCGTCCCGCCTCAGCGGACTCGCCGCCAGGACCAGGCATGGGAACGCTCACCATGGCGGCAGCTGCTCAAAGATGATCCACACTCTGACGCACCTTTACCGGCCGCGTCAGAGTGTGGAGGGTGGTGTGATCAGTAGCTGACCACTTCCAGGTTGATCTCAGCGGTCACTTCGCTGTGGAGCTTCACTTGCACCTTGTAGTTGCCGGTGCGGTGGATGTCGGGAACAGTGATGTCGCGGCGATCCACTTCTTTCTTGGTGGCTTCTTCGATCACTTCCGCCACATCGCCATTGGTGACGGTGCCGAACAGCACATCGTCATCACCGGTTTGCTTCTTCACGGTGAAGCGGCCGATGGTGTCGAGTGCGGTGCGGAAAGCAACCGCGTCCTGCTTCAGGGCGGCTTGACGCTCGGCGTCCTTGGCGCGGCGGTGCTCCACCTGCTTCATCACCGCGGGGGTGACGGGAACGGCTTTGCCGAAGGGCAGCAGGAAGTTGCGGGCATAGCCAGGAGCAACTTCCACCAGATCGCCGTCACGGCCGAGGCTGAGAACGTCCTCGTTCAGAACGACTTGTACGCGCTTGGCCATGGAAAACGATCCCTACGACGTCGAATGAGCAGTCGGCAACTTTACGACGCCGCCGGCAGGCGAACTTTCGTGGCCAGTCCGAGGGTGCGCATGAAGCGGATGTGCTCCCAGGTGAGGTCGATTTGACCCGGCTGAAGGCCGTGGCGCGCTGAGTGAGGGAAGGCGTGGTGGTTGTTGTGCCAACCCTCGCCGAAGGTGAGTGCCGCCACCCATTTGTTGTTGCGAGAAGCGTCGCCGCTGTCGTGGGCCACGGTGCCCCAGCAGTGGGTGGCGGAATTCACCAGCCAGGTGACGTGATAGACGAGCACCAGGCGCAGGGGGATGCCCCAGAGCACCAGGGCCCAGCCCCCGGCACCAGTGATGCTGCCGATCCAGAACAGCAGTCCCGCCAGGGGCAGTTGAAGCGCCAGGAACCAGTTGTTCAGCCAGCGGTAGTACGGGTCCTTGGCCAGGTCGCCGGTCATGCGAGGCACGGCCTGCATGGCAGGGATTGGTTCGAACATCCAGCCCATGTGGCTCCACCAGAAGCCTCGATGGCTGTTGTGGTGATCAGCATCCGTATCGGAGAACTTGTGGTGATGGCGGTGCAGTCCCACCCAGTCGATTGGGCCGTGCTGGCAGCTGAGGGCCCCGCAGGTGGCGAAGAAGCGCTCCAGCCACTGCGGCAGCTGGAAGGAGCGGTGAGACAGCAGGCGGTGGTAGCCGATGGTGACGCCGAGGCAGGCGGTGACCCAATAGAGAACCAGCAGGCTGGCAACGGCTTGCCAGCTCCAGAAGATGGGTGCCAGAGCCAGCAGGCTGAGGGCATGAATCACGATCATGAATCCGATCGTGGGCCAGTTCTTGCCGCTCTCAGCGGGCACGTGCTGTTCGCCTTTGCGGGGCTTGTGCAACAGGGTTGCCAGCTGCAGGGCGCGGTGCGAGGCTGCGGGACGGCTGGGAGGTGACGGCGTGTCAATCACGCTGGATACCATGGTCTGATCCGTTAGATCTCCAAACACTACATCCGATACGGATCCGTATCAAGCAATGAGCAGCGTGAGTGGTTCTGATCATGTGACCAAGGGTTACCGGCAGCGCCTCGAGGAGGGGCGGCAAGCCATGGCCCACTTGATCCACGTGTGGCATGAGCGCAATGGCTGGTCCCACAAGGTCTTGCCGGCGTTGGCCGATGCGCTCGACCTTGGTCGTGTGCACAACTCTCAAATCTCTAACCTGCGCAACGGCAAGCTTTCATCTCCAGGTCCTGAGCTGTTTTTGGCTCTCGGGCAGGCCAATGCGGTGCTGCACCGCGGAGTTGAGCCGATTCGCGCGCACTTGGCTGAAGTGCATCCCGATCTGCTGCGGGTGCTGAGTGACAGTGCTGTGCCCTTGCTGAATGCGGCAGGGGCGCCTCTTGGCGCCGGCGCATTTTTGGAGATCTTCGTGGGTCTGGGCCCCCTGCCGCCAGGTTTTGACTGGCGCATCGACCCCGATGAGGCGGCCCAGTTGAGTGCTGCGATGGCCGACAGCCTTTGCCGAGGCAAGGCCTGGCGGCAGTGCCGCGATGCGGTGATGGAGGCTTATCCCGTCACTAAGCCTCAGAGACGAGAGCGTTTTGCTGAGGTGATGGCCGGTCTTAGGGACTACAGCGCTGAAGAGCTCGATGGTGAGTTCCTCGACCTGCATGCCACGCATTTGGCCCTCGAAGGAAACAAGGGCCAAACGGCTGAGGCATTTCTGGCGGAGCTGCGCGCTTCGGCTTAGCCGGGGTAACGCGCTTGGCGAACCCGGCGGGTGAGACCCAGTTTCTGCAGCAGGCGAATATGCAGCCAGGTGATATCGATCTCAAACGGGCGCAAGCCGTGACGAGCGCTTGAGGGGAAGGCGTGGTGGTTGTTGTGCCAGCCCTCACCGAAGGACAGCACCGCCACCCACCAGCAATTGCGGGAGAGGTCGGGACAGTCGAAATTGCGATAACCGAAGGCGTGCGTGGCTGAATTCACCAACCAAGTGACGTGATAAACGACCACCAAGCGCAAAGGAATGGCCCACAACACCAGGCCGAGGCCGCCGCCGTGAATGCCAGCGGCATTGCCATACCAGTAGAGCGCCAGGCCGATGGGAATCTGCAGCAGTAGGAACCAGCGATCCAGCCAGACATAGAAACGATCTTGAATCAGATCGCCGCCAAAGCGATCTTTGTGCTCCAAAGCAGGAATGTCATGGAGCATCCACTCGCTGTGGCTCCACCACAACCCCCGACCTGCATCGTGGTGATCATTGGGTTGATCTGAGTATTTGTGGTGATGGCGATGCAGCGCCACCCAGTCGATTGGTCCGCTCTGGCAGGCGAGGGTGCCCATCACCACCAACACACGTTCCAGCCAGCGGGGAACTTCGAAGCTGCGATGTGCCACCAGGCGATGCAAACCGAGGGTGACGCCCAACACAGTCGCCCAGTAGAGAACGCCGAAGGCAATCACGCCTTGCCAACTCCAGAAGCGCGGCAGCAGGGCCACGGTGGCAAGAACGTGCATCACCACCATGAAGGAAGTGGTGCCGCCCTTGAACTTGCGTTGTCGGCGAGGCAGGCGTTCACGGGGCGCCATCACCGCCGCGCGCATGCGCAATTCGCGGGTGGAGCTTGTGTCTGCCGGAGTGCTGGTAACCAAGAAGTTTCTCCTTGAACCGGTTTTGCTGCGGTCGGAACGGCGACAGCCGGGACTGAAGCAATCGGTTGGAAATGTGAATGTAAGAGAACGCAGCAGGTTCATCGCGGCTTTTTGATGGCACAGGTTTCTGGAGCACAGGGCGTTAACACCGCTGCCAAGCGGATGGATCCCAGCGAGGCAAAGGCATTTGCCCGGCGTCATGTGCTGGCGGTGCGTGGTCGTTTGGAACTTCATGCACGTCAACGCACCGAGGCAGTGACGCTGCGCTTGCAGAAGGTTCTGGATGCCTTTGCCGCCGAGCGGGTCGGAACGCAGCATTTCGCATCAGTGAGTGGTTATGGCCACGGCGACCAGGGACGAGAGGTGATCGATCGTGTGTTCGCCCGCGTGCTCGGTGCTGAAGCTGCAGCGGTGCGGCTGCAATTCGTCAGTGGCACCCATGCCATCGCCGCAGCTTTGTTTGGCGTGCTGCGTCCAGGGGATCGCATGTTGTCGATCACAGGCCGTCCTTACGACACGCTTGAAGAAGTGATCGGCTTACGTGGAGAGGGGCAGGGGTCTCTCAAGGAGTTTGGTGTGGCCTACGACGAACTGTTGCTCACTGAGGACGGTGCAGTGGATCTCCAGGCACTCGATCAGGCCTTGGAGCAGCCGCGCCGTTTGATCCTGATCCAACGCAGCTGTGGTTACAGCTGGCGTCCTTCTCTGACCGTGGAAGCGATCGGCCAGCTATGCGCCCGCATTCACGCTCGTCAACCCGATTGTGTGTGCTTCGTTGACAACTGCTACGGCGAGTTGGTGGAGCAGCAGGAGCCCTGTGATGTCGGGGCGGATTTGGTCGCTGGCTCGTTGATCAAGAACCTCGGCGGCACGATTGCTCCCGCGGGCGGGTATGTAGCCGGCCGCAATGATCTGGTGGAACAGGCCTGCTGCCGGTTGACTGCGCCGGGGATCGGCAGTGAAGGCGGCACGGGCTTTGACATGCATCGCCTGCTGTTGCAGGGGTTGTTTCTGGCGCCGCAGATGGTGACGGAGGCCTTGATCGGCGCCGATCTGGTGGCCGCTGTGTTCGCGGAACTTGGCTATGCGGTGCAGCCCGCCGCCGGTGCCCAACGCGGTGATCTGATTCAGGCGGTGCAGCTCGGCAGCCCTGATGCGCTCAAGTTGATCTGTCGTGCATTTCAGGGGTGTTCACCCGTGGGCTCCTACTTGGATCCAGTGCCCGCAGCGATGCCCGGTTATGCAAGTGATTTGGTGATGGCCGGTGGCACCTTTATCGATGGCAGCACCAGTGAGTTTTCCGCTGATGCGCCGCTTCGAGAGCCGTTCAATCTCTATGTGCAGGGAGGGACGCATCGCGCCCATGTGGAGTTGGCGTTGATCCGGGCGCTGGAGGCTTTGGCCGCGGCAGGACACCTGGATCTGGCCCAGACTGAGTGAACTCCGCCGACCACCGGCTTAATGGCTTTCGATTTTCCTGCCAATCACCGCTACGCCGATAGCCATGAATACGCCTGGCAGGACGATGAATCGGTGCGGATCGGCCTGAGTGCTTATGCCGTTGATCAGCTCGGCGACATCGTCTTCGTTGACCTGCCTGATGTGGGTGCGGAGCTCAACCGCGGCACCGGCTTTGGCACGGTCGAGTCTGTGAAAGCGGTGGAGGAGATGTACGCCCCCCTCAGCGGTGAGGTGTTGACCCGCAATGAAGCTGTTCTGGCTGACCCCGAGCAGCTTCAGAACGATCCCCATGGCGAAGGATGGTTGTTGGTGATCCGTCCCAGCGACCCTGCCCAGCTCGAGCAGCTGATGGACGCGGCTACCTACGCCGCCAAGGTCGCTGCGGTGTAGCTCTTCGGCGACCCCTGC
Source organism: Synechococcus sp. (assembly GCA_047286215.1). GTDB lineage: Bacteria > Cyanobacteriota > Cyanobacteriia > PCC-6307 > Cyanobiaceae > Synechococcus_C. The sequence continues at coordinate 2,516,998 of JBJBBS010000001.1, read as the reverse complement.
GTCGGGTTGCTTACGATCGCCCAGGACGCTTGCGCACCATGACCCTGCTGGACCAGCGCATGGTGGAAGCGCGATTCGACGCGTGTCTGTCGCCGTTTGTTCAGCGCCACATCGGTCCGGGATCGACAGCGATCCGAACGATGCTCGACAAGCTTGGTTTCACCGACCTTGAGTCCTTTGTGCGGGCTGTGGTCCCGCAGGACATCCTTGATCCGGAACCTCCTCAGGGAGTGCTCCCGGCAGGCGCCGATGAAGCCCAGGCGCTTGCCGAGCTCCAGAAGATCGCGCAGTCCAACCGCGTGATGCGCTCTTTGATCGGCCTGGGTTACTACGGCACCGTTACCCCGGCTCTGATTCAGCGCCAAGTGCTGGAAAATCCTTCTTGGTACACCGCTTACACCCCTTACCAGGCGGAAATTGCCCAGGGGCGGCTGGAGGCGTTGCTCAATTTTCAGACGTTGATCAGCGAGCTCACCGGGCTGCCCATCGCCAATGCCTCGCTGCTGGATGAGGCCACCGCTGCAGCGGAAGCGATGTCCATGAGCTTTGGGGTTTGCAAGCGAGCCAATGCCAAGCGCTTTCTGGTGGATGCAGCGGTGCTGCCCCAGACTTTGGCTGTGCTGCGCACCAGGGCCCGGCCCATTGGGGTTGTTCTTGAGGTGGCTGAGCCCGAGCAGTTCCAGTGGGGGGACGATGTGTTCGGAGCACTGCTTCAGCTGCCCGGGCGCAGCGGACAGCTTTGGGATCCTCGCTCATGCATCGCGCAGGCCCATGAGCATGGTGTGTTGGTCACCGTGGCGATCGATCCCCTGGCTCAGGTTTTGTTGGAGCCTGTTGGCAGCCTCGGCGCCGACATCGCGGTGGGAAGCTCCCAGCGCTTCGGAGTGCCCATGGGTGGTGGTGGTCCCCATGCCGCCTTTTTTGCAACCCGTGAGATCTATCGGCGCCAGTTGCCAGGCCGCATTGTCGGCCAGTCCCGCGACGCAGAAGGCCGCCCTGCTTTAAGGCTGGCCTTGCAGACCCGTGAGCAACACATCCGGCGCGACAAAGCCACCAGCAACATCTGCACGGCGCAGGTCTTGTTGGCGGTGATGGCGTCGTTTTACGCCATTCATCACGGTCCTGATGGGCTAGAGACGATCGCTCGTCGCCTCTTAATGCTGCGCTCGCAGTTCGAGCAAGGCTTGAAGGCATTGGGATTGACCCTGCCCGATGGCTGTCGCTTCGACAGCGTCGATGTGGTCTGTCCTCAGGCTCCAGAGATTCACCGCCTGGCACTGCGTGAAGGCTTCAATCTGCGCTGCCTGCCTGATGGTGTCGCGATGGAGGCGTCGGAAGGGTTCGGCATCAGCCTGGACGAACACAGTGATGAAGCTGAGGTTCAGCGGCTTCTGGCAGTTGTGGCCGAAGCGTTGCAGGCCAACTGTCCTGAACGGGCAGACCTGGTGGCTGCCGATCAATCGCTGGTTGGATTGCCGTTGCGCTCCGGTCCGTGGCTGCAGCAACCGGTGTTCCATCGCTATCGCAGTGAAACGGAATTGCTGCGCTACATCCAGCGGCTGGTCAGCAAAGACCTCTCGCTGGTGCACGGCATGATCCCACTGGGCAGCTGCACCATGAAGCTCAATGCTGCGTCAGAGCTGGCGCCGGTGAGTTGGCGTGAATTCGGAGCCATGCATCCATTCGCTCCAGCGGATCAATTGCAGGGCAACCAGCGGATGGCGCGGGATCTAGAGAGCTGGCTGGCGTCGCTGACTGGGTTCGCTGGGGTCTCGTTGCAGCCCAACGCCGGTTCCCAGGGGGAATTCGCAGGTTTGTTGGTGATCCGCGCTTGGCATCACTCCCGCGGCGAGGGACATCGCGATGTTTGTTTAATTCCCACCAGTGCCCACGGCACCAATCCAGCCAGTGCCGTGATGGCCGGTATGCGTGTGGTCGCGGTCGCCTGCGACGCACAGGGCAATGTTGATGTCGATGATCTGCGCTTGAAGCTCAGGGACCATGCCGATTCCCTGGCGGCTCTGATGGTCACCTACCCCTCAACCCATGGGGTGTTCGAGACCCGCATTCGCGAGATCTGCAGCCTGGTGCATGACCATGGCGGCCAGGTGTACCTGGATGGGGCCAACCTCAATGCCCAGGTAGGCCTGTGCCGCCCGGGAGCGTTCGGTGCTGACGTCTGCCACCTCAATCTGCACAAGACGTTTTGCATCCCCCATGGAGGTGGTGGCCCCGGTGTGGGCCCCATCGGCGTGGCTGAGCATCTGTTGCCGTTTCTGCCGGGTCATCCCCTGATGGCGTGCGGCGGCGAGCAAGCGATCTCCGCGGTGTCGGCAGCGCCTCTTGGAAGCGCTGGAATTCTTCCGATTAGTTGGATGTACTTGCGCTTGATGGGTTCTGCCGGATTGCGTCAGGCAACGGCAGTTGCCCTGCTGTCGGCCAATTATCTGGCCCAGCGCTTGGATGCTCATTACCCCGTGTTGTTCCGAGGGGAAGGCGGCCTAGTGGCTCATGAATGCATTCTCGATTTGCGCGGCCTTCGCCGCAGCGCCGGTCTTGAGGTCGACGATCTGGCCAAGCGTTTGATGGACTACGGCTTCCATGCTCCAACGGTGAGCTGGCCTGTGGCGGGCACGGTGATGGTGGAACCCACTGAAAGTGAAAGCCTGGAGGAGCTGGATCGTTTCTGCGACGCCATGATTGCGATCCGCGCTGAAGCGGCTGCCATCGAGTCGGGCGCCAGTGACCCTGAAAACAATCCGCTGCGCCGGGCTCCTCATACCCTTGCGGCTGTGACGTCAGACCAATGGGATCGTCCCTATAGCCGTGAACAGGCGGCATTCCCTCTGCCTGATCAGCGGCTTAGCAAGTTCTGGCCTGCAGTAGCACGCATTGATAACGCCCACGGTGATCGCAACCTCGTGTGCACCTGTCCGAGTGTGGAAGAGCTGGCTTCTCTTCAACCTGTGCGATAAATTTCACCGAAATCGGAAATTAAGCTTCGATTTTTCATCGTGGGAACAAATTGTTCTTCACACTGCACGCATTCACCAGTCGCAAAGAGGGAATCGATGAGTCGCGACATGAATCACCCCTCCGATTCCAAGCCCCAGAGCGCGGATTCGCTTCAGCTGCCAGAGATTCCAGAGTGCCTTCAGGCAGCCCTTGGTCGCGGCCATACTTTGCCGATTGAAGGCACCAACGTTCTTCGTGTTCCCTTTGGTGTCCGTCAGGCTCGACGTCAGCGCCCTGAGCGCCCCGAGCGCTGGGCCACTCTGGTGATCCCCATTCAGTCCCAGGGATCACCAACGCCTCCTCCTCAAGCGGCTTGAGTTTTAAGCGACCGACAGCAGGCTTTGTTCCTGCTCCAGTCGCCAATCAACCAAGGCTTTCACGTCGGCTAGCGAGCACGTTGGCGTGCGAAATGGCAGCAAGGTCATCGGGCTGCGTTCGGGTCTTACCAGCCAGCTGTGGTTACCTTGTTGCATCAAAACAAAGCCGCGGTAACGAACTGCGTACTGAGGATCCTGATTGATTCCCATTCGCTGAATGGAGATGTGTGGTGACTCAGCTATTTCAGTGCGCCAGATGTGGTGTGTGGCCCAAATTCCGAATCTCTTCGGAATTGATGTTGGCGACTCCGCACCGGGCGCCGTTTAGTGCATGGCAAGAAGGAGGAGATCGCAATTTGCACCAAGGCTTTGCAGGGTCTGAACCCCTGAGTGGCGACCGCGGAAGCCAAGCCCATCTCCAGTACGAAGGGTGCTGGAGATGCCGCTTTGGGCAGTGAGTTCGATCTCTCCAGCAATGATTTGAAGCCAGCTGTGCGTTGCGGCAAAGCTTGGCAATTCCAGAACTGTGCCCTTGGCCGCCTGCGCTCGCCAGAGTTGAACAGGGCGCTGGATCGCCATTGCATCGCAGTCCAAAGGATCGAGAATCGGTGTCCACTCATTGGCGCGAAGATTCACCACACGCTGTTCATAACTGGGAGGTAATCCGTCCTCGCTGGGTTCAATCCAGATCTGCAACAGCCGGCAGCTCTGGTCTGTCTCGTTCATTTCACTGTGCACGATGCCAGTGCCGGCACTCATGCGCTGCACCTCGCCGGCCTGCAGCAAGCCGCTGTTCCCGAGTGAGTCGCGATGGGTGAGTTGGCCTTCAATTATCACGGTGACGATTTCCATGTCGCGGTGGGAGTGCATGCCGAATCCACGCCCAGCGGCGATGACGTCGTCATTGATCACCCGCAAGGGCCCATACCCCATCCAGTCCGGGGAGTAGTGGCCTGCAAAGGAGAAGCTGTGGAACGAGTCCAGCCACTCGGTTTGGGTGTGAAAGCGTTCAGTTCCAGGTCGCCGCAGCATGGCCGGCTCCTGCTGGTTGGCTTCTTCGGAGAGGTCGGGCATCGACTCGCTCGGATGGCTTAAAGGCTCAGGGGGGACATTTGGAGCAGGCGGTTGAGCAGGTCCTGGATAGAGCTGTCTTTGGGTGGCCGTGCCGGATTGCCTGCAAGCGTGCGTCCCACCACTTGGGCGCCGAGATGGGTGAGTTGGGTGCGCAGCACCATCAACAATTCAATGCCAGCCCCACCGGAGAAGCTGGCCATGGCCACGGGCCGGCCGTTGAACAGTGTGCGGAAGTCATCGCCCTGAACCGACAGCCAGGCGATGGCGCTGGTGAGCACCGGTGGGATGGAGCCGTTGTATTCGGGGGCGCAGATTACCCAGCGTGGTGCCGCCATCAGCTGCTCATGCAGAGGTCTCACCCCTGGTGGCATGCCCTGCGCTTTCACCCGTGGTGTGAATAAGGGCAGATCGAGGCTGGTGAGATCCAGCAGCGCGGCGCGCTGACCCTGGCTGTGCACTTCGTCCACAAACCGTTGGGCCAGTTTCAGGTTTTCGCCGTTGCTGGCGGCGATGACCAGCACATCAGGACTGGTGGATGAGCTCATGGGCGCATCTTCCGCGGCGAAAATTTCATTGTGATGGCAGTGCTTCAGGCTGTCTTCAATTCCGCTGCCCGGTAGGGCACAAAGCTGGCTTTGCGAGCACCGCAGATTGGACACTGCCAGTCGTCGGGGATCGCTGCGAATGGGGTGCCCGGGGCGATGCCGGAGTCGGGATCACCGGCCACGGGGTCGTAGATCATCGAGCACTGCTTGCAGATCCATTGGCCTGAGATCGGCTCATCCGCCTGGCCGGCAGCGCCTCGGCCCTGCAGCGCTTGAAGAGCAACACCATAGGTTGCGGCGTGATGCTTTTCGATCGGCGTGAGTAGGCCGAAATTCTTGGCGGCGGTGCGGAAGCAGTCGGCATGGGTCGCTGATTCCTGGGTTTGCTCGGAGAATTCCGCCGCTGCACCGCTATCCCGATCTTGATTGGCTTGGGCGGTGAACTCCGGATACATGGTGGTGTACTCGTAGGTTTCGCCCTCGATGGCGAGCTCGAGGCAGCGGCTGAGCATGGCCTGTTTTTGCTCATCGCTGAGCCCGTCGGGGTTGTCAACGACCAGCTCGGGATGCAGCAGCCGGAAATGGGCAAAGGCGTGCTCCGTTTCCTGGGCCGCGGTGTCGTGGAACAACTTCGCCAGCTCCTTGTGGCCCAGGGATTTGGCCACATCAGCGAAGAACAGATACTTGCGGTTGGCCATGCTCTCCCCACCAAAAGCGGCCTCGAGATTGGCGTGCGTATTGGGTTTCGAGAGATCCATTCGTTAAGTATCAAATGATGCCAAGGATAGCCCTAACTCATAACAGTTATGAGTTAGGGCTGGATTTGTGCCTCTGGATCGGCTGATTTGCTTCGGTTAGTAGTTCGCTCCGCTGCGGCGTTGGTGCACTGCTGTGCTGCCCTCCGCATCAAACAAGCCCCCGTGCAGTACCTCGGCATAGATCAACCAGTGATCACCGCATTCCATACGCTGTTTCACTTCGCCTTCCATCCAGGCCAGTGACTCCGGTAGCAGTGGTTGCTCGGAAGGACTGGTCTCCAGAGCGAGTCCCTCGAAGCGATCCGCCCCCGGTTCAAAGGGCTGTAGAAACTGCTTCATCGGTCCGGTTTCACGCCCTTCTGCCAGCACGTTCAGTGCAAAGCGGTCTCCTTTGTGCAGTAGCGCTTCCACGGCACGGTCTTTGGCCACTGCAACGGTGAGCCCCGGCGGGGAAAAGCTGGCCTGGCTGACCCAGCTGGCCACCATGGCTCCGCTGAGCTCTGCCTTGCGCGTGGTGAGAACGCACAGGGATCCAACGACCCGTCCAAGCGCAAGCACCGCGGGATCGCTGCGGCTTTCGCTCATGCCACCGGCACTGCGCCTTTGCGCGCGTTGTTCGGTGCGCAGCAGCTGCCTGGCAAAGCGAGTGCCGGTTTCTTCCAGCTCTTTCACTTTGGTGCGGTCCGGGCTGAATTTGATCCGGATCGGTTCAAAGCCAAAGCTGAAGCCACCATCCCGCAACTTGTTTTCGAGCAGATCAACCGCTTCTCCGCTCCAGCCGAAGCTGCCGAACACCCCGACGGGCTTACTGCGATCGCCTTCCGCGAGAACGGTTCCCAGTGCAGAAACGATCGGTGTGGGCGCGTGGCCTCCCAGCGTCGGCGAACCCATCAGGATGGCGTCGGCGGAACGGATCGTTGTCAGCAGCTCATCGCTGGGTGTGAACTCGCAGTTGAGGCTGCATACGGCAACACCTGTGCGACTGACGCCGCGAGCCAAGGCATCGGCGATGGCGGCAGTGTTGCCATAGGCACTGGCGAAGAGCAAGGCCACATTCAGGGTGGCATTTTGGTGGCTTTCGCCCCAGCGCCGATAGTCGTTGAGCAGGCTCCGCCAGCTGGCTTCGATGGCCGGTCCATGGCCCGGCGCAATCGTGCGGATGTCGAGCTCTTCGAGCCGTCCCACTACCGCATCCACCTGACTGGCCATGGGGGCCATCAGGGAGTCGTAAAAATGCCGTCTCTCCTCTTCGGTGGCACTGCGGTTGCTCTCTGCCCACTCAGAAGTGCAGAGATGAGCGGAGAAGAGCTTGTCACTCATTAGCAGCCCCTCAGTGTCTTCAAACGCCAGCAGGCCTCCGGGCCAGCGCGGGGTGGGTGCCGGCAACAGCTCCAGGGTGTGCCCGCAGCTGAGAGGCAAGCTCTGCTCCTGACGGATGACCTGCAACTCGGGCAGCTCCGGCAGGGGTGGTCGGTCGTCCGTCTCGCCTGGGGGAAGGGGCTTCCGCTGCATCCACAGCTCTCGCAGCAACTTGGCGCCGGGGTTGGAACAGATCAGCGTGATCTTGGGATAAATCTCGGCCAGGGAGCGCAGCAGAGCCACCCGGTTGGGATTCACATGGCCCACCACCACCAGCAGCTCATCACATTCATTGGGAAGAGCTGCCGCGAGGGCTGGTAGGAAAACATCCGCATAGGCAGCTCCAGGTGGGTGCACCAGGAGGGCAGGACAGAGCTGGCCAGCGGCTCCAGTGCCGGCTTCAAACAGAAAACTGTTGGCGGTGCTGCCGCGTTCCAGTGCGTATTCGAGCTCGAAGCGAAGGCGCTGCGGACTGAGGCCGCGCAAGCAGACCAGCCCTCGGCTGACGGGAAGGGTGATCACCTCCCGTTGGCTGGCGGCTGTGCTCGGGGGAGACGTCACTGTCATCAGTAATGGTTCCCCACTTTGCGGTGATGCACGGCGGTGATGGCTTCGGTGTCGGCCACGTTGCCCTGTTCCACAACGGCGTAGATGATCCAGTGATCAGGTCCTTCCATCCGTTGCTCCACACGGCAGCCGAGATAGGCGAGGGCGTCGCCGAGCACGGGGCCTCCATCGGCAACGCCTTCTAAAATGCTCACGCCTTCGAAGCGATCGGCACCCGGCCGGAAACGCTTGAGGAAGTGACGCATCAGTGCTTGATGGTTGTCGTCCCTCAGCACGTTGAGCACAAACCGATCGCCTACCTGCATCAGGGTTTCGATCGCTCGGTCCTTCGCAACGGCCACCGTGAGCCCCGGCGGGGAAAAGCTGGCCTGGCTGACCCAGCTGGCAACCATGGCACTGCGTCTTTGAGCATCGCCTTCGCCTTGGCTGGCGGTGACCACATACAGGCCACCGCTGAGTCGTCCGAGTGCCTTATCGAGATCACCATCGAGGCTCTTCATGGCTGCAATGGTTTTCGCGCGTGTCAGGAGCTGACCCAGGTCGGTTCCGGCTTCCTCGCAGCGCTGGTAATCGGCTCCTGACGGGAGCTGGCGGATGCGCAACGGCGCAAAGGCTTCCTTCTGCCCCTGGCTGCGCAGTTGGCTGGCGACAGCATCGATCGGTTCATCGTTGCCGCCAAAGGCGTCGTAGACCCCGACCGTTTGTTTGGAGCCGAGCGCAGCAAGCAGGGTGCCGATGGCTGCCTGCAGGTCGCTATCCGGTTCTGCCGGCCAGGTGGGTGCCACCACCGCCTTGGCATCGCCAATCAGAGCCGTGAGTTCCTGCGGATCTGTGGCACGCAGGTCCACGAGCTGCACCTGGGCTTCCGCTTTGCCGATGCCATGGGCGATGGCCTGACTGATGCGATCAGAAAAACCGTATTGGCTCAGATAGCAGACAGCGGCATAGCTTTCACCTTTGCTGCGCTGACTGCTCCATTCGCGGTAATCGTTGATCCAATGCTGCAGATGCTCACGCAGCAGCGGTCCATGACCCACGGCGATCGTGTTGATTTCAGGCAGCCCATCCATGCGCTTCAGTGCCTGCAGCACGCTGCGTGCGTTCGGGCCCATCAAGCAGTCGTAGTAGAAGCGGAAGTCGGGTGCGATGGCTCCGGGATCGCTATCGAACACGTCGTCGGAGCAGTAGTGCAGTCCGAAGGCATCACAGGTGTAGAGAACGCCCGTACCGTGATCGAAGGAAAAGATCGTGTCGGGCCAGTGCAGGTTGGGAGCGCTGAGGAATTCAAAGCGATGGGTCACGCCGCTTTCGCTGTTCGTGCCGAGATCGAGTTCGTCTCCGCTTTTCACCGCGCGTGATTGGAACGGTCTGTGCACCTGGTTTTCCAGGAACTGAATCGCAACCTTCGATCCCACGATCTCGATCTCAGGGTTCAGATCTAAGAGATCGCCAATCAGGCCTGAGTGGTCGGGTTCGGTGTGACTAACGATCAGATAGTCAATTGATTTTGGATCGATCTGCTCTTGCAGTAGGGGGATCCAGGTGTCGCGGAATTTGGCGTGGCTGGTGTCAATCAGGGCGGTGCGTTCCCCGCGCACCAAGAAGCTGTTGTAAGTGGTGCCATTGCGCAGTCCGAATTCGATGTCGAATCGGCTGCGTTCCCAATCGAGAGAGCGAATGGTGTCGCTGTCGGACGCAATCGCCTCGCACTGAAGACTCAGACGTCCGGTGACGGTCTGGGCGGCGGCGACCATGTCGGGAAATGCGACGGAAAACAACATTAGGAAGAGTGGGTTGGAAGATGGCTTGCAGTGCGTTCAGCTGTCATGTCATCCAGCGCCGTTAAGGCGATCTCAGGAATGCGCCGAAGCATCGGGCCGGGCATCTTGTTGGCCGGTGCCTGCATCGGTGGCTCCCATCTGATGTCGTCCACCACTGCTGGTGCCCGCTTCGGGTTCGCATTGGTGGGCCTGATCTTGCTCACCAACTTGGTGAAATATCCCTTCTTGCGGGTGGGCAGCCGTTTTACGGCTGCCACCGGACTGTCATTGCTGGAAGGATTTCAGAAGCGCAGCAAGACCTATCTGCCGCTTTACCTGCTCGTCAGTTTGTTCACCGGCACCTTCACCATTGCCGCGGTGAGCTTCGTCGCCGGACTTTTGCTCACCAATGTGCCGCTTTTGGCTGAGAGCAATCCTTTCGCGTTATCGATTGCCGTTCTGGCCGCCTGTGGATTGATTCTGCTGTTCGGCCATTACCGGGCTTTGGATCGATTGTCCAAGATTCTGGTGGCGCTACTCACCCTGCTCACGGGTCTGGCCGCGGCTTCTTTGTTGATTCGTGGTCCCGCCGGTGATGTGGCCTCCACCTGGCTTGCGGCCGATCCTTCTCCCTGGCAGTTGGCGGATCTTGGCTTTCTGATCCCCCTGATGGGCTGGATGCCTGGGCCAGTAGAGATGTGCGTGTGGCCATCGCTTTGGATGTTTTCCCGTGCCCGGGATAGTGACCACACGGCATCGCTCAAGGAGGCAGAGACCGACTTCAATCTCGGCTACGGCATCACAGTGGTGACCTCCATCTTCTTCGTGATCCTTGGTGCCTACACGATGTATGGCACCGGTGACGGGATGATGCAGGGCAGTGGTGTGGCCTTTGCGCAGAACCTCATCCGCATTTACACCGAAGCGATGGGCACCTGGGCGGCCTGGATCATCGTTCCTGCGGCGTTTGCCGCCATGTTCAGCACCACACTCACCTGCCTGGATGCCTATCCGCGCAGCATCTCCGCCATTCAGGGTTTGCTGCAGGGTGTGGATCGAGGTGACTCGGCTCCTGGTCCTCAGCGTCGTCGTCTAGGGCTGTGGATCCTGCTGCATCTACTCGCGGCCCTTGTTGCGTTGCTCTGGGCTTACAGCGGTGGCATCACCGTGAAGGATTTCGTGTTCGGAGCGATGACGGGCAGTTTCCTCACGGCGCCGGTCTTTGCCTGGATGGCCATGGACACCATGAACAGCCCTCTGGTGGACCCTCAGCATCGCGATGGTCCGGCCATGCGAGCGCTCAGTTGGTTTGGCTTGGTGTTTCTTGTCGGTTTCAGCCTCTTGTTTATCGGCTGGTCGCTGATCCGCTGATCCCCTGGAGACCGTTTCCCACAAAAAAGCCCTCGCCATTGGGCGAGGGCTTAGGTCTCGTTCTCGTCGCTAGAGGTCTGCTTCTGTCGTTGCTGATGTTCAGGCGTCTACAGCCACGGTCACGCTGGTGTGGCTCTGGGTTTTTCCCGCTGTGATTTCCAGCACGCCGTCTCTGTAGTTTGCGGTGATCGCATCCCTGTTCAGCCCGTGGGCAAAGCGGAAGCTGCGGCTCCAGGTGCCGTAGCGGAATTCGCTCAGCAGGGGTGTTTCAGCGGAGTCACCTGATTCGGGGGCCGTTTCAGGTTGCAGTGTTTGGCGCTCGGCGCTCACGCTCAAGCTGCGGTCGGTTGCTTTCACGTCGATGGAGTCACGGGCGACACCGGGAAGTTCCAGTCGCACGGAGTAGTGATCGGCGGTTTCGTGAATTTCGGCGGCAGGAACGCGCTCCGCCTGAGACAACTGCTGGTCGAGGCGCTCGAACAGGTCAAAGGGGGATTGACGAAGGGTGATCATGATGAACTCCTCAGGAGTGATGTTGTTGGGGTGTTGGCATCACCCACGAGATCAATCTGCGCCTGTTGATTGAATCTGGAGAGGTGGAGAACCGTCCGATTTGGTTCGGTCAAGACCACTGAGTTCGGTTGTTGCGGCAACATTGCCGTGACAGCCGAACCGCTGGCTTTTAGGGCTCAATCCAATACCAGTTGGAGAAGGCGGCAGCCTGTCCACAACTGCGGTTCTCTTCATCCCAAAGAGTCCAAATCTTGGCGTTGTTGATCATGAATCGACGTCCATTTCCGCTGATGCGGACACCTCGATAGCCCTCAAAAGCGTCTTGGCGCTGTGCCACCTTCAGGGCGGAGGCTCGCTCTCGACGAGCATCTTCTTCGGCGGTGTATCGCGACGGCATGCCGATCATCTCTGGCCAGGAGCGTTGCCAGAGGCGTAGAGCCGTGGCATTGGCATAGATCAAGCGCGGGTCGTTGCTGTTGTCATGGGCGAGCACCGCCATGCTGCTGCTGAACAACTCCTGGTTAGCCAGCCGTCTTGACGTTCCCGGACGGTCACAAGCGAGCAGAGCTCTTCCGAAAGCCCGTTGATGCGATCGCAGCAGGATGGAAATGAGTCCCTGACTCTCCAGCGACAGCCAAGGTGCTGTCTCAGCCACCGGCGGCCATCGCTTCCAACATCGCTCGCTGAGCCAGGGCTTGCCCTTGATCGCGCAGGTGCTGAATGAAGCGCGGCTTTGCTTCAGGGAAGCGTGGTTCCTCTGCAAGGGGCAGTTCACCTGCAGAATCCAAACCTGTGTCTCCTTCCATGGCCGGTGTGATCACCACCAGATCACCGTCCAAGCTCGCGTCGTAACGCCACCAAAGCGTCGGATCTAGAACGGCCGGATGGGGGGGCGTGACGGTGCCAGGGATGCCGGTCTCACCGGGGCTGTTTGACGCGGAAGACGCGTCGTTGGCGGCGGATTGTTCGGCGGCCCTGGCCCGTAGGGCTTTGAGCCGGTGCTCGGCGAGGTCTTCCAGCAGCTTGGCTCTGGTGCGCCCCCTGAGCTGGAACAGCACGAAAGGATCCTCGCTGAAGCGTTCCCCCATTAGGAAATACACCGCGCTGATGTGTTTGCAGGGGTTCGCCTTATCGGGACAGCTGCATTCGCTGCGCACTTCCTGGAGTTTGAAGGGGAAGAGTCGCCGGCCACTGGCGGCGAACGCCCTCTCGATGTCGGCCGGCATGATTCCGGCAAGCAACTGGGCTGACCATCGGGCTTTCTGGGTCAGCGCCTCCAGTACATAGCCCCAGTCTTCGTCGTTCAGCACATCCAGCCAAAGCTTCACCTTGTAGGGGTCGTCGCCGGTCCCTTGGACCCGGGCATGCACGCGACGGCCTTCGAAACGGATTGAGGTGACGTGCCCTTCTCGGGCGTAGGTCCAGGCGCGCTCCAGGCGTTTCTTGAAGCGGTACGAGTTGATTAACTCCATCCATTGCTCGACCCACCAAGGCTGTTGGCCAAGTCCTTCGTCGCCGAGGGAGGTGTTGATGCCGCTGGGAGTGATGCTCATGGTTTCAAGACGGGGTGTCGTCAAGGCTCACCAGCTCTTTGAGCTGGCCCATGTCGAGGCCTCCGAGCCATTCTTCGCCGGAGCCCACGATGTCTTCAGCCAGTCTGGACTTTTCTCGGATCATCCGGTCGATTTTTTCTTCCACGGATCCGCTGGTGATGAATTTGTGCACCATCACCCGGTTGGTTTGACCGATTCGATAAGCACGATCTGTGGCTTGGTTCTCAACGGCGGGGTTCCACCAGCGGTCGATATGGAACACGTGACTGGCACGGGTGAGATTGAGGCCCACACCGCCGGCTTTGAGTGAAAGCAGGAACAGTTGCGGCCCGCGTGGGTCTTCTTGGAAGCGATCCACCATCGCCTGACGCTCGCCTTTGCTGGTGCTACCGCTCAGGAAGGGCACTTCGCTGCGCCAGCGGCGTTGTAGGTATCCCTGCAAGAGGTTGCCCCACTCCGCGAATTGGGTGAACAACAGAGCCCGATCGCCAGCTTCGATCACCTCTTCGAGAATCTCTTCGAGGCGTTGCAACTTCACGGAGCGCTGCAGGAAGTCGTCGCTCGCTGACTCCTCTTTCAAGGCAAGGGCGGGGTGATTGCAGATCTGCTTTAAGCGGGTGAGCAGTGCCAGAACCTGGCCGTGGCGCTTGCCGCGTGGGGCCTGGGCAATGGCATCGAGCGTGTTTTCGACGGTCTTGGCATAGAGCGATTTCTGCTCCTTGCTCAGCCCCACCCATTCGCTCAGTTCCACCTTCTCCGGCAGATCCGAGATGATTGCTTTGTCGGTCTTTAGCCGGCGCAGGATGAACGGGCCGACTCTTGATTTGAGATCCCGCAGCGATGACATGTCGCCATAGCGCTCGATCGGCATCCGATAGCGCTGGCGGAAGAACTCCTCTTCACCCAGCACGCGGGGATTGAGGAAATCCATCAGAGCCCACAGTTCACTCACCCGGTTTTCCACCGGTGTTCCCGTGAGGGCGATGCGGAAGCGGGTGCCTTTGCGTGTGCGGGCTAGGTCACGGGCGGCCTGACTCTGTTTGGCCGAAGGGTTCTTGATGGCTTGGGCTTCATCAATCACAGTGCCCTGCCAGTCGAAGCTTTCCAGCAGCTCGCTGTCCCGTTGCAGAAGCCCATAGCTGGTGAGCACCAGGTCCACATCCTTCAGAGCCTTTTTTAAGGCTGCCGGTGTGGTGGGACGTTTCGGTCCGTAGTGCTCGCAGACCTTGAGTTCGGGTGTGAAGGCAGCGGCTTCCCGCTTCCAGTTGGTGAGCACCGAGGTGGGGGCCACAAGCAGCACCGGCCGTTTCAGCTCCTTCTCCATCTTCAGGTGCTGAAGAAACGCCAGCAGCTGGATCGTCTTGCCCAGGCCCATGTCATCGGCCAAGCAGGCACCCTGATCGAAACGGTGCAGGAAGGCCAGCCATCCCAATCCGCGCTCCTGGTAGGGGCGCAGTTGCCCGCAGAACCCTTCGGGAGCTGGAAGTGGATCCGGTGATTTCTGCTGGTGGTACTGCTCCAGCACCGCTTGCAGCCGTGGCCCCGCATCGAAGGCATGCACCGGAAGCCGCATCATCGTGTCGCCTTCTGTGGCCGTCAGTCGCAGCGCATCGTCGAGGCTCAGTTCCGGATTGGCGCTGCAAAAACGCTCAGCGTTCTTGAGATCATTGGGCCGCAATTCGATCCAGGCTCCCTTGTGGCGAACCAAGGGACTGCGTTTGCCGCTGAGGCGCTCCAGTTCACGCAGCGTCAGTGTGACGCCGCCGATCATCAGCTCCCAACTCCAATCCAGGCTTTCGCCCAGGGTGAAGCCTCGCGACCGTTCGGGAAGTTCGGCTTTGATCGCCAGGCCCAGTCGGCTTGCCAGTCCGCCAGACAGGCTTGGCGGGAGATCAACGCCAACACCCACATCCCGCAACTGACGCGCTGCGGTACGAACCAGCACGAAGGCTTCGGCCGGGGTGAGTTGCATTGCTTCGGGCGTTGCGCTTTCCAATCCGCGTTCGATCGGAGAAAACACGGTGAGTGCTCGTCCCATTCCTTCGAGCAGCACTTCACTGGGACGCTCCACGGGGATCTCGCCGAGCTGCAACCCATCTGGACCGGCAGCCCAGGCTGCACCGGCTGGCAGTTTCAAGGTGGGATCCGCTTCCGCCTGGAGCGAGAAGCGAAGAGGCCAGAGGTCCTCGCCCTCCACTGGGGTTTCCAGCTCCAGGCAGGCACGCGCAGGTGCCACGTTGCCGGCCACACCCTCACGCCAGTGGTGACTGGCGGTGGCCAGACGTTCAGCGTCCTCGTCCTTGAGATTGATGACGCCGGTTTCGGAGCTGAGTGCTTCCTCCCAGGCACACAGCAGTGGGTCCAGACCTTCCTGATCCGGCGTGAAGCCCTTGCGCAGCTGGGCATCCACCAGGTCTTCCAGCAATGTGGCTACCCGCAGGCGGCCGCTCCGGGGTCGGCAACAGGCCACGGGATTGGCCGCTCGCATCGCTTCAGGTCGCAGCCTGGTGATGCGATTGCTGCGCTTGCCGGTTGGTTCACGCCAGGGCAGCGCGCAGGTCGCCACAAGGGGCAGCCGTGCCGCAAGGTCTTCCAAGCGGCGGCGATCTTCTTCCCGGTTGAGCAGCGGCACCCAACGGGCTCGATGCGGATAGCCCTCGCCCTTGCTCAGCTCCACCTGGGGCAGCCAGCGCCCACGCGCCACCAGGCTGAGGGCCCAGCGCTGCATGTGGCTCCACCAGCGCAGCTCATCGGCCAGATCCGGATGACGTCCGGAGAGGGGTAGCCGGGCCAGCCACTCGGTGGCAGCCATCGGTTCAATGGCCAGGCCCTGCACCTGCCAGGGCCACCACTCAGTTGTTTTTGGAATGGGTTCACCGGCCTGCAGCGGTAGTCCGCACCAAGGGGGTGTGTCGTCATTCGACGTCTGTTGGCTTGCCTTGGCACTGCGTGTTGGCTTCACGCTGCGGCTCGGCAGGGTGAGACAAGCTGTGGCGTCAATGATGCCGTCTGGCAGCAGATCCCGTTCGCCGAGCATGGCGCGCAGGTCTTCGGGGCTGAGCGTAAACGGATGGATCGCCGGTGTGGTGCCTGGGCCCATGGGTTCGGCCACCCTCCAGGTGTCGGCCCACACGAGAAGCGCAGCTCGTCCGGAGCTGCTGGGGGTACGGATGGCTGGAAGCCAGGTGGCGTGCAGCAGGCTCATGGCCGCGACGCAGACGACAAGCGTTGGAACCCGTGAAGCAAGAGCGAACTGCCGATCAACGGCAGCCAGCCCATAACGAAGTCCTTCAGTAATGATGCCAGGGCATCTGCTCCATCCCAAGGGGAGGCCAGCGACATACCCAAGGTCCGCACGCCGCAGATCGCTCCCACCAGCCCTGCTTGGAGATGGGAATCCTCAGGATCCACGCGTTCCAAGTGGAAGGCCAGCAGCCCATAGAACAAACCGCAGCCCGTTGATCTCACCGCCTGGTCGAGTCCAAAAGGCAGGCTGATAACTCCTGCTGTGACCCCGGCGATCAGGGCCCAGCTCAAGGAGCGCAGCCTCATGGAAGCTCGGCTCGGCTCGGCAGTGCTGTCAGCCAACGTCGATGGCGGCTCAGGGGCGATCATGGCTGCTGGACCCGCTTTTCGAGCCCGAACCCGCCATGGCTGTTGCACGATCGTCGCGAACCGATGCAGCGCGTCCCCGCACGGGTGCGGAGATTCGAGAAGCATTTCTGGCCTTTTTCGAGGAGCGGGGGCATCGGCGCATGCCCAGTGCATCGTTGGTGCCTGAAGACCCCACGGTGCTGCTCACCATCGCCGGAATGCTGCCGTTCAAGCCGATTTTCCTCGGCCAGCAGGAACGGCCTGCCCCTTGTGCCACAAGCTCCCAGAAGTGCATCCGCACCAACGACATCGAGAACGTGGGGCGCACCGCCAGGCACCACACTTTTTTCGAGATGCTTGGCAACTTCTCGTTTGGGGACTACTTCAAGCAACAAGCGATTGAGTGGGCCTGGGAGTTGAGTACCCAAGTCTTCGGTCTTGACCCAAAGAATCTTGTGGTGAGCGTCTTCCGTGAAGACGACGAAGCGGAGCAGATCTGGCGTGACGTGGTGGGTGTCAACCCCAAGCGGATCATCCGCATGGATGAGGCCGATAACTTTTGGGCCTCTGGCCCGACCGGACCGTGTGGGCCCTGCTCGGAGATCTACTACGACTTCAAGCCGGAACTGGGCGATGACGGTATCGATCTTGAAGATGACGACCGTTTCATCGAGTTCTACAACTTGGTGTTCATGCAGTCGAACCGCGATGCGGAGGGAACACTCACTCCGCTCGCCAACCGCAACATTGATACCGGTATGGGTCTGGAGCGCATGGCTCAGATCCTGCAGAAGGTTCCGAACAATTACGAAACCGATCTGATTTTCCCGCTGATTCAGGCGGCTGCCGATCGAGCTGGAGTGGATTACCACCAGCTCGACGACAAGGGCAAAACCTCCCTCAAGGTGATTGGTGATCACAGCCGTGCGGTGACCCAGTTGATCAGTGATGGTGTGACCGCTAGCAACCTCGGCCGCGGCTACATCCTGCGGCGCCTGCTGCGGCGGGTGGTGCGCCATGGCCGGCTGCTTGGCATCGACAAACCGTTTCTCAAATCGATGGGTGAGGCGTCCATCGGCCTGATGCAATCCGTGCACCCGCAGTTGCTGGAGCGTCGTGAGGTGATCCTTTCAGAGCTGGAAAGAGAAGAAGCACGGTTCCTAGAGACGTTGGAGCGCGGTGAGAAGTTGCTGTCTGATGTGCTCGCTGCCAAGCCGTCGCAGATCACTGGTGAACAGGCTTTTGAGCTTTACGACACCTACGGTTTCCCCTTGGAGCTCACCCAGGAAGTTGCCGAGGAGCACGGCCTTGCTGTGGATGTCGCCGGCTTTGAGACGGCGATGGAGCAGCAGCGCCAACGCGCGAAAGCTGCTGCCGTGAGCATTGACCTCACATTGCAAGACGCAATTGATCAGGTGGCTGCAGGTCTGGATGACACGGAATTCCAGGGCTACGAGCAGCTGGAACAGAGCAGCAGCATTCAGGCCCTGGTGGTAAACGGTGAGCCGGCGCAGAGGGCTGCGGCTGGTGATGCTGTTCAGGTGGTGCTTGATGTCACGCCGTTTTATGGCGAGGGAGGCGGTCAAGTTGGCGATCGCGGCACCCTGGTGGCTGATGGTCAGGCCGGCGATGGACTGATCGTGATGGTGGAGTCAGTGAGCCGCAATCGCAGTGTGTTCGTGCACAGCGGTTACGTGGAGCGAGGTTCGCTCTCGGTGGGTGATGTGGTGCATGGCCGTGTCGATAGCGCCTGTCGCCGACGTGCGCAGGCCAACCACACCGCGACGCACCTGTTGCAGTCAGCGCTCAAGCAGGTGGTGGATCCTGGCATCGGTCAGGCCGGCTCGCTGGTGAATTTTGATCGCCTTCGTTTCGATTTCCATTCCCCTCGTGCCGTCACGGCGGAGGAGCTGGAACGCATCGAGAGCCTGATTAATGGCTGGATCGCCGATGCCCATGCGCTCGAGGTGCAGGAGATGGCGATCGAGCAAGCCAAGGCCGCCGGAGCGGTAGCGATGTTTGGTGAAAAATATGCCGACGTGGTGCGCGTGGTGGATGTGCCAGGCGTCTCGATGGAGCTTTGCGGCGGCACCCACGTGCGCAACACCGCTGAGATCGGCTTGTTCAAGATCGTGAGTGAGAGCGGTGTTGCTGCCGGCATTCGCCGTATCGAAGCTGTTGCCGGCGCTGCGGTGCTTCCTTACCTCAATGAGCGGGATGCCGTCGTGAAGCAGCTCGGTGAGCGTTTTAAGGCTCAGCCTGCGGAGATCGTGGATCGGGTGACGGCCCTGCAAGACGAGCTGAAAGCCACCGGCAAGGCGCTGGCCGCGGCACAGGCTGAATTGGCGGTGGCCAAGTCGGCGGCGCTGGCCTCGAAGGCTGTTGCGGTGGGCGATTTCCAGCTGCTGGTGGAACGGCTGGATGGAGTGGATGGAGCTGGCCTGCAGGGTGCTGCACAGAGCCTTGCCGATCAGTTGGGGGATGGCGCCGCAGTGGTGATCGGCGGCCTGCCTGATCCAGCCGATCAGGGCAAGGTGATTTTGGTGGCGGCTTTCGGCAAGTCCGTGATTGCCGCCAAGCTTCAGGCCGGCAAGTTCATTGGCGGGATTGCCAAACGCTGCGGCGGCGGCGGTGGCGGTCGGCCGAATCTGGCGCAAGCTGGAGGGCGTGATGGGACGGCTCTGGATGGTGCCCTCGAGCAGGCCAAAACCTCGCTGCAGCAAGAGCTGCAGGGGTAATCGACGGCCCATGAGCTGGTCACTGGCTTTGCCCACGCAGAATTGGATTTCGCCGAATTAATCGCTTGTGTGTTGCAGCCGATCACGCGGTTGCCGCGGTGGCAGCGCTCACTCCCCAGGGACAGCAGCTTCACCATTGGATCAATGGTCATAGCCCTTCCCTCAGCACCATCAAGGTGTTGACCGGCTCCCCTTGGCGGCAGGTCATCGTGGCTTCTTCATCGGTTAGTACCTTCAGCCGTTCGCGGAAGGCTTCCAGTTGTGGGTCGTCGAACCACACGGCCTCCATGCTTTTTTATCCATAGCGTTGGCGCTGGGATGTGACCCGCTTATTGACGGCTGAAGGCCAATTTGGCCAGGTTAGGGTGACGTTCGAGGGCGATTAAGCATGCGTTGGTTCAGCCAATGGCCAGAAGATCAGGCGCGGGTGGTGCGCTGGATTTTATTGACGGGTTGGTGTTTTTTGATCCTGTCACTGCTGATTCCAGCGTTGACTTTGCCAGCGTCGCTGGCTCCAGGTTGTGAACCCAATGCTGTCGAGTGCCTGATGCATCGTCAGCCAGGTAATCGTTTGTTTTGGGGGGTCATTGTTCCAACTGGCTTGTTGATTTTGGTTGTTGGTAGCCATGAATTTTGGCGCCGAATTTGTCCATTGGCTTTTGTCTCCCAGGCTGCTCGCTCTCTTGGGATCCAGCGCAAAGTTGCGAATAAAAGGGGTCGTCTTGAGCCCGTTAAAGTCAAACCAGATTCATGGCTTGCACGTCATCACGTGCAGTTGCAGTGGTCCCTTCTCATTGCTGGTCTTTGTCTTCGGCTGTTAGTCGTTAATTCCAGTCCAATAGGCTTGGCGTCGCTACTGATTTTTACCCTGGCAACAGCTGCATTTGTTGGATGGTTTTATGCTGGAAAAGCCTGGTGTCAATATATCTGCCCAATGGGTCCGGTGCAAACTATTTTGACTGGTCAGCGTAGTGCTCTAGGCGGAGCTGCGCATATCGGTAGTACGAGCAAGATCACCCAGTCAATGTGTCGCTCAATTGCTGATTCAGGTAAGGAGCAAAGTGCTTGTGTGGCTTGCCAAGCCTCCTGCATTGATATTGATTCTGAACGCCATTATTGGAAGTTTCTTCGGGGTAAGCGTGGATTGACTTGGGCGTGGTATTCCTATCCAGGTCTGATTTTGATGTTCTTTGAGTTGATGATGGCTGTTGAGGCGCATATGGCGCCTCAAGATTCAGAGTTGACTTATTTGCGTCAAGGCCACTGGGCTTTTGATGCAACATTGCCGGCGCGAGCTTTGGATCCTCTGCTCAGTTGGCTTCCTTTTCCAAGGATTGTTGTGATCCCCCTGATGTTGGTCTTGGCTGGCTGGGCTTCTGTTGCTGTATTTCGAGGCATTGAGCGCGCTTTTTTATATCGATACAAAAAATCAGGACTGCCTACAGCTGCAGATTTAGCGGTCAGTCATACTCGTTTGCTAGCTACTTTTTTCTCAGTCAACTTTTTTTTCTGGTTCGTTGATCCCAGTCAGGGTGCTTTCGGACCCCATGGGGCTCAATGGATGCGCTCCTTGGTTTTAGCTGTCTCGGCGATTGTTTTATTCCGGTCTTGGGCGCGCGACCAGACCACGTATCGCCGTGAGAGCACAACCGATAGTTTGAGGCGGCAATTGAAGCAACTGCCAGACCTTGATGCCGCATTGGATGGGAGAAGGTTGCAGGACTTGTCGGCCCAAGAGGTCTTTACTTTGGCCAAGGCACTTCCTGCTGCTGTTCGAGGACGGGCCCGTGAGATTTATCAAGGAGTCATTCGTGATTTGATTCGTAATGGCTCTCTTGATCGAGCCGCTGCATTAGCGGATCTAGAAGAGTTGCGTCAGAGTTTGCAGCTGTCTGAAGAGGATCACCATGCGGCCATCCGCCTACTAGCGGCCGATGAACCGTCTTTGTTGCAGCTCGATGAGCGAACTCTGCAGCTTCAGCAATTACGTGAAGAGGCGTTCGCCGATGTCGTTGAGGATTTTCTGGTGATATCTGGCTTGCAGACCCTCGATGTTGCTTCCTTCCCTACGCAGTTGCAGTCTCGACTGCAACGGTTGAAATTGGATTCAGGTTTGGAGGACACTGATGCTGAGCGTGTGCTCAGCCGTTTCCACAGTACTGGTGATTTGGCACGGCTCAGGATGCAGACACGTTTGCAGCAATTCAAGCAAGAGCGTGCACACTTGTTGGTTTTGCAAGAGCAAGCTTCTGATCAGGTTTTGCTGCATCCATTGGCGTTAGCAATGGAGCAGCGTTTGAACGGAATTGCCGAAGCTCTTCCGCCTGATGTTTTGGAGAAGGAGTTGCAGCAAATACCAGAACAGAGCGCTTCTTTGGATGAGGCGCTTGAGACGTTATGGATGGATCCTGATCCCGATACAGCTGGTTGGGTCTTGATGGTCGAGCGATTAATTAGGCCTGAGGTTGTCGCATCGAGATTGCAGTCTGGCCGGCCTGGCCTCAGTACATCGATGTTTTTGGATAGTCAGCTCAAGGGGCAAAAGCATCGTGATCACGACGAATTTCCTCACTTGGCAAATTCGAGCTTGTTCCGTGACTTGTTGCCGTCTGGATTGCTATGGGTTGCTGAACATGGCTGGTTGAAATCTTGGACAGCTGGTGATCCTGTGAACCGGAAGAATTTAATCCTGGTGATTCTTCGCGGTGGTGCAACTGAAACAACCGATGGTGGTCAGCTCCTCCAGCATGATGTTGGCTCTGTAATCGGTGCGATGGAGGTGATCTCCGGAGAGCCATCCATGAGCCTGCTTCAGGCCTCTCCCGATGGCCTTGGTGTCTTTGTTTTTCCCGTTCATGCCTTCGATGAGCTGTTGCAACGCTCGAGCCATTTCAGCCATGGCTTGTTGCGACAACTTGCCAAGCGTCTGAAGCGATCAGGCGACACTCCTATGGCTGCCCCGGTTTAAGCAGCGGAGCTCTCCCTCGAGGTAGATGGTGTGCCGCAGACGGCCTTCGAGGCCTTCCACGAGGCGCCTTGACGCGCTCATGGAAGATCTTTCGGCTGATTTCTGCTTCTGCGCTGGGCGGCTCTCCAGCTGCTGCTGGAACGACTGGATGGAGTGCACGGCGCGACTCTGCAGGGGGCTGCGCAGAGCCTTGCTGATCGGCTTGGGGATAGTGCTGCGGTGGTGATCGGTGGACTGCGGGATTCAGTCGATCAGGGCGACAATCGTGAGTGTCCACTGAAATGCCAGGACCATGATTGACTAAGGGTTGTTATGTCTTTTGATTGAACCGCTTCAAGATTGCATCAAAATTTTTGAATCTTTTATGGCTTAATTGCCTTGTTTAACTTGAGCAATAGCCAAGGAATATGCGGCCTTCTGCTCGACATTACTTGTCTTGATGGGTTGCGCTCATTACGCCACGCCATAGAGCGCTATCGAGTTCAACCATTCGCCTTTCTTTGGTGGCAAGTTGAATGGGAACGTGGGTGAAAAAATTGTTCCAGTAACCAATCACAAGGTTTGTTTTTCCGCTCATTCCTGCATGGACCGCATGCTCGGCAAGAAGGTGGCAGAACACAGCATCTGCAGCATTGGCTGAAACGCTTCGAATGTGATAGCTCGGGTCTAGGTATTTGATGTTGATGCTGATCTTTTGTTGTTTGAAGTGAGCCGTTAATTCCTCTTTGAGTAATTCTCCAATGTCATCCTTTAAGACGTTGCCGGATGCATCAATCCTTTTTTCGTTGTTACCAAAGAGCTCCTGTCCTGCTCCCTCTGCAACAACAATGACAGCGTGATTGTTTTGCTCGAGTCTGCGTTGGATGTCCCTGCCAATTCCGTTCGGTCCGCTGATTTCGAAAGGGGTTTCCGGAATTAGGCAGAGGTCAACCACGGAGTTTGCGAGAGATGCCGTGGCGGTGATGAAGCCCGAGTCTCGACCCATCAGTTTGACAATGCCGATCCCGTTTTCTGCTCCCTCTGCTTCGTGGTGGGCCGATGTGATGATTTCCGAGGCAGCTTGTACTGATGTTTCGAAGCCAAAGGTTTTCTCAACGAAGCCGAGATCGTTGTCAATGGTTTTCGGGACTCCGACAACGCTGATGTTTGCCTGGCGGTGGTTCGCTGCCTCAGCGATCGCTTGAGCCCCTTTCAGGGTCCCATCACCACCGATGCAAAAGAGAAGATTGATTTTTTTGGCCTGGAGTATGTCCACCATTTCCTCTGGATCTTGATTGCCTCGAGACGAGCCCAGAATGGTGCCGCCCTGCTTGTGGATCTGATCGACAATGAGAGAATTGAGTTGGATGGGTGCATGCTTTGATGCTTTTGTGAGGCCTTTGTAGCCATAGCGAATCCCGAAAATATTCTTGACTCCGTAATCCTGCTCGAGTACGTTCACAAGACCTTTGATCACATTGTTCAGCCCTGGACAGAGTCCTCCACATGTGATGATTGCGGCTTGAGTGGTTTCTGGGTTGTGGAAAATATGTTGTCTTGCGCCTGCCTTTTCAAAGCAAGGAAGCTCTGAGCATGTGTTTAGTTGGTGTTTTAAGTTTTTCAGCTGGCTTGAAAAGATAATTCGCTCGTTGTCCTCGATGAGGACTGCATTCCTGCTTGGGTTGGCGTATTGATTTTCTCCAAGCTGTTCGACTTGGAAGTTGAATGCAGACGGATTATTGAGAACATTTACGTATGCCACGCGCACTCAAAAGCTGTTTGCTTCCAATCTGGCAATTGGGTCTCGACTCTGCAACGTATCGCCGATCATTTTTCGTCTTTTGATCACCTGGTGGCGTGGTCAGTCCTTTTCTGTCAGGCTTGGAGCAATTCTGGTTGCATGTGTTGAGGCAATCGGTTCGGGTCCAAGCCATCGCCTTTGTCGTGATGGGTGCTGCTTTGTGTGGTCTGCCTTCCCAGGCCGCTGAGCCCCGCATCGTCGAGGTCCCCAATGGCCCAGCTTTTGTCAAATTTCCTGGCGAGTCTGAGATTGATGCCCGTTCGGGTCAGGTGTTGCGTACCGATGTATTGCTGCGCACCACAAAGCCAGGACGCATGCAGGTGATGTTGGACACTGGTCGTCAGTTCCGCATGGGTGGTGATGCTCAGCTCCGTCTGGGGTCTTCCAGTGTTGAATTGTTGAAGGGATCCATCATCGGTTGGATTAACCCCGGGGCTCAGTCCCGTGATCCGTTCACCATCAAGACCCGTTTGGCAACGGCCTCTATCCAGGGCACCACGGTGTTCATTGAATTCACCGATCGACAGTTCAAGGTTTTCAGTTGGGAGGGCAAGGTTCTGGTTATGACCAGAAGTGGTGAGCGTTT
This sequence comes from Synechococcus sp., assembly GCA_047286215.1. GTDB lineage: Bacteria > Cyanobacteriota > Cyanobacteriia > PCC-6307 > Cyanobiaceae > Synechococcus_C. The sequence continues at coordinate 2,492,500 of JBJBBS010000001.1, read as the reverse complement.
CACTTTGAACAGTGGTCAACAGCTTCTTTTGGATCTGGATCGTGATGGACGCGATGGCAGGGTTGAACGGGATGATCCTTCGCCTGTTTCCTGGATGCCACCGGTGGTGATGCCCCAGCAGGAGGCGGCACGTCGACTTCAGAAGAGCCGCTTGATCAATGGTTTTTCAACACCACTCGAGACCTTGCCTGTCATTGAGCGAGAACTAGGCGTTTCGGCTCCAGTTCCTTGACGAGATTGATGCGTCAGCGTCTGATTCCGATTGCTTGGCGAGCATCCTTGCTTTTGCCCATCGCACTCTTGCCTTGGCTGACGCGTTTAGACACGGCAAGCCGTCAGCTGTTGTTTCAGTGGCGTGGCTCGATTCCCCTTGCGGATGATGTTGTTCTACTGGGGATTGATGAAGCCTCTTTAGATCCACAGTTAACGGATTTTGGGCCCTGGCCCTGGCCGCGAGCAACCCAGGCTGATTTGGCACGACAGGTTTTACGCAAGGGAGCAGATCGTGTTGTGTTCAACATCGTTCATGCGGGCCCGAGTCGTCATGGTCCTGAAGATGACATCGCCTTTCATGAAGTGCTCAAGCCCTGGCAAGACAAAGTCTTGCTGAGCTCATCGCTTGTTCGCCAGCAGTCGCAGGGTTTTGAACAGATGCAATTGCGTCGTCCTTGGGATCGCAGTTATCCGACGGGGCTTTCAGTTTTTTCGATGGACGATTTTGGTGTTGTGCAGTCTGTTCCTGGTAAGGAACGTCTTCAGTCGTTGTTGGAGGCATTCCCAGGGCCTCATCCAGGGCCACTAGCGCATCTCGCAGCAGATTTGCCCCCCTCATCCGGTGACGATGGGATTGATTTCTTAGGCCCGAGTGGATCGATCCCTGTGATCCCCGCCTGGGCAGTGGGCACGCTTCCAGAAGAGACTTGGCGGGACAAGATCGTCATCATCGGTTCCACGGCTCCCTCCCTTGGCGATCAGCTCGAAACACCGTTTGGCCAGCAGAGTGGTTCTGAAGTGTTGCTTTCAGCGGTTTCTGGTTTGCGAAGCGGGCGCGGGTTTCGCAGTCCGGAAGCAATGCCGATGGCGGCGCTGATCTTCACCTGGTTGTTGTTATGCAATTGGCGGATTGCACTGCCGTCAACGGCACTGGGTACGGCAATTGCCTCTTCCCTATTGGGGATCTCGGCGTTGGTAGGGATCATCCTTGCTTGGCTTTATGGCCTCTGGTTGCCCGGTGCATCCTTGATGCTGATGCCTTTGATGGCTGGATCTCTTCGTGCTGGGAATCTTTTTCAAAAGGAGAGTGCTCAACGCAGATTTCTTCATTCCGTGTTGTCTAGGAGGGTGTCGCCGAATCTCATGCGCGACATGTTGCGTTCCGGTCAGGAAAGTTGGATGCGCTTGGGTGGCCGACGTGAGCGGTGTGTTGTGCTCTTTACCGATTTGGTTGGATTTACGGCTCGTAGCAATGTGATGGATGCCGAGAGTTTGTTTGGCCTTTTGAACCGCTATTTCGAGGCGATCGCAGCACCTGTGCTACACGAGCAGGGGCTGTTGGACAAATTCATTGGGGACGCGCTGATGGCTGAATTTGGCGTTCCTGTACATCGCGGAGAACGTGCAGAAGCACTGGCTGCCGTGCGTGCAGCTCTGGCCATGCAAGCCAACTTGGAGAACCTCAATAGAGCGCTGGAGCTGGAGGGCTTAGACCCTTTGAAACAAGGGATTGGTATCCACTGCGGTGAAGTGATTGCTGGCAATCTTGGCTCCAGTCACCGTCTGGAGTACACCGTGATTGGTGCAACGGTGAATCTGGCAAGCCGATTGGAATCCTTGACCCGTCAGTTCCCAGATCACCCGATTCTGATGAGCGCTGATGTTCGAAATCTCCTTCTTGATGATGTTGTCGTGGAAGATCTAGGCCAACATTCTGTGAAGGGATGGCCTGAACCAATTAAGGTTTTTGGCCTCATTTCTCTTCGCCCCAGCGCGTGATCGATTCGGTTAATTCAGCCTGTTTCGATCACTTTCTTTTGGCCTGTAACGTAGGCCTCTAAAACGCGGTTCGGAAGAGTTTCTTGATTGGCTTTGCCGGAGAGCAGATAGTCGAGGATGGCTTCTGCACTTTGGGGGTTCGTTGCAAAGGGAACTTGGTAGACGTCGCAAAGTCGTCCGAGTGCTTCGATGTCAGCATGATGCGGGTGTGAGGACAGTGGATCTCTGAAGAAAATCACTCCGCTGATGTTCTGTGTGGAAATCAGTGTTCCTACGGCTTGATCGCCACCTAGTGGGCCTGAAGCGACTTTGCGGCTGAGGCACATCCCAGTTTTTTTATACAGCATGCTGCCCGTTGTCCCTGTCGCGATGAGCGGAAATTCCTCCAGCTTGTCCGTGTGGATGCTGCAAAATTCCATCAAGCTCTCTTTCATATTGTTGTGAGCGATTAGCGCCAGGTACTTGCGCTTGTCGATGTAGGTTTCCGCCGCGTGCTGCTCAGCGCGCGCTTGGCCGACAGCCTTGAAGATCTCCCTGAATTGCAGAGCGAGTCTTTGATGCGTTTTTAAGAATGTGTCGAAATCGTGTGTTGTGAACAGGCCGACTGTTGTCTGTTCCATTGCCTGGACGTCTGCGAGGCGTGTCGCTTCGTCTGAGAACATGCTTTCGCCGAAGCAGTCGCCACTTGTGAGCAGTGCGATTTGTCGTTCGTCCTCAAGAATCTGAACTCGTCCATTCACAAGAAACGCCATGCAGTCGGCGGGCTCACCTTTGTGCATCAAGATGCTGTCTTTGTCGAACGTTTCGACCGACATCTGCTGCGCAATCAGTTCAATCTCGTTGGCGCTGAACGAATGCTTCAGATTCCCCTCGCTTTTCAGGGTTTTGATCAGTATGTTGTGATCCATGTGAAGACTGGTCTTGCTCAGACCTTAAGAGCTTTGTCTCTTATGAGCTGTGATCTTGCTGTTTCGTTTCTCTGTGTCCTAGCTGATGCCCGCGCGGGCCTTCTCATGGTGTTTTCGGTGGCTTAGCCAGTTGCCTCAAACGTCCTGCCGCCTTCGAAAGCACTGGATCAGTGCTGCGCTCCAATTCGTTGCAACACCGGTCCACTGTGGAGGCATGGTTGTTGTGATCTAACGCCTCCAAAGCTTCAAGGATCAGCGTGAGATGGCGGTTGGTTCGCCGGCAACGGTTGCTGCTCAGGGCCAGCAGTTCCATCACCAGATCGCTGTCGAAGATCGCAGCCTGCAGGAGGTCATTCGCCTGCACAACCAAAACCTCGGCGGGTCCGTTGCTCACCGAGACCGTGGCACTGTGGAATTGATCACCGATCAGTGCCATTTCACCGACCAGCTCATCGGGACCAATGTGAGCGATCACTTGTGGCGTGCCACCTTCCTCGCAGCGCTCAACTTTCAATTCGCCCGTTTGCACCAGCAGCACTTTTTCCGCTGGAGCGTCTTGTTGGATCAGCACTTCACCCACAGCTGCCGTGAGTGTTTGATGGCTCACTGTGGAGAGATGGGTGCTCACTAACATCCGCAGCCGATCACGAATCTGGGTGAGCTGCTGGTTCTCGCTCTTCATTGATGGTGGGGAGCGCTGAAGTCATGCTGGCCGCTTCAGCTGGATCAGGCATCGTTCACTGCATTAGCGTCATGTTCAGAGGTTGCTTGATGGTCATTACCTTTTCGGACGCTCTGATCCTGTTGGTGCTGGCGCACTTCGTGTGTGACTTCACACTCCAGACCGATCGCATGGCGCTCGAGAAGGTGCCTGGTCGAGACAACACCCTTGATTGGCGTTGGTGGTTGCTGAGCCATTCGGCGACCCATGGTTTTGCGGTTGCTCTGATCACAGGCATTCCCTTGCTGGGATTGGCTGAGTTGGTGTTTCACGCCATCATCGATTGGTCCAAGTCCCGCTTTCGTTTTTCTCTGGCCTGCGACCAAGCTCTGCATGTCGCTTGCAAGTTGCTCTGGGCTGCGCTTGTTGTCACTGTTTTCTCATGACCACGTCAATTCCTGAAGAGCTGCAAGGGTTGCCACTGTTCTCCTCGCTCGATCAGGAGCAGCTCGCTCGGGTTCTGGACCGTCACCTTGAAACCAGTCATGAGCCTGATCAAGTGATCGTGATGGAGCAAGATTGGGGCGAATCGTTGTTCTTGTTGCGTTCTGGCTTGGCCAAGGTTCGTACCTACACCATGGATGGTGATGAGGTCGTGATGTCTCTGCTTGGAGAGGGAGATCTTTTCGGTGAAATGGCGGCTTTGGATGGTTCAAGTCGCTCGGCTGATGTTGTTGCACTCACGCCGTTGAATCTTGTGAAGCTTCGTGTTGCTCCATTTACGGAGCTTCTTGAGACATATGCAGGGTTCGCTTTGGATCTGGCACGTTTTGAAGCGGCAAGATTGAAAGATCTGAACCGTCGTTTTGCGTTGCAAAGTGGTGATGCCACATCCCGGATGTTGGATTCTCTGGCTTATCTGGCTCGAAAAAGTTCAGGCATTGCCAATGATCCTCAGACCTTGATTCCGTCGCTTGCAATGCGTGAACTCGCATTGGTTGCCGGTTTGGCGCGTGAAACGGCCTCACGCACTCTCAGCAAGTTGCGGGCTCGTGGAACGGTGGTCGAAGAAGAAGGGCGCCTGAGACTCGTTGATCTCCAACCCCTTGAAAAGCGCGGTCTGCTGTGAGTTGGTACAGCCTCAAAATCTGTACCTGACCTTGCCGTAAGCGCCGCTGCCCAGCAGCCAGTCATTCCAGATGCCGTCATTGTCGTTGGCATTGAACTGATCGATCCAGCCCAGTTCCACAGACCAGTGTCGGCCTTGCAGCCAGCGCAGCAGTAGTCCACCCGTGCCAATTGTGTCGTCCAAGGTCACCGAGTCGCGCGTGGTCTGGATGCCCCCCATGCCGATAAAAGGCACCAGTTGCAGGGTGTGATCGCTGTTCTGCCAGAACGTCCAGTTCAATTCTCCGGTGCTCAGCCAACCATTGTCTCCACTAATCAGTGTTCCAGGAAGGCCTCGGAGGCCAACGTCGCTGCCCAGCGCGAATCCCATGTCGCTGGTGAGTTCGTTGAAAGCGAGCTGGCCGGAAGCACGCAAATTCAGTTGCAGATTGGGCTGCATGTTCCATCCAAGGGAAGCTGCGCCTCCCAATGCCCTGGATTCACCAGGTTGGATTCCGAAAAAGGCGAAATCTTCAAGCTCTTCTTGCGTACTAAGACCAGCAATGCCTTGCAGGCCATAAATCTGCGCACTCCATCCCAGGTTGGCGTTGCTACCGGCATGACCAAGCCCAAGGCGCAGATACCCAGAGGTGAGGTCACCATCAGGACCGCCGCCAATGATCAGTGGGACGGAGTCCCCATTGAGATAGCTGTTGTTGCGGTTGGCGCTCAGGGCTGCAAGGGCGTACCAGGTTTGGTCGCCGGAATCTGAGAGCGTCCATTGGAGTTGAGCCAAGCCTTGATATTGACGAAAGCTCAGCCCATTCGCGGGGCCTTCTGCTTCCACCAGGTTCCGGCGGCTTGCACCAAAGGAGCCGGTTAGCGACCACGACTCACCGAGGGGGAAGGTGTAACTGAGCGAGCCCAGCGTTGTGCCCAACTCCGGATCGTTATCGGCGCTGAGTTCGCCGTAGATCTGCAGAACGTCTCCATCAGTCAGGAATTTGGGTTTCTGCAGCACCGCCACGCTGCGCCATTGACCACTGCCGGCATTACCGTCGTTGCGAACGCTCAGATCTCCGCGCCAGGGGTGACTGGCTGGAGTCACGGAAACATTGAGCACGGCTTGGGTGGGGTCACTTCCCAGTTTCCCTAGGCTGCCGGTGACCGTTCCTACTACGGCTCGCTGTTTGAGCCGTTGGAGTTGCCGTTGGAGTTCGGGCAAATTCAAAATTTGGCCCAAAAGTGGGCTGAGTCGCTGGCGGACACGTTGTTCCAGGCTTGAGCTCTCGCTTTCGACGCGCAGCTCCACCAGGCGTCCCATGACAACCATCAGTTGGCCAGGAGCTGGTTCACTCTCGATGAACACCCTGGAGTTCACGTAGCCATCTTTCTGCAGAAGGCCTGTGAAAGCTTCAGCGCACTGTTGCAGGCGTGTCTGTTGGTCAACTGCTTTGCTGCAGCGCCTCAGGATCTCGGAGACTTTCGCCTGGTCGTAAGGGAGATCCCCAACAATTTTGACGTTGCCATCATCAGCTTCGCTCCCGCCAACGGGTGATGTTGATGTTTCAGGCTCGGCTGTGAGGGGTTGCTCGTTTGGCAGCGTCAAAGTCGGCGCTGTTTCGTCCGCCGGCTGCGTGGGTGACTGTGGTTGTTGGTTCGGGGCGACATCCGGAATCCGAGCCGGCCCGGGCTGGATGGGTGGTGATACCAGTTGCGCCAGCAGGAGCAGCATGAATCCGGCGCTCGTAACTGAGGGGAACTTTAAGATTCCTCGGCGAATTTGTTTTAGCTTTCGGCAACGCTCTCTGAGTGACGCCTTCTAGCGGAAGAGGAAGCACGTGATGAAACGACTGGCACTATTCCCTCTGATGCTGATTGCGCTTACTGGTGCGCCAGCGCGAAGCGATGTCGCCAGTCGTGCGTCTGATTCTTTCCGCACGCGAATCAACGGTGTTCTTGGTGGCCGTTGTCAGAGCGGATTGTGCCGGATCAGTGGAGGGAGCGACAGCGGTCGCAATCGCTTTCACCGTCTGAGCGAATTCGATACCCGAGGAGCGATCCAGGGCGTATCGATCGACAGTGATGGTGTTCGCAACCTTGTGCTGGGGGTGACTGCAGCAGACGGAAGCTTTATCGACAAGAGCGTGTCGCTCTCCTCTCCGGCCCATCTTTTCGTGCTCTCGCCTGGTGGCATTCAATTGATGCCAGGAGCTTCCTTCCAGCAGATCCCCCAGCTCACCTTGAGCACCGCGTCGCAGTTGCGCTTTGCCGGTGGTGTGTTTGATGTGTTCAACACGTCAGCCACGGCGATTCCAGCGTTAACGGGCGATCCGTTGCCCGGTGCTCTGGGTTTGTTGTCTGGTGACTTGGGTGACAAGCGTCCCTGGATCCGGATGGATGGGGTGTCGATCGACGTCGATGAAGCGCTGCTTGTTGACGCGCCCGGTGGTCGCATTGATGTGCTGAACAGCCGGCTGTCGGCCAGCAATGCTGCTGGCGATGGTGGTTCGCTCACGCTTACAGGTGATCTGGTGAGTGTTGGCGAGGGTTCGCAGCTGTTGGCCACTGGCACGGGCCAGGGTGGTCTGGTGCAGGTGGGTGGCAGCTGGCAGAACAGCGACCCCACTGTTCGTCAGGCCACTCAGACCTGGATGCAGCCGGGGTCGTTGGTTGATGCCTCATCCACTGGTTCGGGTGATGGTGGAACGGTTGTGATTTGGAGTGATCTCAGTAATCCTGCCGGCGGAACGGTGGCTGAAGGCACCTTGTTGGCGCGAGGGGGAATGGCCTCGGGTAACGGCGGTCGGATTGAAACGTCGGGAGCATTCCTGATGGCTGAGCCAGACCGACTGGATGTTTCCGCTCCCAATGGTCTTGGTGGCGAATGGTTATTGGACCCCTATGACCTCCAGATCACATCTGATGAGGGAAATGTTGTTGCTACCAATGATGGTGGTGGAAAGTTATTCCAATCAACCAATACAGCTTCGGTAGTAAATGTCGATGCTGTTAAAACTCAGCTGAACACAGGCGCAGGTACAAATGTAACAATTAAGACCGGTCCTGGTGGTGGCGAGACTGGGAATATTACTTGGCAAACAGGCGCTGACCTTGATTACAGCGCTAAGAGTGGCAAGCTCACCCTTGATGCCGATGGTTTCATCTTAATTAGCTCCAATATTACAACTGGGGCTGGCGGATTAGAGTTGAAAGCTGACAATGTTCAGTCCACTGCTGGCGTAGAATTTAATATGGGAGGAACTCTAACTGTTGAGACTTCCGGGTCGAATTTTGACCCCAATTTGGCATTCGCAGGGACCTTAAAAGGCAGTCAAAATTTAATTAAAAATGGTGCCGGTTTATTTATTCTTTCCGGAAATAGTGCCGATTGGACGGGTGGAGTTTTGGTCAACCAAGGGACTTTGAGAGTTACAAGCGCTGGTGCGCTCGGCCAGACAAATTTGCTTCAGAGCAATACCTCGGTTGAGCTTGGCGGAATCTTAGAAATCGCCAACAATATTGCTCTTGGTGAAGACATAAGGCTTGATGGTGGAACGTTGCTCAACTCTTCAGGAATTAACTCGATTACCCGACCTGTTCTGCTTGAAAGAAGCTCCATTGTTGACGTGAGGGAGGGCACTCTCACGCTTGATTTCCCTGGAGGCAATTCCGTTGCAGTTGATCAAGTGAATACTGCAAGAGGTGCAGGCCTCAATTTTCAAGGAGGGGGGAATTTAGTGGTTAATGGAATATTTAGTCTTAGAGATAACGCCAATGCCTATGGGGCTCTTACTCAAACTGGTTCGGGTGTTGCCCGCTTCAAGAGCGATGTGCTTCTGAGCAGTTTGGCGTCCACAGGAGGTGGTACGACCTGGATGGATCAGCCTGGAATGCTTCGAGATGCTTTCCCTGTGGCAGTTTCCATTAATTTGAATAATGGCTCCCTTTTGCGTAGGGATAGCTCCGAAACTGTGACGGCAGGCGTCGCCATTGTGTTGGGAGCTGGTAGCGGTGGCATCAGTGTGGGTAGTGGCAACACGCTGGTTTGGAATACCTCCATTGTTGGTAGTGAAGGTGGAGATTTCATCAAATCCGGTGAAGGAACACTTCGCTTCTCGTCAACGGCTGATATCAGCTACGACGGAACCACTCGCGTCACTGGTGGCAATCTTGATGTGCAAACTGCATGGCCCGCCACCGCCACATGCACCGGTACGGGCACCTCAAATCGGTGTGGCGGACAAGTGATCTCCGGCGGCGGCGGCGGCGGTGGCGGCGGTGGCGGTGGCGGTGGCGGATCTGATGTTGAAGGCGGAACAGCTGGCAATCCCAAGCCTCCGAAAAAGCCGGACGTGAATCCGAAGCCGGATCCTGAAGGCGAGACGAAACCAAAACCAAAGCCTGAGGACGAAACGAAACCGAAACCGAAAGACGACGAAGTACAGCCCAAGGTTGAGAGGGACGAAGACCTGGTAGAGGAGGTGGCTGAGACGCCCACCTTGCTTCCTGCTGATCAATCGACGACCATCGCAACGTCCTCGGTCTCATCCGGTTCGGAGTCTTCCACTGTTGATCTGGCTGGGCCGACAACTGCTCAGCCGCAAAGCGTTGATTCCGGTTTGCAGGTGGAACTCAGCAGTGCCGCCGATGTCCCTGCGACTACAGCCGTAGTCACCGCGCAGGCCCCGCTGGTGGCTGTGAACACCCAAACCGTTGCTCCTGAGCAGGCTGCTGCCCAATTGCAACAGTCCGACGAAGCTGCCACTTCTCGCACCGCAACTCTTCTCGGACTCGATCAAAGCGATCAAACGATTCTTCCGGCTACTCCCACCGTGGAAGACCTTCAAAACGTGCTGAGTCGTGTTCAGCGTCAAGGTTTGGTTGCCAATCCTGCGGTGCTTCAGGTTCGTTTCACGCAGCGTGCCTTGGGCGCGACCGACGTTGATGGCCCGCGCAATGTGTCCCTTGTGCCCCAAGACCTCCAAGAAGTGGATCCTTCGAACGGTGCCGATTCATCTCTGAGCGAAGACTTTTCACCCCAAGTGCTTTTGCAGCGTGCTGCCGATCAGCGTTACGCCAGTGCCACCGATGCCAGCAACGCCAGCGCGCTGTTTGGAGTTCCAGCTTCATCGGTCATGACTCAGGCGAGCAATGGTGAGGACGAGGATTCCTTCCTTGATCTCACACTGATCGGCGCCGATACGCCTGTTCAAGCACGACGCGTTTCGCTGAATCGTGGTCGATTTGCAAGCTTGCTTAAGGCTCTTTATCGGCAGTTGTCTCGTCAGGAGCCCTTGGCCGTTGATGATCCGGCTTCGCCATCGCGCCAGCTGCATGCCCTTTTGGTGGCTCCCATCCTGGAGTCGCTCCAAGGTCAAGATGTGGAGACTCTGCTGATTGCAGCAGATCAGGGTTTGCAAGCGGTCCCTTTCGCCGCACTCAGCGACGGAACCAGTTTTTTTGGCGAAAGCTACGCCTTCGCACTCACGCCTTCACTCGCACTCACCCCTCTGGCACCTTCGCAGTCATCCTCAGGTGGCCAGCTTGCGCTGGGTGCTTCCGAATTTGAAACCCTGGCGCCATTGCCTCTTGTGCCCCAAGAACTCGAACAGCTGGATGCCTCCACCGGGGGTGCCGATCGATATCTCAACGACGCCTTTTCACCTCAGGCTTTGCTGAAGGGTGCTGCTGATCAGCGTTACGACCGTGTGCATGTGGCCACCCACGCGGATTTCCGGCCTGGAGGACCCGCGCAATCGGTGCTTCATACCGGCACCGGGCCGATGTCGATGGCGCAATTGGCTCAGCTCCGCAGCGAACGAAGCGAGACCCCCCTTGATCTCATCGTGCTCAGTGCCTGCCGCACGCTCCTCGGCGATCAGGAGAGCGAACTCGGTTTTGCTGGACTGGCGCTGCAGGCCGGTGCTCGCAGTGCCGTGGGCACGCTTTGGTACGTCGACGATGTGGTGACGTCCGCGTTCTTCGTGCAGTTCTATCGCTTGCTTGACCAGGGTTTGCCGAAAGCTGAAGCACTTCAACGCACCCGACAACTGTTTGCTTCCGGTGCGATTCAACTGGAGGGGGATGTAGTCGTCGGTGCTGATGAAGCGCCTCTTTTAACCGGTCTTACGCCTGCTCAACGTCGCCGCATCGCAGGTGGTGTTCAGCACCCCTACTTTTGGTCTGGTGTCGAGCTGATTGGTTCACCCTGGTAGTGCTGAGTCACGCGCCTGTGTGATGTCAATCACGCGCATGCGTGATTGACATCTGTTGCATTGCTGCTGGTAGTGATCATGCTGAAGAGGTCACCACCACCGCTGCTCCGGAGCACGCCGCTCGATGTTTCGCTTTCAGTTCGTCAATGCAGTTGCCACATCTCTGTTGAGTGCATTGGTGGTGAATGTGATCTGCTCCCCTGCATTGCAAGCGGCTCCACGCAATGCCTTTCCTGGTCGACGCATTGGTGGAGGGACACGAGGAGAGTGCGCCGCTCGGCCTGTCTTGCATTTGGTGCCATCTTCCAATGTGTTTAGCCCGGGTGGTTCGAACCTGATTGCTGTGCTGGAAGGGCCATCAGCTGATCCGATGCCTTTGGAGGTCATTTTGCGGCCCGCATCTGATGACGGAATCGCCACTCCCGGAGCACCCCCTGTGTTGCAGCAGTCCCTAGGAGCTGCGGTCAATCGCTTGGTGCTTCTCAGGGTGCCGGCAGCATCCGGCCCCCTGCTTTGGGAATCCTCCTACCAGTGTGGTGCCGATGAGGGAGCTGATGAATTCGGCTTCATCACAGCAACCGCTCCTCCAGCCCTCACGCTGCTTGTGCCCGAAGGGAGCTCAGAAGCGGTGCAATTGCAGCAGCATCTGGCGTCGCTGCGTTCTGCCTGTGGCACGTCCACTGCTGTGGCGCCCCTGATGCAGGCATTTGATTTTGGGGATGATGTTGTCGATGCTTCCTGGCCAAAGATCATCACGGTTCAGTGCTTTTGAGCTCGATCACCTTCAGCGGCTCAAGCCGGCCTTTGACATGGATGGCTCCCCAGGTTTCTTCCTGAGTGCGCTCCGGTAACGCTCCCAGCAGCTGTTGCGTTTCCCCTGAGATCAGCACGCGCACCGTGTTGAGGTGACGTTCTTTCTGGAGGCTTTCCAGGCGTGATGCACAGTTCACAGTGTCACCGATGACGGCATATTCCAAGCGTTCAGAGCTCCCTAAAGAGCCTGTGAGCACCAGGCCGGAATGAATGCCAATGCGCATGCGCAGGGGGGGGAGACCTTCCTGCTCTAGGGCGATGTTCAAGACATCAATCTTGGCTTGAATCGCGATAGCTGCGGCTACGGCCTGCTGTGCATCCTCAGCAGCACTGTCCGACAGCGGCGCGCCGAAGACTGCCAACATGCCGTCACCGGTGAACTTATTGACCATGCCTCCCCGGCTGGTGACAGCTTCAACGCTGACGCTGATGCCCCGGTTGAGCCATTGCATTAAGACGGAGGGCGTGAGTTGTTCACTGACGCTGGTGAAGCTGCAGGTATCGCTGAACAGAACAGTGACGTACTGCTCACGGCCTGCAAAGCGACCATCTTTGATGAGGTCTTCTCGTTGTTCCCAAAGCTGCTGAGCGACAGCCGGTGAGCTGGTTTGGCCTAGCAGACGGCGCATCTCCTGCTGATGTTGTTGGCTTTGCACGCCTCGCCCGAGCAGGCCGCTGCTCCCTGTCAGCACCAGACCTGCAAGCGGCATGGTGAGGCCGATCCAAATCCCGTTCATGTTGAGAGCCAGCACCCCGCCACTTAGCAGCGCTGCTGCTGCTGACAGCAACAGCATGCTTTTTCTGATTCGCTGAGGCCGCTCAGCAATCAAGGCTCCGAGCAAAACCATGGCCAGCAAAAGGAGGTTGCGTTGCCAGCCACGAGCGGTCACCCACTGCAGTTGTTGGTCTTGGAGGAGACGTTGCAGTGCCTCCAGACGTTGGGCATGGAGTTCAACTCCCGGGACTTCAAAAAACTGGGACTCGTTTTGAAAGCGGGTTTGGGGGATTTCAAACAGATCTCGCAGTGATCTGGCAACGGAGCCAATCAAGACGATGCGTCCGCGAATCATGGCTTCGCTCACGTCCCCTTCAAGCAGGTCAGCGAGTTCCAGGCTTGAGTAGCGACCAGGGGGATAGACCGACAGCATGGTCTGGTATCCCGCAGCATCGAGGTTTTGGTAGCCACCGGAGCGCTCGGAGAGCCAGTAACCGTCTGGCATCTGCTCCAGCTTCCGATCCAGTTGTGGTGTTTGGGCGGCGGTTTCTAAGAGGCGCAGGGGGAGGGAGCGCACGGCTTCCTCCTGACCTCCCACATGCAGCAGATCGCGGCGCACCACACGATCGGGATCCATGATCAGGTCATTGAATGCCTGCTGGCGTGGTGGCGTGCCTGGGATGGCCGCAATGCCATCCACCTCATTTCGGATTGAGATCAACCGCGGGTTGCGTTGCACTTCTTCCTGCAAACAGCGTTTCGCTTGATCGCGATACAGATCAAACCCAATGGCGGCTGCCCCCAGCGCATCAAGCCGTTGAACGGCGCGGCAGAGCAAAGTGTCATCGAGTGGCCAGCCGTAGCGCTTGAGGTCGCCTTCGCTGACTCCCACCACCGTGATGGGCCATGTCAGTTCGTCTTCGTCGTGAGCTGGTTGATGGTTGTTGCGTAGTTGAACAGCAAGGTCGTAAATCAGCAGATTGGCGTTTTCCACCAAGGGCGATTGGTGCAGTCCCACCAGCAGTCCCGAGGCCAATGCATACGGGATCAATCGCCTCAGGGGCTGCCTCCAGCTCATGCGTTGGGGTCGGAAAGGCTGAACAGTTTTTGCATGCGGGCAATCAGTGCACTGCGCCGCGAGTCATCTCGGTTCTCTTGGAGCGCTTGCAGTTCTTCGCGCCGACTGGCGATCACAGAACCCATGGTTTGGAGGATCTCTGGGTGCGTTTCCAGCAAAGGCACGAGATGCTTGCGTTTGATCTCGATCAGCACGCATTCGCCTCGGCAAATCACGCTGGCCGCGCGTGCTTCACCGGTGCATAGCGCCATCTCACCGAAGAAGTCGGTGCTGTGCAGGCTTGCGACCTGCTGCCCTGGTAGGGCCGAGTTTGGGGAGTCGCTGTCAGCTTTGAAAACGTCGAGGGTGCCGCTGACCACCAAATAGAGGCTGTCTCCCTGATCGCCTTGACGCACGATGGTTTCCCCTGGGGCGAAGCTATGACAATCGGCGTTGTCAGCCAGGGTCTCTAGCTGCTCAGGGTTGAGAGCGCTGAAGATTTCAACGGAGGCCAGGAGCAATTGCTTCTGGTTTTCATTCACCGCGCTAGATGGCAAGCGGGCTGGGATTGGTTCATCGCGGAACTCGCGCACGATTGGGTATGGAATGGACTGGTCGATGCGGTGAAGCGCGTACCAAACCTGTTCCAGCACATCGCTTTTGAGTTGCGGCATTTCCGGTGCTGATTGCTGCCAAGTCAGCAGGCGATAAATGATCGAGCTATCTGCAAACGACGAGACCCATACCTTGGGGATGGGTGTGTGCAGCACTTTGCGATTGTTTTGCAAGGTGCGTTGTAGCAGTTGGATCGCTTGCCGAGGGGGCAGGCTGTAATCCAGACCAATATCAATTAATTGGCCCACCGGCTCATCCGGTTTGAATCGCCGCAACCCCTCGACGGCGATGCGGCTGTTGGGAACCACGGTGACGGATCCATCCAGGCTGCGGATTCGCGTGGTCATCAGTCTCAGAGATGTCACCAAGCCTTTGGTGAAGCCCAGATCGATCCAGTCGCCTTCTTCAAAGGGCGAGTCGACCTGTAAAGAAATTCCTGCGAACAAATTTTTGAGAGTTTCTTGGGCTGCAAGGCCAATAACGGCGGTGACGACGGCTGAGGTGGCCGCGAGGCCGACAAGGTTGACGCGGAAATCCCTGTGAATCACAACCATCGTTAAGGCTGTGATCACGGTGAGCGTGAGCAGGTCGCGCAGGATTTTGGCCGTGGGTTTCCACCAGCCCAGCTCTGCAGGCAGTTGGAGCAAGGTCCAACTGGACAGCCGGATCAGGCTAAAAGTCCACAACAACGTGATGGCTGTTGCTAGCGATTTCTGCAGCAGGGGCAGATCTCTTTGGCCAACCCAGTCACCGACTGCGGTGAGCAGAGGAATCCCCACGGCTGCAATCAAAGGCATCCGCAGCGGTGGTGGTGTCAGTTTCTGGCGTCTGCACACTCGCTGAAGGGCGAGCAGGGCCACGATGGCAAGCAGGCTGTAGACCAGAGTCATGACCGGTTAGTTCTGCAGATAGGTGCTCTGGCGCAGGCTGCTTTCAAGGTGATCCATCAGCCTGCGGGCTTCAGAGATTTTGAGCTGATTGCTGCGAATGGATTGTTCACTGGCCATTCTCAGACGTTCCAACAGTGTTTCTGGGTCGTGTTCCATCGCTTGAAGCACCTCAGCGTTCGTGTCACCCCGCACCACGTGATCCACCTGATAGTCACCCCCGGGAGCCAGGCGGATGTGCACGGCATCGGTAGTGCCGAAGAGGTTGTGCAGGTTGCCCATCACTTCCTGATAAGCGCCTCCAAGAAACATGCCGATCAGATAGGGCTCTTCAGGGCGCAGTGGATGCAGTTCCAGCAGAGGCTTGCTGCGCCCGTCGGCGATGAAACGGTCAAGACGGCCATCTGAATCGCAGGTGAGGTCTGCGAAGTGGCCCAGTTCTGTGGGTTTCTCGTTCAGCCGATGCAAAGGCATCAATGGAAATAGCTGTTGGATGGCCCAGGTGTCTGGCGCTGATCTGAAAATGGAGAGGTTGGCGTAATACGTGCGCGCCAACACAGCTGGCAACGCTTGCAGCTCGTTGGGGAGAAGGGTGTTTTGGGGTAGCCGATTGACGAGTGCGCGAGCACACGCCCAGGTGAGTTGTTCGGCTCGGCTGCGGTCAGTGAGGCTCAAGTAGCCCAGACGAAAAGCAGCCAAGGCATCGTCTTTGAACTTCAACGCATCGTTCCAGGCCTCCTGCAGCCGGGCGACATCGGCGCTGCCGTCTTGCGGAAGGTTGTCGATTCCGTCCAATGTTTCGCGCAGGTTGCGCACGATCAGCGGCTCATCGCTGCCTGGCAGAGGTGTGGCTTGTGGTAGCCCACCGGTGCCGAGCACGTTGAACACCAGCACCGAAAAGTGGCTGGCAATGGCCCGGCCGCTTTCACTCACGAGCGTTGGCACGGCGACGCCATGGGCTTCACAGCCCTCTTTCACCGTGGCCACCACATCATTCGCGTAGTTCTGCAGGGAGTAGTTGGTGGAGGCGGCGGTTGCGGTGCGACTGCCGTCGTAGTCGATGCCCAAACCACCGCCCACATCCAGGAAACCCATCGGTGCCCCGAGCTGGTGCAGCTCCACATAGACACGTGCTGCTTCCTGCAAAGCGTCTTTCACCACAGCAATGTCGTTGATCTGACTGCCCACGTGAAAGTGCAGCAGGCGCAGTTCTTGTAGAAGACCCGCATCCCTGAGGGCCTCAACGGTGGAGAGGATTTCGGGCACCGGTAAGCCGAATTTGGCTTTATCGCCCACCGAGCTTCCCCAGCGACCGGTGCTGCGGCTGGAGAGGCGAGCACGCAATCCGATCAGTGGTGCGGCGCCAAGCTCCCGACTTGCATCAATGATCCGCTGAACTTCGTCGGCCTGCTCGATCACCACGACGGGCCTGCGACCGAGGCGTCTGGCCAGGATGGCTGTTTCGATGTATCGCTGATCCTTGTATCCGTTGCAGATCAGCAGAGCTTCAGGATCGTCGATCAATGAGAGCGCGATCAATAATTCGGCTTTGCTTCCCGCTTCTAGGCCGAAATGCCAGCGTCGGCCGCAGCTCACCAGCTCTTCCACTACGTGGCGCTGCTGATTGCATTTCACCGGAAACACGCCCTGGTATCTGCCCTCGTAGCCGTAACGCGTTATCGCCCGCTCGAAGGCGGCGTGGAGGCTTTCCAGTCGGTCTTCCAGGATGTCGTCGAAACGGATCAGTAAGGGCAGATTGAGGTTGCGGCCCTGCAGACCCTCTACCAACTCGACAAGATCGAGACTCCCCCCACGTTCCCCGCGCGGTTGAACACTCACATGGCCGCGCAGATTGATTGAGAAATAGGGATCGCCCCAACGTTCGAGCCCGTAAAGCTCGGCACTCTCCTGCACGTTCCAATCGGGACTGGCTGATCCGGTGCTGGCGGTCGCCTCAAGGCCCGGTGGGTTGGGGTCGGCGAGCACCATGTGGTTGCGACTGCTGGAATCGTTGAAGCAAATCTAAGGAGCCTGAATCCAGCCAGCAGAAACGTGGCGAAATGGACGCGGCTTGCCAAGGGGGAGGCTCACCAAAGAGCATGGCGCGGTTAAGACGGTTTTTTCATCCATGGCCACCGAACGCACATTCGTCGCCATCAAGCCCGATGGTGTCCAGCGCGGGCTGGTGGGCGAGATTCTGGGTCGCTTCGAGCGCAAGGGGTTCAAGCTGGTTGGTTTGAAGCAGATCACTCCCAGCCGTGAGTTGGCTGAGCAGCACTACGGCGTGCACAAAGAGCGTCCTTTCTTTGCTGGTTTGGTCGACTTCATCACTTCGGGCCCGGTGGTGGCCATGGTGTGGGAAGGCGATGGAGTGATCGCCAGTGCCCGCAAGCTGATCGGTGCCACCAAGCCTCTTGAGGCTGAGCCCGGAACCATTCGCGGCGATCTCGCTGTGAACATCGGCCGCAATGTGATTCACGGCTCTGATGCTCCTGAAACGGCTCAGTTTGAAATCGGCCTTTGGTTCCAAGCTTCTGAGCTCAATGAGTGGACTCCCTCCGATCAGGGCTGGCGGGTCGAGGACTGATCTCAACTGGCTTGAGGCCAATTCCAGGAGCTGGTCTCAAGGCAAAAAAAACCGCTCTGCTTTAAGCAGGGCGGTTTTTCTTTGAGTTCGTGTGGTGTGTGGTTTAGACAAGGTCGCTTGGTGCTGCTGCGCTGCTCAGTGCAGAGCTTGCATCGGGCCCGGAGATGGATGGGCTCGCTGCCACTGGATTGAAGCTCTCAGCCGATGTCTCCACAGCTGGTGTGCTTACGGCTGGGCCTGCTTCCAGTTCAGGCAGAGGGGAGAGCGTGACCGGTGCTTCGAGGCCTGCAGTTGCCAGATCAAGAGCGGCATTGGTCAGTGGCTGGTTGGCCTCCATGCCCTCATTGGTTGGATTGCTGGTTGTGGGTGTGGACGGGGCAGATGCGGTTTCAACCGCGCCATTGGCGAGGGGCTGATCGGTTCCCACACCAGTGATTGGGTCGACCTCGATGTTTGTCATCGGTTGACCTTCGAGGGCGGGTTCGAAGGACTCATCGTCGATCGGTGCATTGACGTCATCTCCTGCAAGTGCGGTTTGCTGTTGTTCTTGATTCAGCAGGAAGTCGTCTTGATCAATCAGAACGGAATCGAGGTTGTCTCTGCTGAAGGCTGAGGCTTGCACTCCTTTAAAGACAACCAGAGCTGTGTCGCTCTTGGCTTGTTGGTTGGCACCATCAGCATCGAAGACCAGCACGCTGTCATTTCCGTTCTGCTGGAAGCTCAAGAAGCCATCAGCAAAGATGGATTGACGCTTGAGGCCGACTCCGTAGCCGCGCAGGATGTCGTCAATGTTGACACTGTCTCCACCGGCTCCTGTTGTGAAATCTTCGAATTTCAGTGCGTCGCGAAGATTCAATCCTGCGTTGGAGTCTTCCAATCGCACGGATGCATTGAAGATTTGGTCGACTTCTTTGTTGATAGGCGCCTCTGTCTTCAGTGGGGCGTTCTGGTTGCTTGCCTGCTCGTTGTCGTTGGGCTGAAGCAGGCTGGCGAAGTAAGTGCGGCTCAGCTGCAGTTGGTCGGACCCTTCTCCCGAGAGGTAGGAGATCCGGGTGCCGCCATCGACCTTGAGCACGTCATCACTGGCTCCGCTATCAATCTGGAGTTGATCGGTTGCGATCCCTGAGACCCGGATGGTGTCCAATCCATTGCCGGTGAGGAGTCGGCTCTGAAGAACGTTGCCGTCGATCTCGATGTTGTTGTCTCCTGCCCCCGCATCGAGAGTGCTGTTGCGCATAGCCCAAGCCACTTGGTTGCGGCCTCTGGCAGTTGCGCGAATCCGCACGAGGTCGTCACCTGAGCCCATGGTGGCTGTGGAGGCATCGAGGCCCAGAACTTCAGCTGTGCCTCGGCGGTTGAAGGCTGTGGCGTCAATCTCAAGCTTGTTGTCTCCATCGCCCAGGTTGATGTCTGAATTCAAGGCGCCATAGGCGGCAATAGTGCCGGTGGTGTTGCCTCGGGCCTTCGCGCTGATACGCAGGTTGTCTTGATCAGCGCCCGCGACGACAGAGCTGCTGTCGATGCCGTAGGCGGGGTCAACGCCGAAGGCAAAGGTTGATGCGCTCAGATTCATGAAATTGGTGCCACTGCCGGCATCCAGGGAGCTGTCGCGCAAGGCCCAGGCGTAGGTGTATTGACCTTTTGCACTGGCCTGAATGCGAATTCGGTCATCCCCGCCGTCGGTGGCTAGGTCGGAGGAATCGAGGCCAACGGCTTCAGCGGTACCGCCACGGTTCGATGCGTTGGCGCGGATATCAATGCGGTCGTTACCGGAGTCAGTGTCGAGCTGAGAGTCAACGGCGCCGTAGGCGGCAATGGTGCCGATGGTGTTGCCGCGAGCGTTAGCGGAGATGCGAACGCGATCATTGCCGGAGCCGGTGTCGAGTGAGCTGCCTTCCATACCCCAGGCGGGATCAAAGCGTCCAGCGCGTGTGGAGGCATTGAGGTCAACGCGGTCATTGCCGGAGCCAGTGTCGAGCGAGCTGTCGCGCATGGCCCAGGCATTGGTGCTTTGGCCGCGAGCGCTAGCGGAGATGCGAACGCGGTCGTTACCGGAGCCGGTGTCTAAGGAAGAGGAATCAAGACCGACGGCTTCCGCATAACCACGGCGGTTGTTGGCGGCAGCGCGGATATCAACGCGGTCATTGCCGGAGCCAGTGTCGAGCTGAGAGTCAACGGCGCCGTAGGCGGCGATGGTGTCAGTGGTGTTGCCGCGAGCGCTAGCGGAGATGCGAACGCGATCGTTGCCGGAGCCGGTGTCGAGCGAGCTGCCTTCCATGCCCCAAGCGGGATCAAAGCGTCCAGCGCGTGTGGAGGCATTGAGGTCAACGCGGTCATTGCCGGAGCCAGTGTCGAGCGAGCTGTCGCGCATGGCCCAGGCATTGGTGCTTTGGCCGCGAGCGCTAGCGGAGATGCGAACGCGATCGTTGCCGGAGCCGGTGTCTAAGGAAGAGGAATCAAGACCGACGGCTTCCGCATAACCACGGCGGTTGTTGGCGGCAGCGCGGATATCAACGCGGTCATTGCCGGAGTCAGTGTCGAGCTGAGAGTCAACGGCGCCGTAGGCGGCGATGGTGTCGGTGGTGTTGCCGCGAGCGTTGGCGGAGATGCGAACGCGATCATTGCCGGAGCCGGTGTCGAGCGAGCTGCCTTCCATGCCCCAAGCGGGATCAAAGCGTCCAGCGCGTGTGGAGGCATTGAGGTCAACGCGGTCATTGCCGGAGCCAGTGTCGAGCGAGCTGTCGCGCATGGCCCAGGCATTGGTGCTTTGGCCGCGAGCGCTAGCGGAGATGCGAACGCGGTCGTTACCGGAGCCGGTGTCTAAGGAAGAGGAATCAAGACCGATGGCTTCTGCATAACCACGGCGGTTGTTGGCGGCAGCGCGGATATCAACGCGGTCATTGCCGGAGCCAGTGTCGAGCTGAGAGTCAACGGCGCCGTAGGCGGCGATGGTGTCAGTGGTGTTGCCGCGAGCGTTGGCGGAGATGCGGACGCGGTCGTTGCCGGAGCCGGTGTCGAGCGAGCTGCCTTCCATGCCCCAAGCGGGATCAAAGCGTCCAGCGCGTGTGGAGGCATTGAGGTCAACGCGGTCATTGCCGGAGCCAGTGTCGAGCGAGCTGTCGCGCATGGCCCAGGCATTGGTGCTTTGGCCGCGAGCGCTAGCGGAGATGCGAACGCGGTCGTTACCGGAGCCGGTGTCTAAGGAAGAGGAATCAAGACCGACGGCTTCTGCGTAACCGCCACGATTAAGGGCACCAGCACGGATTTCAACGCGATCATTGTTGTTGCTGGTGACAACATTTTGTGCATCAACAGCGATGCTTGAAACGGAAGGTTGGGAGCCTGCGTTGCGGTTGAAGGCCCTTGCAATGAAGTTCATGGTGACATTAATGAGTGGAGCATTTGCTCTCGAACTCATTCACCATCGGCGCAATGTTGCTTCGACCCCTTGATGCAAATCAGTGCTGATTGATGACTTGCTCAACCGATTTTGTGACCTGAATCACAAGGTTGTTGTTTGGCTCGTAAAGCGTTTCCAGCTGAAGGCTTCTAGCAGTTCTTGCTCTGAGCGTGGAAGCGGTGTGTTGAGGATCCTGCCGGTGAGCAGCTCCGCACTGATCGCAGCCAGCAGCACACCATTGCGATGGTGACCGCAGGCCAGCCATAGGCCTTCGATCGAACTCTCCCCCAGCAGCGGGCCCTCATCCGGTGTGCAGGGCCGGAACCCCCACCAGCGCTCCATCGGGGGCCAATTCACCGCGTCTGGAAGCAGGGCTGCCATGCCTTGTTTGAGCGCTCTTTGACCCTGAGGTGTGAGCCCTTCGGTGAATCCGGCGTCCCGTTCTGAGGTGGCTCCCACCACAATCAGACCATCCTCACGGGGCACGAGATAGGTTCCTGGTCCGAAGATCACCCGGCGAAGAGCGCCACGTGGCGTTTGAAGAGAAACCATTTGTCCCTTGACCGGGAACACAGGCAGCTCCGGCATCAGCTGGGCGCTCCAAGCACCACTACAAAGCACAGCAGAGCGGCAGGGGAGTGTGTGCACGTTGCCCTCCGAGTCGCAGGTGCGCACGCCCTCGAGTTGTTGGTTGTCGCTGAGCAGTTCGAGCACTTCCACCCCTTCCTGGAAGCGCACGCCGCGGTCAACGCAGGCACTTTCCAGCGCTCGCATCAGCTGGCGTCGATTGTCGATTTGCCCGTCTTGCGCGAACAGGAGACCACACCTCCAGCCTGCGGCCAGTCCTGGCAATTCCTGATGCAGTTGCTGTTCATCCAATGGCTCTCCGAAGGCTGCCGTTGGGTACTGATCGCGTTCTTCCCTGCTTTGGAAGGGAACCACGATGCCGGTGGAACGCAGTCCGCAGGGGAGGCCGCTGTCGGCTTCAATCTCAGCCACCCAACTGGCCACCCGTTTCAGGCTCAATTGCCCAAGTTTGAGCAGAGCACCGCTCAATCCTTCCGCATGCGGCGCGAGCATGCCTGCGGCGACGAATCCAGCTGCTTCACTACGGCGACGACTCAGCACGGTCACAGTGACTCCACGCCGTGCCAGTTGATGGGCGATCGCCAAGCCCATCAGGCCTCCGCCAAGGATCAGGATCGGAGCAGATGGGTTCAGGCTTGAGCGGGATTGTTGGGTGTTCGTCATAGGCCTGGACGCCATGAGCGCAGATTGTGGCGGACCACTAATTGACGGCAGGTGAAGACCGCGCCCCAGCTCACGACCATCGAGGCGAACACCGGCCATTGCAGTGTTTCAAATTGGTCTGCGATCAAAAGGCCCAGGCTCAGCACCAAGGCGCCGAACACCGCGATCTCCTCGTAAGGCTCGCCCTGAAACGTACGTGGCTCGCGGCCTGTGACCACATCCAGCATCATGCCGCCACCCGCGCAGGTCAGTGCGGCACAGATGGCCATCCACCACCAGTTCAATTCAGCCTCTAAGGCGACCTGAGCTCCGATGATGGTGAATGTGGCCAGGCCGATGCTGTCGCACAGCCCCAACACTTGGCTGAACCTCTTGCTGTCTGCAGCGCCTGCGCTCAAGAGGCTTGCCAGGATGGATCCATTGATCACGACGAGTACAACCACAAGGAGGTAAGTGCTGTCTTTGAAGATGAACGGGGGTGAGCGCATCCCGCCGATCAGTAGGTCTCGAAGTGTGCCGCCTCCCACGGCAGGAAGCAGCGTGAGGATGAAACAACCCCAGAGGTCATAGCGACGTTGAAGCGCCCTGATAAAGCCTGAAAGAGCAAAGGCCGTGGTCCCGATCAGATCAAGGCCATAGAACCAGGGGGAGGCCACCAACGTGGCAAGGGTCTGACGTCCTGCTGGTCCGAGTGGTCCTTGCTGGGGGCCGTCGAGCTCGGCGGCCCGCCAAATGCCGAGGCTCCAGGCGCCATGGGTCGCACGACTGATGGCGGCTGTCTTACCGCTGCCTTCGCCGATGATGACGGCACTGCGGGCAAAGGCCCTTGGATCCAACAGCCCAAAGCCTTGGTTGAGATCCATTAGTTGCAGGATCTCTTGGAGCATCGCCTTCTGGTGCTCAGTGTCGCTCACATCCATGTAGCGCTCGGTGATGGCCACCGCTTCATCCGGATGGCGAGCGGCGTAATGCCATCCTTCGGCCAGGCCTTGCAACAACTGCACGAGCTG
Organism: Synechococcus sp.; assembly: GCA_047286215.1. GTDB lineage: Bacteria > Cyanobacteriota > Cyanobacteriia > PCC-6307 > Cyanobiaceae > Synechococcus_C. The sequence continues at coordinate 2,469,279 of JBJBBS010000001.1, read as the reverse complement.
GTCGCGTTTGCGGCCATCCTTCAGATCTTCGGCCCGCACATACAGGCCGTCTTCGAGAAAACCGCTGGTTTCATTCGCGAAACGCACCGTGAACAGATCTGTATTGAGTTTTCCCGCATTGAGGATGGTCTGAAATTCGTTGTAGCTCATGGCTGTGGCGCAATCGACGTCGCCATTGAGCAGGTCTTGGGCGGCAGGACGTTGTTGGATCAGTTCAACGGCCTGTAGGTCGAGTCCATGACTCCTGAGCCAGTACCCGACATCGAACTGATCTCCGATCTTCCATGTGCCTACCCGCTTCCCAGCCAGATCTTCGGCTTTGGCCACACCGGAAGCGGCATTGCAGACCAGCATCGTTCCTGGCCGTTGCAGCAGTTGCGCAATGTTCACCACGTCACCCCCCTGGCGTCGTAGATCCAACGCGTCTGATGACCAGGCGACGGCCACATCCACCTCGCTATCAAGCAGTCGCTGCAGACCGTTGACGGTGGGTCCACCCGGTTCGAGCCTCACGTCGAGGCCATGTCTTCGGAACAGCTCGTGGTCTTGGGCGACATAAAACCCCGCGAATTGCGCTTGCGGTAGCCAGCGCAATTGCACGCGGAGTGCTTCGGGATTTTGTTGAGGTCTTGACGTCGCCGGCAGTGCGATCAGAGCGATGGCTAACACCGTGGCCAGAAAGATCCTCTTCAGAAGCCGTCGCCAGCGAAGACTGCCCATGAGTGATGGCCGGTGAAGCTGCATTGTGCGTCGCTTCCATAGGATCAGCGCACGCAAGGAGAACAGAGATGGCTGCGGAGAGCGCCTGGGAAGCCGTGATCGGTCTCGAGACCCATGTGCAGCTGGGCACGGACAGCAAGATCTTCACTGCGGCTTCAACCACCTTTGGGGATGACCCCAACACGCATATTGATCCGGTGGTCTGCGGTTTGCCAGGGACGCTGCCGGTGCTGAATCAGAAGGTGCTCGAGTACGCCGTCAAGGCGGCCATGGCGTTGAATCTCAACATCGCCGAACACAGCAAGTTCGACCGCAAGCAATATTTTTACCCCGATCTGCCGAAGAATTATCAGATCTCCCAGTACGACGAACCCATTGCCGAAGACGGCTGGATTGAAGTGGAGGTTGCTGAGAAGGGCAAAGACACCTACCTGAAAAAGATCGGGATCGAGCGTCTTCATATGGAAGAAGATGCCGGCAAACTCGTGCATGCAGGCAGCGATCGCCTCGCTGGCTCCACCCATTCCTTGGTGGACTACAACCGAGCCGGGGTGGCTCTGGCTGAGATTGTTAGCAAGCCAGACCTGCGTACGGGTCGAGAAGCGGCGGAGTATGCCTCGGAGATCCGCAGGATCATGCGTTATCTCGGCGTGAGTGACGGGAACATGCAGGAGGGCTCGCTGCGTTGCGACGTCAATATCTCCGTGCGGCGTGGGCCTGATGCGCCGTTTGGTACCAAGGTAGAGATCAAGAATATGAACTCGTTCTCGGCTATTCAGAAGGCCTGTGAGTACGAGATTCAACGTCAGATCAAGGCTTACGAGAGCGGTGAGCCGATCGTGCAGGAAACCCGTCTTTGGGACGAGGGCAAGCAGCTCACCAAGAGCATGCGCAGTAAGGAGGGTGCCAGCGATTACCGCTATTTCCCCGATCCTGATCTGGGGCCGATTGAGGTGAGCGCCGATCAGCGCGAGGGCTGGCGTGCGGAATTGCCGGAACTGCCGTCGGCCAAACGCCATCGCTATGCGGAGTCATTGGCACTTTCCCAATACGACGCCCGTGTCCTGACCGATGAACGCCCGATGGCTGATTACTTCGAAGCCGTTGTGGCTGCAGGCGCTGACGCCAAACTCGCCTCCAACTGGATCACCGGTGATATCGCTGCCTATGTGAACGGCAACCGCCTGACCTACAGCGAGCTCCCTTTCCGTCCTGACCAGTTGGCCGAGATGGTGAAGCTGATCGATGACGGAAAGATCAGCGGAAAGATTGCCAAGGAGATTCTTCCCGAACTGCTGGAAAAAGGAGGTTCACCCAAGGCGATCGTTGATGAACGTGGCCTCGGCATGATCAGTGATCCTGCTGCGATCACAGCAATTGTTGAGGAGCTCTTGGCTGCTCACCCTGAGGAGGTAGAAGCCTTTCGTGGTGGCAAGAACAAACTCCAGGGCTTCTTTGTCGGTCAGCTGATGAAGAAGACCGGCGGTAAGGCTGATCCCAAGCTGGCGAATCAGATCCTCAGTCAGAAGTTGAAGGGCTGACAACATCGCTCTGGTCGATCTGCAGCACAGATCGACCATCCGCGGCAATGAGAACTCTCGTCATGACAGCGGGGGAGTCGCCGGCTTCTTCCCAGCCAGGCGATCCACCCGGGATCTTGAATTCGAATCCAGCTGGTCCTGCATGGATCAAGCAGGGATTGTTGGATGCGCTGGCGTACATGCAGATTCCGGGGCGGTAGACCCTCAAACCGCCATTCCTTCGGGTTGCAGCACCACGTGCCAGATTCATCGCGCGTCGTGCGGCCAAGGGGCTGTTGCGCACATACACATTCACGGCATCTTGATCGGGAGTGACCTCGGCATAGGGGCTTGGCCCGCTGCTGATCTCAGGTTCTGTCTCGGCTTGAGCCGCTGATGGCGTCGCCCCCTGCTCGGATGTGGTCTTTTCGGGTTTGGGCAGCGTTGTTGGCTCGCAGCTGACTTCCGGTGTGCTGAGGTCAACAAGACTGGCGGCGACCGGTCGACGCGTTGTTCGCTCGAAGCATTGGTAGTTCACCGGCTCGCTCTGTGCGCTCTGCGCTGAGAGCATCAGCACTGCAGACCATCCCAAGGAGAGGCTTAGCCGTCGCGTTGACATGGTGAAAGTCGATCAGAAGCGGAACGTAGTGAGTCTGTGATCAATTGGTCAAGACGGCCACGTGTGTCGGGATGCGACTGGTTCTGGGCTCTCATCAATTGCCATTCATCGAATCAGCGGATGGGGAAGCTTGCTGTGTTGATGGGGCGAGGAGCCCACGAATCTGAGCTCGCCAGCTTTGAGGGGGGCCGCTGTTGTTGATCACGGCATCGGCGAGTTCACATTTGCGGGTCAGGGGCCACTGGGCTTGGATTCGCTGATCAGCTGCTTGCGAACTCAGGGCGTTGCGGGCCATGAGTCTCTGACGTTGTTGCTCGAGCGAACAGTTCACAACCCACACCTCACTGCACATTGATGCCAACCCGGCTTCAAACAGGAGCGGGATCATCAGCACTACAACCGGCTTATCGCTGAGTTTCAACAGCTCGTGTTCGAAGCGAGCTCGCACCACGGGGTGAATCAGCTCCTCTAGCCATTTCCGTTCACGCGCATCACCAAACACGATGCTGCCGAGCGCGCCTCGATTCAGCTCGGTTTGCGTTCGGTCACACCCTTGCTGCATCACGGCGCTGCCGTAGCGATCCACCACGGCCTGCCAGGCGGGCTCTCCCCTTGTCAGGGCGTCGTGGGCGTATTGGTCGGCGTCTAATACAGGCAGTTGTTGCTGGACCAGCCAGCGACCCACACTGCTTTTGCCGGAGGCGATGCCACCGGTGAGGCCGATGCGGCGTTGGCGTTGCATGGCGCGGCGGCAGGATGACATCAGTGTCTCGTGTGGATCCGTGGTTGCCGACAACAGCTGGGCTGCCTCTGACTGGACTGTGGTCGAGGGAGGCGTCACCGCTCCAGCCGGTTTCCTTGCTGCCGGCATCACGGCCGGTCTGAAGGCATCGGGTAAGCCGGATCTCGCACTTGTTCTGGCGCCGGAGGGTGCCGTGTGTGCCGGCACGTTCACCACTTCGGTGGTGCGGGCTGCCTGTGTGGATCTCTGTGCTGAACGGTTGCAAGTTAGTGGTGGTCTGGCCCGAGCGGTGTTGATCAACTCAGGTCAGGCCAATGCCTGCACCGGTGATCGTGGCCTGATTGATAGTCAGCGGGCAACGCAGGCCCTGGCGGATCGTTTGGGTTTGGAAGCTGATCAGGTGCTGATCTGCTCCACAGGCGTGATCGGTGTGCCGATTCCGATGGATGTTTTGCTGCGTGGTCTGGATCCCCTTGTTGAGGCTTTGGATCCTGAGGCTGGCGCTGCTGCTGCTGGAGCGATTCTCACCACTGATCTGGTGGAGAAGCAGATCGCTTTGGAAGCGACCTTGGATGGGCGCACGATCCGGCTCGGAGGCATGGCCAAGGGGTCTGGAATGATTCATCCCGACATGGCCACCATGCTGGGCTATCTCACGTGCGATGCGGGTGTGCCGGCCGATGTGTGGCGCGGCATGGTGCAGCGCGCCGTTCAGCGATCGTTCAATGCCATCACGGTGGATGGAGACACCAGCACCAACGACACGGTGTTGGCCTTTGCAGCTGGACAACTGCTCCCAGACTCTGCTTATGCAGCGTTGGAGCAGGGACTGACCCAGGTGGCGCAATATCTGGCTCGCGCCATTGCCCGCGATGGGGAGGGGGCAACCTGTCTCATTGAGGTGCAGGTGCAAGGAGCCGAGCGCGAGCAAGACGCGCTGCGGATTGCTCGCACGGTCTGCGGGTCATCGTTGGTGAAGACCGCAGTGCATGGAAGGGATCCCAACTGGGGCAGGATCGTTGCGGCTGCAGGCCGTTCGGGTATTACTTTTGCTCCTGATGCTGTTGCTCTCTGGATCGGTGAGCATCAGCTCATGGCCAATGGACAGCCGCTCGCGTTTGATCGCTTGGCGGCCTCGTCGTATCTCAGAGAGCGGGCCTGTGGGCGCTATTTGGACGATGACGCGGTCGTGATTCGTCTGCAGATCGGCTCGGGCACTGGCTCCGGGCGTGCCTGGGGCTGTGATCTGTCGGATCAATATGTGCGCATCAACGCCGACTACACCACCTGATAAGTGCGGCGCTGTGCGTCATCAGCGATCAGGCGCGAAGATGCCAGCACCGATAGTTCGGCGTCGATCCAGCGGAGTCCTGTGATGACCACCACCACAACCACTGAAAAGAAGCGGCAGAAGCGCCCACGTTTCTGGGTTGGTCCTTTGGTGGCAGGTTCATGTTTCGCTCTGGGATACGGCATCACCCAACGCATTGTGTTGCTGCGTCAGGCTCAGCAAGAACCTGAGCAAGCGACGTTTCAGCAAAGCAGTTTTCCTGGTCAGACCCTCGACTCCCTGAGACGTTTTTATGGGGCAGATCAGCCCTTGATGGGAGATGTCACAGCCAAGGAGGCTGCTGATGCCGAGCAGCGCCAGTTGAATGGAGAAGCCGAGGCGATTGCGGCTGAAGCCGTCCGACGCGAGACCAAGCAGCAGGCCGCTCTGCTGGAGCCAGCGCGTTCTCTGCCACCGAATGACTTGAGATCGCAACCCGCTCCTGTGTTGCAGATCGAGGATCCAGATCCGGAGACCTTGCCGGCGGCTGCGGTTGAAACCATGGCCCCTGATCCAGTCAGCCTGCCGACACCAACGCTTGAACAGCGCTTGCAGGAGCCAGGTGCTGTGTTCCAGGCTCCTCCCGTTCGGGCAGACGCAGGGCCGGCTCAGGTGGAGCCCGTTTCAGAACCTCTCAACACACCGAAACCCACCTTTGACTTCCAGACTTTCGACTCTCTCCTTACAGCGCCACCAACCCCCTGATGTGGCTCGCGTGAGCACCATGGGATCTGCCACAGTTTCTGCATTGAATCGATGGTCATGACTCCCCCGGACGCCCTGTTCAGAGCGGCCATGAATCGCTTGATTGCCCGTGTTGGTGAGAGTGTGGCCGATGCAGCTGCAGGCGTTGCTGTGGCTGTTCAGGATGCTCCTGATCGGATCCGGCAGGAATGGGATCTGTTTCAAGAAGAAGTCAAAGCAGAAGCAGAACGTCTCCAACAGAACAGCACCTCCGGTTCATCCCCTGCGCAGGCGAGTGATTCCGCGCCGGAGGAGCCCCTTCAGCAACGCATTGATCGGTTGCGTGCTCAGGTGGCTGAACTGAGCATGCGACTGGAGGAGCAGCCTTGAAACGCGTGCCAAGTCGCGCTCTCCCCTGGCGCAGGGGGCTGAGGGCGTTGCGCATCTGGCGGTCGGTTTTGGTGTTGTTGGTCTTGCTGTGGTGGGACAGTCGCACCTGGAGCTACCCCGGTGGCCTGACGCCGGAGCGCCGTCAGGCCCGTCAGCAGAAGCGGGCCCGTTGGTTGACGGCGGAGTTGCTTCAACTGGGCTCTGCCTTCATCAAGCTTGGGCAGCTCCTCTCCGCTCGGCCGGATGTCCTGCCATCAGGATGGGTTGCTGAACTGGCCGAGCTGCAGGACAAGGTTCCCGCGTTTCCGTTCGACCAGGCCCAGTCGTTGCTGGAGGAGGAACTCGGTGCCCGTTGTGCCGAGATCATCGACTTGGATGAGCAACCCCTCGGTGCAGCCTCACTCGCACAAGTGCATCGCGCCAGCCTGCGCAGTGGACGTCAGGTGGTGCTCAAAGTCCAGCGCCCTGGTTTGGAGGCGCTATTCCGCCTTGATTTGGAGGTGATGCAACAGGTTGCGGCAGTGCTGCAACGCCATCCCCAGTGGGGCCGTGGCCGCGACTGGGTTTCGATCGCACAGGAATGCCGCCGGGTGCTACTGCGTGAGCTTGATTTCCGCCTTGAAGCGCAGCATGCGGCCCGCTTCCGTCAACAATTTCTAGATGAGCCACGCATCCGCGTGCCCGGTGTGATCTGGGAGCTCAGCACCCGTCGTGTGTTGTGTCTCGACTACCTGCCTGGCATCAAGATCAACGATCGCCCAGCTTTGCTGGAGGCTGGAATTGATCCTGCTGAGGTTGCCGAAATTGGGGCTGCCAGTTATCTGCAGCAACTGGTGCGCTTTGGCTTTTTCCATGCCGACCCGCATCCAGGCAATCTCGCTGTTGCTAGCGATGGTGCGCTCATCTACTACGACTTCGGGATGATGGGGCAGCTGTCCGAGCGCTTGCGTCGCCGGCTTGGCTCGATGGTGAGTGCTGCGGCAGCTCGTGATGCAGCCCTGCTAGTGGAGGAGATGCAGTCTGCTGGTGTAATCGCTGCGGATGTTGATCCCGGCCCGGTGCGTCGGCTGGTGCGCTTGATGCTGAGAGATGCGCTGACGCCTCCTTTCAGCGCTTCGGTGATCGACAAGTTGTCGGCTGATTTGTATGAGCTGGTTTACGGCCAGCCTTTCCGCCTGCCCGTGGAACTGATTTTTGTGATGCGAGCCCTCTCCACGTTTGAAGGTGTGGGTCGCAGCCTTGATCCCGGATTTACGCTGGTCGGCATCGCTAAGCCCTATCTACTGCCTCTCATGACGTCGAGTGGATCTGGTTCCAGTGATCTGTTCAATGAACTCGGCCGTCAGGTCGGTGCCTTGAGTTCCCGGGCGGTCGGAATTCCTCGCCGCTTAGATGAAAGTCTTGAGCGTCTCGAGCAAGGCGATCTGCAACTGCAGATCCGTATGGGTGAGTCCGACCGTCAGTTCCGTCGGATGGTGACGGCGCAGCACTCCATCGGACAGTCCGTGTTGCTCGGTGGGCTGGCTGTCGCAGCAGCCTTGATGGGGGCAAGTGCTCGCCCCCTCTGGGCATTACTGCCCTTGGGTGCGGCGGTGCCGGTGGGCATGGGATGGCTGAAGCTTCAGATCAAGCTGCGTAAGGATGCTCGTCTGGAATCGCTGTCATCTCAGCAACGCTGAGTGCTTTTGAGATGTGAGCGATAAAAAATCCACCCAGGAGTCCGAAACATCGGATTCCTGGGTGGATTTTTTTTGACGACTCACCCAGTCGGTCAGGCCTTGCCGCGGGGACCCTGGCCAACAGCGCCGGCGTATACCGCCTGGCTGCCCAGCTCGTCTTCGATGCGCAGCAGCTGGTTGTACTTGGCAACCCGTTCGCTGCGGCTGAGTGAGCCGGTTTTGATCTGACCGGCACGGGTGGCCACCGACAGGTCAGCAATGGTGGTGTCTTCAGTTTCACCACTGCGGTGGCTGATCACGCTGGTGTAGCCGGAGCGGCCAGCCAGATCGATGGCCTGCAGGGTTTCGGTGAGCGAACCGATCTGGTTCACCTTGATCAGGATCGAGTTGGCGGTCGCGCTGTCGATCCCCTGCTGCAGGCGTTTGGTGTTGGTCACGAAGAGATCGTCACCCACCAGTTGCACCTTGCTTCCTAGACGTTCGGTGAGCAGTTTCCAGCCCTCCCAGTCGTCCTCGGCTAGGCCATCTTCGATCGAGACGATCGGGAACTTCTCCACCAGCTGCTCCAGCTGGCCGACCATCTCAGCACTGCTGTAGCTGCCGCCATCGAAGGCGTAGCGACCGTTCTCGAAGAATTCGGTGCTGGCCACGTCAAGGGCCAGGGAGATCTCTTCGCCGGGCTTGTAGCCGGCCTTGGTGATCGCTTCCACCAGAATTTCGCCGGCTCCCACGTTGCCAAGGTCGGGAGCAAAGCCGCCTTCATCGCCCACGGCGGTGCTCATGCCCTTGTCGCTGAGCAGTTTCTTCAGTGTGTGGAACACTTCGGTTCCCATGCGCAGCGCTTCGCGGAAGCTGGGCGCACCGTGAGGAACCAGCATGAATTCCTGGAAGTCCAGGCTGTTGGCGGCATGGGCGCCACCGTTGATCACATTCATCAGCGGCACCGGCAGAAGCGATGCCATCGGTCCTCCTAGGTAGCGGTAGAGAGGAATGCCAAGTCCATTGGCGGCTGCTCGTGCATTGGCCATGCTCACCGCGAGAATGGCGTTGGCTCCGAGATTGGACTTGTTATCGCTGCCATCCAGTTCAAGCATGGCGGCATCCACGGCAGCCTGATCCAGAGCGGACAGACCGCACAAGGCCGGAGCAATGCGCTCCTCGATGTGATTCACCGCCTGGGTCACACCCTTGCCCATGTAGCGATCGCCGCCATCACGCAGCTCGTGGGCCTCATGGGCTCCAGTGCTGGCACCACTGGGCACGATGGCTCGTCCGCTGGCGCCACCTTCAAGCAGAACTTCGGCTTCCACCGTGGGGTTTCCGCGGGAGTCGAGCACCTCACGGGCCACGATGGTGTCGATGACGAGATCGAGGGAATCGAACACGTGATGTGGATCGAAGACTTCGGGATCCTATGAGTCGCCCTGCCGCCGGGAACTGTGTCGGCCTGCACCAACGCCAACCGTCCCCTTCAGGTTGATCATGCACATGCCGGATGCACCATGCTGGTATCAGCGATAGAACCAGATCATGCGCATGCTTCACACCATGCTCCGGGTGGGTGATCTGGAGCGTTCATTGGCCTTCTACACAGGGGTGCTTGGCATGCAGTTGCTGCGTCGTAAGGACTATCCATCAGGCCGTTTCACCCTTGCGTTCGTTGGATACGGGGATGAAAAAGACAACACTGTTCTTGAGCTCACCCATAACTGGGACACGCAGACCTACGAGCTCGGCGAGGGTTACGGCCATATCGCGCTTGGTGTGGAAGACATTTATGCCACCTGCGATGGGATCGCCGGCAAGGGAGGTCGTGTGGTGCGAGAGCCCGGCCCGATGAAGCACGGCAGCACGGTGATTGCATTCGTTGAAGACCCCGATGGATACAAGGTGGAGCTGATCGAGTTGTCCTCCCGTTCTGCTTCTGCCTGATTGAGTCCGACAGCGATGACGTCTGATTTCGGTGTAATGCCCCAGCCTCCTGCAAGTCTCACGGTGGAGCCCGATCGCTTCAGTGATGACGCTTGGGAGCTTTTGCTCTGCGCTCAGGACTCTGCGCGCCGATGGCGTCACGGCGATTTGGATGTAGAGCACCTCATCCAGGCACTGTTCGCCGATCCGCGCTTTCAGGCGGATGTCGATCCCTTGGCATTGCCTCGTGATCTGCTTCTGGATCATCTCGAGGGGTTTTTGGCTGAACAGCCCATGGCCCGAGCCGATGAGCTGTTCGTCGGTGAAGACCTGGAAACCCTGCTTGAAGCTGCTGACAGGGTCCGTGGTCTCTGGGGATCACGTCTGATCGAGTTGTCGCATGTTCTGATCGCCATCGGACGTGATCAACGCATTGGTGCCGACCTGCTCGCACGATTTGGTTTGCCCGCCGATCGTCTTGAGGCTGAGCTTCGTCGCCCGGCTCCGACCTCGGTACCCAGTGTTCCTGAGCCCGAGCCGGTGATGCGCACCGCGCCTCCATCCACTTTGGTTTCTCCGGCCGTTGAGCCGCCTTCGGTCGCTGCCTCCCTTGATCCTGCTCCAAGGGCCAGCGAGCGGTTTGCCGCATCGGACGAGTTGGAGCTCGAGCCAGCGCCTGAGCCGGCACCTACTGCCCTGGATCGCTATGGCCGTGATCTCACCGCCGCGGCGGCGCAAGGACGGCTTGATCCTGTGATCGGTCGTGATGCCGAAATCCGCAGTCTGATCAAGGTGTTGTCGCGACGCGGCAAGAACAATCCAGTGCTGATCGGAGCCCCTGGTGTGGGCAAAACCGCCATTGCCGAACTGTTGGCGCAACGGATCGTTGCCGGTGAGGTGCCGGAGTCACTGCAGGGTCTGCGGCTTGTGGCTCTGGATGCTGGCGCATTGATCGCTGGCGCCAAGTTCCGTGGTCAATTTGAAGAACGCCTGCGTGAGGTGTTGCAGGAAGTGAGCGATCCGGAAGCGGGTGTGGTGTTGTTTATTGATGAGCTGCACAACGTGGTCAATAGCGACCGCTCCAGTGCTGATGCCGGCAGCCTGCTGAAGCCAGCTTTGGCGCAAGGCGATTTGCGCTGTATTGCTGCCACCACCCCTGAGGACTACCGCCGCACCGTTGAAAAAGACCCGGCCCTGAACCGACGCTTCCAGCAGGTGCCAATCGCGGAGCCATCGATTGATCTCAGCGTCGAGATCCTGCGCGGCGTGAAAGAGCGGTATGAGCTGCATCACGGGGTGACGATCACGGATGCTGCGGTGACGGCTGCGGCTCGTCTGGCTGATCGCTATATCAGCGACCGTTGCCTCCCTGACAAGGCCATCGATCTGATTGATGAGGCTGCGGCGCAGCTCAAGATGGATGTGACCTCCAAACCGCAAGTGGTGGAGGACGCCGAGATGGATCTGAGGCGGGTGGAGATGGCGGTGTTGGCTGCGGAGCAGGCCCCCGAAGCGGAGCGCGTGCAGCTGCAGCGGCAGAGACTCGAGGCTTCGACCCAGCTCACTCAGCTGCGTGAACGCTGGCAGGCTGAGCGAGAGCAACTGCAGGAATTGCGCCAGCTTCTCCAAGAGGACGAAGACCTGCGCCACGCCATTGCCGAGGCTGAGCGCCAAGGTGATCTGGAGGAAGCAGCCCGGCTGCAGTACGACCAGCTGCATCGTCTTCAGCAGCGGCGCAGTGATCTCGAGGAGGCACTTGCTCAGGATCAGGCCAACGGCACCTCCCTGCTGCGTGAGCAAGTGGAAGCGGAAGACATTGCTGATGTGGTCGCCCGCTGGACCGGAATTCCGATCCAGCGATTGCTAGCTGGGGAACGTCAGAAGCTTCTGGAACTCGATCAGCGGCTCGACCAGCGTGTGATCGGTCAGCCCGATGCGGTGCAGGCGGTGGCAGCGGCCATCCGGCGTGCCCGCGCCGGCATGAAGGACCCCCGTCGGCCTGTGGGTTCCTTCCTGTTTCTCGGGCCAACCGGTGTTGGCAAGACGGAACTGGCCAAAGCACTTGCCGATCAGCTGTTTGATGAAGACGAGGCCATGGTGCGTCTCGACATGAGCGAATTCATGGAGCGCAATGCGGTGGCTCGCCTGCTAGGAGCGCCTCCGGGCTATGTGGGATACGAGGAAGGCGGTCAGCTCACTGAAGCGGTGCGTCGGAGGCCTTACGCGCTGCTGCTGCTGGATGAGGTGGAGAAAGCCCATCCCGATGTGTTCAACGTGCTCTTGCAAGTGCTCGACGATGGGCGTCTCAGCGACTCACAGGGGCGCACGGTCGATTTCCGACACACCGTGGTGGTCATGACCAGCAATCTGGCCAGCCGCGCGATCCTTGATTCAGCGCGTCAGGCGCACTCGAGTGGGGCTCCAGCCGACGATTCGGCCCTCGAAACCGCCGTGGATGAGGCCCTGGGACGTCATTTCCGACCGGAGTTTCTCAACAGGATCGATGAAGTGATCCGCTTCAAGCCGCTTGGTCTTCAAGATCTGGGTCGGATCGTTCGCCTGCAGTTGGCCGATCTCTCCAAATTGCTCTGTGAGCAGGGGTTAGAGCTGCGCGTTGAAGACAGCGTGATTGAGGCGCTCGTCACCCAAGGGCATGAACCGGAGTTTGGCGCTAGGCCGCTGCGCCGGGTGCTGCGTCGCCGTTTGGAAAACCCGCTGGCCACGGAGCTGCTGGAGGAACGTTTCAGCGGTGCGCAAGCGGTGCGGGTCCTGACCGGGAATGATCCGGCTGAACCCTTCCGCTTCGAGCCGGAATAAGCCCTATGAAGGCGTCCGGTAGGATTTCTGTTTGCTGTCACGTGCCATCTGAGCCGGCGTCAGCACCGGCCCAGACAAGTTTTTGTTCCGTCATCCGTGACCAGCCCCACTTCCGAGGACACCGCAGCAGCGACGCCCCCGCCTTCATCAGGCCCTGATCAGCCTGGGAAAAAGGGTGGATTCCTGCAGGCCACCTTCGAGGAATTGAAGCTTGTCGTTTGGCCCAGCCGGCAGCAGCTGTTCAGTGAGTCCATCGCGGTGATCTTGATGGTCAGCCTCTCCGCTGCCGCTATTGCTGCCCTGAGTCGTTTCTATGGCTGGGCTGCATCCCAGGTCTTCCGTTGACCTCTCCAACGTCTGTCAACGCTGTGACTTGCCTCGTTCGTCCCTTGTTTCTGTCCTGACCCGTGTCTGATCTCGATCAAAGCCAGCCGGATACCAGCGAGGTGCTGGATCTGCCTGCGCCCAACGACGGCGAGGAAGGCACCCTTGAGACACCTGCAGTGCGCACCGGTGTCGCCCGTTGGTATGCCGTTCAGGTGGCATCCAGCTGTGAAAAGAAGGTGAAAGCCACGTTGGAGCAGCGTGCGGTCACTCTTGGTGTGAGCAATCGCATCCTCGAAATCGAGATTCCAGAGACGCCGGCCGTCAAGGTCAAAAAGGATGGCAGTCGTCAATCCACCGAAGAAAAGGTGTTCCCTGGCTATGTGCTGGTGCGCATGGTGCTCGATGAAGACACGATGATGGCTGTGCGCAGCACGCCGAACGTCATCAATTTCGTCGGTGCAGAAGACCGTCGTGCCACCGGCAAGGCGCGTGGTCACATCAAACCTCGTCCGCTCAGTCGCCAGGAAGTGGATCGCATCTTCAAGCGTGCAGCAGAGAAGAAGACCGTCGTGAAGGTCGACCTCACCGAAGGCGACCAGATCCTTGTGACTGCAGGACCCTTTAAAGACTTCCAGGGTGAGGTCATCGAGGTGTCTGGTGAGCGCAGCAAGCTCAAGGCCCTGCTGTCGATCTTCGGCCGGGAGACGCCCGTGGAGCTGGAGTTTTCACAGGTGAGCAAGCAGAACTAGTGCCAGCGGCGGCCGTCTCCCTGCGGAGGGCGGCCTGAGGGATGGTTCTTCATCCCGCCGCACCTGCCCCGAGGGTCAGGTGATCCGCAGATGTTCAACTCCGTCCGCCGATGGCCAAGAAAGTCGTAGCTGTGATCAAGCTGGCCCTTCAGGCCGGCAAAGCCAACCCTGCACCGCCCGTGGGTCCTGCCCTCGGTCAGCACGGGGTCAACATCATGGCGTTCTGCAAGGAGTACAACGCTCGCACCCAGGACAAGGCTGGGTTCGTGATCCCAGTGGAGATCTCGGTTTTTGAAGACCGTAGCTTCACCTTCATCACCAAGACGCCTCCCGCGTCGGTGCTGATCACCAAGGCTGCCGGTATCCCCAAGGGTTCCGGTGAGTCTGCTAAGGGAAGCGTTGGCTCTATCAACCGCTCCCAACTCGAGGAGATCGCCAAGACCAAGCTGCCCGACCTCAACTGCACCAGCGTTGAGTCGGCCATGCGCATCATCGAAGGCACCGCCCGCAACATGGGCGTCGCCATCAGCGACTGACGCTTCGCGCGCCAGCTCTCACACATTTCTGATTCTGTTTCAGGGGGAGACCTCACGGTCGCCTGAACCCCGCCCAAGCCATGCCAAAACTTTCCAAACGCCTGGCCAGCCTCGTCACCAAGGTTGAAGAGCGCGCCTATGAGCCGCTCGAAGCCATTCAGCTGGTTAAAGACAACGCCAACGCCAAGTTCGACGAAACCATGGAGGCGCATGTGCGCCTTGGGATCGACCCCAAATACACCGACCAGCAGCTGCGGACAACCGTGGCGCTGCCTCATGGCACCGGCCAGACCGTTCGTATTGCCGTTGTCACCCGCGGTGAAAAGGTTGCCGAAGCCAAAGCAGCTGGCGCCGAGCTCGCCGGCGATGAAGATCTGGTCGAGGCCATTAGCAAAGGCGAAATGAATTTCGACCTACTGATTGCCACCCCAGACATGATGCCCAAGGTGGCCAAGTTGGGTCGTGTGCTCGGTCCCCGGGGTCTGATGCCCAACCCCAAGGCTGGCACCGTCACGACCGATCTGGCTGGGGCCATTAATGAATTCAAGGCCGGCAAGCTGGAGTTCCGTGCTGATCGCACCGGCATCGTGCACGTGCGATTCGGTAAGGCCAGCTTTGATGCTGCCAAATTGCTCGACAATTTGAAGACGCTTCAGGAAACGATCGACCGCAACAAACCCAGTGGTGCCAAAGGTCGTTACTGGAAGAGTTTGTATGTGACCTCCACCATGGGGCCTTCGGTTGAAGTTGATTTCGCTGCTCTGCAGGACATCAACCAAGACGGCTGATTCACGACCTTCGTGCATCACACTTCAGAGCCCTCACTTCGGTGGGGGCTCTGTTGTATGTTCAAGAGCTGGCGAAAGCCAGACAACGGGCACGCGCCCGGCCTGAGACAGCGGGTTATCTCGATCAATTCTTTTGAATTGATTTGAGTCGTAAATCCTGCCGAGGCAGACGCGACGATTTTTCTCCCCCATGGGATTGGATCGACACGCGGCCTCGTCTCCTTCGGGAGCGCTGATCGGCCGTGTGTCCAGCTTGTTCCCCCGATCCGATCCAATTCCTATGGGCCGCACTCTGGAGAGCAAGCAACAGATCGTCGAAGAGCTCAAGCAGCTCCTCGGTGAGGCCGAAATGGCACTGGTCCTGGATTACCAGGGTCTTTCCATCAAGGAAATGTCTGATCTGCGGACTCGTCTGCAGGCCAGCAACGGCGTGTGCAAGGTGACCAAAAACACCTTGATGCGTCGTGCCATCGATGGTGACAGTGCTTGGGCCAACCTCGATTCTCTTCTGAGCGGAACCAACGCGTTCGTCCTGGTGAAGGGCGATGTCGGCGGTGCCGTGAAGGCTGTTCAGTCCTTCCAGAAAGAAACCAAGAAGTCCGAAACCAAGGGCGGCCTTTTCGAAGGCAAGCTTCTGTCTCAGGACGAGATCAAAGCCATCGGCGACCTTCCCTCCAAGGAAGTGCTCATGGCCCAGATTGCCGGTTCTATCAATGCCGTCGCCACCAAGGTGGCTGTGGGCATCAACGAGGTTCCCTCCGGTCTTGCTCGGGCGCTCAAGCAGCACGCCGAATCCGGCGAAAGCTGAACGTCTTCGACCTGACTGTCTATCTGATCTGTTGCTGATTCCCAACCATGTCTCCAAAAACCGACGAAATTCTCGAATCGCTGAAGTCTCTTTCTCTGCTTGAAGCTTCCGAGCTGGTCAAGCAGATCGAAGAAGCCTTCGGTGTGTCTGCTGCCGCTTCCGCTGGTGTGGTGATGGCTGCTCCCGGCGCCGCTGGTGCTGGGGGTGGTGAAGCTGCTGAAGAGAAGACCGAATTTGATGTTGTGCTGGAAAGCTTCGATGCTTCCGCCAAGATCAAGGTCCTCAAAGCTGTGCGCGAAGCCACCGGTCTGGGTCTGGGCGATGCCAAGGCCATGGTCGAGGCTGCTCCCAAGACCATCAAAGAAGGCGCGTCCAAGGACGACGCCGAGGCCCTCAAGAAGTCCATCGAAGAGGCAGGCGGCAAGGTCACTCTCAAGTGATCTCGTCTGGATGGCAGTTTCGGCTGCTGTCTCCTTTCGATTCCCTTTGCCGACCTTCGGGTCGGCTTTTTTGTGCTCGACATAAAAAAAGCTCTGCCGAAGGCAGAGCTTTGAAGTGAAGCGCATTTCAGGAGTCTGTCCTTGTTTCGACCCTGGAGAGGCGCTCAGCACTCCTCACACATCCATAAAATAAAAAAAGCCTTCCCATGCTGTGTTGGGAGCTGGGCGAATTTTCAACTGTCCCTGGTCAGGGCCTGTAAGGGATCACTTCCAGCCGGATCGGACCCCGTTGCATTCCCTGGCTTGCAGCCATGGGCGATGAAGGCGCTGGAGGCAGGCTGGCGTTGAAGCCGGTGCTGCTGCGTTTTGAGGCCTGGCTAGTGGCGATCAGCGTGGTAATTGGCTTGGAATGGGCGAAGTACACATGGCCGAGCGTGCGTCCTTGGTAAACACGACGTTCGAGTGACCAGCCAGGCTCCAGCGTCATCTTCACAAAGGCATTCTTGTCTCGACGCATCGTGTTGGCTCGGGCCACTGTGATGGCACTGCCTTGGTCGGGATCCATGGCTTGGAGAATCAGACCGTTATGGCTTTGGTTTAGACGCAGGCGGAAGCGGCGATCAGTGTCCTTTCCTGACGTGCGCAAGGAGTAGCCATTGCTGTCGAGATAACGGCTGCAGATCCCCGTGAAATCAAATGTATTCAGATTGGGATTGATCAAGCCGTCGCGACGCTCCTCCCAGCAGAGAGGCCGCGGCTTGATCTGCTCCAGAACCAGCAGTTTCCAGCGATCGCTGCCCACGGGCTGGGCCATGATCGAAAAGCGTTCCTCCTGCAGAGGACGGCTATCGAAGAGGGCACGACTCCAGACCGGGAAGCTGCTGGCCAACGCCGTCAATCCCAGGGCTGCAGAGCCCAGCGCAGCTCTGCGGAAGTAGGTTCGGCCCATGGCCCAGACCTCCTGGGTGTTGAAGAACCGAGTTGTACCGAGAAGGGCAGGGGTGATCAATGGCAGAGGTGGATGGCAGAGGACGCGTTGTGGCTGCAGCCACCGATGGGGCTTGCAGCGGTAATCCTGGCCCCGGAGGTTGGGGTGCCTTGATTCGTTTTGAAGATGGCAGTGTGGAGGAATTTGGCGGTGCCGACCCAGCCACGACCAATAACCGCATGGAGCTAAAGGCGGCACTGGCGATGCTGGAGCGGCTCGCGGAACTTCCCCGTCATCCCGATCTGGTTCTGCGCACTGACAGCAAATATCTGATTGATGGCCTTGGATCCTGGATGGCCGGCTGGAAGCGCAAAGGCTGGAAAACAGCCGCTGGCAAACCGGTACTCAATCAAGACCTTTGGCAGGCCCTCGACCAGGCGCGACTGAGGGATGTGCCGCTGCGTTATGTGAAAGGCCATAGCGGAGATCCAGACAACGATCGTGTTGATCAGATCGCTGTGGCCTACTCCAAAGGCACGCCTCCGCGACTGACGCGTCAGAAAGGATCTGCCGCCTCCGAGCGTTTAGCTGAGGCTGTTGACGTTGAATCGGCACCAGCACCGTTGCAGCAGTTGCTGACGCGCTTGGAGCTTGCTGATCGCCTAGCGATTGGTGGATACGCCTTGTCCGCTGTGGAGTTGGCCCAGTTGGTGGAGCAACCGCTCACGCGTCTGGCAGAGCGAGAGGATGCCTGGCGCTGGCGAGACTGGCTCGTGGAGCCCGTGGACGGGGATCGCTGGCGGTTGAGACGTGCCGAGGCAGGATCGATGGAGTTGAGGAATCCCGATGGCTGAGCCGTCATCCTCCGCGGTGATGAGCACCGCAGGTTTTTATCGGCGCTGGCTTGGTCCTGTGCTGGCCAAGGATGAAGGCGTTGATGCCGAGCAGCTCAGTCGTGCAGCGCTCCAGGCACTCGGACAGCTCAGTCTTCGCCGTCAGTGGCCTGGACTCTCGGGGGTTTTGGATGGTGTTGGTGCTGAACTGCAGCGCCGTGACCTGCGTCTTGAGCAGGTGCTATTCGGATGTCGCTTCACCAATCCCATTGGTTTGGCGGCCGGTTTCGACAAGAACGGTGTTGCCGCTGGCGTCTGGGATCGCTTCGGGTTTGGATTCGCTGAGGTGGGCACCGTCACCTGGCATGCCCAGCCCGGGAATCCGCGGCCGCGGCTGTTCCGTCTGGCCGATGAGCGAGCGGCTCTCAACCGGATGGGTTTCAACAACAACGGTGCGGAGGTGATGCGTCGCACGCTGGAGCGACAGGTGCTTCCGCCGCGAGGTCAGCGGCCTGCCGTACTTGGCATCAATTTGGGCAAATCCAAAGTCACGCCGTTAGAGCTGGCGCCCGACGATTACGCCTCATCGCTTGAGTTGCTGGCTCCCTTGGCTGACTACGCAGTGATCAATGTCAGTTCGCCGAACACCCCGGGTTTGCGCGATCTTCAGGACGCCACACAGCTGCGCCGTTTGGTGGAGCGGTTGCGCCGCCTGCCGGGTTGTCCCCCGCTTCTTGTGAAAATTGCGCCGGATCTCGAGGATGATGCGATCGATAGCATCGCGCGTCTGGCCTACGAGGAAGGCCTGGCGGGTGTGATTGCTGTCAACACAAGCCTTAACCGCCTTGGATTGGAGCGTCGGCTGCTCAGCCAGACCGGTCGAACCCTCAGCCAGGAGGCTGGTGGCCTCAGCGGTGATCCGCTTAGGCAGCGGGCCCTTGAGGTGTTGAGGCGTCTGCGGGCTACAGCCGGACCTGCCCTGCCCCTGGTGGGTGTTGGCGGTATCAGCACGCCCGAAGCCGCTTGGGAACGGATCGCAGCTGGGGCCTCCCTCGTGCAGCTCTACACCGGATGGATCTTTGAAGGTCCTGATTTGGTGCCGCGTGTGCTGGAGGGGCTGTTGCATCAGCTCGACCGCCATGGCTTCCGCAACATCCGTGAGGCGGTGGGTAGCGGCGCGCCCTGGCAGTAGTGGATACCCTTCGAGCAGGTCACGGGTTCACCGGCTCGGAGTTGCATCGTGGTGCTGACTGACCTGCGAGATCGCTTCCCCGCTCTCGATGGCTGGATTGTCCAACTTCAGGGGCTGCTCGATCCCTCGCGTGTCGTGCTCGCTCCGGATGATCAGTTCCTGCATCTTTCCTGGTTCTCGCAGGGAGAGAGTCAGATGGTTTCGCTTGCTTTGCCTCCTGATCTCTGCCGAATGGGGCAGCCTTGGGACCGGCAGGCGCTGGGGGAGACGATTGCTGATCTGTTGCTGGAACGCGGGCTGATCCCTGCAAGCGTGAATGTGACGTTGTTGTTGCCACTGGCTACTTGCCAGTGGCGGGTTGTTCAGGGTGAAGAGCCGGCTCAGGCCTGGGATTTGGAAACCCTGAGGATGCTGCAGCCTGATCTGGGCTGGTCGCTTCCTCTTCAGGAGAGCTATCTCGATCTAGTGCCGCTGCCATCCGCGGATCGCATGCTGGTGATTGGCACCGATCGTTTGCTGTTGCAGTCATGGATTGAGACGTTGGCGGACGCGGACCTGTCCTTGCGTCGTGCTGAATGGCTGCTGTCAGCTGCCTTCCGTGGTTTGTCCAGCGCCTACCAGGGCCATCAGAAGCGACTGGTCTGGCTGGTGGAGCACTCCGGGTGCTGGCGGCTGCTTTTGCTGCACGATGGCTGTCCTGATGTGGATCTCGAGCTCGAGGCCGTTGACCTTCCAGGGCTGCGGATGGAAGTCGAGGCGCTGGTCCAAGCCTGGTGTCAACCGGAGGAGCCGCCGGGGTGGTGGGTCACTGCTGATGGGAAATGGCGAGGGCAGTGGGCTTCTGATCACAATCCACGGCTCGGTGTTCTGCATTCTGATGCTGAGCTGTCTCTGCTGGACCTGGCCTTGGCCGCGACTCAGGAGCTTGGGCAATGAGTGCGCACTCCGGTCAGGAGCCACTGCCCAATCTCTTGCGGGAGCGTCGCCAAGAGCTGGGTCTTCCCGCAGAGCTCCCGCCATGGCGCTCCGCCTATTCTCTGCTGCTGCGCGGAGGCCTCATCGGCGGTGGGTTGCTGATCGTTTCGGTTGGCGCAGTGCTGTTGCTTTTTCTGCGCGAATCACACCTTGAAAGCCAGTTGCAGGGGCTGTTGCCCATCGAGCAGCGTTTGCTGACGATTGAGGAGCGTTTGGGCACTCGACGACGTCGAGTGGCTGCAATGCGAAAAGAGAATCTGACGATTTCTGAGGCTTTGGTGGCTGTGCCATCGGGCTCTCCATTGTTGGAGCAATTGCGTCGTGTTACCCCGCAGGATGTGCAACTTCAGGAAATCTCAGTGCAGGGTGATCAGATCAATCTTTCCGGCAGGGTGTCTTTTCAGGGTGTTCCTGGACCATTGGAGAGAATTAATGCATTGGCACTCAATCTGGGGAACTTGCCTATCTCCTTGAGTGATGGGGTCAAGGTTGTGAAGGTTTCCCGCGACGAGGACCAGTCCTCTGTCAGCTTCAGTCTCGAATGGGCCTTGGATCCGCAGGCTAGGTCGTCTATTCAGCAGCTCCAACAGCTGGGTGCCAAGGGGATGGTGCAGCGCTACCGCCTCTTGGAACGTCAAGGAGTGGCGCCTTGACCAATCTCAGTGGTGATCGACCAGCTTGGCAACGCCGGATCACGAGAGAGCACTTTGTCGTGCTGGCGCCAGCTTGTTGTGGTCTCGTGCTAGCTGGTGGAATCTTTGTTGTGTTTGGCCTGCCAATGTTGGGCCGCATCGACCTGCAACGGCAGCGCCTGGCGGAGTTAGAGATCAAAGGCAAGCAGCTGCCTCAACTGGAGAATCAGCTCAAAGCTATTGATGGTGACCTGGCTGAGGTGGAGCAGCTGCAGACAGTGCTGGTGGATTTGGTTGCCGGTCGTGGCTCAATTCAAACGTTTCTGGCTCAACTCAGCCGTGAATCCGCTGCCAGTGGCGTTGTGATTCGTCTTTATGAGCCGGTCTCTGTGCCGGTGTCGTCCGTTCGTGACAAGCCATCAAGTTCTGAAGCCTCTGCTGAGCAGAACTCAGGACTATCCAGTGAATTGCTGGAGTCTCGCGGCTATGAGAAAAGCTCGGTCCTCCTGCAGGTAGATGGGCCTTATTTGGGCCTGCTGCAGTTTTTGAGGCGGATGGAGCAGCTAGAGCTGTTGGTGCAGCCCAGTGATCTTGAGCTCACGGCTCTCGAGTTAAGGGATTCTGGTGAACAGTCAGCGACGATTGGACCGCCGCGAACACGTTTGAAGCTGACGCTCAGCTTTTTTGACAAAGCAGTGAGACAGGGAACGGTCGGGACGGATTCCAACCCTTCATCGAAGGTGCATGCTCCCTTCTGAATGCGTAAGACCAGCTCACTTTTCAGGACTAGCTCCCACGGGTCTCGATCGATACCATCCGCCCATGTTTTGAGTGTCTCAGCTCGGGTATGCCTTTGATTTCGTCCCGACTGACCACTCTGATGCTGGTTGCTGGGTTCGCTTCAGCTGATCTGGGTTTGCATGATGCATCAACTGGACGTGGGTCTGCGGTTGCTTGGGCGCAGGCCAATCTCACCCTGAAGGTCCGCCGACAAGCTGACTCTGTTGAGGTCGTGATTGACGGTGTCGGATCCCGGCCTGTTCTCCAGCAGCGGCGTCAAGGGGAGATTTGGGAGGGGCGATTGCAAACGCAAGGGCCACGAGGTCTGCGTGACGGTCTTCAACAGTTGTCTGATCCACCTGCAGGTTTGCATCGTGTTGTTCTTAGTGGCTCAGGCACTGAATTCAACCTGCGCGTGATTTCAGACGCTGGGCAAATCCTTCAGGATCCTGTTGTCAGCGCTGATGGTGGCTCGCTGATCCTTCAGTTCTCCGGTTTCTCTGTTGCGCCTTCAAGTCAGGCAGGACAGCTAAATCTTGCGACTCCAGGAGTTGTCCCCCAGTCTCGGTATGCACCAACCCTTCGGCCTCGCGCTGTCGCGCCACCGCTTGGTGATATGGCCGTGGGCTCCATGGTGTTGACGAATCGAAGCTTTGTAAATGTGAGTGGCCCGCCGGTGACGCTCACTCTCAACAATGCACCGGCGAAGGATGCATTGATGGCTTTGGCCAGACTGGGTGGATATGGCTTCATCTTTGTTACGGATTCGTCTCAAGATGACGATGAATCTGGAGGTAATCAGGGGGGCAATGTGTCGTTGGCATTTCAAAATGAGAGTTATGCTCGAGCCTTGAATGGAATCTTGATGGCGTCTGGGTTGCAGGGCAAGTTGGATGGACGCACTTTGCTTGTGGGTACGACAGTTTCGGCAAAATCTTTCGGCCCGCAAATGTCAAAAGTATTTAGGCTGAACCAATCATCCGCAATTTCTGCTGCTAATTATTTGGGAAGTCTTGGTGCGACTGTGAACTCAGTTGTTACGACCAGCATCACTTCGAGTGAAGTAAATTCGACTGGGACCCCTGCGAATAATTCGGCTTTTGATAGTTCTTCGACGGTTTCACTGTCGAGTGTGGAATCCTATTCGGCGTCTGTTGGCCCCCTTCGTGGCCTTGTTGTCACGACTGACTCAAGATTGCAGTCCGTCACTCTCGTTGGTGACTCAAAGATCGTTTCGGTCGCTGAAGAGTATTTGCGGCAGTTGGACATCAGGCAAAGGCAGGTGGCGTTGTCTGTGAAGATCTTGGACGTGAACTTGACGAATAATTCGTTGCTTGATAATAGTTTTGCTTTTCGATACGGTAATAATTTTATCGTCAGTGATAGTGGTGAATTGGTGAGTGCATTTGGGGCCCTTCTTCCTCCTAACACTGGTTCGTTTGATGAAATTTCAGGAGGCGCTTCAAGTGGTAAGTCGGAATATGTTGAGCTTGATGCTGATACAACCCAAGTTGAGAATCCGCCCCTTGACCCGGCTCCGATTAATCCAGGCACTGTTTTTGAAGATAAAACATTTTATGATTTATTTCGCGCTTTAATTGAATCTGGCAGCACGAAAACTCTTGCGTCTCCAACCCTGATTTTGGGTGAAAATCCTGATAAATTGCTTGGCCAAGAAGTGAGTGCATCATCTGCGGGTGATGCGTTTGCAAGTGCGTCAATCGGCAGGCCTTACGCCAATGAAGGGTTTATTACTGTCGGTACGCAGGTTACGACAAATTATCAAGTAACGCCCGGGCAGAATGGAGCAGCCAACAGTTGTCAGCCGGAGGAGTCAACAGCTGGTTTGACCTTTGGGGCGAGAGTCTCAAAAATCGATGACAATGGGTTTGTGACATTTTCTCTGTCTCCTGCTATTTCGGCGATTACAGGAACAGAGCCTATTCAAAATTGTGGTCCCCGCAATATTTTAAGCATTAGGCGCCTAGATACAGGAAGTTTAAGGGTGAGAGATGGTCAAACTCTCGTGCTAACTGGTGTGATTTCTGATCTCGATTCTGAAGTTGTTCGTAAATGGCCGATACTTGGCGATATGCCATTCATCGGTCAGTTTTTCCGCCAAACGACTGGACGCCGAGAAAAGCGTGAGTTAGTGATCTTGGTGACGCCACGTATTATTGATGATACTCAAGGTGGAAGATACGGTTATGGATATCGGCCGAGTCTTCCTGCTGCTCGTCAGATTATGAGTGGATACTGAGCACACTTCAAAGCCCGAGTCCCATTGGAATGAGAGCTTTGGCAGCGATCGGGGCAATCAGGCGTAGTCCGGTAATGGCGCTTTGAAGTAGTTGGCTTCCCATGCCATCGCCCTCATTGGCATATGCGCGTTCGAATCGGCGTTTGCTGATGGCACCGGCAGCATCCATAAGCTGATTGGCCCAGTCCATGTTTCCCTGAGCTTGATATAAGGACGCGGCATATCCGAAATCGGCTGCCGCTAAGTCGTCCTTGGCTTGTTCGCTCCGGCTGATGCCACGTGCCACCCAGCTCAAGGGCTCGTTGGGCATGCTGCGGATTGCTTCGCTGAACAAGTCTTCTGCTATCGACCACCGTCCGTCCTGGAACGCTGCCACACCTTCGTTGTGTAGCGCTGCATGGCTTCGGATGCCGCTAGCAATTCCATGAGCGCCTTGCCAATGCGCTTCATCAAGAGCTTGAAGGTCTAGCCGAGCACCTGTGAGATCAGCATTACGCAAATCGGTTCCAAACAGCCGGCTTCCAAGCATGTTGGCTCCTCTTAGAGAAGCTCCCCTTAGGCTTGTGAAGCTGAGATCGGCTCCGCTGAGATCGGCCCCATCCAATTGCGCCTGGCTGAGATTGGCCCGCATCAGCTTCGCGTCGCTGAGGTCTGCATCCCGCAGATCGGCATGGACCAGATCAGCATCCATCAGACGGCAGCCAGGGCAGTGTTGATCCTTCAGCAACTGCATTAACGCTTCATCTGCGGTTGCCCGACCCGCCGCCATGCTCAGAGCGATGAAAAACAGTAATGGAAGTTGAAACCGCTTTTTCATGTCAGCGCTCCTAATGGCCGTTTTTATCGACATTTGCCTGCTCTGTCGATTGGCTCTCCTCAGCTGGCGCTTTGCTCAACAGGCAATTCACGAACATGCTCAAGTTCCAGCAGCTCCTTTGCTACAGCATGGATCAGCTCTTCACGAGCCTGTTGGCGTTGGTGAAAATTGCGTAATGGGATGGTCCTGAGACGCAGTCGAGCTCGGGTTTTTTCGCTTCTCTCAACGGAATCCTGTAGGAGTTGAAGGAGGTCGACAACAGCAACCCAAGTCAAATTCTCCTGGTTGGTGGTGGTGAAGCTTGGTTTGAAGGCTGGAACCTGAAGACCCTGATTGTGGAGTGCTTCGAACTCCTCCGTGCGTTGCCTTCTGAACCGGACGATGGCCTGAGGATGTTGATCAAACCACATGCGATCACTAATGAGAACGCTACGAATCATTGCTATTGAGCAATTGGATGTTGGTTAACTACTTTTCGATCAAAGCGCGTAACAGAAGTCACAGTAAGGCTCCCTTGATGATCTGTCGTGATGCCGATCCTTGGCAAAGCAGGGGTCGATTACGAATGTTGGAGTTGCTTAGATGCCGTGTAGAGCGGCAGGGATA
Source organism: Synechococcus sp. (assembly GCA_047286215.1). Taxonomy (GTDB): domain Bacteria; phylum Cyanobacteriota; class Cyanobacteriia; order PCC-6307; family Cyanobiaceae; genus Synechococcus_C. Next base: position 2,444,196 of record JBJBBS010000001.1, on the reverse strand, counting down.
TTGAACGTTTGCGTTACAGATAGCTCTGCTAGCCAAAAAGTCAAAACCAAGCACCTCGGCCCATGGAATGGGGTTTTCGTTGTCGGTTTCACAACCTCTGGCTTCAATTCCACAAGGCTCAGTGTTCCCATCATGGCTATGCCTGATCTGATCAGAGCCAGGCCAAGGCTTTTATCCAAGATTTCATCTCCACCTGTGCTTCCTGGATGAACGCCGGTTTAATGGGGTGAGTTGGGTTGATTGATTCGTGAGTGCCGGTGACGGTTCCTGGATGGAGCTTGACCTGCTGCGACAACGTCGGGCCGATTCTGGCCAGAGTCGGCCCGAAGTGGTTCCCACCCGTGATCTACTGCGCAAAGGGGCATTGGTCGCAGCGTTTCTTCCATCACTCTTGCTCCTGATCGGTGCTGGCATGTTGCTGAGAGGACATTGGCTTGCGTCTCAAGCTGAGGCGCTGCAGCCCGCCGTACAGGAGCACGCCAGCATCGATGCAGACATCAGATTTTTGCAGAGTGAGATTCAGCGTTTGACCGTTGAAAACAAAGAAGTTTCAGCAGCGATGGCTGATGTGCGCTCAAGTTCAGCCTTTCTGACGGAGTTACAGCGAATCATTCCACTTCAGTTGGAGTTGGATTCTGTAGTGGTTCAAGATCAAAGAGTTTCGTTAGTCGGTCAAGGGGTTCCGAGTAATGGTTTTCGGTCGTTGAATGCGTTCCTCTTGGAACTTAAGGAATCTTCCTTTTTACAGGCTGATTCCGTTCAGCTCGCGACGGCGTTCCTTGAGGAGACAGACGATATCCAGCGCTTGAGCTTTGAAGTCAGTGGTCGCTTTGCTGATAATGCTGCTGTAGCCACTGCTCCTCGGCTGAACGGTCTCGGTGCTGTGGGTATGGAGCTCCGCCTTGAGGCTATGCGCGAGCTGGGGTTATTACCTTGACCAATTTTCAGAATCAGATTTCTTCGCAACCACTGCGATGGCTTACACCTGAACGTGCCGTGGTGGTGTTTCCCATCGCTGCAGGATTGGTTGTCGCGGCAGCTTTTGGTTTTCTGGTCTTGACTCCTCTTTCGTTTCGTTTAAGCGAACAACGGCAGCAGGTGGATCAATTTCGCAGGCTGAAGGAGGAATTGCCCAGTCTCCAAGTGCAGCTGAGCGCTTCTCAGCGTGAACTAACGCAGCGCCGGGAGCAGCAACAGAGCCTTTTAAGCCTTGTGGCTGGGGTGAGTGAGTTGGATACCTTCCTGGCTGAGCTCAATGATCTTGCGATTCAGACCGATGTCAGGCTTACGCGAAAGGATGCCGGTGTCATTCAGGTGTATGAGGCTCCTGTGGACCCAGTTCTGGGTGAAGAGGATGCAGCACCTCCTGCAGCAGGCGGTGAAGGGACCACACCCGTTGACCCTTTGCTTCGAGAAGGTCTGGAGAGGCGCTCGGCTCAGCTCGGTGTAACCGCTCCCTTCCGCAATCTTGTGCGCTTTATGCGTGAACTTGAGCGTCTGCAGGTCTTTGTTGAAATCAGTGATCTGTCGCTCAAGCAAGCAGAGAGTGTCGATGCTGAAAATCAGCCGATGCAGGATCCTGAACTGGCTTTGGCATTGACGTTGACGACTTATGGCCGGGCGTTTGATCGGTGATCTGACGGCGTTACAGTTGAACTAACACTTGTTTTCGGCGCTCTGTCTTATATCTATGCAGGATTAGGGATTGCCATGGTGGCGGCCACCATGGCAATGTTCGAAATGGGTCTTTCACTCACGGCTCAACAAGGCAAGCTCGCGCCTCCCCCAGATTCATACCTTGGAGGATCTCAGGAACAGCGTGATGATCGATTGTGGTTGCAATTGCTGAATGTATTGAACGACTCCGAAGTTTTGAATGATCAAGAAGCTCTCAACAAAATGCCATTAGATCTCTACGGGCAGGATTTATGCGATCAATTGCTCTGTCGCATCAATGAACGGGAAGCATCTCGTTGTGAGGCAAAGGAGGATGATAATAAAAGTGAGGCTTCGCCTGATGCTGAACAAAGTGCAAACAATGATCAAAATCAAACTTCTGAAAGTATGGAGGGAAGTGAAAGCTCGGTTGACAACTCTCAGGCCGAAGAGTTGCCCGTTAGTCTTTATATAAAGGGATATGAGTCTTTGGCTGATTTTTCACATGCGCCCTATGATGCTGGGGGCTCAGATCATCCATTTGGCTCGGCCTGTGTGTTTAACAAGGGTGAACATCGGGTGCTGATTGTCCCTAGCGTTGGTCAGCCTGATATGCCCTATGGGCTTTTTTCTTGTACCACAAAGAGTGATCCCCTCTGTGCTTTTGAGTTGATTGGAGATTCTGATGATTGATGCTCTCGTCGGTGCCATTCTTGCTGTAACGGCAACAACAGCAGTATTGCTTGCTGTTCAGGTCACAGAAGCCTCCTTTACTGAGGCAGGCCGCACCCCACCCCTTGAAGCTGAACTCGAGATTCTTCGCAGTGCCGGCTATAGCGTTGAGCTTGGCTCTCAGCCTCGTCTTGAGCTCGAATCCACACTGGGTCAGCTTTCTATGGAATGACAGTGGTGGCGAAACGTGATCTGATCCTTGTCAAGGGCATGACGTTATTGGAAACGCTTGTGGCCATGTTCATGCTTGTGATGTTTTTCGGGGTTTTTGTGGCGGTTCTTGAGGTCACGTCGCGTTTTGTTGGTGAAGTTGAGAATGAATTTTCAACACCAAAGGGTGTGTTGATTGATCACCAGGAAATTCAGCTTGAGTTGGACGAGCTCGTGGAAGTGCTTACTCAGCCTGGTATTAGCAAAAACAGATTGGATGGACAGGTGTCTGGTGCGAAGCAGATTGCCTTTGATGTGGGGACCGATCCTGACCAGGCATGCACTCCAGCGGGTTCGAATCCTTTGATTTACTGGGGGCTTCCGGGTCCTTCACTCAGCTTCCCTGATGGTTATCGAATCTGTCTCTGGCGGGGAGGATCGGCACTGGCAGAAGCGTCGTTGTCGGATTTGTCGAAGGACGCATCGAATGCAAATCCCGGAATCTATGTTTTGCAGGCCTTGCCTGTGCAGGCTGATGCCGCCAGGCTGCCAACACGCCGTGTGTTTTGCCGGCCGCGTCCATTTTGTTGATTGATGACCTCCAGTTCACTCATAGGCGATAGCTTTTTCGGAATCGATCTTCGTAAGCTCATGGAGCGGTTCCAGGGGCTCCGTCGTCATGTTTCGAAGCGAGTGCTGTTAATTGAATTTGATGTTGGTGGTTTGCGCATTGCAGAGGCTCGCTTTTCTGGAAGTGGATTGCAGTTTGATCATGTCACTCGCTTTCAACTCCCTCAGGAAGCATTGGAGCGTGGGGTTCCAGCTGATCCTGAAAAAATGGGCGCTTTGATCAAGCAGCTTTGCAGGGAAAAGCAGATTTCTGTTCATCGTTCAGCGGTTGTGCTTCCAACGGAGGTGGCCTTTCAGCATTTGGTTCAATTGCCATCAGGATTGTCTCTTGATGAAGCGCGTGTGCAGCTTTTGGATTCCTCGAGTGGTCTGCAGATTCCAATTTCTTTGGCTCAAGCTGATTTTGATTTGCAACTGACTCAGCTGCCTTCGATTCAATCTGAGGACAACCTCTCGCTGCAGTCTTATCTGATCACAGCAATTCCCAATAATTTGGTGGATCGTGTGGTGGAAACTCTTCAGGTTGCTGGCTTAGAGCTTCAGTTTCTCGATATCGGTGGCCACAGTCAGCTAAGGCTGATGGCACGTGATCTTCTCGAGCTTCGCAGCCATGAGGTGCGGCTGTTACTGGAATTGCAGCCAGAATGCACGCAATTTTGCCTCGTTGGTGCATCTGGTCCGTTGCGCTTTGAGCGGTTGGCGGCGATTCGAGAGTTTCCGATGCCTGTTCTCTCGGATGAACAAATCGAATCCGCTCTTGAAGATGGTTTGCGTGCCGAGACAATTTCTATCAATGGAGAAAATTACCTTGAATTGTCTGAACTTGATTTGCAAGTTTTAGTGCCTGAAGTGTTGGCGGCATTAAATCGATTCTCGTCTGAATGGTCTGGATTTCACCTGATTGATATTGTTTTGACTGGGTGCAACAGTGCCCATCCGCTATTGCCATCACTTTTAACTGAGGCCTTTGGCTGTCATACACATTCGCTGGAGCCTCTGCTTGCATCTGGCATTGAAGGTGTGCAGTTTGATAGTTTCGTTATCCAGAGAAGTCTGAACCGGTTGTTGGGTCTTGGTTTGGGCCTACTACCTCCCGAGCATTTGCTTTCTTCGCCTTTGCCTGTTGTGGCCTTGCCCAAGGAGTCGGCGATTCCGTTAGTGCAGGTTTCGTTAACTGAGGACGAACGATATTTACGCGCTGATTTCAATATGGAAGTTACTTCTGGTGTTACCCAGCCTTTGGATGAGGATGTATCTTCTCAGGATTTATCACATGCAACGTTGATTACTTTAAAGACTGAGCTTCAGACCATCCCTGCATTTCCGTTAGCCGAGGAAGTTGAAGATCCATCTCCTCTTGCCCAGCCTGCCGACCTGCTGGATAAGGTCTCACCAGCACAGCCTTCTGAAGACGAACAATTTGATCGAATTCAGCAGCCCAATGTTAATCAATTTAATCCTGCTTTGGAGCTGCCTGAGCAGGCTGAGGTCGACACATCTGTGATTGCTTCCCCTGAAGATCAGCCCATTGAGAAACCAGAATCTTGGCCAAGTATCTATGCTGATGAGAGCGAAGAGCCTCAGTTGGATCTGAGCATGCCATCTTCTCTTGCAGAGATGGGTGAGCAACAATGGCCTACTGTTCGCGCAAGCCAGGATGCTTCTTCTGAAGAGGATGTCTGTGAAAAATCATCTGTAGCATCCAATGATTTTAAGATCATCAACAAGAGTGTTGATGATGATCAGATTCCGACTGATCTTTCGGCCCCTTTAGATTCTTTGCTCGGAGACTTAAAGTTCGTCGATGAAGATTGAAGGTGCTTGTCCTCATTTCCCAAAGTTCTGAATCATGCTGAACATTGGAAGATAGAGGGCAATGACAATTGTGCCGACAATAATAGCCACAACAAAGATTACGGCTGGTTCCATCGCTTTTGTGAGTGAGCTGACAGTGGATTCAACCTCGCGCTTATAAAAAATCGCTAGTTTTTCGAGCATGAAACTCAGCTGACCCGTTTCTTCGCCGATTTTGATCATAGAGATCACCAGCTTTGGAAAAACATGACTCTGGGCGAGTGCGTAATTCAACTCTTGACCCTGAATCACAAGGTTGATCCCTCGGCGAATCGTGGTTCTGATCCGTTCATTCGAACTTGCTGAAATACAGCGATCCAAACCATCCACCACTGGAATCCCTGAATTTACCAATGTGGCTAAGGTGTCGCACATTCCAGCCATTTCTGATCGCAGAATCAGGTCTCCGAACAGAGGCACGCGAAAGATGGCAGTATCGATGCGAAGCCTGCCAGCCTTGCTTGCATATAGGATTCTAAAGCTATAGAGGAGAACAAGCAAGCCCACTGGTGCGCCAACTGCGAATTGCCACGACGTCACTATTTGAGAGAGGGTGAGCATGAAAGCAGTTAGTGCAGGTAGATCAGCTCCCATGCCATCGAACATCGACTCGAATCGGGGAACGACGAAAATCAATAGAGCCATGCTGACGCTGATCGCCAACAGAAACACAAGGGATGGATAAACCAGTGCCCCGATAATCTGTCCTCGAAGTTTTGCTTGTTCCTCCAGTAAGAGGGCAACACGCTCAAGCACTTCATCAAGGATTCCTCCGGCTTCGCCAGCTTCGATCAAACCAACCATGATTGGTTTGAACACTTTTGGATATTGTTTTAGTGATAGTGAGAGTTCTTCTCCGGCTGTTAGACGTGCAGCAATGCGTTGTACGCAATGTGCCAGTTTTGGGTTCCGCATGTTCTCAGCAATCAGAACCATGCCCTGTGCCAGCGAGATACCGCTCTGCAGAACCACCGCCAATTGTCTGAAAAAGACAAGCAGATCTTTTTGTGGAACTTTGAGGTTTTGTGGAGCTGGTTGGCCACCCAATAAATTGCTAAGCAATCCGCTGCTGGGGGAGTTGGTGCTTGCTCCTGTCGATTGTTGCGGTTGGCTTGCTCGACTGACTGCAATATCTCCGTAACTGGCCATGGCTTAAGAGTCCCGCAACAGTGCTTTTGGTACTGATGCTTTGCTGAGCGCTTCTTGTTGTGTGATTGTTCCGTTGTCGATCAGTTTCTGAAGGCATTGTTCCAGAGTATTCATTCCTTCTTTGCTTCCGGTTTGCAGTTGTGAGTAAATTTGGCTGACTTTTCGCTCTCGGATCAAATTGGCGATGGCGGGCGTGTTGATGAGAAGTTCATAGGCGAGTGATCGCTTACCGGCTGTATTTTTGCAAAGCGTTTGAGACATGATGCCAACCAAGGATGTGGAAACTTGCAAACGGGCTTGTTCCTGTTGTTCCGCCGGGAATACATCAACGATGCGCTCGACTGTTTTTGCGGCTGATGATGTGTGCAGTGTGCCAAGGACGAGATGCCCTGTTTCGGCTGCTGTTATGGCTAGTTGGATGGTTTCTAGATCACGCATTTCCCCGATGTAAATGACATCCGGATCTTCTCTTAGCGCAGCCCGCAGTGCTGAAGCAAATGACTGGGTGTCGCGTTTCACTTCTCGCTGATGGATGATCGAGTTTTTTGAGTGGCTGAATTCAAACTCGATTGGATCTTCAATGGTGAGGATGTGACGTTTTTGAGTCTCAAGAATGCAGTTAATGAATGCTGCGAGAGTTGTCGATTTCCCTGATCCTGTAGGTCCTGTGCAGAGCACGAGGCCTCTCTGTTTTTTGGTTAGGTCGATTAAGGGTTGTGGTAAGCCAAGATCCTGCCATTTCGGTAAATTGTCTGGAAGGATTCGTAGCGTCAAACAGCGTTTGTTGTTCGCGACATAAGCATTGATTCGCAGTCTCGATAATCCTTCGATTCCAATGGAGGTGTCTAAATCACTGCTCTTGTCATATAGTTTGCACTTTTCATCGCCTAGTAGCTCTTTCAGTAACTGAGACATTGCTTGGCGGTTGATTACATTTTCGAGGATTCTGATATCAGAATTGACGCGAATGGCGATTGGAGAGTCTTCTTCGAGATGAATGTCTGATGATCCAGCTTGAAGTGCGAAATCAACGATTTTTCGTATCAGTTCCATTGTTAAAAGTCAGTACTGCAGATTTTTTTCAGCTCAGAGATGGTTGTGCGCTGCTCTCTGATCAAGCCAATGGCATAGCTCTTCAGCGTCATCATCCCATTCTCCACTGCAATTCCTTCGATTTCATGGGTCGATTTTTGCTGTTTGATGGCATCTCGGATTTTCCTGCTGACCTTCATGAGCTCATAGGTGCCTATTCTTCCTTCGTAGCCAGTGCCATTGCACCGTGTACAAAGTGTTCCTTCCTGCTTCCGCTGAGTTTTCTCTTCTGCGTTCAATGTTGTAGCCACTCGTACGTTGGTACCTAGCCTGATACCAGTGAATTGACTTTCGGCCTCGTTGATGGGCCTCTCGCTACTGCATTCTGGGCATACCTTTCTTAAAAGTCGTTGTGCGAGAACGCCTCGAAGTGAAGCATTGAGCTTGTAACTTGGAACGTCCATGTCCATCAGGCGTGTGAGTGAACTCGATGCACTATTGGCATGCAATGTTGTAAAAACGAGGTGGCCTGTTTCGGCAGCATCCATTGAAGATTCAGCTGTTTCCGGATCTCTGGTTTCACCAATCAGGATGACATCAGGGTCTTGCCTCAAAAATGTTCGCAATAGGGTTGCAAAGGTCTGATCTTTGGCACGAACAACGGGAAATTGTTGAATGTTTCCGCCAAGGTCATATTCAATAGGGTCTTCCGCTGTCATAATGTTCAGTTCTCCGCTGTCTTTTTCGCGCAAAGCTGAAGCGAGTGTTGTTGATTTCCCGGAACCCGTCGGGCCAGACACGATAATGATTCCGTTGGGTTCATTGATGATTGAACGTAGCTGATCTCGCACTTTTTCATTGGTGATCAGAAAGTCAAGGCTCAGCATTTCGCTATTGCTATTGAGAATTCTCATCACCATCTTTTCTCCGTATTTCCCTGGTGCGGTGGCACACCTGAATTCCATAATCTGTCCTTCGAAGCGTCGTTTGATTTTCCCGTCTTGCGACGCCCTTCGTTCAGCAATGTCCATACGAGCCATGTTCTTGAGGCACGCGGTCAGTTTGATTCCAGCAGATCTTGGAATTTTGACGTAACTCTGCATGACTCCATCTTTTCTCACCCGGATGTTGTAATCGTCTTGCCTGGGTTCAACGTGGATGTCTGAGACCCCCGAGCGACAGGAATGAATCAGAATTTTTGCGGCTGCCTGCTGGATTTTTGTGCCCATCATTTCGACCGCAAGATCTTCGACTTCTGCCTCAATAATTAACTCTTCACTGTCGTCAAAATCAAATTCGAATTGCCCTTGGTTGTCTTCATCGGCTTCTTTTAGGGCATCTAAAATTGCATCGTCATTGAATTCTTCACTTGAAATGGTCTCCCCGCTGATTAATCTCTCTTGTGCGGCTTGGTCTAGTAGCGCTTGGATTTCGTCTGCAGGCTTTTCAATAAATTGGCATTCATATCCATTTTCAAAGGCTCGTTTCTTGATGAAGTCGCCAATTGTGGCAAGGTAGCTGAAGTTGCCAATGGCAATCGTTAGTCGAGTTTTTTTTGGTGGTAATTCGGGGTCTATTTGTACTGGTACAACAAGGTTTTCTCTGCACCATTGAAGTGCAAATATTTTGTCTATTAGTTCTCTGACTTTCCTTGAATTTTTCATCTTACAGGCAGTATTTATTGCAGTTTGGGTGTATAGACCATCCTTTCCAGGCGCAATAGTACGGATCTCCTTTGTATGGAATGCAGTCTCTTGTGGCTAACGCGCAGTTTGAGTTGTTGTATGTATTCTCATTATCCATCATGACTTTATTGCACATCCACTTTACCTCGCCACATGCTCCTGGCCCTTGGTTTGGGCCATACTTTCCCTTGTGACCACTAGTTCTAGCAGTTTCGCGATCTGCAATGCATTTAGCTTCTGCATTGTTTGCGATGCAAGCATCGTAATTGGCCTGCGAGCGTTGATCTTTCCCGTCGCAGAAGTAATACTTCCGGTCTCCGCAGTAGTCGTTGAATTGTTTGATTCCAACAGTGTCGATGTTTTTATTCACTTCTGCTGTGCACATTTTGCTGCGCCAGGCATCGGCATCGGATAGTTCTGTCCCTTCGTGGAACCAGAATTTTCGTGTTTTGCAGGGTCCGATCAGTTTTGGGCTTGCGCTTGGATTCGTGAATTTTTCTAGTCTAAGTCTTTGGATTTCAGCCGAGCAGGCTTTGCCAAGCTCCCTTTCTACGGCTTCATCGTATTGCTCTTGTGTTGTGCCTACTATTTTTCCGTTAAGAGCATAAACAGTGCGGTTGCAACCCCCAATGGTGCAGCCGCTTCCAATCTTCAGGGGTGGGCGTGAAGGGCATGCGATGGTTGCTGCTGGATTCCAGCTGCTGATTGGTCCATCAGCAGCTGCACTCAGTTTTTTGTTGTAATTATCCATGCATAGTGTTTTTGCCTTACTGATTTTTTCTAAGTACTCAACCAGTCTTTTCATTTCCTCGTCTTGTTTGCAGTCGTCTCCTGCCCAGCTTTGGCATGAGCTGATACTTGCTTGATCGGTCGATGTTGGTGTTGCGCGTTTGAAGACTCTGTTGTCAATAATTGCAAATCCAATGGGATATCTGATTGTGTCTTCAGGATCAGTCGGTATCAGTTCAGCAAAAGAGCATTTTTTGGCTGAAGGATTAATCTTAAACCCTATGGAGATGAGTCCTGTGTCTGAGAGAATATTGGCATCGAGTTGATCTTTATCTGATGTCTCGAATCGTCCTTTTTGTAAGCAATCTGCGGCTGCTGAATTCAATAATGATTTCGCTTCGTCGATGTTGGCGAAGGTGATGAATCGAATAACATTAGGAATGGCCAGGCTTGAGAGAATGCTCAGCCCGGCCAAAACAATAATCAGCTCAAGCAGTGTGAAGCCGCTTGGTTTAGTATTGTATCTTGGAATTACCAACTTCCTGCAGCAGTGCAGTTATAGCTTCCTGGAGCATTGCCTCTAAGCGCGCATGTTTTCGCTCCTGAGTAATAATCAATCGTAAAGGTCGGAATCGTTGCTAGTGATGGAGTGAATGTTACTGTTGTGCCTACTGCTGTAGGGCATGTTACAGCTGCAAGATTAGAAAAAGTCCCTCCATTGATTAGTGGAGCTGTTACTTGTGTAGTTGCAGCTTGCCCTCGTGTTCTTGCAACGGTGCATTCCGTGTAGGCATCAACCAACCATTTCTTCCCAGCTGATGCCGCGGCGTCATCAGTCACCCCCTGGAAGTTTGGGAGGGCAATCACGATCAGAACCGCCAGCACGGCGATTACCACCACCAGCTCGATCAGCGAGAAGCCTTTATCGCCGGGCTTGCGGCTAAGGGCGCGCTGGGTCCGGGGGTTGCGGAGGTAGGCCTGAAGGAGGCTCATAGCAAAAACATCATTACCACCTCATTTTGATGTGCTATCGCTCTTTCAAGCAACCACATCGGCTGTTTTCGCTTATCTACTTGTTGAACGATGCAATCGGTGCATGGGGGCGACCTAATAAGGGCAGCTAAGCGGTTAGGCGTTCCTCCGAGCCAACTGCTGGACGCCAGCGCCTCTTTGGTGCCTTTCAAGCCGGGCCTCTCTTGGCACAATCTCCAGCGTGGATTACGTGACTACCCCGATCGCTCTCATAACAGTGTCCGTCAGGCTTTGGCTGCGATTCATCAATTGGATCCGCAATGCCTTTTGCCGGGTAATGGTGCTGCTGAGCTTTTTACGTGGGCGGCGCGTGATGCTTCTGCTCTTGGCTTAAACGTTTCTGCATTGCCCTGTTTTGCTGACTACCAGCGAGCCCTTGCTTGCTGGGATGCATCGTTGACCGGATTCCCTTTGCGTCTGAGCTGGGATGAGGTCTTTCCCCAGTGTTTCGCCCGTCCTCAACAAGGTTCCGTTCTCTGGATTTGTAATCCCCATAACCCCACGGGCCAGCTCTGGAGTCGTGAGTCGCTTGAACCATTGCTGGATCAATTTGAGTTGGTGATCTGTGATGAGGCTTTCCTTTCGCTGGTGCCGAATGGAGAGGCCCAGTCGTTGATCCCGCTGGTGGCGCATCACTCCAATTTAATTGTGGTGCGCAGCCTGACCAAGCTCTATGCGATCGCTGGCCTGAGGCTGGGATATGCCGTTGCTCATCCCGAGCGGCTGGCCCGCTGGTCTGCCTGGCGGGATCCTTGGCCTGTGAATGGGGTCGCTTTGGCTGCTGCTGATCAGTTGCTTAATAGCGCAGAGCGGTATCAGCAGTGGTGTGAGCGAGTGCACCACTGGGTTGAGCAAGAGGGTGCTTGGATGCAACATCGTGTCTCTGAGCTGCCGGGCATCGCCCCAATGCCGTCTGCAGTTAATTTTTTCTTGATTCGGGGAGAACAAAGCCTGGTCTCTTTGAGTGAGCGAGTTGAACGTCATCACGGTGTGCTCCTGCGCGACTGCCGCTCGTTTGAGGGCCTTGGCGAGAATTGGCTGCGGATTGGACTGCAGGGTCGACGCGGCAACCGGCGCATCCTCAAAGCTCTGAAGAAGGAACTCAGCTGACGCCCGGATCAGGGCACCAATTCCTGCAGCAGCGTGGCCAGTTGTTCCTCGGCATCGCGTATCGCCAGCCGTTGCATGGCTTGTTGCATCGCCGGTAGTGGATTGTCAGCGGTTTCATTGCTGCCAAGCCTCTGCCATAGCAATCGCTTGAGCGTCTCGCGCAGGACGTGGTGGTCGGGGTCGTGTTGGTGCACGATCACCGCCGCGCCGAATGCCGCTGCACAGGCGGCGTTGGCGTCCTGATGGCGATCGGCGGCCTGGGGAAAGGGCACCAGAATCGTTGGCGTTCCACTCACGGCGAGTTCGCACAGGCTTCCGGCACCGGCCCGACTGATGGCCAGGTCGGCGTGTTGCAGCAAGCCCGGGATCTCATCGCTGAAAGGACGCTCGGCCAGACCGGGATGCTCGATGCTGTTCACATCCGGATCGTTGTTGCCCGTGAGGTGCACCACCCGGCAGCCGCGGCTGAGAAGTTCGGGCAGCAGCACTCGCACCATCCGATTCAGGCCAAGAGCTCCCTGGCTGCCGCCCATTACCACCAACAGCGGCCCCTCGCCCGCTGGAACCCAGTCGGGCAATGGCTGAGGTTGCAGGAAGCTCTCACGCACCGGTGTACCCGTGACCACAGCTTTGCAGCCAGGAATCCTGCTGACAGCTGCATCGAGTCCGACGGCTACCCGGGTGCAGTAGCGCCCGAGCAAGCGGGTCACTCGGCCAGGGATGGCATTGGATTCGTGTAGCACCACGGGGATACCGCACCAGCGGGCAGCGAGGATTGCTGGTGCTGCGATGTATCCCCCGGTGGTGAACACCACATCGATGCGTTCGCGGCGGATGAGGTGGCGCACCTTGCCGCTTGCGGCCAGGAGTCGAATCAACTGAATCAACTTGCGCAACCCCCGCCCCTGCAGCCCGCCGGCGTTCACGGTTGCAAGGTTGTAGCGCTTGGGCACCAGTTCGGTTTCCAGCCGATCAGGAACGCCCAGCCAGCGGACGGCCCAGTGGGACGACAGGGCTTCGGCCACGGACAGGGCTGGAAACAGGTGTCCGCCGGTGCCACTGGCGGCGATCAGAAGCCGGGGCATGGCGGCGGACCTTGGAAGCGCGGCCTAACTTAGTTCGACTGCAGAGGCTGATCCATGGTTCCGCGCTCGCGAGCCTCGCTGGTGTCCTTGATTTCGAAGGCTGCGGTGATCACCGGGGCAGCTCTGCTGCTCGGCCAGCCCGCTTGGACTGCAACATCCGATGCGGCCTCGCTCAGCGCGCGGCTGCAGCAGGCCCTCAACGCTGATGACAACGTTGATGCACTGTCGGCGTTGATGGATCCCGAGCAAGCAGCGACCCTGGTCGACAGCTTTCGTCGCTTCAGCAGCAGGTTCCCGACAACTCGCTGGCGTGTCAGCCCCGGGATGTCTTTGGCTGATGGAAGGCCCACCGTGAACTTGGCTGTGACGGGTACTCGTCAACAGGACGGACTCAGCTACTCCTTCCGGGCCAAGCAACGTTTGGCGTTCTCCACAGAAGGAGGACTGATCACGGGGCAGGAGGTGCTGAGCGATCAGTCGGTTTTGACGAGTGCCAAGAAACCGCTGCCGATCTCGCTGATGATTCCCGACACGGTGCTGACGGGAACCCGCTACGACGTTGATGTTGTGGTGGATCAGCCGCTTGGTAAGGCCCTGCTTGCCGGGGGACTGACGGCTGTGAGCCCTCAGCAAGTGCTGGCGCAGCAGAGCCCAATCATCCAATTGGCTCCCTTAGGTGGAGGTGGTTTGTTCAAGTCTGTGCAGGCACCTTTTCAGCCTGGTGTTCAGACCTGGGCGGCGCTGCTTGTGCATCCTGATGGTGTGATCACCGTGAGCAAACGCGTTTATGTCGTGGACGATCGCCAGCAACTCAAGCGCTGAGTGGCTTCGTTTCTGCTGCCGGCAGGCTGCGGCGCAGCACTGATACATCGGCTTCCCCGAGCCCAGCCTGCATCAAAGCAAGCTCCTGTTCCTGCACGGCATGGGTGATCGGTAATTCCAGGCCTGCTTGCTTCGCAGCCTCGAGGGCAATGCTCAGATCCTTGTGGTGCAGTGCCAACTTGAAGCCGAGCGGGTAATGGTCATTGAGCATCGCGTTTGAGCGATGCTCAAGGGCCCAGGAGCCTGCGGCCCCATGGCGGAGGGCCTCAACCACGGCGGGCATCGGGAGCTGTAGGTGCTGCCCTAGGGCAATCGCTTCAGCGACTGCCGCGTAGCTGCCGGCTACCAGTACTTGGTTGATCGCCTTCACCTGCTGTCCGCTTCCCACGGATCCGAAATGGTGGATGGATCCACCGATCACCTCCAGCACCGGTCGGGCTCGCTCCAGATTGCTGACCTTGCCGCCGCACAGCACGGTCAGCTGGCCGGCTTTCGCGCCTTCGGTTCCGCCGGTCACCGGTGCATCGATGAACTGCACATCCCGCTCGGCGAGTCGATCAGCCATCGCTCTGGCGGTGGCGGGGCTGATGGTTGAGCAGTCGATCACTAGGGTTCCAGGGGCCAGTGCCGGCCCTGCGCCGTGCTGACCCCACAGCACAGACTCCACAGCGGCATCGTCACTAACGCACAGCAGCAGTGCCTGGCAGCCGAACACGGCTGCAGCGGGATTGCTGGCAGGTGTGGTGCCGATGAGGGCTGAATCGGATTCGGCTGCACGGCTGCGGGTGTGTACGCGCAGGGCATAGCCGGCGGCCTTGAGATTCATAGCCATCGGCAGCCCCAAGGCCCCAAGGCCGATGCAGGCCAGGGAGGCCGGTGGCATGAGATCAGAGGCGGGCATGGGTGAAGGCCATCTGCGATTGATCCTCGCGGGCTGCGGGTCGGATTCCGTCACATCTCTCGCCCGGGTCAGTCAGACCTGGTCCGCTCACCCGCAGCACCCTCAGGGAGTTCTTCATGTTTGCTCGTCATGGTGCTCACCCATCGCTGGCGCAAGGCTCTGTTGATTCCTTGTGTGGCGTTCGCCGCGGCCACACTGCAGCAGGGCATGGGGCCCGCCGATTCTGTGGCTGGGCAGCGTGATGTGACGCTCACCGACGCTCAGAAGCAGCAGCTGTTTCAGGCCCGTCGCCGCTGGGAGCTCGACAGTTACGAGCAACGCTTGTCCGTGCTCAACTCAGGGCGGCGTTGCACGGAGCGTGCGCGCACGACGGATGCCTTCCGTGCTTGCAAGCAGGAGCAACGGCAAGCTTTGCGCAGTTTGTTCCGCGAGGGACAGCAGGTGATGGATGCGGAACGCCGCCGGCTGGGTTTGCCGTCGCTGCTTGAGCGTCGATCACGCCGTTCCCGAGCATCCTTCGGGGTTGATCAGCTGACCAGTTGAACCGTCGTGCGTGAATCCTTTGTTGCTGCTGGGGGGTTGTCTGTTGGCCTGCCGTTCAAGATTTGATCAGCGCAGTGTCGCCCAGCAAAAAGCCGCTCCCGGGGGAGCGGCTGAATTGGGACAGGCTTGAAGCGGTGTGAAGCCGCCTGTCGGCTGTGATCAGGCGGCGTCGAGGGCGGCCACACCCGGCAGCACCTTGCCTTCCAGCAGTTCGAGGCTGGCGCCACCGCCGGTGGAGATGTGCGACATCTTCTCGGCCAGGCCGGCTTTCTCAACGGCAGCCACGGAGTCACCGCCGCCGATGATCGTGCAGCAGCCCTTGGCGCTCAGGTCGGCCAGGGTGGTGGCGATGGCGTTGGTGCCGGCGGCGAACTTGTCGAACTCGAACACACCCATGGGGCCGTTCCAGATCACGGTCTGACAGTCGGCCAGGGCGTCTTGGAACACCTTGATTGAATCGGGGCCGATGTCGAGGCCCATCCAGCCGTCGGGGATGGCGGTCACAGGCGCAGTCTGGCTGTTGGCGTCGGGAGCGAAGTTGTCGGCCAGCACCACGTCGGTTGGCAGCAGCAGTTCCACACCTTTGGCTTTGGCCTTGGCTTCCAGCTCCTTGGCCAATTCCAGCTTGTCCTCCTCGACCAGGCTCTTGCCGACCGCCAGGCCGCGGGCTTTGTAGAAGGTGAAGATCATGCCGCCGCCGACAAGGATCTTGTCGCACTTGTCCATCAGCGCCTCGAGCACGCCGATCTTGGAGCTGACCTTGGAACCACCAACGATGGCGGCCAGGGGACGCTTGGGAGCATCGATGGCACCTTGCAGGTACTGAAGTTCCTTCTCCATCAGGAAGCCACCGACGGAAGGCTTGAGGAACTTGGTCACGCCTTCGGTTGAGGCGTGCGCGCGGTGGGCGGCGCCGAAGGCGTCGTTCACGTACACCTCAGCTAGGGCGGCCAGCTTTTCAGCGAAACCGGCTTCATTCTTCTCTTCTTCAGCGAAGAAGCGCACGTTCTCCAGCAGCACCACGTCGCCGTTGGCCATGGCAGCCACCTTGGCTTCGGCGTCGGGGCCGATGCAGCTGTCGGTCTTGGCCACGGGCTTGCCCAGCAGTTCGCTCAGACGAGCGGCCACGGGGGTGAGGCGCATGGCGTCGTTCACCTGGCCTTTGGGGCGACCGAAGTGGGCGGAGAGGATCACCTTGGCGCCCTTGCCAATCAGGTCGTTGATGGTGGGGAGGGCGGCGCGGATGCGGGTGTCGTCAGTGATCGCGCCGGCGTCATTCAGGGGCACGTTGAAGTCAACCCGCACGAGAACACGCTTTCCGCTGAGGTCGGCGCCGGAGAGGCTGGCCAGGGAACGCTTCGCCATAGGGTTGTGTCGTGCGGTATGAAAACGGGGAGAGATTAATACGAGTTCTGCAGTCCCGGAGCTAGGACTGACAGCAGGGGCGTTGGCCGCAGGTTGTGGACATGTTTGAGACCGTTCTGTTTCCGATTGATCAGAGCCGTCAGGCTTTGGAGACTGCTGGCAAAGCATTGGAGCTAGCCCGCAGTCACAGCAGTCGGCTCGTGCTGCTCTCGGTGGTGCAGCCCGAACGGCCGGAAATGCACGACCATGAAGCAGTGGCGGCGTTGTTGTCGCAGACCCGCGAGCGTTTTGAACAGGCAGGGGTGGCGTGCGATGAGGTGGAGCGTGAGGGCAAGCCTGCCTTCGTGATCTGCGATGTGGCCGATGAGTTGAATGTGGATGTGATCGTGATGGGGACGAGGGGCGTGAATCTCGAAACCGAGGGCGGCAGCACGGCAGCTCGGGTGATTCAGCTCGCGCCTTGCCCAGTGCTGGTGGTGCCGTGAGTTCTCCGCCGATTCAGTGGTATCCCGGTCATATCGCCAAGGCCGAACAGCAACTGCGCCGCAATCTCGACAAGGTTGATCTGGTGATCGAGGTGAGGGATGCGCGCATTCCTCTGGCCACCGGGCATCCGCATCTCAGTCGTTGGATCAAAGGAAAGCAGCATTTGCTGGTGATCAATCGCCGCGACATGGTCACCGCTGAAGCGCGCCTTGCTTGGGAGGCTTGGTTCAAGGCGAAGGGACAGCGCACGGTGTGGTGCGATGCCAAGGCCGGCACGGGGGTTAAGCAGGTGCAGCAGGCCGCGATTCGCGCGGGTGACCAGCTCAACGAACGGCGCCGCAACCGCGGCATGCGACCCAGGCCGGTGCGGGCGCTCACACTGGGGTTCCCCAATGTGGGCAAGTCGGCTCTGATCAATCGGTTGGTGAAGCAGAAGGTGGTGGCCAGTGCCCGACGCGCAGGGGTGACGCGCACTTTGCGTTGGGTGCGTCTTGGCCAAGACCTTGACCTGCTCGATGCACCAGGTGTGCTGCCACCGCGGTTGGATGATCAGCAGGCGGCTTTGCACCTCGCGCTCTGCGATGACATTGGCCAGGCGGCCTACGACGGCGAACTGGTGGCCCAGGCCTTTCTGCGTCAGCTCAGAGCGCTTGAGTCGGAGGGTGCATCTGGGGTGGCCCTGGCGGTGCTGGAAGGCCGCTATGGCACGCCCTTTGCTGGCGCGACAGAAGATCCGGCCCTCTGGCTCGAGGCGGTGGCAGAGCGCCACACTTCCTCTGACACGGGGCGGATGGCTCAGCGACTGCTGGATGATTTCCGCAAATCAGCTCTGGGCAGCATTGCCTTGGAGTTGCCGGCATGAGCCCTGCCTGGCGAAAGCCACCACTGCCTGAGGAGACCTTCACCGATGGATTCGGGGAGGGGGAAGGTGAGCTTGTGACTCTCACGTATCCCAAGCCGCTGCCGATGCGGCTGGACCGATGGCTCGTCAGTCAGCGCTCGGAACAAAGTCGTGCTCGGATCCAGAAATTCATCGATGCCGGTTACGTGCGGGTGAACGGCAAGACCGGTAAGGCAAAGACGCCCCTGCGCTCTGGTGATGAGGTTCAGCTGTGGATGCCACCACCGGAACCACTGCCTTACCTGAAGCCCGAGCCGATGGATCTGGATGTGCTCTTTGAGGATGAGCATCTGATCGTGATTAACAAGCCGGCAGGTCTCACCGTGCATCCAGCGCCTGGAAATAAGGACGGCACCTTGGTGAATGGTCTGTTGCATCACTGTCCAGACCTCCCGGGGATCAGCGGCAAGCTGCGGCCGGGGATCGTGCACCGCCTGGACAAAGACACCACAGGCTGCATCGTGATTGCCAAATCCCAGGAAGCGTTGGTGAAGCTGCAGGTGCAGATCCAGAAGCGCATTGCCTCACGGGAGTATCTGGCCGTGGTGCATGGGGTGCCTGCAGGCGACAGCGGCACGATCGTGGGCGCCATCGGCCGCCATCCCGCCGATCGCAAAAAATATGCGGTGGTGAGTGGCGAGAACGGGCGTTATGCCTGCACACATTGGAGCCTGCAGGAGCGACTCGGCGATTACTCCTTGCTGCGTTTCAAGCTCGACACTGGGCGCACCCATCAAATCCGCGTGCATTGCGCGCATATGAATCATCCAGTGGTGGGGGACCCCACCTACAGCCGCTGCCGCAAATTGCCCATTGAGTTGCCCGGGCAGGCCCTGCACGCGTTTCAGCTGGGCTTGGATCACCCGATCACACGGGAACGGATGCTGTTTGAAGCTCCACTCCCGCCCGTGATGGAGAAACTGTTGGCTGTGCTCAGGCGCCGCTCATAGCTAAGGGTCAAACCACTGTGATGCTGCCTCCTGCCAGCAACAGTTCCTCTGTGAGCGGAATGTTGACGTTGTCTGTGATCCCCGTCAGCGCGTTGAAGCCCACTTCGATGGTTTGCCCAGCTGCGATGGATTGGCCCCAGTTCTGCCCGGTAATTTCGTAGAGGTAGCCACCGCCTGCAAGGGCTTGGCTGTTCACGGCAATGCCCCAGGCTTCTCCGCTGAAGCGATGGTCACTGGTGAACTGCACCCCCCAGCTCTCTAGGGCATGACCGCTGGTGTTGGTCACGGCCAGTGACGCCGTCAGCCCACCCCACCACAGTTGACCACCAACCTCCACATCTAGCCCCGTGATCGCGTCGGTGTGGGTGCTGGATCCCGGCATGGTTTGTACAGCTGCTACCTCGTTTGGAGAGGGGGTGTCAGCTTGAGATTGAGCTGGTGTCGCAGCAACGCTGGTTCTCAGGGTGTTGAGGTTGCTCTCGAGAGGGGCGCCGAGAGCGACCATGCTTTGGTAGTAATTGATCACTGTGTTGTCGCTCACTTCGAGGGCCGGCCACTGCGGCCAATCGAAGGTGTCGTTCATGAAGGGCTGACGTTGATCCCAGCCCAGAACGGTTAGGTGATTGATGTCATGGGCGATAGCGCCGCCTTCAATCGGTAGGAAGCCGTGGGTGCGGCCATGCATCCACCCCCCGTAGTGGGGCTCCATCTTGAGGGTGTTAATGAAAGACTCCTGCAGGCTTTCGCTGATCAGAAAATCGGCGAAACCGTCATGGCTGACTTCGCGCACCATGGTCATCACAGCATCGCTGCTGCCAAGGCGTGCTGTGCGTTGAAGTTCGGCGAGGAGCTCTGGTTGATAGGAGCTGTCAGCGATCCATCCGACCTTGGCGCCTTGCATGGCGTACCAGAGCCCAACGCCCTGCAGGTCGTTGCCCCAGGCTTCTGAATTGTTCGTGAGTCCTTCGGCGAAGGCCCAGCGACCAACATCGTCAAGAGAAACCGGGTTGAGACCTGCAAATGAGCGCAGGCCGTTGTAAGCCACGAGGGCTTCTGTGGTGATTGGCGTGCGTCCACCAACAAGTTCGTTGTGCTCGGAGTTGTGATTCGAGCCGTGAAAGCTTCCCCATTGGGTGATGTCGATGAAGCCAGAGTTTGAGTCGCCATGTGGTGCATGGCTGGTTGACGCGTGATGGGTGTTGTCCATGTCACAGGGATCCAATCCGCCATCAGTTCAACGGAGGCATGTGACCCACTCGTGACTCCTTGAGGGGCTGGATGTGACCGTGGCTAACTGTCAGTCTTCGGGCAAGCGTGGACAGGCGTCGACCAAGGTCTTGGTGATGCTCGCTTGAGGCTGACGAAGCAGTCGGTTTCCAGGTCCCTCTTCCACGACATGGCCTTGGTCCAGCACCAGCAGTCGGTGACAAAACCCGCTGGCCACGGAGAGGTCATGGGTCACAAAGATCATTGCCAGTTCAAGGTCTTGCTGTAGCTGGCGCAGCAAGGCCAGCACCTCGGCCTGAATTTCCGCGTCAAGCATGCTCACGCTTTCATCACAGATCAGGACCTTCGGTCCCAGGGCAAGGGCTCGGGCGATCGCAACCCGTTGCTGCTGGCCGCCCGAGAGCTGCCTCGGCAAGCGGTTTTGAAAGCGCTCCGCTGGCGTCAGGCCCACGCGTTCCAAGAGGTCCCGCGCTTGACGTCGCGCTTCGTTTGGGGAGGCCAGGCCGTGGATCAGTAGGGGATCGCCAATGGCTTCTGCCACGGTCATCGCAGGGTTGAGGCAGGCCAGTGGGTCTTGAAACACCATCTGAATCGTTCGTCGTGCCTTGCGTGCAGCGCTCCCCCGCAGGCGCAGCAGGGATTGCCCCAGCAGATTGACCTGGCCGCCGCGGATAGGCGTCAGTCCCATGAGGGCTCTGCAGAGGGTGCTTTTCCCGCAGCCCGAGCCCCCAACAACACCAAGGGTCTCTCCTGCCTGCAGTTGGAAGTTGATGCCATCCACCGCTTTGAGCCAGTTGGGTTGCCAGGGCAGGCCGCCCAGGTTGTGCCAGCAGCGAAGGCCTTGCACATCGAGCACGACGCGCGTCTGGAGGGCGGCAGGTGTGTTGCTGCCTTCCCGCGCGCGTGCAGCTGACAGCAGTCGCTGGCCGACCCTGGAACTCGGGTAGGTCAAGACCACATCGCTGTTGTTGATTTCAGCGACCTTGCCGCCGTCTATCACCGCCATTCGCTCACACCAGCGGTTGGCCATGGCCAGATCGTGACTGATCAGAAGTAGTGCGCTGCCCAGGTCCTCACACAGGTCTCGCAGCACTGCCATGACCTGTCCGGCGACGGCCACATCCAAACTCGTGGTGGGCTCATCTGCGATGACAAGCGGAGGGCGAAGGGCAATTGCCAGCGCGATCGCCAGACGCTGACGCATACCGCCGCTGAATTCATGGGGGTAGGCACGGAAGCGTCCGGCGCCGATGCCCACCTGTTCCAGCAAGTCCTGCGCTCGCCTGAGCTGCTCTGACGGGTTCATCCCCGGTCGATGGGCCCGCAGGGTGTCCAGCAGGTGATCGCCCACCGTCATCAGGGGGTTGAGACGGGTCATGGGGTCCTGGAACACCAGTCCCACGGACTCGCCGCGTAGCGATCGAAGCTCTGGTAGAGCAAGGCAACGTGGATCCCTGCCCATCAATTGGAGGCCACCTGAGCACTGGCTGCCAGGGGGCAGCAGCTGAAGAGCAGCGCGAGCAATGGTGCTCTTGCCGCAGCCTGAGGGGCCCACCAATGCCAAGCGTTCTCCGGCTTGGAGGCGCAGGTCGAGTCCATCCAGCGTCCAGGTCTGGCTGCTCGGATAGCGCAGCCGGAAGTTGCTCATCTCCAGCACAACGTCTGGTGCGGGGCTCATCGCAGGAGAAGCGCAGGGGCTCACGGCTACATACCATGGATTCACTTGCCAGGTCGGATGCTGAACGCCACCTCCGAGACGGCTGCACCGCAGATCCCAGAGGGGTCCGCTGCTCCTGCCTGCGGTTTAGTGGCGCTGAGGGACCGTCCCATTCGCTCGGCCGACGACTATGGGATCGAGCTGCCGCTCTGGTTGCGGGAGTGCATCGATCATGTTCCCCCTGGTATCGGTCACAGTTGTCCCACTGACGCTGAGGCGCTGCTAGCAGCGGCTTTTGATTTCGCGTTTCAGCTGCATGAGGGCCAGTTCCGCGCCAGCGGTGATCCCTACATCGTTCATCCGGTGGCCGTGGCTGACTTGCTGCGGGATATCGGCGCCAGTGCCAGCGTGATTGCGGCGGGCTTCTTGCATGACGTGGTGGAAGACACCGATGTCACGCTGGAGCAGCTCGAGAGTCATTTCGGCCCCGAGGTGCGCGAGCTGGTTGAGGGGGTGACCAAGCTTGGGGGCATTCACTTCACCACACGCACCGAGGCTCAGGCTGAGAACCTGCGCAAGATGTTCTTGGCCATGGCCAGCGACATTCGCGTCGTTCTGGTCAAACTTGCCGATCGGTTGCACAACATGCGAACGCTGGGGGCGTTGCGGGAGGAAAAACGTCAGCGCATTGCGCGCGAAACCCGTGAGATCTATGCCCCCCTCGCCAATCGTCTCGGCATTGGTCGTTTCAAGTGGGAACTCGAGGATCTTTCTTTCAAGTTGCTGGAGCCGGATGCGTTCCGCGAGATTCAGCAAGAGGTGGCGACCAAACGCAGTGAGCGGGAGCAGCGTCTGGGCGTGACCGTGCAACTGCTTAGTGATCGCCTCTCAGCCGTCGGGCTTGAGAACTGCGAGGTGAGTGGCCGGCCCAAGCATCTTTATGGCATCTGGACAAAGATGGAACGCCAGCAAAAGGCGTTCCACGAGATCTACGACGTGGCCGCCCTTCGCATCCTCACCCCAAGCGTTGAAGCCTGTTACCGGGCTCTCGCTGTGGTGCATGACACCTTCCGTCCCATCCCTGGGCGCTTCAAGGACTACATCGGTCTGCCCAAGCCCAACGGCTATCAGTCTTTGCATACGGCTGTGATTGGCCGTCATCGCCCAATCGAAGTGCAGATCCGCACGCTCGACATGCACCGCGTGGCGGAATTCGGGATCGCGGCCCACTGGAAGTACAAAGAAGGAGGTTCACCGGCCGCGGGTGGAGATACCGAGCGTTTCAACTGGCTCAGGCAACTGGTGGATTGGCAGCAGGAAGGTGGTGCCGACGATCACAACGATTACCTGGCGTCCATCAAGGAAGACCTCTTTGACGAGGAAGTGTTTGTGTTCACGCCCAAAGGTGAAGTGGTCGGTCTGCGCAAGGGATCCACGGCGGTGGACTTTGCTTACCGGATTCACTCAGAAGTGGGCAATCACTGCCATGGTGTTCGGATCAACGATCGACTGTCGCCCCTTTCAACACCGTTGCAGAACGGCGATTTCGTCAACATTCTCACCAGCAAAACGGCGCATCCCAGCCTCGATTGGCTCAACTTTGTGGGGACACCCACGGCGCGCAATCGCATTCGTCAGTGGTACAAGCGCAGCCATCGAGATGAAACGATTCAACGTGGCAAGGATCTGTTGGAACGGGAGTTGGGCCGTAGTGGCTTTGATTCCCTGCTGAATAGCGACGCGATGACGCGTGTTGCAGAGCGCTGCAATCTGCAGAGCACGGAGGATCTGCTCGCTGCCCTCGGCTTCGGCGCGGTGACGCTCCATCAGGTGCTCAATCGTCTGCGTGAGGAGATTCGTTTGCAGACGGCTGCCGAAGAGGAGCCACTGACCAACGAAGACGTGGCCCGTCAGTTGGTTGAGCAAGCTGAAAGCGCCACGTCTCGATCCAGCGCTGACCAAGAGGAACCAATCCTCGGTGTGGAAGGTCTTGACTATCGCCTTGGTGGCTGTTGCAGCCCCCTGCCGGGTGAAGCGATTGTCGGCACCGTTGCGCTCGGCAACCATGGCATCACCGTGCATCGTCAAGATTGCTCCAATGTGGAGTCGATTCCGACCGAACGGCGATTGCCCGTGCGCTGGAATCCTGACGTTGCCTCTCGCGGACAGCGTTTCCCGGCACAACTCCGCATCGAAGTGATCGACAGAGTGGGCATTCTCAAAGACATTCTGATGCGTCTGTCTGATGGCCAGATCAATGTCAGTGATGCCCGTGTGAAGACCAGTTATGGCCGCCCGGCTCGGATTGATTTGCGCCTGGAGTTGGCCAGTGTTGATCAGCTTCATCGCACCATGAACCAGATTCGTTCCATGGCCGATGTCATCGATATCGCTCGCACCGGCAATGGGTAAAACAAGGAAGGGCTGATGAGTGCGGGGTCGCCCAGTGTTTCTTTGGCGACTTCGCCTGCCGAACGAGAGGAAATTTATCGCTTTCGTTATCAGATCTATGTCGAGGAGATGGGTAAATCTCCGCCAGAAGCTGATCATCGCTGTCGGTTGTTTCGTGACTCTTTTGATGGGGATTCACGTCTTTATGCCCTTCGAGATGTTGATGGTGCTCTCGTTGGGACCCTTCGCCTGAACCGGCTTTGTGAGCTTGATTGCCCTGACGAAGCTCTGAAGCCCATTCCGATGCAGCCTTTGTTGAATCATGCACCGATCGAAACGCTTTCTTACACCTCGCGTTTGATGCTTCGGCGTGATTGGCGTGGCGGCGGTGGCGTGGCCCTCTTGTTCAATCGCTGTTTTGGTGATGCGCTCCAGTCAGGAGTGCGTTTTGATCTTTGCCATGCCAACCCTGGCCTTGTGGAGTTATACGAACAGCTGGGGTATCGCCGTTTCACATGCGGTGTCTCGTTGGTTGGTGCTGGATATCAAGTGCCCATGCTTTTGGCGCTTCGAGATCGGGAGCATTTTCGTCGCAGTCGTTCACCCTTGATGCGTCATCCCTTGTTAAAAACTTGTGAGTTTGAGGATCGACAGGGAGATGGTTATTGGCTGGATGGCCAGTCGAGTCGCTATTGGGGATTAAACCACCGTCTGGTGAATCCTGACCAGTTTTGGGAGCAGGTTGGAGTTGCCTTGTGTCAGTCGAAGCAAGTGATCCCTCTTTTGAAAGGTCTTGATACCCAGCAAGCTCGCCGACTCTTGAAAACAGGCACGGTGTTGTATTGCATGGCCGGAGATCGCATTGTGTCTCAGGGCGAATCGCGTCAGGATCTGTTCGTTGTGATGGACGGCTATGCGGAGGTCAGTCGGCACGAGAATGGTCATCGCTTGGGTTTAGCTCTCCTCCAACCAGGCGATGTGTTTGGTGAGATGGGCTTTTTGGGCTGTCAGCAGCGAAGTGCTGACGTTGTGGCTGAGACGGATGTGAAAGTGTTAGTGCTCACGCAGGCATTCTTGAAAAAGGCAATGAGCACTCAGCCGGAGGCGATGGCGATCGTGTTGCGTAATTTGTCTCTTGTGTTGTCAGAACGACTGGCCGGTACAACGGATCGTCTTTGGCAGCTCAGTCGCGAAACCCAGCGGACTCAATGATGAGTTCGGTTCGGGGCATTGATTTCTATCTGTGATTGTCATGGTTGATTCCAAAGGTGCTGCAGGCTCTTACGACTTCACAGCACTTGGATCTGAAAGTGGAGAGCTCGAACGGCTTCAGTTGCAAGCAAGTCGATCCGCTCATCTTGAGTTGCAGATGTTGCAAAAGATAGGGCTGCGCGATGGTCAAAAAGTGCTTGATGTTGCCTGTGGCCCAGGTGTGATTAGTCGTTTGATCGCAAAAGCTCATCCTGCTTCGCAGATCACTGCGATGGACCTTAATGGAGAGCTGCTTGATGTTGCTCGTCAGCAGGCAATGTCTGCCGGCCTTGAGGCGATTCATTTCCTGCAGGGTGATGTTTATTCTCCTCCTTTGCAGGACGAGCAGTTTGACTTCATCTATGCTCGGCTCCTGTTTCAACATCTGGAATACCCCTTGAGGGCGTTGGAAGCAATTCGGAAATTGTTAAAGCCAAACGGTGTACTTTGTGTTCTCGATATTGATGACAGTTGGTTGACCTTGGTGCCTGAACCGGAAGGGTTTACTGAATTCACAGATCGCGTGGCGCGGGCCCAGGCTCGCCGAGGTGGGAATCGGCATGTCGGTCGTCAACTTGGCCGTCTTCTCGAGCAGAGTGGCTATTGCAATGTTGACCTTCATGTTGAAACAATGACTTCCCGCCAGTTAGGAATGAAGGCGTTTTTAGATATTACCCTTGGATTCAAGCGTTTGTTGCTCGAGGGAAGTGAACTTGAGGCAGCACAAGAGACTCTTGCGGCTGCTGAAGCATTGCTTGAGGATCCCAAAGCTTGGGCGCTTGTTGGTGTTTTTCTGGCTCGGGGGTGTCGCTGATTCCGTTGGCTTACATGTCTTTTAGGAAAGTGGCTCGAAGGTCGAAATGTGCCCTTTTGCTTCGTCTGTTAACTGGCTGATCTCAACCGTTTTGCTGGTTTGATTCTTCATGAGATTTCCCGGCTCGATCCTCCGTGGGTTGGAAGCGTGGGCTCAACAACGCTGAGATCAGATGCGAGGCATTCTGCGTTGTCCACGCAGTAGCCATCGCCAGCTGAGCCATCCTCCAAAAGCGGCGCACACGGCACCGGTCAATGTCGATCCCAAGAGCAGTCGGTTGGCAATGCTCCAGCCCATTTCACCGATGCTTTCTTGCTGCAGGTTGTTGATCCCTGGCCAGTCATGTCCTGGACCGAGCAGCACCGCGCCAAGCCGATAGTTGAACCAATACAGCGGCACATAGGTGAAGGGATTACTGATCCAGGTGCCGGCGGCGGCCAGAAGATGGTTGCCCCGAACCAGGCTGGCCAATGCGATTCCCAGCAGTGTTTGAAAACCAAAGAAAGGGAAGCAGCCGCAGAAGATGCCAGCGGCAAGCCCCCGGGATCGTTGTCCTGGCGTGCCCTCCTGTTCCCAAAGCCATTGCAGCCCTCGTTGCAACCGCT
The DNA here is from genome assembly GCA_047286215.1 of Synechococcus sp. Lineage (GTDB taxonomy): Bacteria > Cyanobacteriota > Cyanobacteriia > PCC-6307 > Cyanobiaceae > Synechococcus_C. The sequence continues at coordinate 2,417,439 of JBJBBS010000001.1, read as the reverse complement.
TCCGCGTTCGACGCAGCATTCGGCCCCATGCAGTGCTCAGTGGTTTTGGCCTCGAGAAATGGGATGTGATCGTAGGAAGGAGGGAGAAGCTGCCGCTGCGCCGCTGCAATGCAGGAGATCAATACGGAGTGCCTGACGATTGCGGCTGTGGCCACGGCTGTGGCGCCTGGTCAGGGAGGGATTGCCGTCATTCGTTTGTCGGGTCCTCAGGCCCAGGACGCAGTGCGTTCGGTGACCTGTATTCCCGGGGATCAGCCCTGGGAGAGCCACCGGGTGTTGTATGGCCATGTGCTCGCCCAGGCGGGAGCTGAGCGGATCGATGAAGTGCTGGTGTTGCTGATGCTGGCGCCGCGCAGCTTCACCGGTGAAGACGTGGTGGAGATTCACTGTCACGGTGGCGTGATGGCTGTTCAGCGTGTGCTGGAGCGGGTGCTGGCCCAGTCCGGTGTCCGCCGTGCTCGGCCGGGGGAGTTCAGTCAGAGGGCTGTGCTCAATGGCCGTCTTGATCTCACCCGAGCTGAGGCGATCAGCGATCTGGTGGGCGCGCGCAGTCAGCGCGCTGCGCAGCTGGCGATGGCGGGTGTGGATGGCGGTGTGCAGCAACGCATCGAAGCACTGCGGCAAAGGTTGCTCGACCAGCTCAGTGAACTTGAGGCCAGGGTGGATTTTGAGGAGGATCTCCCCCCTCTCGATGGCTCGGCGTTGCTGCAGGAGCTGCTGGATGTGCGGCATGCCTTGCTGCAGCTCGTGCACGACGGAAGGCGCAGCACTGCTCTAAGGCAAGGGTTGCGGGTGGCACTGGTCGGTCGTCCCAATGTGGGAAAGAGCTCATTGCTCAACCGCCTCAGTCGACGCGAGCGGGCGATTGTGGCGGATCTCCCCGGTACGACCCGCGATCTGTTGGAGAGCGAGATTGTGTTGGAGGGCGTACCGATCACGCTCCTCGATACCGCTGGCATCCGCACCACGCAGGATGCGGTGGAGCAGATGGGCATTGCCCGCAGCCACGACGCCTTGGTGAGTGCTGATTTGGTGGTGCTGCTGTTCGACCTCAGTGTGGGCTGGACGGCTGAGGACGAAAGCTTGCGCCAGCTGATTCCCGCAGGCGTGCCTTGGTTGAGGGTTGGCAACAAGGCTGATCTGGTCGAGAAGCCGCCTTCATCCATCCCGTCGCCAGCTCCCGATGTGAGCTTTAGTGCTGCCACCGGTCTTGGTGAGGCAGAGCTGGTGCAGGGGCTTTTGGAGCGCTGCGGTGCGCTCATCGATGGGTCGTTGATGTTGGCGCTCAATCAGCGTCAGGGAGATTTGGCGGCTGCGGCTGCAGATGCGTTGCAGCGCAGTGAGCAGGTGGCGGCGGATGGCTTGCCCTGGGATTTCTGGACGATCGATCTGCGACAGGCGATCCACAGCCTTGGTGAAATCACTGGCGAGGAGCTCACCGAGACGGTGCTCGATCGCATCTTCTCGCGTTTCTGCATCGGAAAATGAAGGCTCTATGAAGTCCGAACCCGATCACGCGGATGGCGATTGGCGTGGCAGCAGCTTGGCCATCAGGATCAGCAGGGTCACAACGCCATAGCCGATAGCCCAGGGTTGACCGGTTCCCCATCCCAGGTCGAGCACTGTGTCTGCGGTGGAGAAGCGCCAGGCATGCAGCACTCCGAACCAAGCCAAGATGCAGGCTGATCCGCTGCAAGCCGCCGCCGCCAAAAAACGGCTTTCGATGGCAAACACCAGAAGGGCTGCCAACAACATGGCGGTGATGATCTGTCCTTGCTCCAGGGCGAAAGCACCGGCGGCCCATACATCAGCCGAGGCCAGCTGTGCGATCAGGCCGTCACTGAAGGGTCGAGCCTCGCTGCCCAGGCCACCGGCGCGCAACCCTGCCTTAAGCAGTTGAGCGCCCCATCCAGCCAATCCAGGCAGGATACCCAGCACCACGGCCGGTGCATGGCGGGTCGGCGTTGCCTGAAACGCCTGCGCCGTCATCGCAATGCCGATGTAAAGCACGATGGCCATGCCGGCATCGATGGGGATCAATAGAGCTGCCAGGCCGAATAAGCCCAGGAAACAGGAGGTTGCCATCACCACGCCATTCAGCCAGGAATAGCCGGAGCGGGCACCGAGATCTTTGAAGCCGGTATGGCCGATGTAGATCGTGGTGGGAAAGCAGGAGCCCAAGGCCGCGGCGGACAGAGTGCCAATCCCGTCGATGAGCAAGCAGCTACGTGTGCCGTAGCGATCGCCTGCTGCCTCGGCGCTCTCAAGGTTTTGCAGCGACCCGACCACGTTGAACAGTCCCATGGGCAGGATCACCCCAAGCCAGGGGATCAGATCGGTGCCATGGGCCCACAAGGCATTCAGTTGCAGCGTTGGGAGATGCATGCCAATGCTGCTGAGGCTCTCCTGCCATGCGTTGGTGCTGGGGTGAATCAAGCCGCTGCTCCAGGCCAGCACCATGCCCAGCAGCAGGGCCATCAAGCCGGTGGGCAGAGGCCACTTCACCTTGGCGTAGTACCCGAGCAAGATCACCGTCAGGCTTGCGAGCCCTACCAAGGGCTGGGCGTAGGTGCGCAACAAAAACCCCAGAGCGATGTACCCCAGAGCAATCCCCGACAGGGTCGAGAGCAGCGCCGCGCGGGGCAGCCAGCGTCGCAGATGATCGGCGCAAAACGCCCCTGCCGTTTCGATCAGGCCCGAGCCCATGCAGGCCACCATGCCCGCATGCCAAGACCGAATCACCGCATCGTCTTCCGGCATCCCGGCATTCAGGGCGGCCAGCTTCACCGGCAGCATCACCAGAAATACGTAGGCAAACAGGCTGACCGTGTTGATGCCGTAGGGGAGTGCAGTGCAGTCGTCGCGCTGTTCCCTGGCACTCAGACGCTGTGTCATCAGGGCATAGGCGAGATTGCCCACCAGCAGGCTGACGCCAGCGGCCGGAAGAATCTGCTGGAACAGCAGGGCATCGGGGTAGCCCAGCACGCCGCGGCAGAGGCTGATGATGAGCAGGATCTGAATCAGGTTGTTCAGACCGAGGGCCAGGAATCCATCCAGGTCGCCAGCACGCCAAGGACCCATGGCGCGTTGTAGAGAAGCCATCATCTGCACCGCTCGCGACACCTCAGCATGGATGGTTTTGCAGCCCCCCTTATGGAGGCCTCATCGCATCTGACAATCACGCCTCGGTTGCGCCGGCAACTGGCGGAGTGGTTGCAGGAAGATCTCGGCCGCGGTGATCTCACTGCAGCTGCCTTGCAGGGGCGCCGCGGTGAGGCGCACTGGATCGCCAAAGCCGATGGTGTCTTTTGTGGTGGTGTGTTGGTAGAGCCGCTGTTGCGGGAGTTGGAGCCCGCGGTGGAGTGTTGGCAGGTGCAGCGGTTGGTGGCCGATGGCGCTGCGGTTAAGGCTGGTGATCGGTTGCTGGAGCTTGCGGGGCCAGCTGCGTTGTTGGTGGCGCTCGAGCGCACAGCCCTCAATCTCGCCATGCGTTTGTCGGGTATCGCGACAGCCACCGCAGCCCTAGTGACCGATCTGCAAGGCACCGGCGTGGCGATGGCTGACACGCGCAAAACCACTCCTGGCCTGCGGGAGCTGGAGAAATACGCTGTGCGTTGCGGCGGCGGAGTGAACCATCGCCTCGGTCTCGATGACGCCGCCATGCTCAAGGAAAACCATCTGGCCTGGGCCGGTGGGGTGGATGCGGCAATTGCGGCGGTGCGTGCCGCAGCCCCCTGGCCGGCTTGCGTGATTGTTGAGGCGGAAACCGAGGCAGAAGCGATGGCAGCGGTGGATGCCGGTGCCAACGGCGTGTTGCTGGATGAGTTCCGTCCTGAGGTGCTCAAACACCTGGTGCCTCGCTTGCGTCAGCTCGCACTGAAACGGTCCAAGCCTGGTGCGGTGGTGCTCGAGGCATCAGGCATTCAGCCCGCCGAGTTGCAGGCTTATGCGGCCACTGGCATTGATCTGATTTCCACCAGTGCTGCTGTGACGCGGAGCACCTGGCTAGATCTCAGCATGCGCTTCAGCTGAGGTCAGACCCACCTCCCACGTGCTCAATGTGGGAGGTGGGCACGTTGGTGACCTGTCGACCCCGTCCAAGAGCGACACATTGATGTTGCATCCCATGCCAGGGCTGGCAGGTGATGAATGTGTTTCTAGGGAGATCGATCTGTTACTCGGTGACTCTAGTTCGTGCTCGAGGCCTGTTGCATTTCGCGCATTGTGTGTGCCTAATGATGTGCCTGCAGCGCATGCATTGTGATGTGTTTGGCGGCAAATTGAACAGCTTTTTGTGCCAGGAGTGATCTGTTGCTTGGAGATGAACTGTCAGATTCAGTTTTTCTTTGTTGTCATGGAACTCCTGTATGGCGATGAGCTCCGCACATGGGATGACTGGTTTGATGAAGTGAAGAGGCTTTCTTCGCTTCAAATGTCTGACCTAATCGAGGTAGGTTTGCCGCCATCAGCATGTTTCACTGAATCTGACCTGCCTGAATCTTCAGCCGAGTGACCATAAAAAGCCCCTTCGTTTTGAAGGGGCGGTTTCTTCTTGAATGAAGGATGGATCGTCATTAAGAGTTGATCTAGCTGATCTTGGCTGAATCCATCGATTCAAACGCTTTGCTCACACTCTTGAAGTTGAAACCCATTCCGCGTAGGGCATGCCAGAGATGGCCTTGGAGGAAGAAGAAGGCCAGGTAGAAGTGAGTGTTTGCCAGCCAGGCTCTTGATGAATAGCTGCTATCACTCAGGGCGACGGTGTCGCTGAAATAGGGTGAAAACGCGAAGTTCAATTTCAAGGCTTCGCCATACAGCTCTGTGGGATAAATCGTGGTGTTCTGAGCGCACCAGATGCTGGTCACGAAGCCCATCAGTGCTACCCCTGCCAGTGAGTAGGAGAGGATTGATTCTCCGTTGTAGATGAGCACTTTCTTGAAGGGCCCAAAGGGGCTGCTGATGATGTGCCACACGCCGCCAATGGTCAAGATGAATGCCAGTACGGCGTGTCCGCCCATCACGTCTTCAAGGCTGCTGATGCTCAGGAAGCTGGTCTGGTAGCCCCAGACCATGGCGAAATCAAGGTTGGGTTCAACGGTGCGCACTGCGCCGATAGCTGTGTCATAGATCCCGTGGTGCTTGGCCCACTCCACAAACGCAATCACACCGAGGCCCAGAAAAATCAAGTGGTGGCCAAGGATGAACGTCAGCTTCTTGGGGTCATCCCACTGGAAATCAAACTTCTGGGCCCGACCTTCAGCTTTGGAAAGGTCTTTGGGTGCCCGCAGTGTGTGCCAGATCCCGGCTGCTCCCAGCACGGCGGACGAGACCAGATGGAATGCAGCGATCGCGATGTAGGGCTCTGTGTTCGTGATTACTCCGCCGTCGCTCACCCCGAGGCCGAGGCCAGCGAGATGGGGAAGCACAATTAAGCCTTGCTCGCCCATGGGCAAGGAGCTGTTGTATCGGGCCAATTCAAAAAGGGTGAATGCCCCGGCCCAGAACATGATCAATCCGGCGTGTGCAGCATGCGCTGCAATGAATGAGCCTGATCGTTTTGCAACGCCTGCGTTGCCGGCCCACCAGTCATAGCTGACTGATGGATTGCCATAAGACTGCATTGTCAAAAAAGAGTCGACCTGGAAACCGTAAGAATGGTGTTGTCGATTCTTTTTCGCGTGTTTACAGAGCTTTTTGCGGTTCTGTCTTATTTAACTCTTGAATGTCGCTTTTGATTTGTGGGTTCAATTTGCCTTGCGCTTTGTTTGGAATGTTGTGGCTGAGGGTGACATATTTTCGTCGCGACCGAAACTTTTGTTTGGTTGGATCTTACGAAACTGCCTCGTTGGGCTATTGGGGGCTTTCGGCTTTTTTGGCATTGCTTTTTGAGGTCGCGCCAGGAGCAGCTTTCGCGGCTGTTTGGATCGGATTTGTTGACTGTGCCTGCTGATTCGCTGAAGGTTTGTCTTGGCTGCTTTGGGATGCAGCTTTTGTTGTCTTCTCGCTTTTCGTCACGGCTTTCTTGCTGCTGTTGAAAGCTGTTTTCTTCGGTTGCAGTTTTGAGGTGTCGAGCCGTTTTTCGCCCCAGGTCTTATACGCAAGAAACACCAGTCCTGCAGTTGTTGGAATGGAGGTGATTCCCCCAATAGCGATTTCAAATGTCGTGAGAGCCATGATGCTTAGAAGCTGTGAGCATCATTCAATTCAGGCGGTGTCTTCTCTGGAATATTTGATACGGCAAACGTTGGCAATTGCTACATCTTTTGTCGTCTTCGGTGAGATTTTTGCTTGTCTTGGGTTGGTGAGCTAACGCAGGTTTCTGATTTCCTCGTCGTCCTGGAATTCGAGGTACAGAGCTCGGGCTTCTAGCGCCAAGTCTTGTCGGGTGAGCAAGCTAACCCGTTCTTTCCACCACTGATCAATGCGTGGGTCGGGTGGGTTGAAGGAGCTGTTTTTGGTCATGGTGTGCCGGGTTGCGCTGCAGCTGTTGCTGGCTGTTTCTCTTTGGCAAGTGCGGCACCAGCCAGGCCGATCGGGCCAAATAACGTTCCGGCGATCAGCCATATCCAGCCCTGCTGGCGTTTAGATCTGGCAATGAAGTAGCTCACCAACCCACACGGGATCCAAACAGTCATCACGGCGATCAGAATGTTTCCCGTCATGGTCCGCGCTTCTTTTCAGGCGAATCATCTGGTTGATTCGTTTCTCCCTGTGTTGCTTTCGATAGCAACCTTGGTGAGCAACGATTCACTGAGAGTGGTCAGCGTGTTTCTCACGGCCGTAGCGGCTCCGCTCACTGCTTGCTGCAGTCCCTTGCGGATGGTTTGAACGGTTTTTCGCCACTGCTGATCGGTGGGCCGGCGACGGGGGATGATCAGACACATCTTTCTGCCCCCTGATGCTCAGCCTTTCCCAGACCTTGGAGGCCCAGCTACGGGCGGCGATGCACAGGGCATTCCCCGATGCCGCGTCGAGTCTGGATCCGCAGCTCGCGCCAGCGAGCAAGCCGGAATTCGGCGACTTCCAGGCCAATGGTGCGCTGCCGCTCGCTAAGCCGCTGAAGCAGGCGCCGCGTCAGATCGCGACGGCCATCGTGGAGCAGTTGCAAGCGGATACGGCCTTCACCGAGCTGTGTCTGGAGCCTCAGATTGCCGGCCCAGGCTTCATCAATCTCACCATCCGACCGGAGCGTCTGGCTGCTGAGGTGGCCTGCCGGTTGGGTGATGCACGGCTTGGCGTTCCGCCTGTGCAGGATGCAGCGCCGGTGGTGGTGGATTTCTCCAGTCCCAACATCGCTAAGGAGATGCACGTGGGGCATCTGCGCTCCACGATCATCGGCGACTCTTTGGCGCGGGTGTTGGAGTTCCGTGGGCATCCGGTGCTGCGGTTGAACCATGTGGGCGACTGGGGCACCCAGTTTGGGATGTTGATTACCCATCTCAAGCAGGTGGCCCCCGAAGCGCTCGACACCGCCGATGCCATCGACCTCGGTGACCTGGTGGCCTTCTACCGGGAAGCGAAGAAGCGCTTTGATGATGACGAGGCGTTCCAGACCACATCCCGCGAGGAGGTGGTGAAGCTGCAAAGCGGTGATGCGCTGTCGCTCAAAGCCTGGGGCCTGCTCTGTGATCAGTCGCGGCGTGAGTTCCAGAAGATCTACGACCGGCTCGACATCCGCCTGAGCGAACGGGGTGAGTCGTTCTACAACCCCTTCTTGCCGGCGGTAATTGATGGGCTGAAGCAGGCTGGTTTGCTGGTCACCGATGACGGTGCCGAGTGCGTTTTCTTGGAGGGGGTTAGCGGCAAAGACGGCAAACCGCTACCGGTGATCGTGCAGAAGAGCGATGGAGGCTTCAATTACGCCACCACCGATCTGGCGGCGATTCGCTACCGGTTCGCCGCGGCTCCAGATGGTGATGCAGCCCGCCGGGTGATCTACGTGACCGATTCCGGTCAGGCCAATCACTTTGCGGGAGTGTTCCAGGTGGCCAAGCGGGCCGGTTGGATTCCCGACGGCTCTCGCCTGGAGCATGTGCCCTTCGGGTTGGTGCAGGGAGAAGACGGCAAGAAGCTCAAGACCAGGGCCGGTGACACCGTGCGTCTTCGCGATCTGCTGGATGAGGCGGTGGAGCGCGCTGAAGCTGACCTGCGTTCGCGCCTCAAGGACGAAGAGCGCAGTGAGCCTGAAGACTTCATCAATCATGTGGCCAGCACAGTCGGTCTGGCAGCGGTGAAATATGCCGATCTCAGTCAGAACCGGATCACCAATTACCAGTTCTCGTTTGATCGGATGCTGGCCCTCCAGGGCAACACGGCTCCCTATCTGCTGTATGCGGTGGTGCGCATTGCCGGGATCGCTCGCAAAGGTGGAGATCTGGATGTGGCGGCTGACCAGCTGCAGTTCAGCGAGCCGCAGGAGTGGGCCCTGGTACGGGAGCTTCTCAAGTTTGATGCCGTGATTGCCGAGGTGGAGGAGGAGCTGTTGCCCAATCGGCTCTGCACCTACCTGTTTGAGCTCAGCCAGGTGTTCAACCGCTTCTACGACCAGGTGCCGGTGCTCAAGGCCGACGCTGAGGCGCTGCCTTCGCGCCTGGCCTTGTGCCGACTTACCGCCGACACGCTCAAGGTCGGCCTCGGTCTGCTCGGGATTGCCACTTTGGAGCGGATGTGAGCGCATCCGGTTTGCCCCGGCTGCTGTTGTTGGCCACCGGTGGCACCATCGCCGGACGTGCGAGTGACGTGACCTCCTTGAATCACTACTCAGCAGGCGTCATTGCTGCTGAGGAGTTGCTGCAGTCCGTTCCCCAGCTGCGGGAGCTGGCGGAGATTGAGGTGGAGCAGATCGCCAATGTTGATAGTGCGGATCTGACCTTCGATCACTGGCGCCGATTGGTGGCGCGTATCCGCGAGGCGTTGACCGTCGATCCCGATCTGGCGGGGGTGGTGATCACCCATGGCACCAACACCCTCGAGGAAACGGCCTGGTTGCTGCAGTTGCTGATCGATGACACGCGGCCCGTGGTACTGGTGGGAGCGATGCGCCCGTCCACAGCTCTCAGTGCCGATGGGCCATTGAATCTGTTCCAGGCGTTGCAGGTGGCAGTCAGTCCGGAGGCGCACGGGCAGGGTGTGCTGGTGGTGATGGATGGCCAGATCCATGGCGCTCGCGATGTCACCAAGGTGGCCACCCAGGGGTTGGGGGCCTTCGCCAGTCCCGGCAGCGGGCCCTTGGGCTGGGTGGACGACGTTGGCGTGCATCTGCCAATGGCGAGCGGATCTGGGCAGGTGCGCTTCGCTGGACTCGCGCTACCGGAACAATGCCCCCAGGTGCCGATCCTCTATGGCTGTGTGGAGCCCGATCCGCTCCTGCTCAGCGCCTGTCTGAACGCCGGTGTTGTCGGATTGGTGTTCACGGGAACAGGCGCTGGACAACTGTCGGCTGGCGAATGCCGTGTGTTGGAGGCGTGGGCTGGCCCACGACCCTTGATGCTGCGGGCCAACCGCTGCGGGTCTGGACCGGTGCACCACCATCCCGAGGATGAACGGCTTGGGCTGTTGCCGGCAGGCAGTCTCAATCCCCAGAAAGCGCGGGTGTTGTTGTTGTTGGCGTCGATTGCAGGATTCGATCGCGCAGAGCTGGGAGCATGGATCTCTCAACGCGACCACGTGAGCTGATGTCTGCAGTGTCTCCTGGCACTTATCAGGCTTTCGGCATGCTGCTGTCGTCATCGTTGGCATTGCCGGAGTTGATGCCAGCTGATTCAATTCCCCTCGCTGGCAGCGAGCCGCTGGTGGAGCTGGTGGAAGCTGATCACCAGCAGTGGCCAGAACTGCAGGCCAGCCCCCACAGCACGCCAACGTTGCAGTTAGCGCCGCAGGAATGCCGTCTGGAACTGGAAGGCATTGGCTGGTTCCGTGCCATTGGTGGTGAGCGTTTGGAATGGCAGCGCTGGGACGACAGCGTCAGCGACCGCGATATCCGCACGTTTGCTGTCACCAGTGGGCTCGGGGCGTTGGCGATCCAGCGTGGTGCACTGGTATTGCATGGCACAGCGCTGGAGCGCGATGGTGAGGCCATCCTTCTGTTGGGCCATCCAGCGGCTGGAAAGTCCACCCTGGCCTGGTGTTTGCTGCAAGACGGTTGGCGCCTGCTCAGCAGTGAGCTCGTTGCCCTGAGCCCTGATGGGTTGGTTCAGCCAGGGATGCATCAACTCAAGCTTTGGCATGACGCCGCTATGGCTTTGGATCTGAATTGGGCGCAGTTGCCACCAGTACGGAAGGGATTGAAGCGCTATGCACTACTCGCGCACGATTTGGATTGCATGAGCCAGCCAACACCATTGCGGCTGATTTATGCGTTGAATCGCGCCAAAGAGGAATCAGGTAAGGAAGATGACCCTGAAGAGGGCGTTGAAGTGGAAAAAGTATCTATCAGAGCTTCACATAATTTCTCGCAAACAAATGCCTTAATGCGCCTGCGCAATAACGCCTTTCAGGCCAGGGTGTATCGAGGCATGGATGCAGAAGCACAGCTGTTTATGCAAGCAGCGGCATTGGCGCGAACGGTGCCGTTGCATACCTTGATCGTTCCAGATGGAATTAAAGCCATGGCCGAAAGCCTGAAGAAGGTGGACCTGATGCAACCCGAATCGATGCAACAGCGCAAAAAGAGCAAAGAAGAGGACGCAAGCAATGTCTGAAGATCACAGGTACTGGTATCTAGCCTCGTATCCAAAATCAGGCAACACCTGGTGCCGGGTTTTTATTACGGAGTTATTGCGATTGGCCGGTGATGATCCTGGGGAAGAACTCAATCTCAATCAAGATATTGAAACGGGTGCGATTGCCTCGTCCAGGCTTTGGCTGGACGATCAATTAGGAATCAATAGTTGCGATCTAAGTTTTAGTGAACTTGATCCGTTGCGCGGAGGTGCTGGTGCCAGTGCATGGCTATTCGCAGAAGGAGAGCGATTTCATAAAGTGCATGATGCATTCAAGTCGCCTGATTCCCGTGGACGCCCGGTGGTGAGTACAACAGGTTGCTCTGGAGTTGTTTATATCCTGCGCCACCCAGAAGATGTGGCCGTATCACTCAGTCACTTCTTCTCATGGCCGCTGGATCGATGCGTTGATTCTCTGTTGGATCCCAATGCAGCACTGGTGCCAGGAGAACGTTTTGGTGGCCACCAGGTGCGTCAACATATGGGCCGCTGGGATCAACATGTGTTCTCCTGGGCCAATCAAACTCAGCTTCCAGTGTTGATCATGCGCTATGAGGATATGTTAGCGAAAGGATCAGAAACATTCACAGAACTAGCAACTTTTTTGGGCCTACCGAATGACGCTCATCTGATTGATCAAGCACTAGAAAATACCTCCATCGATCGCCTCAAGAAGCTTGAGGAAGATGTTGATGGTTTTGCAGAAAAACCAGCCGGTTGTGAGCGGTTCTTCCGCTCAGGCCGGACAGGAGAAGGAGCAGAACAGCTTTCAATTGAGCAGCGAAAGCGACTAGCAAATGGATTGTCTGAGGCGATGAACCGGTTTCAATACGAGGGGCCGGAACTTGACTGAACCGTGCATTGAATTCGTGTTTGGACAGGTGAATAACCAGCTGAGGAGCGAATTGAAAGCTTTCTGGAAGCAGAATAATAAGAGCTATCAAGAAGAGTTGAAATCATTTCGCTCCGAATTTGCCAAAAATCGGAAGAGCATGGGTCCACCTAAAAAGACCATATCGCGCCAGCCAGCTGCAATTTCGCGTGATCAATCAGGATTGATCGATGGTGTCGTGTTTGTCGTATTGCAAGAGCTAGATAATTCAATAGAGCTCGGAAGTCATGCCTACTTTCAGCGTATGTACATAATTCCAGAATCCAGACGTTTTGGTTTAACGAATCGACTCTTTAGGGTATTCCTACAAGGGTTTGATCGCGCAGCGGAGAAACGTGATCATCGAGCAAATGTATTGCTGGCTGAAAACATTAATCCTGGCTTGCAAAAAGCACCCATGCGACGTTATTTTTCACGCCTTGGGTTCCAAATGCTTGGAGGAAATCAACTTGGCGGTGAAATTTGGGCTAGAAAGCTCAAAACACACTTCTCATTTTAATCATCAACTACGGCAATCACTTTCTTCTCCAAGGCGACTTCCAGCCATGCTTCAACAGAGGTCTTGCATTCATCTGGGGTGACTTCATACTCGTCCCGTAAATGCTTGCAGAGTTCAACCAACATAGGTTGAGATTTTAGTGCATTCCAAATGGCTGAGCCTGTTTCGTTGAGAACTAGATAGTCGCAGGTGTCGCTTTGAAATAAAGCTACATCGCCATCGAGTTCGGTGTAAACAGCTTGGGAATGCTGCTTAAAACGTTTGCTGCTGCTTGCCATCAGGCTTTAAAACGCGCTATGGATATCAAGTCAATCATGGCATAGATCAATGCAGAGGCCATGGCACGTCAACCTCGTTATGAGCCAGCCGGCCGTTCCTTTTGCATCACACTTCGAGGCAATAGCCTCCACTTCTTGAATGTAAACATCTTGCAAGTAATGTTAGTGCCAGGCATCGGATAACGAATCAGGTAGTATTAAAGGTCTCCGTTAAGGCTGCGTGTGAGAGGTTTGTTCAACAACCAGTGAAGTATAAAGTTCGTTTCGAATTTGCGGGGTTCCATTGCTAGTCGAAAGTACCAGATGTCCAGATGTTTGATCCCAAGTATTTATTATGATAACAATGATAGTTTGAACCGTTTGTCCGTTTGTTTACACTCACACTCTTAAGCTGGCAGGGCTGATCAGCTATCTTTGGTCCATCATGAACTCTGACATCGCGATGTTTCACTGATTCAGTGAGAGCTTGAATCACGGGTGTTTGCCAGGTTTTCTTTTCAACCTCTGTTGCATTACCGCTGCCAAAGCGATATTCAATGTTTCCAGAAACGCGGGTTTCAAAGGCTTCGTCATAGGAAACGTTGACGCCAAGCGTTAAGCCATCGGTGATTTCATAAGCCAGGGCTGCCAAAACACCATTGCCATCATCTGCGGTGAGATTGTCACCGTGCTGGTAGTAGTAACCAATTGAGGCATCCCACTCTGGAGTGATTGCATACCCAACATCTAAGCCGTAGGTGCTCAAGGCACCGCCGAGGTAACGGCTATTGATCTTGTACTCGGTCGTACCAACAGGAAACAAGCCATAGGCATTGAAGTTCCAGCTATCCGATACCGCTTCTAAACCTGCAGCAACCTGCTGGAAGAAGACGGTGCTGCTGCTATCGACCGAGACGCCTGTATCGGCATAAGCCGTTGCCATCGGCCTGCTGTCATAGCCAGCATTCAGCCCAAACATCCAGGAGCGATCGTTATTCAGCCAGCGATACCCCAAGCGTGATGAGGTGCTGATGGTGGTGCCAGCCACCGTGGTGTTGATGATGCTGCTATCGCCGTCGTAATCAGCAAAGTTGACATTGGCGAGGGCATCAATAAAGAAGACGCTGTTGTCGCCAACAGATAGGGGAAGGAACCCACCAATACCAGCTTGATTTGGTGTTCCTGCTCCTTGTAGTGCGCCTTGAAACCCCCAGTTGAACTTGATGGCATCCTTGAGGTTGATCTCCATCACCCCGAGATCATCTGCGCTGCCGTCTTCTTGAGCAGCAGCAGGCAAGAGAGGGGCGTTGGCGAGGGCCAGTGCTGCTGCACCAGAAAGGGTCAGGCTTAAACGGATAGTTTTTTGCACGACCCACTGATCTTGTTTGGTAGTTATCGGCCCAAAAATAAGCCTCGACAACAGGTGTTAGTGCAGTTGGATCATTGTCTGAATTGGCTGTCGATTGCCTTTGATGTTCGGCTCAATCAAATCCCAGAGGAGTGGCATCAGGTTGCGGTGAGATTTAGACGAGCCAATGGCATCCGTGATGGCGATAGGGAGCGGAGTATCTGGCAATTATTTTGAGGAAATATGAGTAGAAGTAAGGAGAGAAATATTGAGGATTGATTTGGTGTGTCCTGGTCTTTTTCGGTTGTGCACTTAGTGCCTCGTTGGGTCTGTTGCCAGGCTGCGTTGATGGCAAAGGTGCCAGGTATTAGCGGCTGATTAGCAGGCTTGTTGGCGTCAATGAAGAAATAACAACCCCTGATTCAGCAGGGGGTTTGGTTGAAGGTTGAGGTTACAAATGAGAGAGATAGGATATTGGAGCTCCTAATATACTAGTAGTTTCGTGGCAATTGTCCGGGCAAAATGTGCCATCGTGCACTCGCGCATCCCTGTTTTTGGGTGATGCGGTTAGTGCATTAATTGTTGGGCTCTCCCACTTCTTCTTCTTGGCAGCTGTTGTGCTGGGTCCGCCAAAACGAACTTGTAGATCAGCTGAAACGCGCGTGTCAAAAGCCTCGTCGTAGGAGATGTTGATGCCTGCGGTTAAGCCTTGAGTGATGTCATAAGCGAGGCGGCCACGTACGCCTGAACCATCCACGTCTTCTTGATCACGGTGTTGGTAGTAGTAACCAACGGAGGCATGAAGTTGTGGGGTCATGAAATAGCCAACATCCAGGCCATAGGTGTTGAGTGCACCAGCGTCATAAACGCTGTTGAGTCTCTGCTCAACATCCCCGAAGGGGATCAGCCCATAGCCATTGAAGGTCCAGCTGTTGGAGACCGCTTCTGCGTTAACGGCGACCTGGTTGAAAAAGATCGTTTGCTTGTCAAAGACCGGGATGTTGGTATCAGCATCCCCGGATTTGATGGTGCGGGTGTCATAGCCAGCATTCAGCCCGTACATCCAAGAGCGGTCGCCATTCAGCCAGCGGTACCCCAGGCGTGTGGAGGTGGAGAAGCCTCCATCCACATCGGTGTTGATGATGCTGCTTTCACCATCGCGATCAGCGAAATTGACGTTGACGAGGGCATCAAGGAACCAAACGCTGTTCTCGCCAACCGAGAGTGGAAGGAACCCGCCAATACCTGCTTGGTTGGGAGTGCCAGCCCCTTGAAGAGCCCCTTGGAAACCAATGGTGGGTTTGACCACATCTTTAAGGCTGATGCTCATCACACCACCGAGATCCTCAGCGGTGTCTGCGTCTTGAGCAGCAGCAGGCAAGAGAGGAGCGTTGGAGAGGACCAGCGCAGCGGCACCACCAAGCGAAAGCGACAAGTTGATGGAGCGCTGCATGCCACATCGGAATTTCAGGCAATCTGCCGACGGTGTACACGTTGTGCACGAGTCGGGTTTCGCTTTCACAAACGCCCACGCAGCTTCGTGTTGCCAGCAGACTCTTGCTTTGAATTGGTCAGATTGAAATTGTCAGCGAATTGATGGGATTCATGCGGAGAAGGCTTTGATGCCAAACCAAAAGAGGCAAACTGCATAGGCTGAATTTGCAATTTTGCTGCCATATCGAGGGTTTTTGGCCTCCTTGAGTTCTAGAAGGTGTAAAACTGCCGCTTGCAACATATAGATACCGACAACTAATACTAAGCCCCCAAGTGTTTGCGTATCCCATCCTTGGTAAATGCCAGCGATGGCTACAGTGCCCCATGCAAGATTCGCGAAGCCAACTTCGAGCTGAAAGTCGTTTCGTGCTCCATAGTCCCAACCCATGCGCTTCGCATCGCTTCGGTGAAAAACTGCATGCCGAACAAAAGACAACAGCCCTACGCCGCCCACAGCCCAAGCGGATATCCATTGCGTGGCAGACTCAACATCTCCGGAGCCAATGGAGTTGAAAGCATTCCAGAATCCAATGCCGCCAACAATCCATGTGAGCTGCATTAACGTTTTGGATACTTTTGGGTTGGTTGATAAAGGCATTGAGGTTCGGTCTGTTTGTTGAATTGTCGTCGAATTGCTTTGCAATAGCATCTTGCTTCACTTTATTGGAATTGTGTTTTCGGGAATTGCTCTTTGAGACTGCTTGTGGTTGATCTCCAGGGGATGCTGCAAGCAACGTCTGCATCTTGGTTTAGATCATTGCGTGGAGGTTCATGGCAACTGCCACGGCATTAGCTTTCAGCTTTTGATGTCCATCTGCGTCGTCTTGGCTTAAGACGAGCAGCTGTAGTGAGAGATGCCTCCGGCGCCGAAGAACTCCCGTGGTCGCAGTTGGTCGTAGCGAGCAGCGAGTTCGGCTGAGAGCGGTGCGTAGGGGTTGCGGAACACCGTTTGCAGTTCGTGCACCAGGCTGTAGTCACCGCGAGCCGCCTCCTCATAGGCCGGGGCGATCAGCCATTCGCGCCAGGTGATGGCGGGATTGGTGCGTTGCATCGAAGCGGTGATCTCTTCGGGCTCTCCGCTGCCGCTGAGCTGTTGGTGCCAACGCGTCAGCCAGGCGTTCCATTGCGCCTCGAGCTTTGCATCGCTGGGCACGTAAAAGCCCCGCTTCAGAGGCGTGACCTCGTTTGGCAGGGATGCCAATTCACGGAAAACAATCGTGTAATCCGCCTTTGAGGCCACCATCAGCTGCAGTAGATCGCCGATCAGCTCCGGAGCCACGCTGGTCAGGCCGAGCTTCCCTGTCCACATGGCGTCTAGCTCGTCTTTCATGGCGTCGCTGAAGGTCTCATGCAGCGCGTCGAGTTCGGCCGTTTCGGCTGGGTGATCCTTCAGCAGCGTTTTGAGCGCTGACCAGAACATCCGGTAGTTGGTTTCAGCCGCTTTCGGTTGATTGAAAAAGGAGAAATGAATGCCGCCGCCGGTCCAGGGCTGAAAGCGGGGGTCGAACAGTTCGCAGAAGCCGAACGGTCCGTAGTCGAGGGTGAAGCCGCCGGCGGCGCAGTTGTCGCTATTGAAGTTGCCTTGGCAATAGCCCACGCGCATCCAGTGGCACACCAGGCTGATCAGGCGCTCCCGGAACAGACGCGCCAGCTGCACCACCTGGCTCGGGAATGGCAGGGCGCCATCAATCTCGTCCCTGTAATTCCGATCGATCAGATGCTGCACGATCATCTGCAGCTCCTGATGGGCCTCAGGGTGCGCTTCGCTGCGGGCGCGTCGTGCGAACAGTTCCAGCTGACCCACCCGCAGGAACGATGGCGCCACACGCGTGGTGATCGCCGCTGAATTGTCGACCAGGATGTCGGGGTCCATGGAGGGCGAGGCGCCCGAATACCAGGGGCGACGCACGTTTTCAGCGTGAGAGACGTAGAGCGTCAGGGAGCGAGACGTGGGAATCCCCAGGGCATGCATGTACTCCTGGGCCAGAAATTCGCGCACGCTGGACCGCAGCACGGCCCGTCCATCGGCACCTCGGCAATAGGGCGTCGGACCACCGCCCTTCAGCTGCATTTCCCAGCGCTGACCCTTGAACACGCCTTCAACCACCGAGATGGCCCGCCCATCGCCGTAGCCATTGCCATTGCCGAACGGGCACTGCTGCACATATTCCGTGCCGTAGATCGACAGGGCATAGCCGGTCGCCCAGCCATGACGGCGGATCGGCTCGCTCACGTGGCTGAGGTCGCCGGAGAACACGCTGCGGAAGTCGTCGTCCTGGACCAAGGATTCGTCCAGGCCAAGCGCAGCAAACAGTTCAGGGCTGTGGGCGATGTATTCAGGATTGGGAAGCGGTGTGGGCGTTACTGGCACGTAGTGGCCGGAACGCACCTCGCGTGCGCGGTGATCCTGCCCATCCGGTGTGGATTCCGGATCGGGCCGCAGTTGCTGCATCAGCGAGTAATCGACCTGCTGTGCGAAGCCAGCAAAGCTGGAGGTGATGGCTGGCGTCGATGCGCTGGAGCTGGCGGTCATCCGGCCGATTGCTGCAGTGCTTGCATCATCGGTGGGCGCAGGCCGACGCTGCGCTCGGTGAGGCAGCTGTGAATAGTTTGGAATGGATCATCTCCTCGCTTGGTCATTGGCTGAAGCGAGTTGCTGAGCACGGCAAGCTGGTGATGACCTGCCTCGGCACCACCCTCCAGGAGATGCGATTCATCGCTGATGGCCATGCCTGAACTGATCCCCGCGCCAGAAGCCCGTCCCGATGTGGAACGCCTCCGGGGTTACAGCGCGCCTCTGGAGGGGCGCCGGGGTCTGCTGCGTCTCGACTTCAACGAGAACACCATTGGTCCCAGTCCTGCGGTTACCGAGGCGATTCGCTCCTATCCGGCTGATCAGGTCGCGGTGTATCCGGAATACGACGGTTTGCGTGAGGCCTTGATCGCCAACTTGCAGGGGTCGCCGGCCGGGTTAGCCCACCCCCTGTCCATCGACCAGGTGGGGCTCTTCAACGGTGTGGATGCGGCGATCCATGCCGTGATCCATGCCTATGGAGCACCAGGAGACACCCTGCTCACCACCAGTCCCACCTTTGGCTATTACGCGCCGTGTGCGGGCATGCAGGGAATGGCCATCGAGGCAGTGCCTCATGAGCTGCCAGGTTTTCGCTTCCCGCTGGAGGCGATGTGCACGGCCCTCCAGCGCAGGCCCAAGATCCTGATGCTCTGCAATCCCAACAACCCCACGGGCACGCGTGTTCCAGCAGAGCAGGTGCTGGAGCTGGCTACGGCGGCGCCAGGCACCCTGGTGGTGGTGGATGAGCTTTACGAGGCGTTTACCGGCGACAGTGTGTTGCCGCATGTGGACTTCGCCGAGCACGCCAATTTGCTGGTGCTGCGTTCCCTGGCCAAGACCGCTGGTCTGGCCGGCTTGCGCATGGGTTTTGCGATCGGTGCGGCGGAGGTGGTTGACCGGGTTGGCCGCGTCACCGGTCCGTATGACGTGAACAGCCTGGCGGTGACAGCGGCGTTCGCGGCTCTGGGCGATCAGGACTACACCGATCGCTACGTGGCCGAAGTGGCACGTGCACGCAACTACCTTGTTACCCAGCTAACGCAATCTGGTGCCGTCTTTCATTGCGACGGTGGTAATTACCTGCTCATTTGGCCGCGGCGTGCGGCCGAGCAGGTGGAGCAGCAGTTGCGCAGCGCCGGCATCCTGGTGCGCTCCATGGCCGGCAAGCCACAGATTGATGGTGCGTTGCGTGTGAGCATCGGCACCCTCGAGCAGATGCAGCATTTCTGGACGGTTTTCGCGCCGCTCGAGCTCGAGGGTTGACTGTCGTCTAGCGCATCACTTCAACCACGGTGCCGTCGCCCAGGCTGCCCGGAAGGGTCAGACTCGGGCCCACGCGGCGCACGTCGGCGCCACGCAGGGCATCCAGAAAGGGCTGAATGCCACTTTGATCGCATCCTGCCGGGGCCTCGCCAGTGACGTATTGCACAGGAATCACTCGACGAGGGTTGAGCTGACGCACCACCTCAGCGGCTTCCTCACCGTCGTAAACCTTGCCGCCGCCTCCCACGCCGAGGATCAGCACGTCAGGCCTGCCGATCAGCACCTTGTCCTCTCCACTGAGGGGAGCTGCGGTTCCACCCAGGTGGGCAAAGCTCAGGCCTCCCTGTTGCCAGCGCCAGATGGTGGCGTTGCCGAAGCGGCGTCCACCCACGCGGTCGTGAGGTGCGGAGAAGCCCTCCAGGTTTAGTCCCCCAACGCGATAGGAGCCTGGCTGCGACAGGAAGGTGCCACCGCCGATGCGGGCGCCTTCGTCTGGCAGTTCTGAGCTGGCCAGGGTGACTGTGGCGCTGACGCGCGGCTCGGCTAAGCCTTGAGCGCATCCAACAGCGCGGAAGGGATTGACCAGCACCGACTGACCTCCTCCGCGGATCAGCAGGGCGCTGTGGCCATAGCTGGTGATGGAGACACCAGCGGTTTGGCCGGCAACTCCAATAAGTGAGCTCAGCACGAACGAGGCGGCAAGAGCGCTCACGGTGCGTCCAGGACCCTGGCGCTGCGGAAGGAGAGTCATGGAGGAGAGACCGCTGGCCCAGGAAGTTAGCAGTGTTGAACCCGGGCTTCTGCCTGGCGCAAGAAGTTGGCTAGCAGGTTGTGTCCGGCCTCGGTGAGCACGCTCTCGGGGTGGAATTGCACGCCCTGCAGGTGCGGATAGTCCCGGTGGCGAAGTCCCATCACCGTGTTGTCGTCCAGCCATGCTGTGACTTCCAGGCACTCGGGCAGCGTCTCGCGCTCGGCGATCAGGCTGTGATAACGGGTGGCTGTGAGGGGTTGCGGCAATCCGGCGAAGACGCCTTCACCTCGGTGCATCACCGGTGAGGTTTTGCCATGCATCAGTTCGGCTGCGCGCACCACGCGCCCTCCGTAAGCCTGGGCCAGAGCCTGATGGCCCAAGCAGACTCCAAGGGTGGGAATCTCGGGTGAGAGTTCCTTCAGCACCTGCAGGCAGATGCCGGCTTGATCGGGATCGCCAGGGCCTGGTGAGAGAAGGATCGCGTCTGGCTTCAGATCTCGAATCTCATCCACCGTCATGGCATCGTTGCGCTCCACACGGAGCTCTGCCGCCAGAGGATGCTGGGCCGCCAGCTCGCCGAAATACTGCACCAGGTTGAAGGTGAAGCTGTCGTAGTTGTCGATGACCAGGAGCATCGCTTAGAGGCCGAGGCGAAGAATCAAGGGAGGAACCAGCAAAAGGAGTGCGATCACCAGGGAACTGATCGCGGCCACCAGAACTGCGGCGGCTGCACAATCTTTGGCGATTCTCGCGAGGGGGTGGAAACGTCGGCCGATGGCCAGATCCACCACCGACTCAATGGCTGTATTCAACAGCTCAAGCACCAGCACGGCTGCCACCGTGAGCACCAGAACCGCCAGTTGGATCGAGGGAAGCCCCAGCCAGAGGGCCAGCCCAAACACCACGCTGCCGATGCAGACGTGGATGCGGAAATTGCGCTGACTGACGAATCCGTAGCCCAGCCCTTGAGCGGCGTAGCGGAAGCTGGAAGGCAGGTCGCCGGCGATCTTCCAGGCCCCGCGATGGGCAGCCCGATGGGCGCGACGGGTGCCGCGCTGGGTGATCTCCTCAGACACCGATCCTTCGTCTTCAGGGTCCAGCAGTGATTTCATCTGCTGATTCACAGTCGATCTCACCATGGGAAAGAACCATACCGGCCATCGCAAGCAGCTGCTCTTGGCACTGCAGCATGGTCATCAATGAGGCGTCGTCGGGATGGTCCCATCCCAGCAGATGAAGCAGCCCGTGGCTCACCAGCCAGCAGAGCTCCCTCTCGAGGCTGTGGTTCTGCTCAAGTGCCTGACGTTCAGCGGTAGGCACCGACACGATGATGTCGCCGAGTTCCAAGCTGGGATCTCCCTCGAGGGGCATCTCGGCTTCGAGAGCAGAGAAGGAGAGCACATCGGTGGCACTGGCTTTGTTGCGCCAGCGTTGGTTCAGTTCGGTGATCTCCGCGTCATCGACGAACTGCAGGCCGAGGCAGACCTCTTCGCAGCTCAGCAGAGGTTCAGGAACGGACGCACCACCGGTCTGTGCAAGGTGGTGGAGCCAGAGTTGAAGGGTGGAGTCCCAGGCCTCGCCGCAGCAGAGCCGTTGATGGGTTGCGCTGCCTTCGGTCGCAGTCACCAGACGCGCGTCGGCTGGTGTGAAGGCCAGATCGAGGGTGAAGCTGGGGGCATCGGCCGATCGCATCGGTGCTGATGTCACTGGGGCAGGGTGGGTCTGCCAAGCCAGGCCACCACCAGGATGAAGCCGATGAACCCGGCTGCGGTCAGACCAAAGTGAAACAGGCTCTTGCTGCCCTTGCGCACCATGTTGCGCATCGCCTGTTTCACGAAGCTGGGTGGAGGTGTGGTGGCAGCTGGTGCGTCTGCCGGGGAGGCGGTCGCTTCAGGCTTGTCGCGCATGGTCAGCTCTCGTCGTCTTGTCCTGGACTGTCCACACCCTGGCGCAGCAGCGCCTGAATAAAGGGATCCAGCTCGCCGTTCATCACGGCCTGCACATCGTTGGTTTCCTCCTGGGTGCGCAGATCCTTGACCATCTGATAAGGGTGAAACACGTAGTTGCGGATCTGGTTGCCCCAGGCCGCTTCAACGATGTCGCCGCGGATGTCAGCGATTTCTGCCGCGCGCTGCTCCTGGGCGATCACCAGCAGCTTGGCCTTGAGCAGGGCCATGGCTTTTTCCTTGTTCTGAAGCTGGGAGCGTTCCTGGGTGCAGCGCACCGCAAGGCCTGTGGGGATGTGCAGGATGCGAACGGCGGTCTCCACTTTGTTCACGTTCTGACCACCAGCACCGCCGGAGCGGCTGGTGGTGACTTCCAGATCTTTCTCTGGAATGTCGATATCGACTTCCTCCTCCAGCTTGGGCATCACTTCAACGCCGGCAAAGCTCGTCTGGCGTTTGTCGTTGGCGTTGAACGGTGAGATGCGCACGAGGCGGTGGGTGCCCTTCTCATTGCGGAGATACCCGTAGGCGTAACGACCTTCAATCTCAATCGTGGCGCTTTTGATGCCGGCCTCCTCGCCCTCGCTGAGTTCGTCCACGGACACTTTCATGCCCTGGTCCTCAGCCCAGCGGGTGTACATGCGCAGCAGCATCTGGGCCCAGTCCTGAGCATCCGTGCCGCCTGCTCCTGCATTGATCGAGAGCACTGCTCCCTCTTTGTCGTATTCCCCGCTGAGCAGGCGTTCCAGTTCCCAGCGATCCAGTTCCTTGCGTAGTTGATCCAAGCCGCCCTGCGCCTCGGCGAGCATGTCGTCGTCGGGCTCCAGGTCATAAAGCTCGAGTGTGGCCTGGGCATCACCCACGGCCCCTTGCCATGTCGTCAGCTGCAGCAGCTGGGCCTTCACCTCATCGAGACGACGCATCTGCTTCTGGGCGTTCTGTTGGTCGTCCCAGAAATCTGGTTGTGCGGCGAGTTGTTCGAGGTCCTGTTGTCGTGCGTTCAGTGCAGGAACGTCAAAGACAGTCCTGGGCATTGCCCAGGCGGTCAGTGAGCTCGGAGAGGTCGCGCTTGAAGTCGGTGAGGTCGAGCAACGGAGTGCGTTGAACGGATGTCGCGACGTTATCAGTGCGGAATGCGGCGTCCGGGGTTGACCACCGGGGCTGCATAGGATTCAGGTCCCCGTTGAAGGCCCAATGCCGAGCGTCGAGATCTACACCTGGCGCACCTGCCCCTTCTGCGTGCGCGCCAAACAGCTGCTTGATCGCAAGGGTGTCGCTTACACCGAGCATTCCGTGGATGGGGATGAGCCGGGCCGTGACGCCATGGCGGCCCGGGGCGACGGGCGTCGCAGTGTTCCGCAGATCTTCATCGATGACCGCCACATCGGTGGTTGTGATGATCTGCATGCCCTGGAGCGAGCCGGTGATCTCGATGCACTGCTCTCCTGAGTTCCCTCTCCGATCCCACTGACACGACCGTTGCTCATGCGTCACCTGTTCGTGCTGGATCCCCTGGATCGCATCAATCCGCTCAAGGATTCAACGGCTGCTCTGATGCAGGCCGCGAGTCGTGCCGCTCTGGAGGTCTGGGCCTGTACACCAGCGGATCTGATCGCCCTGGGTGATGAACCGCTGGTCATGGCTTCACCGGTTCAACCGGATCCATGGATCAGCGTCGGTGAGCGCGAGCGTCTTCCGCTGGCCACCTTCCAGGTGATCTGGATGCGCAAAGATCCGCCTGTGGATGAGGCGTATCTCTATGCCACCCATCTGCTGGATGTAGCTGAGCGAGCTGGGGTGCGTGTGCTCAATCGTCCTGATTCGCTGCGCAGCTGGAACGAAAAGCTCGGTGCCCTGCGCTTCAGCCGCTGGATGGCTCCCACGTTGGTTTCGGGCCGTGTCCAGGAGCTCAGCGCCTTTGCTGAGACGCACAACGAAATCGTGCTCAAGCCCCTGGGCGGTCGTGCTGGTCTCGGTGTGATCCGCGTGTCGGCGCAGGCCCCGGGGCTGAAAGCTCTGCTGGAACTGGTCACCGAGCAGGAGCGCCTTCCGGTGATGGCGCAGTGCTTCCTCCCATCCGTCAGTGAAGGAGACAAGCGCATCCTGCTGGTGGATGGAGAGCCATTGGGTGCCATCAACCGCCGCCCGGCCGCCGGTGAATTCCGCAGCAACCTGGCGGTGGGTGGTCAGGCCGAAGCAACGGAACTGACGGCACGGGAGCGACAGATCTGTGCTGCCCTGGCCCCGGCCCTTCGCGCGGAAGGTCTGTTTTTTGTGGGGATTGATGTGATCGGCGGCATGCTCAGCGAGATCAACGTCACCAGCCCAACGGGGATCCGTGAGGTGGAGCGGTTGATGAATCAGCCGTTGGCGGATCAGGTGCTCGAACGCCTGCGCGATCTGATCTGAGCGCTCACAATGAAGGGCTGACCGGGCAAGAACGCTGTGCTGAAACGAGGATTGTGCTGGGGTGCGGCGCTTCTGGTCGGTCTCGCAGGAAGCGCCTGGAGTGCTGGCTCTGCAGTCCGCGCTCGCGAGTTGCCACCGCTCATTCCCCGGGAGGTGCTCTTCGGTAACCCGGAGATCATGAGCGTCAATCTCAGCCCTGATGGTCGCTGGATCGCGTATCTGGCCCCGGATCAGGGCGTGCTGAATCTGTGGGTCCGCGATCTGGATAATCCCGCTCCAGCCCGGGTGCTCACCCAGCAGCGTGATCGTCCTCAGAGGCCGGGGTACTGGACGGCAGACGGCCGCTTTCTGATTTCATCCCGGGATGGGGATGGCGATGAGAACACCGTGCTGGTGCGGATCGACCCTCGCACCGGTGAGAGCAAGGACCTCACGCCCCCCCAGGGGGTAAAGGCGGTTTGGATTGGGGCCGATCGGGAGGCCCCCAACGAGCTGCTCGTGGCTCTGAACGATCGTGATCCCCGCTATCACGACACCTATGTGATCGATGTGGAGACTGGCGAGCGTCGTCTCCTCCACCAATCCACCGACGACGGTCGCGACGTCTCGATCCTGTGGATCGATGGCGGCTGGAACCCGGTGATTCGCTCGCAGCTGCTGCCCGATGGTGGCAGTGCCCACGAGTTGCGCCTGCCGGGTGAATCGGAATGGCGCTCCTTTCTGCAGTTCGACTTCGACGACACGATCACCGGCTCGGGTCCTGGGGGGTTCAGCCGTGATGGCCAATGGCTCTACGGCGTCCTCAGCACCGGTGACGATCTGCCGCGCTTGGTGCGCTGGAGCCGCGAGCAGCTCGAGACCTGCGGCAGTGATTGCACTCCCGAAGTGGTGCATCGTTCATCGGCCGGTGCCCTGGGCGTGGCACTGAGTGATCTCGACACGGGAGTTCCCACCGCCCTCCAGGAAGTGGATCTTCGCTCTCGCCTGGTGGTGTTGGATCCCTCCGTCGAGCCTGACCTGGCCCGGCTGAAGCAGCTGGCAGGGGCCAACGACTTTGCGGTGGTCGATCAAGACTTGGAGGGGCGTCGTTGGCTGGTGGCCATTGGCTCCGATCGTCAGGGGCCTCAGTACTGGCTCTGGGAACGGGAGGCGGATGAGATCCGGAAGCTGTTCTCCGTGCAGCCCAGGCTCGACGACTACACGCTGGCACCGATGGAGAGCCTGGACCTGCGGGCCAGAGATGGTCGGCGCCTGCCGGCTTACCTGACCCGCACACCGCTGGCTTCAGGAACGGAGCCCCAGCCCTTGGTGCTGCTGGTGCATGGCGGGCCTCAGGAGCGCGATTTCTGGGGTTACAGCGCCACCCATCAGTTGCTGGCGAATCGGGGTTACCACGCCCTCAGCGTGAACTACCGCGGCTCCACCGGATTCGGTAAGCAGCATCTCCTGGCGGGTGAAGGTGAGTGGTATGCCGCGATGCAGGACGATCTGGTGGATGCCGTCCGCTGGGCGATCGATGAAGGGATCGCCGACCCCGATCGCATCGCGATCATGGGGGCCTCCTACGGGGGCTATGCCGCGCTAGCCGGTCTCACCCGAGATCCCGAGCTGTTCGCTGCCGCCATCGCTGAGGTGGGTCCGTCCAATCTGCGCACCCTGATTGATTCGATTCCCCCCTACTGGGAATCCCTCCGGATCAATTTCGAGCGGATGATCGGTGTGGGGACGGTGGATCTGGATGCCATTTCACCGCTTCAGCACGTGGATCGGATTCAGCGGCCGCTGCTGCTGGGCCATGGTGCTAATGACCCCAGGGTCAAGCTCAGCGAGAGTGAGGCGATCGCGGCCGCGATGGCGAAACGCAATCTGCCGATTGATTTCGTGGTGTTCCCCGATGAAGGTCACGGATTCGCCAATCCACGCAATGCGCTGGCGATGACAGCGCTCCAGGAGGCCTTCCTCAGCGAGCATCTCGGCGGCAGGGCTGAACCGTTTGGAACGACCCTGGACCAGTCATCGATGCAATGGCGATTGCGTTCCCTGCCGGCTCCCTGACATCAGATCCAGCTGATCCGCCAGCACCGTGAGTTTCAGCCCCACCTCCTGAAGTTCACGGTCAGCCACGGACCCGCGCACGAGCCCAGCCCCAGCGGTGAGATCCAGTTGCGTGCCATGGGCATGACCGCATCGGATCGCCACGCGTAATTCCGCATCCCCTGCACTGTCGATCCAGCCGATCGGAGCCGCATAGCCCTGCCGGTCGAAGGGTTCAAGGCTGCGCAACCAACTCATGGCCTCGCGCCTTGGCAGACCTGCGACCGCTGGGGTTGGGTGCAGCACACCAGCCAAGGCAAGTGGGGATTGCCCTGGAGCCGCTGTGGTGATCGGTGTATGGAGATGAACCAACTGCCCATGACGAGCCAATTGGGGTCGTCTTGGGCGCCGTGGCTGTAGCCCGCGATCGATCAGGTGCTCGGTGATCGCCTGGGCCACGAGTTCATGCTCATGTCGGTCTTTGTCTGAGCTGAGCAATGAATCTGCCTGGTCGTTCCGACCAGCGGTGCCTGCGAGCGCATCGCATCGCAGTTGTCCGTTGCGAAGGCTTAGCAGTCGCTCCGGCGAGGCTCCGAAGAAGCTGTCGTGAGCATCTTTTTGCCAGAGGAAGCGACAGCTGCCTGCCTGCTGATGGCGGAGCCGCTGTAGCAGGGGCTGTGGATCGAGCGGTTCCGTGAGGCTGACCGTCTGACGAACGGCCAGCACAAGTTTGTGCAGTTCACCGCTGTTGACCAACTCCAGGCCCCGCTCCAGGGCCGGTGTGTAGTTCTGCTCCCAGGCTCCAGGGGTGATGCTTCCGCTCACGGTGTCCATGGATGCGGTTGCGAGCCCCTGCCGGGATCGCAACCGGTCTGCCATCAACCAGAGCGATTCTGTGAGCGTGCGCACATCACTGGCCTGCTGGGCAATGCCATGCACCCGCAGCCAACCCTGGCGCCCGTGTCGGCTGAGCTGCCAGCGGGGCAGAACCGCCTGCACCGAGGGCATCCCTTCCTGGGGCTGCTGCTCGCTGGTCTGCTCGAAGAAGGAGAAGGCCAGAAGAATGCGTGAACGTGCTTGAGCCGGTGCGTCTGGGGTGCCATCCAGAATTCGCCCCAAGGTGACGTCACTGAACCGCTGCGCCAGTTCAAAGCGTTTGGCGCTGGATAGTTCCAGGTGATGGCAGCGTCCTGCTGCCGCCAGGCAGAGCCCGGGTGCACTGTCCCAAAGAAAGCGGAACGGGTCGTGAGCCTCCAGATCCACCAGCTGGTGCAGGGGGTCGAGGCCTTGAACCGGCAGTGCCAGGCTCAAAACACCATCCTCCATCGAGCGCTGATCCCACGCGCGTTGAGCTCGCTCCAGCAGGTCGCTGAAGGAGTTCGCAGCACAGCTGTCGTGGGGTGCGGCCGACATCCGTGTAGCAGATCGAACAAGGGACTGCTCAAATGTATGGGTCTTGAAGCGGGCTGAGTGCGCCCAGTCCATGCAAGATCGCCAGGCTGTTGCAACCCTTCACTCCCCGCGCGCTGATCGCAGGCGTCTTTGGAAAGCGGCAATCAAATGGCCGATGTATTCCGTTGCCGTGATGCCGTTGCTACTCGCCGTTGGTTGGCGCTTAGGGGCGGGGCTGCCGGTGCGCTGGGCCCAGGCGCTTGGATTTCTGCTGGCAGCGGTCTTGTTATTGCTTTGGGAGAACCTCAGCAACGATCTGTTTGATGCCGACACCGGCGTTGATGCCACGGCGAAGCCCCATTCGGTGGTGGCCCTGCTCGGTCGTCGCCGTCCGGTCCGCCGTCTGTCGACCCTGGTTCTCTTGGCAGGCTTGCTGCTGATGCTGCTGATTGCTGTGCAGAGCAGCCTTTCAGTTTTGGCACTGGTGCTGGTCAGTTGCGGCATGGGCTACCTCTACCAAGGTCCTCCGTTCCGCCTTGGCTACTTGGGGTTAGGAGAACCGCTCTGCTGGATGGCCTTTGGTCCCTTCGCCACAGCAGCTGCGCTGCTCGTGGTGGCTCCTTCCGGAGAGACCGCTCGATGGGCGCTGGTGCCGTGGGATGTCGCCTTGTTGTTGGGATCGGGTCCGGCCCTGGCCACCACCCTGGTGCTGTTTTGCTCTCACTTTCACCAGATTGAGGAGGACGCGGCCCATGGCAAGCGGTCTCCCGTGGTGCGTCTCGGCACCGCGAGGGCCTCGTCTCTGGTGCCCTGGTTTGTTGCCGGAACCCTGGCCTTGGAGTGGACTCCCGTGCTCCACGGCGACTGGCCTCCGACCGCGCTGCTCGGAGCTCTAGGGCTGCCCGCAGCGGTCGCGTTAATCCGGTTGCTCCGCGTCCATCACGCGGAACCTGAACGCATCCAGGGCAGCAAGTTCCTCGCCTTGCGTTTTCAGGGCCTTAATGGGCTTGGGTTGAGCATCGGCTTGGCGATCGGGCCCTGGTTTGGAGCCTCCATCGCCTGGAGCCGCTGAGCGCATGAGCATCAGGCTGTCTCTGGCGGTGCGCCCCTACGCCTTTGCTCTCTCCCGTCCGTTGACGACAGCCGCTGGGTGTTGGCAAAAGCGAAACGGTTGGCTGCTGCGCATCGTCTGCCCACAGACAGGCCGTGTGGGTTGGGGAGAAGTTGCTCCATTGCAGCCTCGGCATCACAAGGCCTGTGAGCAAGCCCTCGCGTCCTGGCTGAAGCCTGCCGACGTGACGCTCAGTCGTGACGCCTTGGAAGACTCGCTGCCGCAGTTGCCGGCACCCTTGGCCTTTGCGGTTGGAGCAGCCCTGGCTGAACTGAGGACCGAATTGGGCCCATGGCATCCGGCACCCCGGGCGGCTCATCTGCTCCCTTCAGGGGCCTCGATGCTTGCTGAGCTTGAACGTTTGCTGGCATCACCGGAGGCTGAGCTGGGCATCACTGTCAAGTGGAAAGTGGCTGCGGCTGAGCCAGAACTGGAGCGCTTGCTGCTCGCGCAGCTGCTGGAACGGCTCCCCTTCTCGGCACGTCTGCGCGTGGATGCCAATGGTGGCTGGGACCGGGCTGAGGCGGATCGCTGGGCTGAGGTTTTGGCCGCTGATCCGCGCTTGGAATGGTTGGAGCAGCCCCTCGCGGTGGACGATCTTGATGGCCTGACTCGTTTGGCTGAACGTCTTCCCGTGGCCCTGGATGAGTCACTGCAGGTCCACCCTGAGTGGCGTGATCGCTGGCAGGGATGGCAAGTGCGTCGCCCCCTCTGGGAAGGCGATCCAAGGCCTCTGTTGCGGCAGTTGCAGGAGGGCCGCCCGCGGCTGATGCTGAGCACTGCCTTTGAGACGGGCATCGGCTTGCGCTGGCTGGCCTTGTTGTCGCGACTCCAGTGGCAGGGGCCGACGCCCGCAGCACCTGGGCTGGCCCCTGGTTGGTGTCCTGAAGGTCCCCTGTTCAGCACAGAGCCAGATCAGGTCTGGGCTGCAGCCGGAGGAACCTGATGAAGCAAGGCTTGGCTGCGTTGTGCTGCGACTTCGCTGCTCCGGAGGGAACGGCCTCCGCATTGCTGGGGATTTTGGAGCGCGGGAGCTGGGTGCATTTGGTGGGGCCTCAAGGAGCGTCGGGACCGCTCACGCTTCCGAGCGAGTCGGCGGACTGGCCTGAGGGCCCGGGGCTGGTGCTGTCGACCGGTGGCAGCAGCGGTGGCCGATCGCTGTGTCTCCATCCGCTTGCCAACCTCGAACGGTCAGCTGAGGTGTGCCGCCTTTGGCTGCAACGGCTTGGGCTGGAGCCGGAAAGCTGTGTGGTGTGGAATCCACTGCCTTTTCAGCATGTGAGTGGATTGATGCCCTGGTGGCGGGCGCGTCAGTGGGGAGCGATTCATGGCTGGCTGGCTCCTGAGCTGATGCGGCAGCCGTCGGCTCTGCTGGACCACTGCCGCCAGCACCCTGCCTGGCGGCAGCATCCCATGCTGGTTTCGCTGGTTCCCACACAATTGCGGCGCTTGCTGGCGGAGCCAGAGGGATGCACCTGGCTTCAGGCGATGGACGTCATCTGGGTTGGAGGTGCATCGCTGCCGATCGATCTTGCCGATCACGCCCGCCAGGCTGGCCTGAGGTTGGCCCCCTGTTACGGCGCCACAGAAACTGCTGCGATGGTCACAGCTCAGACCCCGCAGTCGTTTCTGGCGGGTCATTCGGGTTGCGGCCAACCTCTCGATGGTGTGCGCCTGCGGCTGGATCCCGACGGTGCATTGGTTGTGCACTGTGATCGTTTGGCTGTAGCCAGGCTTGACCCGGCGGGTGGTCTCGAGGCTCTGGCGGATGAGGCTGGATGGTGGCGCACAGGTGATCTGGCGACGCTTGGTGACTCATGCGTCGCCCCTGAACTGCAAATCTTGGGTCGTCGTGATGGTGCCTTGCAGTCGGGTGGCGTCACGGTTTTCCCTCAGCAGCTGGAGGATCGTCTGCTGGAGCTTGCTCGTCGAGCTGACCTGCCGCTCTCAGCCGTGCTGATGCTGGCGGTGCCCGATGCGGAGTGGGGAGAGCAACTGGTTGCCTTGGTGCGTTGGACGACCCCTGATCGTGATCAGCAACGGATGGATGCGCTGAAGGGGTTGGTCTTGGCCTGGCCTGCGGCGGAACGACCGCGGCGTTGGTTGCCATGCCCCGATTTGGAGCCTTCTGTGGCAGGCAAGTGGGAGCGCCAGCGTTGGCAGACCTGGCTGGCCTCGCAACAATCAGGACAGCAGCATGACCACGATGACAGCGTTGTCTGAAACTGAAGTCAGCAACAAGAAGCTTGCTGCAGGGCTTTTAGCCATCTTTTTCGGTGCATTCGGCGTGCACAAGTTCGTGCTGGGTTACAACAACGCCGGCATCATCATGTTGTTAGTTGGCCTGGCCGGTGGTGCGATTACCTGCGGGATTGCCACTGGTGTGGTGTCGTTGATCGGGTTGATTGAAGGCATCATTTACCTCACAAAAACTCCCGACGAATTTCGGGAAATTTATCTCGATCAGCGCCAAGAGTGGTTTTGAATTGTGGCTTTAAAAAAGACGCCTTCGTTGCCGACGATCTGGCTTGTTGTAGCCGCTTGTGTGAGTGGTGGTCTGGTGTCAGGACATGCGCACGATGGATTTCATCCATTGATTGCAGCGGTCTCGATGCTGCCTTTACAGGTTGCAGCTTTGTTCTGGGCGATAACGCGTTCGCCGCGTCCACGTTCTTGTGATGACAGAAATCATGTCTGATAGAGGGTCGTCGTTGGACTAAAGATGTCGGCTTGAGTCGCTTTTGACGCCTAGCGACGTATCGAACGTCTGACTGGTTCTTATTGCATGCGTTTAAGTATCAAATACATCATTCTTTGGCTGTTTGATATTTCGCGACTCTTTTAGTCTTTTCTTTTGAGTCAATGGGCTGATTCTCTTGGTAATTCCCTTTCGCTCTTCTCGGTCTATTGCGCAGAATATTCGCGTCTCATCGATCACATCGCCTTCGCTAGAGGGTGATGTGATCGATGGGCTGCAGGACGTGATTGAGCGTTGTTACTGTCAGGTCTACTTTCATGCGATGAGTAGCGATCGCGACCCTTTCTTGGAGTCTCAATTCAGGAATGGTTCGATCACGGTCAGAGACTTTATTCGTGGTTTGTTGTTGTCAGAGCGTTTCCGCGATGGGTATGTTTCTTGCAATAATAATTATCGGATTGTTGAGCAAGTGGTTGGTCGAGTGCTGGGAAGAAATAGTCTTGACGATTCAGAAAAATTAATGTATTCGGTGCTTATTGCTGAGAAGGGCTTTGAGCATTTTGTCGACGTGGTGTTGAACAGTGATGAGTATATGCAGAGGTTTGGGTATGACAGAGTTCCAATGCAAATAGCGCGGAAGTTGCCTGGGCGAGAGGTTGGTGAAATGCCTGTTTACCAGCGGCTTCCGCGTTACTCTGCCGATTGGCGGGAAAAGTTGGTTTCCAATGAATTGATGATGTCCATTGATGATCATCTCAATTACCGGCAAGCTCGTTCTTTTGCCGAGCGGGTGATCTATCAAAAGCCATCGGTGGCGGCTTCTAAGTATCTGATTCCTTCTTTCATTGTTCTTTCTATTTTGGTTGCTGCGGGCGTAGTCAGGGTGCTGACTTCGGTTGTTGTTGTGAGGTAGTCGTTCTTCGGGTTGGTGAGTCTTGGTAGAAGCGCTGGTGTGCTTTTTTGAGGAGCTGTATGGATGAAAGTTCTTCGAAGCTGATCCAGTGAATGCAGTCGACTGGACAGGTGTCGACTGCTTCGTTGATCGTGCTGACAGAGTCGCCGTCTTGCCGTACTGCTCTGCACTTTCCTGTTTCCTGGATTGGTAGAAAAGTGTTCGTGGCTACGTGGGCGCAGTATCTGCACCCAATGCATCTTGTTTCATCCACCCAGATTGCTTTCATGCGCAATTCTCCGCCAAGGCAAGGCTCAAGGCCCGAGTATTTGCTGATGTTGTAGGCAGATGCAGTGAATGCTGCTGAAGAATTGCTCATGCGTTGCAGAGATTGATTGCAATGATGGAAGTGATTTGTAAATGCGTCTGAGGCTTTATGAGCGCAAGCTTTGTGGTCTCGCTCTATTGCATTCGAGTTCTATGCTGCAATTGGCGAATTCATGTGTTGTTAGGGAGGGGATTCAGTTTCGTTGATTTGCTTTGTATTGATTAACTGCAGACTGAAGCTGTCCCAGGGCGGCGCGCCCAATGTTGAATGCTGCCCAGCTCAGTGCGAGTGCAATGGGAATGGCAACAGCGATCACTCTAAGGTCCATTTGGCTATTAAATTGAAGTAAAAAATAGCCCTTGAGTTGAAGTGTGGATGTGTTTAATGAGTTGGTTTTGTGTGATCAAATATTGGTTTGATGTTCTTGCTTAGACGTGATTGGTTTGCGATTGTTTCTGATGTTTGTAGCGACAGCTGTTGCCCCGCCTGTGGTGGCGATTCTTGAGCTGTGCTCGCTGATCACAGCTCGTGGATCCGACCAATCTGTGCAGCTTCCAGCCAGCGTTCAATCGTGTCGGGCAGGGCGCAGCGCCGTCGTGTTTCGGTGCTAATGGCCACGTGCCGGATGCATCCCCGGGCCACATCCTGTTCACCCAGAAGAAATCGGTGCTGAACCTCAAAGCTGCTGGGGTCCAGGCGTTGTGGGGTCAGGTGCACGCTGAGTTGATCACCGCCATGCACAGGTCTGAGAAAGTCCGCACGGCAGTGCACCACCGGCAACGCGACCTTGGGCCATCGCTCCTGGCCGCGGCAGCCAGGGAACACCGTCTCGGCTGCGATGCCCTGGGCATCCAGGCTTTCCTCCCAGGCTTCATGGCACCAGCGCAGCAGTTGATGGAAATGCATGACCCCGGCGGCATCGGTGTCGCCGAAGCGCACGACACGGCGCAATTGCAACCAAGTGGGCGATGTCATCAAGGTTGTTGTCATCACGGAACCGCACTGTCACCTTGGCATCAGTGCATCACAAGGTGAATGGCAGAGCTTGTGCGCTTTTTGCTTCAAGACACGGGTGTGTGGACGTTGCTATTGGCCTTGCTGCTGGGTGTCCTGCAGACCAGACAGCAGATCACCCTCAGCCGTTGGTCGGAAGCTTCGCTGCTCTGGATCGCGTTCTGGGTGATGGGCGTCGCCGGCTTCTACGGGTTCATTGCCCACTTGCTCTTCGGTCCGTTTATCGCGGAGCAGATCGGATGGCCTAACAGCCCCTTTCAGTTCGAGGTGGCTTACGCCAACCTCACGATCAGCATTCTTGGGTTCAGCAGCTTTTTCTTTCGGAAGCGCGACTACCTGTTGGCAGCGATGGTGGCGTTCAGCAGCTGGTACTTCGCAGACGGTGTCGGCCATGTGGTGTCGCTTGTGGTCGACAACAACCAGGCACCTTCCAATGCGGGGAGCGTGCTCTACACCGATCTGCTGACACCGCTGGTGGTGGTGCTGCTGTTGTGGCTCAGCCGGCATGAACGCCGGCGGCTGACCTGATCTCTCCTGATTTGTTCCGTGACGCTCAAAACAGCGGGTCCACGGGGCCAATCAGTGGCGTCATGACGGGGTCGGCCAGACCGATGGCCTGAAACACACTTTTCTGGCCATAGTCTTGAGCATCGGAGTTGTAATTATTGGCAATCCAGACGTTCCCAGCGCTGTCTACTTCTAAGCCGGTTGGACGCATGATGTTGTCATCAAAGTTGTAACCACCTTTGGGTGAGAGTGCTGTTCCTGTTTTCTGGCCGTCACGGGAATCGAGCTTGGATCCATGCAGAACGGAGATCGAGAGCTCTTCGAAGTTGGCGACATAGACGTTGTTCTCGCCGTCCAGATTGATGCCCCAAGGACCCGCATCCTTTTTCGTGTTTATGGAGAAGGTGTCCAGGGTTCCCGTGATTGGATCAATTCTGCTCACAGTGTTGGATCGGTAGAACGGAGATCCACCGTTGTTGGCCACCCAGACAGATCCATCCGACGCCGTTGCAACACCGAAGGGAACATTGAGGTCTTCAGACTCAATGGTTTGGATCAGACGGATGCCATCTTTCTCGTCAAAGCGGTATCGACCAATCCCGCCTTGTTTGTTGCTTCCGCCACTTCGATAGCTCACCCAGGCATCACCATCTTGGTCGATGGCGATGTCAAATGGTGACGTCAAGGAAGGGTGTTGGTAGCTGTCAAATCGTTGGGGTCGGCCCTCTGGATAGACCACGATTTTGCTCGGAAATTTGCGTGTGTCTCGGAAGCTGGCGATCCAGATGTTGCCTTCTTGATCACTGGTTACGCCTTGCACGCCAAGCAGGTCACCCTGGGTGAAGCCGCCTGAAGGTTGGCGGGGAGGGACGAAATCGGATCGCCCCGGAGAGAGTGCTTTTCCTTTACTGGAGAAGAGCGACACGCTGTTTCCGTTACCGCGCAAAGGAATCTTCGAGGTACCAAAGCCGAAATTTCCAACCCAAATCCGGTCTTGAGGATCAATGCCGATGCCGAACCCCGCGCCATAGAGGCCGCCGCCTTCAAGGGGTTCGCCATCGCTCAATTCCCCGCTGGGTTGCATGCGAAGCAGGGTTTTGCCAGGAAGTGGAGGATCGAATCGTTTTTCGGACCCGGGTTCGAAGTTATTGGTGATCCACAGATCGCCATCCTGATCAATGGCAATGTTTCCAGGGCCAAAAAAGACAGACTCTGATTCGTCGGCAGCTCCGAAATGCTCGAAATACAGAAGCCATGAGTCGCGTTGGGAAATCGACTCGCGATCGGCGGGATAAATGGCCGGAGCTGATTCGGCAAGGTCAAAGAGTTTCCTTGCATTCTTGGCGGGATTCTTTCCGATCGAGGCAAGGGCCTCAAGATTGGTTTGATTTGTTTCTCCTTCGCTTGGGGATGTGAGCTCGAAGAGTGCTTTTCGAAAAGGGAGATCTGTGATGGCCGCCGCATTGATATTGGCCAGTAAATTGAGTCGCTCAGCGGTTGCAGCATTGTTGCTGGCGACGTCCGCAATGCTGCCGTCTGGGTTGACCAGGTTTTGGTAAGTCATCCAGCCGGAGCGGACTGATGCAGCGCTTCCGCTCAGGGCCTCGCCATCGATGAATCGATTGAAGGTGTAAGCACTTGCGGCTGAAGTGAGATCGTTGATGATCAGGTTTTTCGTGTCGCTGTCTCGCAGTAATCCCAGAAGATGGTTCGGGCCATCAGTGGCTGAGACGTAATAGGTCTGTTTGGATGAAAGATTGACATCCTCAAAGGCAAAGAAGCCGGCGGCATCACTGGATGTCGATGCAATCAGGCTGGGATTTTTTGATGTCGACTCTGGGATCTCATAGAGGTTGACGCTCTCGCTTTGGAAGCCTTGGTGGCTTGACAGTAAATGCCCTCTGAGAACGGACATTTCGGACAACAATTTCTTACTTCAAGCTAGGAACAGCCTATTTTGCTGTTCGTTGTTTCATCTTTTTTTTATTCTGTCTCTGGGCTGGATCGGGACGTTCCGGACGAGCACAGTCGGGCAGCATTGACTGGCTTACAGCAGGGATTTGTCGATAGCGGCAATAAATCAGTGAATCAGCGATCCACCGATCCCATGATCACGTCGATCGATCCGAGGATCGCCATGATGTCGGCGACCTTGTGTCCCTTGAGGATGTGAGGAAGGATCTGCAGATTGTTGGAATCGGCAGCGCGAATCTTGAAGCGCCATGGTGTGACGTCGTTGTTGCCTTGCAGGAACACGCCGATCTCGCCCTTGCCTGATTCCAGGCGGGTGTAGAGCTCGCCGTTGGGGATTTTGAAGGTGGGGGCGACTTTTTTGGCCACGTATTGGTAATCGAAACCGGCAAATTCGCTGTCTTTGCCTTCCGCCATTCGCTTGGCTTCCAGGTTTTCGGTCGGACCGCCGGGAATCATGTCGCAGGCCTGTCGCAGGATCTTGAGGGATTGGCGCATCTCTTCGATCCGCACCCGGTAGCGCGCGAAGCAGTCACCCTCCTTCTCCCAGGCCACGTCCCAGTCGAAGTCGTCGTAGCACTCGTAATGATCCACCTTGCGCAGGTCCCAAGGCACCCCGGAGGCGCGCAGCATCGGCCCTGACAGGCTCCAGTTGATCGCATCCTCCTTGCCGATCACGCCCAGGCCCTCAATGCGGCGTCGGAAGATCGGGTTGTTGGTGATCAGTTTTTCGTATTCATCAATCTTCGGGCCGAACCAGTCGCAGAAATCCCGGCATTTTTCAAGCCAGCCCCAGGGGAGATCGGCAGCAACACCACCGATGCGGAAATAGTTGTTGTTGATCAGGCGCTGGCCGGTGGCGGCTTCCCAGAGGTCGTAGATCATCTCCCGCTCCCGGAAGATGTAAAAGAAGGGTGTCTGGGCACCGACGTCGGCGAGGAAGGGGCCAAGCCAAAGCAGGTGATTGGCGATGCGGTTCAGTTCCAGCATCAACACCCGGATGTAGCTGGCACGCTTGGGCACGGGGATGTTGGCCAGCTTCTCCGGGGCGTTCACCACAATCGCCTCGTAAAACATGCCTGCCGCGTAGTCCATGCGGCTCACGTAAGGCACGAACATCACGTTCGTGCGGTTCTCGGCAATCTTTTCCATGCCGCGGTGCAGGTAGCCGATCACCGGCTCGCAATCCACCACGTCTTCGCCGTCGAGCGTGACCACCAGCCGCAGCACCCCGTGCATAGAGGGGTGGTGGGGGCCGAAGTTGACCACCATCGGCTCCGTGCGCGTTTCCAGCTGCGTCATGGGGCCGAAGAACAACGTTGGTGACGGGATCTTAGGAAGGACCCATGCCCGATCAGCCTTCCGGTTCCGATCAGACCTTCAAACATGTGCCGGTTCTGGCGGAACCGCTGCTCCATTCGCTTGCCCAGGAACCTGGTGATCACTGGCAGAGCGGTCTGTTTGTGGATGCCACCCTCGGCGGCGGAGGGCACAGCCAACTGCTGCTGGATCGTTATCCAGCCCTGCATTTGGAGGGTCTTGACCAAGACGCCACGGCGAGAGCCGCAGCCTCTCAGCGTCTGGAGCCCCATGCCGATCGAGTTTCAATCGTGGCCACTAATTTCGCGGATTACACCCCTTCCGAGCCGGTTGCTCTTCTGCTGGCGGATCTCGGGGTCAGTAGTCCCCAGCTGGATGTGGCGGAACGGGGATTCAGCTTTCGCCTCGATGGCCCCCTCGATATGCGCATGAATCCAGGAGGAGGTGGAGAAACGGCGGCTGAGCTGATTGATCGATTGGAGGAATCGGACCTGGCCGATCTGATTTATCGCTACGGCGAAGAGCGACTCTCCAGGCGGATTGCTCGACGCATCAAGGCAGATTTGAGCGATCGCGGTGCTTATTCCGGGACGGCTGCTTTGGCTTATGCCATTGCCGGTTGCTATGCCCCTAAGGCGCGCCGAGGGCGCATTCATCCGGCGACCAGAACTTTTCAGGCGCTACGCATCGCTGTCAATGATGAGCTGGGGGTGCTCGATCAGCTGCTCGAGAAGGCTCCAGGTTGGCTTCAGCCGGGAGGGGTGATGGCGATTATTAGCTTCCATTCCCTCGAAGACAGGCGGGTGAAGACGGCCTTCCTCACCGACGAACGCCTCCAGCGAATAACACGCAAACCCCTGATGGCCGATGCCGCTGAACAGGAGCTAAATGCCCGCAGTCGCAGCGCCAAGCTGCGACTGGCTAAGCGTCGACTCCTCGATTGAATGGGGCTTGCGTTAGGCCAGGAAGCCGGTGTTGTCAGTGTCACCGAACAATTGCCGGAAGGCCGCCGTGGACACACAAAGCATCACTGGGAAGGCAGCGAGCAGGCCAACTCCACACAAAAGTGCCCCGGTCAAGAGAATTGCCATCTCCACGATCAGGAGCAGCAGCACCCATCCCCAGCACGGATCCAAGACATTTCTGCCGCGCGCAATGTTGCTCAAGGGTGATTCGTCTTGAAGCAGGGCAATGAACGGTAGGAATGTTTGGTTCACCATCAAATAAATGAATACAACGGCTGCCGTGATGAAGGGGATGAAGCCAAGCACCTCATTCACCTGCGACAGGAGCACCATCAAAACCATGCTGATCCCGCCGATGATCAGAACCAGAATGAATAGAACGATTTGATTGATGAACAGGCGTCCTGCGGCGTCGCCGTCCCAGCGCGTCATCTCTGCCAATGAAGGCTTCTCGCCGTCAAGTGCTTTCCAAGCACCCCGGATCAAGCCCATTGTTCCCCAGAGGCTGATCAAGATTCCGCCCACCATCGAGACGATCAAGCTGATCACAGCCGCAGCCGCTGATGGATTGCTGGAGAGGTTGAGCAGGAAGTCGGGCAGCTGCTGGAACAGCGTCGCCAACAGCAGGTACAACAGGGCGAAGAGGACAAAAGGCCAAGGTGCTTTGCTAAAGGCGGTCCAGCCATCTTCCACGGCTTTCAGGACGTGAAGTCTGTTGCCAGCTGGGGTCTCGCTCATGAGGAATGCTCGAACCTGTGCGGAACGTAGCTGCTTTATCAGCGCTTTCCATGTTTGATGGATCGAGGCCTGAAGGTCATCCCATCGATCCAGCCTGAATCGTCTCTGTAAGCACGTTGATCGCGCGCTCGATGTCGGTTTCTGTCGTGTCGCGGCCAAGACTCAGGCGGAGTGAGGCTTCCGCTTCGCTGCGATTTCGCCCGATGGCGCGCAGCACGTGGGAGGGTTCCCCGCGGCTGCAAGCCGAGCCACTACTGCAGGCCAATTTTGATTTCAAGGCACGCTGCAGACGGCTTCCTGACATCCCGGGAACCGTGATGTTGAGGTTATGGGCAAGTCGTGGCTGCAGCGCCCCATTGAGTAGGAGATGGGGGTTGCGCCGCTTCAGTTCATGCCACAGCTGATCCCGCAGCGCCCCGAGCCGCGTTTGCCTGGCAGCCAGGTCAGCCTGCGCCACGGTTGCGGCGGCGGCTAGCCCCATGATCAACGGCACCGGCAGGGTCCCTGGTCGTAGGCCCTGTTCTTGGCCCCCGCCCCAAAGCAGGGGTTCTAATCCTGTCCCTCTCCGCGCCACGAGAGCCCCGATCCCCTTGGGACCGTTGAATTTGTGAGCACTAAGACTGAGCAGTGAGCACCCCAGCTCCTGCATGTTCAGCTCAAGATGTCCGTAGGCCTGAGCAGCATCGGTGTGCATGGTGATCCCATGGTTGCGGCAGATCGCACTCAGCTCATGCACTGGTTGGATCACACCGATTTCGTTGTTGGCCACCATCACGCTCACCAGCTGCGTGTTCACCTGGATGGCCTCTTGTAGATGCTCCGGTTCGATCAGGCCGTCGGGCTTGGGTGTCAGCAGCGTCAGTTCGAAGCCATCCTGCTTGAGTTGCTGCAGGGGATCGAGCACCGCATGATGCTCGCTGGCCACGGTGATCAAGTGCCCCGGGCGTCCATCTGCACGGGCACGAAACCGGGCATGGCCGAGCAGTGCCAGGTTGTTGGCTTCGGTGGCGCCACTGGTAAAGATCAGCTCATCGGTTTCGACTCCG
This sequence comes from Synechococcus sp., assembly GCA_047286215.1. Lineage (GTDB taxonomy): Bacteria > Cyanobacteriota > Cyanobacteriia > PCC-6307 > Cyanobiaceae > Synechococcus_C. Next base: position 2,377,268 of record JBJBBS010000001.1, on the reverse strand, counting down.
AGGCTGTCAGCCAGGCGTTGCCTGGCTGAGCTCACGGCTGCGGCTGCTGTCAGGCCCATGCGGTGTTGGCGGCTCGAGGCATTGCCCCACTGGTCTCGCCACCAGGGCTCCATCGCTTCAATCACGGATGGATGGCAGGGGGTGGTGGCTTGGTGGTCGAGGTTGATCACACCGTTGTTGAGCGATCCTTCGGCAGGTGTTGGCAGCATGGAATGACTCGCTGACTTTCGCGATGCGTGCCGTGCATTGGATCTCTAGTCTGAGCCTGCTGATGGCTTCTGCAGCTGCTCAAGCTGTTCCAGTTGATCGTGAGTCGTTGCTGGAGCAGATGAAGGCCATGCGTCCTGTTGATCTGGTGGTTCTCGATCAACGCGATGGTGCCAATGCCTACACCCTTGGAATCTTCGCGATTAAAACTGATCCGGCGGATCCTGAGCTCAGGCGATTCAAGTTGTGGCAGGAATATTCCGATGATTTGGTGGTTCCTTCTGAATCGGTAAGTTGTAGTCGCGAGGAGCCGTTGCGCATGACCCGTGACAGCGATGCGATCTATATCCGCAAGCTCAATCCCGGCGGGCCGCTCCGTCTTTCAACCCGGGAGGATCATCTGGTTTGGTGGGCTGCTTGTCACCCTTCCTTGGCGGGCCAGGAGCCTGAAGGCCTTGGTGAGCAAGCCAGAGAGCTTGGTTATTCCACCCAGTTGATTGAATCCCAGGAAGTGTTGCGGTTGTCAGCCCCCTAACGCCCCTAGATTTCGCCAAGAAGAGGTCTGGCCATGACAACATCCCAGCCCGATCAGCCACCAGTGCGTCTGCTGTTGGTGGACGACGAACCGGGCCTGCGTTCTGCTGTCCAGGCTTATCTCGAAGATGAGGGCTTTGACGTCACCACGGCCGTTGATGGGGAGGACGGGTTCAGCAAGGCCCAGCAGATGCTGCCGGATGTCGTCATCAGTGACGTGATGATGCCGCGGCTTGATGGCTACGGACTGCTCAACAAGTTGAGGGCCGATGAACGCCTTGGTGGCACGCCCGTTATCTTCCTGACGGCCAAGGGTATGACTGCTGATCGCACGCAGGGGTATCTCGCCGGGGTGGATGACTACATCCCCAAGCCTTTCGACCCGGATGAGTTGGTGGCTCGCGTCAGCAATGTGGCGCAACGGCAGCAACGGTTGCTTCAGGAGGCTGCGCGTTTCGCCGATGCCGATATGGGGCAGATGGCGAAGCAGATCACTGAGATTCGTTCGTTGCTCGCTCAGGCAGAAGCGCTGCCTTCCACTGAACCGGTGCAGCACAACTTCACGCCAAGAGAAGCGAGTGTTCTCCAGCTCGTGGCCGAAGGCTTGATGAACAAGGAGATTGCGCGTCAGTTGGAAACGTCGATTCGCAACGTGGAGAAATATGTGAGTCGGCTGTTCATCAAGACCGGCACGTCCAGCCGCACAGAACTCGTGCGCTATGCGTTGCAGCATCGGCTGGTGGAGTGACCCCATCCGCGCAGGCCACGTCCCCCGAGGGGTGGCGTCCAGCCGCGTTCAATCAGGGCTGGACCTACAGCGATCTGACCGGGCATCGCGATCAGGGGCGCATGGTTTCGGCGTTCCTCGCCGACCGATATGGCCATTCTTCGGTGGATGACTGGAAGCAGAGGATTCAATGCGGTGAACTTCGCCTGAACGGCGAGCTCTTGGGCTGTGACCAGCCTCTGCCCGCTGCCGCTGAGTTGCTCTGGTCCCGCCCCCCATGGGTTGAGCCTGCGATCCCCGCCTCCTGGTCTGTGATTCACGATGACGGTGACGTGCTTGTGATTCACAAACCCTCCGGTTTGCCGGTGATGCCAGGGGGTGGCTTTTTGGAACACACCCTCGCCAGGTTGCTGGTTCAGCGCTGTCGTGATGCTGGGGAGATTCAGGTCCCCAAGCCCGTGCATCGGCTTGGACGCTTCACCTCCGGGCTGCAGGTTTGTGCTCGCCGGGCTGAAACCCGCTCCAGACTGTCTCGCGCGTTCCGGCCAGATGGTGGCAGCCGCAAGGTTTATCAGGCCTGGGCGCATCGGGTGGAGGCCTTGGAGCCCGGGGCAACTTTGCGGGTGGACACCGACGTGATTGAAAGGCCCCACGCGTTGCTGGGCTGGGTCTGGGGGCCGGAGCCACCGTCAGGTGTCACGGTGCGTCGTCGTCTTGGAGCTCACAGCGAGTTGAATCTTTTGGAGCGGAGTTCAGAGGGTGATCGCCTGCAGGTCACCATCACCACAGGTCGTCCGCATCAGATTCGAATCCACCTCGCCCAGTTGGGATCCCCTCTGCTGGGGGATCCCCTTTACCTGAAAGATCGACAGGTCAACAACCTGGCAACACCGGGTGATGGCGGCTACCGCCTTCATGCCTGGCGCCTGTCTTTGGATGGCCTCACATTGTGCTGCGAACCGGGCGAGTTGTTTGAATGAACTGCGCCCTTGGGCAAGATCTCAGGCCTTGCGGAACTCGATCAGGCGGGAGAAGTAGAAGGGAGCCTTGTTCAGGCTGCGGCGGACCAGTTTGAAGCCGCAGGCTTCAGCTGCCTTCACGATGCCGTCTTCTTTGAGTGTGTAGGCCCGGGTGGTTTTGCTGGGCCCGGGGAACAGCTGGCCGATGCCCTTCAACAATGCCAGCAGCGGGGTGTAAGGAGCAAAACTCACGATCAAACGCTTTTCGGTCAGACCGCAGAGATGCTTCACCATCTCTTCGGCTGGCTCCTGGGGGTAATGGATAAACACATCCAGGCAGCAGACCGTGTGAAAGGAACCGCTCAGGCTTTCCAGGTCGCTGGCGACGAAGTTCAGCTTGGTCATGTCGAGGCCGGCCTCGCGGGCCCGGCGCTCCGCTTCCTGGGCCATCGCCTCGGAAATGTCGCTGGCATGAATCGAGCCAGCTCCCATCGCCGCCAGCGGCAAACTGAGACTGCCAACGCCGCAGCCTGCATCGCAGAAGCTCGCTTCGTTGAGCTCTCCGCTCTCTTTGATCCAGATCAGAACCTCGTCAACGGTTTTCTGGTGGCCGATGCGAATGTTGCGCTGCACCTTGTTCACGTCATCGCTGTCGCTGTAGATGCGGTTCCAGCGGTCGAAGCCTGTGGTTTCGAAGTAGCCCTTCACCTCCTTTTTCTCGGCCTGTTTCTGCTCCAGCAGCTGATCGGGGGCCATGGCGGAAGGGTTTGCGTCGGCGGGATCCTAAGCACCTTCTTGCTCCTAAGCAGCCTCCTGCCAGCTCAGGCGTTGTTCCGGCTCGTTCCAATGCCAGCGGAGCAGGTTGTTCAAAGCTTTCCCAGCGATCTTTGGCTCCGTGCTGGAGCCAGGGAGAACGAAACGCGGCGCCATGGTGGCGGCCCAGATCGCCCCATCCGCATCACCGCTCCAGTGGGCCAGACGACAACTTCCTTCCAGCAAGGGAAGCGTGACGCCCGCGAGGGTGCCGTCCTCGAGTCGGCAGGTGCCGTCTCGTACCAGCAGCACCCGTTCATCCCAGCGGTGCTCGCCGTCGTCCAGCCCGTAGGGCGCTAGGGCATCGCTCACCAGCACGAGCTGATCCCCTGCGAGTCGTTGCAGCAGCACCGCCATGGTGGGGTGAACGTGCACGCCATCAGCGATCAGGCCCAAAGCAACGTTTCTTCGCCGGCACGCTTCCCCGACCGGTCCTGGAGCCCGGTGGTGCAGCCCAGGCATGGCGTTGAGGCTGTGGGTGAGCATGCTCACCCCTTGATCAAAGGCCTCCGCTGCTTGATGGGCATCGGCCGTGCTGTGACCCAGTGCCGTTGTGATGCCCAGTGCGCCTAGGCGTTTCACAAGCTCCTGACCTCCTGTTTGCTCTGGGGCAAGGGTGATGAGGGCAATGTCCCCTTCAAAACCACTGATGCGTTTCTCCAGGGCCTCCAAGCTCGCGGCAGCAATGTGCTCCGTTGGGTGGGCACCACGGCGGGCATCGGCCAGAAATGGTCCCTCAAGATGCGCCCCCAGCAGGCGGCAACGTCCGGGTTGATGCCTGCTGCGCACCTGACGCAGCACCCTTAACGCGTTGCGCAGAGGCTCCACGGCACAGGTCACCAGTGTTGGAGCAATCGCCTCGACGCCATCGCGCCATAGCCGCTCTAGGAGTTGTTCCACGGTCGGCACATCGCCTTCACCCAGCTCAGGGAATGCCAGTCCGAGTCCCCCGTTGATCTGCAGATCGATGCCCCTGGGGCTGAGGCGGTCTCCTCCCCAGCTTTCGCCTGCCATCGCGCTGCCGGGCCGCATGGGACCGGTTGCAGCGATTCGTCCTTGATCATCAACCGTGAGCCAGTGCAGCTCGGCGCCATCACAGTTCCCCGGACGTTGCGGCAGGCGCACATCAGTGATCCGACGCATGCAGGTGGGCCGGCCCATGCCGGTGAGGGACGATGGCAGTCTTGCTGTCCAACCGGTTCTTGCCAGTTCCCGTGTCGACCTCCGTCTCCGCCGATTCAGAAGCCACGCCACAGGTTGCCGTGATCATGGGCAGTGATTCGGATCTTCCGACTCTTCACCCGGCCGTTGAGATCCTCGAGCAGCTTGGGATCACGGTGGAGGTGCGGGTGCTTTCGGCCCACCGCACACCCTTGGAAATGGTGACGTTTGCGCAGCAGGCCCGCGCTCGAGGTCTCAAAGTGATCGTCGCCGGAGCGGGAGGCGCCGCCCATTTGCCAGGGATGGTCGCTTCTCTCACCACCTTGCCGGTCATCGGCGTGCCCGTGCAGAGTCGTGCGCTGTCTGGTGTGGATTCTCTTCATTCCATTGTGCAGATGCCGGGTGGCATCCCCGTGGCGACTGTGGCAATCGGTGGCGGTTTGAATGCCGGATTGCTGGCTGCTCAGATTCTTGCGGTGGAGGGTGGAGCGCTCGCCGATCGCCTCGAGATGTACCGCCAGACGCTTCATGACACGGTGGTTGCCAAGGACTCCCGCCTGATGCAGTTGGGCAGCCAGGACTATCTCAATCAGATGAACTGATACGACTTCGTCAACCTCCACGCTGCGATCAACGCTGGTGGAGGGGTGGTTCCTGCTGAAACGGTTCAGCTGTTCGAGGAGGGTGCGAAATGCGTGGGCATTGCAGTCAGGCTCGCTTTCTGGTGCCATGACGTGAATGCTGCTTCCAGGGTTAGCCCCTCTTGAACATCACCCCAGTGCATCAATGACCACCTGGCCAGCCTGGATGCGATGGGGGTTGGCCCTGCCATTGCTCACACTCAACCTCTATGTGCTCCGTCAGCTGCTGTTGCCGCTGGCACCGTTTCCGGGTTTGTTCCTCACAGCGGCACTCATTGCCTTCCTGCTCGACATCCCCTGCCGCTGGCTCACGGGTCGTGGGTTACCCCGCTGGCTGGCGATCGTGATGGTGACCTTGTTCACCATCGGTGCCTTGGTGTTCGCCGGTGTCACGCTCGTGCCGCTGCTGATCGATCAGCTCGGCCAGCTGATCAATGCTCTGCCCGGGTTTCTTGCGTCGTCGGAGGCTTTGGTCAACCGTCTTCAGGATTGGGCCGCCGACCGTGGGCTACCCAGTGAATTTGGTGATCTCAGCAGTGACCTGCTCACCCGCCTGAGCAGCCTGGCCAGTCAGTTGAGCCAGAGGTTGCTGGGTATTCTCGGGGCCACACTCGGCACCACGATCAACACCGTGATCGTGCTTGTGCTGGCTGTGTTTTTCCTGCTCGGTGGTGAGGCGATCACAGCAGGTCTCGCGCGATGGTTGCCCCAGGACTGGCGAGATCTGGTGGTGAGAACCGTGGTGCGCACGTTCCGTGGCTACTTCGCCGGTCAGGTGTTGTTGGCTTTGATTCTGGCCCTGGGTCAGATCCTGGTCTTCACCGTGCTGCAGATTCCCTATGGCGTTCTGTTTGCGGTGCTGATCGGTTTCACCACGCTGATTCCTTATGCCAGTGCCCTCACCATCGTTGCTGTCAGCGGTCTGCTGGCCTTCCAGGACCTCAGCACAGGGCTTGAGATCCTGGCTGCCGCCATCGTGGTGGGACAGATTGTGGATCAGGTGATTCAGCCCCGCTTGATGGGCAGCATCGTGGGGTTGCAGCCGGCATGGCTGCTGATTGCCCTGCCTGTGGGCGCGAAGGCTGGTGATCTGTATGGATTTGGCGACCTTCTCGGTTTGCTGCTGGCTGTGCCTGTCGCCAGCAGCTTGAAGACGCTTGTGGATGCCTGGGCCGCACGCCAGGGGATTCCGCTGGCGCCAGGGGATCTCAGCTCTGAGTCGGAATGATGCCCTTGGAGATCAGAGCGTTCAAAACCTGATCAACACAAAGGCTCAGATCGGCCGCTCCTGTGTCGACCGAGAGTTCCGGCGTTTCGGGTGCCTCATAAGGGCTAGAGATCCCGGTGAATTCCTTGATTTCACCCGCGCGTGCCTTGGCATACAGCCCCTTGGTGTCGCGTTCTTCGCAGACGCTCAGATCTGCAGAACAGAAGATCTCAATGAAATCCCCTTCAGGCACCAGAGCTCTGGCTTTGTCACGATCGGCGCGGAACGGAGACACAAAGGCAGTCAGAACAATCGTTCCCGCATCAAGAAAAAGTTTCGACACTTCACCGATGCGGCGAATGTTCTCTTCCCGATCCGCGTCGGAAAAGCCCAGGTCCTTGCACAGTCCGTGGCGGACGTTGTCGCCATCAAGCACATAGGTCGACAGCCCCCGCTCGAACAGTGCTTGGTTGACCGCATTGGCCAGGGTGCTTTTGCCAGCACCGCTAAGACCGGTGAACCAGAGAATTGCGCTGCGGTGCCCCCGTTGGCTGGCACGGGCCTCCCTGTCCACGGAGGCGTGGTGCCAGGCGATGTTGGTCGAAGCGCCTTGGTTGGTGAGCTGGCCGTAGCTGGAGGAAGCGGTCATGGATTGCGGCGGTCTCGGCTCGCCATTGTCCCTCAACCACCTGCGCGCTTCGGTCTGTAGCCCTCCTTGGTGAGTAGGTCCAGCGAGAGGTCCACCTGATCGCCCTGCAGTTCGATCACGCCATCCTTGGCCGTGCCGCCGCTGCCGATTCGCGTCTTCAGTTTCTTCAGCAGGCTCTTGAAGCCGGCCTGATCTAATTCGAGTCCCCGGATCACGGTGACCGTTTTGCCGCCCTTTCCGCCTCGGGTGGGCTGCACGCGCACCATCTGCTGCGCCTTCGGTGTGGATTCAGCCGCTGGGCTGCTTGGCCGCTGCAGACTGTCTGCGCTGCTGAATTCCTGCCAGCCTCCTTTCGGCATCGCTTTGATCCATCCGCCCTCCATCCTGCCGTCCCTGTGATGACCGACTCCGCGTCTTCTCCCAAATGGGCTGATTCCAGTCGGGGTCTCGGCCGCTGGATCGAACGCCTCATCAGCATTGCGTTGTTGCGGCGTCCGCTTTTCTTTCAGGCTCGTCAATTAATCATTCGAACGGCGGAACGCAATGGCATCCCCTGGCGTGCCCGCCGCCGTGAGTTGCACCTGGCGGCAGCCTCATTGCGCGCCAGCGTTGTCACGCCAGATCTGCTCACGCCTAGGTATTACTTGGCTCGCTTTCATGCCTATGAGCAAGGAAATCTCTGTTGGCAAGCTGCTGCTGAAGCAGAGCAGGCCACCGATGCGATGGCGCTGCGCATCTGGCCTAAGGAGATGCTGTCGCCTGATGTGGCGCAGACGCGATTGCGTGATGCGATTCACGGGGCTGTGGCTCCTTTGCTTGATGGATCCATCCAGCGGGTGCTCGATCTGGGTTGTTCCGTTGGTGTGAGCACTCAGCACCTGGCCAGCTGGCTGCGCCAGAGGGCGGATGAACGGCAGGAGGCGCGTCCCCGCATTCAGGGCCTCGATCTTTCGCCAGACATGCTGGCTGTAGCCCGCGTCCGTGACCCGGAGGGAATGGTGGATGGCTGGTTGCATGCGGCTGCGGAGGACACAGGCCTGCCCACTGACTCCATGGATCTGATCAGCCTCCAGTTCGTTTGTCACGAACTGCCGCAGGAGGCCACCCATGCGGTTCTGGTTGAGGCGGCGCGACTGTTGCGGCCTGGTGGTGCGTTGGTGATGGTGGATCAAGATCCTGCGTCGTCTGTCCTGCAGCGTCTACCCGCCGTCGTGGCCACGCTGTTGAAGAGCACCGAGCCCTACATCGAGCAGTATTTCAATCTGGACATGGAGGCTGCGTTGAAGCGGGCCGGCTTTCACGATCTGCGGATCACAGCGTGTGATCCGCGGCATCGCGTGATCGCTTGCTTACGCTGACCGCACGCTTCGACGGCCGTAGACGCGGTCAGCTGCATCTGTGACCAGCACCCTGCCTCCTAAGCCCACTGCCCAGGATCTGGCCGTGACCTCTCGGCCAGCGGCCTCTGGGCGCTTTGGCCGCTTTGGTGGTCAGTATGTGCCGGAAACCCTGATGCCAGCGCTTGCTGAGCTGGAGGTGGCCGCGGCTGAGGCCTGGAAGGATCCGGCGTTCACAACTGAATTGAATCGGTTGCTCAAGACTTACGTGGGTCGAGCCACACCCCTTTATGAGGCGGAGCGTCTGACGGCCCACTACCGTCGAGCCGATGGTGGTCCACGCATCTGGCTGAAGCGCGAGGATCTGAACCACACCGGTGCGCACAAGATCAACAACGCGCTTGGTCAGGCGCTGTTGGCCCTGCGCATGGGCAAGAAGCGGATTATTGCCGAGACCGGTGCTGGCCAACACGGTGTGGCCACGGCAACGGTCTGTGCTCGTTTTGGGCTGGAGTGCGTTGTTTACATGGGCGCTGAAGACATGCGCCGTCAAGCGCTAAACGTGTTTCGCATGCGTCTCTTGGGGGCCACGGTCCAGCCGGTCACGGCAGGGACCGCAACCCTCAAGGATGCGACCAGTGAGGCCATTCGCGATTGGGTGACCAATGTTGAAACCACCCACTACATCCTTGGCTCTGTGGCTGGGCCACACCCCTATCCGATGTTGGTGCGTGATTTTCATGCCGTGATCGGGGAGGAGACCCGTCAGCAGTGCCATGACGCTTTTGGGCGGCTTCCTGATGTGCTGATGGCCTGTGTGGGCGGTGGTTCCAATGCCATGGGTCTCTTTCACCCATTCGTGGAATGCAGTGATGTGCGCCTGATCGGCGTTGAGGCTGCTGGAGATGGGGTGGCCACAGGGCGTCATGCTGCCACCATGACGGAAGGGCGTGTCGGCGTTCTCCATGGCGCCATGAGCCTGCTTCTTCAGGATGAAGATGGTCAGGTCCAGGAAGCGCACTCGATTAGTGCGGGTCTTGATTATCCCGGTGTCGGTCCTGAACACAGCTATTTGCGCGAGATCGGCCGGGCTGAATACGGCGCTGTGACCGATCAAGAAGCGTTAGATGCCCTTCAACTTGTCAGTCGACTCGAGGGGATTATTCCAGCTTTGGAAACCGCCCACGCCTTTGCCTGGCTGGAGAGCCTTTGCCCCACCCTGCCCGATGGCACGGAGCTTGTGATCAATTGCTCCGGACGGGGTGACAAAGATGTCAATGCTGTTGCTGAGCGTTTGGGAGACGCGCTTTGAATTGTGGAGGGATGCCCGATGGGCACCCAGTCCAGAACCCATGGGTAGGGGTGATGGTGACAATCTTGTGCTGTTAAACGCGTCGGGTCAGGTGCTTCTCGGGTTGGGTTCGTGGTGAAGACCTGCCTCGATCGTCTTCGGGCGGCTTTCCAGCGAACAGTGCGTCGCTAGAGGTGCTGGAAAACTTTGTTGGTGCTTTTCGCCTTAATTGAGTTGCTTCTTGTTGGTCGATTCTTCGGTCCTACTAGAGCCACCAAAACCGTTGAATCGCGCCCAAAGTTGGTGTTGCCGATGCCATCACAGCTGATGTGTTGCTGATGTTGTGCGGCATCGAGAGACGAAGCAACTAGCTCAGCAAATGGTTGAGGGTCCTCGCGACACACTGCACGGCTGCGCGAGCTGTTGCATAGGCCATGCGCATCGGCCCGATGAGGGCAACTTGGCCTGTGCTGCCGTCGCCACTTTTGTAACTCGCTTGCACCACCGAGCAGTGCTGCAAAGCTGTTTGAGGATGCTCGCCTCCGATCCAGACACGGCCCTGACAGCTCTGGTCCGGCGGGGCGAAGGCAGCCGGATTGCGATCCATCAACTCGAGAAGCGGTCTGACCCGATCGCTGACACTGAATTCCGGTTCGGCTACCAGGCGTGACACGCCATGGACTAAAGCCCCCTGATCGCCGTGACTGAGCAAGGGATCCCTGCTCTGAAGAGCATCGTGGAGCGCTTGCCCGCAGGACTCCAGCTGCTGAGGCAGGCAGTTCCAGTCGAGCTGCCCACCATGTTTCAGTTGGTCGTCGGTCCATCGCTCCAGGGCTTGCACCTGATGGGCACTGCCGTGGGGCATCCGCAAATTCAGGTGATGGGCCTGGCTGGAGTCAGCCACCACCATCACTAAAAGACGGTCTTCACTGGGCACCAGCCGGATAGCTCGCAGTTGGCTTTTGGAGCGTTGCGGCGGAGTGATCAGGCTCATCAGGCCTGTGAAGTCGCTGAGGCGTCTGGCCAGCTGCAGCAGTAAATCATCGAGGGCAGCCCAGCGCAGGCTGAGCTGTGTGAGCTCCCGTTCGAGGTGCTGGGCGCCGGCGCCCGGTTCTGGCAACAGGCAATCGACATAGTGCCGATAACCCTGGGGGCTGGGAACGCGCCCTGCAGAGGTGTGTGGCTGGGTGAGCAGACCTCGCTGTTCCAGAGCGCCCATGGCGGAACGCACGGTGGCCGAACTCGCTTTGATGCCGAAACGCTGCACCAGTGTGCGGCTTCCCACCGGTTCGATGGTGTCGACGTAATGGTGCACCGTGGCCTGCAAAACCTCCTGTTGACGTCGGGGAAGCGGCTCCACAGCAGTCACCTGGTTGGGGGCGATCGTAAGGAGAATTCCCTGATCGGGGCTCCTCCCGTCACGAAGATGTGGTCTTCAAAACCATCGCATGGGCCTCAATAGCGGGGCACAGCTGGATCGATCACCACGCTCCAGGCATCGATCCCGCCCTCCAGATTCCAAACCTCTCTAGAGGGCTGCTGCTGAAGCAGCCAGCACCCAAAATTCCAGCTGCGCACACCCGCATGGCAAATCACCACAACGGGGCCATCCCCTGAAAGTTGGCTGTTGATCTCGCCCATCCAGCCTTCCGCCTTGCTCAGGGGCAGGTGCGTCACGGTGTGCGGGAATGGCGCGATGGCCAGTTCCTGCTCTTCTCGCACGTCAACCAGGGTCAGATCGCGGCTGGTTTTCAGCCAGGCATCCAATTCATGAGCTTTCAGCGGCTTAGGAGTGGGTCCATTCATGCACTCAGTTTGGCTTTGGACTGGCGATCCCCCGCGGATGGATGAAGATGAACCTATGTGCATCGCCGTCCGTTCATGAAGGGACGCTCGTTCCTGTTTGCCCTGGCCGCTACGGCGATGGTGCTGCTCACCCTGGCAATCGGGGTGTGGTGGGCCATGGCCCGTCAAAGTCCGCTACGCATTGTCGACCGACCCCTTGAATTACCAAGGGCCGCACGCTTTATGCCCCGAGATGCAGCTCTCACGCTGCACTGGTTAGTCGACCCGCGACAGGTGCCTGCCTATGCCCAGGCTGTCGCTCCAGTCCGTCAACGCCGGCTGGTCAACGAGAGCACTCATCAGCTGCGCGATGGAGTGTTCGCTCTGGCAGGACTCGACTTCAACGGGGAATTGTCGGGCTGGATCGGCCCAGAAATCAGCTTGGCCATGTTGGAAGCGCCGTCTCCAAAGGTTGGCGCTCCACCCACCGATGGTTGGGTGTTGGCGTTGTCGAGTCGGGATAAGGACGGAGCCAAGCGTTTTCTTCAGCGCTTCTGGCAAACCCGCAGCCTCGCAGGAACAGATCTCCAGATATCCCGCTACCGCGGCATGGGCCTAATCAGTGGCCGTGGTGCCCTGCTGGGACGTGATCCCCAGCCGATCGCCACCGCTCTGATTGATGACGATCTGCTGTTATTGGCCTCGGGGCGAGGCGCACTTGAACAAGCACTGGATGTCTCCCAGCTGGAGAGTCAGAACCAGCTGGGAGATTCTGCTCTTGTCTCCGATCTAGAGCATTTCGGCCGGGGTGCAGCGATCCTCACTGCCAAGCCTGGTGCCATGACCCGATGGCTCGGCGTGCCGAGCACCATTGCGTCCCGTCCAGATCTGGAGGGAATGGTGGCGGCTTTCTCCCCCCAGAGCTCCGATCTGGCTCTTGATGCTGTTGTGCATTTCCGCGAGGCGGTGATTCCCATTGCAGCTAAGGGATCCGATGCTGATGCCTTGCTGCGTTCTGCGGGCGGAGATGCCGATGCCTTGGCCTTGCTAGTGGATCCAGCTGACGTGATCTCTGCTGAATCCGAGATGCCTTTGGCCCAGTGGATTGCCCCCGTCATTCAGCATTCGCTGGCTTCGGATCACAACGGTGCCGCTGGTGCGGTGATTGGTTTGGATGATGGCCCGCTTCTCTGGCAGCAGGGAGCTGAGGGCTGGATTCTCGGCACGTGCCCCAATCGCCCCGAGCCCGATCGGGTGAATGAACGCCTTCAAGGCCTGGGGCTTTCGGCATCAACACTCGCTAGTGATGGTCAGCCCCTGCAGGTCTGGACGCGTCTTGCGCGTCAGCGTCGTCATGGTGCGGAGACACTCCAGGCCGAACTGGCTGTGGCGCTAGACCGTGAATCCGGTGTGCATTGGTGGGGAGAAACGCTTGATGGTCTGCGCCACCGCGCTGAGGGGGGCAATCTCAATCAGCGGCTTCAGCAGTTGCAGCTCCTACAGGATGGCGCTGAGGCTCCGTTAGAGCAGCAGCTGGCACTGGCAGCGGCTCCTAGTCGAGAGAACCTTGGTGATTGGCGTCCCTGGGAGCTGGTTCAAGGGGTTGCAGGCCGCACTTTGTTGCCTGCTGTGCAAGGGCTGGCCATCGCCGGGGGAGCTGACCAGGACGATCAGCCTGTCCAGGATGGAAGGGTGAGCAGCCTGCGACTGCGTGCCCGTCTCCAGCTCGGTTGATCTTTTGTTTCTGCGTCATGGCATCGCTGAAGCGCGAATCGATGGCCTTGATCATCCAGATCGTGCACTGACCGATCGAGGTCGCCTGCGCACCCGCGCTGTAGTGCATCAGTTACGACGGCTGGGTGTTGAGGCTGATGTTCTGGTCAGCAGTCCCTATCGGCGAGCCCTGGAGACGGCCCAGGAGGCAATCAAGGCAGGGTTGGCGCCCTCGTTGCATCTCGATGAAGCGCTAGCCCCAGGCGGTGATCTCTGGTCCCTGCTGCCTGGCCTGAGCGGCAGCTGTCTGTTGGTCGGTCATGAACCGGCTCTGGGTGGCCTTGCGTCTGCGCTGATCGGAGCACCGCCCAGAAGCTTGCGTCTGCGCAAAGCGGGTTTCTGTCATGTTCGCTGGTGTGCCGAGCTCCAGGACCCGCGTGGAATGGCGGAACTGCAGGCTTTGCTCAGGCCACGGCTTCTATTTCCGCGCTCCGTTTAAGTTGACTTTCAGCAGAAGCGGGGGTTGGTGAGTCAAAACGATGGTGCCGAAATCCGCCATGAGCGCACGGGTCTTGTGTTTCGTCCCGGGCTGGAGGGGGTTCCTGCTACCCAGTCCTCCATCTGTGACATTGATGGCCAGAAAGGGTGTTTGTCCTATCGCGGTTATCCCGTCGATGATCTGGCGGCCCACTGCAGTTTTCTGGAAACCACCTATCTCCTGATCTGGGGACACCTGCCGACACCCCAGCAATTGCGCGATTTCGAGCACGAAGTGCAGATGCACCGGAGGGTGAGTTTCCGCGTGCGGGACATGATGAAGTGCTTCCCGTCGGATGGGCATCCGATGGATGCGTTGCAATCCAGTGCGGCATCACTGGGGCTTTTTTATTCCCGGCGCGCCATCGACGATCCCCAGTACATCTATGACGCTGTGGTGCGGCTCATCGCCAAAATCCCAACGATGGTGGCGGCGTTTCAGCTGATCCGCAAAGGCCAAGATCCGATCCAACCTCGGGATGATTTGGCTTATTCGGCGAATTTCCTCTACATGCTCATGGAGCGTGAGCCGGATCCCCTCGCGTCAAGGATCTTTGATCAATGCTTGATCCTGCATGCCGAGCACAGTCTCAATGCCAGCACGTTCAGTGCCCGCGTCACGGCCAGCACACTCACCGATCCTTACGCCGTGGTGGCCTCTGCTGTGGGGACGCTGGCTGGGCCTCTCCATGGTGGTGCCAATGAGGATGTGTTGGCCATGCTTGAAGAAATCGGCACCCCCGATCGCGCTGCCGAGTACCTCGATGAGGCGAAGGCGAGCAAGCGCAAGGTCATGGGATTCGGTCATCGCGAATACCGCGTGAAAGACCCCAGGGCCGTCATTCTGCAGTCTCTAGCTGAGGAGATGTTTACGCGCTTTGGCCACGATGAGATGTACGACGTGGCCCGCGCCTTGGAGACGGCTGCGGAGACCCGCCTCGGTCCGAAGGGGATCTATCCCAACGTGGATTTCTATTCCGGGCTTGTGTACCGCAAACTTGGAATCCCAAGGGATCTGTTCACACCGGTTTTTGCCATTGCGCGTGTGGCTGGCTGGTTGGCCCACTGGCGAGAACAGCTCGGGGCCAATCGCATTTTCAGGCCCTCGCAGATCTACACCGGAAGCGGATTGCGTCAATGGACGCCCCCGGAAGACCGCGTTTCAACCACCAGCCCTTAAGTTACATCCATCAAACCTCTGCACATGGTGACCTTCCTCGCCACCAGCGCACCGGCTCTGGTCAGTCCAGGCCTCGATCTTGAACGGAGCTTCAGTCAAGCTCTCGAAGGATTTGGGCTTTCTGAGCAGGCAGCCCGTCTGATCTGGTTGCCCCTCCCCATGCTGCTGGTGCTTGTGGCGGCTGTGGTCGGTGTTCTGGTCACCGTATGGCTGGAGCGCAAAATTTCCGCTGCGGTTCAGCAGCGCATCGGACCTGAATACGCCGGTGCCCTTGGCGTCCTTCAGCCCCTCGCTGATGGCCTCAAGCTTTTGGTCAAGGAAGACATCATTCCTGCTCGTGCCGACAGCCTGCTGTTCACCCTCGGCCCTGTGTTGGTGGTGGTTCCAGTGATCTTGTCCTGGCTGATTGTTCCCTTCGGTCAGAACCTGCTGATCAGCAACGTCGGTGTGGGCATCTTTCTTTGGATCTCCCTTAGCAGCGTGCAGCCGATCGGGCTGCTGATGAGCGGCTATGCGTCCAACAACAAATACTCTCTGCTTGGCGGACTGCGAGCTGCGGCGCAATCGATCAGTTATGAGATTCCTCTCGCCTTAGCCGTATTGGCTGTGGTGATGATGAGCAATTCCCTTAGCACTGTCGACATTGTTGATCAGCAAACAGGCGCTGGCATTCTCAGTTGGAACATTTGGCGACAGCCCGTTGGCTTTCTGATTTTCTGGATCTGCGCTCTTGCTGAGTGCGAACGCCTTCCCTTTGACCTCCCTGAGGCTGAGGAGGAGCTGGTTGCCGGCTACCAGACCGAATATGCCGGCATGAAGTTTGCCCTCTTCTACTTGGGCAGCTACATCAATCTGGTGCTCTCGGCGCTGTTGGTTTCGGTGCTGTATCTAGGCGGTTGGGGTTTCCCCGTTCCGGTTGAGTGGTTGGCCAGCTGGCTGGGTCAGTCAGTTGACGCTCCCTTGGTGCAGGTGATTACAGGCACCACCGGCATCGTGATGACCGTGCTGAAGGCTTACCTGCTGGTGTTCGTGGCCATCCTGCTTCGCTGGACCACCCCGCGGGTTCGCATCGACCAGCTTCTGGATCTTGGCTGGAAATTTCTGCTTCCTCTGGCCCTGGTCAATCTGCTGGTCACAGCGGCCCTCAAGCTCGCCTTCCCTGTCGCGTTCGGCGGTTAGGTTTTAGTACTTAGGCTCAGTGCTCAACGGCATCTCCGTCTTCTCTCCCTCAGGCCATGTTCGGTTTCCTCAAACAGGTCGGTGACTACACCCGAGATGCGGTCGATGCGGCGCGCAATCTCACCCAGGGTCTTGCGGTCACCTTCGATCACATGAAGCGCCGTCCTGTGACGGTGCAGTACCCCTACGAAAAGCTCATTCCATCTGAGCGTTATCGAGGGCGGATTCATTACGAATTCGACAAGTGCATCGCCTGTGAGGTGTGTGTGCGGGTGTGCCCCATCAACCTCCCAGTCGTCGACTGGGTCATGAATAAGGCCACCAAGAAGAAGGAGCTGCGCAACTACTCCATTGATTTCGGGGTCTGCATCTTCTGTGGCAACTGTGTGGAGTATTGCCCCACCAACTGTCTGTCGATGACCGAGGAATACGAGTTGGCGGCCTTTGACCGCCATAGCCTCAACTACGACAACGTCGCCCTCGGTCGTCTGCCAACCAGCGTGACCACCGATCCCTCCGTGCAGCCGCTGCGGGAACTCGCTTACCTGCCCGCCGGCGACATGGACCCCCACGGTGTTGACCCTGATCGCCCCCGTGCTGGTCAACGTCCCGATCAGATTCTGGCTTCGCTGAAGACCGCTTCGGGGTCTGCCGCGGATGGAGGAGAATCATCCTCAGCTTCCACCGCCCGCAAGGAGAGTGCCGAATGACGATCGCAGCCTCTACGCAGCTGATCTGTTTTTTGGTCCTCAGTGCCGTGGTCGTGCTGGGAGCCCTTGGCGTGGTGCTGCTTAGCAACATCGTCTACTCAGCATTCCTGCTGGGCGGCGTTTTCCTTGCAGTTGCAGGCCTGTATCTGCTGCTCAACGCCAGTTTTGTTGCTGCAGCTCAGGTCTTGGTTTACGTCGGGGCGGTCAACGTTCTGATCTTGTTCGCCATCATGTTGGTGAACAAGCGGGAAGATCTGGCCCCGATTCCTGGACTGATGACCAGGCGATTGCTTTCAGGTGGCGTCTGTGCCGGTTTGTTTGCCCTGCTTACCCGCGTGGTTTTCACCACCCCCTGGGTACAGGGCCCTGAACCGATTGGTGAGGGAGCCACCATTCGCATTGGCGAGCATCTGTTCACCGACTATCTGCTTCCCTTCGAGCTCGCTTCGGTGCTTCTGCTGATGGCCATGATCGGTGCCATCGTTCTTGCTCGTCGCGACGTTCAGTCGGTTGATCTCGGAACCGGTGAAACGGTTGACCAGGGTCTGATCGAGAAAGCGCGCACCCCACTCTTGGTGGATCAACCCCCTTCCTGACCCCTCACTGCTTTCCCTCATGCTCTCTGAGCTGATGTCTGGTTCTGTTCCTCTCGAGGCCTATCTCCTGGTCGCAGCGGTGCTGTTTTGCACCGGTGTCTGGGGCTTGATTAATAGCCGGAATGCCGTGCGGGTGTTGATGAGCATTGAACTGATGCTCAATGCCGTCAACATCAACCTGATGGCTTTTTCCTCCTATGTGGATGGTCAGTTGATTCGCGGACAGGTTTTCTCAGTGTTTGTGATCACGGTTGCTGCTGCCGAAGCTGCTGTTGGTTTGGCCATTCTTTTGTCGCTCTACCGCAACCGCGTCACAGTGGATATGGAACGCTTCAACCTTCTGCGCTGGTAGGGCCGGCGCCCATGCCATGCGTCTGCAACGGGTCTGGCTGATCTACAGGGCTGAAAGCCCTCTGGCACAGAAGGAAGCGCGTTCTTGTGCCACGGCACTTGAAAAGCTTGGTGTTTCCGTCGCTGTGGCCATGAGTGGCCTGACGGCAGATCCATACCCAGGTCTTCTGGCTTCGGAGCCTGAACTGCCCGACTTAGCAGTCGTCCTGGGTGGTGACGGCACTGTGCTCGGTGCCGCACGTCATCTGGCAGTGCATGACGTTCCCATCCTCTGTTTCAACGTGGGCGGCCATCTTGGCTTTTTGACCCATGAACCGGGCCAGCTGCGGCGTGAAGGCCTCTGGCAGCGTCTGTTGGATGATCATTTCGCGATCGAACGTCGCATGATGCTCCAGGCCGTTGTGCATCGTGGTGATGATTTGCACTGCCCAGTCTCTGGGCTGTTGGATCAAGCCGAGGGAGGTCCTGAGCGCCATTGGGCTCTGAATGACTTTTACCTGCGGCCTTACCAAGAGGATTTGGCACCCACCTGCACGCTTGAGCTGGAAATTGATGGGGAAGTGGTGGATCAAGTCCGTGGGGATGGGCTGATCTTGGCAACGCCGACGGGTTCCACGGGATATGCCGTTGCTGCCGGCGGGCCGATCCTTCACCCCGGCATTGATGCCATCATCGTTAGCCCGATCTGTCCGATGAGCTTGTCCAGCCGGCCGGTGGTGCTTCCCCCTCGCGCTCGCCTGGTGATTTGGCCGCTCGGGGAGGGATATCGCGAGGTGAAGCTTTGGAAGGATGGTGCCAGTGGCGCTGTGCTTTCGCCTGGTGAATGCTGCGTCATTCAACGGGCTCCCCATCACGCTCTGATGGTTCAGCTGGAGCAAGCTCCCTCCTATTACCGCACTCTGGCGCGCAAACTGCATTGGGCCGGCAGTCTGGTGGACAGCATGCCTTCTCCCAACTGAGGTCTTAGCGATGCCTCTTGAGATTGAACGTCGTTTTCTGGTGAAAGGTTCTGATTGGCGTGTCCACGCTGGTGAGCCACAGCCGTTGCGTCAGGGGTATCTGGCGTCTAGCGAGCAGGGCTTCACTGTGCGTATGCGCCTGCGCGCGGATGGTCAGGCATGGCTGACGCTGAAGGCTCCCGCCGGTGGAATCGCCCGCCATGAATTCGAGTATGACCTCCCTTTTGCCGATGCTGAAGCCTTGTGGGCGCTGGCCCCCCATCGGTTAGTCAAAACCCGCTATCCCCTCTCACTTCCAGGAGGAGACTGGGTGTTGGACTGCTTCGAGGGTGAGAACGCGCCACTGGTGTTAGCGGAAGTGGAGCTGCCGGATGCTGCGGCTCCTCTGGCTCTGCCTGATTGGTGTTTTGAAGAAGTGACTGGTGATGGCCACTGGAGCAACGCTGCATTGGCGTTCAGGCCCATCAGTCAGTGGCCTCGTGAGGTGCGCCAGCGGTATGGATGGGATCTTGCTTGAAGCGATCAGAAAGTTCGCTCTTGCAAGAGTCTTCCACTTTCCTTTAGATTTCAACAGGGAAAGGTGTATTGACGCGTGCACGGGCTTTACGACGATGACGGAATTCTGAGGTTCATCGGTCTCGATCGCGAGGCCTGTGAGGCCTATGCCGAGTTGTTCGACCTGTCACTGGCTCGTTGTTCCCTAATGGATTTGCCGGTGCCGCTTCCTTTGGCCGTCAGGTCGCGTCGTCGGATGTTTCCGGAAGCAAGCAGCAGTTGAATCCGTCACGGCAGATCTTGCCGTGGTCCATGGCCCAGTTCAGAAGAGCCACGCGATTCTTTGAGCCAGTCTTGGTAAAGACGTTGCTCACGTGATTGTCAACAGTGCGTTTGCTGATGGTGAGTCGTTCGGCAATCTCCTGATTGGTGAGACCTTCAGCCACCAGCTCGATGATTTCGATCTCCCGGGTAGAGAGCGAAACGTTCGAGGATTCAGGCCCATCGCCACTGGCCATGCTGACTACCGACGACTGTTCATCCACCCATCCTAGGCATTCGTTTCTGGCAGGCGATCTTCCATAGTGACCGGAAGAAGCGTTTGAAGGGTTTGGGTTCCGCGCTGCAGCGCAGTCTTGAGGCTGGTTCTGTCACCGTTACTGCCGAAGTGATGCCGCCCCGTGGCGGTGATCCCAGCCATGCGCTGGCCATGGCTGAGCTCATGCGCGGTTGGGTGCAAGCCATCAATGTCACCGATGGCAGTCGGGCGGTCATGCGCATGAACAGCCTGGCGGTGTGTCGGCTTCTTCTGGATGCTGGTCTTGAGCCGGTGCTCCAGATGGCTGGACGAGATCGCAATCGAATCGGTCTGCAGGCGGATTTGCTCGGTGCCCATGCGCTCGGAATTCGTAACCTCCTTTGCCTGACCGGTGATCCTGTCCAAGCAGGCGATCAGCCCAATGCCCGCCCAGTGCATGAGCTGGAGTCCATACGGTTGTTGAAGCAAGTCAGTGCTTTCAACCGGGGTGAAGATCCTGTGAAGGAGAAGTTGCCCGATGGCCCGACCGATCTCTTCGCAGGTGCGGCTGCGGATCCCCACTGCCCCAGCTGGTCAGGTCTAACCCGTCGCTTGGAGCGCAAGCGTGAAGCGGGAGCCCGGTTTGTCCAAACCCAAATGGTGATGGATCCGCATGTGCTCGAGCGTTTCTGTCGTGAGCTGGCTGCCCCGATGGAGCTACCAGTTCTGGCAGGTGTTTTTCTTCTCAAGTCAGCAAAAAATGCCGCGTTCATCAACCGGATGGTTCCTGGTGCCTGTATCCCAGAAGAGCTGATCGCTCGGCTGGCGGCAGCTGAGGATCCAGCCTCGGAGGGCATCGCCATTGCGGCCGAACAGGTGCGTCAATACCTAGGGATTGCCCAGGGGGTTCATGTGATGGCTGTGAGAGCTGAGGAACGGATCCCCGAAGTGCTCATGCGAGCTGGTTTCAGCTCGCAGCAGGGGTGAGGTCGGTGCCCAGCAGCTCGGCCATGGCTTTCTGCTGTGGTGAGGGCTCAATGAGGTCAGCTCGCCGCGCATCCGTGATCAGCCAGTCGAGCGCCGCTTCCTGAAGATCGAAGTGGTCTCCGTTCTTGCCCACGCAGTAGCGGCCGAAGACCAACTTCTCAACAAGCTGAACGCCGGCACCAATGCGGGAATAATCAAAAATGATCGAGTTGTCGATCGTGGCGCCTTCGCAGATGTGACAACTCGGTCCAATCATGGTGGGCCCGATCAGCGTGGCGCCATCCTCAATTTTGGTCATGCCACCTACATAAACCGGTCCCTGCACATCGATTTGATCCCAGTTGGCGGCCACATTCAATCCGGTGTAGACCCCTGGTCGCACTTGCTTGCCAGGGATGCCTACCTGGCGCACATCACCCTGAAGCACGCTGCGGATCGCCTGCCAATAATCAGGAACTTTGCCAATGTCCACCCATTCAAATTCCATGGGTAGGGCATAGAAGGGTGCTCCCAGTTCCACCAGTTTCGGGAAGAGATCTGATCCGATGTCGAAGGACTCACCGGAAGGAATGTGATTGAAGATCTCAGGCTCGAAGAGATAGATACCAGTGTTGATGGTGTCGCTCAGCGCTTCCTCAACGGTCGGCTTTTCCTGGAAGGCTTGAATTCGACCCTCGTCGTCGCTGACAACAACCCCGTAGCTGCTGACTTGATCCTTAGGAACCCGTTTGGTAATCAGGCTGGCGAGTGCTCCCTTTTCCCGATGACGCTTCACCGCTTCGGTGAGGTCAAGGTCAATCAGAGCATCTCCGCACAGAACCACGAAGGTGTCGTCGAAGAAGTTCTGAAAATCCTGAATTTTCTTCAGTCCACCGGCTGAACCGAGTGCATCACCAATCAGCTCACCGTCTTCGATGCGCCCTTCGAAGCTGTAGGCAATTTCAACCCCGAATCGTTGGCCATCGCGGAAGTAGTTCTCGATTTCCTCGGCCAGGTGCGACACATTCACCATCACCTCGGTGAAGCCGTGCTCCTTGAGAAGCTCAAGCAAAAACTCCATCACTGGTTTTTGCAGGATGGGGATCATGGGTTTCGGGATCACGTGCGTGATCGGCTGAACTCTTGTCCCCTTGCCCGCGGCCAGGATCATCGCCTTCATCGGCGTTACAGGCTTACAACGGATAAGCCAACATAAATGGGTGTTTAGGCGGCCATGGCCCCCTCAGCCGGCGCTGTATCTGGCACGTCCAGACTGGTCAGGGGCATCTGGGCCATGGATCCAGGGGCCAGAAGGCGCCTCAGTCGGATCGGACCGTGCAGTGATCCCATCTGTTCGAGTTCCACTTGGCCCTGAGAGGAGAGAAACAACAGGGCCCAGAAGACACCAACGCGATCGGTATCGAGATCCTCGGCAGCGACCTCACTCCAGCGGAGCACCAAGCGTTCGAAATTGACCCATTGCAAAGCGGTTTCCCAGCCATTGAGAAAAACGCCCATCGCAGCGGTGGTTTCCGGCAGCTTTTCCCGGTGGGCGAGTGCTGCCACCTGAGCGATCGCCTCTTTATTGGAAAAGCGCTTTTGTCTCTGCCGCCTTCGCATCTCGAGCTCGTCGGACTCAAGCTGTTCGGCGATTGACTCCAGCTGTTCGATCAGCTCCCCAAGGGTGACGGGCCGTCGCAGTGGCGGCGGAGCCACCGGCCGTCGCTGCAGATGACGTTCGGGATGACGGGGTAGATCAAAACTTGGATCTAGCCAGCCCTGATCGGCGAAATCAGCGTCAAAGGCGTCCTCCAGCTCGGGTTCAGGAGGAAAGGTGCTCGCTTCCAGCACTTCCGCTTTCAGTCCCACGAGCACGGAAGCGGCAAGAAAAGCTTCACTGCTGTCTGCCAAATCGCGCTCGAAACTGCCGCCTCTCTGCTGAAGGGCTTCTGCCACCCTTCTCGGCACGTCAATGCGTTGCTTCAGCTGATCGAGAAAACCGTCGACGACGGCAATCACATCGACATCCCAGGGGTCTAGATCGCCCCTTTGGGCTGCGTCTTGGAGCAGTCGGATGGCAAGCCTGGCACCAGCATCAGCCCCTTGATTCAGCCCGGCTTCCGCCACCGCCAGTAACCGTCTTCAGGAAAAGTACCGGTCCTGAACGGTTCGGGCCAGCCCCTTTCAGTTCACTTCGATCGATGGGGTGTCATGACTGCTTTCGTCGGTTTCTGCCGACGGCAGCAGTCCAAGCTGCGTCTGCACCGTGGCCCTGTAGCGATTGAGATCAACCTCCAGTTCCTGGATGCGCACTTGCTGGGCTTCAAATTCCGAAGCATTGCTGAAGCGTTCCACGTTGTTGAGCATTCCACTCCAAGTAGCAAACAACCAAGCTGCAGCTGCACCCACTCCAGATGCCACCAATAGAAGGGCTGCTAGGGGGAGCGTGTATTGCAGTCCTGGCAAGATCCTCACCGTTGTGGCTTCCGTGTTTTCCAGGGTGAAGAACACGGTGCTCAGTCCGAAAAAGAAGATCAGGCTGAAGTTGATCTGGCGCATGTCTGCTGGCACAGCAATGGCTAAAAACGTACGGAGTTCCCGCGTCTGAATCTGTTCAGTGATAGGAAAGGTCGAAGATCGTTACGCTCCGTTAGCGCTGGGCAGGCTGGGTGCGTGCAGCAGTGCTGGTGCCAAGCTGCCACTGCGAATCAGTGGTGCCGTTGGGCGACTGATCACTTCCATGGCGGCCAGGTCGCGATCCACCAGCGCTTCGATGGCTGTTCTGTAGCTGTCGGTCATCAGTCGCGGATAGAGGCCGATGCCGATGATGGGAACCAGTAGGCAGCCAATGATGTAAATCTCACGAGGTTCAGCGTCTACCAAGTTGGTGTGGGTGGTGAGTTGGGTGTTCTCCTTCCCGAAGAAGATTTCCCTCAGCATGGAGAGCAGATAGATCGGCGTGAGGATCACCCCGATGGCTGCTAAGCCATCGATCACGATTCGGAAGGTCAGTGTGTAGGCCTCATCGGTGGCGAATCCGGTAAACACCATCAGTTCGCTGACGAATCCACTCATCCCAGGTAGCGCGAGGGAAGCCAGTGAACACACGGTCCAGAGAGCGAACATCACGCGCATCTTTTGGCCAACGCCACCCATTTCATCCAGCTGAAGCGTGTGGGTGCGGTCGTAGGTGGCACCCACAAGGAAGAACAAGCTGGCTCCAATCAGACCGTGGCTGATCATCTGAAGCATCGCGCCGCTGGTTCCCAATGCGCTGAAACTGCCGATGCCGATCAGCACAAAGCCCATGTGGCTGATCGAGCTGTACGCGATCTTGCGTTTGAGGTTGCGCTGGGCAAAGGAGGTGAGAGCTGCGTAGATGATGTTCACCACGCCAAGAACCACCAGTAGCGGCGCAAACTGTGCGTGGGCCTCCGGCAGCATCTCTGCGTTGAAGCGCATCAGGGCATAGCCGCCCATCTTGAGAAGAATGCCGGCGAGGAGCATATGCACCGGAGCAGTGGCCTCGCCATGGGCGTCTGGCAGCCATGTATGCAGGGGAACAATCGGCAATTTCACGCCGAATGCAATGAGCAACCCGGCGTAACAGAGCAACTGGAATCCTGTGCTGAACCCTTTCTGGGCCAAAACGGTGTATTCGAAGTTGGGCGTACCGCCTCCCATGAAGCCCATGGCGAGCGCTGCAAGCAGGATGAACAGTGAGCTGCCCGCGGTGTAGAGGATGAATTTCGTCGCGGCGTACTGACGTTTTTTCCCTCCCCAGATCGCCAGCAGCAGATAAACAGGCAGCAACTCCAGCTCCCATGCAAGAAAGAACAGAAGCATGTCCTGGACGGCGAACACAGCGATTTGGCCCCCGTCCATGGCCAGGATCAGAAAGAAGAACAGCTTCGGTTTGAACGTCACCGGCCATGCGGCCAGAACGGCTAGTGCCGTGATGAAGCTCGTTAACAGAATCAGAGGCATGGAAAGGCCATCCGCCCCAACGGCCCATGTCAATCCGAGATTTGGAAGCCAGCTCACTCGCTCGGAGAGTTGTAGGCCGCTGAAGCTGGGGTCATAACCGCTCAGATAGGCCCCAGCTGTGATCAGAAAGGTGATTAGAGCGATCCCAAGCGCAAACCAGCGAACCTGGCGGCCTTCACCCTGATCCGGGATGAACGGAACCATTAACGCCCCAACGATGGGGAAGAGAATCGACAGGCTCAGCCAGGGAAACTGTGCCGGAATGATGCCAGCCGCAATATCAGCTGCTGGATCAAAGGGGGCGCTGACAGCAAATTCCAGCAAGGCTCAGGCCTTTCACCACTGCATGGAGTGTAGAAATCTTGGCTGTGGTGGCACCCAGTCGATAGGCGTTGACACACACAGTGGATGGCAGAAAGGATCCGATCTAGTTGATAGGACCGCCCAACACACCGAAGAGCACCACCAAAGCGATCACGCCCCCAAACACGATCAAGGCATAGAACTGAGCACGGCCTGTCTCGAAATACTTGAGGCCCTCCCCACTGCCCAGGGTGAGCAGACCGGTGAGATTGACCACCCCATCGACGACTTTGGCGTCCACTTCAAGCACTTCGCGAGCGATTTTGCGGCTGCTTCGCACAAACAGCTTTTCGTTGATGGCATCGAGATACCACTTATTGGCGAGAAAGGCATTCACGCTGGGGAAGCGTGCCGCCACCAGTTCGCCCAGGTCGATGCGACGGAGGGCATAAGCAAGCACTGCAATCGAGATGCCAGTTGCCGAGATGGCAACGGATGCGCCAGCCAGAGGCAGAAATTCACTCCAGCTGAAGTGTTCTGCCATCTCCATGGCTTCCTCGGGATTGAGCAAACCTGCAAACCTGCTGTTCCAGGGTGTTCCTAGAAGGCCAATCAGAACGGAAGGAACGGCCAGCACCACCAGAGGCAGGGTCATCGACCAGGGTGATTCATGCAGGCTTCCGGCGTGATGGGTGTGTTCCTCATCCACACTCTTGCCAGCGGCGGCCATCAACTTGGCTTGCATCGCCGCGTCATTCCCACGGAATTCGCCTTCGAAGGTGAGGAAGTAAAGACGGAACATGTAGAAGGCGGTCATGCCCGCGGTCAGGAATCCAACAACCCAGAGCACTGGGAAGGTTTGAAATGCTTGACCAAGAATCTCGTCTTTGCTCCAGAAGCCAGCCAGGGGAGGAATGCCACTGATGGCAATGCAGCCGATCAGAAAGGTGATCGCTGTGATCGGCATCTTCTTGCGCAGACCGCCCATGAGTCGCATGTCCTGGGCAAGCACTGGTTCATGCCCAACGACGTCCTCCATGGCATGGATCACGGAACCTGATCCCAGGAAGAGCATGGCCTTGAAGAACGCATGCGTAACCAGGTGGAACATGCCGGCAACCGGAGCGCCGCACCCCATGGCGAGCATCATGTAACCCAGTTGGGACACGGTGCTGTAAGCCAGGCCTTTTTTGAGATCCATCTGCGTGAGGGCGATGGAGGCTCCCAAGAAGCAGGTGATTGTGCCGGTCACGGCGATGAACACACCAACACTGGGGAAATGGCTGTAGAGGGGTTCCAGGCGAGCTACCAAAAACACACCCGCGGCCACCATGGTGGCCGCATGAATTAAGGCTGAGATTGGGGTCGGCCCCTCCATGGCATCGGGCAGCCAAACGTGCAGTGGGAACTGAGCCGACTTCGCCATCGGGCCCATGAACACGAAAAGGCAAAGAGCCAACGCTGCCCAACCCGGCACCACGCCGCTGGTCACAGCTGCTGAAAGGCCATCGGCAATGCCCTGGAATCCGAAACTCCCGGTTGCCCAAAACAGACCCAGAATTCCCAGGAGCAAACCGAAGTCGCCCACACGATTCACCACAAATGCTTTCTGAGCTGCATGGGCGGCTCCATCGCGGTCATACCAAAAGCCAACCAGGAGGTAGGAGGACATACCAACCAGCTCCCAGAACACGTAGATCTCGAGCAGGTTTGGACTCACCACAAGTCCAAGCATCGAGCTGCTGAAGATGGCCAGATAGGTGAAGAAGCGCACATAGCTCTTGTCGTGCGCCATGTAGCCATGGGAGTAGATCATCACCAGCAGAGCCACGGTGGTGACCAGAGCCAGCATCACCGCTGCAAGCGGGTCGACGACATACCCCATCGGCAGGATGAAGTCACCAGCACTTGCCCACACGAATAAATGTTCGACCGGAGGGGCTCCTCCCAGCTGTTCGAACAGAACGGTGTAACTGATCACAGCAGCAGCGCCCACGCAGCTGATCAGGAGCAGCGCAACCGGTTTTCGCAATCGGTTGATGGTTCGGTTGAAGCTGATCAGGCCTAAGCCGGAGATCAAAGCCCCGAACAGAGGCAGAACTGGAATCAACCAGGCAGAGTCGGCAGCCGAGGGCATCCGGACAAATCGGGATGTAGCGAGTGTAGGCAGTTCAGCTCAATAGCTCTCCGAGCCTGGAGTGAAGAAAAGCCATCCCACTGATGGGGATGTAGCGATGCGCCCACCAGAAGACACCCACAGCGATCACGATGCCCAACTGGGCTGGACGAAGAAGTTCGTTCCAAACCAGCTGTTGCCGACCGTCGATCACGGCAGCGAAAGGGACTACCGAAGTGTCATCTCTGAGCTGTTCAAAGGCATTGCCAAAACGGGCTTTCAGCCGCCGATCGCCATGCCAAACCGCAAAGAGGTGGTGAGCGAT
Source organism: Synechococcus sp. (assembly GCA_047286215.1). Taxonomy (GTDB): domain Bacteria; phylum Cyanobacteriota; class Cyanobacteriia; order PCC-6307; family Cyanobiaceae; genus Synechococcus_C. The sequence goes on along the minus strand of JBJBBS010000001.1, from coordinate 2,350,023 downwards.
CAGCCCAGCACAGGTCACGAGCATGAAGCTACTGCCGATCCATAAGGCGTGGCTAAGGCACCACAGGATCTGACCAACCGCCTGCGGGTGACGGCTGATCCGGATGATCCCCGTGGCATAAAGGCGCACCTGAGGTTTCAGCACTGCTGGAATTTCCAACAGGTTGTAGGTGGCTGGATAAAGGAACAGGAAACTGATCGCCGTCACGATCCAGACCATGGGCACCATCCCTGGCAACCCTTGAAGATTCCAGAGGCGGATGCCGTCATAGCGGTGGGCCAGGAAATACCCGATCACCACAACCGCTGAGGGGATGCTCAGCGTTGCAAACACCAGCCGCCATGCTCTGGCGCCAATGCGTTCTTCCGCGCGGCTGCGCAGCGCGGCGCCACCGCTGTGGATGACAGCAAAAATCAGCAGAAGCATGAACATCACCAGGCTGCTGTGGTGAAGACCTGCTGTTGCGTCAGCCAACGAGATGCTGCGGGAGACGTGATTCTGACGTTTGGCCGGCAGCAAGCCCCGTACAGTTTTTGAGTCTCTGCTGTTCGCCAGGCAGCTCTCCATGGCCGATCTGCCCTTCACCCTGGATCAGCTGCGCATCCTCCGGGCCATCGTCAGCGAGGGCAGTTTTAAGAAAGCTGCTGACAGCCTGTATGTCACTCAGCCTGCGGTGAGTTTGCAGATTCAGAACCTCGAGAAACAGCTCGAGGTGGCGCTCTTCGACCGGGGTGGACGCAAGGCTCAGCTCACCGAAGCCGGTCATCTCCTTCTGAGCTACTGCGATCGAATCCTCAGCCAGTGCCATGAAGCCTGCCGAGCACTGGATGATCTTCATGACCTCAAAGGCGGTTCACTTCTGGTCGGCGCAAGTCAGACCACCGGCACCTACCTGATGCCGCGCATGATCGGCCTGTTTCGTCAGAAATACCCTGATGTGGCTGTGCAGCTCCACGTGCACAGCACCCGTCGCACCGGTTGGAGTGTTGCCAATGGTCAGATCGATTTGGCGATCATCGGTGGTGAACTGCCAGCAGAGCTCAACGAATTACTGCAGGTCTTGCCCTACGCCAGCGATGAGCTGGCGCTCGTTCTGCCTGTCAAGCATCCTCTCGCCCGTCTTGTGGAGCTGAGCAAAGACGATCTTTATCGGCTCGGTTTTGTCAGCCTCGATGCTCAATCCACAACCCGAAAGATGGTGGATCAGTTGCTCGGGCGGTCCGGTCTGGATGTTCAGCGCCTTCGCATCGAGATGGAGCTCAACTCGTTTGAGGCCATCAAAAATGCTGTACAGGCAGGGCTTGGTGCCGCTTTCCTGCCGGTGGTGTCTATTGAGCGCGAACTCACCGCTGGCACGCTCCATCGCCCGAACGTCGTAGACCTTCAAGTGCGGCGTCAGCTCAAGCTGATCACGAACCCTTCCCGCTACTGCTCCAGGGCAGCTGAAGCGTTCCGAAGGGATGTGCTTCCTGTTTTTGCCAGTGCCGACAGTCCACTCCGCCAGGGACGCTCAGCGATGACCCCAGAGGATGATTTGATCGAGGATCAGAACTGATCGGCTTCGGGTGTGATGCCAACCGTGTCATCTGCAACGCCGCGGGTGAGGAATTTGTTCTGGCTGATGTCGGTCTGGTAGACGCAGCGCACAACAGGCTTGTCGCGAACGGAACCGATGTAGGCAAAGGTGTTCATCCTCTGTTTGCAATCGCGCTCCTGGGCGGAGGTGATCGCCCCTTCCTTGCGCAGCACAGCCCAGTTTTCGCGCCGGATGACGCAGCCTGGTTGGAGGGTTGGCTGGGTGACGAAGCTGGTTGAAGGATTCAACGTGGTGTACATCTCGATGTCCATCACGAAGGCGCTTGCTCCCCATTGCTGGCAAAACTCAGGATCAGGCACGGCCATGTCCAGCTGCTGGGCGCTGGCGATATTGCCCTGATCACCCTGAGTGGTGCTGGTCACCGCGCTACCGATGCCGATACCAACGATCAAGACACCAGCCAAAACGGCAATTGTTCCTGTGTTGAGGCTGATACCGCCGTTTTTTGGTGGAGGCGGCCCCCCGTAACCACCTCGATCGCGGCGTTCATTACGACGTGGCTGGTCGCGACGTCGGTCATCCATGCGTCGGTCGTAGCCGGGACGAGATCGGTCGTAAGGGGATCGGCTCACAGCAGTTCGGGGGTGCGGGGTAGACCCATGGAGTAATTCAGAACACGGCAGTCAGGGTTGTAACTGAGTTGGCCGGCCTGAAGCAGTTCACGGATGAATCCCTCGAGTTCCGTGCCGATCCGGCGGAGGTTGTAATCGCTGAGGGGCTGACCGTCGTAGCTCTTCACCAGATCTCGGAAGCGTTGTTGCACGCTTTCCACGCTGCTGTCGGGCCAAAGGAATTCGTTATCCGGATCCAGATCGAGGGTCAGTTGGCTGGGATCGGCCACCAGGTCTCCGGCTTCGACGCGAGCTGTGAACAGACGCACGTGACGGGTTGTGCTTTTCAGCAGGGTCTCGGCCATGGATCGAATGGAGCGGTGGTGGGACCGCACACGCGGATTGGTAGCGACTTTAGGAAGCGAACAGGAGACTCCCCCTTTTAAGGTTGTTTTTAACTTGTAATCAGAAGCATGCGCGTTGCCATCGCGGGAGCCGGTCTGGCGGGTCTGTCTTGCGCCAAGTACCTGGCGGATGCTGGACATACCCCCATCGTGGTTGAAGCCCGTGATGTTCTCGGTGGCAAGGTTGCAGCCTGGAAAGACGAGGATGGCGACTGGTATGAGACCGGCCTCCACATCTTTTTTGGTGCCTATCCGAACATGCTTCAGCTCTTCAAGGAGTTGAACATCGAAGACCGGCTTCAGTGGAAGAGCCATTCGATGATCTTCAATCAGCCTGAGGAGCCGGGCACCTATAGCCGTTTCGATTTCCCCGACCTGCCGGCACCTGTGAATGGAGTTGCGGCGATCCTGAGCAATAACGACATGCTCACCTGGCCCGAGAAGATCAGTTTTGGTCTGGGCTTGGTGCCAGCCATGCTGCGCGGCCAGGGCTACGTCGAGGAATGCGACCAGTACTCATGGACCGAGTGGCTACGCATTCACAACATCCCTGAGCGCGTGAACGATGAAGTGTTCATCGCCATGAGCAAGGCGTTGAACTTTATCGATCCTGATGAAATCTCCGCCACGGTGGTTCTGACGGCTCTCAATCGCTTCCTTCAGGAGAAGAATGGATCTCAGATGGCTTTCCTGGATGGGGCACCACCGGAACGTCTCTGTCAGCCAGTGGTTGAGCACATTGAGTCGTTGGGTGGCGAAGTGCATCTCGACAGCCCCCTGCGTGAGATCAAGCTCAATGACGATGGCTCTGTGGCAGCCTTCCACATCGGTGGGGTGAAGGGGAAGGAGAGCTTTGATCTCAAAGCCGACGCTTATGTGAGTGCTCTTCCGGTGGATCCTTTCAAGCTGCTTCTTCCCGAGCCCTGGAAGCAGATGGATGTGTTCAGCAAATTGGACGGTTTGCGTGGTGTTCCTGTGATCAATTTGCATCTTTGGTTTGATCGCAAGTTGACCGATATTGACCATTTGTTGTTCAGCCGCTCGCCATTGCTCAGCGTCTACGCAGATATGAGTATCACCTGCAAGGAGTACGAAGATCCAGATAAGTCGATGCTTGAGTTGGTGTTTGCACCAGCAGCAGACTGGATTGGCCGACCTGACGAAGAGATCATTGAAGCCACCATGGGCGAGCTGAAGAAGTTGTTCCCCATGCACTTTAGTGGTGACAACCCCGCCACACTGCGTAAATCCAAGGTTGTGAAAACACCTTTATCGGTTTACAAAACAACCCCTGGTTGTCAGCAATTGCGACCAGATCAGGCTACTCCGATCAAGAATTTCTTCTTGGCTGGGGATTACACGATGCAGCGATACCTGGCTTCGATGGAGGGTGCTGTTCTCAGCGGCAAGCTCTGCGCCAAGGCTGTAGAAACATCACCCCTCGCACAAGAGGTCTCTGGTGCTGCGGCTCCAAAGCCGGTCACGGTCTAAGCCCATGCTTAGGCAGCTTCGGCATCGATTGTTTGGTCCGGCCGAATCCCGCTCGGACCGAGTCAGTCGTCTTTCTCGGGCCTGGCTTTTGGTGGTGTCGTCAATGATTGCCGGCTCAATTGCATTCACTTTTGTGAGACTGAGGGCCCGTGTTGCTCAATATTTTGATGCACGAACCCAGCAACTTGTCAGTGCCACAGATGCCCAATTGGATTTGATTGATAATCAATATAGAAGTCTGATATCTGCAGATTTGAATCTTGCATTTCTTGCGCTTACTGAGGGTGCTACCTCTTCGAGGATGCGCAGTCTTGGCGGCAAGAAAAATTTGCTTGCTTTCTTTGGAGACCTTAATAATGATAAGAAAGAAAGAATAGAAGTTGTGCTCGATATCCTTGAGAAGGATATGGGTGCTGAGGCCACTGTTTTCGTTTTGAAAGACGGTCAATTCGTTCGTGTCGCCACGACGCTGACCGACGAAGCTGGAGCATCAATGAAAGGTTCGGTTCTGAATCCGGAAGGTGCGGTAGCACCAAAATTGCTTCGAGGAGAAACATTTTTTGGCACTGGTGATTTCCTCGGTGAGCCATACATCGCAAAAGTGCAACCCGTTAGGCAGCTGAATGGCGAAATCGTCGGAGCCTTGGCAGTTGGTTATCCGATTCGTGAGCTGAGTGATGTTGGACGTATCATTGAGTCGTCAAAGGTTGGCGAATTTGGTTTTCTTGCTTTAGCCAATAACAAAGGCCGTGTGATGTATGTCACAAGTGGCAAACAAAAAGAAGAAGTTCAGAAAATACTCGATTCTATTAGCACTCAAGGTTCTGTCAAAGATGTAAGGGTGGACGATTTTTATGTTAGTTCCTACTTTTTTGAGCCATGGGAGTACAGAATCTATGTTGGATCGAATATTCCTGAGATTAATGCTGTAACAGCTCGGATTGTTGCTGAGTCAATGTTCCCCATTGTGTTGGTTCTGCTTTCGGTGATGTTATTAACAGTGTTGTTAGAGCGCCAATTGAAAAGCACATTGCTAGAGGCTGAGAAATTACGAGTGACGGCAGAGGAGCAGAGTGAACGTGCTCATAAAGCCAAAAAAGTTGCATTTCTTGCTAGCCAAGCCAAGAGTGAGTTTCTTGCCAATATGAGTCATGAGCTGCGTACACCAATGAATGCCATCATTGGTTATAGCGAAATGCTTATTGAAGAATCTGAGGAGCTTGAGCCAGATGATTTTGTTGTCGACCTTGAGAAAATTCTTTCCTCCGGTAAACATCTGCTTGGCTTGATCAATGGGGTTCTTGATCTCTCCAAGATTGAAGCAGGAAAAATGACTCTCTACATCGAAAATGTTTCCTTGAAAGCGCTTTTTGAAGAGGTTAGTGCAACTGCAGCGCCGTTGGCTCAGAAAAATAATAATCAATTCCTTTGTGAAATGCCTTCAGACTTCGACAGTCTGATGCGTTCTGATTCAACTAAGATCAGGCAAGCTCTGATCAATCTGATTGGCAATGCTTGCAAATTCACGGAAAATGGAACAGTTCAGCTGAAATCTGAAATTCATACAGACGACCAAGGTCTTTCCTGGGTTTGTTTTGAAGTTTCAGATACCGGTATCGGTATGACTGAAGAGCAATTAAAAAAGCTTTTCAAGGATTTCAGTCAGGCCGATGCCAGCACAACTCGTCGTTACGGAGGCACCGGTCTTGGGCTTGCGTTGAGCCGAAAGCTCAGTCGCTTAATGGGTGGCGACATCACTGTCGAAAGTTCTCCGGGCAAAGGAAGCACATTCACGATGACGTTGCCTCGTTATCCGGCATCTGAAACTGGCTCTCAGTTTGACTCTTCAGATCCTGAACAATCTTCTGAACCGGCAGTTGAGACGCAAGTTGTTGACCAACGTGGTCGCATCCTGATTATTGATGATGATGATAATTCTTTGGAGTTAATCAGAAGTTTCCTTTCGAATGCTTCATTTGAGGTTTTAACTGCTCCCGATCTTGATGGTGAATTGAATTCGCTCAAAACGCTTGATCCTGATGTTCTCGTTGTTGATATTCATTCGTCGCAACTCATGGGTTGGGACATCCTTGCCAAGGTGCGAGCGGATGAAAAGCTCAAATCTTTGCCTGTAATTGTTGTCAGCCGTGATGACGCCAAAGAGCTTTCCATGATGCTCGGAGCTGCAGGATCTTTGCAAAAGCCGATTAACTGGTCTCGCTTGGATAAAATTCTACAAAAGCTTCGCTCTGATTATCATCATCATGAACAGATCGATGTCGCTCTTCTTGAAGGCTCGGCAGAATTTAAACCGCTGATCGAAACGATGTTAGAAGAGCATCATTGGAATTTCCGGTCGTATCGATCAGGCGATGAGTTGTTGTCTGAAATCCTCGACAATCCACCGCATCTCCTCATTGTTGATCTTTCCAGCAAGACGGAGCATTCCATGAGCACAATCGAATCCCTGAGGAAGACTTATGATCCAAAGCAGCTTCCTTTGGTTGCGATCTCGGACACCACTCTCAGCTCTGAAACCCTTCAGCGCCTTGAGGCAGTAGGTTCGCGATGGTTCACGTTGACTGGCTCTGACGTGGATGTTTTGGTTGCCTCGGTCGAGGAATTGATGGCACTTTCGCTGGAGGACAGGTAAGAACGATGACAACCATTCTTCTTGTTGAAGACAATGAACTGAATCGGGACATGCTGTCCCGAAGGTTGGGCCGAAAGGGGTTCGACGTTGTGTTTGCTTTGGATGGTCAGGAAGCGGTCCAAAAGGCTAAAGAGGTGATGCCTGATTTGATATTGATGGATATTGGTTTGCCGATTATGGATGGATATGGTGCAACAAAAGCAATCAAGTCAGATGACTGCACCAAGGCAATCCCTGTCATCGCCTTGACTGCACATGCGATGGCTGAGGATCGTAAACAATGTCTCGATGCTGGGTGCGACGATTTTGATACGAAGCCGATTGATCTTTCTCGATTATTAGAAAAAATCCATGCACTGATTGGAGGTGAGGGCTGATGACTTCTTGTGCAGATTCTAATGAAAATATTGAATATAAAATTCTTCGTCACGACCTTTATAACCCTATTAATCAAATCGTTGGCTACAGCGAGCTTCTTTCGGAAGAACTAGAGGCAGGTGAGTCGATTGATCCTGAGGATTTGACAAAGATTGGAAAGTCTGCTCGGGTTCTGCTTGAGATGATCCGTAGTCGACTCACTGAATCTGAGCTCCAGAGTGAGAATCACACAAAAAAGGAAGACTCTTCTTCATCGGTGATTCAGTTGAAAACTGGAGCATCTAGTTTCGCGTCAGAGAGTCGAAGGCTTGATCATCATGGCCGCAAGGGAAGGATTCTTGTTGTCGATGATGACCCCTACAATCGGGACCTTTTAGTGCAGACACTCTCCAGGGATGGTCATATCTTGTCCACTGCTGAAAATGGAGAAGTTGCCTTAGATATGATTGCCAATCATGCATTTGATTTGGTCTTGTTAGATATACAGATGCCTGGAATTGATGGTCATGAAGTTCTCCGTTTGTTTAAGGGCTCTCAGGCAACCGCGTTGATTCCTGCCATTATGATTTCTGGTCTTGAAGATATTGATCTCGTTGTTGAGTGTATCGAGATTGGTGCTGATGATTATTTGCCAAAGCCATGCAACCTTACTTTGTTGCGTGCGCGTGTCGGTTCTTCTCTTGATAAGAAGTTTAGGTATGACGATGATTTGGCTCTTTATCAGAATCTGAAGCAGACGCAAGCAAGCATACGGTCACAGTTAATTGCGGCTCAGAAGTTGGCTTCAGAGCTGTCTTCCGATGATGACAATGAGGTCACTTTGGGTAGGTTGCGTCAACATTTTGCTTCAATGTCATCGCTTTTGTTGGAGAAAGACTCCGCTCTGCATGAGACAATTCAAAAGCTAGAGGTTAAAATCAGTCGCCAATCCGTTGCCACACAGGTTAAAGCCATCACCAGCGACCCTGCTTTTAAGACGCTTTCTGAGCGAGCACGCATGATGCGCGAGAGGCGTCAGCAGAGGGAGGCCTAGGGATGACACTGGCTTCGTCTGTGTCGACGGTGGTTGCCGAAACCGGGCTGATCCCTTTGGATGATGCCTATGAGCGTTGTCGGCTCGAAACCGAGGAATGGGCGAAGACCTTCTACCTCGGGACGATGCTCATGCCGCCTGAGAAGCGACGCGCCATTTGGGCGATCTACGTCTGGTGTCGCCGGACTGACGAAATCATGGACAGTCCCGAGGCCATGACGAAGCCGAAGGACGTTCTTCTTAGCTTGCTTGACCAGTGGGAGGTGCACACGCGTTCCATCTTTGAAGGCACGGCCGTGAACTGGTTGGATCAAGTGATGGTTGACACGATTTCAAAATTTGACCAGCCCCTTCAGCCGTATCTCGACATGATTGAGGGCATGAGGATGGATCTAACTTGGACGCGCTATTCAACTTTTGAAGATCTGAAGTTGTATTGCTATCGAGTAGCTGGCACGGTTGGCTTAATGTCTGAGCGTGTGATGGGTGTTGACCCTGGCTACACCTCTGCACCGTGGAGTACGGGTGCTGATACATCAGGAGCAGCTGTCGCACTAGGAATCGCAAATCAACTCACCAATATCCTCAGAGATGTTGGTGAAGATCGGCAAAGGGGGCGTATTTATCTGCCCTTGGAAGACCTAAAAGCTTTCAATTACAGCGAAGAAGAGTTGTTTGATGGTGTCGTTAACGATTCCTGGAAAAGCCTGATGGCTTTCCAGATCGAGCGGGCACGTGAATGGTTTCGTCAGTCCGAGGCTGGAGTTCGATTTTTAGCACCCGATGCCCGCTGGCCTGTATGGACCTCTTTGCGCTTGTATAGAGGTATTTTGTCCAGGATTGAGCAAAATCAGTACGATGTTTTCAATCATCGTGCTTATGTTCCCAAATACAGGAAGTTGATTGATCTGCCGTTCTCTTTCCTGTTGTCTCAATCTCAATAGTGCTTTGTCTTTCGTGAACTGCTCTCGCTCTTCTTTTGCGCTTTCACTGATTTCGGCGCTTTCCTTGTTGGCACCCTTCCCAGTCGTCGCTGACGAGCCAAAACTGCCTGATGCACTTCAAATTGATGCCGTTTCCTCCAAATGGCCTTTGGAGCAAGCTCCCCCTGTTCCGCCCATACCACCAATGACGCTCCAGCGTCTTGATATGGAAACGGCTGTGCGGCTTGCTCAGGAACGTAACCCAGTGATTCAGGAAAAATATCAATCCTTCCGGGCTAGCCAGGATGATCTTGGCTCAGATTTTGCGACGTGGTGGCCCACCATCAGTTTTGATTTTAATTTTGGTAATTACAATCAGAACTCTTACTACAATTATGCAGGCGCCAATAGCGGGATTGATACATCGATCTACAGTGAATATGGTGGGGGGGATGTCCCTTTAAGTCAATTTCCTTCCTATCTGTTTGCCAGAAATTACACGAGTAGTTACCTGCAGGGGGTCCAAACTCTTGACGTTAATTGGAAGCTTTATGACCCTGCCCGTGGGCCTCTGATTTGGAAAGGAAAATATTTGGTCAAAGAAGCAGGTAGTGATTACATCATCTCTCAGCGTGATTATTCGTTGATGACCCGTCAGGCGTATGTGAAGCTTCAGCGCACCTTGGCTTCCATTGTTACTGGCCGGCAGTTGGTGGATAACGATCGATTGTTGCTGCAACTGGCTGATTCCAGAAAGCGTCTTGGTGTTGCCTCTCAATTGGATGTTGCGAAGCAGGTCACTGTGTTGCGTACAGATGAGGTGAATCTTGTCAATGCGCGTCGTGATTCATTGGTGGCTCAAGCTGAATTGGCTCGGCTGCTTAATGATCCTCGCTCCATGGAGATCAATCCCAGCGAGTCTTTGAGTCCTCTGGGGTCTTGGGCTTCATCGTTGCAGGAAACGATTGATTCCGCTCTGGAATACCGGCAGGTCATTGTGAAGAACTTGTCGCGAGTGAAGCAAAATGAACTGCAGGCTGAGATCGATCTTGCGATTTACCGTCCGACGATTGAGCTTGTTAATTCACTGTATTGGACAAAGAATCTTGGTTATCCCAGCAGTGGTGCTCCTTGGATCAATACAACGGGTCGTAGTGATTTCTGGAACTCTGAATCTGTTCTTCAGATTAAATTGACAGGTTTTGATGGTGGCCGAGCGCGTATGGACGCAGCAGCTGCGAAAAAGCGAGCTGTTGCTGCGCAGCTGGCTGCACGCCAGTCGGTGAACTCCGTTATCGAAGAAGTTCGGGAATACTTCGCTCAATCCACCGATGGGCGTGAAGCGGTGCTTGTCGCCTCAGGGCGTGTTCAGGCCGCTTCGTCAGCGTTGAAGTTGCAGTCCCAGAGATTCAATGCTGGCTACGGAACAATCACGGATGTGGTGCAATCTCAGCAGGATCTCACTGAAGCCGTGAGTTCCTACATCGAACAATTGGCCGACTACAACCTTGCTTTGGTCAATCTGGCGCGTGCAAGTGGCCTGTCATACCAGAACGATCCAGCGTTGCTGTCACAGGTTGGTGATCCACTCGCTGCTGTCGGTCTAACCTCTGTGCTTCAAAAGGTTCAGGATGGTTCAGGCGACTGAATCTGACGGCAACTCTTGGTTCAATGCGGTGTTAGGTCTGATATCGAGGTAACCTGACGGCGCATTACCCACCCATGTTGCTCTCGGGCCGGATTGACCATGACGCAGATCATTGCTGTTCATTCGTTCCGCGGTGGCACGGGTAAGTCAAATCTCACCGCCAATCTCTCCACCATGCTTGCTTTGCAGGGCAAGCGGGTGGCAATTTTAGATACTGATTTAGCATCTCCAGGCATTCACGTTCTATTTGATTTCTCGCTCCAGGAAGGAGATAAATGTTTGAATGATTATCTCCAAGAAGATGTCGGTATTCGTGATTGTGTTCACGATGTTACACCAGGCCCTGTGAAGTCTGCAAAAGGAAAAATCTTCCTTTTGCCAGCTTCTCTTGACAGTGATCGAATCGCTCGCCTTCTTCGTGAGGGTTACCAGGTCGAAAAGCTCAATGACGCAATGTTTGCTATCGCTGATGATTTGAATTTAGACTTTGTTCTTGTTGATACGCATCCTGGGATTAACGAAGAAACGCTTCTGTCTGCGGCAATTGCTGATCACTTGATCATGGTGATGCGGCCAGACAGCCAGGATTATTTGGGAACAGCTGTGGCGATTGAAGTGGCACAGCGTCTAGATGTGATGAATATTCAGCTTGTAATGAATAAATTGCCGAGTCAATTTAGCCGCGATGAAGTGCGGCTACGTATGCAGGAAAGTTATGAGGTCTCGATCGGCTCGATCCTCCCGCTCAGTGAAGATCTGCTGACATTGGCGAGTGGTGGTTTGGCCGTTCTTGAATTCCCTAATCATGCTTGGACTGGTGGTGTTCGCGACTTGGCAACGGTGTTGCTCGAGTCACCCAGCGATTAAACGTTGTGGATGACTTGGATTTTCACGCTCTTCCGCGCATCCCGCTCACCATGGCCCTCATGGTGGAGCTTGAACCTGCCCAGCTCAGGCGATTATTGAAAAAAGGCCTACGCCGTGGGCTCAGCACGGATGCTTTGCGGGCCTGTCTTGACAGTGATTGGGGCTTCGCCCTAGAGAGCGAATCTGCTTCCGAACTCCTCTGCGCACTGCAAGAGCGACGTTGGTTTATGCAGTCCCCGGACGCAGACCTTTGGAAGACTCATCTCGGTCCCTGATCCACCTTCGTTCTCATGCAACTGATTCGTGCCTGGTACGCCGTTGAGCTTTCTTCGGCAGTTCCCGTCGGCAGCGTCCAGAAGCTCAGCTTTCATGGTGAGGTTTTTGCTGCATGGCGTTCCCCTAACGGCACGATTGCGGTGGTGCCCGATCGATGTCCTCATAAAGGCGCCAGTCTGAGTTCCGGCAATGTTGGTGATGAGGGTTTGTCGTGCCCATATCACGGTTGGTGCTTCCAGTCGGATGGGGCTTGCGTCAACATTCCGGCGCAGGGAGATGACAACCCCATTCCTCGACGCGCCACGCTCAGCGGGTTGCCCTGTCGTGAACAGTTTGGATTCATCTGGATCTGGTGGGATCCCACGGGTCAATCCTCCCGCGATAACTTGCCACCTTTGCCAAGCATTGGCCCCATCCCTGATTCAGATGACAGTGGTTGGCGCTCTTTGGAAGGAACCGTGGTGTGGCAAGCCAATTGGTTGCGTGTGCTGGAAGCATTCATGGATTTGACGCATGCCCCCTTTGTTCACAGCGGCAGCTTCGGAGCCATGGCACCCGATCAGTTGATGCCTGTCGACCAGTGGTGTCGCGACGACAGTGTTTATGAGCGAGTGATTGCACCTCGTGATCGTCATTACCGTGCTGATCAGGGTCGTGGTTTGCGTGCGTGGTTCAACCAGGCTGATGACAAGGATATGGATCAGGAATCAGATGATGCGGGCGAACAGCACATCCAGCTCTGGTTGGCCAATGTGTCGTTGGTGAGGGTTGTGTTTGGTGATTTTCAGATCTCCTTGATGACCGCTCATGTGCCGATGAATGACGGCTCCACAAGAAATCTGTGGCGGCATTTCCGTTCTTTCCTGCGCAGTCCACTCGCCGATGGCAATGCAAGAGGTCGTGTGGATCGATTCATGGCTGAGGATCAGCGCACTGTTGAAACACTGACCCCAGCAATGCCTGATCTTGATGGCCATGGTGATCTGTTGGTCGCCAGTGATGTTTCGACCTTGGCTCTGCGTCGCATGCTTCGCCAAAAGAGAACCGAAGGATTGTTGATCTGATCGCTGCTGCAATTTTTTCCATCACTCAATACGAATCAATGATGTCTCCTCTCCCGATTGAAGCTCTCGATCATGTTGCTCTGACGGTCAGTGACCCTGATCGTTCTATGCAGTGGTATCAAGATGTTCTTGGCTTCAAGCCCGCATCCATGGAAGGGCTGAAGCAAGGCCCTCCCTTTCTTCTGCGTGTCGCTGAAGGTAATTATCTGAACTTATTTCCTTCTGATGAAGTGCCGATGAAGTCTGTTCCCGACCACAGCACCGTGGCCATGCGTCATGTTGCATTCCGCGTGACCTATGCATCGATGGCCAGTGTTCAGAAGAAGCTCGAAGAGCAGGGCCTTGCTGTGACTGGTTTTGATTACGGACCTCGCTGTCGAGCTCTCTTTATTTCAGATCCCGATGGCCACCAAATCGAACTGATTGGTTATGCCGAAGGTGTGTTCACCTCTTGAAGGGGTGCAGGTGCCGGGAGCCTCGGCATGGAGATGAGCAGTGCGATAGCCCCAATCACGAGGTAAGCCTGAATCTGAAATGTTGCGCTGTAACCAGCTCGCTCGAACACTTGTCCGGCGAGTAAGGGCCCAACAAGCGAAGTCAGACTCACGACTGATTGGGTCAATCCTCCCAAGACACCTTGCTGATCTTCTGAAACACATAACGACATTGCTGATCGGAGTCCAGGTGTGCTGAGACCCACACCACCAGCAAAGAGAAGTTGCGTGATGTAGAGACTATTTCCTTGCTCAATGATGGAGACTCCAAACATGGCGATGGCGACAAGCGTGAGTCCAATTGTCGATAGTCGATCAGGTCGCAAGCGTTTCAGCAGACGGGGTAAGAGTGCCCCTTGAACAACAACGGCCACGACCCCGACATAGACCAGAACCAGTGAGGTTGGTTGGGGGCCCCAGTTGAAGCGGTCTTTGGCTGCAAGCACGAAGATCCCTGAAAATGCACTGAAGCCGAGATAGAAGAGAAAATAGATAGAGAGCAGCCTGCGTAGCCGTCCAGATCCAGCTGCCAACAAAGGGTTTTGTTTGTTTTGGAGTTCGTTTTTGGGTTGCGATTGCTGGTGTCGCGACTCTGGAAGATACAGGCGGATGAGCACCACGTTGATGAGGCAAAACACTGCTGCCACAGCAAATGGATAGCGTGGATTCAAGGCGCCTAGGGCTCCTCCAAGCCCTGGGCCAATGATGAATCCCAGTCCAAGCGCAGCTCCGATCGCTCCGAAACCGACCGTTCGTTGATCACGGTCGTCAACAGCATCGGCGACCATCGCTTGCGAGATCGCAAACACGCCTGAGGAAGCGCCGTTCAGTGCTGAAAACAGCAGCAACATCATTAGTGATGTTGAAAGACCCTGACCAATCAGGGCAAGGGCGCTGATGGCAACTGCGACGGTGAGGATTCCTCGACGCCCCCAGCGATCCGAGAGCCGGCCGATCACCGGGGCTCCCAAGAACTGCAGACCCGAATAAGTCGCCGTCACACTCGTGACAGCGATGGCATTGAACGATCCTGTCAGCTGATTGACGAAGAAAGGAACGACAGGGAGAAGGAGGCCGAAGCTCGCGGCATCCACCGCAACAACCAGGCAGAGAACGAGAAGAATGCGCTTGTTCATGCGTTGTTTTCTGCGCTGTTGTTGGCTTGAGTGCTGAGCATCTTGAGCAGGATTGGATTGATTTGTTCTGGGGATTCGTCGTGGGGGCAATGTCCAAGCCCTGGGATCGTTCTGAGCTCTTGGACACTCGCGAACTTCATCCACTCACGGGCTTGTTCAACTGGCTCCCATGGATCCGCGTCTCCCCAGATCACGCGCACAGGGGTGGTGAGCCGTTCCAACAGTTCCGGTGCAAGGTGATCCTGAAAGAGGTTGATGAAGCCACGGAAGGATTCCAGGGCTCCTGGATCTGTTGTTGCCTGATGCAGGACGGAGACCAGTTGGTCATCTACTCCGGCACCGGTGGGGTAAGCCAGTTTCAGAACGCTGCGGATAATGGATGGCCTGGCCAGACTGCGAAACAAGGGGCCGGTGATCCAGCGCTGCCGAACCAGCTGTTTCAGCAAGGGTCTGCTGAGTGCGCGAAAAGGGGGCTGTTCCGAGACACGCTTGTCATCAATGGCGCGTTGAGCGCAGTCGATTAGAACAACTCCTTCAGCGGGAGTGGCCCTTTTTTCAAGTATTTCAGCGGCTCTGAGCGCGACCACTCCACCGATGGAATTGCCAACCAGTTGAACGTTTTGAAGTTTGTAGGCCTCGAGAAAGCTCACCACCTGCTGAGCCCACAAGTCGATGCAATACAGCGTGCTCTGTTCGTCTTCCGGCTCTGATGACAGTCGCGAATGAGGCTTGTCGCTCGAGCCAAACCCAAGCAAATCGATGGCGGTGACGTTGAACTGTTCGCTCAAGGCCGCAACGTTGTGCCGCCAGTGCTCCTTGCACGCTCCAAACCCGTGGACCAGCACGACGTTATGGGAATTGTTTGTGTTGTTGGTTCTGGTAACACTGACCCTGTGATCGCCCCAGGTCCACGTCTCCAGCCATTCCTGAGGGAAAACGGTGGAAGTTGCTGTTGATCTAGAGGCTGGCTCCGTCATGGGATTCAGTGTTGGGTTGCAGAGGTGTTCTTGGATTCATCCCAGGGATTGATGCGGCCATCCTCAATCGCCCAGATGCGATCGGCATCTTTCAGCAGCCGTAGATCGTGGGTGACAAGCAGCACGGCGCTGCCCCGATCGCGTGACAAATTGCCGAGCAGTTCGACCACATCTTGTCCAGAACGGCTGTCGAGTGATGCAGTGGGCTCGTCAGCCAAGATGAGCTCAGGCTCGGGAGCCAGGGCTCGCGCAATGGCAACACGCTGACGCTGTCCGCCAGACAATTCCTCAGGATAGTGATGGAGTCGATGACTCAGACCAACTGCTTCCAGTAAGTCACAGGCTTTGTCGTGACGTAACTGTGGATTGGCTTCCGTGAGCTGCAGAAGAATCTGGACGTTCTGGAGAACCGTGAGCGATGAAACAAGGTTGTGGCTTTGGAAGATGAAACCGATGCGCCGTCGGGTTTGCATCAAGACCTCTTCGCTGGCTCCGTTCAGCTCTTGACCGAGAACAGAGATTGACCCTTCCTCAACGGAACGCAAGGCTCCAAGCAAGGTTAAAAGGGTGCTTTTGCCACTCCCAGAGGGCCCAACAAGCAACGTGATTTCACCGCTGTAAACCTCGAAATTAAGGTTGTGCAAAATTTCTGTTCTGAGCTCGCCTTTCCCGTAGCTATGGCAAAGGTTTTGTGTGCTGATAACCGGTTTCATTGTGATGTCGTCGTGCATGTTGTGTCAGAAGACAGAGGCTGGATCGGCATCACTGAGCTTGCGAATAGCAATGGCTGAAGCAATCGCGCAAACGCTGATGGTTAGAAATCCCACAAGAAGGGATTTGCCGGCCGTCATTTGCAGCTCGATTCCAGAAACTGCACTGAGGCCGGCGTAGAGCGCGGCGCTCAAAAGGGTGGCAGGAATGAACGCGGAAACACCGAGCAGAACAGCTTCTTGAATCACGACAATCAGAATGAATTGGCCGGAGAAACCCATGGCCTTCAAAGTTGCGTATTCCTTTAAGTGGTCACTGACATCCGTGTAAAGAACTTGGTAGACCACCACGCCTCCCACCAGGAGACCCATAATGGTGCCAAAGCCGAAGATCACTCCAAAAGACGACACATTGTTCCAGTAATCCCTTTCCTGTTGGATCAGTTGAGGTTTGGTTAGAACCTGTATTTCATCGCCGTAGAGGGCTTGAAGATCTCTCTGAACTCTGGGAGCATTTTTTGGGTCGTCGACACGGATTAATCCGAGTGATATTTCACCTAAGTTGATTTGTCTCGAAGCAAGCTGCAATGCGGTGGCATCGCTGCCAATTAAGTTGCTGTCAGCAACAAATGTTGAGCCCAGTGAAAATAAGCCTTTGATTCTGAATGTTTTTTCAAAATCCGACGAGATCATGTCCAGAGGACCGTCAGCTTTAAAGGTTTTGCCAACTGGACCAGTCTTGATGGTTGATCCAAGAGTGTCAAAGAGCACAAAGCCAGGCGTCTTTAGCTTGTCGCTTTGATCATTGATGGCTGAAACGTTGAGGACCTTTAGGTCGGGGTCATAGCCGATCATTCGAAGGGATGTTGGTTTGATCCCATCGAGTTGTTGTGCATTGATATTGGCGATGTAAAGAGGAATCGTTTCGCGGATGCCTTCGACGCCCAGTGCTTGAAAAAGCTGTGATTGAGGGAACTGCTGGTAGCTGCCGCTGTTCACTGTCGCGGGGCTGATCAGCACCAAATCCGTCTCAAGAGCGTTGTAAAACTTGGTGGCGCTCTTGAGCAGACCGGATTGGAAGCCGAGCTGCATATACATCAGGAGGGCAGCGAATCCAATGCCGGTGACGGCAACCAGATAGCGCACAGGTTGTCGCTTGAGTTGGAGCCAGGCCAGGGGTAGGTCGTTGAGATTCAACCTGGAGAACCAAGATGTGATTTGGCTCATGGCTTGAAGCGGACGATCACGTTCAATCCGCTCAGCTTCGACAGCTCTGGCTGGAATTCAGGGTCGATATCAAGCTTGACCAGAACAACGCGTGCGTTCACATCGTTGTTGGCTGCGACCGCGAACAAATCTCTCTGGGAAACCCGACCAATGATGGACTTCAATGTGGCCTGAACCTCTCCCTCAAAACCACCGGTTTCAGCGGTCACGATGGCTGGCTGTCCGATACGGAGTCGATTGATATCGGTTTGAAAAACCTGGGCCCAAACCTGCATGGAGTCCGTGCGACCGATGACAGCCAAGCCTTCATCGGTCTGCTTCATCCCAGGCCAGCTGTAGATCCTGATCAGGCGACCGTCGAGCGGAGATCGAACCTCGGCAGACGCCAATTGGCTGCGTGCTTGCTCGACTGAGGCTGTGGCCGCTGCGACGTCGGCTTGCCTTTCCAGGATGCTGGCGGTGGTTTTGGCCAGCTCTTCTTCAGAAATGGCTCCGTCCTGGAAGAGCTTCTCTCCACGGTTTTGGCTGACCTTCAAAAAGGGCAGCAGTGCGCCTGTCGATTTCAACTTCGATTCAGCTTGAACCAGAGCCGACTGCAGTTCTTCGTAGCTGCTCAGGCGCACGAGCGCTTGTCCCTTTGTAATCGTGTCGCCTTCGCCCACAAACCATCGATCAACGATCTCATTTCCTCCAGCGGTGCCTGCCGGAATGGAAAGGGGAACGAGGCTTCCTTCTGGTGTGAGCCGGCCAAGGGCCGTGACTTGTTTGGGTTGGCTGACGACAGGAGGAGGGGTCGGCTTTGGTTTCAGCACGCTCCAGCCAATGGCTCCCGCGGCCACAACTCCAGCGATGACAAGACCTTTACGGAGAGCGTGGCGATTTACGGGCTGGCTCGCCATCGTGGCTCCTAATTCAGCTTTGGCGACGCATTTTAGGCCATCCCCGGATAAGATGACGGCCGCTTACGTGATCGAAAATGCGCAGGTTCGCTGTTGATAAGGGCGATTACATCTACCAATCCGAAGAGGCGAGTGGAGCCATCTATCTTGTCAAATCGGGAATGGTCGAGATGACTACCCAGTACCCCGAAACAGGTGAGGGGGTTGATTCCACGCACGGCCCTGGGCATGTGTTTGGAGAAGTCGAAATCATTGATAGTCGCCCGCGTACAGCAAGTGCTCGGGCAGCCAAGGCTTGTCAACTCGTTGAGATTCCACGGGAGGAGTTGATGGAAATTCTCTATGACAAGCCCGAGAAAAGTCTGATTTTGGGAAAGTCAACCTTTGAGCACCTTCGCGCGCTTTACGACGACGCGTCGCTCGATTCCGATCTGGAACGTTTGCGTGAAGAGATGCACGTGAGCATTCGTGATGCTGTTGTTGCCCATGAATCGCGTGTGGTGAAAAGCCATAACGGCATGGCTGCGATCGCCGTGCCGATTATTCTGCTCGTGCTTCTCGCCGGTGCCTCCTACTGGTTCTTTCACCGCGCCTGAATCGTCCTTTAACCCTGTCCTTTGCGATCGAACCGATGCCTCGTGAGATTCCAAGCGATGCTGATAAGTCCAAGGCGATCGATGAGTTCCGTGCGGATCTTCAAGAAGCCGTCGAAGAAGGAGTGGATGACCATGAATCCAAGATGACCAAGATGGGTTTCCTTTTTCTTGGCATTTTTGTGGGCGTCATTGGGATTGCCGCACTGCTTCCTTAGATCTTCATTCGATCAGCATCAAAAAAAGCAGGTCTTCAAGACCTGCTTTTTAATGGAGCAATGGCTTGTCTCAATCAGACGGCAGTCTTCTGATTGGCAAGCAGATCCTTGAGTTTGGAGAGTTCTCCGGCCCAGCGGGGATCGGGAGCTTCCTCTGCTTTGGCATCGCTGTGAACCACTTTGTTCACGGCTTTGCGTGCAGAGCCAGGAGCATGGCCATTGTTCTGGCCACGACGACCGCCACCAGCGTTGTTGTCGCGCCGCTCTGAACGTTCAACCCGAAGCGCATTGCCTCCGAATTCCTTGCCGTTGAATTGCTCGATTACGGCATCGGCGACTTTCTCGTCGTCAATGTTGGCAAAGCCGAAACCGCGGCAGGCACCGGTTTCGCGGTCGAGAACGGCCTTGAAGCGAATTCCCTCCCCAACGCTGGTGAGCTGAGCTTCAAGCTCTTTGCTCTCAAAATTTTGCGGCAAATTGCCGATGTAAAGACGCACGCTCATGAAACGGGGAAGGAGAAAGAAAGACTGCGTGTCAGGCCGATCGTTGTCGTCGCTGCAAAGGCAGTTAATCACAGGACCCATTCGAGGCGGTCGAAACCGAGTGATGGGACAGCCAGGATCGTGCTGCGTGGAGCGCCTGCTCGCGGTTGGATAGACGACCATACGCGCGCTCAAGAGTCAGGTGTCTGATCAGCGCGCCCAAAATCGGGCCAGGGGTGACTTTAAGGTCTCGCTGAAGGCTGTTGCCATCCATCGGTGGCCGTGGATGAAACAGGGGATCCTGAGCATCTCTCCAGCGCAGAAGCCAGATTTCTTGTTCCGACTTCGGTAGGGCCAGAATCAAGGCTGGCAGGTCGTTCTCAAGGTCTTGGTGAAACTGCAGGCGCTCCTTCTCTGGTAACTGGTTCGGATGGATGGAGGGCTCTCTCCCGAGCGTCTGTGTCCACCAGTGGCGAAGTCGTTCACACCGATGCATCTGTTTTCTGCTGCAGCGGAGTTGTTTGAGCCCAGAGTCCGTTAGCAATGCCGTCAGACGCGCCAAAGGCAGCGCTTGATCTCGTTCGCTGGTGGTCAGTGCCGAACAGCAATCTTCAAGGGCGTGTGACCCTCCAAGGAAGGCTCTGGGGTTCGTTGTGCCCCAGGGCTCTAACAGGTCGAGGTCTCTTGCGATTTGGATGGCGCGATCTGCAGCGGGTGCTGCCACCATTCGGAGCACCTCGGCTTGAATCCTTTCCGGGGCTGCGTTCTTGAGTAGAGCTCGGTTGCGCTGGATCATCTCCAGCGTCAGCGCGTCGATACTCATCTCCAATTCCGCCATCAGCCGCACACCTCTCAGTAGTCGCAATGGGTCGTCTTGAAGGTTCTGCTCGTGCACAGCCACGATCCTGCCCGCGCGCAGATCTTCTAGTCCCCCTGTGGGATCCACCAGGCGCGGGGTGGTGCCATCCAGCGTGAGACCAATTGCATTGAGACGGAAATCACGACGGTTCAAATCTGCGTGAAGGCTTCCCCCGTCTTGCTTTGCCAGGTCGATTGTCCATTTCTTCAGGGCGATTCGAGCCATGTCGCGTTCGCTATCCAGCACGACGCAGGCCCCGCCATGCTCTCGAGCCAACCGACGCGCACTGACGAGGGCTTGACCGGGGACGATGAAATCAAGATCCGGAGCTTCAGACAGCCTGCCAAGCAATCCATCACGCACGGCGCCACCCACGAGCACCGCTCCTTTGGGGAGCTCGTCCATGCTCAGAGGCCAGCGTTGCGGTTGGAGGCTGCGCCAGAGTTGTGCAGCCATCTTTGTGGGGTCCCCCGTCAGAATGGGTGCCGATCCGGAACGGGGAGGCATGTGCATCTGCGTGGACTGCCGCTGGGTGGACCGATGCCAGGCCTATCACGCTGTGGAGAGGCAGCATGGTGCCCCTCACCTGGCGGAGACTCCGGATGTGAAACCCGTTGACCCCCAAATTCATATCAGTGTGATGGATCTCCCGGATGCGCAGGTCGGCGTCGAGTGGGATGTGCGTGCCTGTGGTTCGTTTGAGCTCGACGCCGGACGCTGGCTTCGGCTCCGGCCCGGAGAGGAGTTGCCGCGATGAGCGAGTGGTTATTAGCTCTCCACAGCTCCACGGAAACCCTTGGAATGGCTCTCGTGGATGCTCAGTCTTCGATCGAGAGTGCGCAGGTTGAATGTCGCACCTTGGGGCGGGCCCTCACCAATGAACTTGTGCTTTCTGTGCAGGATGTGTTGCCAGCACAGCAGTGGCCTCGAATCACCAGGCTGGCTGTTGCAACAGGGCCGGGCGGTTTCACGGGCACCCGTCTGACCGTCGTGCTGGCACGAACCTTGGCACAGCAGCTCAACGTTCCACTTCATGGCATCAGCAGCTTTGCCCTCATGGCTCCTCGACTGAGCCGACAGCTGCCGGAGTCGCAGCAAAGCAGCACGTTTTCCATCATCCAGACGCTGCCCCGCCGCGGCCAGGTAGCAGGGCGTTATCGCATCGTTGATGGGGTTGTGGACGAACTGGAAGTGCCACGGTTGCTCGACCCTGATGAGCAGCCATCGCCATTTGTGCCCATGACCGTGGATGTCTCGGCTGATGTGATGCAGCTATTGCGCTGTTGCCGTGCCTTCCATGAGGCGCGGCGTCCTGGGCCCTGGGATCCTGTGCTGCCGATCTACCCAACCTCCCCTGTGGGCCCCGTCTGATGGCCCTTGGCGGACGCTCGTTGCTGCTGTGCTCGGCTCTGCTGCTCGCAGCAGGGGTGGCAGGGCCGTTTCGCCCCTTCCTGGAGGCGGCACTGACCAATCATCAGCCCCAGCGCATCCTGGTGTTGGGTGGTGATGCTGATCGCGAGCGGGTTGGCTTGACGCTGGCCCGCCGCATGAACCTTCCCCTGGTGGTGAGCGGAGGGACCAATCCGGAGTACGCCCAGTGGCTGATGCAGGATGCCGGTCTTGCCGCAGATCGGGTTCGTCTCGACTACCGCGCGCAGGACACGCTCGGCAATTTCACATCACTTGTGGATGAGCTGCAGAGAGAGGGTGTGCATCATTTGCTGCTGGTGACAAGCGAAGACCACCTCCCCCGTGCCATGACCGTGGGAGGCATCGTGGCTGGGAGCCGTGGGATTCGTCTGACAGGAATTCCTGTGAGCTGTGCAGACCGCTGTCGCCAAGAAGGCCTGGGAAAGCGCTTTGGAGATGGGTTGCGTGCACTCGCCTGGGTGGCCACAGGCAAAGATCTCAAACCATGGGCGCGCCGTCGCTGGCCTCAGGTGTTCACGGAACCCTGATCGAGCAGGGCATTAATCCGAAGCTGCAGTTCGCGTGTTGTGGCTTCGAGGTCGGGTTTGCGGCGGCTCTTAGGTGGGGGAACCGGATCCCCGATGCGCAGAAGGAGCGGAACCAAACGAGGAAGGCTTCGACCCGCTCCCAGGGCTCGATGGCTGTTCACGATGGCAACGGGCAGCAGAGGTGCACCTGAGCGGGCCGCCAGAAGAGCGGCGCCAGGCATGGGGCTATTGACACGGCCATCAGGCTGGCGTGTGCCGTCGAGAAACACTCCGATCGCCCAGCCTTCCTGCAGTTTGGCGGTCGCAGTGCGAATGGCTTCACGGTCGCTCGCACCTCGTTTCACGGGGTAGGCACCACAAGCACGGATGAGCCGACCCAACAATGGGATCCGGAACAGTTCAGCCTTGGCCATGAAGGCCACCGGTCGCCCCAGGCCATGACCCAGCAAGGGTGGATCCAGGTGGGAGCCATGGTTTGCGACCACCACGAGCGGACCACTCATTGGGACGCGCTCGTTGCCCGTGGTGCGTCCTCGAAACACCACCCTGAAGAGGGGGAACACCAGCAGGAAGCTCACCAGCTGGTAGACGAAGCCTGGGGCCGGTGCCGGCAGGCCTTGCACTGCCGCGTCGTTGCTGGACGTGATCTTGGAATTGCTCACGCTTAGAGGCCGAGATCGCCGGCATTGGCCAGCTGATGGCTGGTGACGCCGCGCATGGATCGCTTGGCCAGGCCACTCAGCACGTTGCCTGGGCCAACCTCCACCAATGTGTCGATACCTGCGGCCATCAAGGCCTCCATCGTTTCTCGCCAACGAACACCAGTGGTCATTTGTTGACGAAGCCGATGTTTGAGTTCGGTGCCATCCCGGCTGGGAGTGGGATCGGTATTACTCAGCACTGGGAAGCGTGCATCGGCGAACGTCAGCGTGTCGAGATGCGCGGAGAAGGCTTCAGCCGCGTCGGCCATGAAGGGTGAGTGGAAGGCGCCAGACACTGCGAGGGGGATCGCCCTTTTACAGGTGAGTGCTTCGCTAACGCTGGTGACAGCCGCAGGACTGCCTGACAGAACAACCTGGGCCTCGCTGTTGTCATTGGCGATCACCACATCGGATGTGTCGGCAACAAGCGCATTGAGTTGCTCGCGATCGAATCCAATCACGGCTGTCATGGCACCTCCACCTGCAGTGGACATCAGTTCGGATCGGCGGTGCATCAGCCCGAGACCTGTGGCGGCATCGAAAACGCCAGCGGCATAGAGCGCCACAAGTTCTCCCAAGCTGTGACCTGCCACCAAGGAGGGCTCACGGCCCTGGCGCAGCAGCTCATCGACGATCAAGGATTCGACGACGAACAACGCTGGCTGGGTGTTGCGGGTGTCGTTTAGATCCGCAGGTGTGATGCTCTCACCGGCTTCTCCTTTGCAGATGGCGAGGAGATCCCTTCCCAGAAGCTGGGATGCCAGATCGAAGCGCTCTTCGGCTCCGGGAAGGCTCAGGATCAAATCGGCCATGCCGATTTTCTGAGACCCCTGACCAGGAAACACCCAGGCAATCGACATTCACTCCGCCGCAATGGTTCCGGGAGCCTAAGCGGGACCCTGCCAACGCAACAGCGCTGCTCCCCAGCTCAACCCTGCGCCAAATCCACTGCTGGCGAGCAGGTGGCCCCGGCAGATGCGTCCGTCGCGCACAGCTTCATCGAGCACTAAAGGAATCGTGGCTGCCGATGTGTTGCCGTAATGGGCCAGGTTGCTGAGCACCTTGTCGTGGGGGATCGAGAAGCGATCGGCCACGGCATCCAGGATGCGCTGATTGGCCTGGTGCAGTAACAGCCAGTCGATCGCGTCTGGACCGACATCGCATTGTTCCAACAGGGATTGCAGGATTGCGGGAACTTCTCGAACAGCAAATTTGTAGACCTCCTGGCCGTTCATTTCGATCGGGCGGTAGCCACCCTGGCGATGTTGAGTTTCCCCAACCAGCGCAGCGCTGTTGTCAAGAGCGGGGAGGTTGAGCACGCCACCACGGGCGCCATCGCTGCGAAGGAGAAATCCCTGGAGCCCATCGTTCTCGCTGGCTTCTAGGGCCAAGGCTCCAGCACCATCGCCGAAAAGCACACAGCTGCGTCGGTCATCCCAGTCGACAAATCGACTTAACTGATCGGCGCCAATCACCAGAACCCTGCGCATGGCGCCGGTTCGCAGGTATTGGGACGCTGTGACCAGGGCGAAGAGAAAGCCACTGCAGGCTGCCGTCAGATCAAACGCAACGGCATTGCTGGCACCTAGTGCTGCTTGCACCCTTGGTGCAGAGCCGAAGAGGTCGTCGGGGGTGGAGGTGGCGAGCAGCACCAAGTCGAGGGTGTCTGCCGACCAGCCGGCCATCTCCAGGGCCGAACGACCGGCCTTGGTGGCCAGGTCGGTGAGGTTCTCCGTTGGACTGCTGATCCGCCGACTGCCAATTCCTGTGCGGGTCCGGATCCATTGATCATTGGTCTCCACGCGGAGGCCCAGCTGGTCGTTGCTGATCACCTGTTCAGCCTGGGCGCTACCGCAGCCAATTAAGGCGACGCCTCGGGAGTGCGGTGATGCTCCAGCCAAGAGAAAATCCAAGCGGTGGCGTCAGTCAATCACAGCCCAGAAGATCACCCGATGGAGTTGGTTATGCCTTTGTGGCCGCTTGCGCTCCCAGCTGGGCGAGATCGTCCATGACGCCGTGACTGGCCGCCGAGTGGGCCAGGCGGAGAGCGCTCACCACCGAAAGGGCCTTGCTGCTGCCATGGCCAATCACGCAAATGCCGTTGACGCCGAGCAAAAGGGCGCCGCCATGTTCGGCATGGTCCAGCCGCTTTTTGATGCGCTTGAGATTGCTGCGTAGGAACGCAGATCCCACCTTGCCTCGGCGTCCACGCGGGAGCTCGGCTCTTAAGACCCCCAGCAGAACACTGCCAACAGACTCCAGAAACTTGAGCAGAACATTGCCCGTAAAGCCATCACAGACCACCACGTCGAATTCACCTGAGAGAACATCTCTGCCTTCACAATTCCCCGCGAAGTGGAAGCGTGTTTCATTGCGGAGAAGCTCATGGGTGCGAACGGCAAGGTCATTGCCTTTGCATTCCTCTTCGCCGATGTTGAGAAGGCCGATGCGCGGCTCGCTGACCTGAAGCACATCGCGGCTGTAGATGTTCCCCAGCAGGGCGAACTGGTGCAGATAGGAGGGTTTGCAGTCCATGTTGGCGCCCACATCGAGCACCAGAACTGGCTGCCCTGGATCTTTGGTTGGGAAAAGTGCTCCGATGGCCGGTCGATCAATGCCTGCCAGGCGCCCAAGCCGGAAAATCGCCGATGCCATCACGGCACCGGAGTTGCCGGCCGAATAAACAGCTTGGGCTTCCCCGCGTTTGACCAAATTCATGGCCACGTTGATGCTTGCGTCGCGTTTACGGCGCACCACCGTGGCTTCCTCATGCATCTGCACGGAGGGGCCACTCGTGATTAGCTCAAGATGACCGGCATCAATGGCGGTGTTCAGCGCTTCTGTGAGCCCCGCAGCCGTGGCGGCTTCGAGCACCCGATCGGTCTCGCCAACAAAACGGATCTTCACGGCAAGGCGCTCAATCGCCTGCAGACAACCCTCCAGAATCGGAGCAGGTGCGTGGTCGCCGCCCATGCCATCAACAGCTACCCAGAGCCGGTCTTCGTCGTTGATGGGCTCATCGAGGCCGGGAACCCCACCCTGCAAACGGCGCAGGGGATCCATCACCGGCTGAAGCACGGAACCTGCCATGTTCCCCGCACTGTTCACAACTGTGCCGGCCATTGAGGTCACGGAACCGGCAACGCTGCCTGCGGCGTTCGCCGAGGTTGTGGCTGTATCCACCAGGGTGGTCACAGCAGTATTGCGCCGGTACCAAATCACCAGGCGACGAACCGCTTTCGATCGGCGGGCTTTGATCCTCGGCGCAACGTCCGGGGTGTGGTCAGGATCCTTCGGAGGCAACGGAATCGACGATGCGCTGGAACAGGTAGCCGGTGCCGCGAGCCGTAAGAATTAGCTCGGGGTTGGCCGGATCATCTTCCAGTTTGGAACGAAGCCGGGAGATATGGACATCCACCACTCGGGTGTCCACATGACGCTCAGGGGTATACCCCCAAACTTCCTTGAGAATTTCTCCACGGCTGAAGGGTTCACCCGAACGGCTGACCAGCAGCTCGAGGAGGCTGAATTCCATGCCAGTCAGGCGGATTCGCTCGTCGTTACGGAACACCTGCCGCTTGTTGGTGTCGATGCGCAGGTCTGAGACCTGAATGACACCTGAGTTGGGAATGCCTGCAGCCTGCTCCTTCTCAACGCGGCGCAGAACACAACGGATTCTGGCTTCAAGCTCCTTGGGGCTGAAGGGTTTGATCACGTAGTCATCAGCGCCAAGTTCAAGGCCTGTGATGCGGTCTGCCACGTCGCCCAATGCTGTGAGCATCACAATCGGGACGTCTGATTCCTTGCGCAGCTCCTGGCAGACCCCATAGCCGTCAAGTTTCGGCATCATCACGTCGAGAACGACGAGGTCGGGATTGCAGTCCGGAAACTTCTCGAGAGCTTCGGTGCCGTCGCAAGCGGTGACGACGTTGTACCCGATCATCGACAGGCGGGTTTCGAGGATCCTGCGGATGCTGGCCTCGTCATCCACCACGAGAATGGTTTCTTTGGAAGGTGCTGAGGCCGTCATGTCGCCGGCAATAAGCGTTACTCGTGCTCACAAATAGGTGATTGGCAGGTTCATTCGTTCACGCTCAGCCAACTTTCTTCATTATTCGACGTGCCCAGATCTGTCACTCTCTACGTCTGCCAGAGCTGCGGTGCCCAGACACGCCAGTTCTTTGGGCGGTGCAACAGCTGCGGCAGCTGGAATTCGCTCGTCGAGCAAACGGCACCGAAAGATGACGGTCGTCGACGTCGGGCTGCGGCTGATCCTGCAGTGGCTCCGAAGCCTCGTCGCTCCACGGCGATGGCATCGCTCGGAGATCAACCGCTCCAGCGGCTTCCCAGTGGCTACGACGAACTTGATCGGGTGCTTGGCGGGGGGCTTGTGCCTGGGTCCCTGGTGCTTGTGGGGGGAGACCCTGGCATTGGCAAAAGCACGCTGCTTCTGCAGAGCGCCTCGTCTATCGCTCGCGACCGCTCTGTTCTGTATGTGAGTGCCGAGGAGTCAGCACAGCAGGTGAAGTTGCGCTGGCAACGCCTCACGGCTGAACGCAGTGATCTCCAGCTCCTGGCGGAGACCGATCTGGAGCTTGTGCTCCAGGAACTTGAAGCGCTACAGCCTGATGTGGCTGTGATCGACAGCATTCAGGCGCTTCATGACGCCGACCTCTCCAGTGCCCCGGGGTCCGTGGCTCAGGTCCGCGAATGTGCCGCTGCTCTGCAGCGGTTGGCTAAGCGTCAGAACACGGCTCTCCTGTTGGTTGGCCATGTCACGAAAGAGGGCGTTCTGGCAGGACCGAAGGTGCTGGAACACCTGGTGGATGCGGTGCTGACCTTCGAAGGTGATCGATTCGCTAGTCATCGCCTGCTGCGCGCCGTGAAGAATCGCTTTGGCGCCACACATGAATTGGGCGTGTTCGAAATGCGAGGCCAGGGGCTGGAAGAGGTGGGCAACCCCAGTGAGTTATTCCTGAGTGGTGAGCGAGCCAGTGGCGTGGCAACGATCGTGGCCTGCGAAGGCACGCGTCCGCTGGTGGTGGATCTGCAAGCGCTGGTGAGCACCACCAGCTATGCCAGTCCCCGTCGGACGGCCACGGGCATTGCCGTGAATCGCCTCCATCAGATCCTGGCAGTGCTGGAAAAGCACATGGGTCTGCCGCTGTCGCGTTTTGACTGCTATCTGGCTGTGGCTGGAGGCCTGGATGTGGAGGAGCCTGCTGCTGATCTCGGTGTGGCCGCGGCTGTAGTCGCCAGCTATCGCGATCTCACGCTGCCTGCCGGGACTGTGCTCTTGGGTGAACTTGGGTTGGGCGGACAGCTTCGACCGGTCGGGCAACTGGAGATGCGTCTTCAAGAAGCTGTGCGGCTGGGTTTTCGTCGTGCTGTGGTGCCGCGAGGAAGTGGTCTCGGTCCGGTGGCTGCAAGGTTGGATCTGGAACTTCTGGAGGCCGGTTCGATCACTGAAGCGCTTGTGCTTGGGCTTGGGGTCGAACCCGACGACGACAGCCGCTGAGATCGTCAGAAATACACATCAACATTGCTACGACCACTGGATTTGAGCCAGTTTTCAATGTCGAGGTAGCCACCGGGATTGAGACGCACGGCCTGGGTCCATGCCTCTGCCGCTTTGTCCAGCCAGCCGTCGGCTTCATCGCGTCGACCCTCTTCTTCTGCCATGCGACCGCGTTTTTCATAGATGAGCCCCATGTTTTTGAGACATGACGGCTGCTTGGGGTTTTCCTCGAGAGCTTGCAGATAGGTCTCGATCGCCCGGTCTTCCTCCCCATTGCTCATGTAGATGATCGCCATGTTTTTGAGGGTTTCACCGCGGTCGATCGGGTTTTCTTCGAGCTTCAGGCTTTCCTCGTAGTTCTCGAGAGCTTCTGCGTAATCACCGTCGTTCTGGGCGGATAACCCATCGCGGTAATACACATAAGCCTCTTTGGCTCTGGGGTTGATCGGCAGCAGCTTCACGATCAGGTCGGCCATCACCGTGAAGCTCTTGTCGATGAAGTTGTCGTTGCGGTTGCTGCGGGGCACGGAGAGCCAGACGGTTGCCACCATCCTGAACCCAATGGCCACTGCCTAGCGTGGTGTGGTGTGAACCGTTGATGTGTCTGCCTCCGCATCCCGTCCGTCTGCTTCAACGATGCCGTCCCATGCCGTGCTTCTCGACATTGAGGGGATGAAATGTGGTGGTTGTGTCAGGGCAGTGGAACGCACCTTGTTGGAACAGCCTGGGGTGGCAGATGCCAGTGTCAATTTGGTGACACGCAGCGCATGGCTTCGACTGGAGGGCGAGGCCACTTCGGAGTTGGATCAGAGTCTTGAGGGTGTTCTGGAAGCCCTGCAGGGCAGAGGGTTTCCGGCAAAGTTGCGCCCAAGCGGGGTCTTGGGCCAGAGCGAGACACCAGAACAAGCCTGGGGGTGGTGGCGCCAGTGGCGTCAGTTAATGGTTGCGTTGGTGCTGCTGCTGCTGTCGGGTTTCGGCCATCTGGCCGAAGGGGGCTCGTTGTCGATGCCGCTGATCGGCAGCCTCCCGTTTCATGCCGGGCTGGCAACGGTGGCGTTGTTCGGACCTGGCCGCCCGATCCTGACCGGTGGATGGAAAGCGCTTCGTAGCGGCGTTCCGAGCATGGACACGCTGGTCAGTCTTGGCGTCGGTAGTGCCTATCTGGCCAGCGTTGTGGCGCTCATCTGGCCGCAAGTGGGTTGGCCCTGTTTCTTCAATGAACCAGTGATGTTGCTGGGTTTCGTGCTGTTGGGCCGTTTCCTTGAGGAGCGTGCGCGCAGACGCACCGGCCGAGCGCTCCAGGAGCTCGCGGCGCTACAGCCCAACACGGCTCGGTTGTTGATGGCGGATGCCACTGTGCGTGAGGTGCCTGTGTCCGTGCTGCGTCCTGGGGAACGCATTCAGTTGCTGGCAGGCGACCGCATCCCAGTTGATGGTGTGGTGCGCGAGGGGCGATCGGCGGTTGATTTGTCCAGCCTGACTGGCGAGCCCCTTCCCTTGGATGCTGAACCAGGCACTGAGCTCAGTTCCGGTTGCCTCAATCTGGAGGGAACCTTGGACATGGAGGTGCAGCGGGTTGGCAGCGACACCGCGTTGGCCCGAATCATTGCTCTGGTGGAGCAGGCTCAGGCGAGGCGAGCACCGATCCAGGGACTGGCGGACCGCGTGGCGGGGCGTTTCTGTTACGGCGTTGTCAGCTTGGCGTTGCTGACGTTCTTCTTCTGGTGGCAGTTAGGCAGTCGCCTTTGGCCGCAAGTGCTCGAGGTGCCCGTTGTGTTGATGGACCACGGTTCGGGTCATGCGTTGCACGGTGGGCTTGGGGCGGGCGCCCAAACGCCCTTTGGCCTGGGATTGCAGCTTGCGATCGCTGTGTTGGTGGTGGCTTGTCCCTGTGCACTGGGTCTGGCCACTCCCACGGTGATCACAGTGTCCTCGGGGCTTGCCGCTCGGCAGGGCTGGTTGTTCAGGGGCGGTGATGTGATCGAACAGTCCGCCTCTATCGAACGCATGGTGTTCGACAAGACAGGCACTCTCACCCTGGGGCGTCCTCTGGTGGAGGACGTGTTGGCCACAGACGATGCGGAACGTGCCATCCAGCTTGGGGCGAGTCTTGAGCAGACAAGCCGTCACCCCTTAGCCCATGCCTTGATGCAGGAGGCTCAGCGCCGCAACATTCCGCTTCTTTCAGTGCAGACCAGTCGAACTTTCCCTGGGGCTGGCATGACAGGAACTCTGGAGACCCTGGAGGGT
Organism: Synechococcus sp.; assembly: GCA_047286215.1. GTDB lineage: Bacteria > Cyanobacteriota > Cyanobacteriia > PCC-6307 > Cyanobiaceae > Synechococcus_C. Next base: position 2,319,116 of record JBJBBS010000001.1, on the reverse strand, counting down.
GAGGTCAGGGTCGGTTCTCCCGAATGGCTGCAAGCAGAGGGTGTGACCTGGTCATCCGCGCAGGAGCAGGTTGTGCAAACCGCGCTTGAGCGTGGTCAAACACTCGTGGCGGTTGCTCTGGATCATCAGCCTCTTGGGCTGGTGGCCATTGATGACGGTCTCCGTCCGGATGCAGCCGTCGCTCTTCAGCGCTTGCGCACCCAAGGCCTGTCGCTGGCCATGCTGAGCGGAGACCGTCGTCGTGCCGTTGAGCAGGTCGGTCATGCTCTTGGTTTCACCGATGATGAGCTGGCTTGGCAGTTGCTTCCGGCCCAGAAGCTGGAGCGCCTCGAGCGCTGGAAAGCGAATGAGCCCGTGGGCATGGTGGGTGATGGCATCAACGATGCCCCGGCTCTTGCCGCTGCTGACCTCGGCATCGCTGTGGGAACTGGCACGCAGATCGCCCAAGACACAGCAGACCTGGTGCTGCTCGGAGATCGTCTCGAAGCACTTCCGGAAGCTCTGACCCTGGCTCGCCGCACCATGGCCAAGATCCGTCAGAACCTCTTCTGGGCCTTCGGTTACAACCTCATCGCCCTGCCTGTTGCTGCCGGTGCCCTACTGCCAGGTTTCAAATTGCTGCTCTCACCACCTCTGGCGGCATTGCTGATGGCCCTGAGTTCAGTGACTGTGGTGCTGAATGCTTTGAGTCTTCGCCTGCGTTAACCATGGCTGGACGTTTTCTGGTGCTTGAGGGCATTGATGGTTGCGGCAAAACCACGCAGCTGCAACAGCTGTCGGAATGGTTGCCCGTCAGTGGTCTTATGCCCGCGGGAGCAACCCTGCATCTCACACGGGAACCAGGAGGCACACCGTTGGGCCAGGCCCTCCGGGAGTTGTTGCTCCATCCTCCCCAAGCTTCGGCGCCTGCTCACACCGCTGAACTGCTGCTATATGCCGCTGACCGCGCTCAGCATGTGGAGCAGTTGATCCGCCCCGCGCTGGAGCGGGGCGATTGGATCCTCAGTGATCGATTCAGTGGATCCACCCTGGCCTATCAAGGCGATGGTCGCGGTCTGGATGCGTCCATCATCCGCGATCTCGAACGGATTGCCACAGCCGGAATAACACCAGATCTCACCCTTTGGCTGGATCTTCCCATCGACGTCAGTCTTCACCGCCGCCAAGCGCAGACAGCCGACCGGATCGAGGCGGAAGGGACTGCATTTCTGGCACGGGTTGCTGATGGTTTTCGTCGCCTGGCCGCTGACCGCGGTTGGGCTGCAGTGGCGGCTGATCGCACCCCAGACGCGGTGCACCAGGCGATCAGAGTGCAGGTTGAGGCGAAAGCGGCTGAGGGATGGATCTGATGCAGGGGTTGTTCGCTGATCTGCAGGGGCAGCCATTGGCACAACAGCTGCTTGAAGCTGCTCTGGATCAGCGTCGACTCGCTCCGGCTTATTTGTTCAGCGGTCCGGATGGTGTCGGAAGGCGTCTTGCGGCGTTGCGCTTCCTGGAAGGACTGCTCAGCGGCGGTGAGTCAGATTCTCGCGAGAGACGACGCTTGGAAGATCGCAATCACCCTGACCTGTTGTGGGTGGAGCCCACGTACAGCCATCAGGGACGCTTGATCCCACGTTCGGAGGCAGAAGCTGCAGGCGTCAGTCGTCGCACACCTCCGCAAGTGCGGCTGGAGCAGATTCGAGGGTTGAGTCGCTTCCTGGCACGGCAGCCCCTGGAATCCCCAAGAGGTCTGGTGATCCTGGAGCAGCCCGAGGCGATGGCTGAAGGAGCGGCCAATGCCTTGTTGAAAACGCTGGAGGAGCCTGGGCATGGCTTGCTGATTCTCCTCAGTGCTGCGCCTGAGCGGTTGCTCACAACCATTCGCTCTCGTTGTCAGCAGATCCGTTTCACCCGGCTCAGCGAAGCCTGCATGTGTGCAGTGTTGCAGCGTCTTCCCAATCAGGAGGGTCAGCAGGCTTTGGCTCTGGCTTCTGGTCAGCCTGAATTGATGGCACTGGCCTCAGGCTCTCCTGGGGCGCTTTTGGAGCATGTGCGGATTTGGACGTCCATTCCCGACGATCTCAAGCAACGCCTTCAGACCATTCCGGCATCTCCGGTTGACGCGATGGCGTTAGCCCGTGACCTGAGCGATCAACTGGAAGGAGAACAGCAGCTCTGGCTGATTAGTTGGTGGCAGCAACACCTCTGGCGCGTTCATGCACGCCAAGAACTCTTGATCAGGCTTGATCGTCTGCGTCAGCATCTGCTGTCGTTCGTGCAACCCAGACTTGCCTGGGAAGTGGCCCTGCTCAATCTCAGACAGGCCTGAAGACGTCGGAAGGCTTCAGGCGCTGGCGCGACTGTCTTGATCCTTCTTTTCCCGCTCTTCCCGTGCCTGCGCCAAGACATCCTGAAGGCCTTCTAATTGAGCTCCCGTTGGCAACTCCAGGCAATAACCAGCGCCATAAACCGTCTTGATAAAACGGGGTTTGCGTGGATCAGGTTCGAGCTTGGTGCGCAGGTGACGCACGTGCACGCGGATCGTTTCAATGTCGTCGTCTGGTTCATAGCCCCACACCTCTTTAAGAATTAGTGAGGGTGCCACGGTTTGGCCATGTCGCTGAAGCAGGCAGTGCAGCAGTTCAAATTCCAGGTGGGTGAGCCGCACCGGCTTGTCAAACCAGATGGCTTCAAACCGTTCTGGAACGAGGGTGAGTGGGCCGTAGCTGAGGATTTCGTGGTGGTTTCCGCTGGTTCCAACGGGAGCCCGATCGCTGCGTCGAAGCAGTGCTTTCACGCGCACTTGCAGCTCTTCCAGATCGAAGGGCTTGGTCAGGTAATCATCAGCGCCTGAATTGAAGCCACTGACTTTGTCTTTAGTGCCACCCAATGCGGTGAGCATCAGGATTGGGATGGCAGCCGTGCGCTCGTCGCGTCTGAGGCGCTGACAAAGCGTGAGGCCGTCAACCTTCGGCAGCATCAGATCCAAAAGGATCAGGTCGGGGCTGTATTGAAGGGCCAACGCTTGCCCTTTGATGCCATCGTCAGCACTTTGAACATCAAAGCCGCTGTGTTCAAGGTGGCCACCCACCAGCTCACGCATGTCCCTGTCGTCTTCGATTAGCAGGATGCAGGGCTTCATCGACTTGCCGGCGAGAGAACGTGGTGGACGTGGTTAAGCCGCGTCATTGCTTGACAGATTCTCTCAAGGTTCACTTGCTCTTGCATTGATCGCTGGATTGAGCCGCGGTGATGGAGATAGCGGCGGATCCCTTGCCCTGAAAGAGATTCGGGCTTCTGTGGTCGTCGATGCGTGGATCGGCCTCTACAGAAAGTCTTCGGTTTCCAAGGGGCTTTGTGACGGAAAATCCACCGCTCAACGTTTTTTTGAGCCATTCCGCACGCGTGTTGGCGTTTGTTCAGGTGCCCTTGGAGCGATGACCTGATGTCATTCGATCAAAAAAAACCGCGTCTGAACGTGTCAGGCGCGGTGTGTTGAACATGAAACTCCCCGGGCGGGATTCGAACCTGCGACCAATCGATTAACAGTCGACCGCTCTACCGCTGAGCTACCGAGGAATGTGTCCGAAAGAACTTACCCCTCAGCCCTGCCGTCCGGCAAGCGGTTCGAGGCGACGTCGCAAAGCCGGGCCGTTTTGCCAGTTCCCGACACGTCCACGTTCCATCCTGGCGGCTCCATCGGCATGGTCGAGTTCGCCCAGCCGATGGGTGACCCAAAGGGCGGTTAAGGGATTGCTGGATCGGTGGCAGAGCTGTTGCACAGCGTTCAAGATCGCCGTTTGGCTTGTGGGGTCCAGCAATGCTGTGGGCTCGTCAAGCAGCAGCAGATTGGCTTCGCTGGCCAGGGCGCTGGCAATGGCTAGCCGTTGCTTCTGCCCTCCGCTGAGAGTGTGGATGGGGCGGGAGGCCATGTCCGCCAACCCCACTTGTTCCAGCAATTGATTAATCCTGCGTCGCTGTTCCGTCTGACCGAGCCCATGGGGCAGGTTGAGCAACACTTCGCTGCCGCAGCTGGGAAGCAAAAGCTGGTGGTCGGGGTTCTGAAACACCAGGGCCGGGCGTAAATCGCAATCGATATGCCCTGATTGAGGCTTGATCAGGCCGCTCAGAATTCGAAACAGGGTGCTTTTGCCGCTTCCGTTGCTTCCAACCAGCATCCAAAGGCCAGGACCGGGAATCTGGAAGCTGCAGCGATCCAGGGCACGGGTGCCGCAGGGCCAGCTGTAGCTGACCCGCTCGAACAGAAGACCCGCTCGCTCCCTTCCTTGCTCTGCAGACATTCAGCCTTCGAAGGAAAACCCTGGTCGCTTGGTGCCGCCTGTTGCAGCAGTCTTTTCATAAATCTGAACAGCAAGCAGGTCACTGGTGAGCACGCTGAGGCGCTTGCCTTCCACTTTTTCGCAGGTGAGTTCCAGCAGACGAGGCTGGCCCTGCTCGAGTGCGGTACGCACTTGCTGGTAAAGGGCTTCAGCCGCCTCACTTTCTTTGCGCTGCACGGACACCGGCATGGGGCTCATGCGGAGAGCCAGCTCAATCACGTACACAGAGGCATCCTCTTACTGACGACATCTTCGCGAATGGAAGTCGAAGGTGAAGTTATGGGCATTTCTACTCATGTCTGCGATGAATTTCCGTCGGGGTGCCCACAGAATCTCTGGCGCCAACTAGGCTCGGCGCGTAAAGCTTCATGAAGCTCCTCTCATGACGATCGCTGTAGGACGCGCGCCACAGCGGGGATGGTTTGACGTCCTCGATGACTGGCTCAAGCGCGACCGCTTCGTTTTTGTCGGCTGGTCCGGCATCCTTCTCTTCCCAACGGCCTACCTGGCCATCGGTGGTTGGCTCACAGGCACCACCTTTGTCACCTCCTGGTACACCCACGGCATTGCCTCCTCGTACCTGGAAGGTTGCAACTTCCTGACCGCTGCTGTGTCTACCCCCGCTGATGCGATGGGTCACAGCCTCTTGCTGCTCTGGGGCCCTGAGGCTCAAGGCGATTTCGTTCGCTGGTGCCAGCTCGGCGGCCTCTGGGCCTTCGTGGCGCTGCACGGTGCTTTCGCTCTGATCGGCTTCATGCTGCGTCAGTTCGAGATTGCCCGTCTCGTCGGCATCCGCCCCTACAACGCCATCGCCTTCTCCGGTCCGATCGCGGTGTTCGTCAGTGTTTTCCTGATGTACCCCCTCGGCCAGAGCAGCTGGTTCTTCGCTCCCTCCTTTGGTGTGGCAGCGATTTTCCGCTTCCTTCTCTTCCTCCAGGGCTTCCACAACTGGACCCTGAACCCCTTCCACATGATGGGCGTCGCCGGCATCCTCGGCGGTGCACTGCTGTGCGCCATTCACGGTGCCACCGTGGAAAACACCCTGTTTGAAGACGGCGAGCAGGCCAACACCTTTAAGGCGTTTGAGCCCACTCAGGAAGAAGAGACCTATTCCATGGTCACCGCCAACCGCTTCTGGAGCCAAATCTTCGGAATTGCGTTCTCCAACAAGCGCTGGCTGCACTTCTTCATGCTGTTCGTGCCTGTGATGGGCCTGTGGACCAGCGCCATCGGCATCGTTGGCTTGGCCCTCAACCTGCGCGCCTATGACTTCGTGTCACAGGAAATCCGCGCTGCAGAAGATCCCGAATTTGAGACCTTCTACACCAAGAACATCCTTCTGAATGAAGGTCTGCGTGCCTGGATGGCACCGGCTGACCAGCCGCACGAAAACTTCGTCTTCCCTGAAGAGGTTCTGCCCCGCGGTAATGCTCTCTGAATCTGGCTTCAGATTTTCAATCAGCATCATCGACGATGCTTCGAGCTCCCCTTTTTTGGGGGGCTTTTTTGTTGGGATTCAGGATTGACGTTGTTTGGTGCGCTCTGCGGCATGAATAGCTTGGTGCCATCACTCTCTTGCGAGTACAGGAGCGATGCTGCGACGGGGGGTGCTGACTGCTGTCTGCTAGCTGCTGCGCCTTCAGCTGGTATCTGATCAGTTTGATGTTCTACCCGAGCTTTCTGTTCTTGTTTTCAAAAAGGTAGGCACTGATTTTGCTCTCGCCTGCACATCAGAGAACAGCAGATTGCTAAGTGCCTTGGGTTGATTGGGATTTTTATCCAAAGCGTGTTTTTTCTTCAAGCGGTCGTTGCGCCATTCTTATTCGTTTGAATGACCAGTGTTCGACTGCTGAATCTATACCGGTTAGAGTGGTGAAGTACAGAATGCAGCGGCGTGAATTGGCGAGTCTGCTTAGGCAGTTTTGCTATTTCGAATGCTCCGCCGGCATTCGCTAATCCTTCGGAGGAGGTGTCCATGAGTTCCAGTTCTTTGATGCAGGGTCTGCTGATCGCGGAGAATGCCGGCTGATTGCGGCATCTGATTCCTAGATCATTCGGTTCCGCGCCATAGCGGACCCGGCGAGAGCCCCCAAGACAGAAGCAAAAGCTTTCTGTCTTGGGGGCATCGTTTTAGGGGTGTTTTGCTCCTTCCTCGGGTTCACAGTCGTAATCTCGACCAGTCGACTCAGAGATGATGAACGAAACTTCAGGGCATGAGCCTTCGCGTCTGATTCGAACTCCATGGGGAGATCTTTTGCCAAGGGCCGACTTGTTCCCTCTGGTGTATCTCTTTCTGTTGTATGGCGTTTTGTATTTTCTCCCCTTTGGTTTGTTTGATCTCTGGAGAAAAGGTGAGGATGGGCTGGCTGAGTGGCTGCAGTTTCTGGCTTATTTAGGAGCCGCTTTCTGTGCTGCAGGCTGCTTTGTGCGTTCGTGGAGGAAGCGTCTTTCCACGCAGTGGATTTGGTGGCTCTTGATGGCTTTGTTCTGCTTCTATGTGGCTGGAGAGGAAATCAGCTGGGGAGAACGTTTGACGGGTTTAGGCTCGGATTATCTGCGGCAGATTAATGCCCAGGGGGAATCGAATCTTCATAATCTTGAGGGAATTCAGAATTACCTGCATGTCTCTTTTATGGCGGCAGGGGTGTTTTTGGGTTGGCTGGGTTGGCGCTTTTTTCCCGCGATCGAGGCCTTCCCTGCGCGTCGATTCAGTCTTTATTTTCTAATTGTTGCCGCATTTTATTTTTACTGGGATGTTTCATGGATTACCCATGGTGATCGCATCCGCAATGATCAGGAGGCCATCGAGCTGCTGATGGCGTTGGGTCTCTGGATGCACTGCTTCACGTCACTCAGGCGTCCACTCGGCATGCGCTCATCGTCGAAGGGTTAAGGGGACCTGCCTTCGATCGCATCAACGATTGTTGTGACCGCCGGCTTGAGGCTGGAGAGCAAACCGATCGGTCCACGTGGATCCAAGCAGCCTGATCGGGCCAGGTCACGCAAGGCCGTGATCACCTGCGCCTGTTGATCAGATTGTGGGTTGTTCAGATGATCAGATGCCGACCAGGACGCCTTGCATGTCTGCCAGTTCGCGATCAACACGACCAACCGATAGGCATGGGCCCAGCTGTCTTCTCCGTCGGCGTCCTGGATCCGTTCGAACCAGTGGGCGGCCTGGTTCGGGCGATTGCGCAGCACATTGATTAAGGCCAGGCTCCAGAGTGCGTCACGGTCATCCGGCCTTTCTTCTAAAGCCGCCAATGCCCAGCCCTCAACACGATTCTGGTAAGCGAATCTGGGATCGAGCAGGTGCCAGGGCTCGATCGCGCCGAAGACAGCTTCCAGAGCTGCAGGGCCATCCTCCATCCGTCTTGCCAGAGCGATGAAGCGCTGGTCGAAGCGTTGGGGTTCCGGCGCTGTTGTCTTCCTTTTCCAGAGTTCAATCTCTCGTCCATTGCTCCAGGGCCAGCTCTGAACGCGTTCGAATCGGGGATCCTGTCGTACCGCTTTGCTCAGTCGTCGCGCTGATTTGCGCGAGGTGCCCTGATTCCCGGTGGCCAGAATCCACCACTGGGCCTGTTCGCGCGCAAGGGCGCTCTGCCCTTTGGTGCGTCCCAGTCGCCTCGCGTCGATCGATCCACCATCGACGTTGCCGAGGTAGCTCAGAGTCTGTTCGTTGAGATTGCGGTCGCTGGCTGTCATTAGAACGGTGATGTGATCGCTCCCGCCGCGATCCTTGAGGCTTGCGATCACATCGGCTGCCGGAGATCCTGGTTCACGCCTTATGTCGCTCCACTGGATCCGGACCAGCTCCACGCAGCCAAGCAAGGAGGTCAGCAACAGCAGGATCGCGCTGATGGCCTGATGCCATGGCTTGGTGCCGAGTGAGAGCAGCAGCAGCCAGCCCCTGGCCAGGATGAGACTCAGCAGCGGCAGCAAGGGCGCGATATAGCGAGCATCCTTATTCGGGCTCAGGCTCGTGGCAAGGAGAACGCAGAAGGCGGTGCCGGTAATCCACCCCATGCCTTCGCCTGATGGGCGTCCAGCACGATTTATGCGATTGAGCGCGTGCAACAGCCAACCGGCGAGTCCGCCGCCCAGCACCAAGCCACCTAACTGTCTGGGTAGCAGTCGTGGGTACCAGATCCATGATTCCAGCTGCAGCAGGCTTGGGTCCCCTTCCTCAGCCGCCGAGGTGATCACGGCGCGCTGCGTGCCGCCCAATGTGGTGATCCAGTTGTGCTGCAGCCAGGGGAGGATTGCGACCAGGGCGATGACAAGCCCCGTAACAAGCTGAAGACTGCGTTTGCGTTCTTTCAGCGCCTGGAGACCTGCCCAGACTGTTGGCAGCGTCACAACCAGCAGGGCGCTTTGTTTGATGAGAACGGAAGCAGCAATGGTCGCTGCGGCGACGACCGCCTGGGGCCATTGGCCCCCCTGTGGACTCGGTCGCTGCCAGCGATAGAGCAGGAACAAGGCCAGCGTTGTTGCGCCAGTGAGGGGTAGATCAAGGGTGAATTCAACGCGATGCTCTGCCATGCCCGGAGCCATGGCGAGAAACAGTGCCGCGAGGAGGCCGAGTTTTCGGCCGCCGATGCACCGGCCCCAGCTGGCCACGGTTAGCAGCAGCACGCCATGCCAGAGGCTCAGGATCCATCCGGCCTGATCCGGGCTTTGGCCGACAACGGCCATCAGGCTGCCGCTGATGATCGACGACAGCGGAGGGATCTTCGGGGAGAGATCAAGCAGTGGCTCAACGCCCTCCCACCGGCCAGGGCTCAGCAGCCCAAGCTGCCTGCCATGCTCAATCGCGTTGCTGAGGTATTCGGCCTGATCCCATGAGGGCAAGCGTTGATCGAGCTGCAGCCAGGTGTGGTCGAGCACACAGCTCAGGCACCAGATCAAGGCGACGGCGATCCACCAGATCAGGTTTTGATGGCGCAGCAGCATCAGCCAGTGCCGAAGATACGGGTTGAAATGCCACGCTTTCTGCACCAGCTGCGCGTGTGCAGGTAGAGCCCAGCGATGATCAACAGTTCATAGATCTCTTGATGATTGGCAACGGTGATCAGGCATTCGCCGGCTTTTCTGCAGAATTCGAAGCCCAGATACCAGATTGCTGGCAGGGTGAAATAGAGGGTGTATCGCTTTGCGGGAATGAGAGGTGCGGCACTCCGCACAAACCCCCCGAGGCCGAGAATCAGTCCCAGGCTTGCCCAGCCCAAATGCAGGAGCCCTTTCCCTTGGAAGGCTGCGATGTTGTGCAGGTTGGTTTCCCCCTGGGTGTTGATCGAGCGGATGGCGTCAATGCCGGCACCGTGCAGTCGCTCGCCCCAGCTGATCTCCTCACCGATGAACAGGCAGCAGAGAACAAAAAACAACAGCCAGCCCAGTCGTTCCCATCCCTGTTGTGATTGTTTCTGAAGGCGAAACGCATTGATGGCCGAGAGGATCAGTAGGGCCACACTTCCCCACTCCATCAGCCCATCTTCGTTCTGAAGCCAGCCGAAGATCCCAAAGGGAAGGAAGGCAACAAAGCCGTACATCACTGCGAGCAGTAGCACGGGCCTGAGGTCGAGATGGGACTGCACGTTCCTCAGGCAATCACGAAGCGTTCGCGCTGTCATGGCTTGGGATATTTACGAATCAGAGGTGGAGCGAGAGGTCTTCAGGCTCAGTGCACTTGCTTGCCACCAGTACAGGACCCAAGTAGCGATGCCGAGAAATTTGGCGCCCTCTTCCACCAGTTGAACGGTTTCGTACTCAAAAGGCAGATCCCGTTGAAACTGATCAATGCCGATGGATGCGCCAAGCAGAGCGACCGCCAGGAGGAAGAGTTCCCCTTTGCTAGCCATCAGTTGCCTGCGGTAGCGCGTGGCGATCAAGACGGCAAACACCATGTACAACACATAGAGAAACGTCTGCCCGATGTATCGATCGTGGAGCAGAAACATGTCGTCGATGCAGAGAATGAAGGAAAACCATCCGCCGCAGGCGAGAAGCTCTTGTTGTTTGCCTCGGACGCCAGGTTGTCCTGAGTAAGCCGTGAATAGTGCGACTGCAGCGGCGGCGAGCCAGAGGAGGTAGCCAAGGTTGGAGAGCAGTCCGACCCCCGCAGCGGTGTTGCAGGTCTGTGCGAGATCGCGCAGCACCAACTGTCCTTTGATCCCGGCCAGACCGCTCAGGCTCAGGGATGCCACATAGATAACGAGTGCTGGGATGAGCGCCCACCGCAGGGCTTGATTGAAGCTGTCCCGCAAAGGATCTCCGCCTTGATGCGCTCGCAACCTTACGCGGCTCGTTTTGATGCCCATCGCCTGAGAACGCTCTGTCGAGGTCAGAAGAATCCCTAGTAGCAGCGGCCTGTGGCCCTTTCGTTGCACCAGTACGAAAAAGTGGTATCAACCGCTACTGGTGTTTGTGCTAATGGACACCTCGATGGCTGGTCTCCTAGTCATGACGATCATCTCCGCATAGCTTGCGGTTTGGACTTCTGTCCAAATACCTCAATTTTTGGTGTGAGGATTTAATGAAACTTTTCAAGCAACTGCTGGTTGCTCCTGCTGCCCTGGGCCTTCTGGCACCTGTGGCTGCTGGTGCCACCGAAGTCAACGTTGCCGGTGTTGCCGACTACGCCTCCACTGGCGAGCAGGTCACCAGCATCAATCAGTTTTCTGACGTCTTTCCGACGGACTGGGCCTATCAGGCACTGACCAACCTGATCGAGCGCTACGGCTGCGTCGCTGGCTACCCCAACGGCACTTACCGCGGTAACCGTGCGATGACCCGCTTTGAAGCGGCCGCACTGCTGAACGCTTGTCTCGACCGCGTCACTGAAGTGACCGACGAGCTGAAGCGCCTGATGAAGGAGTTCGAAAAGGAACTCGCCATCCTCAAGGGCCGTGTTGACGGTCTGGAAGCTCGCGTGGGCGAACTGGAAGCAACCCAGTTCTCCACCACCACCAAGCTGAAGGGCCAAACCACCTTCGTGATCGGTGCTTCCACCGCAAGCAGCAGCGTTGGTGATGCAGCTGACGCTTACGCAGAAGAGTTCGGCGCTACCACCTTCAACTACGACACCCGTCTGTTCCTGGACACCAGCTTCACGGGTAAGGACCTGCTGCGCACCATGCTGCGCGCCGGCAACTTCGGTCAGTCCGTCTTCGGAAACGGCATGACCACCATGGAGACCGCTTTCGAAGAGGCCAACGGTCCCAACAACGTGGCCATCAACCGCGTTTGGTACCAGTTCCCCATCGGCGACAGCTTCACTGCAACCGTGGGTGGTCTGGTCCGTCAGGACGACATGCTGGCTGTGTGGCCCAGCGCTTACCCCGCTGACACCGTCCTCGACTTCTTCACCTACGCAGGTGCTCCTGGTGCTTACAACCTGACTCTTGGTCAGGGTGCTGGCCTGAGCTGGGCAAGCGGTGGTTTCAGCATCAGCGCTAACTACGTCAGCGCTAACGGCTTCAACTCCGACCCCGTCGACAACAGCTTCGTTGCTGATGACGACTTCATCGGTGAAGACTTCAACGACAGCTGCGGTGGTATCGCAACTGATTGTGCTGCCTCCAACGGCACCGTTCAGATCGCTTATACCGACGACAACTGGGGTGTTGCTGCTGCGTACAACTACGCTTCTGGCGACAACGGCGTGGGCATCTACGGCGGTAACGCCACTCCTTCTGCCGTTTCCTTCGCAGGCCTCGGAGTTACCAACTCCTTCGGTCTGAGTGCCTACTGGTCTCCTGAATCAGCCAGCTGGTTCCCGAGCATCAGCACCGGTTGGGGTATCAACACCACCAACATCGATGACGACGCAAGTCTCTTCGCCGATAGCGCCACTTCCCAGTCCTGGTATGTGGGTCTGCAGTGGTCTGATGTCTTCCTGAAAGGCAACTCCGCTGGTATGGCTGTTGGCCAGTCCACCTTCATCACTGGCGTCGACTTCGACGACGACTTCGATGGCAGCAAGTGGATCGGCGATGGCAACTACGCCTGGGAATGGTGGTACAAGTTCCAAGTCACCGACAACATCTCTGTGACTCCTGCGCTCTTCTACCTGAGCCGTCCCCTCGGACAAGGCACCGCTGCTCTTAGCGGTGGTTTCGGTCCTTCCGGCGACCCCGTTGGCGACCGCGACGACACTTTCAGCAACTTCGGTGGCTTGATCAAGACCACCTTCAAGTTCTGATCTGACCTTGTTGGTTCATTCCATAGCCCCCTCATCGAGGGGGCTTTTTTTTTGTGATGATGGTTGGCCAACCATTGGCTGAAAGGCTCACCCACCCAATCGCTTGCAGTCACGCATTTCAATGCTGACCGCCTTGCGGAATCGAGGTTTCGTCAATTGCCGACCTGATGATTGGATGGATTGCACGGAGACAAAGTCACCCGATCCACATGCCAATCGCGCCTGACATCACTGCGCTTGTGGGACGGACCCCTCTGGTGAGACTCAATCGTTTGCCCCAAGCCTTCGATTGCAAGGCAGAGATCCTTGCGAAGTTGGAAAGTTTTAATCCCACGGCTTCGGTGAAGGATCGAATTGCAGGGGCCATGGTGGAGGCCGCCGAGCGTGACGGCACCATTGCACCGGCTCGAACCGTGCTGGTGGAGCCCACCAGTGGAAATACAGGTATCGCCCTGGCCATGGTGGCTGCGGCGCGAGGTTATCGGCTCATCCTCACGATGCCCGACACGATGAGCACTGAGCGGCGATCCATGCTTCGCGCGTATGGCGCTGAGCTTCAGCTCACTCCAGGTAGCGAGGGCATGCAGGGTGCCATCAATCTGGCTCGTGAACTGGTCGACGAGATCCCAGGTGCCTATCTGCTGCAGCAGTTCGACAATCCTGCGAATCCAGCGGTCCATGCGATGTCTACGGCTGAAGAGATCTGGACTGATGCCGAAGGCTGTCTGGATGCCTTTGTCGCTGGTGTGGGCACGGGGGGAACCATCACCGGTTGTGCCCGCGTGCTCAAGGAGCGGCAGCCGAACATTCAGGTGATTGCTGTGGAACCTGCTGCCAGCCCTGTGCTGTCGGGAGGCTCTGCAGGTCCCCATCGCATTCAGGGCATTGGGGCTGGATTTATCCCTCCTGTGTTGGATCCCGATCTGATCGACGAAGTCATGGCCGTCACCGATGACGAAGCGATGACCATCGGTCGTCGTCTGGCCAGGGAGGAAGGATTGTTGTCGGGAGTCAGCAGCGGTGCGGCTGTGGCAGCGGCATTGCGCCTGGGTCAACGCCCATCCATGGAGGGTCGCCGCATCGTGGTGATTCTTGCGAGCTTTGGAGAGCGCTATCTCTCCACACCGATGTTCAGTGCTGCCTCGGTGCTGCCGGCGCGGCGGGATGGTCAGCTTTGAGCTTTAACGCAGCAGGGCAAGACCCGTCCCTTGATCCCTACGCCGTGTTGCAGGTGGCTTCGAGTGCCACTCAAGACGAACTCAAGGCGGCTTATCGACGCCTGGTTAAACAGCACCATCCCGATGCGGGTGGCGATGAAGAAACCATTCTTGCGCTTAATGCTGCTTGGGAACAGCTTGGTGATCCCCAAAGTCGTCGTGCTTTTGATCGCCAGGTTGGCGCTTCGTCTCGTGAGGAAGCCCGGGAGCGAGGAGCCCGCAATGCACGTGCTAGTCAGGCGGCGCGACGCGCATCTGGACAAGGTGCGAGCGCCGATTTGGAGCTGGCCACCTGGCTTCAGAAGGTTTACCTCCCAATTGATCGTTTGCTGGGGCAGGTGATCAATCCTTTCGCTGGCGAGCTTCGTGCGTTGTCGGCCGATCCCTATGACGATGCCTTGATGGAGGCGTTCTGCGCTTATCTAGAACAAAGTCGCAGCCGTCTTGACAAGGTCAAGACGTTGTTTCAATCGATTCCGACACCTCCATCAGCACGAGGCTTTGGCTTGAGCGTTTATCACTGCCTATCCCAGGTGGAGGACGCGATCGCGGAGCTTGAGCGCTACACAATGGGTTACGTCGACAACTACCTCCACGACGGTCGGGAGATGCTGCGTGAAGCGCGACAGCGTCGCAAACGGCTGCAAGACGAACGCCGTCGCCTTGAGATCAGTTGATGGAAGCGGTGTGGTTTCGCTGGTTCTTCTGACGTTTTGGCTAACGGTTTCAGCTGCGGATTAGCTCTGCTGGAGCCAGCAGGGGGACGCGTTTACTCGCCCGGGAGCCCGACGTGATTGATGTGGTGTTGTGGTGTGCTCGCCAAACTCACAGACGCCATTCAGCAAGTTCCGGAAGCTGTTTCCAGACTTGAAGAGGCGCTCAAGTCTCAGGAGAACGGTTCGAGCTGATCGATGCGCAGCCAAACGTCAGGCACCGGGCGACGCCAACGCACCTGTCCGTAGTCGCCTTTCACAACCAGCACTTCGCCAGGCCCTTCAAAAATGTATGCGGGGGGATGTGGATCGCTCGACCCTGCTTCGACGCTTCCCGCATAGGCGGCTCGATTCACGCGCACTAGAGCACCCTTTTTAAGGGCCGGTTTGGCCTTGGCGGCTGGTGCTGGACTGGACGAAGTCTCGGCCATCACAGGACGTTGTGTATGGGGGCAGGCTAGAACCCTTTCACACCGGATCTGCACCCCCCTTGGACAACGGTCTTTCGCTTTATTTGGTGGCTTTCGGAGGTTTGCTGCTCGTTGCGGTGCTCCTCGACGATCTTGCGGCGAGGGTGCGTGTGCCAGGCATCCTCATGGTGCTGATGCTCGGTCTGCTGATTGACAATCATGTGGACGTTGTCGGAACCAAGCAGATCACCCTGCTCAGTCTCGACAATGCGCAGCAAATCACCGAAGCAGCCCTGGTGTTGGTGCTGTTCTTCGGGGGGCTCACCACCAATTGGCAGTCCGTGCGGGGCGTGATCAAGCCCGCTGGTCGTTTGGCCACCATTGGTGTGCTGATGACCGCTGCTCTGATCACACTGGTGGCCCTTGGCTTTGGTATGGCGAAGGGCGGTCAGCCGATGCTGGTGCTGTTGCCTCAATGTCTGTTTGTGGGTGCGATGGTGGCCAGCACTGATGCGTCGGCAGTGCTGGCTTTGTTGAGGCCACTACAAGGCCGTTTACCCAAGCGCCTGACCGATTTGATCGAGTGTGAGTCAGGCTTTAACGATCCGATGGCCGTGGTGTTGGCTGGTCTCGCCTTGGCTCTGGCCGGAGGTGCCGGCATGGAGGCTGGATCACTCGTGACGGATTTGGTGCGCCAGTTCCTGCTTGGCATGCTGATTGGTTTTCTTGGCGGCAGCTTGACCGTTCAGCTTCTCGGCACCCGCATGGGGCTCAATCAATCAGCGATGTTGCCCGTGGTCAGCCTGGCGTTGCTGATGGTTCTCAGTGGGGGCACATCGCTTCTGGGAGGAAGCCCCTTGCTGGCTGCCTATGTGGCTGGTTTGGTGCTCGGCAACAGCAATGATCTTGATCAAGGTCGGCTTGCTGAGGCTCACTCCAGCTACGCGAAAATGGCGGAGTTGCTCCTGTTCCTCTGCATGGGCCTGGTGGTGAATCCTCGGGATGTGGTGTATGCAGCGGGATTGGCGTTCGTGCTGTTCCTTGTGATGCAGCTTGTGAGGTTGCTCATGGTGCACATCTTCCTTTGGAGGACTCCCTTCAGCTCAGGGGAACGAATTTTTGTGTGTTGGGCCGGCCTCCGCGGTGCTGTGCCGATTGCCATGGCCATCACTGCCTGGTCATCTGGGGTGAGCTGGGGTGCCTCCATGCCCCCGCTTGCGCTTGCAGTGGTTCTCTACGGACTGTTTATCCAGGGTTTTGCCCTGGTGCCTCTGGCACGCAAGTTGAAGCTCACCCTGCCTGAACAAGCTCCTGAGATGTCCGCGCAATCTTGATCGCGGTTGGCTTCGTCCTGATTGACGCGCCGCAATTCTCCTCCGATTTGACGCTCGCTGCTTAACGTCGGATCCCTTCGACGCCATCACCATGCGCCTCCTGCTGATTGGTTGCACCGGCCTGGTGGGCCGTGGCTTGGTTCCTCTGCTTCAAGCTGCGGGCCATCAACTCACAGTGGTGAGTCGCAGGCCATCACCAGCTGGCTTCTCCTCAGCTCAGGTTGCATCGCTTGATTGGATCCAACTCGACCCGGCAGTGGCGTCTAGTTGGGATTCCTCAACGCCACTCCATGAGGCGCTGAATCTGTGCGATGGCGTGGTGAATTTGGCTGGTGAACCGATCGCTGAGCAGCGTTGGACGGCACAGCATCGTCAACTGCTCGAAACCAGTCGCCTGGACACCACCCGGTATCTGGTCCGTGCCATGGCGGGCTTGGATCAGCCTCCTTCGGTCTTGGTCAATGCCTCGGCTGTGGGCTATTTCGGCACAAGCGCGGATGCTTGCTTCGATGAAGCGAGTGCCCCTGGCGAAGATTTTCTTGCACACCTCTGTGAACGCTGGGAACAGGCAGCGGCTGCTAAGCCAGAGTCCACCCGTCTGGTGCAGCTGCGCATTGGCATTGTGCTGTCCGCTGATGGTGGAGCGTTGGCGAAAATGCTCCCGGTGTTCCGCGCCGGATTTGGCGGTCCGATTGGCTCTGGTCGTCAGTGGATGAGCTGGATTGAGCGTAGTGATCTCTGCACGATGATTCAGACAGCACTGGAATCGGAGTCTTGGTCCGGTGCTTTTAATGCCGTGGCGCCCGAACCCGTTTCGATGGCGACATTCGCCAGCAGCCTGGGGAGATGCCTTGGTCGTCCAAGTCTGCTGCCCGTGCCCGGTCCGATGCTGCAGCTGTTGCTCGGGGACGGCGCCAAGGTGGTGCTCGAAGGTCAGCATGTGCGCTCCACGCGTCTCGAGACGGTGGGCTTCCACTTCAGTTGTCCGACCTTGCCTGTTGCACTCGACGTTGCCACCAGCTCCAGACGCCGTTGATCAGGGCAGCGCCCATGAGCAGGCCGATGGCAGGTGTAAACAGCGGCTCCCAGAGCCGCATGAATTGACGCATCGGTGCTTCCAAGCCCTGACTGCTGCTGATCACCGCAAGTCCAAACCAGCCAGCACCTCCTATCACCAGAAAGACATTGATCACCAAAAGGCGATCCAGCCAGATCTTCCAGATCGGTTGAGACGTCGGAGCGCTCATGGGGACGACTGCAGCAGTCGAGAGATGGACATCGCCATCCTGCTCCCGCCACCGGCTGATCCGAGCCGGTTCGTCGCCTCTCTGTCACAGAGGAGTTTCAGCGCCGCATCATTGCGGCTTCGCTCTAAGAGGTCCAACACCATTTGAGCCGTGCGCGTCAGTGTGGCTGGTTCGCCAGCATCACCTTCTGCGCAAAACACGGTTGGGCCCAGCAGCCGACGTTGGGCTTCCGCAAAGCCTTGGGTGAACTGCGGCCCTTGCCCTACCAGTTGCAGCACAGGTCGTGCCAGTCCCACTGCTTGTTCGGCGGCGGTTCCAGCCATGCAGAGCAGCAGGTCGGAACTGTGCAGCACGGCCGCGAAGTCGCCACGTCGGATCCAAACCCGCCAGGTCCCTTTACAGAGCGCAGAAGGTTCGTTGTTCGAGGCTGTTTCCAACTGCCAGCCGAACGGTGCGACCAACCCAGATAGCTCCGCATCGTTGAGGGAGGACACCAGGGCCATTTCGAGCTGAAGGTCACCCTGTCTGCCCAAATGTTTCGGCAATTGATGGATCACCTGGAGCAGCATCAGCAGGTTCTGTTCCAGTTCAGGTCGGCGGCTTCCTGGCAGCAATCCCAGCCGGCGATGAGCCGAGGGCAGCCGGCGCGTATTGCTCAGGACAGGATCCATGAATGGATTCCCGAGGAAACTGACGCGTCGTTTGAGTTGAGTGCTGAGATCCTCCGCAGTCAACTGGTCTCGGCTGAACACCGCTCGAAAGCGAGGACTGCGCAGGCAGTCGCTGCAAGGCCATGGCAAGCGCAGTCGCCCTTCGTAATGACTGGAATACGCCACGAGGTAGGTGGCCACCGGCCGTCTGCTGAGCCAGGCCGCCATGACAGGAATCACGTCGCCGATCACCACCACCAGGTCGTAGCGCTTGGCAATCCGCATCAGGCGTATTAGTCGCCGGAGAAGATACATGACTTGCCCCTGCAGCAATTCGGTCAGGCGTCCTCGAAGACTCGTGTAACCAAGTCCCCCAGTGCTGAACTCTTGGGTCCCCCCGATCAGGGCAATCCCTGCGTCCTGATAGGGCTGGCCTTTCCCCACCAGGGGGAGTGCGTCGACGTCATGACCTTCAGCCTGCAGCGCGAGACCCAGCAATGCTCCGGAGAGATCCTCCCCATGCCCATTGCTGAGCAACAGCAGTCGGCTCACGTCAGAGCTCCAACCAGGCCTTCACTTTGAGCAGAGCAGGCCATTCGGGTCGGCGCCTCAGTCCATCGTCGATCGACTCCTTCAGCTCCGTACCCATGTCAGGTGCCAGTGCCAGCACCTGCTGGATGACTTCAATTTGGTCCCTGACGCCCTTGGCTTTCGTCTCCAACATCGCCAGGCATAGGTTGATCCGGGCTTGGGGGTCCTGTCCATTCAGCTTTACGGCCATCCGGGCTGAACGCAGGGCTTCATCCGATTGATCACAGAGCAGTTGCAGCCATGCCAGGCATGTCCACCCAGCAGACTGACGCGGTGCTGAAGCGGTGATCGCCTCAAAATCCGCCAGCAGCTCTTGTGCCGGGGCACCTTGCTGATAGCGGCTCATCGCCTGCTGAAACAGACTTTCCTGGCTGGACTCCATGAAGCAGTGATCGTTCAAGCAATCTGTTCAGATTCCCATAGAAGCCTCAAGTGCTCCTGGGCGCCGTTCAGACAGCGAAGGAGCTTCCGCAACCACAGGTTTGTGTGGCATTCGGGTTGGTGAAATTAAAGCCTCCACCGATGAGTGCCGTACTGAAGTCAAGCTGCATTCCGTAGATATAGAGCAGGCTCTTTGGATCGCAGATCACTTTGAAGCTGGCGCCGTCGGGTGACTCGTAGTCATAGCTTTCGTCATCTTCAAGAGTTTCGGTTGCAGGCACGAAGTCCATCGTGTAGCTCATGCCGCTACATCCACCTGAGCGCACGCCCACACGCAGCACCTTGTTCTCGCCCTGATCGGCGCACAGCTTGGCCAGCTGCTGCATGGCAGGTTCTGTGATCAGAATGCCCTTTCCATCCCGCGCTGTGTGGGATTGAGACGTGGATGTAGCTGCATCCGTTGCGGGTTCAGCAGTGGCTTCGGAGCTGGACATTGCAGGCTCAGGCACGAGATCCAGATTCATTTTATGAACGCCTGAGGTCCGCTGCCTGAAGCAGTGAAGTCGGGTCTCTTCATAGAGTCGCCCCAGTTGCACGCCAGATGGTGCGGGTCGCGATTGTTGGTTCCGGTCTGGCAGGCCTGTCCGCTGCGGTGGATTTGGTGGATGCCGGTCATGAGGTGAACCTCTACGAAGCCCGTCCCTTTATGGGCGGGAAAGTTGGCAGCTGGGTCGATCCCGATGGCAATCACATCGAGATGGGACTGCACGTCTTTTTCTTTAACTACGCCAATCTCTTTGCTCTGATGCGCAAAGTCGGCGCCTTCGACAACCTGCTTCCGAAAAACCACACACACCTCTTTTGCAACAAAGGTGGTGACCTGCGCGAGCTCGATTTTCGTTTCCCTATCGGGGCACCCTTCAACGGGCTGAAGGCCTTCTTCACGACGCCTCAGCTCACCTGGATCGACAAGCTGCGCAATGCTTTGGCGCTTGGTACGAGTCCAATCGTGCGAGGCCTTGTGGATTACGAGGGGGCGATGCGCACAATCCGTGCCCTTGATTCAGTCAGTTTTCAGGATTGGTTCGTTGGGCATGGCGGCAGCATCGAAAGCATCCGACGCATGTGGAATCCGATTGCCTACGCGCTCGGTTTCATTGACTGTGAAGCGATCTCGGCCCGCTGCATGCTCACCATCTTCATGATGTTTGCGGCCAAAACCGAAGCCTCGAAACTGAATCTGCTCAAGGGATCTCCCCATCGCTGGCTCACGGGTCCGATCCTTGATTACATCCAGGCGCGCGGCGGGAAGCTGCATCTCCGTCACCGCGTCAAGCAAGTGGAGTTCAGTGCTGGAGATCAACCAGAGGTCA
Organism: Synechococcus sp.; assembly: GCA_047286215.1. Lineage (GTDB taxonomy): Bacteria > Cyanobacteriota > Cyanobacteriia > PCC-6307 > Cyanobiaceae > Synechococcus_C. Next base: position 2,298,678 of record JBJBBS010000001.1, on the reverse strand, counting down.
CTGCGTTGCAGTTAACAACGCCTGACGGTGATGTCCGCGTTGAAGCGGATGCCTATCTCGCTGCTTGTGATGTGCCTGGTATCCAGCGCCTTCTTCCAGATGACTGGAAGCGGTTCCCTCAGTTTGCGGCGATTCACAAGTTGGAGGCGGTCCCCGTGGCGACTGTTCAGCTCCGATACGACGGTTGGGTTACCGAACTCGGTGAGGACCAGGAAGCTCGCCGCCGTGATGTTGATCACCCCATAGGGCTCAACAATTTGCTTTACACCGCTGATGCTGATTTCAGCTGCTTTGCTGACTTGGCATTGGCTAGTCCTGAGGACTATCGCAAGCAGGGCCAGGGTTCATTGCTCCAGTGCGTTTTGACGCCGGGGGACCCTTGGATTCCCAAGTCTGTTGAAGAGATCGTTGCTCACACTGACCTTCAGGTCCGTGAGCTTTTCCCTTCGGCCCGCAATCTCAAGCTCACCTGGAGCAATGTGGTGAAGTTGGCTCAATCGCTCTACCGGGAGGCCCCTGGTATGGAGCCCTATCGGCCGGAGCAGAAAACTCCTGTCAAGAATTTCTTCCTGGCAGGCAGCTACACGCGTCAGGATTACATCGATTCCATGGAAGGAGCCACGATGAGCGGTCATCTTGCGGCTGCTGAAATTCTCAAGCGACCAGCGCAGCTCGCCACAAATGCGGCGGTGGCCTGATGGGACGTTGGCTTGAACATTCGGTGACCACTGAGGTCAAGGCACCTGTGGACCGTGTCTGGGAGGTCTGGAGCGACCTTGAAGCCATGCCCAAATGGATGCGCTGGATCGAGTCGGTGAAAACACTCGATGATCCCGACCTTACCGACTGGACGCTGGCAGCTCAGGGTTTCCGTTTTCACTGGAAAGCGCGCATCACTCAGCGAGTGGAAGCTCAGCAGCTCCACTGGGAGTCAGTTGGTGGGCTCCCCACCAAGGGTGGGGTTCGGTTTTATGCCGAACAGCCAGAGCTCACGGCTGTGAAGCTCACGGTGACTTATGAACTACCTGGGGTCTTGGCACCGCTCATGGAACCCACCATTCTGGGTGGGATCGTCACGAAAGAACTGCAGGCAAACCTTGACCGATTCCGGGATCTGGTTGAAGAGAGTTCATCCTCAACTTGAGATGAGCTCCCCCTCATTTGTCTGGACGACTTGGCTTCGTCGGGGTCTTCCTGTTCTTCTAATCACTCTCGCCGGTTGCGGGAATCAGCCTGATCCCAAAGTCTTGGTCCCGCAGCCCGCGGAGGATGAAGTATCGGTTGAGGCGGCACCAGCTGCCTTCAGTGCGTCTCCTGAGGGATTGACGGCTCTTCCCAGTCGTGAGCAAGTGTTGGCATCGGTGCCCGAAGGGAGGAGTGACCCGTTCGCTCCAGTGGTTCTCAATCGGCCACCTGACAACAACGGTGATGTTGGAGCTGCATCGGCCCTGGGTTTGACCGTGCAAGGGGTATTGAAGGTGGGTGGTGAGCTGCGAGCTCTTGTGAGCACCACCGCTGGTGCAGGAACGGTGTGTGTCGGGCCCCGCGGCCGCTGCCCTGGGGATGCGGGAGCTCTGCTGCCACCGGATTGGAGCGTTCAGGTGATTGATCTACGCCAAGGTTGTCTCAACGTGACGGTCTCGGGTCAGGCTGAGCGCTTCTGTATGGCTTGAACACAGGCTTCGACCAGCCCATCGAGGTCATGAGGTGAGGCTTCTTCATCAACGCGTCCGATCAGCTCCTTACAGCGCAGGCTGGTTTGAGGGCCTATCGACACCACGGCGGGTTTCTGCAAAACCGATGGCATGCGATCCACACCGATGGCGCTCTTCAGGAGAGCGATGGTATGGGTCACGGTTTTTCCGCTGCTGAAACTGATCGCATCCACTTCGTCGGCTTCGAGAGCCTCGAGTGTGTCGCTGGGTATCGAGTCGGGGCAGCGCGATTCATAGGCCGCGACTTCCACCACGCGGGAGCCGGCCTCGCCGAAGGCTTCGGCAAGCAGTGTGCGTCCGCCGCTCTGAACTCGTGGCAACAGGATGCGTAGCCCCCAGCCCGACACTGGGAAATGATCGATCAGGCTGTCGGCCACGAAGGTGGGGGGCACGAAGTCAGCAGGAACGCCGATCTCTTCAAGGCGTCGTGCTGTTTTTCGGCCCACTGCTGCGATCTTGAGACTCTCAGGACGCCGGGCTAAACACGTTCCCATCCCTTGGAGCCGTGATTCCACCGCGTCTACGCCATTGGCGCTGGACAGGATCATCCAGTGAAAGTTTTCAAGATCGGCGAGTGCATCGTCGAGAGGGGCCCAGGTGTCGGGAGGGCCGATTTCCAGAGCTGGCAGCTCAAGAACCCTGGCTCCGAGGGACGTCAACATCCGTCGTCCTTCACTTTGTTGCTCCTGTGCACGGGTGATCACCACCGTGCGTCCCTTCAGGGGCTGGTGCTGAACGGAAGTCATGCGCGTGGATCCTCATCCAGTTTCACCAGACCACTGATCTGTGCTTTCAGGGCAGAGGCTTCGTCCTGGCGCTGCTGCTCGTGGAGAACGGCAATGGCTTGACGGAAACCGGAGCGAGCACCGTCGATGTCTCCTCCCATCAATCTGGCCACAGCCAGGTTCTGATGACTTTCAGCATGGGAAGGGTCCAGGCTGATCGAACGTTCGTAGGCGTTAATCGCGGCCAGGAGATCGCCACGGCGCCGTTCCATCAAGCCGAGGTTGTACCAGGCCAGAGCGACTTCGGGTGCACGCTGACAGGCGGTGGTGGTGAGGTGGATGGCTTCCTCTAGTTGGTTCTCTTGCATTAGCTGTGCTGCCAGATTCAGGCGTGCGCCAAGACTCAGGCGCGTCTCTAGGGGCAGATCCAGAGCCTCTCGGTAACAGCGCATGGCGGCAACACTGTCGCTAGGTGCCAGGGCGATGCCGAGGTTGAGGAGCAGTTCATAGCGCTCGGCAATGGAGGCTTCGCCGTCTGGCAGTGACTCCAATCCACGGCGCAGCAGTGTGATGCCGCGATTGTGGTTCCCTTCACTGACTTCTAGGGCGCCCAGTTTTGCGCACGCATAGGGATCCCCGGGTTGCTCCTCCAGCCATCGTTCCATCGACTGACGCAGCCGCTCTGCCTTGTCGGTTCCCGAAAGGAGCTCAGGGCGATAGCCGTCATGGAGGAGTGCCGGCTCGGCGCAATTGGCAATGCGCCAATGGGCCTCCTCACTCATGAGAGCTGTCACGCTCTCATCAATCATCGAGTGATAAGGCTTGCTCCATTGGATGCGGGGATGCCTGCGGAACAAACGGCTCACATTGGAGTAGGGCGCCATCGCAGCACCTAGCTCATGTCTCAGAAGATTGATCACAAGCACATCGGGCTGGGCCATCAGTGCTTTGAGTTTTGGAATTGCCTCCGCCCGGAGCGTCTCGTCGGCATCGAGCACGAGCACCCAATCTCCCTTCACATGCTCCAACGCGGCATTGCGTGCTGGAGCAAAGTCACCTGGCCATTCCAGGTGCTCCACACGAGCCCCACAGGCTTTCGCTAGCGCCACGGTCTCGTCTTTTGACCCGGTGTCGACGACGACCATCTCATCGACAAATCCCTGCACCGAGTGAAGGCAGGCCTCGATCCGTGTCGCCTCGTCGCGCACAATCATCGAGAGGCTGAGCATGGCGGCCGTTAACACTGGCGCTGAGGTTAAGGGCTATCACTCCCTCTGTTCTGCTGCATCCTCGCCGTGCTGCTCTTAGTCGGTGAAGTCCTTTGCTTCGGATCGTCCGATTGTTGTGCCGATCATCCTCCTGAGCAGCTGCTCCTGGGCTGTGGGCATTTGTCCGGGGCTGTACCCAGCCGGAGTGGATTCCGGCAACAGCATTCGAAGTGCGTCCCATCGGTAGGGGCATCCATAAACAATGAGGCCAGCTAGGCGGTCGTGACGCAGCAACTGTTGAATGGCTTCAGCCCAAGGTTCGATGCGTTCCTGCCCAGCGCGGAATGGATTTCCGCGGAGGAAGAGCTGCAGGAACACCAAGCCTTGCCCAAGTCTCTCCAGTGCCAGCGGCTCCAGAGGATCACCACAATTCGCCCATGGCGACAGCCCCTTGTCGTGGCAGATCTGTGTTTTGTAGCCGAGGTCTTCCGGTGCCGTAATGGCCGCTGACTCAGCCCGCAGCATGGTGCAGGGCAGCACGCCATCCACTCGGATGAGATTCACGCCTGTTTGCTCTGGCGCGGGTGAAAGCGATGGCCCTTTGAGCTCCAAAGAGCAATTCACCAGTTCTGTCACCCACGCGTGCTCTGCCTCCGTTTCGATCGCTTTGGTATGGCTTGCGGCGTCGAGTCCTATGTAGGTCTGCAGGGCCTGCTGGCGCCTTTGAATCGATTCATGCAGACGAGATTCGGGGATCCTTCCGCTTTCAAGGGCGGCACACAAGGCATCGATCGCCGCATGGGCATCGACAGGCATCAAGATCAGATCCGATCCCGCTTCAAAGGCTTGCACTGCAGCTTCACCAGCTCCAACACGTCGGCTGATGGCTTCCATCACCAAGGCATCGGTTACTACGAGGCCCTGATAGCCCAAATCGTGCCGAAGTAGATCGGTCAGCACTGCCTTGGAGAGCGTGGCAGGCCTTTGGTCATCCAGGGATGGCACTAGCAGATGGGCCGTCATCACACTGGCGACGCCGGCAGCGATCAGGCGTTGGAATGGGATCAGTTCCAACTGCTCCAATCGCTCGCGGGAGTGGGGAACCACTGGAAGTTCCAGATGTGAGTCCTGTGCGGTGTCACCGTGTCCGGGGAAATGCTTTGCGCACCCCAGAACACCACTGGTGCGAAGGCCCTGTTGGAACGCCTCCGCTAGATCGGCAACCGTTGCTGCCTGCTGCCCCCAGGCCCGCACATTGATCACAGGGTTGGCCGGGTTGCTGTTGACGTCGCACACGGGGCCCAGCACCCAGTTCAGGCCGCAGCGTTTGGCCTGATCTCCTGTGATGCGTCCGTAGCTCTCGGCCAAAGCCAAAGCCTTGCTGGGGTCTTTTGCATGCAGCCTCCCCAGCGCCATGGGGGGAACGAGCCAGGAAGCGCCTTCAAACCGCTGGCCCACACCTTCCTCGACGTCGGCGCACAGCAGCAGGTTTGGGTTGCCAGCCCATTGACGCAAGCTAGAGCAGCGCTGCTGAACCTCGATGGCGCTCCCCCCTAGGAGAATCACACCACCCACTCCGGCTTCCAGTAGATCCTTTAATGCCGTGTTGCTGAGTTCCCAGCGTGGATAGCGCCGTTGCCTGTCGCTCGCATGACCACTGGCTCGAACAACGAGCAGCTGGGCGACAGCCCGGCGGCGTTCAGCTGCGTTCATCTCCGGCTTGTTCGGGTTCTTCATCACTGCCGGCAGGTATCTCTCCTCGAACCTGTCGCTCACGCTCCAGTTCACCCAGCAAGCTCAACACGGAGGTGCCTTTCTCCAGGCCTCGGTCGAGTTGAAAAACCACTTCCGGGGCACGACGCATTTGCAGTCGCCGCCCAAGCTCACCGCGCAGATAACCACTAGCAGCCTGCAGCCCATCCATCACTTGGTTGCGGGCCTCGCCATCAGCCAAAACACTGACGAAGATCTTGCAATGCTGAAGGTCGCCGCTCACTTCCACGTTGGTGATGCTCACCATGCCCTGGTGCACCCGTTCATCCCGGATGCCGTTGATCAGCAGTTCGCTGGTCTCCCGACGGATCAGGGCGGCCACGCGTTCAACCCGACGTCCGGGGGCCATTTCAGAGTTGTGGTGCTGAAGACACCATGGCACGCAGCACGAAGCTGAGGCTGATGAAGCCGCTGATTAGGGCTCCGATCAAGGAGACGGCTGTGACTGGATTGCTACGTCTCCGCGCCAGTGGCTCAGCGACGGAATTGAGCACACCGAGGCCGAAGGTGATCAGGTAGCGCGGGTAGCGCGTCACGTTGACGAAAAAATCGCGCATGGCGATGGCGAGGATCAGGAATTGATGGCTACTCTGCCGGCTCTTGACCCGGCGTGGACATGCTGGAGCTTCATCAGTTCCGTCACTCGGCTTTCTGTTTAAAGGTGCGGATGGCGCTGCAGTCGAAGGGACTCAGCTTCAGAGAGGTGGAAGTCACCCCCGGCATCGGTCAGATCGCGGTGTTCAGGCTCTCGGGTCAGCGTCAGGTGCCCGTGTTAGTTGACGGTGATCAGGTGGTGGCCGATTCCAGTGCGATTTGCCGCTATCTCGAGACGCTTCAGCCTGCGCCTGCCTTGATTCCTGATGAGCCGCGCCTGCAAGCTCAGGTGCACCTAATCGAAGACTGGGCCGATACGACCCTGGCAGCAGCAGCCCGTTCAGCCTTGTTGCAGGCGGCTGTGGATGATCCGATGCTCAGAGATGCGCTTCTTCCTGATGATGTGCCGTCACCTGTTCGTCAGGTGATGTCGGGCTTGCCAGGTGGTTGGCTGAGTGGTGTGGGTGATTTGCTCGGTCAGGAGCAGAGGGCCTCCATGCTTAGCAGTCTCAGCACCATGGCAGAGGCCATCGATTCCGCTGGAGTGCTGGTGGGCGATGAAGTGAGCCTGGCTGATCTGTCGGTGGCGGCTCAATTGTCACTTCTGCGTTTTCCTTCATCAGCAGGACCTGATTTGGCTGGCCGCGGCGTTCCCGGGATCAGCGATCACCCCAGGCTGCAGTCTCTGTTCCATTGGCGTGATCAGCTGGAGTCGAGTCTGACCCATCAAGATCCAGCTGCAATGGTGTGAGGGTGAGCTTGAATCGGCTGCTACGCCCCTCCAGGGACTGATCGCTTTCCAGGCCAGGACCAGCGTGACTGACCTGGCGTTGATCGGCGCAGATCGCCTTCCCGCAACGCTCGTAGCGAGTAAGCGTTTCAATGCGACTGATGCGAGGGGTGCCAGGGCTGTGCAGGACCTGCAGTGCCAGCTCATCGCTGAAAAAGACTGAATCCTCTGTTGGGTTGCTTTCTCTGCGACCGATCACGGTCGTCTCCAGCATCACGTCTCCCTTCAGCCTGGCCAGCTGACGGTTCACGCGATCAGGATCTTGCTCAACGCTGAGCAGCTGATCGCCCAGAAGTGCTTCACCAACGGCTCGGGCATTAAAAACACGGTCGCCCACCAGATCGCCGCGTCGATCGAGCCGGAAGCGAGCTTGGTGCTGGAGCGATTCATATTCCGTTTGGCGATGATCCAGGTCATCGAGCTGTTCATTGAGCACCTCCCAGGTGCCCGCAAACCAGGAGGGATAAACAAGATCCTCTCGGGCACGAGGTCGAGGCAATGGAGCCGGGAGAGTCCATGCCGGCCAGTTAGCAAACCGTTGCTCTAGGAACACCATGTCGCGATCGGCGGCGGCGGCAGCGCCGACTTGCACGAACTGCAGCAGCATGGTGAGCAGCAGCGCCAACAGCGGTTTCACCATGTCTGACCCTCTGATCCGATCGCTTGATCACTACGTGGTGCTGGTGCCCGGAGAACCGGAACAGCTGCTCAGTGCAGGCGACACCCTGGCATGGCTGGCACAACGTTTGCGAGGGCTGGATCCATGGCCCTCTGATCTCAAAGTTTGCGCGAGCCCTGAGCAGGCAGCCTCGCGTCTTCTCGACACAGCCTGCGAATTGGAGTTGTCGCCAGGGTTCTCCCTGCAGTGGTATGCGGTCCGACTGGAACCCCCGTCGCCTTAAGCCTCATTCCGGACGCTGCTTTGGCGGGTCTTGGATCAGTTTTGGCAGCAACTGCAGGATTCCATCAGCCACGACGTCTGGTGTTTCCTCCTTGATCACCACGGTCAAATCGGCTTCGCTGTACTGCGGGTGCCGCTGGTTGAGAATCCTGTCCAGAGCCTGCGCGGGGTCGGCTTCTTGAAGCAGAGGTCTTGGGGTGCTGTCACTCTCAAGCCGCTTCAGCAACTGTTCACGTTCCACATCAAGCCAAATCACGATGCCTTGATGCATGATCCCCCAGTTTTCGGAGCGGGTGACCACGCCACCGCCTGTTGCCACCACCAGTGAATGACGTTCACTGATGGCGTTGAGAACCTGGGTCTCCAGTTTGCGGAACCCCTCCTCACCATCACGCTCAAAGATCTCAGGAATCGAGCAGCCTGCCAGCTGCTCAATCACCGAGTCCGAGTCCACGAACCCATACCCCAGCTTTTCCGCTAAGGGCCGGCCTGTGCTGCTTTTCCCGCTTCCCATCATCCCAATGAGATAAAGGCTTCTTCCGCCGAGGCGTTGTCGCAGGGTTGGAGTGGTCTCGGCCATGACTCGGATTCGCCGTTAGCTCATTAGGATGCCTTCTGGCCGAACCGTCACATGACTGAAACGAAGTCGACTGCACGGCATGGCCGTGGACGCGGTTGTGTCATTACACGTCGTGCTTGCTTCAGTGCTAGCCACCGTTATTGGTTGCCGGAACTCTCTGCTGACGACAATGCCGCGCAATTTGGCCCCTGCGCTTTGGCACCAGGACATGGTCATAACTACGAATTGATCGTGTCTATGGCCGGAGGCCTGGATGAAGACGGCATGGTGCTCAACCTCTCTGAGGTCAAGCACGCCATCCGCAGTGAAGTCACCGGACAGCTGGATTTCCGTTTTCTGAACGAGGCATGGCCCGAGTTCGACGTGTCCAGTCCAGAAGGGTGCCTTCCCACCACAGAGGCACTCGTCCGACAGATCTGGAAGCGGTTGAGTCCGCTTCTGCCGATCACGGCCTTACGCCTCTACGAACAACCGGGCCTTTGGGCCGACTACCTCGGACATCCCATGGACGCCTTTCTCACCATCCGTACCCATTTCGCTGCTGCCCATCGTTTGGCTCGTCCGGAATTGAGCCAGGAAGAGAACGAACGCATTTACGGCAAATGTGCCCGACCGCATGGTCATGGTCACAACTACCTGGTGGATGTGACCGTCCGCGGTGCCATCGACCCTCGCACTGGAATGGTTTGCGATCTTTCAGCCCTACAGCGTCTGGTCGACGATCTAGTGGTTGAGCCTTTCGATCACACCTTCCTGAACAAAGACGTTCCGTTCTTTGAAGACTGCGTCCCTACGGCTGAAAACATCGCCCTTCACATCGCTGATCGTCTCTCCTCGCCGATCAAGGCCATCGGCGCTCATCTGCACAAGATTCGGTTGCAGGAAAGCCCTAATAATGCTGCCGAGGTTTATGCCGAAACTCCGCAGCTGGAGATGACACCAGCCTCTCTTGAGGCGGTTGCTCCGGTCTGATTAAGCCCTTGTCGGTTGCGCCCATCTCCGTTCGTCTTGTGCTGGCGGTCAGTCTTGATGGTCGGTTGGCGCCACCCTCCGGTGGCGCTGCACAACTGGGTGGTCCCGGTGATCGACGCGTTCTGGAAGAGGCACTGGCCTGGAGCGATGCTGTTTTGATCGGTGCCGGCACCCTGCGCGCCCATCGCTGCAGTTGCTTAATCCGTGCTGAAGATCTCCTGCAGCAGAGGACCGTTGCGGCGCGTTGTTCCCAGCCAGCGGTCGTCGTGGTGAGTCGTTTTGGCGACTTTCCGCTGGAGTGGCCGTTTTTTCAGCAACCGTTTGAGCGCCATCTGCTCACACCTTCTGGATTAGTCGGCTCGGGTTTTCAAGCGAGCCATCGTTTGAACGCCTGCTGGAAAGACACCTTGAACGATTTGTCTGCTCAGGGCTGGACCAGGATGCTGCTGCTTGGAGGCGCGCAACTGTGTGCCTCCCTCCTGGCCCAGGATGCAGTGGATGAGCTCCAGTTGACGCTTTGCCCCCGCCTGCTTGGGGGGACGTTCAGTTGGCTGCCCTCAAACGCGTCTTCGCTGCCGGGTTCCTTGATGGAACCGGGGGCCTGGCATCTGCGTGACATTCGTGACCTGGGCGGCAATGAAGTGTTGGTGCATTACTGCCGCAATCGTTAGTCCGGATGCCGCCAGTCGAAGCATGGTCGCCCGTTTCAATTTCGCTGGTTAAGGTCGTGCCTGAGTCGTTGACCCTGGCCCTTGATGGCATCGCTTACGGCTCGTTGGCATCGAAGCATCCGTGAGATCCCTCAGCAGCAATGGGATGGCTTGCTTGCTGAGCACGTCAGCCCCTTTTATCGGTGGAGTTGGTTGGTTGCTTTAGAAAACTCCGGCAGCGTGGCTCCGGAACAGGGCTGGCAGCCCCTTCATCTTTCAGTTTGGAGAGACGAGCAGCTCGTGGCTCTCGCTCCGCTGTATCTCAAAGGCCACAGTTACGGCGAATTTGTCTTTGATCAGTCGTTTGCGCGTTTGGCTGGCGATCTCGGTCTCCGCTACTACCCCAAGCTGATCGGCATGAGCCCTGTCAGTCCGGTGCAGGGCTACCGCTTTCATCTCCACCCCCAGGAGGATGCCCAGGAGCTCACTGCAGTGATGCTTCGTTTGATTGACGAGTTTGCTGCTCGAAATGACATCCTCAGTTGCAACTTTCTCTATGTGGATCCCACATGGAAGCCACTCGCTGAGGCTGCTGGATGTGCCACTTGGGTGAATCAGCAGAGTTTGTGGACTGCTGATGGCCAGACTGATTTCAGCGATTATCTCGCTGGTTTCAATGCCAATCAGCGCCGCAACATCAAGCGAGAACGCAAAGCTGTTCACAAGGCTGGTTTGAGCGTGACTCCCATCAGTGGTGCTGCACTCACGCCGGAGTTGTTGTCACGGATGCATGGTTTCTACGAGCAGCATTGCTCGCGGTGGGGGGTCTGGGGCAGCAAATATCTCGAGGCCTCCTTCTTCGATCAGCTCATCCAGCCTTCCTTAGCCCAGCATGTGGTGCTGTTCAGTGCGCATCGCGGTGACCCGCACGATCCCGTCGCCATGTCGCTCTGCGTGCAAGATGAACGGCATCTCTGGGGGCGCTATTGGGGCAGCAATGAGGAAATTGACTGCCTTCATTTCGAGGTCTGTTACTACGCACCGATTGAGTGGGCGCTGAATCAACAGCTGTCGAGCTTTGATCCTGGGGCTGGGGGCAGCCACAAACGCCGCCGCGGTTTTGTGGCCAGACCCCATACCAGCCTGCATCGCTGGTATGACCAACGCATGGATGCCCTCATTCGCTCTTGGTTGCCTCGGGCCAATGGCCTGATGCAGGAGGAGATCGAGGCGATCAACGCTGAGCTTCCCTTCCGTGCTCAGCCCCCTGAATTAGGGCTTTGAGTCTTTGATTTGTAGGGTGAGCTCATGACAACTGCCCTTTCATCGCTCGACGATCAGCTGTCTCAGCGCTTCATTGCCCTCGACCCTTGCGGGTATTTCCTCATCAAGGTGGATGCGGACGCCGGTGAGCTGGTGGTTGAGCACTACAGCAACGATGTGGACGACAAAGGTCGTGCCACAGATCCGGAGACCGGTGAAGTGTTGTCATGCCGAGGTGGCGGCCCAAGACAAGCCACTCGGACGATTCGCGGGCGCACGGCCAAGGAACTCGGGATTGCTCTTACAGAAGGTGAGGGGCCTCACCCACTCAGTCGTCTTGATCATGCCCTTTATCTAGGGCGTGAATTGCAGAAGGCTGAGATCTGCCTGAAGAGTGGCGTGGCTTACGTCCAGGACTGAACCGGAGTCAGGCCGTCTGCAATTCTCGGGATTCGCTGGGCTCCTCAGGAGGGAGGGATTCCAGCTGTTCGCGGATTTCACGCTGAACAATTGCGCGGTATTCGAGGAAGTGCTCGTTGTGGGCCAGCACGACTAGGAACTGCTCCAACATCGCTGGATTGCGTCGAGCCATGCTCAGCATGTAGCGCCAGAAACGACTGCGAGTGTTCCGTTTAATGCCCTGACGCCAAATCACAATCGATAGCGCTCGCAGGTCTGTCCAAGTTGGAAGTGACGCACTCCCTTTCCAGCGAGGAGCTCCCATTTTCAGGTAGTAGGAATACACCCGATCCATGTAGGCATTGGGTTCATACAGCGCACAGAACGCCTCTACATATTCATTGGCAATGTCGCGAATGGGTCGGGTCGGCTTGAAGTTCAGCAGGTTGGTCTGGTTGACACCCTTGGCAGCGTCTTTGTCTTGGATGAGCCGGCCTTCTTTCTCAAGGCGATGCCAGAGAGCCGTATTGGGCAGCGCCTGAAGCATTCCCATCATCGCGGCAGGGATGCCAGTGCGTGTCACAAACTCCACGATGCGACGGCCTGCTCCGTCTTTTTCACCGTCGAAACCGATGATGAATCCAGCCATGACCCGGATGCCGTTGGCTGTAATCCGATCGACGGCTGCGTCCAGTGGATTGCGCGTGTTCTGAATTTTGCGCGAGGTCTCCAGGCTGGCTTCATCCGGTGTTTCGATGCCAAGAAACACGCTTTCGAAGCGAGCTTCGTGCATCATCTGCATCATTTCCTCATCGTCGGCGAGGTCGACGGATGCTTCTGTGGCAAAGCTGAAGGGATAGCCCCTCTCTTCTTGCCAGGTCTTGATTTGTGGAAGGAGCAACTTGGCGTTTCGCTTGTTGCCGATGAAGTTGTCGTCAACCAGAAAAATGGAACGCCTCCATCCCAGGTCGTAGAGGTATTGGAGCTCAGCAACCAGCTGTTCAGGATTCTTGGTCCGTGGCTTGCGTCCGTAGAGAACGATGATGTCGCAGAACTCGCAGTTGAACGGGCAGCCCCGCGAGAACTGCACGCTCATGGAGTCGTAGGCGTCTAGTTCAAGCAGGTCGAACCGTGGAATGGGGGTCGCCGTGACATCAGGTTTGTCGCCTTCGGCGCTGAAGCGTCCACTGGAGTCACCTCGCTGGATGGCTTCAATGAACTGGGGCAGCGTGATTTCACCCTCGTCCAGCACTTTGAAATCGGCTTGGGCGATTTCAGGTGCATCGGGGGTGGAACTTGCATATGGGCCGCCTACTGCGACCGGCAAGCCGCGGCGCTTGGCTTCTTCAATCTGAACCTGCATGTCGTCCTTCTGGACGATCATTCCAGAAATGATCACCAGTTCTGCCCAGTCCCACTCGGCTTCAGTGATCTCACGCACATTGCGATCAACCAGCTTCATCTCCCATTCCTGGGGAAGCAGTGCTGCCACGGTGACGAGACCTAAGGGTGGAAGCAGAACCTTTCGATTCACCAGCTCCAGAATTTTTTCGTAGCTCCAGAAGGTTTTCGGGAACAGGGGATAGATGAACAGGGTGCGCATGATCCGTGGCGTTGTGGTGAGCGTCTGTTGCCTGCGGTCGACCCTGCGGAGAGAACCGTCCGATCCCGTAAATTTCGTTGTGCAGAATCTTAAGGCGGATCTGCCAATCCGGGCTCCGGTGTCTGATCTAATGGATGCTGCCATCTGTGACAGCTATGGGCGTCGTCATTTATCTGGGTCTTGTCGGTGCCGGCCTCGTCACCGCTGCCATCATCAGTTTTGTGCTGCGCGGAATCAAGCTGATCTGACCTCGGTCAGCACGGTTCCTCCACGAGTCCTGATTTCCCAAAGAGCCAGAACAACCCCAATTCCGCCAGTGATGGCAAAGGTTGTTTGAAGCCCTAGGGCAATGGTCAGTTGCGCGGCAATGAGGCCGCTCAAGCCGCCGCCACCTAGAAATGCGATCTGACCTAGGCCAGCCATTCTGCCCCGCAGGACCTGAGAGGCACCAACTTGGGTGATGAGGTTGCTGCTGCTCAGTAATCCAGCTGTACCTGCTCCGATCAGCAGCGTCATGGTCAGCACGTGAATTGTGCTTCCGCCTCGGGCCATCCCCAACTGCGCAACGGCTGTTGTGAGGCCGAAGCCCGCCAGCGTGAGGGAGGGTCGTCGGCAGAAGCGATGACTGTTCCTCTGGAGCACAATCCCTCCCGCGATGCTTCCCAGTGCCAAAACGCTGGTGAACAATGCGAGGTCAAGCGGGGCTGTCCCAAGTTCTCGCGCAGCGATGAAAGGGCCGAGTCCTGGATGAAAAAAGCCCACGATGCACATCAAGGCTGTGAACGTCAGCACGTTGCGCAGGGTGCTCCCACATTCCCGCCAGGCCACTGACAGGGTGGCCTTCTCCCCAGGTGTGCTTCGCTGCTCCAGCTCAAGCCGTGGCTTCAGAAGCCAGATCACACTTGCGATCGGCAAGAGATAGGTGGCGGCATCCAACGTGAGCGCCTGGGCTGGCCCTGTCAGGGTGATCAACCAGCCGCCGAGAAGGGGCCCCACCAGCTTGCCCACGTTGAACACCACAGAGAAGCTCGTTAAGTAAGGCGCCAGCTGGCTGGCGTCGTCGACGAGCAGTGCGCAGTACTTGTTGCGGGCTGTGAGTTCATAAGCACCCGCGATGCCCGCTAGGAGTGTGCTGGTCAACAGCATCAGCACTTGTGGCTGGCCATCCAGCATGGGGATAGCCAGAGCGGCTAAGAGGCCTGCCCCGAGCAACGCCCATTGCGCCTGAATCAGCACGCGTTCGCATCCAATCCGATCTGTGCGAACGCCAGCGGGGCCACTCACCAGCATCGTGGGAAGCGATAGTGCAGCGAAATGGAGCGCCAGCACCATTGGATCAGCGGTTTGATCCATCAGGATCCAACCTTTGGCGGTTAGCCCCGCAAAGGAACCTGCGGTGCTCATGCCTGAAGCAATCAAAAAGATGATGCGTTGGTGATCGTGTGATCCAGATGCGCTCACGAAGTCGTCCGCGCTGAAGCAACCATTTCTGTTGCGCCAACGATCTCGCCAGTCAGGTCATAGATGTCTGCGCCTGTGATCTTCACGGGGACCATGGTTCCCGGTGAGGCTTGAAGTCCATCGGCACGCGGTTGAACCTGCACTTCGCCATCCACCTCGGGTGCAAAGCGAGCACACCGGCCGATCATGGCCCCGGTGCTGGGGTTGTGTTGCTCGATCAACACATCCACGGTGCGTCCCACCCAGCGTCTGTTCGCTTCAGCTGAGATTGGTTGCTGGAGGGTCATCAATCGGTCCTTGCGCGCGATGGCAATGTCTGCCGGGACAGGATCCGGAAGCTTGGCCGCGGCGGTGCCTTCTTCAGCTGAGAAGGTGAACACCCCGACATGGTCGAAGCGCTGGCGTTCCAGGAACCCCGCCAGATGTTCGAATTGTTCTTCGGTTTCACCAGGGAACCCCACGATCAACGTGGTTCGGAGCACGGCATCGGGTAGTTGCTCCCGCAGTTGGTCCATCAGCCGTTCATTCACATCCGCTTGCCATGGGCGATTCATGGCCCGCAGCACCTGAGGGTGGCTGTGCTGCAAGGGCAAATCGAGATATGGCAGCACATTCGGCACCTCCCGATAAGCCGCAATCACGTCTGGCGTGAGCCCTGTTGGATAGGCGTAGTGCACGCGGATCCAGGGAATCTCGACCTCTCCCAGTGCTCGCAGCAGATCCGCCAGTCGTGGTCGCCCATAAAGATCGAGGCCGTAATTGGTGGTGATCTGGCTGATCAGCACCAGCTCCTGCACACCCTGTTCAGCCAGTTGATGCGCTTCAGCCACGATCGACTCGATCGGGCGTGATCGCTGATCGCCCCGCAGGTGGGGAATGATGCAGAACGCACAGCGGTAATCGCAGCCTTCGGCAACTTTCAGATAGGCGACCGCTTCTCCTGTCGTTCGATATCTGGGCAGGTTCTCATCGCCCACAAAGGTTGGCGTTTTGCTGACCCGGTTGACCCTTTCTCCTGCCTCGACACGCTGCAAGACCTCCACAATGTGTTGGTAATCACCCGTGCCGACGATCGCCTTGGCTTCCGGCAGTGAGTCGAGCAGCTCGTCTTGGAAATGCTGAGCCAAGCAGCCAGCGATGATCAGTTCCTTGCCCTGTTCCGCTAAGCCCACCAGCGTTCGCACCGATTCCTCGCGGGCGTCCTGGATGAAGCTGCAGGTGTTCACCACCACAACGTTTGCGTCGTTCTCATCGCTGCTGACGCCGTAGCCCGCTTCTGTGAGCAGGCCGAGCATGTGCTCGGTGTCCACACGGTTTTTTTCACAGCCCAAATGGGCAAATGCCACCGTGGGTCTCGTGCTTGCGCCCTCTCGGACTTGGGGTTGGTCCGGGGACATGGGCACGACGGATCAATGAATCAACATAAATCTCGCGCTGACGCCTGCCAGAATTTCAACCCACAGTGCAGTGCACATGGGCACCACCCGACTGACTAGCCGTCGCCGACAGGATCAGGGTTTCAAATGGGCTCGCATCGCCATGGCGGTGCTGGCAACCGTTGGAGTGATCGACACGGGGTCGATCACTCTCAAGCGCTGGGGGGTACTCGGTGACCTCACTTGTCCACTGGGAGCTGATGGATGCGACAAGGTGCTTAACAGCGCCTGGGGCACGTTGTTCCAGAGTGACGCCTTCAGCATTCCGCTGTCGTTTGCTGGCCTGCTTGCTTACCTGGCAGTGGTGGTGATGGCCCTGGTGCCCTTGCTGCCGGGGTTGGCGGAGAACCGAGGCGACTTATCGCGACGCACCTGGTGGGGGCTGCTCGCAATTTCGCTTGGAATGGCGATGTTCAGCCTTGTGCTGGTCGGTTTGATGGTTTTCAAGATTCAAGCCTTCTGCTTTTTTTGTGCTCTCTCAGCGGCTCTGTCGGTCTTGCTCTTGATCCTCGCCGTGATCGGCGGAGGCTGGGAGGATCCGGGACAGGTGGTGTTCCGCGGCATTCTTCTGGCGCTGGCTGTACTCCTAGGCAGCCTGATCTGGACCTCCGTTGTGGATCCTGACCGTCCTGACGCTGCCTTGACAGGACCCGGTGCGCCACCGTTGGTCACGACCGAAAGCACTCCTGCCAAGGTTGCGCTAGCTGAACATCTCACTGCCACCGGAGCTGTGATGTACAGCGCCTACTGGTGTCCCCACTGCCATGAGCAGAAGGAGGATTTTGGAGAAGAAGCCGCCAAGAAGTTGACCATCATTGAGTGCGCTGCAGACGGTCAGAACAATCAACGCGCGCTTTGCGAAAGCAAAAAACTTGAGGGTTATCCCACTTGGGAGATCAATGGCACCCTTGATTCCGGGGTGAAACCCCTCAAGACGCTCGCCAGGTTGTCGGGGTTTAAGGGCGACACCGATTTCTAAGTCTCATACCCGCCAGGTCATTCGGTGACCTGGCGGGTATGAATCGGCATTCCTTTGATTTGACGACTGTGCCGGCGCCACTGGGGGAGTGGGGCTGGAGCATCATTTCGGAAATGGCCCCCTCGGCTTTCGGTGCGGAATAGGCAGGCTTCGAGCAGCAGGATGCTGGTGCGTTGGCGATGCAGAAGATCCAGCAGCAGATTCAGTTCCTGGCGGCTTGGCTCTTCGAGTTGAAGCGGATGGTCGTGCGCTTGTTCACTGACCAGCCGCAGAAGCTCCTCTTGTTCCACCCGCAGGCTGGCCTGATCGGTGTCTTGTAGCAGCCTCTGCATCCCGCGCACGGAACGATCCACCCCGGCCACATCCCAACACCGCTTGCTGAGCCGTTCGATCTCTCGCATCAAGTGGCCAATGCTGGCCCCGCTGCGTGCATGGTTCACGATGTTTTGACTCCTGCCTTGGCGGGGATTCCAGTGGTGCCGGTCGGTTTTGCTTGCTGGAGGCAGGTCGATCTCGCCGAGCTGGCGTGCAAACACGAGACATTCCATGAGCGAGTTGCTGGCCAGTCGATTGGCACCATGCAGACCGGTGCAGGCCACTTCGCCAACGGCGTAAAGCCCGGGCAACGATGTGGCGGCTTTGAGATCCGTGGCCACGCCTCCCATCCAGTAGTGGGCGGCTGGTGCTACGGGAATCGGCTGCTCAAGCGGATTCAGATTGTGTTGCCGGCATCGTTCCAGGATGGTTGGGAATCGACGCTCGGCCTGCTCTCGGGGGATCTCAGACCAGTCCAGTCCGATGTGGTTCGTATGTTGCTCCCGCATGCACTTGAGCAGAGCTCGGCTGACTTGATCGCGCGGAGCGAGATCGGCCCCAGCGAGATCCGCCACAGGGCTTCGTCCTGTCGCATCCACCAGACGCGCTCCTTCGCCTCGAACGGCTTCCGAGATCAGAAAGCAGGGCGCATCCGGCAGTTTGAGAGCTGTGGGATGAAACTGCACAAACTCCAGGTCTTCAATCGCCGCTCCAGCGCTCCAGGCCAATGCCACGCCTTCGCCTGCAGCCTGAGCAGGATTGGTTGTGTTGGTGTACAGGTGGCCGCCGCCTCCGGTTGCCAGCACCACAGCGCGTGAACGAATCCACTGCAGCCTGGAACCATCCACCACCTGAACGCCACAGCATCGTCCATGCTCGACCCAAAGCTGGCTGACCCGAACTCCTCGGCGGTGCAGAAGACCTGGTCGTTGCTCGGCACACTCTCGAAGCACATCCACGAGGGCATGGCCGGTGCGGTCTTGCACATGCAATACCCGGTGATGACTATGAGCTGCTTCAAGCGTGGTGGCCAGGCTTCCATCACGATTGCGATCAAACTCCATGCCTAACTGCAGGAGCCGATCCACACATTGTGGGGCTTCATCCACCAACAGACGCACGGAATCTTTGTCGCAGAGTCCTGCACCGGCATGGATCGTGTCAGCAGCGTGGCTCCTGCTGCTGTCGTCTGTGCGAGTCACGGACGCGATGCCTCCTTGAGCCCACCGACTGGAGGATCGACGGCTCGTGTTGCGATTGACGAGCAGAACCTTGAGGTCCGTCGGCAATTCGAGACAGGTCATCAGGCCTGCGGCACCGGCGCCAACCACCACAACATCCCAGGGACCTGCGGGGATGGGTTCCATGCCTTGGCGACGCGTAGTCATGGCTGAACCAAAAAAACCGCCGGGGACTCCGGCGGTTTTAACGCAATCCAATCACTGGAGATCGGCTCGATCAGAGAAACCTCAGCGGTATTGGCCGTCGTTGATGCGGTCGAAGCCCTCGTTCAGGGCAATCGATGGAGCTGTGACTGTGAAGTTGTCGCGGTACTTCTCGAACAGCTCTTTCTGACGGTCCGTCAGATCGAGAGAAAGCACGTCATCAACGGTTTCATAGGGACCTCCCAGCACAATTTTGCCGGCGAGAGTCGGGTACATGCCAGGGAATTGCTGGAAACGACGAACAGATGAGTTGTTGAGATCCACTTTGTCGCCGCGTTCAGCGATCTTGTCGTCAGCCACATTGCGGATCTCTGCGGCCTGAACGCTCGCGGGAAAGGCCAGGCTCATCATCAGGCCTGCCATCACAGCAATGCCGGTCAGCCAGCACAGCAGACGCTTCATGGAAGTCTCCGTCTTTGAGATCGGAACGGGATGGACGCCGACATGGCCGGCTTGCAAACCTTACAAGTGCCCCAAGCCTTAGCTGTGATTCATCGCTGCAGTTTTTGCAGTTCGTTTCAGATCAGGCCGCTGAGTTCTGGTGCAAGAAGGGACAACGTCAAGAACAGACCGTCAATCAGCAGGGTGGTGAACAGCACCGATGCTGCAACGGCCCAACAAATTGACCAAGGTGTTGCGTTGAGGCTTCGGACCCGGAAATCACGGACGAGGCGGAGGATCATGAATCCAGCTGCACTGATGACCAGGAAGGATTCAGGTCGCATGACACGTGTTGCTGCCTCTTGAAGCAGTAATGCTGCTTCTGCTGGAGTGGCCGTGACGACCGAAGGCCAAAGCGGCATCACATTGGTCAATGCCATCGCCAGATCTGTGAAGCCTGTCCCCAGCAACGAGGCGAGATAGAACGAACAGCCCAGGCGCCAGCGTGTGTTGAGGCCCCCTAGGGCGAATGGCAGCGCAAAGGCCTCAATGGGTAGGTGAAGCACTGGGTGGCTGGACAGCCACCCCCAAAACAAACTTCCAGCAAGCCAACTGCCGCTGAAGCCCACAAGCAACGCGCCAAGGTCTTTGCCTTTGGGCGGTGCAAGCCAGTGACTCAGGAGGCCCGAAGCGAGCAACACCAATCCGAACAGCGAAGCTGTGAAGGGCTGTGCACGAACCCAAGGGGCCTGCACAAACACAGGGAGAACGACCAGACTGGAGGCCCAGAAAGGCATCCCGGCAAAACTGAGCGTTGTGGCTTCGACCGGCTCAGCCAGGCTCTGGTTGCGTATCAGCCCGCTGAACAATGATTCGCCTCCGTTCGGCTGTGAAGAAAGAAGCGAAACCTTAGAAGATCTGGCCTCGTTCACGTCGGTGTGTTCTGGGCCACTGGCGTCAGCAGCGGGTTGGACATAGCGTCCCAACACTTGAAGTCAGGAACCCAGAGGTGTCGGATTCCGGTCTGCTCGAGGCCATCTGGAGAAACTTTGTTCTTGGGCTCGTGCAGGGACTCACTGAGTTTCTCCCGATCAGCAGCACCGCTCACTTGAAAGCGGTTCCTTACTTGCTCAATTGGCCTGATCCAGGAGTAGCGGCTACCGCCGTCATTCAGCTGGGCAGCATTTTTGCCGTGATCGGCTACTTCCGTGATGATCTGCGTGATGTGTTGCGGGGCATCAGTGGTGCTGTGCGACGTGGACAGTGGCGGGAGCCCGATGCCCGGCTCGGCATTGCGATGACTGTTGGCACACTGCCGATCCTGATGGCTGGGTTGGCGATCAAGTTGTGTTGGCCCGGCTATGAAACCTCGCTGATGCGCAGTGTTCCCGCCATTGCCATTGTGTCGATCGTGATGGCTGTGCTGCTCGCCTTGGCGGAGCAGATCGGTCCGCGTCGAAAGAGTCTGATGCAGGTCCAAGGACGCGATGGCGTCGTGGTGGGCCTGGCACAGGCGCTCGCTTTGATCCCGGGTGTTTCGCGTTCAGGGAGCACGCTGACTGCATCGCTGTTTGACGGTTGGACGCGTCCCGATGCGGCGCGGTTTTCTTTTCTCCTGGGCATTCCCGCGATCACGCTGGCGGGCTTGGTGGAGTTGAAGGAGGCGTTCGCTGATTTCAGCCTGGCTGGTGTGCTTCCGCTGTTGGTGGGAATCATCTCGGCAGCGGTTGTGTCGTGGCTTGCCATCGACTGGCTGCTGAAGTTTTTGCAGCGCCATAGCACCAAGATTTTCGTGATCTACCGGTTGTTGTTTGGCGTGCTTCTTCTGGCCTGCTGGTCCGTCAGAGGCCCAAACTGAAAGTAGTTGCCGAGTCGCTGTGTGGAATGAACCCTCCGCAGGGGTTGCCGTCACGGCTCTCGACCCCAGCCGACCTGCCAGACAGCCGGATCCAGCGGTGGTTGCCTCGGTGGAGGTTGGCTCGATTGGTGAAGAACTTGGCTTTGAGCCCGGTGATCAGCTGCTCAGTATCAATGGTGTGCGCCCTCGTGACCTCATTGATTACCGCTATTTGATCGTTGAGGAAGAGTTAACGCTTGAGGTTCGTGATAGGGCCGGTGAGTTGCACCGGGTTGCATTTGAGAAAGATGCCGATGACGGTCTTGGTTTGGCCTTCACCGAAGCATTGTTCGATGGTTTGCGGCAATGCAACAACCGCTGTCCCTTCTGCTTTATCGATCAGCAGCCTCCCGGGCATCGAGACAGCCTGTATCTCAAAGATGATGATTACCGGCTCAGCTTCCTGTATGGGTCTTATTTGACCCTCACGAACCTGTCGGATGCTGATTGGAACAGGATCGAGCAGCAACGTCTGTCGCCCTTGTTTGTGTCCGTGCATGCCACGGACCCCGATTTGCGCTCCACCCTGCTTGACAATCCCCGCGCCGGCCGATTGCTACAGCAACTGGAATGGTTTGGCGAACGCGATCTCCAAATTCACGCCCAGGTGGTGGTCTGTCCTGGGCTGAATGACGGGGATGCCCTGCTTCAGTCCTTGAATGATCTGGCCCGTTTCGCTGGCGGTGAGTGGCCTGCGGTGTTGTCTGCCGCTGTCGTTCCAGTTGGATTGACCCGTTTTCGCCCCCAAGGGGATGGTTTGCGGGCCGTCACGCCAAACGATGCTCAGCGGGTGATTGATGTTGTCGAACCGCTTCAACGGCGTTTCCAAACTCAGATTGGCAGCCGCTTCGCTTGGCTGTCGGATGAGTGGTATCTGATTGCTGGCCGGCCTCTCCCCCCGCGCGACGTCTATGAGGATCTTCCTCAGCAGGAAAATGGTGTCGGAACCATCCGAGCCTTTCTTGAGTCCTTGGATGCTGCCACTGTTTCGCTGCCAGAGACGATTGATCCTCCGCTGCATAGCAGTTGGGTGGTCGGGCGTCTGGTGGACAAAGCCCTGGAACCCGTCACCGACCGCCTGAACCGCATCAGTGGTGTGACCTTGGACATGCATGGTTTGCCCAGTCCATATTGGGGCCAAGATCAAGTCGTCACAGGGCTGCTCACGGGGCAGGACCTGCTCGCAGGGCTGAAAGGTCAGCAGCTAGGTGATCAGCTTCTTTTGCCGTCGGTGATGTTGCGTCAGGGGCAGCCAGTGTTTCTCGATGACATGACGCTGGAGCAAGTGCAAGCCGAGTTGCCAGTTCCGATTCGGATCGTGCATGGAGCAGCTGACATCGTGGCTGCTGTCCTCGGTGATCTTCCGAAAACCACCTAAACTCCGTCAAGCTCACGATTTGATGTGCTTCGGACTGCTGCGGGTCTTCTTTTCATTGCTGGTGCATTGCCCGTCTGCTTCGCCGAAGTTGCCCGTGCTCAACAGGGTGCTGAGAATGTTTCTGCTGACGGCTCCGAGCTGATCAATCAGGCCACGTTGCCTTCGGCCACTGAATTAAAGGGACACCGACCAAGAACAGATCCTTCGGTGTTGCCCCCAGCGGCGACAACTTTGCCGGGCTCCATGGAGCCGCTTGCGGCACCACCGAACTTGGCACTGCCCGATCAAACCGATCAGGTAAGGATCCGAGAGCTCAGGCCGCTGACCTTGGCGGACGTTGAGCGGCTGGCTGAATTCAATAATCCCAATCTCAAAGCTGCCGCCAGTCGAGTTCTGCAAGCCAAGTCAGGCTTACGTGCTGCTTTGTCGCTTTGGTATCCAACACTCGACCTCAACGCCAACGGTCTTCCTCAATATCTCGACGGCGAACAGCAAAATTTTGATGAACGCCGCACCGAATTTAATGACCCTTTGACGGGGCTACCGGAAGAATCCGGTGTTTTAACTAACACACAGATTTGGTCGGCTAATTTTGCTGCTCAGCTTAATTGGAATCTGATCGATCCAAGACGTGTTCCTGAGATCGCTTCTGCACGGGACATTTATGAGCGAGAGCGAGAGGCTTATTTAATTACTCTCAGGCAACTCCGCCTTGACGTTGCCGAGACATACTTTTTTCTTCAGCGGACCGATGAGCAGGTCAGGATCGGACAACAATCAGTTCGCGCTTCTCTCGTGAGCTTGCGTGATGCACGAGCCCGTTACCAGGCTGGCGTAGCCACCAAGTTAGAAGTCTTGGAGGCTGTCACCCAATTGGCTCGTGATCAGCAGCTTTTAACCAATGCCATAGCTGATCAGTCCATACAACGACGCGATCTAGCTGATCTTCTGAATCTTCCTCAAGATGTGACCCCCACCGCTGCATCACCTGCAAAGGTGATTGGAACTTGGGTTCCGTCTCTTCAGGAAAGCATCGTTGCTGCCTACGCGTTCCGTGAAGAACTCGATCAAATTCTCCTTAATATCTCGATCGCCAATAGCGATGCCAACTCTTCTTTGGCCGCAGTGCAGCCCGTCTTGAGTGTGTTCAATACTTTTTCAACCAGGCGCTTTCAGGGTGAGACCAGTGTCGAACCACCTGTTGAAAGTCAGGTTTATGGTTGGAGTTTTGATAATGCTGTTGGTTTGTCGGCCAGATGGAACATTTTCGACGGTGGCAGAGCACGAGCTGAGTATAGACGTAACAAGCAACGGGCTGAAGAACAACAATTTGCATTTGCGAGTGAGCGCAATCTTATTCGCTTTCAGGTAGAAGAGAGCTTTTATATTCTCCGATCAGATCAGCGAGATATACGCACTACCAGCCGTGAGGTTTTATCTGCGACTGAATCTCTGCGATTGGCTAGGTTGCGTTTCCAAGCTGGTGTGACTACCCAGCGAGAAGTTGTTGACAACCAACGCGACCTCACCAATGCCCAAATTCGGTATGCAGACGCAGTGTTTTCTTACAACTCTACTATTGCTCAATTAAGGCGTCGTACCGGTTTAGATCAGATTCAAGCCTGCCCGACGACGAGTCTTCCTGCTGAGAAGCCCGATGAAATTGGGCTGGAAATTGTGCCAATCGAGCCCGCTCCTAACCTTCCCGGTTGCGAATCATCTCCAGTGTCACTTTGAGGCCAAGCTGAGACTGTGACTGCCAGCCTCCTCACTCCCCAGCAATTGCTTGCAGTGCATCAGCTGCTTGATCGGGTGGCAGATCGTCAACGTCAGGATTTTGGCCACATCGTTTCTGACGTGAAGGCTGACGGCAGCTTGATTACTGCGTGTGATCGCTGGAGCGACAGGATGCTGGTCGAAGGGCTTGCAGCTGTTGCCCCTGGTGAATTCACGCTGAGCGAAGAAGGTGAGAAGCATTGCCCGTCTTCATCGGCTTTCTGGGTGGTTGATCCCCTGGATGGCACCACCAACTTCGCTGCAGGCATTCCCTATTGGGCCATCTCGGTGGCTCGCTTTGTCGACGGTCGGCCCACAGAAGCGTTTTTGGAGATCCCTTCCCTGCGTCAGCGCATTGTTGCCATCCGCGGTCAAGGTGCCTGGCGCAATGGAAAGCCAATCGCGGTCGATGCCCGTCAGTTATTCGGAAGCGCCTGCGTGTCGCTCTGCAGTCGAGCGATTCGTGTGTTGCAGCGCCGCCATCAGGAGCCGTTCCCGGGGAAGATTCGTTTGCTTGGCGTTGCCAGCCTCAACATGGTCAGCGTTGCGATGGGGCAAACGGTTGCAGCCCTGGAGGCGACACCCAAGATCTGGGATCTCGCTGCTGCCTGGCTGGTGCTCAGCGAACTTGATTGCCCTGTTCTTTGGCTTGATGAAGATCCGGCTGTTCTGATTGCTGGTCGTGATCTTTCGGACGTGAGTTATCCAGTGCTTGTCGCGGCTTCTCAGGCTGAGTTGGACCGACTCAAGCCATGGGGGGAGTCGCTTCTGCTCCCTTGAGAAAGGGGGGTTGGCGAAAGGGTGAGTAGTGGGTTATGGTTTTGGACTGCGCGGGGGGCGGAAGCCTGAAGCGCAGCTTCTGACCATGAAGAGCGCGAGCTTGTAGTGTTCAGGAGTGCTTACGAGACCAAGAGGGAGCGATCCCACGGTGTTGTAAGTTTCACAAGCGGTCGCGAGACCGCACCGCCAACCGTTCCTGAGAGGGGACGCGAAGGCAGAACCTGGACAATCGAAAAGTTTAGGAACTGACGCTTTCATCGCGTCGAATTCCGTGAGAGACATCGCGAGATGTGTGTTGCGTGAGTTTGATGAAAGAGCGATGAAGGTGTGAGGTCCCGTCAACAATTATTCGTTGCAAAGAAGCATCGTGCTTACAGCTTGAAAGTTTTCACGAGCTTTTGAGTTGTCGGTGTGCGCGATGTGGAGCAACAACCGGATCTGAGATCCTGGAAAGTCATTGATAGAGAAATCTAGAAGTGCACTCTTAAGAACCCTTTCTGTGTCAGCTGAAAGGAGGCCTCAACTGTTTCCAGCGAACGCTGAGTAATGGGTGACGCAAATCAAATTGCGATAGCGCAAGTTATCAAGAGGATTTGATCTACAACGGAGAGTTTGATCCTGGCTCAGGATGAACGCTGGCGGCGTGCTTAACACATGCAAGTCGAACGAACCTTCGGGTTAGTGGCGGACGGGTGAGTAACGCGTGGGAATCTGCCCTCAGGAGGGGGATAACGGTTGGAAACGGCCGCTAATACCCCATATGCCGAGAGGTGAAATGAATTTCGCCTGAGGATGAGCCCGCGTCTGATTAGCTAGTTGGTGAGGTAAGAGCTCACCAAGGCATCGATCAGTAGCTGGTCTGAGAGGATGATCAGCCACACTGGGACTGAGACACGGCCCAGACTCCTACGGGAGGCAGCAGTGGGGAATTTTCCGCAATGGGCGAAAGCCTGACGGAGCAACGCCGCGTGAGGGATGAAGGCCTCTGGGCTGTAAACCTCTTTTCTCAAGGAAGAAGATCTGACGGTACTTGAGGAATAAGCCACGGCTAATTCCGTGCCAGCAGCCGCGGTAATACGGGAGTGGCAAGCGTTATCCGGAATTATTGGGCGTAAAGCGTCCGCAGGCGGCCCTTCAAGTCTGCTGTTAAAACGTGGAGCTTAACTCCATCATGGCAGTGGAAACTGTTGGGCTTGAGTGTGGTAGGGGCAGAGGGAATTCCCGGTGTAGCGGTGAAATGCGTAGATATCGGGAAGAACACCAGTGGCGAAGGCGCTCTGCTGGGCCATCACTGACGCTCATGGACGAAAGCCAGGGGAGCGAAAGGGATTAGATACCCCTGTAGTCCTGGCCGTAAACGATGAACACTAGGTGTCGGGGGAATCGACCCCTCCGGTGTCGTAGCCAACGCGTTAAGTGTTCCGCCTGGGGAGTACGCACGCAAGTGTGAAACTCAAAGGAATTGACGGGGGCCCGCACAAGCGGTGGAGTATGTGGTTTAATTCGATGCAACGCGAAGAACCTTACCAGGGTTTGACATCCTGCGAATTTCTTGGAAACGAGAAAGTGCCTTCGGGAACGCAGTGACAGGTGGTGCATGGCTGTCGTCAGCTCGTGTCGTGAGATGTTGGGTTAAGTCCCGCAACGAGCGCAACCCACGTCTTTAGTTGCCAGCATTTAGTTGGGCACTCTAGAGAGACCGCCGGTGATAAACCGGAGGAAGGTGTGGATGACGTCAAGTCATCATGCCCCTTACATCCTGGGCTACACACGTACTACAATGCTACGGACAAAGAGCAGCAAGTTCGCGAGGACAAGCAAATCTCATAAACCGTGGCTCAGTTCAGATCGTAGGCTGCAACTCGCCTACGTGAAGGAGGAATCGCTAGTAATCGCAGGTCAGCATACTGCGGTGAATACGTTCCCGGGCCTTGTACACACCGCCCGTCACACCATGGAAGTTGGCCACGCCCGAAGCCGTTACTCCAACCCTTGTGGAGGAGGACGTCGAAGGTGGGGCTGATGACTGGGGTGAAGTCGTAACAAGGTAGCCGTACCGGAAGGTGCGGCTGGATCACCTCCTAACAGGGAGACAACACAATGATTTTGATGCCTGAGTACTTTTATTCTTAGGCCGAAATCCTGTCACCTTAGGTCGATCGGTACCTCAGTTTTGAAATCAAGAATGAGCAGCAATGTTGATTGCTTGATGGAGATTTTCAGTTCCTAAACTTTGTCTAGGTCACACCCCATAAGGGTTGAGTCTTCCTGGGCCATTAGCTCAGGTGGTTAGAGCGCACCCCTGATAAGGGTGAGGTCCCTGGTTCAAGTCCAGGATGGCCCATTCGGTGTTGGGGGTTTAGCTCAGTTGGTAGAGCGCCTGCTTTGCAAGCAGGATGTCAGGAGTTCGAGTCTCCTAACCTCCACTGACCGAACTTAATCTCCATCTTCTGAATCAAAGGAAGGTGAACTCGAAGGTGTGTGTGATTTAGATGTGTCCGCTGGCATGAACTCAGCTTCCTGTCATTCCAAGTGAAGAGTTTTTCTCTGAATTTGGTTGATAAGATGCTGGGCTCGAACTGAGCAATCAGTTTGATGTCTAGCAGAACCTTGACAACTGCATAGGTGAGTCTGGAAAGAATAAAGCATCTCTCATGGATGCATCATTCTTTTTAGGATGATGTTGATTCTTGAGCAAGAGCCGAGACTCCATCACGTTCTTCTGATTGTGTCGAGCAATCAGGAGTTTGATCATTGATTTAGCAATAAATCAGTGAGAATCCGTTTCAACGACGGCAAGCGTTTTGGAGATTATATGGTCAAGCTACAAAGGGCTCACGGTGGATACCTTGGCACACAGAGGCGATGAAGGACGTGGTTACCTGCGATAAGTCTCGGGGAGCTGGAAACACGCTTTGATCCGGGAATTTCCGAATGGGGCAACCCCTAGAACGGTCCGCTGAATCCATAGGCGGACGCGAGCCAACCCAGCGAACTGAAACATCTTAGTAGCTGGAGGAAAGGAAAGTAAAAACGACTCCCTAAGTAGCGGCGAGCGAACGGGGAAGAGCCTAAACCGATAGTTTCGACTATCGGGGTTGTGGGACAGCAATGTGGAAAAGGAATGTTAGTGGAAGTGTTTGAAAGACACGCCACAGAGGGTGAAAGCCCCGTACACGAAAACTGAACTGACCTAGCTGTATCCCGAGTAGCACGGAGCACGTGAAATTCCGTGTGAATCTGCGAGGACCACCTCGTAAGGCTAAGTACTCCTGTGTGACCGATAGCGAAACAGTACCGCGAGGGAAAGGTGAAAAGAACCCCGGGAGGGGAGTGAAATAGAACATGAAACCGTGAGCTTACAAGCAATGGGAGCCCGACTTATCGGGTGACCGTGTGCCTGTTGAAGAATGAGCCGGCGACTTATAGGCACTGGCGGGTTAAACCGGAAATGGTGGAGCCATAGCGAAAGCGAGTCTGAATAGGGCGTTTGTCAGTGTTTATAGACCCGAACCCGGGTGATCTAACCATGGCCAGGATGAAGCTTGGGTGATACCAAGTGGAGGTCCGAACCGACTGATGTTGAAAAATCAGCGGATGAGCTGTGGTTAGGGGTGAAATGCCAATCGAACCCGGAGCTAGCTGGTTCTCCCCGAAATACGTTGAGGCGTAGCGTCTCGTGCTCCAGCAGGGGGGTAAAGCCACCATTTCGGTGCGGGCTGCGAGAGCGGTACCAAATCGAGATGAACTCTGAATACCCTGTGTGTAGCGAGGCAGTCAGACTGTGGGGGATAAGCTCCATGGTCGAGAGGGAAACAGCCCAGACCGCCAGCTAAGGTCCCCAAATCAACACTAAGTGATAAAGGAGGTGGGATTGCCCAGACAACCAGGAGGTTTGCCTAGAAGCAGCCATCCTCAAAGGAGTGCGTAATAGCTCACTGGTCGAGCGATCCTGCGCCGAAAATGAACGGGGCTAAGTGTTGTACCGAAGCTGCGGATTTATGGTAGGGGAGCGTTCTATGTGGGGCGAAGCGTTAGCGTGAGCGGGCGTGGACTGCATAGAAGTGAGAATGTCGGCTTGAGTAGCGAAAACATGGGTGAGAATCCCATGCACCGAAACCCTAAGGGTTCCTCCGGCAGGCTCGTCCGCGGAGGGTTAGTCTGGACCTAAGGCGAGGCCGAAAGGCGTAGTCGATGGATAACAGGTCAACATTCCTGTACCGGTTATGTTTTGGGAAGAGGGACGGAGAAGGCTAGCCAAGCCAGATGTTGGTTACTGGTTCAAGCGTTCAAGGCGTTGAGGAGCGGCGAAAACGTTCCGAGCTGAGGCGTGAGTACGAGCTGCTACGGCAGCGAAGTTGGTGATGTCAAGCTTCCAAGAAAAGCTCTATACCCGTTAAGGCATAACTGCCAGTACCCGAAACCGACACAGGTGGGGTGGTAGAGAATACCGAGGTGCGCGAGGTAACTCTCTCTAAGGAACTCGGCAAAATGGCCCCGTAACTTCGGGAGAAGGGGTGCCACCGCAAGGTGGTCGCAGTGAAGAGGCCCTGGCGACTGTTTACCAAAAACACAGGTCTCCGCTAAGTCGCAAGACGATGTATGGGGGCTGACGCCTGCCCAGTGCCGGAAGGTTAAGGAAGCCGGTCAGCGTAAGCGAAGCTGGCGACTGAAGCCCCGGTGAACGGCGGCCGTAACTATAACGGTCCTAAGGTAGCGAAATTCCTTGTCGGGTAAGTTCCGACCCGCACGAAAGGCGTAACGATCAGGGCGCTGTCTCGGAGAGAGGCTCGGCGAAATAGAATTGTCTGTGAAGATGCGGACTACATACACCCGGACAGAAAGACCCTATGAAGCTTTACTGTAGCTTGGTATTGTGCCCGGGCTCTGAATGCGCAGGATAGGTGGGAGACGTTGATCTCGTGCTCGTGGGTACGAGGGAGTCAATGGTGAGATACCACTCTTTCAGAGCTAGGGTTCTAACGTTCACCCGTTATCCGGGGAGCGGACAGTATCAGGTGGGCAGTTTGACTGGGGCGGTCGCCTCCTAAAAGGTAACGGAGGCGCGCAAAGGTTTCCTCAGGCTGGTTGGAAATCAGCCGACGAGTGCAAAAGCAGAAGGAAGCTTGACTGTGAGACCTACAAGTCGAACAGGGACGAAAGTCGGCTTTAGTGATCCGACGGTTCTGAGTGGAAGGGCCGTCGCTCAACGGATAAAAGTTACTCTAGGGATAACAGGCTGATCTCCCCCAAGAGTTCACATCGACGGGGAGGTTTGGCACCTCGATGTCGGCTCATCGCAACCTGGGGCTGAAGTCGGTCCCAAGGGTTGGGCTGTTCGCCCATTAAAGCGGTACGCGAGCTGGGTTCAGAACGTCGTGAGACAGTTCGGTCCATATCCGGTGTATGCGTAGGAATATTGAGAGGATTTCTCCCTAGTACGAGAGGACCGGGAGGAACGCACCTCTGGTGTACCAGTTATCGTGCCAACGGTAAACGCTGGGTAGCAATGTGCGGAGTGGATAACCGCTGAAAGCATCTAAGTGGGAAGCCCACCTCAAGATGAGTATTCCCATGGGGTAACCCAGTAAGGTCACGGGAAGAACACCCGTTGATAGGCTCTACGTGGAAGTCCAGCAATGGATGCAGCGGAGGAGTACTAATAGACCGAGGGCTTGACCATTAATTTGGCTCTTGTCTGAGGCAAGTTTTATTCGATTAAGACACATCATCTGAAGCGAAAGTTTGAGTTGATGACCTATGCAGTTCTCAGGGTTCAACCTTGGGAATGTTTTCTATCCTGGTGTCCATGGCGCTGTGGTCCCACTCCGATCCATCTCGAACTCGGTTGTGAAACGCAGCAGCGGCGACGATATTTGGGGGGTAGCCCCCTGAGAAAATAGCTCGATGCCAGGTAAAACATTCTGATCACGGAAGTGATCCAAAGAAAGCCACCCCGCGATGGGGTGGCTTTTTTTGTGGCTTAACGCGCTAGTTTGGGTTTGCAGGTCTGATCGAATTTATGCCTAAAAAAAGGCTGGTGATTCGTCGATTGATTCGATCTCTGTGGAAGGCTTATTTGCGGTGGGCCAATGCTGACTGTGTGGATCTCAGTGCGGCATTTGCTTATTACACCTTGCAGTCGATCTTTCCAATCCTGTTGATTTCTCTGTCGGTGGCCTCTTGGCTTCTTGGTCGACAGCAAAACCTGGATGATCAGATTGTTGCCTATGCGAGTGGTGTGTTGCCCCCTACGGCTGTTGCCATCGTGAGGCAAACGATGGAAAAGCTCGTGCAACAAGGCTTTGGAGCCGGCTTGCTGGGTGCAGGTGTGCTCCTCGTCACGGCCGGAAATGTTTATCTCACATTGCAGCGTGGTGCTGATCGTTTATGGCGTGATGTGCTTCAGCCGCTTCCCAACGCTTTGCCGCTAGGAGCTCAGGCTTATCAGTTTGTTCGGGTAAGAATTGAAGCTTTTTTTGTTGTTATCCTGGTCGGATTGCTTGTCGTCGTTGATCAAATCAGTGCCAATCTCCGAATGTTGCCTGCGGCATTGATCTCTGATCTTGGCCGAGCTGTTCCTTGGCTTGCAGACTTGCTTGCTGACGTGCCAGTGCTTCAGTTTGGACGTTTGTTCATTCCCTTCTTGGGCTTTTCGGCGATGGCATTGCTTTTGCAATTTCTCTTGCCGAGTCGACGAGTTCCTTTTTCCCCACTTATCCCTGGCTCTTTGTTAATTGGCTTCCTCCTGACACTGTTGAATCTGGCCGTCAGTCGAAGCATTCTGTCGCTCGGTGCTCGATTTCAGGCGTACGGCGTGATTGGGGGTGTTCTCGTGTTGACCTTATGGGTCTGGATGGTTGGTGTTGTGATTTATTTCGGACAGTGTTGGAGTGTTGAGTTGGCCAACATGCGGATGAATAAGGACGGTGATCCGCTCTTCAAACTCAGCCAAAATTGAGTTTGATCGATGATCATGGCTGCAGCTTTCGATGGGAGTGAGCTGGCATGGGTCGTGTGTCTCCGCTGATTTGGCTGTTGGCCTTACTTCTGTTGCTTCCCACCGCAGTGGGTCGTGCGGTGATCGATGTCATAGGGGGCCTTGCGCTGATCGTGCTGGCTCTGCCTCTTTTACTTGGAGGGTTGGGCTGGATTGGCTGGAAGTTGATTCAGAGTCGTATGCAGGTTTGCCCGGCCTGCGGAGCGGCATCCCTGCAGCGCTCGCCGGTCTGTCCGGTGTGCGGCACTGTCATGCCGGATTCCAGTGCGTCAGCCGTTCGAAATTCTGCTGATGATGTTGTCTCGACACCTGCCAGCTCCGCGACCATCGATATCACCGCTGAAGATGTGGAGTCATGATGGTGTGCTGGATTGCTCAGCCAAAGAGCAGGTACTACTGAATACAAGTGTTCAGTTCGTCTCGACCGCTTCCTCGAGTTCTTTGAGTCGACGTTCGCGCAGATGAAGAAATAAAGGTCCGCCGCAGGCGAACGACACACTGATGCATAGGAGCAGCGTGATCCACCATCCACGCACCTGCAGGCGTCGACCTTCCACACCGATCCAGATCGTGAAAGCTGATGCTGCAATGAGGAGGTCACGACTCAAAGATCGCGACGCCGCCGTCAGATTGGCGTCATGAATAAAGCCAGCCAGGTCAAATCCAGGGCTTGCAGCAGCTTGTATGAACTCCAGATTTGCTTGCCAAGGCAAAATTGCTCCCAGCACAGCAAGGGCGCAATAGCTCCAGATCAAAGCGCTACGCATCACCCTGTTGTTCAAGCGGTTTGCTTTCCAACGTATCGGGATTGAGTTCCAAAACGCTCTGTTCCACGTCCTTCAACAGTGACTGGCAGCGTTGCAAATAGATCTCTGCGCGTTGATGGCTGCTTTGGAGTTCCAATAACGGCATGGAATCGTCCTGAAGTTTCACCAATAGGAGGTCCAGAGCCTGAAAGGCTTCCTCATAGGTCAGCGACGCTGCATCCTTTTCCCATGTGGCGCGCAAGTCGCTGTTGGTTTGTTTGGGCTTTTTCGGCATCAGACACAAATGTCAGGGCATGGGTGATCGGTGTGTTGCATGTGGCGGGGATGGTGGGTGAAGCGTTCACCCTCACACCTTGACCGTCGCAACCTTGACCTGGATGAGCCCGTCGTGTATTTGCACACCCAGGGCATCTCCTGGTTGGGCGTTGCTGGCGGACTGAAGCAACGAACCATCAGCACACATCACTTTGGCGAATCCTCGGTTTAACCAGCGATCAGGATCTAGGGCGCGAAGCAGTTGCTCCCGTTGCGTCAATTGTGAGTGTCTTTGCTTCAAAAGCGTTTTCGGCTCGAGAGTGCTGAGCATCAGGTTGCGCTGATGGAGGCGCTCCTGTTCGCGTTGGAGACGCCAGATCTGCTGCTGTTGCAGTCGCATTCGTTGCTGCTGGAGGGCTTGTACGACTGTTGTTCTGCTCGGAAGCAGACTCACCATTGCGGCTGTCGGGGTGGCGGCGCGGTGGTCGGCCACCAGGTCGGCAACCGTGAGGTCGTCTTCGTGGCCAAGCCCGGTCACGACGGGGCAGGGACAGCGAGCCAAGGCTCGACAAACCTGTTCATCGTCAAAGACCATCAAATCTTCCCGGCTGCCGCCACCTCGCGCGAGTACGAGGGCGTCCAGTTTCAGCTCTGCTTGAGCATCGCTGAGTTGATCGATTGCATGGCAGATCTTGTCTGCCACTGCGCCTTGCACCGGAATGGGCACAACCAATAGCTCGGTGATTGGCCAACGCTCCTTGGCAGTGCGCAACATGTCGGCCAGGGCTGAGCTCGGAACGCTGGTTAGGACGGCGATGCGTTTCGGCTGAGCGGGTAAGGCGCGGCTTTGGTTTGGGTCAATCAAGCCCTCCTGTGTCAGCAAAGCTTTGACCGCCTCAAATCGACGTTCGACGGTGCTCAGGCTCGGTCGAATGTCGACGGCTTGGACGGCAAGAGAGGCGCGTGCTGCCCAAAAATTGAGCTTGCCCACCACCGTGATTCCTTCACCGTCTGCTGGTACGTAGTCGAGCTGTTTGAGCCGTGAAGACCAGCAGACCACGGTGATGGTGGCGTCACCATCCGTGAGATTCATCCAGAGATGCCCTTTTTTGACCTGCGGTCGTGAAGCTGTGCCCTGGACGAGGAACCGCGGTGCGAATCCCCGTTCCAGTAAAGCTCCGATGGCTTGATTCAGCTCCTGGACGGAGTAGCTGGGAATGGCGTCAGCGATCAAGGCGGCGATACGCGACACCCCAATAAATGCAGACTACGCTTGCAATCAGAGTCAAAACCTGGCCCCAGCGCTGATCAAGCTGGGTGATCCCGATCGTCAGGATGACCAGTGCACTGCTCAGCAGCCTGGCACCATCGCGGCGATTGGCGGCGAAGAAGGGGAGCAAGGACAACGATCGACTGGACATACTCTCTCGCAACGACTGGCCATAAAAAAAGCCCCAGTGGATTCCACGGGGCTTCGCTGCGCTGGGTCATCAGACCCATGAGGCACTGATTACGAATCAGCCGAGGCCGATCTGGGTCAGGATGCCTTGACCGGTGAGCAGCTCGGTGCCGAGGCCGATGACGAAGCCGAGCATGGCCAGACGGCCATTCCAGGTTTCAGCGAAGTTGACGAAGCCGAAGCGGGTTGCGTTTTCAGACATGGGTGGTGGTCCTTGACTGCGGACAATGTAACAAAGGTTGGAGTTTTGTTGCCTGTCGTAAATGCGACATCAGTGAGCCTTTTTGGTCTTGGCGGTGGGGGCGGCTGTCATTGGAGATTCTGGCCACGGGTGTTTGGGATAGCGGCCTCGCATTTCCCGGCGAACATCGCTGTAACTTCCATTCCAGAATCCTCTGAGGTCGCGGGTGCGTTGCAGGGGGCGGCCAGCAGGTGACAGCAGCTCCAGGGTGATAGGCAAGCTGCCGTTTAGCAGAACAGGGCCCTCGGCGCAGCCAAACATTTCTTGCAGTTTCACCGCCAGGGTCACCTCCTCATCGCCGTAGTGGAGGCGAGCTTCTCGGCCGCTGGGGATTGTTAGGCGTTCGGGAAGGAGGCGATCCAATTCGCGTCGCTCAGGCCAGGTGAGATTTCCCCACAACGCTTCCAGCAAGGTGGGGATCTCCAGCTCTGCCCAACTGCTGCAGCTCAGGCTCGCTTCCAAGATCCACTGCTGGGGGTCGTCCTGGAGCGTCTGGCGGCTGCGGTTGGGCCATGGCGAGCCAAGTCGGCGGTGGGCCATTT
The DNA here is from genome assembly GCA_047286215.1 of Synechococcus sp. Classification (GTDB taxonomy): domain Bacteria; phylum Cyanobacteriota; class Cyanobacteriia; order PCC-6307; family Cyanobiaceae; genus Synechococcus_C. The sequence continues at coordinate 2,263,393 of JBJBBS010000001.1, read as the reverse complement.
GCAGGCGTCGGCGCAGCTGCTCGCAACGCTCATCCCAAGGCAGTAGGTCGAGTCCGTTCTCGCGCAGTCGCCTCAAGAGCACGGCACTCACCAATTCGGCAGATGGACGCGGGAGCTGTTGGCGCTGCAGTTCAAGCGCTCCCAGGTTCAGGACCCGTTCGGCTTTGATTCTCTGCTGCTTCTCGTCCCAGATCACCTGCTCCTTCCATTCGCCATCCTCATCGGCGATGGCTTGAAGTGTGGAGCGAGCAAGGGGAACGGCGAGCCGGATGCGCGCATCACGGTCCTTGAGGTCGAGTTGAGCAACGGCCAGAGCCTCGCAGGTGCTGAGCGGATCGCTTTCCGGCAGCACGGCTCCACGACCTTGCTGGAGCACAAAGGCTCCGATGCGTCCTGGCCGTGCCATGGCCAGCCACTCGGGGAATGCCGTTGCAATCAGCCTGGCCATGGCGAGATCGGTTGGTTCGTCGAGCGGTTCTCCCTGGGCGTCAATCTCCACTTGCTGTAGTTGTCGCTGCCATTGGCGGCTTTGTTGGCGCATGTTGCCGAGTCCATCAGCCGGTGATGCCCGATGGGTCGTCCGAAGTGACCGGAGGCGCAGGGTTAGGTCAGCGCCGAAGCTGCGGAATCCTGATGCGTCCCGTTCGCTTAGCAGAGCGGCCAGATCGCAGGCCAGCGGCTCGATCCCCCAGCGTTTCGCTTGGAGGAGCATCCGACCGAGACGCGGGTGCATGCCGAAACTCGCCACGCGCTGACCGTCGGTAGTGATCAGTCCTGTGTTGTTGAGCAGTCCGAGTTGTTTGAGCTGCTGCTGCCCTTCCTCCAACAAAGCGCGAGGCGGTGGCTCAAGCCATGGCAGCTCTTCGCCCAGGCCAGCGCCCCACTGGGCAAGGTCTAGAACTGTGGGCTGGGGATCCGCGCGCTGTAATTCAGGGCGATCCTGCGCTGGGCGGCGTTGATGCTGTGCTGCCGACCAAAGCCTCACGCAGCGCCCTGGGGCTTGGCGACCGGCGCGGCCACTCCGTTGTTCAGCGCTAGCCAGGCTTGCGGGCACCGTGACCAGTCCCTCCATGCCTGTGCCGGGATCGAAGCGCGTGTGGCGACTCAGGCCTGTGTCAATCACCAACCGGATTCCATCCAGGGTGAGGGAGCTCTCCGCAATTGAGGTCGCCAGGATGATGCGACCGTCCCAGCGTTGATCGCAGGGTTGCAGCACGTCGCTCTGTTGCTTGAGCGGCATCTGGCCGTGCAGGGTGAGCACGTTCCAGTTCTGAAGGCTTGGGGCTGCTAGTAGCCGCTGTCTGCAACGTTCAATTTCGCGGATGCCTGGGAGGAAGACCAGGACCCCAGGGGGTGCCCCACCGGTGCTCCTCTGGTTCTCCAGACCTTGGAGTTCTTCCTCAACGGCTCGAAGAACGTGCTGTTCCTGGGGCTCTCGCTCGCGCTGCGGGCAGTGACGGGTTTCAACGGGGTAGGCGCGACCTTCGCTGGTGAGGCTTTCGGCGTCATCCAGTTGTGCTGCTAGCTCCTGGATCTGCAAAGTGGCTGACATCAACAGCACTTTGAGATCAGGGCGCAGGATGCGTCGGGCTTCCCGCAGCAGAGCAAGAGCGACGTCGCTGTCGCGCCGGCGTTCATGGAACTCATCGAAAATCACGCAGCCCACACCTGGCAAATCTGGTTGTGACTGCAGGCGTCTCAGAAACAGTCCGTCTGTGATCGCTTCAACCTGGGTATTGGCGGATCGTTTTTGCTCATTGCGCACTGAGTACCCCACCCGCTGGCCAATCGGCTCGTCGACGGACTGAGCAAGCCTCGCTGCAGCTGCGCGCGCTGCCAGTCGACGAGGCTCGATCAGCACAATGCGGCCTTTGAGCTTTGAGGCCACGCCCAGTTCCCCCATCAAGGCAAGAGGAACGCGCGTTGTTTTACCTGCACCCGGCGGCGCCTGAAGGATCAATGTCCCACTTCCGAGGAGCCGAGCACAAAGCTCAGGCAGCAATGGATCGATCGGGAAAGCATTCAACGTTGACGCTCGGCGTCAGCTGATCAGGTTGAGCAACCCAAGTAGCAAAAGGCTGCTGAGGGCACCCATGGCCGTAAGCAGCCGAACCAAGGGGGCGGTGCGCAAACGAAGTGTGGCCATAAAGAAATCCTTAAAGGCCGGATTAACTTTGTTTTAGCCCTTCTTGATTAGTGCCTGCCGTATCCGTTCGCACGGCTTCACATTGCGTGAAAGGGCAGTGCCGCCTCAGCGAACGTGCCGCGCGCCATCCACCGGGTGATAGTCCTCGCCTGTGAGCTCCTCGTAGACAATCGCCGGAAGCCCTGTTTCGAACATGGTCTGCAGGGCCTCTTTCAGATAGGGATTCCATCCGCCGGTGCTGACCTGCCCGTGTCGCACGGTCCAGTCCCATGTCCCCTGGAGGTCACGGGGAATACGCCCTTCCCGATCCCGGCGTGCCACCAGATCCAGTGATTCCACCAACCCCACCTGAATCGGATCTTTGCCATAAGCGGGAGTCAGGCTGAGCTCCAGGCGAACGGGATCTTCCTTCAGTAGGCGCAAGCGGAAGCGAGGGGGCAGTTTCACGGATTTGATCACTGCAGCAACGACCCGTGTTCTTTGATCCACCAGAAGGTTCTCCCTATGAGTCCGTGACGAGCTGTTTTGCAGCTTTCGTTCCCAACTTATTCACCGGGACGGGCACCCGACTCACCGCTCTCCTCATCGCCACTGAATCGAACAGTCAGCAGGTCCTCTTCGGTGAGCCGTCCATCTCCGTCGAGTAGCTCGGGGTGAATGGTCACCTTTCCAGTGCGGTCCTTGCCAGCGTCAGGCGTTCCAAAGGGTCGCCCTGCTGCACTGAATCCGCGTCCCATCACCTTGAAGGCCTGCCAAAGCAAAACGATGAAGACCAGGCCGTAGATCAGTGGGAAGAGACTGCTGAGCATGGAATGACTGCGATGGGCTGTCTGGGGCTGGACGTTGACTTCCACCATCATCGCCATGGCGAGGTGGTTTTTGCTGGTCCACAGGGGGGCAGCGGTTGCATCTGGTCATGGAATGGGCGGCGATTCCCCCTGTGCTGACCAGAAACAACTGCTTACGGTCGGTTCCAGGAATCGCGTCAATGTCCTCGTCATGGTTGTGACATCCCGTCAACTGCCTCAGATCCCTGGCTCAGCCTGGCGGCGTTGCCGAGCAGTCCTTCCCTTGGTGATGGGACTCACGCTGCTCTCTCCGGATGAGATGACGTTGCCGGGGCGGGGGGCTCTTGCCGCACAGCGTCCACCTTCTGAGCGGGTGCCCCGTTCGTTCGTTGCTGAAGCTGTTGCCCGTAGTGGACCAGCCGTCGTCACGCTGGAAACCTCACGCACGGTGCGGACGGCTGGTTTGTCGGGGCTGCCCCAGGGCATGTTGAATGACCCATTTTTTCGTCGATTTTTCGGCCTCCAGGCCCCGCGTTCTTCACAGTCACGCGTGGAGCGTGGTCAAGGCAGTGGAGTGATTTTCGACCGTCAGGGTTTGGTGCTGACCAACGCCCACGTGGTGGAAAACACCGATCAGGTGATGGTGGGCCTTCCTGATGGGCGTCGTGTTCCTGGTCAGGTGGTGGGTCAGGACTCGGTGACGGATCTTGCCGTCGTCAAAATCAAAGGGCAGGGAACCTGGCCCATCGCGCCTCTGGGTGACTCTGACCAGCTGAGGGTTGGCGACTGGGCCATTGCCGTCGGCAATCCCTTCGGTTTGGAAAACACGGTGACGCTGGGGATTGTCAGCAACCTCAATAGAAATGTGTCCCAGCTTGGAATTCAAGGGAAGCGGCTGGATCTGATTCAGACCGATGCGGCGATTAATCCCGGGAATTCAGGAGGCCCGCTCCTCAATGCTGCTGGCGAGGTGGTGGGGATTAACACCCTGGTGCGGTCTGGGCCCGGCGCCGGACTGGGGTTTGCCATCCCGATCAATCGAGCTCGCACCATTGCGATGCAACTGGTCAATCGGGGACGTGCCAGTCACCCCATGGTTGGCATTGGACTTTCCACCGTTCCGGTCCCTTCTTCGGGAGGTGCTGTTCCACCGGGCGCTGTGGTTCGTTCTGTAATGCCTCGGGGGCCAGGAGCCATTGCGGGGCTTCAAGTGGATGATGTGATCGTGGCTGTCGGTGGACAACCCGTGCGAACTCCCGCTGAGGTGGTGACCGCGATTGATCGCAGTGGTGTCGGCCAACCTCTAATGATCAAAGTAAAACGTCAGGGACAGATCATGCCCCTGACGGTGATGCCTGTGGAAATGCGTGCATTCAAGATGCGTTGATCACGCATTAGTGATCGTCAGATTCACGTAGCTGTTGGACACAACGTGTGATGCACTCTCCATCATCGAGAGAGCATGTCGTGATGCATTCGAAATATGTTTCGACGGCGTCCCATGTCTGTTCATGTTCTGCATCGTTAGGCAGAGACTGGCTACCTCCATTGATGCCGGCGGTGATTGTTCCTATGGTTGTCATGGGCCGGCTCGCTTAGTTATGTCAGCCTATGCACACGTTCTTGTGAGGTAAAGACAAATAAGTCTTCCTGCCTAAGTGTTCGTGAAGTTTCGTTTTGCGGAGGCTTGTGCTCCTGTTAGGCGGCGTTTTTGCGGCGAGCTTCCCGTTCTTTTTGCTTCTCCCGCTTGGCCTTGCGCTTGGCCTCTTGCTCCGCAGCACGAAGTGCTTCTTCAGCGGCTGCACGCTCTTCTGCTTTCTTCTCCAGGTAGTAGGAATAATCACCTCGATACAGCACCAGTTCCCCATCGCGCAATTCGACGATGCGATTGGCGACGCGTGAGATGAAGTAACGGTCGTGAGACACCAGAAGGGCTGCTCCTTCATAGGAGCAGAGGGCATCTTCCAGCATCTGCTTGGCCGGGATGTCGAGGTGGTTGGTGGGCTCATCCAGCACGAGGAGATTGCATGGACTGAGCAGCATCAGGGCAAGAGCGAGACGGGCTTTCTCCCCGCCACTGAGCTTGCCGACCTCCTTGAAGACCGTGTCGTTGCTGAAGCAGAAACTCCCCAGCAATGAGCGCACCTGGGTCTGAGTCCAGTCGGGGACGGCCTCAAACATGGTGTCGATCACGGTTTTGCTGAGATCCAGGGCTTCGGCCTGGTTCTGTTCGAAATAACGAGCGATCACGTTGTGTTCGCCTAGCCGAGCTGAGCCTTCGTCGGCTGTTTCGCTGCCCATAACCAGTCTCAGCAGCGTGGATTTGCCGGCGCCATTGGGGCCAACAAAGGCGATGCGATCGCCGCGTTCCACCTCCAGTTCAGCGCCAAGAAAGAGGATCTTGTCCCCATAGCTGTGGGTCAGGTTCTCGATCACAGCCACTTGAGCCCCGGAACGGGGTGCTGGAGGGAAGCGAAAGCTCGGACCGGCAACGCTTTCAATTGGTGCGTCCACCAGGTCCACCTTCTCCAGCTGTTTTTCACGGCTTTTGGCCTGGGTGCTGCGCGTGGCGCTGGCACGGAAACGATCGATGTATGCCTGCTGTGTGGCGATCTCCTTCTGTTGGCGCTCATAGGCCGCCTGCGTCGCTTCCTGTTCTTGTTGTTTCTGCTCTAGGTGAGCGCTGTAGTTGCCGAGATAGCTCCGGGAGATTCCACGTTCGGTCGACACGATCTGGTTGCAGACGCGGTCGAGGAAGGTGCGGTCATGGCTGATCACGACCAGGGCTGCGGTCTGCTCTTGCAGATAGCTTTCCAGCCACTGGATGGTTTCCACATCAAGGTGATTGGTGGGTTCGTCGAGAAGCAGCAGGTCCGGATCCTGAAGCAGGATCTTGCCTAGCGCGATGCGCATCTGCCAGCCGCCTGAATAGTCCCTGACCAGCAGTTCAGCACCCTCGGGCGTGAAGCCGATGGTCGGCAGCAGCTTGTCGATGCGGGCATCCAGTTCATAGCCATGCAGAGCTTCAAAGCGGGTTTGCAGGCGTCCGAGTTCGTGAATCAGCTCGTCGAGATGTTCTGGATCTTCCGCAGCCTTCTCAGAAGCCATCGCCTCCTCCACTTCGTGCTGACGGTTAAGCACCAGCGCTGCTTCGCCGAAGGCTTGGAACAATTCCTGACGCACCGTGCGCTCAAGATCGACATCGAATTCCTGCTGAAGGAAGGCGATCCTGGGCTCGCCCTGGCGCACCACCATGCCGCTGGTGGGTTCCTCATGGCCTGCAATCAGCCGCATCTGAGTGGATTTACCGGCACCGTTGACGCCGACCAGGCCGATCCGATCCCCAGGCTTGATCTCCCAAGTGACATCCCGGAGCACTTCTCCTGTGGGATAGATCTTGCTGACGTTCTCGAGTCGCAGCACCGAAGGAGACGCGGACGAACTCCATCATCTCGTGCGGCGGTGAGGGCAGACTGGGGTTAGTCAGGGATGCAGGGCTGATGCGAAGGCTGGAGCAGGTCGCCGCCCTGGTGGTGGCTGCGGGACTGGCTCTGGTCAGTTATTGGCTCTTCTTCAGCTGGGCTGACGGTGGCGGCAGTCGGGACAGACAGCGTGTGCCCATTCCTGCTGCACAGTCAAAAGCCCTTCAGGTCGTGCCCGTGATCACAAGCCGCCCCGCGCCTTGATCAGCCACTGCTTACTGAGCTCGTCGTCCAGACCGCTGATGAAGGCCTTCACGTCGTCGGTGCTGACAGGTAGTTCAAGTTGATCGCCGACCTGGCAAATGGTTTCGATGGCTCCTGAGGGATTTTGCAGGGCCTGCCTGAACAACGCGCGTGTCAGATCCCGGTCTTGCTCGATCTTTTCGTAGAGGGCTGCTGCATTGCTCATGGCGCCGACCCAAGTCACTCAAACCTATCCATGGTCGTGAGAGCTGCCTACTCCCTTGGCCATGAATTGATTCAGGCGGCTTGGTCTAGGTCGGATTCTTTCAACCCGCATGCAGAGGCATCTTCCATGCTTCGAGCATCCATGCAGAGCACCTTTCGCAGCTGGGCGTAGTTGGCGGCCTGGGAGCTTCTTCCCTCTTGAACCGCACCGTATTCAGCGCGTTGCAGCACATGGTGTAGGTGCGTGAGCAGGTAAGAGCTGATCACGGCTGACACCAGCACGTCGCTGTTCTCTGCAGCCCGGCGGCTGCGACGTGAGCCTGCCGGACGTCGCGTGCGGGGGGAGGGCTTGCGTGTGCTGGTGGCCTGGCTGGTTGTACGGGGCATGGCAGTCCTGGCGGTGAGTTGAGGCAGAGGTCCTTGGAGCGGGAAGCCGAGCGTCAGGGGTCCGATCAATGCCAGCATCATAGTGCTGGATACTATCCTTGCGCATCTCTGTACACTTTCAAGTATCTCTGCCTCACGGTTCGTGGCCACCCGCCAAACCTCATCCAGCGGGAAGCCGAAGTCGCCACGGATCCAGGTGGTGCTCCCTGAGGATCTGTGCAGCCGTCTAACGGCGCTTGCCGAACAGGAATCGCGCACTGTCAGCAACATGGCGAAGGTGCTGATTCAGCAGGGTGTGCAACGTCTTGAGCAGGGGATTGTCTCAGCGGTGCCCACGCCTCCTCCCTCTTCGACAGACCGGCTTCGCTCTGCGTTGGAGGCTCAGCAGCCCCGGCGTCTGCGCGGGGCGCCGCGGCGTTTGAGATTGCATCGTCCGACTTGAGCTTCAGCCTTCATGCCTGGATCGGATTGTTGATTTACGGAGGGTCCGCGCGTAAACCCAGCACGCAGGCGCGCTCGGCGCCCGTGACAGCCGGCGCATTCCCCGGGTAACGGCATGCATGCCACCAGGCGAGCAGCGCAAACACAAGGGCCTCTCTGGATTGACTTGGGAGGTTGATGTCGTCGCTGGGGCGCACTCTGAGGCCGCGGCAGCGCCTTCTCAGCTCGCGCATCAACGTCGGGTTCTGACTACCGCCGCCGGCCACCATCATCTCCACGGGAAGCGGGATGCCAAGCGTGCTGAGGTTGCGAAGATCTTGTTCCACAACTGCGGCTGTGAAAGCGGTGAGAGTGGCGATCTGGTCGTTCGGGGAGCGGCTGCGTAGATCATGCAGTCGTCGGGTCAGATCCTCTAGTCCGAACAGTTCTCTCCCTGTGGATTTGGGTGGAGATCTCTGGAAATACGGTGCTTTGAGCCAGCACTCGAGCACCTCCTCGTCGACGCATCCCTGAGCAGCCAAGGCTCCCTCACGGTCGAACTGTTCCTGCCCGTGACTGAACTGGGCCACGGCCAGGTCAATGAGGCTGTTGGCAGGCCCGCAGTCCCAGCCGAGAACAGGCCGCTTTCGTTCCGGTCCGCTCTTCGGGGGAATCAAGGTGATGTTGGCGATTCCGCCCAGATTCAGCAGGGCTCTCCACCCTTCGATAGGCCCCACCAGTGCTGCATCGGCCATTGGAACCAGCGGCGCCCCCTGGCCGCCAAGCGCCAAGTCTGCTGCTCTGAAATCATGAACCACCGGGCGTTGGAGCAAGGCGGCAAGGAGAGGACCTTGCAGCATCTGCCAGCTGCTCCCTCGGAGCGGCTTTCCCAGAACATCCTGGCCGGGAGGGCGGTGCCAGATGGTCTGGCCATGGCAGCCCACGAGCTCGGCGGACTGCTTGGGATCACAGGCTTTGGCGGTTTGGGCCTGCAGCTCCGTGATCGCTTCGGCGAGCTCCAGAAGAGCTTCTGCCTTGGTGGGGGCCCCCTGGGCCACCGCCAGAAGTCGCTCTCGCAGTTCTGGGGGGTAAGCGCATGACGCTTCGCTGACTAGACGCCAGCGTGGTGCCTCCGGCCGGCCGTGGAAATCGGCCAAAACAGCATCAACACCATCAGCGCTGGTGCCGCTCATCAGCCCGAGCACGCGCATAGATCCGCTCAGATTCTTGGCAGGTTCTGGAGGTCTTCGGTGAGTCCCATCACCACCAGCACATGTCCTTCCATGAGCACATAGGAGGCGGGTGGATTGACCATCAACTCTCCCGCGGGACCGGCTGCCAGCACATTGACCCGATAGTTCTTGCGCAGATTGAGATCGCGCAGTGACTGGCCCATGAAGGGTTCCGGCACCTTGATCTCCTCGATGGAGTTGTGGTCGTCCAGTTCGAGACGCTCGATCAAGTTGGGTCGAACGAGCTCAAGACCCAAACGCTCTCCCTGCATCCGTGAGGGGAACACCACACGGTCCGCACCGACGCGCTTCAGCATCTTCTCGTGAAGGTCGCTTGTGGCTCGCGCGATCACTCGCCGAACCCGGGTGCCTGCACTGTCTTTGGCGATCAGTGTCGCTGTGATGCTCGCCTCGATCGGCTCGCTGATCGCGACCACCACCGTATCCATGTCAAGGATTCCAGCTTCCCGAAGCGACTCCTCATCGGTGCAGTCCAGCACCCTGGCCTCAATGGATGGCTCCAGTTGCCGTAGTTCTTCGATTGCCTTGGAGGAACGATCAACGGCCAGCACGTCGGCGCCGTTCTGCATCAGCTGGCGGCAGACAGCACTGCCAAAGCGTCCAACGCCAACAATGCCAAAGCTGCGGACATCGTCGTCAGCTGGCGGCGACCAGTGCCACCACTCCCTCATCGTTTCAGTCTCAACGCAGCGAGGTCAGACATAGAGATCCTCTCGTGGATAACCGATCCGATTCTGGCGTTGAAACTGGTTGCGATCGAAGCTCTCCCAGATAGCACTCAAAAGCAACAGGATCCCCAGGCGACCCACAAACATTCCCACCACCAGAATCAGCTGGCCGAAACGACCTAATTGTTCTGTCACCCCAAGGTCCAGGCCCACAGTTGCGAAGGCGGAGATGCAGGTGAACAGAAGTTCCAAAAAGGTCAGAGGCTCGTCAACGTTCTGATTGGTGCTGAGTGCGAGCAGCATCGCCATCACCAGCACAAACATCAACGACGCCATGGTGATGCTCACGGCCCGGAGCACCACTTTGTCGGAAAGCTGACGATGACGAATGACCACATCGTCCTGGCCGCGCAAGGTTGAGCGGGTGGCGGCCATCAGTGCCGCCACCGTGGTGGTCTTGATGCCACCGCCGGTGCCTCCCGGGCTGGCACCGATGAACATCAGCGTCATCAGCAGAAGCAGGCCTGAATCCGAAATGCTCTGCACTGATAGGGGCAGGGTGGTGAACCCAGCCGTGCGTGCACTCACTGACTCGAACAAAGCAGTCATCATCCGCTCGCCCCAGCCCATGGTGGACAGCACATGCCCCTTGGACAGTGATTCGGTCAGCAGTAATCCAAGGGTTCCAATCAGAACCAGCAGGATTGAGGTCCGCAGCACCAGCCTGGTGTGAAGGCTGAGGTTTTTCCGCTTTAGGCGTTGACGGTTGCTCCAAAGATCGCTGGTCACCCGCCAGCCCAGGCCACCAAGCACGATCAGAATCATGATCACGGCGTTCACGACCCGGTTTGTCCGGTAGGACACGAGACTGTCTCCCCACAGCCCAAATCCGGCGTTGTTGTAGGCCGAGATGCTGTGAAACAGAGAGGCCCAGAGTCGTTCCCCGCCGGCGGGAATGTCTGAGAACCCGTAGCTGTAGAGCACGCCAGCCCCGACGAAGATCAGCACCGCCGCAGTGAGCGCAATGCTGCGGAATGTGCCTCCCACCCCGCCAACGCCGAATTCATCGAGGGTTTGACCGCGGTCAAGGCGGCGGCGGAGCGAGGCGCCGCGCACCACGAAGCCTTGGAGGAATGTGGTGATGGCCATCAGGCCAAGCCCTCCCACCAGGATCATGAGCGCCAGCACGGCCTGACCGCAGATGTTCAGATCTGTGCCGACATCGATCACCGTCAGGCCGGTCACCGTGACCGCTGATGTGGCCGTGAAGAGTGCTTCCCAGAGCCCCACGCTCTGGCTTGAACAAAGGGGACTAGCCAGCAGCAACGTACCGAGACTGATCACGAGCAAGCCCGTCACCACGGTGAACTGGGGCACCGTCAGTCGTCGATACCACGCCTGAGTGCGATGAATGGCTTGGGGCAGAGGCATGGGCTTCAGAGGCCTCCCGCTTGGGCGAGGATCAGGCCCGGCACGAGCAGCGTCATCAAAATGGTGAGGCCAGCTCCATAGCGGGCAACATCAAAGAAGTGATACCGCCCTGGACCGAACACCATCAAGTTGGTTTGGTAACCCATGGGTGTCAGGAAGGATTGGCTGGCGCCGAACAGAACCGTGAGCAGTAGGGCTTGGGGCGGCAAGTTCAGGGAGGGTGCGAGTTGCGTGGCCACAGGCACGAGCAGCGCCACAGAGGCCGCATTGCTCATCACACTGGTGATCAGGTTGGTGGCAAGGAAAATCACCAGCAAGGCCCAGTAAGCCGGCCAGTTCAGCAGCAACCTCTCCATGTCTGACGCCAGAGCGTTGGCGAGGCCACTGGTCTGCAGTGCCACGCTGAAGCTGGAGAGGGACCCCAGCAGCAGGATCACATCCAAGCGGATCGAGCGCTGCACTTCCCCGGTGCGCAGACAGCCCACCAGAACCAGCAGCACCACGGAGAACAGCACGGAGGCCACCAACGGAATGTTGGTGACGGTTGGCACCAACAGCATCAGCGCCGTGATGGTGATCGCCTGGGGTTTACGCCGGATTGTTGGCAGGTCGTTCTCCAGCTGATCAAGAACGAGCAGGTCATTGCTGGCTTGAAGACCGCGGATGGCGTCCAGCGGAGCCTGCAGCAGCAAGACGTCTCCTTCTCGCAGAATCGCCTGGCCCAGACGCTCCTGCACCGTCTGCTGGCCGCGGCGCAGGGCCAGAACAGTGGCGTTGTGCCTCTGACGGAAACGCAGTTCGCGCAAGCTTGCTCCGGCCAAAGTGGAGCCTGCTGGAAGCAGCACTTCCACCGTTTTCTGGCCCTCCTCTTCAGCACCGAAGAGAGAGGACTCGGCTCCGCCCACAGGTAGGCCTGACGCCTCTGGCCGGCTGGCTGAGGCGAGCTGAACGGTGTGCTCATGCTGCAGTCTCAGCAGATCCGCACGGGTGACCCTCAACAGCAGGCGATCTCCGGCCTCGATGCAGCGGTCAGCGAGAGGCGGAAGGATGCGTTCTCCTCCCCGTTGCAGTTCCAGCACATCCACGTCGAAACGACGTTGCAGGCGGCTGTGCCTGAGCGTCTGTCCCACCAGGCTTGAACTTGATGGAATGGTGACTTCCGTGAAGTATCCAGTGAGTGACTGGCTAGTGCTCAGTTGATCTTCAGCACTTCTGCGATCGGGAAGCAACGCCCTGGGCGCCAGCAGCATGTAGGCCGCTCCGGCAAGCCAGACCGGCACTCCGATGGATGTGAAGCTGAACAGATCTAGAGCTCCATAGCCCAGCTGCTGGCTCACATCACTGGCCAGCAAATTCACTGAACTGCCTAGAAGTGTGAGTGTTCCTCCCAGCAACGTGGCGAACGAGAGGGGGAGCAAAACACGGGATGGGGCAATGCCGCGCTTGTGGCACCAGGTCTCTAGAACGGGCAGGAGGCTGGCCACGATCGGCGTATTCGGCACCACACCGGAGATCGGAGCCACCACAAGCGTGAGCAGACCCACCATGCGGCGGGACGTGCGGATGCGTTCCGATGCGATGAGTTCACGTAAGCGATCCAAAGCGCCGCTGCGGAACAGAGCAGCGGACACTGCAAACAGGCCCATCAGCGTGATCAGCGCTGGGCTGCCGAAACCGCTGAGTGCTTGCAAGGGAGTGAGCACCCCACCGATCATCAACAAGGAGACGCTCAGCAGCCCCACGAGTTCCGGTGCCATCGCATTGCTGATGAACAGCACCACCGCCAGAAGGAGCACCCCAAGCGTGACCAACGCATCTCCGTTCTGCAGAGCAGCACTGAGCTCAACCATGGGGTGGCATGCCTGCCGGCTCCCAGAACGTCTGTTCGAGCCATGTTCGCAGACCCTTCAAGCCCGTCCCTTGCGTGGCAGAAAGGTAGAGCGACTCAGGCTCGAGTGAATGCATTTGCTCCAGTGCTTCGGCATCGCAGCGGTCAATTTGATTGGCCAGGACCTTTCGGGGTTGTGTGCAACCCAGGTCATCCAGAATCGTGTGCACGGCCTGCAGTTGCCCTTGCCAATCAGGATCTCCCAGGTCAACCACCAGGAGGAGCTGATCGGCATCGCGTGTCTCCTCCAGGGTGGCCATGAAGGCTTGGGTCAGGGGTGCAGGGAGCTCCCGGATGAATCCAACGGTGTCGGTGATCAGCACTTCTCTTGGAGCGGCTCCAACCCTGGGGAGACAAAGTCGCCGCGTGGTGGGATCCAGGGTCGCAAAAAGAATGTTCTCGGCCTGCACAGCTCCGCCCTGGCCTCGGTCACAGAGCGCATTGAGCAAGGATGATTTGCCCGCATTGGTGTATCCCACTAACGCCACGCGCGGCAGTTCGCGTCGCCGTTCCCGCAGCCGTGCTCGATGTGCACCGAGTTGGCGAAGCTCGCGTCCGAGGTGTTCAATCCGGCGGCTGATCGCACGGCGGTCTTTTTCGAGTTGCGTCTCGCCCGGTCCGCGGGTGCCGATGCCTCCGCCCTGGCGGGACAGGCTCAGACCTCGACCTGCCAGTCGCGGTAGTCGATAGCGCAACTGGGCGAGTTCAACCTGTAGACGGCCAGCAGCGCTCGACGCCCGTTGGGCAAAGATGTCGAGAATCAGTTCACTGCGATCGGTCACCGGGCTGTCCAGCAACCGTTCAAGATTGCGGGCCTGAACAGGTGTGAGTTCTCTGTCGGTGATCACCAGCGTGGCGCCTTGCTTGCGGATTTCCAGGGCTGCTTCTTGCAGTTTTCCTCGTCCCCAGAGCGTTTGTGGGTTGATCTGTCCTTCGCGCTGGCGACAGACGGCCACAGTGCGGGCACCGGCGCTGCGGGTGAGGCCCTCAAGCTCTGCCAGCTCACGCTCATTGCGCGCAGGATCCGCTCCAGTGAGCGTGAGCAGCAGCACCTGTTCGGCTTTCTCCATGGAGGAAGCGGGCCCCCCCTCCCGAGTTGACTCGAGAGGCTTGAGCTCCGGTGTGTCCTGGCAGAGGCTCGGCAGATCTCCTCGACCACAGCACTGCCATCCCCCGGATGTGGCTGGATCAGGAATCCATCGCGCACCGAGACGGGTCCCCGCCGGTGACACCAAGGCCTGATAGCGCAACCAGTAATCCGGTCGCACATCAAGGGCAATCACGGCATCACGTCCTTCAGGAACCAGATCCGGTGATCGTCGGCCCAGCATCACACTGAACAGTCTCCAGCGCCTTGCTCGCCGCCTGGCACCACCAGGGAGATGTCGCTCCAGTCGATCCGATTCTCCTAGCGGGCCGACCCAGAGAAGACGGCAAACACCGCGGTCGTCAAGAAGCAAATGCAGAGCTGTTTCGAGCTCAAGAGCTAGTTCGGCGAGCCGTTCCAGGGTCAACAGATCAGCACCGCTTTCGTTGGGGTGACGGCGGTGGCTGAGGCGATCGAGTTGTTTAAGTTGCGAGGGACGCAGACCTTGGGTGCGTCCTGCAAGGTGGGTCTGCTTCAAGGGCTGACGAGCCAGGCTCCTGCGGCTTTGAGTCCGAGCGATAACCCAGGCAGACGAGTGAGATAAGTGAGCCTGCGCAGCTTGAAGGCAAGAGGCCCAGCAAGGGTGATGCCAAGACCTGTGAGAGAGGCATCGCCAATGCCCAGGCTGAGCATTTCTCCCAGATCCCGAAAGACGAACGAGCCCGGATCACGACTGCTCAGTTCTGCTTGCAGAGATTTGGCCGCGAATTGCCCCTGTTGGATGGCGGCCTGCGCGGAGAGAGGCCAGTTGGATGACTCCTCTTCAGCAGCATGAATGGCGATGTCACCTAGTGCCATCACTTCAGGGTGGCTCTCGAGACGCAGCGCTGATGTCACGGGCAAGCGTCCACCTTGCAGAGTCACGGCAGGGGAGAGATCCGGGATGTTGGGGCGACTGCCGGCGGTCCAGATCAGGCCCTGATGGGCGAGAGAGAAGGCTCCATCAGCACCGTTTAGGGTCACGGAGGTTGGAGAAACGGCCTCAACACGGGTGTTCAAGCGGACTGTTATTCCCCGCTTTTTCAGAGCCTGTTCCGCTTGCTCTCGGTTGAACGCCTTCGACCTGGGCAGGATCTGTTCGCCCAGTTCCACCAGTTGAATCGTCGCCGCACCATCGAGGAGGTCGAACAGCTTGCAGGCCAGCTCAACGCCAGTTGCACCGGCTCCTGCGATCACCAGGGTGCTGCTGCCGGAAGGACGCAGCCGAACTTGCTGTAGGCAGCTTCGCAAGGGCGCGAGATCCGACAAGGTGTGAAAACGCAGCGCGTGCTCGCGCACGCCTGTGATGCCGAAGTCTGCCGGTTGTGCACCGGTCGCGATCACCAGCTGGCTGTAGGCGATGGTCTGGTCCGAGGCCGTCTTTACTGTTTGCGCCTCCAGATCAACCGTTTGAACGTGATCCTGTACGTGGCTGATGCCACGGCCTTGCAGCAGGGATGCATACGTTGGTGCCACTTCCCAGCCTTTCAGTTCGCCGCTCAGCAGCTCATAGAGCAGTGGAACAAAGACAAAACGGTCTCTGGGCTCGATTAAAACAACTGGTGGGCGTGGATGCACATGCCGGAAGGACAGTGCCGTCGACAATCCGGCGAATCCACCACCGATCACCACAATCGGCTTGAGTTGACCGCTGGCAGGGGGTGTCAAGGCATTCCTGGAACCTCCTTCAAACCATAGGCAGAGCGGTGGTCCCCCCGGCATTGGAGGATGGAGTGATGAGGCAGGGCATCAGCAACATGATCAGCACCGCGGGCGGTGTCGACTCAGGCGCGGAAGGTGTCGACCTCAGCGCGCTGCGAGCGCAGCTGGAGCCTCTTGAGCCGCATCAATGTTTGCAGTGGGCGCTGGATCGCTACGGCGGCGGCTTCGCGATGACCACGAGCTTCGGGATCCAGTCGTCAGTGCTGCTCCACATGCTCAGCCGCTTGCCGGGGGGAGAGTCGGTTCCGGTGATTTGGGTGGATACCGGCTACCTCCCGCCAGAGACCTATCGCTACGCCCAAACACTCTGCGATCGCCTAGGAACCCGCCTTGTGGTGGCACAGTCCACCGTGTCATCTGCCCGGATGGAAGCGCTGCATGGACGCCTCTGGGAAACTGGCCGGGAAGAGGACATGGACCTCTATCTGCGTCTCCGCAAGGTTGAGCCTTTGGAGGAGGCCTTAGCTCGTGGCGAGGTCCACTGCTGGGCCAGTGGCGTTCGTCGCGGGCAAACTGACCTGCGCAGCACGATGACCGTGTTGGATCCCATCCGAAATCGTCTCTCGTTGCGTCCGTTGCTGGGTTGGACCAACCGGGATGTCTTCTATTACATGCAGGAGCATGGGCTTCCGCAGCATCCCCTGTTCGATCAGGGGTATTCCACCGTCGGCGATTGGCATTCCAGTGCACCCGATGGCCTTGATGGCGAAGGGCGTAGCACCCGTTTTGGCGGACAGAGGCAGGAATGCGGCATTCACGTGCCCGGAGTGATGGGCGATGGCATCTGACCATGGATGCTCAGCAGCGTTGTCTGCTCATCGGCAATAGCCGTTGGCATTGGGCTGAACGTTCGATAGCAGCTTCAGCGACGGAGTCATGGCGCTTTTCCCATGGGCTGCCGACCCAGACTCTTCTGGATGATCTACCTTCACTGGTCGGCTGGGCAGCTGTCGGGCCTGTGCCATCCCATCCGTTGTTGAACTCCCACTGCCGACTTGGCCTGGGAGAGATACCGCTTGGTGAAAAGCCCCCCTGGCTTGGTGTCGATCGTGCTCTGGCGGGCTGGGGTGCATGGGCGCGTGCCGGCCACTCAACTTCGGTGATGGTGGTGGACGCGGGCACCGTTCTCAGCCTCACCCGTGTGTCCAAAACAGGATGCTTTTCAGGAGGGTGGCTGGCTGCTGGCGTCAGTCTTCAGTTGCGGGCCATGGCGGAAGGAACGGCCGCACTTCAGCTCCCCGGCCATGCGACATCCGATCTCTTTGCGGGAACGGACTTTCCCCTCGACACCGCTCAGGCCATGCGGCGCGGCGTTGTGGAAAGCCTGGTCGGGTTGATCTCGCAGGCCCAGGAGAAGGACCCGTCTTCACTCTGGTTGTGTGGTGGTGATGCCCCAGTCCTGATGTCGGCACTGGCATCCCGGGGCTTGGCGGTGACGCACGCCCCGGATCTCGTGATGCAGTCGATGGTGTCGCTGGTCAGCTCAGCCCCAGATCGTTGAGAACTTGATCAGCCATCGAGTCGGCTTTCACCTTGCGATAAATCAGTTCCAGTTTGCCCTCGGCATCCACCACAAAGGTGTGGCGCATCATGCCCATGTATTCGCGGCCCATAAATTTCTTGAGGCCGTAGCTCTCAAAGGAACTGGCAACAGCACAGGGCTCTTCATCGGTCAGCAGGGTGAAGGGAAGCTCCTGCTTGGCGATGAAACGGGTGTGAGACGCTGCGTTGTCTTTGCTAATCCCAAGAACTTTGATGCCGTGCTTCTGCAGATCACTCCAGCGGTCACGGAAGTTGCAAGCCTCTTTGGTGCAGCCAGGGGTGGCATCCTTCGGATAGAAATAGATCACCACTCGCTGACCCTTCAGGGATGACAGGGTCACGGGCTGACCATTTTCATCCGGAAGCGTGAAATCAGGGGCGGGATCGCCGATCTGCAGTGTCATGGGCGGCAGAACAATCGGCGGCAGCGTAACGGCTTTGTGGATGATTGAGTCTTGCTCTGCATGCATTGATGAGCCATCGCAACTCACGGTTCAGGAGGAGCGTTGGGCGGAAGTCCTTCCGGACAGTCGAGCGGCTCAGTTTCGTCGCTCACGTCTGTGGATGCGGAGCTGCTTGGCCGCGTTGCATGGTTGCTCTGCCCAGGAAGTGCCATTGATGGCACCGCCTGGGGCTCCCCCTCTTTTGGCTCCTGGCTGGGGCTTTATCAGCCTCAGTCACTGTGTCGATGCTTGCCTTCTGGCCTGGAGTCAGCATCCTGTCGGCGTCGATTTGGAGAGGGCCGATCGCGCCTTTGCTGCGGATGCGTTGATGCGGCGTTTTTTTACTCGCGCGGAGTGCAGCGATCTGGTCGGTCTCCAGGGTGAGCGCTTGCGCGGGGAGGTTCTTGATCGCTGGCTGATCAAGGAAGCGGCCATCAAGTGGCAGCGAGGAACACTGTCCAGTGACTTGCGTTTTTGGGAGGTGAGCCCATGCCTAGGAGGTGCACGTCACGCGGGGTTGGCTGTCGAGATCGCTGCTGAGTTGCGTTCACAGGGTGGTTGGCGCATGGCGATCGCTGCTGCCGACGAGCAATTCCTGCAGGATTGCCGACTCTGCCTAGGCTGAACAACCGAATGGGTAGCTGGTTTTGTCCGCATCCCGCTGGCGTTTGTTTCCGACGTTTGCCAGTGCGGCGCTGCTGGCAGGTCTTGGTGCTTCCGGTCTTCTACAGGGTCAGGGCAGAACCTCCTCTGAGATTGGCTGGTTTGCTGGCGATGCGGAGTGGGCCAGGCTTGAGGAGCGGGAAGCCACGCTGCATCAGCGCCGCAACGCAGAAGAGCTCCTTGGTGCATTCACCCGGGGTCAGCTCACTCGGTATTACTGGGGACACTTCGCCTCATCACTGACTGATCTGGGCCTGGTGGCTGATCCTTCCCTGAAAGCCCGTGTGGATAGTCAGTCTCTGATGACACGCCTATGGCTCACCCCGAAGCGCGGTGATGAGGCTTATCTCTCGCAGGTTTTAGTCGTTGGGGGAAAACTGCTACGGCTGCATTGCCGAGGTCCGATCGCTGATGTTGGCGCCACGTCGGGGAGCGAGGCTGATGGCAAGCAGTGCCCCCGGGGGTGGACCGCATTGCCTCAGTGAAGCTCATTTCAAGACAAATGAGTTTCACTGAGGCAAGAACTGTGTCTTGTGGCTGATTGAGCCGAATCGTGCGGATTTTTGATGTTATTTCGTCTCTTTCGGTGGTTTTGTTGGCAACTGTTTTTCATACGGCTAACTTTTTAAAGACGTCTTTTTTCGCCGTCCGTGTTCACCCGTTTTGCAGCAGGCGCACTCGCCGCCGCTTCCCTTTCCACTCTGGCTGTCGCCGCTGAAGCTGGCACCTCGCGCCCTGTGCGTTGGGTGTCCGGTGGCGCTGTCTGGACCACCAAAGCCAGCGCTTTCGCGAAGTTCTTCAGCGAAGGTGAAATCACCGATCGCGCTCTTCAATCCGGCATTAATAACGCCGGTTGGACTGCCGATGAGATCCAGGAAGGCATGACCAAGACCTACGACGTGGATCTGGTTGGTGTTGCCCGCTTCCTGTATTCCGCCGATGGCGTCGCTTTCCTCGACGATCAGACCCGCAGCTACTTCCCCTACTGGCAGAAGAAGAAGACCGCTGTGGTGGCTCTTCGCTCCGCGATCATCCTCGATTCTGTTGACGGCGAAATCTCTTCCGCCGGCATCATGGGCAACCTGCCTGTCGACTTTCGCCTGAACGACAACGGCACTTCTGACGGTGCTCAGAACGTCTGCAAGGACGGTCTCGACGAGCCTCAGTCCACCTCCCTGCTCTCCTGGTATGTGTTCCTGCCCGCTTGCGTGCAGGCCAACCAAATCCTCCCTGCAGCGGCTGCTCCTGTCGCATCTCCCGTCCGCGGTCTTTGGTGATTAATTCGAACCCTTTGGGTTTGTGATCATCGTTCAACAAGCCCCGGCATTGCCGGGGCTTTTTTGATGGTGTCGTCTTCCTTAGGGATGCACGCCTGCAAGCCGCCAATGACGCAACCGTTGGGGCAAGGCTTGGCCAAGCAGTTGTTTGAGGGCTTGCCGGAGCAATGCCAGGTCTTCTGAGTGGCTGTCTTCTGCCCCTTGCATCGCCCGCTGATAAGGACGGTTGTCTCCGAGCCATCGTTCGATCAGGTTTGAATCCACACGCAAGGTCAGGGATTCCTGCCAAGCGGAGGGCTCGATCGCCCAACCGTTGGTGTCGAGGGTCGCAAGCAGTCGATCCCGTTGCTTGTCTTGGCAGAGCCAATCGCTTTCTCGGCGGGCCAGTGTTGCCAGTGATTGCAACACGTTCTGATCGGTCGCATCGTTCTCGATCAGCTCCAGAACAGCTGCGGCTGGTCCGAGCTGAGGCTCACTGAACAACAGCCTCAGCTGCGCCCCAGGCACGGCCCTGGTGCTCAGGGCATTCCATGTGCTTTCCAGGTCTGGTAAAGACAGGTCCTGAGCATTGAGCCGTCCTCCCACAACCTCGAACCGGTGTTCATTCTTGAACGTCTCCAGCTCTCGCGGACTCGCCAGCACGGTCGGTTGATGAAGCGGGTCGAGCAGTTGCAGCTGTGCGTCCAGTCGTTGTTGTTCGGTGCGGGATGAACAGAGGATCATCAGCCCTCCCTCGGCCACAGCTCCAAGAGGATCCAACGACCACAGCAGCGAGCGTCCACCGAGTACGACGACGCGGTCGGTTCGCTTCCAGGCCAGGTCTGCCCACAGCCGTTGGCGCAGTTCCTGCAGGCGCTCACCATCAACGGCTCGTTGCCGCTGCAACCAACGCTCGAGCTGAGGTTCTTCTGGACCACTGCTCATGAGTAGCGGATGCTCATCCACGGCTTCCGCAGAAGCCGCCAGTTGCGCGGCCCGGCGTTCCAGCATCCGACTGCGCCGTTCACCTTCCCATCCTTGGCTGCTGGCTGACCAGAACACCTCGCCTTGTAGGGCTGGGGGAAGGTATTGCTGGGCAACCCAGTGTTCACGAAAGGCATGGGGATAGCGATAGCCCTTGCCATCGCCGAATGCATCCCCATCGCGGTTGGCATCGCGAAGGTGGGTCGGTACATCCTGGCGTTGGGCCTCGCGCACGCTGCGCAGGGCCTCGAAGACACCCGATGTGCTGTTGCTTTTGTCAGTGCAGGCCAGATAGAGGGCGGCTTGCGCTAACGGGTAAAGACCCTCTGGCAATCCAATCCTTTCGAAGGCCGCGGCGCATGCTTCTACCACCACCATCGCCTGGGGATCGGCCAGTCCCACATCTTCACCGGCGGCGATCAGCATGCGGCGGAAGATGAAGCGCGGATTCTCCCCCGCTTCGATCATGCGGGCCAGCCAAAACAAGGCTGCGTCGGCGTCTGAACCACGCAGGGATTTGATGAAGGCACTGATCGTGTCGAAGTGCGCATCGCCCTGTTTGTCGTACAGCACAGCTCTCTGCTGAATCGACTCTTCAGCAATGCCCAGGTCGATCTGGATCACGCCTTTCGCGTTAGCGGGTGTGCTTTCAACGGCAAGTTCCAGAGCATTCAGCAAGCTGCGGGCGTCACCGCCGGCAATGTTCACCAAGTGGTCTGCCGCCTCTGGTGTCATCTCCACCATGCGGTTGCCGTATCCGCGTTCCTCATCATTGAGGGCGCTCTTCAGGAGGCGTCTCAGGTCATCGACTCCCAAGGCTTCGAGGCGAAACAGCCTCGAGCGGCTCACCAGCGCCTTGTTCACTTCGAAGTAGGGGTTTTCAGTCGTCGCACCGATCAGCGTGACGGTTCCGTTTTCCACCCAGGGCAGCAACGCGTCCTGCTGGGCACTGTTGAAGCGGTGCACCTCATCGATGAAAAGAATCGTGCGTAATCCATGGTGCTCCAGTCGGCGATGCGCTTCATCGACCTCGTGGCGCAGATCTTTGACCCCTGCCAGCACGGCATTGAGCGAGCTGAAATGGGCTCGGGTGTGATTGGCGATGATCCGCGCCAGGGTGGTTTTGCCGACTCCTGGAGGACCATGCAGGATCAAGTTGCCGACCCGATCGGCGGCAATGGCGCGTCGGAGCAGCCGGCCCTCCGCGAGGATTGCTCCTTGGCCGACAAATTCATCAAGATCGCGTGGACGGAGACGGTCGGCAAGTGGGGCTTGCTGACGTCGCAAGGATTCGCCGTGATGGCTGAACAGATCCTGATTGGACGGTCCGCTCACGGCATCGAATCGTGAAGTCGTGATTCTTGCCTAAGGCGAGCCAATCAAACCAAAAATCGCAGTCATAATGCGGCCGTCTGACATCTGGCCGTGCGTCTGAACCGACCTCTGATTCCGCTGGCCTTGATGACCGTGATGTTGACGGCTTGCGGGATGGGCGGTGGTGCACAACGACCCCTCCCTGAGGTGCAACAGGCTCCAGTGAAGGAAGCCTTATTCACCGACGATGTCGACACGGTGAGCACACTCGAGGCCAGTGATCTCGTGCAGCTTGCCGCTCAGGCATCCGGACGCATTTTGGAGCTCAGGATTGCTCAAGGCGATCAGGTCAAGTCAGGTCAGTTGCTCATGATCTTGGATCAAGCATCGGAGCAAGCGCGCCTGGCCACCGCGAGAGCCGAAGAGCAGAAGGATCTGCTGGAGCTCAAGCGCTACGAGTTTTTGGTGCCCTTGGGGGCTGCTACGGCTTCTGAACGGGATCAACGTCGAGCCATCTATATCGCTTCCCGCAACAAGGTTCTTGCCCAGGAGGCGCAACTGGAATACAGCAACTTGGAGTCTCCCATCGCCGGTGTTGTGGCAGACGTCTCCGTGCAGGTCGGCGATGTCGTCAAGAACGGAGATCCATTCACCAAGCTCATCCGCGACAACACCCTTGAAGCAAGGGTTGAGGTGCCTTCCACCTACGCCAACCGCATTCGTTTGGGGCAGCCGGTGTTGCTGAGCTCACCAGGTAGTGAGCAGGTGTTGGCGCAAAGCACGGTGTCTTCTGTGGATCCAGGTATCGCCTCTGGCACACAGACACTGCTGGTGTTGGCGGAATT
This sequence comes from Synechococcus sp., assembly GCA_047286215.1. Classification (GTDB taxonomy): domain Bacteria; phylum Cyanobacteriota; class Cyanobacteriia; order PCC-6307; family Cyanobiaceae; genus Synechococcus_C. Next base: position 2,240,627 of record JBJBBS010000001.1, on the reverse strand, counting down.
CCCCAATCCCGATGGATCACTGCGCAATGGTCAGCGAGTGCGTGCACGCGTTCAGCTGGATGCCCGTGAGCTTCCCTCGGTTCCCTTTGCGGCCGTCACCCAAACCTCAGGGCAGAGCTTCGTGTTTCGGCTCGGCACTCTCAGTGAGCTGGAGGCTCAGCCGGGCAAAGCCGATTTGGTTCGGATCAAGAAGGGAATTGAACGGGGTGTGATTCCTTCAACAAGTCTGTTCGCACTGCAGACCCCGGTCAGCCTCGGTTCGCTTCAGAACAATCGTTACCCAGTCATCAAAGGGCTGGCCTTGGGTCAGAAGGTGATCACCAGCAATCTGTTGAGCCTGCGCCATGGCGTTCCGGTGAAGGTGAACAACTGAGCGCCTGAGCCATGTCTGCATCCAACAACTTCATTACCCGGCCGGTTCTCACCACCGTCTGCAGCATCTTGATCGTGATCGTGGGTTTGATTGCGATTCCGATCCTCCCGATCGAAAACCTTCCCGACATCGCGCCGCCCACCGTCAAGGTGCGTGCGAATTACACCGGTGCTGACGCCATCTCCGTGGAGGAGGGTGTCACCTCCGTGCTGGAGCAGCAGATCAATGGCGTGGAGAACATGGACTTCATCAAGTCCAACAGTTCCGCTGATGGTGTGAGTTCCATTGATGTGGCGTTTGCCAGCGGCACCAATGGCGACATCAACCAGGTCAATGTTCAGAATCGGGTCTCGCTTGCTGAACCCCAGCTCCCGGAAGAGGTCCGCACAGCTGGAGTCACTGTCAATAAGGCATCCAATTCAATCCTGCTGGTCTACAACTTCGGCAGTGAGGATCCTGAACAAATCACCTACAGCGCCGAGACGATCAGTGGACTTCTCGATCTGAATCTTACGGATTCGATCAAGCGGGTCACCGGCGTTGGCGATCTCACCTATTTCGGTAATCGCAAGCTGGCGTTCCGTCTCTGGCTGGATCCCGACAAGCTCACGGCCTTTGGTCTCACATCCACTGACGTTGTTACCCAGCTCTCCAGCCAGAACCGTCTGGTGCCTGCTGGCCAGGTGGGTGGTGAACCATCGCCGAAAGGGCAGCAGTTCACCTTCACGGTGCAGCTGCAAGGCCGTCTGCGCAGTGTTGAGGAATTTGAGTCGATGGTGGTGCGCACCGCTGAAGAAGGTGGTCTCGTTCGATTGCGCGATGTGGGCAGTGTGCAACTCGGTGGTGAGTCCTATGCCGTGAGCGCCACGGATCTTCAGGGTGTCCCGTCGGTGGGCTTGGCGGTCTATCAGCTAACCGGAAGCAACGCCCTGGAGGTTTCCGATGGGGTGAAGACGGTGCTGGCTGAGTTCGAAAAGACGATGCCGGTTGGTATGAAGATGGAGAAGATCTACGACAACACCGACTTCATCACCGCCTCCATTCAGGGCGTGGTGAATTCTCTGCGGGATGCCGTGATTCTGGTGGTGTTGATCCTGTTTCTGTTTCTGCAGAACTGGAAGGCCACCCTGGTTCCAGGGATTGCCATCCCTGTGGCCCTGATCGGCACCTTCGGGCTGGTGCTTGGTTTTGGCTTCTCGCTCAATCAGCTCACCTTGTTCGGGTTGGTGCTAGCCACCGGTCTGGTGGTCGATGACGCGATCACTGTGATCGAGGACACCTCCAGCAAGAAAGCCGAAGGCCTGACGGCGCTTGAGGCAGCCAAAGCCACGATGGATGAACTGTTCTCCGCGGTGATCGCGACGTCGCTGGTGAAGTTCGCGGTGTTCCTACCCGTGCTCTTCTTCCCCGGGGCAACAGGAACGATCTACAAGCAGTTTGCGGCCACGGTGATCTTCTCGATTGCCATCTCCACCTTCAACGCACTCACCTTTTCGCCGATGCTCTCGGCATTGCTGCTGGCACGCGAATCGAAGGATCCCGGCCGTAAGGCCTATGCCATCGCCGGCACCGTGATCGGTTTCGTCTATGGCCTGCTTGTGGTCGGTGGTGGTGCCGCGCTGGTGCTGGTGCCCACCGCCATTGGAGCCTTGGCCGGGCTCCTGCTGGGGCGCGCTTTGGATCGTCCGGCCACCCTGCCCTTCACCATCGGTGGAGCTATCGCCGGTTTGGTCCTGGTGGGGGTGAGCCGCATCCTGCCTGTGGTCATCTACCCAGCACTGGGCCTGGGGTTGGGCTGGTTCACCCCGGTGATCTTCGCCAACTTCAACCGCGGCTATGCCGTCATGGAAAGCCGGTACGCGGCTGCCCTGCAGTGGGCACTTGGCCGCCGAAAGCTGGTGATGAGCATCCTCGGCGCTGGCATTTTGCTGACGGCCGTGGCCTTTCGTGCCATCCCCGGTGGGTTCGTTCCGATCGAAGACCAGGGGTATGCCATTGGAGTTGTGCAGGCGCCAGAGGGGGTGTCCACTCAGGTCACTGAAGCGATCAATCAGCAGGTGGCCGCAGTGCTGCGCACCGAAAAAGACATCACGGCCGCCTCTGTTTTCAGCGGTGCCAGCTTGGATGGCAACAGCCCTAATAAAGGCCTGTTCTTCTTCGGCACCACCAACTGGTCGGATCGCCAGCAGAAGGACCAATCGATGGCGTCGATTGTGGAGCGTCTCAACAAGAAGCTGGCTGCTTCTGTGGATGGTGCACGGGTGTTTGTTGTGGAGCCACCTTCCATTCCCGGCTATGGCACCGGTGGTGGTTTTGAGTTCCAGCTGCTGGATCAGAGCGGTGGTGCCTACAGCCTTGCTGAGTTCAATGCCACAGCCGGTCGTCTGATCCAGGCCGGCAATGCCGATCCCGAGCTCAATCGGGTTTATACGTTCTTTTCGCCTGAATCACCCCAGATCGAGATCCAGGTCGACAGGGATCGCATGGCCGCGGTCGATGTGGACTTCGGATCGGCGATGCAGACCTTCAGCATCAACTTCGGCGGTTTGTATGTGAACGACACCTTCCAGGAAGGCAAGGTGCGTCGTGTTTATGTGCAGGCCAACGCAGAAAGCCGAGCCACACCCGAGCGTCTTTCCGCTGTTTATGTGAAGAGTGCCACAGGTGATCTGATTCCCTTGGCTGAATTTTTCACCGTGCGGGAAACGTACGGCCCCACGGTGGTGCCTCATTTCAACCTCTACCGCTCGATCAAAATTGAAGGCACGCCGGCCCCGGGAAGCAGTTCCGGTCAGGCCATCAACGCCATGAAGGGGATCTTCGAAAGCGTGAACCCTCAGGGCCTCAGTTTTGACTGGACCGGTATCTCCCGGGAAGAAGTGAAGGCAGGTGCCCTGGCGGTGGTGATCTTCGCTCTCGGAATTCTGGCGGTGTATCTGGTGCTCTCCGCCCAATACGAGAGCTATGCCGATCCGTTGATCATTCTGATGACCGTCCCCACGGCCATGCTCGGCGCCCTGATCTTTCTGGCGTTGCGTGGTGAGGTGCTCAACGTCTACGCCCAGGTCGGCCTTGTGATGTTGATTGGCCTGGCGGCAGGCAATGGCATCCTGATTGTGGACATGGCCAATCAGCGGATGCAGGCCGGTGCCAATGCCTTGGAGGCCGCGCGTTTTGCGGCAAGTTCGCGTCTGCGCCCGATCCTGATGACGGCGATTTCCTCGTTGTTTGGTTTTGTACCGCTGGTGTTCGCCAGTGGAGCTGGTGCTCGCAGCCAGACTTCACTGGGTGCTGTGGTGTTCGGTGGTTTGTTGGTGGCCACCGTGTTGTCGTTGTTTGTGGTGCCAGTGTTCTATGTGGTGATGAAGTCACTTCTGGGCCAGGCGGATGGGGCCACCGGTGGCCCAGAAGCCGGTAATGATGCGGGATTGATCAGCTCATGACCCAACAACAAGATCGATCTGGGGCTGAGCCCCCTAAGCCTCCTGCTTTCAATGGCTTCAAGGTGCTCTGGTTTGCATTCATTGGTGCCGGAATCGGCGTGGTGTTGTCGATCTTTCTTGATACCTTCATCCGCAACACACCCGCGACCATTCGCCATACCAGGCTGCTTTACATGTATGGGGTCGTGGTCTCTTCAGCGGCTCTCTTCAGTGCTTCGATTGAGAGCATGCGCCAGCTTCAGGAGAGTGCAGCAGAAGAGGAATACCGCAGACGCAAGTCATTGGGTGGAGGGAAGTTACGTCGTTAGACGGCAAACTTCCCTACCGCTTTGATTGGGGTGATCAGGTGATCACGGTTGGACGGTTCATGCCAGTGCGCTGTTGGATCTCGGCGAGGCTGTTGATGCTGTTGATCATTCCTGCCAGAGCGATCTGAGGATCCTGGTTGAGATCGCCGGTGTTGGGAACATAGCTTTCGAGGTAGACCCGGATCGTGGCTCCTTTGGTGCCGGTGCCTGAAAGACGGATCACCACACGGCTGCCATCGCCCAGAAGGATGCGCAAACCCTGCCCCTTGGTCACCGACTGGTCCACAGGATCGATGTAACTGAAATTGTCAGCACCGCTGATGCTTTGGCCAGCAAAAGATTTCCCCACCAGCGAGGGCAGCATCGCTTCGAGCCGGTCGTATAACCCGTGGGCGGCCTCACTGGGCACTGCCTCGTAGTCATGACGGGAGTAGTAGTGCCTGCCGAAGCGTTGCCAGTGGCTGTTCATGATGTCCGCCACGCTGCACTGGCGCACGGCCAGGATCTGCAGCCAGAACAGCACCGCCCATAAGCCGTCCTTCTCGCGCACGTGATTGCTGCCTGTGCCGAAGCTTTCCTCTCCACACAGCGTGATTTTTCCGGCATCCAGCAGGTTGCCGAAGAACTTCCATCCCGTTGGTGTTTCAAAGCAGTTGATGCCGAGGTCTTTTGCCACCACATCCACAGCCGCGCTGGTGGGCATCGAACGGGCGACGCCGGCCAGTCCAGAGGCGTAAGCCGGGGCCAGCGTGGCGTTGGCGGTAAGCACCGCGAGGCTGTCGCTTGGATTCACGAAGCAGCGATGGCCAAGGATCATGTTGCGATCACCGTCTCCGTCGCAGGCGGCTCCGAAGCGGTAGCCGTCACCTTTCAGCAGGAGCTCCGCGAGGTCGTGGGCGTAGGTCAGGTTGGGGTCAGGGTGTCCTTTCCCGAAATCCTCGAGGGGAATGCCGTTGCGCACGCTGCCGGCAGGGGCGCCAAGCAGGTCTTCGAACACACGCTGGGCATAGGGGCCTGTCACCGCATGCATGGCATCGAAGGCCAGCGGAAAGTTTCCTTTGAGTAGATCGCTGATCTGATCAAAGTCGAACAGCTGTTGCATCAACGCGACAAAGTCGTCAACCCCGTTGACGACCTCAACCTGCATCGCGCCGATCTGGTGCGTTCCAGGTTGTTCAAGGTTGAGGGGGTGTCCCTCGGCGATTGCGTATTGCTCGAGAGTCTTGGTGCACTCGTACACCGCATCGGTGAAGGAGCTGGGCGTTGGCCCGCCGTTGGCGCCATTCACCTTCACGCCGAAGTCCCCCTCAGGACCCCCAGGGTTGTGGCTGGCGGACAGAATGATGCCGCCGATTGCCTGCCTCTTGCGGATCAGATTGGAGGCCGCGGGGGTCGAGAGAATGCCTCCTGTGGTGACCACCACTTTGCTGAGCCCATGGGCTGCCCCCATGCGCAGGATCACATCGATCGCACGTAGGTTCCCGTATCGGCCATCACCGCCGAGCACGAGGGTCCCGCCTTCTACCCCAGGCAGGGTCCTGAAGATAGCTTCTACAAAGCTCTCGAGGTAGTGAGGCTGCTCGAACTGTTGGCTGCTCTTGCGCAGGCCCGATGTGCCGGGTTTCTGGTCAGTGAAGGGAGCATCGAGTCGCACGATGGTGCGCGTGGGCTCGGCCGAGGCGGAGGCAGTCATCCCGGGTGGGTGGTCGGATCTACGGAACCTAAACATGCCTGGGCCAATCCAGGGTGTCCGGGGCAACCACTTGTCTCAGCTACCTTTTGCCGATGGCGCTGCTGGACGAGTGATGAAGATCAATCGCCACAACGCCAACACCTTCGCGTAGCAGCAAGCAGGTACTTCTTTATCTCGTCTCTATGCGGCTGAGAGATTGTGTGGCCAACATTTTGCATACAGATAATGTCAATGAATGAGTCGGCGACTCTCGCGCTAATCCTGCTCTGAGCAGACAGTGGATGCCCAAAATGTTGTTCAAGTTTGCGTTCTTGCTGCCTTGTTAACGATTCAGCTTTCACATGGGCTTGGATTGTGCTGACTCAGGTTTGTTGCGGCCCCGGAGTGGTTGGAGTCGGTGCTTTTGTGCAGACCACTGTCAGCCGTCTTGCCGGCTGGTCGATGCTGTCGCGCCGCTGGAAGCTGTTTGAGCTGGCAACCTCCGCCGTTTGAATGAGTTCCCAGAGTGTGTCTTTGCAGGAAGCTGGAAGGCGCGGATGATCCATTAGCGCATCTGCAATGCTCCGAGTTTGATCGCAGCTGTCGAGATCATTTTCGCGTGAGCAGCTGTAAGCCAGAAGCTGAAGAGCACGCATTTCTTCTTTTGTGGGGAGCGGAATATTTTCGACCTGTCCTAATGCCGCTGTAGGCAGCATTAGGACAAACCCCAGGAAAAGCAGCTGCAAGCTCACGTGCAAGAGAGGGCAAAGAAGGTCCCAAGGATATCCTAATCTAATGACAAGCAGCCTGCTTGATTAATTACTCTTTTTGGGGCTGTGTATAAAGAAAGCTGCGCATTAGCCCGAATTCATTGAAGCGACACTCTTGCCGCTTGTTTGTTGTTCAATTTTTTAGTGTTAGAATAAACTTTTGAAGCCGTATTGGTATTGCGGTGCGGATTTTGGACACTGACTGGAATAGCTTGATCCGAGATTTCCAGGCTTTGGGCGGAATCTTTCACAATGTGTGTTTAAAAGAGGGTAGTTTGGGGAGGGGGGTATTTCCTGTTGACCCGTCTATTCCTGTTAAAATTTTCACACCAAAAAATTTACTTTTGAAAAGAGATAAACTTAAATTAAAAGATGGTAGGCTGTTGGTCTGTGACGCTAAGTCTATACCTCCCCCAGAGGTAAATTTTCTGGAATTTTATTACAACCAAATTTCTTGGGGATACGGCGGAGACCATGATTCACGATGTTTTCTGGAGAGTTTCAGCTTGCTACCTGAGCGTACAAGGTTGCTGTTAGTAGAAGTTGGCTTCGTTTCGTCAGATCTCACATCAATTAGTGTTGACCAAAACACAATTTTTGATCGATTTAAAAGTGAGCGATCTGTTATTTTTCAAGAGCAGAGTGTGCTTGCCCCAGTGTGGGAAATGGTTAACCATAGTTCCTTTGCTCCATCGCTAAGAGTTACTTCTAGCGGTGTAGAAACGCCGCCAATAGAACCTTCAGATCGTGAGGTCCTTTTTAAATACAGTAAGACAAATAGCTCAATTTATATGTGGTCACATTATGGATTCGCCTGTCGTTGCATTTGGTCCTACAGCGTACCCTTTAAAGCTAGGTGTGGCCATAAAAAAATTATGGTCGAATGTAGAGGTCTTCAAAAGCAGTCTACCTCTTTAGAGCGTGGCTATGTCGTTCAGTCAAGTGATGAGATTGTCTTCGACTCATTGGTTATTGGCTGCTTATCAAAGTCTCTGCCGCTTGATGTCTTGAGTTCTGCATTGCTTCCTTTTGGCGTGTCACGCAATGAGGTTAAAAGCTTTATGGAAGAAATTCAAGCTCTAAATCTCAAGCTCAGAGAAGAGATTCTTAGTGTGCTGACCTATGAGAACTCTTCGGCCAACCTGATTAACGCGATTTCACATGATATTAAACTTATCCGTGACTCTATATGTTATACTAGTGAATCATAAAAATTGTTTCGAAGCTTCTTCTCCCAGGGAAAACATGTATTCAACAAATAAAGACTTGTTGACAAGTAATGGATTAGCTTGAATCGCCATTCTTGCTCGGCGGTTTAGCTCTGGTACATCTTCTAGTTGGCAGATACTGGCTAGCTCGGACAGAGCTACGGCATTGTCTGGCATTAGGTCGAGCGATTTGTATATTGCATCAATAGCTTGCTTGGGTTTATCGATGTCTCTATAAATTCCTGCGAGATGCATCAAAGTGATAGGATTATTGGGATCAATCTCAAGGGCTTGAATCATTGCATTAAAGGCTAATTCATAATTCTTTTGATCCTTATAGATGCAGCCAAGATTGATGTATCCATCTGCCGAATTTGGATCCAGCTCTATTGCTTTTTGGGTTGCCATAATGGCTTGATCTCGATTGCCTAGATTCTTGAAGATGCAGCCAAGAGACCTGAAGGCTGGTGGATTGATCGGATCGAGTTCAAGACAATTTTGGATGCATGCATAGGCATTGTCAAACATACCTAGATCTTGATAGATTCCAGCGGTATTAATCAAAACAGCTGGATTGTCCGGATTGATTTCAAGGGATTTGAGTGTAAATGAAAGTGCTTCGCTAAGATTCCCAAGTTGTTTGTAAATATCACCAAGATTTGACAATGCATCAGGATTTTTAGGATTAATCTTCAAAGATTTCAGGGTAGATGACAGGGCTGCATCTAAATCGCCCAATTTAGTGTAAACTCTGCCAATATTTAGATGCGCATCAGCCATGTTTGGGTTTATTTTTACAGATTTTAGACTGACTTCTAGGGATCCCTTTAGGTCTCCAGTCTCAAATCGAATAAACCCTAGGCGTTCGAGATAGCCAGGATGTTCAGGGCATAATTCAACAGATTTTTCTGATTGTAAAAGAGCTTTATGCGCATCACTTTTTATTAGTAAGCCGGAATAATTGTGTAAGAAAGTTGCCTCATTTGGATTGAGTCTGAGCGATTCCTCGAATAATTCGCTTGCAAGTAAAGTGTTGCCTAATGATTTTTCAACGGTGGCCAAAAAACCGATCAAGAAAGAATCATTATTATGAATCTTTGAGCCTTTCCTCAAAAGCTTTCTTGCCGACAATAAGTCACCTGTTTGGTAGTAGTGCATGGCCATGCTTGCTATATAATCTACATTATTTGTAGAACTGCTATTAATTTGATTGGGTTTTCCATGCGCATCTCCAAATCCAGTCATTTGAACTTTAATACCTTATTTGCTAATATTAAGTCACCCCTCAACGTTTCTAGCTCCTTTACGGCTCTTATGCAAAAAGAAGAAAGACTATGTTTGCGAGCTGCTCAGCACAAGGTGCTAATCCTAAACCTCTTAATGTCTGGGGTGGGTTATTTATTTCGCGACTGTGGAGTTATTCATACCGGCCAAGCTTTTTTACAAGTACCGAATCTGCCTACTATTTAACTGTTCGTTATCTTATAAGAAATACAGCACACACTTTTTGCCTCGTTTGCATTTAATAGTGTTTTTTGGACGATCTACTTGCATGGCTTTCTGCTGATTAATCATTGCTCTTGCCAGCTATGGGTGTTTATTTATGACTCATTAGGTTCGGAATTGCCAAATCAGAGCTATTTAGGTATCTGGCTCTGTGATTTGGAAATGAATTTTTTGCATTATCCTCGCTTCTGTATATTTATACATGCACGCCTTGTTACGGCGCTGCAGGCTAATGTTTAAATCACTAATTCCATTGAAATAACTCTTGATGACCCAGAAATAAAGATTCAGAGGGCCAAATGATACTTGGCGTGTTTATAGGTGCGGTGAATTGGTACGACTATTTAATCTATTATGTGAGCAGCTTGCTAAAGTTCAAATACCTTGCCGGATACGAGCTATAATTCAAAAAGGAGATTCAGGTGAACTTCAACTCTTCTCATAGGCTGTTTAAGCTTTAAGGAGATTATTGGCATGACGATGAAAGTAATTGCACGGATGAGACAGTTTCAGCTTCCTTGGTAAATGTATACAATGCTATGCTGCGATCTCCTGGTCTAAGGTGATAAGTACTTACATGATATCTATTTCATTTCTGTTCTCGGGGCGGCTGCGGCGGACAGAAGTAGGTAATACCGCGCACCATTTCTGACACTCGGCTTAAATAGATTTAATAATCTAAATTATTTCGTCCACTGCAGTGTTAGCTGCATCATCATAGTTTATAGCTAAAGATTAGAATCGCTTTTGTGCCCAGAATTGGTACATGGCAGAAAAAGTTGAAGGATATTTTTTTTCAAATTCATTCCAATTGTCTAGTGAGGTCATGTTTGAGTCGTCTGGATATTCCTCATGGTACAAATATCTTGCCTGGGATGGCAACATGAATCCGCAAAAAGTTAGACCTGAATCATGGATTAGAGCCTTGATTTGTTCAATTGTGAACCGATGCTCTTGAATATGAAAGCATAGGTCTCTGCACTCTGAAAGTGAATAAAAATCACTTCCAAATTGCGGGAGGAGGGAAAGCTCAGGAATCTCTCCATTCTGTATTTTTTTCCTAAAATCCCTTATGCCCTGTGGGGTGCTCTTTATTCCCAGAGTTTGAATTGTGTTCTTTGCATTCACAACAACCTTGCGTGCGATTTCGCTATATAGCCCCAATTTAATATATCCATTAGGCTTAAGTTGTTGCACTAGTGTAGATAAGCCCTGGATTGGATCTTTCATATGATGCAGTACCCCACTGCACTTAATCACGTCAAACATTTCATCAAGCTCTGAAATATTGAGAAGATCCATTTGAGCAAAGTTTGTATTATTCATGTTGTATTCTCTTGCTTTCCTAATCGCATATGCGAGGCTACTGGAGCTCAGATCAATGGCTGTAATTTGAGCATTTTTATACCTGCTGGCTTTTATCACCTGGTTGCCAGTCCCACAGCCAGCAATAAGTACTTTTGGGTGAGCATTGTGTGAGCTAAGCTCTATCGAACAAGTAAGATCCCGCTTAGTCGACTCTTCTCTAATTGCTTCAAAAATTGGTGTGGTCAATTTATTCTCAGTGTAGTCGGCATGCCTGAATCTCGGGTAAGGATTTTCTTCGTACATCTTCCTCACATTTGCTGAGATCGAATCGGTCACTGTCGTGATTACTTTAAGTGATGCTTGTATCTTTTGCTCTTCTAGTGGTTCATGGAACAGGGTTGCAATAAATTCTTTGCTTTCATCACCAGAGTTCTTGTAGTTGAGGATCAGCTCAGGTTTTAGATTTGATGTATACATTGGCCTATAGCAACAAATAATAGCAAGATATTGGTCTGTTGATTTCTGACTACTTTTTGCCATGTCAATCAGCTTTTCTAAATACTCATTTTCTCTTTCCGATGTGCAGTAGATATATTCATTGAGAAAGCATTGTATTGCCAGAGATTCTGTTAAAAGCTTTAGTGGTTGAGGTATTTCTCCTGACTCCACGGCCAAAAGTAAAAGCTCCTTTCTCAGACTTGTTAGAAATCTCTCAGCATCTGAATGTGCAGCAATCATCAAGCTCAGTGACTTCCGAAACTTCCAATCAGTAGAAAGAATTTGAAATGCTGAGTTGTCATCTGAAATGATGGGATCGCTTGTCGCTGCCGCACAAATGATCGGTAGATATGCCTGTAAAAATATTCTTGTAAGCTTTCGATGTGACACATTTGTTTGATTTAGTAGAAGTTCATAGGATTTGTGAATGTCTTCCGAATTTGAGTAGTTGGGAGTTATCAGATCCATGATCGCCTTAATATTTTTGAGTGCAGGTGGATTATCCGGATAGTAATCTAGGGATCTAAGTGTGGAGGATAGAGCTTTATCTAGATTTCCTTGAAGTTTGTAAAAAGCCCCCAGGTTCATATGGGCGGTATGGTTTTCAGGCTTCAGTTCTATTGATTTAAGCGTGTATTTAATAGCTTGATCTGAATTTCCCAGATCGTTGTAGATACTGCCTAGTTTCACATATGCATCAGAATTTTTAGGGTTAAGTTCTAGAAGTTTGAACGTGGTTCCAAGAGCCTGGCTTGGGTTGCCGAGATCGGTATAGATTCCGGCCAGATTTATGTATGCATCGGGATTGTTAGGGTTAAGCTCTATCGATCTGAGTGTTGCGGATAAAGCATCTTCCACATTACCTAGGCATCTATAGAGTGCTCCTAAGTTCATATAGGTATAGGAGTTATTAGGGTTAAGTTCTATAGAACTGAGTGTGGACGCAAGTGCTTCGTCTAGGTTCCCTAAATCTTGATATATGCCGGCCAAGTTTATGTACGCATCGGGATTCTTGGGATGTAGCTCCAAGGATTTGAGTGTGTGCCAAAGAGCTTTGTCTAGGTTGTTTAGATCCTTGTAGATGCCACCTAGGTTCATGTGCACTTTGGCATTACTAGGGTTGATTTCTAAGGATTTGAGTGTGAATGAAAGAGCCTTCTTCAGATTACCAAGATCCTTATAGATGCTACCTAAATTCATATGATAAAGCGCAAAAGATTTGTCTATATCTCTGGCTTTACGGATTAATTGCTCAGCTTCGATCAGATTACCCTTCCTTTGCTCGATCAACCCAAGATTATTAAGCGCAGGTGCATAGTTGGGATCAATCGATAGGGCAGCCTTATAAAATTTAATTGCTTGGAGATCGTCTTTTAGGGCATTAAAGATATTTCCAAGATCCTTGACCACTTCTGGGTCTAAACTATCAAGATTATGAGCATTTATTAGGTAATGCTTGGCTTTTTCGTATTCGCCTAGCGCACTCAGTGATTTTCCTGCGTATTTCCATGCTAGGGGGTTTTTGGGATTATTTTCAATACAGAAATGGCAAATCTCTAGGCACTCTTGATGGCGTCCGGTGGATGAGAGTTCCTTAATATTTTTTTGATCCACAGAGTTCGACTGTTCGTATTCAAGTCAATTTTACAGCCATTGATGCGATGTTTTAGCCACTTCTAAGACCATTCCTCTTCTTTCAGTCTCTTCTTATTGCACTCCCGCTATTGGATCATTGGCTTTCCAGTTTGCGTTGTATTCGTGGTCTGATCTCTAGCTCAGCGCTTTTCGAAATTCGATCCATCTCAAGGGTGAAGTGTTTGGCGAATTGTGGTGAGTGGATCACCAGAAGGGTTTTATCTTTGGTGTGAGCCGCAGAGGGTCACCAATTGAAGAAGGATCCCGTGATTACCTTGTAGATGTTTATCACCACGAACTTGTGGTGGACCCTGTCGCCGGGGATGAGATACGTTTCGCCGATTTCTCTATGTTTCAAGTGTTTTTGAGGAATTGGCTAGGTGTGCTCAGTAATCTCTATTCCTCCATAAGCCAGAATCCATTCCGCAGGGCATTGAAACTTGGTTGGAAAAACGACAGCGCTACTGGATTTATTTGTTAAGCCTGGCTTTTGGAGGCTTGTCAGCTATAAACCAGAGCTCAGGTAATGGCTAGTGAGGCACAAGAAACCATTAAGGTTGATAGTCAATAACGATCCTCATAAGGAAAGACTAAGGGCTAAATTGTGGCACTATTTCATTAATCGCCTTGATCTATTAACAACCCAGTCTCTTCATCTATCATGGCCAGATCTCATTAGACAGACCAGCTTCATGAGATCATTGCAATATCCAGTTGATCTTTAAGGATTAACTATTGGAAGCAAGCGCTTGAGTCTGTATAAAGAGTGAACAAAATAAATTAAAAAAGAAGATTGAATAAAAGCCAATTCTTGCTAAATATCTGCAAATTCAAACCACACGTTATCCATCATAAGATTTCCTTTTAATCTCACTTTTTGGCCTGCGGATACTGACAAAGGCTCCTCAAAAAAATAAATTGGGTTAACCCAGCCAGATCCTAAATCACTAGGCTTGTTTTCAAAAACTATATCACCGTAAAGATTTAATTTAAGCCATGTGATTATACCAAGGCAAGTGCAATCTTCAAGAACTTCAATTTCAAACAAGCTTTCCTGCTCGACCAGTGTTTCTATATCGTAAAAGTTAAAAGAAAACGGTGACTCGATGCTGCACTTGAAAAAAGGCTTTTCTTTGAGAATATTCGCTTTCTTTTTTTGGAGTATATTATTGAAATCAGAAAGCTCATATCCAAATTGATTTGTAATTATGTTGTCTTCTTTTGCTTTGTCACTCTCTGAAAGCAAAGTAACTAAGATTTCCCCCGATTCAGGTATCATTTTCCCGTCTTCCTTGATCAATCTTCTGTTTGCATCGATCATGGTTTGAATTACGCCTTCTCCGACAAATTCCGAGGATAATATCTCTGATAAGATGATATCAACCTTGCGAGGTATGTCGGATCCAATAGTAAGTTCAGTTGACTTTTTGCTTAGTACGCTTATTTTCTCAGAATAATTGTTTTGAGAAATTATTTTTTTTGCTGTTTCTGCGATGATTTTGTCAGCCTCACACGTTATAACCCTATTTGCACCAGCATCTACAGCCATCATCGACAATAAACCTGAACCAGTGCCAATTTCTAAAGCAATCATGCCACTTTTCATGGCTTGATTAATTGCTTTTAAGTAAGCACTGTTTCGTTGAAGGTCATTCATCATTGGAATGTGCCAAGCAGGAACGGATGAATACGCCTTGTTAAGCCAAAGTTTTGTCTCTAGATTGTCGGGTTGAAGTTCGAGAGATTGTTTGAAACTATTGCTTGCGCTATACATATCTCGTTTGAGATAATGTATTCTACCAGCTTGGTTGTGATAAGTTGCTTTTTTATTGGTTAACTCTTTTGCTCTTTCAGCGCAGTATGATGCATCATCAAGTCTTCCATATTCTATGTAGTATTCGACTAGTTGATGCCAAATTTCATGATTGTTGGGTGCTATCTGAGCTGCTTCTTCTAGCAGAGTAATTGATCTTGTGATGTTTGCTTGTCGGTATTCAATTTCTGCAAGCATGATAAATGCTTCGACATAGTCATTCTTCATTGAGATCATTTTCTCGCATCGCTCTTTTGCATTAGCCGTGCCTCTGGAAATTCTAAGTATGTCTAAAGCAATAGTTTCTGCCTCTTGATTTTGAGGCTCAATCTTGAAAACTTTTTCAAGCAGCTGAAATGTATCATCTATTTCATTGGTCATTAACCTGCATCTAGCCAAGAGCATTAGCGCATTGATTGAGTTGTCACTGTTGTCTAATATTTCAAGTAGAATTGAAGCTGATTCTGAGAATTTTCCTTGATTGAACAGCCCCTGAGCTGTGGTTAACCTTGTTTCCATTAATCTACCCAGTATATTTATATATTAGCATCTACAGCTTGTAATCAATCATAGAGCCTTTGGGAAATGTCCTGGCACGCATCTACAGGCTGGTTACTCCGCAGGTCTTCAAGGTTGTACTGGTCCCACCCTCTTGCATGTCAAGATTTGAGGAAATTAATTTTTGATGCTTTCCTTAATCGATGAATTTATCCCAGATTCTCTATTGCCCATCAGCTAACAGTCTCTATTGTATATATATTTTATCCTTTTGCCCTTCCTTTGTTATCCAGTAATTCTATAAATTCAAACCATGCTCCAATCTCACTTTTTATTAGATATTTTATTTTAGCGGTTTGCCTACATTTAATTTCGAATGGTCTTTCAAAAAGATAGATCGATAAATAGTTTCTTTGATTGTCTGTTGAGGGATTTTCTTCGTAGCAGATTTCGCTATAAAGATTTAGCTTTGACCAAGTAACTACCCCTATGCATGTTTCGCTAACGGTTGACTCTATAAAAGCATGATCTTCTAGCCGCTGCATCTCTCTGTTGCCCGTGAAGTCTATTTTTGAAATAGTAATAGGCTCGCTTATTATATTTGGCCTTTCATAGAGCTTGTATGAATGATTTTTTTTCATGATTTCATTAAACTCTGACAGGTCGTATCCATTGACGAAGTCAACTTTTAGTAAATCATTCACTTCTGGGCTCTTTCCAAGGAGAGCCGCTTTCATTTCTATTGATTCAGGAATTATTTTTCCATTTTCTTTTAAAAAGGTTTGGCTAAGATTTGATAACTTGGATATTTTCGTTGAGTCAGTTAAGTCCGCTGATAGTAGATCCGTGACCACTAAGTCAGCTTTCGGAGTAATATTTTTCTCGTCCTTATCTTCTCCTGTCTGGAAAAGCACGACTGTGACCTTCTCGTCGTAGTTGTTCTTATCAATTACTGCTTTAGCCGCTGATTTTATTGTCTTTGACTCTACTAGCTTCGTTACAGATCGTGCACCTTTATCGGCAGCGATCATCGAGTACAGACCTGTGCTTTTGCCAATCTCTATAACATCCTCACCCCCTTTCATGGCGTGGGTTATTGCATCGTAGAATGCTTTGGATCTTGTTTTGTTGTTGATAGTCATAACCTCTTGGCTTGTAATGAGTTCCTTGCGAGCCGAGTTCAATCCTAGTTTTGTGTTGGCATTGTTTGGGTTTATCCTGAGGGATTCCTTAAACGCTTTGATTGAGTCGTCGATATATTTTTGATATACGTTGCTCAGATCTTTATAGATACGTCCCAGGTTCATGTAGGTATCGGGGTCGCCTGGTTCAAGATCTAGTGATTTAAGCGTTGATGCAAGTGCCTGATCAAGATTGCCTAGATCTTGATAGATGCTTCCCAGGTTTCGGTGGGCAGCGAAATTATCAGGCTTTAGTTCTAAGGATTGAAGAGTCGAGGCAAGAGCCTTATCAAGGTAGCCGAGATCTTTGTAGATCCCGCCTAGGTTCATATGGGCAACGTGGTTATCGGGTTTGAGCTCGAGTGATTTGATCGTTGAGGTAAGAGCCTGATCAAGATTTCCGAGATCTTTGTAAATGCAGCCCAGGTTATAGAGGGAATCTGGGTTTTCAGGCTTGAGCTCTAAGGATTTGAGAGTGAAAGCAAGGGCCTGATTTAGATTTCCGAGATCTTTATATAGATTTCCGAGATTTGTGTAGGCGCTTGCGAAGCTTGGGTTTATAGCGATTGCATGTTCGTATACCTCAACCGCCTTTTCTCTTCTGCCAGTGTTTTTGTAAATTACTCCAAGATTAGAGTAGGCTATTTCATGGTTAAAGCCGCTATTTATGGCGGCTAGATATAGCATTTCAGCATTTTTAATGTCGCCTGTTTGATGGGCTCTGACCGCAGCTTCCAGGAGTTGAGGCCCATTCTTAGAGATCTTTTCTTGGTTTGTATTCTGATTACTGTTTTCAGTTCCCGCCATTTCCCTTTGAATTTTCCATCATCTTAAGTCATTTCTCTAGCCACTCTCCAATCTCTTCGCAGTACACCAGCGCTTGGTGTTCTGTCTCTTCAACCTGCGTTTTATCTGTGGATTAGTCCCCAGCGCAGAACTGCTCCGCATACGATCCATCTCAAGGGTGAAGTGTTTGGCGAGTTGGGGTGAGTGGATCGCCATCAGAATTTCGTCGTTGGTGTGAGCGGCAGAGGATCACCAGTTGAAGGATCCCGTGAACACGGTTTGGCTGGCGGCTACCGCGAACTTGTGGTGGAGTTTGTCATTGCGGGCAAGGCGGGGTGAGGCGATTCTTTGTTGTTGCAGTTGCTTTGGAGAACTAGCTCAGGTGTCTCCTGACTCAATAAGCCAGAAGGCCACTTGATTTTTTGTTCCCACTCCATGGAGCTACGAAGAGCTACTGGATTTACTTAACTGGCTTGGTTTTTAAAGGATTTCAGCTCTAATTCCGAATCTCATGTCCGGAGGAGGGATGTTAAGAATCCGAAGAGGGTAAGGGACAAGATCTGTACTCTCCTAGTCAGGCTGAGATTGGATGGTCGCGACCTTTTCATCAATCCCCTTAGTTTTTTAGATTATCCAGTTGTCTAAGCCAGGGTCCAGGCTAGCCATCTGTGCTGAGATCTTTGTAGATGCTGCCCAGGTTCATATGACCATCGAGGTTATTCGGAGCTGTGTGATTATTCATAAACAAGACATAATGTTGAAATAGCTCTTTGACCTCCCATATAGAAAGTTCCAAAGCTTTGAAGGATATATGGCGCTTTATTGATAGACCGAAGTAGTACGACTGCTGATTTTTATAATAAATTTCTGCGTCATAATTCCTTGTCTGATAGGAGCTGCATTCAGAATAAATATTCAAGTAACCTTTAAATCTTCTCATTGATGGCTCAAGTCTGCAGGGATTTGTAGGATAGTTATCAAAATAATTGCATGCATGAGACAGTTTCTGTTTTCTTGGGAAATGTAGACAATGCTATGGTGTGATCTCCTGGTCTAAGCTGGAAAGCATTTACGAGATTTAGATTTATTTTCCAGCGCTTTTCTCGGAGCGGCTGCGGCGGACCGTAGGAGCTTGTATCCTTTATTTTTTCAGCCCTATGGCTAGAGCTGAACGAAATAATCGAAAATTATTTTGCTCACGCGTGTTAATTCCGTCAGCATGATTTACCTCAAGGGATTAGAATTGCTTTTGTGCCCAGAATTGGTACATGCTTGAGAAGGTTGAAGGGTATTCTGCCTCTAGCTCTCCCCAATTTTTTAGAGAAGTCATGTCAATATCTTCTGGGTATTGTTCTCGGTAAACCTTCTTGGCCTCCTCTGAAACTATGAATCCACAAAAGCTAAGGGAATGAGAATCCAATAGTTTTTTGAGTGAATCCGAGTTGAAGCGATGCTCTTGAATATGGAAGCAAAGGTCTCGACATTCTGAGAGTGAATAAAAATCATGCGCAAAATTAGGCAGATCTAAGAGCTCTTTGATTTCCCCGTTAAGGACTTTTTGTCTGAATTCTCTTATGCCTGTTGGAGTGCCCTTGATTCCTAATGCTTGTATTATCTCGCGTGCTTTCACAATTACGTTTCGAGCGGCTTCGCTATATAGTCCTAGCTTGATATATCCTCCAGGTTTGAGGTGTTCTACGAGTACGGCTAATCCCTCGGCTGGTTGTTCCATGTGGTGGAGTACTCCGCTACACTCAATAACGTCGAATGTGTCTCCCAGTTCGGAGGAGTTTAGGAGATCCGTCCTTCTAAAAGTCACATTGTTCATTTGGTATTCATATGTCTTTCTGATTGCATATGCAATGCTGCTTGTACTGAGATCAATGGCTGTAATAGCAGCATTTTTATATCGACTAGCTACTATGACTTGATTGCCAGTGCCGCAGCCAGCAATGAGGACCATTGGTCGAGCATTTGGTGAGCTGAGTTCTTCAGGAAAAGATATATTCTTCTTGCTGGTTTCATTTCTAATGATACTAGAAACAGTCTTTGATAGATGTTCGGCAGTGAAGTCTGAGTATTTGAATCTGGGATATGGATTCTCTTCGTACATCCCTCTAACATCCTGTGAAACTGTGTTGGTAATATTTCTAGTGTTTTGAAATGAATTTTTGATTTGATTCTCATGATATGGTGCTTTGAATTGAGTAGAGATCAGTTCTTTACTGCTGTAGTCAGTGGTGGGATAGTTGTTTATTGATTCTGGGTTTATACCGGTTTTATTAATGGCTTTGTAGCAGCCTATGATTGCCAGGAAGTTGTTGGTAGACTCTTGTGTTTTAGTCGCTTTTTTGATTAGTATTGCTACGGATTCTTCCTCCTCTTTTGAGATGGAGTACACGTATTCGTTCAAATGGCATTGCGCTGCTAATGCTTCAGTTAAGGGTTTTAAGCTTGATGCAATTGCGTTCTCTTTGGTTATCATCTTCAGGAGCTCTTTTCGTAGCCTGGTAAAGAATATTTCAGCTTCTGGGTTTGGTGGAATCATTAAGGTCAATGACTTGCGAAACCGCCAGTCTGCTGCCAGTATTTTGAATTCCTGATTGCTTTCAGAGATGATCGGTTCTCTTGCCGATGCTTTCTGGATTGTTGGGAGAAAGGCTTGTAGAAATATTTTCGATAGCTTTCTATGTGATACGTCTGTTTGGTTTAGTAGTAATTCATATGCTCGTGTGATGTTCTCGGCGTTGGATGGTATGAGATTAAGTTGATCGATAACGACTTTAATGTTGTTGATTGCGCCAGGATTGTTAGCCTTGAGATCGAGGGAACGAAGAGTTAGTGAAAGAGCCTGATCAAGGTCCCCCATGTCTTGGTAGATGCTGCCTAGGTTCATTAGGGTATTGGGGTTTTCAGGTTCGATCTCGAGAGATTGAAGAGTTGCCGAGAGAGCCTGATCAAGGTTGCCAAGGTTTTTGTAGATGCCGCCAAGGTTCATGAGGGCATTGGGGCTATTAGGTTTGAGCTCAAGGGATTTAAGAGTTGCTGAAAGAGCCTGATCAAGGTTGCCAAGGTTTTTGTAGATGCCGCCAAGGTTCATGAGGGCATTGGGGCTATTAGGTTTGAGCTCAAGGGATTTAAGAGTTGCTGAAAGAGCCTGGTCAAGGTCGCCAAGGTCTTTATATATACCACCCAGGTTCATGTGGGCAGTGGGGTTATCAGGGGCTAGCTCAAGAACTTTTTGCGTGGCTTTTAGGGCTTCTTGAAGCCTCCCTTCTTTCATTAGAGCGGTTCCAATATTTCCCCACGCTGGAATAAATGATTCGTCAAGACTAGTGGCAATCCGGAAGGCTTCTGCCGCGTCAAGATTGTTTCCAGTTTTTAATAAACAGAGTCCAAGGTTGAATGGAATTAGCTTGTCTTTGCATTTACCCATATCTAGTTTTCTGTATTCATTGATTGCTTGTTTCGGCTTGTCAATTTTCTGATATGCCTGTGCAAGTAGCAGTGAGCCTTGCTCGCTGGGATTAATAGCCGCCGCTTCTAAAAGCGATTTAATAGCTGCTTCTGGCTTTCCTTCCTGCAATAGCAGAACTCCTAAGTTAAGAAGGGATGTTATTGATTTTGAATTAATCAGTATTTCTTTCTTGTAATACTCTATTGCCTCCTTGGGATTGCTTCTTTTTTGATAAATCTTGCCGAGGATTTCATTCGTTCCGGGGATGTTTCCGTTGATCTTTAGAGCTTGTATTGCTAATGACTCTGCCTTCTCGAGGTCTCCCAGGTTTAGAAGGCACTCTGCAGCTCCTGCATATGGCTGAGCCAGCCTTGGGTCTATCTCAATGACCTGCTTGAATAGATCGATGGCTTCTTTGTTGTTGCCTCTTTTCCTTTTTATGTTAGCAAGATTGTTAATAGCCGGAGCGTATTTGCCATCTATTTTTAGGGCTTCCTTGTACCACTGTTCGGCAGTTATTTGGTTTTCTTTTCTTAAGAAGATGTTCCCCATCTCTTTGGCTGTCTCTGGATCGGTTGGATCCAGCTGATGAGCTTCAGTTAGGCAGTGTTGAGCTTTTTCAAGTTGCCCTAGGGCAATTAATGATTTGCCTGCATATTTCCAGGGCAATGGGTTCTCGGGCTCGCCCTGAAGAAGCTGTTGGCAAGCCTTTAGGCACTCCTGATGGCGTCCAGCGGATGAAAGATTCTGAATTGTCTTTTGACCCACTGAGTCCTCTCGCGTCTGGCAAATTTACAAGGTTTGAGCCATTTTTGAGTCGTGCCTGAAGCTATTCCTCAATCCACTCTCCCTTCCTCTCGCAACTTCTTCACGCCATACCCTCACTTGGCTCGGAGCTGTTCGGTCTTGCGTCGCATTCCTAGCGTGATGCCGAGTTCAGGACTACGCCACATCCGATACATTTCACCGGCGAAATGAGAAGCAAGCTTGGGTGAGTGGATCACCAGCAGCGTTTCATCGTTGGTGTGTGCCGCAGAAGGTGATCAGTTGAAGCTGCCTGTGATCACTGTTTTGTTGTCGATCACCGCGAACTTGTGATGGAGCTTGTTGCCGTGGGCGAGGCGGGGGGTGCCGATGCCACGTTGTTGCACTGGTTTTGACGGATCCGCTCAGCGAAGCTCAGAACTCCCCTGAGTCCATAAGCCAGAACCCAAGCCAGGACGGCAATGGATCTCGTGTTGACACCTCTTAGGGCTACGATGGGCTACTGGATCAATGGAACTGGCTTGGCTTTTCAGGGGTGTCAGCCCTAAGCCCGAATCCCATGCAAGGGAGAGGGATGTTGAAGAAACCACCCAGGGTGAGGGACAACAACGGTGCCCTACAAGTCAGGTTGAGGCTGGATGGGCGTGACCATTTCATTATTCGGATTGGTCGTTTCGACGATCCAGTTGCCCATGCCAGGGGGCAAGCTATCTGTGCCGAGATCTGGCGGTATGTGCAGCAGAGAGATTTGGGCCTGTCCCTGAATCGATCTCGCCCACTGGCGGAGGGTCGAGACCAGGACTTGCTTGATGCCCTCAGGTCACTGGCAGAGAAGAAGAGGCAGGCAAGGGTGACCCATGCCTTTCGAGTCGTAAAACGGTTTTGCTTGCCGATCGGGACAAGAGCAGAGGTTGATCGCTTCCTTGCGTGGATGAATGCAGAGGGGTTAGCGGCATGCACTCAGTCCACGATCCTTTGCACGATTCGATCTGTGCAACTTGGCAATGAGCCATTGCGGTCGGTTCAGGTCAAGGTGCCAGCAAGGTTTTACTCCTCAGAGAAGAAGAGAGGCTTCAGATGAAGTTGCTTTTGAAGCATGAGGTACTCGTGTCGACTTGATTTCAGATTGGCTCGAGCGTAGAATTGCTCCTTTGAAATAATATCTTAGGATGGCTTGTGTGCCCAGAATTGATACATGCTTGTGAAGGTTGAAGGATATT
Organism: Synechococcus sp.; assembly: GCA_047286215.1. GTDB lineage: Bacteria > Cyanobacteriota > Cyanobacteriia > PCC-6307 > Cyanobiaceae > Synechococcus_C. The sequence goes on along the minus strand of JBJBBS010000001.1, from coordinate 2,218,186 downwards.
TTTCCTCGAATTTTCCCCAGTTAGGCAATGATTTCATGTCAATGTCTTCTGGATATTGTTTTTGGTAGATCTTCTTAATTTGCTCTGTCACTATGAATCCGCAAAAAGTCAGACCATGAGAATCCAATAGCTTTTGGATTGTCTCTGTTGTGAAGCGATGTTCTTGAACATGGAAGCAAAGGTCGCGGCATTCCGACAGTGAATAAAAATCTCTTCCGAATTTAGGAAGATCCAAGAGTTCTTTGATTTCTCCATCAAGAACTTTCTTCCTAAAATTTCTGATGCTTTCTGGTGTGCTGCTTATTCCTAACGTTTGTATTGTCTCCCGTGCTTCCACGATGACCTTACGGGCAATTTCGCTATAGAGACCGAGATTGATGTATCCACCAGGTTCAAGTTGTTGAATAAGTGCTGATAAGCCTTCAGATGGATTGTCCATATGGTGGAGAACCCCGCTGCACTCAATTATGTCAAATGTTTCTCCAAGATCGGTGACATTCAGGAGATCTATTTTTTTGAACGTTATGTTGTCCATTCCGTATTCTTTAGTCTTTCTGATTGCGTATGCCAGGCTGCTGCTGCTCAGATCAATCGCTGTGATTTGAGCATTTTTATAACGACTGCCAAGGATGATCTGATTGCCAGTGCCGCAGCCGGCGATGAGGACTTTTGGCCTGGCAGTTAGTGGCTTTAATTCTTCTGAGAAAGATAGGTCTTTTCTTGTCGTTTCTTTCTCAATAGATTCACAAACTGGCTCCGCTAGTTTGCTATCTGTGTAGTCGGAATATTTGAATCTGGGATATGGGTTCTCCTCGTACATTGCTTGAACTTTCCGGGAGATTGTGTCGCTAACATTCCTTTTTTCTTGCATGGAGCTCTTGATATCCTGCTCCAGGAGCGGTTCTTTGAATTGAGCTGTAATCAGTTCTTTGCTGCTGTCATCGGGGGTGGGGTAATTATTGATGAATTCAGGGTTTATTCCTGTCGTGTAAATTGCTTTGTAGCAGCCTATAATCGCAAGGTATTGATTGCTGTCTACCTGGTTGTGAGTCGCTGCCACGATGAGCTGGGTTATAGATTCCTCCTCTTCTTGTGATGACCTGTAAACATATTCATTGAGAAAGCATTGTGCCGATAGGGCTTCCGTTAGAGGCCTGAGTTGTTTTGGGACTGTGCTCATCTGAATTGTCAGGGTTAGGATCTCCTTCCTTAATCTGGTGAAAAATTCTTCAGCTTCTGGGTTTGGAGGAATCAGTAAGGTCAGGGATTTGAGAAATCTCCAGTCGGAAGCCAATGCCTTAAAAGCCTTATTGTCCTCAGAAATAATCGAATCTGATGATGATGCTTTCTGGATTGTGGGGAGAAATTCCTGTAGGAATATATTTGATAGCTTTTGGTGTGATATGTCCGTCCGGTCTAGAAGTAATTCATATGCTCGTGTGAGATTCTTGGCATTGGATGCGCTTAAGTTTGGTTCCTTGATGAAGGCTTTGAGATTGTTGACCGCGCCAGGATTGTCACCTTTGAGCTCGAGTGATTTGAGAGTGTAGGCAAGAGCCTGATCTAGGTTGCCGAGATCTTTGTAGATGCCGCCCAGGTTCATGTGGGCAGTGGGGTTATCAGGTTTGAGCTCGAGTGATTTGAGTGTGTAGGCAAGAGCCTGATCATGATTGCCGAGATCTTTGTAGATGCTGCCCAGATTCATGAGGGCAGTGGGGTTATCAGGTTTGAGCTCAAGGCATTTGAGAGTGTAGGCAAGAGCCTGATCAATGTTGCCGAGGTCTTGGTTGATGGCGCCCAGGTTAATGAGGGCATCTGGGTTATCAGGTTTGAGCTCTAGGGACTTGAGGGTTGCTGTAAGCGCTTGATCGAGCTGCCCGAGATCTTTATATAGATTTCCAAGGTTTGTGAAGGCGTCTGCGAAGGTTGGGTTTTTGGCAATAGCGCGCTCATATATCGCTATTGCCTTTTCTTCTCTGCCAGTGTTTTTGTAAATAACTCCAAGATTGGAGAAGGCTATTTCATGGTGAAAGCCACTATTTATGGCGTTGAGATATTGCGCTTCTGCTTTTGTGATGTCGCCTGTTTTATGGGCTCTGACCGCAGCTTCCAGAAGTTGAGGTCCATTTTTAGGGGTCTTTTGTTTTTTTGTATTTGGATTGCTATTTCCAAATCCAGCCATCTTCCGTTAGTCCTTTCCAGCATCCTAAGCCTCCTTTCAATCCACCCTCCCCTCCTTTCAGTCTTCTCAACCCCTTTTCACCCCACTACCGCACTTGGCTCGTTGCCGATCCAGCTTGCGTTGTATTCGTGGCGTGATCCCCAGCTCTGTACTGCGCCACATCCGATTCATCTCACGGCTGAAGTGAGAAGCAAGCTTGGGTGATTGGATCACCAGCAGGGTTTCATCGTTGGTGTGTGCCGCAGAGGGCGACCAATTGAAGGAACCAGTGATCACCGTTTTGTTTTCGATCACGGCGAACTTGTGATGCAGCTTGTCTCCTCGGGCGAGGCGCGGGGTGCCGATGCCCTGCAGTGGAGTGGCAAGCGGTTGGTTGTCGGCTTCAATCTTGCAGAAGCGATCAGGCAGTTCCAGGCCGAGTAGATCCAACACTTCTGAATAGGAGCGGCTGGCAAAGCCGGGATCAGCAAGCAATCTGATTGCTACACCGGCTTGCTGGCGTGCTGCCACAACGTTGGTGATTGACTGCGCGGAAAACACGAACAGTGCCATATCGATTGTTTGTTGTGCGGTGGTCAGGTAACCGCTAATCAGGTTCAAGCCGTTCTCCGCAGCGCGTGGCGAGTGGGGTGCAAACAGCACGTCGATCTTGATGCCGCCAAGGTTCACGACCTGCAGGCTTCGACTCTCTTTCCCCCGACCGAAGCGACTGTCTGTCTTCCCTCCTGGGCCATCCCCCCACATCTGCTCAAATTCTTGCCGGAACATTGCAGCCAGCTCCGTGCTTTCGATGCTCAGCAGATGATTCACGTTGCCACGGCTGTTGGGTGCGCCGACATCCCCGTGCAATCCCGAGCTTGTGAAGTTGGCACTGCCTGTCACGACACGTCTTCGGTCCACCACCATGAATTTGTGGTGCATTAATCCGCTTCCACGGCTGCCGTCTTCGGTGTCATCGATGGTCGGCACGCCTCCGCGCTTCAGAATGGCCACGGCATCGCCGTTGAACCGCTCATCAGCGCTGAGGTGGCCGTCACGGTTGGCATCGGCGAGTGTTTGGAGTTGATACAGACGTTGGCGGCCGTGGGCTGGCAGGTCTGTGGGGTGCAGCTCGGTCCATGGAGTGCTGTAGGTGTTCTCCAGCACCACATGCACCTCCACTCCGTCTTGCCTCGCCTTCACAAGAGCTGCGGCAATGGAGGGCAATGAAAGCTCCTGAATCGACACCAACACTTCTTGCTTTGCATCCTGGATGTGTCTGATCAGTGCTTGTTCGAGATCGTCTCCGTTGCGCCACTCCCGAGTGTGCGGATGTCGGTAGCGGGCTGTGTCGCGGTGGTTGAAGTGCAGCGTTATGCCGTCTGGCATGGGAAGCGCTTCGCTCCCTTGTCCCACCACCTCACCAGGTTGGCTGCAGCTCAGCAGTAAGCACGACAGAGCTGAAGCCAGTGTTAATGCCGCGCGTGGTTTCAGACGCATGGTCCACTCCAGTGATGGGAGTGTTCCCCTGCGTTGGCGATGTTCTGTTCTAGTGCGGCATCTCTGCTGTGCTGAGCATGGTCACAAACCAGATGCTGCTGAGTACCAATGCCACACCGACGCCGGCGCCGATCCCGAATTTCGCCATGGTCAGGGGGACCAATACGGGAAAGGCCATCGCCCCCGCGAGGGGAGTGATGGCCACAAACCAACGGAGCGTGTTCCGTTTCATTGCCACTGGATCAGAACCACTCGGCCTTGGCTTCACTGGCAGGGTTGCTGTTGTCTTCCGGGGTCACACGCTCGAAGTTCAAGGTGATGTTGCGCTTCTGTTCTCCATCGGCTGCAGTCGCTTCGATGGCATACACCTGTTCGCCATCGCGGAAGGGCACCTGAATACGGAAGGTGCCTTCATCAGAGAGGGGAACCTCTTCGCCGCCGATGGTGAGGCAGGCCGAGGGGTCGGTGGCGCCATAAACGATTAGCTCGGCGTCGGCCACGAGCCAGAACGTGCGCTGGCGAGGAGCCACGCCACCCAGGCCTGATTCATTGCGACCGCTAGCCCAGAGTCCAGCACCGGAATCGCTCAGGCCGCGCTGGTCTCCAGACAGAGAATCTTGCTCATGGAGCACTTCGGAGCCAACTCTGCGGCTGCGGAAGTGGGTGGTTGCACTTTGGTAGAGGCGCTCATGCAGGCCACTGTCGCTGGGCTCTGCAGGTGGGGCGACCGGTGCGGGCGCAGGGGCTGCGGCTTCCAAGCTGAAGGGGACGAACTGATCGAGGATCTGATCGCTGGGGTGAAGGGCAGGAACGCGGGCCACAGAAGAGAAGGCCAGTGAAATCCAGTTGCTGCCGGAGCGGAATCCAAGTTCAACGCGATAGTCGCGGTCGCACAGAGGAACGGGCAAATACCACTCGGTGCTGTGGCTATCGACCGGCACTTCTTGGAGGGTGTGGGGGTGCGCAGAGCCGTTTTGGAGGCCGGTGACATCGGCGAGGCGAAGGCTCAAATGAGCAGCACCTTCGCTTTGGGCGCGACGACGATCGTTGTCGGAGATCTCCCAGAACACGTAGGCCCACTGGGGATCCCTGGGCAGGAATACCACGCGGGTGCTGGACTGCGACTGGGACGGTGGGGTGAGCTCAGCCTCAATCGCCTTGAGATCGCCACCGCGGCGTTCCTGCCGCTCTGCAATCGCTGAGACCAGATCTTCCTTGCTCTTTCGGCTGTAGAGAGTCACGCCGAGATCACTAGCCATCTGACGCAGCTGACGCAGGGTCATGCGGGCGAGGGATGTGATGGCTTGCGTCACGTTCGAGCTACCGGGTTTCTTTGGGATCAGTTTGCTGGCAATTCCTCTTTTTCAGGGAGTGAACCGGCCCGTGGTCAGCATCTTCTGACCGCAATGACCTTGGAGGTCCTGTCATAGACACAAAAAAAGGAGCCTTTAGAGGCTCCTTTTCGCTGGGATGAGCTGGCTTTGGACTCAGCGACCAATGCTTCTGTAAGGCACTCTGGAGAGGTAGTCGATGTCGGCATTGCCAGAGGGAGCCGAGCCAACTCCCGATCCCGTTGACATGCCGCGCACCCAAGAGATGTAGTCCTCGGTGTAGCCACCCCGCTTGCGGTTGGCGCGTGCGGGAAGGGCTTTGGCCTTGCCGACGAAGACCATTTTCGGGAAACCGAGAATCCCGCGGTAGTACTCGTCGTAGCGAGGGGTGGTGACGTTGAAGGGGGTTTCGCCAAGATCGCGGCCGGGCAGGACCCGATTGCGTTGATAAGGAACGGTGTCGTAGCCGAAGGAGCTCAGATACTCGTCGCTGTCGAGCAGAGCATCGACCATGCTTTCCATTCCCTTGGAAGCAATCACAATCGACCAAGCGATCTCCTCGGATTGGCCGTGAGTCTTGCGGCCCAGAAGCTTCTGAACAAGGTGGCGAACAACCTTGTAGTTGGAATTGAATCCGTAGAAGGTTCTTTTAAAGGTGTCAGAGAGGCAGAGGCCGCGGATGAAATCACGAACGGTGATTTGGCCATTCCGAAGTTGGGATTCCAGGAAGGCGTCGCGGTCGCTCTTGAACGCGTGAAAGAACACCTGGCGGTAGGCCGATTCGATCACGGTCTCGACGTTGTCCGCGTCCATCGAGATGTCCATCTGAACGGCGCGCTCGGTCTCGTCCGACGCGACGCTGATGGGTGCAATGCGGTTGTTTTGCGTGGTCGGTGCGTACTGCAGGAGAGGGAGAGCCACGCTGTTCGGAACACACTGCGCCGATCGTATAAGTGAGGCTGCACTTACCTCTTGCGGGTTCCCGTGCTACTCACAGTCCGTAACAGTGGACACTCACCATCCGAACGGTGAGACCACCTGCTGCGACTCGGGAATGCTGTTGCTCAACGCATCCTCTTTGAGACGGGTCTCCACGCAGAACGATGCGTTGTTGGAGAGGCCTTCCACAGTGCTTGAGCGAATACGTACGTCTGGCCCCGAGAAGCTGAACCGCTCCCAGACGGTCATCATTTCGTAGCTCGTGCAGAGAATGAGGCCATCCCTGTCGTCCATGCTGAAAGTGGAGGTTGCAGGGGCTTTTTCTGCATAGCCTTGATCTCTGAGCATGGTTCCCGACCGCGCAGAGGCGCTGTCGCCAATTAATGCGAAGCAGGTTTCACCGTCGTGGGCATCCCCGTCGCGGTCCCATGCCATGGAGGCGCTCCAGCGCACATAGCTTCCACCGATGATCCTGCCTGGGTCCTGGTCGTGTTGCTGCGCCATCTCCAGCAGCCGTGGATCGTCAGTCTCCAGGTCTTCCACCACGATCAGTGATCCGCCAGCTTCGGCACGCCGGTGCAGCAAGTGGTGAACACTGCGCTGGGATCGCCAGCTGCCGCAGCTCAGGCGGAAAAAGGTCGGCGCATCGGGGATGTCCAGGGTCATCAGCTGCGGACGCAATCTTCTGGATGATCGCAGGACGCAGGCGTCAATGTGGCGGTGGGTTGGCGTGGCGCCGATTAGTTGCAGCTATCGAGCCGTTGCCTGCTGACGATCTCGCTGTGGCCGATCAAGTCGCTCAGGCTCAGCTCGAGTGGGCTCATCCCCAGGCTGCTCGCTAGATCTTCCAGCTGAGAAGCGATCACAGTGAACTGGGTCATCAGCAGTTCCATGAATTCCGGGTCGTTGACCAGTTGCGGCTGCTGTTCGCCCCAGCTCTGCCAGTGCGGCCGGTCGGGGAGTGGTCCTTGTCTTACGGGGTGGGCCATTTGCTGGAACGTTGCCAGGCAGTGAGCCTGCAGCCTGAGGTGATGACGATCAAGGGTGGGGAGCAAGGTGGCCTCGATCGCGTCGATCTGGTCACGGGTCAGGGGGCCTGCGCCCGGCATCACGTGGTTTGTCATGCGTGAACGTCGGACTTCGCTTCTTGGACCTGATTGATCTGGGGCCTGATTTGAAAACCACAGGAGTGACCGGATTCCAGTCGCCAATGAACCCGTTCAACCTCGCAGTCGTGAAAGGTCATGCGAATGACTTGCAATTCCTGGTCGCACACCGCTGGATGCTCTTCGGCGATCCGCTGGACGGAACAGTGATATTCATTGACATTCCACCCGCACCCGTCAGCAGCCGGCACCATTTCGCTGACGTAACCCTCGTCACTGCGCAGTTGAACCAAGGTTCGGATGCGTTCCTCTAGGGAGCCATCGCCGAGTTGACGTCGGTAGTGATTCGCTTTGTGAAGAGCCTGACTGCTCAGCAGGGTGGCCAGGGTCTCGGGGGGGAGGCTTGTGACCATCGACTCGAGCAGGTCAAGGGCGAACGTTTCGCTGCCGTCTGGAAAATGTTGATGCCCCTGCTTGGTCAATTTCCATTGATTGGAGGGGCGTCCCGGGCCGGCCGACACTGCGCTTGATTCGACGAGGCCTTCAACTTCGAGCGTGCGTAGATGCCTTCGCATGGCCTGCACAGAGATGTTCAGCTGCTCTGCGAGAGCAGACGCGCTGACCTGGCCCTGCCTCAGAAGCAGAGTGAGTGTCGTTTCACGTGTAGGAGCTTGCGCAGACGCACCCATGGGATCGGGTCGATACCGTCACGATGCCACGGGATTCAGGCAACTGCCTTGGGGATTGATTCCGAGCCTGCCCGTGACGGTTGGGCCAGCAGGATGGATTTGCCTCCGCTGCGATCCGAGGTCCGTCACAATGATCACAACGTCGGGTGCCCGATCTGTGCCCTAGGCTTTGAATACGAAACCTTTTTGTTTCGAATCTCCCCGGCTGCGTTCCTCTGCCAGTTTTGTTGTCATGACTGAGTCCCCTGCGGGCAACCAAGAACCGACCGCGGAGAGCCTCGAAGTGATCCGCAAGTTTGCTGAAACCTACGCTCAGCGGACAGGCACGTACTTCTGTAGTGACCCCGGTGTGACGGCCGTGGTGCTCAAGGGCCTTGCACGTCACAAAGATGAACTTGGCGGAGCTCTTTGTCCTTGCCGCCACTACGAAGACAAAGAAGCAGAGGTTTCTCAAGCCTTCTGGAATTGTCCCTGTGTGCCAATGCGAGAGCGAAAGGAGTGCCATTGCATGCTCTTCCTGACCGAAGACAACCCGTTCCGTGGTGAGGAGCAGACGATTGCAACCGAAACCATCCATGCCACTGCAGGCTGAGTGTCATGACATCCACCTCCACGCGTGATCTCGTCAGCCAGCCATACAAGTACGGCTTCGTCACGGAGATCGAGACCGACAAGATTGCTAAGGGTCTCAGCGAGGATGTTGTTCGCCTGATTTCCAGCAAGAAAGAGGAACCAGACTTTCTTCTGCAGTTTCGTCTTAAGGCCTTCCGGCATTGGTTGACACTCGAAGAACCTGACTGGGCCGAACTGGGTTATGACCCAATCGACTATCAAGACATCGTTTATTACGCGGCACCGAAGCAGCAGGAGAAAAAAAACAGTCTTGATGAGGTTGATCCCAAGCTTCTGGAAACGTTCGACAAGCTGGGTATTCCTCTTAGTGAGCAGAAACGTCTGAGCAACGTGGCCGTGGATGCTGTGTTTGACAGCGTTTCGATTGCCACCACTTACAAGGAGAAACTCGCTGAGCACGGTGTGGTGTTCTGCTCTTTCAGTGAAGCTGTGAAAGAGCATCCCGAGTTGATCGAGCGTTACCTCGGCACTGTTGTGCCCAGCAACGACAACTACTTCTCGGCGTTGAACTCTGCGGTGTTCAGTGATGGATCTTTTGTGTTCATCCCGAAGGGTGTTGAGTGCCCGATGGAGCTCTCCACCTATTTCAGGATCAATTCAGGCGACACCGGTCAGTTCGAGCGCACCTTGATCGTCGCTGAAGAGGGTGCCTCGGTGAGTTACCTCGAAGGCTGTACCGCCCCGATGTTCGACACCAATCAGTTGCATGCGGCTGTGGTCGAACTCGTAGCTCTTGACGATGCTTCAATCAAATATTCCACCGTTCAGAACTGGTATGCCGGTGATGAGAACGGTGTCGGCGGCATTTACAACTTCGTCACTAAGCGTGGTCAGTGCCGAGGTGACCGAAGCCGGATCAGCTGGACACAGGTGGAGACAGGATCGGCCATTACCTGGAAATACCCCAGCTGTGTCCTCCAGGGTGCCGACTCCGTTGGAGAGTTTTATTCCGTAGCTCTCACCAATAACCGTCAACAGGCTGACACCGGAACGAAAATGGTTCACGTCGGCCCGCGAACGCGCTCCACGATTGTGAGCAAGGGGATCAGCGCTGGGCAATCAAGTAACAGCTACCGAGGCTTGGTGCAGATGGGCCCGAAAGCCAAGGGTGCGCGCAATTACAGCCAGTGCGATTCCATGCTCATTGGCGACCAAGCGGCCGCCAACACGTATCCCTACATCCGTTCCCAGCAGCCTCAGGCTGCCATCGAGCATGAAGCCAGCACCTGCCGGATCTCCGAAGATCAGCTGTTCTACCTGCAGAGTCGAGGCATCGGTTTTGAGGAAGCGGTTTCGATGATGGTGAGTGGTTTCTGCCGCGATGTGTTCAATCAGCTTCCGATGGAATTTGCGGCTGAAGCTGACAAGTTGTTGGCACTCAAGCTTGAGGGATCCGTGGGCTGATCCATCGTCACCCCCTCCCCATTCGTTGTCTCTGATCTCTTTTTTCTTCCGTGATTTGCCCAGACGCAGAGTTGCTTCTTGATATCACCGACTTGCATGCATCGGTGGAAGACAAGCCCATTCTCCAGGGGGTGAATCTCCAGGTTCGCGCAGGCGAAATCCATGCCGTGATGGGGCGCAACGGAAGTGGAAAAAGCACCTTGTCCAAAGTGCTCGCCGGTCACCCCGCCTACCGCGTTACGGCTGGGTCGGTGCGGTATCGAGGCGAAGATCTTTTCGATCTCGAGCCTGAGGATCGTGCCCGTCTCGGAGTCTTCCTCGGGTTCCAATACCCAGTGGAAATCCCTGGAGTCAGCAATCTTGAGTTTTTGCGCGTCTCCACCAATGCCCGGCGTGAAAAGCAAGGAGAGGAGGAGCTCGACACCTTTGACTTCGAAGACCATGTGCGCGAGAAGCTCAAGGTGGTCCAGATGGATCCTGCATTCCTTGAGCGCAGCGTGAATGAGGGTTTCTCCGGCGGCGAGAAAAAGCGCAACGAGATTCTGCAGATGGCTCTGCTTGAACCTGTCGTGTCGATTCTCGATGAAACCGATTCCGGTCTAGATATTGATGCTTTGCGCATTGTGGCCGGAGGTGTGAATCAGCTGGCTAATCAGGACAACGCCACGTTGTTGATCACGCACTACCAGCGTCTGCTGGATGAGATCACACCGGATTATGTGCATGTGATGGCTGCGGGGCGAATCCTGCGAACCGGTGGTCGTGAGCTGGCGCTTGAGCTCGAGGAAACGGGTTACGACTGGGTGGATCGTGAATTGGCAGCTCAGGGGGTGGCCTAACGATGACGAGCAGTGTGCTTGCACCGGTGCAGGAACGCGGTCGTGCGGCCCTTGAACGTCTCGGCCTGCCGACACGACGTCAGGAGCCCTGGCGGCTGACCGATCTCAAGCGGCTTGAGTCGATGGCGGCCTTGCCGTCAAGCGCTGCCGCTGCCGGATGTTCCTTGCCGGTTAGTGCCGACGGTGTGTTGCGTGTCGTCCTGGATGGTCAGTCCGATCCCCTCGATGGTGTGACCTTGCCGTCAGGTATCAGTGCCCTCTCTGATGCAGATCTCAAACAGGCTCTGGGGCACACCCTGGATCGCTGCGGCTGTGCTGAGTCTTGGCCTGTTGAGTTCAACCATGCCAGAAGTCGTCAGGTGCTTGCGTTGCGCATTCGCGGTCAAGTGCCACCGCTGGAATTTGTGCTCTCTGGTGGCGCGGGACTCACGGCGACGCGGGTGCTTCTTCTGCTCGAGGAGAAAGCCTCGCTGGATCTACTGGAGGTGGTGCTCGCTGATGGTGCTAATGCCCACAGCCATGTGATCGAAGCGCATCTAGGCCAGGAATCCCAGCTACGACACGGTCTTTTGGCGACCTCTGGCGGAACAGCCTCTCTTTTGACCCATTGCGCTGTGGAGCAAGAACCACGCAGCAGCTATGCCTTCACCTCTGTTGTGCAGGGCTGGTCGCTCGGCAGGGTCGAACCACGCGTTGTGCAGGTGGATGGTCAAGCCTCTACCACCCTTAAGGGGCTTGCAGTCACGAGCTCAGAGCAGCAACTCGCCACCCATACATCGGTTCGCTTCAACGGTCCTGAAGGCGAGCTTGATCAACTGCAGAAATGCCTGGCTGCTGATTGCTCGCACACCATTTTCAATGGCGCCATCAGTGTGCCTCGCGAAGCTCAACGCACCAATGCCGCTCAGCTCAGCCGCAATCTGCTCCTGTCTGATCGAGCCAGGGTCGACACCAAGCCTGAGCTTGAGATCGTTGCTGATGATGTGCGCTGCGCCCACGGCGCGACCGTGTCGCAACTTCAGGAAGACGAGCTCTTTTATCTGCAGAGCCGTGGCATCGGTGCTGCCGACGCCGCAGCATTGCTGCTGCGTGGTGCCTGTCAGGAGATCATTCAGCAGCTACCGGAAGCGGCCCAGGTTTGGAGTCCGCTCGAGCGTGTCATGGAAGGGCTGAGCTCATGACGCTGATGCAGTCAGCGCAGTCGCAATCCGATCTCGGGGCGTTGCTGGCCCGGACGCGCTCAGATTTTCCAATTTTGGATCAGCAGTCATCGGATGACCGACCGTTGATCTACCTGGATCACGCGGCGACCAGTCAGAAGCCCCGTCAGGTGCTTGAGGCGCTTCAGCACTATTACAGCTTGGATAACGCCAACGTGCACCGTGGTGCCCACCAGCTCAGTGCCAGGGCGACGGAATCGTTCGAGGGAGCCCGAGGGATCACAGCTGATTTCGTCGGTGCTGCCAGTCCCAGCGAAATTGTGTTTACCCGCAATGCCACCGAGGCGATCAACCTCGTGGCCCGCACCTGGGGAGATGCCAACTTGCGCGAAGGCGATGAGGTGCTGCTCACGGTGATGGAGCATCACAGCAACCTGGTGCCCTGGCAGCAGCTGTCTCAGCGCACCGGATGCGTGCTTCGCCACGTCGGCGTCACCGAGACCGGCGAACTGGATTTGGACGATTTCCGGGCCAAGCTCAGCACGCGCACCCGGCTGATGAGCCTTGTGCATATCAGCAATGCCCTTGGCTGCTGTAATCCGCTCGAGGTGATCATTCCTGAGGCGCATGCTGTTGGCGCCCTGGTGCTTGTGGATGCCTGTCAGAGCCTCGCGCACAAACCCATCAATGTGGCGTCCTTGGATGTGGATTTCCTTGTGGGCTCCTCCCACAAACTCTGCGGCCCCACCGGAATGGGCTTCCTTTGGTCAAGGCAGTCGCTCTTGGAAGCGATGCCTCCGTTCCTCGGTGGCGGCGAGATGATTCAGGACGTGTTTCTCGATCACAGCACCTGGGCATCGCTTCCTCACAAGTTCGAGGCTGGCACCCCAGCCATCGGCGAAGCCGTCGGCATGGGTGCCGCAATTCGTTATTTGCAGTCCATCGGGCTGGAGACCATTCAGGCCTGGGAAGCCCAGCTCACGGGCCATCTGTTTGAACGCCTGCAGGCCGTTGAAGGTCTGCGCATACTCGGGCCGACTCCCGATCAACAGTCCTGTCGTGGAGCCTTGGCCACTTTCCTTGTTGATGGTGTGCATGCCAATGACATCGCCGCGATGCTGGACCTGGCTGGAATCTGCATTCGCAGTGGGCATCACTGCTGTCAGCCGTTGCATCGTCACTACAACGTCACTGGTTCAGCGCGTGCCAGCCTCAGTTTCACCAGCACGTTTGATGAAATTGATCGTTTTGCAGATGAGCTTCAGAGCGTGATCGGTTTCTTCCGAGAGCACGCCTAAAGCGACCTGGCATTAAACGGGCGCGTCCCCACTGCGGCGACGGCGCCCGAGTTGCAGGCCCAAGAGCAACGAGGCCAACGTGAGCACCAGAGCCGCGGCGCTGAAGCGAGGCAGCCCCCAGCTGACGATGAGTAGAGGGGAGAGCGCTGTGACCAATCCGCCACCCAGGAAGGGTTCAAATAAAAGTTGTTTGAACGAAAAAGCTTCCATCGCCCGGCTTCGTCCCCATGGATCCGCCATGCGCAGCAGCAGCAGTCCTGTGGCGGTCACGCCCGTTCCTTGGCCGAAATCGGCAATGCCCCTTTCGAACCAGTGATCTCGGAAGATTCGCGGGGCCAGCCAGAGGAAAGCGCAAACGTTCCAGCTCAATCCCGCGATGGCCAGCGCGAGGAAGGGAATCCAGTTGTCTTCGAGCAGCGGCAGGTTCAGGCTTGCCATGGCGGCGGTGATCAGCAGATCCATGGCCAAGGACCCAACGCTGGCCTGCGCGACAGCAGACACCAGCTGCGTTTGGCGGGTGCGTTGCAGGATCACCTGCACAATCAGGCCCCCCACCATGGTCAAGGGGAACACGGGGATGGCCTGAAGAAGTTTGGCCGTTTCGGGTCCACCGAGCAGAGCCCCGAGCCCGGTGAGACTGGCCTTCAGGAGGATGCCAAGACCGACTGCGCCACCGGCCAGCGCCACATTCACGGTCAGGGAGTCGATGGTCATCGACCGTGCTGATTCTGGCTTGATCGTGCCCGCTGCACGTTCCAGGTTCAGGCGCTCATCGACGGAAATGGGGTCTTGTTCTGAGCGGCTCAAGCTCTTTTGGGCGGTCCCGCTGGCGGTGGCGTTGTTTGGATCTCTGCTCACCAGCCAATCGCGTCCGCGTCCGATCACCACCAAGGTGCTGCCCAGCAGAACGGCTGTGAGCACGCCGACCGTTGCCATCGCCAAACCCAGGGTTTCACCAGCGGGAAGGCCCAAGTCGCGGAATGTCGCTCCCATCCCAGCTGCAGTGCCATGGCCGCCTTCGAAGCCCACTTCGATCAAAGCCGCCATGAGCGGATTCGTCCCGAGCAAGGGTTGGAGCACCAGCAGCACCAACAGACCTCCCACCAGGTACTGGCCGAAGCCGAGCACCATGCCAAAGGCCGTCTGGCCCGCCGCACGATTCCAGATCACCCTTGGACTCGGCAGCGTCTGGCCGAGGAACAGCGTTGCGAAGACCAATGAGATCAACACGCCGGGTGTCTGACTCCAGATCCGGTACACCCGTTCAGGAAAAACAGCCCAGGGACCAAAGGGTCCGATCAAAAGGCCGAGCAGCCCAGCCACCAGAGCTTCCGGAATGCCGAGAGCTCTCAGCCAGCGCAGTCTTTGGCGCAAGGCCATGCCCACGAGCAGCAGCAGGCTGAGCCCGGAGAAGGCCACGAGAACATCAAACAGCTTGAGTTCCAAGGCCGCATTGCAAGTGTGGGCAGGTTGCCATCTCCTGGGCTGCCCTGGTCGTGGCGGGAAGCGGGGAGGCAGATTGGCCGAGGTCCTCCATCCACCCCCGCGCATGAATATCGACGGTCAGGCCTGGCGCACCATCGGCCTGGAACCGGATGGCCGATCGGTTTGGGTGATTGATCAGACGCAGCTGCCCCATCACTTCTGCACACGCACCCTCACCAGTTGTGACCAGGCGGCGTCGGCGATCAGCACGATGGTGGTCCGAGGAGCGCCGTTGATCGGCGTGACTGGAGCCTATGGCTTGATGCTGGCACTGCAGGATGATCCCAGTGATAAAGCCCTAATGGCGGCTTTCGATCAGCTCAATGCCACCCGTCCCACGGCGGTCAATCTGCGTTGGGCTCTTGAGCGGGTTCGCGACCGTGTGCAGTCACTTCCTTCGGGCGAGCGTGCTGCTGCGGCTCGAAACGAGGCAGGTTTGATTGCTGATGAGGACGTGGCCATGTGCTCGACCATCGGTGATCACGGTCTCGCCCTGTTTCAGCACTTGGCCGAGGCTCGTCCTCCAGAACGTCAGGGCAAGCCTTTTCAGGTCTTGACGCACTGCAACGCAGGCTGGCTCGCCACCGTGGATTGGGGAACTGCGTTAGCGCCGATCTACAAGGCCCATCGCGCCGGTCTGAAGATGCATGTGTGGGTCGATGAAACGCGCCCCCGCAATCAGGGTGCCTCTCTGACGGCCTATGAGCTTGCCTGTGAAGGTGTGCCGCACACCGTGATCGTCGACAACGCTGGTGGCCATCTGATGCAGCACGGAGAGGTGGACGCGGTGATTGTGGGGACTGACCGCACCACCCGCCGTGGGGATGTGTGCAACAAAATCGGCACTTATTTGAAGGCGCTCGCAGCGCACGACAACAAGGTTCCCTTCTACGTGGCCTTGCCTGCTTCCACCATCGATTGGACGCTGGATGACGGTGTCGCTGAAATTCCGATTGAGGCGCGGTCGTCGACTGAGGTGACGGCGATTCAGGGTCGCGTACTGACGGGTGCGGCTGCCGGTGAGCTGGCTCAGGTGCAGCTCACGCCGGATGGGAGTGATGGGTTCAATCCAGCCTTTGATGTGACGCCAGCACGGTTGGTCACCGCATTGATCACTGATCGCGGGGTTGCCGAAGCCAGCGAGCAGGGACTGCAAGGGTTGTATGGCCGTGGCTGATGTCAAGCAAGAGCGCATGCTGCGTGAGCAGCTGGTGAGTGTCGGCCGTCGCATGAACGACACCGGCCTCAATCAAGGGACGTCTGGCAATCTCTCGATCCGCATTGCGGGCGGGATGTTGGTCACACCGAGCTCGCTTCCCTATGAGCAAATGCAGGCCAGTGATCTGGTGGCCCTCGATCTGAACGGGCAGCCGCTTCAGTCAGGCCAGCGACGACCGTCTTCGGAATGGCGACTGCATGCGGATGTTCTCGCTTCACGCCCAGAGGCGATGGCCGTGCTCCATTGCCATCCGATCCATGCCACCGCTCTGGCTTGTCACGACAAAAGCATTCCTGCCTTTCATTACATGGTGGCAGTGGCCGGAGGGGATGACATCCGCTGTGCTCCCTATGCCACTTTCGGGACGGCTGAGTTGTCGGCCCATGCGGTGATGGCTCTGGCGCAACGTCAGGCTTGTTTGCTGGCCCGGCATGGACTCGTGACGCTGGGGTCTGATTTGGACGCTGCTCTGCGGGTGGCGGTTGAGGTGGAGACTCTGGCCAAGATGTATCTGCAGGCTCTCCAGCTGGGAGCGCCACCGTTGCTTTCAGCAGCGCAGATGCAGCAGGTGCATGCCCAGTTCAAGGGATTGCACTACGGACAGAGTGATGAGAGCCTGAGGTGATGACGGAAGAACGCTTCCGTTGCCTCCAGCACTTGCACCTTGACCTCGCTGTCTCGGAAGCCGTGGCCCTCTTCGGCAAAGGTCTGCACCTCAACCGGGATGCCCTTGGCCCTGAGGGCGGCCGCCATCCGTTCCGTCTGTTCAGGCACGACGACCTTGTCCTGAAGGCCCTGGAAAAAGATCACGGGGCAGTGAATTCGATCGGCATGCTGCAGTGGTGAACGCTGCTCATAACGCGATCGTTCCTGCGGCCATCGACCCACCAGGCTGTCGAGATAACGCGCTTCAAACCGGTGGGTTTCCGTGGCCAGTGCGCTGAGGTCGCTCACGGCGTAACGGCAGGCCCCGACGCGGAAGACGTCGGTGAAGCACAGGCAGGCCAGGGTGGTGAATCCACCAGCACTGCCGCCTTCGATGGCGATGCGCTCCGGGTGTGCTTTGCGGGCCTGCACCAACGTCGTTGCGGCTGCGGCACAGTCCTGCACGTCCACCACGCCCCAACGATCGTTGAGTCGCTCCCGGTAGGAACGTCCAAAACCGGTGGAGCCCCCATAGTTGACGTCCACAACCCCCCAACCGCGGCTGGTCCAGAACTGAATGCCCAGGTTGAGGCCGCGGCGGGCCATGGCTGTGGGGCCGCTGTGGCTTTTCACCAGCAATGGGGCATCTGGGCTTGCGCCAGCGCTTGGGGGGTAATACCAGGCATGGGTGCGCTGACCGTTGGCGCCTTCAAACCACAACGGTTCCGCGGTGCTGATGGCGTCCGGTTCCAACACGGCCTCGGTGGCAGGGGTGTGCAACCACGTGCCGCTATGCAGGTCCAGCTCCAGCAGCCCCTGGCCGATGCTGTTGTTGCTGGCGATGGCCACGGCTCGACCGGCATCGGCATCTAGATCCGCAAGGTCATCAAAGGGCTGATTCACCGGGCTGGTGGCGCCATCACTGGACAGCCGGGTGAGCTGCCAACGACCCTCGGCGCAGATCGCGGCCAGCAGGTGGGTTCCGTCCCAGGCGGTGGTTCTCATGCCGAATACCCACTGGGGCATGGCGGTTTCCGCCTGCATCGGCCAGGGACGCTCCCAGCCACGGTCGGCATGAGCATGGCCGCGGCTTGCTTGCCGCATGAGGTTCCACCAACCGTTCGAATCCTCTGTCGCCACCAAGGTTCCGTCCGGCTGCCACAGGGGTTGAAACACGGAAATGCATTTCTCGGCGCCGGGGTGGCTGCCCGCCAGGGTGTGGTGGTTGCCGAGCTGGCCGCTGGTGTCAAACGAGGCGCAGTGCAGCTCCGAGGCATCCCAGGGCATCGCCGGCTGCTGCCATTCCACCCAGGCCAGCTGCTGACCATCCGCACTGATGGCTGGATATCCGGCGAAATCAGCGGCGGTGTGCAGCACGAGTGGTTGTTGATCGCTCTCGTCCAAGGCAGCGCTCACCAGGTGGTCACGTCCATCCCGCTCCAGCACACCAACCCAGCGCTGTCGCTGCAGATCGATCACGCCGCCGCCCATGGAACCCGTGCCAGGTGCGGTCAGGCGTGTGGGCGCTTTCTCGGCGGTGAGGACTGCGGGCTGTTGTGCCAGCAGTCCTCGCCATGTCTGCTGCCAGAGGCAGCGGTCGTTGTCGTTAATCCAGATCAGGTGGAGCTGATCCCCGCTCGCTGCTGCGGCAAGAGGGCCGCCGCCATATTCATGAACGCGGCAGCGCAGGTTGGCGGGTGCCGGTGTCAGCTCCTGTGGTGTGATCTCGGGCTGGCTCCAGGGCCGGATCAGGGCTGTTGTGCGACCTTTCTCCTGCGGTCGTTGTTCCAGCCACAACACCCAGTTCCCCAGCAGTCGCGGTTCTTTGAGCGCTGGCGAACGTCCGAGTGCAGTCCTGGCGGAGAGAGGCTGGGGACGGCTCATGGCGGCGATCCGATGCTCAGAGGAGACTGCCTAAGATCAGCACAGATAGGACGCAGGTTGAGACCTTGGCTAGGAGCTTCGCCCAGTTGGCACGATCTGCGGAGAAATCCGGCTCGTCGGTGGTTGTCCCTAAGACACCTCTTGAGGTTCCGCCGCTTCAAATTCATACCCTCGGCGATGACGCTCTGCGTGTCGATGCCCGCAGGGTCGGCAAGGTTGATGAATCCGTCCGCGAGCTGGCTCGCGACATGCTGCGCAGCATGTATACCGCTCGGGGGATCGGTCTGGCGGCACCGCAGGTGGGCGTTCATAAGCAATTGCTCGTGATCGATCTTGATCCTGAGAACGCCAGCACGCCGCCATTGGTGCTGATCAATCCAGAGATCGTTTCTGCAAGCGCCAGTGTCGAGTGTTACGAGGAGGGTTGTCTGAGCATCCCCGGGGTGTATCTGGATGTGGTGCGTCCCAGTGCCGTGCAGGTGAGCTTCCGCGATGAGATGGGGCGTCCTCGCACCATGAAGGCCGATGGATTGATGGCTCGCTGCATTCAGCATGAGATGGACCATCTCACCGGCGTTCTGTTCGTGGACCGTGTCACGGATGCCGGGGGTCTCAACAAGGAATTGAAGGACCATGGTTTCCAGTCCTCTGACGTTCGCGCGCTTTCCTGATCCCATGCCGATGAAACCTCTTGCAGGGCTATTTCTCGCCCTTGCCTGTGTGCTCGGCATCGCCGCCACGGGAAGTGTGTTTGAGCTGTCTTACGGAGACCCTGATTTGGGTGTTATGACCACGCGCTGGATTTTGGGTTTAAGCATTCCCGCCACCATCGGGTCACTTCTGGTTGCGATTCGGCTGAACAAACCGGCCTGAACTGGCAGACGAAGCACGTCGTCACTTTTACGATCCAGGGACATCCTTCTGCTCCGATGGCCCGTATCCGGATCGCCGCTGCCACGCTCGCTGTCTTCGGCTCCAGCTTCTTGGCGGGGCTGAACTCCCCGGTGCGTGCTCAGGGCTCCCTGTTCACCACTGCCGATGTGGACGAGTCGAAATTCGTGCTGGTGGCAGCACCGATCGGTTCCGGACCGAGCTCTCAGCTCAACATCTATGAGCAGAGAACCAGCGCGCGGCCTTGTTACGAAGTCAAGGGCAGTGCTCCTGCTGTGGTGGACCCGCTTATGGCGACGTTCGACTTCACAGGGATCTGCAACCGTTACATCGATGGCAACGGCTACTCGCTCCGCATCGGTGGAGACGACCTGGGGACGCGCTATCGCCTTTCGGTGATCAAGACGGCTAACGACATTGAGCTGATGGCCGTTCCCACGCGGAATCCCTCTCAGCCCACATTGCTTGTGGCCAAAGCCGGTGGTCCCGGCAACGGTTTCATCCAGCTTGTGCTCGAACCGGGATGGAGTCTGAAGCGTCGTCAGTACGGCACTCGAACCCTCGGTCATCTGTATGTGTATCGCGATGCCATTCAGCCAGCCGCTGGCGTTGACGAGCAACCTGCTGACGTTGATGGAGCCGACGTCACCCCAGCCGAAGATGCTCAGGTGACTCCTTGAGGCCGCTTGCTAAGTTGGTGAGCTTGAAATCCCTGCTTGTTGCATGACTCAGGTCACGGTCGGCGAAAACGAAGGCATTGAATCGGCTCTGCGCCGGTTCAAGCGTCAGGTGTCGAAAGCGGGAATCTTCGCTGACCTCAAGCGTCTGCGTCACCACGAGACACCGATTGAGAAGTACAAGCGCAAAGCGCAGCAACGCCGTCGCCGCCGCTGATTCGCGAATCCAAGCGCTGAAAATTCGGTATTTAGGCCTGTTGGCGTCTTCTCTCTCTGTTCCGAGACTGATTGGAGAGAGAAGAGGTTTCACTCATGGGTCGCAAGTTTGATGAGATTCGTTCCTGGGTTGCAGAGACTCTGTGGCACGCCGTAGGCAATCCCAGGGAAGAGAAGTTGACTAACCCACCGGCCATTGGTCCACAGCCTTATCGAGATGTGCCCGCACATCGCCGCTGAGAGATCGAACGCCTCTTGAGGCTTGATGGCTTCAGGACTGCTCGAGATCAAAACTGCGGAAGCAGAGCGCTGAAGCCAGATCTTCAACTTCAACTGTCTCGCTGGCGCGAAGGTCAGCCACACTCCTGGCCACACGCAGCAGGCGCAATGCACTGCGGAGGCTGAGCCTGCGGGTTTGGATCACTGCTTCCCAGCGATCGATGGTGTCGGGCCTGAACTGACCGCGTTCATGCAGTGCTCTTACGCCCAGGTCTCGGTTGGGCACGTTGCCTGGGTTGCGTTCCAGCATTCGATGTCTGGCCCGCTGGATCATTGCCGTATCCAGGCTTGGCTCCAAATCCGTTGCGTCCTGCCCGAAGCATTGCCTCAGGTTGTCGGCTGCAGGAACGTCCAGTTTCAGTTGAAGATCCAGCCGGTCCAGTAGTGGTCCAGACAGGCGACTCCAGTAACGCTTGCGCTTGAGTTCGCTACAGGTGCAGCGGGGATCCCCCGCCCACCCACAGGGGCAGGGATTGGTGGCGGCCACGAGCGTGACGCAACTGGGAAAGCGGCAGCGCTGACGCGCCCGGCTCAGCCAGATCACCCCCTCTTCCAATGGTTGACGGAGTTGGTCCAGCAGGGGTCTGGGAAATTCCGCCAGTTCCTGGTGAAGTGAGAAGTGTGGAACCGTCTGCGTTGTCATCCATCTACAACTGATGGCTCACATCACACTTGAAAATTCTGCGTATGTCCTTAGCGATCTGTAGACGGTTTATTCAAACTTGAAACGGGAGCCAGCTTTCTTGAATAATCTATTGTTCTATCAGGCGCAACGAACCTTTGAAAGCTCTTCTACTAGTAACAGCACTAATGGTGTCTGCTCTACCAGTTAAAGCACAAGACGATCCTACTCCCAAAGAAAAGGGTTACTACATTTATGGAAATGTTTTAGGCACAGGTAGCACTTTGTGTGAAGCAGTAGCAAATAACCAGATGACAAGAGATTATGCGAGACGTTATTTTTCTTCTGTAACCGCAGAACTAGCAAAAGCACCAGAGACCCAAGAATTTGTGTCTGCGATTGAACAAGCGTCAAGCGAAATAGCAAATAGCTGTGAAGACGTTTTTAAGTAGGAAAGATTGTCTCAAAACTGTCTCATAATCCACATCTAGCGTCGCGCGTGTTCAGCTGCTCTTTAGTCCACTTCACCGCCTTTAGGCAGGGTCTCGATGATCGGGCAGAACTCATCCAGCATCGCCTTGGCTTCTACGACCGCGTTGTACCAGCCGCTGTCTTCTCCAGGTCGGAGATACATCCCTGGATCCTTTACCTTGCGCCATCCCTGGTTGTCCTGATCCCAGTTGGCTGTGTAGTCCTGGCAATCAGCTTGGGCAATCCAAGAGGACTGGTTGGTTTTTCTTTCAACCCCGTAGCGATATTCGATGTATCTGCCGTACTTGCCATTGTTCTGGAGTGCCATGACTGAGTTGGTCCGCATCCGAACAACAGCACCGTCATCGCGAGTCCACGTTCGAAGACCATCCTCAACATCGCTCATTTGCTTTGGCGATGGTCCTCCTGTCATTGTCTGAACGCATCCAGCAAAGTCAGTTGCCCTCATGCAAAACTCAGCAATCTTGGGATCGACTGCTGCCTGAGATGAGGCAGAAGTAACGAATAAAGGCAGTAGTAATAGAAGTTTCTTCATCTTTTCACGAGAGTAGTGATTTGATTTTCTCTCTTCCTCTTGGTATTGCGCATCCCCTAAGTGAGTTATCTACATCTTTCTGTCGGTGTTACACCTTCCCTCAAGTGAGTGATTTCCATTAAAGATCATGCAATACCAACTAGATACCAACTTGCTAGGTTGCGTTGCCAAGGCAGTGAAAGCAATGGATGTGGAGGTTAGTATTGCCTGTGTGCCAGTTCATCGAGGAACAACACGCCTCCATGGGCCAGGCTCAGTTCTCCGGGGCGCGGATGGGTGCCACCACCGAGTAGTGCCGCTGACGTTGCGGTGTGGTGCGGATTGCGGAACGGTCGCACACGAATCAGTTCGCCATGGCCTCGGGTCAGGCCGGCGATGGAGTGCAGCCGTGTGATCTCGAGGGACTCTGGCTTCTCTAAAGGTGGAAGCAGTGATGGCAGCTGATGCGCTAGGCGTGTTTTCCCGCATCCAGGTGGTCCAATCAACAGCAGGTGATGTCCGCCCGCGGCGGCCAGGGCAAGGCCCTGGCGCGCTAGGCGCTGGCCCGGAAGCTTCACCAAAGGGGTGTTGTTTGACGGGGAGTTGCTTGAGGCTGGGGCCCGGGCTGTAGGCGGGGCCAGCATCGAGGCCTGGCTTGCGGCGTGACTCCTCCCGGCCTTGAGATCCTCCACCAGTTCACTCAGCGTGTTCGCGCTGTACACGCTGAGGCCTTCTACCAAGCAGGCTTCTGCTGCATCGTCGCTTGCTACCACCAGAGCGCGGGCCTGATGTTGAGCGGCTCGGCAGGCAATCGCAAGAATGCCGCGGCAGGGCCGGATGCTCCCGTCTAATCCGAGCTCCCCAGCGCACCAGAGTCCTTTCAAGACCGGGGCGTCAAGTTGTCCGCTTGCCACCAGTAGTGCCAAGGCGATGGGCAGATCAAAGCTGGGGCCTTCCTTGCGAAGGTCGGCTGGCGCCAAATTCACGATCACCCGCACCAGCGGGCCGCGGAAACCGCTGTTGCGCAGCGCTGCTCTCACCCTTTCCCGTGATTCTTGGATGGCGGCATCGGGCAGTCCCACTAGCTGGAGCCCTGGAAGTCCAGGCGCCAGGTCCACCTCCACGGTGACGGGGATGGCATCGAATCCCAGCAGTGATGCGCTGAGGCAGCGTGCCAGCATTGGTTTTATCAGGCGGTGCATGGTTCATGTGCCCTGCCTGTCTCATTCCCCCTTGTACGCGAGCCCCTGCGCCATGGCTGAGGACACGATCTTTTCCCGCATCCTGCGGGGCGAGATTCCCTGCGATGAGGTGTACAGCGATGACCGCTGCCTCGCCTTCCGCGACATTGCACCCCAGGCACCGGTCCATGTGTTGGTGATCCCGCGTGAACCGATCCCCAGTCTTCGCGAAGCCGGTGAACAGCACGCAGCTTTGCTTGGTCACCTTCTGCTTGTGGCCGCACAGGTCGCGAAACAACAAGGTCTGGACGATTGGCGAACCGTGATTAACAGTGGAGCGGGCGCCGGTCAGACCGTGTTTCATGTGCATGTGCATGTGATTGGTGGTCGTGAGCTCGCATGGCCACCGGGCTAGGGCTGAGCTGGTCAGAATGTCGTCATGATCAATCCCTCTGTGGTGCCTGTGTCTGGCTTGTCTGGCCAGCTGAGAAGGCTTCGTAATCTCGCGCAGCCCTTTTTCTTGCCTCTGGATCAGGCCTCCGGTTGGCAGTTCTCGGGGCTGCTGCTGTCGCTTCTCTTCTGCGTCGGAGGGCTGGTGTTGGTGGCCCTCACTGGCTTGATCAATCTGTTGGAGCAGCTGCTTCCAGCGCTAACCGAAAAATATTTCGGTGGCATTAGCACCACCATTGATGGCATCTGGAGTGGTTGGTGGGGTGTTGTTTTTTCAGCACTATTTGTGTTGGGGGCGTCGTCCTTTCTGTTGATGCGTCAGCAGCTGCGCAACCGGCGCTGGCTGCATTGGCTGTTGCTCGGCGTCATTGTGCTGATGCTGCTCACGGTGAATGGAATCAACGCGGGGATTGGATTTATTGCTCGCGATATCACTAATGCATTGGTTGCCAAGCAGGAGGCTGGCTTTAATCGAATTCTCGCTATTTATGCGGCTTGTTTTATCGTAGCTTTGCCTATTCGAACTGCTCAGATTTATTTTACTGCCAAGCTGGGTTTGATTTGGCGGGAGTGGCTGTCGAGTGGGTTGATTGATGAGTATCTGAACAATCGGGCTTATTACGTCTTGAATCCGAATGATGAGCAGTCGACGGGTCTTGACAATCCCGATCAGAGGATTACAGACGATGTCAAAGCTTTCACGGAGCAAAGTCTTCTTTTCACGCTTGGCATCTTTGATGCTGTTCTCACGTTTTCTTTGAATATTATTATTCTATGGACGATTAGTCAGACGTTGACATTTTCGCTTTTTGGTTATGCGCTTGTGACGACGGCACTCCTTGTCTACGCCGGGCGTCGTCTGGTTCGAATCAACTTTGACCAGCTCCGTTATGAGGCGAATTTCCGCTACGGGTTGGTGCACATCCGTAATAACGCTGAATCCATTGCTTTTTATTCTGGGGAGAAGCCAGAGAAGCAAGAAACCACGCGACGGCTGGGCACAGTTGTCGAAAATTTCAACCTTCTGATTGTCTGGCAAGTGATTATCAGCGCGATGCAGCGATCTGTTGGGTATGCGGGAGTCTTTTTCCCCTTTTTGATTATGGCCGGTCCTTACTTTGCCGGCGAGATTGATTATGGGCGATTCGTTCAGGCGGGTTTCGCTTTCAACATGGTGGAAGGTTCACTGCTGTTTGTTGTGAACCGCATCGACGAACTCGCCAAGTTCACCGCAGGTGTGACGCGTCTTGAAGGATTCCAGAGTCAGGTTGAGCAGGTCAGTCGCGACACCATTGACATCGCGCCTGTTCAGCATGCGTCCAATTCCATTGTGATCCGCCATGCCGACCTCACGCCTCCAGGTAGTCAGTTGCCCATCCTTCGCGACTTGAGCCTCAGCGTTGGTGAAGCTGACCGTCTGCTGGTGGTGGGGCCTTCCGGTTGTGGCAAAACCTCATTGCTTCGCATGATCAGTGGTCTCTGGGCTCCCAGCTGTGGAGATGTGATGCGACCCGCCACTGGTGATCTGCTCTTTATTCCCCAGAAGCCCTACATGCTGCTGGGCTCCTTGCGTGAGCAGCTCTGTTATCCAACCGATGAAAGTCGCTACAGCGACGATCAACTTCGTCATGTGCTTGAGGAGGTCAATCTCGGGGGATTGCTCACTCGCTATCCCGATCTTGATGTGAAGCAGGATTGGCCAAGGATCTTGTCACTAGGTGAGCAGCAGCGCCTCGCTTTCGGGCGATTGCTTCTCAATGCACCGCGTTTTGTGGTGCTGGATGAAGCGACAAGCGCTCTTGATGTGGCCACAGAGGATCGTCTTTACTCGCTTCTGCGCGAACGCGAGCTGTCGGTGATCAGCATTGGCCATCGGCCGACGCTGAAATCCTTCCACGAAAGTGTTTTAGCCCTTGATGGCAAAGGTGGCTGGCAGCTTCTCCCCGCCGCCAGCTATGACTTTGGACATTCCTGATCCCTGCGCATGACCACCAGCAGTGCCGACGCGAGTGCCAATGGGGCTGAAGTCGAGTCGACTCCAACTCCTAGTGCGACGACCTCTGATATTCCTGCCTTTGGCTGGAGTGGTTATGCCGAACGGGTCAATGGCCGCTTCGCGATGATCGGTTTTGTTGCTGTCTTGGTGGTCGAGGCCATCAGCCACGACACCTTCTTGCACTGGGCTGGGTTGGTGTCCTGATCGCCCGGAACGTCTCAGGGCAGACGGATCAGGTCGACATCCCACCGTCCCTTGCGGCTCACTTGCACAGCAAGCAAGCGTCCAGAGCCGTCGAGGCTGACTTCCCTTGGAACTCCCGGGGGGTCTAGAGGCAGCCGTTGCAGCAGCCCGACACTGCGTCTGTAGAGATTGAGCTCTGTCTGGCCGTTGCGTCGCCGCACCAGCGCAATCCTGTTGCCGTCGGCACTCACGCTGACGCTCACGGGTTGTGCATCCGCTTGATTGAGGCCCGGCAAGGGGACCGGCTGCCCGCTGTTCAGGTCCACCAATTCGATCCGCTCCCGTGCATTGCGGCTGGCGATGGACACAAGCCAGCGGTCGCTCATAGCGGGCCAGCGTCGACTGTCAGCACTGCGTTGCAAGGCACCGTTAATGCTTGTCTGGGGACGCAGTCCGGCTCCCCCGCATGCGGTGAGAGCGAAGCTCGTCAGCAGTGTGACGATGATCAGGGCAAGCACGCTCAAGGCATCATCTCCACCGGAGTGCTGCGTCGCAGGCCCCCGGGGTTGTCGGGTTCAAGCACGCCGCTGAGATCTAGAACTTCCACCTGCCAGCGTCCTCGCTCTGCGGTCTGGACGGCTAAGCGTCGCGCATTCGGAGCCAGGCTCAGTCGTGCAGGGCTGCGACCTGATGGCAACCGCAGGGGATGGGCGCGGCCGCTGAGGCGATCTTCCACGAGCACTAGCCTCCTGTTTCCTCGTTGAATGATCACAGCGAGGTAGCGCCCGTTCCAGCTCAGTGAGGGCGAGCTATGAGGCTGGTTTCGATTCAGGTGGCGGAGCGGCAGCGCCCTGCCATCGCGAAGGTCTTTCAGTTGAACTGTTGCGCGGCCGCGTTGGTCAGCGATCACAGCAAGTTTGCTCCCGTCACCGCTTAAGGCCGGCTCTTGTTGCTGTTCAGGCAGAAGCGATCCTGGTGCGCGCTGAGATCTGCCGCTGCAGCCGGTCGCCATTAAGCCGACCATCAGCAGCAGCGGAGCGAAGCGGATCAGTCGTCGAAGCGGGAACTGTTGTCCCGTGGGCGGGAACTGCGGGGTGGTGTCCGGCCTGGATCTTGCGGGCGACTTCCCGAGGATGAAGCTGTGGATGTGGAAGTGCTGCTTGGGCGTCTGCTCGGGCTGTAGGCCGCATCTTCGGCTGCTTGTCGGAATGGTGTGCCCTGGGGAACACCAGGCTGGCCGCTCATCTGAGTTCGACTGCTGGCTGGTGGCCGGGACCCTGATGCTTTCGAATCGCCAGCTGCCCTTGGCGAGGCTGGGGCTGAGCTCTCGCCGCGAGCGGCTGCACTGGGACGGCTACCCCGGCGTTGATCGTCTCTTTGGCTGCGGCGATCACCAAAGCTCGGGCCAGAGGGTGTGCGCTCATCGTCGCGATTGCCGAATCGCGCCATGCGCCGATCCTGTTCGCTATCGCCGCTCCAATCGGATGCAGTCTCCGCACGTCCCCGTCTCCGGCTGGCGGCTTGTTCGGGGATGGCGGCGCGTGAGTTGCGGCGGGGTCGGTAGAAATCTTGTTCGGGCCCTTCTGCCTCATCAAAGTCTTGCCCGGCGAACCTTCGCCTGACCGGCTGAGGTTCATCGAAGCGGTCGTAGTCATCGTCGTAGCCGCGCATGCCACCAGCAGGAGCTCTGGATGCAGGCTCATCATCGAAATAGGCCGAGCGACGGGCCTGTTCCGCTGAGACGCCACGAAGCCGAACGCTCTCGTAGGCAAAAAACACGGTTGTGCCAGCCAGGAGGAACTGACCGAACTGGAGGATGGGGTCGAGTCTCCAGCCTTGAAAGAAAAGAATTCCGCCGCACAGAAGGCCGATGGCAGCGAAGAAAACGTCGTAGTCGCGAGCGAGCGCAGGTTTGAAACTGCGCATGAAATAGAGCATCGCCCCGCCGACGGCGAGAACGATGCCCACAATGCTGGCCCAGTTAAGACTGGCGTTAACCACGTTGAGCCCCTCTGATTGGGTTGTCCGGTTCCAGGAAACCGGAAACTTTCACGCCAAGTTTACGAAGCGCGCCAGCGTGATCAAAGCTTGCGGTCGACCTGGTCGGTTTGGCTGAGGAAAAACAGGCCAATGGAGGCGGGCACCACCACGATCACGGCACCCCAGACCAGGCTGCTGAGGAAATTGGAAAGGGATGGGGTCATAACGATTGAGCCGGAACTGCAGTCTGAAGACTGAATGCAGCAGATCCTAGAGATCAGCGGCGACTTTCTACGATGCGGTGCCGAATGCTTTGAGCTTTGTGACGCCGACGTTGCTCCAGGTACTGCCTTCGATCCATCTGGTCTTGGGCCTGCTGTTGGCGGCCTGGAGTTTGATGTTCCTGATGCGGATTGTGCTCACTTGGTACCCCCAAGTGGATTCGGCCTCAGGAGTCTGGGCGTTGGTGATCTGGCCCACTGAGCCGGTTCTTGCGCTGACGCGTCGCGTTGTGTCTCCCATTGGTGGCGTTGACGTGACGCCGGTGATCTGGCTTGGGCTGGTGAGCCTGCTGCGTGAACTGCTGGTGGGCCAGCAAGGAGTTCTCTCTCAGATTCTGATGCGAGCTCAGGCTGTGGCCTGAGGTGAGATTTCGGCTTCAGACCAGCTCAGGGCAGCATTTCCTGCTCAACAAACTTGGTGTGCACGTCACCATTGATGAATTCCGGCCTGTCGAGCATTTCCAGGTGGAAATCCACGGTGGTGGGGATGCCGGTGACAGCGCATTCGTTGAGCGCTCTCTTCATCCGGGCAAGAGCGTGATTGCGGTCGGTTCCCCAAACGATCAACTTGCCGATCAGTGAGTCGTAAAAAGGCGGGATGTCGTAGCCCGTATACACATGGCTGTCGACGCGAACGCCGGGGCCGCCGGGTGG
The DNA here is from genome assembly GCA_047286215.1 of Synechococcus sp. GTDB lineage: Bacteria > Cyanobacteriota > Cyanobacteriia > PCC-6307 > Cyanobiaceae > Synechococcus_C. The sequence goes on along the minus strand of JBJBBS010000001.1, from coordinate 2,189,477 downwards.
AAGCCAGCCGGTGATCTTGCCCGGAGCTGGTCTGAAATTGTGGCGAGCGTCTTCGGCGTTGATTCGACACTCGATGGCATGACCGCGCAGCTGGATTTCGTCTTGACGCACGCTGATTGGCTCGCCGCCCGCGATCCGCAACTGCTCGGTGATCAGGTCGACACCGGTGACCATCTCCGTCACAGGATGTTCCACCTGAATGCGCGTGTTCATCTCCATGAAGTAAAACCCGCCGCTGCGATCCAGCAGGAATTCAACGGTGCCTGCACCCTCGTAATTGATGCTGCGGGCGGCCGCAACGGCAGCATCACCCATCCGGCGTCTCAGTTCTGGATCGAGGGCCGGACTTGGAGCCTCCTCTAGAAGCTTCTGGTGACGGCGTTGAATCGAGCAGTCGCGTTCGCCCAGGTGCACCACGTTGCCGTGGCGATCTGCAAGCACTTGCACTTCAACGTGACGGGGCCGGTCGATGAATTTCTCCATGTACAGCCCGGGATTGCCAAAGGCTGCTTCTGCTTCGCCTTGGGCTGCCTTGAAGAGTGTGTTGAGTTGGTCTGGACTCTGAACCAGGCGCATGCCTCGTCCACCGCCACCAGCGGTGGCCTTGATCATCACCGGATAACCCATGGACTCAGCCAGGGCTGCTGCCTCGGTGGTGTTGGCTAGCAGCCCTTCGCTACCGGGAACGGTGGGAACACCCACCGATTGCATGGTCGTCTTGGCGGTCGACTTGTCTCCCATCGACCGGATGGCATGCGGTGACGGGCCGACAAAGGTCAGGCCATGGTCCCGGCACATTTCTGCGAATTTGTCGTTCTCGGCGAGAAATCCATAGCCGGGGTGAATGGCATCGACGCCCCTAGACGTAGCTGCCGCAAGGATGTTGGGAACATTCAGATAGCTCCGGTTGCTGGGTCCCTCGCCCACGCAAACCGCTTCGTCCGCCAGTTGAACGTGGAGCGCATTGCGATCGACGGTGCTGTAAACAGCGACCGTGCCAATACCGAGCTCCCTACAGCTTCTCAGGATCCTGAGAGCGATTTCGCCGCGGTTGGCGATCAGCACCTTGCCGATGGGCATCCCGCAGACTCAAAGCCAGGGCGGATCGTATCAGTGACTGCGTTTCGCGTTTCTGATTCAGAGGGCTTTCGACTTGCAGGGTTGCAAGCGGTGGGCACCCCAGCCGGTATATTTCTCTGCGATGAGGCCCGAGTGGCCAAATCAACCACGCGGATGTGGTGGAATTGGTAGACACGCACGTTTGAGGGGCGTGTGGCTTCGGCCTTGCGAGTTCAAGTCTCGCCATCCGCATTTTTCCTTCACAACTCGATCCTTTACGCGTGACGCTCCGAACCACGGATCCAACGCTCTCGGTCGTGTTTGTGTCTAACGGCCCGGGTGAACTGAGCACGTGGGTTCGTCCTCTGGCAGAAGCGTTGCACCGCAAGATTCTGCTGCGGCCTCGTGCTCCACAGTCGGCTCTCAGCCTTTCGTTGGTGTTGGTCCCCTGTCCCAATGCCACGGGGCTGGAGGCGGATGCTGCCAGGCGCTGGAATCAGTTCGATCGAATTATTCCTGCTCGCCAGTTCTGGTCTCTACTCCTGCGCCCCCAGCGTTTCTGTCGTTGGCCATCGAAGGGGGTGGTGGTTTTCCTGGGAGGCGACCAGTTCTGGACCGTGTTGCTCTCGGCGCGACTTGGTTATCGCCACATCACCTACGCGGAATGGGTGGCGCGATGGCCTCGTTGGAATGACCGCATCGCGGCCATGGCACCGTCGGTGCTCGATCAGCTGCCCAGGCGATTTCGGTCGCGATGCCAGGTGGTTGGCGATCTCATGGCTGATCTGTCTAGTCATGCCCGCGCTCGCGACCCACTGCCTGAGGGGGACTGGGTGGCTCTGTTACCGGGATCGAAGCCGGCCAAACTCTCTGTTGGCGTTCCTTTTCTGCTGGAGACCGCTGATCGTTTGGCTGCTGAGCGCCCTGGATGCCATTTCCTTCTGCCTGTTGCTCCCACCACCAGCGTCGAAGAACTGCTGCGATACCTCGAGCCATCCAATGCCATCGCAGCGAGTTATGTCGCTGGCATTCAGGCTCTCCTGCCCGCGGGTGATGGCTGGCCATGGCGCCGTTTGCTTACTCGTGCCGGAACCCTCATTCATTTGCATGAGGAACCTCCTGCCCATGGCGCGCTGAGCCAGTGCGCGCTTGCACTGACCACCGTGGGTGCGAATACCGCCGAGCTGGGCGCTCTCGGGGTGCCCATGATCGTGCTGGTGCCCACCCAGCACCTGGGGGTGATGCAGGCCTGGGATGGATGGATGGGGCTGGTGGCGCGGCTGCCTGGGTTAAGACGTCTGATCGGCTTGCTCTTGAGTGCCTGGCGGCTGCGCAATCATGGTCTGTTGGCCTGGCCCAATATTTCCGCGGGTCGCATGGTGGTGCCTGAACGGGTGGGCCTGATCACACCTGATCAGATCGCCAAGGAAGCCTCGGATTGGCTTCAGGCTCCTGAGCGCCTTGAGGGTCAGCGGCAGGATTTGCGGGCGTTGCGCGGACAGCCCGGCGCCGTGACGGCCTTGGCAAAAGAGGTGCAGGAGCTGCTGCCCTTGGCCCTTTCCGACTAACTTTTTCCGAGTTAGGCGCCCTGATCATGACCAGCACATCTCCCGTCGGTGGCGATCGCGTCGAACGGTCTCCGGAGGAGTGGAAGGCACAGCTCACTCCTGAGCAGTTCCAGGTTGCTCGTCAAGGGGGGACTGAGCGAGCCTTCACTGGTGCTTACTGGAATCACAAGGAGAACGGGATGTATCACTGCATCTGTTGTGATGCTCCCTTGTTCAGCTCACGCACCAAATTCGAATCAGGCACCGGTTGGCCAAGCTTCTGGGATGGTGTCAGTTCCGGTGCGATCCGCACGAAGGAAGACAGCAGTCACGGCATGGTCCGCACCGAGATCCTTTGTGCTCGCTGTGATGGTCACCTGGGTCACGTGTTCCGTGACAGTCCAACGCCGACGGGTCAGCGCTACTGCGTGAACAGCGCCTCCTTGCAGTTCAAAGGCACGAACGCCAACTGAGATCGAATCTCAGTGACCCCTGGTGACCGATCAGATCACCAGGGGTCATCGAACGGTTCTTCCGGGGCGCGTTGAGGAGGTTCCGGATCCTGAGGGGCACGATTGCGAGGCTCGAGATCGAGAGGTTGTCTCGCTCTCTCCATGGGTTCGACATCCAATGGAGCCCCTGGGCGTTCCACAGGTCGCCTGGATGCTGGCCGGGGTCTGTCGTCGTAGCGAGGTCTCTCGTCGTAAGCCGGCGGTTCACGGTCGAATTGTGTCTCGCTGTAGCGAGGTTCTTGCTCTCGATAGACGCGATCTTCTGGTTCGGGGGCACGGCTTCGGTAGCGCTCGGGTTCCCGATAGGGCTCTGGTTCCTCCATCGGGATCTCATCGAGGTAGCGCCGTCGCGTTTGCTCCTGTTCCCTTGGCTGCTCAAGTTCGACATATTCCAGTTCCGGTTGCTCGGCTTGGAATCGTTCGGTTTGGGAGGCCTCCAGCTGACGTGGTGCTGTTTCGGCCGGCTGGCCTGAGCTCAGCTGGTTCTCGACCGGAACCACATTGAGCCGATAACGCTCGCGTTCTTGCTCTTCCCAGCTGGAGCCACCCACCCCAAGCTTCTCCAGAAATCCGCTGTTGAGCTGCTTGAGTTTTTCTTCTGCTCCTTCGTAAACGATGATCCGGTCAGCACCACTGCTGACGATCTCGTCGACGGGAATTTCCCAGGTGCTCAGCACGCCCTCGCCAAGAAGCGGCACACCCACCGCACCCATCACCAGGGTGGTGAGTTCACCGGTTTCAATGTCGAAGGAGAAGCCCAGCACGCGACCCAGCTGTTGCCCGGATTCCGTGATCACCTGGCAGTTGATCACCCTGCTGTAGCGGTCCGCTGAAAAGCCTTCGCTCAGGGAATCCGCTGCATCGACCAAGATCACGTCGCCGACCTGACGGATGCGATCGAGGGGCATCCATCGCGGTAGACCCGGCAAAAAGCGAGTGAGGGGGTTGTCGCGCAGTCCCAACGCCACCACTTCGCGTCGGTCGATGTCCACGATCACCTCGCCCACGACACCTAGGCGCCGACCGCTGTCACGGGTGATCACTTGTGTGCCCATTAGTTCCGACCTCAACCAGAGGCGGTCACTGGGCACGTTGGTCAAAGGATCGTTCGTTGTTGACGACAAGCTCAACCGCAGGCCTCAGCCGGAGGGATTGCAGCCATTTTGACGCAAGGACGCGTGGGCGGATGTTCAGGCCGCATCAGGAAGGCCCACCACCTGGGTGTGAGCGCCACGGGCCTGGGTAACACCAATGGTTCGTGTCGAGGCTCCGATCATGGGTCGCCGGTGGCTCACTACCAGAAACTGGGCCTGTTCGGCCTGCCGGGCGATCAAGGCGGCCAGGCGCTCCACATTGACCCCATCGAGGAAGCTGTCGACCTCATCAAGGGCATAGAAGGGGGATGGCCGAAAGCGCTGCAGGGCAAACAGAAAGCTCAGTGCCGTCAGCGATTTCTCGCCTCCGGACATGGCAGCCAGGCGACGAACAGCCTTGCCTTTGGGATGAGCCACCAGGGTGAGTCCGCCTTCGAGGGGATCGTCTGGATTGTCGAGCTGGAGTTTCCCGTCACCGTCCGAGAGGCTGGCGAAAATCTCCCTGAAATGGCTGTCGACGGCGGTGAAGGCTTCCATGAAGGCCTCCTGTCGCAGCGTGGCCACCGTTTCTATGCGCAATAGCAGTTCCTCGCGTTCTTGGCTGAGCACAGCCAAGCGTTCTCCCAGATCTCCGAGCCGTTGTTCCAGCTCCTGGAGTTCTTCGAGGGCGAGCATGTTCACCGGTTCCAGGGCTTCCATGCGTCCCTGAAGTTGCTGCAGTCGTTCTTGAAGTTGCTCCAGTCCGGCTTGGCGCAGTTCATCTGTGATCTCTGGAAGCGGATCAGGAAGGGTGTTGCGCAATTCTTCTAGGCGGATGCCACCGCTGCGCAGCTGCTCTTCCAGGGCCGCGCGTTCTTCGCGCAGTCGCTCCAGCTCCCAGCGTGCCTGCTGCAAACCCTGGCGTTGTTCCGCCACCACCGCTTCGGCTTCATCCCGGGCCCGTCGCTCCTCTCCGAAGCGCGTCTGCAGTTCCTGCTGCTGGGCTTCGAGTGACTCCCGACGCGTTTTCAGAGCCAGTTGCTGTTCTCTCCAGCGGCCGTGAGCTTCCGCAAGGGTCTGCACCGCCTGTTGCAGGGATTGTTCCTCGCGTTCGATGCTCTGTTGTTGATCAGCCAATCTCTGCTGGGAGAGTTGGCGATCACGCTCCTGCTGCAGCAGGGCATCCCGCTGGCGACGGGCCGTTTCTAGTCCTCCGTCGGCCTGTTCTAGTTCTTGTTGGAGTGCCTGCCAGCGCTCGGCATCGCTATTGGCTTCGACAGCGGACTCCTGCTGGTTGAGCTGCTCAAGCTCGGTTTGCATCGGGGTCAGGCTGGCCGCTAGCTGCTCGAGTCTTTGTTCGTGCGCCTGCTTGGCCTGCTGCAGTTCAGTCAGCTTGCGTTGCCGTTGTTGCACACGTTCCATCAGTGGGCCATGGGCGCGCTTGGCTGCTTGACGTTCCGCCTCCAGGGCCGCCTGGCGTTGCTCCAGCTGACGCAGCGCGGGACGCTGCTGATCCACCCCTTCCACCAGCCGTTGCTCTTCCCGTTTGCAGGCGGCGAGGGTTTCACCCAGTTCCAGCAGTCGCTGCCGCAGGGGGGCTGCGTCATCTCCCTCACTGCTACTGCCAAAGCTCAGCCCGCCGCTGCGTTGGGAGAAGCTGCCACCGGTCATGGCGCCGCTCTTCTCGAGCAGTTCGCCTTCCAGGGTCACCGCTCGTGAGCGTCCCAGAAACTGGCGCGCGCTGCCGAGATCGGAGAACACTTGGGTGTCTCCGAACACATAAGCGAAGACGTTTGCGTAGATCGGCTCGTAGCGAATCAGATCCACCGCACGACCCACCAGGCCTCCAGCACTTGTGGCTTCTGGGTGTCGTCCCCTTGCCATGGCGGCACCCCCAGCGCCACCGGGTGCTCGGATCTTGTTGAGAGGTAGGAAGGTCAGGCGTCCGGCCCGCCGACTCTTGAGGAGGTCAATGGCTCGAGCGGCGATGCGGTCGTCATCCACCACCACCTGGCCCATGCGTGCACCGGCGGCCACTTCGAGCGCAAGCCGATGGCGCTGCTCAACCTCTCCAAGCTGGGCGACGGGACCATGGATGCCCTCCAGACCGGATTCGAGCAGCAGCCGGAGGGCGCCAGTGCCCCGGCTTTCCTGCAGAGCTTCCCGACGGCTGTCGAGACGGGCGATGTCCCGTTCAAGGCGTGCTTGTTCCTGTTCGAGTCGGGAGCGAGTGCGCTGCTGGATCGCGACTGACTCGAGCAACTGCTGAAGCTGCTCTTTGCCGCTCTTGATGGAGCCAAGAAGGGTTTGCCACTCCTGCTCGAGCTGTTCCAGCAGTCCCTGAACGCGCTGATCTTCAGCGCCGTCCTGGTCACGCTCCTGCTCTAATTCACGTTGGCGTTCCTCGTCTTGACGCAGACGTTCCTTCAGCTGCTGACGCTCCTCCTGTAGGGGCTGGACTCTGCTCAACAGCTCCTGTCGTCGACCTGATCGTTTCTTTTGTTCTTCCAGCCAGCTTCCGGATCGACCGGCCACTTCCCCCAGCCGGCGCCGTGACAGTTCAACCGCCGCTTCCGCCTCTCTGCAGATCTGCTCAACCTTTTCGAGGCCATCGGGGTCGGAATTGATGTGCAGCGTCTCGCTTTCGCTCTGAAGCTGGCCGCGGCGAGCCTGAAGCTGATGCCGCTGCCCTTGGAGTCGCTCGCCTTCCTGTTGATGCTGCGTCGCCTGGCGTTCCAGTTCGCGGCTCTGCGGATCCAATCCAGCCAGTTCCGCCTGCACGCTGAGCAGCTGGTCTTCGCCTAGCGCTTTGACGCTGTCTTGAAGGGTCTGGAGTTGCTTGGCCGATGCCTGGAGCGTGAGATCCCTTTGCTCAATCGAGCGTGCATCACGTTCGTCTTGCTCGCTCAGCTGCTGCTGGCGTTGTTGCAGTCGTTGGCGTTCGGCTTGGGCGGCTTCAAACGCCAGCACCATTTCCTGGCGTCGCCCAGTTTGCAGCTGTTCCCTGAGCTCTTGGTAGGCGCGTGCCTTGGCGCAATCTTTCTCCAGCCTCTGGCGTGCCGTTAGCAGCTCTTGCTCCACGATCCGACAGCGTTCCTGCCGTTCCTGCACCTCATCCAGCTTGCGTCGCGTCTGCTCAATCCGGGTGTCGAACAGTGCCACGCCTGCCAGCTCGTCAATTAGGCCGCGTCGATCGCGGTTGCTCATCGAAACGATGCGGGTGACATCCCCCTGCATCACGACGTTGCTGCCCTCTGGGTCGATGCGAAGCCTGCGTAACTGCGTCTGCAGCTGTTGGAGGTTGCAAGGGATGCCATCGGCGCTGTAGCTGCTGCTGTAAGAGCCACCTGGCATCACTCGCAATTTGCGCGTGACCGTCCATTCCTTTTGATCTGCACGAATCCAGGGACCTTCCTCTGGGGCTTCCAGACCGTCTTCGGCCGCATCGGGTTCCCAGTCCGAGAGGTCGAAACGCACGCTCACGGTGGTTTCCGCAGACTTGCCGGCCTTGAGGACCCCACTGTTCACAAGATCGGGCAGGCGGTCTGCTCGCATGCCACGACTGTTGGCCAGGCCCAGGCAGAAGAGCACCCCATCCAGGATGTTGCTCTTGCCGGAACCGTTGGGGCCTGTGACCACGGTGAATCCCTCTTCCAGAGGGATCGTCATCGCCCCACCGAAGGACTTGAACTGCGCTAGCCCGACCTGATTGATATGAACCAACAGGGGCCACAGCTGTCAGCGAGTCGAAATTAGCGGAGCTTCGGAAAACCTCAAGTGCTGGCTTCAAAAAGCGTGTTGCTGCTCAGCAGACGGCATTGATCGCCACTGAGGTGCAGCACCGCCTGCTCTTGCAGACCAATCACTGCAAGACCCGTAAGGATCACGTGAATCGGTGCTTGGGGATCGGAAGGGAGTGGAGTGGCCATCACGCCGCCCACCACGCGCCGCGCCCAGCCCCTGCCGCCTGAAACAGCGGCGGCCTGCCGGTCCAGCCACACCAGCCGATGGGGAGGCAAGGCAGTGGCTCTGACCGCCGGGCCATCCAGGCGAGGAATGGCGTCCAGACGCCAACTGCGGCAGCTGTCACCGTCTTCCAATAAGAGATCGAGATGGCAGCCGCGCGGGTCGTCTGGAGCTCCGAAATGCTCCAGCAGCACAAAGCGCAGCTGATGCGCACCCATGGGTTTCCTCAGGCAGTCACCACCCCTACCCTGCGTGAGGACGTCAGCCTCGTCATGGATTCAGCACCATCTCCTGCCGACGCGCCTGAACAGTCGCCTGATTTGGCGCATCGTTTCCGGGATCGCTTCGAATCGCTGGTGCCTGACATCCAGCGTCGCTGGCCCGAGGTGACTCAACAGGCACTGGAAGCCACACGTGGCAGTTTTGATGAGGTGGTTCAGCTGCTGTCTGAGCACAGTGACCGAGCAGGCCATGTGGTCAGCATCCAGCTGGAGGAGCTGCTGCACCAGGCCGGTGACCACACCAAGCATCTGGCCGACAGCTTGGATCCCTTGGAGGCGCAACTTGAGCATCTCCTGGACGAGCTCAACGAAACTCTGCGCCCCAAGATCGAGAAGCCGGTTCGTGAGCGCCCTTTGCTGGCATTAGCCGTCGCTGCTGGTGTTGGTGTTCTGGTGGGCGCCATGATCCGTGGCGGCAGGAGGTCCTGATGAGCGAACTGCCGCGTCAGCAAGAGCCACGCCCTCGTGGGCTCGGAGCCGCTGCAAGGGTCACGGCGCTGGCAGGGTCTGTGATGGATCTGCATGTGCGCATCGCCTTGCAGGAGGTGGATCGTGAAAAGCGCCGCCTCATCAGTGGTGGCGTTTTTATGGCGATGGGCGGAACGCTCATGCTGCTCGCTTTGGTCACTGCTGAAGCGGCCTTGCTCGTGTGGATGCTGGAGTCTTGGGCTTGGTCGTTGCTTCGATCCCTGCTGACGCTGGCTGTGTTGAATCTGGTGGTCGCTGGCGTCAGTTTGCGCATCGGCGGACATGTGCTGAAAGGGCCCTTCCTGCCGCAGACGCTGGATGGCGTTACCAAGACGGTGCGTGCACTCCTTGGCAAGGTTTGATCCTGCTCAGGATGGCGCGTCTGGTTTGCTGGTCGGTGGGCGCAATGCGTAGTGCAGCCAGCGACAGTCAATGCCGCCATTGCTGACGGGGATGCGCCTCGATGCTTTGAGCCTCAGTGCTCCCGTCAGCGAGCGGTTACCACTCAGCAGCCAGAGCTGCCAGCCCGCAGCTTTCTGTTTGGCATAGGTGCCAAGGTCTCGATACAGGGCTTCGAGTTGCTGCTCATCGCCGATGCGATGGCCATAGGGGGGATTGCAGACCAGAACGCCTGGCGATTCCGGCAGTGTTTGATCCAAAAAGTCGCCCGTTTGGATGGTGATAAATGAATCCAGCCCTGCGGCTCTTACGTTCTCCCTTGCTTGATCGGCGATCTCGGGATCCTGTTCAACGCCCACGATGGATGGCAGCGTTTGCGGCTCGCGCTGTCGCGATCGGGCTCGATCACATTCGCGATGCCAAAGCTTTTGGTCAAAGTCGGCCCAGCCCTCTAGGGCGAAGTGCCGGCCGAGACCTGGGGCTTGCCGGAGCGCTGTGAGTGCTGCTTCGATCAGCAGAATTCCCGAACCGCAGCAAGGATCTACCAAGGGTGTTGATCCATCCCATTCGGTGAGTCTGATCAGGCCTGCCGCCAGATTTTCCTTCAGTGGAGCCGCACCCATGGCAGCTCTGTAGCCGCGGCGATGCAGGCTGCCGCCGCTGCCGTCAAGGCTGAGCACGGCATCGCCTCGGCCAAGGTGCACTTGGAGAGAGAGGTCGGGATCCTCCAGATCGACGGATGAGCGTTCACCCCAGAGGTCGCGTTGCTGATCGACCAGCGCGTTTTTCACCTGCAGCGCCGAGTAATGGCTGTGGTTCAACCCTGGTGCGGTGCCGGTCACATCCACGCGGAAGGTCATCGAGGGGTGGAGCCAGCGCTCCCAATTGATGGCGCGGCGGATGCCGTCATAGAGATCGTCTCTCCCTTGGCAGGGGAAGCGGGCCATCTGGCGCAGCAGCCTGAAGGGCAATCGTGCCTGTAGGTGCAACCGATAGAGGCAGGCCATATCTGCCTGGAAGGTGGCCGCACGCCTGAGTGGTCGCACCTCGTGAGCACCAAGGGCCTGAAGCTCCTCGCAGCCAGCGTTTTCCAACCCCTGGGGAAGCACGGCGACTGCGGAGATCCGGTTTTCACGACCCAACGGCTGTGCTCCCGGTCTCCACTGCTGTCAGAATGACAGGGTCCGGTTTTCCGGACTAGGTGATCCACACCAGTGTTTCGGACAGCGGTTCGATTCCGCTCAGCTCCATTCCCCCTTACGGGGCTGCAATGGTTTCGACGGGGCATGAGGAGGGTGACTGAAGCCTGCTCGGTGAGAGCAAACCCGTAACTGCGAACAACATCGTTCGTTTCTCCCGTCAAGCAGCCCCTGTTGCTGCCTGACCCATTAAGGGAGATGGGGTGAAGTCAGCCTTATCACCCAAATGACTCATGGGGCCTGGAAGGGCCCCTCAAATATCCTGTGACTGAGATCTCCGTAGTTCAGACGGATCTTTTGAATCCAAATACCCGCAAACCACTGCTGCTTGTTTTGGGCGGGATGGACAAGGTAGAGGACCTTGCGTACGTCTTTCCTTTGTTCGATGTCGATGAAGTAAGTGCAGTCCTTTGGTGCGATGCGCTGCTGATTAAGTGGTTTATCGGCCAGGGCAGCCTCACCGGCAGCAAGGCCACCCAGGACGGCTGGCACGGTGGCGGCTTAGTTCAGGACACGATCCAGCAAGCGAGTAAGACCCTTAAATGACAGGCCCTTCCGAGTGGTCTTGGCCTTGGGCACGCACTTTGCGTGAACAGCTGAGCCAGCTGCGTACTTCGCTGCAACCTCAGAGAGTTCGATCGTCTTGCCGCACACGGTGCAGGGGAGCTTCTTGACCAAGCGGGGATGCCTTTAACCCTGTTGACAGTCGTAGCCCTCCAACGCGCGAAAAAGCCAGTCGCTTAGCGCCGGATGTAGTAAGTCGGATGACCGCGGAAGCCCTTCTGGTCAAACAATTCCTGACCCAGCGCAGCCGCACCAGCAGGCAGAAGACCCGTGACGGCTACCGACGCGAAGTTCGCCGCATCATGCGTTGGCGTGACCAGAACAACCCTGACTGTCACCTCAGGGAGATCGATCCATCGTTTGCCTAGGTATGGGTGTCTCAACTGCGGGAACAAATTGAGGATGGCTTCATAAAGCCTCGAACCTTCAATCGGCGGGTTGTTGCGGACTCGAGCATGTATCAGTGGGCATCAGAACCATGCCGTTTTCCTTTAACTGCAGTGCCACGAAATCCGGGCCCCATACGAGCACTGCTGAAAGCACCCAAGGCCACAAGGAGAATCTCAGAAGAGGCTCTGGCGACATTGCTTGCCGTAAGCAGTAAGAAGTTTCTACTGATCGAAGATCAAGGTGTGATTACGCCTTGATTAAGGGGAGTGACCTGTTGGGTTATTAGGGCTCCGAGATTGGGGCTATGCGTTGGAAAGACATCGAAGTTCTCGATGACGGAGGCCAGATTCACCTCTTTGGCAGAGGGGCAAAGCGACGCACTGTGCGCGTATCGGCAGCAACGCTCGACCTAGTTCAAAAACTGGGTCGCGACGAAGCGGAAAATTTTGTTTCCCTCTTAGTTCAATGTCCTTTTGAGCTGGTTTCTCTCGACCTTGACGTGAGGTTTTGTTGTGAGGTTTGCAAACGTGCGACGAATCAGCCGTTCGCTTCTCCTCCAGTGAGCTTTCGGTGTGCTTTCTCGGCTTTCTTGATGATCTTCTGCGCTTCTTCCCGAGAGAGGCAGTCTTGAGCCCTGAGTTGCAGTTTCTGGAGTTTTCGGTGCTGCTTATCGGGATTCAATCGATTGTCGGCCTTCTTTAAGACAAAGTTAAGCACCTCTGGGCCTGTCTTGGGGCCTTTGACCCCTGATGGAGACAAACCGTTGGCATTGTCGCTGATTCAACCCTGTCCAGCAACTTGGCCTGGGAGCCGCTCTTGCTGCTACTGAGCTGCTACCTGTCGCAGGATTGGAGCCCAAGGGACCTGTCTTAACTTGAGTTGATCCCAGCCTGCGGTTGACTGGATGGATGGATGTTTTGTTGTTTGTGCGGTTGTGATTCGGTTGTGCGATCCTCTTGCGGACTGACTGCTTCACATGGCTAAGGGGTACTGGAATGTTGCGGGCTCTATCACCAATCCTGCGGGGATGGGCGCATACATTTCGGCTGCAGAGCCTTATTTGGCGAAATGTGGAGCCCGTTTCCTCTGCAGGGATCTCAATACGGATGTGAGAGAGGGCAATCCTGGGCATCTCACGGTGATCATCGAGTTTGAATCTTTCCCCGCGGCCAAAGCTGCTTACGAAGCAGCTGAATACCAGGAGATCCTGAAGTTGCGACAATCCCATTGCAATGTATCCCTTTCCATCATCGAAGAGGGCGACCACGCGGCACACTAAAAACAATTCTTTCACGCATCTTTCGATGAAATGCAGGTTATTGGTTGAGATTGTTTTTGATCGTATAAAGAATCCATCCTGTTGCTAGGATTAGGAAGATTGTTGTTGGGAAATCAAGTTGTGTCATGGCATGTGGTTTGGGCTTTTTAGACTGACCCGAAAGGGTGTTTGGGATGGGCTCAATGGCTGGTCCTGCTCTTGAAAGAGATGCCATTCGCTCGTGCTCTGGACCCTGTCTGTCGCGTCTTCGATTGTGATGGATCTTTCAGGGCTAAACCACGGATTGAAATCTGCTTTTTTTGAGATATCGATGGCAAGACATGGCCTCCAAGCCTTGCTATGACGGGTGCATTGCATCTTGTATCAGTGGTTATGTGGCTCATTCGAATCGTCCCTGCTCTGGCGATCGCTTTAGCCTTCGATCCGACGGCTCTTCATGCATCGACCGGAACGATCAAGGAAGAATATCAACGTGCTCAAGCATGCGATTATATCAATGCTGAATTCATCAGTGATGTTGGTGTCTTCGCTGATGAAAAAGTGAGATATTGCATTAGTGATGATGGAAAGGAGTTGATTTATGTAATGGCGATGGGAACCTCATGGGTTGTTCCCTTCGATCGTCAATACCGTGCGGATGGGTTTGTGAATTATGTAACCTTGGAGGATGAGCGGCTTGTTCTGTATCAGAAAGAAAATGGGGTGGTGAAGCGTAAGATTTTGGGCCGCCGTCGTTGATTGCATCATTGATGTTGTTGCGATCGCACGTGTAGAGCTATGTTCCCGCTGATACACCTTGCTGAGGTTTTCATGCGACGATGTTTTGTGATCAATCCACTGTTTTGATGATCTTTTTAATGCATTGGTCGTTCAAGACCGGTTATCACGAAATCGCGGCCAAGAAGTTCCTTGCAACTGGTGCTCCTTTCCCTGATTGCAAGTCTTTCAAGCGTTTGCACGGCCCGGGATCTTGTGAAGGCTGGATCATTGTTGAAACGGATGATCCCAAGGTTTGTTACGAGCACGCTGCTGAATGGGCAGAAATTATGCACTGGACTGTGACGCCGGTCTGCACTGATGAAGAGGCTGCTCCCTTGATTGCCAAGGTTTACGGTTGAGTTGACTGGTCACCGTCAGATGTTGCTCGTCGAGCGCTCTGGCGGTAGTGCTCATTCCATGCTCGGTTCGTTGATCGAAAGCATTACCTCGAACTTCGAACTATTCAAGCTCTCTCGAAGATGCGATTTTTGCATAAAGCTGGCAACGCCATAAATGGTCCTTATCAAGATTTCCTGTATCACTGGTAACCGTCATGGTGTTTCCTGCTGAACGTCGCGCGCTTTGCTTTGCGAGTAGAAACGACCTAATTGATCTTTTCTTATGCAGTTGATGCAATATCGTGCCGTCAAGTATCCCCGTGCACCCAGGGTCAAAGGTTCAAAGCAGCATCTGTTGGTCTATCGAGGCGTTGAGTACACCTCGCGTTTGTCTGAGATGTCCGGCGAAACATCAGACGTTCAAAATTTGCACCAGTTCACTCCTCTGTCCAACCAGTCCTTAGCTGCTTGAGCGAGCGGATGTTCTTTGCATTCATGATGCAAATGACTGAAAGCTGATTCCACAGGCTTTTTCGACAAGAGCCTGTGAGTATTTCTTTAGGCATTTCGATCAATACCGTTTCATCTCTTCTTTGATGTCAGCTATTTAGTAGTGCATCAGATCGATTGGATGATTTTTAGATATGTACACTAGGTGATGGGTCTCGCGCTTGAGTCCGTTCAATGTGTTCGCAGTGTCATGTCTCTTAATCGTTGCTTGTTTTGTTGGTAACGTGTTTTAGAAGCTGGTTTTCTGTGTAACTTCTGTTGCTCTCTTAGGAGTCAGATTCACGTGCCAAGTGTCTTGGGTTGATTACATAGCATTTGATGTCTCTCATGATGCTTTTCGGAGGCGCGAATAGGTGTTCAGAGATCAATTGATAGCTCCACCCTTGCTTTCGGAGTGCCATCGCAATGCGCACTCGTTTTGTTCTCCAGCCCATGCTTGGTCCAAGCCTTCTGGAGATCCTGCATGATCTTGAATTCATGGATGGTCTGAAACTTTGACGATTCTCGGTACTTGGTGTTGTTGTGATGAACGTTATGACTGCAGCTTGTGTGTTGAATGAAACTGTTATCTGGATCAGTTGTTCTTGTGGCTGCGTTTTTTAGATGCGTTTGCCTTTTGATCAATTGTTTTGCACGCTTTGATCATTCGATACGCGGGGTTTGCTGATAGCTCTATTAGTTTTACTAGGATTTGAGTCGAAGTGTATGGCAGCTGTTCTTGGTGATCAGTTGAATTCGCAAGTGGTTGATCTTTATCTAAATGCAACTTGTTTTGGCGTGATCAGCAAGGGCAAATTGCAGTTATTGGCTCAACTGGAATCTACTGCTGACGCAGGCGAGATGAAGCTTATTCGTCATCTTCATGTGCTGATTAAACGGCGTAGGATTCTTGTTCGCAGGGCAGTATCCTGACTCTTATGCTCATGTGAGTGTTGTGATTGATACTTCGATCAGTATGTTTTTGAGCCTTGGGTAAGGACTTCTCTTAGACACTATTTAAAAATGGATGCCTCATGAATCCACCTACCCTTTATTGGGTTGATCTCCAGCCCTCTTTGTATTGTTTGAATTCAAGGCTCGCACAGCGGTTGAGTCGCTCGTTCTCTGTGCGTCGTTGGTCGTTTTGCCATGACCCTGATGAATTCTGCTCTATAGAGACGCTTCACAGTCTTCTCAAAGAGACGTTGATGGATGAAGATCAGCCCGTTCATCTGATTGGTCATGGCATCAGTGGAACCGTTGCATGTCTTTTCTCGCATCGCTATCCAGAGCTCGTGCAGTCTTTGACGCTGCTTTCAGTTGATACAAAGATCGCTAATCAGTGGTCATCACATTACTTTCAAATGCGACGTCAGTTGCCTTGCATTAGGTCGAAAATACTTTCGCATTTGTCAAGCTTGTTGTTTTCTTGTCAGCACTCACGCGCTAGAGAGTTGTTTCCTCAGCTTCTGGAGCGTTGCCTTGATCAAGATTTTATTGATGGCTCATTGCTTGATGGTCAAAGACTGTCGGGCTCCTTGCGTGCCCCTTCGATGCCGATGCTTGTGATGAATGCTGCCCACGACATCGTGGTTGACGCGGGATCCCATGCGCGTTGGGCCCGAGTATTAAAGCCAGGTGATCGCTATGTGGAGGTTAAGAGAGGACGACATTTTTTCCCGGCAGATCAGTTTGCGTTGGCAGCAGACTCTATTACTAACTTTATTTCTTTTGTGCCTGATCAGTGGCATAACTTTGATCTTCAGTTGGCCAGCCACTCTTCAGTGCTAGGAGGTCGATCATGACAGATGTCATGGAGACTGATGTTCTGATTATTGGTGGAGGGCCTGCCGGTTGTGCATGTGCTCTTTATGCTGCGCGTTCGGCACTTAAGACAATTATTTTAGATAAAAACCCTGCTGTGGGTGCTCTTGCAATTACGCATAAAATTGCTAATTATCCGGGAATTCCAGCTAATACATCAGGTTCTGATCTGCTCAAGATTATGCGGGATCAGGCTGTTGCTTATGGTGCACAGTACCAGCAAGTACAGGTCTATGGGATTGATGTGTCTGGTCCTTTGAAGTTGGTGTATACACCTGTGGGTATTTTTCAAAGTAAAGCCTTAGTGTTAGCCACAGGTGCGATGGGTCGTTCATCAGTGTTGCCGGGAGAAGATGAATTCTTGGGCCGTGGTGTTAGTTATTGTGCAACTTGTGATGGTGCGTTTTACCGTAATCAGCAGGTTGTTGTCTATGGGGCAAATCAAGAGGCAATTGATGAAGCGATGGTTCTAGCGAAATTTGCTTCAACCGTGTATTGGGTGACGAATACAAAGCCAACTTCCTCTGCATTGGGAGTGCAGCAGCTTGAATCTGCTTCAAATGTTCAGCGATTAAGTCGAACTCGTTTGTTGTCGGTTGAGGGTGACGGCTCGGGTGTTACCGGGGTCAAACTTCAGAAGTTAGGAGAGGAGCTCCCATCAATTCTTGATGCCAATGGAGTGTTTGTTTACTCCACAGGTAGCCTTCCGATTACTGATTTTTTGCAGGGCCAGATTCCACTTCGTGACGATGGTGGTGTGGACGTCAACGACGATATGATGACGAACGTTGAGGGTGTTTGGGCCGTTGGTGACATTCGCAATACGCCTTTTAAGCAGGCTGTTGTCGCTTGTTCTGATGGTTGCATTGCTGCCATGTCAATTGACAAGTTCTTGAATCGCCGTCGAGATATTCGTGTTGATTGGGTGCATCGTTGATCACTCTGCAATGCCAAGGCGTTCGCTTGTCGGCGAACGCTTTGGCTTGATGATCGTTGGCTTCTTAGGCTTCAGAATTAATCTGTTGGATCCATGTGCTTAAGCGTTGATCTGTAAGCTCTGACTCGTTGTCTTCATCAATGGCTAGCCCGCAGAATTTCCCATCAATCACGCTTTTGGATTCGTCAAAGGTATAGCCCTCGGTCGGCACTTTCCCGATTAGTTTTGCGCCAGATTGCAGAAATGCTGTGTACAGTTCTTCCATGGCATCGCAAAAGAAGTCGCCATAGCCTGATGAGTCGCCAAGGCCAACAATGGCGACGGCCTTTCCTGCAAAGTCTTTGTCTGGAATCTCTTGAATCAGGTCATCCCATGCTGTTCCAGAGCGTGCTTCATCGGCTCCCGTGTTCCAAGTTGGTATGCAGCAGATCAGTTGTTCTGCGCTAACGAGCTCGTCGATTGAGCTGATGTTGTCTACATCTTTCGATTCCGCACCTGGAATCAGTTCTTTGAGTCGATCGGCTACATCTTCGGTTTTACCTGTTGAAGTGGCGAAGAAAATTGTAAATGCCATGTGTGATGAGAAACCCCTTTATTTTCGTTGAACTCGTTTCGTGGCTTGATGGCTTATGACTTGGTTCCGTGTTGTGAGTGTTACATGGATTCGTAGGGTTGATACATCCGTTTTCTGTTCGGATCCCCTTCTTCCTTGGTTCTCTGAGGCTTGGATGTCTCTTCATTGTTGCGTTTGATAGCGCTGTACTCGGATAATGCCTGGTCGAAGCCAGCTTCGCGAACGCGAGATAGCCAGTGTCTTCTTTTGATTCCATCTTTTTCGATGTGATCAATGAATGATTCGAGTATCTCTCTTCCAGCCAGTGGCATCGTTTTGAAATGGCTATCTCCAGCATGTCTTTGTGGTGCAAGATGCCTGTGTTCTCTTTGGCTGTTGCTGGTGCCTTAAGTGTCCTAGTTGTAGAAATTTTGTTTCGTCTTTGCATCATCTTGTATGCATTCTCTGTTGGTGTCTCTTGGATTTCAGCTGTTAGTGGTTTGACCTGTTCGAAGTCTTGTTTCGATTTGTCGCCTGTGGTTGTTGCCGTCTTTGAGCGCTTATCCCCAGCAGCCAAATCCATAGACCCATCAGTGTTGCAATTGGAACGGTGATTACCAAGAGCTGGCTAATGATGAGTGCTCTCACTTCGGGGTCCATTTCTTACGTGCTCTCGTCTGTTTTGATTTCTTTTAATTGGTGCTGATGTTGCGCTTTAGTGTCGTCAACATCAGCACTTTGGCTTGGTCTTTGTCTGGGGTTAGCTCAATCCAGGGATTTCCGGACCCGGGTTCATCGTTTGTGGATCAGGCCATGCTCCTTTCCCTAAAAGGGCATTTCCGATGCGTTGCAGCAGGCTTTGCTCTTTGCTGAGCTCTTGTCGAACGTTCCATTCAATTTCCTCAAGCTCGCTGGTTTCAAGAGCGAGTGCTTCGATCAGTTCTCGATACGCCTTACGCTCCAGCGCATTGATGTCTTGTTCATCCCCTGGATTCCTAGAAACTCCTGCGACCAGTCCTGCAATGCGGGCGGCGAGGCATCGGTCTCCAGCTGTTGTGAGTTGAAGGGCAAGTGATGAAAGATTCGGTAGCGCTTTGCGATCGATTGTTGCTCCCGCTTCAATTCCGAGTCGTGTTGGCAGTTCGAGGATCATTTGTTCCTCGTCTTCAGAGATCGAACCATCACTGAGAGCGATCACCTGAGCAATCAACAGCAGAGTCGAATGGCTGGGAGCGCGCGTCATAGAGAACTGACCTTGATGTCTGCGTAAAGTCTGCAGCGGATTGCGTTGGGATCAACCGTTCAGCCAGTGGTCTGCTTGTTGCAGGGCTTCCAAGCGTTCGTCCACCAGTTCGTGGATGCCGAACTGAGCCAGTCGGCGTTTGACTTTCCCACTGGCGCCTGTCACAAGCACCCGTCGGTTGTTGCGTTCCGCTTCCTCAACCATGCGTTCGATTGCCAGGCTGGCGGTAACGCCCAGGTGGGGCACATCGGTGATGTCCAGCAACAGAATCCGGTATTGCCGCACCAGCATCATCCGTTCACTGATGCCCTTTGCTGCACCAAAGCTGAGCGGTCCGTGCAGGTGGAACAAGATCAAATCGTCACCACAGCGCTGCAGCAGCTCTTGTTCCTGCTTTGTCAGGTGGGCAGTGCCGGTGTCCATGCTGCCCAGCTGATGATCGGTGATCGATTCGATCGTGAGCAGGTTGGCCACAAACATGCCAACGACAACCGCACCGATCAGGTCCCAGAACACCGTCATTAACAGCACTCCCCACATCACCAGAGCTGTTTTCAATGACAGGCGGTGGGCCCGGCGCAGGAAGCCCCAATCGATGATGTCGAGCCCCACTTTGATCAGAATTCCTGCCAGTAAGGCCGTTGGGATGCCCTCCGCTAAAGGGCCTGCCCCCAGCAAGAGGAGCAGTAAAAAGATCGAATGACTCATGCCGGATAGGGGCGTCCGTCCCCCCGACTGGATATTGATCACCGTTCGCATGGTGGCCCCTGCACCAGGGAGCCCGTTGAACAAGCCTGCGACTGTGTTCGCGATGCCTTGACCTACCAACTCACGGTTGGAGCGATGCCTGGTGTGAGTGATGTTGTCCGCCACCAACGAGGTCAGCAAGGAGTCGATTGCGCCCAGCACGGCCAGCACAAGGCCAGCCCGAACCAAGAGTGGCCAGTGCTCTTGCCAGCTTGGAAGGTTGAAGCTCAGGCCTCCCCCCGGGATCGTGCCGATTCGTGCCAGTCCTTCTGGGAACAGCGCCAGCGACAGCGGTGTGATCAGAACGAGGGCCAGCAGTGGTGATGGAATCCATTTGCTGACCCAGCGTGGTGTGGTGAATACCACCAGCAGGGTGGCCAGACCCACGATCAAAGCCGCGGGGTTTGGCTCGAAATCGCTCATCACCATGCGCAGGGATTGCAGGACTCCACCCCGGCTGCTGATTCCCAGCAGGGGGCCGATCTGCAGGGTGAGGATGATCACGCCAATCCCCGACATAAAGCCTGAGACCACCGAATAGGGAACCAGCGTGATGTAACGCCCCAGTCTGAAAACGCCCATCAGGATTTGCAGCAGTCCGCCAAGGACCACGGCCGCCATGACCAGAGGCAGCATTTCACCTTGTGCAAGATCCCGACTTGCGCCGATCGCCGCAAGCGTGCTTACGACTCCGGCCACAGTGACGCTCATTGGACCCGTCGGCCCACTCACCTGAGCCGGTGTGCCTCCGAACAAGGCGGCCAGAAAGCCGGTGATGATCGCTCCATACAGGCCGTAAATGGCACCACCAGGTCCAAGGGCCGCATTGCCAAAGGCGAGGGCCAGGGGCAAAGCCACGACAGCTGCTGTGAGACCTCCTGTTAGATCACCTCGCCAGTGCTGTCTGCTGAAGCCAACGAACAGGTCGGGCCGGCGCACGGGCATGGCGTTAAGGGTTCGGACTCATGTCAGACCAACGCTGCAGTTGCTCGAGCGACTGCACCCCGACTCGACGATCGCCGTTGGGCAGGATCCAGGTGGGGTAAGCCCGAATTTCGGCGGTCTGACAGGCAGCGGCCTGAATCGGAAACGCATCGGGCTTGGCGCACTCCACATAGGGGAGGCGGTTCACGGCATCCCCGAACAGGCGGCCTTGGTATCGACAGGCTGAACAGCGCCAAGAGCCGTAGTAAAGAACACCGGAATCTTTGAGGTGATCCGCCAGGGCTGCTGGATTCGGTGAGGCATTCATGGCCCCGTTGCTCATCAAGACCGAGCTGGTTCCGGCGAGGGCCGCCAACAGAAGAAATCTGACCATGGCCGAAATGTACGTGCGCTCTGACGTACGGGCATCCCGACTCCAGCTTCGGTGCCGAACCCCGGACGGAACTGGGACACTGGGATGTAAGTGGAGCCTTTGGGGCTGAACGATCACCATGGCCGGCAGTGGTTACCGCGACTACTTCAAAGTGCTGGGAGTGGACCGCGGTGCCGATGCCGATGCGATCAAGCGGGCGTTTCGAAAGCTCGCGCGGCAGTACCACCCCGATGTGAACCCCGGCGATAAGGCGGCAGAAGCGAAGTTCAAGGAGGTGAGCGAGGCCTACGAGGTGCTCTCCGATCCTGATAAACGCCGTCGTTATGAACAGTTCGGTCAGTACTGGAACCAGGCTGGAGGGGGAGCTGGTGCCGGTGGCTTTGACGTTGATTTTGGTCGTTACGGCAATTTCGACGACTTCATCAATGATTTGCTTGGGCGTTTCGGTGGGCCTGCTGGAGGTGGTTTCGGCGGAGCCCCCGGTGGCTTTGCAGGTGGTGGCTTCCCTCGGGGTGGGTCACGGGCCCCGGTCAATCTCGACGCCGAAACCAGCGTGAAGGTGAGCTTCAGTGAGGCGTTCCGCGGTGCAGAGAGAACGTTGTCGGTGAACAGCGAACGGGTTCAGGTGCGCATTCCAGCTGGCGTCAAGACCGGATCACGTCTTCGCTTGAAAGGCAAAGGCAATCTCCAGCCAGGCACTGGCCGTCGCGGCGATCTCTATTTGAATCTCGAGGTGCAATCTCACCCGGTATGGCGACTCGATGGCGATCAGCTCCGGGCTGAACTTCCCGTGTCTTTGGATGAATTGGCCCTCGGTGGCACCGTCACGGTGATGACGCCCGATGGTGAAGCGGAGGTGTCAATCCCAGCAGGTACAGCACCCGGACGCAGCCTTCGCTTGAAAGGAAAGGGTTGGCCAATGAAATCGGGTCGTGGTGATTTGCTGCTCAGCCTCAGCTTGAAGTGGCCACGTCAGTGGTCTGATGAACAACGAACCCTGCTGGAACAGCTGCGGGGCGCACGCCGTGAAGATCCGCGTGGAGACTGGCTACAGAAGGCCCGTCTCTGAAGGAACGGAGAGGCTTGGCGCCTACGATCGCCCTCCATAGATCCACGCCAGTTGATGGACATCACCTATCGCCCTCGCCGTCTGCGCCGCTCACCGGCGTTGCGTGCAATGGTTAGGGAGACGGGTCTGTCTCCCGCCGACTTCATCTACCCCCTCTTTGTTCATGAGGGCGCTGATGTGGAACCGATCGGTGCCATGCCTGGTGCCAATCGTTGGAGTCTTGAGCAACTCACAGGAGAAGTGAAGCGGGCCTGGGATCTCGGCATTCGCTGCGTGGTGCTGTTCCCCAAGGTGGCTGAGGGACTCAAAACCGAAGACGGCGCCGAGTGCTTCAACGAGAATGGTTTGATTCCGCGGGCCATCCGGCAGCTGAAGCAAGAACTGCCCGAAATGGCGATCATGACGGATGTCGCCCTTGACCCCTACTCCTGCGATGGACATGACGGCATCGTCAGTGAGGAGGGGGTGGTGCTCAATGACGAGACCATTGAGCTGCTCTGCAAGCAGGCGGTGATGCAGGCACGTGCCGGTGCTGATCTGATTGGCCCCAGCGACATGATGGATGGCCGGGTCGGCGCTATCCGCGAAGCACTCGATGACGAAGGCTTCGAGCATGTGGGAATTATCAGTTACACCGCCAAATATTCCTCGGCGTATTACGGACCGTTCCGTGAGGCGCTGGATTCAGCTCCCCGCGCCGCAGGTAGCAAGCCCATCCCCAAGAACAAAGACACCTATCAAATGGATCCTGCCAATGCCAGGGAAGCCATCACTGAGGCCCAGCTGGATGAGCAGGAAGGCGCTGACATCATGATGGTCAAGCCAGGTCTTGCTTATCTCGACATCATTCACCGTCTGCGCGAAGAGTCTGAGCTGCCTATTGCCGCCTACAACGTCAGCGGTGAATATTCGATGGTCAAGGCAGCAGCGGAGCGTGGCTGGATCGATGAACGTGCCGTTGTGCTTGAGACGCTGCTCAGCTTTAAACGTGCTGGAGCTGATCTGATCCTCACGTATCACGCTTGTGATGCGGCGGAGTGGTTGAAGCAGGGATGATGACGTTCTGCTGAAGAGAGTGAATGCGCCGGAGGACTGTGACGTTTGGCCTTGGAGCCGCCATCGTTCTTGCCTCCGCCTTGTCGGTCAGGTCCGGTGATGTCTCTCCGGCGCTCGCTCCTTTGATGCGCAGTTTCAAGGCTTACAGCAGGGATCTGGAGCGACTCGATCGTGTGTGGACTGCACGACCAGAGTCGAGTCAGAAAAAACCGTTGAGATCATTGACGGCCCCAGCGCCAGGATCTCTACCCATCGAGTCTGCCGAGGTGACCATCCGCGAACGTTTGCCGGTTTCTCTGCGGCAAGCGGTCAACCTTGCACTCATCAACGACCCCACCCTGCAGCAGTACATCAGTGGTGTGGAAGAGCAAAGCCAGTGGTTGCGATCTGTGCGTGGGCGCTTCCTGCCAACGTTTGCACTGGAAATCGGAGCTGGTTATCAGCAGCAAAGAGGACGCAACTGGGTGTGGCGTGGAAATGCCGACGTTTCTGGGTTTGGCGTTGATTCGCCTTTTTATGTCCCCACAGGAGGCAGCAATCGGTTTCAGACCAATTTGGGAGGAGGGTTCGCTGGTGCCCGAATTGATTACGAGCTGCTGAGTTTTGAGCGCAGTGCTGCCGTCGCAGAGGTGACGGCAGATCTAGATGAAGCCCATCAGCTCTATGGCAATCATCTGCGTGAACTGCAGCTTGCGGTGAGTCAGGCGTATTACCAGCTGCAGCTGATGGAGCAGCTCCAACGCATCCGTCAGGTGGTGGTGACCAACGACTCGGTGATTCTCGATCAGGTGCGTGCCATGCATACGGCAGGGCTGGTTCCCCGCGTTGATCTGCTGCGCGCGGAATCCCGCCTGCAACAACAACGCTTCCTCTTAGAGCAGGCGGATGCAGGTCGTGCTGCAGGGCAGCGTCGACTGAGCAATTTGGTGAATGTGCCTTTCGACGTCACGCTGGAGACCAGCGATGCTGTGCGACTTGAGCAGCCCTGGCCGTTGAATCTGGAAGACACGATCGTGCGTGGCCTCCAGGACAACCCTCAGCTGGAGGCGTTGCAGGCGGCTCGGAATGCATTGCTGCGTCAGGCTGATCGCCGAGCTGCGCAACTGCTTCCATCCATCGGTCTCTTCGCCAAAGCCGGCTATCAGGTTGATCAGAGCACCTCTCCCGTGATCGACTTGGATGGATGCTGCAAAGGTCCTGCGTTCATTCCAGGCTTCAACTCCCAAGGAAATGACTGGTCTGCAGGCGTTCAACTCAACTGGCGCTTGTTCGACGGTGGCATCACGTCGGGTGCTGTAGCGGCTAATCGTGCTGCGGCAGATCAGGTGTTGCAGCAGCAGGCGGCTCAGCGCAATGCCATCCGTCAAGCCCTGGAAGCTGCGTTCTATGAGCATGGTGCGGCCCTGCGTCAGATCATTGCTGCGAATTCGGCCTATCAGGCAGCGCGGGAGGCGTTCCGAGATTCGAGGGCTCGCTACGAATTCGGTCTTGCCGATTACACCGATCTCGCCGACACCATCAGCTCTTTGACTGGTGCCATGGAACAGCGAGCTGAAGCGATGACGCTGGCTAATCTCAGCTACGCAAACTTGCTCAGAGAGCTCTTACCAGTTCCGCGAGACCCTGCGCTCCCCTTGAGCCTGCCACTCACCTTGCCGGTTGCGCATCCGATGCGTTCACCCATGACTGAGCATTGAGTGTGTCAACCCTGGCATGAGCTGTGGAACCCGCTCTCAGTGGGTGCTCCTGGTTCTGTTGCATTCGGATGCGAACCGGAAATCGCTGCGGCACCTTGACCCAGTTGCCGGTTGCATTCTGAGGAGGCAACAGTGATTCAAAGGAGCCGCTGCCTCGGCTGATGTTGATCACTTGCCCTTGGAACGTGATGCCGGGATACATGTCTAACTTGATCTTTGCTGTCATCCCCGTGCGGATACGGTGGATTTGGGTTTCCTGGAAGTTGGCGTCAACCCACCACTGACGGTTGTCGATCAGTTTGAACAACACCTGTCCCGGCTTTACATACTGGCCTTCCCGCAGGCTGAAGTTGTTGCTTACAAAGGCATCCATGGGTGCGTAATAGCGGGTGTAATCGAGATTCACCTTGGCCTGCCCTACCTGAGCTCGAAGGGCTTCGATGCTTGATTCCTGCTTCCGAATCTCGTTTTGAAGGCGCGCGATTTCCAGGGAAGCTGCTTTCGTTTTGGCTTGGGCTTCGAGACTGGCAGCTTCGAATTCCTGAGCCTTCTCGAGTGCAACCACCTGTTGCTGTTGCAGATAGGCGTAACGCTGGCGATTGAGGTCTGTGATCCATTCGCGAGCCTCGAGATCCTTCAACGTCTGTTGGGCTTGGAGGAGTCGATCTTCCAAGACTGATTTCTGGTTCACCGCCTCGTTAAGTCGTTGTCGACGCTGCTCAACACTGAGCTCAAAAGGAAGTGGAGTGATTTCGTAAATCAGTTGTCCTCGTTTCACCAAGGCATTTGGACTGGTGTGAACACGCTTGATATACCCCTCCACGTAGGGAGATACAGAGATGGTGTATGCATGCACATAGGCATCATTCGTTCCAGGGAAATAGTGATTGCGAACGAAATATCCAGTCAGTCCGGCAATCACAACGGCCACGCCACCACCAATGATCCACCGTTTGCGTCTGGGGTGGGTTGGATGCGATGGAAGCGGGCTGGAGGTGCTGTCACTCACGGCCCATTGCATCACGTCTTCAACTGGAGGCTAATGGGGGTTTCCAGCTTGGGTTCACTTTGGTTGGGGGCTTTGATGCAACCAGGGAAGAACGCAGAGCACCAAGAGCACCACCCCCACCATGCTGGAGATGTTGATGAAGCTCACCACCTCCACCTCCCGAGCGATCAAGCGATGGATCACATCCAGTGAGCCCTGGCTCCAGTCCGCACCCATCTGGCCAGAGAAGTGGCCATCCAGAATGCGTTGGAAAGGAATCAAGGCAGAGTTGCCTGCATGCACCTGCTCCCTGAAACGGTTCCAACTGCCTTCACTTGTGGCGGTGAGGATGGCACCACTCACACCACCTGAAAGCGCTTTGGAGAAATTGGTGCAGAAGAACAGCACCGAACTGGCACTCGTCATTAATTCCGCTGCCATGGTGGAAAACGACATCTGAATCTCCAGGCAATTGATCAAAGCGAAACAGCAGCCCACCGCCATCATCTGAATCGTGATATTGGCGTTGCTTTGTTGGGAACTGGTCTGAGCCATCCATAAGGCCGTCAACGCAAATGAAAAAATTGCCGCAGAGCAAAGTTTCTTCTTGGCTTTGATCGTTGGAGCGATCAGGTGAGGACTTACTCCTGGCGTGACCATGGCACCTGCGGTGATTGCCGTTGCGACGAAAGGCAAAAACACCCAGGAATAACTGCCAACGGTGTTGTCGGTTGTGACAATCAAAAAACGCGGAACAATCCCAAAGACCATGAACAGGAAGAACATGACGGAAGTGAGATTCACCGCGCTGATGCAGAAATTGATGTCTTGAAAGATCCGCAAATCGATCAGTTTGGGTTTGGTAACCACCCGCCATCCGAAGAGCGCGATCAGGATCACTGAAGACCAGAGCATCACCACATACACCCCGCTGCCAAACCATTCCCGTTGGTTGCCCACGAACAGCGACAGGGCCAGAAGGCCGAACCCCCCACTCATCAGGCTGTAGCCCAGCCAGTCGATTTCAGCGTTTGGATTTCCGGCAGTGGCTGGCATCAGCCTGAGAATCACCGCCACGGCCACAAGGGCGGCAAGCCCCAGGCCTGCGTACAAAACGCGCCAGCTCAAATGCCAGGTGATCAGAGCAGAGAGCGGAATGCCCATGCTGGATCCCGCGACCACGGCCAGGGCTACCAGCCCTTTGCCCATCGGGGTATGTTTTTCGCCGAGTTGGCTGCCTAGGTAGCCACCCGCTGCTGCGGGGATCACCCCAGCCCCTAGGCCTTGAAGGATCCTCCAGCCAATGAACAGGAGGGGATCACGGGTGATTGAAGCGGCAAGGCAGGCCAGGCCAAAAAGGCCAGGCCCCACCGTTGCGATGCGTTTGGCCCCGAAGCGTGCCTTGAGGCTTCCCAGCAGCGGCATGATCAACGCCGCAGGCAGCAGGAATGCCACCATGAACCAAACCGCCAGGTAAGGCGTCGCTCCGATGTCTCCGCTCACATAGAGGTGGGCCGGCACTCCAATGGAATCCGTCGAGAAAAACAGCAGTTCGAGCAGCACAAAGCAGAGCGCCACCACCCCTCGATTGGTCTGCCAAAGGCTTCGTGTGGATTGCGATCGAGAGGCTGTCACGCCGGAGTTGATAACAAGGAGAATTCTGGGTTGCGATGCCCGATTTGGCTGAAGGCTTTGTCATCAAGCTGGTCTGCCTGACGGGGTTTAAATCTGGCGCTATGGAAAGGAGGCGCCGACGCTTCCCATGGCCTTCGCTCGACCCCGTCGTTTTTGGGCTCCATTGCCGTTTGTGGCAGCAGCCATTGCTTTCGTGATCGCCCTGAACCTGCTCATGGAAGGGGAGCGCAGTGATCGATCTGCTGCTCTGGGACTGCTTGGCAGCGGCCTGATCTGCTTCTCCATTGGATGCGTGGCCAGAACGTCATTTGGTATCTCCTTCGCCCATGACCCGGTTCCGACGGCTTCCACCCTCGAGCCACGGACCTGACCCTTTCCTGACTCCCCTCTCATCGAGGAGCCAGCGCCCTACAGAATGAGCAGATCTGGAGAGCTCATTCATGTCTGCGGTGCAGCGTCTGGGTCATGTCGCCATCCGCGTGAACGACATGGAACGGGCCATCGGCTTCTACACCGATCTCGGCATGCGCATGGTGTGGGAGGCCGATGACTGGTGTTATCTCGAGGCTGGAAACTCACGAGATGGTCTGGCACTGCTTGGGCCGAACTACAAAGCTGCCGGGCCGCATTTCGCCTTCCATTTCCGTGATCGTGCTGAGGTGGATGTTGTGCATGCACGCCTGAAAGCGTCCGGTGTGGCGGTGGGAGGTGTGCACGACCATCGCGATGGAACGGCATCGTTTTATCTGCGTGATCCTGAGGGCAACTGGCTGGAGATGCTCTACGAACCTCCCGGGGGGATTCCTTCCAACCAGCCAGGCGCGACAACGACCGGTTGATGTCTGCTTTAGAAGAAACCCTGGAGCTGCTCGAGTGGCCGCGGCTCTGTGAGCACCTGTCCAGTTTCTCCAGCACGGTGCAGGGTCGTCGCGCCTGTCGTGTGGGTGCCCTACCGGAGTCGTTGTCCGTCAGCTTGCTTCTTCAGGCCAGAACGCAGGAGATGGCGTCGCTTGATGGTCTGCTGGAAGGCGGATTGAGCTTCCAGGGCGTCAGCGATTTGGCCCCGATCCTGCTCCGCTGCAGCAAGGGTGGCACTGCCTCCGGTGAGGAATTGCTGGCTGTGGCCGAGACCCTTGGAGCGGCCCGGCGATTGCGCCGACAAATTGATGATCCGGAATTGCGCCCGCACTGCACAGCGCTGCTGGCGGATGTGGCCACACTCCCGGAGCTAGAGCAGCGTCTCAAATTTGCGATTGAAGAAGGGGGGCGCGTCGCGGATCGCGCCAGCGTGTTGCTTGAGGGGCTTCGTCGCCAGTGGCAGGAGCTTCGCGCTCGGCGTCGCGACAAGTTGCAGGAGGTGATCCGGCGCTGGGCTTCCCACCTTCAAGACACGGTGATTGCCGAGCGCCACGGTCGTCCTGTGCTGGCGGTCAAGGCCGGTGCAGGCGGTCAGTGTCCCGGCATGGTTCACGACAGCTCCGCATCCGGCAATACGGTGTTTGTAGAGCCGAAATCGGTGATCGATCTTGGCAATCGACTGGCCGAATTTGATGGCCGCATTCGCGAGGAAGAACAGCGGGTGCTGGCGGAGCTCAGTGCGGCTGTGGCGGAGCAGGTGGACGGGCTGCAGGCTCTGATGGCTGTGTTGCTGGAACTGGATCTGGCGCTCGCCCGTGGCCGCTATGGCCAGTGGCTTGGCGCTGCGCCTCCGCGCTTGGAGGCTTCAGCAGAGGCGCCGTTCACGCTCAAGGATCTGCGTCATCCGTTGCTGGTGTGGCAAGAGCGGAAAGAACAAGGACCTGCCGTTGTGCCTGTGAGTGTGGACGTGTCCACCTCCCTGCGGGTGGTGGCGATCACGGGGCCTAATACCGGAGGGAAAACAGTGACCCTCAAGAGCCTTGGCCTCGCGGCACTCATGGCCCGTGCCGGTCTCTGGCTCCCCTGCAGTGGGATCCCGACGCTCCCATGGTGCGCTCAGGTGCTGGCTGATATCGGTGATGAGCAGTCGCTTCAGCAAAGCCTCTCCACCTTCAGTGGCCATGTGAAGCGCATCGGGCGCATTCTTGATGCTGTGGGTTCCGGTCCGGCACCCGCGTTGGTGCTGCTCGATGAAGTGGGGGCCGGAACGGATCCCAGCGAGGGCACCGCTCTGGCGACGGCACTGTTGCGCACCTTGGCGGATCGGGCACGGCTCACGGTGGCCACCACTCATTTTGGGGAGCTCAAGGCCCTCAAGTACGGCGACCCACGCTTTGAAAATGCGTCCGTTGCCTTCGACAGCGAGTCCCTATCTCCGACGTATCACCTGCTGTGGGGGATCCCCGGACGCAGCAATGCCTTGGCGATTGCCACCCGTTTGGGACTGGAGATGGGAGTGATCGAGCAGGCACGCAGCCTGCTGTCTCCTGGCGGAGAGGGTGAGGCCAACACCGTGATCCGAGGTTTGGAGGAACAACGTCAGCGCCAACAGGCGGCCGCTGAAGACGCCGCCGCCCTGCTGGCTCGCACCGAGCTGCTGCACGAGGAGCTGCTTCAGCGTTGGGAAAAACAGAAGCGTCATTCCGCCGAACGGCAGGAACAGGGGCGGCAACGACTGGAGACCTCCATTCGTGCCGGCCAGAAAGAGGTGCGCCAGCTGATTCGGCGTCTTCGCGACGATCAAGCCGATGGCGAGACCGCTCGCAAGGCGGGCCAGCGCTTGCGCAAGCTTGAGGATCGTCATCGCTCAAACCCAGAGCGCCGTCAGCACCAGGGGTGGAGGCCTCAAGTGGGTGATCGCATCCGTTTGTTGGCGCTTGGCAAAGCCGCTGAGGTGCTTGCAGTTTCGGAGGATGGTCTGCAACTTCAGGTGCGATGCGGCGTGATGCGAAGCACCGTTGAACTCTCTGCAGTGGAAAGCCTGGATGGGCGTAAGCCTGACCCGCCGCAGGCTCCTGTGGTTCAGGTGAAAGCACGACGCGGCAGTGGTTCTGCAGGCGTGCGCACAGCACGCAACACCGTTGATGTGCGTGGCATGCGGGTGCACGAGGCCGAGGCTGCTGTTGAGGATCTGCTGCGTGGTGCCAACGGCCCAGTCTGGGTGATTCATGGCATCGGAACAGGGCGCCTGAAGCGTGGGCTTCGCGACTGGCTTGGGTCGTTGAATTACATCGACCGTGTGGTGGATGCCGAACAGGGTGATGGGGGTGCCGGCTGCAGTGTGGTCTGGATGCGCTGAATCCCGATCGCTCAGCTCAGTGCGGGCAGAAGCGGCTCGTCATCGTTCATGCGGCCTGGCACTGGTGGGTTGATGGCCATTCCATCCTGATCGAACAAGCGCCATCCCCATGGGTCTGCCTCGAGATGGATGCGTGTTCCTGCCACGGCAACTAGGCCAGGCTCGGCTCTCACCTGCACCAGGTGGTTGCCGTTGAGCAAGCGGCAGGTGATGAGTTGCTCGTTGCCAAGCACTTCGCTGTGACTCACCTCCGCCGGCAGATTGCGGTTGGTGGCAGGAGCTACCCGCAGTTGTTCAGCGCGGATCCCCCCGCTGAGGTTCTGCCCCTCCAAGGGACCCAGTGCATCGACCAGTGGGCCTTCCACGCTGAGTCGACGTTCGCCGAGCATCAGCGTCTGGCTTGGCCCCACTTGCACAGGAAGCACGTTCATCGGAGGACTGCCGATGAACTGGGCTACAAACAGATTGGACGGCCATCGGTAAAGCTCCATCGGTGTTCCCAGCTGCTGCAGCCGCCCCTGATTCAGCACCGCGATCCTGTGCCCCATAGTCATCGCTTCCACTTGATCGTGGGTGACGTAGAGGGTTGTCGTGCCCAGCTGACGCTGCAATTCCACAATTTGTTTGCGGGTTGAGCCGCGCAACTTGGCATCGAGATTGCTGAGGGGTTCATCCATCAGAAACACCGCCGGCTGGCGGGCCATCGCCCGGCCGAGTGCCACCCGCTGCTTTTGCCCGCCCGACAGCTCCTTCGGACGTCGATCCAGGAGCTGGTCTAGTTCGAGGGCGCCGGCGACCTCCCGCACCCGTTGTTCCACCCGGGCTTCCCGTTCTGAATTGAGCTGCAATCGGCCTGGCAGCCAGCGTGTGCTGCGATGCAGCTGATCCTGCAATTGGTGCAGAGCCGATCGCTGCCGGCTGCGACGCAGTCCGAATCCCAAGTTGTCGCGCACGCTCAGGTGTGGGTAGAGCGCATAGCTCTGAAACACCATCGCCACGTTGCGCTTCGCGGGGCGCAGCTGGCTCACGGCCTGATCGCCGACCCAGATTTCACCAGAACTTGGTGTTTCAAGGCCTGCCATTAATCGCAGCAGGGTGCTTTTCCCGCATCCAGAGGGTCCGACAAGCACTAAAAATTCGCCATCGTCGATGGCAAGGGACAGGTCCCTGATCACCTCGACGGGGCCTTCGCCGCCGCGTGCTGGGTAGCTCTTGCTGAGCGCTTCGAAGCGAACGCCGGCCAAGCTCAATCTCTCGTGCCTCGCGATCCTAGGGTTGGTGGTTGGCCGCGACCGAGGCATTTCGTGCAGTTCATCGACCAGGCGCGAATCACTGTGCGAGGTGGCCGTGGTGGCGACGGCATCGTGGCCTTCCGCCGTGAGAAGTACGTTCCCGCAGGTGGACCTTCCGGTGGAGATGGCGGGCATGGAGCGCATGTGGTGCTGGAGGCGGATTCAAACCTTCAGACCCTGCTGGATTTCAAATACAAGCGTTTGTTCGCAGCCACCGACGGACGTCGCGGTGGGCCCAACCGTTGCACGGGTGCATCGGGGCAAAATCTGGTGATTCCCGTCCCTTGTGGCACTGAGGTGCGACACCTCTCGACAGGCATTTTGTTGGGGGATCTCACCTCAGCGGGTGAGCAGCTGACTGTTGCCTTTGGGGGGCGAGGCGGTCTTGGCAATGCTCATTATCTCAGCAATCGCAACCGGGCTCCAGAGAAGTGCACCGAGGGTCGCGATGGAGAAGAGTGGCCTCTGCAGCTGGAGCTAAAGCTCCTCGCGGAAGTTGGCATCATCGGCCTGCCCAATGCGGGTAAGAGCACTCTGATCAGCGTGTTGTCAGCGGCCCGTCCCAAGATCGCCGATTATCCGTTCACCACGTTGGTGCCCAATCTGGGTGTGGTGCGTCGGCCCACGGGCGATGGCACCGTGTTTGCTGACATTCCCGGGCTAATTGCCGGAGCTGCGCAGGGCGCTGGTCTGGGGCATGATTTTCTGCGTCACATTGAGCGCACGCGTCTTTTGATCCACGTGGTGGATGGCGGCGCCGATGATCCCCTTGGTGATCTCCGCGTGGTGGAGGGGGAGCTGGAGGCCTACGGCCATGGTCTGGTGGATCGTGAGCGGCTGCTGGTGGTCAACAAGTTGGAGCTCCTTGATGAAAGCGGTCGCGAGGAGCTCTCGGCGCAGCTCGAGCAGGCCAGCGGCCAAAAACCACTCCTGATCTCAGCGGTGATGGGTCAAGGGCTGGATGCACTCCTCAATCGGGTGTGGGCTGAACTGGGGATTTGAATCCGGGCTTGCCTTTTTGTGGGCGTGGGCACATTTGCACTTGTGCCTTCTGCTGGCCTTGGCGATAAAGGAAGCATCGCGAGAACGTCTCATGACTTTCTTCACTTGTTTCGACAACCGTGGTCAACTGATCGCCCGTTGTCAGACGCCTGCCCAGATCGATGCACTTCGCCGCCGTGGTCGTCCCATTGCCGCTGTCCATGCCATGAAGCCTGAAGAGTCTGTGGTCTGCACCCTCACGGGTAGCCCCGCAGAATTCGATGACGAGCAGTGATGCTCTCTCATCAAAAAAAGCGGGGTTAAGGCCCCGCTTTTTTGTTGATCAAATGTTGATATCAGCGACGGTTCAGTCGTCGTAGACGCGGCACTCATCGGCGTCGGGATTCGCCTCGCAGTAGAGCTCCAGAGGAGTGGGGTCGTGGCTGTCGCCTGGATGTTCTTTCTTGTAGTCCTGCAGAGACTCGAGCTCTTCGCTGATGTGGCGAACCTTGGCGTCGTTTCCTTCGGCTTTGGCCACTTCAAGGTCGCTTTGGTCTTTCTTGATGTGCTCGTCGATGGATTTCATGGCAGCGCGGCGTGTCCAGGCCGATGGCAACTCGCTCACCATACGGCTGTTGAACGGGGCTGCCAGCACCTGTACATGACAGCTGGTTTCCGTAACAACACCGTTGCAACGTTTTGGTGACCTCGGCTACCAGCAAAGAAGAGTGGGCTGGTGGTCATGGTCAGGATCCGGCAGCGTCAGGGGCGTCATTTCATGGATGAAGAAGGGCGGATGTTTTGGATCAATGGTCCAGAAACGTTCTGCTACCTCTCCGAGCAACGCCAGTGGCGCAGTGGTCTCAGTTTTCAAGATGTGCTCGAGTGGAAGCAATGTGCACCGTCGGGACTGGTGAGTCAACGGTTCAAGTCAGTGCAGGCGGCCTGTGAAGCTTTTGAGCACAATCAGGTGCTCTGGTCACATGACCTTTACCTGCGCCGAATGGGTGACCAGATGGCACTCCACCGTTCTGCGGCGGACTATCGGCCAACGGCCATCAAATTGGCCGAAGCCTCCGGCCGTTTGGTGCGGCCTGCACCCTGGAGCGGCGACGCGTCAGCCTGTTTGAGCTGTCCGATCCCTTCGATGTCGGAGGGGGACAACGGAACAGCCCAATCAGTGAATGATTTGCTGCATCCGCGTCGCCGTCGCCGCCCGCTCAGGGAGCCAGTTCACTGAGCTCCAGCCAGCGTTCTTCACTGTTGTCCAGTGTTTCCAGAAGGTTGGCCAATTCTTGACTCAGGCTGGTCAGATCGTCTGTTCCCGAGGCGATGGCCTGCTCGAGCTCTGTTTTGCGTTGCTCCATTTTGGGCAGCTCGCGTTCCAGAGATTCCAGTTCTTTCGACTCCTTGAAACTGCGCCTTCGCGGGCCATCGGTTGGTTTTGGGGAGGCTTTTTTCTTGCCGGAATCGTTCGTTCGGTTGCGACTCGCTTGTTCGGCGGCCACCTTGTCCAGCTCTCGGCGGTGGTCGAGGAACGCGCTGTAGTTGCCTTCAAAGCGTTCCAGTCGTCCAGCCTCAAAACAGAAGAGGCGATCGACCGTTCGATCTAGGAAGTATCGGTCGTGTGACACCACCACCACGCAGCCTCGGAAGTCTTCGAGTAGGTCTTCCAAGACGCTCAGGGTCTGCACATCGAGGTCGTTGGTGGGCTCGTCGAGCAGCAGCACATTCGGTGCCTGAATCAACATCCTGCAGAGGCTCAGACGCCGTCGCTCTCCTCCCGACAACTTGCTGAGGGGGCTGTGCTGCTGGGCAGGGGGGAACAGGAATCGCTCCAGCAGCTGGGAGGCGCTCAATTGCTCACCACCAAGGTCGATCCTGGATGCGGCTTCTTCAACGAATTCGATCACCTTGCGTTCAAGCCCACGACCCTGCGTGAGGGCATCCGTGTGCTGATCGAGATAGCCCAGATGAACTGTGTCACCCAAGCGCAGGCTGCCGCCTGTGACCTTGCGTCGTCCTGCGATCAGGTCCAGCAGGGTGGACTTGCCGCTGCCGTTGGGGCCAATAATGCCGACGCGATCCTCTGGGCTGAAGCTGTAGGTGAAATCCTGAAGCAGCACTGGACCATCAGGTGTGCCATCAGCGGTGACCATCAGCTCTTCTGCTTCGATGGCGAGTTTTCCGATCCGTCGGCTGACACTGCTCATTTCCAGCTGCGCGCGGCCCTGCTTCACCGGCGCCGCGCGCATGGCCTCGATCCTTTGGATCCGAGCTCTTTGTTTGGTGCTACGTGCCTTCGGACCTTGGCGGAGCCAGGCCAGCTCACGCCTCATCACGCTTTTGAACCGTGCGGCTTCCGCCGCATCGGCCACTTCCTGCTCCGCTTTGCGTTGCAGATAAGCGCTGTAATTGCCCTCGATGTTGGTGGCTTGACCGCGTTCCACCTCCACGATTCGGCGTGTGACTCGGTCGAGCACATAGCGATCATGGGTCACCAGCACAACAGCTCCCGGGTAGCGATCCAGCCAGCTCTGAAGCCACTCCACAGCGGCTGCATCGAGGTGGTTCGTGGGCTCATCAAGCAGGAGCACATCAGGTCTGGCCACGAGGGCTGAAGCCAGTCCCACCCGTTTGCGGTATCCCCCAGACAGGTCCTCCACTGGTCGATGCAGATCACTGATGCCAAGGCGTTGCAGCACCTCCTGGCACTGCTGCTCCAAACCCCAGGCACCCTCTTCATCCATGCGCTCGCTGAGAGCTCCGAGCTCCCTCATCAGCGTGGCGTCATCGGCATCGCGTGCCACGGCCTCGGACACCGCACTGAAACGCAGCAACAGCTCACGCTTTTCTCCGCAGCCTGCGAGCACTTGTTCAAGCACGGTCAGGCCTGGCTCCACCAGGCTGTCTTGACCGACCAGTTCCACGCGTAGCCGAGCGGAGCAGCGACGTTCTCCACCCCCCAGGGGTTCTTTGCCCGATAGAACTCGCAGCAGGGTCGATTTCCCAGCTCCGTTGGGACCGATCAGCCCCACGCGGTCGTTTTCACGGATGTGAAGGGTGAGGTCCTCAAACAGGGTTCGAATCCCGAAGTCCTTGGAGGCATCAACCAGGCTGATCAGACTCACGGGTTGGCGACTTGGCGCTGAGCGTCCAGATAAGCAAACACGCTCTTGTCTCCCACGTCGGCCGCTGCATCCATGCCGAATTTGCGCATCGACAGCAGCAGTAGCAGTAGTGCGGCGGTGAGCATTAGGCCCATGCAGCTGCTGGTACCGATCAGGCCTGTCAGGCGGCCCAGGAGAGCGATGGGCAGCAGCAGGGTGAGGCCAATGGCTTCCGGTCGTCTGAAGCAGAAAAATTCCTTGAAGCCGATGCCGGTGAGAGCTGCGAACAGGGGGCCGACGCTGAGAATCCAGAGGGGTTGATGGGCCAGCGTGGTGAAGGCTTGACCCGGTGAGACCCGCCACATCAGCACGAGCGATCCCAAGCAGCCCATCAGCCAGAAGACCTGCAGGGTCTGATGGAGTGGGCGCAGATAGATGTGAATCCACTGCAGAGCTAAACCAAGTCCGATGCAGAGCGGTACCAGCCAGACCCAGGCCCACTGATCGCCGATCAGCCACCACTGAAGAAGACCTGCGCTTAGGGCGATGCCGCTGATGAGCAAGGAGAAGCGGTAGCGCTGCACCTCCGCACGGTCGGCTGTGGTGATCGTGAACGGCCCATACACGCCGTCGAACTGGGGATCGGCCGTGGTCATCGCTGCGGAATCGGTCTATTGACCAGTGTGCTCAAGCTCGGCCCGTCCGGGACGATTCCACCGGGATTGAGCGGAAACAAAGCGCCGAAGTAGTCATGACGCCAGGCCGCGGCATCACAGGTGGAGGCCACTCTCGGCAGGTTCAAGAACCGCTGTCTCCATGCCCACAGTGCCGGAAACATCCACAGTGGTTGGGCGCTGCAGCCGAACAAGGGCGCGTACACGCTTTCCCAGCGAATCAAGGTGGGAAAGAGGCGCACATCGGCAAGGGTGAGGGCCTCGCCGCACAGCCATGGCCCTGCTGCACGCAGCGCTTCGTCGGTCTGTTCCAGCGCTTGGAACAAGGCGGAGCTGGCCCGGTCGTAGGCCGCCTGAGTTCGGGCGAAGCCGCAGCGATAGACGCCGTCATTGACGGCGGGCTGCAACAGGCTCTGCCATTTCGCGATGGCGTCTTCTTGGTGGGGTGGCGCTAAATCGGGCGCGTCTGATGCTGCTGGCCAGTGGTTTAGCGCGGAGCTCAGGGGGCTGCTGTCATTCCCCAGAAGCCTGGCCTTGCTCTGCGGCCCAGTACCGGGATCCACCAGGACCGGAACCGTGGCACGCAAGCTCGGTTCAGCGCCGCAGTGTCGATACAGCTCCAACAGGCTTGAACAGTCCAGCCAGCTGGGTTCCAGCCTCCATCTCCCCTCGTTGTGATCGGCTGTCGCCGTCAGCACTTGGATTGAACTGGCCAGCCCGCGCAGTTGCACCATCAGCCAAACCCGATGGGCCCAGGGGCAGCTGCGGCCGATGATCAGCCTTGGTTGCCATGCCGGATCACGACGCTGCAAGTCGTCAGCGTCGAGCACCACCATCTGCATCGGTTTGCTGTCGGGGCGCTGGTAGTTCCCCTCGCCGTCGGCGGGGCCGAGCCCGCTCATCAGTTGTCTCCATTGCCATTGCCAACCCTGTCGGACGCTGCGCACCACCAGTGGAGGGATCGACATCTCAGTTCCGTTTCGCTGCATTGTCCGCCAGGCTGAAGCTCAGTGCAGCGTTGTGATGGCAAGGCCCCAAGTGCTGGTGGTGGCGGGCACCCACGGCAATGAGATCAATGGCCCATGGCTTCTGGAGCAATGGGGCAAGAATCCAGATCTGATCAACACCTGCGGCTGCCAGGTGGAAACCACCACTGGTAATCCCGGGGCGCGTGCGGATGGGCGGCGATACCGCGACCGGGATCTCAATCGTTCCTTTCGTCCTGATCTGCTGGAACGGGTCAGATGCCACCCCGAACAAGCGGATCACGAGATGCGGCGAGCCCTAGAGCTGCTGGAGGCTTTCGGAGCGGATGGCCAGACTCCATGCGCCTTCGTGATTGATCTGCATAGCACCACGTCTGCGATGGGTAACTGCTTGGTGGTGTACGGGCGCCGTCCTGCTGATTTGGCACTTGCAGCTCTCGTTCAGGCCCGTCTCGGTCTCCCCGTTTATCTCCACGAGGCTGATGCGGCTCAGCAGGGATTCCTGGTGGAGCGCTGGCCTTGTGGCGTTGTCATTGAAGTGGGGCCAGTGCCTCAGAACGTGCGACGTCACGACATTGTTGACCAAACAAAGCTTGCGCTTCAGGCCTGTTTGGAGGCCTTGGGCTCAGTGGTCGCCGGTTCAGCCTGTTATCCCGATCAGCTCGTGATCCATCGTCATCTCGGCAGCATTGATCTGCCAAGGGGTGATGACGGTGGTGCGACAGCACTCATTCATCCCCAGTTGCAAAACAACAACTGGGTGCCCCTGGGCATCGGTGATCCTTTGTTCATCACAGCCGATGGCACCACACTCCCCTTTGAGGGGCCCGCAGGAGCGGTTCCTGTTTTTATCAATGAAGCGGCTTATGCCGAAAAAGCGATCGCTTTCAGTCTTACCAACCGTGAATGCTGGCCCTTGTCTCCCGAATGGGACAAGGGACTCAAAACATTGCTGGGCGTGGATCAGCGCGGGGAGCCGTTGTAGATGATGTCGCTGACGCTTCGGCCGTCAGGCGTGATCTGAATTTCGGTTTCGGTGGTGGCGTCACTGCCGTCTTCCGGCCAGCCAGGGCTTCCACCCAGAAACTGGAAGGTGTAACCACTGGAGTCGTCCTGCACAAGGCAGTCACCACCGCCTGAGCTTGTCTGGAACATGCACGGCTGGGGGCGATACACGCTCAATCCACCGTTTTCAGTGACGGCAGTGTTGCGAGCCAGGTTGAGCGCACGCACTTGGGATGCAGGCACCGGTGCCTGCGCCATCAGAGGTGTGGCAGCCAGGGAGCCTGTTCCGGCGATCATGGCCAGAGCAGACAAGGTGGAAAGTTTCATGGTCTTAAGGAAGACCTTTCTATCGGAGACATAGGGACTGTCTCTGTCAACAGAACTGTTGTGGTCCGTTGATTGACGAAGGACGAACCAAGTCTTTATCGAATCGGTCCGTTGTAAGGAACGGCCAGAATCCTGGTGCCGTCTTTAGAGACGAGCACGCTGGTTTCAACGCTTGGCCTTGGTGGTGACAGCTGTTCCCACCCAGGAGCACCCCCATGGAACTGGAAGAGGAAGCCTTCGTTTGTCTTCGACACAAGGCAGGAACCAGCACCTGTTTCATACATGCACCCTGCGGCTCGGTAGGCGTCAAGGCCTCCATTCAGTGATTCCGCACGCATCCGGGCCAAATTTGCGGCTTGCGGTTGTGCCAGAGGCATCGAAGGCTCTGCAAGGGCCGTTTGGTTTGCTGTCACGCTGAGAAGCAAACCTGAGACAACCTTCAGCACTTGGAACATGCCAACGCATGGGGTCTGCTGAGCTTGGCTCGCTTGTAAGGCTGGTTTGTTGTCTGAACTCCAGGAATGCATGTCTGGGTGTTTCAGTTCTGAAATGAGTGGCCCAGCTCAATCGACGTCGTTGATCATCCGCAGGCCCAAGTCCCTTGCTCGAGGGTGCAGGGAAGATCGCTCACGGTGCCGTTGTCCCAGTAAATCCTGATGCGATCGTCCGCGGTTCCGCTCCGGAACGTGATGGATTGAATCGGGCCGGGTGGGACACGGTCGCCGGCATCGTCACTGCGGGTTAGGGCTCCGACCCGGCGTTCCAGCTGATCAAGTTGTGACTGCAGTCGGTTGATTTCAGCGTTATTGCTCTGTGGCGATGACGACACTTGCCCTGTTTTGGGCTGACAAGCTCCCAGCAGCGCACCAGAGATCACGACGAATGAGCCAACGATCAGAGATCTCATGACAGTGGCGCTGAAGAAAGGCATGACCACAGGAATCAATGGTCACCAGTCTGGGTGTTTAGCGCTGTTCGGCCAGTCGTTCGCTCCAATACACAACAGCTCCTTGTGCTTCGAGTTCATGGCGCCGATGGCGCGCATGCTCGGTTGGAACAGTCTCCTCAAGCCTTTGGCCTGCGATAAGCCATCGAATCAAAACCACTGGCGTCTCATGAGACACGATTCGAGAACCTTAAGCGATCCTTTAGCCCGTGTGCACGTTTTGAGGCCCGCCGCCGCCCGAGCTCAACGCTTCTTCACGTCAGCTTCATAAAGCTGTGTTCACGTTGCGCAATGTTGCTTTACACTCTGACTCGGCAGGGCTTCCTGCCCTTCCATAACCCGTCTCCTCGGAGACATTCTTTCCCGTTCTCATGACCACCACCATTCAGCAGCGCTCCGGCGCCAATGGCTGGCAGTCCTTCTGCGAGTGGGTCACCTCCACCAACAACCGCCTGTATGTGGGCTGGTTCGGTGTGCTGATGATCCCCACCCTGCTGGCTGCCACCACCTGCTTCATCGTTGCGTTCATCGCAGCACCCCCCGTCGACATCGACGGCATCCGTGAGCCCGTTGCTGGCTCCCTGATCTACGGCAACAACATCATCTCTGGTGCTGTTGTGCCCTCCTCGAACGCCATCGGCCTTCACTTCTATCCCATCTGGGAAGCTGCTTCTCTCGACGAGTGGCTGTACAACGGCGGTCCGTACCAGCTGGTTGTCTTCCACTTCCTGATCGGCATCTTCTGCTACATGGGCCGCGAGTGGGAACTTTCCTACCGCCTCGGCATGCGCCCCTGGATCTGCGTTGCTTACAGCGCACCTGTGGCTGCTGCCTCCGCCGTGTTCCTGGTGTACCCCTTCGGTCAGGGTTCCTTCTCTGACGGCATGCCCCTGGGCATCTCTGGCACCTTCAACTTCATGTTGGTGTTCCAGGCTGAGCACAACATCCTGATGCACCCCTTCCACATGATGGGCGTCGCAGGTGTGTTCGGTGGATCCCTGTTCTCCGCCATGCACGGCTCCCTGGTGACCTCCTCCCTGGTCCGCGAGACCACTGAGAGCGAGTCCCAGAACTACGGCTACAAGTTTGGCCAAGAGGAAGAGACCTACAACATCGTGGCTGCCCACGGTTACTTCGGTCGCCTGATCTTCCAATACGCCTCCTTCAACAACAGCCGCAGCCTTCACTTCTTCCTGGCTGCCTGGCCCGTTGTCGGCATCTGGTTCACTGCCCTGGGCGTCAGCACCATGGCTTTCAACCTGAACGGTTTCAACTTCAACCAGTCCATCCTTGATGGTCAGGGCCGCGTCCTGAACACCTGGGCTGATGTGCTGAACCGCGCCAACCTCGGCATGGAAGTGATGCACGAGCGCAACGCTCACAACTTCCCCCTCGACCTGGCTGCTGCTGAGTCCACTCCTGTGGCTCTGCAAGCTCCCGCCATCGGCTGAGGCTGAAGTCTCCAAAAGATTCAGCTTCGGTTGAATCGGAAAGCCCCCTCCTCGGAGGGGGCTTTTTGTTGGCTGCTGGGGTGGAACGACTTAACCGCGTTGAGGACGTTGCCACTGGGTGCTGCGTCGACGTGCTTCGGCAAAACCAGGCGCATCAATGGTTGTTGGGAGCAGGTGTGTCTGCATCTCAGAGAAGCTGTTGAGGTTCAGCGTTCTTTCGGAGATCGATTGATCGGCAGCAGACCAATCCAGCAATGTGAGCGAGGCCGGTGATGTGTCGTTGCTGCCGATCAATCGCCGCGGACCGCTGCCCATCGCGCCAAGGCTCAGCAGTCGTAGCCCCAGAGCGTCGGCGGGATACCAGGCATGGTGATGACCTGAGATCACGAGATCCACCCGGGCT
Source organism: Synechococcus sp. (assembly GCA_047286215.1). Taxonomy (GTDB): domain Bacteria; phylum Cyanobacteriota; class Cyanobacteriia; order PCC-6307; family Cyanobiaceae; genus Synechococcus_C. Next base: position 2,147,695 of record JBJBBS010000001.1, on the reverse strand, counting down.
TCGCGCAGCTCAGCAGCCAGCGATGCGGCGTCGAAGATGCATTCGCCGGCGCGTGCCCGGCCTTGGCTAAAGGCCGTCAAGGGGAGGTGGCCAACCACAAGGCAAAGGTCGTCTTTGTGACGCTGCGGTGATTTCAAGGTGCGGGACAGCCATTGCCGCTGAGCGCTGCTCACGGTTGCGGATGAGGCATCCATCACGACGAGGAAAAGACCAGGTCCATGCCAGGCGTACTGAAACGGAAAGTTCTCACCTCCTGTCAGCCCTGGGGGCAGCGCATCCTGATGCTTGCTCCAAAACAATGAGGCCTGTTGCCGTTCCCGGGCATAGATCCAGCGGCCTTGAGATCGTTGGCTTGATGCGTCGTGATTCCCCATCGCCGGCAGAAGTGGAATGCCGGCTTCCTGCAAGGGGCGTCGCACGGAGGTTTCAAAGCCCTCCCACATTGCTTTGAGCTCGTGGTCAGTGAGCGACGTTTTTTGGCCCGCGACCATGTCGCCGGCACAAATCACCAGATCGGGCTTCTCCTGCAACAGAAGGTTCACACCTCGTTCAACGCTGGCGCCATAGCTGGTGCTGCCGTAAGAGCTGTTGAGATCGCTGATCAGCCCGACCCTGAGATGACCAGCTTGTGGTTTGGGGTTCCCGATCCGCCCTGAAGCAAGTGATTGCGAACCCGTCTGCCTCAGCAGGAGCTCAAAGGCTGAGCCCGACGCGGCGGCGCCAGCCATGAGCCGCAGAAATTCACGCCGTCCGGACTGTTTCATCAGTTGTTCAAAGGAGGTGCCGTCAGAGCGGAAGGTGCCTCTGATCTCATCGTTGGTGGCGATGCTTCTTGGATGAAGTCACGATCATCTGCGGACTGAGCACCTTCTCCTGTCATTGCATTGGATGGTTCATTAGCAGGATCTTCTGGAACCGGTGGTGGGCTGAGCAACTGACGGGCTTCAGGGCTGTTTTCGTTGGGTTCCTCTTCGGGGCCAACGACATCCACTGCGGTGCGTTGAACCACCATCCTGAAGCGAATCGGCTGGCGGCGGTTGATTTCATCCTGGACGGCCGAAACTTGCTTATAGGTGGGTCGATCGGGGTCTGCGACGCGAACCACCACGCGGATCAGGGGTGGGTTTTGATCCCAGGCGATGTCCACTCGCTCCACATCTACAGAATCTGGGTCGCCGAAAGTGAGCGTTTCTCGTGTCAGAAAGCGTTTGATGGTGCTCCTAACGAGGTCTCGCGTGTTGTCTTCCCTGGCCTTCCCCAGCAGGTTGATGAAGCTGCTCCCAAGAGGGATCAATAACAGGCCCGTCAGGAAGAAGCTGGCTGCACTCAGGTGACTGCGACGCAGCTCATACCGAAATTGCCGATCTTTCCAAGCCATCAGCACCAGGCCCCCCGTCAAAATGCCCAGCAAGTTGGTGGTGAAGAGCAGACCTGCTCCAGAGGCCTCACTCCAACGCTGATGGGATAGCAGCAGACCCATCACACAGATCGGTGGCACGAGGGCTACAGCGATGGCGGTGCCAGCCATGGAGCTCACCGCATCACTGCGCAATTTGGCGTAGGTGGCCAAGCCGCCTGCAACGAGGGCGATGCCGAGGTCGAGAAGGTTGGGCTGGGTCCTGGTGAGCACTTCTGTTCCGAACTGGGGAAGACCGGCCAGGGATCCAAGCATCAGCGAGAGCAAGGTGGTCGTTGATACGCCGACAAGCAGGGTCCTCAGAGACCGCCCCAGCAATCTCACTTCGCCTAAGAGGATGGCGAAGGCAGCAGCTCTCAGAGGCGTGATCCACGGGGCAACCACCATGGCGCCGATCACCACAGCTGCACTGTTAGCAAGCAGCCCCAGTGTGGCGATCAGACTGGCTCCAACGCTCAGCACAATGAACACCTCACTCAGCTCCGCATCACGCATGTGACTGCGATGCAGTCGCTTGAGCTTCCTGCTGGACAAATTGCCCGCGTTCATGGACTGTCTGGAGGTTTGAGAAGTCTGATCTGTTTTGTCTAGGTTTTCGATCCCGATGCAGGGACGATCCCCCAGTCGACGCTTTGAAAGCAAAAGGCTCCCTTTGCTTGACGCAAGTGCCTAGAAGCTCAGTTTGTGCAAGCGTTTCTTACTCAGGGCCTGCGTGCTTGGTCTGGTTCGATTGCGAAACCAATCCCGCGCAAGCCGCTCTGAATCTGAGTGTTCCCATCCTTCATCTCTTCGGTGACTGACCAGCTCAAGATCCGCGAAGGTTGCTGTCGGGTCATCTCCATAGACATGGTGATGCGCGGGGGATGACAGCCACCTGGCTCTGATGAATCTGTTCAGCTTTGAGACCGGGAGGAATCGGTATGTCTTTAATTCGTGAACCCAAGCCATGACACCGTTCAAGGTTGGAAGACGAGTCTTCCAACAGGCTGAATCCGCTCGGTTCCTCTACTCAGCTGATAAATCTCAATTACGAATGCTGGTCCTAGGCGACCTGTCGCGGCAGTGTTGTTGCAGTTTCTATGGACTAGATGACCAACGGATCCGGCACTTGGGTAAACAATCAGCCGCCTGCGGCATTCGAGAAGCTCTGGAGAGGCTTGGCCCTAGTTGGCGCCATTCACCTCGGCGGAATGCTGCTCAACATCATCTTCCAAATGATGGGTAACAACAGCCTGGATGGCATCCCTGCCAAATTCCTCGGCCTCTGAGCTCGCAGTCGATGCGGTGAGCGGGTCTAGACCCCCACCGATCGAAAAATGAGTGTGAGAGAAGGCGTTGGTCGTCAGACCTCGATCACCTCAAGCATGGTTGCTTGAGGTGATTTCTCTTACTCACGCCAAGACAATCATCAACAGCAACCAAAAGCTGTCAACCAGCTGGTTCAGCTGAGATGCGTCGGTTCGCTGAAAGATGGAGAAATACGCACTCCATCGAACCTTCTCTTGGTAGGTGGGTTCAGAGCTCTCAGCCTGTCCAATTCCAATAGCTCTCGCATTCGTCAGCGGTCAGCACTGGGGTGTCAGACAACGAACTCAGCAGGCGACGGATGCTTTCATCTTGTCGTGGCCATGGGGAGACGTTAGAGCCAGCACCACCCATGTCCGTGAGGACACTGATCGGAAAAACCTGACCCAGTTCAAAACTCCTGCCGAAGCTTGGGTTTGGAATCAAGCCGATGACCTGACTTGAACAGGCGACCCACGCTTTACGAAAGCGTTGCTCTACCAGCTGAGCTACATCGGCGTCCATAGGAAATTAACATTCGAGACCCCGCAAAATCCTCTTGAACGTCGGACCTGGTGGAGATCAGCGCTTGGATCCCGCTTTGCGGAAACGGCTCTTAGAGGAATCCCGCACGCCTTGGAGGGGCCTGCGTCGTTTGGTCTGGTTGGCGTTGTTTGCTTCCGGAGGCTTAGGTCTCTTCGTGATGACCTTCCGGCTCTCCGCCGGTGATCAAGTCGTCTTCAGCGATCTCGCCATCCAAATCGGTGCCGTCGTCGTCTTCGGCTCGCTGCTCTGGTTCGATCGATCCAAAGACGGCTGACTTCGAGGTTTCGGGATCTTGGGGGATGTCTGCGGACCCCGGTTGTTCTGCCTCGTCAGCAGGGTCTGAGCTGTTGCCGTTGCCGTCATCGGAGTTGGAGTCTGGCTCGCTCTCTGCGGCGGTCGGTGAGGCTGACGTTTCGGGATCTTGGGGGATGTCTGCGGCCCCCGATTGTTCTGCCTCGTCAGCAGGGTCTGAGCTGTTGCCGTTGCCGTCATCGGAGTTGGAGTCTGGCTCGCTCTCTGCGGCGGTCAGTGAGGCTGACGTTTCGGGATCTTGGGGGATGTCTGCGGCCTCCGGTTGTTCTGCCTCGTCAGCAGGGTCTGAGCTGTTGCCGTTGCCGTCATCGGAGTTGGAGTCTGGCTCGCTCTCTGCGGCGGTCGGTGAGGCTGACGTTTCGGGATCTTGGGGGATGTCTGCGGCCCCCGATTGTTCTGCCTCGTCAGCAGGGTCTGAGCTGTTGCCGTTGCCGTCATCGGAGTTGGAGTCTGGCTCGCTCTCTGCGGCGGTCAGTGAGGCTGACGTTTCGGGCTCTTGGGGGATGTCTGCGGGCTCCGGTTCTTCTGCTTCGGCCTCGCTGGCATCTACTTTTGGCGCCTCAACGTCGGCAACTGATGGTGTTGTGGGTATATCCGCCGCTTGTGATGCCGGCCATTCCAGGTTTGGCAACCGGAGCATGCTGATGCCAAACGACAGAGTGCTATCACGTAGTTCGGTCTCGCTGAGCGGCTTGAGGCTTTCAAAGCTCTGGTCAGCGCGAGTCAGGAGCCAGATCGACTGACAAAGCTGTTGCCACTGCCAGAGCATCAAGGTGAGCAAGGGGCCGCTCAGCAGGAGAGCGGTGAGCCGGCTGCCGCTGGCTAGGGGCGACATCTGGGTCACCAGTAGAGCGGATCGGTCGATTCCCCAGAACCCAATCAGCAGGAGGGCTATGCCGATGGCAAAAGCCGCTCTCATCACAAGCGTCTGAGGGAGTGCACTAATACGGCGTTGATCTGTGCTGCGTTCAGACAGTGGAAGACGAACGAGGAGCAAGGAGCCCCAGTCCGCAGGACGTCGCCACAAGAGAATCCCTGGCCCGATCACGGCCAGTCCCCAGATCAGAAGGCGCTCGAGAGCGGGTGCCGGACCCAGGGCAGGTCCAGCAAGCAGAAGCCTTAGCAGCTCGAGCTCCAGGGGAATGACGGCAACCGCCATCAACTGGAGCCAGAGCAGTGGCTCTCGGCGCGTGATCATCAGGTGGTGAGCTTGCGACGCTGTGTGACCATCTTGAACGCTTCGATGCGGTCACCGTCTTGCCAGTTGGCAAAACGATCGGTTCCAACTCCGCATTCGAAGCCCGTGGCCACTTCTTTCACGTCGTCTTTGTTGCGTCGCAGCGAGTCGAGATCGCCTGCGTAAACGATCTCTTTTCCGCGATGCACGCGCACCTTGCAGTTCCGCTGCAGTTTGCCGTTGGTGACATAGCAACCAGCCACAGCGCTCTTGCCAATGGTGAACACAGCACGGACCTCGGCTTCGCCCAGTGCTTCTTCCACCAGCTCTGGTTCGAGTAGACCTTCCATCGCCAACTGGATGTCCTCCAGCAGCTTGTAGATCACGTCGTAGTCGCGAACATCAACGCCGTTGGCATCGGCAGCCTTCTTGGCTCCAGATGCCATCGAGGTGTTGAAGCCAATGATCACAGCGCCTGAAGCAGCGGCAAGGTCCACATCGGTTTCGGTGATTTCTCCCGGTGCAGAGAGCAGAACACGAACCTGGACCTCATCTTTGGGGAGTTGTTCAAGCGATCCGAGAATGGCCTCAACAGAGCCCTGCACGTCGGCTTTGAGGATGAGGTTGAGCTCTTTGAGTTCTCCTTCATTGGCCTGACCAGACATTGCGGTCAACGACACTCTTCGAGATGCCATCTGTTGTGCCAGGCGAGTGGCACGAGCGTCAGAGGCGCGATCGCCAACCACGGCCCTTGCGGATTTCTCATCCGCATAGACCTCGAACTCATCGCCGGCGGTGGGAACTTCGCTGAAACCGAGCGCCTCAACGGCACAGGACGGACCTGCATCCTTCAGGCGCAGGCCTGCGTCATCAACCATGGCTCGCACCTTGCCGAGCACGGGGCCAGCAGCCACCACATCGCCGGTGCGCAGGGTGCCGTTCTGGACCAATAGCGTTGCCACAGGTCCCTTGGCTTTGTCGAGGTGAGCCTCGATCACGGTGCCTCGAGCCATGCGATCGGGGTTGGCCTGAAGATCTTCCACCTCGGTCACGAGCAGAAGCATCTCCAGGAGCTTGTCGATGTTTTCGCCCTTGATGGCACTCACAGGCACCATCACCACATCACCGCCCCACTCCTCGGCCAGCAGGTTTTGCTCGGAGAGCTCCTGCTTGACACGGTCTGGAGATGCACCTTCTTTGTCGATCTTGTTGATCGCCACCACAATCGGCACTTCCGCGGCCCGAGCGTGGCTGATGGCTTCCAGGGTCTGGGGACGCACGCCATCATCCGCTGCGACCACCAGAACGGCAACGTCTGTGACCTTGGTGCCGCGGGCACGCATGGCCGTGAAAGCCTCGTGGCCAGGGGTGTCGAGGAAGGTGAGCTTGCGGGCTTGGTCGTTGTGGTCGATCTCGACCTGATACGCACCGATGTGCTGGGTGATGCCACCGGCTTCGCCTGCGGCAACGCGAGCTTTGCGGATCGCATCTAGCAAGCTGGTTTTGCCGTGGTCGACGTGGCCCATCACGGTGACAACGGGTGGACGACGAATCAGGTGCTCGCGATCGGCTTCCTCGATCATCTCGACGGTCTTCTTGGCCGCCTCCTCCACATCGTCTTGGAGCACCGGCACGCCGAATTCCTCGGCCACTGTCTCGATCGTGGGCATGTCCAGGGTCTGGGTGACCGTGGCGATGATCCCTTTGAAGAAGAGGGATTTGATGATCTCGGAGCTTTCCACGCTGAGCATGTCGGCCAGCTCCTGCACCGTGAGGTTGTCCTCCGGTACAACGATCATTTCCGGCCGCACCTGCTTGGCTTCGCGTGCTGCACGCAATTCCATGGCCCGGCGACGTTGACGCTGGCGTGCCGTTTCCTTGCGACGCTTGCGCATCGCTGCCACCGGTTTCGGTGTAGTTCTTTGCTGCGACTTGGGCTTGGCAGGACGAGCCAAGCTCGCGGACAGCACCATGTTTTCCTGCTCGCCAGCGAAACCACCGGTTTGCGCTGCGAGGGAATCATCGTTCTCGCCGATGATATGGACCTTCTGGCGTTGCTTTTGCGGAGAGCGGTTGCGCAGAGCTTCCAGCTTGGCGCTGTCATCCCAATCGGGACGACCGGGACGGCGCTGGCCGCCAGGGCCTGCACCTGGTCGGAAGCCAGGACGCCGAGGCGCTGTTGCCGGTGACGGAGGCGTGGGGCGTGAAACAGGGGGTGTTGCCTTGGGGCCATCACCACGGGGGCTAACAGGGGTGCCATCCGGGCGACGAGGCGGTGGAACCGCCGGCCGACCTGTGGGCTTCTGCAGCTGCATGAGCTCGCCAGGTGCCACCGGCTTGCGCATTCCCGGTGGCATGGCAGGACGATTGGTACCAGCGCCGCCGCGCTGTCCAGTGCCTGGGCGACCTGCGTCACCACGGTTGCTGCTGCCATCGCGGCGGATGGGCTTGCCGACCAGCTCCAGGGTGCTGCCGGAACGACCAGCCCCTGGGCGCCCCGCAGGAGAACCAGGACGGGTTGGAGCCCCAGGGCGTTGGGCACCAGCTGGCCGTTGCGGCGATCCGCCGCGTTGTCCCCCAGCTGCGACAGGACGGGGCGCACCAGGACGAGCAGGAGCACCCGGGCGTGAAGGAGCTCCAGGACGCTTGGGTTGAGGACGACCCACCAATTCAGGTTTCGCCGGCCGCTGTGGGGGCGGCGCGGCTCTGTTCACCGGAGATTTGGGTTGGGGTCGCGACGGTGATGGTGCCGAAGGACGAGTGCCCTCATTGGGCGCCCGGCGGATGGGAGCGGTGCTGCGCGGTTTGGCTGCTGGAGCAGGTGCAGCGGGGCGTGCCGGTGGAGAGGTCGGACGGCTTGCTGTCCGGTTGGGTGCCGGAGCCGCTGTCGGTCGTGGGGTGGGTTGCTGCGGAGGGGCCGAACGACGCTCAACAGGTTTTGAAGCAGGCTGCTGACGAACAATCGTCTGCTGGCGAGCGACCGGTTTTTGAGGCGTCGCTTTCTGGGGAGGTGCAACCTGCGGGGCCGCAGGTTTGGCTGGCGTAGCGGGTCTTGCGGGAGGCTTTTGTGCCATGGCCCGATTGGGAGCGGCTGGGGCTGCAGCTGGCTTCTCAGCCATGGGCCGTGGCTGTGTCGGCTTCGCAGGAGCTGCTGCTGGCGCGTCGGCGGCTTTCTTCACCGACAGGATGGCTTTGCCCGGAGCCGGCTTGGCTGGAGCGGAGGCCGCTTTGGGTGCGCCACCACTCTTGAGCAGGCTGCGGATCTTGCCTGCCTCGGATTCGCTGATCGAGCTGCTGTGGCTTTTGGCCGCAATGGACAGCTTCTCAGCGGCATCCAGCACGTCTTTGTTGTCCAGGCCTAGGTCCTTGGACAGCTCATAGATTCTGACTTTGCCGCTGCTGGTCATTCAGGTCTCCGGTCGGTCCGGGCACGGGGTGCTCGGGGCGCCACACATGGTGGTGCCAGTGTTCATCTTGCCTCAGCGCCTGATTCCGTGTCGGATTTCAGTCGCTCCCTCAGCTCCTCAAGCACGCTGTCTGGCACCTGGCATCGCAGGGCTTTCTGCAGGCGTTTGCGGCGCTGTGCTTCCTCAAAACAGCTCTCCTGTGGACAGAGGTAGGCAGAACGCCCCATGCCCTGATCCAGGAGAACCCCGTCCCGATGGTCTCGGATGACTCGCCAGAGCAGGCTGCGGTCAAGCAGCTCGCGGCAGGCGACGCAACGACGCAGGACGGGGCGACCGTCGTTCACCGGGCTCCTTCCTCGGAGGTTGCTTCGGCGGTGTCGTCATCACCAGCGGCATGATCAGACTCCGTTTCGAGATCCGCATCAGCGGTTGCCTCTGCCTGAGGCTGCTCCTCATACATGTCGGACCCAGCAGCTGCGTCCTGTTCTTCGGCGCCGTAATCCTCTTCATCCTCCGGAAGCGGATACAACTCGCGGAGACGCGCATCCTCTTCGGCGCGTGCCGCCTGTTCGGCAGCTAGACGTTCTTCGGCTTCGCGTTGCAGGGCTTCTTCTTGTTCGCGTTGCGCAATCAGTTCGGAGACAACAGCGTCTTCTGATGCCTGGTCGTATTCGCTGGCGTTCTTGATGTCGATCTTCCAGCCGGTGAGACGTGCCGCCAGTCGAACGTTCTGACCTTCACGACCGATAGCCAAACTCAACTGATCCGGTGGAACGAGCACGTGGGCATGCTGGCCAACGGGGTCGACCAGCCTCACCACATCGACGCGAGCAGGACTGAGGGAGTTGGCGATGTACTGACCAGGGTCTTGTGACCAGCGGATCACGTCGATCTTTTCTCCGCGCAGTTCGTTTACCACTTGCTGGATGCGTGAACCACGCGCACCGATGCAAGCGCCCACGGGGTCAACCTCGCGTTCAATGCTGTCCACGGCAACCTTGGTACGGGGACCCACTGAGCGCGAAGGTGGATTGGCTTCTCGAGCAACAGCCACGATGCGGACCGATCCCTCTTGAATTTCGGGAACTTCGTTTTCGAAGAGATACACCACAAGTCCGGCATTGGCCCGACTCACGAAGAGCTGAGGACCACGCCGCGGAACCTCACTCACTTCCTTGAGGAACACCTTGAAAGTGGCGTTAGCTCGGTAGTTGTCATTAGGAAGCTGGTCGCGACGCGGCAGCTCTGCTTCCACTTCAGGGCGTCCCAGGCCAGAGCTCACAGCCATGATCACGGACTGGCGTTCAAAACGAATCACCCGTGCGGTCAGAACGGGATCCTCCAGATCGGCAAATTCCTCCTGGATCATGCGGCGCTGCTGATCCCGTAGCTTCTGGGCCAACACCTGCTTGGTGGTGGCCGCTGCCATGCGGCCAAAATCTTCTTTCTCTGGGGTGACGTCGAGCACAACGGTGTCGCCAGCCTGGGCGTCTTCCGCCACCTGCATCACCTCAGCCAGCGCGATCTGGTGATCTTCGCTTTCCACCTCTTCAACAATGATCTTGCTCGCCAGCACCCGATAGCCCTCTTCTTCTAGGTCGAGAGCAACATCGAAGTTGCTGAAGTACTCCTCATCAAACGGGTCGTCCCCGATTCCCAGATAAAGGGTGCGGCGATAGCGCTCATATCCCTTCAGCAGGGCTTCTCTAAGAGCGGCTTCGACAACCTGTGGAGGGAGCTTCTTCTCCTCGCTGATGTCATCGATCAGGTTGGTGAGACCAGGAAGAAGAACGAGTGCCATGGCGGACGCGAGGAGAAGTGAAAAGAAGAGGTATCTGAGTGGTTGTTGCGATCAGTTCAGCCTGTGGGGCTGGTGAGTTCGACGCTGATCACTGAATCCCGTGGGATGCGTTTGACCCGGCCGCGCATGTTGATCTGAACGTGATCCGCGGTGCGCTCCAGCAGTGTCCCTGACTGACATTGTTCCTGCCCGTCGCCGTCCTTGTAGACAACGTCCACGGGGTAGCTCCGAAAGGTTTGAAAGTCCCTGTCCGACTGGAGACGGTCTCCGATGCCGGGACTGCTGATTTCCAGAACATAAGCCTCCGTGAGCAGCGAGGATCCTTCGATGGCCTCTCCCATCGGGGCGCTGAAGCCTGCGCAGTCGTCTAGAGAGACGTCTTCACCGTTGCTACGGCGAATCTGGATCTGCAGCGTCATCGGTTGGAGGTGGGTGAGCACCTGGACGCTGACCATTTCAAAGCCATGGCGATCGGCAGTGACCGACGCCAGGGTCGTTAGATCCGGCAGAAGAGGATGAGGCAAGGAGGGCTGGAGGATGGTCTCGGGCTTCGGCCCGATGGTTGATGCTGTGATCACCCTCCCGAAGAGAGGTACTCAACGGGCCTGAAAGCAATTTACGGGATGGCGGCCCCCCTGCTGATCCGCCATTCAATTGTTGTTCTGGTTGTCCGGGAGAAACTCAGGCTCCGGCTGCGGTCTCCAGCTTTTCCAGAAGCACGTCCACAGGAATTTGGCTTGAAAACCGACAGGCACAGGTTTCACTGGCATCAAGGCTGCCGTGCTCCCAGTACTTGTTGCTGCCGGTTCCTCCTCCGCAGAAGCCGTAATACTCACACTCATGTTTGCAACGCTCCATCCCTGAATTCATGTCCTTGAGCAATGTCTGGAAGACGTCGCTTTCGGTGGCTTCGATCAATGAAATGTCACGGATGTTGCCCAAATTGAACAGTCCATATCGCTCCGTCTCAACGGACAGAAGTTCTGGATCGAAGGTTGAGAAGTTGCCTTTGGCATCCACACTCAGAATGGAATAAGGCCGATTCATTTCGTTCTGGCGCAGGCGTTGGCCGCCCGCAATCATCCCCATCACCTGCTCGAATTCACGCACCTTGATCGGGAATCCATCTTTTTCATTGCAAGCCCAGAATTTGGAGAGGAAGGCTTTGTAAAGCTGCTCTTTTTCTGCGCCTTGCATGGAGGAACTGAGGTTCACACCTTCCTGTTCCTCAACATTGAATCCCACGTGACAGAGGCCTTCATCACGGAAGAAGGCATACATCTGTTCCGGTTGCTCCAAGGCATCAGCCGTCAGCACGGAGATGGCATGAATTGGGATACCCCGTTCGCTCAACTTGCGGATGCCATGCATGGTCATGGCATGGGAACCTTTGCCGTTGCGGAAGCGGCGATGGCTGTCGTGGATGTTCTCCGGACCATCCACGCTGACCCCTACAACCATCTCGTTGCGTTCAAAGCAGTCACACCAATCGTCATTGATCAATGTGGCGTTGGTTTGAACATGCTGTTCAATCACCACCCCTTGACCTCGCAGCTCTGATGTTTGCTGGCGAATCAGTGAAGTGGCTCGGTCGTAAAAGTCGGTGGGAAGAGTCAGGGGTTCTCCGGCATGCCAGAGGATCGACAGATGCGGTCCCCAAAACGGACTCTCATAGATCCGCTCGAGCAGGAGGGGAAGCTGCTGCTCGATGTCGAAGATGTTCCTGCGCTGGCGATCCGGCAGGTAGCAGTAACTGCAGTCGAGATTGCAAAGCGACGTCGACTGGATTACCAGCAGCCCGATCGGGCCGTAATCGGAATGGTTCACCAATTGGCAAATCCGCCGCGGTATCCGTTGGCAAAGCCTCTACCAACGCCATTGGCAAAGCCCCTGCCGCCGCCATTGCCGAAGCGTCGTCCACCGTTGCCCCACGCACGACCATTGCCATTGCCCCAGGCGCGGGCGATGGTTTCATCGCCGGCAATGCCGTGTTGCTCCAGAACGGCCCATGCCTCAGAACCCATGCGTTCGATGCGCTGTTCGAGAGCGTTGCCGAGGTCAGGAGCGCTATGAACGGCTGCACTCGCTGATTCGCAAAGCGCAGCACTCGTGGCCAGAACGGCAGCAAGGCTGAGAAGGCTGGTTTTATTCATGGTCGAAGTTGCGGAGAATCTGAAGAAGACGAAATCAGGATTGTTTGGAGAACTCAGCGGCTGTGGAGAGCACGATCGTGAAGAAGCTGCCGATCTGCTCATCACTCAGTCCAACGGTGCTGTCCTTCCCGATCCACTGGTTGATGGCGGAGCGCACTTCGGTGTTGTTGTTGATGTAGGAGGAGAGCAGGCGACCGATGGCCAGGTTGCTGATATTGAGCAGCTTTGGAGTGGTGTCGGCCACCACGCAAGCGATACTCGAACGGGCATAAGGAAACGTCGGCACCAGGGCAGCATCCGGAGCGATTGCCGCCTGGTTTGCTTTCAGCCAAAGCGTGTTGCCGCCAAGAAAGTCGATGCTGCCGTCTTTCAGAGCAGCCAGTGCTTCGCCTGGGCTGTCGAAGAACTTGAAGCTGGCATCGTCGACGGATGAAGCCAGTACCGATGAAGCAGTGGTGTCTTTCACGACCCCGACTGTTTGGCCATTCAGGCTTTCAGGGGTGCCGTCATTGCCTGCAGGTGCCAGCACCCTGACGCCACCCATGGCGAACGGGAGTGTGTAGGTGAGGGTGCGTTGGCGTTGCCAACTGAAGTCAACACCGCAAGCGATGTCGGCCTCGCCGGAACGGATTTTCTCTAGTCCCTCTTGAGGTGAGCTCACTGCTATGGGCTCAATGGCGACCTCTTTGTCTTTTTTCAGAGGAGACACATTGATTTGATCGCGGATCGCATCCAGCACAACAAGTGACAATCCGTCGTAGCTATCACCTTTCTTCTCAACCATCGGCAGAGCTTCGCCGATCACCACAGCGCGCAGTTTGCCTGTGTCGTAGACGCTGGCTGAGGCTGAGGTAGAAGCATCTTTCTGGCAGGCAACCAGAGCGACCGAAGACAGAGCGAGCAGGCCAGTTGCGGCCGTCTTGATCAGGCGCATGGTGGAGACACCGTCGGATCAGGTTTCGCTACGTCTAGGCACGCTTCAGAAAAGCGTCCACGCAAATATGCAGAAAATGTGCCTGAACCGGATCAACCTCAGGCCTTGTTGTTGCCGATCTGAATAGTATCAATCTCCTCAAATCCGTCTCCCGGCCTTGATTCTCCGCGCAGATCGGGGCTCTGGTTGATGCACTCGCTGCGTTGCGAATCATTCTTGAGGTATTGGCAAACTCGCGCCCAGAGTTTGCTGCGACTGCCAGGGGTGCCTCGGCTGAACATCACCTCATCTGTCAGCCCTTGTTGTCCACGGATTTCCACTTCACAGAGCGGACAGCGTTCCGTTTGATCAGCGGGGAGGCTCATTGATGCAGGTGATCGTGCGCAGACGCTAAGCGTGCGGCTCAGTTTCCGAGGCAGCAGCTCCCCGACGATGAAAACGAGCGGAGATGTTGGTGGAGACGATCTGCATGCAGGGCTCTTGGGGACGAGGTGGGCTTCGTTCGGTGCCGCTCATTACTGAATGGCAGCCCTAGCGTGAACCGAGAACTTGCGCCTCAATCTGTGCTTCAAGGCCCGTCGATCCAATCGCTGTTCTTTCGCTGGATCGCAGTGTTTTCAGCGATCGTCCTTTCGGTGGCATACCCCGTGCAGGCGGCGTCTGGAACAGCTCCTGGAACCCACAGCTTTGTGGCTGATGCTGTTCGCAATGTGGCTCCTGCAGTGGTTCGCATCGACACCGAGCGCCTCGTAGAGCGACAACCCTTTGATCCCAATCTCATCGATCCCCTCTTGCGTGATCTGCTCGGGGAACCCGGATATGGCCCCGAGCGTCAACGGGGGCAAGGGTCGGGCGTGATCATCGACCGAGAGGGCCTTGTGCTCACCAATGCCCATGTGGTGGAGCAGGTGGACGATGTTGGGGTGACGCTCGCTGACGGAGAGCAGCGTGACGGCGTTGTGATCGGCCGTGACCCAATCACAGACCTGGCGCTGGTGCGTCTTAAGGGTGAAGCTCCCCCACAGCCCGCTCACCTGGGTGATTCCGATGCCCTTGACGTGGGTGATTGGGCCATTGCTCTGGGCACTCCCTATGGCCTCGAGCGCACAGTCACTCTGGGGATTGTTAGCAGCCTGCATCGCAATATCAGCAGTTTGGGATTCAACGACAAACGACTGGATCTGATTCAGACGGATGCTGCGATCAATCCCGGCAATTCCGGTGGGCCGTTGGTCAACGCAGAGGGTCGTGTGATTGGAATCAACACCCTGGTGCGTTCCGGCCCCGGCGCTGGTCTTGGTTTTGCGATTCCCATCAATCTTGCGAGTCGTGTGGCCGATCAACTGCAGCAGGCCGGTGAGGTGGTACATCCCTATCTCGGGTTGCAGCTGGTGCCGCTCACCGCACGTATCGCCCGAGAGCACAACAGTGACCCCAACGCTTTGGTGGAGCTGCCGGAGCGCTCCGGTGCCCTGGTTCAGTCGGTTCTGCCTGACAGTCCTGCTCAGCGTGCTGGGCTTCGTCGGGGAGATCTGGTGGTGATGGCTGGCGAGGTGCCTGTTGCCGATCCACAGACGCTTCTCCAGCAGGTGGATCAAGCTGAGCTCCATCAGCCGTTGCCGCTTCAGATCATTCGCGGGCAGAAGGACCTTCAACTCTCGGTAGAGCCGGAGCCACTGCCCGGTTTCAGCTGAAACCCTTGCTACGGTCGCGCCGGATTAATCCTGCGTGATGTCAGATCTTCAGAACCAGATGAAACAGGCCGTCGCTGAGGCGGCAGTCGAACAGTTCCGTGACGGGATGATTGTTGGTCTGGGTTCCGGTTCAACAGCAGCTCTGATGATTCAGGGTCTGGGTCAGCGACTGGCTTCAGGGCAGCTCAAGGACATCGTTGGGGTGACCACGTCGTTTCAGGGTGAAGTGCTTGCAGCGGAGCTGGGGATCCCCCTGCTCAGCCTCAATGCCGTTGACCGGATCGATCTGGCCATCGACGGTGCCGATGAGGTGGAT
This sequence comes from Synechococcus sp., assembly GCA_047286215.1. GTDB lineage: Bacteria > Cyanobacteriota > Cyanobacteriia > PCC-6307 > Cyanobiaceae > Synechococcus_C. The sequence continues at coordinate 2,132,654 of JBJBBS010000001.1, read as the reverse complement.
CCCTCCTTTCAGCTGATTAAGGGTGGTGGTGCCTGTCACGTGCAGGAAAAGCTCGTGGCTGCCCGCGCCGATCGTTTCATCGTTGTGGTGGACTCCACCAAATTGGTCGACCGTCTCAACCTCGGCTTTCTGCTGCCGGTTGAGGTGCTGCCTGGAGCCTGGCGTCAGGTGAAGCAGCAGTTGACCGTCATGGAGGGTGTGGCCGAATTACGCATGGCGCAGCGCAAAGCAGGGCCTGTGGTGACCGATCAGGGCAATCTTGTCTTGGATGTGCGTTTCAACGGTGGGATCGCTGATCCGGTGGCGTTGGAACGCGAGATCAATAACATTCCCGGAGTGCTTGAAAACGGTCTGTTCGTCAACCTCGCCGATGACGTGTTGGTCGGTGAAGTGAGCGATGGCGTCGCCGGTGTGCGCAGCCTCGAAAAGGCAGTCTGAACTCAGTTCAGACGCACTTTCACCGAATTGGCATGGCTGTGCAGCCCTTCGCTGCCAGCCAGTTCCATCACCGCTCCCCCCGTGGCCTCCAGCGCCTCCCTGCTGAACTCGATCATCGAGGTGTGGCGCATAAAGGTCTCCACGCTCAAGGCTCCGCTGTAGCGGGCTGAGCCACAGGTGGGGAGTGTGTGGTTGGGGCCTGCCAGATAATCACCAACCGCTTCAGGACTCCAGGGTCCGATGAAAATGGCTCCGGCTTGCTGGATGCGATCGGCAAGCATCCGTGGACGCTCGACTAACAGCTCGAGATGTTCGGGAGCGAAACGATCGCTCAGGCACGCACACTGCTCGAGACTGTCGCAGACCACCATCAACCCCCATGTGCTGAGTGATTGGCGACAGATCTGTTCGCGCGGATGGCCCGCGAGTTGACGTTCCAGTTCCGCAGGCAGGGTGTCAGCCAAGGCCTGTGACGTGGTGAGCAAAATCGCAGCAGCTAGGGGATCATGCTCTGCTTGAGCCAATAGGTCTGAGGCCACTTGTTTTACTGCAGCTGAGGCATCGGCGATCACCAGCACTTCGCTGGGCCCCGCGAGCGAGTCGATGCCGACCTGGCCGTAGACCAGTTTTTTGGCCAGGGTGACGTACAGATTTCCAGGGCCACTAATCACGTCGACACGTGGAATCGTTTGGGTACCGAATGCCAGAGCTGCGATGGCTTGCGCCCCTCCAACTCTGTAGACCTCCTGAACGCCGGCGAGATGAGCCGCCGCCAGGACGGTTTGGTTGACGCTTCCATCGGGGCCTGCAGGGGTGACCATCACCACGCGCTCCACTCCCGCGGCCTTGGCGGGTACCGCGTTCATCAGCACAGTGCTGGGGTAGGACGCCCGTCCACCTGGCACGTACAGGCCTGCGGCTTGCACCGGCCGCCAGCGACGACCGAGCTGCTCTCCGTGCACACCTCTTACATCAAGATCTTGGGGCTTCTGGCGTTGATGGAAATCCTGAATGCGGCGGTGTGCCAGTTCAAGAGCATCTCTCAGATTGGCGGGGGTTTGATCCCAGGCCTGCGCAAGTTCTGAGGGCGGCACGAGGAGCGGTTCAGGCCGGAATCCATCAAACTGCTCGGTCAGTTCCATCAGTGCCGCATCGCCGTCGATGCGCACCTGTTCGAGGATTGATTCCACTGTGGCGGTCGCATCCCGCTGGGTTTGCCCGGTGGTGCGTCTGGAAATCAGGTCGAGCTGCTGTTCAGCCTCGGCTGCGTTGTGCAAGCACCTGGGCAGTCCGGTCTTGATTGGATCAGGGCTCAGGGTGCTCATCAACGCCCAGCGTTATATGCGTTCAAGCTAGGTCCCCTCCGGTTGGGTCATGGTTGGTCGGAGGGGTCTGAGTTATGGTTGCGGATTGTCGATCTGAAATCCGGCTCTGTGGCCAATAACAAGTCATCAAAGAAGCGCGTCGAGATCGCTGAGCGCAACCGCCTCCAGAACAAGGCTTACAAGTCCGCCATGCGCACTCTCATGAAGCGCTGCTTCAGTGCTTGTGATGCCTACACAGCTACACCTGGCGATGAAGCCAAGGCCTCTGTTCAGTCGAGCCTGAACGCAGCCTTCAGCAAAATCGATAAGGCTGTGAAGCGCGGGGTTCTACATCGCAATGCAGGTGCCCATCAGAAGTCACGCCTCACCGTTGCGGTGAAGAAGGCCATCGATCCAGCTCCGACGGCAGGCTGATCGTTGTTCCCTTGGGAGCAGTCCCGAGCTCCGTCCCTGCACAATGGATCCTGAAGGCGCGTTTCAGGATCCAATGGCCACCCCGGCATTGATTGATAGTCACTGTCACATCGTCTTCCGCAACTTCGAAGACGACCTCGATGAGGTCGCGTCTCGATGGCGTGAGGCTGGCGTTAAGTCGCTGCTGCATGCCTGTGTCGAGCCCGGCGAGATTCCTGCTATTCGCGCGCTTGCTGATCAGTTCCCTGAAATGCGCTATTCAGTAGGGGTGCATCCTCTGGATACCGAGCACTGGTGCGACAACACACCTGAGGTCTTGCGACAGGCAGCTCAGGAGGATGACCGGGTCGTGGCCATTGGTGAGCTGGGGTTGGATCTCTTCCGAGACAAGAATCTGGATGAACAGCTCGCCATTCTTCGACCCCAGCTTGATTTAGCCGTTGAGCTGGATCTTCCCGTGATTGTTCACTGCCGCGATGCGGCAGATCCGATGCTGGAGGAGCTGCGTCGACGTCGAGACCAGGGCTGTTGCCCGCGGGGCGTGATGCATTGCTGGGGTGGCACCCCCGAGGAGATGCATCAATTTCTCGAGCTGGGCTTTTTCATTAGTTTCAGTGGCACTGTGACATTCCCCAAGGCTGCGCCAACGCATGCATGTGCCCAGCAGGTGCCTCAAGACCGTTTTCTTGTCGAGACCGACTGTCCTTTTCTGGCCCCAGTGCCACGTCGCGGAAAACGCAATGAGCCAGCATTTGTGGCTTCAGTAGCAGCGCGTGTGGCTGAGTTGCGTGAACAGTCTTTGGAACAGGTGGCTGAAGACAGCACAGCCAATGCCAGGCAACTCTTTGGCCTTCCTTGAGTTGGTCAAGCGTTCGTGCACGAAAGTGTAAGATGATTTATTGGCCTGGCCAGGCACGGTTATCTGTGCTTGGGCTCCCGAAGCGTCCATTACCATCCGGTGCATTGACGACGTCAGCTGTTCTGACCCGAGTCCTCTGAAGCCAGTAATCACGGTGGTTGTCCCTCCCCGTAGGGATGACCACCGTTGTTTTGGCTGCCAGTTTCGAGTCTGAACGCTGCCTACTTCAGGCCCCTCTGTCCCCCTCTGATACCTGCAGGTCTCCGCATGAGCAGCAGCGCGATTCAGGTCGCCAAGACCGCCACCTATTTGCCCGATCTGGTGGAGGTTCAGCGTGCCAGTTTCAAGTGGTTCTTGGAGAAAGGTCTGATCGAGGAGCTCGAGAGTTTCTCCCCGATCACCGATTACACCGGCAAGCTCGAATTGCACTTCGTCGGTAGTGAATACCGACTGAAGCGTCCGCGCCATGACGTGGAAGAAGCTAAGCGTCGTGATGCGACCTTCGCGTCACAGATGTATGTGACTTGTCGTCTTGTTAATAAAGAAACTGGCGAAATTAAAGAGCAGGAAGTCTTCATTGGTGAGCTTCCATTGATGACCGAACGGGGGACGTTCATCATCAATGGTGCTGAGCGTGTGATCGTCAATCAGATCGTTCGCAGTCCGGGCGTCTATTTCAAAGATGAAATGGACAAGAATGGTCGCCGTACCTACAACGCCAGCGTCATCCCCAACCGTGGAGCCTGGCTCAAGTTTGAGACGGATAAAAACGATCTGCTGCATGTTCGTGTCGACAAGACCCGAAAGATCAATGCCCACGTGCTCATGCGTGCGATGGGTCTGTCTGACAACGATGTCATCGATAAGCTCCGTCACCCGGAGTACTACAAGAAGTCGATTGATGCCGCCAACGACGAAGGCATCAGTTCAGAGGATCAGGCGCTGCTTGAGCTCTACAAGAAGCTGCGTCCGGGCGAGCCTCCCTCAGTTAGTGGTGGCCAACAGCTCCTGCAGACTCGTTTCTTTGATCCCAAGCGCTACGACCTTGGTCGAGTGGGTCGTTACAAGATCAACAAAAAGCTGCGTCTCACCATCCCTGATTCGGTGCGCACCCTCACCCATGAGGATGTGCTCTCCACCCTCGATTACCTGATCAACCTGGAACTTGATGTCGGTGGCGCCAGCCTCGATGACATCGACCACCTCGGTAATCGTCGTGTGCGCTCGGTTGGTGAGCTGCTTCAAAACCAGGTGCGCGTGGGCCTCAATCGCCTCGAGCGGATCATCAAAGAGCGCATGACCGTGGGTGAGACCGATTCACTCACACCTGCTCAGCTGGTGAATCCGAAGCCCCTGGTGGCGGCTATCAAGGAGTTCTTCGGCTCCAGCCAGCTGAGTCAGTTCATGGATCAGACCAACCCCCTGGCTGAGCTCACTCACAAGCGCCGTATCTCGGCTCTCGGTCCTGGTGGTCTGACCCGTGAGCGTGCTGGCTTTGCCGTTCGTGACATTCACCCCTCGCACTACGGCCGTCTCTGCCCGATTGAGACACCGGAGGGTCCCAATGCCGGTCTGATTAATTCTCTGGCTACTCACGCCCGGGTGAATGAGTACGGATTTATCGAGACTCCTTTCTGGAAAGTGGAGAACGGACGGGTCCTGAAGGATGGTGATCCGATCTACCTCTCGGCTGATTTGGAGGATGAATGCCGTGTCGCTCCCGGCGACGTGGCCACTGATAGTGATGGTTCGATCCTTGCCGATTTGATTCCCGTCCGTTATCGCCAGGATTTCGAGAAGGTTCCCCCGGAGCAGGTGGATTATGTGCAGCTCTCACCGGTTCAGGTGATCTCCGTTGCAACCTCGCTGATTCCGTTCCTTGAGCACGACGACGCCAACCGTGCGCTGATGGGCTCCAACATGCAGCGTCAGGCTGTGCCTCTGCTTCGCCCTGAGCGTCCCTTGGTGGGCACTGGGCTTGAAACCCAGGTGGCGCGCGACTCTGGCATGGTGCCGATTTCACGGGTTAACGGCACTGTCACCTTCGTCGACGCCACTGCGATCGTGGTGCAGGACGACGACGGCAATGATCACAATCATTTCCTGCAGAAGTATCAGCGCTCTAACCAAGACACCTGCCTGAATCAGCGGCCAATCGTGCGTCAGGGCGACCGTGTGATCGTCGGCCAGGTGCTCGCTGATGGTTCTGCCTGTGAAGGCGGCGAGATTGCCCTTGGTCAGAATGTTCTGATCGCCTACATGCCCTGGGAGGGATACAACTACGAGGACGCGATCCTTGTGAGTGAGCGACTGGTCAACGATGACCTCTACACCTCGGTGCACATCGAGAAGTACGAGATCGAAGCACGTCAGACCAAACTCGGTCCTGAAGAGATCACCCGCGAGATTCCCAACGTTGCAGAGGAAAGCCTCGGCAACCTGGATGAGATGGGCATCATCCGCATCGGCGCTTTCGTAGAAAGCGGCGACATCCTGGTGGGCAAAGTGACGCCCAAGGGTGAGTCAGACCAGCCGCCGGAAGAAAAGCTCCTGCGAGCGATTTTCGGTGAGAAGGCACGCGATGTGCGTGACAACTCTCTGCGTGTACCCAGCACCGAGCGCGGTCGCGTCGTCGACGTGCGGATTTACACCCGTGAGCAGGGTGACGAGCTGCCCCCCGGTGCGAACATGGTGGTGCGTGTCTATGTGGCCCAGCGCCGCAAGATTCAGGTCGGCGACAAGATGGCCGGACGTCACGGCAACAAGGGCATCATCAGCCGCATCCTTCCCCGGGAGGACATGCCTTATCTGCCCGATGGCACCCCTGTCGACATTGTGCTGAACCCCCTGGGTGTCCCCAGCCGTATGAACGTCGGCCAGGTGTTCGAGCTGCTGATGGGCTGGGCTGCCGCCAACCTCGACTGCCGCGTCAAGGTGGTGCCCTTCGACGAGATGTATGGCGCCGAGAAGTCGCAGCAGACCGTTGAGGCATACCTCAAGGAAGCGGCCAAGCAGCCTGGCAAAGACTGGATCTATAACCCTGACGACCCCGGTAAGCTCCAGCTCATTGATGGTCGTACAGGCGAGCCCTTCGACCAACCCGTGGCAGTGGGTTACTCCCACTTCCTCAAGCTGGTGCACCTGGTCGATGACAAGATCCACGCCCGTTCCACTGGCCCCTACTCCCTGGTCACTCAGCAGCCTCTCGGCGGTAAAGCCCAGCAAGGTGGCCAGCGTCTCGGAGAAATGGAAGTGTGGGCACTCGAGGCGTATGGCGCTGCTTACACCCTTCAGGAGCTGCTCACGGTCAAGTCCGATGACATGCAGGGCCGGAATGAAGCTCTCAACGCGATCGTCAAAGGCAAGCCGATCCCACGCCCTGGCACCCCGGAATCCTTCAAGGTGCTCATGCGCGAGCTTCAGTCCCTGGGTCTGGATATCGCTGTGTTCACCGACGAAGGCAAGGAAGTGGACTTGATGCAAGACGTGAATCCACGTCGCAGCACCCCCAGTCGGCCCACCTACGAATCCCTCGGCGTCGCGGATTACGACGAGGACTGACGGACCAACGAACGAACCGACAAACCGCTCCTTCCTCCTTAACCGTCAATGACCAACAGCAATCTCCGCACCGAAAACCACTTCGATTACGTCAAGATCACACTCGCTTCACCCGACCGGGTGATGGAGTGGGGACAGCGCACCCTGCCAAACGGACAGGTTGTTGGTGAGGTCACCAAGCCGGAGACCATCAACTACCGCACCCTCAAGCCCGAAATGGACGGGCTGTTCTGCGAAAAGATCTTCGGTCCTTCCAAGGACTGGGAATGCCACTGCGGCAAGTACAAGCGTGTGCGTCACCGGGGCATCGTCTGTGAGCGCTGCGGCGTGGAGGTCACCGAGAGCCGCGTGCGTCGTCACCGCATGGGCTTCATCAAGCTGGCGGCGCCCGTCTCCCATGTCTGGTATCTGAAGGGGATCCCCAGCTACGTGGCCATCCTGCTCGACATGCCCCTGCGGGATGTCGAGCAGATCGTCTACTTCAACTGCTACGTGGTGCTGGATCCCGGTGATCACAAGGATCTGAAGTACAAGCAGCTACTCACCGAAGATGAGTGGCTGGAGATTGAAGACGAGATCTACGCCGAGGATTCGGAGATCGAGAACGAGCCTGTTGTGGGCATCGGCGCCGAGGCTCTCAAGCAGCTGCTGGAAGATCTCACTCTTGATGAGGTGGCTGAACAGCTGCGCGAGGAGATCGCCGGCAGCAAGGGTCAAAAGCGGGCCAAGTTGATCAAGCGCCTGCGCGTGATCGACAACTTCATCGCCACCAATGCCCGTCCTGAATGGATGGTGCTGGATGTGATCCCGGTGATCCCACCCGATCTGCGTCCGATGGTGCAGCTCGATGGTGGTCGCTTCGCGACTTCCGATCTTAATGACCTCTACCGACGGGTCATCAACCGGAACAACCGTTTGGCGAGGCTTCAGGAAATCCTGGCCCCAGAAATCATCGTCCGCAATGAAAAGCGGATGCTGCAAGAAGCCGTCGATGCGCTCATCGATAACGGCCGTCGTGGACGCACCGTGGTGGGTGCTAATAACCGACCGCTCAAGTCACTGAGCGACATCATCGAAGGCAAGCAGGGTCGTTTCCGTCAGAACTTGCTTGGTAAGCGTGTCGACTATTCCGGTCGTTCGGTGATTGTGGTCGGACCGAAACTCAAGATGCACCAGTGCGGTCTTCCCAAGGAGATGGCGATTGAGCTGTTCCAGCCTTTCGTGATTCATCGCCTGATTCGGCAGAACATCGTCAACAACATCAAGGCTGCCAAAAAGCTGATTCAGCGTGCCGACGATGAGGTCATGCAGGTCCTTCAAGAGGTGATCGAAGGTCATCCGATCATGCTGAACCGTGCTCCGACGCTGCACCGTCTTGGTATTCAGGCTTTCGAGCCCAAGCTTGTCGATGGTCGTGCCATCCAGCTTCACCCCCTCGTCTGCCCAGCCTTCAACGCTGACTTCGATGGTGACCAGATGGCTGTGCACGTGCCTCTAGCCATCGAGGCTCAGACCGAAGCCCGCATGCTCATGCTGGCCAGCAACAACATTCTGTCACCAGCAACTGGCGAGCCGATCATCACCCCTTCCCAGGACATGGTGCTCGGTGCCTATTACCTCACTGCACTGCAGCCGGAGATGTCACCGATCGACTTCGGCGATCGCAGCCGCACTTTCTCGGGTCTGGAAGATGTGATTCACGCTTTCGAAGACAAGCGTCTTGGCCTGCACGACTGGGTGTGGGTGCGCTTCAACGGAGAGGTTGATGACGATGACGAGCGTGATGAACCCGTGAGCAGCGAAACCCTCTCCGATGGCACACGTCTGGAGCAGTGGACCTTCCGCCGTGATCGTTTCGATGAAGACGGAGCCCTGATCAGCCGCTACATCCTCACGACCGTGGGCCGTGTGGTCATGAATCACACGATCATCGACGCGGTGGCAGCCACCTGAACGTTCCCCATCGATCCGCTCCTCAACTTCATTTCACCGCGCTGTCATGACCTCCACTCCCTCCAAGTCCCGTAAGTCGTCTAAGGCCTCAAAAGCTGCCAAGGCCGCCAAGGCCGCTAAAGAGGCCCGTGCTTTGGCCAAGACTCCACCGCCCTTCCGCAACAAAGTGGTGGATAAGAAAGGTCTGAAGCAGCTGGTGGCTTGGGCTTACAAGCACCACGGCACGGCGGCCACCTCCGCCATGGCCGATCAGCTCAAGGACCTTGGCTTCAAATACGCCACACAAGCGGCTGTTTCGATCTCCGTCGACGATCTGAAAGTTCCTGAAGCGAAGCAAGATTTGCTGGGCCAAGCCGAGGAGCTGATCACGGCAACGGAGGAGTCTTATCGCCTTGGTGTCATCACCGAAGTGGAGCGTCACACGAAGGTGATCGACACCTGGACAGAGACCAATGAGCGTCTGGTGGATGCGGTTAAAAAGAACTTCAACCAGAACGATCCGCTGAACTCGGTCTGGATGATGGCTAACTCTGGTGCCCGGGGAAATATGTCCCAGGTGCGCCAGCTGGTGGGCATGCGGGGCCTGATGGCCAACCCGCAGGGTGAAATCATCGACCTTCCGATCCGCACGAATTTCCGCGAGGGTCTGACGGTCACCGAATACGTGATCTCTTCCTATGGCGCCAGAAAAGGTCTGGTCGACACGGCACTGCGAACAGCTGACTCCGGTTACCTGACACGACGTCTGGTGGACGTGGCTCAGGACGTGATTGTTCGCGAAGACGATTGCGGAACGACCCGCTGCATCGTGGTCAAGGCTGAGGACGGCAAGTTTGGAAGCCGTCTTGTCGGACGGCTCACGGCCGATCAAGTGGTGTCTGCCGATGGTGAAGTGCTTGCGGAGCGCAACACCGAGATCGATCCACCTCTTTCCAAGCGGTTTGAGGCTGCTGGAGTTGCTGCGGTCAGCGTCCGTTCACCGCTCACCTGTGAAGCCAATCGGTCGGTGTGCAGGAAGTGTTACGGCTGGGCACTTGCCCACAATGAACTTGTGGATCTGGGTGAAGCCGTTGGCATCATTGCGGCTCAGTCCATTGGTGAGCCTGGAACCCAGCTCACGATGCGCACATTCCACACCGGTGGCGTGTCCACTGCCGAAACGGGCGTGGTCCGCTCCAAGCTGGCGGGGACCGTTGAATTCGGTGCGAAAGCACGCGTTCGTCCTTATCGCACCCCTCACGGTGTTGATGCTCAACAGGCAGAGGTGGACTTCAACCTCACCATTCAGCCCTCGGGTAAAGGCAAGGCTCAGAAGATTGAGATCACCAACGGCTCACTTCTGTTCGTCGATAATGGCCAGTCCATCGACGCCGATGTGACCGTGGCCCAGATCGCCGCAGGCGCGGTGAAGAAGAGTGTTGAGAAAGCCACGAAGGATGTGATCTGCGATCTGGCTGGCCAGGTCAGCTACGACCCCACCATTCAGCCCAGAGAAGTCACCGACCGTCAGGGCAACATCACGCATAAGGCTCAGCGTCTTGGTCGGATGTGGGTTCTGGCAGGTGATGTCTACAACTTGCCTCCCAATGCTCAGCCCGTTGTTACAGCTGGCGCGCAGGTGACCGAAGCGCAGGTTTTGGCAGAAGCCAGCCAGGCAACTGAGTACGGCGGCGCCGTGCGGCTGCGTGAAGCACTGGGTGATTCCCGTGAGGTCCAGATCGTCACCACGGCGATGACGCTTCGCGACTTCAAGCTCCAGGGTGAATCCACTCATGCTGGCGAAATCTGGAATCTCGAAGCCAAAGACGGCACCCGTTATCGCCTCAACACCATTCCTGGAAGCAAGATCGGCAGTGGTGAAGTCGTTGCTGAACTCAACGACGATCGCTTCCGCACGCAGACCGGTGGTCTGGTGAAGTTTGCTCCCGGTCTTGCGATCAAGAAAGCGCGTTCAGCCAAGAACGGTTACGAGGTCAACAAAGGCGGAACCCTGCTCTGGATTCCTCAAGAAACCCACGAGATCAACAAGGACATCTCCCTGTTGATGATCACTGATGGTCAGTGGATCGAAGCTGGCACTGAGGTGGTGAAGGACATCTTCAGCCAGACCGCGGGCATCGTCACCGTGACGCAGAAGAACGACATTCTTCGCGAGATCATCGTTCGCAGCGGCAGTTTCCATCTCTGCACCGAGAAGAAAGCGCTGGAGCGCTTCACCGGTGACGGCGTCATGGTCAACCCCGGAGAGGCGATCGCCAAGGGCATCAGTACAGATGCCACGGTCTACGTGCAGACCGTTGAAACTCCAGAGGGCACCGGCCTGCTGTTGCGTCCCGTTGAGGAATACACCATCCCCAACGAAGCTCAGCTCCCCGATCTGGGCCACGTCAAACAGCCCAATGGCCCTCACCTGGGTCTGAAGGCGACCCAGCGCCTTTCGTTCAAAGACAACGAGTTGGTCAAGTCTGTTGAAGGCGTTGAGCTACTGCGCACGCAGCTAATGCTCGAGACCTTTGACACCACGCCGCAGATGACGGTTGACGTTGAGCGTGTTCCCGACAAGCGCGCCAAGACGATTGAACGTCTTCAGCTGGTGATCTTGGAGAGCATCCTGGTTCGTCGGGACACCATCTCCGACTCCAGCCACGGTTCCACCCACACCGAACTGCAGGTCGAGGATGGTCAGTCGATCAAGGCTGGTGATGTGGTCGCCACCACGCAGATTCTCTGTAAACAGGAAGGTGTCGCTCAATTGCCGGAACCGTCTGAGAACGAGCCGGTGCGTCGTTTGATCGTTGAGCGGTCCGAAGACACCGTGACCATCAGCACTTCATCCACGCCAGTGGTGACCGTCGGTCAGAGGATTGTTGATGGTGAACTTCTCGCCGAGGGTCAGCACTCTGACTGCTGTGGAGAAGTCGAGCGTGTCGATGCGAAGGCTGTCACTCTGCGACTGGGTCGCCCTTACATGATCTCGCCGGATTCCGTTCTCCACGTCCGAGACGGTGACCTCGTTCAGCGTGGCGATGGTCTGGCACTGCTGGTGTTCGAGCGCCAAAAGACCGGTGACATTGTTCAGGGTCTGCCCCGGATTGAAGAGCTGTTAGAAGCCCGTCGCCCAAGGGAGTCGACCATCCTCTGCAAGAAACCCGGCACCGTTGAGATCAAGCTGGCAGACGATGATGAAACCACCGTTGTCACGGTGATTGAGGCCGACGACGCTGTCGCTGAATATCCAATTCTTCTCGGCCGCAACGTGATGGTCAGCGATGGCCAGCAGGTGCATGCCGGTGAGCTGCTGACCGACGGACCGATCAATCCACACGAACTTCTGGAGTGCTTCTTCGAAGATCTGCGCAGTCGCAAGCCCCTGATGGATGCGGCTCAGGAAGCGATCGCTAATCTCCAGCACCGTCTGGTGACCGAGGTCCAGAACGTCTACAAGTCGCAGGGCGTGTCGATCGATGACAAGCACATCGAAGTGATCGTTCGTCAGATGACCAGCAAGGTGCGGATCGAGGATGCCGGCGACACCACGCTTCTGCCAGGCGAGCTGATCGAGCTTCGTCAGGTGGAAGACACCAATCAGGCGATGTCGATCACCGGTGGTGCTCCTGCGGAGTTCACGCCCGTTCTTCTTGGTATCACCAAGGCCTCACTCAACACTGACAGCTTTATCTCTGCCGCCTCCTTCCAGGAGACCACCAGGGTTCTCACGGAAGCTGCCATTGAGGGTAAGAGCGACTGGCTGCGTGGACTGAAGGAGAACGTGATCATCGGTCGCCTGATTCCAGCCGGTACCGGCTTCAGCGGATTCGAGGAAGAGCTCCGGGCCGAGGCTGGACCTCACCCAGACATCCTTTCTGAGGATCCTGCTGGCTACCGCCGAATGCAGAATTTGCGACCGGATTACACCGTTGACATGCCTGCCGCTCCTGCGGCCGATGCCACTGCTGTTCTGGATGATCCCAGCGATGCTGATCTCGAGGCCACCCGTAGCCGTCATGGCATTGAAGCGGGCGCCAATTTTGCAGCGTTTGCTCGCCCTGAAGGCGACAACGAGTTGAAGGAAGAGCAGGTGGTGGATGCAGAAGCCGTTGAGGGTCTGCAGGAGGAAGGACTGCTTAGTGATGAGTGAGTTCTGTGCTCACTCTCACAGCCGTTCCCCCTCGGCTTGCAAACTGTTCGACGATGCCCGCTTAGCCCATGCTTGATCCCACCACGATCCCGGTTCGACGACGTCCTCGGTATGGGTTTCACACTCACACCGAGCGTCTCAATGGACGTGTTGCCATGCTCGGCTTCATTGCCCTTCTCGTGGTTGAGATCAAGCTCGGCCATGGTCTGCTGATCTGGTGAGCAAGGCACTGCTCGGCCGCAGCGCGGCCGAGCTTGAAGACTGGGTGGTGTCCCAGGGGCAGAAGCCCTTCCGGGGGCGCCAGCTCCACGATTGGTTGTACGCCAAGGGTGCCCACAGCCTTGAAGACATCACGGTGTTGCCCAAAGCGTGGCGATCCAGCCTTCTGGAAGAGGGGGTGACTATCGGTCGCCTCAAGGAGGTGCATCGCTCTGTTGCCGCTGATGCCACCACCAAGCTGCTGTTGGCTACTGATGACGGTGAAACGATCGAAACGGTGGGGATTCCCACCGATCAGCGTCTAACGGTTTGTGTGTCCAGTCAGGTGGGATGCCCGATGGCCTGCCGCTTCTGTGCGACCGGCAAGGACGGTCTGCAGCGATCACTGCAGACGCACGAAATTGTTGATCAGGTGCTGAGCGTGCGCGAAGCCATGGATCGTCGCCCATCCCACATTGTGTTCATGGGGATGGGAGAGCCACTGCTCAATAGCCATGCGGTGCTCGAGTCCATTCGCTGCCTCAACGATGATCTCGGCATCGGTCAGCGCCGGATCACGGTGAGCACTGTTGGTGTGCCGAAGACGCTCCCGCAGTTGGCGGAACTAGCCCTCGAGACACTTGGGAGAGCGCAATTCACGTTGGCCGTCAGCTTGCATGCACCGAATCAGCGGCTGCGGGAGGAGTTGATTCCGACGGCTCATGCCTATCCCTATGACGATCTGCTCGAGGATTGCCGTCACTACCTCGATGTGACCGGTCGTCGGGTGAGCTTTGAATACATCCTGCTTGGCAATCTCAACGATCGCCCCGAGCACGCAGAAGAGCTGGCGGACCGCGTTGGTGGTTTTCAGAGCCACGTGAATCTGATTGCTTACAACCCGATCGAAGAAGAGGAATTTCAGCGGCCCTCTCGGGAACGGATCGAAGGATTCCGGCGGGTTCTTGAGCGTCGAGGCATCGCGGTCAGCCTGCGGGCTAGCCGTGGTCTTGATCAAGATGCAGCCTGCGGTCAGTTGCGGCGCAGTCGCCAGAAGTAAGGGAGACTGCGGCCAATCTGCCCGGTCTTATGGCCCTGATCGACTGGATCATCCTGATCGTGTATCTGGCGGCGACGCTGGCGCTGGGCCTCTGGTTGGCCCGACGCAACCGCGGTGAGGACGATTATTTCGTGGCGGGTCGCCGTCTTAGCGGCTGGCTTGCTGGGGCCTCGATGGCGGCCACCACGTTCTCGATCGACACGCCGCTCTATGTGGCTGGCCTTATCGGCACGCGTGGCCTCGCGGCCAACTGGGAGTGGTGGGGTTTCGGGTTGGCGCACGTGGCGATGGCCGTGGTGTTCGCGCCGCTCTGGCGCCGCAGCGGCGTGCTCACTGATGCCGCTTTCACGGAGCTTCGCTACGGCGGCCCTGCAGCTGCCTGGCTGCGTGGCATCAAGGCCTTTCTGCTGGCGTTGCCTGTGAACTGCATCGGCATCGGTTACGCCTTCCTGGCCATGCGCAAAGTGGTGGAGGCGTTGGGCATCGTCTCCAACCAGCCGGTGGCCGCAGCGGGTGGTATCACAGACACCCTGCTGCTGCTCAGCATCGTGGCGGCCTTGGTGCTGGCCTACACCGTTGCTGGTGGCCTCTGGGCTGTTGTGATCACTGACTTCATCCAGCTTCTTTTGGCGTTGGCGGGGGCCGGTGCTGTGGCATGGGCTGCCGTGCATGCCGCCGGGGGCATGGATTTGCTTCTGGATCAACTCAACGCGATCGACGATCGTCCCGAACTGCTTTCGATGCTTCCCTGGCAATGGAATGCAGACGGTTTCGAATGGATCGGCGGTGCTGAGATCACTGTGTCCACATTCCTGGCCTACCTCACGGTGCAGTGGTGGAGCTTCCGCCGCAGCGATGGCGGTGGCGAATTTATTCAGCGGATGCTGGCAACGAAAGACGAGCAGCAGGCACGTCTTGCCGGCTGGGTTTTTTTGGTCGTCAATTACCTGGTGCGCAGCTGGTTGTGGGTGCTCGTGGCCCTTGCCGCACTGGTGTTGCTGCCGGATCAGACTGACTGGGAGATGAGCTATCCCGCCTTGGCGGTGCAGCTGTTGCCACCCGTTGTTCTTGGTCTGGTGGTGGTGTCGCTGGTGGCTGCCTTCATGAGCACCGTGAGCACATCTGTGAACTGGGGTGCCAGCTATTTGACCCACGACCTCTATCAGCGTTTCTTGCGCCCGAAGGCCTCGCCACGTGAGCTGCTTCTGGTGGGTCAGGCAATGAGTGTGATGCTCTTGGTGCTGGGTGTGGGAACGGCTCTGATCAGCGACAGCATTGGAACGGTCTTCCGTCTCGTGATCGCCATCGGAACAGGGCCTGGGGTGGTGCTGGTGTTGCGCTGGTTTTGGTGGCGGATTAATGCAGCCGCGGAGCTGGCCGCGATGCTCTGCGGATTCGTGGTTGGACTTTCCACATCCGTGGTGCCGCTGCTTCAGATCAGCGATTACGGCCAGCGCCTGATGGTCACCACCGCGCTCACCGCAGTGGTGTGGATCACGGTGATGCTGGCGACACCTCCGGAGTCACCGGCCGTTCTGGAGCGTTTTGTGCAGACGGTTCAACCGCCAGGCCCCGGCTGGAGCCAGTGGTGTCGGCGCTTCGATGTGCAGGCCGGCGAGAGCCTTTCGGATCTGTTGACCAGGTTCGTGTTCAGTTCAGGCGTGCTTTTCGGAGCCCTGATTGGTTCCGGTGCATTCCTGCTGCACCAGACGTTGCTCGGATGGATCGGTTGGCTGTTGGCTGTGATCTCTCTGATGCTCCTTCGCCGACCCCGACGTTCGGTCGCACCGCTCTGACGGAGCACCAGTCACAATGCAGTCAAATCAGGACTTGCCTTGGCCTTCTTCCGCAGCACCCTGCTCCCCATCCTGATCGTGGCCCTGTTTGCCCTGGCCCTCGTGGCCGTCAGTGCCAGGATCTGGCTTCCCGGTGACATGCTGGCGCCTGCACCTATCGGCTGAGATTACGATCGGTTCATGAGCGATTCATCCAGCAACCAGAACGAGGACCAGAGGCCCGAGTTGGCCATTGACCCTGATGTGCTGGCCCGTGAGCTCGAGGCGGAGCTTGTGGGTGACCCGTTGGATGAGATCGCGCCAGATGACCCGGAAGGCGATGCACTTGAAGCTGTCCGTGCTTGTGATGCGGGTCTGGAGTGGCTCAAGCAAGGCCATGACCAAAGGCTTCAGGGCCTCAGGGTGTTCTGTGAGCACCGTGATCCTCGAGCGGTTCCATTGTTATTGCCGCTGTTGGAGGAAACATGTCCAGTGGTGCGGATGAGTGCCGTCTACGCCCTGGGGCGCAACCCCTCGACGCAGGCTGTGCAGGGGTTACTTAATCTTCTCCAGGTCGACAGCAATGCCTATGTGCGCAAGGCCACGGCTTGGAGTTTGGGCAATTACTCCGATGCTCCGGTGCTTAATCCATTGATTCGAGCCCTGCAGGTTGACGTCGCTGCCGTTCGTCTTTGGGCGTCGGTTTCCCTGGCCGAGGCTGGCAGCACTTCTCCTGCCAAGGCGGATCTTGCTGCGGGACAACTGCTACTCAGTCTGAAGATTGACAGTGAGCCAGTGGTGCGCAGCAACTGCATCTGGGCGCTCGGACGCCTCCACGACATGTTGGTCAAGCCCCGACAGGAGGAAGTGGTCGAATGCTTCGTGGCGGCACTCCTGCGGGATCCTGAAACCGCAGTGCGCGACGAAGCGCGCACTGCTCTCGAGCAATTCGACAACCCTGAACTGGTCGACCGATTGCAGACCTTGCTGGACGAAGGTCTGCTGCTTTGACCCCATGGGGGTGAAGCTCTGAACAAAAGTGATCGGATCCGATGACAGGTGATCTCGGGCTTCGATCAATTCCCCTTATCATGCGACCACTTCTGTGTTGGTGCATGCCTCAACGCACAGTTCGATTCCGAATTCGTCCCGACGGACGGGTTGAAGAGCAGGTAGAAGGCGTCAGTGGTGATGCCTGTCTCCAGCTAACGGATCGTCTTGAGGCAGCCCTTGGCACTGTCGAGCAGCGTCAGCCCACGGCTGAGGCTTTCAGCTCTTCTCAGCCTCTGACTCAGTCCCAGTCCCAGACCGTCGAGCCTTCCTGATGTCTCACTTCAGCACCGTTAAAACTGAACTTCGCCAACTTGCCCCACTCCGCGGTGCGCTTGCGGATTTGGGTTACACCCCCGGCGAGAGCCAGCAGGCTGTGCGCGGTTATCAGGGCCAGACAGTTGACGCTGAATTGGCAGTGGCCGTCGAGGGCAGCGCTGATTTCGGGTTCCGTTGGAATGAATCCACCGGGGCCTACGAGTTCGTCACTGATCTCGACCTCTGGCGCCAGTCCATTCCTGTGGAACGTTTCCTCTCCAAGCTCACGCAGCGCTACGCCCTGCGGTCCGTGCTTGAGGCCAGTCGGCAGGAAGGGTTCGATGTGGCCCAACAAACTGATTGCCAGGACGGTTCTATCGAGCTTGTGGTGACCCGCTGGGACGCCTGAGTCAAGTCACCTTGCGTCGGAGCGTCAGTGGTTGATCCAGCGGCGGCCGCCTATGTCGCGGCCTCCTACGAACAAGACGAGCGCACAGGACTGGAGCCGGTGCTCGGAGGTGAGCTGCGAGAAAAAGCGGTGTGGGTCGATGAAGCTGTTTGCATCGGCTGTCGCTACTGCGCCCATGTCGCCACCAACACGTTCTGCATCGAACCCACGCTTGGACGCTCGCGTGCGATTCGCCAGGACGGTGACAGCACTGAGCGCATTCAGGAGGCGATAGAGACCTGTCCAGTGGATTGCATCCATTGGGTTGCATTCGATGATCTCCCTGCCTTGAAGCAGCAACTAGAGGCTCAGGAACTGTTGCCGTTGGGGATGCCTTCCCCAGCACGGTTGCGTCGACAGCTGCCTCGCAACACCAGCCACGACTGATGCCCCTCTCCGCCCTGCCTACCCGACGCTTCGGGCGCACGGAGATTGCCATGCCAGTGCTTTCCCTCGGTGGGATGCGCTTTCAGCAGAGCTGGACCGACCTTGCGGCTGATGCGATCACAGGGGAATCACAAGGTGTCCTACAGAACACCTTGGCGCGTGCCGTTCAGACAGGCTTCCATCACGTGGAAACCGCCCGTCATTACGGCAGTTCGGAGCGGCAACTGGGTTGGGCGCTTCCCGAAAGCCCCGATCCTTCCAGGATTCTTCAGACCAAGGTGCCGCCTCAGGCCGATCCTGAGGCCTTTGAGGCCGAACTGGAGTTATCGCTGGAACGACTGCAGGTTGCAAGAGTTGATCTGCTGGCCATTCACGGCATCAACCGTCACGACCATCTCGAGCAGACCGTTCGCGCCGGTGGATGTCTGGATGTCGTCAGGCGTTGGCAATCGCAGGGCCGCATTGGCCATGTGGGTTTTTCCACCCATGGAGAGCCCTCCTTGATTGTTGATGCAATCGAAACGGGTCTCTTTGATTATGTGAATCTGCACTGGTATTTCATTCGTCAAGACAACGAACCTGCGATTGCGGCTGCCCATCGCCATGACATGGGTGTCTTCATCATCAGTCCAACGGACAAGGGTGGTCACCTACACACGCCAGGACTACGGCTTCGGGAGTTAACGGAGCCTTTGCATCCGATCGTGTTCAACGATCTCTTCTGTTTGCGTGATCCCAGGGTGCACACCATCAGCGTCGGTGCTTCCTGCCCGGATGATTTGACTCTTCACCTCGAAGCAGTGACCTTGCTCGACCAGGCGGATGCACTGATCAACCCGATCGAGCATCGTCTCCACCAGGCAGCACGAGAAGCACTGGGAGGCGCCTGGATGGACAGTTGGCAGCAGGGTCTGCCCCGTTGGCAAGACACACCCGGTGAGCTAAATCTGCCTCTGCTTCTGTGGTTGCACAACTTGCTTGAGGCCTGGGACTTGGAGGGTTTCGTCAAAGCCCGATACGGTTTGCTCGGGAGTGGCGGCCATTGGTTCCCTGGCTCCAATGCTGATCCACTGGACGGCACCGTCAGTGAGAAGGATCTGTTGGTTGCTCTGGCAGGCAGCCCCTGGCGAGATCAGATTCCCGGCATCCTGAGACGTTTGAGAGATCGTGTGGGTGGAGAGCGTCAGGAGCGTTTGTCGTCGGCCTGACATCCCAGGGGGAGCTTTGTGGGTACACCAATGGCTCGCGGATAGATCTTGGGTGTTGCTCGATCAGGACTGATCCGAATCAGCGTTCGAGGACCTCGGTTGGCGGGAAGCTCCGTGCGGGTGATGCCTTGAGTTTGTGCGTTGAGCAGTTTTACGGCCGGTTGAAGTTCAGCATCGTCGGACTCCTTCCAGCGACCTCGATACAGCAGCGCCTGCCCATGCTGGCGCAGCAGTGGCACAAGGTATTCCGCCACCACCGGTGCTGAGGCCACTGCGCGGGCCATCGCCAAATCGAACTGGCCTCGGCAAGTGGGATCGTGGCCGGTCCGTTCCACGCGTTCAGTGCGAACGACCACCCGATCGCTAAGCCCCAGCCCAGACGCCATGGCGGCAACGGCGGCAGTTTTGCGACCGACCGAATCCACCAATGTCAGGTGGGCTCCCGGCAGAGCGATAGCCACGGCCAGCCCAGGAAACCCTCCTCCCGTCCCCACATCAATGCAGCGACGCGGTGTGTCTGGTGTTGCCAGCTCCGGCAGTAGCGGCCAAAGGCTATCCAGCACTTGAGCAATCCAGAAATCCTCTCCTTCCACCAGCCGCGTGAGGTTCACGCGGCCATTCCAGTCCTGCAGTAACCGTTGCAGGTCAATGAGCAGTTGCAGTTGCTGTGCATCCGGGGTCCATCCGAGCAGCCTCCAAAGTTCTGGCCCTGGCTTGGCGAACGGCGATGAATCCGGCATGGCGGCCTGCCCTTCATACCTTTCTAGAATGCCCCCAGGCTGAAGGTGCTCCAGCTGGCGATGGCTCCTCCGGCACAAGACATCACCCATTACGAGCGACTGGGCGTTTCCCGTGCGGCCGATGCCGACACCGTTCGGCAAGCTTTCCGCCGCCTAAGCAAGGCGGTTCATCCCGACACCACGCGGTTGCCAGCCAAGGATGCAGCGCGCCAGTTCCAATTGCTCCGTGATGCCTATGAACAGCTCACGGATCCACGTTTGAGGCGCCTGTATGACGCTGCGCTGCTGGAGAGCGAGAACCCTCCGGCGTTGAAGACCCCCACGTTCCCTGTCCCGGACACCATTGGTCAGCGCCGACCTCTCTCCGGTGGCGAGTGGCTGTCGTTGCTCCTGCTGCTCGGTGCTCTGGCGCTCTGTTTGCTGCTGGGTGTGGGTGTGGCTTGGAGCCGCGGACTTGAGCTTCAGGTGCAGCCGAGCTGGTTACTCGAGGAGCAGACTCAGATGATTGGTGAGCAATCCGGTCGTTCCGATGGCATCACTTCCTTCGCCAGCAACGCCGCTCAATCAGCACTCCCTCAGAGCCCTTGAACGGTGGTTGGAGACCCTTGGCGCCATCCGTAGTGAGCAGGATCCCTGCGACTGGATCTGGGAACAGCCTGACTGGAAGGCACGGTTGCGTCTTGACCAGGAGGATCTCGGTGTGATCTGGGATTCGGCGAAGCCACCTCGCAGCTGCAGTTACTCCTACCGACTTCCCCGAGCTGATGTGGAGGCTGCTTTGCGATTCGGTCCCTGATCCGCGTCATGGCGCGCTATCAGGCAACGCCTCCAATCCATTGGAGATGGCCTCGTAGCACTGATCCAGCTGGGTTTCGCTGATGCACAGCGGCGGCAAGAGATAGACCACATCGCCCAGAGGACGAATCAGCACCCCCTGGTCCCTGACCAGACGTCGCAGCACCTTGCCGGCTGGGTTGAAATAGCCCTGGCTTCCGCCGGTCACCAGGTCGAATGCCGCGATCGTGCCGCACAGGCGAGGACGCTGCACCCTGGGATGTTGCGCCAGGCGTTCTAATCGGGACCGATGGCGCTGTTCGAACTGTTCGTGACGGTCCGGCTCGGCTTCGAGTAGATCCAAGCTGGCATTGGCCGCGGCACAGCCCAGAGGATTGGCCGTGAAACTGTGCCCATGCCAAAGCGTTTTGGTTGGGTCTGTGCCGAGAAAGTCCTCGAAGATCGCTTCCGTCGCCAGGGTGATCCCCATGGGTAAAAAACCTGCCGTGAGTCCCTTGGACAGGGCCACGAGATCCGGTCGGATACCGGCTCGCTGAGAGGCCAGCAGTCGGCCGCAGCGTCCAAATCCGGCCATCACCTCATCGGAGATCAACAAACTGCCGGCCTCGCGCACCTGTTGCTCGACCGCTTGCAGAAACTGCGGACGCACCATGCGCATGCCGCCAGCTCCCTGAACCAGTGGTTCGAGAATCACCGCAGCTGTTGGGGTGCGCAGGGCTATCTCCAGTGCCTTCAAGGCTTCCTGTTCGCGATGCTCCACCTCCCCGTCTTGCCAGTGGGTGTGGGGCCAGGGGATCCGGGTGACCGGAAACAGCAGAGGATCAAAGGGCTCACTGAACAGGCTGCGTGCTCCGACGGCCATCGCGCCGAAGGTGTCGCCGTGATAAGCCCCATCGAATGCAATCAGCTGCTGACGCGCTTCGCCACGGTTGTGCCACCACTGAACGGCCGTCTTCAGGGCGACTTCCACGGCTGTGGAGCCGTTGTCAGAGAAAAACACCCGATCTAAGCCTGTGCGTTGGGCCAGACGCTCCGCGAGACGTTCCGCCTGTGGATGGGTGAATTCAGCGAAGATCACCTGCTCCAAGGTGGCGGCCTGCTCAGCGATTGCCGCTGCCACTACAGGGTGGGCGTGGCCATGGAGCGTGACCCACCAACTGCTGATGGCATCGATCAGTGGTGGCCCTTCCGCCCTGTAGAGCAGCGAACCTTCCCCGCGAACCACTTGTTCAAGCGGTGGAGTGGTGGTGATGGACGTAAAAGGAGGCCAGAGGTGAGGGTGATGGTTCCGTGACACTGGGCACGATCGATCGCCTGTTGTCATCATGGGCGCAGGCCGGAGAGGAGGACCATGACCACAACTCAGGTCCATGGTCGACGTCTGCGTTCACCCTCGAATCGTTTTGTGGACCCTGCGCCTCAGAAACCGCGCTGGGGATCCGGTCGAGACGGGTGCCGGAGTATTTTTTTTGAAGGTGGCTGGCCCTGCATCAAGGCACGTCTTGAGATGCGTGGCTGGTCTCCATCACAGATTGAACAGATCCATGAGCAGCTGCGCCAGGGATGGCCTCTGTCCATGGCCGTGCGCCATGTGGCATTGCTGATGGGGAGATGTCCTCTCCGCTCAAGGCCGATGGGCTGAGTGCGGCATCCCGTTGATCGTCTCAACCACTGAACTGGCCTGATCAGCGGCAGACATCGCTGTTCTTTTCGCTCTCGGTTGCGATCGGTCCGCAGTTGAACCAACGCACCATCTGCACTTCCACATCTGTGAACAAGACGAGAATGCCGCCACACAGAAGAACAACGGCCACGGTGGCCCAGGTCTGACGGCTGGTCATTGGGGATCCGTGCATCGAGCAAGCGCATCGAACTTAGGGCCCAGCCCTTGGTTTTGCCATGCGTTGGCAAGCCCCTCAGCGTTGAGGGGTTCCAGTGTTGGCAGTTCCGCCAGCACTGGAACCCCCCCCAGTTCAGCCAGGGTGCGCGGATTGTCGGCGTGAAGGGGCCCATTGATGAATAGACCCAGCACAGGAATACTGCGGGTTCGAAGGGCTTCAAGGCTGAGCAGGGTGTGGTTAAGCGTGCCCAGGCCACTGCGAGCCACGAGCACCACCGGCAGTGCCCAGCGCTGCAGTTGATCGATTTGCTGCCATGACCGGTTCAGCGGAACATGCAGGCCTCCTGCGGTCTCCACCACAAGAGGTGTTCCATCGTCGGGTGGCAGGGACAGGCGATCGGGATCGAGCTGCCTGTGCTCCAGCTCTGCGGCCCAATGCGGCGAAACTGGAGCCTGAAAGGCGTAGGCCTCGGGAATCCACCGCGACTCTGGCAACTGAATCAGATCAATCACGCGCTGCCGATCTCCGCCTCCTGCGAGTCCGCTTTGGACCGGTTTCCAGTAACGAGCCTTCAGCCCCTGGACAAGCAGGGCACTGATCACCGTTTTCCCGACATCCGTGTCTGTCCCGCAGACAACGAGGCGGAGTGGAAGCCGGGTGTCGGTCATCGGCGGATTAGCAGCAGTTGGATCACCCAGGTGAGTCTGAGCCTTCCATCTCCGTCGCGATCAGGCCAACACTTTTCCAGTAAGCGCCAGTTCTGCACAGACAAGGCCTGTGTACGGCTTGAACCTGCACCCACGCGGCGGATTGGTTTCAGTAGGCGGGGGAGGTTGACTGCTGTGGCGGTGAATCGAAGTTGTTGCTGCAACTGGATTTTTTCCGGCTTGATATCGCCACATAACGCCTCATGATGTGGAAACTCCAGTGCGCTGCAGGCAACACCGCTGTCGTCAGCCGCTTCATGCCACTGAGGGAAGCAGCCTTCAACAGGCAGAGCGAGCACGAGCCATCCACCCGGTTGAAGCTCGTTCAGCCATTGCTGCACCCGTTGCTCAGGGTCATGCAGCCAGTGAAGACAGAAGCTGGAGGCCAGCAGAGTTGGGCTGAGCTCCCATCTTGGGAGTGGCTGTCTCAGGTCCCAAAGTTGAGTGCGCGCCCCTGGCGGTTGCCGGCGCAGCATGGCGACACTCCCATCCAGTCGCAGCACCTGTTGGCCCGGGTGATGGGTCTCCAGCGCTTCAGCGAGGTGCCCGGTGCCGCTTCCAAGATCAACCCACAACCCCCTGGGTACGCCGATTCGTTGGCAATGGCCGGCCAGGCGCCAGGCCACGGCACGCTGCAGCCTGGCCGCTGTGTCGTAAGTGTCGGCGGCTTCTCCGAAGCGTGAAAGCACGCGGTCACCCCATGCGTCGTCTGTCATGCCGGGGCTGGAGGCTCTCTGTCCAGCCACTGTTGAACACGCATCAACAGATCGGGCACCAACAAGGCATGGCCGGCATGTGCCAGTTGCCAGTGCTCGGGAGCCTGCACGAGATGCCGTTCCAGTGCCTGCAGCTGATCCCGACTGGCCGTAGGAGCGACGATCGCGTCGTCGCCGGCATCAACCACCAGAACCCTTGCGTTGGATGGGATCCCTACGGGCAGGCCTCGGGTGGCGATCAGCCGGTCGAGATCGATCGTCAGCCGTTCTCGGCCTTCAGCGGAGAGACCCTTCTGCACGGGGCCAGGCGGCAATGCATTGGCGCTGCCAGGTTGCGCGGCACGTTGGAGGAAGGTGCGGAGCATTGCTGCTTCTCCGTCACTGCCGATCGCTTTGCGCATTCCCTTCAGTCCTGCTCGCAGCGCCCGCCCTGATGGGCCTTCGGGCACGAATTGCCCAAAGCTTGCCAAGAGCACCAGATCTGTGGCCTGAGCCAGCACATCAGGTCCGATCAGATGAGGACCGAGGGAATGGGCGATCACGGCACGACATGACCCCGACTCTTCTCGCTTGGTCTTCTGCCAAGAAGGCATCACGGGCGTGCGATCCCCATAGCCGCGTTCGCCACTGCACCAGCACCAGCCACGCCCGTTGAAATGACGCTCCCAGGCGTGCCAGGTGCCACCGTCGCCGCTCCAGCCATGCATGGCGATGACTTGTTTCATCGAGGACTGCCGGGTTGAGCCAGAACCTGGATCAGAGAGTCCAATGTCTCATCGGGCAGGGTGCGATGCAGCACCAAACGGAGCCGGGCTTGGCCTTCCGGCACCGTTGGTGGGCGAATCGCAACGGTGAGCAGCCCCGCTTGTTCCAGCGCTCCCTGGAGGTCCAGCGATGCCTGGTCGTCTCCTACCAGCAGCGGCAGAATGGGACCTCTCCCCAGCGGGCGCGTCCAGCCTGCGTTTTGGAGACGGGCTCTCCAGGTTTCTCCGCGTTGCACCAGCTGTTCACCCCAGGTCGGGTTGTCCTGGATCAGCTGCAAGGCAGCTAGGGCCGCGGCGGCTAGCGAAGGTGCGAGTGCTGTTGTGTATCGGAAGGCGCCACTGCTCTGAAGCAGCTGCTCTCCAAGTTCTGCATTACAGGCGAGGAAAGCACCACCGCTGCCGAAGGATTTGCCAAAGGTGCCACTGAGCATGGTCACATCGCGCATCCTGAACCCCAGTCCCCGCCCGCCGTGGCCAAGCACGCCGAGGGCGTGGGCTTCGTCGAGCAGCAGCTCTGCACCGTGCCGTCGACACAGTGCTGATAGGTCAGCCAAGGCAGGGCTGGTTCCCTCCATGCTGAACAGGCTTTCCGTGATCACGAGCACCGGAGTGCCAGGACGATTGTCCTGGCATCGGCGCAGAAGCTGCTCCAGCGCGTGAAGGTCGTTGTGAGCAAAGCGCTTGAGGCGGGCACCGCTGGCCTGCACGCCCACCAGCAGGGAGTGATGGATTAGCCGATCCGCCAGCACGATGGTGTGACGGTTCGCCAGAGCGCTCACCGCGGCAAGATTGGCCTGGAAACCGCTGGGAAATAGCAGCACCCGATCGCGTTCCAGCCAGCGGGCCAGCGCTGTCTCCAGTTGGTCGTGCACGGGGCGCGTGCCGCTGACAAGGCGTGAGCCAGCGGCGCCAGCACCGCTACGCAGCAGTTCCTCTTGGGCTGCTGCGATCACAGCCGGATGGCGGCACAGGCTCAGGTAGTCGTTGCTGGCCAGATCGAACAATCCGTCACCGGCATTTCCCATTTCAGGTCGCAAGCGCCCTGTCGCCGTTGCTGGAGACCAGGTGCGTAGCTGACGGCGACGGGCCGGAGGAATGCTCATGCCATCAGTCTCGGTCTCCACTGCCCAGCAGGATGGACGACGTTGTTTCTCATCCACGGCGTTCGGCCATGGCTCGAGCCCTAGAGCGTTTCACTCTGCTCTTTCCTCTGTGGACCCTGTTGGCTGCCGCACTGTCGTTGCTGCAGCCCGCCTGGTTCAGCTGGGTGAGCGGACCTGTGATTGTTTGGTCGTTGGCCCTGATCATGCTGGGAATGGGGTTGGGTCTGGCACCGGCCGATTTCCGTCGCGTGCTGATCGCGCCCCGACCAGCACTCCTTGGCGTGGCCTGTCAGTTTCTGCTGATGCCACTGCTGGCCGCGTTTGTGGCCTGGCTGCTGGGTCTGGCGCCACCGTTGGCCGTGGGGTTGATTCTTGTGGGTTGCTGTCCTGGTGGCACCGCCAGCAACGTGGTCGCACTGATTGCCAGGGCCGACATCGCCCTTTCGGTGGTGATGACCTCGCTCAGCACGCTGTTGGCTGTGGTGTTGACCCCCTTGCTCACCAGTGTGCTGGCGGGCCGTTACGTACCCGTGGATGGCTGGACACTGCTGGCCAATGTGTTGCAGGTTGTGCTGGTTCCCGTGGCCTTGGGTGTGTCTCTCAAGCAGGGGCTACCTCGCTTCGCTGCCAGGGTTGAGCCCGTGATGCCTCCGCTGGCCGTGCTCGCCATCGCGCTGATTGTGGGGGGAATTGTGGGCAGTCAGCAGGAGATGCTGTTGCGTCAGGGGGGACTGCTGGTATTGGCCACGCTCCTGCTGCACGGCGGAGGTTTTCTTCTGGGCCTGCTGATTCCGGCCTTGATGGGGGAACCGATGCCGGCGCAGCGCACCATCAGCATTGAAGTGGGCATGCAGAACTCAGGATTGGCTGTGGTGTTGGCCCGCTCCGGTGGCTTTGCTAGCCCCCTCACCGCTCTGCCTGGAGCGATTTCGGCCGTGATCCATTCACTGCTGGGAAGCCTTCTGGCAGCCCTCTGGCGGCGGCGTCCTTAGGATCGCCCTATGCCGGATCCCGAGACCCAGGCTGCAAAGCCCGAAAGCGTGGGATCTCCTGATCCAGCGCAACTCTTTCCGTTTCCACTGGATGATTTTCAGCTGGACGCGATTGATGCGCTCAATCAGGGCCACTCGGTGGTGGTCAGCGCTCCAACAGGGTCAGGAAAGACGCTGATCGGTGAGTACGCCATCCACAGGGCGATGTCTCATGGACAGAAGGTCTTCTACACCACGCCTCTGAAGGCGTTGTCCAATCAGAAACTTCGCGACTTCCGCGAGCAGTTTGGCGCTGAGAACGTCGGCCTGATGACCGGCGACCTCAGTGTCAACCGTGAGGCGTCGATCGTGGTCATGACCACGGAAATCTTCCGGAACATGCTCTACGCCGAGGCAGATGAGCATGACGACCCCTTGGCGGATGTGGAGGCTGTGGTGCTGGATGAGTGCCACTACATGAATGATTCTCAGCGAGGAACCGTTTGGGAAGAATCAATCATTCATTGCCCGCCAGCTGTTCAGCTTGTCGCGCTGTCGGCCACGGTGGCCAACGCAGGGCAGCTCACCGATTGGATTGAACGGGTCCATGGCCCCACCCGCCTTGTGCTCAGCGACTTCAGGCCGGTGCCACTGCAGTTCAGCTTCTGCAGTGCCAAGGGGCTACACCCGCTCTTGAATGATGAGGGCACCGGGCTTCACCCCAACTGCAAGGTCTGGCGTGCACCCAAGGGCCACAAACGCAAGGGGCGCTCACCCCGTCCGCCCCAGCCTGAGCCACCGCCGATCAGCTTCGTTGTGGCTCAGATGGCTGAGCGCGACATGCTGCCGGCCATCTATTTCATTTTCAGCCGACGCGGTTGCGACAAGGCGGTGCGTGATCTTGGCGTGCAGTGTCTGGTCACGGAGGCGGAGCAGGCTCGCATCCGAGAACGCCTGAAGACCTACACCGCTGCCAACCCTGAAGCCGTGCGCGATGGTTTGCATGCCGACGCCCTGCTCCGTGGCATTGCTGCTCACCATGCCGGGGTGCTCCCGGCCTGGAAGGAGTTAATTGAAGAGCTGTTTCAGCAGGGTTTGGTGAAGGTGGTATTCGCCACCGAAACGCTCGCGGCCGGCATCAACATGCCCGCTCGTAGCACGGTGATTGCTTCACTTTCAAAACGCACCGAGCGTGGTCATCGCCCGCTGATGGCGAGTGAATTTCTGCAGATGGCCGGACGGGCCGGACGCCGTGGCTTGGATTCCAAGGGCTATGTGGTCACGGTGCAAAGCCGATTTGAAGGTGTCCGTGAGGCGGGTCAGTTGGCCACCAGCCCGGCGGATCCTCTGGTGAGTCAGTTCACGCCTAGTTACGGCATGGTTTTGAACCTTCTGCAGCGTCATGATTTGGCCAAGTCGCGTGAGCTGGTGGAACGCAGCTTTGGGCGCTACCTGGCCAGCCTTGATCTTGTGGAAGAGGAAGAGATCCTCGAGCAGCTGCGGCTTCAGCTCGGGCAATTGCAGGGATCTGCCGGTGATGTCCCTTGGGAGGATTTCGAGGATTATGAAAAGCGTCGCGGACGGTTGCGCGAAGAGCGTCGTCTTCTGCGCATCCTTCAGCAGCAGGCTGAAGAAACACTGGCCCATGAACTCACGCTGGCCCTGCAGTTCGCCAGCGTTGGAACTCTGGTTAGCCTCAAATCACCTCAGCTCAAGGGCGGTGTCACACCAGCGGTGATCGTCGAGAAATGTGAGGGCCCGGGTCAGTTTCCGCTGCTGCTTTGTCTCACCCTCGACAACGTCTGGCTGCTAGTGCCCTGTCAGGCTGTGGTGAGCCTGCATGCCGAACTCAGTTGTCTTCAGGTGGATGGAGTGCAGGCACCTGAGCTCAGTCGCCCAGGCGAGTTGCGTCATGGCGATCAGCAAAGCGGCGGGCTGGCCCTTGCCGTGGGGCACATGGCACAGCGTCATGACATGACCACCCCGCAGTACGACTTGGCTGGCGAGGTGTTGTCTCAGGCTCAGACCGTGAAGGATCTGGAAACGGATCTCCAGGAGCATCCAGCTCACCGCTGGGGCGATCGCAAGCAGCTCAAGAAGCATCGCCGCCGTATGGAAGACCTCGAGTTGGAGATTGCTGAGCGTCAGCATGTGTTGCATCACCGTGCAAACCGCCACTGGGAAACCTTTCTTTCCCTGATGGAGATCCTGCAGCACTTTGCGGCCCTCGATGATCTCGAGTCCACGGAAATTGGCCGCACCGTCGCGGCTTTGCGAGGCGACAACGAATTGTGGCTCGGTTTGGCGCTCATGAGCGGACATCTCGACGATCTGCCCCCGGCGGAATTGGCAGCGGTGTTTGAAGCCATCAGCACCGAGGTGAATCGACCGGATCTCTGGAGTGGCTTCCCGCCGCCGGCACGGGCGGAAGAGGCGCTGCAGGATCTGTCCGGAATCCGGCGCGAACTGCTGCGAGCGCAGGAGCAACATCGTGTGGTGGTTCCTGCCTGGTGGGAGCCTGAGCTGATGGGCCTTGTTGAGGCCTGGGCAAGTGGAACGTCCTGGAATGACCTCATCGCCAACACGTCGCTGGATGAGGGTGATGTGGTGCGGATCATGCGCCGCACGGTGGATCTACTGGCACAGGTGCCGTATTGCGAAGCGATCAGTGAGCAGCTCCGCAGCAAGGCCCGTCAGGCTCTGAAGGCGATCAACCGCTTCCCAGTGGCTGAAGCCGACGATCTGCTCAAGGCAGCGGCCGCTGAAGCGGATGGATTGAATCCGGCGACGGAGCGAGCGGCCTGAATCCCTTGCTGATTGATCACCCTTGGGAAACGGAAACGGCCATCGCTGCGGGATCCACGATCCGATCAAATTCTTCGCCGGTTACGTAGCCCAATTGAAGGGCGGCCTCGCGCAGGCTTGAACCCTGAGCATGGGCATGTTTCGCGATGGCACTCGCTTTGTCGTACCCAATCACCGGCGCGAGGGGCGTGACCAGCATCAGCGACTGCTCCACGTAGTACTCGATGCGTTTGGCGTTGGGTTCGATCCCTTCCACCATCGACACGCGGAAGCAGCGGCAGGCATCTGTCAGCAGGGTGATGGCCTGCAGCAGATTGAACCCGATTAGGGGTTTGTAGACGTTCATCTGAAGATGTCCGCCGGAGCCGGCCATGGCTACAGCGGCATCCAGCCCGATCACCTGGGTGCACACCATGGCCATCGCCTCACACTGGGTTGGGTTCACCTTGCCCGGCATGATCGAGCTGCCGGGTTCATTGGCTGGTAGTTCAAGCTCATTCAGGCCAGCCCTGGGTCCGCAGGCGAGTAGGCGGATGTCGTTGGCGATCTTGAGCAGGCTCACCGCTAGCTGCCGCAGCTGGCCCATGGCATTCACGAGGCCGTCATGGCCAGCCATCACGGCGAACTTGTTGTTGGCAGTGGTGAATGGTAGGCCGGTAATCAGCGCAAGCTCCGCGGCAGCTTGCACAGCAAAACCCTCAGGTGCATTGAGTCCGGTTCCGACTGCCGTGCCTCCCAGAGGAAGGGGCAGCACTTCGTTGAGGCTTGCGTCGATGCGTTGAGCTGCCACGCCGATCTGGTCGCGCCAAGCCGAGGCCTCCTGGCCGAGGGTCAGCGGCACAGCATCTTGAAGATGCGTCCGACCGATTTTCACGATCGTGTCCCAGGCTGACGCCTTGGCAGCAAAAGCGGCCTTCAGATGCTCCAGTTCTGGCAGCAATCGCCGGGTGATGCCCTCCGCCGCTGCGACATGGATGGCCGCTGGGAATGCGTCGTTGGTGGATTGCGAGCGGTTGACGTGGTCGTTGGGATGCACGGGGTTGTGGCTCCCCAGCGGCTCGCCCGAAGCCTGAGAGGCCAGATTGCTGATGACCTCATTGAGATTCATGTTGGTCTGGGTCCCGCTCCCGGTTTGCCAGACGCGCAGGGGGAACTGTTCGTCGTGCTGTCCTTCCGCCACCGCTGCTGACGCTGCCACGATCTGATCGCAGCGCTTGTGATCCAACACCCCAAGCCTTGCATTGGTGATGGCTGCCGCTTGCTTGATCTGAGCCAGGGCATGGATCAATTCCGCGGGCATTCGGTCGGAGGCGATCGCGAAATTCTGCAGTGATCGTTGGGTCTGGGCACCCCAGAGCGCTTCTGCGGGCACCTCAACGGCGCCCATGCTGTCGGTTTCGATCCTTGTCGCGTCAGGCATTCCAAGCCAGCAAAAGGTTTATGAGCGCGGACCCGCGCCGGGCCTCAGCACCAGGGCAATGATCAGCAGCATGCCGCTGACACTCACCACCACATAGATCCAGTCTGCGTAGGGGGTCCAGAACATGCCGCGATCGTTGGAGTCAGAGTCCGAGTCGTTCCCAGATCACACCCAGGTTCGCCTGGTGCAGCTCGGTGCTGAAGCAGTCGTTGAGCTGCTCATTAGTGAGCTTGGCTGTGACCTCCGGGTCTGCCGCCAGGTTGGCGCGGAAGTCGCCTCCATCGGTATTCCAGGCGGTGTGCGCATTGCGCTGCACCACGCGGTAAGCATCTTCTCGGCTCATGCCTGCATCCACGAGGCCCAGCAGCACCCGTTGGCTGAACACCACGCCTCCGTAGACGTTCATGTTGCGGAGCATGTTGCCTGGGTAGACCCCCAGGCCAGCCACCACTGCGGTCATCTCGCGCAGCATGAAATGCAGCGTGACGGAACAGTCGGGGAGCATCATTCGCTCGGTTGAACTGTGGCTGATGTCCCGTTCGTGCCAGAGCGCCACGTTTTCCAGAGCGGCCACGACGTAGCTGCGCAACACCCGGGCCAGACCACTGATGCGTTCGCTGCGAATTGGGTTGCGCTTATGAGGCATCGCTGAGCTTCCTTTTTGCCCCTTCGCGAAGCTTTCCTCGACTTCCAGCACATCGGTGCGCTGCAGGTTGCGGATTTCCGTGGCGAATCGATCCAGTGACGCGCCAACCAAGGCCAGAGTCTGGATGTAGTCAGCATGGCGATCGCGGGAGATCACCTGAGTGCTGGCGGTATCGGGTGACAGACCCAGGCGCTCGCAGGTGAGACGTTCGACTTCTGGGTCGGTGTTGGCATAGGTGCCCATGGCGCCGCTCACCTGGCCCACGGCGACATCGCGTTCCAGCCGCTCCAGCCGTTCGGCATTGCGGCGGGTTTCAGCCAGCCAGCCAGCCAGCTTGAAGCCGAAGGTGATCGGTTCGCCATGGATGGCATGGGAGCGGCCGATCATCACGGTGGATTTGTGCTCTGCAGCCAGCTTGGCGATGGCGGCATCCAAAGCAGCAAGCTCTTTGCGCAGCAGGGCCACCGAGGCCTTCAACTGCAGGGCCACGCCCGTGTCCAGTACATCACTGCTGGTCATGCCCACATGGATGTAGCGCCCGGCATCACCCACGTGTTCATTCACATTGGTGAGGAATGCGATCACGTCGTGACGCACTTCCGCTTCGATTTCCAGGATTCTCTCGGGTTCGAAAGCGGCTTTGCTGCGGATGTCGGCCATTGCCGTTTCGGGAACGCGTCCCAGACTGCAGTTGGCTTCACAGGCAGCCACTTCAACATCGAGCCAGCTCTGGTACTTGGCCCTGTCGGTCCAGATCTCGCCCATTTCGGGCAGGGTGTAGCGCTCGATCAAGGGATCGCAGTCGGACGGTCAATCCATGACCATACGGTGACGCAGGTGCATCCACCCTCGCCTCTGCTTCAAGCCGAGCGCAGACGGCGGTGCTCAACCTCCCACTGCACATGCTGACCCCAAGCTTGCTGGCGCACCCGGCATAGACCCCCGCGACATTCGATCACCTGGAACGGGGGAAGATCGTTGGGGTGATTTTCAATGGTGACGAATGCACCGGGGTGCAGCAGTTCCAGCACGTTGCGACGCCTCTTGCGGTGATGCAGGGTCTGCTTGGCTGACATGTCCGTACAACGGCTCGGACTGATCTTCCCGGAGTTGTCTTGGCTCTCCGGTGAACCTCACAACTTTGTTCCGATTTGCCCTCTGCTTTTATGAAGAAATGGCCCGGAAACGCCGTCTGGATCTGCATCTCCTCACGTTGGGCCTGGCGTCATCACGTCAGCAGGCCCAGCAGCTGATTCGTGCGGGCAAGGTTCGTGACGTCAATGGCCAACGCCTGGAGAAGCCTGGGCAGGAGATTTCAGAAGCTGCCGAACTGCGGGTTGAGCAGCCACCGCGTTTCGTCTCTAGAGGCGGTGAGAAATTGCTGGGTGCTTTGGAGGCGTTCCCGGTCACGGTGACGGGAAGGGTTTGCCTTGATGGCGGCATTTCTACCGGCGGTTTCACCGATTGCCTTCTGCAACATGGCGCGAGTCGTGTTTACGGCATCGATGTGGGCTATGGGCAAACAGCATGGAGTCTGCGCACGGATGACCGTGTGGTGCTGCGAGAACGTACAAACCTCAGGCGTCTGACGGCAGATGATCTTTATGAGGAAGGCGACCCAAGGCCGACCCTTGCGGTAGCCGACGTGTCGTTCATCTCGTTGGGACTGGTGTTGCCGTCCTTGCGTGCCCTGATGCTGACGGAGGGTCCTCAGGCCTCAAGTTGTGAAGCCATCGTGTTGGTCAAGCCTCAGTTTGAGGTGGGACGTGGGCGGGTTGGCAAAGGCGGGGTTGTGCGCGATCCGGAGGCCCATGTGGATGCCATCGAGGGGGTGATGGCTCATGCAGGTCCCCTTGGTTGGCGGGCATCTGGATTGGTCGGCTCACCCATCACCGG
The DNA here is from genome assembly GCA_047286215.1 of Synechococcus sp. Taxonomy (GTDB): domain Bacteria; phylum Cyanobacteriota; class Cyanobacteriia; order PCC-6307; family Cyanobiaceae; genus Synechococcus_C. The sequence continues at coordinate 2,099,178 of JBJBBS010000001.1, read as the reverse complement.
ACCTGCAGGGAATCATGAGTATCTGCTGTGGCTCGCTGTCACTGACGAAAACAACATGACTCCATCCAAGATCAAGGATGTGGTCAACGAGACACTGGCGAATTGATAGGGGGTTGGTGCGCTTCAGAGTGCGGCGCCGTCGCGATCACCGGTGCGGATTCGCACGACGGTGTCGACCTGGGAAATGAAGATCTTCCCGTCGCCAATCTCGCCAGTTTTGGCGGCTTCTGCGATGGAATTCACCACCGTATCGACGCGGGAATCGTCTACCACCACTTCAATTTTGAGCTTCTGAAGAAACTCAACGGTGAATTCTGATCCGCGATATCGCTCCACTTGGCCTTTCTGGCGACCAAAGCCGCGCACTTCACTCACGGTCATGCCAACGATTCCGGCATTGACCAAGGCAAGTTTGACGTCTTCAAGCTTGAACGGACGGATGATCGCTTCGATTTTTTTCATGACAGCAGATCGGTTGGCCTGAAGCTAGATGCTCAGACGCGATTTGAGGAGGTGGGGGAGGGCAATGAATTCAGTATCAGTCCGGCATCAGCTGCATCAGAGCTGAGGCTTTCGGCGTCGTCTCTGCAGAGTGTGATGAGTCCGTCTGCCAGTAGCTCCCAATGCTCAGACTCGAAATGGGTCTGAAGCCAGAGGATTCCGTGAACGCTTGCTGGAACCAACCGGAAAGAAGAGTCTTCAGCGAGCAGGCGGAGATCCATGAAAGAGCCACAGACAACGTATCCATTACGGCCTGAGGCTCCTCCAGGAGATGTAAGCGTTGCTACAAAATCAGGAGTTGGGGTGGACCTCTGCCTGCTCGCGGCGATGTTGATAGACGCTGCCGCGGTAGTGGAGTTCCACGGTGGACTCGGCTGCGGGAGCGTGGCTCAAGGGCGCATCGTAGTGATGGCCGCGATAGGTGTGGTCAATGCTGGAGTGGCTGAGGCGCTCATGCTCCGCGGGGTTGTAGGCGATGCCGCGGTAGGTGCGCTCTTTGGTCTTCATGGGGTCTGGCCTCGAAGGGATGGCGTGTTGTCCGATTGGAATCGGGATCGCTTCGTGGGAAGGAGCGTTGCTTCGCCGCGCGGGTGGCTACTTCCGGCTGGTGAGGGCCTGGCAAGCCAGGCTTAAGCCCAACGGTTTGTCCTTCAATGCATTTCTACCTCATCCGCGCTGTTCATGGTGAACATTTTTGTGGTCTGTTATGGGTCTCTGGGTGTCGCGCTCTTCCCCGTTGAATGCCGGCCGGGGGTGACGCAGGGTTTTAGGGTCTTTACAAAGCGTTGCTTCTCTCTCGTTTGATGAGTGCTTCCACTGCGGATTCCACCCGGACCCCTCTGTATGGAGAGCGGGCTATTGCTGAAGCCGAGCTGATCTGTTTTGACAACCCACGCCCGGGTCGGCCCTATGAGGTGTCGATTGAATTGCCGGAGTTCACCTGCCTCTGCCCATTCTCCGGCTATCCCGACTTTGCGGTGCTGCGTCTCCTCTATCAGCCTGGCCCACGCGTGGTGGAACTGAAGGCCATCAAGCTCTATATCAATAGCTATCGCGACAAGACCATTTCCCATGAAGAGGTGGCCAACCGCATCCTGGATGACCTGGTTGAGGCCTGTGATCCGGTCTGGATGCAGCTCGAGGCTGACTTTCATCCCCGCGGCAATGTGCACACTGTGGTGCGGGTCAGCCACGGAGAGCGTCAACCCTGCTGATTAGTGCAGGGAGTTCCGCTGCAAATCCAGCCAGGTTGCGATTGCAGAGGCCTGCCACGTGAAGGCGGCCCGGCATCGCTTCCGTCACGGCCCAGATCTGTCGGGTGGCCACCATGCTCAGGCCGCCTCCCAGCAGAGTGATGGCGAATCCGGCGTACACCAGGGGAACGCCAGGATCTCGTTTCAACAAAAGTCCGCTTGCGGGCAGAATCTCGACCACTCTCAGCGGCAACCCTTTCACGTCCGCTCCATCGCCACCAGGGCGCAGATTCGTGATCAGGCTTCCGTCTGAATCGAACACTTGAACCGGACCCTGTTCGCTGCCTGTGCTCAGAAAGACCGGTTCGCTGCCGTCCGGCCGCGTGGGAAGTACAAGGCCCCACATCTGATCGCCTAGCTCAGGAAAGTTGCTGAGTGGAAGTTGCAACTGGGGACTCCGCCCGATTTGCACGGTGATCGCGGCTAGAGACCAGTCCGCCTGGTAAACGGTCATGCCTCTGTAGCGCAGCGGATGATTCACGCTGATCTGCCGTTCATCCTCTGGTTCACCGGCAGGCGTCAGCTGGAGGGTGGAGCTGAACTGTTCAGGCCGACCGGCTGGATCCCGCTCGATGGCGAAATCCTTGAGGGTGACGCTTAGCCGGCTATCGCCTGTTGGGCTGAGCAGATCCAGTGAACGTCCAGGAGCGAGAAAGCGCTCCAGTCGTTGTCCGGCCAATGCTCCCCATGCGGCTCCGATCAGGAGAAGCACCAAGCCGGTGTGCACCAGCAGAGGACCGACCTTGCCCACCACGCCTCGGCGGGCCGCCAGTCGACCAGCTTGTTCCCTGACGGCCCAGCCGTTCGCTTTCAGCTCACCGGCCAGAGCGTTCAGCGCTCGCCCACTGTCGGAGCAGGATCGGGTTTCAGCCAGTGCCAGCTTGCTCAGCTGCCTTGGACGGGAATAGTCGATCCATCGCAGCGCTGCCTGCAGGGCAGGCCATTGCCGTCGCCAGCTGCAAAGCATCAGGGCCACTCCCAGCAGGGCCAGCAGGGTCAGAAACCAGTTGCTGGCGTACACATGATCAAGCTGCAATCGCAGCATCAGGTCACCGTTGATCAGGCCAAGCCACGGGTCTGGATTGAAACGTTCCAGATAAAGATCGGCCGCCTCTTGCTGAGGGAGGATGGTGCCCAGAGCACTGGCCAGTGCGATCAGCAACAGCAGGGCGATCGCCAGCCTCAGGTCCGAGAGGGTGGCCAGGATTCGTCTGAACAACGGCATGCTCAGACCACTCTCGCCAGCAGGGTGAGGGTGCCCACCGTGAGCAGAACAACGCCGCTAATGCTGGGGATCCAGCGGCTGATTGATCGCAGTGCCATCAGTTTTGGAATGGACGCAGCAACACTTCCAGCCAAGAGCAGTGGCAGCACCTGGCCAATCCCGAAGCTGAGTAGGAACAGCAGGCCCAGCACAGGATTTCCCGTGCTGGCGATCCACGCCAGCAGGACGGCCAGCACGGGCGTGGTGCAAGGCGAGGCGGCCAAGCCGAAGGCCAAACCAGCAGCAATTGGAGCTAGCGGCGCCGGGACACGATGGCTCCAGGCCTGAGGATCGGGACCTGCCGGGAGGGGGATGCGCACAATCCCGAGCAGATTGAGACCCATTACCACAGCCAGGATTGCCACGAGTGTGGGAATCAAATCTGGAACCTGACCGTAAATTCCGCCCAGCAATCCGCTGAGACTGCCCAGCATCACGAGGGCGCCCACGATCCCTGTGCAGAAAGCCAGACTGCGTTGCCAGGGAGATTGTTCACTGTTGAACCCTGCCAGGTAGGCCACGGTCACAGGAAGCAACGACAAGGAGCATGGCCCCAGGCTGGTAACCGCACCAACTAGCAAAACAATGCCCAGGCTCAGTGGACCAGGCTGCTGCAGGGTCTGGTTCAGCAGCTGCTCACCGCTGCGCGCCAGGTCGGACAAAGCCAGGTCGAGGAAGGCGATGGTGGTCTGCGCGAGCCTGAAGGATTGGCTACAAGATTACTGATCCCAGCGGTGCTGTTGCTGAAAGCAAGCCGTGTGGGTGGAAGCCAGGGAGGAGGGTCTCAGGCGGGAAAATTGAAAGAATGCTCTGTTCTGGTTCGTCGTCGCCGACGCTCCGATGCCGGCCTCTGGCCGACGCCACGACCTCCGATCAGTCCTGTTGACTCAAGAGAGCAGCGGATCAGTAAGCCCACGATCATCAGGCTTGAAAGCAGAGAGTTTCCTCCGTAACTCATCAGTGGAAGCGGTAGGCCTGTGGTGGGCATTGCACCCGAGGCCACGGCGATATTCATCACGGATTGGCCGACCAAGAGCGTCGCGCAACCTATGGCAACCAGGCGTGCCTGGTTGCTCCGACATCGCAGGGCCACACGGAGACCGAGATAGCCAATCAACATCAGGAACAACAGCAGCAGGAGGGACCCCACCAGTCCGAATTCCTCGGCGTAGACCGCAAAGATGAAGTCAGTGCTTTGAATTGGCAAGTACTGAAGTTTCTGGGTCGAGAGTCCGAACCCTTGTCCGAACGGACCCCCCGAACCGATGGCCAGAAGGCTTTGAATCAGCTGGTAGCCATCGCCTTGCGGGTCTTTCCACGGGTTCAGAAAGGAGATCACCCGCAATCGCTGGTATTCGTTGACCAGGATGCTTGCGGTTCCGAGCATGGCGCCGCCGATAGCGGTGCCAAACAGTTGCACCAGAGGGAGGCCTGCTGAAAAGGCCATCAACCAGATCAGTAGCCCGCTCAGTGCCGCTGTGCTCAAGTTGGGCTGTTTAAGGATGAGCAGCACCAAAACGCCGAAGCTGCTAAGCCAGAGCAGCTTTTGATCAAGACCGGTTCGCTTCCAATGGGCGAAAAGATTGGCCGCCTGGAGCACCACGAACGGTTTGACCAGTTCGGAGGGTTGAATCTGGATGGGACCGATCACAAGCCATCGGCTTGCACCATTAACAGTCGTTCCCATTACCAGGGTGGCGGCAATCAGCAAACAGCCAATCCAAAGTGCTGGCCCGGCCACCTTCAGCCATCGCCTGAGATTGATGGAGCTCGTGAAGGCCATTAGGCTCCAGCTGGCGGTCATCCAGATCAGCTGTCGTTTGAGGTAGTAGGCGCCCTCTCCCTGTTCTCGCGCTGCTACCCACCAGCTTGCCGAGGCCAGGACCAGCAGCCCAGCCAGGCTCCAGATTGCTGTGAGCGTCAGCAGAAGTCTTGCCTCCGCAGGCCAGAGCGACCAGTCGAGCGGTAGATGGCGTTGCCAGAAGGGTCTGGGGTCGGTTGTTGTTGCCTGACGCTCCTTCACAGTGCTCCGCCGTGAGGATCGACTCCTTTTGGAGAACACACTGGCGCTGCTCAAAACGTTTGACGATGTTGCATCCATTGAGCCGTCCAAAGAACGGTTTGCCAAGGGATTTCCCACAAAAAAACCCGGCCAGAGGCCGGGTTTTTGATAATCGAGGAACTGAGTTCAGTTGCCGACGTTGACCTGACGACTTCCCGTGCAGAGTTCAACTTTGATGATTCGCCCTCCCTGTTTCTGGATCCGCTGTTGTTCAGCGAACCAGCTGTCATAGGGCACCCACTTCGTGAAGAAGGTGTTCTGCAATTCGCGCTGCGTCCGGACCTTTTCAGGGCTGGGGATGCAAGCGGTGACTTTGAACAACCGCATGGGCTCAGTTGCCGAGACCGGAGCAGATGTAGTCGAAATACACGCCCATTTCCTTGCCGGCATCGGGACCAACGAGGGAAGCAGTCACTTCCTTCATGGCCTGAATAGCTTGAACAGTGGCGCCAATCGGCACGCCAAGGGAGTTGTAGGTCTCTTTGAGACCATTCAGCACTCGCTCATCAAGGATGGAGGTGTCACCGGCCAGCATGGCGTAGGTGGAGTAGCGCAAGTAGTAGTCCAGATCGCGGATGCAGGCTGCATAGCGACGGGTGGTGTACATGTTGCCGCCCGGACGGGTGATGTCCGAATAGAGCAGAGCCTTAGCCACCGCATCGCGGATGATGGCTGAAGCATTGGCACTAATTGTGGCGGCAGCTTTCACTCGGAGTTCGCCGCTGGCGAAATAGCTCTCGAGGTTGGTCATGGAAGCCGTGTCCAAGTACAGGCCTTGGACGTCGGACTTGTTGATGACGTTGGTGATCGCGTCTTGCATGGATCAGGAGTGACGTGAAGGGGGCGTTTGTTCCGGTGATCAGGCGAGAGCGCCCACCACGTAGTCGAAGTAGAAGCCGGCTTCTTCGGCATCAGCACCGCTAAGGATGCCCATGGCCACGGTCTTCATTTCGCGCACGGCTTCAGCCATGGCTTCGAGAGGGGTGCCCAAAGAGCGATAGAGCTCTCGAGCGCCAATCACTCCGATCTCCTCGATCGGAGTCACGTCGCCTGCGACAACGCCGTAGGTGACGAGGCGAAGGTAATAATCCATGTCCCGCAGGCAGGTTGCGGTCATCGCTTCTCCGTAGGCATTGCCGCCGGGAGAAATGACGTCGGGGCGCTTTTGAAACAGCTGACCACCTGCGGTCTTAACGATGCGCTCACGGCTCTCGCTGAGAACCTGAGCGACGCGAAGACGACGTTGTCCGCCGCTGACGAAAGCCTTGATCTGGTCCAGTTCGCCTGGGCTGAGATAGCGGGCTTCGGCGTCCGCGTTGATGATCGAGTTGGAGACGATGCTCATGCAGTTCTACCTCGAAGCAAGCGGCCGCCCGTAGGAGACCGATATCCGGTGAGTGGTGTGAAGATCTCGATTGAGATCGGGGTGCAGCTTAAGGGCCGCGGGGGGTCGAATCGGGGAAATTCGAGTGGAAAGAGCCTCAGATGTTGTATCTGTTGACTTTCCGAGTGTCGTCGGGCTCCTCGCGATGCCGAGAGCAGCCAGAACACAACAATTCTCAGTCAGCTGCTTGAAGTAGCCGAGTCCCGGTAACAGTTCTTCATTGCCACTCTGAGGCATTGAAGCTGAAGTTCTTCTCGGAGAATTGTGTCACTTTTTTGATAAATAGACATAAAAAAACCGGAGCATTTGATGACTCCGGCATGGGGATTGTTTTAGGGAAAAATCTGAACTGGGTTAGTTCTGATTCTTCTCGATCAGAGGGCCTCTTCCGGTGGAGGTGTCAGGCCTGCATTGCCTCTGTAGAGGCTGGCTGTTCTCGTGAGAGTGGATTGAGGGACGCCCCGGCGAGTCCTCAGATTGTCCAGATCGGGTACATCGGATGGGTCCACACCGTTTGATGCGCGGAGTGTCAGCACATCTCTGACGGCATCAGGTTGTCCGGAATCGGCACGTATCTGCAGGAAGCGACTGGTTTCTGCAGGTGTGGAGGCGCGACCCAAGAGGGCCATCGTTGCAGCTGTTGCAGACCGCAAAGGCGCCATTCGAGAAAGTCGATTTTGGAAGGGTTCACTGAGTGACACGGCTTCGATGAATCCCTCTAAATCAATCTGGCCGTCTCGAAGAAGCGACTCGGCTGAGATCAAGCGCTCGTCTTCGAGTGGAACACGATTCAGGAGTTGTCGATAGACAGCATCAAAAACTTCACGGAGCTCCGATTCCGACGCCCCTCGAACAAGCGACAATTTCATCGGTAAGCCGGCCCTCTTCCGATAGCCAGCAGCATCGCCGACAAGGAGTGACGCCTCGAGGCGGGCACTTGGTTTTTCAGCAAAACCAGAGCCACTCAGGGTGTTGCGGAAAGCGCTTGGAGAAGTGAGTGATCGACTCCATGATTCAGCTGTCTGTCTCTCTTTGCTCCCCAATCCTGTGAATGAGCGATTAGGGATGCGTTTCATCATGATCGACCAGGGCTCTCTTGGAGCCACCTCGCTGATGCCGCTTATCCACTGATTGATGTCACCACTGCTGCGCTGCGATTGATTGCGGGGTGTCGTGTCACCACTGGATTTGAAATCATCTTTTCTCCTGGAATCTGGTCGAGGGCTCATGGTGAGATCGGCCACAGCTGCTGCTTTGAAAGGCCTCCTCATGGACGGAGCTCGTCGGGTGGTCAGATCACCAGGAGTGATGAATCGCTCGTAAGGAACCGTGTCTTCGCCGAAGCAATCTTTGAACTCCTTGCTATCGAGCAATGCATCGACAACGCCGTAAAAGCCTTTGCGGGCGGCGGTATCGAATAAGGCGTCGATTTCCCAGCGGCCAAAGGTGGGACGACCGAGCAGTCGACGGTGCATCACCTCGATTGCTTTGGCGATGTAAAGGCCTTCCCAGTAGCGGCGCCGGAAGGCGTCGGAACGAGCCACGCTGCGGATGAAGTCTCTGAGGCTGATATCACCATTCTCCAGGCGAGCTTCTTCAGACCCAACTCGTTCGCCGGCATAGCCGGCATTGCCTAAAACCTGGACATAGACCGCCTGAATCACGGCCTGCGTTGAAGATTCGGTGTTGCGAACGCTCGGCTGACCGGCCCTTCGAGGCATGGCAGCACCGCCCGTGGCGATTTGCTGGAGCCGCACCACACGGGGGCCCACCTTCCGGGGCCTGCTGCCTCGGAACTGAGGACTGTCCATCTGCCCTGGTTGAGCCATGCCGTTGCTCACCAGCAGGCGACGCGTGTCGTAACTGAACGGTGCTGGTCGGGTGGCAACTGAAGCCGTGCCCGAAGGGAAGATGGCGCCGTACTGGTTGCCAACAGGGTCATTGCCTCCCCCGTAAACATGCTGATCAGCCAGGGGCTGGCGATATGACGCGTAAAGCGTCACGTATTGAGGAGCGCCTTCGAAAGGTGCGCTGAACTTGAACAGGCGACGGTTCGAGCCCCAACCCGCACTTTCTTGTGCTTCCTCTCCCAGATCACGGAGATAAGGGACGGTTTCTTCTCCGAAGGTCTGGGCGTATTCGCTGCTGTTCACCAACACATCCACGAGCCCGTTCAGGCCCTGATCGCTCACGATGGAGAAGGACTTTCGGAATTCTTCCAGGGAGCTCACGCCTCTGCCAAGGAAATGGCGATAGGCCAATTCGACGACGCGGCTGTTCACAAACCGCCCATAGAACTGGGTTCTGTATTCCTTGCTTTTGCCAAGAGCGCGGATGAATTCCCGCATGGAAATCTTGCCCTGCACGAGCTGACTGGCTTCTGAGCGGCAGGGAGTCTGGGAATAGCCCTTGGCGATGTCGCGTTCAAACACCTGCCTGTAAGCAGCACGAACGATTTCAGCCTTTTCGGCACCGGACAAACCTGGCCGCATCTCAAAGCGTTGAGCTGATTCAGAGGCAAGGGCGTAGATCGCTGGCAACTGGAGGCCTTGGCTCACCGGGCTGCCGGGTTTTTGGCGAGTGGAGGGTGTCGCTACCGCCAGTTCTTTCAGCAGAACATTGAAGCTATCGATTGCCAGACGCCGAGCTTCGGGGCGTTCACGCAGTAATTCAGCACAGGCAGCGCGCATCTCCTGCAGTGCCACGTTGGTAGCAATCAGCGAGCAATTCTTTTCAAGGATGTCGCGGAGTCCGCGGGTATTCACCGCGAGGATGCTTGGGTCGCCTGCAACGATCGCGTAGCCCACATAGCGGAGGAACCAGCCCAGGTCGCGCACAGACTTGCGCATGAAGGCAGGACCGTATTTGGCCACGCTGATCGCGTTGAATCCGGTAGGGAGCACCACGCGCACGTCGGCATCACCGCCAGTGCCTTCCAGCAGCCGGGTGAAGAAGTTGCCCCGTTTCGTGATGCCGCTGTCACCGGTGAAGGTGCGGACGGACTGTTCGAACGCCACCTGGTCTGCGGCCAGTGGGGTGGCATCGGATGAGCGGACCTGCTCGCCCGTGCTGAGGGGAGCTTCGAGGAAGGACAGCGGTGTGCCGCCAACAAAAATGCGGTTGGCAGCACGGGCGACGATTGCTTCAGCGTTGGCTGCAATGATCCGCGACGCTTCCAGCCGGTCGTTGCCGCTGCGGAAGAAGGTGATCAGGGTGTCGAGCTCGCCACCGTCAGGGAAGCGGTCTTGCTGTTCTGCCTGGCGAACGCTGGAAAGCGGCAGGGTGTCGTACAGCTGAGGGGAAACCCTTGGGCTGCCGCTGCTGGCGGTCACGGTCATGAACGGGAGCAAGCAGGGTGCGGCCACGTTACGGCTCGCGCCGAGGCCTCTTGAGTCTGCATGAACAAATGTTTGCAGGGGTAGTTGCAACAGGCCCGTAGCAGAGGGCGCTCGTGAAATGCTCCAAATCCATCTCACCTTTCGGAGTCCGCCGCCTCGTGAAGTCCAAGCCTTCGGATGCCGCCACGCCCGTGGTGAGCGAGTTCTATGACCGTTTTCCCTACCCCGGAGACCCACTCCAGGATGGTGCGCCTCCTGGCTACAACTGGCGCTGGTGCCATGACAGCGTTTTGGCTGCCGTCCATGGAGCGGTGCCGAAGCGATCCGATGGCTCCGCGCCGGTGCGAATTCTGGATGCGGGATGCGGGACCGGCGTCAGCACCGATTACCTCTGCCATCTGAACCCCGGCGCCAAGGTTCTTGCAGTCGATATCAGCGCCGGAGCTCTCGAGGTGGCCCGCGAACGGCTGCAACGATCTGGCGGAGCTGATCAGGTGGATGACCTCCGTCAGGAACAGCGCAGTCTTCTGGATCTCGAAGGAGAAGGGCCGTTCGACTACATCAATTCGGTGGGTGTGCTGCATCACCTACGCGAGCCGTTAGCTGGGCTCAAGGCACTGGGATCCCTGCTCGCTGAAGGGGGCCTGTTGCATCTCTTCCTCTATGCCAAGGGTGGGCGTTGGGAGATCCACCGCACGCAGCGGGCCTTGACCCGTCTCGGAACCGGTACTGGTGCTGAGGGGCTGCGTCTGGGTCGGGATCTCTTTCAGGTGCTTCCGGAAACCAACAGGCTGCGTCTCAATCACGAGCAGCGATGGCGGATCGACACCGAAGCGGATGCAAATTTTGCGGACATGTATCTCCATCCGCAGGAGACCAGCTATGACCTCAGCAGCTTGTTTTTGTTGATCGAAGCTGCGGGTCTTCAATTCGCCGGTTTCTCCAATCCAGCGGTTTGGGATCCCTCGCGACTGCTCCAAGGTGAGCTTCTTCAAAGAGCTCTCGCGCTTCCCGAGAGGGATCGGTGGCTGTTGGTTGAAGATCTCGACCCTGATATCAGCCATTTCGAATTCTTCGTGTCACGCGCGGCCATCCGGCCTTGTCTGTGGGATGACGATGCCGAGCTGCTGCGGGCCCGTGGTCGTCGACAACCTTGTCTCTGGGGATGGCCTTCCGCGAATCTGCTCGGCCCTGATCTCGAACCGATCAGTTTGAGTGCAGCTGAGCTTGCTTTGCTCGAAGCGATTGAACATCAGCCCGATTGCTCGCTTGGTGAGCTGGGTCTGGGCGGTGAGACCCCTTCTGTGGCAAGAGCACTTCTGTCCAGAAGACTGCTGCTTCTCGAGCCCTGTGCAGAAGGAGCCTGAGGAAACGCGTGATAGATTCCGCGCGCTTTCTCAGGCGTTGCTTGCTGGCTTCCACCACTACCGAATCACCCGCGGCTTCCGTTGTGACAGATTCCGGTATGGGTGACTACGCCAGGCTCCAACGGCGTCTGATGCTGGCCACTCTTGCCGTTTCGCTGGTCGCGGCTCTCATCGCGCTGGTTCGATTCGATGTTTTTGTGGCCCGCAGCCTGCTGGTAGGTTCCTTCGCTGGTCTTTTGTACTTGCGTTTGCTCGCCCGCAGCGTCGCCAGGCTCGGCGGAGTTTCTCGTCAGGTTGGTCGTTTTCAGTTGGTTGTGCCAGTGCTTCTTGTCGTTGCAGCGGCCAAACTCCCCCAACTCGAACTCCTTCCAGCTTTTCTCGGATTCCTCCTCTACAAGCCAGCTCTGATTCTTCAGACCGTCATCGACGGCTGAGCCCGCGCACTCCCCCAACACATGGTTCCGTCGCTCCTCAATCTGCCGTTCGCCGAACTAGAGGTTGGCCATCATCTGTATTGGCAGATCGGCAATCTCAACCTTCATGGTCAGGTTTTTCTCAGCTCCTGGATCCTGATCGGCGTCCTGCTTTCTCTCGTTCTGGTTGGTACGCGCAATCTCGATCGTGATCCCAAGGGTGTGCAAAACCTTCTTGAGTTCATGTGGGATTACATCCGTGATCTCGCCCGTGACCAGATCGGAGAGAAGTATTACCGCGAATGGCTTCCTTTCATTGGAACGCTGTTCCTGTTCATCTTTGTCAGCAATTGGGGCGGTGCACTGATCCCCTGGAAGGTCATTGAGTTGCCTGAAGGAGAGCTCGGTGCTCCTACGGCAGACATCAATACGACTGTTGCGATGGCTCTGCTGGTTTCGTTGGCTTACTTCTATGCCGGTCTGAGCAAGAAGGGTCTGAGATTCTTCGAGCTTTACGTGGAGCCGACCCCGATCATGCTCCCGTTCAAGATCATCGAGGAATTCACCAAGCCTCTTTCTCTTTCCTTCCGTCTTTTCGGAAACATATTGGCTGACGAATTGGCCGTCGGTGTTCTTGTTTATCTGGTTCCCTTAATTGTGCCTCTGCCTGTGATGCTGCTGGGCCTTTTCACCAGCGCCATTCAGGCTTTGATCTTTGCGACTCTCGCTGCCTTCTATATCGGCGAAGGTTTGCACGAGGCCCATTAATCAGAACCAGTCCCTTTAGGGCTGTCTGCTAAAACCTTCTGCGCGCAGGTCCGACAACAAGACTCGGGCCCACTCTCTTTCAAGACAGTGTCCCTGCGCAGGGTGAACCAACTCCCACTCCATACTCTCAGCGCTTTAGGGCGCTCCTCCAAACCCTCTCAACATGGATTCCATCACTTCCGCAGCTTCCGTCGTTGCTGCTGGTCTCGCCGTCGGTCTGGCTGCCATCGGTCCTGGTATCGGTCAGGGCAGCGCTTCCCAAGGTGCTGTTGAAGGCATTGCTCGTCAGCCTGAAGCTGAAGGCAAAATTCGCGGCACCCTGCTGCTCTCCCTGGCATTCATGGAGTCTCTGACGATCTACGGCCTGGTGGTTGCTCTGGTGCTTCTGTTCGCCAACCCCTTCGCAGGTTGATGCAGGTGGGGGAGCGACGCCTTTGGCGTTCCACTCCCTCGTTGACCCTGTTTGCTTTCTCTCGCTTATCTCCAGCTCACCTCTTCCATGACCTGGCTTCTGCTCGCTGAAGCAGCGGTTCCGGAGGGAGGTCTTTTCGACCTCGACGCCACCTTGCCTTTGATGGCTCTTCAGGTGGTTCTCCTGACCTTTCTGCTTAATTCTCTCTTCTTCCGTCCGGTCGGCAAGATTGTCGAAGAACGCGAGGGTTACATCTCCACCAGTCTTGCTGATGCCAAGCAAAAGCTTGCTCAGATTGAGCGTCTGGAGTCTGATCTCACTGAGCAACTCCGTGAGGCACGTCAGTCTGCACAGTCCGCCATCCTCGAGGCTGAGCAAGAAGTAGACAAGCTCTACCGAGAAGCCATTGCCACGGCGGAAGCCGAGGCCAATCGAACCCGTGAGCAAGCGCGTCGTGAAATCGAGGCGCAACGAGAGGAAGCTCAGTCTCAACTCATGTCCAAGGTTGATCAGCTAAGCGCGCAGATCATCAAAAGACTTTTGGCGGCTTCATGATGACTCTTTTCAATCTCTTCGCAGCCGAAGGTGGATTTGCGATCAACCTCAACCCTCTGGAAACAAACCTGATCAATCTGGTCATTGTGATCGGAGTTCTGGTTTATTTCCTCAAAGGATTTCTTGGAGACATGCTTGATCGTCGGCGTCAGTCGATTCTCAAGGATCTTGAAGATGCTGAGGCCCGTTTAAAAACTGCAACGGCAGATTTATCTAAGGCCCAGACCGATCTTGCTTCTGCCCAGCAGAAAGCAGAAAAGATTCGCGCCGATGGAAAAGCTCGTGCCGCGGCAATTCGTGCCGATGGCGAGAAGCGCACCATCGAAGCTATGGCATCTCTGAAAGAAGATGCTCTGGCTGATCTGAATGCGGAAGGTGCTCGCCTCACCGAGGAGTTGCGTCGTCAGGCAGCCCTGGCAGCGATCAACAAAGTGATGGCTGATCTCCCTACACGGCTCGATGAAAAGGCTCAGGCCCAGATCATCGATGCTTCCATCTCGAATTTGGATTGAAGCCTGATGCCCCTGCTTAATTCACTGGCGACTCCTTACGCCGAAGCCCTTCTACAGGTCACCGACGCCAAATCTGAAACTGATGAGGTTGCATCTCAGTGCAAGGATCTTCTTGCTCTGTGGTCTGACTCCTCTGCTTTCAGAGATGCCATGACATCTCCTGTGCTCGAGCCTGAAGCTAAGAAGAAAGCTCTCAGCGGTCTCCTTGGAGATCAGCTCAATCCCTCTCTGATGAATCTGCTCAAGGTTCTGGCTGATCGCCAGCGTCTTGTTGCCTTTGACGCGGTTCTCGACCGTTTCCTTGAGCTTTACCGGCAGTCCCGCCGGGTCTCTTTGGCAAAGGTTGCGACGGCTCAACCTCTATCCGAAGAGCAGCTGGCTGCTCTCACGAAAAAGGTTCAGGCCATGGTTGGCAGTGGTTCCGTTGAGATGGATCTCAGTGTTGACCCCTCCTTAATCGGCGGCTTTGTCGTGAATCTGGGATCCCAGGTTATCGATGCCAGTCTGGCCGGCCAGGTTCGTCGCCTTGGTCTGGCGCTTGCGAAGGCAAGCTGAATTCCCCCCCCCTTTCCTGATCCCCCTTTACCCACCCTCACCAGGGATTACCCGCCATGGTTTCCATCCGTCCTGACGAGATCAGCGCCATCCTCAAACAGCAGATTGAGGACTACGACAAGTCAGTTTCTGTCAGCAACGTTGGCTCCGTTCTGCAGGTGGGCGACGGCATCGCCCGTGTCTACGGCCTTCAAGAGGCAATGGCCGGCGAACTGGTTGAGTTTGAGGACGGCACAGAGGGCATTGCCCTCAACCTTGAGGACGACAACGTCGGCGCAGTGCTGATGGGTGAAGGCCTCGGCATTCAGGAAGGCAGCACCGTTCGCGCCACCGGCAAGATCGCTTCCGTCCCTGTCGGTGACAGCCTCCTGGGCCGCGTGGTCAATTCCCTGGGTGCTCCTCTTGATGGCAAAGGCGATCTCGGCACCACTGAGACCCGTCTAATTGAATCTCCCGCCCCCGGAATTATCCAGCGGAAGTCTGTGCACGAGCCGATGCAGACCGGCATCACCGCGATCGACGCGATGATCCCGATCGGTCGTGGCCAGCGTGAGCTGATCATTGGCGACCGTCAGACAGGCAAGACCGCCATCGGCATTGACACCATCCTGAATCAGGCTGATCAGGACGTGGTCTGCGTCTATGTGGCCATTGGTCAAAAAGCTGCTTCTGTTGCCCAGGTCACGGAAGTTCTGCGTGAGCGCGGCGCTCTTGATTACACCGTGATCGTCGCGGCCAACGCTTCTGATCCCGCGGCACTTCAATATTTGGCTCCCTACACCGGTGCCTCCATCGCCGAGTACTTCATGTACAAGGGCAAGGCCACCCTGGTGATCTACGACGATCTCTCCAAGCAGGCCCAGGCTTATCGCCAGATGTCACTGCTGCTTCGTCGTCCGCCCGGTCGTGAGGCATATCCCGGCGACGTTTTCTACTGCCATAGCCGCCTTCTGGAGCGTGCAGCCAAGTTGTCTGACGCCATGGGCAAAGGTTCGATGACGGCTCTGCCGATCATCGAGACACAGGCTGGAGACGTTTCGGCCTACATCCCGACCAACGTGATTTCGATTACCGATGGTCAGGTCTTCCTGAGCTCCGACCTCTTCAACTCTGGTCTCCGTCCTGCCATCAACGTCGGCATCTCCGTGAGCCGTGTGGGTGGTGCTGCTCAAACCAAAGCCATCAAGAAGATTGCGGGAACCCTGAAACTTGAGCTTGCTCAGTTCGATGAACTCGCAGCGTTCTCTCAGTTCGCATCTGATCTCGATGCTGCAACCCAGAAGCAGCTGGGTCGCGGTAAGCGTCTGCGCGAGTTGCTCAAGCAACCACAGTTCAGCCCACTTGTCCTGGCTGAGCAGGTCGCCATCGTTTACGCCGGTGTCAAGGGTCTGATTGATGATGTCCCTGTGGAACAGGTCGTTCAGTTCTCCCGTGAACTGCGTGAATACCTGAAGAGCAACAAGCCTGAGTTCATCAAGAAAATCCAGGACGAAAAAGTTCTCAGCCCCGAAGCCGAAACCATGCTCAAGGAGGCCATCTCCGAAGTGACCTCCACCATGCTGGCGACCGCCAACTGAGGGTTGAGTCATGGCAAATCTCAAAGAGATCCGAGACCGAATTAAATCGGTTAAAAACACCCGCAAGATCACGGAGGCCATGCGCCTTGTGGCTGCGGCCAAGGTTCGACGCGCTCAGGAGCAGGTTCTGCGCAGCCGTCCTTTCGCGGACAGGCTGGCTCGCCTTCTGGAAAATCTCCAGACGCGCATGCGTTTTGAGGATGCTGATGCTCCTCTGCTTGAAAAACGCAATGTTGAGGCCATCACCCTCGTTGCTGTGACCGGTGACCGAGGCCTCTGTGGTGGCTACAACACCAGCATCATCAAGCGCACTGAGGTGCGTTTTGCTGAACTCCAGAGCAAGGGCTACAAGGTTGACCTGGTGCTGATCGGACGCAAAGCCATCAGTTACTTCACCAACCGCAACTACCCGATCCAAGCCAGCTTCACAGGACTGGAACAAGTTCCAACCGCCGATGAAGCAGGCTCCATCGCAAATGAAGTGTTTGCGGAGTTTCTCTCCGAAAGCACTGATCGGGTGGAGATCATTTACACCAAGTTCATCAACCTGGTGAGCTGCAAGCCTGTGGTTCAGACCCTGTTGCCCCTGGACCCCCAGGGGATTGCTGAGGCCGATGACGAAATCTTCCGTCTGACAACCAAGGATGGTGAGTTAAGGGTTGAATCGGGTTCTGCTCCTGCCAACGCACAGCCGGAACTCCCTTCCGACATTGTGTTTGAGCAGACGCCTGACCAGTTGCTCAATGCATTGCTTCCTCTGTATTTGCAGAATCAACTCTTGCGATCCCTGCAGGAAGCCGCTGCTTCTGAACTTGCGAGTCGGATGACGGCCATGAACAATGCCAGTGACAACGCCAAGGCTCTCGCTAAGACGCTCACCCTGGATTACAACAAGGCTCGTCAGGCTGCAATTACCCAGGAGATTCTTGAGGTTGCAGGCGGTGCTGCTGCTGTTGGTTGATCCCTCCACAATCGCTTTTCCCAGCCGGCCCCAGGGCCGGCTTTTTTAATGCTGATTGGGGTTGGTGGTCCTGAACGAGGATGGGGAGGCGGTGTGATCACCTGCCTGTGGAGTTGCACCATCTGTTCCCCACCGTTGTTGCAACGGATCGACTCGTTCTTGACCCGCTGGATTTGGCTGCTCAACTGCAAACACTCTTGGCGATGAGGGGTGATGCATCCAGCAATCCCGCTGAGGGCTGTGCCTGGACAGGCGATCTCAATGGTGTGTGGCAGTTGCATGAGCACCCTGACTTCCGCGACCTTGTGGATCAGGTGACGACTCGCGTCTGGCGCTATTTGGCGTTGACCGGTTTCGATGTGGATGCGGTTGATCTTCATCTGCAGCGCTGCTGGCCTGTGCTCAGCGATTGGGGGCAAGTGGTTGGTCGTCACCACCATCCCAATGCTCATCTCAGTGCTGTTCTGTATCTCAGCGGTGACGGCAGTGGGTTGGACGGACCCTTGTGTCTGCATGCGCCGCAGCAGCTCAACGAATTGGTTCCTGGTTTGGCCGTTGGCCATGGTGGGCCCATTGCCGTTGAACATCCCTGCAATCAACAGCAATGGATGCTGTCCTCAGAACCAGGCCTGTTGGTGTTATTCCCGTCGAGGTTGCACCACAGCGTGGTGGCGAATGAGACGGAGGATGAATTGCGGGTCTCCGTCAGTTTTGATTTCGTGCTCAGTGCGCGTACAGCAGGCCGTCCTCCGGAATACCTTTCACCCCATCCCAATCAATGGCAACGGTGCGAACGGCCCATGCCCTGAGAGGATGCCATGCCTGGAACGTCCCCTGAAGGATGAGCGAATCAACAGTGGCCACCTACACAATCAGTGTTGAGCTGGATGGCCAGCAGCATCAGTTCCAGTGTCGTGCGGATCAGACCGTGCTCTCGGCTGCTGAAGCCGCTGGGGTGATGGTGCCCAGTTCCTGTTGTTCAGGGGTTTGCACCACCTGCGCTGCCCGCCTTCGTGATGGTGAGGTGCATCAGCCGGATGCCATGGGTGTGAAGGAGGATCTGCGCAAGGACGGCTTTTCTCTTCTCTGTGTGGCGTACCCCCGTTCGGATCTGAAGGTGATCGCCGGTCAGGAAGATGCGCTTTATGAGGCCCAGTTCGGTCAGTACCAGAAGTGAAGCTGACGTCGCTCAGGCTTGATCTGATTCGGCCTGAGCAGCAAGCGATCTCTGAGATGCGTCGCTGGGTGCATCAGCAGTTACGACCTCACGGAACACCGCTGCGTTGGGCGATCACGGGTCTTGCCGTCACTGCATCTGGGCAGCAGTGCGTTCAGGTGGAGGCGGTTGTGATCACGCCAAGGGTGGACACGCCTTGACGCGTCCACTTCCCACCCTGATGGTGGTTCCCACAGGGATCGGCTGTGAGATCGGAGGATTTGCCGGCGATGCCCTGCCCAGTGCCCGTTGCCTGGCAGCCGCCAGCGGTTGTCTGATCACGCACCCAAACGTGATGAACGGTGCAGCGCTCTACTGGCGTGATCCACGTATTCATTACGTCGAGGGATACGCGCTCGACCGTTTCGCTGCAGGTGATCTGAAGTTGCGCCCCGTGCGGCGTCAACGCATCGGACTGCTTCTCGATGCCGGAATCGAGGCTGATCTGCGCCAGCGGCATCTTCAGGTGGCTGATGGTTGTCGGGCCACGCTCGGCTTGGAGATCGGCCCCGTGGTCACCAGCGATGTGCCGTTGGGGGTCACGCTTGAGCAGGGTGAGAGCGGTGCGAGCTGGGGCACCATGCAGCGACCGGATGCCTTGTTGCGAGCAGGAGAACGGCTCAAGACCGCGGGAGCGTCGGCCATTGCTGTGGTCGCTCGTTTCCCGGAGGATTCAGACGCCACCGCACTGGAGGCTTACCGCCATGGTGCCGGCGTGGATGCCTTGTCTGGTGCTGAAGCAGTGATCAGTCATCTACTGGTGAGGCATCTGCAGCTTCCCTGTGCGCATGCACCAGCGCTTGGTGCGCTACCTCTCGATCCCGATCTGGATCCCCGAGCGGCTGGAGAGGAACTTGGACACACCTTTCTCGCTTGTGTGCTGGTGGGCCTGGCACAGGCGCCGTCACTGGTAGCCGCCTCCGGTTCGGTTCATGCCGAGGATCTGGCGGCGGAGCAACTCGGTGCCATGGTCGTGCCGGATGGCGCCTTGGGCGGGGAAGCGGTCCTCGCCTGTCTTGAGCGCCGTGTGCCCGTGATTGCCGTCCACAACCCTGGCGTGCTGTCGGTGACGGCCGAGGCCTTGGCGTTAGGGGAGCAGGTGTTGCCAGCGTCTTCCTATGCGGAGGCTGCCGGGTTGTTGACGGCGCTGCGCGAGGGCATCGCGCCGCAGGCCTTGACGCGCCCTCTGCCTGCCTTGCAGGACCTGAGCTGATGGCACGGGGGTTTGCCACGGCTGCTGCATCGTGCCCCTGTCCCTGCGGAAGCGGTGACACCCTCGATCTCTGCTGCGGTCCTCTGCATCGTGGTGAACGCAAGGCCGAGACGGCGGAAGCGCTGATGCGCTCGCGTTATTCCGCCTATGCCCGTTCCGAGCTCGACTATCTGATCGCCACCCATCCCATGCCCTCCGAGGCCCCTGTTCAACGGCTTCGTGAGCTGAAAAAGAGCTGCCGGGATAGTCGATGGCGCGGTCTCAAGGTGCTGTCTACCGAGGCCGGCAAAGCCGACGATCTAGAGGGCATCGTGCGTTTCGAGGCGGTGTTCTTGGCCGGGGGACAGCGCTTTGTGCACCGTGAGACGTCTCTGTTCCAACGCCGCAATGCGGACCCCGAGGGTGATTGGCTCTACATCCGCGCGTTGGATTGATGCCTCAACGCAGGCACGCCATTGGATGCCGTGGGGGAACGCCCAGGGCCTTGGCGACGCCCGGGTGACAAACCGCACCCTGAACGGTGTTCAGGCCTGAGAGCAACTCCGGCCGTTCGGTTACAGCTTCTTCCAGGCCGCGTCCGGCAATGCCGAGGATGTAGGGCAGCGTCACGCTCACCAGAGCTTCCGTGGATGTGAAGGGCACGGCGCCGGGCATGTTGCCGACGGCGTAATGCTGCACACCGTGAATGCAGACCGTTGGATCCGTGTGCGTGGTCTCGCGGCTTGTGGCGACACAGCCTCCCTGATCCACGGCCACATCAACAATCGCTGAGCCGGGCTGCATCTGCCTGACCATCTCTTCATCCACCAGGGTGGGTGCCCGACCGCCGGGGGTCAGCACGGCACCGATTAGCAGGTCGGCTGTTGGAACGAGGCGCTCCAGCAAGCCGCGACTGCTCACCATGCTGATCAACCGTCCACGGCGATCGGCTTCCAGGCTGCGTAACCGTTCCGGCGATCGATCCAACAGCAGCACTTCGGCGTCCATGGCGGCGGCGAGTCGGGCGGCATTCCAGCCCACCGTGCCGGCACCCAGCACCACCACCTTTGCCGGACGCACTCCGGTGCATCCTCCAATCAACACACCACGCCCTCCGTTTGGGCGCTCCAGCAGGCGTGCACCCACCTGGGCTGCCAGGCGGCCGGCGATCTCGCTCATCGGAGCCAACAGCGGCAGGCTGCCGTTTTCCAGCTGCACGGTCTCGTAGGCCACACCTGTGGTGCCTGCATCCAGCAGTGCTTGACCCACCTGGCTGTAGGCCGCCAGATGCAGGTAAGTGAACAGCACCATGTCATCGCGCAGCAGGCCGAACTCCTCCGGCTGGGGCTCCTTCACTTTCACCACCAGGTGGGCGCCCCAGGCCTCCTCGCGATCCACCAGGCGAGCGCCCGCGGAGGCGAAGGCGTCATCGCTGATCCCGGCTCCCGCCCCAGCACCATGCTGGATGCGCACTTCAAGGCCGTGGGTCACCAGTTCACGCACCGCATCGGGGGTGAGTGCCACCCGCTGCTCATCAGCTTTGATTTCGGTGGGCACGCCGATGCTGGCCATCGGTGCCGTCAGGACGGAATGGGCCATGGAGGGCGGAATCGTCCTTTCAATCTGGCTCAGACAGCCGCGATCGGCAGCCGCCAGCCGCTACCGAAGGCCTGGCTGCTCATCTTCAGCAGAGGAGCGGCCTGTCGGCGTTTGAATTCCGCGCGTCGGAACAAGCGTTCGATCCGCTCCACATCCCGGGGATCGTGACCGGCTGCGACCAGCTGATCCCCGCTGAGCCGATGTTCGATCAGATCGATCAGCAACGGATCCAGCCGGTCGTAGTCGGGTAGCGAGTCGCTGTCTTTCTGGTCTGGGCGTAGCTCGGCGCTGGGCGGTTTCTCGAGAATGGCTGTTCCGATCAGTGCTCCCTTTGCGGGCAGGCCGAGCTCGCTCCGGCAGAGGCCTGCGGCGTCGCTTTCCAGCCAGCGGCAGAGGGCGAACACGGTCGACTTGTAGAGATCGCCAATCACCGCAAGACCACCATTCATATCTCCGTAGAGGGTGCAGTAGCCCACGGCGAGCTCTGATTTGTTGCCAGTGGTGAGAAGCAGTTGTCCCTGTTGGTTGGCGACGGCCATTAGCAGCGTGCCGCGGATGCGCGATTGCAGATTTTCTGCGGTGACGCCGCTGGGCGCGGCCTGGAGGGTGGGGGTCAGTGTCGTCTCAAAGCCCTCCATCAGCGTTTCGATTGGAACGATGGAATGGGCCAATCCCAGACGTTCGCTGAGCGTGAGTGCATCGGTGATGGATCCGCTTGAACTCCATGGCGACGGCATCAGAAGCGTCTGCACCTGCTCAGTGCCCAGCGCAGCAGCCGCGATTACCGCCACCAGCGCTGAGTCGATGCCTCCGCTGAGGCCGAGCAGGGCTTTGCCGAATCCACACTTTCCGGCGTAGTCCCTCACCCCGGTTACCAGAGACCGGAACAGCAGCTCCAGTTCGTCACTGGCTTCGTTTAGGCCCTCGTGGTCGGCAGCGCGTCCGGCGTTCAGGCTCTGGGCTGGTTGTGCCGCTCCCTCTGCATTCCAGGTTGCGGTAGTTGTCACACAGCTCGGCAGCTGCAGCAGCGGGGTCTCGCTGTTGCTGCCCATCACGAAGCTGGCGCCATCAAACACCAGTTCGTCGTTCCCCCCCACCTGGTTCACGTAGACCACAGGGCAGCGCAGTCGCTGTGCTGCCCGGAAGGCCAGTCGCTGCCGGAGTGCGGCCTTGCGACGTCCAAAGGGCGAGGCGGAGCAGTTGATCAGGAGATCAATGTGTTGGTCGATCAGGCCCGCCACAGGATCCGGCCCCACCAGTCGCCGATCGTGAAGCTCGTCCTCCACCCAGAGGTCTTCGCAGATGGTGAGGCCAATCCGCCAGTCCCGTCCCCCCTGGCGCAGCGTGATGTGTGCACCTCCCTGGCTGGGGCGGAAGTAGCGCGTCTCATCGAACACGTCGTAGCTGGGCAGCAGCTGTTTGCGGGCTGCCACACGCCATCCTCCGGCCTCCACCAGTGCGAGGGCATTGAACAGCGATGGATGGAGAGAATCCTCCGCTGCATCCGCGAGGCCCACCAGTAAGGCCATGGCCGAACCACGACTGGCCAGGCCCCTGCAGAGCGCTTCAAGAGCTTCCGTCTGTTGCTGAAGGTGAGTAGAGCTGAACAGGAGATCTCGCGGTGGATAGCCCCACAGCGACAGCTCTGGCGTCACCATCAGGGCCGGCGGCTGCGCGTCGTTGCCGATCACAATGTCGACGGCCTGCAGGATCCGTTCGGCGTTGCCAAGCAGGTCGCCCACCACAGGATTGATCTGGGCCAGGGCGACACGCATCGGCAGTCAGGCGTTGGGAAGGCTGTATCCGTAGAGATTGTGCTTCAGCAGCAGCGGCGTGAGGCTTTCAGGCACCTGGTCCCGTTCACCGGCTTGACGCACCTTGGAGCTGGCCGTGCCTGGGATGCAAAGCGGCAACACCTGCACCTGGGCTCCCAGGTTGTTCAGGGCGCTGACGGCGCTGTCCGCCAGAGGCCAGCCGTCTCGCGGCACGATGCCCAGATCGCAGTGCGATAGCCAGTCCTGACTGTGTTTCCATCCGGGGATTTGGGCTGCAAGATCACTGCCCACCACAAAGCAGAAGCGTTGACCCGGCCAGCGCTTTCGTGCACGCTCCAGCGTGGTGATCGCGTAGGGACTGCTGAGCTCCTGAACGAGCTCCAGCCTTGGATCGGCGATGTGTTGCACCAGAGCTTGGAGCAGATCTCGCCGCATGTTCAGATCAGCCGCGTGCTGTTTCATCGGGTTGTCGCTGGCCCATGTGGCCACCCGGGGGTAGTGCTCCAGCAGGCCGGTCAACAGCGCCTGATGGCCTCGGGTTGGAGGGTCGGCACTGGTGCCGAGCAAGGCGATGTCAGCCATGGTCAGGGCAGCAGTGACGGCAGAGGCGGCTGGGATTGCGGCTGGGGCCAGTCCCGCATCAACTGGAGGATTCCATGGTCCGATCGCGCTAGTCGGCGCAGCAACGCGGCAGGACCAGGTTGTTGGCGGCGGCCCCGTCCTCGTTCCTCCAGCAGCCAACGCGCCGTCAGGCGTCCGGTGCGACGGGTGGTGTGAACAGCGAGAGCGGCCTGCGCGACGGCCACGGGGGCAGCTGGAGCCAGGGTGAGTCCTGCACTGAAGGGTGCGGCCAGCAGGAGCACCTGCCGCAGGGAGCCGAGAGCTACCTGGAGCCCTAGCTGCGCACCGCCCAGCAAGGCGTTCTGTCCACTCAACTGGCCCAGCAACCGCCGAGCTGCCGGCCCCCCCAGGGGCAGGTCGTAGAGCTCGCACAGATGGCGTACGAGTGCGGCATCGCAGGCCATCCCCCCTGCTAGATCCAGCAGCATGAGTGGATTCGCCGCCACACCAGTGGCCTTCAGGGCGGCATAACGCCCGATCAAACCCTGGGCTTCCCGACGGCGGCGTTGCAGACGCCCGGTTTCGAGCTGCTGCTGGATCCTGGCGGCCTGTCGGAGGGTGTTCAGCAACAGCAGGCTGTGGCCGTGCTGCTCCAGAAGGGTCTCCAGGCTGATTTCCAGTGGCGCCACATCGGCGGGCTGTCGCCGGCTGCGGATGCGGCCATCGGGACGCTGCTCAGCGCGTCTCGGTGCGGCGGCGACGGCCAGGGGGGCAGGCAGCCCTGACGGCAAACGGCTGTGGATGCTGCGCAAGAGATCCGGCAGCTGTTCGGTGGGCCAGCAGTCGCTGCGGTTGAGCACCGTGAGCACCGGTTTGCCCATCGCCTGCAGTGTCTCCAGTGCATCCAATTCCACCCGGGTGATATCTGCGTCCAGCACCAGCAGCACGAGGTCGGCATGCAGCGCGACGCGGGCGGCCAGACGTGCCCGGGCCGGAGCATCCACCTCATCGATCCCAGGGGTGTCAACGAGGTCTACGGCTCGCAATCCAGGAACTGGCTGTGGCCAAGCCACAGCCTGCTGATGGCGTGTGCAGCCATGGGCAACGTCTGTGGCCATCACCTCCTGGTCCACCAGCGCATTGACCAGGCTGGACTTGCCGACGCCGACACGGCCGAATACCGCGATGCGCAGCCTGCAGCTGTCGAGCCGTTGCAGCTGCAGGTCCAGCAGCCGAAGGGCTCCTGAGAGAAGGCCTTGTTCCCGCGGTGTGAGATCGAGCTGTGCACGCCATCCGAGCAGGCGGTCGCGGCACTGATCCCCAATGCCGCTCATGCTGCGACCCCTCCCACCGTTTTGCGCCACCAACCCGCCAGTACAGCCAGCACGGCCTCAGGACCAATCACTCCCACGAAGCCTCCGAATTCATCCACAACCACGCGAACACCGCTGTTGTCGCGACGGAAGGCGGTGAGCAAGCGATCGGCACGGATCATCTCGGGGACGAACTCAGCCGGCTCACTCAGATCAGCCGGTGTGAGTTGTCCCTGACTGCGCACGAGAGCACTGAGCAGGCGATCACGGCTAGCCACGCCCAGCACCTTGTCGACCGCATCGCCCAGAACAACCCACCACTGGGCCTCATTGTCGAGAAGCTCGGCACGCAGCTGTTCCAGCCGGGTCGCCCCATCGAGGGTGGGTGCCGCCACACGCGGTGTCATTAGATCCCTTGCTGTGAGGTCATTGAGGAGGAACACCTTGGAGATCATCGCCGCCTCATCGGCTTCGATCTGCCCCTTTTGTGATCCGAGCTTCGCCAACAGACGGATCTCTTCCTCATCGGTGCTGATCTCGTTTTCCTCAGTGATGGCTGGTAATAAACGTTCCAGCAGCAGAACGAGCGGACGCATCATCACGCCGAGCCAATGCAGGACTGGAGCACTCGCCAGTGCGACTGGGAGGGCCAGGCGACTACCCAGCGCCTTGGGGAGGATCTCGCCCAGCAGGATCACCAACACCGTGAGGCTCACGGAGAAGAGAGGCAAGGCAATGTTGCCTGCATCCATCCGTTCGGTGAAGACAACAGATGCGTATCCACCCACCATCAAGCTTCCAAAAATATTGAAGCCGTTGTTGGCGATGACCAGCACCGAGAGTGTCCGTCCGAGCCGCTGGCGCAGCTGAGCCAGTCGGCGGGCGCCGGTGACCGGCCGTGGGCGGGCCGCGAGTTCATGCACGCGCACGGGATTCACCGTGAGCAGTGCTGCTTCAACGCCCGAGCAGAGCGCCGATCCGGTCAGCACCACCACTACAAGCAGCAGAAGGATGAGCAGGTCGGGGGTCATGCAAAGACGCTTTGCCTGCCATCCTGACGTTTCTCCGGTGACCTGTCTCTGCCGTGGCTGTTCTCGCTCCTGTTTTTGATGCTCAGGTCTTTGCGGACCGCCGCGAACGGTTCATGACCGAACTCGGTGGAGCCGCTGCGGTCATTCCCGCTGCAACCCTTGTCACCCACCATGCTGATACCGAGTGGCCGTTCCGCCAGAACAGTGACTTTTGGTATTTGACAGGCTTGGATGAGCCTGACGCGGTGGCGTTGTTTCTGCCCCATCGCCCCGTGGGTGAACGCTTCGTGCTGTTTGTGAACCCTCGGGAGCCCTCCGCCGAGGTCTGGACTGGCCGTCGCTGGGGGTGTGAAGGGGCTGTCGATCGATTCGGCGCCGATTGTGCTCACCCACGCATCGAGCTGGATGCCCTACTGCCGCAGTACCTGGAGGGTGCAGAGGGCATCGCCTTTCGCATTGGCAGTCATCCGTTGGTGGAGCCTCTGGTGTTGCGTGCGTGGGCGACGCAGCTGGATCGTGCACCGCGCACAGGCAGTGCGGCGCTGGCTCTTGTGGCTCCTTGTCCCGTGCTGCATCGCATGCGTCTGCGCAAGGAGCCCTCGGAACTGGAGCGGATGCGTGAAGCATGCAAGATTTCTGCTGCCGCCCACGAACTGGCTCGGGCCACCGTGCGGCCGGGCATGACGGAGCGCCAGGTGCAGGCTTTGATTGAGCAGCACTTCCTCGAGCATGGAGCGCGTGGCGCTGCTTACAGCTCCATCGTCGCGGGGGGAGATAACGCCTGCGTTCTGCATTACATCGACAACCGGGATGTGCTCCAGGAAGGAGACCTGCTCCTGATCGATGCCGGCTGTTCGCTGCCGGACTACTACAACGGCGACATCACGCGCACCTTCCCCGTGGGAGGTCGCTTCAGTGGTGAGCAGCGTGAGCTGTATGCGCTCGTTCTCGCTGCGCAGGAAGCGGCTATCGACAGTGTCCATCCCGGTCAGACCGCCGAGGATGTGCATGCCACAGCCGTTCGGGTCATGGTCGAGGGGCTCGTGGACCTTGGCCTGCTCCTTGGTGATGTGGATGGCCTGATCGAGCAGGGGGCGTATCGCCATCTCTACATGCACCGCACCGGCCACTGGCTTGGTTTGGATGTGCACGATGTGGGCGCTTACCGCCTCGGTGAGCATCACGTGGAGCTGGAGCCCGGCATGGTGCTCACGGTGGAGCCTGGGCTGTATGTGAGCGATCGGTTAGCGGTTCCTGAAGGACAGCCGTCGATCGATGATCGCTGGAAGGGCATCGGCATCCGCATCGAGGACGATGTGGCCGTGCGAGATCGCCAGGATGTGGCCTGTGGCCATGAAGTGCTGAGTGTCGATGCGCTGAAAGCCGTGGAGGCCATGGAGCGGTGACTCCCGCAAGGTCGAGCATCAGCCAGAGCAGGACCGCCACCACCAGCATCAGGCGACTCCCCTTCCCTTGGCGGAATTTTCAGCTTCCTGTCTGCCGCTGAAGCCATTCCGTAACGGAACGGGTGTCGGGAAGGATGTGATCGGCCCCGGCATCGCGCAGTTGCTGCTCATAGGCCCGATGTTCCGGGGTGCCTTGCTGGAGATGAGGGGGAGCGACCGCCAGGCTGATCCAGCGGCGCTCAGAACAGGCCATGCGTGCATTCACCACGGTTTGCACATCGGCAACCGTGTCGCCCAGGTAGGCAATGGTTCCGCCGGATTCGTCGTTCAACAGATTGTTGCTGAGCTGAATCAAGCCGCGAGGATCCGGCTTGTCGGGTGCATCACCCATGGCGATGAGGGGCGGTGTTGCCAGCCTGAGACGCTGCTCCAGCACGAAGCGGGCCGATGGCGGCTCGGCGCCGCTGACGAAACCCCAGGTCCATCCCAGGTTGTGGATCGCGCTGAAGAAATCAGCGCTCACCAGCAGCGGTTCATCGCGGATGAAACCCTTCCAGCCGCTGGGATCACCATCGGGATCACCGCCAAAATAGAAGCCGCTGAAGATCTCGATCAGCGCCTGGCGTTCGGGGAGAGGTGAACCATGTCTGCGCAGGAGCTCAAGGCTGGCATCCCAGTCGTTGTTCCAGCGCCCTTCTCCCTTGAGGGCATCAATGGCCGAAGGGCTCGGCCTCCAGCCGCTGTAGTGCTCCACCGTGGCCTGGAGGGCTTTGCGGTAACTGCCAGCCACATCCCGAATCACTCCGTCGATGTCAAACAGCAGCAGTTGACTCATGAACGGTCGCCGGATCAGGGGCAGGGTTAAGGCGGCTGGTAGGTTAGTTGTTTGTCCTTGATTCTTGAGCGCTGACACCATGACGGTTTCCGAAGGCGCTGCCGTCGACCAGGAGGTCACCACCGAGGCAGCGACAGCTGATCAGGCTCCCGAGAGCACCAGCAGCGACGCTGATCAGCAGCAAGAGCCGAAGGAAGGCCGTCCGGTGATGCGTGGCGGCAACGCCGCCCTCGCTTCCGCCACCATCGATGCTGACGGTGTGCCCTCCGGTTACACCCCGAAGGCTGATGAAGGACGCTTCCTTCTGAAGATCCTCTGGCTGCCCGACAACGTGGCTCTAGCTGTCGATCAGATCGTCGGTGGCGGTCCCAGCCCTCTCACCGCCTACTTCTTCTGGCCCCGTGAAGATGCATGGGAAACCCTGAAGAGTGAGCTGGAAGGCAAGAGCTGGATCACCGACAACGAGCGCGTCGAAGTGCTGAACAAGGCCACTGAGGTCATCAACTACTGGCAGGAAGAGGGCAAGGGCAAGAGCCTCGATGACGCGAAGCTCAAGTTCCCTGACGTCACCTTCTGCGGAACCGCCTGATCTCCGGGCTCCTCATCGTTCCACCACGACCCGCTGTAGCGGGTCGTTTTTTTTGGCTGTGGTGGTTCAAAGTTGAGTACCACTGGGTGAGAAACCTGCGCTGATGCTGAACGATGATCCAGTGCTCAGAGAAACGCACTGGACGCCTCTGGCTCGCAGTGGCCATGGCTGGCCAACGCATCGTTTGGTGGTTCACGCGTCTGAGGGTTGGGCGGAATTGCGACCCAATGTTCCGCTCAACAGGCCGCTGTTGATTCTGGGTGAGATCAGTGGACTGGTGTTATTGCTCTGGCAATTCATCACGGATGGGCAGGGATCCATCGTCGCGTTGCTGACGATGTTGTTGATCGCCACGCCCATTTTTGGGTTCACGCTGCGCACCGTGGTGTTTGATCGGCGATCGGGTCGTTTCTGGGAACAACAGCTGGTTGCACCGTCCAAGCGTTTGATGGAAGGTCGTCTGTCCGGCATCCATGCCGTTCAGTTGATCCCCGAGCGCATTGTCACTGGCGACACCACCGGGTTGACAGGCCCTCCTGCGTTCTTCGTTAGTTATGAGATGAACCTGGTCAATCATCGGGGCGGTCGTCTGAACCTGATTGATCACGCCATGCTCAGCTGGCTGCGCCGGGATGCCAATAGCCTGGCGAGTTTTCTGGATGTTCCGTTGTGGGATATCACCCAGGATTCTG
The DNA here is from genome assembly GCA_047286215.1 of Synechococcus sp. Classification (GTDB taxonomy): domain Bacteria; phylum Cyanobacteriota; class Cyanobacteriia; order PCC-6307; family Cyanobiaceae; genus Synechococcus_C. Next base: position 2,070,047 of record JBJBBS010000001.1, on the reverse strand, counting down.
ATGATGGTCAGACTATCAACGACCTCAAAATGCAAGTTCTGGATCGCATGCGTTAATCGACCCAAGCCATAAAAAATCCGGGAACTTTCGCTCCCGGATCTAGAAAAATCTTCGCTTCAATCAGCAGATTCAATCTTGATTTTTGGCGGCCTGTGCACGGGCGCGTGCCCGATCAAAATTTTGTTGTGCTTTGACCTTTTCAGGAGAGGCAGATTGGCCTTCCATTTTGGTCACAGCATCGCGCGCAGCCTGAAGCTCATTGTCTGCAGCGCTGCGGTCGATGGATGATCCCAGTTCAGCTGAATTCACCAGGATGGTGACATCGTCAGCTTCGACTTCAGCAAAACCGCCCATCAAGGCAATGGATTGCCAAGTGCCTTGATCGCGGACGCGCAGAACACCCACATCTAGTGCTGCCAGAAGGGAGACGTGACCGGGAAGGATGCCGAGCTGACCAGTGGTGCTTGGCAGGATCACCTCATCGGCAGGGCCGTCAAACACGCTCTGGTTGGGTGCCAGCACGCGGAGGGTGAGGGACATGGATACGGAGAGCTTGGTGGAGGAGCGTTGGCGCTGAGTGAAACAGCGGGGAGCATGCAGTCATGCTCCCCTGATGATCACTTGGCTTCTTCGGAGATCTTGGCTGCCTTGGCTTTGACTTCCTCGATGTTGCCTACGAGGTAGAAGGCCTGTTCGGGCAGGTGATCGAGCTCACCAGCCAGGATCTGGTTGAAGCCGCTGATGGTTTCCTCAAGCTTCACGTACTTGCCAGGCATGCCAGTGAAGATCTCAGCCACGAAGAAAGGCTGGGAGAGGAATTTCTCGATCTTGCGAGCGCGGTCAACGGTCTGACGATCGTCCTCGGACAGCTCGTCGAGACCCAGAATCGCGATGATGTCCTGAAGCTCTTTGTAGCGCTGCAGGGTGGATTGCACAGCGCGGGCAGTGCGGTAGTGCTCGTCACCCACAACGGCGGGCTGAAGCATGGTGCTGGTGGAGTCGAGGGGGTCCACAGCGGGGTAGATGCCCTTGGAGGCCAGGGCACGGTTCAGCACCGTGGTGGCGTCCAAGTGAGCAAAAGTGGTGGCAGGTGCAGGGTCGGTCAGGTCGTCAGCCGGAACGTAGACGGCCTGGATCGAGGTGATCGAACCTTCAACGGTGGATGCAACCCGTTCCTGCAGAGCACCCACGTCGGTACCCAGTGTGGGCTGGTAGCCAACAGCAGACGGCATGCGGCCCAAGAGTGCCGACACTTCGGAACCGGCTTGCACGAAGCGGAAGATGTTGTCGACGAACAGCAGCACGTCCTGCTTGTTCACGTCGCGGAAGTGCTCAGCCATGGTGAGAGCAGACAGACCAACGCGCATGCGGGCGCCGGGGGGCTCGTTCATCTGGCCGTAGCAGAGGGCCACCTTCGACTTGGAGAGGTCGTCGGAGTTGATCACTCCAGACTCCTTGAATTCCTCGTAGAGATCGTTGCCCTCACGGGTGCGCTCACCCACACCGCCAAACACGGACACACCGCCGTGTTCTTTGGCGATGTTGTTGATCAGCTCCTGAATCAGAACGGTCTTGCCCACGCCGGCACCGCCGAACAGGCCCACCTTGCCGCCCTGGCGGTAGGGAGCCAGGAGGTCGATCACTTTGATGCCGGTTTCGAACACCTTCGGCTTGGTCTCAAGCTCGGTGAGCTTGGGAGCTTCGCGGTGGATTGGAGCTGTTTCGGAGGTGGTGACAGGTCCTTGCTCGTCAACAGGCTCACCCAGAACGTTGAAGATGCGGCCGAGGGTGGCTTCACCCACGGGAACGGAGATGGCGGCTCCAGTGTCAACGGCTTCCATGCCACGCACCAGACCGTCAGTGCCGCTCATGGCCACAGCACGAACTCGGTGATCACCGAGCAGCTGCTGCACCTCGGCAGTCAGAGCAACGTCTTGACCAGCAGGGTTTTTGCCTTCAATGCGCAGGGCGTTGAGAATTTTGGGCAGCTTGCCGGCGGGGAATTCCACGTCCAACACCGGGCCAATCACTTGGCGTACAACGCCCTTGGTACCGGCGGAAGCAGGAGCAGCAGCGGCCATAAGTAAGGAGATGTGAGAGGGAGGCGAGAAAAGCAATCCCTTCCTGAGCGGCGCAACGATACCACCGCCGCGGTTGATCCCTAAGGGTTCGGTCACCCGCACGCCTGCCACGTGGTCGGAAGGCGAAGCCCGGACATAAGTTGGCAGTCGTCGGTCTTGAGTGCCAGCTCGAGTCGAATCGGCGCTACTGCGCCCTGTCCCTGCTCCTGCAAGAATCCATGGCTGCTGTTTCCCTCAGCGTCTCCACCGTTAAGCCCCTCGGCGATCGCGTGTTCGTCAAGGTCTCTGAATCTGAAGAGAAGACCGCCGGCGGCATCCTTCTTCCCGACACCGCCAAAGAGAAGCCCCAAGTGGGTGAAGTGGTTCAGGTCGGACCCGGGAAGCGCAACGACGACGGATCTCGCCAGGCTCCTGAGGTAGGCGTGGGCGACAAGGTCCTCTACAGCAAGTACGCCGGCACCGACATCAAGCTCGGCAGCGATGAGTACGTGCTGCTGTCCGAGAAGGACATCCTCGCCATCGTCAACTGACCGGTTTGCGTCTGACCGTTCGTTGAACGGCAACTGCTTGTTATCCCCATTCCACTGATTTCCTGCCTCTCATGGCTAAGCGCATTATTTACAACGAGAACGCCCGTCGCGCGCTCGAAAAAGGCATCGACATCCTGGCTGAGTCCGTCGCCGTGACGCTCGGCCCTAAGGGTCGCAACGTGGTGCTCGAGAAGAAGTTCGGTGCACCCCAGATCATCAATGACGGCGTCACCATCGCCAAGGAGATCGAACTCGAAGATCACATCGAAAACACCGGCGTCGCTCTGATTCGTCAGGCCGCCTCTAAGACCAATGACGCCGCCGGTGACGGCACCACCACGGCCACCGTTTTGGCCCATGCCATGGTCAAGGCGGGTCTGCGCAATGTCGCCGCTGGTGCCAACGCCATCACCCTTAAAAAAGGAATTGATAAGGCTTCAGACTTCTTAGTCGACAAGATCAAGGAAAACGCCAAGCCGATTGCCGATAGCAATGCCATCGCACAGGTGGGCACCATCTCTGCTGGCAACGACGAGGAAGTCGGTCGGATGATCGCCGACGCCATGGATAAGGTCGGCAAAGAAGGCGTGATCTCGCTCGAAGAGGGCAAGTCGATGACCACCGAATTGGAGGTCACCGAGGGCATGCGCTTCGACAAGGGCTACATCTCCCCTTACTTCGCTACCGACACGGAGCGGATGGAAGCCGTCCTGGACGAGCCTTATATCCTTCTTACTGACAAGAAGATTGGCCTGGTGCAGGATCTGGTGCCCGTGCTTGAGCAGATCGCCCGCACCGGCAAGCCTCTTCTGATCATCGCTGAAGACATCGAGAAGGAAGCCCTGGCGACTCTCGTGGTCAACCGTCTGCGTGGCGTGCTGAATGTGGCCGCCGTGAAAGCTCCAGGTTTCGGTGACCGTCGCAAGGCGATGCTCGAAGACATGGCTGTTCTGACCAATGGTCAGCTGATCACTGAAGACGCCGGTCTGAAGCTTGAGAACGCCAAGATCGAGATGCTGGGCACCGCCCGTCGCATCACGATCAACAAAGACACCACCACCATCGTGGCCGAAGGCAACGACGTGGCAGTGAAAGCTCGCTGTGAGCAGATTCGCAAGCAGATGGACGAGACCGAGTCCACCTACGACAAGGAGAAGCTGCAGGAGCGTCTGGCCAAGCTGGCAGGCGGTGTTGCTGTGGTGAAGGTGGGTGCAGCCACTGAAACCGAGATGAAGGACAAGAAGCTTCGCCTCGAAGATGCCATCAACGCCACCAAAGCGGCTGTGGAAGAGGGCATCGTTCCTGGTGGTGGAACCACCCTGGCCCACCTGGCGCCCGCACTGGAACAGTGGGCAGTAGCCAACCTGAGCGGTGAAGAGCTGATTGGTGCCAACATCGTTGCCGCTGCTCTGACTGCGCCCCTGATGCGCATCGCAGAGAACGCCGGTGTGAACGGTGCCGTGGTAGCCGAGAACGTGAAGGCCAAGGCCTTCAACGATGGCTACAACGCAGCCAATGGTGAATACGTCGACATGCTCGCAGCCGGCATTGTGGATCCCGCCAAGGTGACCCGCTCCGGAATGCAGAACGCGGCATCCATCGCTGGCATGGTGCTGACCACCGAATGCATCGTGGCCGACATGCCCGAGAAGAAGGAAGCAGCTCCTGCCGGCGGCGGCATGGGCGGCGGCGACTTCGACTACTGATCCCAGCTCTGAGGACCGCCAAAACTTTGGCGGTCACGTCAGCCCCCGTGCAAGCGGGGGCTTTTTTCATGCTCGTGTTGCAATGGAAGGCCTTTCACAAGGTCTTCCATGTTTTTCCGTCGTTGGCTTCGCGAATTCGCGGAGTTCTTCTTTCAGAAAGGCAACGCCTTGAATCTGGCGATCGCGGTTGTGGTTGGTAGCCAGTTTCAGCAGATCGTCGATGCGCTCACCAAGGATCTGCTCATGCCCTTGCTCAATCCCTTGATTCGCCATGGTGATTGGGAAACATGGGGAATCCCCTTCGGTGGCGGTCAGCTTCAGATCGGCCATGCACTGAATGTGCTGTTGAACTCCGTCATGGTGGGCTGGGCGTTGTTCATGATTGTCAAAGCGATCAATCGATCCCAGCGCCTGGCTGAAGCAGGCATGGATAAGGTTCGCTCTCGGCCGTCAACCGAATCAGATCTCTAAGTCACTTCCCGGGGCCTGTGATCAATGCAGGCCCCCGTTCTTTCTGGCTTGCTTCGGCTTGTCGCGCTCAATTCAACTCAGCCAGCCGGCACTCAGGATGACGGCAAGCGTGAGAAATACCGCCAGGGTTGTCCAGGTGAAGCGGTTCAGCGTCGCTTCAGCACTGCTGGCGCTCGTGAAGGATGAACTGCCGCTCGCGGCAAGGCCTCCCATGCCATCTCCTTTCGGGCTGTGGAGGAGCACAAACAGGATCAGAAGCAGCCCGCTGCCGATCCAGATCCAAGAGAGGACGGTTGTAATCATGAACCGATCTTATGGGCAGGGGGGCTCAGGCTGGTTGAGGCAAGCGAGCTGTTGATGGCACGGCAGTTTCAATTGGCTCGATCAGAGTGCTTCCGGTCATCGCGGCAGGTTTGTCGAGATCCAGAAGTTGCAACAGGGTTGGAGCAACGTCTGCCAGGCCTCCGTTCTCTCTCAGGCGGATGGAATTGCCCATGCCAGGCACTTTTCGGCGCTCGCCTTCAATGAGGATCAATGGCACAGGGTTGGTGGTGTGTGCGGTCCAGGCCTGCCCATCCTCACCTTGCATCCGTTCAGCGTTGCCATGGTCAGCTGTGATCATCAGCGTTCCTCCCATCCGCCCCACCGCATCCAGCAGCCTGCCGATGCAGTGATCCACGGTTTGGATGGCCTCTGTGGCAGCTTCCATGACGCCGGTATGGCCCACCATGTCTGGATTCGCGTAATTGATCACCACCAGTGAGTAGACACCTCTCTCAATCGCTTCGATGCAGCTGTCGGTAAGGGTCTCCGCGGCCATGGCCGGTGCCTGGTCGTAGGTGGCCACGCGAGGTGAGGGCACCAGGTGTCGATCTTCGCCATCCAGGGGCTGTTCAACCCCGCCATTCATGAAATAGGTGACGTGGGGGTACTTTTCTGTTTCTGCTGTGCGGTACTGACGCAGTCCCTGCGCTGAAACAACTTGTCCTAGAAGGTCGTCGAGCGACTCAGGTGGGAAGGCGACTTCTACAGGCAGGCTGGCTTCGTACTGGGTAAAGGTCACCACATCGAGCTGAGGCTTGTGGGGGCGCTCAAATCCATCGAAGCTCTCGCGGACCAGGCTCTGCACAATCTGGCGCGCTCGATCGGGTCTGAAGTTGAACATCAGCAGCGCGTCGCCATCTTTTAGATGCGTGTTGGCTAGCCGAATGGGTTCCACGAATTCATCGGTGGTTTCGCTGGCGTAGCTAGCTGCTAAAGCGTCTGCAGCCGACTTTTGACTCACCTGTAACGCAGGGTTGGTCAGAAGGTCATAGGCCTTTTCCGTGCGCTCCCAACGCTGATCCCGATCCATCGCCCAGTAGCGACCGCAGAGGCTGACGATTTGACCAACGCCGCTCGCTGCGATGGCGTGCTCGATCTCTTTCAGGTAAACCGGTCCGCTCTGGGTCGGTGTGTCGCGTCCATCGGTGATTGCATGAATGGCGACATCCTTCAGCCCCTCTCCTGCCGCCCAGTGGAGCAAGCCGCACAGGTGGTCAACATGGCTGTGAACGCCTCCATCGGAGCAGAGCCCGAGCAGATGCAACGTGCCTCCGTTCGTGCGGAGCCGTTCAGCCAGTGCCTGCAGACTGGGGACGGCACCCAGTTGTTTGTCGCGGACCGTATCGCCGATACGGACCAACTCCTGGCGAATGATCCGACCTGCACCGATGGTGAGGTGACCGACCTCGGAGTTGCCCATCTGGCCATCGGGTAATCCCACGTGTGAGCCACTGGCCTGAATCAACGTCTGCGGATAGGCATGACGCAGCGCATCCATCACTGGAGTGCTGGCTGAGCGGATCGCGTTGTGCTCGGTGTCGGTGCGTTCGCCCCATCCGTCAAGGATTGCCAGCACCACGGGTGCAACAGCCTGATCCTTGAATGGACTTCGCATATTGCTTTCGGCAACGGTCAAAACGCTCTATCCGTTCTTAAGGTCTTCTCCAGATTCACAAGTTACCTCCGGATCCTGCTCCGAGGGAATGCTTGAGCGTGAATCCGTCAGCTTTTGCGCATCTGCAGAGGGGAAATCGGCATAAAATCCCGCCTTCCATTGCTTCGGTCATGGTGTCACCCGGGAATGGTGAGCGAATCGAGATTCTTTCGGCTGAAGATGTCAGGAGAACCCTCTCCAGGCTGGCCTCACAAGTTCTCGAATGTGTGGGCGGGGTTGAGCAGCTTGTGCTCTTAGGCATTCCCACCCGTGGTGTTCAGCTTTCAGCGGTGCTTGCGCGTTGTCTCGAAGAGCAGAGCGGTCATCCGGTAGCTCAGGGGAGTCTTGATCCCACCTTTCACCGTGACGACTTGGAGCGGGTGGCCATGCGTCCCGTCCAGGCCACGGACCTTCCCGTCAGCGTGGAGGGACGTGATGTTCTGCTGGTCGACGATGTGATTTTCACAGGCCGCACGATTCGCGCCGCTCTGGAAGCGATTCAGGCTTGGGGCCGGCCTCGGAGGGTTCTGCTGCTCGTCATGGTCGACAGAGGCCATCGCGAGCTGCCGATTCAGCCTGACTTCTGTGGCCGCGCGGTTCCCACAAGGCGAACAGAAACGATTGAGCTGCGTCTTCTGGATGTTGACGGGGAAGAAGGCGTCTTCCTTCGCAGTCTTCAGGAGGCGGACTGAAGTTCGTCTCCCCGGAAGTGAGCTTTATAGCGGCCGAACGCCACGATCACCGGAAGCGTGGGGCTGATTGGACGTCCTTTCCATTCTGAGAGCACGTTGACCACCTCACCCTCCGTTCCCTTCAAATCGAAGGCTTCGCCCCGATGCTGAGGGTGGTTGTAGACGATCACTGATGAGGTCACCACGACCTTGTCACCCGGCTGCATGGTCGATTGATCTCAATGCAGGCATCCTGTCATGGCTGCTTCGCCTTGCAGAGGCTCTCGGGACCTTCTTCCACGAGAAAACCACCCAGATCGGAGCAGCCTGCAACGAACGCGCTCCAGGGATCCATGCCGCTGGCGAGACGATCTTCGACAGAGGCGTTCAAGCGCTCTGGATCGACAGTGTGGGCGGGCAGTGTTCCATGGCTGTGGTGCGCCTGCTTGTCACGCAGGCTCTGAATCGCCTGCTCCACCTCTTGCCGCAGGGGAAGTGCATGGGACTGCCACCAGGGATGATCCAGCTGATTGAGCACGCTGAGCGCTTCCCACCACTGCTGCCGCTCGACCTTGTTCTTCAAGCGCTGGTGGTCGATCCGATTACGGTTCCAGGTTTCGCGCAGACTGTCACTGAGCTGCCTTCCTGGACGCTGGCCTTTAATCTCAAGTGGCTGGAGTGTGGCCAGAGCTGCGTCTAAATCGCCGGCTCGAAACAGTTCCAGCGCATCATCTTGCAGCTGCTTGCGCCACTGGGTTAAGCGCTCGCGATCCCTGTCGCGTTGTTCCTGTGAGCCGACACCTGAAATCACCAGCTGTGACTGCAGTTGAAGCGCTTTGTTGCTGTCGCCTTCCCCCCAACTCAATGCTGCCTGACGCCGTCGACAGATCGCCTGCTCCGTCGGCGCATCCTGCGATAGCCAGCGCAGTGCCGCCAGCTGTTCTCCGTAGCGCAGACAAGCTTCGAAATCACCACGGCTCGCTGCCCCTCGAAGCCTTTCGGGAAGCTGCTGCTCCCACCAATAGGCAGCCCCGCACAGACCTGCCACACCACTCAACGTGGCAATCAGCCAGAGACGTGGCAGATGGCGGCGAAGCGCCAAGGCTGGCTTGCAAACACTCACCGTTCTATGGATGTCTTAGTGAGAGCACACGCCTCTGTGGACGGCCCGCTCACCGCACGGTGCCGAGAATCCGCCGTTCCAGTGCGGCCCCCGTGCGCAGATCGGTCCCCTCCAGGATGAGTTCGGCATTCTCGCTGAGGTGAAAACGCAGCTTCAGGCAATCTTCACCCGGTTGTCCCGGAGGTACCAGTGGCAGATCAAAAACGATGCCATCACGACGGATGACATTGGTCCAGTCGTTGTTGGTTTCAAGAACACGCGGCAGTCCATCGACCATCACCACTTCGTGGCGTGTCTGTGGCTGCGCTTCACCAAGAATGAGCTCCAGACTCTGCTGATCAGGGCTGCTAGCGCTCAGAACGAGTTCCAGCGGCTGAGTGGAAGGCCATGGCTGACCTGGGAGAAACAGGGGGTGCCAGTGATGCGCATGGCTGCGTCGATTCCAGCAGCGCAATGAAATCCCTTTCTGGAGCAAATCCTGCATGCGTACGCCCGGCGTGAGGCTGAGGGCGCCTTTGGCGACGGCTGCCATGGGTGGTGGCGTGAGCATCGGAGTAGAAGGCAGGGTTTGGCTTAGCCACCCCTTCAGCTGGGGCAAATGGGCACCGCCGCCCACCACGACCACGGCATCGAGATCCTCGCTTCGGCAGCCCTTGAGTTCTGCGGCTTTAAGGGTTTGCTCCAGCATCCCTTCGAGCGCTGTGAACAGCCCCCGTTCGCTGAGCAGCTGACTGAAGCTCTGTCGGTTCATGCTCAGCGGCGTGGGTCGTTCCAGGTCTTTGCTGCTCGCCAGTTCAGTGATCGTTTCTCGCTCGGGAATGGCGCAGTCGCTCAAGCGACACTTCAGCCGTTCCGCTGCATTCAGCAGCGCCATGAGTCCATCGCCCTCGGCAGGCAGCCCACCGGGATGCACTGCATCGAGAATCCAGCGGTCGAAATCACGCCCTCCAAGGTTGATCCCTGCTTTCCCCAAGACTTTGGCCTGACGCAGAGTCTGGCGGCTGTCCGATAGGTCTTTGCCTCGGAAGCGAAGCAGCTGCGCGAGCGGAGCTGCACGCCCCTCACCTCCTGCAAGAGCGACCAACGCCAAATCAAGAGTGCCTCCCCCCAGATCCACTACCAGCAGCTTGGATCCCGCGGCAAGTCCTGCTCCGAGGGCTGCGGCTGTGGGTTCGTCGACCAGAGCAATCTCGCCCACATCCATCGGGGCGCAGGCTTGGACAAGCCACTCGCAATAGGCAGCTCCCTGATCCACAGGGGCGGTTAGCACAAGCCGCTCGATGGTGAGTTCAGGAGGCATGCGCTTCCAGATCTCCATCAGAAGCTGTGCTCCGGCCTGCTCAGGGTTCAGTCGTCGCTTTGAGCTGTCGGCGGTTGCTGCTTGACCGATCTGTCGTTTGAAATCCCGATGCAGCTGGGGAGCATCGCGCTCATTTAGGCCCCCTTCGAGCACCTGACGACCCACGAGCACAGCTCCATCTCCCGCATGTTCGGCCCAGATCAGAGATGGAACCGATCCCGGTTCATGGGTGATGGAGGGCAGCTCAAGCAGTTCGATTTCAGCCTGATCGGATCGCTGGAAAGCCACCACCGTTGTGGAGCTGCCCAAGTCGATCGCCAAGGTTCCAATGCAGTCGGACGCATCGGAAAGATGAAGGTTTTGTTCGCCAGCAGGGGTCTGAGCCACCGCCATGGGCAGGTTGGGGACAGGTCGAGGCTACGGGGATCAACGATGGATCGGTTAAGACGGTTGGTGTTTTCCTTTTATCGGGAGGACCCTGAGATCGAAGCGGAACTGGAGCCGCTTCGCGATTGCCGCATGTCTCGCAGCTGGGGCGCTATCCGCATTGAGTGCGTCGACGCCCAGCATCTCGAGGAGGTAAGTGCCTTACTGACTCACCTGCGGCGTCCGCTGGTTGCCATGGGACTTGGACGACAGATCATTCTGCGGGTGCCTGGACGTCCTCAGCGCTGTTATCCGATGCGTATTCCCTTCCACAGCGATCTCTTCTCCTAGAATCAGGAATTGCTGAGGTTTGGCATGCTCACAGCCGGAGTTGATCATCAGGATCTCGCCAAGCGCGGAGAAAGCCTGATCCGTGAATCCAGCAACCGCTATCTGACGACGGTTCGGATTGCCTTTCGTGCCAAGCAGCGTCGCTTCGACGACTTCGATGGGCTGCTCGAAGAATCCAGCGTGAAACCGGTGCAACGCGCCATCGTCGAACTCAGCGACGAGCAAGATCAGCCTGATCTCCTGCCTGGATGATCCAGCAGGAAGGTCCCGGCTGGAGGTTGGCCAGGGATCCGGAGCGTTCGGGCTTTCCCGTTTTGATCGGAGGTGAGGCCTGGGCTCTGGAATTGACTGAGACGGAAGCCTGCGCGTTGGCTTCCGTTCTGGGAAAGCTGGTTGATCAGCACCGATCCATTCGGGATCAACTCATGCCCGATGAGGCAATCACGCTTGAGCTTGAGTGTTCAGGTTGGTGGGGATGCCTTGAAGGAGATCGCGCCTCATGGTCGCTAAGGGTGATTTTGAGCGGGCGGATTTCGGGCGCACGTGGTCTTGAGGTGTGTTGGCCTGCTCCTGCTGCGCAGGCGATGGCCGCGGCAATGAGAACCATGTGGGATAGCAGTCAAGATTAGGGCGGCTAATCAATCAGGTCGCATTGATTTTCCCCCGGGATTCCCCACGGCTGAGCGACGGTTTTCCACAGGCTTGATGCCTCTTTGGTTGATTTGAAGGGGTTCTGTGGAAAACCGTCTTTGTGTGGTGTCAGTTGGTTGACGAATGTCCGCCTCGTCTCTTTTGGGGGGCTTGGTGAAAATCGCAGGCTGGAAAGGGTTCCAGCGGCTCAAGTCTTGGCTTGAGATCTCTTGAGAATTGGCTTTTTCTTTCGCCTTGACTCCGGCGTCGGGATGTGGAGAACTAGTGCTCATCCGAGGTGGACGAATGCAAGGAATTGGGCGATTCAAAAGCTCACAGGCCAGCGCCTCCGCGCCGGCTCAGGCGCAGCAGTTCCGCCTTTCTGCTGAGCCCCTCCAGCCTGAGGACTCTGTTGTGAGCTTTCACTCCGAGCTGCCTCAGCCCATCCAGGAGGCGATGGTGAGCTTTATTGAGCGCTGCCCCAACTGGGACCAATACCGTCTGGTGCAAGCCGCTCTTGCAGGCTTCCTGATTCAGAACGGCGTCGAATCTCGTGAGATCACTCGTCTCTATGTGGGCAACATGTTTTGCCGCGACTCCCTTACCCAGGGCGTCTGAGTACGGCAGCTGGCCATCAGCAAAAGGGCGCTGATTGGGAGACTCAGGAGCAGGCCGAGACAGGCACCCATCAGGCCGATCAGATTGATTCCCAGCAATAGACCCAGCAAAGCCAAGACTTTCAATCGATTGGTCTGCACCAATCGACGGCTGTGTTCCATGGCCGCCAAGGGTCGGTGTCTGTGATGCACAAGTAATGGCAACGCCAAGCATTGCCCCAGCGTCCAGATCGCCAGTGCCGCGCCTCCTGTGATCAGAATCAGGCTCGAAAGCACTCCGCTGTGGCCAGCGACCAACGCGCTGGCAACTCTGATCAAGTTCAGCGCTCCAATCAAGATCACGCCTTCGAGCAGTGCGAGAGCGGCTGTCTGTTTGAACACCCAGAGCAGCTGTCGTGTTGAGGGTGGCGTTGCGTCGGCCTCAGTCGAGGATCCAGGCGGGAGCAGTCGATCCGCCAGATACAGCAGGGTCACAAGTGGCATCAAGGCCGCAGGAATGCTGAACACCAACAACAGATTCCCCAGGCTTGCCAGCCACCAATGCTCGCTTTGCTGCAAGTCGTTGGCCATCACCCCAAGGCCCGTCAGGATGACCAGCATCAGTGCGGTCAGTCCGACGCATTGCCAAGGCGCCTGGCTGAAACCGATCCAAGCCCGCGGGATGATGGTTGTGATGGGGAGCCGCTCGATCGGTCGACGTCCCGTGTTTTCAGTGGAGTGCGCCAAGGCGATCGAGCAGATCCTGAGCGATCTGTTCATCCACGGGAAGGATGGATAGGCGGTTGCCACGACGCACCACGGCTAGTTGATCAGGCTCGTAGGTTTGCCGCAGGTCTTCGAGGCTGAGCATGGATTGGAAGCGGCCGCGATAGGCGAGGCGCACGCAGTCCCACCGTGGTGACTCTGGCTTCGATGCGGCGTCGTGATATTTCGATGAAGGGTCGAATTGGGTTGGATCCACCAGACCTGTCTCAACCACCTCCATCAGGCCCACAATTCCGGGTGGTTTGCAATTGGAGTGGTAAAAAAATGCCTGGTCTCCAACGCTCATGGAGCGCATGAAGTTCCGCGCCTGATAGTTGCGGATGCCGTCCCAGAGCGTGGTCTGTTCCTTCTGAAGATGATCGATCCCGTAAACATCGGGCTCGCTTTTCATCAGCCAGTAGGCCACAGGATTGAAGAAGCTGCGCTCAGCCTAAGTCGCTTGTCTGGCTTCGATCAGGGTTCGGAAATGATCTCCGCGTGCTTCAAAATCCGAGTACTGATCAAAGCTTGCACAAGCGGGTGACAGCAGCAGGCTGGCCGCCGCCTGGTCTTGGGCTAGGGATAAACCGTGGTCAACGGATTCTTCCAGGCCTTCGAAGATCGACACAGGACCTGAAAACGGACTGGTTTCAATCAGTCCGCGCAGCTCTTCGGCACCAGCTCCAAAAAGAACCACGGCACTGCAGCACTGATTCACCAGTCTCAGCCAGTCCTGAGCGTCGCCTTGCTTGGTTTGTCCACCGGCAAGCAGCACCACAGGGGCCTCGATGGATCGCAGGCCAACAGCCGCGGCGTCGTAGTTGGTGGCTTTGCTGTCGTTGAACACAGCGACATCGTGCACGTATCCGAGTGGTTCAAGCCGATGGGGCACGCCTGGAAAGCAGCGGAGGGCGGCTTCGATGCAGGCAGGCGACAGCCCTGCTTCCAGTGCAGCCGCTGTGGCCAGAAGCATGTTCTGAAGGTTGTGCTGTCCCGCCATCGGCAAAGCATCCGCGGGGAAGACCTTCACATGCCCGCGACATACCCAGCCTTCAGCGCTGATGGTCAGCTCTGTGCCAGCGCCTTTGGTCTGCGTGCTGATCCAGCGAACCTGCGGATGATGCCACTGGTCCCGGCTATTGCTGATATCGGGATCATCGCCGTTGAGCACAGCCAGTTCGGATCGCTCCAGCAGCCCGCGCTTGATCGAGCGGTACGCCTCCAGGGATCCATGCCGCTCGAGATGGTCAGGGGTCAGCGTGGTCCAAATGCCGATTCGCGGTGCCACGACGGAGGCCGCTTCGATCTGATAGCTGCTCATCTCCATCACTACCCAGTCCGGTTGGGGAGTGGATGCGTCTAGGCAGGCGAGGGCTAGTTCTGCGGCCGAGAAGCCAACGTTGCCTGCCATAGGTGCGTTCAGACCTGCATGGGTCAGCACGTGATGCAACAGGTGGGTGACGGTGGTCTTGCCGTTGGTGCCGGTAATGCCAATCCAAGGTCGGTGGCCAAGCGCTTGCCAGGCGATGGCCATCTCTCCTTTGATGGTCACGCCCCGTGCTCTTAGGGCCTTGAGGGTTGGGTGGGTCCAGGAAATCCCCGGGCTGATCACGACTTGCTCAATCGCACCGAGCCAGGGTTCAAAACTGGGAAGCTCGAGTGGCTGGCCGAGTTTGACTTCGATGCCTTGTTCGCTCAGGGCCATGGCTTTGCGCCGGGCTGCGTCGTCATCGGCACGCTCGAGCACGATCACTTGAGCGCCCTGGGCCTTGAGCAGGCGTGCGGCACCGACTCCCGAGCGTCCGAGCCCGACGACGATGGTGCAGCTCATGGCCTGACTCCTGTCACCACAAGGGAAATGGGCGATACTGGAATCGAACCAGTGACTCCTACCGTGTCAAGGTAGTGCTCTACCTCTGAGCTAATCGCCCGCGTGTTCACTCTTTGAGTGAATCTGCGTTTCGGTTGAGCGCTGTCTCAACCGGATGCGATTGAAGTTAGCAGCTCACCGGCGCAGCATCTCCACCCTCCAGCGATCACGTTTGGTCAGTTCCAGGCTCAGGACCTCCACGCTTCCTCGGTCTTGCAGTTGCAGACAGTCACCCACTTTCAGGTCACGGCTGGCCTGACGCACGGGTTGCCAGTTCAGCCGCAGTCGCCCTTCGCGGATTTGCCGGGTGACTTTGGCTCGTGACAGACCAAATCCAGCTGATGCAATGGCATCCAGGCGGCAGGAGGCTTCCACGCTGTGGAACCGTTTGGGAGTTCTCTGCGCCGGCCACTGGAGCTCTTCTAGGCCAACGGCTTCCACCAGAAGGGGAACATCACGGACATGGCCGGTTTGAGCGTTCAATAGGGTTGCCGCTTCAGGGGTGCAGACCGCTTGGGCTCCTCGGTCGCCCCGTAGCCAGAGATCACCAATGGAATCCGAGCTCGCTCCGAGCTCGATAAGGGCCTGACGCATGTCGTCAGGCTCGGCGCGATCAAACAAAAAGTTGCCCTCCAGGCGCAGACCAGCCATCGGAGCTTGCGCCGGAACGAGTTCTTGATCGTTTCTGCTCAGTTGCACACGGCAGCGTTCCGCTCCAGCCCGACCTCCGTCAAGAACCAGTCGCAGTTCACTGAGGTCGTCAAGCCGCCGTGCTTCCTCTAGCTGCGGTCCACTCAGAAAAGGGCTCCAGCTCGGCTGCCAGGTGCGCAGTGTTTCTTCAGCCTGGTCGAGCAGTTGCGCCATGGTTTCGGGATGCATGGCGCCAGCGAGCAGCTGATCGCGGGGAAGGCTCACAGTTCGCTTAGGCGCACCACTTGCTGAGGGCGCGTTTTCTGAACCATTTGCCAAGGAACCTCCCGACCTGCAGGAGTTTCCAGCAATAGCAACCACAACTTCTCTTCATGCCGGTTACGCAGGATGCGCACGCCGTCCTCGTTTTCGGACGGAACGCTGGCGGCTGCGGCGTAGCTGCCCATCAAGCCCGATCCCATGCCTAGCAGCCCGCCGATCAGGGCTTCCCCGATTGGTCCGAATTGGGAGAAGGTGTCCAGGGTGGTGATCTGCGTGAAGGTGAGACCGGCCATGAATCCAAACGGCAGTAGCCAGCGCGACATCGACTTTTGGCGTTTGTTTCGGGTAATGCTTGGGTTGAGTAGCTCAACTTGATCCATGGGCTCAGGAACGAGCGTTCCTTGGCCGGGATCTATCTGGTCGGGAGCCACTAGGGCCACGCGGGTCAGGGGGACGTCAGCGTCTTTTAGAGATGCGTACAAGGTCTCGGCTGAGGCACGTTCCTTGAGCACCAGGACGCAGGCAGGCATGAGCGGATCGGTGCGGTTTGCCATTCTCCATGGTGAACCGGATCTGTGGTGGTTTCTTCAGGGATCGGTCGGGCTTTCCGGCGATGGCGGCGCAGTTGGGGGGAGCTGTTCGGACCGATCTCTAAAGTGAATGACGGCTTTTTCCCCGCCGCTGGATGACCAAAGTTCTCGTTTCAGACCCCATCGATCAGGCGGGCCTTGACATCCTGGGGCAGGTGGCCCAGGTGGACCAACGCACTGGCCTTTCCGCCGAGGAACTCAAGTCGATCATCGGTGAGTACGACGCCCTGATGATCCGTTCTGGTACCCAGGTCACAGCCGATGTCATTGAGGCTGCTGATCGCCTGCGCATTATTGGTCGAGCCGGCGTCGGTGTCGACAACGTGGATGTGCCGGCGGCCACGCAGCGGGGTGTGTTGGTGGTCAATTCCCCTGAGGGCAACACAATCGCAGCCGCAGAACATGCCCTGGCGCTGTTGCTCTCCCTTTCCCGCCATGTGCCTCAGGCCCACGGTTCGATGCGAGCCGGCTCCTGGGATCGCAAGAAATACGTCGGTAACGAGCTCTACAAGAAAGTTCTCGGTGTGGTGGGCCTGGGCAAGATCGGCTCCCACGTGGCCAAGGTCGCCAGGGCGATGGGCATGGATGTGATTGCCTTTGATCCCTTTGTTTCCGCTGAGCGTGCTCAGCAGATGCAGGTGCGTCTGACCACGCTTGAGGATCTGTTCCGTCAAGCCGACTACATCACCCTGCACATCCCGCGGACTCCGGACACTGAAAATCTGGTGAACGCCGAGTTGCTGCGCACCATGAAGCCCACGGCGCGGATCGTGAACTGCGCCCGTGGCGGCATTGTTGACGAGTCAGCGATTGCTGAAGCGATTGAGACCGGTGTGATCGCTGGTGCTGGGCTGGATGTGTTTGCTTCTGAGCCTCTCGCTCAAGATTCGCCGCTGCGCGCGGTTGAGCGTGGTCTGGTGCTGACGCCGCATCTGGGTGCCTCCACCGAAGAAGCACAAGAAAATGTGGCTGTCGACGTGGCGGAACAGATCCGTGATGTGTTGCTAGGACTGCCAGCTCGCAGTGCTGTGAACATTCCCGGCCTGAGTGCCGAGATCATGGAGCGCCTGAAACCGCACCTTCAGCTGGCTGAAACGCTCGGACTGCTGGTGAGCCAGTTCAGTGGTGGCCAGCTCCAGGAGCTGGAGGTGCGGCTCCAGGGTGAATTCGCCAACCATCCGTCTCAGCCTTTGGTGATCGCCGCGCTGAAGGGGCTGCTCACCAGTGCCCTCGGTGACCGAATTAATTACGTCAATGCCTCCCTGGAGGCCAAAGGGCGTGGCATCCGCGTTCTGGAGGTCAAGGATGACGCTAGTCGTGATTTCGCAGGGGGTTCCTTGCAGCTCACCACCCGAGGCTCCCAGGGAGGTCACAGCGTCACTGGAGCCGTTTTCGCCGATGGGGAATTGCGCGTCACCACAATCGACGAGTTCCCGGTGAACGTGCCGCCAAGCCGTCACATGTTGTTCACTCGCCATCGGGACATGCCAGGGATCATTGGGCACCTCGGCTCTCTGCTCGGCGAGCACAACGTGAATATTGCATCGATGCAAGTGGGACGTCGCATCGTCCGCGGTGATGCGGTGATGGTGCTGAGCATTGACGATCCGATTCCGCCGGCGTTGCTGGCCACCATCAACGGCATCAACGGCATCCAGGAAGCCCATCCCGTGACGTTGTGATGTGGTGGCGCCTGTCCCTCCCGGTACAGCCTGAGCTTGAGGAGTCGCTTCTCTGGAAGCTGAGCGAGCTCGGCCTTCACCGGGTTGCGATTCAACATGCACCGGAAACCCCCGAGCAACGCACCCTTTTGGCATGGTTGCCGGCTCATGAGTGGCCGGAGGATCAGCGCTATGAACTTCTCGCCAGTCTCGCCCCCTTGGCAGACACCTTTGGACTCGCTCTGGCGGTGCCTCGATGGGATGAACTGGCTGATGAGGACTGGAGCCGGAGTTGGAAGCAGCACTGGCAGCCAGATCCCGTCGGGCGCAGCATGCTGATCCTTCCAGCCTGGTTGGAGGTTCCCGCGGAGCATGCAGGGCGCCTGGTGTTGAAGATGGACCCTGGCAGTGCCTTTGGAACAGGCAGTCATCCCACCACCCGTCTCTGCCTTGAAGCGCTTGAAGCCTCTCCTCCCGCCGGTTTGAGGGTTGCTGATCTGGGTTGCGGTAGCGGGGTGCTTGGACTCGCTGCACTCGGCCTGGGTGCGCGTGAAGTGCTGGCTGCCGATACGGACTCCCTGGCGGTGAGAGCCACCACCGACAACGCCGCAATCAATGACCTGGCGCCTAGTGCTCTGCGAGTGCGTCAAGGGTCGGTGGAGGTGCTCCAGGATCTGTTGTCGGGGGAGCCGGCCGATCTGCTGCTCTGCAACATCCTTGCTCCTGTCATCGAAGCTCTCGCGCCGCAATTTGAAGGAGTCCTGCGTGCAAGTGGTCGAGGCCTGCTCAGCGGTCTCCTGGTGGAGCAGGCTCCGCGCCTGACTGAGGTGCTTCAGGAACTTGGCTGGAGGGTGAAGCCCCTCGCTGAGCAGGGGCGCTGGGGCCTGCTGGAGATTCACCGCCAAGCTTGATAAGCGGGCCTTATGGGTGTTTCCGCTTTGATTGGCCTTGCCTGCAAACAGGCCTTCAAGTGACTTTCTGGACGCTTGGAGGATGTAGATATAACCCGTCCTGCAGGTTCGTTTGATACGAGCCTCTGCAAATTCTCCCCACTCATGGCTTCTTACAAGGTCACCCTGGTCGCCGAAAGCGAAGGTCTCAACAAGACCATCGAAGTGCCCGACGATCAGTACATCCTCGATGCCGCTGAAGAGCAGGGCATTGACCTCCCCTATTCCTGCCGTGCCGGTGCCTGCTCCACCTGTGCAGGCAAGATCACTGCTGGCACCGTTGATCAGTCCGACCAGAGCTTCCTGGACGACGACCAGATCGAAGCTGGTTTCGTGCTGACCTGCGTGGCTTACCCCACCTCCGACTGCACCATCAAGACCCACGCTGAAGAAGAGCTCTACTGAGCCATCAGCTCCGCTCCGGTCTTCTTTGCATCGCCGGAGACTTCAGCCACCCCTCCGCAGGGGTGGCTTTTTGCTGTCAAGGTGGTGCGACATCGATCCTTCGCCGATGACGGCTGTTCCTGCTGCATCCCTGGGCGCCGACATGGTCGGCCTGCTGGATCACGGCACGGTTCACACCAGTCCTGGCGGGCAATACAGCTTTCGTGTGATTGGCCCATGCTGCCGGTTGTTTGATCGCGAAGAGCTGCCATGGCCCTGTTGTCGTCTTGCCTGGCGCAGCAAGGAGCCCAGTTGGCGCCGGGTAGGTCGACGCTTCGTGCCTGACCTGGCCTCACGTCGCTGTCCGTCGTATGCCGTTGAGTTGCTCCAGCCGGGTTCACGCCCCACGGTGACTGTGTTGACGCTTTTCCCGCAACGGTTCACCACCGAGATGCAGGAGTGGTGGTACAGCCGTCGTCCCAGTTCGATGGACGCCAGTAACTTTGCGCCTAACGCGGTTTGATCGGCACAGTGGACACAAAAAAGCCTGCCCTGTTAGGCAGGCTTGCACATGGATCGCGCTAATCGGTTGTTCGGCTGAACTGCAGATCAGAAGTAGATCTTGCCGCCACCCCACTCGGGACCAAGCACTTTGGGTGCCACGAGGATGTAGGCAGACATCAGCTCAAGGTCTTCGTCGGTGAGATCGCGCATGGCTGGATACAGATCGCGGCTGCGCATGCTGGGGTGCAAGTCGGCGATGCTGTACTCACCGTCGTAGGACGTTGGGTCCTGCAAGTAGTCGACCAGGGCTGCGATGTTGTCGCGGGCCGGAGTGGCTAGAGCCAGGGTCTCTGGATCGAGGCCAACGTTGTGATTGGTTTTGGTGATGCCACCGGCGTGACAGGTGCCACAGCTGGTGTTGAAAACTTTGCGTCCGGCTTTCACCTGCTGCTCACTAAAGGTGACCGGGCTTCCATCCGCATTGGACGGAACGGTGAGCGTTTCGGCATCCCACTGGGCGGCCTGGGCAGGGGTGCTGATCAGCAGTCCTGCCAGCACGGGCAGAACGATCAGCAGTCGACTCAGCGACTGACGCAGGTTGGAAAAAAGAGAGGCCATGAAGGATGCCAGAAACTGACGAATACAGCGCACACGTTCTTGTATCACGGAGTGGGAACCACGCGACGGGGATTCCGCTCCGGCGATCACGAACTGTTGCAGCCGGAGCGCGTGATGCTGGGGCTCACGTCCACTGAGAGGAAGTCTTTGGCCAGAATCGTGTTGGGGAAGATGGCTCGCGCTTCGGTTAGCAGATCGTCTGCTGTGACTACGTTTCCAGCGGCGTAGCGGGGGCTGAGATGGGTCAGCACTAGCTGGCCGACACCGGCTTCGCTGGCCGTTTGCGCCGCCATGGTGCTGGTGGAGTGCTGTTTCTGGAAGGCCATGTCCGCTTCGGCATGGGAGAAGGTCGATTCATGGATCAGCAGATCCGCACCCTCCGCGAGCTTCACGGCTGCTTCGCAAAACACCGTGTCGGTGCAGTACACGAGGCTGGCGCCCGGTCGTTCCGGTCCGCAGAGCTCTCGTCCATCGATGCTGCGTCCGTCCTCCAGTGTCACTGTCTCGCCGCGTTTTAGGGCGGCGTAGATCGGCCCGGGGGGGATGTTGAGCGCCTGGGCCTTGTTCACGTCGAAACGGCCAGGCCGCGGTTTCTGATCGATGCGGTAGGCATAAGCCGGCACCCGGTGGTGAAGCGGTGTTGCACGAACGCTGAGGTCGTCGTCTTCGAAAACGATTCGACCGGTTTCGGCGGCCTCGCGCACGCGATGCACCGCCAGGGGGTAGCCGATTCGAGTGGAGCTGGTGCGGAGCACGCCCTGCAGATAGTTGTCGAGTGGATCTGGGCCATAGAGATCCACACCGCTGCTGCTGCCGCTGAGTCCGAGGCTGGCCAGCAGTCCAGGCAGCCCGAACACGTGATCTCCATGCATATGGGTGACAAAGATTCTGCGCAGCTGGGAAAGACGCAAATCACTGCGCAGGAACTGATGCTGTGTTCCTTCACCGCAGTCGAACAACCACAATTCCGCACGCTGAGGCAGCCGTACTGCCACTGCTGAAACGTTGCGCGCGCGGGTTGGAACTCCGGAACTGGTGCCGAGAAAGGTGACCTGCACGATCGGGCGGGCTCAATGGTCAATCTGCCATGCAGGCCTGGCTGCATGGCTTCAGGCGGGGCACACTGAGCCCCCTCGCCCTCACCGGAGTGCTCCTGCCCCTCTCCATGGCCGTGGTGGCGCTGGCGGCTGACCCTCGGGCAGCGGTCACAGCCCAGGAGCCGCAGATGCGGGTGCTGGTGGCTGAGGGCTTACAGCTGCGGCTGCGGGCCGACGGCGATGAGCCTTTGCGTGTGCGTGGTCTTGGCCGACACGAGCGCCAGCTGAAGCGTTTGCAGGTGCATGTTCATGGTGGTCGTTTGCATCTCTCCGAAGGTGGCGTGGCGACCTCCCTGCGCATCAGCAGTAACGATCCCCGGGGCATCTGGCTTGGAAATCATCGCTATCGCGGTGACCTGCAACTGCTCGTGCGTGAAGGCAGGATCCTGGCCATCAACCAGCTGGGTATCGAGACCTACCTGCCTAGCGTCGTTGGCAGTGAAATGCCCTCGAAGTGGCCCCTGGCAGCTCTTCAGGCCCAGGCTGTGGCGGCTCGCACCTATGCCCTGCGCCAACGCGGCAGCCAAGGTGATTTCGATGTGCAGGCCACGGTGAGCAGCCAGGTTTATAAGGGCATTGAGTCGGAGACCCCCAGCACCCTCGAGGCGGTGGCCACAACGCGTTCACTCGTGCTGGTGCATGGCGGACGTCTGATCAATGCTGTGTTTCACAGCAGTTCGGGGGGAGCCACCGAGCCCAGTGGAGAGGTATGGCGAACGCAGCTTCCCTATCTGGTGAGCGTGGCGGATCACGACCATCACAGTCCCGTGCATCGCTGGAATCAACAGTTCGATGCCAGTGAGTTGCGTCGTCGGTTTCAGGAAACAGGCGGTGTTGACCAGCTGCGCGTGCTCGCCACCAGCTCCACCGGCAGGGTAAGAACCGCACGCATTCAGGGGCCGCGTGGATCCCTTGTTCTGACGGGGCGAGAACTGCGACAACGTCTTGGCTTGAAGAGCACCATGGTGCGCTTTTCGATGCTGCAGGGTGCTGCTGCCGTTGAGGATCGGGGGGGGCGTCCGGGAGCTGACAGGACGGAGCCTGCACCGGAGTTGATTGGGCTTTGGCGTGACCCTGCCAGTGGTTACAGCATGTCTCCATCGCTCTCTTCCCCAGGGCCATCGTTGGCAGGGCCGCCCGCTCCGCCCCCTGCTCCACCACCGTTGCCAGAGCTGCCAACTTTTCCATTTGCCAGCGCCATCGCTCCCGTTGCGGCGCCTGTGCTCGAGGTGAGTGGGCGAGGCTTCGGCCATGGCGTCGGGATGAGCCAGTGGGGTGCTCATGGCCTGGCTCTGAAGGGTGCTGATTTCCGCGAGATTCTTCGTCACTACTACCGCGGTGCTCAGATCAGGCCGTATCGCCCTGGTGATGACCCCTCGGTGGCAGCAAGCCCCCAACCCAGGCCAGTGTGGATGGGTTGAGCTGTCCTGTCTCTGCGTGCCTTTGCTTTCCACCCGCCTCGTGGTGCAACGCCGGCCAGAGCCGGACGCCTTAATGCAGGCAGTTGCTGATCGTTTTGAGATTTACCTGATAGAGGCGCTGAATCAGCATCCGTTCAAACCGCTGGGGCTGGCGACCGGGCGCACCATGGAACCCCTCTACAGGGAGCTGGTGCAACGCCTGAGGCAGTGGCCGGCGCAGCGTCTCGATCTGTTGAGACGCCATTGGATCAGCTTCAACCTGGATGAGTATGTGGGTCTGACAAGCAGCGATCCCAGAAGTTTCGCCTGTTACATGCAGTCGCAGCTCGGTGAGCCTCTCGGGCTGACTGCCGATCAATTACGCCTGCCCGATGGCATGGCCCGTGACCCTGCGGAGGAGGCGCTTCGCTACCGAGCGGATCTGCGCCTGGCCGGGGGCATCGGGCTCCAGCTCCTGGGCCTTGGTGCCAATGGACATGTGGGTTTCAACGAGCCACCTTCGGCCTCCGACGCACCATGCCGGGTGGTGACCTTGCAGCCCGCCACGCGGATGCAAAACGCCGGAGCCTTCGACGGCGATCCTGCTTCTGTGCCGGCGCAGGCCATCACCCTCGGTATTGATGACATCCTCTCGGCGGATGAAATTCACCTGATCGTTACCGGAGCCGCTAAGGCGGAGATGCTGCATATGGCGTTGCTGGAGCCCTGTAGGGATGTGGTGCCTGCCAGCTGGCTGCAACGCCATCCGAGGGTGCATCTCTGGGTGGATGATGCGGCCAGTGCGCATCTCCCCTGCTCTTGAGCGGTTGGCAGTTTTGGATTGATCGCGGCGGCACCTTCACTGACCTGGTGGGTCGGCGACCCAATGGGGAACTGGTGGTGCGCAAGGTGCTGTCCGTGCAGCCAGGTGTCCAAGGAGACCCAGCTGTGGCGGCGATTCGCGAGCTGCTAGGTCTCCCTTTGCGGCAGGCCATCGCTCCAGGCCTGATCCAGGAACTGCGGCTTGGCACCACCGTGGCCACCAATGCTCTGCTGGAGGCAGCTGGTGAGCCTGTGCTGCTGCTCACCAATCGAGGGTTGGGTGACCTGCTGCGCATTGGTGATCAGCACCGCCAGGATCTCTTCGCGCTGGCCATTCCCGAGCCGCCCTCACTGGTGACGGCTGTGGAGGAGGTGGATGGTCGTTTGGATGCGGAGGGTCGTGAGATCGCCGCCTTGAATTTGAGTGCTGAGCTGCGTCAGCGTGTGGCTCGGCATCTTCACTCTGGGATCCGCTGCTGTGCCATCGCCCTGATGCATGCCTGGCGCGATCCGGTGCATGAGCAGTCGCTGGCAGAGCTGGTGCGTGAGCTTGGCTTCGAGACGGTGGTGTGCTCTCACCAAGCCAGCCCGATGCCGCGCTTGGTTCCGCGCGGGCAAACCACCTTGGTAGAAGCGGCGGTGCGTCCGGTGCTCGTCGCGTATCTCGATCAAGTGCAACGGGCTTTGGGGGATCGCACTCGCCTGCAGGTGATGACCTCGAGCGGGGCACTTCAGTCCACGAGGACATTGCTAGCCAAAGACACCATCCTGTCGGGGCCAGCAGGCGGCATGGTCGGAGCGGTGGCTGCTGCACAGCAGGCGGGCCTGGGGGCGAGGGCGTTGGTGGGGGTTGATATGGGAGGCACGAGCACGGATGTGTTCTGCCTGCCGGCAGGTGCCGCTGACCGCGACTGGGAACGCAATTCCGAGACTGAGATCGCCGGTCTACTGCTAACGGCCTCGCGTCTGCCGATTCATACCGTTGCGGCGGGAGGTGGCTCGATTATTGAGCTGGATGGCAGGCGTTTGTTAGTGGGGCCCCGCTCCGCTGGAGCTGATCCAGGACCGGCCTGTTACCGCAGGGGTGGACCGCTCACCATCACAGACGCCCACCTCCTGCTCGGTCGCTTGCAGGCGGAGGCATTTCCTGCCGTGTTTGGTCCTGCCCGGGATCAACGCCCTGATCTGGAGGCAACTCTGGAGGGTTTCCGGGTGCTCTCCGCGAAGCTGGCTCAGACCCCAGAACAACTGGCGGAAGGTGCACTTGATCTGGCTGTCGATGCCATGGCTGCGGCCATCCGGCAGGTGTCGTTATTCAGGGGCCATGACATCCGCGGTGGAGTGTTGGTCGCTTACGGAGGCGCTGCAGGTCAGCTGGCCTGCAGGCTGGCGGAAGCACTTGGCTTGAGCGAGGTGCTCTTGCATCCATTGGCGGGCGTGCTGTCGGCCTATGGAATCGGGCAAGCGCGGCAGCGGCAGCTGCATCAACGGGCCATACGCCGTCCATTGGACGCTGCATTCCTGGAGCAATTGCCGTCGATGCTTCGTGCGGATTTGGGCTTCGCCAAGGACCGCTTGCGACAGGAAGTCAGCAGCAGTGCTGAAGCCCTGGCGCATCAGGTCCGGCTTGAGCTTCGCGATGTGTCATCGGAGCAGGGCCTGATGGTGAATCTGGAGGCCACAGCAGCTCGCCTGAACTTGGATCAGCTGGAGGATCAATTCGATCGTGCCCATCGCCAGCGCTTTGGTTACGTGGCACCTCGGTCGGCCCCGTTAATCGTGGAGCGCCTGGAGGTTGAGGTGGTGGAGGCTCAGCTGCTTGACCAAGCCCGTGTTCAAGCTGAGCAGGAGGAGGGGGCACCTCCTGCGCCCGCAGTCGTTCCGCGAGCGCGCGTGCACTGGCGCGAGGCCGGGTGGTGCGATGTGCCCCTGCTGCAGCGCTGGGAGCTGCAGCAGGATCAGCCCTTCGATGGGCCTGCGCTGATCCTGGATCCCACCGCCGGCATCGTGCTGGAGCCGGCCTGGACAGCCTGCCGTTTGCGCAACGGAAGCATGCTGCTTCAGCACCATTTGCCCACCCATGACCCGACGCTTCGCAGCAGCTCCGAAGGGCTGAGTGAGCCCCGTGGTGTGGACGACCAACCGGACCCCGTGGATCTCAGCCTGTTCCACCACCGCTTCATGCAGATCGCTGAGCGGATGGGCGAACGCTTGCGGCAGACCAGTCGGTCTGTGAACATCCGCGAGCGGCTGGATTTCTCCTGTGCGCTGTTTGATGCTCGAGGGGCTCTCGTGGCGAATGCACCGCACATCCCGGTGCATCTGGGTTCTATGGGAGATGCGGTCGCCGATCTGCTGGAGCAAATTCGGCGCGGTGAGCGTCCGGCCCTGACGGCTGGGGACACCGTGATCAGCAATGACCCTTTTCATGGTGGCACTCATCTGCCCGATATCACCGCCATCACTCCGGTGTTCGCGCAGGGGGAGTCTCACCCCTTTGCCTTTGTGGCCTGCCGTGGTCATCACGCCGATGTGGGAGGCCTCACCCCTGGGTCGATGCCCCCCTTCAGCACGACGATTGAGCAGGAGGGTCTGCTGCTACGTAACCACTGGCTGGTTCGCGCTGGAGAGCTGTGTCGACAGGAATGGGAGTCATGCCTGGAGGGAGCAGCCGTTCCGCCACGGGCCCCTGAGCTGCTGTGGGCTGATCTGCAGGCTCAGGCGGCCGCCAATCATCTGGGGGTAGCTCTGTTGCAGGAGTTGCTCCTGATCGAGGGTGGTGCTCGCCTGAGGAGCTATCTGCAGCATGTTCAAGATCATGCTGCGACCACCGTGGGTCGGTTGCTCGATCGCTTTCAGGATCAGGTGTGTGAGGTGAAGCTCGACAACGGCGCCTGCCTGAAGCTCGCGCTGCGGATAGATCGGGCGCAACGACGGGCCACGTTGGATTTCAGTGGGACCAGCGCGCAAGGGCATCACAACTTCCATGCCCCTTTAGCCGTCACAAAGGCCGCAGTGCTCTACGTGTTGCGTTGTCTGGTGGATGAGCCCATTCCGTTGAATGCCGGCTGTTTCCTGCCACTCACGCTGCTGGTACCGGAGGCCTCGCTGCTCAACCCCAAGCCGCCAGCCGCTGTGGTGGCCGGCAATGTGGAAACGTCCCAGGCAGTCTGCAACCTGTTGTTTGCCTGTTTTGGCGTGATGGCTGCCGCTCAGGGAACGATGAACAATCTCACCTTCGGTGATGGTCGCCGTCAGTACTACGAAACCATCGCCGGCGGTGGCGGTGCGGGCGAGGGATTCAAAGGGTCCAGCGGTGTGCAGACCCATATGACCAATTCCAGACTCACTGACCCTGAAATCCTCGAGCAGCGTTTCCCGGTTCAGCTGGAACACTTCGGTTTCCGCAGGGGTAGCGGTGGTGCCGGACGCTGGAACGGTGGTGATGGCTTGCTGCGTGAAATCCGTTTTCTGCAGCCCATGACGGCGGCGCTGCTGTCGGGGTCACGAACAGTCGCTCCCTTTGGCCTTGCGGGAGGTGGTCCTGGAGCCCCAGGAACGGCACAGCTCACCCGCGCTGATGGCACGGTGGAACCTCTCGCTGGTTGTGTGCAAATTTCCGTCCATCCTGGAGATCGTCTGCTGATTGCCACGCCAGGTGGCGGTGGTTGGGGATCCCCTCATGCGGTGGTCGAGGGACAGGGCGCTTGAACGTGGCTGGTTAGGAGCAAACTCGTTCAGTTTCTGGCAAACAAGCCACCCGCTCATTGAGCATGGCGGCGACGATCGTGTGCAGGTAGGCCGCCCGGCGCAGATGTTTCATCCCGTGGGAGTTCGGGTTCTGCTTGCGCATGGCTTGGAGAATGGTCTCGAGGGCGGCGCGGTTCTTAGAACGGTTCATGGTGGTGTTCCTCACTGCGCTTACCTTCTCCGCGATCGCGGTTGCATGAGGTGATTCAGATCCGTGCTGTTGTGAACCTGATCACAACCACAATCGACGCGGAGGTTTGAAATGTGCTGGTTGAGGTTGTCGTCAATACAGAGGGATTCCCACTCATGTGGTTTTGGATCTGTTGTAAGAACCAAAACATCAGCCCGAAGGAGGCTGATGTGTGTGAAGTTCTCAAAGGCCACATGGATAGCTGTCAACAACGAACCTTCTTGAAGTAGGAGGTCATTGGTGAGATTTCGGCCGTCGACCGAGAGGATTTCATGCGCCTGCTTTGCCAGGCCGATCAGCAGGCCTGTGAATCGAGCACTAAAACAGCGATGCTTTCGGGTCAGAGCTCAGTCATTGCGTGAAGCGAAGCCGCAAAGGGGGAGAGGATTCATCGTGCGAATCAAGTCAGAGCCCTGCATGAACAGTTGGACGCTGTCTTGGTTGCTTAATAGCCCACAAATCGCAGGCAGATTTCAAGCGCTCCGAGGCCAATCAGGAACGTTCCACCGAGCAATGCTAATTCTTTCGGATTCTGTGCCATTAGCAGAAGGGATGAGCCCACCAGCAACGCACCAAAGAATCTAAAGGGAATCAGCAGCTCCAACGTTTCGGAAGATTGCTATTTGGTGGAGATTACATCGGCTCGTTACGTGGCTTCATGAATTTCCCGTGATAAGTGGCGGAAAGCTGCCCCTGTCTTTGTGGAAGTTAATGATTCAAAGGTGAAAAAGATTGCCCTGATGGTGTGTGGCTGAATTCGATGTGTGGCCAGGTTGCTGTCGTTTTCGCTGTCTTCGTGTTCACCGCGTCCGTTGAGCGCGTGATAGGCAGTTTCTTGATCCGTTCGTGCTCATTTCAGATCAATTGACGGTGCTGATCAACGGAGTCGCCAGCGCAGCCGACAGACTGCTGCTCATGCATGACCAGCTCGATCAAGCTACTCATGAACTCCCGCAGCAGTACGGCGGTGAGGGCTGGCTGGTGAACGGTGCTCAGGGGCTTTTGGTGCAGTTCAGGCCAGTCAGCTCAGCGGTTCACGTTCAATGGGTCGAGCTAAGAATGTTCAGGTGGGTTCGCCCCCATCCACCAGTTCCAGAGAGTCAGCGTCGCATGCTTCATGCCAATGCAGTCGATGCATGGCATCACATGCTCAAGGTGGGCTGGCGTCGTTGTGAACCACCGGTTCGCTGAATGTCTCAGGTTCTGGCTGGTGCATGCTGGTCGTGCCCCATGTGTTGATCAGCTTTGCGTTTCGGACTGTGCTGAAACTGAGCCGATATCCATTGCAATAGGTGTCGTCCAACCAATTGATTTCTTCATTGTGTCAAGGGTTGCCAAGTTGCCTCGGCGCGGTCGAATTGATTCAGTTGTGTACGCACGATGGAAACACAATTGACCAACATGCCTTGTGGCACCGTTCAGGTGAAAGTTTGCGAGGATCAAATTTGTGACACGGGCTGGGTTAGCTCGCATCACCTCGTCCCAACAAAAGAAGCGCAACTGAAACAGTCTGTTCGGTCGATGGCTGCTAAGGCTTTTCAGCGGTAGAAGCTCCCTTTGAAATTGGGTGCAAATGGTGCTGTCACGATGCAAGTCAATAGCCTCAGGTGCGCTGAGCGCACGCGTGAACTAGCCGTCATCAATGAAGTGACTGGTCAGTGCCTTCGGTCTTTCAATCGAATGGGAGATGCACCTTCACCGCTCTTTCGGTGAAGTCGAAAACAAAGCACTCATTGCAGTGAATGCCACCGCCTGGCTTGAAACGGCTGCCAGTCTGGTTGCAGCATCGTCTCCAAAGCGGTCGTGGAGTAAGGGCGCAGTATTCGTTCATGTCAGTTGACTGAGCCATCGTCGAGGGTTGAGTTCAGGCAAGGATCGGAGATGAACATTGGACTCGCTCATTTGTTGGCCGACTTCATATCAAGTGATGCTGTCGTGACTTCTTTCTTGCTGCATAGTCATGGTCCGGCTTCCGACACGGGCCGGGCACAGCGATCAGTCCGGGACGGTGGGCACCGAATTTCACCGGGCTGAACTGCGCTATTCGGGGCGCGTCTCAACGGGAGAGATGCGTTACCCCGAAACTAACCTCAAGTGGCCATTGAGCATTCAGGTTGCTTTTGAGACGTTCAAGTGTTTTCAGAAAAGGGTTGATTTCAAGCCATGCGCTTGGCGTGTGTCATTTGTCTGAATGGTGTAGTTCAGGTGATGCTCTTTCAACGTGTTGAATTCGCCAGGCTGGTGATCCGATCTCTCCGGTGGATCGGGCGCATCGACAAGTCCGGGCGAATATCGGGCGTTCCCGGACTCGTCAGCGTTGATGTGGTCTTAAGCATCAATTGATGCTTGGTCGCGGCAATGCTTCAGTCAAGATTGAATTCCGATCTATTCCAGGAGGTCGGGCGCATCGACAAGTCCGGTAGTACCGAGGCAATACCGGACTAGTCAGCGTAAAGCGCATCAAGTTCAGTCTCTTGTCTTGCTGATGCGGATCAATTCTCGTCTCTATTTTTTGTATGGCTAAGAGCAAAGGTATCCGTATTTTGGTGACTCTTGAATGCACTGAATGTAGAACTGTTCCATCCTCGAAAAAGCGAACTCCAGGAGTTTCTCGCTACACCACCTCGAAAAATCGTAGGAATAATCCAGAGCGTCTGGAGTTGATGAAGTTCTGTCCACAGCTCAACAAAATGACCTTGCACAGAGAAATCAAGTAATCGTATGATCTAGGCCTCAGTTGCTCGCGTAAAGCCGTAAAATGGTTTCCATTGCTTGGCCCTTTCGCCTGCATTGAGCTGGCTTTTATTGATTGAATCCAGTGGCATTTGAGACAGGAGTGCTGGTCGGGTCACGAGATAATCGCTTCGGCTTCAGGGCACTTGTGTCTAAAAGGTAATTCAACGAATTTATCCAAAAGCATAAATTGACGCCGAATTGGCCGCCAAGTTGGAAGGATCAGAATCCGCTGATGCAGCCATTGCAATTGCTAAAAGGGCTGGGCTTTGAGTCACTGGAGACCACATTCGATCGAAGCAGTCGGCATCCGTAGACCCCGACAAGGAGTTGGAAGGAGCTGCT
Source organism: Synechococcus sp. (assembly GCA_047286215.1). Taxonomy (GTDB): domain Bacteria; phylum Cyanobacteriota; class Cyanobacteriia; order PCC-6307; family Cyanobiaceae; genus Synechococcus_C. Next base: position 2,039,653 of record JBJBBS010000001.1, on the reverse strand, counting down.
GGCGGCTTTTAAGATGCACACTGATCGGTGGTCGCCGGTCAACCGGCTTTCGCTTAGGCTCTTTTGTGCAGTAACGCATTGTTTTTCTGCAGGATGCAGCTCTGAAATCAATGTTTCGGCTTTGCATACTATGCTCCAAAGCTCTTGCAAACGGAGGGGATATCCCATTCTTTAATTACATTTGGACGTCCATTGTCTTCTGCCGACAACGGGCGCCGAATATTTTGTAAGTCTTCTCGCCAGATTGACTTTAACTCTATGAGGATCACTTGATGGCGGTGAAGGTCATGGTATTCGTTCTCTCCTGCCTTCGGTGTGTGCGTGAGATGCCAGGAGACGGATCCCTCGAATGGGTTAGGAAATAAGCATGCACTTTCACCCGAATGGGTGATGGAACTTCAGGGCGAAATGGAGATGCTGAAGAGGCCCAACAGGGAGACCTCCGCAACTCGCTTCGATCATCAATGTTCAGCTTCTCCAAGATCGTCATCGCCGCGCTTTCCGCCGCCGCTCTGTTCGGAGCCATCGCCTCCATCGCTCCTGAGGCGAAGGCCTGGGATCCCCGTTGCAGAACGGACAGCTTGGGCAAGACTCGCTGCACGGATTCCAGCGGCTCCTCCTATCGCTCTAGGACTGACAGCTTCGGCACCACTCGCTTCAGCGGCTTCGACTCCAACGGCAGCAGATTCTCTGGTCGATGCCGCGCTAATAGCTTGGGCGCAACGCGTTGCTCGAGCTATTGAAACCGCACTGAACCTGTCAATCTTGGCAGGCACAGATTTTATTTTAATAGAGGTAGGCCTATGCAACATTTATTTGATCTCGAGAAGCCTGATGCCGTAAAACCTGGCTGAAAGCGCTACAAAACTCGCAAGGGAAAAGTGGGGGCATTGATGTTGTCGCTATCCATCTCCAGGCAAAACAGCAAATAAGCAAATTGCGAATAAAACCATGAGGAAGCTGAATCAGTTCATGACGGGAACCACTGCCAAAGCGCAACTCGTTGAGATGTTGCTCGAGCCACTTAAGGGCTGCAAAGGTCTTTATAACTATAGGCAAGACCTAATGAAAAAAGTGATGGACATGCCTGATGTTCAGGTTAGGGAGTATCTGGATTTCCATAAGCGGATTCATCGCTCCGTATGAGATTGTTGACGCCTCTGGATGTGGGCTTTGTTTTAAAGGTCAGTAGCTGATGCATTGCCGTTCCAAAGTGCTTGTTTTGATTGGTTCTCTATGAGTATTTCCTCTCATGAGCTTTTTCCTAGGTAGTTTATGCGTCGACATGTGAAAATTGACTATTCAAGCCATCTCCTCTAGATGTCTTTCACTCGCAGGTCAGTTATGTATGAAATTCAGGGTGAACGATCACAGGCTTCCATGACTGAAAGGTGGGATGCACTTGAGGATTACTTCGTCTGTATAACTGAATGTGATCTCAATGATCAAAACTGTGTCACGAGTTGCCTGATGACGCATTTGAAAATTGACGATGGGTCTGAATCTGTGCTGGCAGCTTGAGGTCAGAGGCCCCGCTAAGAGCGGGGTTTTTTATTGACTAGATCTATCTGAGGTTTTCACTGGAAATGCACTCCAAGAGCTTCAGTGCTTCCAGGTTTTCAAGTCGTTGCTGAGCCTGAGTGAGCATGGCGCTGCCGTGTGGTGCGCAGGCATCTACGAGGGCAGCACCTTCTGATGCTTCGGCTTTGGTGCGTTCAATGCAGCCGTCGATTTGAGCTCTAACGGACTGGCCCTCTTGATCAGCTTTGAAGCTTGGACAGCTTGCTAGTGCCAGCAGCTTGAGAAGAGCCCGTCTTCTGGCTTCCGGTGTTGGCTGCATGGGTCAGGTTCAGGTCTTGTGAAGCATGGCGACATCCACCGCGCCGAACTGGGCAGTGCCAAATTTTGACGCACTGGCGCTGGTAAAGATGTGGCTATCAATCTGCACTGTTGTGTGATCAGTTGACTTGGATCTCTTGCGACAGCATCAGATTGGCGCTCACGTTGCTCACGTCATCGAGCTCTTCCAGAACCTCGAGCAGCTTGAGACTTTGTTGTGCTGTGGGTTGATCGTCCGGTGTGACTTGGGTCAGCGGGTGCCAGTTGTGTTCCCACTCCTCTACATCGAAGCCTCGTGTTCGCAGACCGTTTTGCAGGGCTTCCAATGCTTCATAGGGTCCGTGCACCAGAGCGTGATCGGGGGTGGTGATCTCGTAACCGTCGGCATCGAGTTCCATCAGCGCTTCCAGCAGGGCGTCTTCATCGAGGTCGTTAGCTTTGATCCGCACTTCGCTCCGGTGCTGGAAGAGATAGCTCACGCAGCCACTTTCGCCAAGATTGCCACCGTGTTTGCTGAAGGCCAACCGCAGTTCGGCGGCTGTGCGGTTGCGGTTGTCGCTGAGCACCTCTACCAACACCGCCATGCCACCAGGCCCGTAGCCCTCGTAGCGCATGGCTTCCAACCGCTCGCCCTCGCCGCCCTGGCCTGATCCCTTGGCGATAGCGCGTTCGATGTTGCCTGCAGGTACGCCGGCGGCCTTGGCTTTGGCGATGGCTGTGCGCAGTTGGAAGTTGCCTTCAGGGTCACTGCCCTGGCGTGCTGCCACGGTGATTTCGCGGCCAATGCGGGTGAAGACAGCACCACGCTTGGCATCCACCACGGCCTTGGTTCGCTTGATTTGGGACCATTTGCTGTGGCCTGCCATCGCCAGCTTGGACGTCACTTTCTCCAAGAGAAACCTACCCAGGCTCTTGGCTTCAGCCCCTGGCTTCAAAGACCACCTTGGGTTTCACGCCACCTTCGCCGTCCGGCAGCCCGAGGCCAAGCATCCGCCCGGTCTCGCTGAGTACCACCACCGCATCGGCTTGCGCAGTGCCGTTTGGCCCAGCCCCGATCCTGCGCCCACAGCTCCAGTCCTCTTGTTCACTGGCATTGAGCTGCCGGTTCGGCAGGTGCGGGAGAGCCAGTTCCGGGCGAAGCAGTGTCAGGCTCCCTGCTCCCACTCCATCGGGTGCGTCTGGAAGCGGCACAGCTTGATCCACCTTGAAACCTAGGGCTTGGGTGCGCCTGAGCCTGGCAAGTGCTCCTCCGCAGCCCAGCGTTTCACCAAGGTCTCTGGCCAGTGAACGGATGTAGGTGCCTGCTGTGCAGTGGACCTCCACCTCCAGTTGAGCCTGGGACGGGTCCCAGTTCAGCAGCTTCAGCCGATGCAGGGTCACCTTGCGCGCCGGCAGATCCATCACTTCGCCGCGGCGGGCTCGGGCGTGGGCCCGCTCCCCGTCAACGTGCACAGCGGAAACCTGGGGAGGACGTTGGCTGATGCTGCCTCGGAATGTCTCCAAGGCCTGCTCCAGGCTTGTGAGGTTCAATTCAGGCATTGGGTTTTGGCTCAGCAACTCGCCTTGCAGGTCATCGGTGTTGGTCGTCACCCCAAGCTGAATCACGCCGCGATAGGTCTTGTCGCCAGGCAGATAGGGCAGCAGGCGTGTGGCCTGTCCGACTGCAATTGGCAGCACCCCGGTGACGGCCGGATCGAGAGTGCCGCCATGGCCGACTCGCCGGGTTCCCAGCACCCTGCGGATGCGGGCCACACAGGCGTGTGAGGTGAGGCCCGCCGGCTTATCGATCACGGCGAAGCCGATGGGCGCTGTCAACGTGCGAGTGGGCTTGGGCCTCTGACTGTGGCACCCGGCCCTCAGGTGCTGCCGGCTCGCGCGTAGGTTTGCCGGATCGCCTTTGATGCTCCATGCCGCCAGTTCACGCTTCTGCTTCTGTGGGCATCGAGGAGTTTCTGGCCAGTGGTTTTGCGGTGGAGGAGCATCTCGCCTCCTACCTGGGGCTGACCGCTGATGAGGTGTCCGAGCGGCTTCCGCAGAGCAAGGACGATCTTGCTGCAATGCATCCTGGTGCCTTTGACCCGGAGCGTGCCGCCGATTTTTATGAAGACACGGTGGGCACCGGTCACCTGTTCGAGCTAGCGGCCTGGCATTTGAGCAGTGCTGACTACATCGCTGACACCCTGCGCCTGCAGCAGCAGTTTGCCCGCGGTGATGTGCTCGATTTCGGCGGTGGCATCGGCACCCATGCTCTGGCGGCGGCCGGCCTTGAGAGCGTGCGTCACGTTTGGTTTGTGGATCTGAATCCGCAAAATCGAGCTTTTGTGCAGGATCGCGCCACGCGACTCGGTCTGGCCGATCGCATCTCGGTGCATCGTGATCTCGCAAGCATTCCCGATCAGTTATTCGACACGGTGGTGTGCCTCGATGTGTTGGAGCACCTTCCCGAGCCTTCCGCACAGTTGATGGAGTTCCACCGGCGTCTGAAGCAGGACGGCCGAGCCTTGCTGAACTGGTACTTCTTCAAGGGCTATGAAGGCGAGTACCCGTTCCATTTTGATGATCCTCAGCTGGTGGACAGCTTCTTCCGCTCCCTGCAGCACCATTTCCTGGAAGTGTTCCATCCTCTGCTGATCACAACCCGGGTTTACCGTCCGCTGGAGAACGGCATTTGAGGCTTTGATGAGTCAGTCGGCGGGCCACGGTCGGTGGCTGATCCGCTTGATCGTGATCAAAAAAGTCTTGCTGGCGTTAACGCTGCTGTTGATCAGCATGGCTGCCCTGTTCGGAGAGGTGTATTACGCGCAGCTCTCCGTGTTTGCGGAAACGTGGGGCCAGGCCGATCACCAGTTTCTGTCTGCTGTGGCTCAAAAGGGCACCGTGCTGGGACCGACGCGCCTGATGCGACTGGCGGTGGTTTCCAGTCTTTATGCGCTTCTGATCCTTGTTGCAGCATGGGCCACTTGGGTGGGCCGCCGCTGGGGTGAGTGGTTATTGGTGGGGATTCTGGCCCTGGCTCTCCCCTTGGAGGTCATGCATGCTCTGCATGAACAAAGCCCCAGAACATTGATCGTTCTGGGGCTCACAGTTCTTGGGTTGGTGGTGACCACTCGTCGGGCTTTGCGGTAGGTGCGCGGCGGTTAACGCCAAAGCACCGTCAAATCGGTCAAGCAGTCGCGGTGATGTTGATGCGCTTGCGGTTGCGCAGTCCACGCCGAATGGTCTCGAACTTGACCACGCCATCGGTGAGGGCGAACAGGGTGTCGTCCTTGCCTTGGCCGACGTTGATGCCGGGCAGCACGGACGTGCCGCGCTGACGGATCAGGATGGATCCAGCCGAGACGGACTCGCCGCCATAGGCCTTGACGCCCAAGCGCTTGGAATTGGAATCGCGACCGTTGCGGGTTGAGCCTGTGCCTTTCTTATGTGCCATGAGGAATAACGGAGGTGTAGGGGTGAGAAGCGAGCTGGAACGAGGCTGATCAGCTGATGGCCTTGCCGCCGACGGAAATGGACTGAACCATCACGCGGGTCAGTTCCTGACGATGACCATTCTTGCGACGGGTCTTCTTCTTAGGGCGCATTTTGTAAACGATCACCTTGGGGCCGCGGCGGTGAGCCATCACCTTCAGTTCGACGCTGGCGTCCTTCACGTAAGGCTTGCCCAGGGTGGTGCCCTTGGCGTCTTTCACGAGCAGAACGTTGTCGAGCGTCACCGTGGCGTCGACATCGGCTTGAAGACGGTCGAGGTCGTAGTAACGGTTGGGCTGCAGCCAGAATTGCTGGCCAGATGCCTCAACGATGGCGTAGCTGCCCGTTTCAGGGGCTGTAGAGGTGGTGGTACTGGTTTCGGCCATGAAACGAAAAGACGCGGTCAGGCTCGGACGAGCCGATTCGGCCTGAGCCGCAATCGAAAGACAAACAAAGATCTTCGTTCTTCGCTCTGCCTTTCGTCAAGATTCAGCTCAGGACCTTGTCGCGGTGGATGGCCCGTCCGGCACTCACGATCGCTTTGCTGTTTCGTACCAGGGCGCTGGTTGATGTTTGTCGTCAGTGGTTGCCGGTGAATCGATATTCCCCGGTCGATCTAGGTGAGGTTGCGTCGGGGCAGCAGGTCTTGGAACTGCTCTCGCATCAACGCGAGGCGGTGGATGCGGTGGTGATTGAGCAGCTTCTGCTTGATGAACCCACTCGTGAGGCTCTCGGCCAGGACGGACTGTTGTTTCCGGCCGTTGTTGTTGGTGAGTTGATGGGGCGGGTGGACTACCACCCGGAGGAGTTGCATCTGCCTGGTGATCAGCTTGAGCAGCTCGGGTACACCGTGGATGCCGCGATTTCTCGCTTTCTGCGTCAAGGCCAGAAAGAAGTGATGCCAGAGGATGGCGCCGAACAGAACGCCAAGCCGTCCATCGATGGCAGCGCCTGGCGGATGTCCAGTCGTCTTCAGGAGCGCCTTGGCTATTTGGGCGTCTTCTATAAGCGAGATCCATCACGCTTCCTCGCCAATCTTCCGCCAGATGAACAGCGCGACCTGGTGCAGTCGCTTCAGCGCACCTATCGCGATTTGCTCATCAGTTACTTCCGAGATCCGGCTGCCGCCAACCAGGCCTTGGAAAGCTTCGTGAACACCGCCTTTTTCGGTGATCTGCCGATCACCCGCGCTGTGGAGATCCACATGTATCTGATTGACGAGTTCTGGAAGCAACTCAGACTTGAGGGGCATAAAAACGATTTCCTTCAGGACTATCGCCTCGCGTTGCTTGATGTCATGGCTCACCTCTGCGAGATGTATCGACGTTCGATTCCTACGGATGTCTCCCTGACGCCTGCTGCCGAGGGACGTCGCGTTCTCAACGATCCAGAGGTGTCCCCATGAGTCCACGCAAGACCTACATCCTCAAGCTCTACGTGGCTGGGAACACGCCTAACTCCATGCGGGCGCTCAAAACTCTGCGCAACATCCTCGAAACGGAGTTCAAGGGCGTTTACGCCCTGAAGGTGATCGACGTGCTCAAAAATCCTCAGCTCGCAGAGGAGGACAAGATCCTGGCGACCCCAACCTTGTCGAAGATTCTTCCCCCTCCAGTGCGTCGCATCATTGGCGATCTCTCAGATCGTGAACGGGTGCTGATCGGTCTTGACTTGTTGTATGACGAGCTTTCAGACAACAGCCTCACGTCATCCCTGATGGATGCACTTGAGGATGCCGACACAGACGAATCAGATTCTTAAGCCTGGCGGTGCACCTGCAGATCAGCTCATCTTTTCTCTTTAGCTTGGCTCCATAAGGTCGCCGTTATGCAGATCTCCAGCTCCAGTGGCTCCCCACAGATGCAGGTTCAAAAGCTCCCGACTGGGATCGAGGGCTTCGATGATGTCTGCCAGGGAGGCCTGCCGATTGGTCGTAGCACCTTGATCAGCGGAACGTCCGGCACGGGCAAAACAGTTTTTTCGCTTCACTTTCTGCACAACGGCATCGCCCATTTCGACGAACCGGGCATCTTCGTCACCTTTGAGGAGTCGCCGCTCGACATCCTTCGCAACGCCGCCAGCTTCGGCTGGAATCTCCAAGAGATGGTCGAGCAGGACAAGCTGTTCATCCTTGATGCTTCTCCTGATCCGGACGGCCAGGACGTGGCGGGTAGCTTTGATCTTTCTGGGCTGATTGAACGGATCAACTATGCGATCCGTAAATACAAGGCAAAACGGGTGGCGATCGATTCGATCACCGCAGTGTTTCAGCAGTACGACGCTGTTTTTGTGGTGCGTCGGGAGATCTTCCGCTTGATTGCTCGTCTCAAGGAGATCGGTGTCACCACGGTGATGACTACCGAACGCATCGATGAATATGGCCCGATTGCTCGCTACGGCGTCGAGGAATTCGTCTCCGACAACGTGGTGATCCTGCGCAACGTGCTTGAAGGGGAACGTCGTCGGCGCACGGTGGAAATCCTCAAGCTGCGTGGCACCACGCATATGAAAGGTGAGTTCCCTTTCACCATGGGTGCCCACGGCATCAGCGTCTTCCCGCTGGGAGCGATGCGTCTTACGCAGCGGTCGTCGAACGTGCGGGTGAGCTCCGGTGTGCCCCGTCTCGATGAGATGTGCGGAGGCGGATTTTTCAAGGATTCGATCATCCTGGCTACCGGTGCCACGGGCACCGGCAAGACGCTGCTGGTGTCGAAGTTCATTGAGGATGCTTGTCGCAATAAGGAACGCGCGATCCTGTTTGCCTACGAGGAATCCAGGGCGCAGTTGCTGCGCAATGCCACCAGCTGGGGCATTGATTTCGAGCAGATGGAGCAAGACGGCTTGCTCAAGATCATCTGTGCCTATCCGGAATCCACCGGTCTGGAGGATCACCTTCAGATCATCAAGACCGAGATCAGTCAGTTCAAGCCTTCTCGCATGGCGATCGATTCCCTCTCCGCCCTGGCACGGGGAGTGAGTCATAACGCTTTCCGTCAGTTTGTGATCGGCGTGACTGGCTACGCCAAGCAGGAGGAGATTGCTGGTTTCTTCACCAATACCTCCGAGGAGTTCATGGGATCGCACTCCATCACCGATTCCCACATCTCGACGATCACCGATACGATCCTGCTGCTCCAATACGTGGAGATTCGCGGTGAAATGGCTCGTGCCGTGAATGTTTTCAAGATGCGCGGCTCTTGGCACGACAAGGGCATCCGTGAATTTGTGATCACGGGCAACGGTCCACAAATCAAAGACTCCTTCTCCAACTTCGAGCGGATCATCTCTGGTGTGCCCCATCGGGTCACGACGGATGAACGCAGCGAGCTATCAAGAATTGCTCGAGGTGTGGCTCCTGACTGACGCGTGATCTGAGCCGACTGATCAGCTGACGGGACCAGGCGACCCGCTGAGTTGCAAGCGCTCATCAGGGCTCTGACGTTCAGCACGCCACTTCAGCTCGTCTGGATCCTCGAGGGTGAGTGGCAGGTCAAACCAGAAAGTGGTTCCCACATTCAGTTCGCTCACCATCCTGATCTGGGTGCCGTGCTTTTCCAGGATGCCTCGCACGATCGAAAGACCAAGGCCGGTGCCCACTTCAGTGTGCACAGCGTTTTCTACCCGATAGAACCGTTCGAAGATGCGTTGCTGGTTGGCTTCACTAATGCCATATCCCGTGTCACACACTTCGATCCGGATTTTTGGCAAGGGTGAACTCAACGTGCAGGAGGGTCCCTCTTCTCCCACGCTGTTCGTAGCTGGAGACATCATCAGGCAGCTGTCGGGCCAGGTGTAGGCCCGGATCATCAAGCGACCGCCACTGCGGCTGAACTTGAGAGCATTGCCCACGAGATTGTCGAGAACTTGAAGAAGTAGATCCCAGTTGCCCAGCACATCCGGCAGATCAGCATCAGCTTCCAGACTCAGCTCCACTTCTTTGTCGTTGGCGTTGAGCTTGTAGCTGCGCAGGGTTTGTTCCAGGCCAGGGCGAAGATCGATTGGGGAGAACTCCACCGAACGGTTCGATTCCAGGCGCGAGAGGTCGAGCACATCGTTCACGAGCCGCGTGAGACGATCGGTTTCGGAATTGGCGACACCTAGAAATTCCTTGCGGTCGTCTTCGCTGAGTTGGTCACCCATGTCGTGGAGAGTTTCCACGTAGCTCTTGATGTTGAACAGCGGTGTGCGCAACTCATGCGAGACGTTGCTAATGAAACGGCTTTGGGCTGCGTTCAGCTCCACCTCACGGGTGAGATCTTGAATCGTCACCGCAATCCCTTTGAGCACATCACTGCTCGGTTCGCGTACGGCCTGCAACACGAAACGCAGCGTGCGAGGGGGATCCCCAACGCTGCTACGCAGTTCATTGGTGCCTGTCTGATTCTCGAACACAGCGCCGAGCGGTTCATACAGCTCGACTGCCAGTAATTCGGGAAGCTCGCTCAGAAAATCTTGCCCCTCCAGGTTGCGCCCTTCCCAGCGGAATAAACGACGTGCCGTGGGATTGGCGAGCACAATCCTGCCGTCACCATCGAGGAGAAGGGCGCCATCAGCCATGGTGGCAATCAGCGATGACTGCTTCACCTGTGCGGCCTGCAGTTCTTCAATGTTGGCCGCGTCATAGGCCTGCAGTTGGGAGGCCATTGCGTTGAAGCCTTCCAGCAATTCCCCAAGTTCTCCACCCATCGGTAATCCGATGCGGGCTCGGAAGTCTCCATCGCCGATTGAGCGCACACCTCGCAACAACTCCTTCACCGGTCGGGTGATGGTGAGCGCATTGAATACAGCTCCCAGAATCACCAGCACCCAGATCGAGATGAACACGGCCACCGTCACTTCTCGGGTGAGTGCCGCGCTGGCAAGAGCGGTTTCGTTGGGGTTGACGCCCAGTGCCAGAACCCCGAGATAGCGCTTGTTGGCTACCAGGGGGACGAAGACATCCGTGACCTGGCCCTGAGGAGTGATGTGTTGACGAACCAGGGGGTTCTGGGGACGACTGCGCAGTTCATCCGGGAGTTCAAGCCGGCGGCTCAGGCGCATGTCAGCGCTGCTGCCGTCGTCATTGCCACTGATGGGAATGCCCAGGTAGACGATCCCTTCAGGGTCGGCGAAAAAGATGTAGCGAAGGCTCCGGCTGGAGCGCCAAAACGTTTCGGACACGTTGGCGAGTTCGCGGTCACGTCCTTCGGCGACCAGTTCCGTGACATTGCCCGCCAGCAGCAGGCCAAGATCCCGCGCATAGCGGGTGTCGTTCATCGCTGTGTCGCGCTGGATGCCATTGAGCGCGAAAAAGGTGATGCCGGTCATCATCAGGCTGACCACCAAGGTGGCCACGGCCAGCAATTTGGTCTGAAGACTGAACTCAGCCCACCACGACAACGCCCTCTGCCAAAGGCTGCTGTCGTCAGTTGCATTCGATCCTGAAATCGCGGCGGCCCATTCCGCCGGAGCGTTGTTTGGAACCGTTTCTGGATCGCTGGCCATGCCGCCCGGGTGCATGCGTGGAGCCTAGGCCCGACGCACCTGATGCCCGATGTCTCGGCGGAACTGCATCCCGTCGAATTGCACCAGCTCCAGGCCCGCATAGGCACTGGCGAAAGCTTGATCGAAGTCGTTGGCCTGGGCCACCTGCGTCAGCACCCGCCCACCGGCCGTCACCAGTTCTCCGTTCTCCTCGAGGCGCGTGCCGGCATGGAACAGCTGCCTCATGGCATCGGCATCGCTCTGCAGCTGGATGGCATCCCCCTTTCGTGGTGTTTCCGGGTAGCCCTCGGCCGCGGCCACGATGCAGGCACTGCAGGCATCGGTGATCGACAAGGTGGGGGCCAGATCGAGACAACCCAATGCGCAAGCCTGCAGCACCTGAGCCAGTTCAGGGCCCAGAAGCGGCATCAGGGTCTGACACTCAGGGTCGCCGAAGCGGCAGTTGAATTCGATCACCTGTGGCCCCTCCGTGGTGAGCATCAGTCCGGCATAAATCACTCCCCGGTAGTGAATGCCCCTGGCCTGGAGAGCTTTCAGAGTGGGATCGAGCACCAGTTCGCGCACCTGCTCCAGGCCGGCACGGTCCAGCAGCGGTGCTGGGGCGTATGCACCCATGCCACCAGTGTTGGGGCCGCGATCCCCCTCCAGCAGCCGCTTGTGGTCTTGTGCGGGAGGCAGCAGCACCATCCGCTCTCCATCACAGAGGGCAAAGACCGACACTTCCGGCCCCTGCAACCGCTCTTCCAGCACGACCCGCTCTCCGGCGGCGCCGAAGCGTCCTGCGAAGGCATCACGGATGGCGGCTGCGGATTCCTCGATGCTTTCGGCCACGGTGACCCCTTTGCCAGCGGCCAGACCATCGGCTTTCACCACCAGCGGGCGTTGAATGCGCTCGAGCACAGCCAGGCCTGCGTCGGCGTCGGCTACGGCCCAGTGGCCTGCGGTGGGGATACCTGCGTCTTGCATTAATGCCTTGGCCCAGGCCTTACTTGCTTCCAGCTGCGCTCCGGCGGCGGAGGGTCCGAACACTGCCAGGCCGGCTTCGCGCAGCCGATCGCCCACCCCGGCGGCGAGGGGCGCCTCTGGACCGATCACCACCAGATCAATTGCCTGCTCGCGGCAAGCCGTGATCAAGCCCTCGGCATCGCATTCGCCAACATTCAATTGCCCGCAGTCACCCAGTGATGCAGTGCCGCCATTGCCGGGGGTGACCCAGACGGCTTGCACCCCCGGGCAGCGGCGCAAGGCCCAGGCCAAAGCCTGTTCTCGGCCGCCTCCGCCCACCACCAGCAGATGTCGCAGGGGGGGCAGGGTTTGGGGACGGGGACTGGAATGGGCCATGGGGGCAGGCGTGATGGGCGAAGACCCTTAGGTTTGAGCGTCGCTCCGTCGCTGTCGGCGCTAGAGAGACCATTCCATCTTTGTTGAGCGCCTGCCAGCCCATGGGATTGCTGCCCTTCCCCTTGTCGTTGCTGCTGGCGGCGGCACCTCTTGTTTCACCACTGGAGTCTGCTCCTGCACCGATGCCGATGACGCAGGAGGCGTTTGATGTGCTCCTCCTTGAAGGTGGTCTTCCCGAGTTGAAGCAGGCCTGTGCCGAGTCTGCCCGCTTCGGTGCTAACGAGCGGATGCAGCTGTTGCGCGATCGCCTGATGCAGGTAGCGCCAGCGCCCCAGCCGTTCTCCGTGGTGATGGAGAACGCCAGGGTGCTGATGATCTGCAAGGACCCCGTTGGTGCGCAGCATGTGCTGAGTCGCTACGGGCCTGGTTCCGATTGGCAGCGGAGAGAGTGGCTGTTGCTGTCTTGGCATGCCGCCAGTGCAGCGCTCGATCAAGAGCGCGCCATCCTGGCGCTGTTGCGGCTGGCCGACGGCCAGCCAAGCCAGCTGGAAGGTGAGCAGTTGGTGGTGGGCCTGGATGACCAGGGCCAGCCCCGCGTCCGTTCCGGTCTTGATGTGTTGGCGCAGGCTCAGATCGCGACTGGTCAGACGCTGGATGCTGCGCAGACGCTGCTGGCAGGTCGCTCCTCCGGCAAGGTTGCCGCCCGCCGGCTTGCGATTGTTGCGGAATTGCTGGCAGAGATGGAGCCTGAGCGCAGTGCACCCCTGTTGGAGTCGGCGCTGGATCAGGCTGCTGCTGAGCAGGCCTGGAGCCTGGCCGAGGAGCTGTTGCTGCTGCAATTGCGGTTGGAGCTGGCCAACGGCGGAAGCGGTGAGCGACCCAGAGATCGCCTGCGCCGCCTGGCTACGCGTGTGGATGACCGGTTCACGCTGCTCGAGCTGGATCAGGACGATCCGGTGTTTACCCCCGAGCAACGCCAGCGGCTTGATCAGCAGTTGCGGTCTCCCCGGGCTTCAGGAGGGCACGCCGCGCTGGGAGAATCGCCGGATCCTGAAGCCGGCGCGTCCGGTGTGAATGACCAGCCATGACCATCCTCCACGGTGATCTCCTCTATGAGGGCAAGGCCAAGCGCATCTACGCCAGCGACAACGACCGACAGGTGCTGGTGGAGTTCAAGAACGATGCAACGGCCTTCAATGCTCAGAAAAAGGCTCAGCTTGATGACAAAGGACGTCTGAATTGCCAGATTTCAGCCTGTCTGTTTGAGGTCCTGGAGGCGCAGGGCATTCCCACGCACTATGTCGGTTTGGTGAATGACACCTGGATGGCGGTGCAGCGTGTGGAGGTGATTCCGGTGGAGGTGGTGCTGCGCAACACCGCCACGGGATCGTTGTGCCGAGAGACCCCGATTGCCCAGGGAACTGCTCTCGAGCCCGCTCTTCTGGATCTCTATTACAAGGACGATGCCCTGGGCGATCCGCTGTTGACTGATGCCCGCCTAGCGCTGCTCGGTTTGGTGTCGGCTGAGATGCGCGATCGGATCGAGACGTTGGCCAGAGCAGTGAATTCTGCGCTGATCCCCTTCTTTCGCTCGGTCGACCTGCAGCTCGTCGATTTCAAGTTGGAGCTTGGCCTCAATGCCGCCGGTGAACTGCTGGTGGCGGATGAAATCAGCCCCGACACCTGCCGCCTGTGGGACCTGCGTAGTGCTGATGCGAATGAGCGGATTTTGGACAAGGATCGCTTCCGAAAAGACCTCGGTGGCGTGATCGAGGCCTACGGGGAGGTCTGCAAACGGGTACAAGGGGCCTGCCCGAAACCCCGAATCTGCGGTTAGTTTTCGCACGTTTGTGGCCGGTACGGCCAATTTCCGCCCTCCCCCATGGCCGCTTTCTCATCCCGCCGAACCCGGAATGCCGTTCGGCAAGGTGCGCTGGGTCTGGCACTTGCACTGCCGTTGGTTGCCGGCCTGCCGTCACAGGCCCAGAATGAACCTGCTGAAGCGGATCGCGACGAAGTCCAGCTCGAGGACGTCCAATCTGAGGCTCAGCAAATTGAGGTGGTTCCGGCTCCTGCTTCGGGCTCGATGGCCGAACCGATCCCAGAGGCGTCGGATCAACCGCGGGTGCTGATCACGGAGGTGATCATTGAGGGCATTGACGCTCACCCCGAGCAGGAGCGCCTCGAACTTGCCGCCTACGACGCCATGGTCGTGCGTCCTGGCAGCCGCGTGACACGGGATGAGCTGAAGCTCGACCTTGATGCGATTTACGCCACGGGTTGGTTTTCCGATGTGCGCATCGAGCCGATCAACGGTCCGCTGGGGGTTCAGCTGGTGGTGCAGGTGGTGCCCAATCCAGTGCTCACCGAGGTGGTTCTCACGCCCGACGAGAACTTCATCCAGCCTCAGGTGATTGAGGACACCTTTAGTGCGGACTACGGCCGCACGCTCAACCTCAGTGAGCTGCAGTTCCGCATGAAGGAGCTACAGAAATGGTACGCCGATCAGGGCTATTCCCTGGCCCGGGTGAGTGGTCCCACCCGTGTGAGCCCCGATGGTGTCGTTGAGCTGAAAGTGTTGATCGGCACGGTGGCCGGTGTTGAGGTCAAGTTTGTCGACAAGGAGGGTGAAGACACCAACGAGAAGGGCGAGCCGCTCAAGGGCAAGACCAAGCCATGGGTGGTCTCACGCGAAATCTCCATCAAGCCCGGCGAGCCCTTCAACAGAACGCAGCTTGAGGACGACATTCGCCGCCTTTACGCCACCTCCTTGTTCAGCGACGTGAAGGTGACGCTGAAGCCGGTCACGGGTGAGCCAGGTTCGATCACCATCGTGCTGGGGATTGTCGAGCAGTCCACAGGTTCGCTTTCTGGTGGTCTTGGCTATAGCCAGAGCCAGGGTGTTTTCGGTCAGATTCAGCTCTCAGACAGCAACCTGTTTGGTCGCGCTTGGAATCTGGCGTTGAACATCACCTACGGCCAGTTCGGTGGCCTGGCCAATCTCACCTTCTCGGATCCCTGGATCAAAGGTGATTCGCATCGCACCTCCTTCCGCACCTCGCTCTTCCTCAGCCGGGAAGTGCCTCAGGTGTTTCAGAGCCAAAACGACGGCGACATTCGCACGCTTAAGGCCTACGAGGACAACGGCTCTGAGAACGCTTATTCGATCAAGTCCAATAACAACCCTGCAGACAGCAAGTTCAACAGCGTTGCTGAGGCTGGCAGAGAATTTCCCGACTTCAGCTGGTTTGATTACGAGGGAGATTCCGTGGCTCTGCAGCGGGTTGGGGGCAATGTGATCTTCGCTAGACCGCTGAATGGTGGTGACCCCTACAAGCGGGTGCCCTGGTCTGTTCTGGCGGGTCTCAATCTTCAAAGCGTCCGCCCGATCAATTTCAGTGGCGACACGCGGCCTTACGGCATCCCTAATGATCGCTTCCGCGATGGGGAGATCCCCGACGACGAAATCATCTGTGTCGCTTTCAACTGCGCCAATCAAAACAATCTGGCCAGCTTGCGTTTGGCTGCGTCGTACAACACCCTCAACGATGCCCGCAATCCAACATCGGGCAATTTCTTCACGGTGAGCACGGAGCAATACGTTTCCGTTGGTGAGAACTCACCCACCTTCAACCGGGTTCGCGGCACCTATACCCATTTTGTTCCAGTGCGCTGGCTGAAGCTCTTTAAGGGCTGCCGGCCCAAGGAAGGTGAGCCGGAGAACTGCCCGCAGGCGCTGGCATTCCAGTTCAAAGCCGGCACCGTGCTGGGTCAACTACCTCCTTATGAAGCGTTCTGTTTGGGTGGCTCCAGCTCCGTGCGTGGTTGGTTCGACTGTGACCTAGCGGTCGGCCGTAGCTTCGGAGAAGCCACGATTGAATACCGCTTCCCGCTGATCAGCATCTTTGCGGGTGAGGTGTTCATCGACGCCGGCACCGACTTTGGCTCTCAGAGCAATGTTCCCGGTAGACCCGGTGAACTGCTCGACAAGCCCGGCTCCGGTGTGTCGCCGGGTATTGGTGTGATCATGACCACGCCGGTGGGTCCTTTGCGCTTGGAGGTCGCTAGTCAAAACTTCACTGAGGAGTACCGCTTCAACCTGGGTGTCGGCTGGAAGTTCTGATGGTCTGCTGGCCTGGTGATTACGACGGTGCCTGGACCCTGGCCGGTTCAGTCCGTCGCAGCGGTATCGGTCTCCACAGCGGCCATGAGGTGGCTGTGGTGATGCATCCATGGCATGAAGCTGGTGTTTGGGTGAGCTGGTTAGGCGATTCCCTGCCACCGGTTCGACTGCAGCCCTCTCAGGTGAGAGATAGTCAGCTCTGCACCACGCTCGACTTGGGCAAACGGCGTCTGGCCACAGTGGAGCATTTGTTAGCCGCCCTGGCCGGATGCGGTCTCACCCACGTGCATCTGGAAGTTGATGGGGCTGAAGTGCCGCTGCTGGATGGCTCAGCCCAGGAGTGGGTGGAGGCGATTGCGGAGGCTGGGATCACGCCTGCCGCTACACCCCCCGCCTGCCGTCCTGCTCTGGAGAGCCCCATTGCCCTGCATCGCGGCAGCAGTGTGATCACCGCCACCCCAGCGGATCAGTTCACCCTGGTGGGTGTGATTGATTTCCCGCAGCCGGCGATCGGCCGCCAGCAATGTGCTGTTGCCCTCACGCCGGAGCGTTTCGTGGAGGAGATCGCGCCTGCTCGCACCTTCGGCTTCCGTGAGCAGGTGGAGCAGTTGCGTGCCGCCGGCTTGATTCAAGGTGGCGCTTTAGACAATGCTCTGGTCTGCGACGGGGATCACTGGGTCAATCCACCCCTGCGCTATCCCGACGAACCGGTGCGCCATAAGCTGCTGGACCTGATCGGTGATCTGGCGCTGGTGGGTTTCCCGCGTGCCCAGGTGCTGGTCTACCGCGGCTCTCATGGTCTGCACACCGACCTCGCGGCGGCCCTGGCCGATCGTTCCGCTGTTCAGCTCTGACTGATTTGACTTCCCCCACCGCCATCGACGCCACTGCTGCTGATGCAACGGCCCCTCAGGTTCTGCTCAATGCAGAGCAGATCATGGGGTTGCTCCCGCATCGCTATCCCTTCGCCCTGGTGGATCGGGTGATTGAGCATGTTCCCGGCGAAAAGGCTGTGGCGCTCAAGAACGTCACGATGAACGAGCCACAGTTCCAGGGACATTTCCCCGGACGACCGCTGATGCCTGGGGTTCTCATTGTTGAAGCGATGGCCCAGGTGGGTGGTCTGATCGTCACCCAGATGCCGGATCTGCCCAAAGGACTTTTCGTGTTTGCCGGCATCGACGGTGTTCGTTTTCGCCGCCCGGTGGTGCCCGGTGATCAGCTGCGCATCACCTGTGAGCTGATCAGCCTCAAGCGCCAGCGCTTCGGCAAGGTGAAGGCCGAGGCCACGGTGGAAGGCCAGCTGGTGTGTTCCGGCGACCTCATGTTCTCGCTGGTGGACTGAACATGATGAGCGAACAGCAATCTCCTGCCATGACGGCTGAGGACTGTCCCCCACAGGTTCACCCCTTGGCAGCAGTCGACCCCCGCGCTGAACTGGCGAACGGCGTTGTCGTGGGCCCTGGTGCTGTGGTGGGCCCTGAAGTGCAAATCGGAGCGCACACCTGGGTGGGCCCCCATGCTGTGCTCGATGGCCGGCTCAAGATCGGCGAGCACAACAAGATTTTTCCCGGTGCCTGCTTGGGGCTTGAGCCTCAGGACCTCAAATACAAAGGTGCCCCTACCCAGGTGGTGATCGGCGATCACAACGCCATCCGTGAATGCGTGACCATTAACCGGGCCACCGAAGAGGGAGAGGAGACCCGCATCGGTGATCACAACCTGTTGATGGCTTACTGCCATCTGGGCCATAACTGCGTGCTTGGCAGCGGCATCGTGATGTCGAACGGCATTCAGGTGGCCGGCCACGTGCTGATCGAAGACAAGGCGGTGATTGGTGGTTGCCTGGGTATCCACCAGTTCGTGCATATCGGTGGCATGGCCATGGTGGGCGGCATGACTCGGGTGGATCGGGATGTGCCTCCGTATTGCCTTGTAGAAGGTCACCCCGGCCGTGTTCGTGGTCTCAACCGCGTTGGCCTGCGACGACGGGGGCTTGATGGGGAGGAGCTCAAGCAGCTGCAGGAGGTGTGGTCACTGCTCTACCGCTCAGATCATGTGATTGCCGAAGGCTTGCGCCTGGCGCGTGAACAAACGTTGATGCCCCTGGCGGAGCATCTCTGCACTTTCCTTGAGGGATCGATCTCTAAAGGGCGGCGCGGGCCCATGCCTGCTGCCAGTGGTCGCTGATGGTTCGGTTGCTGATCAGCACCGGTGAGGTGTCAGGCGATCTGCAGGGCAGCCTGCTGATTTCCGCGTTGCATCGACAGGCCTCCCTTAGGGGGATCGATCTGGAGGTGCTAGCCCTTGGGGGTGAGCGCATGCGTGCTGCTGGGGCTGAGCTTCTGGCTGATACGGCGCCGATGGGGGCCATTGGTCTCTGGGAAGCTCTGCCGTTGGTATTGCCCACGCTCAAGCTGCAGGCGCGGGTGGACCGGCTGTTGCGTCAGCGTCCCCCAGATGGTGTGGTGCTGATCGATTACATGGGCGCCAACGTACGCCTGGGCAATAGCCTGCGGCGCCGATTGCCGCAGATTCCGATCACGTATTACATCGCTCCCCAGGAGTGGGCATGGCGCATCGGTGATGGCGGCACCATGGAGCTGCTCAAGTTCACCGATCGCATCCTGGCGATTTTCCCGGCGGAAGCCGAGTTCTATGAGCGGATGGGGGCCGAGGTGACCTGGGTGGGCCATCCACTGCTCGACACGGTGCTGAGCCGGCCTGAGCGTGCTGAGGCCCGTGCTCATTTGGGCTTGCCAGAGCAGGGCAAGCTGCTGCTGCTGCTACCGGCTTCCCGGCCTCAAGAGCTGCGCTATCTGATGCCGGTTCTGGCGCAAGCAGCGGCCTGCCTTCAACAACGTGACCCGAGCCTGGATGTGATCGTCCCCGCCGGACTGACACGGTTCGAACAACCCCTGCGTGAGGCGCTCACGGCGGCAGGTGTGCGGGCCACGGTGATCCCAGCCCAACAGGCCGATGCCCTCAAGCCAATGCTGTTCGCAGCGGCCGATCTGGCGCTTGGCAAGTCGGGAACCGTGAACATCGAACTGGCCCTGCAAGGGGTCCCCCAGGTGGTGGGCTATCGGGTCAGCCGCGTGACGGCCTGGGTCGCTCGGCATGTGCTGCGCTTCAAGGTGGCGCACATCTCACCGGTGAATTTGCTGCTGAACGAGCGGTTGGTGCCGGAGCTGCTCCAAGACGAGTTTGACGCCGATCAGCTGGTGACGTTGGCTGCACCGCTGCTGGAAGCTGGCGAAGCACGCCAGACGATGCTCAGTGGCTATGACCGGTTGCGTACAACCTTGGGTGAGCCGGGGGTGACCGATCGTGCCGCCGCCGCCATCCTCGACCAGCTCCCCGCTTGACTCGACCCTTGATCCGATGCCTTTTGCCGCTCTTGTTGGCGGCTGTGATGCTTGTTTCCGCTCCCGCTTCGGTGTTGGCGGCTGTGCAGAACGCTGTGCTGGCGGGGGGCTGCTTCTGGTGCCTGGAGAGCGATCTCGAACACCTGCCGGGGGTGCTGTCGGCGGAAAGTGGCTACAGCGGTGGCACAGTTGCCCGGCCGACGTATCAGCAGGTGAGCAGTGAGACCACGGGGCATCAGGAGGTGGTGCGTGTGCGATTCAATCCCAACAAGATCAGTTACGCCACCTTGCTGAAGTCGTACTGGCGCAATGTTGATCCGCTCGATGGTGGCGGGCAATTCTGTGATCGCGGCGATTCCTATCGACCGGTGATCTTCACCCAGGGCGACACCCAGCAGGATGAAGCACTGGCAAGCAAGGCAGCAGCCGCCATGGAGCTTGGGGTGCCGGAAGCTGCGATCAAGGTGGAGATTAAGCCGCTCACAACCTTCTGGAAGGCTGAGGAGTATCACCAGAACTACAAGGAGCGCAACACGATCAAATACAACTACTACCGGTGGGCTTGCGGGCGTGACCGGAAGCTGGACGATGTTTGGGGATCCCGTGCTCGGACGGGGGATGAGTGGGGGGAACCTTCAGAGCGCTGAATCATTCCTGCTGAATTTCCCCGAATCTGAGGAAATTCTGTAGCAACTGTTGCGGTTGGATGCAGTCACTTCTCAGTGAAGGTGCGGGTTTTACCCCCTCGACGATCCTTTTGACTCCCCGTACCATTCATGAGTGAGTTGTGGGAAAACTGTATGTATCTGCTGACCATCAAAGACGGTCTGGTGACGCGTCATGTTGGTCCGTACCCCTCCCCGAAGCAGGCTTCTGATGACCTCGAGAGAGTCATGGCCACCTGCTCGGATCGGGCGCGTTGGCAGATTCATGCTCTGGAGCAGCCCCACTCGCTGGTGGCTGTCGCCTCCTGAGCTTTAAGACTTGCGGCCGGGGTAGCCCCGCAAAAGACCTGATTCGATCATCAGCCCCACACCAGCATTGATCAAGATCAGGCTGAGCGTTCCGTACCACCACCATGGGCCTCCATCACTCCCAGCGAGCTGAAGGGTGCGTCGGCTGACGGCCTCCCCGAACAGGCAGAGGCCTGCAGGGAGGAGCAGAACGCCCAGCTGAGCGCGTACGTACCAGCGGAAAGGGCTGGAGGCCATGGAGCTTGCTCCGGTCTGGATGGAATTTAGGCCGTGGTGGTCGAGGCCTGGCTCAACACCCAGTTCACAAGCGTGCGCACGCCGTAGCCCGTCGCGCCCGATGGGTTGAGATCTCGGCCCTTGTCGGTCCAGACCGTGCCGGCGATGTCGATGTGCGCCCAGGGGATGCCCGCATCGACGAATTCCTTGAGAAACAGGGCTGCGGTGATCGAGCCGCCAGGGCGTGGACCGGTGTTCTTCATGTCTGCCAGAAGCGATTTCAGGCCTTTGCGGTAGCTGCTGTGTAGCGGCATGCGCCAGAGCCCTTCGCCAGCGTTGCTGGCAGCGGATTCGAGCGCCTCCGAGAGGGCATCATCACCGCTCCATAGGCCGGCGATCTCATCGCCGAGGGCAATCACGCAGGCACCCGTCAGGGTGGCGAGATCCACGATCGCGTCGGGTTTGAGCTCGCTGGCATACACCAGAGCGTCCGCCAGGGTGAGGCGGCCTTCAGCGTCGGTGTTGTTGATCTCGATCGTGGTGCCATTGGAGGCGGTGACAATGTCACCGGGGTGCACCGCCGAGCCATTGATCATGTTTTCGCAGGAGGCCACCAGCATGTGCACCTCCACACCGGAGGGTTGCAGCTCGGCGATGGCGCGCATGGCCCCGAACACTGCGGCACTGCCGCCCATGTCGAACTTCATCATGTCGATCTGGGCCGCACCCACCTTGAGGTTGTAGCCGCCTGAATCGAAGGTGAGGCCTTTGCCCACCAGCACCAGACGTTTCTGCACCGCACCGCTGGGGCGGTAGGTGAGGTGAATGAACTTGGGATCCATATCGGAGCCTTGGCACACCGAGAGGAAGGAGCCCATGCCCTTGTCTTCGCAGTCGGCCCGTTCCAGCACTTTGAGCTCGAGGCCATGGTCCTTGGCCAAAGCAGCGGCTGTGTTGGCTAGTTCGCTGGGGGTGACGCTGTTGGGCGGAGCGGCCACCAGCTCCCGGGCCAGCTCCACACCAGCGCACACCGGCTGAATCGCCTCCAGGGCCTCACTGCAGCCCGAGGGCCACTGGCCCAGTAACTCCAGCTGTTCGGGGTGGGGTTTGGGTTCCGGCTTGCTGCGGAAGCGCAAGTCGCTGTAGAGGCTCAGTCGCATGGCTTCGGCGGCGGCGGCGGCGTCGCCAGTCGGATCCTCCGATCCCCAGGGCAGCAGCAGGCCTAAGTTGCCGCTTTGGCCCACTGCTGCTCGCGCTGCGGCGGCAGCGGCCCGGCGCAGACAGTCGCGGTCAATTTCGGCGGAATCGCCCAGACCCACCAGTACCAGTGCTGTGCAGTCGCTGCGCAACAGCTGCATGCTGGCCAGATCACCGCGTTTGCCGCTGAAAGGCTTTTGCTTCAGCCAATCGCTGAGTTGCAGGTTGAAACGCTGCTCCATCGCGGCCACGAGGCTCTGCGGGTCGTCCTTGGCAATGCCAAGCGCCAAAACGGAACCACTCCAGGCCTCAGGGGTGGCCGGAGAGAGGGAGATCTTCATGGAGAGCCGATGCCTGAACTGATGCTAGAAGCTGCGCTCAGTCGGCTTGGAACGGCGTCGCCCAGCGCTCACGCATTTCCTTGTTAAACGGAGGCTGCCAGCGCCGGATCAGTGTTTGCTCCAGTTGCTGCCGGGTTCGGGTCGCTTGGGGAACGTCTCCCCAGAAGCGGATGCTTGGGCTGCAGCCCAGTCCGCAGCTGGCGCAGGCTTCTTGGTAAGCCGCGAGGTAGGCCTTGCAATCGTGCTCACCTTTCCAACGGCGATCGGCGGCCTTGGTTTCGCCCAAATACAAAAGGATGGGGTGTTCGAGATGCTCCGGTCGATCCATGACCCAGTAGAGGGCAGCTCCTCGATGGGGGCTTTCCGGCCAGCGCCAGAAACTGAGGGGTAAGGGTTTCAGGGTCAGCGGTTGGATGTCATCCGCTGGGGCCTTGGTGCTGTCGAAGAGGTTGCCCTGATTGTTGGCCTGTGTTTTGGCTTCAAACAGCGGTGCCTGAACACGGTGCACTCGTTCTTGCCAGCTGCGCAGCTGTTCGGCAGTGAGCTCCAATTCAATTGCGTGCTGGCCTGACGCATCGGAAGCCGTTTGGTCGAACAGGTTGCCCTGACGGGGAGCAGCAGCCATGTCGATCAACCCCTTGGCGGCAGTGAGGGGCCTGCGGGCCTAGCACCGAAACGAACCCGGCCGATGAGGGCTTCCACCGCATCCGGCGGTAGGCACAGTCGTTCTTGAAGATCCGCGAGGTTCTTGAAGGGTTGACGGCGACGTTCTGCGACCAGACGTTCTAGGCGGTCGTCAGGCCATGGCAACTGCCCTGCCAAGGCCGCTCGACTGGCGCTATTGAGATCGAGCGGTTTGGGTGCCGGCAGGGGCGGAGAATCGCCGTGCCAGCGAAAGATCAGATGGGGTTCCCATTGGCTGTGCAGACTTTCGGGCAGGTCGAGCAGCTGGGCCAAATCCTCCAGCTGGCTGAACTGCACCCCGCCCCGCTGCAGGCGCATCAATAGATCCACCATGGCGTCGCTGCAACCGGGCAGTTGTCGCCACTGTTCAGCACTGGCCCGGTTCACGTCGATACAGAGGCTGTCGACGCAAGGGCTGCCGACCGGTAGAGGATCCGGTCCTAGGGGTGCTGATGCCGCGTCTTGCGTTGGGGGCTCGGGATCGGGGGGCAGGTCTCCCATGGCCTGGAGCACCTTGCGGGCCAGGGGATCGAGCCAGTGCCGGCGGGCCATGGCCGCGTCTCTCCGTAGCAGCTTCGCCAGGACCCTAGGTCCAGCGCGGCGGTCTGGTGGGAACCTGCACCAGCCCCTCACGAAATGCGGTCACCACGGCTGCGGTGCGATCCCGGGCCGGCAGCTTGCGCAGCAGGCTGCTCACGTGACTTTTCACGGTTTCGACCGACACCACTAGGGCATCGGCGATCTCCTGGTTGGTCATGCCTCGGCACAGGCCACGCAGCACGTCTTCTTCCCGCATGGTCAGCTCTTGCAAAGGCGTTTGCTGGCCGCTGCGGCGCAAGCGGCTGTGGTGCAGCACGCCACTGATCAGGGGATCGATGTAGTGCCCGTCGGTGTCGATGGCAGTGAGGGCCGCCGCCACCGTGCCCGTTCCTGTGGCTTCCGCGGAGCAGAGGCCGTGACAGCGGGCATCGATTGCATCGAGAATCGTGCGCGGGATCGGACGCTGAAGCAGCATCAGCACCTTCAGGTTGGGGTGGTTCTGCCGAGCGCGGCGTACCAGATTGGTGCCACTGCCGCCTTCGAGGCTGTCGGTGCAGAGCAGCAGGTTGGCGTCGCTACGTCGCAGTCTCTCCAGGCAGTCGTCTTCGCTGGTGCAGGCTGCAACCAAGGGGCCCTGCCCTTCAAACCAGCTCATCCAGCTAGCCAGCAGCACGCGGTCGGAGCTGGCGATCGCAGTTCGACTGCGCTTGAGCAGGCTGTGACCCTGGCGGGAGCGCTGCTGTAGTAAGGGGATCCGATCGCTGAGATCCACAGGTGAACAGGCTCGGAGCCCTGACCATTGCTTAACCATGGTGGCTCGAATCAAGGGGTGTGGATCCGCACTGTTACCGCGAGCTCAAATTGTTCAGACTCTCCGCAGTGCATCGATGCGTCATGGCGTTCTTCGACTCGGACATCGTTCAGGAGGAGGCCAAGCGGTTGTTCGGCGATTACCAGCAGCTGATGCAGTTGGGGTCGGACTACGGCAAGTTCGACCGGGAGGGCAAAAAGAAGTTCATCGACACGATGGAAGAGCTGATGGAGCGTTATCGCGTGTTCATGAAACGCTTCGAATTATCAGAAGACTTCCAGGCAAAGCTCACCGTGGAGCAACTGCGCACCCAACTTGGCCAGTTCGGGATTACCCCTGAGCAGATGTTTGATCAGATGAATCAAACACTCGATCGGATGAAGAGTCAGCTGGATCAGCCTCCGAGCTGACGGCGGCTCGTACGATTCAGCCCGCTTTCGCTTCGCCCGTCCATGGCCACGACCCCATCCCTGCCGGCTTGGTTGTCGCGTGGCATGGCTGATCTGTTCCCTGCCGGGGACCCTGGTGATGCGGACCAATCCCTGGCAGCGCGGTTGGTGCAGGCCGAAAAGGAGGGACGGCCGCTGCGGATCAAGCTGGGCATCGACCCCACCGGCAGCAACATCCATTTGGGGCACAGCATCCTGTTCCGCAAGCTGCGGGCCTTCCAGGACGCTGGCCACACGGCAGTGCTGATTATCGGTGACTTCACCGCGCGGATCGGGGATCCCACGGGAAAAAGCGCCACCCGGGTGCAGCTCACCAAGGAGCAGGTGGCGGCCAACGCGTCCACGTATCTGCGCCAGTTAGGTCAGGACCAACCCAAGCAGACGGCCCTGCTCGATTTCGAGACTCCTGGCCGATTGGAGGTGCGATACAACTCCGAGTGGCTAGAGGGCATGGACCTGCCGGCGGTGATCGGGCTGCTGGGCACCGGCACCGTGGGCCAGATGCTGGCAAAGGATGACTTCTCCAAGCGCTACGGCAGTGGCACTCCGATTGCTCTGCATGAGTTTCTCTATCCGCTGCTGCAGGGCTACGACTCGGTGGCGGTCAACGCTGATGTGGAACTCGGCGGTACCGATCAGAAGTTCAACGTGGCCATGGGCCGCGATCTGCAGCGCCACTTCGGCAGCGGCACCCAGTTCGGCCTGCTGTTGCCGATCCTGGTGGGCCTCGATGGCGTGCAGAAGATGAGCAAGAGCCTTGGCAATGTGGTGGGGCTGGAGGAGGATCCGCTCTCGATGTACTCCAAGCTGGAGAAGGTCGGTGATGCGGCGATCAACGACTACGTGACGTTGCTGACCGATTTGGATCTGGCTTCCCTTCCGGACAATCCGCGCGAGAAGCAGAAAGCGATGGCTCTAGCGGTGACGGCCAGCCGTCATGGGTTGCAGGCGGCCACCAAGGCTCAGAGTGATGCTGCGAGCCTGGTGGGCGGTGTTGGGGATGCCGCTGCGGATGTGCCTGAAGCCTCGCTTGCGCAGGTGAACTTCCCGGCCAAAGCCTTTTATCTGCTCAGTGCTGTAGGCATTTGCGCCAGCAGCAGTGAAGCTCGTCGCCAGATCAAAGGCGGTGCAGCGCGATTGGAGGGCGAAAAGCTCACTGACCCCAATCAGGAGTTCGCATCCGCCGCGGCGCTGGAGGGCAAGGTGCTGCAGCTGGGTAAAAAAACTTTCCGGCGGCTTACGACCTGAGTAGCCAGCGTTCCCTCCTTTGGGGGATCCGCTCATGAAGTTGTGGATCGATGGTGATGTCAGCGGAGTGACGATCGATGCCAGAGCTTGAGCCTGACTTCAGATCTGATCAGCAGATTGCTACTGATTTTTTGGCCTATCTGCATTCAGAGTGTTCAGATCATTGTGTTTATGAGATTGAGCCGACACGGTTGAGAGGAGGCGCTGATGCCCGGCTCTATCGCTACAAGCTGCTCGGCGAGGAACCAAGGGTTCTTCGTGTGTTGCGTCCAGCACATCAGGCTGAGGAGCTGGTGTATCACCAATTTGTTCATCAGACGCTGAAGCAGCAGGGCCTGAAAGCACCGGCGATCCAGCGCGTGTGTGGCGCCCCATCGGTGTTAGGCGGAGTGTTTGAAGTGATGGATCTGGTGCCAGGTCAGCCCCTAGCTGTGCAGCCACCAGAGATCCATGCATCGGTTCTGGGAGTGTCGATGGCCCGAATGCATGAGCTGGATGTCAAGCACATCGTTGAAACGTTCAGGCGGGTTGGTATTTCGGATGAACATTTTTTATTCCCCGCTGCGCTTCATAGAGTTTTCGCTCTTTTTGAACAAAAGACTCCCTGGGCCGCCGAGCTGATTGGCTGGCTTCGCGACCATTTGTCGTTTGAAAGCAAGGATCTCTCCGTGATTCATGGTGACTATCACGGGTACAACGTGATGTTTGAACAAGGAGCAGTCACGGGGGTTTTGGACTGGAGTTTTGCAGTTGCTGACCCTGCTGTTGATCTGGCCAACATGATGAATGCTTATTTGGTTTTTGCGCATCAGTTGTATCCGGGTATGTCGCCTCGTTTTTGCGAGCAGATCGTTGATGGAGTTTTCAGGGCTTATCAAGCCATCAGGCCTCTGAATCACCTGCGAATCCAGGCCTTTCGTGTTCTGCAACTTTTGGGGGCGTTATCTGCTGCTAGTGGTCCAGAGTTCATGCGACGCTCTGAATCAAAGTGTGACTATGTGGCCTTCATCGAGCAAACGACAGGCCTCAAGTTGTTGCTGAGAGCCTGAACATCACCAGGATTTTTTCTGCCGACTGCCAGATCACGATATTGATGGACTGTTCACCCTTTCTGTTTCAGCCACACTGGCGCTGTGTAAGGGGAGTTGACATGAGGCGGAGCCTGGGATGGTTGCGGGCCTGCGGTGTGGCTTTGCTGCTGATCGGCGCGCCTCTGATCGCCAAGGCGGAGCCTCGCAAGCCCCTTGTTGTGGGTGTTGTGGATCAGGCGGCACCCTGTTCCAACCGCGTGGGTCCGCTATATGAGGGCTTTGCCGTTGAGATCTGGGAAGCGATCGCCTCCCAGAAGGGCTGGGCCTATCGCTTTGTGCCAGTGCCGTCTCCCAACGCAGCGGTGGAGATGGCCACACGCGGGGAGCTGGATGTTGGCGTGTCGTGCCTCAACCAAGTGCCGGAGCGCCTGGCGGTGGCCAATTTTTCGGTTGCGATCAGCGATGACGGGCTGGCGTTTCTGTCTCCTCGGGAATCCAGATACACCTTGGGTGTGTTGCTGAAAGCCTTGGTGAACAACGGGTTGTTGCTGCGCTCTCTCACCGGTCTTTTTCTGGTGTCTCTGGCCGGCGCGGTGCTGCTTTGGGTGAGCTACGGGCGCTTCAGCAGCAAAGACGTCGAATGCGCTACGCCCCAGGGCACTTTTTTCAAGGGTTGGATCATGCTGCTGATGGGTTCTGGCACCTACAAGATGAGCGCCACCGCCGGCGGCATCTTGGTGGTGCTCATTACCAATCTGTGCCGTTTGGTGACCGTGTCGATCTTTGTGGGTGCGACGGCGAAAACGTTGATTCGTGAATCGGCGCCAGTGGATGGCAATGAGGCGGCAATCCTTGCCCGCAATCTCGCCGGTGGGGTTGCGGTGGATGCGCAGACTATCTCCGAAACCTGGTTGCGCTCCAAGCTGGAACAGCTTCCGAAATCGGACCGCGACGCGGCGAGAGTGGAACCCGTTACCGGTGATCTGCAGCTGATTGAAGCCCTGCGCTCAGGCACGGTGAAGCATGTGTTGGCCGACACTTCCCGAGTGCATTATTTGCGCAATCAGGTGTTGCCATCGACAGATCGTTCTGGTTATTCCGTTTCAGCGCAGGTCTTTAACAGCACACCCCAGGGATTTGTGTTCGGCAAACATCTGCCGCAGTCGACTCAGCGGCAAATCTCGGTGGCGATTGCCGATCTGCGTTTCCAAGGGGTGATCGATGCGATGGTCAATCGCACCCCTTGAGTTTTAACGTCCGCCGGCTGTGGCTTAAAGATTGCGCAGCACCTCCAGATCCTCGGGATCTAGAGCCGTGGGGATGCCGCTTTTCACCAGCTCGGAGAAGCCTTCATCACGGTTGAGCACGGTGAGCAGATAGAGGCGATCAGGGCCTGGATTCTCGAAATCATGGGCAGCATCGGCCGGCACTACAACGAAGTCGCCGGTGTGGGCGGTGATCGAGCGCTTGTCGATGTGAAATAGCACCGTGCCGCGCAGCACGAAATAGAACTCGGCGGAGCGGTGATGACTGTGTGGAGGCACCCGGTCGCAGGGGTCGTGGATCTCCAGGAACAGGCTCATCGCTTCGCCTGTGCCACGATCGTCATCGCCATCGGCCGGCGCACTGAGTAGGGCCAGGCGGCAGTGATCCTGCTCTTGAAAGCGAAAGCCCTGGAGCTGCTCGGGGTGAACGATGCGCGGCAGCATTTTGGCGGAACGGTGTGAGCTCAGGATGGAGGCAGTTGATGCCGTTGCCTTGGCTCCGTTGCTTTCCGCTAATCCCGCCGATCGGATCATCGTGGCCCTCGATGGCATGGCGTCCGAGCAGGCGCTGGCCTTTGGTGCTCAGATGGAGGGCCTGCGCTGGGTGAAGGTGGGCCTGGAGTTGTTTGTGCAGGCAGGCCCTGGGGTGGTGGCACAACTGCGTGAGCAGGGGTTACGGGTGTTCCTCGACCTCAAATTTCACGACATTCCCGCCACCATGGCCGGCGCTTGCCGGCGGGCTGCAGCTCTGGGGGCGGAGCTGATCACCGTGCATGCTTGCGCCGGCACTGAAGCGCTGAAGGCGGCCCAGGCCGCGGCGGTGGAGGGAGCGAAAAGTGCTGGCCAACCGGCTCCCACCCTGCTGGCGGTGACGGTGCTCACCAGCTGGGAGGAGCAACGGCTGCAACGGGAACTCGCCATTGCCCAGGGCATCGCCGAACGGGTGTCGGCATTGGCGCAGCTGTCGGCAAACGCCGGCATTGGTGGTTGTGTGTGTTCACCGTTGGAGGCCGCGGCATTGCGGGCCCAGCACCCTGAGCCGTTTGCGTTGGTCACCCCTGGCATTCGCCCCAAAGGTGCAGCGGTGGGTGATCAGGCCCGGATGATGGGGCCTGCCGAAGCGATTGCCGCGGGTGCCAGTCAGCTGGTGATCGGCCGTCCGATCACCAAGGCCGAGGATCCCAGTACCGCTTTTGCAGCGTGTTGTGTGGAGCTTGAGGACGTCAAAGCCCGTCAGGCCTGAAGGTCGATGCCGGCCGCTGCATTCAAGACTTCTGGCCCACTTTGGGTTCGGTGCCGTTGACCAGTCGCTGAATGTTGCTGCGGTGCCGCCAGAGCACCAGCACCATTGCCACCACTGCCACCATCAGGTTGGCATTGCTGCCTGAGCCAGTGGCCATTAGCAGAGGCAGGCTGATCGCAGCTACCACGCTGGCGAGTGACACGATCCGGCTGAGGCTGAACACAGCCATGAACACCCCGAAGCAGGCCAGCCCCACCGGCCAGGCCAGGCCGAGGAACAATCCCAGCCCAGTGGCCACGGCCTTGCCGCCTTTGAATCTCAGCCACACCGGCCAGATGTGTCCGGCCAGGGCTGCTAAACCGGCCAGCACCTGTATCCAGTCGTTGAGAGGATTGTTGGCGGTCATGGCACTGGCCAGCAGCACGGCGGCGGCACCCTTGGCCACATCCAGCAGGAACACCACTAGCGCCGGGCCTTTGCCCACGTTGCGCAGCACGTTGGTGGCGCCGGTGGAGCCGGACCCGATCCTGCGCAGATCAATCCCCTTGCACCATCGTCCGGCCAAATAGCCACTGGGCAGGGAGCCGAGCAGGTAGCCCAGGAGCAGTACGAGGAGGGGCATCAGAGCAGGTCGTCGTCGTCTTCGTAGGTTTCGCCTGGCCCAGCCGCGAAGGCCAGCCAGAGCGGAAACTGAAGCACAGGGATGTCCACCATCCGTTCAGCCGCATCGATCAGGATCAGCGGCACCTCACCGCGCTCCTCCAGACGATCGGCCCGCTCAACCAAGGCATCGCCCCGTTCAAACAGCACGATGCCGCTGCTGGGGCCAAAGTCTTCTCGGCCCAGGCCTAAGGCGTCTTGCAGGCCCCTGCGCCATTCGCCCAGTCGTTCCGGCCGGCTGGCCAGCACCAGCGTCTGGAATTGATCGCCATAGAGCTCGCCGATGACCGCGATCAGGGCGGCGCCCACCAGCGCGTTGCGCGGGCGGCTGCCGCGACTGGCCTGGGCGCCTCGGCCGCCCTGGTTGAAGAACCAATCCTCGAGCAAAGCGGTGTCGCTGGCATCGAGGCTGCGGCGCAGCTTCCATGGCTCTGCGTAGAAATCGGGCTGCTCCAGGAAGCGGTTGAGGTTGGTGCGGATTAGCGCTTCATCGGGGCGGAAGGTGTCTGCCACCGCCGGTGCCGCGCCAGCGGTGGTTTCTGCTTCTTCTTCGTTGTTGACAGCGGCTTCGGCGTCCAGTGGTGAGGGCTGCACCACCATTGGCTGCACCACCAGCTCCATGGTTTCCACCGACTGCACCAGGCTTTGCAGGGCTCCCCCCAGGTAATCCTGGAATCCCTTCACCTTGCGCGCGATGGCGTCGGACTGGCCCGCGAAGCTGGCGGTCATCTCCTTCTCCAACGCTTGCTTGCGCTGGGTGAGGGTCTCGATTTCCTTCTGCAGCACATCGCGGCGGTTCTGCAGATCGCTGAGGGCCAGCTGGATCAGCGCGTTGGTGCCGTCATCAGGTGTTGGCATGGCTGGTGCCATTTCACTGGCTGTTGCTGTTTCAGTGGCTGGCGCTTCGCTGGTGACGCCTTCGGAACCCTCCGCGGCTGGCGTCGCGTCTTGGGGCGTCAGGTCGGTGTCGTCAGGCATGGCTGGCTTGTCCTGAACTCATTTCAGCTGATCAATGAGATCTTGGCCGCGATGGCACTGCTTCGTTCCTGTTTTGTGGGATTTGCGTTACGTCGGCGTGTCGCCTGTTGGTGACTGGTGGTTGTAGCTCAGGCTTTCGGTGTCTCTAGGGCTCCCACCCTCAGCTCCAGTTGTTCGCGTAGTTCCTTGGCGTTGAACAGGATCGGAAGGAAGTGAATGCTCTTTACCTCGCGGAAATAGAACAACCCAGGCAGCCAGGCGGCGAATAGGCGCCAGCTCTGCCAGTCGGCGTAGGGGAAGCGCCGCAGTTCCTGCTCGCCGCGCCACACCACCAGGGTGTCGGCGGTGAACTCCAGCCGCAGGCTGTAGGTCTGCACCAGCAGGAACAGGCCGAACAGGCCAATCACAAGGGTTGGCCAGGGCCTCAGCGGTAGGGGCAGCAAGGCCGCGCTCAGCAGCACCACCAGCAATGCCAACCGGGGGCTGGGGCTGATGTTCACGCTGGTGCCCTTGGCGGTGGGCTGCTCTGAGGGGGAGGGTGTGGACGTCATCGAGGGCAAGGGCGGGTCAGCCGAACAGGAGTTGGGTGAGCAGGACGTCCATCAGGGCTACGGTCACCAGAATCATCACCACCGCGCCGGTGGTGCTGGTGCCCACTTCCTTGGGGCCGCCCTGGGTGGTCATGCCCCAGCCGCAGGAGAGCACTGCAATCTGCAGGCCGAAGATCAGGGCCTTCACCAGCATGAATGGGAGATCTTCTGGCGACAGCCAGGTGCGCACCGAGTTCCAGAAGACCGCCGGTGGGATCTGATAAATCTCGGTGCTGCTGATCTGGCCGCCGAGAATCGCTACCCCGAAGAACAGTAGGCACTGCACCGGCGCCATCACCACCATCGCAATCAGGCGTGGCACCACGAGGTATTCCACCGGATCCGTGCGCAGCATCGTGATGGCATCGATCTGCTCGGTCACCTTCATCGTGCCCAGCTGCGCTGCATAGGCGGTGGCCACCTTGCCCGTGAGCAGCGTGGCGGTGAGCAGGGGGGCGATCTCCCGTGCCAGGCCGATGGCCAGCACCCCGCCCACGGTGGCGTTGGCACCCATGCTGCTCAATTCCTTGGCCACCTGGATGTTGAACACTGTTCCGGCGGCCAGGGCGGTGATGATCACGATCAGGAAGCTGCCAGGGCCGGCTTCCTGCAGTTGATCCAGCAGGTCGATGGTGTTGATCCGTCCTCTGGCGGTGGCAGTGACCGCCTGCCCGCCAATGATCAGACTGCTACCAAGGCGGTTCAGCCAACGGGGCGATTTGAGGCGGACTCGGAGGCGGGACGTGCTCATGTGCGTTGCAGGTGGGCGCCGCGGTCGGGCCATCGACGCATCACCAGGAGACCAATGCCCACCAGAATGGCGGGAATCAGCCCCATGCTCATGCGTATCGCGAATAGTGCTGAGTCGGGTTGCTCGATGAAGTTCATGGCGCCGTTGCAGCTGTCGCTGGAGATGTAGCCGGTGAGTGAGAGCAGCACACCGAACACGCTCATGCTTACGCCAATGATTAGTTTCTGCCCGAGCACCATCCAGGCGGTGTAAAGGCCGGCCGGTCGGGTGGGGTCGGCGTCAATGGCATCGGGCAGTAGCGACCAGGGAATCAGATAGGCGGTGGAGGCACCGATGCCCACAAGTGCGATCAGGCCGATCAGCGGAATCAGTTCAGCGGGGGTGCCGCCGTGCTGCATGGTTGGGAACACCATTGAGATCAGGCAGGCCAGGATCCACAGGCCAGCGCCCCAATGCAGGGCCACCAGGCGCCCGCGGCGGTTCGAGAGCAGGCTCCACAGCTGTAGGCCCACCAGGGCGCTCAGTTGGAAGGGCAGAAGAATCCAGGTGGAGAGGTTGGGTGGAACATGCACCACTTGCACCAGCCAGATCAAGGCCACCACCTGCATCAGCTGCAGGCCGAACCAGAGAGCCAGGTACAGCCCCAACACCATCAGGAAGCGGGGATTGGAGCGGATTCGCTTCAGCTGCGCTAGGGGTGCCTCCGTTTGGTTGACCGGACGTGCCGCTTTCTTGGCATAGGGGGCCAGGCCCCAGCAGCAGGCCAGGGTGGCGAGTGCGGCGATGGTGCCGGTGATGCGCCCCATGCGCAGATAGCCGTCAGCACCGTCGGTCAGCACAAGTGAGGCCACGATCAATCCGCTGAGGCCAGCCACGATCGATCCGGTGAAGCGTGCCGCATTGAGGCGGGTGCGGATGGCGGTGTCGCTGGTGAGCTCGGTCGACAGCGCTGCATAGGGCAGGTTGACGCTCGTGTAGGCCGTCATCAGCAGGATGGCCATCACGACGTAATAGAGGGTGCGCTGCAAAGTGTTCCCATCAGGAACCCACCACATCGCTGCCAGGCTGATGCCCAACGGCAGAGCGGCAGCAAGAATCCAGGGGATGCGTGGCCCCCAGCGGCTTTGGGTGTGATCGCTCATCCAGCCAATCAGCGGATCATTGATCGCGTCCCAAACCTTGATCACTGTGAGCAGGGATCCGGCGATGAAGGCCGGCAAGCCTGCCGCGCAGGTGAAGAACGGAAACAGGTAGAAGCCCAGCTGCGTGGCGGCCAGTCCTGTGCCGGCATCTCCCAGCCCGTAGGCGACCATCAGGCGGCGGCGGGATCCCCCGGCCAGGGTGCTCGTGCTCATCAGGCTGGAAGGTGAGGGCGGATGAACCGCCATAATGGTTGTGCACAACACCCACGCCAGCCTCAACGGCATTGGTACGGATGTTTTTGTGCGGGCGTAGTTTAGTGGTAAAACCTCAGCCTTCCAAGCTGATGATGCGGGTTCGATTCCCGCCGCCCGCTTTCAAAAAGCCACTCCTCACAGCGTGAGTTTGTCGGCTTCATTCCCGGCCACCATCACCACCAGGCTGCGCGCTTCGAGGGGAACACCCTTCGGGCTCCAGGTCTCCAGCTCCTTGGGCAGATCTTCGCCAGGGCTGAGGGCCGTGTCGATCAGGCGACACCAGGGTGATGACGGCTCGGGCAGATCGAAGTGCATCGCCTTGAAATAGGCGTTGAACCCGATCCAGAGTGCCGCGCCCTGGCGGCCCCGATGCACGCTGAAGGCCAGGCAATGCGACCAGCTGGCCCAATCCGGCTTGCCCAGTTGCACCCCGTGCCATTGGCGCCATAGGCCCTCGGGTTCGCTGTTGCGACGGCTCTGAGGAGACTGATTCGGCTGAGATGGTTGCGGCGGCGGCTCGCTGTGGGCGACCAGGGGATTGATCAGCTCGGCCAGCTGGGAGCGCACCTTCAGCAGCCGTTGGGTATAGGTGAACAGAGCTTCATCGCAGTGAGCCTGCGACCAGATCATCCAGCTCAAAGGTGTGTCTTGGCACCAGGTGTTGTTGTTGCCGCCTTGACTGCGACCCACTTCATCGCCCATCAGCATCATTGGCACCCCGCGGGCGAGCAGAAGGGTGGTGAGCAGATTGCGCTGTTGCCGCTTGCGCAGCGCTCGAATCGCTGGGTCGCTGGTGGGGCCTTCCACGCCATGGTTCCAGCTGGTGTTGTGGTTTTCCCCGTCGCGGTTGTCTTCTCCGTTGGCCAGGTTGTGCTTGCCGTTGAAGCTCACCAGATCGAGCAGCGTGAAGCCGTCATGGGCGGTGAGCAAGTTCACCGAACGTCCCAGGCTGGCCGCCTTGCCGTCGTAGAGGTCTGGGCTGCTGCGCAGGCGCTGCGCCAGGGACCAGCTGCTGTCGTCATCGCCTTTCCAAAAGCTGCGTAAGGCATCGCGGAAGCGGCCGTTCCAGGTTCCGATGCGTTGGGCCGGGAAATCATTGAGGCGGTAAAGGCCGCCGCAGTCCCATGGTTCGCTCACCAGCTTCAGCTCGCTCAGCAATGGATCGGCTTCCATCGCCTCAAATAAGGCCGGCTTGTCGAGCGGTTTAAGGGCTTCGCCGCGACTGAGGGCGATGCCGAGATCGAAGCGGAAGCCATCCACCCCCAGTTCCACTGCCCAGCAGCGCAGCGATTCAAGGATCAGCTCACGGCTGATGGGTTGGTGGGCCGCAATCGAATTGCCGCAACCGCTCACGTCCAGATAATCGCCCTTGTCGTTCTGGTGGTAGTAAGTGCGATCAGCGAAGCCGCGCCAGCTCAGGGTTGGACCTTGACCGTTGCCTTCGGTGGTGTGGTTATAGACCACATCCAGCAGCACCTCCAGTCCGGCGTCATGGCATGCCGCCACGAGTGCTCGCATCTGTTCGCGGGCTAGCAGGGGATCTTCGCCGCACACAAAGCCCTGATGGGGCGCGAACCAGCTCAGCGGGCTGTAGCCCCAAACGTTGTCGCGTCCGGGAGGGGCATCTTGGGGATCGAACGCCTGCACCGGCAGCAATTCGATCGTGGTGACACCCAAAGTCTTGAGGTAGGGGATCTTGTCGATTACCCCCAGCAGGCTGCCGCGATGCTCTGGTGCAACGCCGCTGTCTTCGCCCTTCGTGAAGCCGCCCACATGCAGCTCATAAATCACGGTGTTCTGCCAGCTGTGTCTTGGTCGAGGGTGTGCATCGAAGTCGAATTGGTTCCGTTCACACACCACACCTTTCAAACAGCTGTCGGTGTTAGGTGAGGCTCCTGTAGCGGCGCCACGCTGATACACCGACCAGCCGTCGATGGCTCGGGCGCAGGGGTCGAGCAACACCTTGGCGGGGTGAAAGCCATGCCCCCCGGGTGCCAGCGGGCCAAACACCCGGTAGCCGTAGCGGCAACCTTCGCTCAGCCCTGGTATCTCCACATGCCAGTAATCACCGGAGCGGTGTCGATCACCTTCCAGATCGATCACTTCCGAGGGGCTGGTGGCTGCCCCGGAGTTGAACAGCAGCAGTTCCACCCGGTTGGCGCCTGGTGCTGCCACCGAAAAGTTCACGCCATGGGCGCTGAGGCTGCTGCCCAGGGGCCAGGGTCTGCCTCGCAGGACCGTTCTCAAAGATCCACTCCCGGGCCGCTGGACGTGAAGCCATCAAAGTAGTGAGAACTCCGGTGAAGCACCGTGTCTGTGATGACTTCCCCTCTGGAAACGGGTCGCTCGCCCCAGCAGATCAGGCCGGATCTTTGGTTGTTTCCCCCCAATCGTGACTGCCGAGGTGGATCGTCTTGGTGGCTGGATGTGGACCCGGAACCGGTCCTGATCGACTGCCCGCCGCTGACCGAAGCCACGCTGACGGCCCTGGAAGAGCTGGCGGCAGGTCGACGTGCTCGCATCCTGCTCACCAATCGGGAAGGCCATGGCCGTCTGAGGCGTTTGCAAGAGCGTGTGGATTGGCCCGTGCTGGTTCAGGAACAGGAGGCTTACCTCTTGCCTGGTGTTCAAGAGCTCGACACCTTCGCGCAAGAAGCGACCACCGCCTCTGGTTTGCGCTTGCTTTGGACTCCAGGACCCACGCCAGGCCATGCCGTGGTGCATGCGCCGCTGCCTTTTGATGTGCTGTTCTGCGGACGTTTGCTTGTTCCCGTTGCATCGGATCGTCTCGCTCCGCTGCAGCATCGACGCACGTTTCACTGGCCTCGGCAGCAGCGCAGTCTTGAACGTCTACGCCAATGGCTTCCTCCAAAAGCCGCTCCAGCACTGGCATCTGGGGCTGGTCTTGGGGCGCTGCGCGGCGATCGTCTGGCGCCATTCAGCAGTTGGACGTTGGCCGATTCGTCAAAGCTGGACTCTTTTTGAGTCGCAGCTGATGCGGTGAATGCATTGCGGCACGGTGTTTTTCGGTTGCCGCACTGCGATTGTCTCCATACGATTAGCGCGCTCGGGAAGCCGTGCGGATGTCGACTCCGCATCGTCGATCCAACCGCTTCCGCCACTTTCCCCCCTCCCAGTTCATGAACAAAGCCGATCTCGTCAACTTGGTTGCAGCCCGCACCGAGCTCACCAAGACCGACGTGTCCCTCGTCGTGGATGCCGCCATCGAAACCATCATTGATTCCGTCGTTGAGGGCAAAAAAGTGTCCATCCTCGGCTTCGGTTCTTTTGAGCCCCGTGAGCGTTCCGCCCGTCAGGGTCTGAACCCCAAGACAGGTGAGAAGATCAAGATTCCCGCCAAGCGCGTGCCTGCCTTCACCGCTGGCAAGATGTTCAAAGATCGTGTGCAGGGCTGAAGCCTCCGCCAAAACGCTTGATTCGGGTGGTCCTGTGGGGCCACCCTTTTTTGTGTGGACTTACCCGATCATCTCCAAGCCGTGTTCGAGCAGGGGCAACGTTCCCGTCAGCATGGCTATCGCGGCCGCTTTGCGCCGACCCCTTCGGGCCCGCTGCATTTAGGCAACCTGCGCACCGCGCTGATTTCTTGGCTCCATGCTCGCCTGCAGGGTGGTGAGTGGTTGTTGCGCATCGATGATCTCGACACTCCCCGCATCCGTGCCGGGGCTAGTTCTTCAGTGCAGGCGGATCTGAGCTGGCTGGGCCTGCTCTGGGATGGTCCGGTGCTACTGCAGAGTCAGCGCCGTGGCCTCTACAGCAGTGTTCTTTCCGCCATGCGGCGTGCTCAGCTGCTTTATCCCTGTCGCTGTAGTCGCCGTCAGCTCGGCGCTGGTCAGCGCTACCCCGGCACTTGTCGTGATCAGTCCCGCGGCTGGGAGGCGCAGAACGGTCGTCTGCCGGCTTGGAGGCTGAGAGTGCTGGCCACTGATGAGCCCCGTTGCGGTGATCTGGTGTTGCGCCGTGCCGATGGGTTTATTGCTTACCACCTTGCGACGGCTGTGGATGAACTGGCGCTTGGCATCACCGATGTGGTGCGCGGTGAGGATCTGGCGCCGGTCTGTTTTGCCCAGAAGGCGGTGATCTCTGTGTTGGCCCAGAGCCCTCCGCAATACCGGCATGTGCCTTTGCTCTGTGATGCCGAAGGTCAGAAGCTTTCCAAGCGCGAACATGCTGAGGGTCTGGCGCTGTTGCAGGAACGCCGCTGGAGTGCTGAACAGGTGGTGGGTCGTTTAGCGGCTTCTCTAAACCTGGTACCAAGCGGAAGTGCGTTGTCGGCCGTGGAACTTCTGCAGCACTTAGGGCAAAGGCCGTTGCTGCTTCAGAGCTGCCTTAAATCCTTGGATTCTTAAGGAAAGTTTTGGGATCGTTTGGGCTTGGCTCTTCCACACTGGATTGGTGTCCCAGGCTTGGTTATGGCGATTTGCTCTAGCTGTGGCGGCAGCGGAATCCAACGCATCAGCATGCAACGATTCCGCACCTGTCAGGTCTGTTTGGGTCGTGGCGTGATCGCTCCCGCTGAGCGTGCCAGCCACACCATCGATTTGGCGGGGGTTATAGACCTGGACGCTGACGTCAGAACCCAGGTTTCTACTGCGCCGATCAGCGCAGCTGCTGCTTCTTCTTCTGCTGCCAGATGAAAAAGGTCGCGGTGGCCACCACGGCCAGCAGCGGCACGGCAGTGAACAGCAGCAGGGCAACGGCGGTCCAATCGGTGTACATCCGGTGTCTTCAGAGATTTGACAGCATTCTTTCAGCCAAGAGCAACGCAGCGTGATGGCGTTGACGGTTGAAAACGATCTGAATCAAGCCGCAATGGCCCCAGCTCCCCTGATCGCTGTGCTTTTGCTGGCAGCACTTACTGGTTTGCCGTTGCGTGCGTCATCGCTGACCTCAGTCAGGCCATTGCTGCTGCATTGCTTTCGTACGGCCCATGATCCCAGTTGCCAGCAGGCGCTTCTACTGACCGAAATGCTGCAGCGTCGTGCTGGTGCGCAAGATCGTTATCCCTGCCAAACCCTGCTGCTGGGCTTGCAGGCCGAAGTGGTGATGGCCCAGTTGGCCGTTGCGCGTGGCGAGAAGGCCTTCGAGACGCTCCGGGAAAGTGAACAGCTCTGTTCAGGGCTTTAACAAGCCGTTGCGAGCTGGTATCGGCAGAATGCAATTCGATGTACCGCGCGCCATGACCATCTTCGGCACAGGGCTTACCGCTGTTCTTCTCATCGCTGGGGCTTCCTCCGGCGCAGTGCTGGCCCAGGTGCGCTTCGACGATTGCCAACCCGTCGCCGGTGGTGGCATCACCTGCAACACGGTGCCGACGGGCAACACCCGCGCCGACATGATCGATGGTGAATACGGACTGATGGATCAGGCCAGTCCAGGCTGGGCTGAATACAACCCCTACGAGGGGTACGACGACATGCTCGGCGGCAATCAAACCTGATGCCTGGCGGATCCTGCTCCGCCGCTTCCGGACGTGGACGACCTCGCGATCTCTGCGCAGCATGAGATCAGCTCCTGGTGTCTCATGCGCTCATTCCACGCTGTCAGGAGACCGTTCAACCTCAAACTTGGGATTGTGCTCATGATCGGGGCTTTTTCTGGGCTAGAGCCCTCTGCCCTGGCTCAGGCGCACAGTAAGGAGGCAATGTTGAATGACGACGCGGAATTGGTGCTGATGCACTGTGAGCGTGGTGCCGTGGTCAATCGCCAGGGCCTGTCGGCCTTTAACGATGCATGGGTCAAGCAGATGCAGACGTTGCGCTTCGAGGCTGGGTTGGCGCAGGCACGTCCTGATGGATCCAACATGTTTTTTGCTGCCTTGTCAGCAGCAATGCAAGAGCTGTGTCCGGGCGTTTGGTAACCGCATCAAGCAGCAGCTTGGTGTTGCGTTAGGAACCGATCCATCGCCACGATTGCCAGATCCCAGTTCGTTGATTCGCTGTGGCCTGAGCGCTGACGCGGCTTGAAGCTGTGATCTCCGTCAGGCATCCAGGCCAGCTGCAGCTGCTCAGAAAGGGTGTAGGTGCTGACCTCCTCTTCTCTCCCCATGGCATCTCGCTCTCCTTGAACGACCAGCGTTGGCGTGCGCATGCCGGCAAGGTGCTTCGTGCGCAGTCGGTCGGGCTTGCCCAATGGATGGAACGGGTAACCGAGACAGATGCAGGCCTGAATCAATTTTTCGTCGAACAGCTCATCGGCCAAAAGGCTGGCGATGCGGCCACCCATCGACTTGCCACCGATCACCAAAGGCTTGTCCTCAGCCAGTGCGTTGACCTGGTTGCGAAAGCTGTTCAGCAACACCTCGGTCTTGTCCGGCGGTCGTTTCTTGCCGGTGCTGCGTTGTCGCTGCATGTAGGGAAACTCGAAGCGCAGCACTTGCCAGCCCTGCTCGGCGAGGCCCAGAGCCATCGCCTCCATGAAGGGGCTGTCCATGCCGACACCGGCTCCATGGGCCAGCAACACCCTCAGTGGTGCTGAATCAGCACCTGACACCAGCAAGTTGTCCATCCCCTCTCCATGGCCGATCAGCATGCTTCCCTAGCAAGGCTGATTGTTGTGATGCAAAACAGGTTGCTTCAAGGCGCTGTGGTTACCACGCTGATGGCGGCCATGCTGCAGGCAGGTCCATCGATGGCTGCGGTCTATTCCGCATGGTGTCAGTTCAACGATCAGCCGGTCATGGGTTGTGTGGTGAATGCTAAGCCCGTCCCTTTTGGATGGACCATCCAAAAGGGACGGCGTTGTTGAGAGCTATGCCCATGTGGGTGATGGCAGCTCGCTATGAGATGAGCGCGGAGGCATCTGGCGGCGATTAGGAGATGACGAGCAGGAGTTGTTGTTGCATGCCAATGGCAATCGGATTCGCATTCAATTCGTGCCATGAAGCCATGGACCTGAAGCGGCCGATCACCCAGTCGCGTCGTCTCGCACTGGATCATGCGTTGACCTCTCATGCTGCTCTGGCTCCTGAACCTGGTCGGCCTCCGGCACAAACTGTTGTGTGCCGGAATTCATCATTTCGGTATAGGTGAGTGCCCGGCGTTTAGCGGTCTGTTGCGGTTCCGTCATGGGTGGCGACAGGGCCTCATTCGTTTGATTCATGGATTTGACAACGCGCGAGCATGGTTCAAACCTTCATCAGTGATCTGCAGTCGCGGACTGGACCAACTCCATGGAGCGTCAGGCGCTGACTTTCACCATGAAGGTGGTGATCATCACGGCCAAGACCACCGTTCCACCGAAGAAAGCAACGTTGACGTGGAGTTTGTGCATAGATAGGGAGTCAGTTTGATGAGTTTTGCACTTTTAATTCCGTCAGCGACTAAGTCTTAATGCCTAAATTTAAGGGATTTGTTCTTCGTGGTGAAAGCGCTTTATTGCGAATAGTGCGCTCTGAGATACGTGTTTTTGCGAAAATGCCTCGATCAGTGTGAATTACCCTAAAAAATCAAGGTCGTTGTGTGGTGAAAAGAATGGGGTTAACAATTCCGACGCTTTGCTTGGCTGTTTTGGGCTGTCTGACTGGTTACTTCTTGCTAGCTCCGGTGTTGAGTTGATTGCCTTGTTTGCACTGTCATGTTTGGGCTCAGAGGGCAGGAACAATGTGCGTGATCTGATGGCCGCTGATCCAGATGATGGCTCCGGTGTGTACATCCATCACTTCGAATAGCGGTGCCTCTTGGTTCTGTTGTCGATGGGCGTTGACGCGACGTACTTCTGCCATGCTGATTTTTGCTTGCTGTGAGTGGAAGATCACGGTCATCCCAGGTTTGACGTGGCGGAAGAGTGGGTCAACGTCGTTTGGCGTGCATGACGAGCGGTAAGGCTGCATGGGGTATGGGTTGCGCAGCAGTAATTTCAGCGCTGGATTCAATCCAGCCATGTTTGTTTCGCGACGTGGTGGTGCATCGCAGCTGACATGCCTGCCAGATGACGCGTTTCTGTCTGGGTATTTATCACTACCGAGGCATTTGCCTTGAGCCAGCACAATGCAAGCGTCTTCGGGTTGAAACCGGAGATGCGTCGAGTTGAGGAGGGGTGGGACCCTCCTTTTTTTTGACCAAGCCCTGGCTGCGCAGATTGTTTTGTTATTCCGAAGTGAGTTGCGTGTGATACGTCAAGCTTTTGGAAAGGCTTGTAACACA
Organism: Synechococcus sp.; assembly: GCA_047286215.1. Taxonomy (GTDB): domain Bacteria; phylum Cyanobacteriota; class Cyanobacteriia; order PCC-6307; family Cyanobiaceae; genus Synechococcus_C. The sequence goes on along the minus strand of JBJBBS010000001.1, from coordinate 1,997,493 downwards.
ACCCCAGCCGAGAGCTTCCTATGGGTGATGAGATCGTCGCGAGTTTCGACTACGACCTGAGGGCGTTGAGGCTCGAGTACAAAACCACCTGCGATGCTCTCCGGTACTGGCCAGGTGGCGCTGCTGAGGAGCAGGAGTTTCTTGTGCACAAAAAGCAGGAGTTGTTTCGGGCGCTTGTGGAGCAGACACTCCAAATCGAGGCTTCCTGAGCCGTTTTGATTGCAACCCTCAAGTTTCGTGCGGAATGTGTTCGCAGCGATGCATTTAGAGAGAGGATCTCTAGAATGCAAAGCCAAAGCGATTCCAGGCTTCAGCTTTCCGCTCACCCAGCGCGGGGCACCTGGATGGTGAATGGCACCGATCAGCTTCTGGTCCATTTCCGGCCCGACACTGCAACGAGCCATGGGCAGTGGGTTGAGCTGCGCATCTATGAATGGATTCGGCCGCATCCTCCTGTGCCTCGCCACCGGAGACGCATGTTGAAAGCCAACGCGATCGATGCTTGGTACAACATGCTGAAAGTGGGCTGGCGTCGTTGTTCTGCCCCCGTGAGGTGATGGAGGAGTGGACCGATGAATTCATCACCAATGCTCAGCATGAGCTGAAGGGGATGGTGGATGACTGGAAATATGACTACGGAGCCGATGACAGAGCTTGCGTGGCGATGTTGCTTTGGATGGTGCTGAAGCTGAACCCAAAAGCGAAGGTCGATTCCAGCCTGTTCTGACCCCATGCCTTGAGGTGATGTGCCTGGGCTGTGCAGAACGCATGATTTTGTTTTAAGATCTACAAACGTTGGTCCCCGTCGGGGACGCAGTTCGATCTCAAACAAGCAACGGGGTTTGAGGCGCTGTTGGTGGTTCCCATGAACACCCTCCTTTTGATCAAAGCCAAAGAGCTCAAGGCTCGTCGCCTTTTGAATGCTCGGCATGTGTTTGCCGCTAATTCCGAAGGCATCGACTACACCTCGGCTCACCTCTCACCCGTGAAGCTCTCCTCCAGCGAGAGTTGAGCGTTCCACTTTGATCACATTGGCAACGTCACCCCGCCATGAGCGGGGTTTTTTATTGATCGCATGCCAGGACCTTTGCAACGTTGGGTCCGAGGAGAGTGAATTTCAGTGTTTTTTGTTGATCTTCACGCTTGTGGGGCGAAGGGGGCAGGCCAATGCATGAAAGGGTTTGTGGCTTGCTTCGAAAATCAAACTTCCCATCGGCTGAGCATTTGCGGTGTCGATCGTCATGGGATTGCCAATGTTCAACCTGGTGTACGGCTGATCTGAACCTCTCAGCCATAGGTACTTAACTCTGCGTTGTAGAACCCAAGCCTGCGATGTCAGTTCTGTTCACGGATAACCGACAGAACAGTGCGCATCGCCAATGCTGGCTGGAGTCATGGATGGTTGAGATGTCAAGAAGCACCTGGCTCAAAACCCCGACTCGCTGCTCTCCCGCTTCAACCTGGCGTTCTTCACTGACTCCAGGGAAGCCAAGGTCGAATAACAACATCGCGACCGCATCGCAGCGACCATTGTCGATTCCCATCGTGATGTCGAAGTCTTTACGACCAGCGTCTGTTTAAAGGCGCTCAGCTTCTCGTTCGTTATTGATTGCGTTTGCTTTTTCCAGCCACAAGCTAGAAGTTTGCAATGTTTTTGCCGGCTGCATCACATGACGACTCACAGCCGATCAAAGCGATGGTCAATCAAGAGTTTCTACATTCAAAAACCTGGATGTGTTGGTCAGCCCTCGCAGACGCACGACTGGCATGAGATCTGTTCGGTCAAGGCGGCATCCGTTCATGCTCTGCCCCCGGATGGTGCGTTCTGTTCGTACTTGATGGCCTTTGCCACAGTGATTCAATTCACCGGCATTGGAACAGTGGCTTGTTGCGCTGTCACAGCGGCAACCAACGCAACCTCAGCCCCGGTGGTTGACTGGCTTCGCAGTTTTTATAAGTCATGGAAACCACCGTTTGGACCTTCCGCTTGAGCGTGCCTTTCGAACAGTGGGCAGCGATTTACGACAGCGAGGATGTGACCAACATGCACGCAGCCATTGGTCTTAAAACTTTGTTTCGCGGTGTGAGCAAAGACGATCCATCCAAGGTTTGTGCTGTCCAGCAAGCCCCCGTGGGTGCTGCTCAGAAGCTCTTTGAAGACAACAAGGAGATGATTGCCGGTGCTGGTCACATCATCGAAAGTACGTTGATCACGGCTTATTCCCAAGGCTGATCGATGCTCGCAGCAAGGGGCTTTGTTCGCGGCTTGTCACTGCATGAAGCCCTAATGGCCTTCACCTTTGAGGTTGATCATTGGAGAAATCGCGATCAAGCCTTGCCGCGCCGATCAGCATTGGTTTGGATGATGCCATGACATCCGGGAGCTCTTGTTGTGATCGGATTGACCAGGCTCTATTGCAACCACGGTGAGGATTTTCTTCTCGTTGATGTGCCTGCTCAAGACGCTGCGAAAGCAGCTGATCAACTTGCTGAAGACGGGTGGGAGATTGAAGCTGAAATTCCCATTTGATAGATGGATCTAGGGCTGGATTCTTCTTTGATGGCTACCAGAGGCATCTACGGGTGGGTCAATTCATCTGGATTGCCTCTGGTGATGTTCAGGCTGTGGATGTTCAGGCGATGCGTTCGTCATCTTTGAGCCAAATGTTCCGACGGCTGTCAGGAAGCCGAATCACGGAGCTTTCATACCTTGAGCGGCAGCTTCGTTTCTTCAGGTGATCTTCTGCTTCTTGAAGCAGTTGCGCAAGTCTTTGATCAGTCATCGTTGAGTGTCAAAGGGGGCAAAGCCATTCAGAAGGAGTGGATGCAGGAGTCAAGGTCCCAATCTTGTCGGCTTCCTTAAGGCTGTGGTCCTGTTGGCTGGTCCACGGTTTGGTGCTTGGCAATCAACGAATGGTTCGCATCAACCGAAGACTGTCTTTGGGTCGCTCAGTTGTGATTTGGCATGCGTCAACGTGCTGAATTGAATCCCAACGCAAACGCGATGGCATTAACAACGATGATTTGCCTGGACATGGCTTCGAAGAGCGAATGCGCTGGGTTCGACTCGTGGAAGGTCATATCGATTCTGGGGATTTGATGGAGATGATTTCGGGGTATTTGTTAGCAGAACTTGGTGAAGTTTTGGTCAGCATCATTCATGAAATCTGTTGCTGATCCCTGTGTGGTGCATTAATCCCGTCTACGGCGGGGGCGGTAACACACATCAGGTCCTAATCGTCCCGCTTGGCAAGCTTCAAAAATGACCTCCATTCTCTGCTCAGGCGTGTTGGCACCACGGCTGTTGAGAAGTTCATACAGCGCCGGGGTGATCAGGCGTTCTTGGAGCAGCTCTTGATTGGTTTGAGCCAGCACTGGCATCCCAATCGCCATGACCATGCCAGCAATGAAGAATTTGCAGTGGCTGTTCACACTCTCACCTCCTGATCAATGGTTCTGTCATAGCCACTGATTCAAGAGGGGATGAGGTTGCGAAGGCGCCAATGCTGAGGCCTGAAGTTTGTGCGTCTTCCTGTCTCAGGAGGATGGAATTGGTGGCTGATGCGCATTAAAAAGGAGCCCCCTCAGGCTCCCCAAACACCATTTCTCGACCCTCAGAAAGTACCAACGCATGCTGCGTCTCATCCGTTGCGCCTGATACCGACTGTGCATTGCATTTCAGTTGCAGCTGGCCTTTCGTCAATCTGTGTGCAACGCTCTCAAAGAACCATCATTTCGATTGCGTGATGACCAAGCTCTTGGCGGGGCTCGCATGCCTCACATTAGTGGCGCCGGTTGAAGCACTCGCACAAAAACGCATTCCGAAAGCACCTGGTCATAATCAGTGCCCACTCGGTTATGTGAACACGCTGAAGACAACATGTGTTTCGCCGATTTACTACGAGGTGAAGCTCACCAATGGTGAGGCGTGTCCGAGCGGGTGGATGAACATCGGGGCTGGGTATTGCCGCAAGAAATGATCACTTCTGCCAAAGATGGAACAATTCTGATGAGTCTTTGGCCACCTATGTGTGATCCACCGGGGCGCGGTCATCCCGATAGAGCTCTGGCATTTGGTTCTATGCCAAGCCCTTGCCACGGGCTTGGCTGATCAGCCTGGTTCTTGGCGGGGACCCCCCAAAAAAGGCCAGCTGCAACTGTTTAAGGCGTCCGTCGGATCAAGGGATGTGGGGAAGTGTGTTTAATCAGCTGCGAGCCGAGGATCCGTTGTCGTTGTTGGACTGCTTTTTTGCTTGAGGCTTGGTTGCTGTCTTGGCAGCCAGTGAGGCTTCGAGGCGCTGAAGCTGCGCGTCGCGCAGTGCAGCTGAAATGCTCAGTGTGAGGTCAGTCATTGATTGGCGTTCCCGCCTGCTTTAGGCACAAGGCCAAATGCAGTGGGGTGGTCACCTGACGATCAAACAACTGACAAACGATAAACAGCTATTGCCCTCGCACAAGGAGTGGAAATACCTAGGTGAGCAGTTCTTGACACGACGCTCGACCTGAATGGTCACAGTGCCGCAGGAGGCTGGTGCGACGATGCAGCCACATGGTCTGTACTCATGTTGCGTTGCGTCATGCTTGGCCTCGTCGGTTGTCTGATGAGCCTCATGCCGTTGCCTGGAGTTGTGTTGGTGGGACCAGCGTTGGCTGATCCCATCACCAACCCCAACGATCAAATGAAACGGCAGAGGCAACTGGTCAATCAAACGAGTCCTTATGGCCTGACGAGAGAGCAGGAATTACGTCAAGAGCGTGCGGCGGAGATTCAGATGGATCGTGCGCTTCAGGATTACAACAACAGCTTGGATTGAGAGTTGAGTGCATCCGTTCTCCGGTTGTGGTGACCAGCGGCCTCAATGCACGAAACCTCACCTGGCTGATCGATTGTGAGTTTTGAGGTGCGACGGAACGTCGGGAATCGGCCATGGAGACCCGAATGGAGACATCCATGACATAAGAACAACGCCAAGCTTTTTTCATCAGCGGCAAGAGACGTCAAGGCTCTTGGGCCTGCAGATGTCGCAGCTGTGGTTGATGATGCTGAATGGTGATGATCGAGAAGTCACTGCGGGAGGTTCTCGCATGATCCCGTCATTAGGTCCGCCTTGCTCCTACCGCTGCCACCAATAATCTTCGGGTTACATCAGAGCAACGCCTGCAACATCCTGGCTTTTTTTGTGCCCCCATCCTGCCCCTCGCTGCTGAATGAGCTTTTCTGTCAGGATCTTCGCAATGTGGAAGCGTCAGCCTGATTTCTCCCAGTTCGAAGAAAAACCAGGTGGTGAAGGCTGGCTGGTGAACTGGCAAGAGGGGCTTGTGATTCAGATCAAGCCCGATAACCCAACCCAACACGCAAAGTTCGTGCTGGTGTCGACTTATCGTCTTGCACCACGTTTAGGCGAGCCCGTTCGTCAGCACCGGATGCTTAGGCACCTCGGGATTGAGCTCTGGATGAACCTCAAGACGATTGGCTGGGAGCAGTGTTCGATGCCTACGCGTTGATCAGAGCGTTGATTGTTAGCAGCGAGGCGTCAGCTTGCTGTGCCACTGGTCATCGGAAAGAACAACCAACGCCGCGTTCGATATTTTGTTAGGTGATGGTTTGAACAATTTGCCTTAAAGCACCACCGACTTGATGAGTGATTGTGCGGTGGATGACAGCTATGATATTTGTTCTCAGTCGGGTGAAAATATGTTGATTTGATTGGTGACTGATCAGCGTGTTCTTCTTTTGTCAGGATATGGAGTTTAATTTGCAGGTTTTAGGTGTGATTGAGCGCGTGGTTTTGTCTTGCAAAGTTAACAAGCGCAGCTCGGGTATAATCCTTGTGTAGGGTTGTCGAGGCTGCCAGCCAGGCCTTCTAGTTCGTCTTCGGAAAGTTCTGATTGAGCCTTCTTGAAGTGCTCTGTAGAAATTATAAAACCTGAGTTTTTGGCGATAGCAACGATGGCTGTTTTGGGCTTTTCCTGAAGGTTGGTTTCTCGCTTACTTCCTCCAAGAAAGCTTTGAGTTGCTCTTCTGACATAGGAGGGCTTTATGACTCCACCCTTGTTCTAGCAACGTTCGGAAACGGAGCTAGAACCAATGCTCTGGTGATCAAGTTTTTTCAGAACTTTCTTGGGTACGGAGGGTTCCCCGCCATCTCAACGTTGATCTCCTTGCAGATGTTCATCCAAGCGCCCAATCCAAAGTTCACACCATTTGGACCGTCAATGAACTCCTGAAACTCCTCTGCTGTGATTCCTTCGCGGACCTCCCAAATGCAAAAGGCAGGACCTTCAGGGCCAATAGGACAAAACGCGTGGTTGTAGAAACCCGCTTCGAGGTTTTTGGCGACTGCCTCATCCCACCCACCACCTGGTGCCATGGCTGCTTGTGCTGTTTCCCACCATTGCTGAGCTTTGCCAGCGCGGAACTCGTGATGAACGTGGAAGAATTTCGATGCCATGGTCGAGTTGACTTTCAGACCATCCTGACGGAAGTTCTACGACTTGCGCTGATCACCTCCTTGGCCATCACCCCTGGCAGCCTGTTTCCCGCATGACTACCGACAAGGCATCAAAAAGTAGCAAGGGGGCTTAGACATTCAGATCTAGCCGAAAGGGGTAAGTCAGGGACGAGACCCTTTTTTCGATGCTCTGTATTTCTCAAGCCTCTGAGAGATGCGCATCCACAGAGTTTTCCCTCTGCTTGCTGCAGTTGCCACGCCGTTTTGACTTTGGACTTTTTCGGCTGAAAAGGCAATGCGCGATTCGACTGATGCCAAACACGCCACTGCGGGTGGAAAGTAAGGCCATCGAGATCGGAGGCGCTGATGACAGCCGACACTCCACCTGAGCAAATCGCAGAAGCAGACTGACTTTCTGGCCCCTGCTCCAACAGTCTCAACAACGACCTGGGTTGGTCCTTTGGTAGGCACGCAATGGTCCGCCACGCCAATCGACGCTCCACTTGCACCGCCCGAGGTGCCCTCGGAGAACACGACCCAATACCTAGAGCGAATGGCCCCAGGGCGCCTCTAGCCAGACGCTTCGACCCTTTCTCTCAGATCTGATGTGATGGGTTGAACCATGCACAAACGAGCGAGCTAGGCCGTCTTTCCACCTGGAGGGGCGGCCTTCCTCTTTGATGGCATCACCATGTTCTCCTGGGCATTCTTCGACAACAAAACAATGCACGAGGCGATGCTGCCGCTCAACTTTCGTGACGCAGTACGGGAACAGATTCCTGGGGTGGATTCATTCCATTCAGATGATCTTGATCAGTTGATCGAACTCCTTTATATGGAGTATTCAATCAAGACTTCAGCAGAGTTGAAGAGCAGATTTGTTTGCGCAAAACAGCTGATTTGGACTGATGAGGGCACTGTTGAAATTGATGGTTGTGAAGCATTTGAATTCAATCAAATGCTGATCTACGTTAAAGAGGCCAAGAATTTCCCTTAGCTAGGAACCGCTCGGGTCAGCACCATGAGATCCTTCGGATTTCATGATAATTGTTCCATGAACGTATTCGCAAATAACTTTGAATATGAAAGAGAGGTTTGGCTGAGGTTTTTTGCCATTTCAATGAGGCGTAGCAAGGTTGGTGAACTAACTCAGCTCCACCAGCTCTTTTGGATGTCTGCTAGCGGTGTCTCTGCAAGCCTGAAATAGTCAATGTCGAGGAGTGGGTCGACGTTGCAGGCTTTGCCCCTGTTGATGGCCTTAGCGATACGCTCAATTCCATCATTGGCTGAGAGAGCTCTGCCAAATTTGTCGGCGCCGTAGAAGCTATGCAGCAGCCCAGTTTCCAAGATGCTGATTGCTCCGATGAATCCCAGGGTTGCACCTTTTGATCGGCTGGAGGAAGCCATGAATGCTGTGACTTCCAATTCTCCTATTGGGGTGGTGTCATACCCGGCAATCAGATGAATCCAGTCGTGATGTGCGAGCGCTGCGTTGCCAGCCCCCAGCTCGCCGGGGAGTTTGAATCCCCTCGATTTGTAAAACTCCCAGAGACTGCGTCCGAGGCTGCCTTGGGAACAGTCTTTGAGTTTGTCCCAGCGCGCAAACTCTTCTGGATCAGCCGTGACACACAAGCCATAGGCGTGATCACCGTATTGCTTTAAGAGATCCTGAAAGACGGGATCGCTTTGATCATCACCTTCTCCGATCCAGTTGCATCGGTAAAAATCTGTTGTTGCCTGGGTGATAGCGTCATTGGCTAATTCCCGGGCCATTGTCAAGATCTCGCTGTTGATGTTGAGCACGTTTGCCCAATGATCAATGTCCCTGCTTAACGACTCCGGGATCGGATTGCACAGCATTTCAAAGGCGATCAGAAGTTCCAGGAGCTCTTGGCGCTCCGATGCATGCGTCAACGTCTCTGCCAAACTTTCAACGGCAATGCCGGGATGGTTGGCGAAGTCAATCTCAGCATCGAGCAACTTGAGGAAGAGGGTGTGGGCTAGCTCCTGTTGAAAAGACGTGTACCAGTGGCCTTCAACTCGATGGACTTGCACCAATGCTGATGCCAAGACATTGGCCTGTTCGTGCGAGTTATGAACAAGGAACATCGATCCAGCATGTCCTGAATGACGCAATACTTAGCGCTGCTTTGCGGCTTTTAAGCGGTCTTGTTGGATGATTGAGATCAAGTTGGCTCTGTTGCGGGGATGGGTGCTCCTGGTGGTTCGTTCGTTGGCGACTAAGTTCGCCCAATTGTTTCCGCACTGCCTAGGGATCAGCGCGTGAAGACCGCTATGCCGAGATCAAACCCCCTTGGTTGGGCCAAGTGCTCGTTGTCATAACGAGCCCAGTTATCACTGCTCCGCACTTCGGAGGGTTTGTTGCTGATCTAAAGAACCAAATTGGCGTGATTGACACCCCTTGAAGGATTCAAACCATCGATCAACTGATTTCGAGGTCGTCGATCTGTGCCGAGACGGTTAACTCATCCCTGCGCTTCAACACTTTCCCGAGCACTCTTAGGCCGTGTGTGATCGCTTCAAACGGCCGGTTTGCGGGATCGACGCATTGCGGAGGGGGTTGGCTGCTGGGCTCAGGACTAGAAGCTTTGTCGGTTTCGGAACGACCTGCTGACAACTAAATTCCAACAGGCGTGAGTGGGCAAGAGACTTTTAAGGGGTAGTGGTCCGACTTTCATCGGAAATGTTCCGATATCACGCTATGGAAGTTTGGAAATTGCAGCAGCTAGAACCGCTCAATGCTATGAAACAGGTATCTTCTGGAAAGCAATCAATGAGACCTTTCGCCAAGCTGATATTGGCTGCTGTCTTGCTTCTGGTCGCTGGCTGCTCCTCCAAGCTGGAAAAACAGCTTCTTACGTGTGCAGACTTTGAATCAGCTCAGATCACGATAGATACAGCTGTCAATCGTTTGGGGTTGACTTCAAAACACACAACCACCATGAGCGAAATGGAGATTGTTGACGAATACTGCGACGTTTTGGACTAAGAAATTCGCCACGAATCTTGGTCGAAATAATTATCGCGCATTGGCGCACACTATTTGAATGGATCTATGAACAGAAATTTTGCCAAAGTGCCATTGATTCCGGCATCATATGCTGAAAACAGGCAGGTGGTATTTCTCTGGTCTCTCCAGCCTGGTGTAGAAGGTAGGCTTGCGTATGCTTAGTAGTAAGTGGTAGTGCAGTTCAAATCCGATGCCCAAGGGTGCTGCAGATACAACGGTGTATGTTCATCATTGCGACATCAATGTCTGCTATTGGTTCTGAAAATAGGCTGGGGATCGGTGTCGGCAGTCGCTACCAGCATGGCAGAAGGAGATGGCGGTGGATTCCTGAGGTAGGTTGAACCGATTGCTGACGGGTTTTGCTCCATTCCGCACCTGTTAACCGCCGTATTAGCAAAGTTATTAAATACTAAAATTACCTTGCGCTCTTTGTTGAGTTCGTCAAAATAAGTGCTCTCCGACCCTTTTGTGTCGGCTCTCTGAAAGTGGATTTGCTTTGAAATTATTGCGTTCATCTTTGGTTGCCGTTGGGATGGTGCTGCTTTCTATGCTGCAGGCCCAAGCGGCCAATCTCGACTCGACTGGTCGCCTTGTCAGTGAGGATGGGTTCGTCTTGCTGGGTGAGGACCAAGTAGGAAACTTGATGTACGCAAAAAAATTTAAACAGCAAAATGGTGCTCTTCGTCGTTCGCTAGTGAAGTGGGAATATACAGACGGAACAGAGAGTTTCGATAATGTGTTTTGGGATTGTAAAGATGCACGCTATCGCTTTCCTGGCGGAGACGATTGGCTGCAAAATGATCCTAGAAAAATGTACGACTATGTTTTTCAGTTTGTTTGCAGGTAAGTGTAACTTCTAGGTGCTTCTCGTCGTGTTTGGAGGGACATCTCTTTCTTCGTCAAGCGCAGCAGCACCGGCTCCTTTATGAGTGGGTTTTTGCCTGCCTCAATGTTCTTTCTCCTCTCATCTCGGGACTTCCTCCAAAAATTGCTGAACCCATTGACTTACGCGGTGGATCTCATGCACAGATCAATGCAGGCCTGCTGTCATTAGCAGAAAGTTGGGCTTAAGTTGATCCTTATGGTGCGTTTACTAACGGTTCTGGGGCCTTGGGTCCTCTTGCTTGGTGTTTCCGTAGTCGAGCCAGGCTTGGGCCAGTCCCAGGCGAGAAGGCTTGAGCAGATAGTCCTGGCCGAAACGCGCTCCGATCGCAATTGGCATGCATTTTGGCGGCATCACCTTGGGAATTGGAGAGGAAGCTGGACCCGCTACACCCCCTCCGGAGAGGTCAAGGAGACCTTTTCCAGCTCACGCCTATTCACTGCAAATACAGCCCAAACCGAGGTTGTTCAGACAAACCTCTACAGCTATGCAGACGGGCGTTCCATCCGTAAACAGTGGGCCTACAACATTGACGAGCACAGTCAAGCGGACGGATTTGCCCATCCCGCCAGCGAAGCCATGCGCGGCTTTGCCCTTGATAACGGCTCAGCGGCCTGGTTGATTCCCACCCTTCAACCCAACCAGTTCGCACCATTTGAGCTCTTTCTCAAGCGCGGTGAGATTCGCCACAGTGTCGGTGTGCTCTATGGCAGGGATGGTGAGTTACTACGAACTGCAAGCATCCGTGAGGAGCGTGGAAACCAATCAGGAAAGAGTTGGAGTGACTCCGTGATCCAAGTGGAGCCTTGGAATCCTGTTGGTCGATGGAAAGGCGAAGAACATCAAATTCACCCTGATTTATCCCGCCTTCGGTCGCTGAGCTCCGATTGGCAGTGGATGGACAAGGACCAATCCAACCATTTTTTTCCGGATGGAATCATCCTGCGTTGTCCTGAACGTATCCCTACAGAGCAGGCTTTCTCCATTCGTGTGATCTGGCTGGTGAATGGAGGTGAGCTCCAGACGATCACAGCTAACTACGACAGTAATGCTCAATTAATTGGCGTGACACATCAAGCGCTCGCGCCTGAAGGTTGATCACGGCGGTCATTAAAGACAAACCTCAAGCGTTGTTCCTCCCACTCAGAAATTCTTCTTGCGCTGGTGATTCCGATTCAGCGCAATCAGCGCAAGAAGCTCATTCACCACGTCAACGCCCAGTTGCTCCAGGCCGAGGCTGATTCGATGCCTGAAAGCACCAGCGTCATTGGCGCACACCACCAAGAACACTTGGTGATCAGCGTGACGGTGGTCAGGGTCCCTCAAGGCCTTGCTTGGGAGCAGCTGCACAGAGTTTTCCCTCTGCTTGCTGCAGTTGCCACGCCGTTTTGACTTTGGACTTTTTCGGCTGAAAAGGCAATGCGCGATTCGACTGATGCCAAACACGCCACTGCAGGTGGAAAGTAAGGCCATCGAGATCGGAGGCGCTGATGACAGCCGACACTCCACCTGAGCAAATCGCAGAAGCAGACTGACTTTCTGGCCCCTGCTCCAACAGTCTCAACAACGACCTGGGTTGGTCCTTTGGTAGGCACGCAATGGTCCGCCACGCCAATCGACGCTCCACTAGCACCGCCCGAGGTGCCCTCGGAGAACACGACCCAATACCTAGAGCGAATGGCCCCAGGGCGCCTCTAGCCAGACGCTTCGACCCTTTCTCTCAGATCTGATGTGATGGGTTGAACCATGCACAAACGAGCGAGCTAGGCCGTCTTTCCACCTGGAGGGGCGGCCTTCCTCTTTGCAGTCTCAAGCCGATTGAAGCGTTTTGGCTTGTCTTCCCAAACACATGTGAGGACTGCTTGATTTAAATGTTCTCTGATGGATTAACCATCGACCGACTGCTCCGAAGGCAGGAAGCTTCATAGCCATGCCATGCTTTTTGAAGCTATGACTGGGCTCGGGGTTGTCGGGTGCACCCCTCGTGCCCCCGACAATGCCCAAAGTCGGCTCTCTTAGGGTGCCGGACGACTTCCTAATGGACAGGCTGCCTTCGAGGCGGCTTGTTGTTTGGCAGTACAGCATCATGGATCTTTTGCAGAGCTTCATTGGGGCTTTGCTTGGATTGTGCTCTGGTTGGGACTAACACAACAATTTTTTTGGATTCAATCATCGTGTTTACGACCTTATTGGCCAGTATTTGCACTCAAAATTTCAGGATCAGTATTTCATGAGCGGCTTATTCTGGAATGCGAAAGTCTATTGCATCCCAAACTGGGATCGATAAGTAATCGGCTAACACTTCAGCATCTTTTCGTATGGCATGTAGTGAGCCATGGTCGACAATATTGATCCGCTCTCCATCGCTGCAGATAAGATTGAGCTCGTAGCTGTAGTAACTGGAATCGTTTCCGCTGCAATGTTCACGTATTAGCTGAATAGCGCTTACTTGATGCAGGTTGTAAGTTTTTCCTCGCTTTGTAAGTCTTCGTGATGAACGATCAAAGACTGACTGTTCCCTTTGCATGTTCCAAAATTGCCAAATTCCAAATCCCGAAAATAGTAATGCAAGAATAGCCCATGGATCGCCAGCCCATGCGGCAAAAAAGCATATTCCTAATACGATAACAAACGCCGAGAAGAGCATTGCGGCAATAGTTGTTTTGAAGCTAAGTAAATCGCCAGCAAAGGTGGAAGTACTTTTTTGTAATCGATGCGTACAGAAATTTGTGCCGCCGCCCACTAGTGGTTTCCATGATGTTTTGAATGCAAGTTCATCGCCAAAACTGGTGAGATCAAGCAGCTCCCGCCGGTCTTGAAAAATTGAAAATAGATTTTTCACTATGCCCATAAAAATGCCGTGAACTCCCCTCAGGTTGATACGGCACGGGGAATTGGTCAAAGTAGGCCGTGCGCTTGGGACATCTCCATGAGCAGGCCCCACTCTTGCCCGCTCCAATGCTTCAAAAACTCAGTGATGACGTGGTGTACTTGAGCATTGTTGACTTTTTGGGTCTGCCTGGCTCTGATGTGAACACTGGACCGAAATGCCTCAGAGGATGTCCATCTCAATCATTGCGGGTGCGCTCCAAGCTCTGCGCGATGCCCAATAAGGACCGTCCACTCGTACCGCCACACTCACCAGTGCCGCAGAGCTGACGGCCGATGTTTTGCAACAACGCTAAGGAAGCTTGGAACAAGAGGCTCAAAATCGGTTAGCGCAGGGGCAGGTCGTCAAGGCGGTGACTACCAAACTCAGCTCATCTAGAGCTGCTTTTCGTAAGTCACGCCTCGATAGGTGAGGATCACAACTTTGTTGATCGCTATCTGAGCACGCAGGCGATTGAGGATGTACTCCCCCCTCCTGTACTGCATGCGGTGGATGTGCCCAGAACGTTCAGCGATCAATGCACACCACCTGGAAAAGGCGATAAAAGCATCGAATCGCCCGATGAAATCTGTAGCTGAATGGAAGTTCCAGCGATGCTGGCGGCGGTGTTGTCTACCCGTCAGATAACGCTGAACCGACGTCCCCCGGTCAGCGGAGAAGCCAGCGATCTCCCAGCGCCCAGTAGCCATCTGAGGGACCATTGGATGGAGGCCTTGAATCTCCAACGACCCCATCACCCCGGCCATGGGTGCCATGCCGTTCTGATGAGGCGAGGCCAGCGACGCAATGAGCTTCAGCAAAGTTGTTGAAATCTGATGCCCCTGTTCCTAAACCTGGCTTGAACGAACTCCACTTCTGATGAGAGCTGTTGTCACTGCACTAATCCTTGCCTCTTCAGCCGTCGCTGCACCGGCTTTTGCTCAGAAGGAGATCCCTAAAGCACCGGGTCATGACCAGTGCCCTTTGGGTTATGTCAACACGCTGGGAACTACCTGCGTCTCCCCCATCTATTACGAGGTGGCACCCACCAATGGTGAGGCCTGCAGGGAGGGTTGGATGAACATTGGTGCTGGCTACTGCAAGAAGAAAAAGGGCCCCTTGGGAATCCTCTGATGACTCACCCGACCTTCCATGTCGAAGTAGTGGCTGAAGTCGGTCCCACCCCCTGAGTCTCAATCAGAGCGCAGTTGGATGCGGTGCTGACTTACAGCTGGGTGTTTCTCCACGCCCATGGGTGCCGCAGACCCGACGGCGGATGTTCAGGCACAACGCGAATGATGCCTGGAAGCAGATGCTGAATACAGCCTGTCACGGATAGTTTGATGGCTTACGTGCTGACCAAGCTGATGAGCCGGCTTTCGAATGCCCTTGAAAGAATCTCGTGCCTCTTGGCAATAGATATGCTTTTGAGAACGATTTTTTATTCCCTATTCTTTACGCCGCCTATTTGCTGAGATTAAATCTCAAAGCTCGTGATTGAATTGGATATAGTTGTAAGCAGGGGTCAGGAAAATGTGCCAAAAATGTAGCAAGTTTGTTTGAAGAAGTAAAAATAAGCACATCGCCATGAGCCAGGATCTCTAATGTGAACGAAGTCGCAGCAGGCTGCATGGAAAAAGACATGCCGAACAAGCCGCTTCACGCGCAAACTTGGGATTGGTGGAAAGCGAAGGTTTTTCAACTGCGAGAAAGCAAAGATTATGCAGAAGCAGAAGCTTTATTCCTAGAGTTCAAGGTGAGAAAGAGCGAGTAAGCTCCACCAGGTATGTGCCCAGCCAAGGCCTTGTTGATGCTTTTAATGAGCTGCATGGGTTGCCAATGATGGAGACGTTGCTACTAATGGGAAAATCCAGTCTCGCTTGTGTCCTCCCAATCAATTGTTGTTAACCGTCTTTGCTATAGATCGCTTTGGAAGCTCAACTGTATTGGCTTTTTAGTTGGCTTTACCCCTATCTCTCTGCTTATCGGGGTTTATGCCTGGATTTCAGGGGCTGATATTGTCTCCTTGAATGATCAATATGTCTATGGATTTACCGCTTTGCTCACGATGGTGGGCACAGCGTTCTTTCTCAGCTTTTTCTTTGGGACCTTTTGGACGACTGTTCAATGGCTTGGGTTCACAATTTACTCGCGCTTTAGGCCTATTCGATTGCGCTACTACGACGTCAAGCATGAAGCTAAGTAAAAACTGGCATGCATTGTTTTTATCTCCTCAAAGATGGGGCGGTGGTTAATCTATTTCGCACTCATCTTTTGCTTGATGGAGACGATGACTTCACAGACCTTGCCATCATCGAAGACCATTTCAGTAATCAGCGGTGTGCTCTAGAAGGTTTTCTCCTTAAGCCTTAAGGCTTTTGCTGAGCATGCTTTTGTTGAAGTTGTCGTCTTCAACAAAAGTCGCTTGGTTGATCGGCGACTCGTCGCAGCAATGCGTTGAAGATAGCCTTCTAGCTGCCGCTTACTTCTCGGTTCATTGCTTCGAGGTATGGGTGTCAGGGTTCTGCGGGTTGCCGCTCCGGCTGAGTTTGCAAAATTGTTTGCATCTCTGAGGCCTGATCGGGTCTGTAGGAAACGCGATCAACTGCATCGGCGGCAGTTGCTCTCTCTAGGTCTCGAGCAACAGGTGCCTTTGGAGGTGGAGCGGTGCATCTCTGCGCTTTTAGAGCATTGGACTGATCAGCAGCTCAATGATGTGATCGACATATTTCAGGCCCATGGGCTGATCTAAGCCTGCCAACTCTCCTATATTGCGCTCATGCCGTGGATTTAATGTAATTGTATCAAAAACATCACATGCGATCAGGTTTATGTAAAACACACAAGAATGGTTTAAAAACATGACCTATCTGCGCTCTTATGTTAATGACATGCTCAAAAAGCATCCTGAAGGTGAAGGCTTTAAATTGATTCGCAAGGCTGCAAGGCGTGCCGGAAATCTTCATCCTCGCGAAGCGACTGAATTGGAAACTGTATCCCTAGGTATATTGGAGATTGTAGCTTTTTTTGTACCATTGTTTTGGGGTGCTTCTCGATTCAGTAGTTCGAGCATAAGCCTTCCTGGCGATAATGATGTAACTCCTCCTCCTGATGAAAAGAGGCTAAAAGTTTTTGCAGACTTGAGAGCACAAGTATCTGAATTCATTCAATTATTGGATAAGAGTAAAGATACGCAGTGGCTTGCTCAATATATGGTGGATGAAGGAGCTTCTTGCTGTGATGTAGTTCAAGAAATGTTTAAGGAGTACCTGGAGGATTGCCAAACAACTGCATCGCAATAACGCAACATGGCAATCGTCGCCAAGCAGCAACGCCAATAGCGCCATGTTGAAGCTCTGCGGCTGATTGCTGATGGTGTGCCGTTAGCTGGTGCGGCGGTCAGTCTGGTCCGAGTGGATTGCTGAGGCCGCAAACCAATCTCGGTTCGCTTGACCTGCAGAACCTCCGTGCTTGTCACTCTGCATCCGTTGTGGACGACTTCTGGAACCTTTGGGTGTTGGACGGCTGCAAGCAGATTGCCTATGGGGGTTTCTGTGTCCTAGTGCACCTGAGAATAGGCTTCAAAAACTGATGTCATTTTTCATGAGATCATGTCTAGGCACTGTTCCATTGCTTGGCGCAATCCTTCTTTGAACGGAATCAATTAAGGCATGCCAGGAGTGGAAAGAAGTCTGTATAGCTTCGTATTTAGTAGAAGAATTATGTATTAGAGTGCTCTGTGGATTAAGTGAAAAGGTGTAATGGATCTAGAGGATTTTTGCTGAATCTAATGGCGAAGGCTCGTGATTGAGTCAGCCGAGATGGGATTGAAGTGTATTTGCAGGGCCTGTGAAATAACGGGATAGAATTAGTATTGGAAAACTATCTGAAATGTCCAATCAAGCCCACTCCCTAGTTACTTTTAGGTAAAGAGGTTGTAAAGCAAGCGACAGATGCTTGCTTAATAGTTTCACTCAATGTGAATACTAAGCCTGCTGCAAAGTCATCCAAGCGTCGCTCAGGGCTTTTCTTGTTCTTTCAATGACATTCGGATGTCAACACGCCACCATTGCCTTGGCGTTTGCATAGGCGTTTGCAAAAGGCAAACAAAATCGCGTTTCAAGTCGATTCAGGCGTCACGGGGTGAATCCCCGGAACGCTTCCTCTGAATGGTTTTTGCCAGCGCCCCCTGATGGATTCGAACCATCGACCGACTGCTTAGAAGGCAGTTGCTCTATCCAGCTGAGCTAAGGGAGCAGAGGGCCCATTGTTGCAGTCGATCCCGTCGGCGGCACCTAAGGTTGGATGCTGCGCAAGTTTCGCGATGGCACCCAGCCGGCTTACGGACAGTCAGAAGCAGGAGCTACTAGAGCGTTATCGCGCCGGTGAAACGAGTGCGGCGTTGGCTGAAGCCTTTGGATGCAGCACGAACACGGTCAGCCGTACGGTGCGAACGTTGTTGACGCCTGAGGAGTACAGCGCTCTCAAATCCTCGCGTTCTCGCGGTGCTTCGGTTGCACCACAAGTCAAGGCCGGTGCTGATAAAGGGCAAGAGCAGGACCTTGCGACAGAACCCCTGTCCGCTGCTATGGCAGACCAAGAGGTGGAGTCAGCCGATGTGTCTGAGCAAGCAGAGGACGACAGCCCATCCACGTTGGCTCTTGACGATGCCGATGACTTTGGAGCGGACGAGCCCGAGGAGATCAGTGACGATGAGGACCTCGCCTCTGATCCCAGTGACATTTTTCACGAGGTAGCTGTTCTCCCAGTGGATCTGCCTCAAGTGAGCAGAGAGCAAATCAGTTGTCTGCCCTTCGCCGTAGGCGTGCTGCCTGAAAGCGTTTACATGCTGGTTGATAAGACGGTCGAACTGGATCCAAGACCGCTCAGTGAATTTCCGGAGCTCGGCGTCGCTGATCCTTCCGAGCTATCGCGGCAGGCTCTTTGTCTGTATGCCAGCCCCAGAACGGCCAAGCGCCAGTGCGGCCGCAGCCAGCGTGTGATCAAGGTGCCGGATACCCAGGTTTTTGAGCGCACCACCCGTCACCTTGTGGCGCGTGGCATCACCCGGTTAGTGATGGAAGGCGCGCTGTATTCCCTCGACGCCTAAATTTATCGCTGGGAATTCGGCAGCATGAGAGCTGTAAGGCTTCCGCCACTGATGACCCCCAGCACGGCACTCACGCCAACGACAAAACCAGCGGGCAACGGAGCTGTTTCTCCAATGCCAAGCCGCAGGCGGTAGCGATCACTCAGATTCTGGGCTCCGAGACAGAGCACCACCAGCAGAGCCGCGCCGGATCCCAGCGTGATCATCAGCAGTCGCAGGCGCAGCAGCATGCCGCGTGGTTCAAACGCTTGACTCAGTCTGCCTGGTTCTCTGCGGCGTGCAGCAGGGCATACAGCTCCCGCTTGGATCGGCCGCTGCGTGAAGCCAGCTCCCGAGCCGCATCACTGGCTTTCATGCCATTGGTGATTAGCTCCTGGAGTTGCTGCAGGCATGCCTCATCATTCAGCGGGTCTGGGGCCTGCACCTCGGCGCCACCGAGCACCAGGGTGAATTCTCCCTGGGGTGCCTGATGGGTGAAATGCGTCAGGGCGTCGCCGATGGTGGGCCCAATCTGCTCTTCGTGGCGCTTGGTCAATTCCCGGGTCACCTGCAGGGGGCGTGCCGCACCGCAGTGCTCCTGCAGTTCCTCCAGCAGTTTCAAAAGTCGGTGGGGTGCCTCGTACAGCACCGTGGTGCGTGGTTCCTTGGCAAGGGTTTCCAGGCGTTGTCGGCGATCTCTCCCCTTGGCGGGCAGAAATCCTTCGAAGCAGAAGCGACCGCTAGGGAGTCCGCTGCTCACCAGGGCGGTGGTAGCCGCACAGGGCCCCGGGATGCAGATCACGGCATGGCCCGCTTCCCTGGCGGCGGCCACCAGTTCTTCGCCTGGGTCGCTGATGCCTGGTAGGCCGGCATCGCTGATCACAGCCACGCTGCGTCCCTGGTTCAGTTCCTCCAGCAACTGGGGAATGCGGCCGTGGGTGTTGTGTTGATGAAAGCTGCAGCGCCTGGCCGTCGATCCCAGGGAGGAGAGCAGTTGACCGCTGTGTCGCGTGTCTTCACAGGCCACTGTGTCGACAGCTGTCAGCAGTGCTCGGGCCCTGGGTGAGAGGTCACCGAGATGACCGATCGGTGTGCCGACCATGTAGAGAACACCGTTTTCCGGTTCGGCGCGCTGCTTCACAATGGCTCCGCCCAAACCTTCCCATGATGCCGACTGCTCCGACTTTGCCTGCCGGTGTCAGCCAGGACGCTTTGCGCGCGGCTTTGCGTCCACTCTGTTGGGGAGCCGCCGACATTTTGCGGGCCTATGCCCGTGGCGAGCAGCCCCCGCACGGTTTTCCCAAGGCCTTGAGTGTGGATGACGGTGGAGAGGGCCCGGTGTCTGCGGCTGACCTGGCTGTGAATCAGTGGTTGCTGGATGGCCTGAAGCAGGCGTTCCCAAATGCGGGGTGGACGCTGCTCAGTGAGGAGACCGCCAAGGAGCAGCTCACGGAAGGCCAACCGCTGCCGGCGGAGTGGCTCTGGATTCTCGATCCCCTGGATGGCACGAAGGATTTTCTGCAGGGCACAGGCGAATACGCCGTTCATTTGGCTCTGGTACAGGGGCGGCGTCCCGTGCTGGGGGTGGTGCTGCTGCCAGAAGCCGACGAACTCTGGATCGGCATCGTCGGCGAAGGGGCCTGGTGCGAAGACCGTCAGGGTGAGCGGTTGCCGGTTCGTTTCAGCGACAGAACCGCGGTTTCAGACCTGGTCCTGGTGGCTAGCCGCAGCCACCGTGATGACCGTCTGGTGAAGCTGATTGACGCCCTTGCTCTCGGCGGTTCCAAAGCGGTGGGCAGCGTTGGCTACAAGGTCGCCACGATCCTGCGCGGTGAGACCGATCTGTACATCTCCCTGTCTGGGAAGAGTGCTCCCAAGGATTGGGACATGGCCGCTCCTGAAGCGGTGTTGTTGGCCGCAGGTGGTGCGTTCACCCATGCCGATGGCCAGCCGTTGACTTACAACACCGGCGATGTGCGTCAGGCCGGGTGCCTAATTGCCAGCCATGGAAAAACCCATGCCGCCCTCGAAGAGAAAGCGACACGGGCTATGAAAGAGATTGATCCAGGGTTTCAGGTCTGACCCTGAGCCCCTCAGGAGAGGGGCGCGACGGGAGTTGGAGCAGGTTCGGGAGCAGCATCCTCACCGCTCTGGGGCACACCACGCAGGGTGAGGTTGATGCGGCCGCGGTTATCGATCTCCCGCACGCGCACGGTGACCTCATCGCCCACTTTCACCACATCTTCCACCTTCTCCACCCGGGCTTCGGAGAGCTGGGAGATATGGATCATGCCTTCTTTGCCAGGAAGAATCTCCACAAAGGCTCCGATCGGAATGATGCGGGTGATCGAACCGCTGAACATTTCGCCTTCGTTCACCTTCCTGGTGAGCCCTTCGATGATCTTTTGGGCTTCATCGGCTGCCGCTCCGTCGTGAGAGGCAATGGTCACAATGCCGCTGTCTTCGATGTCGATCTTGGTATTGGTCCTCTCGGTGATGCCCTTGATGGTGCGTCCACCAGGGCCGATCACCGTGCCGATCAGTTCCGGATCAATGCGGAAGCTCAGGAGGCGAGGGGCATGAGGTGACATGCCTTCGCGCGGTGTGTCGATGGCCTCCATCATCTTTTCAAGGATGTGAAGACGCGCTGGGCGAGCCTGGTTGATGGCTTCAGCCACGGTGTTGATGGACAGACCGGTGATCTTCATGTCCATCTGCAGGGCAGTGATGCCCTTGTCGGTGCCGGCAACCTTGAAGTCCATGTCGCCAAGGAAATCTTCGATTCCTTGGATGTCGGTGAGGATGCGCACCTCATCGCCTTCTTTGATCAGGCCCATGGCGGCGCCGCTCACTGGTGCCTTAAGAGGAACGCCGGCGTCCATCAACGCAAGGGTGCTGCCGCAAACCGACCCCATGGAGGTGGAGCCGTTGGAGCTGAGCACTTCGCTGACCACACGCACCACGTAAGGGAAGGTGTCTTTGGCGGGAAGCACGGGCAGGATTGCCCGCTCGGCCAGGGCACCATGACCAATCTCGCGCCGACCGGGGGAGCGCATCGGCTTGGTCTCACCCACGGAGTAGGGAGGGAAGTTGTAGTGGTGGAGGTAGGTCTTCTCGGTGTTGGGATTGAGGTCATCCATCTCCTGGGCATCGCTGGGGGTGCCGAGGGTGGCGGTGGACAACACCTGAGTGAGTCCGCGCTGGAATAGACCCGATCCGTGTACCCGCTTGGGTAGAACGCCCGCCAGTGCGCTAATCGGACGCACCTGATCCAGGCTGCGTCCGTCAACGCGCTTGCCGTCTTTCACAATCTGCTGACGCATCAGCTTCTTGGTCAGAGCTTTGAAGCTGGTGGGCAGAGCCTTGCTGTTGCTGGACACCAGCTGACGCACCGGGTCACTGTCTTTCAGGCCGTCGATGGTCTCAGCGGTTTGATTGCGGATCGTATCCAGTTTGTCGTCGCGTTCGGCCTTGCTTTGGTCGAACTGGCTCAGCACTTCACCGATGGCCTTGCTGCAGGCTTTCTCCAGATACACCGGCAGGGTGGTGTCTTCGCTGGGAGCTTCGGGCTTCACCTGCTTGATGCCCGCCTCTTTGAGGATGGCTTCCTGGGCCTTGATCAGCTCGCAAACGGCTTCGTAACCGAAGTCAATTGCTTCGATCACGTCCTGCTCGGGCAGCTGATTGGCTCCGGCTTCCACCATCACCACACCTTCGGGTGTTCCAGCGACCACCAGATCCAGATCACCGCGTTCGATTTCGCGGTAGCTCGGATTGAGCACGAAGTCGTCTCCGAGGAGACCGACGCGCACGGCAGCCATTGGGCCGTGGAAAGGAATGCCTGCCAACAGTGTGGCCAGGGAGGCACCGGTCACCGAGAGCACATCGGCTGGCACCCGCTCGTCCAAGGACATGCAGGTAGCAACGATCTGCAAGTCATCCCTGAGCCAGCTGGGGAACAGTGGCCGCATGGGGCGGTCGATCAGACGGCAGGTCAGCGTGGCCCGTTCGGGTGGACGCCCCTCGCGTCGCATGAAACTGCCAGGGATGCGACCTGCGGCATAAAGGCGCTCCTCGTAATCGCAGATGAGGGGCAGGAAATCGATGCCCTCACGCCCTGCTGAACGGGTGGCGGTCACGAGCACGGATGTGTCGCCGCACTCAATCATCACGGATCCACCGGCCTGTGGGGCATACCGCCCCGTGGTCAGCCGAATCTCCCGACCGTCAAAGGAGATCGACTGGGTCTGACCTTGCACTGTTGTTTATGTCTTTCTGTCAAATCTGATTCTGGCACTTCGGCGGATTGAACCGCCAATCCATCGGAATCGAATCAGCTTCCTAGGAACGTTTGCATCAAAAAGGAGGTGATTGCTCACCTCCTTCTCCTGCTTCAGAAGCAAGTTGTGATCAGCCGATCACCAGCTGGACTTGACCACGCCGGGGAGTTCACCTTTGTGAGCACGCTCGCGCAGCTGGTTGCGGCACAGGCCGAAATCGCGATACACGCCACGGGGCTTACCGGTGGCCCAGCAGCGATTGCGCATGCGGGTAGGGGCGCTGTTGCGGGGCAGGGCCTGGATCTTGCGATGGATCTCAAGACGCTCCATCGGATCCTTGGCTGCATCGAAAGCGGCCATCAGGGCCGTCCGCTTGGCAGCGAAGCGCTCCACCATTTTCTTCCGCTTCGCATCGCGGGCGATCATCGACTTCTTGGCCATGCAGCGGTTGAAAAGGAGCGGTTCAATCAGTAAACATACCGCCTCACTGTCCCAGCAACTGACGCACCACCGGAAGCTGGCTGGTGTCACGCACGATCAGCAGAACACTGAGGCCGAGCACGAAGAGCAGGCTCGATTGCATCACGGCCAGTTGGAAGCGTTCGGGCAGGGGGCGACCACGCAATCCTTCCAGCAGAAGTAAAACGGCCTGGCCTCCATCGAGCAGAGGCAGGGGCAGGGCATTGAGCACGGCAAGGTTGATCGAGATCAACGCCACAAAGAGGGCTAGCCCTGAGCCTCCCTGGCTGGAGAGTTGAGCTCCCATCTCCACAATTTTCACCGGCCCAGACACCTGTTGAGCCGTGGCCCCGAAATTGGTGAACAGGCCGGCATATCCGGCCGCTGTTCGGCTGACCAGCCCGCTGAACTGATGGCTGGACACGGTGATCGCTTCAATCGGTGACGACACCGGACGGCTCTCGCCGGTGAGAACCTCCTGCAGCTGAGCGCCAATGCGACCGGTGCCCTGTTGATCCGAAGGCGTGAGCGTCAGAGGCAGCGGCTCTCCGTTGCGCTCGATGCGCAAGTTGAGGGATTGACCGGGATGTTGCCGGATCGGCTCCACGGCTGCTTTCACAGCAGGCTCGCCGCTGCCCAAGGGAACATTGTCGATGCTGAGAATCCGATCACCTGGCTTCAACCCCGACGTTGCCGCTGCTTCGCCGCCCTGCACACTCATCACCATCACCCCAGGCGCAGGTTCTCCCGGAACGCCGGTGAGAGCGGTGTGGGTCACGAGCACCAACCAAGCCAGCAGCAAATTGGCCAACACCCCGGCACTGATCACCAGCAACCGCTGTGGAATCGGACGGTTGCGCAGCAGATCCGGGTCGTCATCAGGTATGTCGCTGTCTTCGTCATCGTCGGGGAAGGAGACGAAACCTCCCAGGGGCAGCATGCGCAGGGCGTAGGTGACGCCGTTGCGCTCGGTTTTGAGAAGTGCCGGCCCGAATCCAACGGAGAAGCCGTTCACGCGAATGCCTTGCAGACGCGCCGCCAGGAAGTGACCGGCTTCATGAATCACGATCAGGAGCCCCAGAGCCAGCAGTGAGGCCAGAACGTTCATGAGATCCGATTGAGTGGAGTCATTCTGGCTGGATGCGGTCGCCACCGAAGTACGGCACCAATGCCTGAGGCAGTTTCACGCTCCCATCAGCTTGCTGACCGTTTTCCAGCAAGGCCGCCATGGTGCGTCCAATCGCCAGACCGCTCCCGTTCAGTGTGTGCACCAAGCGGGTGGCTTTGCCTTCTTTGGTGCGGATGGAGGAGCGCCTGGCCTGGAAATCCCCGCAGACGCTGCAACTGGAGATCTCTCTAAAGGCACCGGCACCTGCCAGCCACACTTCCAGGTCATAGGTGCGGGTGGCGGAGAAGCCAAGATCCCCGGTGCAGAGTTCGAGCACGCGATAGGGCAGCTCTAGGGCCTGCAGCACCGCCTCGGCATCGGCGGTGATCTGGGCATGCGCTTCTGCCGACTGGTCTGGATGGGCGAACCAGTAGAGCTCCACCTTGTTGAACTGGTGCAACCGGATTAATCCGCGGGTGTCTCGCCCATAGCTCCCGGCTTCCCTGCGGAAGCAGGGGCTGTAAGCCACGTAGCGCAACGGGAGCTGATCGACCGGGATGATTTCATCCCGGTGCAGAGAGGTGACCGGAACCTCGGCTGTGGGGGTCAGCCAAAGATCGTCTTCAGCGCAACGGAAGCTTTCCTCGGCAAATTTCGGAAGCTGACCGGATCCGGTCAGGCTGGCGCTGTTAACCAGCACTGGAGGCAGCACCTCTCGGTAGCCCTTGCCGGTGTGCAGGTCCAGCATGAAATTGATCAGGGCACGTTCCAGCCGTGCTCCCTGGCCTAGAAGGGTCACAAAGCGACTCTGGGCAATCCGCACCGACCGCTCGCTGTCGAGAAGACCCAAGCGATCGGCGATCGCCCAATGTTCTTCAAGGCCTTGCTCTTTACGCGGGCTGCCCCAGCGGCGCACCTCCACGTTGTCGTTTTCGTCTTTGCCATCAGGGCTTTCGCTCGCCGGCAGGTTCGGGAAGGTGAGCAGCTGGCTCTTTAGCTGTGTGGCCAGGTGCTTTTCTTCGTCTTCGAGCACTGCCACTTTCTGCTTGATGGCGTTCCCTTCTTGACGCAATTCCGCGACCTCGGCGCCCTTTGGATCGGCACCTGACTTGATCCTCTGACCCACCTCCTTGCCGATCCGGTTGCCTTCGGCTTGCAGGCTGCTCCGTTGTTCTTCGAGGTCTCGCTGTTGCTGAGCGATCAGTTGCAGGGATGTGAGGTCAACATCCATGCCTCGGCGCCCCAATTGAGCCGTAATCAGCTCGGGGTTCTCTCGCACCAGACGCTGATCGAGCACAGGGATTCAGATGACGGCGCCGGCAGCCTAAGCGCCCGCTGCCGGGGTCTTTCCTGGTCTCAGAGAACCTGTCCCACCATCACAGCAGCCACAGCAGAGAAGAGGGTGATGCCCAGGGCTGTGATCGGGTTTTGGCCCTGAGCAACGGCCACCGTGGTGATCACACCGGCACCGAGGCAGGCAGCTGCCAGCTGAGCGGTGACATCGGAAGGACGGTTCAAAGAAGGAATGCGGTCAATGACCGGAACCTACGGACTGCGCAGGGCTAAGGCTTCCTGTCTCCGCGCAGATTGTTACGCCGGTTGAGGGTTCGTTACGCCCCGCAATGAAGCGGGTCGGGCTCGCCCCGCGCTGGCCCATTGCTTCAGGCTCTCCAGTTGTTCCCGTGCTGTGCGCGAAAGCGGCACAAGTTGGGCTGCTGCCTGGATTAGATCACTTTCAGAAAGCTCCCTGCTTTCAGCAAAGGCCAGGTGCATGGCTTCGATAACCACTTGTTCGAGTTCGGCGCCTGAATAACCATCGGTGCGGTCCACCACAGTGGAGAGAGGCAGCTCGAGGCCAGGGCGTCGGCGCTGTAGGTGCAACCCGAGAATGCTGTTGCGCTCGTCTCGCGACGGAAGATCGAGCAGGAAGATTTCATCGAATCGTCCTTTCCTCAGCAGTTCCGCAGGCAGCCGCTCTACACCGTTGGCGGTAGCCACCACAAACACTGCTGAGCGTTTTTCAGCCATCCAGGTGAGCACGGTGGCCAGTACGCGCTGGCTGGTGCCGCCGTCACTGCGGCTGTCGTTGCCAAATCCTTTGTCGATCTCGTCAATCCAAAGCACGCACGGTGCCATGGCTTCCGCACGTTGAATCATGTCGCGTGTGCGTGCCTCACTGGCCCCCACCAGGCCAGAAAACAGTCGACCGACATCCAGTCGCAGCAGCGGCATTGACCAGCTGTGTGCGATGGCTCGGGCCGTGAGTGATTTGCCTGTGCCCTGGGGACCAACGAGCAGAACCCCACGGGGGAGTGGCAGGCCAAAGCGACGGGCATCGTCATTGAAGGCGCGGTGGCGCTGATCCAGCCAGTGCTTGAGGGTCTCTAGGCCGCCAATGTCCCCCGGTGTGGCATCGGTCTGGCAGAACTCGAGCACTTCGCTGCGGGCGAGGGACAGGCGTTTCTCCTCCAACACATCCGCTAGATCGTCGCGGCTGAGTGAACCCCGTTGGGCGAGAGCCTTTGCCGCTACATGCCGAACGCGCGCTTCGCTGAGCCCGCAGCAAGCATGAGTGAGCTCCTCCAGCACATCCGCTTCTAGGTCGCGCCCGCTGGCGCGGGCGATGTTGGCAAGCAGGGTCCGCAGCTCCTCTTCCTGGGGTAAGGGCAGATCAAGGAGCGTGAGCGCTTCATCAAGGTCAGCCGGTGGTGTCCATTGCCCGCAGGTCACGATCAGGGTGTGGGGCGTGGTGCGCAGCTGGCTGGAGAGGTTGCGCAGCATCCGAGCGATGCCAGGGTCATCGCAGAAGCGATGTACGTCTTTAAGCAGCAGCAGCGTGGGGGTGCTGCTGGGCCGATCTTGCAGCCACTGCAGCACAGCCATGGGCTGACGAGCACCCAGTTGCTCCTGACCGAGAACACCACTAAGGCCTCCGACGAAATCCCAGCTGGCCAGGATCCGATCGGAAAGGCGTTCACAGGTCTGCTGCAGCAGTCCCTCGACCCGTTCTTCCTCGTGGCTGCGGATCCAGATCAGCGGTGTGCTCGAACGGATGAGCAGATCCAGTTGCCCGATCCAGGTTTCAGTCATGGTCTCCACCTTCCGGTTGCAGGGACGATTGCAGTTCCCGCAGCGCGTCCCAGCGGGGATCCACGGCTGAAACGTTTGACGTCTCGGTGGCGGTTGATGCTGACTTCGGCATACCCGGGCAGAGGTCTCCGCAACGGTTCACCACAGACATCTGAAGACTCAGTTGCTCGAACACCCAACGTTCGGGTTCGAAATCTCCGCGTGGATCTAGGCAGTCCACCAGACCATCCGGCGTGTCCGGATCAAGCCCCGCATCGGCCAAGAGTTCCTCTGTGGGCTCATCTCCTAACCAGATCAGCTCTTTGGAATTGGCATTCAACTGCTGGTTAAATCGACCCAAACAACGGTCACAGGTCAAGCAGACGATGGTCTGCAATGACCCTTCCACTTCAAGAACGTTGCCGCGATGCTCGGCCCTGAGGGTGCCGCGAACGGGAGTCAGGCTTGGCATCGCTTTGATCTGACCATCAACGACCCAGGTCCTGGAGGTTCCCAGGGCCTGGAGCTCCCTCAGCGGTACCGGCTCAAGGCCGGGAATCATTTGTTGCCGCCTTTGGGTTCGAAAGGCAACCGGCTGCCAGTTGCACCACCAGCGTTAGCGGTAGCAGGCGTTTTGGCCTGTTTGAGCTGCTCATCGAGAATGGCCTGGAGGTTGTCAGGTAGTGCTTCGCGAGTGAGCAGGAAGGTCTGCCCAGCCTGGAAAATGTTGGCGATCACCATGTAAAGCAGAACGCCGGCGGGCAGTGGGAAGAACAGGAACATGCCGGTGATCATCACCGGAGTGATTTTATTGGCGGTTGCCTGTTGGGGATTGGCAGGCATTCCCATGCCAGACAGCAACTGGGAGATGAATAGGCTCACGCCAAAGGAGCCCACCAGGATGGCGATATCCCAGTTGATGGAACCGTCGGTGTAGAAGCCCACCTGACCCAGTGCCTTGATGAACAGGAAGCCACTGCGGGCGGCCAGGCCAGGAATCTTGCCTTCCACGGTGGCGTCACCCGGAGCCAGAGCGGTAATGGTGCCGGTTTCCGATACCGACACGACGGACTCGCCTTTGGTGACCGTCCAGGAGGGAATGAACGATTGCCCATTCTCGATGTTGCTCACCACATCGCTGAAGGGAGCACCATTTTTGGTCTGCAACTGGATCTGAACCGATTCACCGGAGCCGATCTTTGTGCCGCCCGGCAAGCTGGCGATCACGGGCACGTGATCGGTTTCGGTGACGAAGATCGAGTGGCTGGCGCTGGTGAAGGGCTTGGGCTCGATAGCGGCAATTTGCTCCGACGGAAGCACCTTCATGTTCAGGGTGTAAGGCACATCCGCGAACGGTGATCCCCGCAGGGTGGCAAACAGGGCAAACAGGATCGGCATCTGCACCAGCAGAGGCAGACAACCGGCGAGAGGACTGCCGAACTCTTTCATGAGCTTGCCCAGCTCCTCCTGCTGCTTCTGTGGATTGCTGGCGAAGCGTGCCTTGATCTCTGCCTGCCGTTTCTGCATCACCGGCTGGGCGATGCGCATGCGACGGGCGCTGCGGATGGATCCAGCGCTGAGCGGGAACAGCGCTAGGCGAATCACCACCGTGAGCGCCACGATCGCGAGTCCGTAGCTGGGGACCAACCCGTAGAAGAAATCAAGGATTGGCAGCAGCAGATTGTCGGAGATGTACCCGATCACGATGGCGTTCCGCGTGGTGATGAAAGGTGATGCCAGTGTGCAACAACGAGGACGCTGCTGCGCTCAAGCCTGGGATCAGGCAGCGAATCCCTTGGTGGGAGCATCGGCGCCGTCTGAGGTTTTGGATGCAGGACGGGTTTTGATGCGCTCCTGGATATAGCTCTCGACGTCTCGGAAGTTGGGGATGGAGCGCAACTCCAGGCGAGATCCATCGGTCAGAACGAGCACCATGTCGCCCCAAGCGCCGAAGCCCCGAGGTACGCAACGCACTTCCTTGATCTGGCTGTAGACAACCTGGGTGCGATCTCGGCCGAGCCAGCCGCCGCTCACACTGACGCGTCGGCTGGTGACCTTGAAGCGCAGCCAGAGGGCGCGAACCACACCGCCAACTGCGAAGGGAAGACCAATCAGGGTGAAGCCCAGCAGGATGTTGAAAATCAGATCACCCTTGGCAGGGCCGCCCTCGTAGAAGATCTCTTCCTGGATCGAACCGGTCATTACGTCAGCCCTGCCTGTTCAAGCAATCTGTCGCATTCTTCCAGCAAGGCGTGACTTTCAGGGTCAACACCTGGCTTCAGACTCAGCAAAATCCAGACAGACCCATGTTCTGAAGCCTGTTCGAGGCGATTGCGCAGATGATCATGCAACCGGCGTCGTAGGCGGTTGCGCACAACGGCGCGTTTGCTCACTTTGCTGCTAATCACCACAGCCACACGGCACGTGGCTGATGCTGACGAGCGCAAAGAGATCTGCCGCGTTGCGGCGCAATTCAACAATTCATTCCTGGCTGGAGCCTTGCGAAGCACCATCAAGGTGCTGTGGAAGCGCTTGCCACGCCGATGAAGATGATTGAAACAGCGATGGCCACGCAGGCGCATGGATGCCGGCAGGACCATCGCAGATGCCTAAAAGAATCAGGCAGCGAGACGAGCCCGTCCGCGCTTGCGGCGGCTGCGGATTACGCGGCGGCCAGTATGAGAGCGCATGCGCACCCGGAAGCCTGATACGCGCTTGCGCTTGCGGCTGGTGCCTCCGAGGGTTCGTTTGGTCATGGGATTGTTACGGCGCCCGGCCTTTCATCAAGGAGCGAGTTTATCAGTTGGGGTCAGTCAATATCGATGGACCAGCTGCCCAGATAGCCAGACACCGGCACGTCTCCGGGGGCCTGCGCCAGGGCATTGAACTGGAACATGCCCGACTTGGTGGGGTTGAACACGTTCATGACCACTGCATAGGTGCCACCCGTTGGAATTGGCGTGTCGGGGAAGACTTCGATGGCGGTTTGGTCTTCGTTCACTTCAATCACTGCAGGCAGCACCTCTTCGCAGCGACTGCGCGACAGCATGCCACCCAGTTTCATCTTGCACAGCGACAGATTCTTGGGACGAATTCGAGCGTTGAAGTGTTTAGGCACGCTGATGCTCAGTTTGAGAATGGCTGTCTTGCGATCCTTGGGTCGCAGCATCAAGTAATACTCAGCGCGTTCGCGCTGTCGCTGACTGCTCTGCACGAAATAAAGCTTGCGATAGCCGCTGTTGTCGTCCCAGCGGAATTCCAATAGTGATGGTGTGTTTTGTGCCGAGGCAGGCGGGGGCGCCAGGGGCTGCAGCAAGGCGCTAGCGCCGATAGCGCCACAGCTCACCAAAGCGGCGAGTCCAGCGCTGTTTCGGGTCATCAAGGAAAAATGTCGCGTCATCGCTGGAAGAAGGTGATCGGCCCTTAAGCCGTGAGTCATTTGTGAATTGTCCTGAGAATCACTCGCGAGAAACCGTCGAGTGGGTCGGCCCTCGATCTGTCAGTTGTGACTAGATCGGTCCGGACGCAGTCTCATGGCACCGCGAAGATAGGGATGGTGCAGGGATTGCGTCACCGGCAGCCAAGCGTGGGCCAGAAGACGGATGCAGCGGGCCAGATCCCCCTGCACGGCCATCTGTTGAACATCCAGCAGGGCCACGTCGTCCCAGCCGGGACGGTGGCGTGCTGTTGCGGCGGGGAAACTCGCATCCAGATCAGCGGTAACGGAGAAGGTCACCGACACCAGCTGTTGCGGACTCAGACCGTTCTGCTCCATCAGCGCTTCAACGAGTTCATTGACCGCCTCACGGATCGCTGCAACGGTGTTCTCACTGCTGGTGGTGGCTCCGCGTAGCCCGCGCAATTGCAGAGAGTCCGTCATGGTCGATGCATCCATAGAGGCTGACCGCTGAGCTCCAGTTCTGTGTTCAGAACTTGTTCCAACCGTCCCAGCAGTCTCGAGCCCGGAAGGTTTTGCAGCAGCCGCTTGCGGGGTTTGCCGAGGGTCACCGGCCTGCAGCGCTCTTCATCGAGATCCGCCAACCGTGCTGCCAGCCTCCGGGCGGCCTCCTCATCGCCTAGCTCATCGACCAGGCCGAGATCCTTGGCTTGTGCACCGCTGAACACTCGGCCATCAGCGAAGCTGCGCACCTGGTCTTTCTCCAGGTTTCGGCCTTTGGCCACGGCGCTCACGAACTGGTCGTAGCTGCTGTCGATCAGGCTTTGCAGCAACCCGCGCTCCTCCGGGCTTAGGGCGCGATCTGGCGAGAGGATGTCTTTGTAGGCACCGCTTTTCACCGTTTCGAAGCGGACACCGATCTTCTGAAGCAGTTCTGAGAGGTTGTTGCCGCGCAGGATCACACCGATGGAACCGGTGATCGTGCCCGGGTTGGACACGATCGCGTCGGCGCCGACGCCGACGTACACCCCACCGGAGGCCGAGATGTTGCCGAAGCTGGCAACCACCTTGCATCCCTGGTCCCGCAGTCTCAGCAGTGCTGCATGGATTTCTTGGCTGTCACCCACCGTGCCGCCAGGACTGTCAATGCGCAGCAGCAGAGCCGGGAACTCCCGCTCTTGGACCTCCCGCAGAGCCTTCAGAACTCGCTGTCGCGTCGAGCCGCTAATTGCACCCTCAATTTCGATGCGCGCCATGCGGCGTTTGGATTTCCGGCGCCACAGCCAGCCCATGGCCCTCCGTTCAACTCGCCAGATCTTAAAAAGGACCCTGTCGGCCCAATTTCATGACGACGCTGCAGCGTGGTCTGTTGATGGTTTTGCCCTTCGCCCTCTGGGGAACGGCGATGGCAGCAATGGCGCCCCTCGTTCAATCCGGAGGTGCGCCCTTGGTGGCCTGTCTGCGACTGCTGCCGGCTGGACTCGTGATCTTGGTGGCTGTGCCCTTCCTGGGCCGATCGCTGACGATCGATCCAGGTGACCGTGGCTGGTTTCTGTTATTCACGCTGGTAGATGCTGTTCTGTTCCAGTTCTGCCTGGCGAAAGGGCTTCAGGGCACTGGGGCCGGTCTCGGTTCGGTCTTGATCGATTCCCAGCCGTTGATCGTGGCTCTGTTGGCTCGCTGGCTGTTCGCGGAGTCGATCAACCCCATTGGCTGGATCGGTTTGGTGGTGGGCCTCGCTGGCATCGTCTGTCTTGGCGTGCCAGCGCCCCTTCTCCAGCATTGGTGGCTTCAAGCGGATCTGTCAGCACTTCAAACGGGCTGGCAACAAGGCACCGGCTGGATGTTGTTGGCGGCGTTGGCGATGGCCTTTGGCACCGTGCTCAGCCGTTTCGCCTGCAGGCGCAGCGATCCGGTATCGATTACCGGCTGGCACATGGTGCTGGGAGGCATTCCGCTTTTGCTTTTGCATGCTTTCGACAGCAACACAGCGCTGATCCCTGCCTGGACCCTTTGGAACTGGACCCAGATGGCCTATGCCTCTCTGCTGGGCAGTGCGCTGGCCTATGCCTTGTTCTTCTGGTTTGCCAACCGTGAGGACCTCACCGGTTTCAGCACACTGGGCTTCCTAACACCCGTCTTCGCTCTGGCTTCGGGTGGCGTTCTGCTGGGCGAGCGTCTGGAACCGCTGCAATGGTTTTCGGTGCTGCTGGTGCTGCTGTCCGTGCTGTTGGTCAGTCAGCGCCAACGCTTCTGGGAACCATGGATGTCTTTACCGCTCAGCAATTCTGGAGATCTGAAGGCATGACGGATCGGCCTCTGACGCTGGTGCTGGTGAGTACGCCGATTGGACAGCTCGGCAGTGGACGTGGTGGTGGTGTTGAACTCACCTTCACCTCTGTGGTGAAAGGTCTGGCAAGTCGCGGACATCGTTTGCATGTGGTGGCCCCATGCGGCTCTCATCTGCCCCCCATAGATGGTGCAGTGACCCTGCACACGGCTCCTGGTTTGGATCAGCCCAGCTGGCAGCACGCCGATCGTGATGCCGCGATGGAGATCCCCCTGGATGGTGTGCTGCCTCAGCTTTGGGATCGTGCCCTCGCACTGGGGTCTGAAGCCGATGCGGTGGTCAATTTCGGCTACGACTGGTTGCCGCTTTGGCTCACTCCCCATGTGGAAGCTTCGGTGTTCCATTTGGTGAGCATGGGATCGGTGTCGTCTTTGATGGACCGGGCTGTGCAGAATCTGGCGCGCTGGGATCAGCGGCGCATGGCTTTTCATACGCACCGTCAGGCCAGCGATTTCGCTCTACCCCATTCTCCTGAGGTGGTGGGCAATGGTTTTGATCTTTCCCGCTATGACCTACAGCTGGCCAGTGATGGTCCGCTCGGTTGGGCTGGCCGTGTGGCTCCTGAGAAGGGATTGGAGGATGCTGCCGCGGTTGCTGCGGCTTTGGGTGAGCCTCTCAAGGTGTGGGGGCTGGTGGAGGATCCCGCTTATGCCAGAGGTGTTGAAGCGCAGGTGCCAGTTGGCACGATTGAGTGGTGCGGTTTTCAGCCCACCGACGAGCTGCAGCAACAACTGGGTCGCTGTCGCGCGTTTCTGAATACTCCGAAGTGGAATGAGGCCTACGGCAATGTGGTGGTCGAGGCCCTGGCCTGTGGTGTCCCCGTGATCGCTTACGACCGCGGCGGTCCTGGAGAGATTGTTGAAAATGCTGTCACCGGATGGCTGGTGACAGCGGATGACCGCGAAGCACTCACGGAAGCGACCCGGCAAGCGGCGTCTATTGATCGGCGTTCCTGTCGCCGCTGGGCGGAGCAATGGGCCAGTCTGGACGCTCTTGCGGCTCGGATCGAGGCCTGGATTCATCGTGGCTTGATCCCAGTGGATGGCACCATCAGCTGATGACCGCGGTTCCGTCAGCTCCGATCGTCCCCACTCCACGGCAGCGCCGTCGGGGACTGTTTCTCATCCTTGCTTTGGCGATGGCGCTCTTCTGCTGGCAGCTCGGCAGCACGGGGCTGGTAGATGAAACACCGCCACTGTTTGCGGCATCAGGCCGTGCCATGGCGGAAACCGGTGACTGGTTGACCCCGCGGGTCAACGGCTTACCCCGTTTCGACAAGCCGCCGCTTGTTTACTGGTTGATGGGTTTGGCGTACGCCCTTCCCGGTCATGAGCACTGGGATCCCCTGGGGAGCTGGGCGGCACGCTTGCCGTCGGCGCTGGCTTCAGTGGTGACGATGCTGGCCATCGGCGACACGCTGATGCGACATTCCAGCTCTGATGACGCGAACCCCCGTCGCACGGCGGTGGCAGCAGCCCTTGCCTTCGGACTTTCCCCCTTAGTGCTGATTTGGAGCCGCACAGCCGTCAGCGATGCCTTGCTCAACGGAACGCTGGCTCTCAGCCTGCTCTGCCAGTGGCGTTGCTATGTCTCCGAATCGGGGCGACGGTGGTGGCTCGCCTGGATTTTCTTGGCCACTGCTGTGCTCACCAAAGGCCCCGTCGCGGTGGTGCTCACGGGAATGACGCTGGTGCTATTCGCGATCATCCGGCGCGATCTGGTCGGTCTTTGGTGTCGTCTTAGGCCACTGCCCGGGCTCGTGATCACTGTGGCGATCAGTCTCCCCTGGTACGTCGCTGAGCTGTTGGTGGAGGGCCAGCCTTTCTGGGACAGTTTCTTTGGCTATCACAACCTTCAGCGGCTCACGAGCGTGGTCAATGACCATCTCCAGCCCTGGTGGTTTTTCGGGCCTGTGCTGGTGGTCGCATCCCTGCCCTTCACGCCCTTGCTCCTGATCGGGCTGAGCCGGGTTTTGGCTGGATTCTTCGGCGGCGCCTCCACGGCGCACAAGCCCGCTGGCGACAGCTTGCGCGACTTTGCTGGTTGTTGGTTGCTGGCGGTGTTGCTGTTATTCACCGCTGCAGCCACCAAGTTGCCCAGCTACTGGTTGCCTGCAACGCCTGCTGCTGCGCTGATCATGGCGATGACCGCTTGTCAGGCCGACCTTCAGGGGCGCTGGGGGTTGCTCACGGCCTGGTGGTCAACAGCTGCTCTCACCTTTGTCCTCACGGCCGGCTTCTGGCTGTCATCGCTCTGGATCCCTCTCATTCAGGACCCTGAAATGCCCACCCTGCCAGCTGAGCTGCTTGCCAGTGGTCTGGTGCTGAGAGCAGCCGTCTGCTTTTTGGTGGCTCTGGCTCTTGGTCTTTGGTGTCTGCGTTCGTCGGTCTCAGGTCGGTTGCTCGCCTGGCAGGGGCCACTGGTGGCCTTTCATCTGTTGGCTCTCGTCCCGATGATTCAGCTCGGTGATCGCGTGCGCCAGCTGCCGGTGCGCATGGTGGCTGAGCAGGTGGTGGCTCAGCGGCGTGTTGGTGAACCGCTCGCCATGATCGGCGTTCTCAAGCCTTCCCTGCACTTTTACACCGATCAGGTGGTGCTCTATGAGGGGAAATCGCGACCTGCGCTGAGGAACCTTGTCGATCGCCTAAGCCGCGAACGCCGTCGTGGCTTTGAGGGGCGACCTCGCAACGCCGATGGTGCGTCGCCTTCAGTGCTGGTGGTGATCAACAAACGCACCACAGCCAAGAAGCACTGGCAGGGTCTTCAACCTCAGGTTCTTGCCCGTGTAGGGATTTATGAGCTCTGGCGCCTCGATCGTGCACGCCTAGAACAGCGTGCCGATGAATTAAAAGCCGGTGGCGTGGGGCTCACCTGGGAAAAGCCAAGGCCGGAACGTTACTGATCGCTGCGCTGCGGTTTTTTGTTGGTGGCTTCCCGGTCGATCATGGTGGTCGCCTGGCTTAGTTCGATGCGGCGGCAGAAACTGCAATGGCCCCACTGGGCCATCTCACCTAGGGGGGCTGGCGTGCCGCATTGGGGACAGGGTGCAATGCCGTGAACGTCGATCCTGCTGGGGTGTCGTTTCCAGTCCTCCAGAGGGTCACCCTGAGGCTGGCGTGCGGTCGGGTGGTGTTGCTGAATGCGCAGATCCTTCACGGGATGGCCCGCCGCACGGATCGCCGCCAACAGCTGCAGCTTGCTGTAGAGCAGCGCTTGGCGCCATTGGGGGTGGCTGGCACCCACGGTGAGAACGCCGTTTCGTAAGCCCAGGGGTCTGCAGTGACCGGCAAGCTGGTCGCCGGCGAGGGTGGGCCAGTCTTGCCAGAGAGCCGCTAAAGAGCCTTCCTGGCGCCAGGATTTCTGCAGGGCTTCCAGGCATCCGCTCAAGGGTTGGGCGGGCGCAGGTATGGGTGGCAGAAGCACTTCACCTTTGCCGAAGCGACGTCGCTGCGATTGCGGGGCCCGTCCCATCGCCATCTGCCGATCTTCGTCAGACCTTAGGCAGCTGCGGTTGATTCGCTCGCTACCCTCAGGCAGCGCTCTCCGCGATTCATGGGTTTCTTCAATCGGGTCAGCCGTCTGCTGCGCGCCAATGTCAATGATCTGGTGAGCAAGGCCGAGGATCCGGTCAAGATTCTTGATCAGTCCGTCGCGGACATGCAGGAGGACCTGGTGAAGCTCCGCCAGGCCGTTGCCATGGCGATCGCCAGTCAAAAGCGTTTGCGCAATCAGGCCGATCAGGCTGAATCACAGGCACGCACCTGGTATGAACGGGCTGAGCTGGCACTGAAGAAAAACGAGGAAGATCTCGCCCGCGAGGCGCTCACCCGCCGCAAGACCTTTCAGGAGACGGCTACCTCTCTCGCCAAGCAAGTGCAGGGGCAAGACGCCCAGGTCGAGACCCTGAAGAAAAGCCTGGTGGCCCTCGAAGGGAAGATCGCCGAGGCCAAGACCAAGAAGGACATGCTGAAGGCCCGGGCCCAGGCGGCTAAGGCTCAGCAGCAACTTCAGAGTGCTGTGGGCAATTTGGGCAGCAACTCCGCGATGGCTGCTTTCGAGCGCATGGAGGACAAAGTCGAGGCGCTGGAAGCCAGCAGTCAGGCCGCGGCCGAGCTGGCCGGGGCTGATCTAGAGAGCCAGTTCGCAGCCCTGGAAGGCGGAGACGACGTCGACGACGAACTCGCTGCTCTGCGCCAGCAACTGTCTGCGGGGCCCGAGGCCGTTGCTCTTCCTGCGGCAGATCAAGGTGCTGGTGCCACCTTCGAACCGGTGAAGGTCACGGAGGTAGACACCGACCTTGAAGAGCTCCGGCGCTCGATCGACAAGCTCTAAGTCTTCCCGGCCTCCGGCGGGCGCTCTGGTCCATAGGATCGAGGCACTTCGCAGCTCCAATGTGTCCGCCTCTGTTTCCGATTTCACCGACGCGGGGTTTGACCAAGAGGTGCTCAAGGCTGCCGGAACCGTCCTTGTTGACTTCTGGGCTCCCTGGTGTGGCCCCTGCAGGCTGATGGCACCACTGATGGATTGGGCAGCCGAGGCTTATACCGGCCGTCTAAGCGTGGGAAAAATGGAAGTGGATGGCAATCCCGCCACTCGCGACGCTTACAAGGTGCAGGGAATCCCATGCTTGATCCTGTTCCGGGATGGTGTGGAACTCGCACGGCACGAGGGTGCCATTGCGCGTCCACAGCTGCAGGCCTTCCTGGATGCTCACCTCTGATCGTCTGACCAGGCTGGGCAGCGGCGTTTTTGATCGCAACGACCGCCGCAAAGCCGGATATGTCCGTGGTCAGGCCGCCGTTGACCGGCCGCTGATCGATCTCTCGCTCGGTTCGACCGATCTAGCCCCGCCGCCATCAGTGGTGCAGGCCATGGCTTCCGTCCTGTCGGAACCCGCTAGCGCCTCCTACTGCCTGCATGCCGGCACCGAACCCTTTCGTCAGGCCGCGGCAGCCTGGTGCCAGCAGCGTTTTGGTGTGTCGGTCGATGCCGATCGTGAGGTTCTGCTGCTCGTCGGTTCCCAGGAAGGCACGGCGCATCTGCCGCTTGCCGTGCTCAATCCAGGGGATTCAGCGCTGATCCTCGATCCTTCTTATCCCTCTCATCGTGGCGGTCTCGAATTGGCGGATGCCACTATCGAGACCCTGCCGTTGCGTGTTGAGAGGCATTGGGCTCCTGACTTTGATGCGCTCTCGAAGGCACAGTGGGACCAATTGCGCTTGATGGTGCTGGGCTTCCCGCACAATCCCACCGCCTGCACAGGCGATCAGGCCTGGTTGGATGAGGCGATGTGCCGCTGTGATCGCCACGATCTCGTGCTGGCCCACGACAATCCCTACGTGGATCTCGCCCTGGATGGTGAGGCGCCGTCACTGTTGCGCTGCCCCCAGTGGCGGCAGCGCGGCATTGAGTTCTTCTCCCTCTCAAAGGGTTGGTGCCTTGGTGGTTTCCGATTGGCCTTCGCGGTAGGAGCGGCCCCATTGATTGCGGCCTTGCGGCAACTCAAGGGTGTTGTGGATTTCAACCAATGCCAGGCGCTGCAGCAAGGCGCGATCGTGGCCCTTGATCAACATCCCGACTGGCCTTCGCGTCTTCTTCCGGTGTATCGCGAAAGGCGTGATCGCACTCGTCAGGCCTTGGGTGCATTCGGATGGTCGATCCCTGAACCGTCGATGGCGCTTTACCTCTGGATGCCTGTGCCGGAGTGGGCCTGTGCCCGGGGTTGGGATGATGAACAGCTGGCCGCTGAGCTGCTGGAGCATTGCGGCGTGGCCCTCACCCCTGGTTCCGGCTTCGGTGATGCCGGAACAGGGTGGTTGCGCCTGGCATTGGTTCGTCCAACCGATGTGCTGGAGCAGGCTGCTGCTCGTCTGGCCCCATGGTGGACCCAACAGCATTGAGATCGGCTCGTCTCGCGCAGGGACGGCTGAATCAAGCGCTCCGCGTAAGGAGCAGGCATCAATGGCAGCTGCGACACCTCGCGGTCTGTGCCAGCACGGAAACAGAGCTGACGCGCTGGTTGCACAACCAGCCCTGGTTGGCGCGCCAACCCCGGGTTGTTTTGGCCCACCATCAACGTTTCGCCCATGGGCAATATGGACGCACCTGGATGGCACCGCCAGGCGGTGTCTGGTTGAGTGCTGCGCTGCCCTGGCCGCAAGGGGAGCGCTCCACAGGACTGTTCGGGTTGACCGTGGCGTTGGCCATTGCCGAGCAGCTGGAGGCCCACGGTGTGCGTGCAGTGATCAAGTGGCCCAATGATCTGTTCGTCGGGTCCCGCAAGCTGGCGGGTGTGCTGCCCAAGCTGGTGTTTCGGGGCCATCACGTGCGGCTGGCTCGCATCGGTGTGGGACTGAACGTGAGCAATCCGGTGCCGCAGGGGGGCATCGCGTTACGGGAGTTGTTGCCTCCCGGCTGTTGCCGGCTGATCCTGTGGCAACTGCATGTGCTGGATGCACTCGAGCGAGCTTGCGTCCTCGCAGCCGATCCTCAACGGGTGGTAAGGGCAGCGGAGCAGCGATTGTGGAGCGACGTCGTTCCTGATCCAGTGACCGGAGGGCACTGGGCGATACGAGGCATCGGCCTAGATGGTCGGCTGCTGTTGCGTCAGGGAACCCGGACCACGAGCTGGACGCGTTGGGGGGACACTCCAGAAGAGAATCTCTAAAGTCTCGCCAGTGAGATCGCTTTCGATCGTTGGTATTGCGCTGGCTCGCTGCATCCCTGCTGCTGACCCTTCCCACCCCTCAGGCTCCAGCTCAACCCCCTGAGGTGATGCCCTTGCCTGCTCCTCTGAGCTTTGACCAGTCGCTGGAATCCCTAGAGCGCAATCGGGTGATCACACCGCTGGAGCGGCGCCAGCTCGAAACCGGTGATGTCAGTCAGCCGATCAACGTGCCGGCCTTTAAGCAAGCCTGCCGCAGCGGTGCTCTGTCACAACAGGAATGCGAAGGCGGTGTGGCAGTGCGAGGTCGGGGGGCCCGGTCTCCCAGAATTGTTTGGAATGGTCGCGATGAAAGGCTGACCCCCATTTCTGTGCCGGTTGGCGCTCTTCTCAACGGATCGTCCCCAGGATTTCGTCTCGAATCGGTCTTTGCTGTGTCCCCGCGTCCTGGCTCCATCGCGGGTAATAGCGACCGCAAGCTGTTGTTTCCCATCATTGGGTCTGCCATCACCACCAGTGAGTTCGGATGGCGGCTCCATCCGATTTTTGGTCAGTGGCTGATGCATGCCGGCAAGGATTTTGCTGCGCCGGAAGGGACTCCTGTGGTGGCAGCACTTTCGGGGCGCGTGCTCAGCAGCGGATTGGCTGGCGGTTACGGCATCGCCATTGAATTGGAGCATGATCAGCCCCGCCGCAGAACTCTTTATGGCCATCTCTCCGAGCTTTATGTGAAAGCCGGTCAGACGGTGCGCCAGGGAGAGGTCATCGGTCGGGTGGGCAGCACTGGTCTGAGCACAGGTCCGCATCTCCATTTCGAATTGCGCCTGCCTCAGAGCGGGGGGTGGGTGGCCATGGACCCAGGTGATCTGG
The DNA here is from genome assembly GCA_047286215.1 of Synechococcus sp. Lineage (GTDB taxonomy): Bacteria > Cyanobacteriota > Cyanobacteriia > PCC-6307 > Cyanobiaceae > Synechococcus_C. The sequence goes on along the minus strand of JBJBBS010000001.1, from coordinate 1,956,972 downwards.
ATCTCAATCCGCTTACGGCATCGGGCGCTGATGCGGTGTCCCTGCTGGTGGGCCAACTGATGAACAGCCTCGAGCGGCCGCAGGAGTTATGAGGCTTGCGATCGCTCGTCGACGCGCATGATGAATCCCACACCGCGCACGGTGTGGATCAACGGGGGCAAATCCTT
>JBJBBS010000001.1:286751-1956706 GCA_047286215.1 Synechococcus sp. | reverse complement strand
AATCGTCCACGCCAGCATCCAGTGCTGTGACGCGATCAGCTACGTCATCGTGCCCCGTCAGCATCAGAATTGGAGTGGTGATGCCACACCTGCGCATGCGCTGACAGATGTCCACACCACTGAAGTCTGGAAGATTCCAATCCAGAACAATCAGATCAGGAGCAGGCTCGGTGCGAGCGCGGATCAGACCACTGGCTCCGTCGGCTGCTACTTCCACCGCGTAGCCCTCGACCTCCAGCTCCATCGACAACAGTTCTGTGAGGCGGGCTTCGTCATCCACCAGAAGGAGTCGGGTCTTCGCTGCCGTGGAGGACGCCATCGTGGCTAGTGCGCTCGAGCTCAGACTAAACAGCCTTGCTAGGACGTCTCAGCTGGTTTGGCTCGCTCATTCCAACGCTCGATGCGTCCATCGCGAAAGTGAGCCACCCTCTCGGCGCGTGCTGCGACGTCATCTTCATGGGTGACAAGCACCAGCGTGATTCCCTGGGCATGCAGGGCATCAAACAAATTCAGCACATCGTCTGTGGTGCGTGAATCGAGCGCCCCAGTGGGTTCATCCGCCAGCAGCAGGCTCGGTCGGTTGATGATGGCTCTGGCGATCGCGACGCGCTGCTGTTGGCCTCCGGACAATTGATTTGGCCGGTTCTGCATGCGGTCTGCCAGTCCGACACGTTCGAGGGCTTCGCTGGCTTTTTGGCGTCTTTGCTGGGCGGGAACCCCCGCATAGACCATCGGCAGCATCACGTTTTCCAGCGCTGTCGCATGGGGCAGCAGATGAAACTGCTGAAACACGAATCCCAGCTGCTGGTTGCGAAGGTCGGCCAGTGAATCATCGTCGAGGTCTTCAACGGCCTCCCCGTTGAGGCGATAAGAGCCGCCACTAGGGCGATCCAGGCAGCCCAAGATGTTCATGGCCGTGCTCTTACCGGATCCGCTGGCACCCATCACGGCCACGTAGTCGCCCTGACGAACGATCAGATCGAGTTGATCGAGGGCTTTGACCAGCCCGGCACCACTGCCGTAGACCTTGTCAACGCGATTGAGTTGAGCGACTGGGAGCCGTTCGGCTCCCGTCGCATTATCCAAGGGTGGTTTCGGAGACACTGGCGATCGCCTGCTGCAGTAGCGGTGTGCCGGCAACGGCGTCACTGGCCCACTGGAAGAGGGGGTTGGAGAGGATCCCACCGATCGCTGTGATGACTACGCAAGTGACGAGAGCGGCACGCAGCGGAGGAAGGCCAAGTGTGTTCCATTGGATGGCGGGATAGGCCTTCACCACATCGGAAGCTTCTTGAGGCTCTTTCACCACCATCATCTTGATCACACCGATGTAGTAATAAATCGAGACCACGGACGTGATCAGGCCAACCACGACCAGCAGATACTGGTGATCAGCCCAGCCGGCAAAGAAGAGATAAATCTTGCCGAAGAAGCCCAACATCGGCGGGATGCCACCCAGGGAAAGCAAGCAAAGGCTGAGGCCGAGGGTGATGAGGGGATCTTTCTGATAGAGGCCTGCGTAATCGGAAATCCGATCACTTCCTGTGCGGATCGAGAACAGGATGATGCAGGCAAAGGCCCCCAGGTTCATGAACAGGTAGGCGGCCGTGTAGAGGATCATTGCGGCGAAGCCGTCTTCGGTGCCGCAGACCAGGCCGATCATCACGAACCCGGCCTGTCCGATCGAGCTGTAGGCCAGCATCCGCTTCATCGAGGTCTGCGCCAAGGCCACGACGTTGCCGAGCGTCATGCTCAACACCGCGAGAACGGTGAAGAGCAATTTCCACTGGGTGTCAAAGCTGCCGAAGCAACCCACGAGCAGGCGCAAAGCCAGCGCGAAACCAGCTGCTTTGGAGCCCACCGACAAAAAGGCCACCACAGGGGTCGGTGACCCCTCATAGACGTCTGGTGTCCACTGGTGGAAGGGAACTGCAGCAATCTTGAAGGCCACGGTGGCCAGAACGAACACCAGGGCAAGAGCTGCTAGGGGGGTGGGGCTACTCAGCAGAGACTGACCGATCACTTCAAGGCTCGTGGAGCCGCTAAGCCCGTAGAGGAGAGAGGAGCCGTAAAGGAACACAGCCGCTGCGGCCGAGCCCACCAGGAGATATTTCAGCGCTGCTTCTGAACTACGCGCATCGCCCTTCATGTAGCCGGAGAGCAGATAGCTGGCGACAGAAAGCGTTTCCAGGGAAACGAAAACACTTACCAGGTCAGTGGCCCCACAAAGCAACATTGCGCCAAGAGTGGCCGCCAGCAAAATTGCGGCGTATTCACCGACCGGAGTGCCTCCCTGTTCGGCATAACGCCAGCTGATCAGGAGGGATAGCAGGGTGGATGCAGCCACCACGGCACGGAAGGCGATCGCCAGATGATCCGGAAGGAAAGCGCCGAGGAAGGAGCTTTCCAACGGAGCATTCCATTGCAGGGCCAGCAGCACCAGCGCTGTGCCGAGGCCGGCGTAACAAATGGGTGGAACCCAGCGGACAGAAACCTTTTCGCCGGCCAGATCCACTAACAGAGTGGCGAGCATGGCCAGGAGAACTGCACCCTCAGGGGCGACGGCTCCAGCGTTTAACGCCAGGTTCAGCAGGTCGCCAGGGGCTGCCAACGCCTGAGTGGAAAGAAACAAGACACCCAATTCGGGCATGGCGCGCGCAGGGCAGAGCGGTTCGAGTGACTGTAGCTGCGCTTTCGATCTGGCTTGCGGCTTGCGATGAATTCGCTGCAGCCGGCGCGACGGTGCGATAAAGAGGGGGACGGTTACCTGCCCTCCTTTGGCGCACACTCTGGTCATCGTTGAGAGCCCCACCAAGGCCCGCACCATCCGTGGATTCCTTCCCAAGGATTTCCGGGTTGAGGCCTCCATGGGCCATGTGCGCGACCTCCCCAACAACGCGAGTGAGATTCCTGCTGCTCAAAAAGGGCAGAAATGGGCCAATCTCGGCGTGAATACAGAAGCTGACTTCGAGCCGCTCTACGTGGTTCCGAAGGACAAGAAAAAGACCGTCAAAGAGCTGAAGGATGCGCTCAAGGGCGCTGATCAGCTGCTTCTCGCGACAGACGAAGACCGCGAGGGAGAAAGCATCAGCTGGCACCTGCTTCAGCTTTTGGCGCCGAAGGTCCCTGTGAAGCGCATGGTGTTTCACGAGATCACCAAAGAAGCCATCGGTCGCGCTCTCGAGCAGACCCGCGAGCTCGATATGGAGCTCGTCCATGCGCAGGAAACGCGGAGAATTCTCGACCGATTAGTCGGTTACACCCTCTCGCCGCTGCTCTGGAAGAAGGTGGCCTGGGGGCTTTCGGCCGGCCGCGTGCAGTCGGTGGCTGTGCGCTTGCTGGTGCAGCGTGAACGTGCCAGGCGTGCCTTCCGCAGCGGCAGTTACTGGGATCTGAAGGCGGCTCTTGAGCAGGCTGGCACGCGCTTCGATGCCAAGCTCACCCACCTGGAAGGGCAACGGATCGCTACTGGCAACGACTTCGACGAGAGCACCGGAGGGCTCAAAGAGGGCAGCAAAGTCCGACTGCTGAGTGAGGGCGATGCCCGCACGCTTTCTGAAGCTGTGAAAGCCGCTGCCTGGGCCGTCACCACGGTGGAGGAAAAGCCCACGGTGCGCAGGCCCGTGCCACCGTTCACCACCAGCACCCTGCAGCAGGAATCGAATCGAAAGCTGCGTCTCTCTGCGCGCGAGACCATGCGCTGCGCACAGGGTCTCTATGAGCGTGGCTTCATCACCTACATGCGCACCGACTCGGTGCATTTGTCCGATCAGGCCATCAGTGCGGCGCGCAGCTGCGTGGAGTCTCGCTACGGCAAGGAGTATCTGAGCAAGGCACCTCGTCAATTCAGCACCAAGGCCCGCAACGCCCAGGAGGCCCATGAGGCGATTCGCCCTGCAGGCGAAAGCTTCCGAGCGCCACAGGAAACCGGCCTTGACGGCAGGGATTTGGCTCTTTACGAGCTGATCTGGAAGCGCACGGTGGCCAGCCAGATGGCTGAGGCTCGTCTCACCATGTTGTCGGTGGATCTCAGTGCTGCTGAGGCGGTGTTCCGTGCCAGCGGGAAGCGGATCGATTTTCCTGGATTCTTCCGCGCTTACGTCGAGGGCAGCGATGACCCCGATGCTGCGCTGGAGGGGCAGGAAGTGCTGCTGCCTGCGCTGAAGGTGGGCGATGCTCCAAGCCTGAAGGATGTGGAAGCTCTCGGTCACCAGACCCAACCGCCGGCTCGTTTTTCCGAAGCATCCCTCGTGAAGATGCTCGAAAAGGAGGGCATCGGTCGCCCATCCACCTACGCCTCGATCATCGGCACAATCGTCGACCGCGGTTATGCCTCTCTCCTCAACAACTCACTCACTCCGAGCTTCACGGCCTTCGCGGTGACGGCGCTCCTGGAGGAGCATTTCCCCGATCTCGTGGATACCTCGTTCACGGCTCGGATGGAGAACACACTCGATGAGATCTCCCATGGAAAGGTGCGGTGGCTGCCCTACCTCGAGGGTTTCTACAAGGGTGATGAGGGCCTTGAGTCCCAGGTGCATCAACGGGAAGGTGATATCGATCCGGGAGCTTCACGCACCATCGATCTCGAGGGACTCCCCTGTGTGGTGCGTATTGGACGATTTGGTGCCTACTTGGAAGCCAAACGCGTCGGCGACGACGGTGAAGAGGAGCTGATCAAGGCCACCCTGCCGCGTGAGATCACCCCTGCGGACCTTGATCAGGAGCAGGCCGAGCTGATTCTCAAGCAGAAGGCCGATGGCCCCGAAGCACTCGGGGAAGATCCTGAAACCGGTGATCTGGTCTATCTGCTGTTCGGTCAATACGGCCCTTATGTGCAGCGGGGTCAGGTCAGCGATGAGAATCCCAAGCCGAAGCGAGCATCACTGCCCAAAGGCGTCAAGCCCGAAGATCTCAGTCTTGACGATGCGCTCGGCTTGCTCCGCTTGCCCCGTCTTCTCGGCGAGCATCCTGATGGCGGAAAGGTGCAGGCCGGCCTTGGTCGTTTCGGGCCTTATGTGGTTTGGGACAAGGGCAAAGGCGAGAAGGATTACCGCTCGCTCAAAGGCGAAGACGACGTGCTGGCTGTCGGCCTCACCCGTGCACTGGAACTCCTAGCCATGCCCAAGCGCGGCCGTGGGGGACGGACAGCTCTCAAGGATCTCGGCAAGCCTGAGGGCAGCGATGAGACCGTGCAGGTCTATGACGGTCCTTATGGGCTCTATGTGAAGCAGGGCAAGGTGAATGCCTCTCTGCCCGAAGGCAAAGGAGCTGACGACGTCACACTTGAGGAGGCTGTGGAGCTTCTCGCGGCCAAGGCAGCGAGCAAGAAGGGCGGCCGCAAGTCGGCATCAGCCAAGAAACCTGCCGCCAAGAAATCAACGGCCAAGAAGCCCGCAGCGAAGAAGCCTCCAGCCACAACGAAATCTGGTCGGCTTCGTGCCAGTGCCGTGCGTGTGATCCGACCAGCCGACTCCTGATGGACATTCGGCGGTTTTCCTCGGCTTTGCTGCCCCTGGTGATGCTGCTCCAGGCTTGCTCAAGCACTCCGTTCGGTCAGCAGCTCGCGCAGAGCTTCGATGGCCAAGACGCTGTTGATGCCCCAACGGCTGCTTCCCCACCACCGCAACCTGCCGAGGCACCCAAGACCAGCCAGCCCAACGACGCCGTAGCCGATCGACCTGAAGCCCAAAAGTCAGAGGATGATCAAACCAGCGCCCAACCGCGGGCGGATGCCTCTGCCAAGCCGGCTGCAACGACGGACGTTCAGCCAACGGTGGCTCGCACGTTGCCGGAGCGGACCCGGCCTTATCGGATCACGATTCGCCTGTCTGCCGCTGATCCAGCGGCGCCGGCGGAGGGTGTCACTGATGCCCTGCGGCGAGCGGGGATCGGTTTTGAGGTGGAAACGATCGAGAGGGTTCCTGCTCGTGAGTTGAATCCGTCTCAGCAAGAGCCTGCCTCCTGATGCCTCCAGCTCTCAGCCGTCGTCAGGCTTTGCGAATGATGGAGTCTTCTTATCTAGCGGCAGCGGCTGCCTTGATCTGGCTGGCTCTCTACTACCTACCGGTTGGCGGTGCCCTGTTCAGGCTCGCCCTGCCTCTCCCTCTGGCTCTATTAACGGTGCGCCGCGGTGGTCGAGCCGGTGTTGAAGGTCTGGCGGTTGCGATTCTGCTGCTGATCGCTCTGATGGGGCCCGTTCGCGGCCCCCTAATGCTGTTCCCTTACGGGCTGTTATCGGTCTGGATGGGGTGGTGCTGGTTGCATCAACGCAGCTGGTGGCTCAGCTGGAGCCTTGGTCTGTTTGTTGGTGCTGCTGGCTTTCTGGTGCGGGTGGTTGCGCTGTCGTTGCTCGTGGGAGAAAACCTTTGGTTGGTGATCACCCGGGCTGGCGCCGGTCTGTTGGATCGCCTGCTGGATCTTCTGCAACTGCCCGTGGCCCCGGATCTGTTTTTGGTGCAGCTCATGGCGCTAGCCCTCGTGCTCATTCAGCAGCTGGTGTATGTGCTGGCGCTGCATGCCCTTGCTTACTGGATCTTCCCCAGACTTCAGGCTCCTTTGCCTGAGCCGCCACCGCTTCTGCATGGATTGGTCGCCCTCGATCCCCTCTGATCGGTTTGCAGTAGGCCAGCGGCTGTCTGGGACGCCGCTCCCGGCTGCTGCAGAACCGTTCCTGCAGGCCTGGAGTGACCCGGCAAGGCCTTTGCCTGATCTTTTACTGCTCCTCGCTGGCACGAGAACAGCAGAAACGAAGGGAATCTCAGCCGCTGGCTGTACCCCTGAAGCACGGCGGACCACGGCGATCGCCGATGCTGAATTGCTCTTGAACGGACCGTCCGTTGCTCCGCGATGGCCGCTGCCTCTGCTCCCTGCAGGCGTGTCTCCGGCCCTGATCAGCTGGGTGATGTGTGATCAGCTAGGTCTTCATCCGCAGGTGGCGGCGCTGGGACTTCCCTTGGCGCCAACATTTGCGCATCTGCGTTATGAGCCATCTGAACTTGGCCCTTCGGAGTGCGTCTCAAGTGGTCATGCCATGGCTCCAGCTCGGGTGCAGCGGTTGTTGCAGCGTGGTCGCCGGCTCGGCAGTCGACTCCGTCGCCCCTTGGTGCTGGCGGAGTGTGTTCCCGGAGGAACGACCACAGCTCTGGCGGTCTTGACCGGTGTGGGTGTACCAGTGGAAACGCTGGTGAGCGGCAGCGCTTTGCATCCCCCGATGACTCTGAAGCAGACCCTGGTTCGGCAAGGGCTGGCGTCGGTTCCAAGGGCTTCCTCGATCAAGATCGAGGCGGTGTTGGCTGCAGTGGGTGATCCGTTTCAGGCCTTCGCAACAGGTCTGCTGCTGGGGGTTGCGGAACTTGATCAGCCGGTGCTCTTAGCCGGTGGCAGCCAGATGGCTGCGGTGCTGGCTCTGGCTCTTCATGCTCTTCCGCTGTCTGCTCGCCAGTGTCTTTGCAACAAGGTGCTGCTGGGCACCACGGCTTGGCTTGCCGCTGAATGTCTGCAGGATTCAGCAGGACCTTCGTCGCTCCAGGAGTTATTGCGCAACCTTGAGCAGCATTTCTCGGTGTCATTGCAGGCTTATGCCACCGGGCTGCGTTTCAATAACAGCCGACAGCCACGCTTGCGGGATTTTGAACAGGGACATGTGAAGGAGGGGGTCGGCGCTGGTGGTTTAAGTCTGTTGGCTGAGTGGCGTGGCGTCCCTCTCAGTCGCTTGCTGATGGCCTGTGATCGCGCTGTGGATCAACTGCTGGCCAACGAACACAGCGGCAGGGCCGCCCCGTAGGTTCGAATTCATGAAGGCTGATGTCCCACCGGAGTTTCCGCTGAATCGCCGGCACTTTCTCCAGCTCGCTGCCCTCTCAGCCGCCGCAGGCCTCAGCGGCTGCAGCCGCGGCAATGCCGTTCCCACGCTGAGAGCCGCCGCAGACACCCTGCCCTCTCTTTGGCGGCGGCGGCTCCCCTCCCCCTGGCAATTCGGGGCCTTCAGCAGTGCCGATGAGGTCACCGCTGCCTGGCCCGCATCCACCGATCTTCTGGCTCTCACGGATGGTTGGCTCTCAGGCCTCAAACCATCGCAACTTCAGGCGATCGCCGCACCAGAGTTGGAGGCTCAATTAAACCCTGTTGGCCAGCGTTTTCTGGCGAATACTCCAGAGGCTTGGTCGGATCTGCTTCTGCCGGTGGGATTCAGTCCTTGGGTGATGTTGATCCGACGCGATGGCGGGGCGGCGCCGGATCCTGATGCGGGCTGGAACACCCTGTTGGATCCAGCATTTCAGGGCAAGTTGCTGCTGCCATCCAGTCCAAGGCTGTTGATCTCTTTGGCGGATCGGATCAGTGGGCCTGAACCGCTGCGTCGTTTGCGTGCTGCGGCACTCAGCTTTGACGATCGTTTTGCGTTGAACTGGTTGTTGCAGGGTGAGGCGCGGCTAGCTGTCTTGCCATTGCAGCGCTGCATGAGCGCGCTGCAGCGGGATCCGCGCTTGATGGTCGTGTTGCCGCAGCAAGGCGCTCCTCTGCATTGGACGTTGCTGTTGCGACCGGAGGGGACCTCCGAGCCCCTGCCGCAGGCGTGGGTTGAGGAAGCCTGGACGCCCCCACTTCTGGATCGGTTGTTGTCTCAGGGCTGGATTCCACCTCTGTCCGCAGCGACGTTGACCGCAGCAATCAGTCGAGTTCCTAGCCGCCTGATACCTGTCTTGCTGCCCCCGCCAACGGTGTGGGATGCCTGCTGGACGTTGTTTCCCTTGGATTCCTACCAGACTCTGCAGCTGCAGGATCGCTGGAGAGCTTCATCCCCATAGGCGTCGACGTGGTGCTGCCGCTAGGCGCTGATGGGTGTCGGCCAGTAGCTCAGGAATCGGTAACTGATGCGGGCAGCGCGGCAGGCAGTCTCCGCAGGCCTGGCATGCATCAGCGTTGACGGTTTCCCACCAGTGCCCTGCTCTGCCGATCAGGTTGTAACGCTCACTGGCAAATTCCATCAGCTCATGACCGAGCGCCAGATTGCGCAAGCGCAGCAGGTCTGGGATGGGCACGGCGTTGGGACAGGGCAAGCAGGCTTGGCACTGCCCGCAGAGTTCTGGACCAAGCCGTTGTTGGCGCTGGTGACCCAAGTGCTCCATGACGCGGGATTCCATGGCCTGCAGGGGGCCATCGCTTTGGGCGAGTGATCGGGCCAGGTCGAGGTCCGCTGCACTTTGTGCGCCCACCGTGAGCGTGCTGATGCCTGCTGCCAGCAGGTAGCGGTAGGCGAGTTCCAGGGGTTGAAAGGGTCGGCAGTCTTCCACCAACAGAGCGCTTGGGGCCTGGAGACGGCCGCCCTTGTCTGCAGGTGAGATCGCCAACACACCCATTGCATGTTCCAGGGCCAGCTGCGCCAGGGGCATGCGTGTGGGATCGAGAAGATGCAGATGCAGACAGCAGAAGCGAAAGCGTTCGCTGTCGATCGCGCGACGGATCAATGGGTTGGATCCGTGGCTGCTGAACCCCACCTGCCCCACTTTGCCGGTCTTCAGGGCCCAATCGATTAACCGAGCGCCCTCGCCATGAAGGGCCCAGTCGAGATGGCTGTTGAGGTTGAGGCCGTGGATGGCGAGGTTGTCGAGTCGAGTGAGTCCGAGACGGTGAAGGCTTGCGTTGAGAGCCGCTTGACCTTCTTCGAGGCTTTGGCCTGGCAGAAGCTTGCTGGTGATCACCCATCCATGACCTGCTGGCTGGATCCCTTCCCTGTGCAGCTGTGTCAGGGCTTCGCCGAGAAAGGTTTCTGCTGGTCCATAGGCCGGGGCCGTTTCAAGATGATTCACGCCGGCGGCATGGGCGGCTCGGAGCACCGTGAGCATTTGATCGGGTGCCTGCAGAGCGCGCATGGTGCCTAGCGTGAACAGGCTCACCTGGGGACCATCACCGAAAGGGCGATGCCGCATCGCTGTGATGCTGCTCAAGAGGGCGGGGTATCGCCCTGAGAGTCACGCGCATCACCTGGGGGGCGTGATTCCAGATGACGGACCAGCGCTGCGGGACTCAGTTGATCGAGGAAGCGACGGAACTCATCCCTATCTTCCGCATCCGCTTCAGCGTCCACGGCGATCGAGGCCTCGGCAACCACTTCCTCCAGCATCCATATGCTGCTGCCGGTACGGATGGCCAGGGCGATGGCATCGCTGGGACGCGCGTCAATTTCCAGCGAATTGTCGTTTTCCAGATCAGGGTCACTGGATTGGTCCTCGCCAGGCTCGTCGCTGAGTTCGTGCAATCGCAGCACAGCGCGAAAGGTGCTGTCTTCGATGGCGTGAATGATCACCCGCTCCAGCTGTAGACGTCCTGCCTCGAGCAAAGCTGCCATCAGGTCATGACTGAGTGGCCGCGGCTGGGGGGTGTCGTTCAAGCCGGCCATGATGTTGTGGGCCTGGGCTTGATCAATCCAGATCGGCACCTGACGGGTGCGGGATGGGTCTCGGAGCAGCACAATCGGGCTGCGACTGCTGGCATCGAGGGCGATTCCCGCCACGCTCATCTCAACCAAGGACGGCTCCGCCGCTGTATCGATTATGAACAGATGACAGGGCCGCACGAGGGGCGATGTTCACGGGTTTGGTCCAGGCGGTGGGTCGTCTCGAGCGGCGTGGTGGAGCGCTACTCGTTGAAGGGTGTGCGGCGTTCTCCCCTCTAGCGCTGGGCGACAGCGTGGCCGTGGATGGGGTTTGTCTGACGGTTGCCGAGCTGGTTGGGGATGGCTTTCTGGCGAATGTCAGCGAAGAGACCCTGCAGAGAACGATTCTCGGTGCCAAGGCATCCAGGGGCGCAGCGGTGAACCTTGAGCCAGCCCTGCGTCTCTCCGATCGTCTTGGCGGTCATTTAGTGAGCGGTCATGTCGATGGCATCGGTGAGGTGGTGGCTGTGGATGCCCTGCCTCAGTCGTGGCATTTGGAGCTGCGTTGGCATGATCCGTCCTTCGGCCGCTACATCTGCGATAAGGCCAGCATTGCGGTGAATGGCATCAGTCTCACCGTGGCAGGTTGTGCCGAGCAGGGAGCCAAGTTCTGGGTTGCTGTGATTCCTCACACCTGGTCGGTGACGGCATTGCGGGAGCTGCAAGTGGGTGATGCGGTGAATCTTGAGATTGACCTGCTGGCGCGCTACACCGAGCGACTTCTCAGTGCTGCTTCACCCCAGACGGAGGGTGGAGCTGTGACAGCTGCTTGGCTTGTGGAGCACGGCTGGGGCTGAGGAACGATCACAAACGATGGCCGGAGCTCGGAGGTCTCAATACCTTGCGGATGTTGTTCATCTCGAACTGTTCATGCGTTCCGAGGACCGCCCAGATTCCCTGGGCATGTTTAAGGCCTTCTCCATCGCCGAAGGCAGTCTTCTGATTGTTCTGGGCATCCTTGCCTTGATCTTCCCTGTGATCGCTTCGTTTTGGACCACGGGTGTGATTGCTGTGCTGTTCCTTGTGGGCGGTCTGGTTGGCTGGATCAGCAATCTGGTGCGTTCCGGGCGCATGGGTCGCTGGGTCTGCTTCTGGCGCCTGGTGGTCTCCACCCTTTTCCTCGTGGCAGGCGGCTCGATGATCAGTAATTTCCGTGATCCGGCGGAAGCTGCTCAGCAGGTGGCAGCTTTTGGCTTAGCCATCGGCATCGTGTTCCTTGTTGAAGGGCTCGTGGCCTTTTTTAACGGGCTTGCTCACTCAAGCCAACCGGGTGCCGGCTGGGCCATCGCCAATGGGGTGATCACCTTCGTGCTTGGTCTGCTGATCGTGACCTTGAAGTTCTGGGGCTTGCTTTGGGTGCTCGGAACCCTTGTGGGAATTAGCTTTCTGTTCAGCGGCCTGGAGCTGATCATCTTCAGCTCGAACTTGCATGACGATCAAGACCCACCGGCCGTGGCCTGATCGCGCGAAGCTCCGGGAGAGTCAGGGTTTCAACCTGGCTCTTTCGATTGGTGGATTCCCTCAATTGGATGAAGAGGATCCTTCGAGAGGCAACAGTGTGATTGTGCCCGAATCCTTGTTCAATTCGATCTTGAACTCCTGTCCTGGCACAAGGTCCAGCCGACGCGTGTAGGCATGGCCGATGAGCAGGTTGCCGTTGCCGTGCACGCGCGTACGGAAATCGGCCTGACGTCCTCTGGGGCCGCCGCTGCCACTACCGCTACTGGAGGGAAGTTTGTACCCCTTGGCTTCAACGAGCGCTCGATAGAAGCTTTTGCGCAACAGGCGACCACTGGGGCCGACGTAGCCGCAGCCGCGGGCAATTTCATCCTCAGGGCGATTGCTGAGGGCCCGCGCCTTGTTTAGTAATTCCTCTCCAACCAGCATCTTTATGGGAAAAGACAAATCAATTCTGACTTCAGAGCGCAATCTGGGCAAGGAATTCATGGGGATTCCCTGCTCGAAGCAGACACGATGTGAATCAGAGCAGATAGAGAATCACAAAAAGAATCACCCAGATACCGTCCACGAAGTGCCAGTAGAGCTCGGCTGCTTCCAGGGGGAAATGATTGCTGGCGCTGATGCGTCCGCATGGGGTGCGGCATTGCCACCACACAATCAGGATCATCAAAGTGCCAAGGGTGACGTGAAGCCCGTGAAATCCCGTTAGGGCATAGAAGGTGCTGGCGAAGAGATTGTCCGTCAGGCCAAATGGCAGGGTGAAGTACTCCACCATCTGGCTGGCCAGGAATGCCAGGCCTAGGGCTGCTGTAATGAGGAGCCAGAGCTGGCATCGATCGTTGCGCTGTTGGCGCAGATTGGCGCCTGCACGGTGAAACGTGGCACTGCTCACGAGCAGGAGAATGGTGTTGAGCGTGGGCAGTGGAAGTTCGAGCTCGTAAATCGCACCTGGTAGGAGTGGATTCACGGCTTTGAAGGTGAGATAAGCCGCGAAGAATCCGGCAAAGGTCATGGCATCGGCCACCAGGAAGGTGGCCAAACCAAACATGCGGTGATCGGGATGCTCCGCCTGATGCGGATCATCATGTGCCAGGTCGTGATCGTGCGTGCTGGTGGTTGTCATTGGCCGCTGCTCCAAAGATCGCTGCCGCTGGCCGAATTGAGATCGATTTCGTCGGCGGGTACGCCATAGCCATAGGGATGCGTCACCAGGGGCGGATCACCGATCCAGTTCTCCACCGGTGGCGGCGATGAGGTCAGCCATTCCGGTGTGAGCGCTTTCCAGGGGTTGTCCCCTGCCAGTGCTCCGGAAAATGCGCTGGCTACAACATTCCAGAGGAAAGGAAGGGTGCTGATGGCCATCAGTAATGCCCCCACACTGCTGATCTGATTGACCAGTGCGAACTGAGGGTCGTACTCCGCGACGCGTCGGGGCATGCCATTAAGCCCTAACCAGTGTTGAGGGGCAAAACAGAGGTTGAAGCCGATAAAGGTGATCAGAAAGTGAAAACGCCCTAAGTGTTCATTGAGCATGCGGCCTGTAACTTTGGGGTACCAGTGATAAATCGAGGCGAAGATCACAAACACTGAGCCTCCGTAGACGATGTAGTGGAAGTGAGCGACTACGAAGTAGGTGTCGTGAACATGAACATCGAAGGGCACCTGGGCTAGCGCAACGCCGGTGATGCCGCCCAGCACGAAGTTCACAATGAATCCGCAGGAGAACAGAACAGCACTGTTGAGGCTGATCCTCCCTCCCCAAAGGGTGGCGAGCCAGTTAAAGAATTTGATGCCTGTGGGGACTGCGATGAAGGCTGTGGCGATCGTGAAAAACAGGCGCATCCAGGGGGGTGTTCCGCTGGTGAACATGTGGTGAGCCCAGACCACAAGGCCCAGCACAACAATGGCCATGATCGAATACACCATCGTGGTGTAACCGAACAGGGGCTTTCTGCAATGAACCGGCAGAATTTCGCTGACCAACCCGAAAGCTGGCAGCACCATGATGTAGACGGCTGGATGTGAATAGAACCAGAAAAGATGCTGATAAACCACCACATTTCCCCCCATTCCAGGATTGAAAAATCCTGTGTGGGCAACGATGTCAAAGCTGAGCATGATCAGGGTGCCGGCCAGAACTGGTGTGGAGAGCACCACAAGAATGCTTGTGCCGAGCATGGCCCAGCAGTACATCGGCAACTGCATTAATTTCAGCCCAGGCCTGCGCAATTTGAGGATGGTGGCAATGAAATTGATCCCTCCGAAGATTGAGCTGCCACCAAGAAGAAGAACACTCAGAATCCAGATGATCTGACCTGTAGCTGGTGTTGTGATGCTGAGTGGTGGGTAAGCTGTCCAGCCAGATTGAGCCGCACCAGTAATGAAATAACTACAAATCAGCATCAGTCCGGCTGGTGGAATCAGCCAGAAAGCGACAGCATTTAGCCTCGGATAAGCCATGTCTCTGGCGCCCACGTAAAATGGAATCAGATAATTTCCAAAGGCTCCATTCACGACTGGCACAATCCACAGGAAAATCATCACCGTGCCATGCAAGGTGAGCACTTGGTTGTAGACATCTCTCGGCATGAAGTCTGAGATGGGACTGACCAATTCAGTGCGAATGGCGCCTGCCATGGCCCCACCAATCAGATAAAAGGCGAAGCCGCATACCAGGTATTGGAGGCCGATCACCTTGTGGTCGACACTGAAACTGAAGTAGCGCAGCCATCCACTCGGTTGTAGCGACGCTGATGATGGAGTTGATGGTGGGGGAGCTGTGATGGTCATGCTTCGGATGTGGTGGTTTTGCTGTTGGCCTGAAGCCAGGCGTTGAAGTCGTCGGCGTTGTCCACCACAACGGAGGAGCGCATTCCGCCGTGATATGGCCCGCACAATTCGGCGCAAACGATGGAGTAGCGGCCAGGTCTGGTTGGTGTGAAATCCAGCACCGTGGGTTGTCCAGGAATGACGTCCTGTTTGAGGCGAAATTCAGGAATCCAAAACGCGTGGATCACATCTTTGGCTTCCATTTTTAGGGACACGGGCCGATCCGCTGGCACGTGAAGCTCTCCTGAGATGAAGTCACCTTCTGGGTAATGGAAGAGGAATGCGAACTGCATGGCTGTGACCTCAATCGGTAACGGTGCGATCGCCGATGCGGTTGCAGTCTGAGAATTTTGTGTGGAGCCGATGCCTCCCCAGATGCGTTCCTCTGTCGCGCTGCTGGATCCATGGTTCCCATGGCCCAGGGGGACCATGCCGCCCATACGTTCGTAGATGTCGTAACTGTAAAGACCTACAAAAAGAACGACAATCGCCGGCACCGCCGTCCAAAACACCTCTAGTGGCAGATTGCCTTCAAGGGCAAGGCCATCACCGATCTGTCCAGGGCGTCGCCGGAAGCGCACAAGACTGAACACAATCAAGCCAACGATTCCTACAAAAAGAATCGTGCCGATGCTGAATAGAACACGGAACAGTTCGTCGTAGATGGGCGCGTTCACGCTTGCATCGACTGGCAGAAGGTTCACGTTCTGACCAATCCAAAGCCCCCCGAGAACGAGGAGCATTCCCAGAACAAGCGTGACAATCGCTGAGGGTATGGGCACCCGAACCTCAATGGCATGACTTCAGCCTATGGAGGTTGGTTTCATTCACCACATGCTGATTGTTAAACCAGGCTGAAAATCTCTCGAGTCGGCTGACTTTTTTGGCATTTCTGTCAGCAAAGTCGCATCAAGTGTCGCGATTCTGTTGTTGCACTCGTGCATACATCGTGCCGTTTTGATTGAGATCGCTACGTTCCGTTGATCACCACTCCATTCAGGAGTCGACGTTGACTGCATCGTCTCTTATCCCGATTCGTTTGCGTCTGGCCCAATTGGCTGCGCATCTGGTTGTGGCACTCGTTGCCCTTGTGGTGATTGGCGGCGCAACCCGTGTCATGGAGGCCGGTTTGGCTTGCCCTGATTGGCCACTTTGTTACGGCACCCTTTTGCCGGGGCGTCAGATGAACCTCCAGGTTTTTCTGGAATGGTTTCACCGACTCGATGCTTTCGTGGTCGGTGTAGCACTCGTGGTGCAGCTCGCCGCTGTCTGGTGGTATCGCCGCGACTTGCCCGGATGGTTGTTGCCCATCAGCGGTGGCCTGGTGGTGATGGTCGCGCTTCAGGGAGGGTTGGGTGCTCTAACGGTGCTGCAGCTTCTGCCTTCCGCGGTGGTGACTGCACATCTGGCGCTGGCGCTGACGCTCGTGATCACCGTCAGTGCGCTCACCCAGGTTCTGCTCGCTGACGCCTCGGCCACCTCCGCCCCGAGCTGGTGGCTGCTACTGGGGGGCGTCAGTGTGCTGGCGGTGTCTGCTCAAAGCCTCCTCGGTGCCCGCATGGCCACCTCGTGGGCTTCTCAGCGCTGCCTTGAGGCCGGTGCGTCCTGTCAGTGGTTGCATTGGCACCGCTTGGCGGCCACGCCTGCTGCATGTTCAGTGCTGCTCTTTGTTGGGGTGGCCTTGGTCAGCGGTCGCTGGGGGCGCAGCCAGTGGCCGCTCCTGCTCACCGCCGTTCTGTTGGTTGGCACCCAGATCGCTCTTGGTGTCAGCACCTTGCGGCTTGGCCTGTCACAGCCCGTCCTGACCGTGGGGCATCAGCTCGTGGCCTGCCTGCTGGTGGCTGTTCTTGCTGCGCTGATGTGCCGCCGTCAGTCCCCGGCTGCCGATTCGTTGATTGCCGTTCCCGATTCTTCCGCTTTGGAGGCCTGTCATGGCTAACGCCACAACGACTGCATCAGCAGTTCCGCTCACCCGCGACCAGGTCGTCCCCTCCCGTCGCCGCATCAAGCTGCCTCCATGGCTGGAAGTAGCCAAACCACGACTGATTCCATTGCTTCTTGCCACCACCCTTGGGGGGATGGCGCTTTCGGAAGGTTGGCCTCTCTCGTCACCAAGGCTGGCCTGCACCCTCGGCGGTGGGGCTCTGGCCGCGGCAGCAGCAGGCGTTCTCAACTGTCTTTGGGAACAGGAGCTGGATGGTCGGATGCAGCGGACCAGCGGCCGTGCTCTCCCTTCAGGACGGCTCTCCCCGACCGCTGCTTTTGCTGGTGCCGTGTCATGCACCCTGGCCGCGGCGACGCTGTTGGTCAGCGGCGTCAACTGCTTGGCAGCGGGGTTGTCGCTGCTCGGCCTGTGCAGCTATGTGCTGCTCTACACAGCAATTCTGAAACCCAGAACCACCCAGAACATTGTGATCGGTGGCGTTGCCGGGGCAATTCCACCTCTTGTGGGTGCTGCTGCAGCCACGGGTCATGTGGGCTTGAGCGGCTGGTGGCTCTTCGCTCTTGTGATGGTCTGGACGCCTGCCCATTTCTGGGCCCTGGCTCTCTTGCTTCGCGATGACTACCGCGCCGTCGGCATTCCCATGCTTCCGGTGGTGAAGGGACCCGTTGTTACGGCTCATGCCATCCGCCGTTACGGCTGGGCCACGGCCTTGCTGAGTCTGCTCGGCGTGTTCGCGCTCCCTGAGGGAGGTGTTCTTTATGGGTTGCTGGTCATTCCTTTCAACGGACGTTTGCTTCAGATGGTCGAGCATCTCGCCCAGGATCCCAGCAGCACTGAGCGAGCCAAGGGACTCTTCCGCTGGTCGATTCTTTACCTGTTCGGGATCTGTCTGCTCTTGATCCTCAGCCGTCAATCCGATGCTGCTCTTTTGGATGCCCAGGTGAGGGGATGGATGTTGATGCTGGCGAGCGGGTTCCCTGGGATGGCTGCCTAGATTTTGTGCGTTCGTTTCTGTCGGTAGATGTCTCTGCTGGAACTGGACCAACTGGAAAAGTCCTATGGATCCGTTGAGGCTCTGCGAGGGCTCAGTTTGTCTGTTCCTTCTGGCAGCCTCTACGGACTCCTGGGTCCCAATGGTGCCGGTAAGACAACGGCACTCCGCATCCTGGCCACCTTGCTTGCTCCTGATCGCGGCACGGTGTCCGTTGCAGGCCTCAATGCCCTGGACAACCCCCGTGCCATCCGCCAATTGATGGGATTCGTGGCTCAAGAGGTGGCGATCGATAAGATCCTGACCGGCCGCGAGTTGCTAGCTCTTCAGGGAGATCTTTACCACCTGCCTCGAGCGGATCGCAACCGCAGAATCGAAGCCCTCATTGACCGCCTGTCGATGAACGAGTGGATTGATCGCCGCTGCGGCACCTACTCAGGGGGCATGCGCCGCCGGCTGGATCTGGCCGCTGGGTTGCTACACGATCCCCAACTGCTCGTTTTGGACGAACCGACTGTGGGACTCGACATTGAGAGTCGCGCGGTGATCTGGGAGGTGCTCAGAGATCTTCGTGATCAAGGAACCACGATCTTGCTCAGCAGCCACTACCTCGAAGAAGTGGAGGCTCTGGCGGATCGCATGGCGATCATTGACGCTGGGCGTGTGATTGCCGAAGGCTCTCCTGAGGGGCTTAAGCAGGAACTAGGTGGCGACAGAGTGACCTTGCGGGTGCGTGAATTCAGCGATCAATCGGAGGCTGAGAGGGTGCGCCATCTGCTGGAGAGTGTGGAAGGCGTCAGGCGAATTGTGGTGAACCGCGCTCAGGGCTACTCACTCAATCTCGTGGTCGATGGAGAGCATGTGTTGTCGGTGCTCAAGTCGCAGCTCGCAAGTGCTGATCTTGAGGTGTTCTCGCTGTCTCAAAGCCGTCCGAGTTTGGATGATGTTTATTTGCAAGCGACCGGCCGCACACTGATGGATGCAGAGCTGGCTGTTGCCGGTCAACGTGATCCCAAGCTCGAGCGGCGTCAGTTGATGCGTTGAAGCACTTCTCTTCGTTATTTCCACCTTTGTCTCGTTCATGACCAGTCCTGCCATCGGTGCCTCTTCGACCAAACCCGTTGATCGCTCAGCCTTGTCGGAGCTACTGCAGGAGACCTCTGCGCTCACCCGCCGGCTATTCCTTCAGCTGCAGCGTCGACCGTCGACGCTCGTGGCCGGAGTGCTTCAACCGTTGATCTGGTTGGTGCTGTTTGGGGCGTTGTTTTCCCGTGCTCCTGAGGGGCTTCTCCCCGGTGGCATGAGCTATGGACGGTTTCTAGGCGCCGGTGTGATCGTGTTCACCGCCTTCAGTGGTGCCCTCAACGCTGGCTTGCCAGTGATGTTTGATCGCGAGTTCGGCTTCCTGAACCGACTCCTCGTCGCCCCTCTGCGTAGCCGCAGCTCGATCGTGTTGGCGTCGGTCATCTTCATCACGACCATCAGCCTTGTGCAGAGCCTGGCGATCATGCTCACCGCGTCTTTGCTGGGTTATGGCTGGCCTGGGGCTGCAGGTCTGCTGCTTGTGATTGTCACGTTGCTGTTGCTGGTGTTTGCGGTGACGGCCCTCAGTCTTGGCCTGGCTTTCGCATTGCCTGGCCACATTGAATTGCTTGCGGTGATCTTCGTGGCCAATCTGCCGTTGCTTTTTGCCAGCACCGCTCTCGCACCGCTCAGTTTCATGCCTCCGTGGCTGGGCTGGCTTGCGGCGCTGAATCCCCTTACCTTCGCGATAGAACCCATTCGCGCCGCCTATGCAGGTCCTCTGGATCTGTCGTCGGTGCTTTTGGAGGCCCCCTACGGTCCTGTCACCGGGACCACCTGTCTGCTGGTTCTAACGCTGTTGACCGCTGCGTTATTCCTGCTGATCCGCCCTCTGCTCAATCGCAAACTTGCCTGATCCCGTGACTCAGTCTCCGTACCAGCATCAGGATCCCCGTCGGATCGACCTTCAGCGCCTGATGGATCAGGCAGAACGTGACGGCGATACCCAACGTCTGGCGCGCCTTGAACTCCAGTGGGTTCATCGCTTTGGGGTGGATTCGCTACCGATTGGCATCAACGTCGCTGCATCTGACGATGTCATTGAGATGGCAGCGGTGAGCTCAGCAGTGACCAGCGTTGCGGTGGATGACGCAACAGCGCATGCCACAACAGCGGATCACAGAACGGCCGATTTCACTGCAACGGAATCCTTGCCGGATTCGGTCGCTTCAGTGGAGGACAGCGATCAACCCATGCCATCCGTCGAAGCCTCTTCCTCCACCCTGTTGGAGCAGGAGTTGCAGCTTGATCAAGATGAGCAGGCTGGTGCGGGTTCAGGCTTCAGTCGCTTCACCACATTGCTGAAGGATTGTCTGGACGATGTGGGCCGAGTCGTTGATCGTGAGGTCAGTGCCAGTTCAGATCCACTGACGACTCAAGCTGCATCGCCTCGCCCTGTTCCTGCATCAGGTCCGCGTCGTTTGCGCCGTTGGTTGGCCCCTGTCGACGCTGACGACCTCCCTAAGGCTTCCTGAGGCTCCATGACTGGCTTCTCCGGCCTTCGCCTTGATCGTGCCCAGCTCGAGCATGGCTTGATCGTGTCTGTGCAGGCTCCCGAGGGTTCGCCCATGCGGCATCCAGACGTCATTGCAGCGATGGCGGAAGCAAGTTTGCGTAACGGCGCGTTGGGCGTACGACTGGAAAGCCCAGAACATATCGGTGCTGTTCGAGAACGCTGTCCTGATGCCTTGATCATCGGGCTATGGAAGCGCAGCTGGTCAGGCAGTTCCGTCTACATCACGCCGCGATGGCAGGAGATCAAGGCGGTCTGGGCAGCCGGTGCCGATGTGGTGGCCTTGGATGCCACCGATCGCGTTCGCCCCGATGGACAACGGCTTGAGGATTTGGTGAGCCGAGCGCGATCTGAGCTTGGAGCTCCTCTGATGGCCGATGTGGACACGCTGGCTAATGGGATTCGCGCCGCAGCCCTGGGTTGTGATTGGGTTGGAACCACACTGTTTGGTTATACCGAGGCAACCGCCGCATCTGCGCCGCCAGCCTGGGATCTGATTCGGCCGTTGCGTGAGCAGTTGCCTGCAACTACGGCCCTGATCTGCGAAGGCGGTATCGCGTCGGCTTCCGCAGCGGCTGATGCTATCCAGCGTGGTGCTGATGCAGTGGTGGTCGGAACGGCCATCACCGGAGTGGATCTTCAGGTCGCCGCTTACAGACGTCAGCTCGACAGGCAGACTGGCTGAGTCCAGCGAGACTCAAGTCATGCTTCGCCTGGTGTCGGTCCCAGCCATGGTCGGTGGGCTTGTTTTTGCTTTGCCTCTGGCAGGTCTACCGATGATTGAGCTTCAGGCCCTCAATCGGGAGCTTGGCCATCTCTGCCGAAGACCCCCGCGTGAAGCTCTGACGGTGTGTCGGATTCATGCGCGCCTGGTCAGATCGTTCTGATCTGGTCAGGCGCGCTGCTTGGAATCACATCATGCCGGGCATGCCCATTCCACCCATGCCGCCCATTCCACCCATGCCGCCCATCGGGTCTCCGCCGGGTGCAGCCGCTGCAGCGGGTTCGGGCTTATCAGCCACCACCACTTCTGTGGTGATCAGCAACGAGGCGATCGAGACCGCATCCTGAAGACCAAGGCGAACCACCTTGGCGGCGTCCAGGATGCCGGCCTGAAGTAGGTCTTCGTAGTTTCCGGTGAGGGCATTGAAACCCTGGCCGGTGCGCTGTACCTGCTCCACCACCACATCGCCGTTGGAGCCGGCATTGATTGCGATCTGCTTGAGCGGTGCGCTTAGGGCGCGCTTCACGATTTCCACGCCCGTGCGTTGATCACCCTCGAGTTTCGAGGCCACAGCGTCGAGGGATCCGGCCAGCTGCAGCAGGGTGGTGCCGCCACCGGCAACGATGCCTTCCTCCACTGCTGCACGGGTGGCGTTGAGGGCGTCCTCGATGCGCAGTTTGCGGTTTTTCAGCTCGGTTTCTGTGGGAGCGCCCACTTTGATCACGGCAACACCACCGGCAAGCTTGGCGATGCGTTCTGTGAGCTTCTCGCGGTCGTATTCCGATTCGGTGTTCTCGAGTTCCCGACGAATAGATGCCACGCGGTCAGCCACAGCGGCTTGGCTGTCTTCACCAGCCACGATCGTGGTGCTTTCTTTGCTGATGGTGATTCTGCGGGCGCGTCCGAGGTCCTGAAGCGTGACCTTGTCGAGGGTCATGGCCTTGTCTTCGCTGATCACGGTGCCACCGGTCAGGATGGCGATGTCAGCCAGTGCAGCTTTGCGTCGCTCACCGAATGACGGAGCGCGCACAGCGGCGACCTGCAGCACGCCGCGGTTCTTGTTAACCACCAGCGTGGCCAAAGCCTCGCCGTCCACTTCCTCGGCGAGGATCACCAGGGGGGATCCCGACTGCTGCACGGTTTCAAGAACCGGCACCAGATCGGCGATGGCACTGATTTTCCGATCGGTCAGCAGCAGCAGTGCATTGTCGAATTCGCACAGCTGGCGATCACCATCGGTGACGAAATAAGGGGAGCTGTAGCCGCGGTCGAAGGCCATTCCTTCGGTCACATCCAGCTCAGTGGCGAGGGATTTTGATTCCTCAACGGTGATCACACCATCAACGCTCACCCTGTCCATGGCCTCGGCCACCATCCGGCCGACCTCTTCATCACCGCCGGCACTGACGGTGGCCACTTGACGGATGGCATCGCCGCTGACGGCCTGACTGCGTTCGGCAAGGCCGGCCACCACGTGGGCAACGGCTGCTTCCATCCCGCGACGCAGTTCGATTGGACTGGCACCTGCAGCTGTATTGCGTAGCCCCTCTTCCACCATCGCCTGAGCGAGAACAGTTGCCGTGGTGGTTCCGTCGCCGGCCTTGTCTTTGGTCTTGGATGCCACTTGCTGGATGAGCTTGGCCCCGATGTTTTCAAAGGGGTCTTCCAGTTCGATTTCCTTGGCGATCGTGTCCCCGTCATTAATGATGTCGGGGGCTCCGAATGACTTCTCAAGCACCACGTTCCGACCGCGTGGGCCGATGGTGACGCGCACAGCATCGGCGAGGGCATTCATTCCACGCTCGAGCGACGCGCGGGATTGATCTGAAAAGCTGAGAAGTTTGGCCATAAACGACACTTACCCGATCGCTAATTTCCCACAGCGACAGGTCGCTTGACCTGCTGCTGGAAGTGGGGAAAGCCGAATCAATTCGCCCTTGTCCGAGCCGGAACAAACACGGATCGTTAGCGTTGAACCATGACTGATTCAGGGGCACTGTTTTTCGGTCTAATGGCCGGTCTGGCGGGAACGCTGGCTCTTGTCTACGTGCCGCTGAGAATCTTTTTGACGGCTACGGAGCGAAGCCGTCGGTTCCGCCTGTTGCAGCGAATTCGCAAGCTACGACAGGAGCTGGGACAGCCCCTCGATCGCTGATCGTCTGGCCTGAACTCAGCCCATCACCATGCCGCCGTCCACCTGGATCACCTGACCGGTGATGTATGCGGCGGCGGGGTCGGCAGCAAGGAAACGGACGGTTCCAGCCACCTGTTCCGGGGTGCCGAAACTCCCGAGGGGAATGGCAGCCAGGATGCCCTCGGCATCTAGATCCTTGGTCATGTCGGTTGCGATGAAGCCCGGCGCCACGGCATTCACGGTGATGCCACGACTGGCCATTTCCTTGGCGGCGCTGCGAGTGAAACCCACTACACCTGCTTTAGCAGCGGCGTAGTTCGCCTGACCTGCATTGCCCATCAGACCCACCACGGAGGTGATGTTGATGATCCTTCCGCTTCTCTGCTTCAGCATCGGACGGGTCACGGCCCGCGTGCACAGGAAGACACCGCTCAGATTGAGGTTGATCACGGACTGCCAGTCGTCGGTTTTCATCCTCATCAGCAGGCCGTCGCGCGTGATGCCGGCGTTGTTCACCAGAACATCGATGCGGCCACTGCGTTCCAGCACGGCTTTGATCAGCCCATCGACGGCCCCTTCATCGGCCACGTTCGCCTGAAGGGCATAAGCCTGGCCGCCTGAGGCCTGGATTTCTTGCACCACGGCTTCCGCCGCATCAGGAGAACTGGCGTAATTGACCACCACTTCGGCACCGGCACCGGCCAATGCCAAGGCAACTGCCTTGCCGATACCTCGGCTGGCTCCGGTGACCAGGGCGATTTGACCTTCGAGGGTGCGGGTGGTGCTCATCCATAGACCTGCGGTCGGATGATCGTAAGCACCGATCACGAAACGCCTCAATCCATGTTGCTGATGCCGCTCATGGTTTCCACGGCATCCACGCCATCTCCAAGAATGTGACGTAGATCCTGCAGCTGCTGCTGACTTCCCATCACCACCAGCATCTGGCCGGGTGCCAGGGTCATCGCGCCACTGGGATTGGCCGTCAGGGTGTTGTTCTCACGAATGGCCAAGACCATCGCGCCGGTGCGTCGTGCCAAGTCGAGATCCGCCAAGCTTCGATTGGATAGATGACGCATCACCAGGGGATCCTTGCTGAGGCGGAATTCTTCGATTTCACAATCGGATCCAGCCAGTAGGTCAACAAAATCGACTGCTAGGGGGCGCAGTGCCGTGGCGGCCATCATGCGACCACCCGCCACATAGGGGCTCACCACCACACTGGCGCCAGCTAATTCCAGCTTGGCAGCGGCTTCTTCGCTGTCTGCGCGTGCAATCAAACGGCAGGTTTTCTTAAGTCCTCGAGCGCTGAGGATGACGTAGAGATTGGCTGCGTTGCTCGGGAGTGCAGCCACCAGGCTTCGGCAACGGTGAAGGCCAGCTTCCAGCAGCGTTTCATCCAGCGTGGCGTCCGCTTGAAGCACCTTCAAGCCACACTGCTCGGCGGCTGCCTTGCGGGCGGGGTCTAGTTCCACCACGAGAACCGGTACCTTGTCTCGGCGGAGTTGCTCGCCGATTTCACGGCCAATCCTGCCGTAACCGCAAAGAATCACGTGATTGTGCATGCGCCGAAGCATCCGGCGAAACCTCAACTCCCGTACCTGACGGAAGTAACCCGATTCTGACAGCCCCAGCACGCGCTGAATTGAAAGCTGCACCACCAGCAGTCCGCCAGCAATGATCAGCACGGTGACCAATCGACCGGCCTCGGATAGGGGCTCGACTTCCCCATACCCAATGGTGCTGATGGTGATCAGCACCATCCAAAGGCAATCACCCCAGTCCCATCCCTCGGTGATGCGATAGCCAACAGCTCCGCCAAGCACCAAGACCGTGAGCGCGAGCACGGGCAGCAACCATGGTTTGGCGATCAAGGCCAAGTGGGTGAGCCTTCTGCGGTGCCCCGCGGACGCTCCACGTCGCCTGGGGCGCCGCATCAGAAGCCCAGGGCCTGCATCACATCAGCATCAGAGAGGGCGGTGAGGTCCGGGCCTTCCAGGCGACGGATGACGTCACGGGGCGGGAGCTGATCTGGTTTGGCCCCCAGAGCCACCATCGGTAAACCGCAATAGGTGGCCAGAAGCTGCGTGATCGGACAACTGCTCAGAACCACATCCGCACAGGCCACAGCAGCCGCTTTCTCTGACATTGGCATCTCAGGTGCCAGCAGCTGACTGCGCAGCTGAGGGAGTTTGGCGCGGATGGTGTCAGGTAGAGACGTCCAGCGGTCTAAGGGCCAATCACCCGGAAGTGCACCCGGCGCCAGCAGCAAGAGGGGGCCATCCCCGGAAGGTTGACGTTCGCGAGCAGCCTCCATGGCTTTCGCACTCAAACTCAGACGGAAGTCATCAGCCTGAAGTTTGACGCCAATTGGCGTGAGAAAGGCTTGGAGCTGTTGTGGCAGCCAGCCGGCTTGGATCTCAGCCTGAGCTGTGCTGGAGAACCCTTCTGTGGCGATGCGCGTCGGGATGTGGCTCATCGACAGCATCAGATTCACCTGCCGACCTGTGGCGAAATTGAGACAGGCCTGAAAGTCGGGCTCTCGCACGAGGCCGAGCAGATTGGCCCAATCCGCAAGGTTGGGTGTTGTGTCGAAGGGGAAGGGAATGACCTTCTCCACCGCAGGGAGCAGTTTCCACAGCCCCATGTGGGATGGATCGCAGGCCACTTGGAGACTGGCCTGCAGCTGTTCAGCAGTGGCAGCCAGGGCAGGGAGGCGCTCAAGCTGCTGCTGAAGGCTTCCGGGGCTGAGAGCGAGAACGCGCATGAAGCGGCAGCACAGGTGGTGCGAGCTGATTGTATGGAGGCCGTTTCAGCCTGCCGGGAGCAGGAGTCGCTTGTGCATCTGTTGATCGCTGCAGCCGGAAGCGGCCGTCGCATGGGAGCGGATTGCAACAAGCTCCTGCTACCTCTTCTGGGTCGGCCGGTGCTGGCTTGGACTCTTGATGCCGCTTTGATGGCATCGGATATCCACTGGATTGGGGTGATCGGTCAGCAGCTGGATCAAGCCGCCATCGCTCCGTTGCTCGAGGGATCCCCGAAGCCGGTTGTCTGGATTCAAGGGGGAAGCACAAGGCAGGAATCGGTCGAACGCGGGCTGGCGGCTCTTCCTGCCGATGCTGAGCATGTGCTGATCCATGACGGAGCCCGCTGTCTGGTGGAGTCTGCTTTGTTCAACCGCTGTGCTCGGGCTGTCCAGGAGGGGGGCGCTGTGATCGCTGCCACGCCGGTGACGGACACGATCAAACGCGTGGATGCTCAAGGGGTGATTACCGAGACGCCCAATCGTGCTGAACTCTGGGCTGCGCAGACGCCACAGGGGTTTGCTGTTGCCTCCCTGCGGCAAGGACATGCCCAGGCCAAAGCTCGTGGTTGGAGCGTGACTGACGATGCCTCCCTGTTTGAGCGATTGGGATGGAATGTGCGGGTTCTGGATGCGGGTCCAGCCAACATCAAGGTCACCAGTCCCTTTGATCTCACGGTGGCGGAGGCCGTACTCGCTCAGCGTTGAGACGGCATCACCAGGCTCAGGGTGCCTTGATCTGCATCAAGTTGTGCCTGCGCCCCGACCGGGAGTGCTGCATTGCCACCACTCCCGTGGCCCACAGGTAAATCGGCAATCACGGGGCATCCCAGGTCTGAAATCCGTTCGCGCAGCACTTGATTAAGGCTGAAGGTGTTGGCAGAGGCTTCCGTTTTGTCCTCGTCGTCGCAGCCGCTGAAGCGACCGAAGCCAAGCCCGGCGAGCTGCTGCAAAACACCAGCGAGACGCCAGTGCGTAAGCATCCGATCGATGCGGTAGGGCACTTCGCCGACGTCTTCGATCACCAGGATGGCCCCACGTAGATCCGGGCAGTGAGGCGTGCCCAGCAGGTGTGATGCCACGGTCAAATTCACGGTAACCAAGGGCCCTGAGGCCTGGCCGCCGTGCCAGTACGTTCCCTGAAGAGGCGGAACTGGTTGTCCGAACAGGAGGTTTCTCAGTCGTTGCTGGCTCCATGCCGGCTCGCTTGCCAGGGTGGTGAGTAGCGGTCCATGAATTCCCCCACCAATGCCTTGGGCCCAGCGGCTGCAGAGCAGCGCGGTGATGTCGGAGAACCCCAGCAACCACCCTTCCGGCCAGGTGATGGGGTTTTCCAGCAGGCGTGCTGCTCCCCAGCCGCCACGTGCGCAGGCCAGCAGTGCAACTGGGGATTCACGCAGGAGATCCTTTCGGCGTTCGCCGTCTTGACCGGCCAGATATCCCCAACGACGTTCCAGGGGCGGTGGAGGGTCGACCTGCAACCCCCAAGATCTGAGAAGGGCAATCCCTTCTCGGAGGTTGGTGTGGTCTTGCAGGCAGGAGCTTGGTGCGGCGATGCCGACCCGGTCTCCGCTTCGCAGGGGAGATGGCCAACTGTGTAAAGAACCGGGCAGGGTCATCCGATCCACCTGGACAGCACCAAGCCGCCGAGTAGCAGCGCCCCGATTTGGACCTGCCGGGCGAAATGGCGGGCGTAGATCGTTGGCGCTTGTTGTTCTGAGGCATGAAGTCCGCGGGTGGATTGCCAAAACCCCATGGTTGCCAGCACCCAGATGGGCCAGAACATCACACCCACATGGGCCGATGCGGCTCCGATCGCTAGAGAGGCTGAGGTCAGGCCGTAGCCCGCCCTCACCGTCCTGACAGCCCCGCGCCCCAAAGAGAGAGCACTGCTGCGTAGCCCCAGTCGTGCATCGTCCGGACGGTCCGCCATGGCATACACCGTGTCGAAGCTGAAGGTCCAGCAGACCGTGGCGAACCAACAGCTGATCAGTGGCACGGTGGGCCAAACGTTGCCTTCTAAGGCAGCCCATGGGATGAGCACGGCAAAGCCCCAGCAGATCGCCAGCAGAGCTTGCGGGAACTGGAACCAGCGCTTGGCTGACGGGTAGAGAAGAATCGGTGGCAGCGCCAGCAAGGCCAGCAGCAGGCATAGCTGCAGCACCTCAGTGGGAAAACTGAGCACGACCGCCAGTGACGCCGCTAGCAGCAGCACCAGAGCCACCAGGGCTTGAGAGCGGTTCAGCGTGCCGCTAGCCAGCGGGCGTTGACGGGTGCGTTCCACCTCCGAGTCGATTCTCTGATCCCAAAGATCATTGGCTACACAACCGGCTCCACTCACGGCCAGCCCTCCGATCAGGATGCGCAGTAACAACGCCAGGGAAGGCGGAGCGGCTGGGGCTAGCCAAAGACTCCAGCCCGCTGGGATCAGCAGGATCAGGCGACCGGTTGGTTTGTTCCACCGCAATAGGGCCAACCATGGTGTCGTGACGCGCGCGAAGGTCGTTCCGGTCACGGTGCGTAGCGTTCAAACACAGGAATTTTCGAACCTTAATCAGCAGGAACCTGGCCTGGAGAACCGATGGCAGAGTGGGGCGCACTCCTTCACGGTGCGCCATGCCAGGTGCCGAGTCTTCACCAGTGACCACCGTGGACCGAAATGACCAGCTCTTGCGTCACACCCTGAACGCTGGCATGCGCGAGCCGCGCCAGGTTCGGCGTGTGGCCGCCATTGATGTGGGCACCAATTCCACCCACATGCTCGTGGCATCCGTGGATGTCGCCTTGAGCACCTTCAGCATCGATCTTGCGGAAAAATCCACTACCCGGCTGGGTGAGCGCGATCCAGAGACCGGTGAGCTCACGTCTGAGGCGATCGCCCGTGGACTGGAGAGCCTGCGCCATTTCCAGGAGCTCGCCCTCAGTCATCAGGTGGAGCAGATCGTCGTCGCTGCCACCAGTGCTGTGCGTGAGGCGCCCAACGGCCGGGACTTTCTCCAGATGGTCAAGGATCAGCTTGACCTGGATGTGGATCTCGTCAGCGGCCCTGAGGAAGCGCGCCTGATTTATCTCGGCGTCTTGTCGGGTATGCCCTTCGGTGATCGCCCGCATCTTGTTCTCGACATCGGCGGTGGATCCACTGAATTGATCCTGGCGGACGGTCGGGATGCCCGCGCACTCACCAGCACGCGTGTTGGTGCCGTGAGGCTCCAGCGTGATTTCGTCAAAGATGATCCGATCCCGCCGCAGCGTCGCTCGTTTCTGCAGGCTTTCATTCAGGGTTCCTTGGAGCCAGCCGTTGACAAGGTGCATCGCCGCATCAAGCCAGGAGAGACTCCTGTGCTGGTGGCCACCAGCGGCACCGCGATGGCAATCGGTGCCTTGGCTGCCGCGGAGGACGACCGTCCCCCTTTGAAGCTGCACGGTTACAAAGTCTCCAGGCAGCGGCTGAACCGTGTTGTGGAGAGGCTCGCCACCATGACGCCTGATCAGAGACGGGGCCTGACGGTGATCAACGACCGCCGGGCTGAAATCATCGTGCCGGGATCATTGATTCTTCAGACCACCATGCAGATGCTTGGTGTGGATGAACTCGTGCTGAGTGAACGGGCCTTGCGCGAGGGCTTAATCGTTGACTGGATGTTGCGTCATGGTCTGTTGGAAGACCGTTTCAGCTTCCAAAGCAGCATTCGCCAGCGCACCGTGATTCATCAGGTTCAACGGTTTGCCGTCAATGAGACCCGTGCTGAAAGGGTGGCGAGTCATGCTCTCAGCCTGTACGACAACACCCACGGAACGCTACATCGTGATGACGGATCTGGAAGGGATCTCCTGTGGGCGGCTGCCATGTTGCATGCCAGCGGTCAGCACATCAATCTTTCTGCCTATCACAAGCACTCTTGGTATTTGATTCGGCATGGCGAGTTGCTCGGTTATTCAGAAGCCGAACACCTGATGATTGCGGCGATTGCCCGCTATCACCGCCGCAGCCTCCCCAAGAAGCGGCATGAGTCTTGGCAGGCTCTGCAAACCAGACAGAACCGTCGAACCGTGTCCGAGATGTCTCTGTTGTTGCGCTTGTCAGCCGCGCTCGATCGCAGACCCGATCCTGTGGTGAAAACCCTTGGCGCCGAGGTGAGTGGACGCGATCTAGTTCTGGAATTGGTTCCAGAACGTCTCAATCAGAACGTCAGCCTTGAGCAATGGAGCTTGGAGAGCTGCTCGGACGTGGTGAAAGACGTCACCGGTTTGAAGCTGCGCGTGAAAATCAGGGATTGAGCTTGTACCAACGCACCTGTTCGATGGTGCCCAGTGCTTTTGGCGTTTCGTCACCACGGCTGATCAGCACGAGATCAGGACGCCCTGCATAGATCTCAACATCCGCATCACCGGGCAGTGTTTTGCTATCGGCAAGGGTGCCTTCGAACACCTCGGATCCATCGCTGGTGCGGATCGACAACCAGCTCGGCTCCTGGCTGGTGATCGTGATGGATGCGACTGGAGTCGTTGCCTTCGGTTTCATGGTGGTCCCATTCGCGGGGGGCTCCTCCATCAACACCTCAGCAGGGGGATTGTTCTGCTGAGGTGCAGGAATGGACGCTGTCTGAACGGTGCGTCTTTGACTGGCTAGCACCATGGCACCTCCAGCAACAGCCGCGATTCCGAATGCTGCCGTGATCAGTCGTCCCCATGGTCGACGCGCTTTGGATGCTGCTCCAGAGATGGAGGAAGGCTTTTGACAGACCTCAGGGGCTGGCGTCTTGCGGTTAGCGCTACTCGCAAGCGCTGTCTGCAAACGTTGAACTAAAGGGTCGCTGTCCAAGTGAAGCTTGGAGGCGACACGACGGGTCATGGCTGTGATGAACACAGGCTCTGGCAATCGCTCGCAATCTCCCGATTCGAGTGCCTCGAGCTGCTCAGTTCCCATGTTCAAAACATGGGCGAGCTGGTCGCAGCTCATGCCTTGCGACTCCCTCGCCCGTCGTAGAACCTCACCAATGTCCCGGAGGGTTGCTGCGGATTCAGCGTCTTTGTCCTGACCGGAATCCGACGACCACATCGGTACGTCCCATTGAAGCTCAGCCGAAACTAATCTCGTTTGGCAGATCTGTCAGTACCAAGAAGCACACAGACATTCTTGCCCCGAGGTTGTGAGAGTGAAGCTGCTTGTTTTGGCTGGGGTTCATTGCGGCCCATGACGATGATGGGTCTTCCGCTCTGCCCGCTGCCAAACAGGAGAAACAGTTCGCCTCAGACCGAAGAATGTCGAGTGCACGCAACCGTTCGCGCGAGCAGCTGTCTCCGCGAGCTCTGCTTCAAGACCTGCAGGGAGCCCGTGACGCCATGATTGCGTTCGAAGGCTATGACCCCCCGGCAACGGCTCTGCATGCCTCGGTGCTGGATCGACCCAATGCACCATCTCCGCAAGCGCAGGGTTGGGGAATGGTCCTCCAGCGGGTTCAATCTTGGGTGACGTCAGTGCTCAAGTTTGGTGGCTAAAACCAGCACGTCTTCTGCTGAAGACATGCTGAACAATTGGATGTTGAGGGTGAGTCAGTAACCGCTGAATTAATGGCGCTATTGGTTACTTTCCAGGACTGTTGAGATAAAAAAAGACCCCAATTTATTTGGGGTCTGGATTCATGGGCGATACTGGATTCGAACCAGTGACCCCTTCCGTGTGAAGGAAGTGCGCTACCACTGTGCTAATCGCCCTATCCGCCAGATCCTAGACCACGGCCCGACTAGCGACCTTCAGCGTTGGGGCCTGAATAGATGGTCATGATCGGGTGCATAGAGCCTTGAGCGCTCTGTGCTGGATCGAAATGCAGGGCTGACGACGTACAGCGTGGTGCGGATCAGATTGCGCTCATGACTTGCTTTCGCCATTTGATCCAGAGGCACCACAGTCATCCACTGGTCGGGCCAGCTCACCCTGTACCCAATGGCGACCGGAGTATCCGTTGGGTAATGCTCCAATAAGGTCGATTGCACCTCGTCCACATGACGTGCGCTGAGATACAGGCATAGCGATGCCTGCAGCTTGGCCAGGTTCCCCAGCTCTTCGCGTTCTGGAACCCCAGTTCGTCCACCTGTGCGACTCAGCACAATGGTCTGCACGACGCCTGGAATGGTCAGTTCAGCATTCAAGGTTGCGGCCGTGGCTTGGTATGCACTGATGCCAGGCACGACGTCCACGTCAATGCCGGCGTCGGCGAGTCCGCAGACCTGTTCATTAAGAGCGCTGTAAAGAGCTGGATCTCCATCGTGCAAGCGGACCACTTTGAGGCCCTGTTTGGCACGATTGATCATCAGTGGAAGCACCTCTTCCAGTGTGAGCGTGCTCGTGCGAATGCTCTCGCAGCCTGCTGGAGCTAACCCGGCGATCTGGGGAGAGATCAGCGAGTCCGTCCAGATCAGCACGTCGGCAGATCGAATTCGGTCTTCTGCACGACGGGTGAGCAGGTCAGGAGCGCCTGGCCCTGCGCCCACAATCGAAAGCTTGATCATGGGGTGTCAGCCTTTCGTAAGCCAGGATCGGGAAGCGAGGATTTGCGTCCAAACAGCCAGTAGAGCCCGAAACTTCCCAGTGCCATCAGGCTCAGGCTCATAAGTTGAGCGATGCGCAATCCCCCATCGCAGAAGGGTGGCTGGCCCCCTAAACAGAGAGGGTCAATCCTTAAGCTCTCGATCCAGATGCGGCCAAGGCTGTAACTCAAGAGATAGATGCAGCTCAGGGCTCCTGCAGGGAGTTCGATTTTGTGTTTACGGCCTAGCTGGAAGAGCACCATCAGCAGCACAAACACCCCAAGGTTCCAGATTGACTCGTAGAGGAAGGTGGGGTGGAAAAATTCGGAGTCGCTGAAGATCTGCGGTCGGTTGGAAAAGGGAATGAACAGTTTCCAGGGCAGATCTGTTGGCACTCCGAACGCTTCTGAATTGAAAAAGTTTCCCCATCTCCCGATGGCTTGGCCCAGAACAACTGACGGGACCAGAACATCCAGAACATCCCAGAAGGCCACACGTCTCCAGCGGCAGAAAAGGATCACAGACACTGTGCCGGCCAGCAGGGCACCGTGGATGGCAATGCCCCCTCGCCAGATGGCGAGGGCTTCCCACCAGGAGCGCTGGTAGCTCTGCCATTCGAATGCCACGTAATAGATCCTTGCGCCCACAACAGCTGCCAGCACAAGGATTGGCAACAGGTCGCTGATCAAATTGGCTTCAAGTCCACGCTGGCGTGCCAGCCAGCTGGAGAGATTGAGGCCGATCAGAACGGCCAAAGCAATCAGTAGGCCATACCAGCGGAGAACAAAAGGCCCGAGCTGAAACAGCTCGGGCCCGGGCGATGTCAAAACGGCAGGGAATAGCACCGAGCTCAGATGCCCTCAGCGGCTTGGACTTTCTCGAACTGCTTCTTCTTCAGCACAAGCATGATCTGTGCGAGAGCAACAGCAGCGAAGAAGGCGAGCAGGCCGTAGATACGAACTGGGTTCTGCAGAACCACTTCAGCATCCATCTGACCGAAACCGCCCACGTTGGGATCGTTGGTCAGAGGAGCACCTGCGGAGACTGAATCACCCGTGGAGACGAGAAGTGTGGGTCCAACAGGAATCGTCTCACTGACGCTATTGCCATCTTCGGTGCTGATGGTCACCACTTTTGCTCCGTTGTCACCGTCTTCGATGGAGTCGATGGTGCCGGTTGCCGGAGCTGTGAAGACCGTGTTGTTGCTCTTCTCACCGGTGGGATAGACCTGGCCGCGACCACGGTTTCCACCCACGAAGACCTGGTATTTGCCGAAGTGGATGTTGCTATCGGTAGCAGGGTCGGGAGACAGGATCGGGAAGACGATTTCCTGATGCTGATCACCAGGAAGAGGACCCACCAGAAGGATGTTGGGTTGGTCGTCGCTGTACTGGGTGAAATACACCCCTTCGGTTTCTTCTTTGATCTCGTCGGTCCAGCGATCCTGTGGTGCAAGGGTGAAGCCATCAGGAAGCTGGATTACAGCGCCCACCTGGAGACCGACATCGCTTCCATCAGCTCCGATTTCCTGGAGACCGTCTTCATAAGGGATCTTGACGGAAGCCTTGAACACCGTGTCGGGAAGCACCGACTGAGGCAACTCAGCCTGGGTCAGCTTCTTGGCCAGGTGGCAGTTGGCGCAAACGATTTTGCCAGTGGCTTCGCGGGGGGCGTCGTAGTTCTGCTGAGCCCAGAAGGGATAGGCCCAGCTGCTGGAGGGTGCCGAGAACACGGCAACGCCGACGATCAGAGCGGCGAGAATGGGTGAAAGAAGGCGGCGCATCGGAGACTGTGGGTCAGGGGAGAACGGCTGGAAAAGAGGTCGTGGATCAGCCCCACCAGGGCTTCTCGCCCGTGCGGAAGTCAGTCTCGGTCCATTGGCTCACGAACACGTTGTCGTCTTCGACGCTGACGTTGGCCAGAGCCAAGGAGAGGGGAGCTGGGCCTCGAACAACCTTGCCTGTGGCGTCGTACTGACTGCCGTGGCAGGGGCACATGAATTTGTTGGCACCGCTGTTCCAGGGCACCACGCAGCCCAGATGGGTGCAGATCGCATTGATGCCGTAGCTGCCGATGGCGTCGTCTCCTTCAACGATGAGATACGTGGGGTCGCCTTTGAGGCCCTGCACGAGACTGCGATCACCGCTGGGGTGGTTGCTCAGCCAACCGCTGGCTGTCACGGGATTGCCCAATTCATCCTTGGCCGTGGTGCCACCACCACCACCCGCGGCACGGGGCGGGATGAAGTAGTTCACCACCGGATAAAGAGCGCCGAGCGCAACGCCGGTCACGGATCCGAAGGTCAGCAGATTCATGAACTGCCGGCGGCCCATTCCGGGCACATCACCTGCTGGCGTCTGAGTCATAACTGACTGTCATTGGGCACTGAATGCGGATCATTATGGACGCTAAAGGTCATGTCACGCTTTGCGAAGACTGGGCTTTTCATCGATGTTTAAGGTCGCTATTCGTGCTTGTTGAATCACCTCCGTCTTCTTTGCCAGACCCCCTGACCGTGGATGAAGTGGTTGAACTTCTGCGCTCTCGCTGGCAAGCCAGCTACGACCTGCAATTGGTGACCCGTCGTCGGAGGATGTACTTGCAGGTCATGTGGGCCTATCTCGAACAGCAATCGTTTCCCTTAAGCGAGGAGGACTATCGATCTCACCTCGCAGAAGTGTTGGAAATCGTCAACCGATTGGGGGAGGCTGGGACTGTTAGAGATTGGTTGAGCGCAACCCGCGACCGTCCCAGGCTTGGTAAGGCCCTCAGCCTGCAGCTGCAGGGGGAGGGGAGGCTGGAGGAGTTTCTGCTTTAAAACGCTGCACAAGAGCCACCAGAAGCACTCCGATGAGATAAAGAGCTGTGATTGCTCCTCCCAGAAGGATCATCGTGACCGGATCCGTTGAGGGAGTGAGCACAGCGCCGGCGAGAGCGGAAATCATCACCACCCAGCGCCAGGCCGCAAGCATGCGCTGCCAGTTGACCAGCCCAAACGCACCGAGCAGCAACTGCAGCACGGGCAATTGGAAGGCCAAGCCGGTGGACAGCATGAGCAATAAGACGAAGTCGAGGTAGCGCTCGATCGACCAAATCGGCTCCACCACATCAGCGCCGTAGCTCACCAGAAAACGCAGTGCTGCTGGAACCAGGGCCCACCAGGCGAATGCCAGTCCGGCCAGAAACAGCACGGCGGAGCCCGCCACCGCCGGTGCGATCAGCCGGCGCTCGCCACGGGTGAGGCCGGGAAGAACAAATGCCAGGCCTTGGTAGAGAACAAACGGCAGCGCCAGGGTGAGACCGGCGTAACCGGCCACCTTGAAGGACACAAACAGGAATTCACCAGGTGCCAATTGCAAGAACCTGATGGATCCGGCCGGCTCCTCGAGCAGTCGCACCAATGGCCGAACAGCCAGCAGGCAGGCCAAAGCACAAATGACCACAGCACCAAGACTGCGCAGCACCCTTTGACGCAGCTCCTCAAGGTGATCAACCAGAGGCATCTCCACGTCGTTGGGAGGACTGTCAGGACTCCCGATTCGAATCGGGGGTGGTGGTGACAGTGCGCTGGGTTCGTCGGGCTCGATCGTCGTCAGAGGTGCTTCACCGTCCTGGAGGTTCAGGCTAGGGGCTCCAGGGTTTCAAGGTTTCGGCGTGCCCGGTCCGGTTCGGCCCACACCAGCTCCGCTTGGCGATGCCGCACGGTTCCAGGGGCACTGCCAGGAATTCTCTGGAGATGCTCCACAGAGGTCATCACCACAGGCACCCGTCGGTTGCCCTTCGCGCGACTGAACCAGGCTGCGAGGTCGGCCGCTTCCTGCACATCGCGATCCGATGCGGCAGCGCACGATGCCTTGAGCACCACGTGGCTGCCGGGGCATTCTTGCGCGTGAAACCAGAGATCTCCGCTCCGTGCCTGCCGCAGACTGATCCACTCGTTCTGGCGATGGTTACGCCCCACCTGAATTAACAATCCACCTGTTGACGTCAGGGCCAGCGGTTGTGGCTGGCCCGGTGGCGGTCCTGTGCGACGGCGTTGCCGCTTTGGTGTCAGCAGCTCCTCTAGTTCAAGTTTGAGGTCTGCGAGTTGTCGGCTGCGATCAGCAGGATCGTCCCATTCCGCCTGGATCAAATCTTCCAGAAATGCCTCGCTGCCATCGAGCAGGGCCAGGCGTTGATCGTGATGCTGGAGGCGCTCCTCGATCAGGGGAATGGCGCGCCGCAACCGACGGGCTCGCTGGTAGAGCTTCTGCGCTCGTTCAATGCAGTCGCGGTCTGGGTTCTGTTGACAGAGGATGGCATCGGCTTGGAGCTGCAGGTTGCCTGCGCTTCCGGTGTCATCCAGGCGCTCTTGCTGTTCCTGACGCTGCGCCATTTCCCGATCGCGACTCACTTGAAGCAGTTGCCTGAGTTCGTCGGTCCTGCGCTGCAGGTGACGGGAATTCAAGTGTTGGCGGTAATAGAGGCCCAGGCGCAGGCTGAGGCATTCCTCCTCGGTCTCCTCACCCTCATCGTCAGGGTCGTTCCAGACGCAGTAACCCCCCTCATTCAGCAGCTGAAACCTGAAGGTGCTCTGCTCAAGATGGTTGAGCCATTGCAGCCAGCGCTGATGCAGCTGCAACCACTGTTCCGGGTTGATGCTGTCCACGGGTGTGGATGGCAGCGCCGGCTCTGGATCGTTAGCGGTTGCAGGGAGTGTGGTGAGCTGCTTGATCAGCGCGGGACTAATCCCCTGGTAGGTCTCTCGCATGGCCTTGCCCAGTCCGATCGGCAGCAGTGATAGCCGTCGCTGCCACTGTTCCATCGGCTCGTTCAGGCATGGGGGAAGGCTTTGCAGAGAAGGGGGCGGCAGATAGGCATCACCACTGCTGAGCGGGCGGAGTCTTGATTGGTGATGACGCACTTGCCGAGCGATCGCTGTGATGCGCTGATGCTCATCCAGCATCAGACAGTTGCTGTGACGACCCATGAGTTCCAGCACCAGGGTTTTCACGGCTGCTTCCCCGGGTCGAGGGGCGAACTGAAACTGCACCACCCGTTCGAATCCATGCTGTTGCAGGCCAACGAGCGCCAGTTGTCGTAAGCCGTGCTGAATCTGTTGTGCCAGCGTGCTCCCGGCACCAGTCCGTTTGGGTGGTGGGATCTGCACCAGGCGGGCGGCTTCGGCCTGCCAGCTGAGTTCCAGCCAAACCATTCCCTTCAGAGTGCGGAAACCCAGCTGGAGAGTGTGCGGGTCTGGCTGCTGGGCTTTTTCGAATCGGCTTGGAAGAATCTGACTGCTGAGATCCGCCAGCACGGCCTTGAGGCTGGTGAGATCCATCACCTGAAGCGTGCTGGTGGCCATCGCTGTCGGTGGTCTGCTCATGTGGGTGCCTTCCTACCCTGCAGCCTGACTGCGCACAAGCCATGGCACCGACAGAACGCCGAGCCCGGCTCGCCTTGCTGACCGGTCCAAGCGGTGTCGGCAAAGGCACGCTTGTGGCTCGTCTGCTCGAGCGACATCCTGAGGTTTGGCTTTCGGTCTCAGCTACCACGCGATCACCGAGAGATGGAGAGCAGCAGGGGGTTCAGTACTTCTTCCATTCCCGCTCGTCCTTTGACGAGCTCGTGGCCCAAGGTGGGTTGCTGGAGTGGGCTGAATTTGCTGGCAACTGTTATGGAACCCCCAGACAACCGGTGATACAGCGCTTGGACGCGGGCACACCTGTCTTGCTGGAAATTGAGCTGGAGGGTGCACGTCAGGTGCGCCGCAGCTTCCCTGAAGGATTTCAGATCTTTCTCGCTCCTCCAAGCTTTGAAGAACTGGAGCGCCGCATTCGGGGTCGCGGAACGGAGTCGGAGGATGCGATTCAGAAACGTTTAGATCGGGCTCGCGCAGAGCTGGCAGCTCAGCATGAATTTGATGCTGTGGTGGTTAACGATGATCTCGAGACTGCTCTCATAGAGCTGGAACGATTGATGAACCTTGCCTGAACCGGCGTTGTTCATCGATGGGTACAAAAACATCTTTAAGCACAAAAAAAGGAGGGATTAACCCTCCTTTTGACATGCAGTTGATGTTGCGATCAGCCCATCGGGTGGAACAGGAGATCGGGGAAGAACCGGTTCCATTCGATCAGAATGCCTGCCGTAACCGTGAACCAGATCGCAGCTACCACGGGAGCTGTGCTTAGAAATTTCTTCATCGTTTCAGAGGATCAATGACGGGGACTGGGAGGTGAATCAGCGAGGGGAGATAGTGATCTTGGAGTCACTTTCCAGAAGCTTGCCACTGGTGAACTCGCTCACAGCTGCCACAGGCCAGCTTGCGGAAGCAATCAAGGACTTGAGAGCAAGCTGGAAATCGATCTGGATTTCCATCATGTACTGCTCCTTGGTGCCGCGTGTGGCCTTGAGATATTCACGACCAGACCAGCCGATGCAACCTGCGATGTAGAGGAACATCAGACCGGGAAAGATGAAATCGCCTGCATGATCCAAGCGACCGTCAACGATCAGATGAGGGAGTCCATCTTCTCCACAGACAGCTTCGCTGTACCTGTCGAAGCGAGCTTTGGCCTGGTCAGTTGTGGCTTCACTGGCACGTTGCTGGAAACGGGCGCTTTCTGAGCAGGGAGTCAGGCCTGCAACATCTGCTTTGGCGACGGGCGCAAAGCCGAAAACCAGCAGTGCCGAAAGCGCGAGGGCGAAGAGACGACGCATCGGGGCGATTCCTGTTGAGCCTGCGCCGAAGCGGCAGGATGTCACTCAGAAACAGTAGTGGAGGCTGTCGATTCGGATGTCCAAGCTGCTTGCCCTCGAAACAAGTTGTGACGAGTCCGCAGCTGCCGTGGTGGAACATCGCGATGGCCGATTGCACGTGCTGGCCCATCGCATCGCCTCACAGATTGACGAGCATGCGCAATGGGGAGGGGTCGTGCCCGAGATTGCCTCCCGTCGGCACGTGGAAGCGCTCCCCCACCTGATTGAGCAGGCCCTCAATGACGCAGAGCTGTCCATTCCTGATCTGGATGCGGTGGCGGCCACGGTCACGCCAGGGCTTGTGGGTGCCCTGATGGCTGGTTCGGTCACAGGACGCACGCTTGCAGCCCTTCATGACCGCCCATTTGTTGCCGTGCATCACCTCGAAGCTCATCTGGCTTCTGTGCACCTAGCGGATGAATCGCCAGACCCTCCTTATTTGGTGCTTCTGGTGAGCGGCGGTCACACCGAGCTGATTCGAGTGGATGGCAACTGCTCGATGGAGCGTCTTGGCCGTAGTCACGATGATGCAGCTGGTGAGGCTTTCGACAAGGTGGCCAGGCTGATGGGACTGTCGTATCCAGGTGGTCCGGCCATTCAGGCCATCGCCTTGGATGGTGATGCGACCCGTTTCAAGTTGCCCAAGGGTCGTGTCTCAAGGCCAGGTGGTGGATTTTATCCCTACGACTTTTCGTTCAGTGGTCTTAAGACCGCCATGCTGCGTCAGGTAGAAGCCTGCAAACGTGTTCAGGAGCTGCTGCCCCTGGCTGATTTGGCGGCCAGCTTTGAGCAAGTGGTGGTGGATGTGTTGGTGCAGCGCAGTCTCAAGTGTTGCGCTGATCACGGTTTGTCGACCTTGGTGATGGTTGGGGGTGTTGCTGCCAACCAGCGCCTGCGTCGCTGCATGCATGCGCAAGGCAGTCAGCAAGGTGTAGCTGTTCATCTCGCTCCACTGGCTTACTGCACCGACAACGCAGCGATGGTTGGTGCAGCAGCTTTACAACGCCTGCTTTGGAATGGCGGGTCTGGCTTCAGTTCTTTGCAGCTGGGGGTGTCTGCTCGCTGGCCACTTGAGGACTGTGCACCTCTGTATCAACCGAATCCCCCCTTCTGAGATGCAACGCATAAGGTGTTTGCATCTGCATGTTGGTCATGGGGATGGATGCTGAAACCCCACAAAATTCCAATGCTGAGGCAGTGGATTCCGTTGAACTCAATTCCTGGCGTAGGGGATTTACCCCTCAGGCAGAAATCTGGAATGGTCGTCTAGCCATGCTGGGATTGTCAGCCGGACTGGCCTTTCTGTTGCTGCTAAGAGTCTTCACCGCCGGTTGATTTGTTGTCCGGATGTTCCGCGAAGGCTCTTTTGTGGAATGCCTGGATCGATCACACTCCGCCGCGACCTCGAAGGGACTGGGAGAGTTCATTCGGCTTGAGGCTCACAGCGATGGCGTGGTCAGCATCCACACGACCCTCATCAATTAGGGCCAGAAGCGACTGGTTGGTGGTCAACATGCCATCAAAACCGCTGCGTCCCATGATCTCTTCAACATCATCTAGCGCACCACGCTCGATGTAGTCCTTGCAAGCATCAGTGTTGATCAAGATGTCGTGAAAGGCGGCACGCTTCCCGTCAGTTGTGCGGATCAGGCCCTGCGCAATGACCCCGAGTAGGGACTCGCACAGAGATCGCCGAATGCTTTGTTGATCTTCTGGAGGAAACATCCCCAGCACGCGTTCCACGGTTTTCACAGCTGAATTGGTGTGAAGCGTGCCAAACACCAAATGACCGGTTTGTGAGGCTTCCAGAGCTGTATTGAGAGTTTCCTGATCACGGATCTCACCCACCAGGATCACATCGGGATCTTCACGCAGTGCTGCTCGGAGGGCATTGTGAAACGTGTGCGTGTTCCGTCCTACCTCTCGATGTCGAATCAGTGAGTGCTGGCTTGCATGGACGAACTCAACAGGGTCCTCGATGGTGACGATGTGACGACTCTGATGACGGTTGATCCAATCGATCATGGCCGCCAAGGTTGTGCTTTTGCCGGATCCTGTTGGCCCTGTCACAAGCACCAATCCCTTCGGCCTTGAGGCCAGATCTCGAAGAACATCGGGAAGTTGCAGGGCTTCCAAGCTGAGAATCGTCTGGGGGATCAGACGCAGAACCATGGCTGGTCCCCTAAGGGAATCCAGCAGGTTGATGCGCACGCGCACAAACGGGAAGGCATGGGCTCCGTCGAATTCCTTTGACTGGAGGAAGTCATCGATTTGTTGTGGAGACAGGATCTCCAGCAGCCAGCTTTGAAAGGTTTCCATCGTGGAAACAGGCCACTCGGTCTTGAGCATCTCGCCGCGGGCTCGGTAGCGGGGTGATTCCCCGACCCCAAGGTGCACGTCGGAATGTCCCTGCTCGTGTGCGATCTGGACGATGTGTTCCAGGCTGGGTGCCGACTTCAGATCCGGGGACATGGCGCCTGCTGGTGATGGAAGACAGTGAGCGCCTGTCACCGCGGTGGATGGGAATCCGGGGGGGAAGATCGTTTGATTCACATCCGCTTGGCCTCTGCTTTCAGCTTCGCCGTGGCCGCTGACCTGGCGAGTGAAGCCTTGGTGGGAGCTTGGTGAAACACGATTAAGATCTCGCCACCAGTTCTCTGTCTATGGCTGCCAAGCCCCGCGTCACGATCGTGCTTGGCACTCGTCCAGAAGCCATCAAGCTCGCTCCAGTCATTCAGGAATTTCGATCCTGTGAGGCCCTCGACACCCGAGTGGTGCTAACGGGGCAGCACCGAGAAATGGTCACCCAGGTGATGGATCTGTTCCGTCTAAAGGCAGACCAGGATCTCAATTTGATGGCACCCCGTCAGACCCTGACGCATGTCACCTGTGCTGCGCTGCAGGGGCTGCGCGACGATTTTCAGGCTTTCCCACCTGGACTGGTGCTCGTGCAAGGCGACACCACGACCGCTTTCGCGGCTGCTCTTGCTGCGTTCTATGAGCAGATCCCGGTCGGCCATGTGGAAGCTGGTCTTCGGACCGACAACCTTCTCGATCCTTTTCCAGAGGAAGCCAATCGCCGGTTGATTTCGCAGGTTTCTCAGCTGCATTTCGCCCCAACTCAGCGCTCTCACGACAACCTGCAGGCTTCAGGCGTGGTTGGTCGGGTGATGGTCACGGGCAACACCGTGATCGATGCCCTTCTGCGAATGGCAGAGAAGGCACCCTCACTGGATGATCTGCCCATCGACTGGGCTAATCAGAAGGTGATTTTGGCCACGGTGCACCGACGGGAAAACTGGGGTGAGCGCTTGAAAAGCATTGCCGCTGGTATGCGTCAGGTGCTCGACAGTCATCCGGATGCGGTGCTTCTGCTTCCGCTTCATCGCAATCCCACGGTGCGTGAGCCCTTGCAGGCTCTGCTGGGTGACCATCCCAGGGTCGTCCTCACTGAGCCACTCGACTACGACCGCCTTGTGGCGGCTATGAAGGGATGCACGCTTCTGTTAACGGATTCCGGTGGCCTGCAGGAAGAAGCTCCAGCCTTGGGTAAGCCGGTGCTGGTCCTTCGCAGAACCACCGAACGTCCTGAGGCTGTGGATGCTGGTACCGCCCGCCTGGTCGGCACCGATAGCGCATCGATTGCCAAAGAAGCCTCTCTGCTGCTCGACGATCTCCAGGCTTACGACCAAATGGCTCGCGCTGTGAATCCATTCGGTGACGGCCAAGCTAGTGGTCGGATTCTGGAGGCTGCCCGTGGCCTTTTGGACGTCTGAAGCGTCCTTCAGCAGCTGCGGTCATTACCGGTGGGAGCTTCAGCGTGTGGTCTCAAGACCCGCGCAGGATCACCCATGTCGCGTTCTGGTTTTCGTGGGTTTAAACCCTTCCCGCGCCGATGCAAACCGTGATGATCCAACGCTTCGACGTTTGCAGGCATTTGCCAGGGCCTGGGGGCATCATCAGCTCGTGGTGCTCAATCTCTTCGCTCGAATCTCGCCGGCTCCTGTCGTGCTTCGCCGTTGTGAGGATCCTGTCGGCGATGCCAACGACCGGTTGTTGATCAGCTGGTTCCAGCGTTGGGCCGCTCACCGCTATTGGGATCTATGGCTGGGCTGGGGGGCGGCTGGGCGTTTGCATCACCGCGATCAGCAGGTAGTGCAAATGCTGAAACATGCTCTTTCGCAACGCCATGCGGGACCTGCTCCAGTGACCTTGGGCACCACCCGAAGCGGCCAACCGCGTCATCCTCTCTATGTTCCCAGTGAGAGCTCACCCACACCCTGGACCTGTACGGTTCGCTGATGACACGTACGCCTCGTCGCTACCGCATTTCGCTCCACTTATCCGGAGGTCAGACGGAGGTGGTTCATTTCCCCAAGCTTGAAATGTTTCAGGAGTGGTACCAGGGACTTGTGAACGGTGGAAGCGCCCAGGCATTCGTGAATGTGCCTTTGGGTGATCTTGAAGGTGAATATCTCGTGATCCGTCCTGACGCGGTGATCGGTGTTCGTGTGGAACCGCAATACGCCTCTATCGATGACGCCTGACAGGCTTGGACTGCTCTGGGGCATCACGGTCTTTGCCGGTGCATGTGCTCGCTTGCTTGCGGCCTTATCGGGATTGCAGGCCGTTGTGCTCTTGCTGTTGTCTGGTCTGTTGATCGGCCGCTCCGGCTTGGGTCTTGTCGAACCCCTGGATCTTGGCCTGGGTCTCGAAACAACCGTCGGTCTGCTGGTCAGCCTGGTGCTGTTTGACGGGGGTTTGAACCTTCGTCTCCCTGGAGACACGATCAAGGCCACTGTGCTGCGCATCTCCTTGTT
The DNA here is from genome assembly GCA_047286215.1 of Synechococcus sp. Taxonomy (GTDB): domain Bacteria; phylum Cyanobacteriota; class Cyanobacteriia; order PCC-6307; family Cyanobiaceae; genus Synechococcus_C. Next base: position 1,912,699 of record JBJBBS010000001.1, on the reverse strand, counting down.
GCGCTTGCTGCTGTCCTTCGGCGCTGCGATGTTGGCGGCCCATTGGTTGGCAGGCCTTGGATGGTCACTCTCAGCTGTCTATAGCGCCATCGTGCTGTCGACCGGTCCAACGGTGGTGACTCCGATCGTGCAGCAGATTCGCCTGGCTTCTCCCCTTGGAGATGTGCTCGAGGCAGAGGGTCTTGTGCTTGAACCGGTCGGTGCTGTGCTGGCATTGCTGCTGCTGGAGCTTCTGCTGGGAGACCTTTATGGCTGGAGAGGTCTGGCCATCGGCCTGCTATCTCGGCTCGGAGGCGGGGTGCTGATTGGCGTCGCCGTGGGCTGGGTGTTGTCAGAAGTTTTGAGACGCCTGCCATCGGAGCATTCAGTGGGACTCCGTCTGCAAATCACACTGGGCGTTCTCTTCCTGATGTTCTCGATCTGCGAGTGGATTCTCCCCGAATCGGGGCTGCCAGCGTCGGTTGCTGCTGGTGTTGTGGTGGGTCGTCGTCCCTCAACGCAGGCCGCTCAGCTGGATGAGCTGATTCGCGAGCTGGCTCGGCTAGCCATCACAATGCTTTTCCCTCTCCTTGCTGCCGACGTTTCATGGGCTGAACTCAGTCCGCTGGGCTGGGGTGGGGTCAGTTGTGTGCTGGTGCTCATGGTGCTGGTTCGCCCTTTGGCCGTCAGTGTGGCCACGGTGGGTTTGCCACTCAACTGGCGTCAGCGGTTGTTTATGGGTTGGCTGGCTCCGCGGGGAATCGTTACGGCAGCCGTTGCTTCTCTTTTCGCCATCCGGTTGGAGCAGGCGGGAGTTCTGGGAGCCGGCCGGCTTCAGGGCCTGGTCTTCCTCACCATTTTGATGACCGTTGGATTGCAGGGGTTATCAGCCCAACCGCTCGCCAAAGCGCTTGGACTTGTGCAGGACGATGCTGAAGCTTCAGTCCAGACAGCGTCTGAGCCTGGGTAGATCCTGTCCGATTCGGGCCAGCAGCGACCAGGTCGTGATTAGATCTGGTCCCTGGAGACGTCCCAATAAAGCAGCACGCAGGGATTTCATCATGACGCCCTTTTTGACGCCTGCTGCTTTGGATGCATCGCCCAATAGCGCCTGGGCTTTGTTGGAATCGACTCCATCCCAGGGATCGTTCTCCAAGGCCATTACCAGATGCGAGATGGCAGTCTTGGCACCTTCCATGGCGAGTTGCTTGATGCCATCCTCCTCAAGGTTTGGACAGGCAAAGAACGGTGCTGCCTGTTCGACGCTGTCTTTGATCAACGTGAGCGATGGACCGAGCAGTTCACAGAGGGCCAGATTCCAGCTCTGGTCCTCGGGCAGTGACCATCCTTCTGATGTCCAGAGCGGTTTGACTTGTTCCAGCAACTGGTCTGGCTGCAATGCATGCAGCACTTGACCATTGAGCCAATTCAGTTTGTCCCAGTCAAAACGGGCTCCGGCTTTGTTGACGCGATCAAAGCTGAACACCTCTGCGGCCTCTTGAAGGGTGAAGCGTTCCTCCATTCCCTCCGGCACAGACCAGCCGAGCAGGGTCATGTAGTTCGCGATGGCTTCCGCCGTGTAGCCCATGCTGCGGAAGTCATTGATGGATGTGACCCCATCCCGCTTGGAGAGTTTGCGGCCTTCGGCGTTGAGAATCAGCGGTGCGTGAGCAAAGGTGGGCTTGGTCAGCCCGAGAGCCCCGTAGAGCAGAAGTTGCTTCGCGGTGTTGGCGATGTGGTCTTCTCCGCGGATCACATGCGTGATGTTCATCGCAGCGTCATCAACGACCACGACGAGGTTGTAGAGCGGATCCCCGATCTGATCAGCAGGTGCCCGCCTGGCGACCACCATGTCGCCCCCGAGATCGGCTCCGCGCCAACGCATCGATCCACGTACGAGATCTTTCCAGACAATTTCAGCGTCGTCATCGATGCGAAAGCGGATCACAGCGTCACGTCCTTCGGCTTGAAAGGCTGACTCCTGTTCAGGGGTGAGGTTGCGATGTCGGTTGTCGTAACGCGGTGCTTGATTGGAGGCTTTCTGGTTCTCCCGCATTTGCTCGAGCTCGTCTTCGCTGGCGTAGCAGCGGTAGGCGAGCCCTTTGTCGAGCAAGGCTTGAATCGCTGCTCGGTGCTGATCCACCCGCTCGCTTTGGATGACGGGCTCCTCATCCCAATCGATCCCCAGCCATTGCAGGCCTTCCAGGATGTTGCGGGTGAATTCCGGTTTGGAACGTTCCTTATCTGTGTCTTCGATCCGAAGCAAGAAAGAACCACCCTGCTTCCGGGCGTAGAGCCAATTAAAGACGGCAGTTCTCGCTGTTCCGATGTGCAGCGTTCCCGTTGGGCTGGGAGCCAGACGAACGCGAACCATGCGGTGTCGTGAAAATTGAAAACGGGACCGACGGGGCTCGAACCCGCAACTTCCGCCGTGACAGGGCGGTGCTCTAACCAATTGAACTACGGTCCCAGGCGCTGCATCACCAACGTCTCGGTTGGGAGCTGACCTGTGTCGCGATCGCGACCAGTGAAGTATCAACCTCAGCCCTGCCCTTCGTCAACATCGCGGCGCATGACCCGGTGAGGCAGTGCTTGGGTAAAAGCGTCAGATCGCTTGTGCTCACTGGGTATTAGCTTGAAAAAGTTCTGAAGACTAGGAATACCTTCAGCAATAGGTGGGATCGATGACCTGGCGAGGCTTCATCTCCAGTTGTGGCTGCGCTTTGGTCAAACCTCGATGACACGCTTGCATGGCCCCATAAGCGAAATCTCTCGTCGCCACCTCGCAACGCTGTGCTTGGTGATCTGAGGAAGGTCAGGGATGTCGGGAAATGGCTGCTTCAGGGCGATCAGACCTTGCCGCAGATGTTTTGCAGGCAGGATGTCGTTCGGTGTGAACTTTTGGTTGGATAGGTGGTTGCTCTGAGCGTTGGCAAGGGCGGACGGAAGAACAGCTTGGCTTCTCTCACTCAATTGTGAGCTCGTTCTGAGCAGCAGTGAAAGTTTGCTGATCTGCCGAGGCCTCAAGGAGCAGCCCAAAAATCAAAGGTTGTGCTCACAGTGTTCCGATCTTGGGGCCGAGCAGGCAGTGGTTGATGCGGAATTGCCGCTCCTTCCATAAAAAAAACCCGACAGACATGCTGCCGGGTTAAGACATTGTTCTGTTGACGGCTGATGTCGTCAGGGCCTGAAACCCGCTGGCTCAATCAAGCGCACCTGATTGCCACGGGCAGTGAATTCACGGCCTTGGTCGCTTTGAACGACCACACGTCCACCGGACTTGACACGGATCACACGGGCACGAACCCAGCCAAGAGCGGCGGATTCGAGGACCTTGACCACATCACCAGGTTGAAGATCCAACTCCATGCTCGAAATCAGGAAACTGCAGAAGGGGTCATCGGACGCGCCGTGGAGGACTCGAACCCCCGACATCAGGTTTTGGAGACCTGCGTTCTACCAACTGAACTAACGGCGCAAGGCGATGAACCCCTCGACCACCACCGAAGCGATGGCATTGGATTGAACGAGGCCGGAGCCTCAGCGATCGAAGCGCTGCTTCACGCGGGTGGCCTTGCCCACCCGTTCCCGCAGATAGAAAAGCTTCGCCCTACGTACCTTACCGCGGCGTTCCACCTTGATGGAGGCCACTTGGGGGCTGTGCAGCATAAACACCCTTTCCACTCCGATGCCTTGGAAAATACGGCGAACGGTGATGGTTTGGTTGACTCCGCCATGGCGCTTCGCGATGACGACGCCTTCGTAAGGCTGCACACGCTCTTTGTTGCCCTCGCTGATGCGCACACCGACGCGAACGGTGTCTCCGACGTAGATATCGGGAAGATCACTCTTCAATTGAGCGTGCTCAAACTCTTTAATGAGATCAGCAGGGCTCAGGCGCTCAGCCTTGGCGGTGGTAGCAGCGGCCTTGGGGGTCTCGCTGTCGGTAGTCACTGCTTCAGCAGTGTCCTGCGCAGGTGTTTCTTTCGGGTCCGCTGCCATCCCAGCTCCGGGTAATCACGCCAAACAACCAGCTTACCTTGCCGTCTCACCCTTCTCTGAGCGCCGATTCCAGTTTGATCGCCAGGATTGCAGCAACATTCCGGCTCCCGTCACAAGCAACCAGAAAACGCCTATGGCGTTGAGCACCACGACCACTGGCTCTAGCTGAGGCCCAAGCCATTCACCTTCGTGAAGACTCATCAGCCAGTGGGCATCGTCACGACTCACGCCAAACCAATCGCGGATCACTCGGTAGCTGGTGCCGCTAATCACGCTGGTCAGCAACGGCAGTAGAACGAAGGGGGCCACCCATCGATGCATGCTTCGCAGGCGAGCCATTAAGAGCGCCACTGTCATCTGCCCTTCACGATTGATAGCGTGACAGGAGGACGTCGGGACTGCCCGAAGGAATCACCGATGAACTTGTTCGCTGATCTACTTGCTTCAACGAAGAACGGCAGTGTGACTGCCACAGGCCCCCGTATCCAGCAGCGTCGGGGTGTGGAGATCAAGTCAGCGCGCGAGCTGAAAATCATGGCCAAGGCCAGCCACATTGTCGCCACTGTTCTCAAAGAGACCATCGATATGGTCGAACCGGGTCAAACCACCGGCGATCTCGATGCCTATGCCGAGCGCCGCATACGTGAGATGGGTGCAACGCCCAGCTTTAAGGGTTATCACGGCTTCCCCGCCAGCATCTGCGCCAGCATCAACGATGAGGTTGTTCATGGCATCCCCAGCAATAAACGCGTGATTCGTGCCGGCGATCTCCTGAAGGTTGATACAGGTGCTTTTTTTGAGGGGTATCACGGCGACAGCTGCGTCACCATCTGCGTCGGTGATGTGAGTGAAGAGGCGGCTGTCCTTAGCCGGGTTGCCCAGGAATCGCTGATGGCTGGGCTTGCTCAGATTCGTCCTGGCAACACCCTGCTTGACATTGCTGGTGCCGTAGAAGACCGAGTTCTCGAAGGCGGGTTCAGCGTTGTTGAGGACTACACCGGTCATGGCGTAGGCCGGAATCTCCACGAGGAACCATCAGTCTTCAATTTTCGAACGGATGCTCTCCCAAATGTGACTCTGAGGCCTGGAATGACCTTGGCTGTTGAGCCCATTCTCAATGCCGGCAGCAAGGCCTGCCGCACCCTGAAGGACCGCTGGACTGTTGTCACCCGCGATGGAGGCCTGTCCGCCCAGTGGGAACACACCATTGTGGTGACCTCCGATGGCTGCGAGATCCTCACCGATCGGGGCGACTGACCCTGAAGATTCGGTTGTAGATCAAGCGTCCGAGTTCCGTTAGGGGCATCATGACCCAGGTGATCGGATTGGGAGTAACGACGATGAGTGGCAGTCCGATCGCGGCTTGCCGAAGGATCTGATTGGCCACGAAGTCGGCCGACATCACGCCGATGGGGTTGAGATCGGAGCGAAATGGACCCAGCACTAATTTGCGTAATTTGGGTAGACCGACGCGCTCGTGAGCCGGGGCACTCCAGCGCAAACTCACCAGCTGGCCGATTAAACGTTTACTGAGTTCATAGCCAGGACTCAGGGCCGGCTGAATCTCCGCTTCCGACGTGTTGACCCAAAGCTCAGCAACGTCAGATCCAGTGGCAGCAGTGCTGTGCAATTGCTCAAAACGCTGCAGCAATCGCCAGTGGCTCATCGCGTTCACGTCAATGGCCAAGCTCAGGCCGTCGGGGCTTTGGTCTCCGCCGGGGTTGACGCCATGGTTGAGCACCAGCAGGTCGAGATCACACAGCGTCGAATCCAGGTCTTCTTCTTGACCGCAGCTCCAGCGCACCCATGCATTGGGCCCAACTGTTGCATCGCGTTCCGAGGGCTCTGATCGATGGCTTAAGGCCACGACGTGAGCGCCTCGCTCCCTGAAGCAACGAGTCAGTGCTCGGCCGAGCTCGCCACCTGCCCCTGTGATCCCCACGCGCCGACCGTTCCATGTTTCGGCAGCGGTACCGGATCGTGGACTCGGTGTTCTGGACGTGGACTGGGCCATCGCAGCGAGCTTGTGCATCCTTAGAACAGCTCGACGGTATGACGTTGTCCAGCCCGTCTGGAGATGCCCAGCTAGCACTGTTCGCGCCTTACTGCGGTGGGCGCCGCCGCGCAAGCGATTTGCGGCGTGCGCTCCAATGGCTGCCTAATGGACAACTACAGGGTGAGCGGCAGCTCAGCAATGCCGGTGCGCATCGATTCAGCTTGAGTTGGTCTCCAGTTCGATCACCTTTTGAGACCACTCATTGCGAGCTTTGCCTATTGGATGCTGGGCAGACGCCTTACAGCTTTGATTGTCCTGCCCATCGCCTGGTGCAGTGGCTGATGGATGTGGAGACTTCAGCGGCCCACGATCTTCCGGACGGGTTCTGGAGATGGTTGTTGTTGGAGCGGAACCCTGACGAGCGTCCCCCCTAAATTGAGGAAACTGACATCAGTTATCCCGGATGGGCTCAACTCTGCTGATCGGATCCTGTGAACCCTTCAGCGGGAAATCCGCGCTTGTTTTGGGGATCGCGCGGCATCTCCGTTCATCAGGGAGGCGCGTTTTATTCGGCAAACCACTGGCCACGAGCCTCGACTTGGAGCCTGGTGAGGGCGTTCCTCCTTCGCCCCTGATTGATGACGATGTGCGTTTTGTTGGTGAAACGCTCGGTCTCGATGAGCGTGATCTTTTGCCGTCACTACATTTGCTCTCAGCCCATTCGGGTGAGCAGAGGCTGGCGGATGGACTGCTCACGGCGGGTGATGGGCTCGAGCAATTGCGCTCCAACCTCCAACAGCCTGATAGCGGCATCACGCTTCTGGAAGCTGCCGGCAGCCTGCATGAAGGTCTCCTCTATGGCCTGAGCCTTGTGCAATTGGCCAGAGATCTTGACGCCCCGGTGGTGCTTGTTCATCTCTGGGAAGACAGTCGCAGTGTGGATGCACTACTTGCCGCACAGCAGCAGCTCGGCGAGCGTCTGCGTGGCGTGGTGCTGAATGCGGTAACACCGGATGACGTCGAGACCCTTGAACGCGATGTGGTGCCTGCATTGCAGGCCCTTGGAATTGAGGTGTTTGGTGTGATGCCACGTTCTCCTCTTCTGCGCAGCGTCACGGTTGGTGAGCTTGTGCGAAGACTGGATGCTCGCGTTTTGTGTTGCAGAGAAAAGCTCGACCTTCTGGTTGAAACCCTGAGCATCGGCGCGATGAATGTGAATTCCGCGATGGAATTCTTCCGGCGCCGGCGAAACATGGCGGTGGTTACCGGTGCTGATCGCACCGACATCCAGCTGGCAGCCTTGGAAGCTTCAACGCAATGTCTGATTCTCACCGGTGCTGGTGATCCGCTTCCTCAGCTCATTAGCCGAGCCGATGAACTGGAGGTGCCTCTGCTCAAGGTTGAACAGGACACCCTCGGCACGGTTGAAGTGATCGAGCAGGCCTTTGGACATGTGCGTCTGCATGAGGCGGTGAAGGCGACCTACGCCTTTCGCCTTGTGGAGGAACACTGTCGTTTGGATGACCTCTTCAAGGCCGTGGGCTTTGAAGCCTTGGCAATTCCCTCAAATTGATGGCTCCGACAGGATTCATCACTGCTAGTTTTTGTCAATAACGGTGGGTAGTCATTGAGCCAGTCACTTGATCTCCCTGCACTCGACAGGGTGGACACACTCGCTCAGGAACTTGCCCTTTTGCAGGACAAGGGCAAGCGGCGCATTGCGATCCTCGGCAGCCGCCATGTTCCTGTGGTCGCGATTCATTTGATCGAATTGATTGCCCGCTCTCTGGCCCAAGAGGGGCATTCTCTGGTCACCTCAGGAGCTCAAGGCGTCAATGCTGCGGTCATTCGCGGAGTCCTTGCTGTGGATCCAGCCAAACTCACCGTTCTGCTTCCCCAAAGCCTCAGTCGTCAGGGGCCTGAGATTCGCGATCAACTGGAACAGGTGCTGCATCTCATCGAAAAACCTGAGCACGATGATTTGCCATTGCCAATGGCTAGCAGCCTCTGTAATCAAGACATCATTAGCCGCTGCGACCAATTGATCTGTTTTGCCTTCCATGACAGCGAGACTCTGTTGTCGAGCTGTCGCAATGCAGAAGATATGGGCAAGGTGGTGAGTTTGTTGTTCTTCGACTGAACGTCAGATCAAAGGAAGTGTTGGCAAGACCTGGAGCTTGTTGCCATCACGACCCGTCACCAATACCTGATCGCCTGGTCTCAACAGGGTTTCGACATCCAGCGAGTGGGCAGCCCAACTTTGTCCGTGCCAGCGGACACGGCCTTCACCACCTGGAGCAATGGCGTCCAACACTTCGGCGGTATCCTCCCGAAGTCTGCGCCTGCCTGTCCTCGGTGTGCGTTGGGCTGACCAGCGTGTCAGCCAGAGCGTTCCCAGCACTGTCATCACGACGAACAGGCTGATCTGTAGCCAGATCGGCAAGGGGAGCAAAGCAGTGAGCACTGAAACGGTCAGCCCTGCGATGGCCGCAAACATCAGACCGTCAAAACTGGGTGACACCAGTTCGATTCCAAGCAGAGATCCGGCCACAAGCAACCAAATCAAGGGAATCCAGAGGGACGACATGACGGGTTTGTGTTCTTGCCTCACTTTGGGGGCTACCTTCCGTGCAGACACCCCATCGTTATGGAAGCATTCCTGAGTCTTCCGGCTCTGATTTTGATCGCTCTGCTGAGTAGTAGCAGTGTGAAGGTCACCAGCGGTGGACGTTCAAGGTTGGTGGAACGTCTCGGCAAATTTGATCGTGAGCTGCAGCCTGGTCTTTCCATTGTGCTTCCTGTAGTTGAGAGGGTTGTTAGTCATGAATCACTGAAAGAACGTGTGCTCGATATCCCCCCTCAGCTGTGCATCACCCGGGACAATGTCTCTATCGAAGTGGATGCGGTTGTTTACTGGCAGTTGTTAGAGCACTCTCAGGCTTATTACGCCGTCGACAACCTCCAAGCGGCCATGGTGAATCTGGTGCTCACCCAGATCCGTGCGGAAATGGGAAAACTGGATCTTGATCAAACCTTCACCACGCGCAGTGAAGTAAATGAACTACTTCTCAAGGAGCTGGATGAAGCGACAGATCCCTGGGGCGTCAAGGTCACGAGGGTTGAGATGCGCGACATCAATCCTTCACCCGGCGTGAAACAGGCGATGGAGGCGCAGATGACCGCCGAACGCGAAAAGCGTGCTGCCATTTTGCGTTCTGAAGGTGAAAAAGAAGCCCAGTTGAATGAGGCTCGGGGTCGCGCTGAAGCGTTGGTTCTTGACGCACGTGCCCAGAAGGAAGCTTTGATGTTGGATGCTGAGGCTCAGGCCAACCAGCAGAGCGTGCTTGCTGAGGCCAAATCAGAAGCGGCTCGAGTGATGGCAAAAGCTCTTGCAGAGAGTCCTGAGGCGGAGGAAGCCGTTCGCTTGATGCTGGCTCAGGATTGGATGGCCATGGGTCAGCAGATGGCGAATTCCCCCGCTGGCAGCGTCTTGATGGTCGACCCCCAATCACCCGCTTCTTTGATTGCTGCGCTCAAGCAGTTCCAACAGTCGAAGTCTTAACTAAACACAAGGGCCTTGAGTCCTTCGCTGTAGAGAATGCCGGTGCAAAGCAGTGCGCCGGCCCAGCACAGCCCTCGCAGGGCCGGGATGTTGGCGACATAAGCGGGCAGATAGACGAAACGCAGCAACGGTTGCACCAGGGCTGCTGGGATGGCCAGTCCAGGCAGTTCCCCCACCTGGAGCACGGCGATCAAGGCCAGCAGTGCTGCTGGTGCATGCAGGGTGAAGGCTTCAAAGCTGTTCTGATGGGCCCAGCTGGCCCGTTGTCCCCAGGCGGGCAGGCGCTCAAACATGGCCCGGGGCGCTTTCATGTCGTCCAGGGTGAAGTCGGCCTGAGAGCGAGCAGCGCCCAGAGGAACAATGCTGGCGATGACTGCCGCCCCTGACAGCACAAGCGACCACGCATAAGGCGCAGCAGGGGTCTGAGTTAGCCAATTTGTGATGCTCACGACCGATCCGACGGGGCTCAAACAATAGAGATCGCGAGTTCCAATATGCGATGCGCCGTTTTGCCGCTGCCTACATGGGGCGGCCTGATGTTGTGTGAGCGCTTGAATGGCGATTGCTAGCCTTCGACCATCTGGACGTTTTCGATGGCTTCATACTCTTTTGATGTTGTGTCTGACTTTGATCGCCAAGAACTGGTCAATACGCTTGATCAGGTTCGCCGAGATGTTTCTCAGCGCTATGACCTAAAGGATTCAGGCACTGAAATCGAGCTCGAGGATGCTGCTGTGATCGTCACAACAGCAAGCGATATGACGCTACAAGCTGTTGAAGACATTCTTCGCGCGAAAGCAACCAAGAGAAGCCTTTCTCTCAAGATCTTTGATTTTCAACCTGCAGAAGTAGTGGGTGGAAATCGTGTGCAACAGACCGTCAAGCTCAAGAAGGGGCTGACTCAGGAGCTTGCTAAGAAAATGAGCAAGATGGTGCGTGATGAATTGAAGAAAGTGACGGTTGCAATTCAGGGAGAAAGCCTGCGCGTTACTGGCAAGAGTAAAGATGACTTGCAGCAAGTGATTCAATTGTTGCGCTCAAAAGAAGAAGAACTCGATGTGCCGCTTCAATTTGAAAATTACCGTTGAGAAGAAATCAGCATTGATTGGCTATTCCTTTTCGGACTTTTGCTGCTCGTCAATTAATTGTAGTCATGCTTGGTTTATCGGTATTTGTATCTCAAGAGCTTTGGATGGGATGGGGCAGAGCTTTTTGCGTCTCGCTGCTCTGTAAGGAAGCCTTCGCCTAGGGCATTTGTTGTGGTTGGGGCTCGCATTGGTGCTATATAGGAGAGCTAGAGCGTTTTTTGGCGCGACCTTGCTTTCTTCTTTTGATTAATTCGACAGCGTCCAGGCTCTCTTCAAGCAATCTCAGGAGGATTGACCTTGATATCAAGCCTTACATGGTAAGCGATGATCGGATTGCTATTTGGCAGTTGATCAATACAATTCTCCCGTTGGTGATTTGTTGCATAGCACTATCTTATTCGACTCAATCGTTGGGCTTGGTGTCATGCATTCTCGCCCCATTCTTTTTTGTGCTCATTGTTCTGTTTCTTAGCCGTAGTTTCTCGTTGATGCACGATTGTGGGCATCTGAGTCTTTTTCGGTCGAAGAGAGCAAATCGGGTTGCTGCATTTGTTCTCAGCATTTTTCATGCAATGCCTCATTACCCTTGGTCGAGAGGGCATAATTTTCACCATAAATACAATGGCAATTGGGATCGATATCGTGGCCCTTCGGCCCTTACAACAGTAAAAGATTATGAGAAGAAGAGTGATCTGTCTAAAATCTTCTATCGGGCCTTGCGTCACCCTCTTTTGCTGTTCCCTGGCGGATTTTATTATCTCGTGATCAAGCCTAGAGTTGCTTTGCTTTTGGGGCTGATTGAGTTTGTTGTAAAGGGTTTGGGAGGAAAAATGATGGAATCTATCTCTGGTAATTTTTCTAATTCGCCCGCACTATTTGCTCGATATGACTCAAAAATTTTCTATGTTAAAGAAGAGGCCTACGATGCGATCGCTAATACTTTAGTTCTTCTTTGTGTGTGGTATTTCCTTGGTGGATTAATTGGTTATTGGCGCTTTTTTATTTTGTATTCTTTGATTATGAGTTTTAGTGCTGCTCTCATGATCGCTGTCTTTTTTGTGCAGCATAATTTTTCTGGCTCGTACGCCAGTAACGAGGAAAATTGGAGTTATTTCAAGGGAGCTATTGACGGCTCTTCTTTTTTGCAAATGCCTCGACTTTTGAATTGGTTTACTGCTGATATTGCCTATCATCATGTCCATCATTTGTCTGAGAGGATCCCTAACTATCGCCTGCGAGATTGCCATGAGGCTAATGAGGATAAGTTTAGAGGCGTTAATAGGCTTTATCTCGATGAAATAGTGACTTGCTTTTCTTTCATCCTTTGGGACGATGAGCTTTGTGAGCTTGTTGCTATTGGTGATTAAGCAGTTTTTTGGATTTTTCGCGAAGCTGTAAATGTATTGATTGAAGATATTTAATGGAGCTCTGCGCGCTGGCGCTTCCAAAGTTGTTCCGCCACGGGCTTTGGTGAGCATTTTCATGATGGGATCAACTCTGGATCTTTAGAGGCTCAAATTGACTTGAATGCCTCCAGCCCAGATTCCAGGCACGTTGCCTTCGCCTCCGGGGTTGAGGATCCATTGCATCACCGGCTGAAGTTGCAGTATCTCTGAGACGTAAATTGAATAGTTGAGTTCAAACGTGCTTTCGTAGTTTGCCCTGCTATTCAATGTTGGGCTGAAGCTCGTGCGGCCGATGCCCATGGACAAAACATCATGGGGACGGTTGGGCACGATGCCCTGTGAGAGCCAGCCTCCACTGATAAAAGTGGGGTAAGGATTGTTTGACGGGTCAAGGCTGACCGTGCCAGCTAACCACAGGCGATTGTCGAGGCCGATTGGAAACTCCAGGGGCCAGGTCAACGATCCGTAGATACCACGATTCACCCCCTCGCCCAGGGCATCAGCGTCTTCGCTCAATAGGTGCGTTGATGCCAGATAGCCGCCCAATTGCACTTCTGGGAGGGGCAATTGCCTGGCCACAGTCTTCTGATGTTCTGGCAGGTTGATGGGTGAGGCCAGATCTGTTCGCGCTGGCAGCGGATTTCGGGTCCATTGCAGTGCCTGCGCTCCTCCCCGTATCTCTGGGATTCCTGGATTCGCACCGAGGCTCGAAATGATGCTCGTTTCTGGATCCAGATAGAAGGACGCGTAGCTCAAGCTGCCAAGCGAGTCGGAATGTGCTTTTAACTTGATGCCGGGAGCGACAAAGGGATTAATCGGAAGCCCCACCACCAGCAGGTTCAGGGTGTCGTTGAAGACAGAGCTGATGTAGTTGCTCATCACAGGAGTCGCCAGAAAGCCAGGTTCACCAGCCATCACGGGATCTAGCGACATCAATCCCAGTTCCGCTTCCCACCACCCACGGCCGCGGTTTCGGATCACGCTTGCCTCGGTCAGCAAGGTGCCAACGGGATTGACCAAGGTCTGAAGGGTGAAGGCGGATCCGAGGTCTGCGTTGAGGTTGGGGTTACCGGCGTCGTTGATCAGCTGCACATTCAGCTGCCAGTGATCGAATTCATTCCAGCTTTTTTGGTCTTTGCCAAAGCCGCTGCTGAGGGACAGGCCAAGCGCTACAGCCTGAAACCAACTGTTGGCACCGGGATGTTTTCCACCGGCAAGGCCCACCATTGGCTGCGCGGTGTAAGTCAGGCTGAGGTCAATCCATTCCGGCGTCCCCAGTAGGGAGTCGAGCGGCCCTGGATGCGCCGGTGCAACCAAGAAGCTGTTGCAGGCCAGGATGAGAACACCCGCAAGTTGCTTCATGCGAGCTCCCATCCCTTGATCTGGATGGGGCATGGGAGCTGCGCAAGTTTGCTGAGTTAGTTATGCCACTAAAGCGAAGCTTTCGCGGAATGCCTGGATTGTGGCTTCGATGTCTGCATCGGAGTGGGCCAGGGAGGTAAATCCGGCTTCAAATGCAGAAGGTGCCAGGTAAACGCCCCGCTCAAGCATGGCTCGATGCAGTTTGCCGAAACGTTCGGAATCGGTGGCCTTGGCTTCTTCGAAGTTGCGGACTGGACCTTCGCAGAGGAAGAACCCAAACATGGCACTCACACTGCCTGTTGTGATCGGAAGCCCGGCGGCGGACGCAGCTTCTTTGATGCCAGCGACCAGCTTCTCCGTGGTGGCGGTCAGCTTGTCGTAGCTGCCTGGTTGCTTGAGCAATTCCAAGGTTTTGATCCCGGCGGTCATCGCCAGGGGATTTCCACTCAGAGTTCCCGCTTGGTACATCGGGCCCGCAGGGGCCACCATGTCCATGATGTCCCGACGGCCGCCATAAGCGCCGACAGGAAGTCCGCCACCGATCACTTTGCCCATGGTGGTCAGGTCCGGTGTGACGCCGAAATGGGCCTGAGCGCCGCCGTAGCTGATGCGGAAGCCCGTCATCACTTCGTCGAACACCAGCAACGCTCCATGTTCCTTCGTGAGCTCACGAAGGCCCTCAAGGAATCCTGGTTCGGGCTGAATGAAACCGGCGTTGCCCACGATGGGTTCAAGAATGACCCCAGCGATGGCATCGGGGTTTTCTGCAAACAGTTGCTTAACCGCTTCCAGATCGTTGTAGGGAGCGGTGAGGGTGTTGGCAGTGGTGCTACGGGGCACACCGGGGGAATCCGGTAATCCCAGGGTGGCCACACCAGATCCGGCCTTGACCAGGAACATGTCCGCATGCCCGTGGTAGCAGCCCTCAAACTTGATCACCTTGTCGCGACCTGTGTAGGCCCGCATCAGACGCAACACGGCCATGCAGGCTTCCGTGCCACTGTTCACAAAGCGGACCATTTCCACGCTGGGGACCGCGTCGATCACCATCTCGGCGAGAGTGTTCTCCAGCGCGCAGGGGGCTCCGAAGCTGGTGCCCTTCTCAATGGTTTCCTGCAGGGCGCTGATGACCTCAGGGTGCGCGTGGCCACAGATGGCAGGACCCCAGCTGCCGATGTAGTCGATGTATTTGTTGTCGTCGACGTCCCAGGCGTAGGCCCCTTTGACGCGATCGAACACGATCGGTTGGCCTCCCACCGACTTGAACGCGCGCACTGGTGAACTCACGCCGCCGGGCATTAGAGCCTGGGCTGCATTGAAGAGCTCTTGGGAGCGGGTGGTGTTCAAGCTTGGTGCTGTCACGGGGGCGGAAGCCAAAGGGCCGATGCAAAACCGTGCAACATCCTGACCCAAGAACGACCCAAAACGGCTGATCTGTGTACGAAGACGCGTTTCTGAGGCTTTCGATGTCATGGTTAACCCAGTGATTCAGACCGGTTTTGGTCCACGACTGGGCGGCTCTTGAGCAGGACCTGAGGCGGTTTTTGGCCCCCCGCGACATCGTTTGTCGACGTGAAGAGCTCCTTGTTTACGACTGTGACGGTCTGACGATGGATCGACACAGTCCGCCGCTAGCGGTGTTGCCGAAGAGCACTGAAGAAGTGGCGGCAGTGCTCAAGGCGTGTCATGCGCGCGGCATCCCCTTTGTGGCTCGTGGCAGCGGAACCGGCCTTTCTGGAGGTGCTTTGGTGGAACAGGAGGCGTTGCTGGTGATCACCAGCCGTATGCGCCGGATCCTGTCCGTTGACCTCCCCAACCAAACAATCACGGTGGAGCCCGGCGTTATCAACAGTTGGGTGTCACGTGCCGTCGCTGGCGATGGTTTTTATTACGCCCCAGACCCCTCAAGCCAGGTGATCTGCAGCATTGGCGGCAACGTGGCTGAGAACTCTGGTGGCGTCCATTGCCTGAAATACGGCGTCACCAGCAATCACGTTCTCTCAATGCAGGTGGTTCTGCCGGATGGAGGGGTGACGCGTTTGGGCAGCGATCTCTCCGACAGCGCCGCTCTTGACCTGCGTGGGGCTTTCATCGGCAGCGAAGGCACGCTTGGTATTGCGACGGCGATCACCTTGCGGCTTTTGCGCGCTCCTCAGGATGTGGCCGTGCTGCTGGCAGATTTCCCGTCGATGGAAGCGGCAGGAAATGCCGTGCGCAGGATCACGCAGGCAGGCGTGCTGCCGGCTGGTCTTGAGATCATGGATCAAACCTGTATTGCGGCTGTGAATGCTGCGTTCGAGCAGGAGGAATACCCAGCTGATGCCGGGGCCGTCCTGTTGATCGAACTCGATGGTCAGACCCAAGAGGTGAAGGAGGCTGTCGCCCTGACCAGCAACTTGTGCCGGGAGGCTGGTGCGGGTGGGTTGCGTGAGGCCTGGGATGCGTCTGAGCGCGCCCAATTATGGAAAGGGCGCAAAAGTGCCATCTCGGCTCTGGGCCGCCAATGCCCTAGTTATTACCTCCAGGATGGGGTGGTGCCCCGCACCGCACTTCCCTCTGTGCTCGCAGCGATCGACAGGCTCAGTGCTGAGCGTGGTCTTGTCGTTGCCAATGTTTTTCATGCCGGCGACGGCAACCTTCATCCGCTGATTCTTTACCGCGCTTCAGAGCCGGGTGTGAACGAGCGGGTTAAGGCACTTGGCGCCGCCATCATGGAGCTGTGCCTGGATGCCGGAGGCAGCATCTCTGGGGAGCACGGTGTTGGCAGCGACAAGCGGTGCTTCTTGGATCGAATGTTCTCTGCGGATGATCTGGCCACCATGACGTTGCTGCGCTCTGCGTTTGACCCTGAAGGTCGTGCCAATCCCGGAAAAATCTTCCCGACTCCCCGAACCTGTGGCGAATCGCAGCGGCGCTATGTGGAGTTGAAGAACGAGGGTTCAGCGCTCCCCAATGAAGCGGTGGTCTACTGAAAGTCGAAGCTGTCCTCGTCGGCCTCCTCTTCCTCGTCCCATGCGAGGTCAACCACCACTGGCGCATGGTCACTGGGCTGCTCGCGACCGCGCTCCAGCTTGTCGATGCTGCAGCTGCGTGCCAGCTCCTGCAGGTCACAGCTGAGATAGATGTGATCAATGCGCCAGCCGGAGTCACGGTTCCAGGCACCGCTGCGGTAGTCCCACCAGCTCCAGTGGCCGCTACCGGACTCGAATAACCGAAAGGCATCTTTGAGGTCTCCGCCCAGGGCCTTGCTCAAGGCGTTGCGCTCGGCCTCGGTGGCCATGATGCCGCCGGTGAGACGACCGGGGTCATGCAGGTCACTGTCCTCAGGACCAATGTTGAAGTCACCGACCACGCAGAGCGGTTCGTCCCGCGTTTCCAGTTGACGCAAATAACGCTCGAGGCAGCCCAGCCACGCCAGTTTGTAGTCGTATTTCTCTGAGGTCAGACTCGATCCATTGGGGACGTAGAGATCGACCACCCGGATTCCATCCACCAAGGCGCTAATCACCCGTCTCTGTTCGCTTAGGTCCTTGGCAATGGGGTCATCTTGCAGCTCTCCAGTGAAGCCCACGCGTACATCCTCCAGGGGATGACGGCTGATCAGTGCAACGCCGTTGTACGACTTCTGGCCGTGGATACTGACTTCATAACCCTTGGCCTGGAACGGCTCGAGAGGGAACAGGGGGTCGTCAACCTTGGTTTCCTGTAGGGCCAGCAGGTCCACATCACTTTGGTCCAGCCAGGCCAGCACATGGTCCAGACGGGTCCGCACCGAATTGACATTCCAACTGGCGATCCGCACAGATCCGTTCGGGCAAGAAGTGTGACCCTTAGCATCGGCCACGTCCGCTGTGCCGAAACCATGCCCTTTCAACGCATGACCGCATTCGTTGTGGTGGTTGCCAGTGCGACGTCCTTGTTGATCGCACCTGTGGTCAGGGCCCAGACGTCGTTGTCGGGGCCGAGCCCCTTTGAGACCAACGAGGATCGAGACATCTTCAACAACCTTCCCGATTCAAACCGGCAGGGTTCAGTGCTGGATGCCACCAATCCCATGGAACTGATCCAGCGTCTGCGCCAGGCCACGTCCATGAACGACGCTACAGATCCGGTGGATGCCATCGATGCGGCTCTTCGGGAGTTCAACCAGCCCTGATGCCGCTCCATGTGGATTGGCTGAAGACAGCATCCCGATGCTGGTTACAGTTGCCACGGGCCATTGGATGCCCTTGAAACTGATGCGCGACCATCCCATTTCCGCGGTAACCGAACCGCTGCAGTACCGGGCGATCGGTGTCGTGCGCGGAATTTTCCGGCCTGAATCCGAGGACCAGTCCACCCGCGGGCATCTTGTTGACGCTGATGGTCAGGAGCTAGAAGCCGTTGTTCTGGGGCGGATGCTCACCTTGATGCGCAAGCATCTCGACATGAGCCAGCCGCACCTTTGGGTGGTGTATCCCCGTTGCAGAGAGGCTGGGCAACTGCATCTCCAGATTGCAGGGATCTGGGAACCGAGCACGTTGGCTGCCTCTAACGACGATGCTGAGGCCGCTGATCCTGCTGCGGATCAGCTCCCAGAAGGGGACGACTATTTCTCGATCCGGGGTGAGCTCATCTACACCAAGCCCGAAGCTTCTGAGGTGGTGATCAAGGTGCGCCAGCTGCCGCGTGCTGACGGTTTCAGGCCACTTCCCTTCAAGCTTCAATTGAGCGGCGACATTGAACTGGCCCATTTGCGTCACTTCGTGAGCCTGGATGTGCGGCGTCAAGGCCAGGTGCTGCAAGTGGAGTCGGTTGAGGTGATCGCTCCCATGCCCACCCGTGGTGGAAAAGGACGTGGTGGGGCCTCTCGCCGTAGCGGTGCTGGTGCAGGGGCCCGTAACAGGCCTGCTCGCAGCGAATGACATCTTCACCGGTGTCATCAACCACTGCCGGTTTTGCAGTGGCTGGCTGCACCGGCCTTGCGGTGTTCGGGCCTCTGGTCGGGCTCTCTCCGGCCTGGATCGTGTTGATTGTTGGTGGTGGCCTGCTGGGGCTGACTTTGGATGCGTCTCAGCTGGAAGGGATGGGCGGACATCTTCTCGCCGAAGCCTTGCCAGGTGGTCGCTCTCGGCTGCGTCGGGTGGCACGCCACGAAGCTGGTCACTGGTTGGTGGCTCAGCATGAGGAGCTTTCAGTTCGACGCGTTCTTGTGGGAACCCGGGCTTGCCTGGAGGCTGGTTTGCGTTGCAACGGGGCGACGGAATTCGACCTTCCTGATCGGGTCAGGTTGCCCCTTGAAGATCTGCGCCGCTGGAGCCGAGTTCTCCAGGCTGGAATGGTGGCAGAGACTCTTTTGGAAGGGGAGGCTCGCGGAGGTGCTGACGACCGTGCCTTATTGGGTCGGATTTGGGGCTTGTCGGGTCAGGATGTTGCGACAGCTCAGCGAGAGCAGCGCAGGGCACGGCGCGAAGTGGAGCAGATGCTTAGGAAGCGTTTGGATGAGCTAGATGGCGTCGCAGAACGGCTGTTGGAGGGGCTGGATCCGGAGCCGGCATGACTTGGGCTGGATCAGCTGAATTCCTGGTCGATTGCCCCACGGGGCTAGCAGGAGACATGCTGTTGGCCGCTTGTCTGGATCTTGGTGTTCCAGATTCGGTAATCCACGAACCACTCAAGCGACTGGGTCTTGAGGGTGCCTACGTGCTGCATGTGTCTGAGGCCCGTAGTGGCGGCCTCAGAGGTCTGCGGCTTCGGGTGGAGGAACTAGAGGCCGATCCACCGCATCGCCACTGGTGTGATCTGCGCCAGCAGATCGTTGCAGCGGACTTACAGCCCTCGCTGAGTGAGAAGGTTCTCGCTGTGTTTTCCACCCTTGCGGAGGCCGAGGCCTCGGTTCATGGCATGGCTTCGGATCAGGTGCATTTCCACGAAGTTGGTGCCATCGACAGCCTGGTGGATGTGGTGGGCGTCTGTGCTGCCTTTGATCACTTGCAGCCCCATTCCGTTCGATGTCTGCCGCCGCCTTCCGGCCGCGGCACGATCTCCACGGCCCATGGTGTGTTGCCGGTGCCCGCACCGGCGGTGTTGGCGCTGGCCCAACGCCATGGTGTGATGCTGCGCACGGGGAATGACTGGCCAGAGACTGAGCTAACAACCCCCACTGGGTTGGCCTTGATGGCTGTGCTCGCTGATCAATTTGGATGGCCTGCTCAGCTGGAACCTGAGTCGGTGGGGATTGGGCTTGGCCATCGGCAACTCGATCGCCCCAATCTGCTGCGGCTGATCCGCATGCGTTCGCGCCCAGCGGTCCCGCTCACCCAGCCGCGCTGGCAGGAGCTGATGGTTCAGGAAGCGTGGATTGATGACGCGTCAGCTGAGGCGATTGCCTGGTTGAGTGCGCAACTCCGGGATGCCGGTGCGGTCGATGTGGCCTGTTCACCGCTTCAGATGAAGAAGGGTCGACCTGGCACGTTGGTTATGGCCCTCTCGCTTCCCGACGATGCCGATCGTCTGCGTCAGGTTTGGTGGATGGCGAGCCCGACCCTTGGCCTGCGTGAACGTCGCCAGGGCCGCTGGGTATTGCCGCGACGCTGTGGTTCGCTCGAAACTCCTTGGGGTGCACTTGCCGCCAAGCAGACCATGAAGCCGGATGGAAGCCTGGTGGTTAAACCAGAGCAGGATGCTTTGCAGTCGCTCGCCGAACAGGAAGGCCTCTCCCCAGAATCGCTTCGCCAAACACTGCGCTCCTCGACGCTGACGTTTCGGCCGGAGGAGGACTGGACATGCTGAAGCGACTTCAGGATCGATTGTCGACGAAGCTTCCCGGTGGCTTGAAACTCTGGATCACCCTGCTCACCCTGGGGTTTGTGGGGTGGGCCCTTGCTGGTCATGCCAAGGGATTGAGCGAGCTGTCGATTTCAGCCCATGGTTGGTGGTGGTTGGTGATGGGTTTGGGGCTCAGCTGGCTGAGCCTGGTGGTGAATGCCCTCGCTTGGACAATCCTGGTGGGATGGCTGGGCCATGGCTCTGGACCGGTGCCGTTGGTGCCGTTGTATCTCAGCAGCAACCTGTTGAAATACCTCCCCGGTGGGGTGTGGCATTTTTTGCGGCGTGTGCAGGCTTTAGGGCCTTCCATCGGCACGGGCCCAGCGTTGGTCTCGGTGTTGCTTGAGCCGATGTTGATGGCTGTGGCCGCTGTGTTGTGGCTGCCTGTGGGTGGATGGCAGAACGGCTTGATTTTATTGGCGCCGCTTCCTGCTCTTCTGTTGCTTCCCCGTTGGAGAGAGCCGTTGCTGTGCCGCCTGGAGCGCAGTCGATTAAGACAGCTGAATCAGGCTGAACCCGGCCTGGAGGCGTTGCCTCCACCAGAACAGCTCGGCAGTGGTCGTCAGGGCTATCCCTGGGCTCCCCTCGGGGCTGAACTGCTGTTCATCGCCTCACGCTTCTCCGGTTTCTGGTGTTGCATTCAGGTGTTTGATCTGGGAACTGTGCTGTCGCCTGGAAGCTGGATGGCGGCTTTTGCACTGTCCTGGGCAGCTGGTCTTGTTGTCCCGGCTGCACCCGGGGGATTGGGGGTGTTTGAGGCCGTCTTGCTGTTGCGGCTGGGCACATCGGTTCCCGAGGCCGGCTTGTTGGCCGTTGCCCTCAGTTACCGGTTGGTGGTCACCTTGGCTGATGTGTTCGCTGCAGTTGGCGCTCGAGGGGATCGCCTGCTGGCCCAGATTCGAAGCTGAATCTCACGCCCCGGCTTCAGTTCCGTTGAAGCTTGGGAGGCATCCATCCAACTTGGAGGTTGTTGCAACCTGAGCGATCAAATGGTTGGCTGCGTATCACGGTCGAGCCGGGGCACCAGGGCTGATGCCGCTAGCAGTCCTAGGGACAGGATCATCAGTGCAGGCCAGAGTGCTGCCGCAAGCCGCTCATCGCCGGCGTACTGATACACACGCACAGCCAGTGTGTCGAAATCAAAGGGGCGCAGGGCCCAGGTGAGTGGAAGCTCTTTCACGGTGTCCACAAACACCAGCAATCCCCCCACCAGGATCGGCCCACGAAGCAGCGGGAAATGCACCCGTCTCAGGACGGCAGGCCAGCGCAGGCCGAGTCCTGTGGCCGCTTCATCGAGGCTTGGTGAGAGGCGCTCGAGGGCTGCATCGAGGCTTCCTTTGTTTACGGCTAGAAATCGATCGCTGTAGCCCCACAGCAGCAGGAGGATCGGTGAAAGCTGCCAGGGGCCTCCGAGAAGTAAGAGAGCCAGCGCCAGTACGGCACCAGGAATTGCGTACCCCATTCCGGCGAGGAAGGTGACACTCCTCAGCCAATGGGATCGACTCCAGCGTTTCGCGATCGCCAGCACCAAGGCGGCACAACCTGCCAACAGGGTGGCGGACAGGGCGAGGCCCAGGCTGCGAAGGGTGAGCAGAACAAGCTCAGGCTCAAATCCTCTCGTGAGTTGCTCAGCATTAATCCCTGCCCAGGTGAGTGGAACGCCAAGACTGATCAAAGGTGGCAAGGCTCCCAGGCACTGGGCGATGACCGCACGTCCTCCCTGCAGTGTCCAGGCCGGAGATTCTCCACCTGCAACGCCCTCCGACCAGCGGCGACTGCGCCGACGCAGCCAGCGTTCGCCCACCAGAAGTATCAGCACAATGCAGAGTGTGATTAGGGCCAGCCCTACAGCCCCGGTGGCATTCCCATCTATCTGCCAGGCCTGCAGGATGCCAGCCGACAGGCTGGGAATGCCCAACAGCTGCACGGCACCCAGTTCGTTGGCGACCTCCATTCCCATCAGCGCGATGCCAGCCCCAATCGCCGGAAGGGCCATGGGAAGGGCGATCCGTCTAAAGCTGCTCCAAGGGCCAACACCCAGGGATCGGCAGGCCTCAAGCTGACGGCGTCCACTGATGCTGAAGCTCTCAGTGCTCAGAAGGAATACATAGGGATAGGTCGTCAGCCCCATCACGGCGATTCCCCATCCCATTCCATGGATGTGAATGCTATGAAGACTGCCCAGGTCTACCAATGTGGCAGCGAGCAGATAGGAGGGTGTCGCCAGGGGGAGGAGTTGTGCGATGCGCAACCAGCGGCGTCCTTGGAATCGGCAGTTGGCCAAAAGCCAGCCATTGGCTGTGCCCACCAAGCCCCCCAACCCAGCGGTGCCAAGGAGCAGTGTCACCGTGCCGCGAACCTGCGCCAGTCCGTCGGGTCCAAGGCTGGCATTGCCACGGGTCAGTCCGATCAGTCCTTCCCTCAGCAGTCCTGCAATGGGTAGGAGCGCCAAGGCTGCGATCACAACAGCCCCCGACACGAGCATTAATCGACCAGACAACAAACCGGAAGTCTTGGGGCCTTTGGCCTCAAGGCGGACGCCTGGCATCGCGAAGGGATCGCTGCTCACGGTCGACTTAAACGCCAGTGAATGAATTGAGAATCATACTCAATTTCAATAGCCTAAGCGTCTCATTAAAAACCACCCTCTGCATGGGCGGAGGGTGGTTGTATCAGCGTCAGAACCAGCCTGGAAAGCTGCGGCTTAGCGACGGCTGTGTCGCACGGGGATGGGAACGAGTGTGGGCTCCATCAAACCGCCGCCACCATTGTCATCGTCGGAATCCAATAGAAGCCAAAAAGCGAGAGCCATAGCGGTGATAAGACCACTTGCTGCGAGAACTTCAACCATGCTCCCTCCTCTTTGATCGGCAGCTTAATCGTGTTTTCCGCTCGTGGGTGAATCAACCATGACTCATTCTGGAATGTCGCAAACACAAGCCTGAAGTTGTTGCCTCAGCGTGTCGTGCTCCAGATCACGTCCGATCAGAACCAGTTGGTTTTTGCGTTCACCAGTCCAGTCGCTGTCGTCGATTGAGAAGCGCTTCCCGGCCAGGTGGAACACGTGACGCCGCTCACTCTCCTTGAACCAAAGAATTCCCTTGGCGCGAAACACGCTTTCAGGGAGCTGGTTATCGAGGAAGTTCTGGAAAGCTCTCAGATCGAACGGACCCGGGCTGGCAAACGACAAAGACGTGAACCCTTCAATGGCGAGGTGGTCGGCAGAGCCATGGTCATGGTGGTCATGGCCATGGTCGTGATGGCTGTGCTCATGGTGATGGCCGTGCACATGGTCGTGGCCGTGCCCATGGTCGTGGTCGTGGTCGTGGGTGCAGTGCCCATGGTCGTGATCGCAATCGCTGTGATCCAGGCTCGGATCCTCAGCCGGGCTCACCACCCGATCGGACTCGAATAAGCCCACACTCAAAAGCAAAGGAAGCGGCACATCGCCTTTCACAGAACGAAGAATCCGCGCATCTTTTTTGACCTCGCGCAGTTCGTTCTCCAGGGCGACAAGCCTGCTCTCCTCCACAAGGTCGGTCTTGTTGAGCATCAGGATGTCGCCATAGATCACCTGGGATCGACCCACCTCGCTGGCCAGAATCTCGGAGCCGAAATTCTCGGCGTCAATCAAAGTGATAATCGAGTCGAGTCGTGTCAGGTCTCTCAGTTCGCTGCCAAGGAATGTCATGGCAACGGGTAAAGGATCGGCTAAGCCAGTGGTCTCCACGACTAGATATTCAGGAGGGCTGGGTCGATCAAGGATCCGATCCACGGCCTCCAGCAATTCGCCATTGATCGAGCAACAAATGCATCCGTTGCTCAGTTCGACCATGTCTTCACTGGTGCTCACCACCAGCTCGTTGTCGATTCCGATTTCTCCAAATTCATTGACCAGAACGGCGGTTTTGAGACCGTCCTGATTGCTCAGAATGTGGTTAAGCAATGTGGTTTTACCGGCCCCAAGAAAGCCGGTGAGGATTGTCACCGGCACTGCAGTCGTTGGGGTCGCGCTGGCCGTCATCTGAACTGATTGCACCGCCATTTCATTCTGACAGCGTCTTAAAGCAGCGCGTCGATGGATTGGGCCAACCCAGCATCCAGTTCACTCAGACCTCCGAGATCGTGCGTGGTGAGCTCGATTGTCACGCGGTTGTAGACGTTGCTCCAATTGGGATGGTGCTGCATGGTTTCCGCCAACAGCGCTACGCGGGTCATGAACGCAAATGCTTCGCTGAAGTCCTTGAACTGGAACTGACGCTTCAGTCGATCGCCCGTCACCTGCCAGTGATGCAGCGTGGAGCCAAGCTGTTCTCGCTCTTGGGAGCTGAGCAGTGCGGCCATGGCGAACTTCGTTTCTGAACTTCAGCTTTAGCCTGAGTTCGGTGAAACGCTTCGATTGTGCGGATGTTCAACAGGAAGCTCTGGCTCCCGCTGATCATCGTGACTGCTTGTTGTGTCCAGGCATCCACGGCACGAGCGCAAAGGGTCGTGAAAAAGCTCACGAGCGAGTGCCCCATGGGTTATATCGACACCGCTAATGGCAAGTGCAGTGCCCTGGGTTTGATGAGTTACACCCTTAGACCCGCGATGGGCGCTGACTGTCCGTCAGGCTGGAGCAACATTGGCGGTGATTACTGCCGCCGGGACTGACTGAGTTCAGATGATTTGCAGCGCGACCCCCAACGCCTGGACACGCCTTGGCGATCACCTGCAAGAGACCCAATTGCTTGGTTCGATCCAGAGCACGCTCTATTGGGATCAGAACACGCGCATGCCTAGCGGAGGCGCAGCTTGGCGTGGTCAGCAACTGGCTCTGCTGGCGCGTCAGTTGCACGCACGTCAAAGCTCGCAGCGCTATGCCGACTTGATTGCGGAAGCTCGCGCTGAGTGGCGAGCCAACGACGGTTCCATCGATGCAGGTGACCTAAAGGAGCAGGCCCGCAACCTTGATCTGCTCGAGCAGGATCTGCGTCGCCAGCAGTCACTCGACCCTGCCTTGGTCAGTGCTCTCGCGACAGCGAAATCTCAGGGATACGACCTCTGGCAGCAAGCCAAAGCGGCATCGGACTTTCAGATCTTTGCTCCAGCGTTGCGGCAGATGGTGGATCTGCGCCAGGAGCAGGCCCGTCAGTTGTCGGAACCACGCAGCTGTTGGGAAACCCTGGCGCAACCGTTCGAGCCGGATCTCACCCTGGCCCGGCTTCAGGAACTGTTCGCACCCCTGCGCAGCCGTCTCCCCGCTCTGCTGGACTCGCTTCCAGGTGGTCCCCGCCCTGCGTCGCTCAGCTGGGATCTGACGCCTGCGACGCAGCAACAGCTCTGTGATCAATTGCTCAAGGAGTGGGGTCGTGATCAAGCGATCACCTGCGTTGCCGCTTCTCCACACCCGTTTTCAATCACCCTTGGCCCCCGCGATTTCCGCATCACCACCCGGGTGGTGGCCGGTCAACCTCTCTCATGCTTTCTGGCCACGGCCCATGAATGGGGGCACAGCCTCTACGAGCAGGGGTTGCCTGAATCCAGCCATCAGTGGTTCGCCTGGCCCCTCGGTCAGGCCACGTCGATGGCCGTGCACGAAAGTCAGTCGCTGTTCTGGGAGAACCGGGTGGCCCGCAGCCAGCCGTTCTCTGAGCGCTGGTGGCGGGATTTCTCTTCGGCAGGTGCGCCTGTGTCGTCGTCGCTGGATCTGTGGAAAGCCATGAATCCCATGGCCCCTGGATGCAACCGCGTGGAAGCGGATGAACTCAGTTATGGGCTGCATATTCTGATCCGCACGGATCTGGAATTGGCCTTGCTTGAGCAGGGAATGCCGGTTGAAGATCTCCCCAGCGAGTGGAATCGTCGCTACGGCGAATTGCTGGGCGTCACACCAGCCAACGATGCAGAGGGCTGTCTGCAGGACGTGCACTGGAGTGAAGGCCTCTTCGGTTATTTCCCGTCGTATCTGCTTGGTCATCTCGTTAGTGCCCAGATCAGCGAGGCGATGACCGCGGCGATCGGTTCACCGGAAGAGCATGTGTCCCGGGGGGATGTGACGCCGTTGCTGGCCTGGCTCAGGGAGCACGTGCATCCTGTGGGCCGAGCGTTGAATGCTGAACAACTGGTGGAGCAGGTGTCGGGTCGGCCGCTGTCGAGTGCGCCCTTCTTGACCTACCTCGACGACAAGATTGAAAGGCTTCAAGCACAGGGCGACTAAAGAAGTGCTCTCTTGATTGGTCCAGCTCGTCTGAGTGGTGTTGTGGCATTCATGGCTGTTGTTCTTTGACGGAAGCTCTTCGAAGGCAAACCCGTTGTGTGCTCTGCTTTGAGACCGCGCAGCATGATGGTGCTGGTTCAGGGCGCTTCGACGGTTTGCCTGCTGCTGCGAAGGCATGCTTTCACCGTTCCGTCTTCGCCTGAAAAGCTTTCATGGCGCGGTCCGTAGGATCACTGCGCCGATCGCCGTCACCCATGGCCAATCTCGACCAGGCTCCCAGCCGCAGCATGCCCAACCTGTTGCATGTGCTTCCGGCCTTTGCGGATGAATCTGAGCTGCGTCTGAACACGATCGTCGAGCTCAACTCGAACACGATCAACAAATACGAGCTGATCACCGAGACCGGTCATCTGAAGCTGGATCGGGTCGGTTACTCCTCACTGGCGTATCCCTTCGCTTATGGCTGTATTCCCCGCACCTGGGATGAGGATGGCGATCCGCTGGATATCGAGATTGTCAACGTCACTGAACCGTTGATTCCCGGCTCGATTGTGGAGGCCCGCATCATCGGCATCATGACCTTCGATGATGGTGGTGAAGTCGACGACAAAGTCATCGCTGTGCTGGCGGATGACAAGCGGATGGATCACATCAAGAGCTTCGAAGACCTTGGCGATCATTGGAAAAAGGAAACCACCTACTACTGGGAGCACTACAAGGATCTGAAGAAGCCTGGAACCTGCAGCGTCAACGGGTTCTTCGGAACGGAAAAAGCTGTCGAGATCATCAAGAGCTGTGAGGCGCGTTACATGGCTGAGATCGACCCCAAGCTGGTCGACTGAGCTCCAAGGTTGCGTCCAGCAATGGTGATCAACCAGGCCTGGCGGGGGAGACCCCGCCTTTTTCATGGTTTGAGCAACACCGGCCCTGGCGTCGACGGGATGTGGAATTGCTCCCTGAGTTGGGTTACCTGTTGATCGGCGTGCGCCCAGAAGTCGAAGTCTTGGATCAGATTCGTGTTGCAGGCCAGCCCTTTTTCGTAGCCCGCCATGGCATCGTTAGGGATGAACTGCCCTGTTTCTGGTGGGATCAGACTGTTGGTGGTGCTGAAGGATTTTCCAAGATGGAAATCAAGCATCACCTCCAGCAGTGATTCAAAGCCAAATCCATCGGTGAATAGGCCGGCCTGGAATGCAGCCACATTCATTTCTCCCTGCGTGTCGGTGTTGAAGCCCCCGAGGATGTGGCAGCAGTCATGGTTCACCAGCAGTTCTGAGGTGCTCTTGTGCTCACCGGGCAGAGCCCAGTTGCGGTCGCGGTACCAGTGGAAGAAACTATGACCCAGGCTTCCCTCAGGAAAGTCTTTCAGGGTTTGGTATTTGCTGGCGACGGTTGCATCGCCGATGGCCTGATGAATCGAGCTGATGATGCCCTGCACGAATTTTGAAGGGCTGTCGAGGCGAAGGAATTCACTCATGCTCCGACGCCCGTAATCGAGCAGTAGTCGTCTCAGGTGGTTGTCCCGAACCTGATGAAGGTCGCGGAGCGTCTGCGGGTTCACCTCCAGAAATTCAGCGAAGTCGTCCACCACGCCCACCATGCGCGGATCCACTGTCATGTCGACATAGGGAATCAGCACCAGCAATTGAATGAGCTGGTTTCGCTGGTGTGGATCGCTAATGAGATCCGGGTAGTGGGTGGGAGGAATGATCTCAAGGTTCTGCAGATTGATCTCTGAATGCAGAACGTGGATTTGGATGGCCTCCATCATCTCCAGGATGATCGGTTGCAGCTTGAGCACACCCCCTGCGGTGCCCACGTTCTTGATGGCCTGAAGCACAAGCTTCGCTTCGGCCGGCGTCCATTCAAGTTGCTGCGGCATCACCCAAGGAATCGATAGTCGCGTCTAGCACGCTTTCGTCAGCGCCAAAGCGCGCAGGCGAGGGGTATCTACAGAAAGTTCTCCACTGGTGTGCGGTTTTTCATTTGACCAATGAATACGTTGAGACTAGTGAGTCCTGGATGTCTGATGCCGCGTCTCGATTGCGTCAAGTGGTGTGCTGTCGTCGGTGTTGGGGTTGTCTCTGTGTCGTTGACTGCTGCAGGGTCCTCTTCAGCTTCGGTCGAAGCCGCAGCAGGTTCACAGCCTTTGTCTCACTGGAAAGCTTCGGCTCCTGCAACCCGCATCCATCTCGATCTGCGCCAGCGGCGCATCAGCGTGATTCGTGATGGGCAGCAACTTGGTCGCTGGCCTGTGGCTATCGGCGACCCCAGCACACCCACACCAACAGGCTTTTTTCAGGTTGAATCGAAGCTTGAGAATCCTCGCTATCAGAGCACTAAGTCGGGCAAGGTGCATCCGGTGACGGGCCTTGCAAGCCCTCTAGGGCATCGATGGATCGGGTTTCTTCAGCAGGGCCCCAATCAGTTCGGGATTCATGGAACGCCCTGGCCTCACTGGGTGAAGATCCGTGCTGCCGTCTCCAATGGATGCGTGCGGATGCTCAATGCCGATGTGCAAAAGCTGTATGAGCTCGTTGAAGTGGGTACTCCCGTGGTCATCACCCAATGAGTCCAGAGTCCTTGAGAATGGGAAAGCCGACGCTTAGGCCTGTGAACAGCATCTGAATCGCGATTGCCGTGAGCAATAGTCCCATGATTTTGGTCAGCACTTGCAAGGCTGAGGCGCTGATTTTTGAGGACAGCATTTCGCCAGCATTGAAAACCAGATAAACGACGGCGGTGAGAGCGACCACCACCAGACTGAGGCTGACTTTGCCTCCAAGGCTTGCGGCGTGGGGATCAGCGATCACCACCGTGAGGGTGCCTGGCCCGGCGAGAAGGGGAATGCCCAAAGGCACAATGCCTTTGACAGCAGAGTTTTGATCTCGGTCTACTGACTCGGGATCGTGGTGCACTTTCGATGGCTCGGAATGCAGCATCGAAAGCCCGATCAACACCACAATCAACCCTCCTGCGACCTGAAAGGCAGCACGGCTAATGCCGAAGAAACCCAAGAGGTCATTCCCAAGCCAGGTTGCTAACAGCAGTGCAATTAGAAAGGTGAAAGCGCAGCTGCGGGCAATCGCTCGATCCTTTCTTTTGTTCCCGTCGGTGAAGGAGAGATAGATCGGAAGGTTGCCGATCGGGTTGGAGATGGTGAAAATTCCGACCGCGGTGTGCAGCAGAGACATGCTCAGGCTTCGGGGCGAACCGAGGCAAAGATCTCTTGAAGGATCTCTCCTGCACCGCGTGATTT
This sequence comes from Synechococcus sp., assembly GCA_047286215.1. GTDB lineage: Bacteria > Cyanobacteriota > Cyanobacteriia > PCC-6307 > Cyanobiaceae > Synechococcus_C. The sequence goes on along the minus strand of JBJBBS010000001.1, from coordinate 1,883,039 downwards.
CAACTCGCCGGCCAATTTCACGCCGAGAACTTCCGGATCAGAAACAGGTCCGCTGCATTCATCACGGATTAAGCGCTTGCCGTCCAAGCTCGCCACCATGCCGGTAAGGGTAAGAGTGTCGCCGTCGATCACTGTGTTCACACCGATCGGTACCTGACATCCACCTTCGAGTTCCCGCAGGAAGGCTCGCTCGGCAAGGCAGCGGGCTGCTGTTGGAGCGTGTTCGAGAACCTTGATCAGTTCGAGAACTTCAGGATTCCCTTCCACACATTCGATGCCCAGTGCGCCCTGGCCAACGGCATGGAGAGAGATGTTTCCGGGGATGATCTGGTGGATGCGGTCTCCGAAACCCAGACGGGTGAGTCCTGCCGCCGCCAGGATCAGACAGTCGTAGTCACCTGAATCGAGCTTTTCAAGGCGGGTGATCACATTGCCCCGCACATCCTTGAACTGGAGGTGGGGATAGTGGTGGCGGAGTTGAGCCAGCCTGCGCAGGGAGCTGGTTCCCACCACTGAACCTTCAGGCAGTGATTCCAGGGTGTGATCCGCGTTCTTCTTGTTCACCACCAGGGCATCCGCGGGATCTTCGCGCTCGGTGACGCAACCCAGCATCAGGCCCTCGGGAAGGTTGGTGGGCAGATCCTTCAGTGAGTGGACTGCGATCTCGGCGCGGCCCACCAGCATCTGAGCCTCAAGTTCCTTGGTGAATAGGCCCTTATCGCCAATCTTGGCCAGGGCAACGTCGAGGATCTTGTCGCCTTGCGTGGCCATGGCTTCCACGGAAATGACCAGACCGGGATGGGCCTTTTCCAGTTCCGCTTTCACCCAATTGGTTTGCACCATGGCCAGCTGGCTTCGGCGGGAGGCGATGCGCAGTTGCTCGAGGGCCATGGGCAGGGGGAAGTGGCCATGCAGCCTACGGACTCGACGGCCCCATTCCGGCCAAGATTTCACAGAACGCAGGCCCATTGTTGGGAAGGAAGGAAAGGTTCCCCACAAGGCAGAGCCGACGCAGGACCGGAACAGCTTTACGATCTGTAAGCATTCGTGAGTCGTTATGCCTGGACCTGTCGTCAATGGGGTTAAGGCGCAACGGTCAGCCCCTGCGGTTGCTTTGGGGAAGGAGTCTGAACCGGCTCCTTTTCTGCCTGTGTTGAGCGAAGGTTCGATCCGGCTTGTGTTGCTGACCAGTGGCGAGATGCTGGTAGCCCGGCTAAGACAAACCACCGACTCCGATGGCGATCGGGCCTACCAACTGATTCGCCCTCTTCGGTTGGTTAAGGACGCGGAGACTGAACCGTGGTCACTTCTTCCATACCTTGCAGGTCTGACGCCTCAGCGCAATGTGGTGATGTTCAAGGCTGCCGTGGCGTCTGTGCTGGAACCTGAAGCACGCATCCTTCAGGCTTACACGCGTTCGACTAATCAGGAGTGCCCGCCATCGGAGACGCCGGTGGAACGCTTGAAGAAAGCTTTTCAGGAATTCACTGACAGTATTGAAAGCAGTTGAGCCAAAGCCTGGTTTGCTGACAATCAGCAACGGCTTTCGGACATCCGCAGGCTGTTCCGCTCCAATGGTTTCGCTGTCGCTCAGAGGCCAGGGGCTCAGATGTTGCGTTCATTGTTTGCATTGTTCTCACTGACAACGCTGGTCACTCCTGTTTCGGTAAGTGCTGCCATTGTTGGGTTTGAGTGCAGCGGCGAAAAAACGCAGGGTTCTGGAGTTGCAACCGGATTGCCTATGAACCACCCAGTGCGTGTTCGCTATCAATTGAATACAGACTCATCAATTTTGATTGAAACCGAGATGAGTGATCAACAATTGTCGTCTGCTGAACAGCCAATACCTGTCAAAATCTATGGCAACTTGTTGATTGCTAAGTTCCGCAATTCCAATCTCCAGAAAGATTATGAGATTCAAATTCGCGGTGACGAGAAAATTTTTTCAATCACCGTTTACCCTGAAGGAATTTATGAGCCAGATGCCTGGTATGGCACCTGCGAGTCACTATCGGGTGAATAACGACCAGATTCGCAATGGTTGTTGTAATTAGCTTTTGAGTATTGAGGGAATGAGTTATTTGCTCTTCAGAGCGAATAGTGTTGGAGTTTGAGTATTTGTAGGGGGATTTAATCTCCAAACCCGTTTGCGCGCCTGCGATTGGGTTTGTTTTTCTTCTCAGTAACTTTGACCGCAGTGGTTTCAGAAGGCTCCTCTTTGAAGATGAGCCCATCAATCCACACGGTCAGGATATAAACAACGATCAGAACAGGAATAATCACTCCCCATTCATTGGGGAACTCATAAGGGATTTGTCTGACGCCAAAGATTGCTAAATAGCCTGTAATGAGCGTGAAGACGAATCGTCTGATACTTGACGGGTTCATTTTGATTGGTTCGCCTAATCATCCTAGGTGAAACCTTTTCTGCGTGATTTTTCAAGTCTTTGCTGGTTTGCGCAAGGGTGCGAGCGACCGAAGGCGCCATGTTCAACGATGCCTTCTGCGCTTCTCTATTTCTTCAGTATTAATACCCTTGTATTGTTTGCCGAAGTGGTCTTAACTGTACGCAAGCCAAGATCCTCACACCCCCTGCTTTTCGTAAGAGAGGTAGGGGATTTTTGTGGCAAAACACAAGCCACGCTTGGCAACGTCGAAGCCATTGACAGCCAAGTGACCACAACAGCTGCAATGCCGTTGACATGTTTCATCTGACTGCTGCGGAAGTGCTTGTTCCTTCTGGACCTCTTCCCCATCGCTCCGTTGCCGTTCTTCCTTCTGGGACGTGGGCCCCCTTGTGGGTGGTGGCTGCTCCAAGTTCTGGATTGATGGCTTAGATCGCCTCCCCTGCCTGGTCTCTCACTCTGCCTGTTGCGTTTTATCAGTCCATGCACTTCTTGATCCCAGCATCCTTCTGCTCGTCAGTCCAACTCTTGATGTTCGGGTCTGCCTTGAGCTGATCAACACATTTATCAAACTTGTTGTTGACCCAGATCATCGTGCCAATCATTACCAAGAAAAGAACGCCATATAAGACTCCGGCGATCTTGAAAACAGGCAGTTGAGGCATCTTCCCTGTCACGATCCCGATTCCCTGGTGCTTCATGGCTAATCAATAGCGACATGCCAGGCCAGGAACAGCCATTGGTAAGGGCCAGCTGTCTGAGCTTCCGGGGGCAGAAAGAAAATGTGGGGTGGTCTCCATCACTCCCCAGCCAATACCCAGACACTGAAAAGTCCCAGAACCCTCTTGTGTCAAAGGATCCTGGGGCTATGGAAATTGAGAAGCTGATTATTTGATGTATTCCTTGAGCACGCCGTTGCGGTTGGGGTGACGCAGTTTGCGCAGCGCCTTGGCCTCGATCTGACGGATGCGTTCACGGGTCACATCAAAGATCTGGCCGATTTCCTCCAGGGTCTTCATGCGCCCGTCGTCAAGGCCGTAACGCAGTCGCAGAACGTCGCGTTCCCGGGGGCTGAGGGTTGCCAGAACACCTTCAAGATCTTCGCGAAGGAGATTCTTGGCGACGTCTTGTTCGGGATTCTCGATGTCGGCTTCGATGAAATCACCCAGGCGTGAATCCTCCTCTTTGCCGATTGGTGTCTCCAGGGAGATCGGCAGTTGAGCACTCTTGGCGATGAAACGCAGTTTTTCGATGGTCATTTCCATCGATTCTGCGATTTCTTCTTCTGTTGGTTTGCGTCCGAACTCTTGGCTCAGCACCTTGGTGGTCTTCTTGATCCTTGAAATGGTTTCGTAGAGGTGCACCGGTAGGCGGATGGTGCGACTCTGGTCTGCGATCGCACGTGTGATTGCCTGGCGGATCCACCAGGTTGCATAGGTCGAGAATTTGTAGCCCTTTTCGTGGTCAAACTTTTCAGCCGCGCGGATCAGTCCGAGACTTCCCTCTTGAATGAGGTCCTGGAAACTCAGGCCCCGGTTCATGTATTTCTTGGCGATCGACACCACCAGGCGAAGGTTGGACTGGACCATCTTTTCCTTAGCCCGACGACCGAGCATCAGCCGGCGTCGGAAGCGGATCAGGGGCATCTCAACCAGGGCCGCCCACTCCTTGTTGTCGGGTTCGCGGCCGTTGTCGCTCTCAAATTGAGCGGCCAGTTCCTCGAGATAAAGAAGGTCAGCGATCTTCCTTGCCAGTTCGATCTCTTCATCCGGTCGCAGCAGTCGGATGCGTCCGATTTCCTGCAGATACACCCGGATGGAGTCTTCGGTGTACACACCCTTGGGACCCACCTTGATGCTGGCCAGAACCTTGGCTTTGGCATCGGCTTTGGCCTTTTCTTCTTTGCCAGCAGCAGTTGTTCCTGCCGCTGCTTTGCCTGAGGCCTTGGCAAGCAGTTGATCAGCTGCGGCATCAAGGTCAGCAGGCTTGGCAGCCACTTTGGCTTTGCTTTTGGTGGAGGCAGCCTTGGTGGTTTTGCTGGTGCTGCTCTTGGCTTTGGAAGCTGTGGTCTTGGTTGTTGACTTGGCTTTGCTGGTCGTGCTCTTGGCTTTGGTTGTGCTCTTGGCCTTTGCCTTCGCTGCGGGCTTTGCTTTTGGGGTCACCGCCTTGGGCTGGCCGTTGGAATCGGCCAGCATCACGATGGCGGGAGCAGCCTTGGACTTAGCTGACTTGCTCGCAGCAGGACTCATGGGAAAGCGGGAGGAGGAATAAGGGGTTAATTGGGCTTAAACATCCAAGAACAACTCAGACGCCTTTCATCGCGCTGTTAGACCTCGCCATCGAAGGGGGTCGACGTATTCAGAGCAATGATCAAAACTGAATTGTTGGTCTGTGGTCCGTGGCAGGGCTGTCAGGGGCTTTCGCAGACCGGTCGGCCGTCGGGCAGAACCCTGGCTCGAGCTTCGTGTCTTCCCACTGGACGGAACTCTGCTCTGTTCCGACAACAGCTTGATAGCTGTCCAACAAATGTATCTTAAGAAAAACATGTGACGTCGGCAACCCCTGCCGGTTCACCCTGCTGCGTGCTTCCCGAACAATCGGTTTCCGTTGTTGACGTCTGGCTGGAGGCTGGTCGAGATGGTCGCACGTTCAGCTACTGCGACAGCCTCCGTTTGGGAGTGGCGCTGGGTGACCTTGTGTCTGTTCGCCTCAGAGGGCGACGGATGCAGGGACTGGTCATCGGCTGTCGGCCCCTGGAAGGGGATCTCATGTCTCAGGAATCCTTCGAGCATTCCCTGCAGCCAGTGGATGCGTTGGTACAGCCCGCTGCAGTTGATTCTGGTTGGAGGGCATGGCTCGACGCCATGGCGGATCGATGCCACACCAGTGCCTTCCGGATGCTCAAAGCGGCACTGCCTCCCGGATGGTTGGGGCAAAGACCCATGCCTCCTGCCTCTACCCGACGGTTGTGGTGGGTTGAGTCGCTGGATCTCACCAATGCCGTCGACCTCTCCAATGCAGTGCGCCAGCAAGCCTTGATGGACTCCCTTCGGCAGCGAGGTGGAGGGGCCTGGCAGCGTGATCTCCTGGCCGAAGGGTTTCAGTCAGGGAGCCTTCAGGCCCTGGAATCCAAAGGGTTGATTCGACGTGAGCAGCGCAAATGCGAAGACCTGGAATCGTCTGAATCGCCAGTATTTGAGCCTGAGCTCCCGCGATCGCTGACTGAAGAACAGCAGGCCGTCATCACACGCTTCCAAAGGCTCCCAGATGGCAGCGAAATGCTGCTCTGGGGAATCACCGGGTCAGGAAAAACCGAGGTGTATTTGCAGCTGGCTGCGGACGAGCTTCGGGCTGGACGCCACGTGCTGCTCCTCACTCCAGAGATCGGATTGATTCCACAACTGGTGGACCGCTGCCGCAAGCGTTTTGGTGCGCAGGTCGTTGAGTACCACAGTGGTTGCAGTGACCGGGAGCGCGTCACCACTTGGCGTCGTTGCCTTGAGTCTGATGCGCCCGTTGTGGTGGTGGGCACGCGTTCGGCTGTTTTTTTGCCGCTGCGTCCCCTGGGATTGATGGTGTTAGACGAAGAGCACGACAACTCCTACAAGCAGGAGTCGCCGATGCCCTGTTATCACGCTCGGGATCTGGCGTCCGAGCGGGTGAGGCTGCAGGGCGGCCGTTTGCTGCTGGGAAGTGCTACGCCGTCGCTGGAGAGCTGGAGTCGTCTTCAGCCCGAGGGCCCGGTGGTGCTCACCAGGCTGCGATCAAGAATCTCGCACCAGCCTTTGCCTCCCGTGCGCATCATCGACATGCGCCACGAGCTGGCAGAGGGCAACAAGCGGTTGATCAGTCGCGCACTGATGGATCGTCTGGCAGTCCTCCAGGAGAAGGGCGAACAGGCGGTCGTGCTTGTCCCGCGCCGTGGATACAGCACCTTTCTCAGTTGCCGCAGCTGCGGCGAGGTTGTGATGTGTCCCCATTGCGATGTGCCTCTCACCGTTCATGGCAGCCGCTCGAATCAGCAGTGGCTGCGCTGTCATTGGTGTGACCATCGTGAACCGATGACAGCGTCCTGCTCGGCATGCGGTTCACTGGCATTCAAGCCCTTCGGCGCCGGGACGCAGCGGGTGATGGAGCGGTTGGCTGCAGAGCTGAGTGATCTGCGCTTGATGCGATTTGATCGCGACACCACCGGAGGACGAGATGGGCACCGGCGCCTGCTCGACCGATTTGCTGACGGCGAGGCTGATGTGCTGGTGGGAACGCAGATGCTGGCCAAGGGAATGGACTTACCCCGCGTGACGCTGGCTGCAGTGCTGGCTGCGGATGGCCTTCTCCATCGTCCTGATCTCAGGGCTGGTGAGCAGTGTCTGCAGTTGCTTCTGCAACTCGCCGGTCGTGCCGGCCGCGCAGAGAAGCCTGGCGAGGTGTTGGTGCAGACCTACAGCCCGGACCATCCTGTGATTCGTCACCTCGTGGATGGCCGCTACGAGAGATTTCTCGAGGAGGAAACCACGTTGCGACGTGAGGCGGGCCTCGTGCCCTTCGCCAGGGCTTGTCTGCTTCGGCTTTCAGGTCCTTCCGCCAATGACACGGCCACAGCAGGAACGCTTTTGGCGGAACGCCTGCGTGAACCGTGTGCCAAAGCCGGTTGGCACTTGCTCGGACCTGCTCCTGCACCTGTCGCCAGGGTGGCCGGCCGCAGCCGCTGGCAGTTGCTTTTGCACGGTCCCCGCGACAGTGTGATTCCCCTGCCGCCTGGGACCAGTCTTTGGGACGGCCTACCTCGGGAGGTGTCGCTGGCGGTGGATCCTGATCCTCTTCAGCTCTAAATCAAGAGGGGAGCTCTGGGTAGCCAAAGCCGAGGCGCAGGCGCACGGACTGGAGCAACAGGCTTAGCAGCAGCAGGATCGCAATCAACACGCTGCCCAGTCCAAGCCGACTCCATTGCCAACGATGGATTTGAAGTTGATTGATCGTGCCCCTCTCCAGCGGCCAACTCACCACCTTCCCGTTCAACGTTGCTTGGCTCGGTGATGTCTTCACATGGTGCAAGTTGGCCAACGGTTGAACCGTGACCTGAAGGCCACCGGTTGTGAACGACGCAAGGGCTGTGAGATCCAGCTTGAGGTTGAAATCCTGCTGGACGCCGATCAGCCAATTGCGCTCACGCACCGTTAGCTCAGGAGGTGGAAAGGATTGGCCGGCGCTGCGTCCTGCCAGTTCAACGCTGCTGGTCAACAGCTTGGAGGCCTGGATGCCGGAGAGGGTTGGGCTGGTGAGGGTGAGCACTCCCGACCGTTGCTGGCTCACCGACCAGCTCAGTCCCTGAGATTGAAGAGCATTGGCAAAGTTCTCCTGCCAGGGAAGACGGCGCCCACTGAGGCTGTTGATCTGCCAGCTCATCGCCAATCGATCCGGTCCACCCAGTTCGATGTCGGCACTGACCCGAACACATCCACTGAGGAGCAGGGTCAGCCCCAGCAGAACCGCCAGCACCAGTGCGGCAAAGCCTGCTGATGGTCCCCGGGTTGGCCCCGTTGGCGGCGGCGGCGGTGGTTTTGGCTTTCGACTGCGTCGACTGCTGCGCGGTCGTTTCCCCAACTTGGGGTCCATCTCGAGTGTCGGTAGCTGCATCGACCATCGGGCTGGCCGATCGAGACTCGGGGCCTCCAGCACGCTCAGCAACTGACGGGCTCTGTTGCGCAGGTCGACGTCTTTAGAGCGCGTTAGAAGGCGGCACGTGGCAATGGCTTTCTGTTCATCGCCCTGACCCATCCAGGCGGTCACCATCACCATCCGCACGGAAGCCCCTTCGGGCTCGGTAATCGGGTGGGCCTCAGCAAGAGGCTCGAGCAGCCGCAGACATTGGCCGTAGTCGCCTCGCTCAAGCGCTTGTTCTGCTGCCGCCAGCCCCGTGATCATCGGTTAGCTGCGTCCCACCACCATGGTGCCGATGCCTGCATCGGTGAATACTTCCAGCAGCAGAGCATGGGGCACTCGGCCGTCAACGATGTGGGCAGCTGACACACCCTGGGCAAGAGCCCTAATGCAGCATTCGGTTTTAGGCGTCATGCCACCAGCCACAACCCCGTCTCGAATGAGCTGGCGTGCTTCGGACAACTTCAATTGGCGGATCAACGATTCCGGCCTGTCCCGGTCTCGAAGGATGCCCGGTGTATCTGTGAGGAGAATCAGCTTCTCCGCTTCCAGGGCCGCTGCCACCTCACCGGCAACGGTGTCGGCGTTGATGTTGTGGGCCACACCCTCAGGATTGGCGGCCACGCTGGAGATCACTGGCACATAGCCACGCTCCAGCAAAGGCTCAAGAACGTTGGGATTGACCCTCGCCACATCGCCCACCATGCCGTGGCTGCCATCACCCCAGGTGCGGGCTTCCACGAGACTCCCGTCGCTACCACTCAGGCCAACCGCCTTGGCCCCAAGCCGGTTGAGACCGTTGACGATTTGCTTGTTGACGCGTCCCACCAGGACCATCTCCACGATGTCCATGGTGCTGGCATCGGTGACGCGTAGACCATCCCGGAACTCCGGTGCGATCTCAAGGCGCTTCAGCCAGTGATTGATTTCAGGTCCGCCGCCATGCACCACCACCGGTTGGACACCCACGCTCCGAAGCAGAGCCAGATCCCTAAACACCGCCGTTTGCAGCTCGGCGTGAGCCATCGCCGCCCCGCCGTACTTGACCACAATCCTGCGGCCGGCAAAGCGCTGGATGTAAGGAAGGGCCTCACTCAGGACGGAGACCCTGAGAGCGTCATCCATGGGATTGTGCGTCGGTCTCCCTATGCTCGCTCTTCACGGAAACCCCCGCTGGCAGCAGTGTTAGGTCGAGACGATCGCCATCGAGTGGCGTGATGGTCGCTACAAGCCCTTTGGCGAAAAAACGGCTTAAACGGTCTTGGCGTTCCTGCCAGCGTTCTAGGGAAACCCCTTCGCAAGAGAACCGAAGGCGTAAACCGTAGGCATTGCCCTGGCAGAGCTCTTCAATCTCCTCAAGCTGAGGTGGGTTGTCTTCGTCCCATAGCTTGAGGGCCTCCAGGGAACTCTCCAGATGGGCTTTCTGGCCGTAGCGCCAGCGGGTCACATCACCGAGGAGTTTGCCAAGTTCGGGTGTGGCTGCCTCACGTTCGGTTTTCAGCAGGGATTTGGGCGTGACGCGTCGTGCCGGTGGGAGCTCGGAGGATTTCAGTGCGAGCCCACCAAGAAAAATGGGAATGCCGTAAAAGATCGTCGGCAGGCTCAGGTTGGCGTTGCCGGTGCCATATGCCACAGCTCCAACCACGGTGAGAACACCGCCGGCGATGGTGACCAGGCTTCCCGGCGAGAGCAGATCGGTCATGCGGCCTCGAAAGTGGCGCCATTCTGGCCATGTGGGGTCCAGGATGGATGAAACCCTCCCGCAATCCATGGACAGCTCCCGATCCAGCGACCGCGAGTCGATCGAGGATGCCAGCGTGTTGATACAACAGCTGGAGCAAGACCGAGCTTGGCTGTTGGAGCAGATTGATCGAGGACGCTGGGCCGAGTTCCGGCTGGATCTGGCTGCGCTGGAAAGGGAGCTCGGTCAGCTGCTTCAGCGGGCCTCCGAGCATTTCACGCCTGGCGCCGCAGAACGCTGACGCAGATAATCCCGATCAGAAGGGGATGTCGTCGGTGTCGGGCACTAAGGGAGCACTGTTCCACTGGGCTGCGGGTTCAGGCGTTGGCGCGGCTGCAGCTGCAGGAGCGGGAGCTGGGGGTGCCTGTCGAGCTGGAGCGCTCTGGGCCTGTGGTTGGGGTGCTGAAGCTGAAGGAGCTCCTCCCACGGCATGCAGCCTGGCAAGGGTGAATTCAGCCCGCTTTTCTTTGGTGCCGTCCTGACGGGGGACGGTGTTCATCCGTAATCGGCCCTCGATGACGAGTCGCTGTCCCACCTGGACCCGATTCTGAAGATCCTGGGCAAGGTTGCCCCAGCCGACAACCTTCAGCTGGCCACGGGGATCATCAGCGCGAAGTGCATCGAAACCCACCTCCATCTCGGCGATTGGGGTCTGATTGTCCTGGGTGTAACGCAGGGTGGGAGCCTGAAGAACATCCACCTCAAGTACGCAGTGATTCATCCTCGGCTGGATCGGTGAGCGCCATCCTGATGCACCAGTGGCGGAATCGCCAGGAGCATGTGCTGGTCTTTGCCGGTACCGGAGAGGGACCTGTGCTTGCAAAGACCTTGCTGGATGCGGGATTCCGCGTCAGCGTCAGTGTGGTGAGCGAAGCAGCAGCTAAGGGGTTTGCAGCGATGGCCCTGCAGGATTTGCATGTCGGGGCGTTCCCTTCGCAGCAGTCGTTGGCTGATCATCTGGCGACGCAGGCTGTGACTTGTGTGGTGGATGCCACCCATCCCTTCGCTCTGCGCATCAGTGCTGATTTGCAATCCACCTGTGGCAAGGGACGTCTACGCCTAATCCGCTACGAACGCCCGGATCACGACGCGGATGACCATGTCCTGTTGGAAACGATCAATGACTTGGCCAGGGTGCAATTGTCAGGTCATCGGCTGCTGTTGGCCGTTGGGGCAAGGCAGCTTCAGGCTGCAGTCACGGCGGCGCGGCGGGCCGGTGCTGTGGTGCATGCCCGGGTGCTGCCAACGGCCGATGCCATTCGAAAGGCTGGAGCAGCAGGCTTATCCGGTGATCAGCTGGCTGTGCTTAGACCTTCCACCGGTGAACGCCCCGGAGCCCTTGAAGCTGCACTCTGCAGGCGCTGGCAGATCAGCGATGTTCTGTGCCGTCAGTCGGGTGGTGCGGCGGATGGCTTGTGGAGTCGTCTGTGCGCCGACCGATCCATGCGGCTGTGGAAACTAAAGCGCCCCGGCCCCATGCTGGACATTGACGTGGTTCATAGCGTGAATGAGCTGTGCCGCACTCTCAATGCCAACTCCGCAGGACCTCAATCTGGTGCTCACCACGGAGGCCAATGAAAGCCTGGCCGAGCGCTTGGCCCAGCAGCTTCTTGAGCAGCGGCTGGCGGCCTGCGTGAGCTTGATGCCGCTGCGATCCCATTACCGGTGGCGAGGCGCGATTGAGTGTGCAGAGGAGGTGCAGCTGCTGATCAAAACCTGCCCAGAACGCCTGCAAGACCTGCTTTCAACGCTTGAGATTCTGCACAGTTACGACACGCCAGAGATCCTGCATTGGTCGGCCCAGGCAGGCAGTGGTTACTCCGCCTGGGCAACAGCTGCGCTTAGCTCAGATGCTGATCCTTCAGTTCCGTGAGGCAAACCTGAGAGCGGGCCCCCAGTTGCGTGACGATCTGGCCTGCGCAGAGCGCTCCAAGTTCTCCACACCGTTCTAGGGACTCGCCCTGGGTGTAGGCATGCAGGAAACCACCGGCGTAGAGATCCCCGGCGCCTGTGGTGTCAACCAGGGATCCAAGATTGAAGATGCCGATGTCCCAGCGCTGATCACCATTCAGCACCACGGACCCTTCTCCGGCACGAGTGATGGCAGTGACGGAGCAGCAACCACGGACACGCTCGAGAGCTGTGTCGAAGTCGTCTGTTTCATAGAGAGATTTGATTTCCGCTTCATTGGCGAACAGAACGTCTACATGGCCGTTCACCAGGTCCAGAAAGCTTTCGCGGTGGCGATCTACGCAGAAACCATCGGATAGAGATAAGGCCACCTGACCGCCTGCTTCCCGACAGGCTTCTGCTGCAGCGATGAACGCACGTTTGGCGGCTGGACTATCCCAGAGATAGCCCTCCAAATACAGCACCTTGGTCTCCTTGACCATCGACAGGTCGAGATCTTGAGGTTCGAGCTGCGTTGAGGCACCAAGGAACGTGCACATCGTGCGCTCTGCATCAGGCGTCACGTAGATCAAGCAGCGAGCAGTGGTGGCTCCGCTGGTGGCTGCAGGGGTGTCGAAGCGTGCGCCGACCGCACGGATGTCGTGACTAAAAATCGAACCGAGTTGGTCATCGCGAACACGACCGATGAATCCGGTTCGGCCGCCCAGCTGAGCGATACCCACCATCGTGTTAGCAACAGAGCCACCGGAGGTTTCCAGGCCTGGACCGCTGGATTGGTAAAGCGTTTCAGCCTGCTGCTCGTCTATGAGCGCCATCCCCCCTTTTGACAGCCCGTGCTGCTCCAGGAAACTGTCCTGGGTCTGCACCAGCACATCAACAATGGCGTTGCCAATTCCCACCACATCGAGTGATGCGCTGGGCTGGAAACGGGGGGATTCGGCCATGAAATGGGGGTGTGAACTGTCGCAGTCTTACGCCTGGACGGACACCGCCTGAATCAAGCGCTCAGCAGAGCGCGCTTCGGACCATGAATGGGGTCTTCGACCACGATGGTTTGGTCCCGTCCTGCACCCAAGGACACGATGGCGATGGGCACTTCCATCAGGTCAGCTAGGAAACGGAGGTAGGCCATTGCCTTCTCTGGCAGATCCTCGAGGCTGCGGCATTCTTCAGTGGAGCATTGCCAGCCGGGCAGGGTCTCAAAAATGGGCTTACAGCGGGCGAATTCCTCGGCGCAGGAGGGGAAGTGCTCGATGCGTTCTCCGTCGAGGTCATAGGCCACACACACCTGTAGCTCATCGAGTTCGTCGAGAACATCCAACTTGGTGATGGCCAGGCAATCAAGGCCGTTGACTCCGACCGCGTAGCGACCGATGACCCCATCGAACCAACCACAGCGGCGGCGGCGGCCGGTAGTGGTGCCGAACTCTCCGCCACGATCACAAAGGTGGTCGTTGAGGCTTCCCTCAAGCTCGGTGGGGAATGGTCCTTCGCCAACTCGGGTGGTGTAGGCCTTGGCCACACCAATGACCCGGTCGATCAGAGTGGGGCCCACACCAGCACCGATGCACGCACCGCCGGAGATGGGGTTGGAGGAGGTGACGTATGGGTAGGTGCCGTGGTCTAAATCCAGCAGAGTGCCTTGGGCTCCCTCAAACAGGATGTTTTTCCTATTACGAGCCGCTTGATGAATCTCGCGGGTGCAATCAACCACGTGGGGAGCGAGGCGTTTGCCGTAAGCCAGGTATTCCCCGATCACGGCCTCGGCATCGAGGGGCTCCACGCCGTAGATGGTTTGCAGGAGCTGATTCTTTTCTTTGAGCGGACCATCAAGCCGATCCCGCAGCCGGTCTTCATCGAGGAGGTCAATCACTCGGATGCCGCTGCGTTGTGACTTATCGGCATAGGTGGGACCAATCCCTCGACCAGTGGTGCCGATTTTGCGGTCTCCCCGCTGTTTCTCCATCGCCTCGTCTAGGAGGCGGTGGTAGGGCATGGTCACGTGGGCTGTTGATGACAGCTTCAGCCCCGAGATGTCGATGCCGTTCTCGATCAGCATGTCGAGCTCACCAAGCATCACCTTGGGATCCACGACCGTGCCGGAACCAATTAAACAGTCGGTCTCTGGGTAAAGAATTCCAGAGGGAATGAGGTGCAGCTTGAGCACACGATCGTCCACAACGATTGTGTGGCCAGCGTTGACACCGCCCTGATAGCGAACGACGACATCAGCGGAGCGGCTGAGGAGATCTGTGATCTTTCCTTTCCCCTCGTCACCCCACTGCGCACCGATGACGACAACGTTGGCCAAAGACACAGCGGCCCGAAGCCGCAATTCTGCACAATCCGCAATCTTCTCAGGTCGTGTCGCCTGGAGTCAAAGTGATTGCGGATTTGTGATGTAGCTGATGGGGCCGGAAGGAATCAGGTGCCTCTTAAAACGGCTTTTTCTGCTTTGCCGAGCTCCTTGTCAACCCTTGCTCTCAGGTCTTCAGGGACAGGGCGATTTGTGTAGGTGTTGTAGTGACCTTGCAGGGAATTCAGCGCTGTTTGCATGGTGGTGAAAGAGCTCAGCCCATTCACGCGTGGTTGGGGTCTGTAGCGCGACATGTAGTCATTAATCAGGTCGTGGGCCTCACGCTCTGAGTCTTGAAGCCCTTCAGAGTCAGCGGGGAGGGCCAGGGTTGTCTTCAGCGAATGAACCACGGCCACCGTGTCCTCGACGTAGTCGCCAGTGAGGATGGAGACGGAATCTCCGCAGGCGGTGAGAAGCAGGGTGAGTCCTAGACAAAGAGCCAGAGTGAAGCTTTTCAGCTGGCGGCTCAGTTGGTTCAGCGCGTCTTGCATGGTTGGGACGATTTGCAGGACTTTAGGCGGATGGCACTTCAAATCTGAATCCCGGGCGGGATGGTGTCGATCAGGCGCCTGAGAGCATCCTCAGAGGGCAACGTTTCGCTGGATCTTGTGGACCGCTCCACCAGCTCCACGCGCCCTTCGGCAGCGTCCCGTCCCACCACGATCCGCCAGGGGATGCCGATCAAGTCGGCGTCTTTGAATTTCACCCCGGCACGTTCGCCGCGATCATCTAGGAGGGCATCAAGACCGGCAGCCTTGAGCTTTTGGTAGAGAGATTCGCCCAATTCAAGTTGAGTGCTGTCCTTCATATTTGCCACGACAACAATCACCTGGAATGGGGCGATGGACACGGGCCAGCAAATGCCGGCATCGTCGTGATGCTGTTCAACGGCGGCTTGCGCGAGACGTGAGATGCCGATGCCGTAGCACCCCATCAGCAGCGACTCCTGTTTCCCGTCTTTGTTGGTGAAACGTGCCTCTAAGGCATCGGAGTATTTGCGACCAAGCTGGAAGATGTGGCCCACTTCAATGCCACGGCGTTCTTCAAGGGTTGCGTCCTCGTTGTGGATGCAACGGTCGCCAGCCTGGGCGTTGCGCAGGTCAGCAGAGTGCTGTGCCGGCATTGATGACCAGCTGGCTCCCCAGCGATGCTGATCGGGCGTGTTGGATCCGCAGACGAAACGGTCGACCTCAAGTGCGGTCGGATCTGCCAGCCTTTCAAACGATTTTTCCCAGCTGCGAGCTCCCTGAAGAGCAGCATCATCAAGATTGGGACCGAGGGATCCGAAGGCCATCGGCGCCAGTCCTTGTTGCCGCACCTGATCGGTCGTAACCGGAACGACATCCATCACCGCAGATGCCATGCGCCGGGTGAGCGTGTTGATCAACTTCACCTCATTGAGCTCTTGGTCTCCACGAAGACTCACCAGGACGGGCTGCTCACGACCATCTTCCAGTTTCGCCACCAGCACCAGAACTTTGATGATCTGCGTGGGGCTGAAATCGTGAGCTGAGCAGAGCTGCTCAATCGTGAGTTGAGCAGGGGTTTCAAGGGTGCGCTCATCGCCTGCTGGTAAGGCCTCAGCAGCGGGCGGGATCGAAATAGCTTTCTCTTGGTTGGCGGCATAACTGCCATCGGTGCTGGTCAAGATGAGGTCTTCGCCTGCATCGGCTGTGACCATGAACTCCTGGGAAGCAGCTCCGCCAATGGCGCCACTGTCGGCATCCACGCCAACGGCGTCGAGACCGCAGCGCTCGAAGATACGTGCGTAGGCCTTGGCCATCGCTGCATAGGTCTCCTCCAGGTCCGGCTCGCTGGCATGGAAGGAATAGGCATCCTTCATGATGAATTCGCGTCCACGCATCAACCCGAAACGGGGACGAATCTCATCTCTGAATTTCGTTTGGATCTGATAAAGGGTGACGGGGAGTTGTCGGTAGGACCGAAGCAGATCACCTGCCAGTTCCGTGATCACTTCCTCGTGAGTTGGTCCTAATCCGAGGCTCCTCTCCTGGCGATCTTCCAGGTGAAACATGATTCCCTCGCCGGCCGTGTACCCCTGCCAGCGCCCGCTTCGTTCCCAGAGTTCGGCGGGTTGTAGCTGAGGTAGCAGGGTCTCGAGGGCCCCAAGCGAGTCAAGCTCGTTTCGCACAATCGCGCTGATCTTGCGCAACACCCTCCACATCAATGGCAGATAGGCGTAGATGCCTGATCCAACCCGTCTGATGTATCCACCGCGGACCAAAAGTTGATGTGACGGAATCTCTGCATCTGCGGGAACATCCCGCAACGTCACCAGCGTGAGGCGGGAGACGCGCATCACATCAATTCATGAATGTGTTGGAAGTTATCACCTGCAAGAAAACGGTCGATTCTGGAACTGTCTCTTTCGCCGTGATCGGTGCTGGCGTCCCAGGTTTCAGCTGCTATGTTCTGCGGATTCCAAGCTGTCCCAGCGCTGTCTCATGTTTCCTCGGTCGCTTGATGTTTCGGTGCCCTCAGCCACCGAACCTGGGGAATTACGAGGTGATGCTGGAACTGTTCTCTCGCAATCGGATGCTTTGGTTGGCATCGATGATGTTCAGAAATCGCTGAATCGCTCTCGGGCGTCTGTCTATCGCTACACCAACACGGATCCCCGCAATCTCAACCCTCCTTTCAATCCTCGAAAACTCAATCCTGAATACAGGAGTGATCAGAAAGATCCACTTTTGTTTCACCCTAATGAAGTTGCTCGTTTCGCGAAGGACGTCCTGAGGATTAAGGAAGTCACCGTGGAGGTTCTCAATTCGCCTTCTACGGCGACGCAGCAAGTGCTTGGGGCCATTCTTGAGGAGCTTCGTTTGATTCGAACCCGCTTGGACGGACTTCCCGAAGCACCCTCGGATTTGGCATCCCGCCGCGATCGACAAGACCGGCCTGCTGCATAACTGTTCCGCTGGTGGCAGAATGAAGATGATTTGGATCAATTGATCCAAATCATCTCCCTCCCGGCGTTCTTTCTGAGTATCTCGGGTTCCTCATGGCGACGAGCTTTGGGGTAAGGGATGTCCCCGATCACCACTGAATGGACCCTGAGCCTGCCCCCCAATCGTCTGCGCATCCAGCGCAGCTCATGTCCGTTCCTGCTCTCGCTCTTCTCGGCTTCACCCTGGCTCTCACGGGTTTAGGAATTCCACTTGCTGCCGTGCTGACCGACCGCCCCAACCATTCCTCTGTCGCTGTCAAGGAGAGTCATGGATCTCAGGGCCCTTTCCCCGTCTCCCTCTCCAGGGCTGCTCAATCTGATCGTTGAGATTCCTGCAGGAAGCAGCAATAAATACGAATACTTTGAAGATGCCGGTGTGATGGCACTTGACCGGGTTTTGCATTCCTCGGTCACCTATCCGTTTGATTACGGCTTCATTCCGAACACGCTTGCTGAGGACGGCTCACCTCTGGATGCCATGGTGATCATGGCTGAACCGACATTCGCTGGGTGCCTAATTCACGCCAGGCCGATCGGGGTGTTGGATATGGAAGACATGGGTCATTACGACGGCAAAATTCTGTGTGTTCCCGCTGCAGACCCACGTCAAAGCAGCATTCAGAGCATTCGCCAAATCGCGCCAAGTCAGCTGGAGGACGTGGCTGAATTCTTTCGGACTTATAAGAATATGGAAGGACGCGTGACCACCATCTGTGGCTGGAGAGATGTGGAGGCGGTTCAGCCACTGCTTGAGGCCTGTGTCGAAGCTGCATCTCGGTAATCCAACCAAGGGTCTAGCTCTTCAGGAACTGAGCAGAAGCTGGGTGCTATCACCTCCTCTCATGGGTTGATTGCTGTAAATTGCACACCCGACGTGTAAGGACGACCCGTGCCCACCATCCGTTTCGAGCAGGAAGGCCAGCAGGTCGGTTGTATTGAAGGTGCCAATCTGCGGAAAGCAGCGCTCTCGGCCGGTGTGAACCCCTACAAGGGTCTGAACAACCTCAACAACTGTGGCGGAGTTGGCCAGTGCGGCACCTGCGTGATTGAGGTGATCGAGGGTGCGCAAAACCTCTCCCCTCGTAGTGATGTCGAGGAGGTCTACCTCGCCGATCGCCCGGCTAACTATCGCCTCAGCTGCCGCACCAGCGTCAATGGTGATGTCACGGTTCGCACGCGTCCCCAGGATGGTGTCGGCAAGGGTTCCAACAGCCTGGTTGGCGCCGTGAAGAGCCTGCTCGGTCGCTGATTCTTTGGCTGACTACGTCGTTTTCAGCTACTCACGCTGCAGCACCTGCAGAAAGGCCTTGGCTTGGCTTGAGAGCCAAGGCCTCCAATGTGATGTCATCGACATCACGCAACAGCCTCCTTCAAGGGATTGGCTCAGTGAAGCGGCAGATCAGTTTGAAAGTCTCAAGCCGCTGTTCAACACCAGCGGCCAGAGCTACCGCGCACTAGGAGCTGCAGCCGTCAAAGCCATGTCGCGCGATCAAGCATTGCAAGCATTAGCTGCAGATGGGAAGCTCATCAAAAGACCCTTCCTTCGCTGCTCTAACGGACGATTCCTGACGGGATTTAAGCCTGAGGTTTGGGAGGCTGAACTTCTGGGCTGAAGTTCAGGCCATCGAGTTCCGTAATCAGAGCATCCACATCCTTTTGCAAGCGCAGCTGAGTCATGCTGTTGCGTTTAAGTTCCTCCAGGAATGCCGCTACAAGCTCTTGACTGCGTTCCAGCACGGGACCGCGTTCCAGGGTTCTTGCCAGTTCTTCCCAAAAGCGGTCCACGGTCTGAATTCCTAGCTCTTGAAGCACTTGGTCCTTCTGGCCCAGCCGGTCTCCGGCACGCCGAGAAAGGTTTAGTAGTGAGTCGACCAAGCCATTGGAAAGTTGAAGGCTGAGACGGTCTTCGGCCTGCTCCATGCCAGGGAGTGCCCGCAGTGAAGAGGGGATCGCCGTCTCCTCAAGATTCCTACGCAATGCATGCCCAACAAGCGCCACCAGTTGTGGACGCATAGCAGGCCCAACCTGCGTCAGCACCAGCGGAACCCAAAGTCTCAGCAATTCGGCCAGTTCCCGCTCGCCATCGACATCAACGCTCTGGTGACTGCATAACCTTCGGATTTGATCTGGCCATCGGGGTGAACGGACGGCATCCTGAGCGGCATCAAGGGTTCGAAGGGTGATCACTTCGAACAATTCAAGAGCCAATAACGCGACCACTCCACGGCTGACCGCAGCCCGTAGGGGCTCCAACTGAATCATGCGTGTGCTTGATAGACGCTCCGTCACAGGCACCACGCGTAGCAACCGCCAGAACGGGATCAGCAATGGCAAGTCGATCCAACGGCGCAGTAGGGCATCCCTCCATGCAATGGCGGGCAAGCGTCGCTTGAGCCGTACCGCTCTGAGGCCAATATCAAGCAGGAAGAGGATCTGAAAGGGAAAATCAATTCGCCAGGACAAATCAATTGGTTGTCCGTTTTCATCTGTTCCTCGCCAATAGTTGGTGGCGGCTAAGGGCAAGATGTTGTCTTGCCAAAACCGCTTCTCCTCTTCCCAGTTGTCTTCGCTGAGATAGCTCTCTCCTAAAAGATGGGCTGCGGACTGTTTGGCTGAATCCATGCCCGCTCTGGCCCTGAGGCGACTCTTGAGTTTCTCCAGCGAACCGGTCTTGTTTGAGGCTACAAAAGGGTTTTCATCAATCAGCTGACTGTTCTTCACCACCATCTCCAGTCGCAGCTGCCGCGCTTCAGGGCTGTCGATTCCGCTTGCTGCGGCGGTGGTTTCCAGCCGTTGAAAGTGCTTGATATACGACTCAGTGTCTTGGTGAGGCTCGATGCCTTTTACCGGGTCGTAAACCGGGGTGAGGTCTGGCAGCCATGGCAGCGGAACAGCGAGGCCAATCGTGGGGAGTGGATAAAGCGTTCGCTGCAACCAAAAGTTGCGCAATGGGACGTAGGTCACGTCAAAGACGACCCAGGCCAGGTTCACAGCGGCGATTGCAGCGATCGCTCGATCCCACCCCAGCCAAAAGCGGCGACTTGCTGTCGGTTTCGCGCCTTGCCACCGGGGTCTGACCATGGGTGTGCTCCGCTGTCTTTAGGCTAGGAGGCCAGCGCCATCAGGCCTATCTTGGGTGCCCAATCGCTTCACCCGGGTTCCCGTTGCCTGACCCTCAGCACGACGCTTCAACCTCAGGAGCCGAGTCTCCCTTGGGTTCCTCGCCAGTATCGGCTTCCAGTGCGAGCCGCAAGGGGCATCCCTTCTGGGATTTCTGGGGGCCTGTGCTGTTCACGGTGGCGTTGTATTTCGGGATCCGTCACTACGTCGCAGAGGCGCGTTTCATTCCTTCGGGCTCGATGCTCCCCGGTCTGCAAATTCAGGATCGGTTGCTGGTCGAGAAGCTCACCTACTTGGGCCGGTCCCCGCGTCGAGGCGAGATTGTGGTGTTCAACTCTCCGCATGCCTTTGATCCAGCTTTGAAAACCAGTGAGTCTCCGCCGGTTTTTCGTTGTGCTCTGGCCAACTTCCCGCTGATCGGGCTCATCCCAGGTGTGAGTGAGCCTGCTTGTGATGCCTACATCAAGCGGGTCGTCGCCATCGGTGGTGATCAAGTGACGGTGAATCCACGTGGTGCTGTGACCGTGAATGGCGTTGCTCTCGATGAGCCCTACGTCACCGAGTACTGCTCATTGGATGACCAAGACATGAGTTCCTGTCGCACCCTGAATGTGACGGTGCCTGAAGGACACGTCTTGGTGCTGGGTGACAACCGAGGCAATAGCTGGGATGGTCGTTACTGGCCAGGAGGGCCATTTCTACCTGAAAAGGAAATCATTGGTCGCGCGTTCTGGCGATTCTTCCCCTTTAATCGCAGCGGTTCTCTGGGGTCCTGAGTCCGCATGCCACAACTTTTCCGGTGACAGGTTGATGGAGCAACGGTTGATTGGCGGCTTTGGAGGCTGAGGGGTCATCCCTTGATGGCGTCCACTTCAGATCGGGGTCGAACAACAGCCAGCGATTGCTACCGATGCAAAGCTGCTCTGGCTTGACTCCCAGCAATGTTGACGGCTTGAAACTGAGGATGCTCCAGAGCTGTTCAGGGCTCCATCCGCGCGTCAGCACAAGCGCCTTCCAGAGGGCGGGCAGCACCTGTTGATGCCCGGCAACGCCACGTTGGCGTTGATCCGGTGGGAGCAGACACTCTTCGTCATCTAACGGCAGGGCATTGACTGCCACAGCATCAATGACGCCATTGAGCAGACCATCGATTAGTCCCTGACGGTCGTCGTCGTTTCCCAGCGATGGCGAGACGAACCAGGAGGTTGCGCTTGCGGCACTTTCGCTGCTGCTCTGGAGTAAGTGCCACCAACTCACTGTTGCCCCGGGACGTTTCGGCTGTCGCTGAAGCAGGGCGACGCCCGCCTGAGTTGACACTCCCATCACCAGCATCCGGCGCTGGGGGTGTTCCTGCTGCAGCTGAACGAGCTGACTGAGGGGAACTGTCTCGCTGCTGAGAGGATCACCTGGCCATCCGGCTCGCAGTGCCTCTGGACCTTCACGCAACAGACCTTCGCCACGCAGGCTGAGGTCGAGGGGTGAGATGAGAACAGGGGCTGCGCCGCATTCACCCAGGGTGAGTGCCCGATCGATCAAGGCCATGGACGGAATGGCAGCACCATCGGAAAGTCCAATGGCGCCGGCATCGATCAGATCGGCATGGGGGGTGAGCTGCTCACCATTTCCGCCCTGACTAAAACCAGCCCAGAGATGCACGTCAACATCGCAGTCCTGCAACTGGAAGCCATGCAGTTGATCCGGGCGCTCGCGGCGGGATCTGCCATCCGGCAGAAGAGCGATCTGGCCGAAGCCGCCGGATCCAGCGGCGCGCACCAGGCTGTTGAGAGTTTCTGCCTGGCCCTGAAAGGGGTCAGGCAGAAACGAGTGCACATCCACCAGGCACGGGGCGAGCAGTTGATGTGCCGCGTTTTGGCCAATGATGCCCCCAGATTTGCCGGCTGCACGTGCCTGCTCGCCGAGTGCTTCAAGCCGGCCATCCCGGAAGAGCGCTGCTCCACCAATCTCAACGGAATGTCCCGGTCCCTCAAGCACCTGGACGGGGTCGAGCAGCAGCATCTCGGTCATTGGTTCTGGGAGTTCAGAGCGCTCCAGCGGCTGTGCGATCGAGCACCCCACCGAGGTGGGAGGTGAGATTCAGGCACGCCACTACTGCAGGCTGCCCCGGTTCCGAGGGCATGTCGACCACCGTGACCCCCCCGTTGCCTTGTTTCACGGCCCAAATGTCCGCAGGAGTCAGCCCCAGCAGATGGCAGAGGATGGTCTTGTTGACAGCGTCATGGGCCACCACAAGAGCGGTTTCGGCGGGGGCAAGATCATGGGCGATTGTGTTCCAGCTCAGAACGGATCGGTCCCAGACATCCTGAATGGTTTCACCTTCTGGCATCTGCACAGTTTCCGGTGTGCGCTTCCATTCCTCGAGCAGAGCACCCCATTCCGCTTTGATCTCAGATTCCAACTTCCCTTCCCAGAGGCCGTGCCCGATTTCGACGAGCCCGTCGGTTTGCTTCAGGGTCACTCCAGGGTGGGACTTCAAGATCCCTTCCGCAGTCTCCCTTGGGCGCGTCATTGAGCTGCTGAAGGCTTTCTGGATCGACACATCTTCCAAGAAGCCTCGAGCAGCTTCCGCCTGGGCATGACCATTGCTGTTGAGCGGTATGTCGATCTGACCCTGAAAGCGACCGTCACGGTTCCAGTTGGTTTCACCGTGCCGAACCAGGATCAGCCGTGCTCCTTTTCCTTTGCTGGGCAGTGGGGGCGTCAGGTGTGCGGTGCTATTCAGGCACTCGATCTGCACTTGATGACCATCACCTTTGGTGCTGAGGTTGAAGATCGAGAGCGATGCATTGTCGAGGCGGAGCCGCCTGAAGCCCTGTTCCGGTTCACCGAGCAGCGTGACGATCAGGCAGCGAAGGATGGCGTTGTGCCCAACGATGAGAACGGTGTCGTTTCCATCCACGGGGTGCTTTTTGATCAGGTCGTCGAGAAAATCCCGCGCCTGTTGCATCAGCTCCTGCAGAGGCTTGTAGCGACGTCCATCGGCGCGGCTCAGCTCCAACACTTCCGGCTGACGTTTCCAAGTGGCAAATTCATCGGGAAAGCGCTCGGCCCGCTCATCGGCGGTCAGTCCACTCCAGGGTTCAAGATCAATTTCCAGAAGCCCATTGTCATAGGTGGGCGAAAGGTTGTCACTGCGTTCAGCTAACACCCCGGAGGCGGTTGATGCCGCCCGTTTGAGCGGGGAGCTGTAAACAGCCGTGATCGGAACGTCTGCCAGCGCCTGGCCTGTGCGCCGGGCTTGATCCTCGCCAGTCGCGGTCAGAGTCGAGAGGTCATCACGCCCTTGAATCCGCCGCTCCACGTTGAAGCTGCTGAGACCGTGGCGAACGAGGAGAAGACGCAAGGACACCGCATCATGCAGAGAGAGCGCCGCCATCGTATTGGCGAGCCTCCATCGTCTTTTTGTTGATCTTGTCGTCGCCTCGTGCGCCCGTGACCGACGAGAATCACCGCCAGTTGCTAGCGCTGCGTGACCAGTCCACCCTCAGGACGTTCTTTGGCAGCTCCGACTTGGAAGGTGTTTCTGGCGCTCCTTTCGCTGGTCTTGGCCACCAGCGTTTGGGTGCTTGGACTTGTGGACAGTGTCAGCAAGCCCTCGGTCGCGCCCACCCTCTCCCTAGAGCAGCAGGAGCTGGCACTGTTGGCAGAGCCCAAGGTCTCAGCACCACTGCAACCACTGCTTGTCGGCGCCGATCCCACCGCTGCTCTCTTGAAAAGCCTGCGCCAAACTCCTTTGGATCGGCTGGATGATCGTCAGACGCTGCTGTTCGCAGCATTGGAGTCCGATCCACAAAACCTCAGTGCGCTTCAGCAGGTTGCGCTTCAGTCCGACGAATTGGCTGATCTTCAAAAGGTTCTGACCCAGCCCAACGCCCGCGATGTTCCTGCGGCTGACCGCGCAAGGCTGCTGGCCCAGGCGCCTGACCCCTTGGTGCGCCGGCTGGTCTGTGAGGCCTTGGGTGGTGATCCTTTGGCATGTCTTGAACCAAGACCGGCGCGCGCCGCGGCTAGGCGACTTGTGATCAGTGAGCTGTTGCCGTTGTTGGCCCTGTTGCTGGGGGTGCTGTTGCTCATCCGTCATCTGTGGCAGCTATTGCGCCGCCGCCTCCCAACTTGGCCTGCGCTTGTGGCACCACCACTCGGTCCACTTGACATGGTTCTGCTGGTGGCTGGTGGATTTGTGGTGCTCGGTGAGGTGTTGGCACCTGTTGTGGTGTTGCCCTTGGCCGGCTTGCTCACAAGGCAGCTTGCTGCACCCCTCGCGCAGGGCATCACTGTGCTGTTCAGTTATGTCGCTCTGGCGGTCCCACCGCTGCTGATCTTGCGCCAACAGCTCAAGACACCTGATGCGTCTCCACCTCCAACGGGTGGTTGGTTGCAGTGGCGTCTGCATCCTGCTGGCACTGCCCTATTTCAGGCTCTGCGTGGTTGGCTGATGGTGATGCCTCCCGTCGTGCTGACGGGTTGGTTGGTGTCGCGGGTGATCGGAGATCAGGGCGGCAGCAACCCACTCTTGGAAATTGTGCTGACCAGCGACAGTCCCCTTGCGCTGTTCCTGCTCGCGACCACGGCGGTGGTGCTGGCGCCACTGTTTGAGGAAACCATTTTCAGGGGTGTGCTTTTGCCTGTGCTGGGGCGGTCGCTTGGTCGTGTCGGCGCCGTGGTGGTCAGTGCATTGGTGTTTGCTGTTGCACATCTCAGTCTTGGTGAATTGCCACCGCTTCTGGTGCTCGGCCTGGGTCTGGGGCTGTTGCGTCTGAGCACTGGGCGCCTGCTTCCCTGCGTGGTGATGCATGCCCTCTGGAACGGGGTGACTTTTCTCAACCTTCTTTTGCTGGGAAGCTGAGCGAATCTTCAGTCCTGGTCAAGGTTTCGGTCTTGCGGTGGCCCGTCCCAGATGGTTCACTGGCGCATTGATTGAACCTTGTCCGTGGTCGCGGTTCCGCAATCTCAACCGTCGTCCACGCAACGGTCGGCTGCTACTGGGGCTTTAGAAGTCATCCAGGGCTCCCTTTCAGCCCGTCGTGTCGCACGGCAGTCGCCTTTGCTGGCTGGCCTTCACCGGGCGGCCGATGGCAGCTTGGCCGGTGTGTTTGTAGCTGTTTTGGTGCTGAGCGGCCTCACCTTGCATTGGCAGCACCGTTGGACTCTGGCGTTTCGCCGATTGGAGATGACCCGTGAGATGGCGCATCGGCTGACTGAATCGACTGCGATGCTCGAACGTCATCTGCTGGAACGGTCCAGTGGACCGCGTCAGATGGTTCCCACCACCGTTGCCAACCTGGTCTATCTCGATCGCCCCAGCTCCCGCGCCGCCGAGCCCCCGGCCGATCATCTTGCCCTGCTCGGTTCGCTTATGGACCAACCCATTCGTCACGGTTACTGATTGATGGGCCGCAACGACCAGCCTCGCCCTACTTCCGCTCGCCGCCCACGCAGGCGTGTCGTGCCCCTTGAACCGGTCCCTTCCGGACGCATGCGATCCGTGTTTGCCCTGTTGTGCCTGGGGTTAGTCGGTTTGATGGGGCGGATGGCTTGGTTGCAAGTTTTTCAAGCCACAGAACTGGAGGCCAGGGCACGGTCTGTTCAGACGCAGCGCACCCAGCCTCTGGGCACTCGTCGACCAATCGTCGACCGCACCGGGCGACTCGTGGCCTTGGATGAGGAGCGTTACCGGCTCTGGTTGCACCCCCGCTATTTCAACCTGCCAGGCGATGAACCAACCTTGATCAGGCCTCCGGCTGATGTGGCGGCCCGCCTGGCTCCATTGCTTCCCATGTCTGAGGAGGAAATCCTTCGGCGCATGGGTGATCGCCCATCAGGCATCAAGCTGATGGAAGGTCTTGACCCGGAAACGGCCACCACGATCAGGGCTGAGGGCATCAGCGGTGTTGATCTCGAGTCGTATCCCCATCGGGTGTATCCCCAGGGTGAACTATTTGCCAATGTTGTCGGCTTTCTGAATCAGGACCGCGAACCTCAGGCCGGACTGGAACAGAGCCGGCATGAGGATCTGCAACGCCATGAGCAGGCCCGTAGTCTGCGTCGAGGTGCCGATGGCACACCGTTGCCAGACAATCTCGATGCAGGTGTGTTCTTCGGGGACGACCTGAGACTGCAGCTCACCTTGGATGCGCGTCTTCAAGCTTTGGCGGCCAAGGCTCTTGCGGATCAGGTGAAGACGTGGAACGCCGAGAAGGGTGTCGCCATCGTGATGGATGTCACCAACGGCGAGTTGCTGGCGCTGGCATCCGTGCCCACGTATGACCCCAACAGCTATTGGAGTTTTCCGGCAGCACGTTTCCGTGAGTGGTCCGTGCAGGACCTCTATGAGCCTGGTTCCACCTTCAAGCCGATCAATCTCGCGTTGGCGCTTCAGGAGGGCGCGATTCAGGCATCGGGGAGTGTCGATGACAATGGTTCAGTGACGATCGGTGGTTGGCCCATCAACAACCATGACCGTCGTTCAAATGGTCTGATCGATTACGCCACCGTTTTGCAAGTGTCCAGCAACGTGGGCATGGTCAAGGCCATGAGCAAACTTCCGCCATCCACCTATTGGGACTGGATGAGTCGTTTGGGTTTGGATGCAAGGCCAGATACCGACCTTCCTGGAGCGGTTGCTGGACAGATCAAGACGAAGGAGCAGTTCACCATGCAACCGATCGAGCCCGCCACGGCATCGTTCGGTCAAGGTTTCTCCCTCACGCCGTTGAAGTTGGTGCAGCTTCATGCTCTGTTGGCGAATGGGGGGCGCCTGGTCAGTCCCCACATCACCCGGGGTCTGAGGGCAGGTGATGCGCTTGCTCCTCCAGGTTCGCGCCAGGGCAAACCATTGCTTGACCCAGATGTCACACGAACTGTGCTCGCCTGGATGGAGTCCGTTGTTGAGCAAGGGAGTGGTCAAGGTGTCAAAACTCCTGGCTACCGGATTGGTGGCAAGACAGGAACAGCTCAGAAGGCTCTCAATGGCGTTTATGTGCCTGGAGCCCTCATTTGCAGTTTTGTTGCCACCCTGCCCGTTGAGGATCCCCGCTATGTGGTGCTGGTTGTTGTTGATGAGCCAAAAGGAGAGAACGTCTACGGGTCAACCGTGGCGCTTCCAGTGGCGAAGTCGATCATTGATGGATTGCTGGTGATCGAAAAGATTCCGCCCAGCAGTGCGTCGAGGCCAATGGCGGCAAAGCCCGGTTAATCAGTTGGGTCTGCGTATCGGCAGAACAAACAATCAGCCGATGCCAGCACTAAAAATCGTTCCTACGTTACGGGTATCAAGCCCTTCAACGTCATGGCCACTCTTCTTGAGCAGCTTTCAGAAATGACCGTCGTGGTGGCGGACACCGGTGATCTCGAAGCAATCCGCAAGTTCACACCTCGAGATGCCACCACCAATCCTTCACTCATTCTTGCTGCTGCTCAGATTCCCGCTTACCAGAGCCTGATTGATGAGGCTTTGCGATCGTCACGTCACCTGATGGGTGAGAACGCTCCCGTTGAGCAGGTTGTGCGTGAAGCTCTTGATGAGATCAGTGTGATTTTCGGCAAGGAGATCCTCAAGATCGTGCCTCGTCGGGTGTCCACGGAGGTGGATGCTCGGCTGAGTTTCGACACCAACGCCACGATCGAAAAGGGTCGCAAACTGATTCGCCTTTACAACGATGCGGGTATCAGCAACGACCGCGTATTGATCAAGATTGCTTCCACTTGGGAAGGTATTAAGGCTGCCGAAGTGCTGGAAAAAGAAGGTATCCACTGCAACCTCACCCTGCTGTTCGGTTTCGGGCAGGCCGTGGCCTGTGCCGAGGCAGGGGTCACTTTGATCTCTCCCTTCGTTGGGCGAATCCTTGATTGGTACAAGGCTGAAACCGGGCGCGACTCCTATCCAGGTCCTGAGGACCCAGGGGTCCTGTCAGTGACCCGGATCTTCAACTATTTCAAGGCTTACGGCTACAAAACCGAGGTGATGGGGGCCAGCTTCCGCAATATTGATGAAATCACCGAGCTTGCTGGTTGTGATCTGCTCACGATCTCTCCCAAGTTGCTGGATCAGCTCCGGTCCAGTGAGGCTGGGCTCACCAGGAAGCTGGATGCTGACAACCCCGTTGGTGCTGAAGCTCAGATCCATGTCGATCGAGAGTCCTTCGACACAATGATGGCTTCGGACCGCATGGCCACTGACAAGTTGTCCGAAGGAATCAAGGGCTTCAGCAAGGCAATCGAAACCCTTGAAAGCATGCTGGCGCATCGCTTGGCAGAACTTGAGGGTGGCAAGGCATTTGGCCATGCCGTTCAAGAGATCTTCTTGCTTAACGACATGAACGGTGACGGCTCCATCACTCGGGACGAATGGCTGGGGAGTGATGCCGTTTTCGACGCCCTCGATCTCGACCACGATGGACTTCTGTCACAGGAGGACGTGCGCCGAGGATTTGGTGCCGCACTCTCATTGACAACGGCCTGACAGCCCCTCAATTGCCCTTTGCCCGTGAACGCTCTCGACACCATGCGTGCCCTTGCTCAGACGAGCGAGGTGCGCAGCGTCAGAGCGAGTGACATCATCTTCCGCGCTAATGATCCCGGCTCGTCAATGTTTGGGGTGCTGGAGGGGACGGTTCGGTTGTCTTGGACCAATGACAACGGTCAACAGGGGTATGAGTTGATCGAGGCGGGCAATGTCTTTGGTGCCGGTGCCCTGGTGATGGAAGGTCATCGGCGTCTAAGCACAGCTCAAGCGGAAAACGATTGCCGGCTTATTGAGATGAACCGCGAGAAATTCTTATTTGCGGTGCAGGAAGCACCCATGTTTGCGATTGAGTTGTTGGCGTCGGTGGACGAACGACTCCGAGATCTCAAGATCACCTCTCAACACTGATTTCAGGCTGTTTAGGGTCGAGTTCCCTAAGAACCGGATGCGTCGTTCTCGATGAGCCTTCAGCTGGTCTGGTTCAAGCGCGACCTGCGTTGGGTTGATCACCAACCCTTGATCCAGGCCCTAGCGCATGGACCTGTGTTGCCGCTTTACATCGTTGAGCCCGAGTTCTGGCATCAAGCCGATACATCAGCAAGGCAGTGGGAGTTCTGTAGGGAAGCGCTGATTGACCTTCGCGAAGGGCTGGCAGCGTTGGGTCAGCCTCTCGTGGTGCGCTGTGGTGATGCCGTGGAGGTGCTGGAACGCGCCCGTCGACAGTTGGGGGTTGAGGGCTTGTGGAGTCATGAGGAAACCGGCAACGACTGGACCTACGCCCGTGATCGGCGTGTGGCGGCTTGGGCTAGGGATCGGGCGATTCCCTGGCAGGAAATCCCTCAGTTTGGTGTGACACGGCGGATGCGGTCCCGCAGGGGGTGGGCTCAGCGCTGGGAAGTGCGGATGGGAGAGCCACTGACGTCATCCCCGGTCGCTTTGACGCCATTGCCTGGGGTGTCCCCAGGGGAACTCCCGGACGCAGGGGCGTTGGCTCTCCTCGCGGATCCCTGCCCCCATCGTCAAGTCGGTGGTCGGCACCACGGGCTTAGGGAACTCGATGATTTCCTCCAACATCGGGTGCAGCACTACTGCAGTTCCATCTCAAGCCCCAACAGGGCTTTCACAGGGTGCTCTCGTCTTTCGGCTTATCTCACTTGGGGTTGCCTCTCGATGCGGGAGGTGTTGCAGCGCAGTCGTGATGTGAATGGTCGTGGTGCGAGCAGTTTTGGTTCTCGCCTGCATTGGCATTGTCATTTCATTCAAAAGCTGGAAGATCAACCATCGATCGAATGGCAGGACTTCCACCCCTTCATGCGGGGAATTCGCCCGTCGGACCCTGAACGGCTTGCGGCCTGGGCGGAGGGGCGCACCGGGGTGCCTTTTGTGGATGCCTGCATGCGCGCGCTTCGAGCCCATGGCTGGATTAACTTTCGAATGCGAGCCATGCTGATGTCGTTCGCCAGTTACAACCTTTGGCTTCCCTGGCGGGACAGCGGCTTGCACCTTGCCCGTCAGTTCGTGGATTACGAGCCTGGAATTCACTGGAGTCAGTGCCAGATGCAGTCGGGTAGCACCTCCATCAACACCATTCGGATCTACAACCCGATCAAGCAGGGACTCGACCACGATCCGGATGGGGTGTTCATCCGCCAGTGGTGTCCGGAACTGGCCGATGTTCCAGACGTGGATCTGCATGAGCCGTGGGGTTTGGGTGGTCTCATGCCACCCCCGATCGTTGACTGTGCGCAGTCAGCTCGGGAGGCGAAAGATCGGATCTTTGCGATTCGACGTTCTGCTGGCTTTGATCGTCATGCCGATGCCATTCAGCAACGCCATGGATCGAGGCGTGCTGGTCTTCCATCGACATCCAGACGCCGTTCGCGACGTCATTTCGACGATTTGAATGCGCAGCAACTCACCCTTGATCTTTAGCTGCGCTTCAGAAGCAGACGCCTGATCACGCGTTGGGCGATGTCGCCGTATCCCATTTCACCGGAAAGAATCTGGGCGATTCTCTGAGGAGCGGTTGGTCGTTTGATGCCCAGTTGATAGCCAACACCAGGAAAGCGGTAGAACACCTGCGCGATGCGTCGACCCCAAGCCATCGATTCGCCCCACCGTTGCCGCATCGCCTGGCTGTAACCACGCAGGTCTTCCTGGTTGCCACGAAGCCACTGGTCGAGATGTTGGGCCGCTTCACAACCGCTCATCAAGGCCGGTCGTAAGCCTTCGGCAAGAAAGGGATCGCAAAGGGACGCCGCATCGCCAACCACCACGATCCCATCACCATCGATGCGGTGGTGGCCATTCCAAACACGCAGTTGACCGCGCTGACGGATGCCCGCATCAGGGGCAAAACCAAGATCAGGCAAAAGCTTCGCTAACACCTGCTCCGGATCGGCGTCCTGGCGTCCAATGAAGCTGCCGACCCCGATATTCACGCTTCCAGCCAGGGGAAAAGCCCATGCAAAGCCCTGTTTCACCAGTCCAAATTCGAAGCGGGTGGTCCCATCAGCGAGATGGCCTTGCCCATCGAGTCGCACCGACATTGTGGTGGCTGTCTGCACTTGTTTGGCACCAATCCCGAGACGTTGCGGCCATGGTGAAGAGGAACCGTCAGCAATCACAACGGCTCTGCTGCACCATCGGCGTCCATCGTTGGCTTTGACCTTCCACAGCTCTTGGTCGCGTGCGACATCTTCAACGTTCACACCACCGATGCGTTCAGCGCCGGCTTGGCAAGCCTGTTCCGCTAGAAGCTGATCAAGCTTTTCCCTTCTGACAATCCAAAAGGGTGCGTCTCCCGGGAGTTCAGCCACCACCGGGTCGTCAAGGCACCAGCTGAAGTCGACCCGCCGGATCACCTGTTCCACAGCAGGTTCAAGCGAGAACGGAAACCACTCTTGAACGGAGGCGGCCATGCCACCACCACAGGGTTTGATCCGCGTTTCGCAATCCCTGTCGAGCAACAACACGTCGTGGCCGGCCGCGGCCAGATGTGCTGCTGCTGCGCCGCCGGCGGCACCGGATCCAACGATCACAACATCGCGGATCCGCTGATCAGAACCGTTCAAACCTTGAGGATGTCGGCTTCTTTGTCGGAGAGGTGCTTCTCGAGTTCAGCGATGAACTTGTCGAGAATTTTCTGCACGGAGTCCTGTTCGTCGCGGCTTTGGTCTTCACTCAAATCGCCGTCTTTCTCCTGCTTTTTGATCTTGTCGATCGCATCACGGCGGAGATTGCGAAGGGCGACCTTGCCTTCTTCGGCGTATTTGGAGGCCAGTTTGCAGAACTCCTTGCGTCGTTCTTCGGTGAGAGGCGGCACGTTGATGCGGATCACCTTGCCGTCGTTGTTGGGAGTGAATCCCAGTTCACTCATGGCAATGGCCTTTTCGATGGAGGCCAGTGCGCTGATGTCGAAAGGCTGGATCTGGATGGTCTGTGAATCCGGCGTTGACAGTGTCGCCAGAGACTTCAGAGGCGTGTCGGCTCCGTAGTACTCAACGCTGATGCGATCCAACAGGGATGCGTTGGCCCGTCCGGTGCGGATCGTGTTGAAGTTGCGCTGGGTGGCTTCCACCGACTTGCGCATGCTGGATTCGAGCTCGGGATGAGACATGACGATGACTAATTGCTGATGCGTGAACCGATGGGTTCGCCCGCGACGGCCCGGCCGATGTTGCCGGCTTCGAACAGATTGAAAACCACGATTGGGATGTTGTTGTCCTTGCAGAGGGCGATAGCTGTGCTGTCCATCACCGCCAACTCTCCGCTGAGCACCTGCTGGAACGTCAGTTGGTCGTAGCGCACCGCATCCGAGTGCTTCTCGGGGTCTTTGTCATACACCCCATCCACTTTTGTGGCCTTGAACACCACATCCGCACTGATCTCGGCAGCCCGCAGGGCCGCTGTGGTGTCGGTGGTGAAAAAGGGGTTGCCGCAGCCGGCACCGAACACCACAACTCTGCCCTTCTCTAGATGGCGGATCGCTTTCCTTCGGATGTAAGGCTCTGCGACCTCCTGCATGCCAATGGCGGTCTGCACACGCGTCGGGACGCCTGCTTGTTCCAAACCGTCTTGCAACGTGATGGCGTTCATCACAGTGGCCAGCATTCCGACGTAATCGGCTGTGGCTCGATCCATCCCGGCAGCCGAACCTTTGAGGCCGCGGAAGATGTTTCCCCCCCCGACAACAATGGCCAGCTGAGTGCCACCTTCGATGACCTTGGCGACGTCTGTAGCGATGGACTGAACGATGGCTGGGTCAATCCCGTAGCCCTGATCTCCCATCAGCGCTTCACCGCTGAGCTTCAGGAGTGCGCGCGCGTAGGCCATTCAGTCACCTGATCTTGCTGACAGTAGCAACCAGGATTCAGACGCTCACCGCACTGGCGCACAGCTGTCGCAGCCGCTTGCATGGGACAACGACCCGAATGTCATGTCTGAGGAAATCGGTGGACGCAGTTCCGTCATGGCACGCCTCACTCTGTCTGCTCTCGATAAAGCAAGTCAGGATCCTTCCTGTTGGCGCGATCCTGTGGTGCACCGGGCTTTGCTGGTCAGTGGACTGTCAGTGCTGACCGCAGCTTCAGGGCTGCTCCGTCATGACCTGGAGAAGTCCTGACCGCAGGTCAGCTCACTAGAACTCAATGCCTGCCTGGGCTTTCACGCCTTGTTCACGGAATGGATGGTGCACCAGGGTCATTTCGGTGACCAGATCGGCTGCAGTGATCAGATCCTTTGGTGCTCCACGACCTGTAACCGCCACGTGGCAGAGCTCTGGTCGCTGCTGCAATCCTGAAATCACGGTGTCGACCTCGATGTAGCCCAGCTTGAGCGCCACGTTCAATTCGTCGAGAAGCACCAGTTTCACCGTGCTGTCGCGTAGATAGCCGAGAGCGGTCTGCCAGGCCTCTTCCACCAGCTGTTGATCCCGCTGCCTGTTCTGGGTTTCCCAGGTGAACCCCTCACCCAAGGCATGCCAGACAACCTGATCGCCAAAGGCTTTGAGAGCCCGCGCTTCCCCCGGCTCCCAACCTCCCTTAATGAACTGAACGATCGCTACCCGCTCGCCATGACCAAGGGTGCGTAACACCAAGCCAAGACCGGCAGTTGTTTTGCCTTTCCCCTGGCCGGTGAACACCAGGATCAACCCTTTTTCCTTGTTGCGCTCCTCCACACGCTGCCGCTGCACTTCCTGGCGCCGCTCCATGCGTTTGCGGTAGCCGCTGTCGTCGGTCTCAGGCGCGAGCTTTCCTCCCATCCCAAGTTCAGCGGCTGCCTGATCGAGGTTGTTGTTGCTCATGCAGAGACGGTTGCGGTGGGACGGGATGCGGTGATGCGCTGCAGGGCTTTCCCCGCCAGCAGTTCCTGGTTCACGTTGGAGAAACCGAGCAACTTCAGCTGTTCTGGAAGGTCATCCTCGAGCATGGCGGTGGCTGTGTCCGTTTCGAAGAGGGCACAGAACAGCTGTTGGGGCAAGCGCAGCCAGGGGCCGGCAGGATGCAGATCCACCAGCACAAGCCAGCCACCCGGGCGGAGCAATCTCAGGCACTGATTCAGCACGAGAGCTCGCTCGGCTCGGGGAAATTCGTGCAGGGCCACGCTCATCTGAATGGCATCAAAGCTTGCCTCCCCCATCGGAGCGTCCTCGGCGAGACCCTCCACCCGCTTCAAGCCCGGATGACGTTGCGCCGCCAGTGATAGTGCGAGCGGTGAGATGTCTAGCCCAGTGACGTGGAAGCCTGCGTTCAGCCAGGGTGCTGCCGCCTCACCGCTCCCGCAGCAGAGATCGAGCACCTCTGCCTCTGGTTCAAGTTTGGGTTGCAGTGCTTCGAGTCCCAGACCGCGCAGGCGTTCAACTCCCCCCACACTGAGGGAGGAGACCGCAGTAACAGTGTCGTAAATCCAGCGGTATCGGTAGGCCAGCGGCCTCAGAAAGGACGTCATCGGTACCAGTGACAGAGCGTGTTGTTTCGTTCAACAACCGCTTGCATCCTGACGGCTACGGATGGGCTTTGAGCGGGTCGGAAGCCGTGAGAGGGAGGCAGCCAAATCCGCGGCGCGATCCGTAGGCGAACTCAGCCTGGGTTTGCTGCACATCCCAGTTGTAAGCCTTCTGAATGCGTCGGCAGATCCGTTCAATCAAGGGAAAACCATTGTCGCTGTTGGTCATGACCACGAGTCCATAGCCTTTGGTCATGTGACCGATCAGGAAACTGCGGTAGCCATGGTTGGATCCCATATGAGCGAAATACCAGCCTTCACCCTGTTGAAAGACATTGAATCCAGCACTGAAGGATCCAATGCCGACAGGATTTAAAAGCTCGCTTGTGGAGGCCTTGGTGAACGGCTTTGTCGCTTGCCCCGCTCTGGTCTTTTGCAGTGCGCTCACCAGCACGGCAAGGTCGGATGGTGTGCTCCATAAGCCCGCCGCCGCGAGTGCCGGATAGATATTCCAGGGGACGTTGAAACGTTGTCCGGTGCTGTCGTGTGCCAGGGCTGCATCAAGTCTGAGCTTGGTGCTCAGGGGTTGCTGGTAGAAGCTTCTCCCCATCCCAAGTGGCTTCAGTACGACGCTCTGCATGAGCTCTGGGAAGGACTGGCCGGTGACATCCGTTAGAAGCACCTGCATCACGACGCTTCCCCCACCGGAGTATTTCGATTGGACCATCGGTGCTTGACGAGCAACGATGGCCGGAGTCTTGGCAGGAAATCTCCCCATCAAAATTGCAAGGGCGTCCGGTCGCTGCTCCGACGGTTCGTAGCCAGGAAAACCAAGGCCATCATCCAGCCCAGATGTATGGCTGAGCAGCATCCTGGGCGTGATCGCTCGACTGCCGGATGCCGCGAGGCGTGGCAGCTGCCATGAATGCAGAGCCTGCCCAAGGTCAGCATCGAGATTCAGCTGGCCGCGGTTCGCAAGAACCGCGGTTGCGGCCGCCATCACAGGCTTGC
Organism: Synechococcus sp.; assembly: GCA_047286215.1. Taxonomy (GTDB): domain Bacteria; phylum Cyanobacteriota; class Cyanobacteriia; order PCC-6307; family Cyanobiaceae; genus Synechococcus_C. The sequence continues at coordinate 1,847,438 of JBJBBS010000001.1, read as the reverse complement.
TAATCGATGCAGCTTGAAACAGCGTTTGTGGTGTGACCGGCCGAGCATCGTCAGCACCCGCCAGGCCGAAGGCGCGGGACCAGTGGACGTTGAAATCTTTGATCACGCTGATGCTGACCGCTGGAACTCTGGCTTCGCTCATCCAGGCTTGAAGTTCTGCCAAGGGCAGAACGGTGCTGATCTCGGCTTCCTTCGCTGTTGCGCCCATTCCTGCACGGATTGGTGCAGCGATCAGACCTGCAACCAAAAGGGCCGTTCTGATGAGGAATCGCTTTGTCATCAGGCTTGATGTCGGGCCAGCGCGGCATCCACAGCCTGCTGTTGATCCCGACGGGTGATCCAGTGGTGATAAGTGCGGGTGTGGATCGCCACAGAGTGCCCCATCATCCGGGCAGACACCGTGTCGGGAAGTCCGATGTGGATCGTGCGTACCGCCCACGCATGGCGCAAGTCGTAAGGGGTGAGCGGCAGCTCGTAACGCCGAAACTGCTCGCTTACACGACGTCCCACCTGTTGGAGAGTTGTTCGCCGTAGATCTGTGCTGATGGATGGCAAGGCGTCGGAGCTGTTCCCAAGCCTGCCGAGATCGAAGCGTTCCACCCAATCAGGGTGGAACGGCCACACTTGATGTTCTCCGGTTTTGGTCGTTGGGAGAACACGGATCACCCGGTCTCCACCGGTGCTCAGAGCACTGAGGTCACAGAAAAACACCTCGTGGTTGCGAAGGCCGTAGGTCGCCATCAGCCCATAGGCCAGCCTCCAGCGTGGGTTCGGAATTCGGAACAGCGATTCAAGGATCAGGCTGTCGCTTGGAAGCTGACGGAAACGGGCTCGATGTAGGCCGTAGCCCGCGGCTTCCGCGCGCCAGTCATCCGGCAGATCAAGGTTGAGATGCTTAGCCAGGCTGGCTAGGGCTGTGCTGCATTGCTGGCGACTCCGGCTGCCATCGGGATAGCTGTGCAGCGTTTTCATCAGCAGTTCGCCATCGACACCCCCCGACTCAGGCTTCGCGAGGCTGCGGAGCCGGCGCAGATAGGGGTTGTAAGCACCTGCCCAGGTTGTGCGACTACCCGAGGGTGAGCGTCTCCGGCGCGGATCGGCGAAAAATGCTGCTCGGAACCCTTCGATCTGATCGTTCATCTGGCCTTCGCCTTGACGGCCTGCTTGGGATCCCGTCGACGTCGGCGGATTTCGTACTGCGCTCCATTGCTCCCAATGAAACTGATCACGCCTCAGTTGGCCGTCGATCACCCGAGCGATCTGTTCAGCTTCCAGCAGCCCTTTTGCATCAGCTGCAATGCCAAGACTGAGGCGCTGCACGGATCGCTGTTCAGAGGCGTGACGGCTTGGCAGAGCGCCGCGGAGGTTGAGACGCTGACCGCGCCGCTCAATCCTCAGGCCGATGCCTGATGCCGCTAGCGATGCATTCGCGTTTCCTTTTGCTACTTCGAACGCGTCGCTTTGTTCCATCCTTTCGTTCAGGCCACGCCCACCATGCCTTTGATGGGGGTTACTCTCAACCCTTGAAAACGGTTTCGGACATGTCTCGGGTCGGTGTCGTGCTGCTCAATCTGGGTGGGCCTGAGCGCATTCAGGATGTCGGTCCTTTTCTCTTCAATTTGTTTGCTGATCCGGAGATCATCAGGCTCCCGATCCCGGCGCTGCAGAAGCCTCTGGCCTGGCTGATCAGCACCCTGCGTAGCGGCAAGTCACAGGAGGCCTACCGCTCTATTGGTGGTGGATCACCCCTGAGGCGAATCACTGAACAACAAGCTCGCGAACTGCAAAGCCTGCTCCGCCAACGGGGGATCGAGGCCACCAGTTATGTGGCTATGCGTTACTGGCATCCCTTCACCGAGTCTGCTGTCGCCGATATCAAGGCAGATGGCATGGACGAAGTGGTGGTGCTGCCTCTTTATCCCCACTTCTCAATTAGCACCAGCGGATCCAGTTTCCGTGAGCTGCAGCGCTTGCGCCAAGGCGACAGCAGCTTCGAAAAACTTCCGATCCGCTGCATTCGCAGCTGGTTCGATCATCCCGGTTACGTCCAGGCGATGGCTGAGTTGATCGCCGAAGAGGTCCGTAACAGTGACGATCCCAGCAAGGCGCATGTGTTCTTCAGTGCTCACGGGGTCCCCAAGAGCTACGTGGAAGAGGCTGGCGATCCTTATCAGAAGGAGATCGAGGCCTGCACAGGCCTAATTATGAAGAGGCTCGAGGAGCTGATCGGCCATGCCAATCCCCATACGCTTGCTTATCAGAGCCGTGTAGGCCCGGTGGAGTGGCTCAAGCCTTACACCGAAGAAGCGCTGGAAGAGCTTGGGAAAGCCAAAACGAACGATCTGGTGGTAGTGCCGATCAGTTTCGTGAGTGAACACATTGAAACGCTTGAGGAAATCGATATCGAATACCGCGAGCTGGCGACTGAGGCTGGTGTTGTGAATTTCCGGCGTGTCCGCGCCCTCGACACCTATCCCCCCTTCATCGAGGGACTCGCCGATCTGGTGCAGACCAGTCTTCAAGGACCTGAAGTCAGTCTGGATGCGGCAGCTGAGCTGCCCACCAAGGTGAAGCTCTATCCCCAGGAGAAATGGGAATGGGGCTGGAATAACAGCTCCGAGGTGTGGAATGGCCGTTTGGCCATGCTCGGCTTCTCGGCATTTCTGCTGGAGCTCATCAGTGGCCAGGGTCCTCTTCATGCCCTCGGACTTCTTTGATGCCATCACCCCGGCTGGTGTGGACCTAATCTTTAGGGTCAGTTCTTCGTGACGACGCTGTGACGCTGACCTCCGCTCCCACAGCCGATGCAGCGTCCAGCAGTGGTGGAGGCCGGCGCATGACCGGTGCTCAGGCGCTGATGGATGCTCTCCGTCGCCACGGGGTGGACACGATCTTCGGCTACCCGGGCGGTGCGATCCTTCCCATCTATGACGCGCTGCATATTGCAGAGAGCGAAGGCTGGCTGCGTCATTACCTCGTGCGCCATGAACAAGGCGGGACGCATGCAGCTGATGCCTATGCCAGGGCAACGGGACGTGTCGGCGTTTGTTTTGGAACATCGGGGCCCGGTGCCACCAATCTGGTGACAGGAATCGCCACTGCGCAGATGGACTCCGTGCCGATGGTGGTGATCACCGGACAGGTGCCGAGGACAGCCATCGGCACCGATGCGTTTCAGGAGACCGATATCTTCGGCATCACTCTGCCGATCGTGAAGCACTCCTGGGTGGTCCGCAATCCAGCGGATCTTGCTTCGGTTGTGGCTCAGGCGTTTCACATCGCAGCTTCAGGTCGACCTGGTCCTGTCCTGATCGATATCCCCAAGGATGTAGGCCAAGAGGAATTCGACTATGTGCCCGTTGAGCCGGGGTCGGTTGTGCCCGCAGGGTTTGCGTCCACACCATCTCCAGACCCCCGGTCGATCGAGGCCGCACTTGATCTGATTGCTGAAGCGGATCGCCCCCTGCTTTATGTGGGTGGCGGTGCCATTGCAGCCTCCGCCCACGACAGCATTCGACTGTTGGCAGAGCGCTATCAGATTCCTGTCACCACAACGTTGATGGGCAAGGGTGCGTTTGATGAGAACGCTCCCCTTGCTCTTGGCATGCTGGGGATGCACGGTACGGCTTACGCCAACTTCGCAGTTACCGACTGCGATCTCCTCATCGCAGTTGGCGCCCGTTTTGACGACCGGGTCACGGGCAAGCTCGATACCTTCGCTCCCCGGGCACGGGTGATCCATTTCGAGATCGATCCCGCCGAGATTGGCAAGAACCGTCGACCTGATGTGGCTGTTCTGGGTGATGTGGGTGCCAGCTTGTCGGCCATGGTCGATCTCAGCCTGCGTCGTTCTCCCGAACCCCGCACTTCAGCTTGGTTAGAGCGCATCCATGACTGGAAGCAACGCTATCCCTTAACCATTCCTCCGGCAGAGGGCGCCATCTACCCGCAGGAGGTGTTGCTTGCTGTTCGTGATCTGGCTCCAGGCGCGATCGCCACCACCGATGTGGGTCAGCATCAGATGTGGGCCGCGCAGTATCTGCGCAATGGGCCCCGCGGCTGGATTAGCAGCGCGGGACTGGGCACGATGGGATTTGGTGTGCCTGCCGCTCTCGGAGCCCAGGTGGCATGCCCGGATCGCCAAGTGGTCTGTATCGCAGGCGATGCCAGCGTTCTCATGAACATCCAAGAGCTGGGAACACTGGCTCAGTACCGCTTGCCAGTGAAGGTGGTGATTGTGAACAACCACTGGCAAGGCATGGTGCGTCAGTGGCAGGAAAGCTTCTACGAGGAGCGTTACTCAGCGTCCGACATGCTCGGCGGTATGCCTGATTTTCAGGCCGTGGCTCGGGCGTTTGGTGTGGAGGGAATGAAGATCGTTGACCGTGCCGATCTCCACACTCGTTTAGCGGAGGCCTTCGCGTCTCCGAATCCGACCCTGATCGATGTGCACGTGCGCCGTGGTGAGAACTGTTATCCCATGGTTCCGCCTGGCTGCAGCAATGCTCAGATGGTTGGTCTGCCCGCCCATCCTGAGCTTGCCTTCCAAGAACTGGGTTCCTCCTCATCCAACCCTGCCGCAAAGTGAGATTTCCTGTTCTGATCGGCGTGGTTATTGGCCTGCTGCTGCTGCTGGTTCAACCGCTTGAATCTCTTGCTGCAGAGGTGTTGCAGGTGCGTTCCGCGACGCTGCTGCAGGTTGGTGATCGCAACCGCAACTACAGCGTTCAATTGGCGTGTGTGGAGGTTCCTGCTGACGATCAGCAACGCGCTCAAGACTGGATGCGTGCAGAACTTCCCCGCCGTCGTCGCGTTAACCTCCGCCCTGAAGGCAGCTCCGAAGGCGTGCTGATTGCTCGAGTGACGCCTCTAGGAGATGAACTGGACCTTGGCGCGGCCCTGGTCCGGGAAGGGCTAGCCCACCCCACTTGTCTCGAAGGCTGAAATGGCTCGGAATCGCGTTGCCTCCGGGGTGGTCATGGTGCCTTGCGTGCTCCTGGGATCGGCATTCCTGAGTACAGCCTTCTGGGCTGATGCCGCATCGGGCAACCGCTCATTGGCCCTCACAATCGGTGGTCTCTTGTTGTCCGCAGGCTTGCTCGCTTTGGTGTTTCAGGGAGGCTCCACCGATCCTGTGACAAACCCAGACGAACCCGACCCCTCTCCCTAGCGTTCGTGGATCTGGTTCCGGCGCTATGGATCCCAATCCTGAGGCTGAATCCAAGGTCAACAGCAACGATGAAGCTGAGTCTGCGGTGAACACCGATTCGTCGGGGTTCATTCATCGTCTTCCCTTCCGGATGTTCCGTTCTGCCGCGGTGATTGCGGCCACGCTGATCGGTTGCCAATCGTTGGCTGCCAGTTCGTCGTCTCAATCCGCTGTGATCGGCCTGCTCCCGGATGGTCTCTCAGGAGCGAAGGCCTCGTTTCTGAGTGGCTTCCTGCTTGGGCAAGAGGAGGCACGAGCCTGTGGCGTGGATCCGGTTGCCGTGGACTGGCAGACCTTCAACGGTGACCATGGCGATGCGCTCTCGACTGGCCCGGAGACCGCCCTTCTGGTAGCCCCGTTTGCTGCCGATCTGCGTGTGTTGTCGTCCTTGGCACAAGACCGGAAGCTTGGTGTTGTGTTGCCTTATCAGCGCGGTGAGTCGCTGGTCAGCCTGGCTGAACTGGATCCCGAGGGGCGCCTGCATTCCGTGCTGACCCCTCTCCATGACGATCTTGAGCAGCTTGCGGCAGATGCCCTAGGCCAGGGATGGAAACGGGTGATGGTGGTTGCGGATCCCTCTGATCGGAGTGCCGATCAGGCTGAGGATTTTGTGGAGACGTTCCAGCGGCTCGGAGGCCGGGTGGAGTCCTTCGAGGAAGCCCTGGTGCAAATCGTTGATCCTGCGAATCAGGTCGCTCTGAAGCGTTTGTTCAAGGATCTGTCTTGGAAAGGCCCGGATGCACTGGTGTTGGCTGCCCCACCTGATGGCCCATTGGCCCTGCGTCTGGCGAGCGAACAGGAGAAGGGTGCTCTGGGGGTGACGCCAACCGCTCGTGCCTGGGTCTGGATGCTGCCGTCGCATCGTGTCCAGGATCTGCCTGCGCGTCCCTGGAAGCAGCTCGTCTTGGAGCAGCCGGCCCATGGGCCGGCTTGGTCTGGATTTCAGGAGCGGTTCCTGGCTCAACGCGGTCACAACCCAGACCTCCTGGCGGCATCTGGTTATGACACCGCACGCCTGCTCACGCTCGCTTCGCTTGCTCCATCACCGGTTTCCGTAGAAGGCACCCGACACCCCTTGGGTTGGATGGATCCAGATCTGGATCCATCGTCGTTGTGTGATGCGGTCACCGCTCGGCTCAGTGGTGAATCCGTGCGCCTGAGGGGTGCGGCGAGTGATCTCAGCCAACGTCCTGGCCAAGCCCCTTCTGGCGAGGCCTCCACCCGGCTGGTGTCTGGCCGGTAAGGTTTTCTTCGGGGTTCCGATTGGGAGAAAGCTCGTGCTGCGCCTCAGCGAGCTACGGCTGGAGCTTGATCACAGCGAGGAAGATCTGGAGCAGGCTGTGCTCCGCTGCCTGCGGGTGCCCCGCGAGCAGTTGCTTGCACAACATCTGGTGAAACGGAGCATTGATGCCCGTCGCCGCGATCGGATCCGTGTGATTTACAGCGTGGATGTGAAGGTGCGCGGAGAGAAGGCTCTGTTGCGCCGTCGCTCCTCAGACCGTCGCATCCGTCTGGCGCCGGACGAGCGTTATCGCTTTGTGGCCCGCGCTTCATCGGTTCAGGAGGGTCAGAATCGTGCACGACCTGTGGTGATCGGAGCTGGTCCCTGCGGCTATTTCGCAGCGCTGCTGCTCGCTCAGATGGGCTGTCGTCCTCTGCTGCTGGAACGCGGTCAACCCGTCAAACAGCGCAGCCTCGACACCTTCGGTTTCTGGCGGCGCACGTCGGACTTCCAGCCGGAATCCAATGCCCAGTTCGGTGAAGGGGGTGCTGGAACGTTCTCCGACGGCAAGCTCTACAGCCAGGTCAGTGACCCTGTCCATTACGGACGCAAGGTGCTGGAGGAATTGGTGGAGTGCGGCGCCAATCGCGACATCCTCACGCTGCATCGGCCCCACATCGGCACCTTCAAGTTGGCAACGGTGGTGCGTGGCCTGCGGGCCAAGATTGAGGCGCTGGGTGGAGAGGTGCGCTTCGGTGCTCGTGTGGAACGCCTGCTTCTGGAGCCCTCAACATCCGATCAAGGCAAGCCTTGGCGGATTCGGGGCCTGCAGCTGGCTGATGGAAGCGAGCTGGAGTGTGAGCAGGTAGTGCTCGCACCTGGGCATTCGGCTCGAGACACCTTCGCCATGCTGGAAGAAACGGGGGTAACGCTTGAACGGAAGCCGTTCGCAATCGGCGTGAGGATTGAGCATCCGCAGTCGTGGATCGACCGGGCGCGTTGGGGAGAATGCGCCGGCCACCCCTTGTTGGGAGCCGCGGAATACAAGCTGGTGCATCACGCCAGCAACGGTCGTTGCGTTTACAGCTTCTGCATGTGCCCAGGTGGCTTTGTGGTTGGGGCCACATCGGAGCCGGGCCGCGTCGTCACCAATGGCATGAGCCAGCATTCCCGCAATGAGCGCAATGCCAACAGTGGGCTGGTGATGCCGGTGTTGGATGGCGATCTGACTCCCCATGAGCGGTGGCTGGGTGATCCCCTGGCAGGTCTGGCGTTTCAACGAGAGCTGGAATCCAAGGCGTTTCGGCTCGGGGGTGAGGATTACAGCGCACCGGTGCAGCGGCTCGAAGACTTTGTTGCCGGCCAGCCTTCGACACGGCTGGGGACCGTGATGCCGTCGTATCAGCCGGGTATCACTCCCTCAGATCTGGCTGATCTGCTGCCTGCTGCGATGGTGGAGGCCTTGCGCGAAGCTCTGCCCGCTTTCGAAACCAAGATGTCGGGTTATGCCCATCCCGATGCTGTGTTGACGGGCGTTGAAACCAGAACCTCCTCCCCACTGCGTATTCCCCGGGATGAGCACCTGGAGTCGCTCAATGTGTTTGGTTTGACCCCCGCTGGTGAAGGCGCCGGTTACGCCGGTGGGATTCTCTCCGCTGCGATTGATGGCATTCGGGCAGCTGAAGCCGTGGCTTTGCGTCTTCTGGCGGAGACAGCCCCTGCATCAGCTGATGGTTGACTCCGGTGCCTGGCCAACGATGCCGCTCCATTGCACAGCTTTCACCTGATCCCTCCGCCAGGAATGAAACAGCTGGGGTTCACTCAGCGTGCACAGCGGACACTTGACGATTCTGCTGGGCTCCAATCCTGCATGCTGCAGCTGCAGCCTGGCGGCTTCTCGAATATCCAAGCGGCAATGGCCATTCTTTGGATCTTGAGCAACGACCGCCATGGTTTCCAGATCAGCGATCGTGTGGCTGGTTCCATCCAGTGCGGCACCGACCTCCAGTGCCACGCTGTTCTCCACTTGGTAGTGCTGCCCACTGATGGCAGGGCCTAGGGCAACCAGGAGCGCCTCGCGGCGTGCCCCCCGTTGTTCGAGCCGCGTGATCGCTTCATGCAGGATTCGACGGGCGACTCCGCGCCAACCTGCATGGCAGGCCGCAGCATGACCGCTGACTGGATCTGCCAGAAGCACCGGGGTGCAGTCGGCTCCGCAAACCCAAAGGCTTTGGCCGCCTCGATCGCTCACCACGCCGTCTGCATCCGGCCAGGGTGCTCCAGTTGCTATCGAGGCATCGAGCATGACATTGCTATGGACCTGCTGGGGGCGATGCACACTCACCCCGGCAGAGAGATAACCGGCGAGTTCATCTGGACCCCGACCATGCCAGCGACGCGTGAAGAATCCATGTTCGAAACCTGCCGCTTGCAGGTGATTCGCCTGTAGGTAATAGCCGCCGTAACAACCGATCCAACTCCAACCCTCCAGGGTGTTGAACCGGCTGTCGGGTTTGTCGAATGGATCATCTCCCAACTCGGGATGAGCCCCATGCATGGGACTCATGGTTCAGGCTGATCCCGCAGCATCCAAAACCCCTCGAACCGCTCGCTGTCTGGTGCGCTCTGGATGGCTATGAACTGCAGTCCCTGCACGTCTTGGCAAGACTGCTTGAGGGCCTCAGCGATCTGACCGGCTTCCCGTGGAGCGAGATCACTCACCAGCCATGAGTCATCTTGGCCGGCATCGAGAATCAGCTGACTGGAGCTGACGCGTAGCCGCACGGGTTCGAGACCCCCAAGCCATCCCGCCAGGGCCAGAGCACGGGTACGACTGAACAGACGTAATCCGGGAACTTGCTGGTTCAGATCCAATGCTGAAGGGATAGGAAGCAGTCCGTTGAATCCCATTGGCCATTCTCCGGCCTCCTTCAGGCTTCCAAGGGGAAGTCCAGCCCAGCTCCAGGCATCACCACGCACGGCTTCAGGAAGAGGGAGCGGGGGTGTCACCACTGGGGATGGCGGTGGAGCCAGCGGTCCTGCCATGAAACCCTCCTCTTGCGGGTACACCGTTTTTTCCCGCTCTTCCAGCCAGTCGAGCAGCGCATAGGTTCGTCGGCTGGACACCATCTCCAGCTTCAGTTCAGCGGCTGCCCGCTGCACCATCGTTCGCATCGCACTGCGCCATGCCCTGAGACGTCGTGGTGCTTTCCATCCCTCTCCCTCAGCCTGTGCGATGGCTTCACGCAGGGCAGAGGCGAGCCAGGTGGAATTCACTTCGTTGGCTGGACAGCGTTTGGCGAATCGGAAGCATTCGCTGTCGCTGATATCAGGCGTGCTGGTGATCAACAGTTCCCAGCGCTTCTTGCCATCTGCTTCCAGGATCGGCCTGGAATAGAAATCCAGTTCCCAGTCCGCATCACGTGCGGACCCGGACTTGGCACCGGCATCACCGGCGGACTGCGGAGCTGTGATCATCCAGCTGATTGTTCCTGCTGCCTGAGGACGTTACGGGCTCTGTTGGCACGATCGGCTGCTTCAGCCATCACTGTGTCTTTCTCGACAAGCAGCTCGCCGGGTTGATTTTCCAGTAGGGCCGTGTTGAGTGCGATCCGACCCCGGCCGGGGTCGAGTTCGGTGATCAGTGCCTTCACGGCATCGCCATGGTCAAACACCTCACGCAAGGAGCGCAGGCTGCCGCCGGTGATCACGGATTGGTGCAGCAAGCCACTGATGCCACCGAGGTCAATGAACAAGCCATAAGGCTTGATGGCAGCCACATGACCTTCCACCAGTTGGCCCACTTCCAGTTCTGAGAAGCGGGCGGCAGTAGCGGCTCGCTTCTCAGACAGAACCAACTTGCGCGTTTCCGAATTGACTTCCAGGAAGGCCACTCCGAGGGTTTTGCCCACCAGGGACTCATGGTTCTCCCCGTCTTGCAGCTGGGAGCGGGGAATGAAGCCGCGCAGACCCTCGAGATCGCAGGTGACTCCACCCCGGTTGAAACCTGTCACCTTCACTTGCACCACCTTGCCTTCCTTCTCGAGCTCGCGAACCTTGTCCCAGCTCTTGCGCAACGCCAGGGCACGGCAACTGATGGTGACCATGCCGTCTGCGTTCTGTTCGCGGGTCACCAGAACCTCGATTTCCAGTCCCTTCGGAAAGCGTTCCTTCAGGTTCGTGATGACCCCGAGACCACACTCGCTCTTGGGCATGAAGCCCGGTGCTTTGCCGCCGATGTCCACATACACCCCGTCACTTTCCATTCCGATCACGGTGCCGGTGACCACCTCTCCGGTCGTGCCCACCGGTTCGTTGGCGTCCAATGCCGCCAGGAACGCATCCTCGTCAAAATCGAAGTCGTCAACGCTTCGGCTGACGGCGGAAGCAGAGGATTTGCTGGGTTGCGACTGACGCTTGGAGTCGGCTGGACCCAGAAGGTCAGCCATGGTCATGCCCGCAAGGTCATCGTCGTCAGGGTCCATGGAAGGAGCCTCTCTGGCTGGCGCCGCCGTGGGTTGGGATGATCTGGGAGCTGATGGGGCCTTGGGCGCGGAAAGCTGACCTCCTTCCGCGGCCAGAGCGGCCTGTTCGAGTTGTTCCGCACGTGCAGCAGCAGCGTCTGCTGCCGCTCTGGCTTGTTCGGCTTCCTTGCGAAGACGATCCTGCTCCTCACGCTTGCTGATGTGCATCACCTGCAGGGGTTTGCGTGGGGGTTGCGCCGGGACGGCGGCACTTTTGCCACCATCCGGGCGGGAAATCTGACGTTCTTTACCAGCCATGGGACCCATCGTCCTTGGCAGGACAGTCTGACAGCAGGAGGTTGAATGAGGATGAAGACCGGTGAAGTCCAACCAGCCAAGCGGCTTCAGTGCATGCACTGGCCTGACGCGGCCGAGGCGCTGCATCGCCCGGGCTCAACGTTGGTTTGGCCCATGGGTGCCATGGAGCAACACGGTCCTCAATTACCCCTGGCCACCGATGCTCTGTTTGCCGAACGCATCCTCGACGCTGTTCTTGGGGAGCTTCCCAGCGATCTACCGATTTGGTCTTTGCCAGCTCAAGTCATTGGGTTCTCTCCGGAACATCGAGGTTTCCCTGGCACCGTCAGCCTGAGTGCTGAGTTGCTGATCGGTCTGATCAAAGAAGTTGGTCAGCAGTTGGCGGAACAGGGGGTTGAGCGACTGGTGTTGTTCAACGCCCATGGAGGACAGATCGGCCTGCTGCAGGCCGCGGCGCGTGAACTGGCGGCTCAATCTCCATCGATGGCCGTGCTGCCCTGTTTCGTTTGGAGCGGTGTCTCAGGCCTCAACGATCTGCTGCCAGATCACGAAATGAAGCATGGTCTGCATGCAGGACTGGCTGAGACCAGCTTGATGCTGGCGCTGGAACCCTCGCTGGTCGGCAGCGAACGACCATCAGATGGCGATCACTCCAGCGCAGGTTCTGCGTCCACTCCCCCCCAGGGCTGGAGTCTTGAAGGGGCTTCTCCCATGGCTTGGTTCACGGCTGATCTCAGCGTGTGCGGGGTCGTTGGTGACAGCCGCGCTGCTGATGCGGAGCTCGGCCGGCAGTTGCAATCGCTGCTTGTCAGCCACTGGAAAGCCCTGTTCAACAGTCTTCTGGCGTCCTCCTGGCCTCCGCGGGCTGACCCTCGGCGTATTTGAGGATCATCAATTGGAACATCCAATGACGGTGGCACTGGTTACAGTCGGTCCCATTGACCGTTGTGGAAAGATCCATGCCGACTCCCGTCAGCCCTGACGTCGCCGTCCTGGAGGAGCGGGATGACGCAGCTCAGCAGCTGCCGGATTTCACAACCGAGGCCTACAAAGACGCCTATAGCCGGATCAACGCGATCGTGATCGAGGGTGAGCAAGAAGCCCACGACAATTACATTTCACTGGGCACTCTGATTCCTGATCAGGCTGAAGAGCTGACCCGGCTTGCTCGCATGGAAATGAAGCACATGAAGGGCTTCACCTCCTGTGGCCGCAACCTGGGTGTTGAAGCCGATCTTCCTTTCGCTAAGGAATTTTTTGGCCCTCTGCACGGCAACTTCCAGACCGCCTTCAAGGAAGGCAAAGTTGTGACCTGCCTTCTTATTCAGGCACTGCTGATCGAAGCTTTCGCAATCTCCGCCTACCACATCTACATCCCTGTCGCTGATCCTTTTGCTCGCAAGATCACCGAGGGTGTGGTCAAGGATGAGTACACCCACCTCAATTACGGCCAGGAGTGGCTCAAGGCCAATTTCGAAGCCAGCAAAGACGAGCTGATGGAGGCCAATAAGGCCAACCTTCCCCTGATTCGCTCCATGCTGGATCAAGTGGCTGAAGATGCCGCTGTCCTTCACATGGAGAAGGAGGATCTCATTGAAGACTTCTTGATCGCTTATCAGGAAGCCTTAGGTGAGATCGGCTTTACCGGTCGTGACATTGCTCGGATGGCTGCTGCTGCTCTGGCGATCTGATCTGCCAGGGGCTTTCAGCTTTGGCTTCGCCGATCAGGTCCGGTTTTTTCACAGGCACGTTTTGCAGGACACGTGCCCTCGTGGGACCATGATCGATCAGTCCGCCCACTGGGTGAGGCTTGTTCTATGCGTACACGTACGACCGTCGGCGTTACATGTTTGGTCTGATCGGACACTCCACAAGCTTTGAAGCGGCGAGGCGGAAGGCTTCAGAGCTTGGGTTCGATCACATCGCCGAAGGTGATCTGGATGTGTGGTGCAGCGCTCCACCGCAGCTTGTCGAGAATGTCGAGGTGACGAGCGCCACGGGAAAAACCATCACCGGCGCCTACATCGACTCCTGTTTTGTGCCAGAGATGCTCAGTCGCTTCAAGACGGCTAGGCGCAAAGTGCTCAATGCAATGGAGCTTGCCCAAAAAAAAGGCATCAACATCACCGCACTCGGTGGGTTTACCTCCATCATTTTCGAGAATTTCAATCTGCTCCAGCACCAGCACGTCCGCAGCACAACGCTCGACTGGGAGCGTTTCACCACGGGAAACACTCACACCGCCTGGGTGATCAGCCGACAGGTGGAGAACAATGCACCCCTGCTGGGGATCAATCTGGCTCAAGCAAAGGTGGCTGTGGTGGGTGCCACGGGTGACATCGGTAGTGCTGTGTGCCGTTGGCTTGCGAATCGCACCGGAGTTGGTGAGTTGCTTCTGGTCGCACGACAGCAGCAGCCTCTCAAAGATCTTCAGGAAGAACTTGGCGGCGGAAGAATCCTCACCTTGGATGAAGCTCTCCCTGAGGCTGATGTGGTCGTCTGGGTGGCGAGCATGCCTCGCACACTTCAGATTGATTCCGCCTCACTGCGCAAGCCTTGTCTGATGATTGACGGCGGCTATCCCAAGAATCTTGATGCCAAGGTCGCTAGCGACGGTGTCCACGTTCTCAAGGGAGGCATCGTCGAATTCGGCAGTGATATCGGCTGGACGATGATGGAAATCGCTGAAATGGAGAAACCACAGCGCCAGATGTTCGCCTGTTTCGCTGAAGCGATGCTGCTCGAGTTCGAGGAGTGCCATACAAACTTCAGCTGGGGACGTAACAACATCACACTTGAGAAGATGGATTTCATCGGGGCGGCATCAGTCCGTCACGGTTTCTCCACCCTCAATCTCCAAGGGCAGCCCCAGGCTGTCACTGCCTGACCTTCGTTCCGCGTTCACCCATGGCTAGACGCCCTCTGCTTGATTTCGAGAAACCCCTGGTTGAGCTCGAACAGCAGATCGAGCAGATCCGCCAGCTGGCAAGAGATTCAGAGGTTGATGTCAGTCAGCAGCTCCTCCAGCTGGAAACGCTTGCAGCTCGGCGCCGTGATGAAATCTTCCAGTCGTTGACGCCGGCACAAAAAATTCAGGTGGCCCGCCACCCGCATCGTCCCAGCACCCTGGATTACATCCAGATGTTCTGTGACGACTGGGTCGAGTTGCATGGCGATCGCCGTGGCAGTGATGATCAGGCACTGATCGGAGGTATCGGCCGTCTTGGCGACCGATCCGTGCTGTTGATTGGCCACCAGAAGGGACGCGACACCAAGGAGAACGTTGCGCGCAATTTCGGCATGGCCACCCCCGGTGGCTATCGCAAAGCCTTGCGGCTCATGGAGCATGCCGATCGCTTTGGTCTGCCGATCCTTGCTTTCATCGACACGCCGGGTGCCTATGCCGGACTTCTCGCGGAAGAGCAGGGACAGGGTGAAGCGATCGCCGTCAACCTGCGTGAAATGTTCCGGTTGCGTGTGCCGATCATCGCCACCGTGATTGGTGAGGGTGGCTCAGGCGGTGCCCTTGGGATCGGCGTGGCCGACCGACTGCTGATGTTTGAGCACAGTGTCTATACCGTCGCCAGCCCAGAAGCCTGCGCTTCGATCCTTTGGCGGGATGCTGCCAAGGCCACAGAAGCGGCAGCGGCTCTCAGAATCACCGGAAAGGATCTGCTCAGTCTCGGTGTGGTGGATGAAGTGTTGGAGGAGCCTGCCGGTGGTAACAACTGGGCCCCTCTAGATGCTGGTGAAACGCTGCGCGTCGCTCTGAATCGCCACCTCGATCACTTGCTGACTCTTTCTGCCGACGAGCTAAAAGACCAGCGTTACCGCAAGTTTCGGGCCATGGGACGTTTTCTGGATACGACCTCTCCGGAAAGCGACTTTGCCGCTTAATATGTTGCAGTTTGCACCGATTTTTTGCCTTCTGTCTTGATCACTGGCGCTTCACGTGGTATTGGCCATTCGGCGGCTAAAGCCTTTGCTGACGCGGGTTGGGACCTTTTGTTGGTGTCCAGAAGCGAGGCTGCTTTGCAGTCTTTGGCCTCCGAGCTGAGATCGGGTGGATCACGTGTGATTCATCAATCCATTGATTTCACCGATCCTGCTGCCATTGCGCCTGGGATGGAGGCGTTGCTCAGCCAGGGTCTTCGTCCTTCAGTGTTGATCAACAATGCAGGTGCGGCTTGGACCGGTGCCTTGTTGGAGATGCCGCTGGATCGTTGGAACTGGCTGATGCAACTCAACCTCACCAGCGTTTTCCAGGTTTGTGCTGCCGTTGTTCCTTCGATGCGACCAGCGGGAGGCTTGGTCATCAATGTGAGCAGTCATGCCGCTCGCAATGCCTTCCCTGGCTGGGGTGCTTATTGCACTGTGAAAGCTGCTCTTGCCAGTTTTACGCGCTGCCTAGCAGAGGAAGAGCGGTCAAACGGAATCCGTGCCTGCACCCTCACCCTCGGTGCTGTGGACACTTCCCTTTGGGATTCACCCACGGTTAACAGCGATTTCGATCGGCGTGCGATGCTGCCCGTCGATCAGGCTGCTGCAGCACTTCTTCATCTTGCTCAACAACCCGCCACACAGGTTGTTGAGGACCTCACTCTCATGCCAGCCACCGGCGCCTTTTGAATTCTGAAAGAGATGACTTCCACACTCCCTACTTCCAGTAACGGCAACGGTGTTGCTCTTGGCTCTCTGAGTGCGAGTGCTTCAAGGAATGGCCAGTTTTCCATTGCGGAGGCCAAGATTTCCGAGGTGATTCGTGATCGTCTCCGCGAGCGCGGAGTGTCGTTCCTGGCCAATGACAACATCGCTGATCACCTGCTCCCCGGAGAGCTTGAAACGCTTCAGGTGGAAGTGGCTGATCGTGTGCGCGATCTGCTGCACAGCTTGGTAATCGACACCGAGAACGATCACAACACGGCTGAAACAGCAGAGCGGGTCGCCAAGATGTACCTGCAGGAAGTGTTTAAGGGTCGCTATCACCAGCAGCCCAAGGTGGCCAGTTTCCCCAATGTGAAGCAGCTGGATGAGATTTACACCGTGGGCCCGATCACAGTGCGTTCCGCTTGTTCCCACCACCTGGTGCCGATCATGGGCAATTGCTGGATTGGGATCAAGCCTGGTTCACGCGTGATCGGTCTCTCCAAATTCACTCGTGTGGCCGATTGGGTGTTCTCACGCCCCCACATCCAGGAAGAAGCTGTGATGATCCTCGCTGATGAGATCGAAAAGCTCTGTGAGCCCCAGGGCCTCGGAATCATCATCAAAGCGCAGCACTACTGCATGAAGTGGCGCGGTGTGAGGGAGCCTCAAACCAGCATGGTGAACTCGGTCGTGCGAGGCGATTTCCGTCATGATCCAAGTCTGAAGCAGGAATTCTTTGAGCTGGTGCGTCAGCAAGAAGCTCTGCTCAGCACCTGATTCTCGATGGATCAGCACAATTCAGTGGATGGCAACTTTTCGCCTCGATGAGGCTGATGAGTTCGTTGTTCACTGAACGGGTTCTGCAATTAAGCGTTTAAATCTGTTGGGTCGTCTTGGAAGGTCTTCACAGCATTCACAAGGTCTCTGACTGAATCGAGATTTTTTACGCCGGGTCTTTGTTCCAAACGACTTGATGCATCCAGTCCGAAAGGATGCACCTGCTTAAGCAGTGTTGAGACCCACTCGGCACTGATGCCTCCTGCGAGCCACCAGGGGGTCGCCGCATCAATGCGTTGGTTGACCTTTGTCAGCCAGGTTGGATCCAGCCTGTGTCCAGTCCCTCCCAGTTGGGTCGGGCTCCAAGCATCGAGTAACAGTGCGTCCACGCAATCTCTGTAGATGTCGAGTTGGCCCAGATCCTGCGCATTGCGCAGGCGTAGTGCTTTCCACCACACAACCTGTGGATAACGCCGTCTCAGTTGCTCGCACCGTTGTGGTGACTCCTGGCCATGGAGCTGAATCACAGAAGGTTGTCCGTCTCCTGAGAGGGTTAATGCAATGTCCTCGTCGCTGAGATCAGCCACAACCCAGACCCGTTGCACGGAGGGATGCTCCACAGCAAGGCGCTGAAAAATCGCCCGGCGGGTCTCTGCTTCGACGAATCGCGGTGTCCCAGCAACGCCGATGACACCGATGGCCTGCACACCCATGGCGGCGATCGCGCATGCCTGATTGCGTTCAGTAAGACCGCAGATCTTGAGGGACAGGCCCTGGTCGGCCATGAAGGAAAGAGTGTTGGGGGTCCTTTCTAGGATTGAGGCAACGAGACCGGCCACTCCTGCCGGAGAAACACGTGGGTGATGGCTGGCAATTGATGCGCATCGGTGGAATCCCTCTCAGGGTTCACCCCAGCTGGTTCATCATCCTGGTGTTGTTCACCATGGCGTTTCAACAGCAGGTTGCCAGCACCATGCCGGCCAACACCGGCACACTTTGGATCAGTTGGTTCATGGGGCTGCTCACAGCATTGCTGCTGTTCGTTTCGGTGCTGCTGCATGAATTGGGCCATTCGCTCGTGGCCTTGCGTGAAGGTGTGAAGGTCCGCAGCATCACCCTTTTCCTGATGGGCGGTGTGGCAAGGGTGGAGCGGGAATGCTCCACAGCGATGGGGACGCTGCGTGTCGCAGCCGCGGGTCCAGCGGTCAGCCTGATCCTCGGAGTGATTTTGCTGGCGGTCTCCCATCCCGGTAATCACGTCAATCCGTTGCTGGGAAATCTGTTGGCGCAGCTGGGCTGGCTCAATCTGGTGTTGGCCATCTTCAATCTGTTGCCCGGTTTGCCGCTCGATGGCGGCCTGATTCTCAAATCTCTTGTTTGGCAGTGGACCGGCAGTCAGCGCCGCGGCATTCAGGTGGCAACCGCGAGTGGACGTTTCCTGTCGCTGTTCGCGATCATGCTCGGCTTCTGGATTGTGCTGCGGGGCGGCGGCTTTTCAGGTCTTTGGCTGGTGCTCCTGGGCTGGTTCGGGATGGGAGCATCGCGGAGTCAGACGCAGACTCTTGCGCTTCAACAGGTGCTTAAGCGCGAAACCGTGGGGCCTGCAACGGCGCGGCGTTTTCGTGTGGTGGAGGCCGATCAGAGCTTGCGCAGCCTCAGCAAGCTGCGTCTTGGAGCCAGTGAAGACGGTGACCAGGGCCTTCCTGACTGGGTGCTGGTGTGCAAGGGGGGGCGCTGGGTTGGTTTCATCACCGATCAACCTCTCAAGGACTTGCCCGTTCAGCAGTGGGACCGACAGACCATCGCTGATCACCTTGAGCCCCTTGATCACCTGCCATCCATTCAGCAGTCGGCGCCGCTCTGGCAGGCGGTGAGCGCACTTGAATCCAGTGCGCAGGGGCGACTGTTGGTTCTTGGCCCTGCAGGCCTGCCCAGTGGAACCCTCGATCGCTGTGATCTCGGTGAGGCCGTGCTCAAAGGTTTATCCGTCAAACTTCCCGACGCGATGCTGGCTGTAGCCCGCCGCAGCAACACATACCCCTTCGGTATGCCCCTCGCGCAAGTGGTCAAGAGCATGCAATCTTCAGGCCTTCTGGATGATCAAAGCCCAGATGGCTCGAGTCGGTAGAGCGAGGCTCTGGCTTCGAGATCAGCCCGTTCCGCTGTGCTGATCGGCCGCTCGATCCACGTCAAGGCAGGCCATTGCTGGCGGAAGGCCGTCATCAATGCTTGTTCCATTGCCTGTGCCGAAGGAGGGCATGGGCGCCACTGGGGTGGTGGGCTGGTGAACAGAGATCTCCACAGCGAGACAGGAGGTGTGAGGGGGATTTCTCCGTGCTGAAGCAAGTGGCCGTGCTGCCAAAACTGCGCGCTGCCGATCCGTTTGCTGCCGTCTCCATCCACCAGATCGGCCATGGTCGACTGGGCAAAGCAGTCGACTGCACCAGCCTTCTGAGGATCATCACCGGATCTGAGGCTGATCCCTAGCTCTTTGAAGCCAAAACGGATGCAGCCATTCAGCGTTGCGTAAGCCTTTTTGCGTTGGCGGGGGGCGTTCGGCCAGATCAAGGCATAGGTGAGTCCACCAGCATGCAAGACAGCTCCACCACCGCTTGGACGGCGCACCAGAGCCACCTGCCCCTCAACGGCAAGCTGCTGCCAGTGATCAGGAATCTGACGGAGATGCCGGCCCAATGACAGCGTTGGTCGTGTCCACCGATAAAACCGAATCACCGGAGAGGGCTGCTCTGACATCCTGCAACCGTCCAGCAGCAAAGTGTCCAGAGCCATCTGCTCGGCACCGTCGAGCGTGAGGCTGGGCACCACGCGGCCGCTGTTCCGTTGATCGGACCGGCAGGATGCAGGCAGCGTCATGGCGGCGATGACTTTGGCGGATGTGTTGCTGGCGGTGCCTCTGGGCCTCCTGGCAGGAGCCTTGGCAGGCCTCCTTGGTATTGGAGGCGGTTTGATCTTCGCGCCTTTGCTGCTCTGGATGGGCCTCAGTCCGCATCAGGCGCTGGCCACCAGCACTTTCGCGATCGTGCCAACAGCTTTGGGTGGAAGCGTCATCCATCTCCGTTCCAAGTCGCTTCAGCTCAAGCCTGCTCTTGCCATTGGCTTGGCGGCCTTCCTCACCGCTTGGGTGTTCAGTCACCTTGGGCGGCTTGTGGCCGGGTGGCATCTGTTGACGCTGCAGTCGTTGCTTTACGTGGTGCTGGCCTTCACCATTCGCGGAGATCGCAGTGAAACTGAGAGGCCTGACGATCAGCCGTTGCCGCTGGTTGGGCTGACCGCGGTGGGCGGTGTGGCTGGTCTTGCCGGCGGCATGCTGGGCCTTGGAGGTGGGCTGTTGATGGTGCCGTTGATGGTGAGCGGGCTTTCGGTGCCGATTCGGCAGGCGATCCGGTTGAGCACGCTGGCCGTGGCGTGTTCCGCCACGGCGGCATCGCTTCAGTTTCTTCAGGAAGGTCGTGGTCAGTGGATGCTGGGTGTGCTGCTCGGGGCTGTTGCCGCTGTGGCGGCCCAATGGACGGCCTCCAGGCTCGACAGTGTGCGAACTGGCACCTTGGCGTGGCTGCTCAGAGGGCTTGCGGCGCTCCTGGCCGTTGACAGTGGTCGTCGAGCGCTGGAGCTGGCCTTGCAGCAGACATGACCGCTTGATTGAAAGCTCTCAGCCGGTGCTCCAGGCGATCAGTGGTTGGAGCCCAAGGGCAAACAGCACGCTGACCAGAACACCGACTGACGCTTTGCCAATGTCGTTGCCAATGATCTGACGGAGCTCTCCTCCGTTCCGATTGGTGAACATCTCATCGAGGCTTTTTTCCTTGAAACGAAGGGCGACTTCTCGCCCGCCGATCAATCCCAGGAAGACCCAGGTGGTGCTGAGTGGAAAGCTGCTCAGGCCTGCTTTGATCAACAGGCACAACCCGAACGTGAAGTCGATCACGGTTGCCGAGCGCAGATCAGCCATGTTGGTTTTGCTGCGTAGCACCCCTTGAATCGGTCCGCCGCCGATGACCACCAGCAGGCACAGTCCGATGCAGAGAATCACGGTGCAGAGAACCATCGGCAGCATCCCCAGACTGCGCGGCAGATACACAAAGATGTTGGCCAGGTCCTGCACCATCCACATGCTCCAGAGAAATCCCGTCGAGCACCACTGAAGCCCGTACCAGATCCCGTTGAATTCCTTGTGGTCGCGAGTCCGCCGGAACACCCAGCGCTCCAACATCCACATCCCCAGCCACCAGACGGTCCAGCCAAGCCCGAACGCCAGGACATAGCCCGATAACGAGCTCTGCAGCAATTTTCCGATGTTGTCCGGCACAAAGGATGTCAACACCAGGAAGGATGTGCTGACAGGGGCTCCCCAGGCTGTTAGTGCCAGCACAGCCAACGGCGGCAGCACGTACACCCAGGTGAAGGTTTCAGGGAGGGGAAAGTGCTCCAGGCGCCCCCAGGAGGGATCACCATCGTTCATGCTCCAGCCCAAGCCCAGAACCACAAGCGTGATGGTGCAGATGAAGCTCATCTGGATCCACCTGGGCGTCCGTGCTCGGTTGGACGAGATGTAGGTGCCGAGGGTTTGCAGAGAGTCGTTCGCCACCACGGAGTAGGCGGCGAGGAGAAAACCCAGCACCATCCAGATGTTGACGTCCATCAGTGCGACTACTGGCAACACCTGTTTAGAGAGAAAAATTTTCTAAGGATGTGATCTGCCCGACTTCAGTTGAGGTCTTTCGTTCCCTCACCGCGACTGATCCAGCAGCTCCCAGAAACCGGCATCCAACTCGAAGCCCAAACTGGCGGCCATCAGGCTCAGATTGCCCCGCTGCTGGCCAGCTTGGCCAGACCTTGCACCGAGATGATCCAACAGCATCAGGCGGTGGGTGATCCATAGCTCCAGGGCCTGTGGGTCGAAGCGAATGCCTTCGCTGGCGCTGAAATCATGGGGAACCAGCATCGCCACGTGTTGAGCGAGGCTGCCGCTGGTGCGATCCAGAAGCAGGGGCAGCCAGGGATGTTGCGCATCAGCCTTAAGCGCCCACAGCCTGGGTTCTGGGCATTCACTGAG
The DNA here is from genome assembly GCA_047286215.1 of Synechococcus sp. Lineage (GTDB taxonomy): Bacteria > Cyanobacteriota > Cyanobacteriia > PCC-6307 > Cyanobiaceae > Synechococcus_C. The sequence goes on along the minus strand of JBJBBS010000001.1, from coordinate 1,825,728 downwards.
TTCCCTGGGGTCTTCGGCAGGGCGCGGCCATGCATAGCGAATCTCTAATGCAGCACCGGCCTGGAGCAGGGTTTCGAGTGGTTGTGCCAACCAGGTGTCGAGCGGTTTCAGATTCAGCGTTCGGATCGCCTCTGCATCGATGGTGATCTGGGGATCAGAACTCAGCGCTTGCATGAGGGTGTGACAGGCCTTTGCGAATGATGGCGTCCCGAGGGGTGAGCACGAAAGAATGCGGTTGTTTCGTGGTTCCGACATGGTCAGCTCAATCACCCAGACCGAAGTTTTCATCGCTCTCGTGGTCGCTGCTCACGCCGGCGTTCTCGCCCTTCGTCTTTGCGTCAGCCTCTACCGCGCCTGAGTGCATCGGGATGGGACAGATCCACTTGGCAGGACTAGCTCCTCGCGTTACAAGCGGACATGCAGAAAGCCGTTCCATCTCCGCCTGATGCCGCCTCATTAGCGGCTCTGCTTCAGCATCAAAACGATCGTCGGGAGCTCCTGTGCAGCTCCCTTGCCCTTGCTGTGAAGGTGGGGTTGATCTTGCTGGGTTCTGTGAGCCTCGTCAGGCTTTCTGTGGCTTATCAAGAAAGGCTTGATCGCCATGGAGAGCTGGCAGCGGTGGTTGATGTTGAGGCCAACAAGTTGCTGGGTCTACAGCAGCGTTTCGATACGCTTTTCACCCTTGGTGGGGATAAGCGCCTGATGGATGAGCAAGAGCAGTGGATTGCTCCCAATCGTCTGCGCGTGATTTGGCGCTGAGACGAAGCACTGGGCTCATTGCCTCTGCTCTTTCGGAAGGCTCTCGACCTTGATTTCTACAGTCGGTTCCAGCGCTTTTGTGCAATTAAAGGCGCTGGAAGTTGATCAGCTGTGGGGGCTTACTTGGTTTATGACTAATCCTGTTCGTAGTTGAAATCCTGTAAGCCATATTGAGCCATCCTTTTGCCGGATGTTGTGTCAAATAAGGAAACAACAAGATCTGGTTCTTGCCAGTTTTTTTGGTTGATCAGCTTGTTAAGCGCATCCATTGCGTCTTCAAGGTCGTCGTGGATATCAACATCACGAAACTCGCCACCTTCAGACCCAATCGCAATCCTGTAACCCATTCGCTTAGGTGATTTTGACCATGTTAGAGCGGTGGAATGCCACAAAACTGTGAGCAGCCTTTAGAGCTATTCCTACACAGCAGCCATGCATCGCTTGGTTTGACCTGGCACCGCTTCGCACGCCAGTCGTGCGTTCAGCAAGTTGCCCAGGATGGCAATTGCTGACATGGGGCTGGCGTTAGCGTTGAGCAGGGATACAGAGGGAACGATGCTGCATCGATGTGATGCCAATCAACACTGCGAATGGCCAGCCTGTTGGCGAATGGATTGTTGACGGGAAACACAGGCCATTCAGGGCGCCTGGATGTCCATTGCAGGTGATGGATTACGACGAGTCGCAAATGAAGGAGAGCGACGCCGAGAAAAGAGCGCAACGAGGATCACTGCTTTACGACTGTTGAGGGCAATGCATCGCGTTCGGGCCTCTGAGCCGTCGCTGCAAGGAGTGGAAATCGCTAGTGGGCATGCAAGTGAGACGTCTGAAGCCCTGGGCTTAAAGCGACCCAAGTTTTTTGGACGTTCAGCTCCATTGACCAAGATCACGGCCCTCGATGACTGGGGTCACTACTTGGTTCTTGGATCCGGCTGATGGTGTGTGCATCGAGAGGGATTACTGAGAACCCTCCACCGCTTCGAAACCAATGCCTCACATCACCACCTTCGACGGCTTCGCCAGCAAGGCTGTTGTCCACCCCAAGTTTCAACCTGAGGGTGATGGTTTCATGAAACTTGGCGACATCAAAGGAGAGCTCCGTTCTGACCAATTTGGCGCTGTCCGAGGACCTCTTTCATTCGTTCAACAAGACGGTCAAGCCTTCATCAAAGGCCCCGAAGGCCAGCTGCTAGGACCAATTAGCGGAGAAGGTGTTTTCAAGCCCCAAGAGATTGATCAAAAAGGCAGCTTTATTGCTGATGACAACCACTTCACCAATGGCGCTGATGCTGTCGGACTGGCCGTCCGCGGTCCTCTTTCATTCGTTCAACAAGACGGTCAAACCTTCATCAAAGGTCCCGAAGGCCAGCTGCTAGGACCAATTAGCGGAGAAGGTGTTTTCAAGCCCCAAGAGGTTGATCAAAAAGGCAGCTTTATTGCTGGTGACAACCACTTCACCAATGGCGCTGATGCTGTCGGACTGGCCGTCCGCGGCCCCCTGTCAGATGCTCAACCTGAGGTGGATGGTGTTACTGGACAGCAAAGAACAGCGATCGTTCATCCGCAGTATCAAAAAGAGGCAAAGGGAATTGTTCACCCTCAGTACCAGCCAGAAGCTGGCAATGCGATCGTGCACTTAGAGGATGATGCCTTAATCAACGGGGGCCAAAGGGTTGGTCTGGATGTAGGGCCGGTCAATCAAGGCGGAGAGATCTGGACCAATGGCGGTGCGTCGACGCTCAACCCTGACGCTTTGATGCAACAGATCAATGGCACTGATCAGAGTGTGTTTAGTGAGCTGGACCAGGGCTTTGTCGCTGCTCCAGTGAACGAACTCCGGAGCGATAACCGCTTTGTGATCGAACCAATGGAAGCGATGTCCAGCTTTGGTGCATCGCCAGTTCTTGAAAAACAATCGAATTGGAATGTCATTTCTGAAAGCAGCACACCAGTAAGCCAAGCAGATGTGATGCCAAGCATTGCGATTGTCTAAAACAACAATGAGTGACCAACTGAGTCCTGCCGATTCAACTCAATGCCCCGCCGAGTGCGGGGTCTTTTATTGACAACAACAACAACACAAAGTTTTCACTGGCAACAAACGCCAAGCCTCTTGGCTCTGAAGAGATTGAGTCGCTGCTGATCCTGAAAACGTATTGTTCTCCCTGGTGGTGCTTTTGATGCAAAGCTCGATTTGAGCACGCATTGGCTTTGCGTCGCTGATACCTGAAAAGCCTGGATCGCTTCCCAATCGCAGTGCCTGTATTGCTGGTGGATGTGCTTCATGTTTGTCGGCTGGAGCAGTGCTGTGCCAGGCCCAATGGTCGGCTTGCTTGGATTGGATTAAAAAGGAGTTTTGGCTCAACATTGATGACACGTCTCGGATGGCGTCTAACGGCCCTAGTCACGATGTTGATTGTGGCCGGGTTAGCTATTCATTTTGTTTTGACAGGTTGGACGGCACCAGCTGTCAAAGCAGGGATCGATGCCACCGGGCGTAGCTCCTTGGCTCTGTTTTCGATCGCCTTTGTGGCATCGAGTGTGCAACGCCTCTGGCCTTCATCCCTGAGCCATTGGATTCTTCAAAACAGACGATGGATCGGGTTGAGCTTCGCGTCTTCCCACGCCATTCATCTGGCTCTGATTGTCGCGATGTCGTTTGATTTTCCTGATCCGTTTTTAAGTGAGCAATCTGCTGGGAAGTGGCTGCTGGGTGGTGTGGGATATCTGTTTGTTGCGCTGATGGCCCTGACGTCAACCAATAAAGCTCAACGTTGGATGGGCATGAAGCACTGGAGGCGACTGCATGTGATTGGCTCTTATTGGCTCTGGGCGCAATTTGCCCTGACGTATGTCAGCCACATCAAGCAGGGGCCAGCCGGTTTCTATGCACCCTTCCTTGTATTCACCTTGGCTCTCCTGGTGATCCGTTGGGTGGGTCACGCCAAGCCAAGAAGCCCTTTGAGCCCCGTTGGTGGTTAGGCAGTCAAAGCGTTTTCTGATGACCAGAGGCGAGCTGGAGCTAAGACGTTATATCCATTGCGCTCAAGATCAGCGAGGGATCGCAGCGCTCGAAAGGATGGAGCGCAGCAGCTCGGAAAGGCTGCTGCTGACTCCTGTTTGGTGGTTGTAGATCAGGTCGCTGATCATCCACTCGTTGTCAGACCGAATCAGCAGATAAGAGAGCTGTTGGGGCACTTCTGACGCGCGTCCTCTGAGTCCTACGCGCACCGCAACATTTGCTGCGATCACTTCTGGATAGAAAGCGTTCCCTTTGGGGTAAAGCTTTTGGCAACCGATCACGTCGGCTCCGAAGGTTGTTACCTGAGTTCCGCTGAAAACCACAAAGTCGAGAAAGGCTCCATCCACCCACGGATCGAGAGCCCAGGCTCGAGAGAGCTGTTCATACAACTCAGGCGTAAAAGCCTGTTTCTGCAGCGTGAGGTCACCGCGCTGTTGATTGGATTGGGCGGTGAGGTGCCATTGATACAGCCCATCCAGTTGATCCACCACCTGCTGGGGGCATGACGCTGCTCCAGAGGTCAGGGCCGTCGCAAGGATCAGATTCAGCACGGCAGCACACCATAGTGTCTTTAGTTTGCGCCGCTTCTCGCAAAAAGGCTGACCTGATGGATGGGTTGGGATGCTCAGCTGACATTGCTGCCCGCTGAGATTCGTGACCGAAGCATGCCGCTGGTTTCGGCTGGCCGTCAGACTGACGCCCTCCTTGGACTGAAGCGATGTCCGCCCCCGGCACCGTTCTGATCACCGGCACCACCTCCGGGGTCGGCCTTAATGCCACCCGTGCTTTGGTCAAGCAGGGCTGGACCGTGATTACCGCTAACCGTTCACCCCAGCGGGCTGCCGCCGCGGCTGACGAGCTCGATCTGCCAAAAGACAGACTTCGCCATGTGTATATGGATCTTGGCGATCTCGATAGCGTTCGCCGAGCTGTGCAGGATCTGCCGAGCAGTTTGGATGCACTGGTGTGCAATGCGGCGGTTTACAAGCCCAAGCTCAAGCAGCCGGAGCGTTCCCCCCAGGGCTACGAGATTTCAATGGCCACCAACCATTTTGGCCATTTCTTGCTGATCCAAATGCTGATGGATCGTTTGCGGGCCTCCACGCATCCTTCCCGCCGGGTTGTGATCCTCGGAACCGTGACGGCGAATTCCAAGGAACTCGGCGGCAAGATCCCCATTCCTGCGCCCGCCGATCTAGGTGATCTTTCCGGCTTCGAGGCTGGATTCCAGGATCCGGTGGCCATGGCCAGTGGCAAGCCTTTTAAGCCTGGCAAGGCCTACAAGGACAGCAAGCTCTGCAACATGATCACGACGCAGGAGCTCCACCGACGTCTTCACGACGAGACAGGCATTACCTTCTCCTCGCTCTATCCCGGTTGTGTGGCCGACACGCCGTTGTTCCGCAACACACCCGGGGCTTTCCAGGTGATTTTTCCCTGGTTTCAGAAGAACATCACCGGTGGCTACGTCACCCAGGCATTGGCAGGAGAGCGCGTGGCTCAGGTGGTTGCGCATCCCGATTTCGCCGAATCGGGCGTGCACTGGAGCTGGGGCAACCGTCAGAAGAAGGATGGCGAACAGTTCAGCCAGGAACTCTCCGATAAGGCAACGGATCCTGAAACCGCATCAAGGGTCTGGGATCTGTCGATGCGGTTGGTGGGGCTCGGCAATCAGGGCTGAGCCCAGCGGTTTCATCAGTCGAATCCCAGCAGGTCGAAGATTTCCCTGTCTTTCAAGGGTTCGGCTTCCAGGGGTTCAACCGACTCGAGCATCGACTGAGCCAACCTGAGGTATTCCTGCTGCACGGCGCTGACGCCCTCATCGGCAGGATCCATCTCGAAGATCGTGCACTTCTTCAGACGTGAACGCCGAATGGCATCCACATCCCGGAAATGGGCCATGGTTTTTAAGCCGGTGCGGGTGTTGAACTTGTCGATCTGATCGGTGTCTGCTGAACGATTGGCAACCACGCCACCGAGCCTCACTTTGTAGTTTTTGGCTTTGGCCTGGATGGCGGCCACAATCCTGTTCATGGCGAAGATCGAATCAAAATCATTCGCCGTCACAATCAGGCAGTAATTGGCGTGTTGAAGCGGTGCGGCAAATCCACCGCAAACCACATCGCCGAGGACATCGAAGATCACCACGTCCGTGTCCTCGAGTAGGTGGTGCTCTTTCAGCAGCTTCACCGTCTGGCCGGTGACATAACCACCGCAGCCCGTTCCGGCTGGAGGGCCGCCACTTTCCACGCACTGAACACCGTTAAATCCGTTGAAAACAAAGTCTTCGGGTCGGAGTTCTTCACTGTGGAAGTCCACCTCTTCCAGGATGTCGATCACGGTCGGCACCATTCGATGGGTGAGCGTGAAGGTGCTGTCGTGCTTGGGGTCGCATCCGATCTGCAGCACCCGCTTACCCAGTTTGGAAAAGGCGGCAGAGAGGTTGGAGGAGGTGGTGGATTTGCCGATACCTCCCTTCCCATACACGGCAATGACCAGTGTTTCCTCGGTGATCTCCATGCTCGGGTCCTGGTGGACCTGCACGCTTCCTTCGCCGTCTGTCGGCCGCCTCAGAGTTGTGGTCATTTAGCACCCTTCTCAATGGGTTTGATTACATTCAACAGCAGTTCATGAGCTCTGGCTCGTTTACAACGAGAAATCAAAGATCTGCTCCCGCTGACATCACGAAATTCGCTAATTCTTTATGGCAAAAGTAAAAGAATTGAGTGCAAATGCTCATGCCTTGAAGTGGGCTTTGGCGTCATAGAGCGTTTCGCTGCTGATCTCCGCATGGCCCTGCTCTCTTGCGTAGGTCTCTGTGTTGCGCCGCACTTTGCCGCGAACGAAAAACGGAATCTTCCGCAGTTCTGCTTCTCCATCTGCGGTCCACACCAGACCTGTCGTTGCCATGGCCTGAGTAGGGCTTGAAGGTGTGTGGACCTCAGCGCTAGCGCCAGATCCGCCACCGTGGCCGAGATGGCTCTGATGTCCATCCACAAACTCGAAGTCATGGCGGAACATTCCAATCAGATGCTCCTCCAGACCCATCATCAAGGGGTGCACCCAGGCATCAAAAATCACATTGGCTCCTTCCCATCCCATCTGAGGACTGGTGCGTGCGGGCACATCCTGCACATGCATCGGTGTGCTGATCACAGCGCAGGGAAGTCCCAGTCGCTTCGCGCTGTGCCGTTCCATCTGAGTTCCCAGCACCAGCTCCGGTGCGGTCTCCGCCATGGCGGCTTCCACCTCCAGATAGTCATCCGTGATCAGGGCTTCCAGGCCAAGCTCCTTCGCAGCAGCACGCACCGGGCGTGCCATCTCACGGCTGTAGGTGCCTAGGCCAACCACCTCGAAGCCCAGCTCCTCTCGGCAGATGCGCGCCGCTGCCAGGGCGTGGGTGCCATCGCCAAAGATGAACACGCGTTTCCCTGTGAGGTAGGTCGAATCCACGGATTCGGAGTACCAGGGCAAGCGTGAGCGTTGGTACCCCTCATCAGCGGCTGGAGGTTCCATGCCGAGCAGCGTGTGCAGCTCCACCAGAAAGGAATGGGTGGCGCCCACACCGATCGGAACTGTGCGTGTGAATGGGATGCCGAAATTCCGTTCCATCCAGCTGCAACTGGATTCGGCGATCTCTGGATACAGGCAGACATTGAGATCAGCCTCGGGCAGCCGTTGGATGTCGCTCACACTGGCGCCCAGCGGTGCCACCACACCCACATCCACGCCATGCAGCGTCAACAAGCGCTGCACTTCCAGCACGTCATCGCGGCAGCGGAATCCAAGCAGAGATGGTCCGAGCAGGTTCACCCGCGGCCGCCGGCCCTCGTCCATCCAGGCCTTGGTGTTGTGGCAAGGCTGATCCAGCACCTGTGGTTTCAGCAGGTTGCGGATGAGCTGGTACAGCGTTTCGGCTGCTCCCCAGTTCTCTTTTTTGCTGTAGGCCGGTAGCTCCAACGGCACCACCGGCATGGTCAGGTCCATCCCCTGGGCCAGGGCACCGGGTTGGTCCTGAATGAGTTCAGCGGTGCAGCTTTCTCCTACGAGTAGTGCCTCAGGTTGAAAGCGCTCAGCGGCTTCCCGCACCGTTCGCTTCACCAGCTCAGCGGTGTCGCCTCCTAAATCCCTGGCCTGAAACGTCGTGTAGGTGACGGGTGGGCGCTCTCCCCGTCGTTCGATCATCGTGAACAACAGGTCGGCATAGGTGTCGCCTTGTGGTGCATGGAGCACGTAGTGCACGCCGCGCATCGATGCGGCGATGCGCATGGCACCCACATGAGGTGGGCCTTCATAGGTCCAGAGCGTGAGTTGCATGGGATTCAGGCGTGAACAGAGGGTTGAAGCGTTGTGGGGTGTAGCGCTGGTTCTATGCGCTGACGCCGGCGCAGCGGTCTCGAGAACAATTCGGCCAGGTCACCGGCCTGATCAATCCCATGAATGGGACTAAACACCAGTTCGATTGACCACTTGGTGGTGATTCCCTCAGCTTCCAAGGGATTGGCCAGGCCCATTCCGCACACCACAAGATCTGGATGGCTGTCTCGTACGCGGTCCAGCTGGCGGTCGACGTGCTGCCCCTCCATCACCGTCGTGCCTTCAGGGAGCAGCGCTAGCTCCTCCGCCATGAGCTCACGGTTGAGATAAGGCGTTCCCACTTCCACCAGCTCCATGCCGCATTCACGTTGTAAAAACCGTGCCAGCGAGAGTTCGAGTTGGGATTCGGGCAGCAGAACAATTCTTTTTCCATTGAGAATCTCCCGATGGGGCGCAAGGGCCTGACGCGCTCGGCGTTCCAGTGGATCCAGCACCCCTGCCACGCGATCTGCAGGCAAGCTGAACTCTCGGCAGGCAGCTTCCATCCATTGGCGACTGCCTTCTGCCCCGAGGGGAAAGGGTGCACTCAACACTTGTGCGCCCCGATCGCGCAGCATCCGAGCGGTGTTGCTCAGAAAGGGCTGGGTCAGCAGAACCGTGGTGCCAGGTCCAACCGGTGGCAGTTCCGTCGATTGCCGAGGCGGAAAGCTGCGAACAGTTTCTATCCCCAGCCGAGCGAACAGATGGATCAGCCGGTCTTCCACTGCGTCGGCGAGGGTTCCCACCAGCAGTAGTTGGCGCTCATCACTGCTGGGGAGAAGCGGCACCAGAGCGGTTAGTGCGCCATCCTCCCCATCGGTGAAGGTGGTTTCAATGCCGCTGCCGGAGTAATTCACCACCCGCACCTGTCCCTGAAGTTCCTCGTTAAGGCGCTCGGCGGCACGGGCTAAATCCAGCTTGATCACTTCGCTGGGGCAGGACCCAACGAGAAAGAGCGTGCGGATCTCAGGGCGACGTTGCAGCAGCTCTCTAGCCACACGGTCCAATTCGTCATGGGCATCGGCCAGACCCGCAAGGTCTCGTTCGCTAAGGATGGCTGTTCCGAAGCGTGGTTCCGCGAAAATCATCACGCCAGCTGCGCTCTGAATGAGATGGGCGCATGTGCGGGAGCCGACTACTAGGAAGAAGGCATCAGGCATGCGTCGATGCAGCCACACGATCGATGTCAGGCCACAGAACACCTCCCGAGGCCCCGATTCCTTCTGCAGATTGGCGCCCATGGTGTATCCCGAGCATTTCCTGTCATCACCATGACCACAAATCAGCGAAGCGAGCCAAGTGATCGAAACTCTTCGGGATCGCAGCGGTCTGAAGTCTTTGAACGCACGACCTTGTGCTGCAGCCCAGCCACTGTGGTGACTCTTTTTTGAGCCGTCGCCGCCCTTCTTACCCTTTGCCTCACCCTTGCTGTATTTCAGTCGGTAGACCAGTAGGCACAACAAGTTTCAGCTCCTCTGGTGAGTGCCCTCGATGCCGTTTGTGTGGCTCAGGCAGATGTGGATGCAGCCTTGATTCGTGTCAAAGCGCTGACATACAAATGAATCAAGGTTTACTCAGGGAGAGCAGCTGATCAGCCGAGGAAACCTCTAACAGCGCTCAACCGTGCCGAAGAGCAATGGGGCAAAGCGCAGCTGAGCACTATCGCCACCAGGCAAAAATTTTCCACAAACACCTGGCAGATGTCAGCGTCCACCACGACTTGACCCCCGCCAAGGTTGAAGAACAACTCAGGGCGATGGCTTTGCTGTTCTGGCGGCGCAGGTTCAGTTGGCTGCCACCAATGGTTTGATCAAGTTGAGATCAAGGCCCGCGATCCAGCAAAGACCTAATCGCGATCAGAGTCTGCGCCGGAAGCGATCACCACCAAATTGTCCGTTGGAGCGGCTTTCAGATTCCTCCGTGCGGGTCAATCGCCACACGTTTCTGCTTATCCGACGGGCCTGAAGTCCACCGCGCTCAACGAGTTCGGTGGCTGGGCGTGCCCCGAGTAGATAAGTCACCTCAGATGTGGTGAGCGGAGCGCCGGTTTCGATGGCGAGTGAGGTGAGCTCCAGCCTGTGGCGCAGTTGACGCACCATGCCGTTAGCACCGCTTTCCTGCGCTTCGATCCAGGGAAGCTCTCCTTGTCCTTCACTGGCAAGTCGCTGCATGAGGCTGTAGCTCACCAAGCCCAGGGCCTGCTCGGCGTTGATCTCCGTCGAGAGTTGACCTGGCTCTTCAGCGGTTCGGCGTGTCGAAGCCATGGCTCACAAGGCAGCTGGGCTGAAGGTATCGGCTGTGTCCAGCTGCGCAAGCGCCCATCCCCTGAATCTTGAAGAGCTTCCAGTAAGATCCGCGCCATGAATCGTTTCGCCGGCTTCGATGCCAGGGAGCGGCGGGTCGGCGGAAGCGCTCTCGTCACCGGAACGGAGGTCCATCCCTCCGCTGGTGGAGCCAGCTGCGTGGTGACGACAGATTCGGAATCGCCGCGTCTCTTGCGGCAAAACAGTCATGTGCAGTCGATTGAACTGCGCACTTATGTCTTTATCGATTCCCTGCAGCCGCAACTTGCGGCCTACATGGGAACGGTGAGTCAGGGCTTTCTTCCCATCCCTGGGGATGCATGCCTCTGGATGGAGGTGTCTCCGGGTATGGCGGTGCACCGTGTGACCGATATCGCCCTCAAGGCCAGCAATGTCCGCCTCGGGCAAATGGTGGTGGAACGGGCTTTCGGTTCGATGGCCCTCTATCACCGCGATCAGAGCACCGTGATCCACTCCGGTGATGTGGTTCTTGAAGCCATCGGCAGCTCTGTTGATCAACGCACTCCTGCCGATGTCAGCTGGACCGAAGTGATCCGAGCTATCACGCCCGACCATGCGGTGTTGATCAATCGTCAGAACCGCCGCGGTTCCATGATTGAAGCTGGGATGAGCATGTTCATCCTGGAAACCGAGCCGGCCGGCTATGTGCTGATCGCGGCGAATGAAGCTGAGAAAGCATCGAATATCACCCTGGTGGATGTGAAAGCGGTGGGTGCTTTCGGTCGCCTCACCCTGGCCGGCCGGGAAGGTGATGTGGAGGAGGCAGCTGCAGCGGCCATGCGCGCCATCGACTTGGTGAATCGACGCTCCTTCCAGCGTTGAGCTGAGAATTCAATTCCAAGCAAGCTTCAGTTCAAATGGAGGCGTCGTCGCAGGCCCGGTGCAAGCGCCCGTGCTGCCTTGCCTCGACTGCCCAGCTTGCTCAGCTGCGCTGTGTTCAGTTCTCCATAGCTGCAACCGGCTTCCCGCACCCAGAACAGTGACTCAATGCCGCCTCCGGCATAGGCGGGCGCCTGAAGCAACTCCCCCCAGCAGAAACCCTCGGCTTCTTCATCGCATTCACCATCCGGTGAACAGAGCACCATGGCACTGCGAAAACAGGCGCTTCGGTAGGGGACTCCCTGCATGGCCTCCGTCAGGCGTTGCAACTTGTCGGGGTCTGAGGCTGCAAAGCGGGCGGTGAACAGCCCGGGAGCGCCATCGAGGGCATCCACCTCGAGGCCTGAATCGTCGGCGAGAGCCCAGCAGCCCGTGCGTTCGGCTGCGGCGCAAGCCTTGAGGCGTGCGTTCTCCAAGTAGGTGGTTCCCGTCTCCTCCACCTCAAGATCCGATGGCTGCCGTTGAACCTCGATGGCAATCGGCCCGAGCATCGATTCGATTTCAGCAACCTTGTGCGGATTGCCGCTGGCGATGATCAGGGTGCGCAAGGCGCGGCTCTGCAGAGGAGCACCATTGTGTGGGATGGGGCCGTCAAGAACCGTCAGGAACGATTACGGAATGTAAACCTGACGATCTTGTCTCCATCGTCAACCGTTTGTTGTGGCCTGCTCACATCCCTTGCCACAGTTCTCTGGATCAGTCCACGACAGGGTGATCAGCAGGGCTTATCAGGTTCACTACGGACAGTGATCCAGGATTTGCTCGCTAGCTCTTGACGGGCTCCCCTCTGGCAAAGCAGTCTCACCGGCGAACATTCCACCCCTTTTCCCGGTAGGCAATGGCTAACGAAACCATGGGCATCGCTCTCGGCATGATCGAGACTCGCGGCCTCGTCCCCGCGATCGAAGCTGCTGACGCCATGACCAAGGCTGCCGAAGTGCGCCTGATCGGTCGTGAGTTCGTCGGCGGCGGTTACGTCACCGTTCTGGTTCGCGGCGAGACCGGTGCTGTGAACGCAGCTGTGCGTGCTGGCGCCGATGCCTGTGAGCGCGTGGGCGACGGCCTCGTTGCTGCACACATCATTGCCCGCCCCCACCGCGAAGTGGAGCCTGCACTGGGCAACGGCAACTTCCTTGGTCAGAAGGACTGAGATCGACTGAACCTCTGATCTGAGGTTGCAACGTCTCACCCCCCTTCACCGACTTAACGGAGTTTTCTCATGAGCAAGAAGTACGACGCTGGGGTCAAGGAGTACAGAGATACTTACTGGACTCCTGATTACGTCCCCCTCGACACCGACCTGCTGGCCTGCTTCAAGTGCACCGGCCAGGAAGGTGTACCCAAGGAAGAAGTTGCCGCTGCTGTGGCCGCTGAATCCTCCACGGGCACCTGGTCCACTGTGTGGTCCGAGCTCCTCACCGACCTCGACTTCTACAAGGGCCGCTGCTATCGCATCGAAGACGTCCCTGGTGACAAGGAGTCTTTCTATGCATTCATCGCCTACCCCCTCGATCTGTTCGAAGAGGGTTCCATTACCAACGTTCTGACCTCCCTGGTCGGCAACGTCTTCGGTTTCAAGGCGCTGCGCCACCTCCGTCTGGAAGACATCCGCTTCCCGATGGCCTTCATCAAGAGCTGCTACGGCCCGCCGAACGGCATTCAGGTCGAGCGCGATCGGATGAACAAGTACGGCCGTCCTCTGCTGGGTTGCACCATCAAGCCGAAGCTCGGCCTGAGCGGTAAGAACTACGGCCGTGTTGTCTATGAGTGCCTGCGTGGCGGTCTGGATTTCACCAAGGACGACGAGAACATCAACTCCCAGCCCTTCCAGCGTTGGCAGAACCGCTTCGAATTCGTTGCGGAAGCCATCAAGCTGTCTGAGCAGGAGACCGGCGAGCGCAAGGGTCACTACCTGAACGTGACCGCTAACACTCCCGAGGAGATGTACGAGCGCGCTGAGTTCGCCAAAGAACTCGGTATGCCGATCATCATGCACGACTTCATCACCGGTGGCTTCACGGCCAACACCGGTCTGTCGAAGTGGTGCCGCAAGAACGGCATGCTCTTGCACATCCACCGCGCCATGCACGCGGTGATCGACCGTCATCCCAAGCACGGCATCCACTTCCGCGTTCTCGCCAAGTGTCTGCGTCTGTCTGGTGGTGACCAGCTCCACACCGGCACCGTGGTCGGCAAGTTGGAAGGTGATCGCCAGACCACCCTCGGCTACATCGACCAGCTGCGCGAATCCTTCGTTCCCGAAGATCGCAGCCGCGGCAACTTCTTCGATCAGGACTGGGGTTCCATGCCTGGCGTGTTCGCCGTTGCTTCCGGCGGTATCCACGTGTGGCACATGCCCGCCCTGGTCACCATCTTCGGCGACGACTCCGTTCTGCAGTTCGGTGGTGGTACCCACGGTCACCCCTGGGGATCCGCTGCAGGTGCTGCTGCCAACCGTGTGGCCCTCGAGGCCTGCGTCAAGGCACGCAATGCCGGCCGTCATCTCGAGAAAGAGAGCCGCGACATCCTTATGGAAGCCGCGAAGCACAGCCCTGAGCTGGCCATCGCACTCGAGACCTGGAAGGAGATCAAGTTCGAGTTCGACACCGTCGACAAGCTCGACGTTCAGAACTGATCAGCTGATCGTGTCATCGGCCGGTTGATTCAACCGGCCACCCTCTTTTCTTACAACCAGGACCCCCATGCCTTTCCAGAGCACCGTGGGTGACTATCAAACAGTCGCCACCCTGGAGACCTTCGGCTTCCTCCCGCCGATGACCCAGGACGAGATCTACGACCAGATCGCGTACATCATTGCCCAGGGTTGGAGCCCGCTCGTTGAGCACGTCCATCCCAGCAACTCCATGGCCACCTATTGGTCTTATTGGAAGCTGCCCTTCTTCGGCGAGAAGGATCTCAACGTTGTGGTCAGTGAGCTCGAGGCTTGCCATCGCGCTTACCCCGACCACCACGTGCGCATCGTCGGTTACGACGCCTACACCCAGAGCCAGGGTGCTTGCTTCGTGGTCTTCGAAGGCCGCTGATCTTCGGATCAATTGGTTCCGAGCCCTGATTGAGTTCAGGGCTCCTGTTTTTTCCGAAGAGACAAGTGTCTCTTCAACTCACGTCGAAATCCTCGGGCGGACATGGCAAGACTCTCCAGTCGCGAACTCGCACTTGAGCGCCGTAAGGCGCTGACAACCTCCGGTAAGAAAGCTTCTGTCGCCGCTAGTGCCGGTGCCAATCGGGTGCGTACCGCCTCTGATGCCAGAGCGACCCGCACCAATGCCAATGCCGACCAGGCCGATGTGGCCGTGCAGGCCGCTCCCGTCGCTGTTGCTCCGCGACGGACGTCAACGCTCACCCCATCGGCTTCACCTGTTCGCTCCCAGGTCAAGCCTCAGCGCGATCCCAGCCGTGATCTCGTGCTGGCGCGCCGTGAAGCCCTTTCACGTCGTGGCAAATCAGCTGACACCAGCAAAGACCGCAACCGTTCAGACGTTGCCAAGCAATCGAAGTCCGTTCCTGCTTCTGCCCCCCAGGAGAGCAAGTCCTGTGGCTGCGGTGGCAAGCGCGCCGCTGAGAAAGCCGAATTCTCAGCTCGCCCCTCTGCGAAGGTCCAATTGAGTGGACGTTCGGAGCGTCGCTCCGCCACCCCCAAGCGTCGCGCCATCGAGAACCCAAGCCGTGCCCTTGTTTTGGCTCGTCGCGACGCCATGGCCAAGCACGGCAAAACCGCTGGAAAACAGCCCACGAGTGCTGCAGCCGTTGCTCGTCAGGCCAACCCGGATCTCACCAGTCGCGAGCTGGCTCAGCAGGTGCGTGAATTGCGCGCCAAGGCGGGTGCCCGCAACAAACAAAGTGCTGGCGTGACCCGTCCGAGTGGTCCAAATCGTCATGGGGCAAAGCAGGCAGCCGCTGCTGATGCTCATTGGAAAGTGGGCGAGAGCACCACGTCCTCAGGTCAAACTGTTACTGGAACTCAGGCCAATCGTTCGGTGAAGACCACCGGTAACGAAGCCAGTACCTGCCGCTCCATCACCGGCACGGAATATCTGGGTGCTGAGGTGTTCCAGACCTTCTGCCAATCCCCCCCCGAACCGACCACTCCGGCCAAGGTTCGCGTTACCGCCACAAGCCACGGAAATCGCGTCACCGGCAATGAAGTGGGCCGCTCCGGCAAGGTCACCGGCGATGAGCCAGGCACCTGCAAGACCGTGACCGGTACGGAGTACATCTCTGCCAATCAGGCCGCTGCCTATTGCGGTGGTTCCAATCCTTCCCCGCGCAAGGTGGGCCACAGCCTCACACAACAGGGCCGTCCTGTGAGTGGTGTGATGGTGGGTCGTTCTGCGAGCGTCACCGGCGATGAAGCCGGCGCTGCGCGCAATCTCACTGGTGATCAATACCTCGGTTCTGATCCGCTGCCGGAAGGCCGTCCCGCAGCAAAGGTTGGACTGTCAGAAACACTTTCTGGCACTGGTGTTACCGGAACCATGGTGGGTCGTTCCTCCAGCGTGACCGGCGATGAGTTCGGCTCCTGCCACCGCGTCACTGGCGATCAGTACGTAAGTGCTGAGCAGGTGAATGCATTTTGTGGCTCCAAGGCCGAACCGGAAGCGGCCAAGGTGGGTTTCAGCATCACCAATCGCAACCAGGTTGTGAGCGGTACCCGCACCGGTCGCTCCGAACGCGTCACCGGGGATGAGCCCGGCAGCTGCCAGGCTGTGACTGGTACTCCCTACGCGGGTCTTGAGCAGGCGGGTCAGCACTGCGGCACCCCCGCTGTACAAGCCATTCGTGAGCGCACCCCTGTGCGTCCCGGCACGCCTTCTGCTGCCATGACTGGCATTCAGCCTGGTGTTGGCGGTGTGATGACGGGAGATGAGCGCGGTGCTTGCGAAGCCGTGACCGGAACCCCTTATGTGGGTGCTGATCAGTTGGCCGCTGCCTGTGGAGCTGATGCGCCTGCAGGTACAGCCACCCACGGTGAATCGCCTGAAGGCGCTGCCTGGACCCGTTTCAGTGTGGTGTCCCCCGCCCGTGCTGCTCAGCAGCAGCGTGATGCTCGTTCCGGTGTCACTGGTACGTCCTATGAGCAAGGGAATCGCATCACCGGCCCTTTTGACATGGCTGGCGGCAAGGTGACCGGTACCGAGCAGTTCCGCTTCGATAACCGCGAGTTCCAGAACCGTCAGCAACGCCAATTCCAGCCCACGGTGGCAGTTGTCAGTGAGCCCACGGACAAGCCTGCCTCCCGAGTCACCGGTGAGGGCTCATCCACCAAAATCACTGGTGATGATTGGGACCGCGGTGAACATGTCACTGGCACCGAGGGTGCCTCGGCTCGCCGTCGCAATCCCAGCCGTCCTGGACCGATGAGTGCGATGTCTCCTTTTGAGCGGAAGCGCAATGAAGAGACTGAATGGCCTGTGAGCCGGGTGACCGGTTCGAGTGGCAACACTGAAAAGGGTTCTCTGATCACCGTCTCCGGCGGCGCAAGGGGCTGATTCACGAATGGTTCGCTCCAAGCCTTCCCGTGGCGGGCGACCTCTTGCCCCCACAGCCCCAACAAGGCGTCAGCTTCAGTCCAGTGTGATGGCTACTGAGGAACCCGAACAGGGTTCCTCAGTCAATCCCCTCAAGACATCTTCTGAATCCACAACGCGCCTATCCGCCCTGCAGCGCAGACAGGCTTTGACCACATCGGGCAAAGCCGCTCAGCTCTCTAGTGGTTCGGTGACAGCGGGCCGAGTGCGCTCCAAGGCCGACCGACGTCGTCCCGCCGTGCAGCAACAACCTGGCTGGGTCAGGCGCGGGGAGACCAAGACCCCTGCAGCGGTCAATCTCAGCCGAACAACGCTGCCTTGGTCACACGACTTCCACCCTCTCTCGGATCAGGATGCCAACCAGCGGCTTCAGGCCTATGAACTCGAGGTCAAAGGCCGTTTCGATCGCATCGTTCCGCTGCTCAAACAGGTTTCAGCTCTTCAGCATGAGCCAGATTTCCTGACCCAGGCTCAACGGCTTGCACGGGCAGAGCTTGGCTTCGACTTACCCGATCACATTCTTGAGATGTCCTGGGTTCGCCCCCTCGACATGCGTGCGCTGTTCGCCTGGTGCGTGTTTCAGTCGCATCAGCTTTTTAGTGAGCGTTTCTTTCAGGACGATCCTCTCCAGGGAGCTTCGGGCAGCGTTGCGTCCGATGACTTCAATGCTTTCCTGCTGGATTGCGGCTTCCATCTCCTGGATGTGACTCCCTGCGCCGACGGTCGTCTCGCCCACACGATTGCCTACGCCCTGCGCATTCCTTTCAGTGCTGTCCGCCGCCGGTCTCATGCCGGCGCGATGTTTGACATCGAGAACACTGTCAATCGCTGGGTCAAGACCGAACATCGGCGCTACCGCGAGCAGCGTCCTAATGACGCCCATGCGCCGACGCGTTACCTGAAGGTTGTTACCTATCACTTCAGTTCTCTGGACCCCTCCCACCAGGGGTGTGCTGCCCACGGCAGCGATGACGCGTTGGCCGCATCCCAAGGATTGCGTCGCCTTCACGACTTTCGCGAAGCCGTTGAAAACAGTTTCTGCTGTGGAGCTTCGGTTGATCTGCTCCTGATCGGACTCGATACGGATACCGACGCCATTCGCGTCCATGTTCCGGATGGAAACGGTGAGATCCGTCTTGATCAGTGGCTTTGCGCCTCCGCTCTCTACGAGAGCACGGCACCCCTCTCATTCCAACAGGCCCATGAGGCGGTGGAAGCGGCCGTCAGGACGCATGCTTCGTCTTCGCCAGACGACGGCATGGTGACGTTCATTACCCGCCTGCTGATTAACAACATCTCTCAGCAGGATTACGTCCGTGCTCTGCATCGAGGCCCCTATCCAGATGCCGGCCATGCCGAGCGTTTCATCGGCGTTGGCATCGGTTTCAAGGAGGTTCACCTGCGCAACCTCACCTACTTCGCGCATCTCGACACCGTTGAGCAGGGAGCCCCAGATCTGGATGTGGGCGTGAAGATCTTCGAAGGCCTCAATGTCTCCCGTGACCTGCCCATTCCGGTTGTTGTCCGCTTCGACTACTCCGGTCGCGTTCCCGGTGCTCGTGAGCGGGCAATTGCAGACTGCCAACGCATTCAGCGAGCCATCGTTGAGCGCTACGCATCCCTGGTGAAGGATGGCCTCCTTCACACCCTGCTTACCATCCGCGACCGCGACCAGCCTCTCCCGGCGGTGGCGGTAGGTTCCACTCTCGATCCCGTCCAGCAGGAGGCTCACTGACCATGCTGATCGTCAAGGTCCTGAAGCCGCTCGTTTCTACGAACCGGATTCCCGATTTCGAACACAAGCACCTCCAGGTGGTGCAGGACGGCAGCACCAAAAAGGTGGCCGTTGATGCCGTGGGTGCGAAACCCGGAGACTGGGTGATTTGTGTGAGCAGTTCCGCAGCCCGTGAAGCGGCTGGCAGCAAGTCGTATCCCAGTGATCTGACCATCGTCGGCATCATTGATCACTGGGAGCCGGACCCTCCGAAAACCCCCACCTCGACGGCACCAGCACCTGCTACCCCTCCTACTGCCCCCAAGCAGGGAGGAGCGTCCTAATGGAGATCATGCAGGTGATGGGAACCATGGTCTGCACCTTTCGGGTGGCCGGACTCGATCACATGCACCTGCGCATTCTCCAAAACAACAAGGGCAAAAAGCTTGTGGCTGTGGATCCTGTTGGTGCCCGTGAAGGGAACTGGGTCTTCACTGCCAGTGGCTCGGCAGCACGCCATGCCTGTCCGGACAACACGGTGCTCACCGATCTCACGATCGGCGGGATCATCGATCACTGGACGCCGGATGGATAACTGATCGCCTCCAGCTTCACCGTTCCATCCCAACTCTTTCCATTGTCATGGCCACTCCTGCTTCTCGTCGTCGCTCGTCTGCTTCCTCAGCAGCTTCCGCTAGTGCTTCACAGGCGGCCAAGTCCTCGGCTTCTGGCTCTGCGCCCAAAACGGATGGGGCCGCCTCTTCGGCCACCGTTGATGTGACCCCTGTGGCCAGCAGCAAATCCACCACGACGACCCGTCGCAGCACCACGGCCCGTGCGAACGCATCCCGTGCTTCAACGACCCGCAGCACCAGCCGCCGCTCATCTGGTGCCTCTGGATCGGGTGGGGCTTCTAAAGCCGTTGCTTCTTCTCCTGAGCCGTCGGTGAAGGGGAT
Source organism: Synechococcus sp. (assembly GCA_047286215.1). Lineage (GTDB taxonomy): Bacteria > Cyanobacteriota > Cyanobacteriia > PCC-6307 > Cyanobiaceae > Synechococcus_C. Next base: position 1,806,169 of record JBJBBS010000001.1, on the reverse strand, counting down.
TGCCCTGGGAATGATCGAGACCCGTGGCATGGTTCCGGCCATCGAAGCCGCTGATGCGATGACTAAGGCTGCCGAGGTTCAGTTGATCAGCCGTGAATATGTCGGTGGTGGTTATGTCACCGTGATGGTGCGCGGTGAAACCGGTGCTGTGAACGCAGCAGTGCGTGCTGGTGCTGATGCCTGCGAACGTGTCGGCGACGGCCTTGTGGCCGCCCACATCATTGCGCGTCCTCATCAGGAGGTTGAACCTGCTCTCGTCGCGACCAATGTGCGACGCCGCAGCTGATCGATACACCCCTAGGTGACCTTTTCAGCTTAGATTCCCCGGCCAACACGCTCCCCAACGACCCTGTAGGTCTCGTTGCTTTTGACTTCAGCTCTTTCGCTGCCTCTCCAGACCGCCTGGCTGATCCCTGTTTATGGGTTTGCTGGAATGCTTGTGTCCCTTCCCTGGGCCTTCGGCTGGTTTCGACGGGATGCTCATCGTCCGCCTGCCTACCTCAATATTCTGCTGACTTTGATTGCCGTCATTCACGGCAGTCTGGTGCTGAGGGATGTGATGGCCACCGGTCCTGCGGTGATCGGCATGCCATGGCTCACGGTTGGTGATCTCGACCTTGAGATCAGATTCAGCCTGTCGCTGACCAATGTTTCAGCTCTCGAGCTGATTACCGGACTCAGTTTGCTTTCGCAGGTTTATTCCCTCGGCTACATGGACAAGGAATGGGCCTTAGCTCGTTTCTTTGCCTTGCTGGGTTTCTTTGAGGGGGCCATGTCGGGCGTTGTGCTGAGCGATTCGCTCTTCCAGAGCTATTTCCTGCTGGAGATGCTGACCCTGTCGACTTATCTATTGGTCGGCTTCTGGTACGCCCAGCCTCTGGTGGTGACGGCCGCTCGGGATGCATTTCTCACCAAGCGTGTGGGCGACGTAATGCTTCTGATGAGTGTTGTGGCCCTCACGGCTTGGTCAGGCGTCACCGGTTTTCAGGATCTCTATGCCTGGTCAGCTCGCGATACCCTCACGCCTCTGGCAGCAACGCTGCTTGGTCTTGGTTTGATTGCTGGCCCCACAGGAAAGTGCGCTCAGTTCCCGATGCACCTTTGGCTCGATGAGGCCATGGAGGGGCCCAATCCGGCATCGATTCTTCGCAATTCGGTGGTAGTTACCTGCGGGGCGATCGTGCTGCTCAAGGTGATGCCCCTTTTGCAGCATGCACCCGTCACCCTTGTAGTGCTGCAGGTGATCGGCACGATCAGTGCCATCGGCGGGTCCCTGGTTTCGATTGCCCAGGTTGATATCAAACGAACGCTGTCGTACTCCACAACGGCTTACCTCGGCCTGGTTTTCATTGCGATTTCTCTGCAGGTGCCTGTTTTGGCTCTGCTCCTGTTGTATGCCCACGCCGTTTCTAAGGCTCTCCTCTCGATGAGTGTGGGGGGAGTGATCGCCTCCACTAACTGTCAAGACATCACTGAGCTCGGCGGTTTGGGCAGCCGGATGCCTGCCACCACCGGTTCTTTTCTCGTGGGAGGTGCTGGTCTCGTCGGTCTGCTGCCTTTGGGAGGCTTTCTCTGTTTCGCCCAGGCGGTGGAGCTGGTGGGTGCTCGTGGAGCGATCTTTGTTCCCGTCTTCTTAATTACCAATGCCCTCACGGCCCTGAATCTCACGCGTGTCTTTCGACAAGTGTTCCTTGGCCCCTCGTTGGCCAAAACGCGAAGGGCTGCAGAAGTCAATTGGCAGATGGCTTTGCCCACAGTGGCTCTCACCGTGATCGTGCTGCTGACCCCACTGCTCTTGATCCGGCTGGAGTCCTTGGATGGTCTTCTCGCATTCCCAGCGTCCGCGGCCACTCTCGTGGTTGGCAGTGGCGCTGCAGGACTGCTGGTAGGCGCTCTCATTCCCCTCAATAAGGCTTGGTCGCGCTCGCTCAATCCGATCCTTCGCTGGTTCCAGGATCTTTTGTCGAACGACTTCTACACCGAGCGCTTCTACAGGGTCACCATTGTGAATGTTGTGGCGACGTTCTCCCGTTTGGCTGGCTGGTTTGATCGCAATGCCGTTGACGGCGTGCTTCACGGGCTAGCCCGCTTCTCCCTCTCCAGTGCAGAGGGCCTGAAACTGAGCATCAGTGGTCAGTCTCAGACATATGTGCTCACCGTGATCGCCGCCATTGTGCTGCTGCTCACGTCCCTGAGCTGGGTTCTGCAGTGAGGTCACCATGCTGACGATTCTTCTTCTCATTCCTTTTCTTGGCGCACTGCTGATCAGTGTTCTGCCTTCTGAAGGCAGCTCAGAACGCGCACGCACACTGAGCGTGATCACGCTGGTTGCGCAATGCGTGCTCAGCTTCGCGTTGCTGCTGCCGTTCAGCGCCTCAGAGCCCGGCATGCAGATGCTGGAGACGCTCCCCTGGCTGCCGCAGGTCGGTCTCGACTTCAGTCTCGCTCTTGACGGCCTGTCGCTTCCGCTGGTGCTGATGAATGGGGTGCTCTGTTTGGTGGCCACCCTCGCGTCCCGTTCGATCAGCAACCGACCACGTCTTTATTTCGCTCTGCTTTTGGTGATCAGCGGCGCTGTGAATGGAGCCTTCCTTGCTCAAAACCTGCTGCTCTTTTTCCTCTTCTATGAATTGGAGCTGATCCCGCTTTGGCTGCTGATCGCCATCTGGGGTGGTGCGAATCGTGCGTATGCATCCACCAAATTTCTGATCGTAACTGCCGTTTCGGGAATGCTCATCTTGGGCGCCTTCCTTGGGATTGCTCTGGTCACAGGCACTGTCGATTTCGGCATCCGGCCAATCCTCAATGCTCAGATGGGGATGACCAGTCAGTTGGTGCTGATGGGAGCCCTTTTGATCGGCTTCGGCATCAAGATTCCACTCTTCCCCTTCCACACCTGGTTGCCGGATGCTCATACAGAAGCTTCCACGCCTGTGTCTGTGCTTCTCGCCGGGGTGCTTCTCAAGCTCGGAACTTACGGACTGCTTCGTTTCTGCTTGGGATTGTTCCCTGAGGCATGGGCCTTTGCTGCCCCCTGGTTGGCGGGCTGGGCCGCCATCTCAGTGCTTTATGGCTCCCTTGCCGCGATCGCCCAGACCGACATGAAGCGCATGGTGGCTTACAGCTCCGTGGGGCATATGGGATATGTGCTTCTGGCTGCTGCTGCTGCCACACCTCTGGGGCTGATGGGAGCGTTGTTTCAGATGGTGAGTCACGGCCTGATTTCCGCTGTCCTTTTCCTCGCTGTTGGTGTCGTCTATGAGCGCACCGGTACGCGAGATCTCAACGTTCTGAGGGGGCTTCTCAATCCCCAGCGGGGTCTGCCACTCACGGGAACCCTCATGATCATTGGTGTGATGGCCAGTGCGGGAATTCCAGGCATGGCGGGGTTCATTTCCGAGTTTCTGGTGTTTAAAGGCAGTTTCGAACTCTTCCCTCTGCCCACACTTCTTTCCATGGTGGGATCAGGGTTAACAGCCGTTTACTTCCTGCTGTTGGTGAACAGGGCCTTCTTCGGACGACTTGCTGTTGCACCGGGCGCAAACCCCAATCCCTCCATCCTCAATCAGGTGTCATTCAGGCAGCAGATCCCTGCACTCACCATGTCGTTGTTCATCCTGATCCTGGGAGTAGCACCCAATCTTCTTGTGGGTCTGAGCCAGACGGCCACCACTCAGCTCAGTGAACTCGCCACACTGCTTCAATCTGGAGGGCTCTCATGACGACCACCGAACGACCTCAAGCGATCGACGTCAGCCTTCCTGATCAGGGGGAGCTGATTCGTCGGTTGCTTTCCGACACCCCATTGTTGGCGGATACACCTGATCACCTGCTTCAGGTGGTCAATGTGCTTGAGAGCTATGGCGTCGTGCTCGATGCCTATAGCAGAAATCTTGTTTATCAGGGCAAGACGCAGCTGCTGAATCCTTTCCCGGTGATGCGCTTTTTCCATGAAGGGTTTTCCTTCGGCCGACTCTGGGAGCATCTCAAAGGTGATCGCATCAACTTCGAGTACGCCGAGTACTGCCAGAAGGCCATGTTTTGGCATGGCACCGGTGGAATGGATGCTTATTTCGATTCAGAGCCTTTTCAAGAAGCCTGCCGCCGTGTGATTTCCCTTCGTTCCAGAAAGGATCCTCTGCTGCGACTCGTCAACGCGCTCTATCCGGGTTTTGCACCTGAGGCGATCCGCTCGATGACCACCATCTATGCCCTTGGACTGTTCTGGCGCGTGATGAGTGACATCTTTATCGACCTGGCGCGGCGCTACCGAATTGGTGAAGTCGCCTGCGTGCTGGATGTGGTGCATCACATCCGTGATGGCCTCGTGAAGGCCGCCGGAAGTCCGATTCAGTATGAAGCAGAGGTTGGCGGTGAGTCCGTCTGGCTTCTTCCTCCTGAAGCGGGTCTCACCTTCTTGGTGGATGTGGCTGTGCCTTATGTGGAGGCCGTTTTCTTCCGTGGTATGCCCTTCCTCGGAACGGTTTCCTACAACGCGCAGGCTCGTCAGATCGCTGCTGATCAGAGTCAGTTCATGTATGGAGCGCTGTATGCCGATCCTGTGCCGAGCATGGGAGCTGGTATTCCTCCAAGCCTTTGCATGTCGGACATGTATCGGAATCTGCCTGAGGAGCTCAGTCGCTGGTACGACTCCCACGGCCGCAGTCAAGCTGATGCACATGTTCAGATCTGCATCAGCTTCCAGAAGTCGATGTTCTGTGTCACCAATGCAGCGATCGCCGGCACGATGCCTCACCCCCTCACCACAGAAGATCCAGAGCAGCAGGCAGCCAACCATGCCTATGCCTCGAGCTGGTCGGAACGGTTGATGGGATGTCAGCGGGTGGCCTTGTTGCCAGGTTGATCGCAAGGCTTGAGAGGGATTTTTCGAGCCCTTTCGTTGAGTGCTGATGCAATTTGAGGGTCGTTACGTTATGTGCTCGTTACGTTCTGGGCCTCACACTCATCAAGGTGTCGAACGATCGATTGGCCCTTGTTGTTGCTGAGGGTTTCTTGTCGACTTGATGGTTCAGTTGTCTTTTGTGCTGGATCACCAGAGAACATTCAGGCCTTGAGATCGATGCCATCAAGTTGATCATTACCAAGCCTGTGCTCATCTAAGGTTTTGAGACATCTTTAGGGCAACACGTGGATCAGTGGCAGGAGCGTAAACGTCCAGTTTGTCTCGAGCGGCGCTACGAGTTTGAGGCCTACGACGCCACCCGTGATTTTCTAGACCGCCTTGGGGAACACAGCGAGGCGACACAGCGCTTCCCGGACATCAGCTTTGGCCGCACCTACGTGAACATCACGATCAGGCCTGATGACGAGGCCGTTGATGCTCAATTGAGTGAAGCGGACCGCGCTTTTGCTGCCGAGATCGATGCACTCCTCGGTTGACCTGGAGGCTGCTTACGCCGCCTCTGGAGTGGAAGATGTTCTGGCTCAGCTCGATCGTGAATTGATTGGTCTGACTCCGGTGAAAACACGCATCCGTGAGATCGCCGCTCTGCTGCTGGTAGATCAGGCCCGGCAACAGCTGGATCTGTCTAGTACAGCCCCAAGTCTGCACATGTCATTCACAGGACACCCGGGAACTGGTAAAACCACCGTTGCTCAGAGGATGTCGCAAATCCTGCATCGTCTTGGCTATCTCCGTAAGGGGCATGTGGTGACAGTCACGCGTGACGACCTTGTGGGCCAGTACGTGGGCCATACAGCTCCGAAGACCAAGGAAATGCTCAAGCGAGCTCAGGGAGGTGTGTTGTTCATTGATGAGGCTTACTACCTATATAAGCCTTTAAATGAGAGAGATTATGGAGTAGAGGCGATTGAGATCCTGCTTCAGGAAATGGAGCGAAGTCGTCAGGATCTTGTGGTGATCTTTGCTGGTTATAAGGATCGAATGACGGATTTTTACCGATCCAATCCAGGACTTTCATCCCGCGTGGCTCATCACATTGATTTTCCTGATTACAGCGGTGATGAGCTGATGGCAATTGCTCAGTTGTTGCTCACACAGCAGGACTATCGGTTCAGCGAAGAGGCAATTGTGGCCTTTCAGGATTACATCAGCAGGCGCAGAAGACTGCCTTTTTTCGCCAACGCACGTTCAATCAGGAATGCGATTGAGCGTTTGCGGCTTCGGCATGCCAATCGGTTGTTTACTACTAGAACGCAACGGCTTGACCGTGACTCCCTGAGCACCATCGAGGCGTCTGATGTATGGGCCAGTCGTGTGTTTCAAGGGGAAGTGGAAGGGGCCGACCCCGCCAAGCCCTTAACCGATTGAGCCATGAGGCTGACGGTGGCGGCTACTTCTCGCTTGGCTGTTCCAGGTCGCGCCGGATCAAAGCCATGAGATAAGAGGGCGCCTTGTAGCGACCAGGCAGGCAGCGGTTCAGTGTTTCCAGGTGTCCCCAGCACACGGTCTTTTGAATCTCCTTGACTTCGCGACCTTCCTTGAGAAGTCGTCGTAAAGCCTTGCAGTAGAGGGGATAACCGGCTTCCAGTTCACCGATGGTCAGCTTCGCCTGGGCCATGGAAGTCGGTCAGTACATACCTCAACCTATGCAACCGCGTGGACGCTGATGCTCCGGGGGGTTACAAACCCTCCCCGGAGCATCGATCTCGTTAGCTCAGCCAGGCGATGCAGTCGATCTCCACCTTGGATCCTTTCGGCAGTGCGGCCACCTGAACGCAGGCACGTGCAGGGCTGATGCCCTCTCCAAACATCTCGGCGTAGATCGCATTCACGGCTTGGAAATCGTCGAGGTCAACCAGATAAACAGTGGTGCGCACAACCTTGGATGCATCTGTGCCTGCCGCGCTCAGTACGGCTTGGAGATTGCACAGCACCTGTCGGGTTTCAGCTTCCACATCGCCATTGCCGACCATCTCTCCGCTGGCTGGGTCAAGGGGGATCTGACCGGAGCAGTACAGCCAGCCACCCGCTTGAACAGCCTGGTTGTAAGGCCCCACCGGTGCCGGAGCATCCGAGGTGGTGATGGCCTGATGGGCGGAGGTTGTCATGTGGTGGGTTCACAATGGGGCTGCATTTTCGCTTTCCGTGTTGATGGAGGCTTGTCCGGTCGAACTCGAGGGCCTTTGGCATAGCTATGGCGCCTCTGGTGCTGACTGGACATTGCAGGGAATTGATCTCAGCCTGCGGCGCGGTGAGCTGGTGGGCTTGCTGGGGCCCTCTGGTTGTGGAAAGACCACTTTGCTGCGGCTGATCGCTGGCTTTGAACAGCCCAGCAGAGGCGCCGTACGTCTTCATGGTCAGGAAGTGGCCAATCCGCAGCGTTCGCTTGCTCCGGAGCGGCGTGGTGTCGGCATGGTGTTTCAGGACTACGCGCTGTTCCCCCACCTCAACGCTTGGCAGAACACCTGTTTTGGGCTCCGTTCCGGTCAGGACACAGCCCGGGCGTCTTGGTTGCTCGAGCTGCTGGGACTGGAACAGTTCAGGTCGCGCTATCCCCATGAACTTTCCGGTGGGCAGCGTCAGCGTCTTGCCCTGGCCAGAGCCCTCGCACCATCGCCCTCTGTGGTGCTTCTGGATGAGCCCTTCTCCAATCTCGATGTGGAGGTGCGTTTGCGCTTGCGCAGTGAGCTGCCAGCTGTGCTCAGTGCCTGCGGTGCGAGCGGTGTGCTGGTGACCCATGACCCGGAGGAGGCCATGGCCATTTGCAGCCGTGTTGCGGTGTTGCGGGATGGGCATCTGCATCAATGCGCCAGCCCGCGAGAGTTGTTCGATTCGCCTGCAACGCCCTTCGTGGGCAGCTTTGTGCTGCAGCGCAATGTGTTGCCGGTCTGGGTGGAAGCTGCAGAGGGTTGCCTCCGGTGTGCCTTGGGTGATCTGGAAAGACCTCTGGATTTCGATGGGTCATTCCTTCCCGATGAAGCCACGGTGCTTGTGGCTCCTGAATCGATTTCACTGCAGGAAGATGCCAGTGGTGAAGCCCGTGTGATGGGGAGAGAGTTCCTGGGCCATAGCTGGCTTTACCGGGTTCAGGCCGGCGATCGGCAGTTGCGTCTGCTCCGTCCGCTTACGGAGGATTACTCCCGCGGCCAACAGTGCCGGTTGAGGCTGAAACCTGGCACGTCAGTTTTGCTTCATCCGCAGCGGCGACCCCTGCTCACTCGCGCCAGCTGAACCGAGCTGGACTCGTCAGCTGCGCCAGGTGTCCTTGTGTGATCTCAGCTGGGCCAGCTCTTGAGCAGAACCAGCCTGTAGGAACAGGTTGGTTCTGCGTTCTTCGGCGATCGTGCTGGGCAGGGTGATCCCTCCGCGTCTGCGCAGCTCACTGACCGATGTCAGACGTTTTGCAATGGCCTGGTTTTCTGGTCTGAGGGCGTGAGCCCAGCGCAGATTTCCCTCGGTGTATTCATGGGCGCAGTGCACCCAGGTTTCCCCAGGAAGCGTGTTGAGACGACGCAGGGCCTGATGCATGTCTTCGGCCGATCCTTCGAAAAGACGTCCGCACCCCCCCGCGAACAAGGTGTCACCGCAGAACAGCGCCGGTGTTGGGTCTTCAGGGGAAGTGCCCTCGGGGAGCAGAAAGGCAACGTGTGCCCGGGTGTGAGCCTTCACATCGATCACCTGCACTGGTTGCCCCAGCAGATGCAGCTGCATGCCTGGTTTCACCGACATGGTTTGAAAGGGAATGCGCTCCCGGTCAGCCTCAGCGGCAACCACGCTTGCTTGCGGCCAGCGTTGAAGCAGCTTTGGCGTGCCACCGATGTGATCGGCGTGGTGGTGGGTTTGCAGGATGGCTTCCAGAGTTAGGTTCCGCCGCTCAAGCCAATCGATCACCGGCTCCCCAACGGCCGGGTCGATCACCACCGCCGTTTGGTTTCGGACCCAGATCCAGACCACGTTGTCTTGGAGGACCGGCAGAGGGAAGATTCCGCCGCTCTGAACGGATTGGCCCATCGTTAAAGTTTCGAACGATGCAGGCTTCCATGATCACCGTTGCACTGGCCAAGGGAGCACTGCTGCGGGATTCCGTGGACCGTTTCAAAACAGCTGGCCTGGATTTTTCCGCTGTACTGGACCCTGACAACCGCCAGTTGATGGTTCCATCCGTTTGCGGTCGTGCGAGAGCTCTGCTTGTACGTAACGGTGACGTGCCCGTCTATGTCGCTTACGGCCAGGCCCAGCTCGGTGTCGTCGGTTACGACGTGCTCCGCGAGCATCAGATGCCAGTGGCTCACCTGGCGGATCTCGGTTTTGGCGGCTGCCGCATGTCTGTGGCTGTGAAATCCAGCAGCGGTTACCAGCGCGTGACGGATTTGCCTCCCCACTGCCGCGTGGCCAGCAAATTCACACGCTGTGCTCGTCAGTATTTCGATTCAATCGACTTGCCCGTGGAGCTGGTGCACCTCTCCGGTTCTGTTGAGTTGGGTCCGATCACCGGCATCGCTGAAGCGATCGTTGATCTGGTGGCAACAGGACGGACCCTCAAAGACAATGGCCTCGTTGCCATTGAAGATCTCTTTCACACCACTGCGAGGCTCGTGGGGCATCCCCTATCGCTGCGTCTTGATCAAGGGGAGCTTCAGCAGATCATCACGGCCATGGATGTATCGCAACCCACTCCGGTGAGCGCAGCCTGATGGCCGGTTCGGACCTGCAACGCATCCGACGTCTTGGTCGCTACCTCGGGCAAGATCGTCGCCGTTTGCTGCTGACCCTCACGCTGTTGGTTCCCCTGGCTTTTGCCGGTGCTGTGCAGCCGCTGCTCATCGGTCAAGCCATCTCCATTCTTCGCACCGTGGCTGGTGCCACCAACGAAGCGGTGGTGCCCTTTCTTCAGCCTCTCGACAGCGTTCTTGCCCTGAGGCTGATCATCACGGCTCTGCTGGTGTCGGTGCTGATGCGCTTCGCTTTGCAGGTGGTTCAGCTCTCCAATATTCAGTTAGTGGGTCAGCGACTCACCGCCAGGATCCGTCGGGACCTCTTTACCCATGCGATGGATCTTTCTCTGAGGTTCCACGACCGCATGCCCGTGGGAAAGCTGCTGACGCGTCTCACCAGCGATGTGGATGCTTTGGCAGAGGTCTTCGCCAGCGGCGCTGTGGGGGTGCTCACTGACTTGGTCACGCTCACCGTGATCGCGGTCACCATGCTCCTAATCGAGTGGCGCTTGGGTCTGCTTCTTCTTGCTACCCAGGTGCCTGTGACCCTGGCGATTCTCTGGTTGCAACGTCGCTACCGAAAGGCCAATTACAAAGTTCGTGAAGAGCTGTCTCAGCTCAACGCTGATTTTCAGGAAAACCTGCAAGGCCTGGATGTCGTGCAGATGTTTCGTCGTGAGGCGTTCAACGGTGAACGCTTCAACCGCACGGGTCGGGCCTATCGGGAGGCCGTGAATGGAACGATCCTTTTCGATAGCAGCATCTCCGCTTTCCTGGAATGGGTCGCTCTGGGCGCAGTAGCTGTGGTGCTTGCACTGGGCGGTGGGATGGTCACGGCCGGGGCGATGGGGCTTGGAACCCTCACGGCCTTCATCCTGTATTCCCAGCGTCTGTTTGATCCACTGCGCCAGATGGCTGAGCGTTTCACGCAAATCCAAGGGGGGCTCACGGCTGTTGAGCGGATCGGGGAACTGCTGGAGCAACCACTTGAGATTCGTGATCTCTCGGGTGATGCCCCCTCAGCTGCCTCGGATGGATTCACGAGGCCCTTACAGGTGATGCCCTCAAAGCGCGGTGAGGTGATTTTTGAAGGAGTGCATTTCGCCTACCGCTCTGATGAGCCGATCCTTCAGGATCTCAGCTTTCGGATTGCACCTGGTGAGCATGTGGCCCTGGTGGGTCCCACCGGATCCGGCAAGACCACCATCATCCGTTTGCTATGTCGCCTGTATGAGCCCCAGCAAGGACGAATCCTGCTTGACGGCCGCGACATTCGTACCCTCCCTCTGATCGAGCTGCGTCGTCAGCTTGGTGTGGTTCTTCAGGACACCTTCCTGTTCAGTGGCAGCGTTGCAGACAATCTCCGCCTGGATCGCGACATTGATGATCGCCAGCTGCGTGCGGTCTGCAGGGACCTTGGATTGAACGGTCTGCTGGGTCGACTCCCCCAGGGTCTTGAGACGGAACTACGGGAAAGGGGAGGCAACCTCAGCTCTGGTGAGCGTCAGCTCCTTGCCGTAGCGAGAGTGGCGATCCGCAATCCCAACGTGCTGGTCATGGATGAGGCCACGGCGTTCATGGACCCCTCCACTGAGGCCACCCTGCAACGTGATCTGGATCGACTGCTCGAACGGCGCACAGCTGTGGTGATTGCCCACCGCCTCGCCACGGTGGAGGCTGCTGATCGGATCCTGGTGCTGCGTCGTGGTCGTCTGATCGAGCAGGGCACACACCTGCAGCTTCGGGCTCAGGGCGGTCTCTATGCCGAACTGGCAGAGCTTCAAGAGCGGGGATTGGCTCGGCTCTGAGCGTTCATCCATTCGATCAGGAGCTCCCTCAGCTTGTCCGGTTGCTCTCGCATGGCTAGATGTCCGCAGGACGTGATCTGCCGGTAGTCATGGTGGGGGCTGTACGCCGCCAGGTGTTTCACATAACCGGGTTCCATCACTTGATCGTTGTCGCCGCTAATCCAGAGGCTCTCCACAGCCAGTTGAGCCACAAGGCCAGGAAGTTCGCGCACGGCCCCGCGGCAGGTGCTGTTCACGAGCAGTCCACGAGCGGCGCGTTGTTCAGCCTTGAAAGGACCCAGCGCACCGATGGGTGAAGGCCAACCCCTGCAGGCCTCGGGACGCAGCTCCAGCATCAGATTCCCAAACCAGCGCAGACGACGAAATGGCCGTGGTTGGTAGATGCCACCTCCTGCCGCGAGCTGAACGACTCCGCAGAGATGCGAATGCTTTTGACGGCGCAATTCCGCTTCGGCATGTAGCACCACACTGCCGCCGAGGGAATGTCCCATCAGCACGAATGGACGTCCCTGTGCCCTGTTGATGGCCGCTCCGGCCAACCAACGTCCGTAGCTCGCCAGGTTCGGCTGCAAACCATAGGGCCTGGGCGTACTGCCAAAACCGGGTAAATCCGGGCACCACAGCTCGATCTCCGGATGGTGCTGGGCCCAGCCTTCTGCGAATGGTGCCCAGACCTGCTTGCTCAGAAGCCAGCCATGAACTGCGATCAACAGGCGGTCGGCGGTCATGGGGACAGATCAAGCCTGTCCACCATGCCGCTCTTTTCTCCATCGGTGCGTCAGGATCGTCCTGAAATTGCCCCGTCCGGTGACCGACCACTCCTCCCTGACGCCTGAAATCATGCAGGCGATGTATGGCGATCAGGCGCAGCTGTGTGTGTCACCCAGCGACCAACTGACGTTGGTCTTCAGTCAGCATCGCCCGTTTGATCTGGTGGAGCTGGAGCAGCTGCTGGAAGCGGTGGGATGGAGTCGTCGGCCCGTTAGGCGTGTGCGTAAGGCTCTTGATCACAGTCTGCTGCGGGTTGGCCTGTGGCGGCATGATCTCCGGGTTCCACGCCTGGTCGGATTTGCCCGCTGCACCGGCGATGGTGTGCTGGAGGCCACCATCTGGGATGTCGCCGTGCACCCCCTCTATCAGGGGTCTGGTTTGGGCAGCCAGCTGATGGACTACATCCTCGATGCCTTGCGAACACTCGGTACTGAGCGAGCCACCTTGTTTGCAGACCCCGGTGTTCTTCCGTTTTACAAGCGTCTGGGCTGGGATTTGGAACCCGGTGGTCATCGCTGTGGCTTCTGGTACGCCAACTGATCGTGCCCGTAGTCACAGGCCAGTTGCTCCGCGGAAGCACCACCCTTCCAGCGTCGCCGCAGCACGGCGTTGCGCCAGCTACGGCGGAGGACGCCGTCTTGATCCCAACGCCGACCATCCGTGGTAATCGGCGCGCCAATCCGGCGCAGGCGCGTGATCCTGCTCAGGCGTTCAACCAGGTCGAGATCTTCCATCAGCGGTAGCTCTTTGAAGCCACCGCATCGCTGATAGAGACTTCGATGAATCAAGAGACCCTGGTCGCCATAAGGGCGTTGCAGCCATCGGCTGCGTAGGCGCACGAGCTGTTCCAGAAGGCATCGAGCCCATGTGGATGGCTCGATGTGCAAATCGAAGTACCAACCGTCGTCTTGGGCGCCCGGTGATTGCAGCACCGAAGCAACTTGAGCCTGCCACCCTGGCGCTAGTCGGCTGTCGGCATGCAGGAACAGCAGCCAATCCCCTCTGGCTTCGCCGGCCGCGATCGCCAGTTGACGTCCGCGGCCAGGGGGGTGCACGCTAAGAACGTGCGCACCGCTTAGCTCTGCGACCTGCGGGCTGCCATCGCTGCTGCCGCCGTCACTGATCAGAATTTCCAGCTGGCGTCGACTCCGCTGCAGGTCTGCCAGAAGAAGCGGTAAACGCGTTGCCTCATTTAGGCAGAGCACGATCACGCTCAGTTGAGGCTTGCGCATGTTCATTCCAGCCAAGCCTTGAGATCTTGGAAGTGGTCGATGTCATTGCGTTCACCCAGTTCAGCGGGCTCCAAGCCGTGTTGAAGAGCCCGTTCGCGGGTGAGACGACACACCTGGTCGGTGCCCCATGGCATCGAATGAAATGGCCAGCGGGGGGCTCCAGGTTCTGAGCCATTCAGGCCCAGCAGCCAGTAGCCCCCGTCTTGGGAGGGGCCCAGCACCACAGGAGTTTCTTTCAGCGCTTCGATGGCCAGCATGAGATCACGTTCCTCAAGATCGGGCAGATCCGTTCCGATGAGAAGCACCGGTGATCCGGGGTGCTGGGTTCTGGCCCGAAGCACCTCCCGTCGCATCCGGTTTCCGAGGTCCCCACGTGCTTGGCCGATGACCTTGGCCTGGGGAATTGATGCCAGCCAACGTCGACGTGCCCGGGGGCCCGCGCCGCTAACGGCGATGTGGACATGGAACAGTTGCTGCTCCGCCACGCGCTTCGCGACCGTCAGGGTGTGAGCAATCAGTCGTGACTGGATGCGAGCGGCTGGCGATGCACCGAGGGTATGCGCCAGTCTCTGTTTGCAGCGACCGCTGGCTGGCCAGCGCGTCATCACCACCAGCACTGGCTGGATCATTGGATCAGCTGGGCGGAGATCACTGCTGGCGGGGCAGCTCTTCGGGAGTCACCGTGAGCTCCATCGTCTCGCCATCACGCTCAACCACAATGGACATCACCTGACCGACGCGTCCGCGGTCCACCGCCAGCTGCACCTGTGATGGGTCTTGCACCTTGGTGCCGTTGACTTCGCGGATCAAATCGCAGGCCTGGATTCCTCCACGGGAGGCTGGGCTATTGCCCACCACCTCAATCACAAGCGCACCATTCAGCTCGGGCACCTGACAGAAGTCGCTTGTGGCGTTGATCTCTTTGGCGAGCTGGGGGGTCAGACTCTGGAGGCGAACCCCGATGAAGGGGTGGGAGGCCTGGCCGGTGCTGATGATCTGCTGGGCAATGCGCTTGGCCAGATTGATTGGGATGGCAAAGCTGAGGCCTGCTCCCGGCGCCTGCCGAATCGCCGTGTTGATCCCAATCACCTGACCGGCAGCATTGATCAGTGGACCGCCACTGTTGCCAGGATTCACCGCTGCATCGGTTTGGATGTAGGGAACTCGCTGCCCTTCCCCCACGGCATTGGTGCGGTCCACAGCACTGATGATCCCCGCCGTCACAGTGTTGTTCAGGCCGAGTGGATTGCCGATGGCGATGGCCCACTCTCCGGGTTTGAGATTGTTGGAATTGCCCAGCGGGGCGACGGGCAGCTTGTCGGCTACCACCCGCACCAAGGCCACATCCGTCAGGGGATCGCCACCCAGCACATCACCACGGAAGCTGCGGCCATCCGGAAGTGTCACGGAAACCTGATCGGCTCCCTCCACCACGTGAGCATTGGTGAAGATCAATCCGTCGGAACGGGTGATGAATCCCGACCCCTGACCGGCCTGCTGCTGGACGGGTGGACGGCCTCCAAACAGGTTGCCTAGCGGATTGATCACGCGCTTGATGGTGTCGATCCGAACCACAGCTGGGCCCACCCGATCAACGGCTTGAACGATTACGTTTTTGCCCGGTTGCAGAGGTGCTGAACGCGGGCCGTCACTCACTTCCGGCAGCGTTTCACTGGCTGGAGACTCGTTAAGTCCGACACGGTCTCGCCAGGAGCTTCCACAGCTGCTCAGGCTTGTGCCGAGAAGGCCGATCCCCAGAAGCACTGAAATCCTCTGCAGTGAGCGCTGGGTGGCGGGGGCCATGAACATCCGTGACTTGGACAGAGTCTCATTAAAGACGGATCAATCGGCCAGAGGTGCGTAGATTCAGCCTCGTTGATTCAGGCGACGTAGTGCTGACGGGCAGTGAGCTTTGGAGTCAGGTTCAGCAGGCCCTACAGAGCAACCTCAGCAAGCCCACCTTCGAAACCTGGATCCGACCAGCACAGTGCAGCGGATTCCGCGATGGAACGCTCACGCTGCTGGCTCCCAACAGCTTTGCCAGCAATTGGCTGCGCAAGAACTACGCCAGCACCATCGCTGAAGTGGCCGGTGAGATCGTCGGTCGACCGGTGACGGTTTCGATTCAAGCCCGCGACGGGGATGAGCCTCAGGCCGCTGCTGGCGCCGCTAGCGCCGCCACTGCTGTTGCTCCTGAACCCACCCCCGTGGCGGCCCCCCCGCCTAAGGCATCCGCCTCGGCGCCGAGGCGGCTACCTGGCCTGAACATGCGGTATGTGTTCAATCGCTTTGTGGTCGGGCCCAATAGCCGCATGGCGCATGCGGCTGCTCTGGCCGTGGCGGAAGCACCGGGGCGTGAGTTCAACCCGCTGTTCATCTGCGGCGGTGTGGGGCTTGGCAAGACCCATCTGATGCAGGCCATCGGCCACTACCGCCTGGAAATCGATCCTGAGGCCAAGGTTTTTTACGTTTCCACCGAAACCTTCACCAATGACTTGATCGTGGCCATCCGTAAGGACGGCATGCAGGCCTTCCGAGATCGTTATCGAGCTGCGGATCTGATTCTTGTGGATGACATTCAGTTCATTGAGGGAAAGGAATACACCCAGGAGGAGTTTTTCCACACATTCAATGCATTGCATGAGGCCGGTCGCCAGATCGTGATCGCCAGCGACCGTCCGCCCAGTCAGATTCCACGGCTTCAAGAACGTCTGATCTCACGGTTCTCCATGGGATTGATCGCTGACATTCAGGCCCCTGATCTGGAGACGCGTATGGCGATTCTGCAGAAAAAGGCAGAGCAGGAACGGGTCTCGCTTCCCCGAGATCTCATTCAGTACATCTCTGGCCGCTTCACCTCCAACATCCGTGAACTGGAAGGTGCCTTGACCCGGGCTGTCGCGTTTTCATCGATCACTGGCATGCCAATGACCGTCGAGTCGGTTGCACCGATGCTGGATCCCAGCGGTCAGGGTGTGGAAGTCACGCCTGAACAGGTGATCGACAAAGTGTCAGAAGTGTTTGGTGTGTCGGCGGACGATATGCGCAGCAGCAGCCGTCGCCGTGCAGTCAGCCAGGCACGCCAGGTGGGAATGTTCCTCATGCGTCAGGGCACGGGACTGAGCTTGCCTCGCATCGGAGAAACCTTCGGGGGGAAGGACCACACAACGGTGATGTATGCCATCGAACAGGTGGAAAAAAAACTCGCCAGCGACCCTCAGGTGGCAAGCCAAGTGCAACGTGTGCGTGATCTGCTCCAGATCGATTCCAGGCGCAAGCGCTAGGCAAGCTTCCCCGGCTCCTAGCTTTTGCTTAGAACACCGCTTGGAAGATGTCCATCTGCACCACACCCACGACCTGATTCACCGGATTAGGACCGGCTGGCGTGGCAGAGAGCGAGAAGGTGTATGTGTCTGCAGGTGGGTTGGTTCCCGCTTTGAAGGCAACCGTGACGGTTTCTCCAGGGGCAACTGGAGTGTTGAACTGCACATCGATTGTGCGAGCACCTTCGCTGAACTCTGCAGTGACAGGTATGGACCTGCCCTCTTGCCGCGGTGTGCCGATGAAAGCATTGACGGGAACGGCACCGTAATAAAACGCCGGTTGAACCCCCCGGATCTGTTCAAGGTTCAGATGTTTCAAGTCGGCGTTGGCGCCTTCGGGAAGATGAACCGTTAGGTAAAAAACAGCACAACAGTCGAAGGCATACCAGCGGAAGTTCGTGAGCTTGGCCTTGGTGGGCACGGCTACGAAGTTGGTCTGACCATTGATCTCAAGTGTCGGTCCAGCCGATGGCAACAGCAAGAGGGCCGCTGCGAGGCCAGCAGTTAAACGAAGCATGGGCTGATCATGGGGGGGGGAGATCACTCAGCTAGGGCCGGTCCAGCCGGCGAGGTGTCGAGCCGCTGCTGACTGGCTGAGTCGTCGGGCGGCTGGCAGGGCTGGTTCCAATTGAGCCGAGCTGAACGGAGGCAGCGGACGCGTGCGAAGCCAGCTTCCCCAGCGGAACTCGTGAT
Source organism: Synechococcus sp. (assembly GCA_047286215.1). GTDB lineage: Bacteria > Cyanobacteriota > Cyanobacteriia > PCC-6307 > Cyanobiaceae > Synechococcus_C. The sequence continues at coordinate 1,788,703 of JBJBBS010000001.1, read as the reverse complement.
AAGGAATCAGGGGCTGTGGCTTGATCCGTCGTTCTTTCTTGAGCTTCCACACCAGGCTTCGGTATGGATCGTCCTGCAGGTCAAGAAGAGAGGTCGGGAGAGTTGAGGGAGGCCATGGCCCATTGCCGCGCCCATCGTGGAGATAGAGCCAACCGCGTTGCTGAAGAGCCGCTAGCGCATCATCCCGATCGTCACTTTCGAGTTCGGAGATCACGTAGCCATAGGTGGTGACGTCAGGGTCCATCTCCAGCAGGGCCCGCAGACGATGATGACGATCCACCATCCAGAGCTGTCCGTTTTTATTGCGCACCAGAGGAACGGGTTTGCCGCGGAGGTAGCTCAGTCGTTCGGTCTTGCTGTCCTCACTAAAGTCGCGCTGACGGCTCCACACCTCGGCGAACCCCACGCACATCTGGGTGGGTTGCAGCGCACTCACCTTGACCTCAAATAGATCGTGCTCGCCGTCGTGATCAGGAATTCGGTCGAAATGGGGCAGGTGCAGGGTGAATTCCGCAACGTTCCTCACCTAACCCTATGCGGATCTCAACGGTTCTTCAGTGTCGAAAGGGCTGCAACACATCCATCTGAAGCACACCGACCATCTGGGGGATGGGATCGGGACCTGCGGGAATGGCCGACAGGGAAAAGGTGTAGAGATCTGAGGGCGGATTGGTGCCCACCCGAAAGGCCACGGTGACGGTGTTACCCGGTGTGACTGCTGGGTTGAAACGCACCATGACATTGCGCGCCTGATCGCTGAAGTCGGCTTCGACGGCAATACCCTCCCCTTCGCGTCGGGGGGTCCCCAAAAAGGCTCTGACGGGAACGGCACCTCGCAGAAATGCCGGCTTCACCCCACGGATCTGTTCGAGGCTGATGGCGCCGAGCCCCGCATTGGCACCAGCTGGAAACTCGAGCACCAGGTAGTAAACGGCTCGTCCTTGGAAGGCATACCACTGGTAATTCACTAGTTTTGCCTTGGTGGGCACGGCTACGAAGCTGGTTTGACCGTTGAGTTCAAGCGATTGCGCCGGAGCTAAGGAGTTCAGCAAGGCAGCCGCGCAGGCCGTTGCGCAGACCATCGCGCATGTAGTGGTGAGGGCCGTCGCCTTGATAGGGGGGGGCTGTCGCATGGCGTTGGCGCTGTCGCGTCCATTGTGGTCGACATCATTGTTCAGCCTGTTTGGCCAGGCTTTGACGAATCCCGGGATCCATCGATCAGCCTTCAGAATGCGCCTGTGTTGATGGACCTCCGCGGTGGAGCAGTCGTTTGATCTGGTGGTCATCGGAGCTGGTTCCGGTGGATTGGCGGCTGCCAAGCGAGCAGCGCGTTACGGCGCCAAGGTCGCCATTGTCGAAGGGGATCGCGTTGGTGGCACCTGCGTGATTCGCGGCTGTGTTCCCAAGAAGCTGCTGGTTTATGGCTCCAAAATGGTGGAGCATTTGCATGATGCTTCCAGTTACGGCGTACATCCTTCGGCGCTGACGATCGATTCGGCCCGGTTGTTGGAAAACGTGCGCACCGAGGTGGATCGCCTCAATGCGCTCCACATCGATTTTCTCGAGAAAGCCGGCGTGACCCTGATCCGTGGTTGGGGGCGTTTCGACGACGATCGCCACATCGTTGTCTCGTCGACTCCCGGCGGTGAACCTGAGCATCGGCTTCGCGCTGAGCGGGTGATGATTGGCGTTGGTGGTCGCCCCCATCGTCCCGATATCCCTGGGGCTCACCTTGGCTGGGTGAGTGATGACATGTTCCTTCTGGAGCGCTTCCCGGAACGGGTGGTGGTGGTCGGTGCCGGTTTTATCGCCTGCGAATTTGCCGGAATCCTTTCTGGACTTGGCGTGCACGTGACCCAGCTCGTGCGGCGGGATCATCTTCTTCACGGTTTCGACAGCGAACTGTCATCGGCGGTGCAGGAGGGCATGGTTGAGCAGGGCGTCAACCTGCATTTCTCCACCAGTCCTGCAGCCATTGAAGGCGTGCCAGGGGATCTGGTGGTGACCACGCAAACCGGAGACAGGTTCGCTTGTGGCGGCGTTCTGCTAGCCACAGGTCGTCGACCGTTTCTGCAAGGCCTCAACCTTGAAGCGGCAGGCGTCACCGTTGATGGGCATCGGATCCCTGTGGATGCCGATCAGTGCACCAACGTCTCCCATATCTTCGCCGTTGGTGATGTGACTGACCGCATCTGTCTCACACCCGTTGCGATCGATGAGGGCCGTGCCTTCGCGGACAGCATTTATGGCCAGCGGCCGCGCCAGGTCAACCATGAGCTCGTGGCCAGTGCCGTCTTCAGTCAACCGGAATTGGCCACGGTGGGGCTGTCAGAAGATGAGGCTGTGGCTCGCCATGGCGCACAGCAGGTGCTGATTCACCGAGCTCGTTTCCGTTCGATGGAACAGGCCCTGCCCAAGCGTGGACCGCGTTGTCTGCTCAAGCTCGTGCTCGAAGCTGATACGGAGAAGGTGCTTGGTTGCCACATGGTTGGTGACCACGCGGCCGAGATCATTCAGATGGCTGCGATCGCTGTTGGGATGGGAGCCACCAAGGCTGATTTCGATCGCACCATGGCTTTGCATCCCACGGTGTCTGAAGAATTTGTCACGATGGCCTGAAGCGCGGTGCTTTACCCGCGCATCTTGCGATCCAGGGTGTCTGCAAGGCGTAGTGCCAACGCGATCGTGGTGAGACCCGGCCCAACACTCGGGCAACTTGCAAACACACTGGTATCGGCGATGTAGAGGTTGTTGAGATCGTGGCATTTCCCATCAGCATCCACGACCGATGTGGCTGGACTCTCCCCCATGCGGCACGTGCCACAGGCAAACCCAACAACACTGAGTGGAGCTTCCCCTCGTGGATGGACAGGTTCAGCTGTCACCACTTGCGTTAGTGGATCCGCTTCGATCGCTTTGAGTGTGTCAATCCAGCGATAAACGAGACGGTCGTGTGCTTCGCGGTTGTTGTGGATGTAGTTAATGCGGATTTGATCGCTATTCAGCCAGATCCGATTCTCGGGATCAGGCAGCACTTCGGTCATGGCCCACCACGCCACAGAGCGTGATGCCAGTCGTTCAAGCCCGGCATCGGGAATGAGCTTGCTCACCAATGAGAGCACTGGTGGCGATTCCGCGAACAGGGCATCCTGCAGCACTCCACCTGCGGCCTGAATGTGGCCAAGGGGGAAGCTGACGTTCTTGTCTCCCCAGTAGTAGTCGTTGATCCCCAGTGATCTCGCGTAGCGGCCGCTGTTGGCTGCAGATGCTTTTTGCAAAATTGAGGTGAGCTGAAGATTCATCAGATTGCGCCCCACCTGTTCCGAGCGATTGGCGAGTCCGCCTGAGTGACGCTCGTTGCTGGAGCGCAGCAGGATCGCTGGGGTGTTGATGGCTCCTGCCGCCAGCACGACCACATCCCCAGAAAACAACCAAACTTCGCCATCGACGTTGGTTTCGACGCCCTTAACGTCCCGCCCCGCTGGATTCACATGCAGCCGTAGAACCGTGGCGCGAGTGCGCACATGCAGTTTGTTGGCATCGGCGTTGTCGAGTCCATACAGCTGGGCGTCACCGCTGGGGTCGTCTTGATTATCAGACCAGCTGATTGGTAGGTCATAGGGCTGACAGCCTTGACGTTCCAATCCCTCACGGAGGGGTTCCAGGAACGGGATTAATGGCCGTGGCGAATGCTCGAAATCCCCGCTTCGCGGTGGCTCGGTGGGATCGACACCGACCTTGCCGTGCACGTGATAGAGCGATTCGGCCTTGTCGTAGTAAGGGGCCAGGTCGTTGTAATCCAGGGGCCAGGCGGGGGAGATGCCTTGCTGCAGTTCAACTTCGCCGAACTCCCGTTCCCGCATTCGCTCCAGAACCGCGCCCCAGATTTTGGTGTTGCCCCCCAGCGCATAGGCGGTTTGTGGCGCGATCGGGTCGCCGTCAGGACCGAACCAGCGCTCATCTTTTGGGTGATAGCGATCCTTTCGGAGCAGATCCACATCAGCCACGTTCTGGTCGCTCAGCGCCATGGCTTCCCCACGTTCGAGCAGAAGCACGCTGCGTCCAGCTCGGCTGAGGGCTCCAGCAAGGGTTCCTCCCCCGGCACCGCTGCCGATAACGATGATGTCGTAGTGGCGATCGTCGATGATCATGGCTGGTTTTTGGGAATGGGAATCGGCCGATGCAGGTGGATTAGGTGGTGCGTTGCCAGACGTAGATCAGCACATAGAGGATGATCCAGATCACATCCACGAAATGCCAGAAAAGGCTGACTGCTGTGACACCCATCTCCCCCTTGGCGTAGTTGTTCGGGCGGAAGGATCGGGCCAACATCAGACCCATCAGAAGGATGCCCGTGATCACATGAAGTCCATGAAATCCAGTCAGCAGATAGAAAGTTCCACCGAAAACTCCGCTGCTGAGACTGAAGGGAAGCTCTGACCACTCGACGTATTGCCCGTAAACGAAATAAGCCCCCATGGCCATGGTGAGAAGCCATAAGGCTCGAAACCCCCACAGATTGTCTTTGTGTAGATAGCGCTCTGCGAAATAGGCGACGAAGCTGGAGCTGACCAGGATGATCGTGTTGATGAAGGGCAGCTTGGTTTCCAGGCCCTCGACTCCTTCTGGAAGCCATTCAGGGCTGGTGAGTTTCAGCAGAGAAAAACCAACGAAAAATGCCAGAAAGATGATGCTTTCTGAGCAGAGAAAAATGACGAAACCTGTGAGGTTATGACCGTCATGTTTGATGTGCCCAGGTTGGTGATTTAAGGACAGATCGGGATTAGCGCTTGTCATTGCTTCAGGCCTCCATGGAACGGCGGATGTAAAACTCCTCGTCCTCAACGAGGGGGCGCCCCAGACCATATCCATAGGGTTCACTGATCACAGTGGGGACGTCATCTTCAAAGTTTTCGGCTGGAGGAGGAGAGGGCAGTAGCCACTCCAATCCGATTGCATTCCATGGATTGGCGGAGGCTTTGGCCCCGCGCGACCAGGAGCTGACGATATTAAGGATGAAGGGAATGGAGGCCACACCGAGCATGAAGGCTCCGATGCTGGCAATCACATTCCAGATGGCGAACTCAGGGTCGTAGGAGGCCACACGGCGGGGCATTCCATAAAGGCCAGCCCAGTGAAGAGGGAGCCAATTGAGCGTGGCTCCGATAAATGTGAGGGCGAAATGCACTTTTCCCAGCCCCTCGTAATACATGCGTCCGGTGAACTTCGGGAACCAGTGGTAGATGCCAGCGAAGATGCCGAATCCGATGGTGTTGAAGATGATGTAGTGAAAATGTGCCACCACGAAGTAAGTGTTGCCGACGTGGATATCAATCGGAACGGTGCCAAGCATGACGCCCGTGATTCCTCCGAAAATAAAATTCACCAGGCCTCCAAGCACGAATAACATGGGGGTAGTGAGTCGGATCTTGCCGCCCCAGAGTGTGCCGAGCCAAGCGAACACTTTCACACCGGTTGGAACGGCGATCAGCATCGTGGTGACCATGAAGAGATTGCGCATCCACTGGGGTGTTCCTGTGTAGAACATGTGGTGAACCCACACGATTAGCCCAAGGAACGTGATGATAAAAGAGGCAAGTGCTACGAACTTGTAGCCAAAAAGTGGCTTCCGTGAATACACCGTGATCAGCTCGGAGAAGATGCCGAAAACTGGCAGCACCATTACATACACCGCTGGGTGCGAGTAAAACCAGAAGAAGTGTTGATAGAGAACTGGGTCACCGCCTCCTTCTGGTCGAAAGAAGCTGGTTCCGAAGCTGAGATCAAACAGAAGCATGATGGCGCCACCTGTCAGTGCAGGCAGACCAATCAGTTGCAGTGTCTGAGCGGCCCAGGCAGTCCAGATGAACACAGGCATCTTGAAGAAGCTCATGCCGGGTGCCCGCATCCTGAGGATCGTGGTTACGAAATTGATCGCACCCATGATTGAGGAAATGCCGGAAAGCGCCACCGCCAGAATCCACAGGAATTCCCCGTTAATGAAATGCCCAAGAGGGTTCTGAATGCTGATCGGTGGATATGACCACCATCCCGATGAAGCAGGCCCGCCTGGAACGAAAAAGCTGCTCAGCAAAACCAGGGCGAAGACTGGCACCAACCAAAAGGCGGCTGCATTCACTTTGGGGAAAGCCATATCTGGCGCCCCGATCATTGTTGGAATTAGGAGGTTGTTAAACCCATTGAGCACTGGGAAAAGAAACAGGAACAGCATCACTGTTCCGTGCATCGTGTAGAGACCGTTATAAACACTTGGATCGACAAGATCAGATGGAGGTGTGATCAACTCACCTCGCATCACCATGGCTAGTAGACCTCCCACGAGTAGGAAGAAAAGCGACAAGCCGATGTACTGAATACCGATCACTTTGGCGTCGGTATTGAAGCTGAAAAAGCGTTTCCAGTTGTCTGGTGCTCCTGGAACAGGGTGTGGCGCCTTAAGCACCCGTGGGTCGTAGTTCGTGCTGGTCATCGGGTTCAGGCTTCGTGGGGCTCGTCGGGGTTGCCGGGGTCGTTGACCATCGGTGGGTTGGCGGGAGGCACAGTGGCCCAGCCGCGGTCCCCGTCCTTCAGTCGCTTGGTGTAGAGCGATGTTCCAGGGCTCAGTCCCTGCACGAGTGGGCGCTTGGAGGTGGTTTTCAACCAGGCGTTGTAGGTCTGCTCTGACTCAACAATCACGTCGGTTTGGTTCTGGGAGAAGTAGGCGCCGCTGAACATTGAGTCGCGCAACCGGTAGCGACCTTCTCTGGTTGGAGTGATGCTGTAGGAGATCACACTCCCTGGAATAATGTCCTGCTTCAGGCGGAATGCCGGGATGTAAAAACCATGCAGCACATCCTCTGAGCTGAGCTGGAAATTTGCCCGTTGATTCACCGGTAGATGCAGTTCTGAACTGCGCACACCATCGGGATAGACAAATTCCCAAGACCACTGTCGGGCAATCACATCGATCGGTCCGACGTCTCGGCGGGCATCTGCTGTTGCTACCGCATCCGGGGCTTGATTTACAGCGACGTCATATTTTTGTTTAGGGCCAAGAGATGCCAGTTTCTCGTTAACATGAATCGAATAAAAGGCTAATGCCATCACGATCACGAACGGAATCACTGTCCAGGTGATTTCCAACTTGGTGTTACCTTCGATGGGAAGACCATCGCTTTCGTCGTATTTCTCGGCTCGGCTGAAGATCACCGACCAGAGAATGAACCCCACTGAGCCGATGAAAATGAAGGCCCCGATGCCGACCTCAAGGCTGAACAGGTCATCGACGTAGGGGGCTGCTGTGGAAGCAGGAACAGGAAGCCATGCGTAGGACCAACGCGCGACCTGAACACTCACCAGTGCATCTGCAATCACTGTGATCGCGAGCACGATCAGCAAACGGATTGGCAAGCCTTTCTTAGGAGTTTGCGTGGATGTCATGGCAGGGCCTCCTGGAGATCTGCTCCTGCCGCCAAAAGTTGATCTGCCGTGATGTGAACACCGAATTCACTGGCTAGCCAGGCGCCGAGACTGCCGTGCAATCCCATGATCAAAAGAATCAGGGTTCCGCAGGCCAGGTAAAGCCAGGTCACTTGCCGCCCAAAATCTTTTCGCCAAACGAATCGTTGGTAACCACGCCAAATGGTCATTGCCACGATGGCCAACAGCAGTGCAACGCCACCGATGCCATGCCAAAGCATCGTGCTGATTGCGTTCTGGCCAATCAAACTGCGGATTCCCGGCAGCGGGACGGCGAGCAGCATCTCGTAGAACCCGGCGGCCACTGTGAAAAAGGTGATGACGCTGCAAGCCAGCACGTTGTACCAACCCACATCATGAAATCCGCTCCGGGTCACTGGCAGAGCGAGATATCGGAACACCCGTTTCTCAAGTGGATAAAACGCACCTGCGAAATCAAAAGCGATGCCGATGGCAAACAATCCGATGGTGAAGTGCACCAAATTCGGATGGATGGGGATGGCGTAAGGAAGATCGTTTGCTCCCAGTTGCTCGGCGATGTCGTTGATGGGAGATGGAATTTCCATCAGTCGGATCATGCTGATTGGGGTCATGACACCGCTCCGCTGCGAATGGCTTCCACGACAGGAACGGTGTGAAGTCCGTAAACCCAAACCAGCTTGTCGCCGAGATAAACCTGACAGCAAACGAGTGTTGCGAGCACTCCATCAATCACCAAAAAGCCGGCCGGTAAGTTCGTGGGATCTTTCTGTCGCGCCACATAGCGCCATCCTGTGAGGAGGCCCAGCACACCAGCGAGAGACCAGCCGATCGTGCTGTGGTAACTGAGGATGTCGCGAGATGCCCCGTAAGGATTGGCTAGGCCTGCTTCAATCTGGCCGAAGATGATTGCCACGAAGATGGCCACCGTGGCCACGATCAGATTCCAGAAGCTCACCTCAAAGAGATTTCTTCTACGCGTGATCACCCCAACAAGATCAAACACCACGCTGATGAGCGCCATCGCGATCACGAAGTGGACCACGATTGGATGAATGACATCCAACCAGGGGAGATTTTTATCGTTGAGCGGTGGAAGCAGCTCGAGCATCGGCAAGCTGAGCAATGCTTCCTAAGGATGATCAACTTTCAGGGTGTAGTCACCCTTTCGTGAACGAATACGCGCCAGCCTGTGATGACTTGCTCATCAAACCAATTCGGAGTCAATCAGCTTCTGACTGATCTGTCGTCTGCGCGATTGCGCTGAAGCTGACGCCAATACAAACCAGCCTGAACGACGATCAGAACGATCACTGCCGGGAGAACCAGGCAGAGCATCACCAGCCGGAACTCGTCTTGCCAGGTGGGCAAGGTGCGTGGCAGCACTTGATCCACCACATAAAAGATGTATAGGCCAACGAGGATGCCACCTTCCAGGCGGGTGATTTGCCCCTTGGTCCAGAAGATGGGCATGCAGGCGAGTGTTGCAATCATCATGACGGGCATGTCGCGCTCGATCAGCAGGGCGCTCACGTTCAGCCCTCCAGCTCCGCTCGCAGCCACCGCGCTTGCACCGAGAACGAGCAGCTGATTGAGAAGATTGCTTCCCACCACATTGCCGATGGCCAGATCCGTCTTTCCTTTAATTGCTGCCACAAGCGATGTGATCAGCTCCGGCATCGAAGTGCCCGCTGACACGATGGTCAAGCCGATGACCGCTTGGCTGACCCCCAGATAGGTTGCGGCTCCTGTTGCTCCGCTGACAAGCACCTTCGACCCAACCCCTAGGAGAAGGATGCCTATCAGCAGGAACATCACTGACTTCACGCCGCCGCGTTTGGCCTGTTCGGGGCTCACGTCCGGTTCAGCTTCTTCAACGCCAGCCGGTTCCTCCCGAGCCGTACGGATTTCCCAGATCGAATTGATGATCAGAGCCAGCAGCAATGCCGCACCTGACTGCCAGGTGACGCGCCCAGCCGATGCCATGCCCCAAACCGCTGCAGACACTGCAATCAGCACTGGCACGTCGCGTCTGACCAATCGGCTTTCCACCCGGAGCGGCATCACCAGGGCGCTGCTGCCCAACACCACCATCACGTTGAAGATGTTGCTCCCGACCACATTGCTCACGGCTAGTGAGTCGAGGCCCTGAAGGACCGAACTAACGCTGACAAACAGCTCCGGAGCGCTGGTGCCGAAAGACACCACGGTGAGGCCAATCACGAGCTGCGGGATGCCAAAAATCAGTGACAGGGTCACTGACCCCTGAACAAACACCTCGCCGCCGGCGTAAAGCAGGGCGATCCCGATCAGAATCTCCAGAAATGATTGCAGGAAGTCGGGCATCTGGAACGATTGCTGGCTCACATTGTGCGACGCCATCATCTCGCCCAAACGCGACTCCATGAATCGATCTGGTCTGTTCTTCTGAGCGGCGACTAGCATTCCGCCACATTTGTAACGGTTCGGTGTGTTCCTGAATCACATCAGCACGCGCAACATCAAAGGCGATTTCTTCGGTGGGGTGACTGCTGCGGTGGTTGCGCTACCCATGGCACTTGCCTTCGGCGTCGCGTCGGGAGCGGGTGCTGCAGCTGGCCTCTGGGGTGCTGTGATCATCGGTCTGGTGGCTTCCCTTTTTGGAGGCACGTCAACGCTGATTTCAGAGCCCACCGGTCCGATGACCGTGGTGTTCACCGCTGTCATCCTCAGCTTTACCAGCCAGATTCCCGACCATGGAACTGCCATGGCCATGGCGTTCACCACTGTGGTTCTGGCAGGAATTTTCCAGATCCTGTTTGGATTCTTCCGCCTTGGGCGTTACATCACGATGATGCCTTACACCGTGATCTCGGGCTTCATGTCTGGCATCGGTGTGATCCTGGTCATCCTCCAACTGGCGCCTTTCCTCGGGCAGAGCAGTCCGTCGGGCGGAGTTGTTGGCACTCTCACGGCATTGCCTCAGCTGCTGGTCAATGTCCAGCCCATGGAACTCACCCTTGCTGTGGTGACTCTTCTGATCCTCTGGTTCACACCGGAACAGGTGAAGCGCTGGCTCCCTCCTCAGCTCCTGGCCCTTCTGATCGGCACCTTCATCTCCCTAACCCTTCTCGGGGATGTGGAACTGCGTCGGATCCCTGAGTTCTCAGCGGAATTCCCCACGTTCCAAATGCCCAATTTCACCGGAGGACAGATCCGCGTGATGGTTGTCAATGGAGCGGTTCTGGGCATGCTCGGTTGCATTGATGCCCTGCTCACGTCCGTGGTGGCCGACAGCCTCACGCGCACTGAGCACAATTCCAACAAAGAATTGATCGGTCAGGGGCTGGGCAATGTGATGTCGGGTCTGTTTGGAGGTCTGCCTGGGGCCGGAGCCACGATGGGCACGGTGGTGAACATTCAGGCCGGTGGTCGTTCAGCTCTGTCGGGCATCATCCGCGCCTTGATTCTGATGTTGGTGATCCTGCTGTTTGCAGGTGCTGCATCAGCAATTCCATTGGCTGTGCTCGCTGGGATCGCCTTGAAGGTGGGTTTCGACATCATCGATTGGAGCTTCCTGCAGCGCGCCCATCACCTTTCGATTAAGGCCGCCTGCATCACCTATGGCGTGATTGCTCTCACCGTGCTTGTGGATCTGATCTGGGCTGTGTTCATCGGCGTCTTCGTGGCCAATGTGCTCACCATTGAGCGGATGACAGCCCTGCAGGCCAAGGGTGTGAAGACCATCAGCACCACTGACGATGACGTGGAACTTCCTCACGATCAGCAGGAGTTGCTGGATCAAGCTTCAGGTCGTCTGCTGCTCTTCCAACTCACAGGGCCGATGATTTTTGGCGTGGCCAAAACGATCAGTCGTGAGCACAACGCCATCGAAGAGTGTGAAGCTGTGCTGTTTGATCTAACAGAGGTGTCCCACTTGGGTGTGACCGCGTCTTTGGCGCTTGAAAATGCCATCAAAGAAGCTGTTGAGGTTGGCCGCGCGGTTTATTTGGTGGTGATGAACGGAGCAACGCGAAATCGCCTCGATAAGCTCAAGCTGCTGGATTTGCTTCCCCCCGAGCACGTCAGCGAGGATCGTGGAGAGATTCTCCGTTTGGCAGTCGGAGAGCTCCCCCAGCTTCAGGAGGTCTGACCTTGGTTCAGGTGCCGTCATCCCTTGTGCTCCGCCGTCCAGATGACTGGCATGTGCACTTGAGAGATGGAGCCATGCTTCATGCGGTGCTGCCTGCCACTGCCAGAACCTTTGCCCGGGCAATCGTGATGCCCAATTTGCGTCCTCCGATCACCACGGTGGATGCTGCTTTGGCCTACCGCAGCAGGATTCTTGAAGCGCTTCCGCAGGGACTGCAGTTTGAGCCGTTGATGACGGCTTATCTCACCGACAATCTCGATCCCGATGAGTTGGAACGAGGCTTCCGCGAAGGAGTGTTCACCGCTGCCAAGCTTTATCCCGCGAATGCCACCACCAATTCGGCTGCCGGAGTGAGTGATCTCACCAAGATCGCTTCTGTGCTTGAGCGAATGGAATCCATCGACATGCCCCTGCTCATCCACGGGGAGGTCACAGATCCTGAAGTTGACATCTTTGATCGGGAAGCTGCATTTATCGACCAGCACCTGATCCCTTTGCGCCGCCGCTACCCAGGCTTGCGCATCGTGCTTGAGCACATCACCACCGAGCAGGCTGCCACCTACATCCGTGATGAGCACCTCGGCGGTGATCATCGTTTGGCTGCCACCATCACACCCCATCACCTCCATCTCAATCGCAATGCGATGTTCATGGGAGGCCTGCGCAGCGACTTCTACTGTCTGCCAGTGGTGAAGCGTGAATGCCACCGCCAAGCGTTGATCTCTGCAGCAATCAGCGGTCTTCCCTGCTTCTTTCTTGGCACGGACTCGGCTCCCCATCCCCGTTCCGGGAAGGAATCGGCTTGTGGCTGCGCTGGGATCTTCAATGCGCTCCATGCCTTAGAGAGCTACGCCTCTGTGTTCGAACAGGCTGGCGCACTAGAACAACTCGAGGGGTTTGCGAGTGAACATGGGCCTCGCTTCTACGGGTTGCCTCTCAATGAGGACACCATCACCCTGGTGCGCAACCAGCAGACAGTGCCTTCGCGTCTGGTTCCACCTGAAGAGGTGTTGAAGGGTGATGATTCACTCACTGAGTGTGAGTGGCCTGTGCTGTTCCATGCAGGCGAAACATTGCCTTGGTGTGTGGCTTGATAGTCAGGCTTCATCGAAATGAATAGGGTGAAAATATCCGCCCAACCAACTTTTGACCGACCCCTTCAGTCTGGCCCCCGAGCCTGAAACCTACTGGCACCTTTACACAGATGCTGAAGGTGTCAGTCGTCAGCAAATGTGCACAATCAGCGAGTTTCAGCTTGGTCAGCTCGGCCCTGGTGATTCACCACAGTTTTCGCGTGATTTGCTTAAGGATGGTAATGCTTTTGTCACGTACTTGCCGGTTGGCTGGACCGCTGACTGGCATGAGAATCACGTTCCAAAATGGATTTATGTGCTCAAAGGAGCTTGGTCTGTGGAGAGTATGGATGGAACGAAGGTGGTCATGAAAGCTGGAGAGTATTCCTATGGAGGTGATCAGGGCTGTCGTGCGACATCGGATGGCCGGCAAGGTCACCTGTCCGCCCAAGTTGGCGAGGAACCTTGCGTTCAACTGATCATTCAGCGTCATGATCAGGCCTGGCGGAACTTGCCCCCTGGTTCATTCCAGTAGGGAGGTATCACTTCATGGTTTATCTGAGTCAATTTGTTGAAACCAAGATCGAAGTTATTGATCCGAGGTTCAAATGCTTGGTGCTGTTCAATGCTCAGCTTGAACGCCTCTTTGATGGTTGTCGTTGGTTGGAAGGACCGGTCTGGTGCGGCGATCAGCAGCGCCTTTTGGTTTCCGACATTCCTAATGACCGAATCCTGTCCTGGGATGAGACCAACGGTTTGAGTGTGTTCCGCCACAACGCCGGCTTCCCGAATGGGCAAACGCGAGATCGCCAGGGACGGCTCTTAACCTGCAGCCACGGGCATCGGGCTTTGCTGCGCACGGAGCACAACGGTCGTGTTGTGCATTTGGTGGATTCACACCAGGGCAAGCCTTTGAACACTCCGAATGATGTCGTGGTCAAGAGTGACGGAACGATCTGGTTCAGCGATCCGTTGTATGGACTCGTGAATGATTTCGAGGGAGGACGACGGCATTCGGTGCAACCAGCTGTTGTTTATCGCTTTGACCCCGCCGATGGATCCCTCAATGCAATGACGGATCCCGACGTGGTGGTCGGTCCGAATGGTCTTGCCTTCTCTCCTGATGAATCACTCCTTTATGTCGTGGATACAGCAGCTCCTGAAGGCCAGTTCGGGACCCCGGTAGAGCACGACGCCCCCATACCAGACAGACTCATTCATGTGTTTGATGTGGAGGATGGCGGTCGGCAGATTTCAGGCCGACGCGACTTCTACCGAGTGAACAACGGCAATGCTGATGGCATCCGGGTGGATGTTGACGGCAACATCTGGAGCAGTGCCGGCAACGGAGTTCACTGCATCGCATCGGATGGGACCTTGCTGGGACGCATCGCGACCCCTCGGTTGGTTGGAAACCTCTGCTTCGGTGGTGTCCATGGCAACCGCCTCTTCCTCTGCTGTTGGGATTCGGTGTATTCCATCTATGTGCACGCACGCGGAATCCAGCACCCTGCACTTCCCTGAACGCCGCTACAAAGAAGACAGTCGATTTGCATCGATGCCTTTAAAGCGTCATCCCATCCGTACGCAAAATGCCAATCAGCCTGTGGCTAGCTACAGCCAGGGCTACCAAATCGGGCAGTTTGTGTTCGTGTCAGGTCAGATGCCTGTGGATCCAGTGACCAATCAAACAGTGGAGGGAGGTAGTGCGGAACACACCCGCCAGTGCCTGAAAAACGTCTTCGGCGTGCTTGAAGAGGCTGGGTGCACGTATCGAGATATTGGTCAGGCAGTTGTCTACATGACCAATATTGATGAGATTGACGACATGGATGCTGTTTGGAAAGAGTTCTTTCCTGATTCAGATAACTACTGCTCTCGTGCGGTGATCGGCATCAGCAAATTGGTGGTTGGAGCCCGCATTGAAATCTCCTGCATTGCAATCAAAGATTGACGCTATGACCAACACTGGCAATCCACAGTTGGAGGCATTCCTCCACAAAGTGAAGGGTGATCAGGCACTCCTTGATCAGTTCCATACTGCAGCCTGTCTCAACGATATTGCTGCCATGGGGCAGACCATGGGATTTCAGTTCACCGGCGTCGACATCCTGGTGCATCAGGCGTCCGCCACGCTGAAACTCCCAGACGAAGCCCTTGAAGCTTTGGCTGCTGGGGTGGAGCTTGACGGACATCTCTGGAAGATGGCCATTCAATGGACCTGAGCTGATGTACAAGATTTACTGTCTCGACCTTGCCGACGCCGACCGCATTGTTGAGGCGGCTACGGCCGTGGCTCATCAGCAATCGGCACGGGTGTCGATTGCGGTGGTTGATGCCTCTGGTGTGCTCCTCTCCTTCCGTCGACTTGACGGCGCTTCCGTCGCCAGCGTTGAGACATCAGCAGCCAAAGCCCGCACTGCAGCACTGACTGGAGGGGATAGTGCTGCCGCGGAACAGGCGATTAGTTCAGGGCGCTTGGCCCTGTTGTCATTGCAGGCTGTTTTGCATCAGCCCTGCGCATTGATGGCCGGCGGTTTGGTGTTGCGCCATCAAGATTCCGTTGTGGGGGCGATCGGGGTTTCAGGGATGACGCCTGATCAGGATGCCGCCGTCGCCCGAGCGGGGCTTGAGGCCTTCGCGCTCAAAGCCCAGGACTACTCATCATGATTCCGCCGTCAGCGAAGACGCTGGTCGCCGTCATGTAACTGGCGCCGTCACTGGCGAGAAATGCCACCACAGAAGCAATCTCCTCAGGTTGTGCCATGCGGCCCATCGGAATTGCGGCATTGAGCTTTGCGAGCAGCTCGGGATTGTTCATCGTGGAGTCGTTGATCGGCGTTGCGACGGCACCAGGCCCGACGTTCACGATGGAGACACCTTTGCCTGCCAGTTCAACGCCGGCTGTCCGGGTCATCATGCGCACACCGCCTTTGGCCACGCAGTAAGGCGTGTTGTCCGGCATCGGCCAATCTTCATGCACCGAGGAAATGTTGATGATCCGTCCCCCGCTGCCTTGGGCGATCATCTGCTTGGCGGCATACTGCGTTGCGAAGAAAACGCCGCGCAGGTTGACGTTCATCACCTTGTCGAAGTCTTCGGGGGTGGTGTCCAGAATCGACGTACGTGTCTCGATCCCGGCGTTATTCACCATCACGTCCACTTTGCCGAAGGTCTTCACGGCAACGTCGACGAGGCGTTGTAGATCCTCGAGCTTGGCGACATCCGCTTGAACACCGATGGCCTGACCACCCAGTTCGCCGATCTCGTTGATCAGATCTTCGGTTCGTTCGGGATGCGATCGGTAGTCGATGACTACCTTGGCACCCAGGGCACCGACGGCTTCCACGATGGCCTTTCCGATACCGGAATTACCTCCGGTCACAATGATCACCTTGTCACTCAGACACAGGGAGGTCATCGCTTTTGGGACCTGGGTGGTCATGGCGCTCAGAAACGAATAAACATTGATTAGCTGGTTTCATGGATCTCGGCAGTGTTTCGTGCGCAAACGGCGCTAAGACAACATCAGCAGTGGGGACATATCCGTGGCGGATGTTCAAGGCCAGTCTCTTTTCGTCCAAGGGGTGGCATTTTCTCTTCCCACCCCAGGGAGTCTTGACCCCATCCTGGCGGTTCTAGGGGTTGTTGATCATGGTCAGTCTGTGCTTGAGGGCGAGCTTCTTTTTCGCCGTTTCGGTCTAAGCAAGGGCCAAGCGACTATTCATCACTACCGCCTAGGTGACGAATGCCTGGACTATGTCTCCTTCAAGGGGGTTGACCCTGTTCAGCAGCAGGATCTAGGCGTTGCGAACACCCTCTGGTTCCAGCATGTCGCGATTGTGGTGAGCGATATGCAACGCGCGGCTCAGCAGCTGATGCCCCTGGTAACCCCGATTTCGGAAGCCCCGCAGTTGTTGCCGAATGGAGTTGCTGCATGGAAGTTCCGCAACGCCGCAGGTCATGCCATGGAGCTTCTTTGGTTCCCACCCGGGCAAGGGCATCCACGCTGGCATCAAGCGGATCCCCCCTTGTTTCAGGGGCTTGACCATACGGCCATCGCGATTAGTGACAGCGATCGCAGTTTGATGTTTTATGGCGTGGATCTTGGCCTCCAGCTCCACTACGCCACAGTCAATCAAGGTGTTGAACAGGAACGGCTTGACAACGTCATCAATCCGAAGGTGGCGATTCATGGATTGTGTGGTTCTGCCCCCTGTGGTGTTGAGTTCTTGCGTTATCTCAGTCCTTCTCCATTGCAACCCACTGCAGCTGTTTTGCAGCCTCAGGATGCTTTGTATGCGCAGATCCTGGTCAAGGACCCTGCAGCTGGATCTGGCCGCTTGTTGAATGATCCAGATGGTCACCGACTCTGGATTTCTTCTTAAGCGAATCCTTCAACTTTTTCTGCTTGAAGTCACTATTGTTCGAAAAAAGGTTGTCGTGCGGTGGATCTCATTTCTCTGATTGTTCCTTCGGCTCCAGTTGGCCTCGCAGGCTCTGGTCTACTAGTGCTGCGACTGTTCACAGGTCTGGTGTTCATCCGGCATGGCTGGCCCAAGCTCAGCAACTTGAAAACTTGGTCCACGGCGATGAAGACGCCAGCCTGGCTTTGTTTTCTTTCAGCCTTCTCAATGTGGGCCGGTGGGATCGCTCTGATTGTGGGTCTCTTGACTCCGCTGGCCGCAGCAGCCATCGCTGTCTCGATGCTTTATGCCGTCGTTCTGGAAATCACCAGTGGATTTCCGTTCATTGCACCCGATCCATTTCAAATCCCTGAAGGAGATTACGCCGGACCGATGGGTGTTGGTGAACCACCCAGCTGGGAGAAGGCCGCGATGTATGTGGTGATGTGCCTGGTTTTGATCACCGCAGGGGGCGGTCCACTCAGCATCGATTTGATGCTTGTGGCTCCGCGTCTTCAAGCCTTGATGGGCTGATCACCTCAGACGCTCTTTGAGATGCTCTGCCACTCGAATGGCATTGGCGATGGCTGTGAGTGATGGATTCACCGCCGAGCTGCTTGGGAAGAAACTCGTATCCACCACGTAGAGATTGTCCACATCGTGAGTGCGGCAGTTGATGTCCAGCACTGAGGTACTGGGGTCAGTGCCGAAACGACACGTTCCTGACTGATGTCCCACCGCAGCAATGTCCATCGATGAGGCGAAATACACCTGACGCTCGGCGAGGTGATTTTTGAGATAGAGCTTGTCGAGCAGTCCCTCTAATCGGTTCACCAGCTCCTCTGATGACCTTGTGTTGGTAGGGGTGTAGTCGAGTTTGATCTGCCCTTGGGGATTGATCGTCACCCGATTGTTGGCAAGTGGAAGATCTTCGGTTTGCAGCCAGAAATCCAGTGAGTGTTCAGCGATCTTGTCCATGCTCCAAGTTGGAGCAAGCGCAGTAAGTCGTGGTTTGTACCCTTTCATCATTGCCCCATTCGTTTTTCCCGTCATCTGAACATTGCCCATCGGAAAATCGAAGTCGTTATCACCGAAATACCAGTCATGCAGAGCAACGGTTTTTTGGAAAACCGTCGTGTTCGGCTCATGGGCAAGAGCCACCACGGCCTTGCAGTTGTGATACATGTAATTTCTTCCAACCTGGTCGGAGCTGTTGGCAAGACCTCGGGGATGGGCGTCGTTGGCTGACATCAGCAGCAGTCGCGCTGAATTGGCGGCTCCAGCTGAGACAACGACAATGTCACCTTTGAAACGACGTTCTTGTCCCTGATGTCTCACCAACACATCAGTGATCTGGCGGCCGCTCACATCTGTGTTGAGTCGAAGCACTTCCGCTTCTGTGAGCATGAACACATTGTCGTGATCAAGAGCCGGGCGGACACCCATCACCTCCGCATCACCCTTGGCGTGCACGAGGCAAGGGAATCCATCGCAGCGATTGCAGCGCACACAAGCGCTGAAGGCTGGGTTGGTTTCATCCAGTGCGACACCTGTTGGTGCATGAAAAGGATGGAGTCCAGCGGAACGCAGGTCATCGACCAACTTCTGCATGCGCGGTTCATGGCTGATCGGTGCATGGGGGTAGTCGGAGGATGCCGGTGGTTCTGTGGGGTCTTCCCCGCGAAGTCCATGCACGTGATACCACTCTTCGGCTTTGCGGTAGTAAGGCTCGAAAACGTCGTATTTCAAGGGCCATTCAGGTGATTCGCCGTCGACATGCATCACCGACTCGAAGTCACGCTCTCGCAATCTGAAGTGGGCTGCGCCATACATCTTTGAGGCGCCACCGACGAAGTAGTGACTGCCCGGCTGAAACGTTTTGCCGTGCTTGTCCTGCCACAGGTCGGTTGAGACGTAGCGGTCTTTCTGAAACACCTCGACTGGATCCCAGTTTTGGGGCTCTCTGGGCAACCAGCCACCACGTTCCAGGATCAATATCGAGTGGCCTGAGTCCGCCAGGGCACGTGCGAGAGAGCCACCGCCGGCGCCACTGCCGATGATCACGACGTTGTAGTGATCGGTTTGCGGTTCGATGGATGTCTGGCGGCGTGCGGCATGGGTAGCGTGATCCATAACGACGTGCCCAACGATTCAGCTGAACGTTAGGTAAATCACTTCATGGCGTCAGCGCCAACGTTGGAGTTGCGTGATCATTTTTGCCACTACGGCCGTCCATCCCGTCTGGTGACTCGCGCCGACTCCAGCGCCGCTGCATCCATGGAAGTATTCATTGAAGAGGAAGAGATCACGCCACTCAGGATTGTTCTGAAACAGCTCCACATCACCGTTGAAGGCTCTTCGTCCGTCGCCATCACGTCTGAAGATGCCGACCAAACGTTCCTCCAACTCCAGAGAGATCTCCCAGAGATTGAGTTGTCGACCCGATCCAGTCGGGAATTCCATCTTGAAATCATCACCGAAGTGCCGGCCGAACTTTTGCAGGGCTTCAATGAGTAGAAAGTTAATTGGCATCCATACCGGACCGCGCCAGTTGGAATTGCCTCCGAACATGGCGACTGGACTGTCGGCGGGGCTGTAGCTGATTGTGGCGTAGTCGTCTCCTTCGTGGTAGCTGTAAGGCGTTTGCTCGTAGACCTTCGAGAGACTACGGATGCCATAGGGAGACAGAAATTCTTCTTCGTCGAACACTCTTGTGAGAATTCGCCTTAGTCGTTGCGGAGGAACAATCGAAAAAAGGATCCTGCCGTGGTGCCAAGACCCAAGATGCGCGATCGAGTCAAAGCCGGCTCCGCGTTCTCGACCCAGTTCATTCAGGTATGTGCTCACGTCCAGAGCCGGAATGGATGCGACGGTTTCTTTGTCAAACGTTGCGATCGCAAGCAACGGAATCAGGCCGCTTAGTGAACGTGTTCGCAGGTAATCAGTGCTTCCATCCGGTCGCTTGAGCACGTCGTAGTAGAAGCCGTCTTCCTCATCCCAGTTCACATATCCTCTGCCGCTGGGGCTGTTCAGCGCATAGGTGAGGCGACTGAAGTCAGCCACAAAGCGTTCACACAGGCTGCTGTATTCCTCTCGGTCTTCAGACAGCAGAACGCATGCCTCCAGCATGTTGAGGCTGAGCATCCCCATCCATGCCGTGCCATCGGATTGTTCAATGCGGCTTCCGTCCTTCAGTGGGTAACGCCGATCGAAGATGGCAATGTTGTCCAGCCCCAAGAAGCCTCCTTCGAAGAGACTGTCGCCGTTGCGGTCCGTGCGGTTGGCCCACCATCCGTATTCCAGCAGCAGTTCGCGCAGGCTGGCGCGTAAGTAGGGGTAGTCCTTTTCACCGTCTCGGCGGTTCGAAATCTGGAAAATCCGTAGTGCCGCCCAGGCGCCGATCGGTGGGTTGGCATCTGAAAGGGCCCATTCGTAAGCAGGAGATTGTCCGTTATTGGCGGTGTAGGAGGCCTGCCTGAGCATGCGTGATTGCCGCTTGGCTTCACCTGGATCGATCTCTGCGAAAGCCACCGCATGGAACATCAGATCCCACTGGCAGAAGTAGGGATACTCCCAGCAGTCGGGCATCGAGATGATGTTTTTAGCCCGTAGGTTTCGCCAGTAGGCGTTTTCGGTCTGCCAACGATCTTCAGGTGGTTTTGGAGCATTGCTGTCTCCGCGCAGCCAACGGGCCACATACCAGTCGTAGTACTTACGGCACCAGAAAAGCCCTGCAGCAGCAGAGGCATGGATGGCTCGGTCTTCCTCGTTGAGCCCTGGTGCCACCCATTGGAGATGGTCATGCCATTCCTGCCTGCGTTGCTCGATTAAGCGATGGAATGCTGCTTCCTCCATCGGTTCAGGAGCTCTGTTCCCTTGGTGGTCGTGCCTGCTGAGGCGCAGACTCACGGACCAGACGTCACCAGGGCCGAGTGTGCGTTGCAGATGTAGCGCTGCTTTGCTTCCCGTCTGGGCTGGATTCACGGCATTGTGCTGTCCCTCAACCAGATAGCGATGAAAGGCATCTTTCACATAGGGCTGGTGCAGGGCTTGTCCATAGAGCCGTTCGGTGTTGGTTTCGTTTTCCGTGAACAACCACTGGCCTTGTTCACTGCAGCTCAGGTTGTAGGAAGCCAGGCCTTCAATGGCATCGCTCACGAGCCGATTGTCTTGCAGCCTCAGGCTGGGTCGTCTTTGATCACGATCACCCCAGCTCCAGGTGTTGCGGAACCACAGGCTGGGCAAGAGATGAAGGTTGGCTTCTTCCGGACCCTTATTGGTGACTGTGAATCGGATCAGCACATCCTCTGGGGATGCTTTCGCGTACTCAACTTCGAGATCGAAAAAGCGATTGTCTGAGAAGATTCCTGTATCGACCAGTTCATATTCGTTGTCATCTCGGCTTCGGCCGCGGTTTTCAGTGCGCAGCTGCTGATAAGGAAATCTTTGATGCGGGTAGCGGTAGAGAGCTTTGGAGTAACTGCCAGTTGGCGTGCCAGCCAGGTGATACATCGTGTCTTTGATGTCTTCACCGTGATTGCCTTCGGGATTACCGAGTCCGAACAGGCGTTCTTTCAGGATTTGGTCTTGGCCATTCCAGAGCACTGGGGCGAAACAGAGCAGACCACGTTCGTCACTCAACCCGAGCAGGCCATCCTCTCCCCATCGATAGCTGCGCAGGTGGCTGTGATCGAACGGAAAGGAGTTCCACGCGTTGCCATCGGCGGAATAATCCTCACGGACCGTTCCCCATTGACGGTCTGGCAGATAGGTCCCCCATCGATCCCAGGGTTGGTGCCCTTCATCTCTCTCACGGCAACGCGAAATTTCGGTGGGTTTCTCACCGATCGGTGCGGTTGAAATCGCTGAAGTCGACATCGACGGAACACCCTGATGCTCAGAAACTACTGACGGTGTCGTGGAATGCCCACGTTCGTTCGACTCCCAACGCAGGTGGTGGTGGGGGCGGGGGGACTTGAACCCCCACAGGATTTACATCCCAAGCGATTTTAAGTCGCGTGCGTCTACCGATTCCGCCACGCCCCCCGGTGCCACCGGCCCCGTTACGGCATCCTAGATTCCTCCACGAACAGCCTTCCGCAGTGACCATGGAGACTCTTCTGAACGCGGTTTCCCTGGACACCCTTCTTGTGATCGCTGCTTACGCAGCTCTTGGTGGTGCCTATTTGCTGGTGGTGCCGTTGTTCCTTTTCCTTTGGATGAACAAACGCTGGACGGCCATGGGCAAGGTTGAGCGTTTGGGGATTTATGGGCTGGTGTTTTTGTTTTTCCCGGGAATGATTCTTTTCGCTCCTTTCCTTAATTTCCGTCTCAGCGGTCAAGGCGAGGTCTGATCGTTGACGCGTGCTGGAGTCCTGAAGCTCGGTCTGGGTCTGCTCGCCACGGGTGGGCTTGGTTACTGGCTATTTGAGGCCTTGGGCCTCGAGGGATTTTCGGCCGGGATTGCGGCCGAGGCTCTGTTGGTGGTGGTGGTCGTTGTCTGGACGAGTTCCTATTTGTTTCGTGTGGTGACCGGTCGCATGACCTACATGCAGCAACGTCGGCGCTACCGCAGTGAATATGACCAGCTCACGGCACAACAGCTCCAGGAACGATTTGATGCCATGAGCCCGGAGGAACAGGAGGCCCTGATGGCCTCTATCGCTGAAGATCAAGCCGAAACAGCAGCGGAGTGAATTCAGCCGCCACCTAGGCTCGCTTGCATCAAATACTCTGAGTCTGTGACCGTTCAGCCCTCACGCATTGCCGAGGTCTTCGTGAAGACTGCCCGTGAGCAGCGACTGGCACTGATGCCATTTGTGATGGCGGGTGACCCTGATCTTCAGAGCACTGCTGACGTTCTGCTCAGTCTGGAGGAGCACGGTGCTGACGTGGTTGAGCTGGGAATCCCATACAGCGATCCTCTTGCTGATGGACCTGTCATTCAGGCAGCGGCACATCGTGCCCTTGAGCAGAAAACAACACCTGTGAAGGTGCTTGAGATGCTTCATGCTTTGCGAGACAGGCTCACGATGCCTGTGGTGCTGTTCACTTACAGCAATCCGCTGCTCAATCGTGGCCCTGAACGCTTCTTTGCTGAGGCTGCTGCTGCCGGGGTTGCCGGTCTTGTGGTTCCAGACCTACCTCTCGAAGAAGCGGAACGGTTGTCGCCCCTGGCCGCAGAGCAAGGTCTTGATTTGGTGCTTTTGGTGGCGCCCACAACTCCAGAGCAGCGGATGCAGCGCATTGCTAGTTCCAGTCGTGGCTTCACTTATCTCGTGAGTGTGACGGGCGTCACCGGCGAACGTGCATCGCTGCAAGATCGTGTCGGCCAGCTCGTTGGATCTTTGAAGGGCTGTGCCAGTGGCCCTGTGGCCGTTGGTTTTGGCATTTCTGGACCTGAGCAGGTGCGTCAGGTGCGTGCGTGGGGTGCAGACGGTGCCATTGTCGGGAGTGCCCTCGTCAAACGGATTGCCGCTGCACAACCTGGTTGTGCAGCGACCGAAGCAGGCGAATTTTGCAGAGAATTGCGGGCCGCTGCCGGCTAGACATGACATCATTCTTCGTCTTCGTCAACGCCGCCGATAGGGGCGAGACGGATTTGTTTGCGACCTAACTTGATCTCGAATTCATCGCCGGGTTGGAGATCGAGCATGGCTGTGTAAGCATTGCCGACCAAGAGATTGCCGTTGCCTTGCACTTTGGCGACATAAGAGAGCTTGCGTCCGCCTTTGCCGATTCCTCCCACTCCATTTGTGCCGAGATTGACTCCTTTGGCTTCCAATAGAGCTTCGTAGAAGGCAGTGTAGTTGAGACGTTCGCCACCATTCTTCTTCTCAGAGACATATCCACAGGCACGAACGAGGTCAGATTTACTGACATCACCTAGTTCTTTGACCTTATTCAGTAGGTCGTTGCCGGTGAGCATGATTTTTTAAAACATCAACTCTCTAAACATAGCGCTTGGTGTGCATAGTGTGCCATCCTTTTTATGGACTAAGTGCCAATTGACGTTGAAACTATGGCTCGTTTTGTTCTCTGGGGAACCTATTGCGACAACGCTCTCGAAAAGAGAGCGCCTTACCGAGATGAGCATCTCAATCGACTGAAGGAACTTAAGGAAAGCGGAACCTTGATCACGCTTGGTCCAACAGAAGGAAGCACTCACGTGTTTGGAGTGTTTGAATCCGACTCGCTATTAAGCGTTCGAGCATTGTTGGAAGCAGATGTGTATTGGAGAGAGGGAATCTGGACTCACTTGGATGTTTATCCGTGGATCCAGGCGTTTTGAGCTTGCTCCCAGATCCAATCAGCCACGATGATGTCATTGCCCTCTCCCAGGGCCTCGGCATATCCGCTCATCTGCCCCACGCCTGCCCGGGCGATTTCAGCGATCGCCTCTGCACTGCGAATTCCTTGTTTTTCAAGAGCCCTGAGTTTCAAAGTTTTTCCGCGTCGAATAATATTTCCTCCATTCGGGTGACAACCTGCGCAGTTGAGATCAAACAGCTCTGCTCCCGACGGGTTTAAGGCTACCGCTTGTGGGCCTGGCCAAAGCAGTGCTAACGCCAGCAGAATTGACGTGACCAACTTGATCATGCATCCACATTCGCTGCTGTTCAGTTTGCCTTGCTGCCTTGCGCTCATCACGATGGCTTCATCGAAGCAAGGTAGTGGCTTGGCAGGATTAAATTTGCTGAGAGGAATGGCCTGATGGCGGAGGATGATCTACAGCGCTTCCTGCACAAGGTTCAGCAACTCAATGCACTGGTGAGCAGCCTCGAGGGTGATCCTGACCGCCGCGATCTGCTAGCGGCCTGTTCTGACCACAATGCAGTCGTGAAGCTTGCCTCAGAGTGGGGATACAACATCGGTCGTCGCTGGGGAGAGCACCCTGTCAGCCTCGCTGATCCCAATAATCTCTTGTCTCCAACGACGGCCGCTGCAGGTGAGGAGGTTGAGGAGCTAATTGTGTCCGGTCCAGGTTGGCGATTGGTGCGAATCCACTCCAATGCTGCCAGCAGTCCGGTGGGTTTTTGGTATCAGCAGAATGAGCACGAATGGCTCACAATTCTGAGAGGGAGTGCCCGGCTGCGCTTGGCAGATCCTGAACTTTGCCTCGACCTCAGTGTCGGGGATCAGGTGACGTTGCCATCAGGCCGTCGTCATCGCGTGGAGAGGACTGATCCCGACCTTGGAACGATCTGGCTCGCTCTCTATTGGACGGAGGGTTCGGTCGTGCCTCCGGTTGCATCGCTCGTTTGACCAGCCAATAAGCACCCGCCAATGCGATGGCGGAAAGGCCCAGGCCGACGAGCAACTGTGGCTTGTCATCAGATGATGCTGGGAGAACAATCACCTTTCGGGCCACGGCGGTGAGTGCCGTCACTAGCACTAACTCGATTTGCACAACGTGTCGACGCAGATAACTGGTGATGTTCTGCAGAACTTCCAGTGCAATCAGCACGGTGAGAAGATCACCAAGGATCCGGATTAAGCCATCGCCAAGCCAGTAGGCATCCTGTTCTGTCGTGATCAACGCCAGAGCAACGCGGACCGTCAGTTGAACGATGGCCGCGGCGATCACAACGGCAGTGATCACGGTGAGAAGGATGGCCACCTGCTTTTCGCCAGCATCAACCCACTGCAGGAAGGTGCGACGTTTGGGGCGGTTCTCAGGCACTGCGATCAGTTGTTGAACGGGGAGTAGTAAGGCTTGGCTGGTGTATCGCCAGGCGGATTAACGATTTTGGTGTTGCAGGTGATGGAGCCATCGGCCGCTTCCACGCAGTCGGTGGGCACCACGGTGCTTTCTGCACCGGTCTTGCTATTGGGTCCAAGTAGCCACACTTCATTGGCAAGACTCCACTGGGGGATGACTGCACAGCCTGTTGCGATGAGGCTGAAGCCGAGCAGGCGTTGCATCACGAGAGGCATGTCAGAACGGTGGTTTTCACCATGTTGCCTGGGATTGTGTTCAGCTGGCGCAGTCATCTCTAATTTCGCGCAAGAGAAGGTCCAGCTGACCGAAGGGATCGGTGTTGAGTTGGGTCACATTGCTCCCTGATGTGACCGCACTCCCAGTGTCATTGCTGCTGGACCACTCCGCTTCGATGGCGCATAGACGCGCGGCAACGCGCGGCATGCCACCAAGGGTGTGGTCCCGTTCCAGAACTTCCATCAGAGCAGGCATGCGTGTTGAGCTGGCTCGCAAGCTGCGCCTGAGGTCCGACTGAGTCCGTCCCTGGTGTTTGAGCCAATCCTTGAGTAGGGCTGCCAGATCGTCTTCAAAGACTTGAGACCAGCGGGTCATGGGCGTCCGATCGGGAACCATTGATCCAGTTTGCTTTGTGCTCGTTGGCGGATTTCAGGGGTGATGTGATTTCGGCACAGACCTAAAACTGCCGTGATCGCCACGAGGTCATCGCTGAAGCCAGCCACAGGGATCAGATCGGGAATCAGATCGGTTGGGACCAAGAGATAGGTCAGTGCAGCTAGCAGGGTGAGCCGAGCCTGAGCCGGAGTTGTTGGATCCAGCAACATCTCCAAGGCTTCCAAGGCGGGGCGGGCGATGGAACGACCAGCGCGCTTAAGCAGTTGCCTGAATGCGGGCTCGTCGATCACCTGGCTATCGATCACTTCGGCATCAATGACTTCCGCCGTGAAGTCAGGCGTGCCGGAACTTGAGCCAAAGGCCATGGTGATGACGGCAGAGTGCTGACGACGTCATTTTCCCTCCTTTGCAAGATCGCGTCAGGAAGGAATCCGAAACGGGTTGGGTCGGGTTGCCGTTCAGGCGTTCATTTCCACCAGTCCATGCTGAATGCCCGTTTTGCGCAGTTTGCGCAAGGCACGTTGCACCACCTGCCGGCAGTATTCACGGCTGCAGTTCATGTGCCGGGCCACCTCTGCCAGCGTTCGCCATTCATGGCTTCCATCGAGACCGAAGCGCAGCATCACGACAGTGCGTTCTTTGGGTGTGAGATTCGACTTGTCCAACAGCTTCCAGGCCGAAGCGGTGCGCTCTGCAATCTCTGCACGCTCCATCGGTGGGATCTCGTCACTAGGAAGCACGTCGACCAATTCAGATGGATCGGATTTTGATTTCACGACGCCTTGGAGGCTGACAGTCACGCTGCGAAGTTCGCAGCCCAGAAGATCTTCCACTTCTTGGAGAGGGATTTGCATGAATTCAGCTAATTGCTGAGCTGTTGGCGCAAGCCCGTTCGACTGCATCAGTCGAGCCTTTGCCGCCCTCAATTTTGTGAGCTTTTCGTTCACATTCACAGGAATGCGGATGGTACGGCTTTGTGTTGAAAGCGCTCGATTTAAACCTTGGCGGATCCACCAGTAGGCATAAGTGGAGAAGCGATGTCCGCGGGTTGGGTCGTATTTCTCAACGGCACGTGTGAGTCCGAGAGTGCCCTCTTGGATGAGGTCAAGCAGGTCGAGGCCTTTGCCTTGGTAGCGTTTTGCCAGGTTGACCACGAGACGGAGGTTGGCCGTGATCATTTGGTTTTTTGCTTTTTCTCCTCGCTTAATAGTTCTCTTCTCTTCGTCGTTGTAAGCACATGCCGGTCCGCTTCCGCCGGCAAGCTGGCAACGTTCGGTTAAAGCGACCATGGCCTGAACTTTGCGGCCCATTGTTAACTCCTGCTCTGGTGTCAGAAGTTGATGCCTGCCAATCTCACCCAGAAATGCACTCAGGGAGCTCACCATCACATGTCGTCCCGGTTTCTTTGAACCTAGGGCGAATGTCTTTTCATCTGGTGCGTGTAATAAAGACTGCGGAATTCACAATTTAGACGCAATTTTGAATTTGTTCCAAATTTCGATTTTGTTCGGAGTGTGATCGCAATTGCTTCAGCTTTCATTGAAGTCTGCGTGATCTTTTTTGGGGGGTGTCCGCGCCGATCTATCCGCGCAGCCGCTACTGTCGTCAGTGCTTTTTGTGCCACACCCATGCCCTTGGCCACTGTGCTGACTCCTGAGATCGCGAAGAGTGCCGGTGTGGCGTATGTGCATTACCTGAGCTTCATGCTTTGCTTCGCCGCGCTTGTGGTGGAGCGGCGACTGCTGCGTCCTGATCCGGATCGGCGTACAGCCACCGCCATGGTGATCACTGACATCATTTATGGCATCGCGGCGCTAGCTCTCCTGATCAGTGGAATCTTTCGGGTTCTCTATTTCGGTCAGGGAAGTGAGTTCTACACCCAGAATCCGTTGTTTTGGTGGAAGGTTGGTCTGTATCTGAGCGTTGGTGGGCTCTCGCTCTACCCCACCATCACTTACATCTTGTGGGCGATTCCTCTTCGCAAAGGTGAGCTTCCCAAAGTGAGTGAAGCCTTGGCTACGCGGCTTGGTTGGATCATCAATGTTGAGCTGGTCGGCTTCGCGCTGGTACCTCTGCTGGCGACGCTGATGGCTCGAGGCGTCGGCCTTCCTGCGGCTTGACTGATTAACCGTGCTGGATGATCCCTGCCCACCGGCGCAGAACATCAAGGTTTTGGAGGGTGAAACGCTGAATGCCCCACTAGCTGATCAAGCCCCTGGGTATGGACACAAGCTGGCGACCTCCAACTTTGGTGTTCCCTCGTTGCCTCGGTGGTGCGTGTGGGTTGAACCCGCTATTGGTGGTGAATCTGACCGGTGGGAAAGACGCTGGCTCGACAATGTCAATCAGGCGCTGAGTGCATGGTCAACACTCGTGCCAATTACGCGGGTTAATGACCCGCTTCAAGCCCATGTGCGTGTGGAGCGTCGGCGGCCACCCTTGAGAGACGTTTCTGGCAGCTGGAGAGCCAGCAATGGTCGGGCGTTGCTTCAGATTCTGGAAGTTCGTCGCCAGAACGTCTGGACATTGGAGCCAGGAGTGACGGTTTTAATTTCCCCCGAGCTTCGCGCGCAGTCACTCCAATCCACGGCCTTGCATGAGCTTGGCCATGCTTTTGGCCTTTGGGGGCATAGCGATGATCCTTCGGATGTGATGGCCCCGGTGCAAGGTGCTGCGCCGGTGCTGAGGCCGTCGGATGGTGATCGACGAACGTTGGATTGGCTGCGTCAGCAGCCGACACGCTTTGGTGCTGAGGTTGAGCCAGAAGCGTCTTGCGATGACGTTGAAGCGCCACGCTGATCCAAGCTGTTGCGCTGACCCTTTCTCGGACAGCAGTTTCAAAACCAGGACTGCTATCTCGTCTAGTTAACAAAGCAATGGATGCGCAAAATTTTTTTAATCCAAATCTTGCTGTTTAGAGAAGCTTATTGGTTCAGTTTTGTGAGGGTTTAGGCGTTTATGAAATTGCGGCATCGTCTTCGTCTTGATTCTGGCTATGCGTGTGATCGTTTGGCCACATTGAATTTCGGCAGTGAGTCAAATTTGCTATTGATTTGATGTAAAAGCTTGACCTCCATGGGTGTTACCAATTGGATTTATGATTACAGGCTGCCACTTGATGTGTTCGATGGCTACGAAATTAAATCAGCTACACCCGACAGCTCGAAGCCCATCTCAGACCCACTGACAGGCCTCGCTGCTCCGTCTGAAGTCGACCGCGAGATGGAGGTGAGGTCCGAATTAGAAGCGGACTCTGTTTGCAGTTCTTGGGACCCTTCCCAAGTCGTGCGATCTGGGATTTTTGGGGATGAACCCTATCGCCCATTGTTGCCTGATCCATTTAGGCGCCGGGTTGTCGACTGGTCGGCAGCACAGGATCAAAACTTCCGCGGTTGGGATTTTGATTCACTCATGCTTGCACGCGGTGATTTTTCAAGAAGTGATTTTACGAATGCTGAAATGCGGAGTCAAAATGTTTGGTCGGCTATTTTTCAAGACTCGATCCTCTATTCGGCGAGTATCCAATACAGCGGTTTTAGATTTGTGGATTTTTCTGGCTCCGATATGCGAAGACTGAATGGGATCAAGGCAGATTTGAGGGATTCAAAGTTTAATCAATCCGATTTAAGAGGGGCGAACCTGACGTATGCAAATCTGAGAGATGTAACTCTTAAAGAAGCCAATATATTCTCAACAATGTTTTTCAATGCATTTCTCGAAGGGGCGTCAATGGTCAATGTTGAAGGAGAGGGGTCTTGTTTTTGTGATGCGCGCCTTGAAGAGTCGACTTTGATTGAATCTGCATTCAATCAGGCAAGTTTTAAAGGGGCAGATCTTGGCAATGCACGTGCTACTGGTGTTGATTTTCGTGATGTGGATTTTACTAATTCTGATTTAAGCGGCACAATCTTTGATGGTGTGGACCTGAGGGGTGCTGAAATTAGAAATGCCACATTGTCAGATGCTGTCTGGACCAATACGGTCTGTCCTGATGGCAGTACGAATACAATGAGTCTTCCGTGCTTGGGTGATCAGCAAATTCCTATTCAATTATGATTCATTCGTGTTGACAAAGTTGTTCGAAACACTTGGGGTAAGGGATAAGCCTCAGTGTTTTGTATGGTCAATTTATGTTTTTATTCGTCGATTCGTTCTGGATTCGAGCCGGTAGTTCCATCCTCGCTAGCGTTGCTGTAGTGATTGAAGGTAGACCGTGAAGATCGCAAACAGGTTGCAATACAGCACCGTTCTGCGAGCACTGACATTTGCAGCTTTTGCGGGGATTGTGACCAGCTGCGCCGGGTCTGGTTCCGCTCCATCTGCCGACGGAGATGCGGCTGAGGTGATTCGTATTCAGCTCGATGGCGCTAATCCTGCAGCCAGTACCGGTGAAGGGGTGACAGGAGTTGAGTCAAAGCGCTTCCAGGTGGGTTTCGGTCGCAACGGCATCGCCTGTGCAGGAACGCGCTTTGAGGAAGGCTGGACTCCGTTGGGAACGTTCAGGGTGAATGCGATTCTCAGCGCTGATCGCTTTGCCATGGACCCTGATCTCGTCAAGTTATCTGGAAAGAGTGAGGCCTACCTGCGCGAGAACCTCTTCCGCAACATGAGTGCGATTGATTTCAAGGGTGACGGTGAAACCGGTGAGTACGGAATCGGTTACGTCAGCCTTGCTCCCGTTCCAGCCACGCCTCAGCCTTTTCGCTTCAACACTTACGACGGTCAATTCCGCTGGTACAGCTTTGCGATCCACGGAACCAACGACGACTCGCGCGTGGGTCAAGCCATCACCGGTGGGTGCATCAATGTGGATCAAGCGGTGATGAGCGACCTGCTTAAAACGGTTCAGCTTGGTGATGAGGTGGTGATCAATTCTGATTCGCCCTGCGCGCCTTAATGATTAGATCTCAAGTTTTAGTTTGTCGAGTATATATTTTGCTCTATTAAAATAAAAAAGCATTAGCGATTAAATTTGAGCCCTCAATACTATTCAAGGCTTCGCGGTAGCCATTGAAGTTGTTTTCGTATTGATCGAGGATGTTGTTGTTGAATGCGATGGCGTTTGAGGAAGGGTTGCTGAAGATGAATAGGTTCAGTGTTCCGTTGATATCTTCGGGGAGGTCGAATGTGCGATTGCTATTTGTTGTGACGTTGATGGAGCGTTGTTCAAGTCTCCAATCACTATCATTCGACTCATAAACCCAGTTAGGCTCGGTTGGTATACCGGTCAACGAGTCTCGTTCGAATACAACGGCACTTGGCTGAATAAACTCTACGGGAAACCCTGCGGGAATAATTGAATTTGGGTAGGCATCGTCCGTTGGAAGCGATGTGCCATCTATTCCGATGCCAAACAGCATCGTGACGGCATAAGGAAGCCTTGTTCTGCTGCCATCATCGAGTGCAACGCTCACCCAGTCGGATGGTCCGCTAGAAGTGTTGATGAATGCTGAAATCTCAAAATCATTGTTTAGGCCAGAATCGCTTTCTAAGGCTGATAGACCATAGGCAATTGAAGAGTTGTCGATGTAAGCGCCGTCCATCGTTCGGGATAGCCCTTCGCGTGTGGCGAAGCGATGACCTTCTCCTTCAGTTCTTGCTTCAGGTGCACTTTCGAAGTCGATAATTTGACCGTTTGAGAAGCCAACTAATGGCGCAAGCTTATCGGTGTTGCGAGCAGGGATTGAATTCGCTCCAATCGCTAGAGCCGCGGAAGAAAAAACCGAAGGGCTTGTCAGTGGAAGTTGGCTTGAATCTCCCTCGGCGTCGATTAGTGTGCTTGAGCGCCTAAATCCGCGGACAGAATTGTAGTCAATTTTTGTATTAATGCCTCCTGGTATTCGATAGGTCGAATTTGTTTCTGTTTGTCCATTGAGTTCAAGGGATAGGGGGACAATCTGTGCTTCATTTGGTATGTTGGATGAGCCAGCTGCTGCTTCGATGTTATTAAGTGGTCTGATGCGGCCGCTTCGAGCAACGACCATCGGCTGCGGTGGCAGAGTTCGATCAAAAATGCTTCTAGCCTTGATGGCGCCTAGACCTGTAGCGAAGACCAGTTGCTTATTTTGTGCCCAACTCATCAGGCTGCCTGGCACAAAATTGCCGTCTGGGATGTCTTTTGCGGGCGTGTAGACAAGGTCTTGGACTAATTTATCCCAATTGTAATTAAACCCATCTGAATCCGAAACTAATGCCGAAGTGAATGGTATTGGTCCGTTGAATTCTCCGAATCGGGGAAGTGTCTCGAACGCCTCCCTGACTTCTCCCAGATAGCCTGAACTGGTGATGCTGCTGGTGCCTGATTTTGTTTTAAGCGTGGTATTGATGGAGTCCGAGCTGGCAAGTGTCGTCAGTGCCCAGGTTCCACCTGAATTGGCGGCAATAGCATCTGTGTTGGCAAAAAGGTTGCCTAGGTCTCTGGTCTGGCCTCGCTGCTCAAGAGCATCTAGAGCTCCAGCCGTCATTCCGTAAATTGCGCTCAGACTGTTCCAGCCGCCACCGCTGAAAGTTACGAGTTTTTGGCTCATCTGGCATCCACGCGAGCTAAATCTACGTTAGCTTTAAATTTTTTAATTTGAATTTTGTGTGTGCGATTCTGCATCTTGTCGTGAATCTCGAGTTTGTTGTTTTCTGGTGATGAAATAATTTGCCCCTGTCTGTTGCTTTGAGGAACCCTATCGTTTGCTGTATTCGAATAATCTGATTTTTCTTGTGGATTCATGCCGCTAGAGTGCTTTGCCGGTCGATGATCGCTCCCCCAGTTTCCTAAATCCAAATGAATTGCTCCGGTTCCGTGTGTTTGCTTGGTTTTGGTTGAGCTGCGAATAATCTTTGCCTGCTTTTGAATATTGTTAGAGCATGTATGTGATCGATACTTTTAACGATAGATGAGCTTATTGTTGCTTGGTTTTCAGTAGTGTTGATCGAGGCCATCAGCTTGTGTGGTATTCAAGCGGCTTCGAAAATGAGTGGATTCCCCTGTATTTTCTTTGGGACCTGTTTGCAGCGGCTTGGTTATTGACGATCTCTGGAGCAGGTATGTAGATGAATCTTCTGTCGGCTGCTGCGCGATGTGGTTGCGCTGAGCATCGGCTAAAAATAGGTCGATTAGATAAATAACTGTGTCAGGGGAACTTATGGCGAGTATTCGTTGTTTGGAAGCCTGCCCGGCTTGCTCGAAATTATTGGAGCCAGCGATTGCGTCGATGTCTCAGCGGGCTGCGAAAGTTGATTTGCTTTCATGAGATAGATCCAAAGTGGTCAGTGTTTGAGTTCCGTCTGAATTGGCGGAGAGGGCACGCAATTCCCCAAAAAGGCTGCTGAATGTTCTTGTTCCCCCGATTTTTAAGAACGTCATGGGCGTTTACTTTTATCCCTTGACGACCCCTCAGTTGCTGCGCTCCACCATTGAAAGTAATCAGCTATTGGCTAATTCACTTTTCGCAATCAATGCATTCAATTTTTCAAAGAATGCTAGTCGAGTTCAAGAATTGGTATTTCGTTGCGTCAGTGACGACGTGGCGCACCCCGACGGGCCGCCAGTACAGCTTGCACTTGCCTCCAGCTGACCCCGTGATGGGCCAGGGCAACCTGCATGTGAAACAGGATGTCGGCGGCCTCGCCGGCAATTTCATCGGTGTCGTTGTCTTTGCAGGCCATCACGAACTCAGCGCTTTCTTCGCCGATCTTCTTGAGAATGCGGTTGTCGCCACCGTCTAGCAATTTGTTGGTGTAACTCCCTTCTTCTGGCACGTCGCGTCGACCCTCAATGACGCGCATCAGCTCCGTGCAGGCGTCCGCAGGGGGTGGGAGTGCGTGCTCACCGCCTTCTGTGCGTTGGTCCTGCTCCTCGAAGAAGCAGCTGCGTGCCCCTGTGTGACAGGCCACATCGCCGCTTTGTTCAATGGTGAGCAAGATCACGTCAGCATCGCAGTCGTAACGAATTCCGCGCAGCTTCTGGGTATGCCCGCTGGTGGCCCCTTTGTGCCAAAGCTCTTGTCGCGAGCGACTCCAGTAATGGATTTCTTCGGTGCGAAGGGTGTGTTCCAGTGCCTCGCGA
This sequence comes from Synechococcus sp., assembly GCA_047286215.1. Lineage (GTDB taxonomy): Bacteria > Cyanobacteriota > Cyanobacteriia > PCC-6307 > Cyanobiaceae > Synechococcus_C. The sequence continues at coordinate 1,754,241 of JBJBBS010000001.1, read as the reverse complement.
TTCATCCAGGCCACCATCAGCACGGCGCCGTCAAGCCAATCTTGAGCGATCGCGGGAATCAAACCGGCTTCATTGAAGCGGAGCTGATCGATGAAGGCAGGGGTGGGGGACTGCATCAAGCCGTCGCGCAGGCAGAGGAGATTCCACTGATTCTCGCGTAGCACCGTCTTGGGGAGTTCTCTCTCCCGCGAGGTCTCAACTCCACGAATGGTCAAACTGACGACAATCTCATTCAAAATCTTCGTCAAAATTGCATACCAACTGCGCTGTTTCGGGCGCGGAATTCATCGAATCAAAGATTGCAATGAGCCGACGAGGAATGCACCCTTCGCTGATGGTTTGCAACAGCCCCAAACGTCAACATGTTCAGCCCAAGCGAGTCTCCGGGGAGATCACTGGTTTGGAGTCGCCCCAGCGGCGTCGCTTTTTAAGGGAGCAGCGTCAGGACGAGCTCAATTCAGCACCTGCCAACGGATAACCCCTGTCATCGACGGCTGCGGTTTTCCACTGCGTGAACGGCTTTTCTAATTGCATCCCGGATATTTACCTTCTTTGGTGTCATCTAGTTCTTTCCAGTGCATGGTCTTGAGTTCGCTAGATGACTAAGTGGGTCTACGGCTTTTTTAGCGAAATGGGCAGTTCATGAGGGCGTCGATACGTTGATTGCAGCGCTTTCAACGTTGCAATGCCAGCAGCTCTCAATCGAGTAATCGTTAGCGGTGGTCTTCTTCTTGTTGCGAGCACCCTGTTGAGTGCCACTGCAGCCTCGCCGAAACGGGCTGTGACGCCTCTGGACTTTTTCACCACCCGAGAGGTCTCCAGCCCGCAGATTTCACCAGATGGTCAGACGGTTGTTTTCGTTTTGGAGGAACCAGGCCCTCGAAAGGAAGGTCAACCCTGGCTGGGTGATCACGATCTTTGGAGAATGCCTGCCGATGGCAGCGCGGCTCCCCAACGCTGGCTTGCAAGTCCCCAGAAGGATTGGTCACCTCGTTGGTCCCCGGATGGCGAGATGTTGGCCTTTCTCTCCAATCGCAAGAACGCTGATGGGGATCCGTCTTCGACTCAGATCTATCTGACTGATCCGCTTGGCACTGAGGTCAGACAACTCACGCGCGTGACCGGCGATGTTTCCGGATTCCGCTGGGCCCCGGATGGCCGCAGTCTTGCGTTTCTGTCATCGGACCGTCCCAGTGATACCGCAAGCAGTCCCCAGCTTTCGAGTCGGCCCAAGCCATTGACAGCGCTGTTTGAAGTGTCTGTTTCAGGGGGAGACCTGAGACAGATTTCACCTTCGGATCTGAATGTGATCGACTTTGACTGGTCGCCGGACGGGACGCGAATTGCCGCGTTGACCTCTCCCAGTGCCATGGTCTCGGATTTGGTCAGTGCCAGACAGTTGGTGATTCTTGATCCATCTGTTGGTGAAGTGGAGCGTCGTTTCCCCAATCGCATCGGCTGGGATTCCCCAGTGCTTTGGTCTCCCGATGGCGAGCTCATTCATGTGGATGTTTGGAGTCCTTCCCCTGGAGATGCCTGGTCACCTGCATTGATTTCAGCCGCCGATGGTCAGACCCAGATCGTGTTGGATGAGGTTCGAGCGACGATTGGAGATACACGTTGGTCTGCTGACTCCCGCTTTTTGTTCGGTCAATTGTTGGAGGGCAATCAGATGTCTCTCGTCAAGATTGATCGAGAGACGCGGGCGATCGAGCGCTTGAGCTTGTCGGGTGTCAACGTGTTCGCCAATGACAGCTACACCGTTCACGAGCCTTCAGGCCGCGTTGTTTTTCTCAAGGGTTCCCCATCAATGCCACCAGATCTCTGGTTGATTGATGAGGAACAGATACCCAAACAACTGACGCGTTTGAATCCGCAGTTTGATGAGATTCGCTTTGGGGATGTGCGTGAGGTGCAATGGCGGAATCCAGATGATGGCCAAACAGTGCATGGATTCATCGTTCTTCCTCTTGACTATCAGGTAGGTCGCCGTTATCCGATGGTGACGATTCTCCATGGCGGTCCGACGTCGGCATGGAGAATCGGTTGGTCGGACGGTTTCACCGATTGGGGACAGCAATTGGCCGCTCTTGGCTATATCGCTTTTTTCCCCAATGTGCGTGGATCGTTAGGGGCTGGAGTTGATTATGCCAATGCAAATACAGGCGACTTAGGTGGTATTGATTATGAGGATGCAATGAGTGGAGTCGATGCCATGGTGTCGCAAGGATTAGCTGATCCCAATCGTTTGGGTGTCGGTGGTTATAGTTATGGTGGTTACTTGAGCTCTTGGAGTATCACACAGACCCCTCGATTTAAGGCTGCAGTGTCGGGTGGAATCCTGTCGAATCTGATCAGCTTTTATGGAACCACGGATAACCCTGTTTATTTGAGGGTTCATCTTGGTGAACCACCTTTCTCTGAGCAATCACTCGCATGGCAACGCTCTCCTCTGAAGCATGCAGCTCAGGTGACAACGCCTGTGTTGTTTTATGTGGGTGACAGTGATTACCGCACGCCACCTGGCCAGGTCCATGAAATGCATCGTGCTGTGGAGGACGCTGGGGTGACGACGTTGAAAGTTGTCTATCCGGGGGAAAGACATGGATTCGTTGACCGAAATAATCAATTGGACCTGATGGAGAGGATGCTGGCTTGGTATCGGCGTTATTTACCTAAGAATTGACCACTGAATGTTGTTGGGTGCTCTGGTTTTGCCATGATCATTGGCACTCTGATGACGCTGCTCCAAGAGATCTCGGCATTGATTGCCATCATCACGCCACGATTCATTGAGAGTGGCGTTAAGGCCCCATCGACGGCTTTGATTCTCTGAACGGATCAAGATGGAGATGTCGACAGGCAGAGTCGCCGTGCACTGCCTTCCCTTCATTTGTCCGATGCCTGTGCCTCCCGCTGGTCACACCTGCAGCAAGCATTTTGAGGGCTATCCCTGTTGTCACCGGCAGTGGCAGCATCCCGGGCATTGCCGGTTTGTGCACGGCTATAGCCGCAGTTTCACGTTCTGGTTTGCCGCCAATGAGTTGGATGCCTGCGGTTTCGTGGTGGATTTTTCCAGCCTTAGGCCTCTGGAAAAGCAGTTGCGCGATCAGTTTGATCACACCTTCCTGGTGAATGCTGACGATCCGCTCATGGAGCAGTGGCAGGCCTTGTATGCGCAGGATGCATTGGATTTACGCGTCATGGACAACGTGGGGATGGAAGCCAGTGCCCAGTTGGTTTGGGGGTGGGCCAACACGCTGTTGCAGGAACGCGATGGAGGCCGAAGCTGTTGCTGGAAGGTGGAGGCCCGGGAAAACCAGGCCAACGGAGCCAGTTATGAAGCGCTGCCCGAATGGTTTTCTGTGTCGCGGCCTTGATGAATCATCAGTATCACCGCAACACCAGCTGCTCCTGCTCCTCGTTTCCGCTGACTGGCTCCACGTCCACGTTCACCGTGGCACCGTCGACATAGCGCCCCGCAAGGATGGCCTTGGCAATCGGGGTTTCCAGCTTGCGCTGAATAGCCCGCTTTAGTGGACGTGCTCCATAGACCGGGTCATAGCCCGCATTCGCCAGCCAGTCGGTGGCTCCGTCGCTGATGCGCAGATCGAGTTTGCGTTCCATCAAGCGACCGCGCAGCCTCTCCACCTGCAGGCTGACGATGCGACGTAGCTCATCGCGTCTAAGGCTGTGGAAGATGATCTGATCATCGAGCCTGTTGAGAAATTCAGGCCTGAAGTGTGTGCGCAGAGCTTCGCTCACCCGTCGCTCCATTTCGGCGTGCTGGCTGTCATCGCCCCCTAGATCCAGAATTGACTGGCTGCCGATGTTGCTGGTGAGGATCAACACGGCATTGGTGAAATCCACCGTTCTCCCCTGCCCGTCGGTGACACGGCCGTCATCGAGAATCTGCAGCATCACGTTGAACACATCGGGGTGGGCCTTCTCCACCTCGTCGAACAGGATCACCGCGTAGGGCCTGCGTCGCACCGCTTCGGTCAGTTGACCGCCCGCCTCGTAGCCCACGTAGCCGGGAGGGGCTCCGATCAGACGACTCACGGTGTGCTTCTCCATGTACTCAGACATGTCGATGCGAACCATGGCCTCTTCGCTGTCAAACAGCTGCGCTGCCAAGGCTTTCGACAATTCGGTTTTTCCGACGCCTGTTGGCCCCAGAAAGAGGAAGCTGGCGATTGGTCTGTTGGGATCACTCAGGCCGGCGCGTGAGCGTTGAATGGCATCAGCCACAGCGGTGACGGCTTGCTGCTGACCCACGACGCGTTCGTGTAGCTGGTGTTCAAGACCCAGCAGTTTGGCCATTTCCGATTGCACCAGTTTGGCAACCGGGATCCCCGTCCACTTGGCGATCACCTCGGCAATGTCGTCTTCGGTGACCTCCTCCCGTAACAGTGATTTCTCTTGGCTTGTCTCATCGTCTGGAGCCAATGCAGCTTCTTTCTCAGCCAACTGCTTCTGCAGGGTGGTAAGGGTTCCGTATTCCAGCTCTGCTGCCTTGTTCAGGTCGTAGCTGCGTTTGGCTTGCTCCACCTGCAGTTGCACGCGTTCGATCTCTTCTTTGAGATTGGAGAGTTCATCGATGGCGCCCTTTTCCTGCTGCCATTGCGCATTCAGGGTGCTTTGTTGTTCAGCGAGTTCAGCCAGTTCGCGCTCCAGCCGTTCCAGCCGCTCCTGACTGGCGGCATCGGATTCACGGCCGAGTGACAGCTTCTCCATCTCCAGTTGAAGAATCTTGCGATCGATCTCATCGATCTCCTCCGGTTTGGAGGTGATCTCCATCTTCAAGCGCGCCGCAGACTCATCCACCAGGTCGATGGCCTTATCCGGTAAAAAGCGGTCTGCGATGTAGCGACTGCTGAGTAAAGCTGCTGCTACGAGAGCGCTGTCGGCGATGCGCACGCCGTGGTGCACTTCATAGCGCTCCTTGAGGCCACGAAGGATGGAGATTGTGTCTTCAACCGTTGGTTGGTCGACCATCACTTGCTGGAAGCGGCGCTCCAGGGCCGGGTCCTTTTCGATGTGCTGGCGATGTTCATCCAGCGTGGTGGCGCCGATGCAGCGCAGTTCGCCGCGAGCCAGCATCGGTTTGAGCAGGTTGCTGGCATCCATGGCTCCGCCGGTGGCGCCCGCGCCCACCACGGTGTGAATTTCATCGATGAACAACACGATCTGTCCTTCGGAGGACGTCACCTCCTTCAAGACGGCCTTCAGGCGTTCCTCGAATTCACCCCGGTATTTGGCACCCGCAATCAAGGCGCCCATGTCAAGAGCGATCAGCTGTCGATTCTGCAGGGCCTGTGGGACATCGCCATTGACGATGCGTTGGGCGAGCCCCTCAACGATTGCGGTTTTGCCGACGCCCGGCTCGCCGATCAGCACCGGATTGTTCTTGGTGCGGCGGCTCAGAATTTGGATGGTGCGCCGGATCTCTTCATCCCTACCGATCACGGGATCCAGTTTTCCTTCACGAGCAGCAGCGGTGAGATCGCGGCCATATTTCTCCAGCGACTCGTACGTTCCTTCCGGGTTCTGATCAGTCACGGTTTGGTTCCCACGCACGGCATCGATCGCGGTTTTGAGGCTTTTCGGCTCAGCACCCGCCTGACTGAGCAGTCGCTTGCCGCAGCGGGAATCCTCGGCCAATGCCAGTAGGAGGTGCTCGATCGAGATGTAACTGTCTCCATAGGCCTGTTTCAGTGTTTCGGCACGATCGAGCAGGCCGTTGAGGCCGTTCCCCAGATACACCGACTCTGGCGGTGTCTGCAGCGAGGGTTGCTGGGAGAGATGACTCTCCACACTCCCCTGAAGGGTTGTAGGACTGACGCCGGCTTTCTCAAGAATGCGGCTGGCAAGACCGTCCTGCTCCAGAAGGGCCAGCAGCAGATGTTCGGTTTCCAGCTGCTGATGACGTCTCTTTTGGGCCAGGTTCTGGGCCGAAAGGATCGCGGCCCAGGCCTTTTCAGTGAATTGTTCGGCCGTGGGTTGCATGGTTCCGTTGGTTCTCCAACAACCGTATGGGCGATTCCTGCCTGTGTGGTTAGGAAGACCGATCCCGTGGGGTTCGGCCTCTACACCCTGAGGCGGTCAACCGGTCTGGATCGGTAGGGTCCACCGCACACGCTGCAACGTGATGTCTGAGGGCCAAGCTGTTGATCCGAGCCTTGTGCTGCAACTAGTGGCTCGCGTGCGTGAGCTTTACGGTCCCACGCCCTCGGATCTTGAGCGGATGTGCTGGACCGTCGTGCACGAGCATCACCACGATGCGATGCCGACGGAGTACGACATTCGGGAGGTAGATGAGGATCTCTACATGGCAGTGTTATCGGCAGCTCGTCAGTGATAGCAAAGGTTTTGGACAAATAGCTCAAGCGCGCGTAAGCGCACAGAAACGCACAGAAATCGCTGGTTTATGCACGCGATGTTCATCAGTTCCAATCGCCGACTTGCGCGACTTGATAGTTCGACCACAATCCACCACACGTACTTCCACGTCTCTGTGGGCTAGGTCTCGATCAATGTGATGTGGGGCAAGCTCTATTTGCTGGCGATGCTCCCTGCCAAAGATGGGTCGGATCAGGTCAAACAAGCCCGAATACCACTGGGTTTGTTCGATACGCCGGCTGATAGGAAGGTCGCAGAGAAGCGGCGGTCAGTGCTCCAGCGTCAGGTCGATACAGGCACATTTGACTGGGACGACTGGGTTGAGCGGAAAAAGGGCACCACTTGGCGTCAAGCGATTGACCGGCTTTACCAAAAAAGAGTTGTTTATGGACGCACGGGCGAGAGCACCTGGGAGAACTCGTAAATGGGGCGTCTTCGGCAGATGCCGATGGGCACCGTAGTTACTCCGCGGGAAATAAAAAAAGCGCTGAGCAGGTACGAGCGCGACACTCCAGAGTGAGCTACCCATCCTTCCCGCAGGAAAGGAAGCCATCGTGGAAACCCTTTCCAAGGTTGCTGAGACTCTGTCCCCCGTGACTGCTAAAGAGTCCTGATCGAACATGACTGACTACTGAGTCCTTACGGTCAAGATCAGTTAGTAATGAAAGTTCCTGACGTCCTTGAATTTGACAGGCCAGTCGGCATTTAGCTCACGATCCGTAAGAACATCAGCATCTGTCGTACTCGGCTTTCATCACAGGCTTAATCAACTCCGTTTCAAAGCCAAGAGCTTGTGATGTCATTAACTCTGGTACGCATGTCCGATCGTGTACAGCACGAACAGCACTCAAATAACCAGGTTTAAGAGTGATCTTTAAACCTTGATCTACCCAATCTCAATAAGCTTGATTCGCTTGATCATAACTGGGGTACTTGTTCCGACAAGCAGTCGTAGCAAGGAGGATGAGAGGAAGTGGCAGCAAGGTTTTCAGTGTGAGTTTCACTTGAATACTGCTTGGGCGTAAGTGGTCAGAACAGGCTGCCTTGGAAGAAACCCTCGTTCTTGCCCTGGTTGGACGAGCATCGAGCTGTCCTCAAGTCAAGAAGCGACTCTGGGGTGAGCTCGTACAACTTGCCTCACTGGACCGAGTATCTGGTCCTCCATTTCTTGGACTTTTTGTATCTGGCTTAGGTGACCTTTCACGTGGCCGGAGCCGAACAACACTCCACGCTGATCAGGTCAGATGGGTGATAGCGGGTCAATCGATGCAGGAGTCTCCAAGACCGTCGAGGCCATGAAGGATGTGGCTCACCAGGTCCGCGTTGACCCAGCGAATGGTGCCGTCATCGACGTCAGCAATTTGAAAGAGCGAGTTCGCGTCGGGCTTCCGCGCTCCTCCTTCGCAGAACACCACCATCCCCATCCACCAATCGTGGTCTCGTGACTCTCCGGTCAAGTGGTTGTTTTGGACGATCACCAGCTGTCCGGACCTTACGCTCAGGAAGACAGGGTCAGGGGCATCTGCGCTTGGCGCTGCCACGCCGGTGAAGTGATCAACGCTCATTTTTCCTCCGTTAGTACGGACGTTCTATAGGCGGATCTGTCGTTTGACAAGCAAAAGGGAGCCGACAATTGCAGCAGCCGACTCCGCATCTCGCAACGTCGATTCTCCTTATGGACTTAGTTGTTCTGGCATAGGCTTGGGGAACAAATGCCTGAGCAGGTCGGCTCATTGACCAATCTGTCCTTGTTTACCCGAGATAGCGGCTAACACTAGGGAAGTCATGGAGACCCTGATGACTGAAAAACAAGACAAGAAGCAGGAAGCCAAGGAAGAGACAACTAAGGCAGAGCAGGTCAAGGAAGAGTTGTCCGATGACGACCTGGAAGGTCTGAATGGTGGCATCAAATTTTCACAGACTTATATTGTCTAAACCTCGCAAGTCACAACTTCGAAGTAACTCTTATGTCAGAAGAACAACTCAAAGCCTTCCTGGAGAAAGTCAAAGACGACACCAGCCTTCAGGAACAGCTCAATGCAGAAGGAGCTGATGTTGTTGCTATTGCAAAGGCTGCAGGGTTTAGTATTTCTGTTGAAGACCTAACTAAGGCTCAACCAGAGGTTTCTGATGAGGAGCTAGAGAATGCTGCTGGTGGTGGGCAACGGCCATGGACTGAACGGCCCACTTGGGCTATGTGTCATGGGAGACAATGTGCGTAAACTTGGTGCTGGGAAGAGATCTCTACTCTCCCTCTTCTCACAAATGATGAGGGAATTGTATCTCTAATAATGAATAGTGATAAACGCTAGAAATGATTTCCAGGCTTGCTTGTTGACCAAGGCGCCCCTGCATTGACACGAGCTTTTATTGCTTCAATCACCCCAAAAAGACCATCAATCAGCCTTCAATACCTGGCTCGATTGAGCGCAGTAATTGTTAGTCAAAGACACTGCAGAAGACCGTTGCTATAACCTTTAAAGACTCCTGAAACCCATGTCAGAAGAGCAACTCAAAGCGTTCCTGGATAAGGTCCAAGGCGATACCAGCCTTCAGGAACAGCTCAACGCAGCAACAGATGCTGATGTTGTTGTGGAGATTGCTAAGGCTTCTGGGTTTGTAATTTCTGCTGATGATTGGAATGAATCTCAATCAGATGTTTCCGATGAAGAACTGGAGTCGGCGGTTGGTGGAGTACACCTGCCGCCAACCGATGACCAGATACATTAAAAATGTCTTAAGCAACGCTGTAGAACTCCGTTGGATTGATTTTATTTCTAGGTGCTGCTGAAGCACCACTAGGTTAATGTCGTCAGCATTAGTCTCGTTAAAAAATGACAGAAATTTGTAGAGTCCTTTTAACGTGCAGCCAGTGCCAGTGACGCAGCGCTCCATGCCGGGTGTCCCGTAATCGCGTGAGATTGAGTTTCTACACAGGAAATAGGCATGGGTATAAGTATGTTTCTGCGTACTAGACACAGCATCTAGTTTTGTTGAGCTGAGACATATCTGCGTGCTCCTGTGCTGCGCCTGAGTGTCTGCTTGATAGTTGCATCATTTGGCTGCTTGCACACGCCTTGCGGGCGATTCTGAGTGGACTGATGGCTGTCTAACGGTCTAACCAATGTTGTCTAACGCGCTCTCAATACTAATGTGTGTGGCTGATGTGATGACATTCTCTCAGAACTAATGACCGACGCACAGCGTGCTGAGCGGTTATACGAGCTAATGAATGAGCTTGATGAACTGATGACCGCTGAGGAAGTGGATACCTATCCAGTCCTCGACCATCTTGAAGATTTAATTGAAGACTTGGAGCAGTAAGCAACACAAAAAGAAGCAGAAGAGTGAATGAAATAGCTACGACTTTGGGTAAGAAATAGTGTACCTTCGGTTAGTGATAGATAGGCGCGCTATATGTAGCGCCAATAGTTACACGCACACTCCGCATATACCACTCACATCTGTTGGCAATAAACCCACAACACCTTTAGACAGCCACTCGCCACGGCTGTTAGACACGCTGTCTAAGACCAATGAAAGTCTAATAGCTTTTTGTCGACACGATAGGTTGGTATGACTAGACCCATAAGAGTTTTTGTTCTATTTAACTGACGCAAACCCAGTACTTACACAGGAGTTAAACCAGCCTCCGGCTGTATCTCAGGTAAGAGATCGGGATTGTCTAATGGCACCTATTTGCATAAGCCGCGATTCTTCGGGTCCTCAAGGGTTCTGGTTGCCCAATCATTCCCAAGTGATGATCCTTTCTTCAAGTCTTTGCAGGTATCAGTGATGTTACCATTTCTGTCATGAGTGAGTGCACGGTTTTGATAAGCGCGAACGTTGTTTGGATCGATCTCTATTGCCTTGTTCAAATCGATAAGTGCGCCATCGTAGTTACCTAGGTCTGACTTCACTGCGCCTCGGTTGCTATAAGCACTTGCAAAGTTTTCATCGAGTTCTATCGCCCTGTTGAAGTCAAGGAGTGCTCCGCCTTGATCTCCCATCATTACCTTTGCAACACCACGAGTTTCGTATGCCTCTGGGATGCTTGGATCAAGTTCTATTGCCTTATTAGAAGCATCAATTGCTTCCTGTAGTTTGTTTAATTCTAAGAGTGCAGATGCTCGTGAGAAGTGTGCATACCCATTATTGGGTTCTTCCTTGATGAGTTGGTCGAAATCTTTTAGTGCACCTTGGTAGTCGCCTGAGTGCCATTTCTCTTGACCGCTTATTTGCAAAGGGTTCAGTTCATTTGAAGGGTAACTGAACCAAGGCGTTTTGATCGACGGACCCTCGAAGTTTATGGTTGTCTTTCCGCAACTAGTTGCGCCCAAGGTGCAGAGCGCCAGTGCAAGTGCTGCCAGAGATCTACGGAGAGACATCTGCTTTGGTGCTTCCTGTTCTTCGCAGGGTAGTCAGAGCGCCGTGTGATCGCCGTCAAGAACACGCAACCGACATGAGGCGCTCGTATTCAAGGAGTTCTAACAGTTCTTTCTCGATAGAAGATTTGTTTGATGATTCGCAACTACCTTCGAGATCGGCGGTGCCTACATTGTTGTCCTCAAGGTCGTTTGCAAAGTCGAGTCCAACGATCCTTCCTGGTGGGTCATATGAAATTTCGGTTTGCCTACTTATCGTCAGTGTCCCTTCTTCGTCATAAACCTCTTCCTTTATTAAGATCAATCCATTCTCTACCTTCATCTCAAAGGAACCTTCTCCGTTAAGTGCCAGTGCTAAGTCAGTTGCCATTTTGTTCTTAAAGTCTATCTCGTAATAAAGAACGAGATCCTCTTCTCCTTCTTGTGGATACGGTTTAATTTGGTTATACTTAATCGTTGTATTGCACTTTAGATAAAGGAGGTCATCAGCAAGAGCAGGTGACGCTGAAAGAAGCAAGGTTGTTAGGAGAAGAGGGAGTGTCATTGGATTAGGCGCTTTCGCTCTCTTCAGGCTAGTCAGAGCACAGAGCATTAACACTGAACAGTTCCAAAGGCGTTAAGCGTCTCCCTGATAACGATGCTCTCTTCTGTAAGCGCATCTTTGATATTAAATAGACCAATGAATAGAACTGAAGTGATCAATGATTTACAGTTTCAGCTAGACATCATCAACAGCTCGTAATTGCCCCCATAGTCTTCTACTTTTCTGGGAAATTCCCGCAACTATATATATCTAGTTCAGCCTTGATTCGCCTAACTAGATAACATCGAGCCTGGCTCCAGGAATATATAAATATATTTACCAGGATTTCTACAGGGAGAAACAGGGCTGAATAGGGCTAATCAATGAGACAAGCAGACAGACAAGCAAAGAACCTAGTAATGGCCAGCAGTTGCTGTGTCAAAGGAGCTCAGTAAGATGAAACTAACAAAGAAACAGAATGAACTCATTAACTCTGGAATAACCCTGACTGAACCTGAAGTTGCGTCTGTAGAAGAGTTTATTCAAAAGAAAGCTAAAACAATCAAACCTCAACACCTCACTCACCATCTATGTATGTTGTCATCAAGGGGTTATAGCTCTAGCTCTACTTATGCTGACAGGTTTAGGGACGAATTCACTGGGATGTGAGCCTGTTTTTAGACCAGGAAGGTGCCTCTAATCTTATTTAGGTATCAGACTACATACAGCCGATTAGAAGCGCCTTATAGAGGCTTCTATGTGGCACCTATACTGAACCATAGCTACGGTAAAGCATTAGCTCCTTATGTCTAAAACCACAGTTCTTTCATTGGGAGGAGCAGTGCTTCTCCTCGCCGGTTGTGCTGTTGATACAAAAGCACCACCACAGGTAGAGGAACCGACCTTGGCACCGGAACTTGTAGTGGTGGAGGAGGCAGCAGAACCTGACCCAACGATAAAGGGTTCGTTTGTCAATGTGAAGTATTTGGTGGATGCACCACCTGAAACCACGGTTGGTGGTGACGCCACTTGGAACCCAGAAACAAACACCGTCACTTGGTATGACGAGGTAAAAGATGGCGCCTTCCAGGGTCACCGGTGGTACTCCCAATGCGTTGGACGAATCCATTACGAAGTGAACAACGGAGTACCCAAAAAGGATGGAATGGTTTGTGAAACCAACATGGTAGATGGAGCACCAGCAAGCATCACTGTGGCAGAACCACAAGATGGTTTCTTATCTTCTAAAACCACCTTCCAGTTCTAGTTCCCAACGGGTGTTGAACCACACGCTCAAAACAACGTTCAGTTTCTAATGTCAGAAGAACAACTCAAAGCGTTCCTAGAGAAAGTCAAAGACGACACCAGCCTTCAGGAACAGCTCAAAGCAGCTGTCGATGCTGATGCTGTTGTGGAGATTGCTAAGGCTTCTGGGTTTGTAATTTCTGCTGATGATTGGAATGAATCTCAATCAGATGTTTCCGATGAAGAACTGGAGTCGGCGGTTGGTGGCGCACCACCGAAGTTCTCAAAGGGATGCCATAGAGAAGATAGACTAGAACGCAAGACTACTTTTAAACATAGCTGTAGAACTCCGTTGGATTGATTTTATTTCTAGGTAAATGTCGTTAGCATTAGTCTCGTTAAAAAATGACAGAAATTTGGGAAGCCTTATATACGTGTAGCCGGACCCGCTACGCCCCATTGGCACCCTCGCGATTCCAGGATTTTTTTATGTAACGCGCGCGTGATGCGCCTGCGTTCGTTGTGGCTTTGTGAGGTCTTCGCTTCAATCACACTTTCCACGGCGAATCCGTGTGTAAAAATATTATTTTTGCTGGTGTGTTTTTTTAGCCAGCAAGCACGCTAATCATTCATTAGTGTGTCTTCTGCCTACGCTGTGTGCCTCTGTGAGAAGCGCAAGGTGCTGCGTGTTGGATTGTATGTCCAGTTGATTACACACGGCTTGTAGCTCCATCTGAGTGGACTGATTGTTGTCTAACGGTCTAAGCGTTGTTGCCTAACGCGCTCTCAATACTAGTGTGTGCGGCTGATGTGATGAAATTCTCCGAGGAAGTGCTGATGGCAACACGCCAGTGATCTGAGCGGCCTGGCCACTGGTAAGAGAACCAATGAAGTCTGATTTCGTCATACGCATCTCCTCTTATAGAAATCGAATCGCCTAGCTTTCTGAGTGCTACTGCAAAAAAAGAGTTCAGAAATTTACCTTTTGCCGTCTCTCAAGATCACTTTGTTAAGACTGAAATCTATAATTAAGGCGGGATAATCGAGCTTCAAAATTTCTTGGTCAATGGAAATAAGACTTGAGCTTTGGCGCCTTGGATGCTCTTGTTTAAGCATCCATGAACGAGGGGTTCGAACTTGATCGTCACCTTGAACCGTCAAACTTCCTAGTGAACCCAGCACGACCGCTTTGAGCGACCCAGCATTGTTTGCTTACTTGGTGACCTTGGCCTATGGAGATGCCGCCGCCCCCACGCTCGCCCAAGTTGTGTTTCTCAGCGATCGGGAAGGGGAAGATGCCGGCACGGTGGCGACGTTTTTGCTCCAAAATGCCCAGGCCGAAACGCCACAGATGCCTAGGTTTGATTGGATGAGCTTGAAGGTGCAAGGCAGCAAGACTCTCAGCGAGAAAGAGCTAGGCATGTTGGTGTCCGCTGCATCCAACGGCCAGGTGGGTGTCGGACGTGTCTCTCCCTTGAGGCTGCACTGAGTTGATCAGCCAGTGTTGTTGTCTTCTAATTGGTAGTCAATGCTCTTGCCAACGCATCCATGATTCCTGCTTGGTACTTTGCAAGTCTTTGATTGGTGGTCTTGTTTTGACGAATGCTTGTGAAAGAATGGCGGATGATCCATAAGTGCTATTGCTTATGGACTGCCTTGGCAAAGCACCCTAAAAATTCTGAGTCGCCTTTGGCGCTCAATCAAGTGTGAGGCTCTTGTCAGTTTTGATGGAGAGCAATGCCATTGCAAGGAAACAGCCCCCCGTTCATTGGCTTGAAAGCTGGTGATCTTGTTTTGGTGCAAGCCACCCCCAATCCTGATCCATCCGATACGGATTGGTGGATGGGCTGGATTGTTCGTTGTGCCCAAAAGGCAACTTGCATCGATGGAATCACGATGTATGAGGTGAAAGATGCTGATACGGGGGAACTCCGGTCTGTAGATGCTGAGCACGCAACCCGATTGGTGCTGGCTGGAATGGACGCCACCAAAGTGGTTCCACTCGTGCCGCTGGCTTGAGTTGCCATTTCGTTCATGCTGGCTCAGCTTGGAAACCTCACTCGTGTATTGAAGGGTCTGCGTCCTGCCTGCCGCAGATGTGCTTATTGACAGCTGTTTGGCGTCCTCATTTTCTGATCTTCACAGCTTTTTCAGCTGCGATTCATGGCTGCTGCTGTGTTGTTCGTCGTGTCTGAGAAGATGGGGGTTGGTCTCTCCGGGGCGCGGCTGGCAGAACGATGGGAACCAAGTCTGGATTTACTGCGCGAGAAGTGGAAGAGATCAAGCGTCTCTATCTCGATGAAGGTCGTTCCTACGCGCAAATTGCAAAAATTGTGGGGCGAGGGAGTGAGAATTCAGTGCGTAATGCGCTCGCTAAAGCGCGGGTGAGTCGTTCTGGCGGGGAAGGAAAAAAGCTCGAACGCTTCAAGCCTGGACAGACTTACGGAAAGATCACTTTGCTGAAGCAGCTGGTGAAGTCAAAGAAACTTCGATATCACGTGGCGTGTGATTGTGGCTATGAGTTTGATGTTGACCCGTATTTATTAACGCTTGCGGATGGTCATAAGAACAAAATTGGTATGTGCCAGCAGTGTAAATCTTCGCAATAAATAAAAAGATTTAGAGGTGGATTCTGAAGGCTGAAATGGATTATTTTAAGATTGCTACGGCGAGAAGAAAACCAAGAATGATTCCCTTGAAAAATGTGATCCAAAGGATCTGGTAATCCGAGAAGCCGGTTTTCTGTTGAACGAGTGTGATGACTCGTTTGTGCCGTCTTGCAAGCAGCTGGCGCATGGTGTGATCAGCGTCCATCATGTTCATTTTAAAGTCGGATGACGGCGCTGTTGATGTCATTGGCTTGATTTTTTTACCGTTCGTTCCTTGAGTGTGGTTTCTCTTCAGATGACTTCTTCTTTCTCTTTTTCGTTTTTCGTGACAGAAGCTTTACTCGGTGACAGCTCAACAACCCTGTTCATTCACGGCCAATCGTGTTCACAATGTTGAAGGAGAGGCTGTTCAGCAAAACACGGTATGGACAAAAAGTCTTGGTTGCAGCGCTTGAGTGTTTATCTGCTCGGGGTCGTCGACGAATACTGGGCGATGCGTGAGCCGTCTCAGTATCACGACCACAATCCACAGTGTGATCTCAAGCCTGATTCAGCGCTCTCTGAGTCTGCTGACTGACGTTGCCATTGACCCTCATCTCACAGATCGTTTCCTCGATGTCGCCAGAGGCTGCCATAGCCCATGGCTGTGGCTAACGGTTGGATAACAGCCCCCAAGAGCGGAGTGTTCTGCATGTCAGTGATCAATATTGCCGGAGAGAATGTGCCCAAGCTGGACAAGGTGGCCGAGTATTGGCCGCGAACGATCCAGCAATACTGGCGGCATCAGGAAAGTCGGCAGCTATCTCTGAAGGCCAGGTTGTTGTCAGAGTCCATTCGCTTGAATGGATCTTCAAGACCGCGCAAGCAATGGTTTGCCAAGCGTCAGAGCTTTGTTTCCCCAGCTCATGCGCAGAAAAGCTGAGTCATTAACTTTGGGTTGCTATTGGTGCGGCTGCTTGTGCTCCAGATGCATTTGGGCAGCCTTCAAAGCCTCTTCGCAGGCCGCTCTGTCGTCGCGGTCGATGTCCCCATGCTCCCCATTCAACCGGGCAGTTAAAAACGCGATTTCATCGTTCCAGTAGTGGCTGTTTTTGGTGTCGTTGGTCATGACTCGATGGGTGGCAGCATGATGTCCGCCTTACCATCCCAGCACTGGTGCCTGATCGATGTCTGCTGCTGTGCCTGATGATTTCGATTTTGCTGCGGAGATTTCGTTCCTCGATGTGAGGGATCAGTTTCCTTTGATCGATCCAGAGAGCCTCTCCTCAAAGGATGTGTTGGCCATCCTGCTTCATCTTTTCCATCAGAAGCCTGGTTTCCTGGATCGTGGTCATGACACCAATAATTCGGAAACTGCCTGGGTGAATGGTTACCTCTATCGTTTGCGCGCGGGGTTCGATTCACAGGGAATGGAATCGTTTCAGGTCGAATGCATCGGATCGAGCGTCGACCGCATGGCGGAACTGCGCTGACAGGGTTCTTTAGCCGTTTACTGCTAGTAAGCGCTCAGTCTTTGAGCGGTCGGTCGGTGAGATCGCACTGATTGATCCCCTGGGCATTGGGATCCGCTTCTTTGAGTCGCTGAAGAATGTTGCGTAGATCCGCGCCTGCGAGTTCACCGTTGCGTTCCCACTTCAGGCTGGTTCCGCGGCGGTTGTGAACGGAATCGTGCATGGCCCATTGGAAGTGGGTGAATTTTCGGCGACAGAGGTGCCTTCGCGGAACGGCACCGGCCAATCCTTAAAGGAAGTTAAAAATGTATTCATTGCTACACAAGGCGAAGGGATGGCGGATGTCTCTGTTGTGGCACAAGGTTTGAATGACCTTCGCAGGCCTCATGAAGTCAGGCGTGGTCTTCATGCTGGCGCCATCAGTGGCGCACCGCTTTTGCGGTGACTCATCCGAATCCCTGAGCTTTCGCCTGACGCGTTAATGGTCGTTGTTCTCCGCGAAGCAAGACCTGGCGCTCGTGGGCTTCCCCAACATGGGGAGCGATTTCAACGCCTTGTTGCTGGATGGCCTCATGCCATTGGGCTTCCTGGCTCGAACCCGTCTCGCTCTGCAGATAGGCCGTGACGCTGGCTTGAGCCTCCTCGTTCGGAGCGAAAAAGAGCGTCCCAGGTCCTCGCCGTTGGCGGGTCAGGCTTCGCTGTAGCCGCCGTTGCTGGGTTCCAGCCCACAGTTGCCCAGAGGCTGAGGTCATGTAGTCGTTTAGAGACGGTTGATCGGTGTCTTCACTTAGAGCCATGGACGTGCCATCAACAAAGTCGCTCAGCAGGGTGACCACGGCCATCGATAGCGCTTGCAAAGGTTTAGTTTGTGTCCTCGGAGGAGCGGAGGCCCAGAGCGCTGCTCTTCCACCAGCCATCCAGTGCAGTGCTCTGAGGGTCGTCTTTTAGGTCTGAAGCTGAAACGGCGAAGTCAAGGCGTCTCGCTAGGGCAACAATCGCATCATCACCCTGGCAGCCAGAGAGCTCTCGGCGAAGAGAGGCGCTGTGTTCAAGAGCATGAACGAACCGACGCAGTCCTTCGCGGCTCATCGTGACCAGCCTTTTTCCGCCTGACGTTCAACGAAAGCGGCAACGTCATCAATATCGTTGGCGCTCAATTTGCCCTCAAAAGACGGCATGGCGTTTCTGCCATTTTCGATCTGGTTCTCAATGGCTTCGATCGGGTCTTGAAGGTAAGACTCCAGATGGGCTTGCAGATCCTGCTGACTAAGGGTCCGACTTGCTCGGATCACGTTGCCGCCACCCATGTGGCAGGCCGCGCAGTTGGAGGAAAACAGCTGCGCCCCATGCTCCAGGTCGGGTTCGATGGCGGCCGTCGCTGGCATGGCAGTCACCAAGGCAAGCAACAGGCTGAGAACCACGGCTAGCGCAGGAAGGGGGTTCAGCATTTTTTGCTGATCAACACTGCTTTAACCCTATCGATGGACAGCCATAAAAAAAGATCTCAGAGAGATGATTCACTCTCTGAGATCTGAAAATGGGGATTTGAAGAAATAAACGTGATTTAGAGAATCACTCAACGATCACCTTGCCAACCATGCCAGCACCACGATGGGGCTCGCAGTAGTAGTCGTAAGTGCCGGCCGCGCTAAAAGTTTCTTCCCAGGATTCACCGGGTGCGAAGGCCAGGTCGGGGTGGCTGAGTTCGTCGTGGCCTTCGAAAACAGCGTTGTGAGGCGCCATCTTGTTGTTGACGAATTTGACCGTGTCACCTGCCTTGATGGTCACGCTGCTGGGCTCAAAAGCCAGCATGCCGGAATCGGCTCCGAGCTTCACTTCAACGGTGGCGGCGCTGGCGGAAGCGACACCCAGGGTGCAAGCCAGCACTAAGGCGACGGCTGCACTGAGGATTGTTTTGAGACTCTTCAGCATTGGATCTAAAGGAGTTGATTCAATTTAAACGCATCGATATGCGACCTCGTGGCGGCAGTCCGGAATCCCGTAAGACGGCTTCAAGATCTGAAGCATGACTGCTGCCCCCGAACCGTTCTGGTTGGGTAACGGGGTCATGGATGAAATGACGCTGCCGGATGGAAAAGCGATCCCATGCATTGACTTCAATGGGCAGCACGCGGATCAGGGTTTCGATCAGCCATGGCCAGAGTGGAACGCCAGGGGTCTGACGCACGCCACGCCAGCGGCACAGGGTTGCGACTGCATTGTTCACGCTGATGGCTTGTTGCCCCATCACAATTCTGCGCACTGCGCCTTGGCCCGGTTCGGGATTGCGCTGATGGGGCGTGGTGGCGAGATGTCCGCAGATGGCGGCGATGTCCGCTGCATGGATGAAGTGGAAGCTGGCGTCGGCCCGTAGGAAACGTGCCAACCACAGCCACTTGCTGGCTTCCGCCAGGCCTTCGGTGAGGTAGCTCGTTGGGAAGCGACTGGTTCCATCCACGCGACCGCCAAAGACAAGGGTTGGAAAGACGGCAACGATTTTCTCGGCCAGTGGATGCGTTTCCAGATCCTTGAGGCATTGGGCCTTGGTCTGGATGTATTCCGTGCCGTAGGCCAGAGCTTCTTTTAGGGGTTGAAGATGCCGGTCGAGGATGCTGGCGGTTGAGAAATAAGTGATCTGCTCGATCCGATTGGGATCCAGCAGGCTCAGCATTCGTTTCACTGCCACCACGTTCACCTGTTGCGCTCGTTCTGGGTCACCCCATGCGGTCGCCGTATGGATGACGCGCGTCACCGTGCTCAACTCGGACGCGAATCGGTCGGTATCCCTGAGGTCACCGACAAGCAATGTCACCCGCGGATGATTCGCGGGAACAGCTGTCAGCTTCTCTGGATCCCTGAGCCAGAGAAGCAATTCCGCATCACTGTGATCCAGTAGCCAAGCAGTGGTGTATTGGCCGACGCAGCCGCTAGCGCCTGTGATCAGGATGCGGGCTGGAGTTGAGGCCTGACTCAAGCGAGGGCACCAACGCGGTCCATGACGCTCTTGCCTGCCTTGAAGAAGGCGGCTCCGTTCTCCTCAGGTGTGCCTGGAAGGATGCCGTGACCGAGATTGAGGATGTGTTTCCTGCCGCGAGCTTTGCGCACGCAGTCATCGATGCGAGCTTGGATCGCTTCGGGG
Organism: Synechococcus sp.; assembly: GCA_047286215.1. Classification (GTDB taxonomy): domain Bacteria; phylum Cyanobacteriota; class Cyanobacteriia; order PCC-6307; family Cyanobiaceae; genus Synechococcus_C. The sequence goes on along the minus strand of JBJBBS010000001.1, from coordinate 1,734,487 downwards.
GTGCCAAACAGCAGGCCAGGATCCACATTGCCCTGCACGCCAATGTGTTCGGGGAGGCGTGCACAAGCTTCGGCCATGTCCACCGTCCAGTCGAGCGACACAATGTCGACACCGGTCTGGGCCATCCGCTCAATCACGCCAGCACTGCCGGAGATGTAGAGGATGAAGGGCGTGTCTGGGTGCGTCTGCTTGACCAGGTCCACCACCTTTTTCTGATAAGGCGCCGCAAACGTGTCGTAGTCGGCTGGACTGAGCTGGCCGGCCCAGGAGTCGAACATCTGCACAACCTGAGCACCGGAATCGATCTGGTAACGGAGGTAGTTAGCGATCGATTCGGCAAAGTGATCGAGAAGCTTGTGCAGCAATTCAGGCTCGCGGAAGGCCATGGCCTTGATCACGGCATAGTTCTTGCTGCTCTTGCCTTCGACCACGTAGGCGGCCAGGGTCCAGGGTGCACCCACAAAACCAAGCACCGCCGCTTCGTTGCCGACGCTTTCGCGCAGGCGACCCAAGACTTCGCCAACGAATGGCATTGACTCGCTCGGGTTCAAGGGACGCAGGGCGTTGACCTGCTCCATCGAGCGAATTGGGTCGCCAATCTGAGGACCTTTGCTTTCGATGATGTCGAAATCAATGCCCATGCCTGGCAGGGGCGTGAGGATGTCGGAGAACAAGATGACGCCATCAGGCTTGAAGGCGTGGAAAGGCTGCATCGAGATCTCGTAGGAGAGATCAGGGTTCTCTGAGCGTTCGCGGAAGCTGGGGTACTTGTCACGCAGATCCCTGTAGATCTTCATGTAGCGCCCGGCCTGGCGCATCATCCACACCGGAGGACGCTCCACCGCTTCACCGCGGGCTGCGCGCAGCAGCAGAGGCAGAGAGTCGCTCATTAAGCCGAAATCAGGTAAGTCGAAAACCTACCTGAAGATTCAATGCTCCCGGCCAGCTTTCTCGCCATGATGGGCTGTTCGTCACATGGCGGGGCGGTTTCAGTCTTCGGGTGTGGGGCCCTCTGCAGCGAGGCTGCGCTTGGGATCGTGCCGGAACACCATCAGGCTGAGGGGCGGCAAGCAGAGGTCCAGAGAGTTCTCGTAGCCATGAATGCCCCACTCATCTGTCGGTTTCCCGCCCATGTTGCCCAGGTTGCTTCCGCCGTATTGGCTTGCATCGCTGTTGAAGATCTCCTCGTAGAAGCCGGCGAGAGGAACGCCGACGCGGTAGTGCGAATGGCTCTGAGGTGTGAAATTGGCAACCACCACCAGCCAAGTGCCACTGGTGCTTTCCCTGCGCATGAAGCTGATCACGGAGTGACGGTTGTCATTGCAGTCAATCCACTGGAAGCCGTATTGATCAAAGTCATCGCGCCACAGCGCTGGCTCTCTTTTGTAGAGCGCATTCAGGTCCGCGACCATCCGCTGCAATCCCTGATGGGGCTCGAAATTGAGCAGATCCCATTGCAGATCTCCCCACACATTCCATTCAGCGCGCTGGCCGAACTCCATCCCCATAAAGATGGTTTTTTTGCCCGGATGCGTCCACATGTAGGCGAGTAGAGCGCGGGTGTTGGCGTACTTCTGCCAGTCATCGCCTGGCATCTTGTGCAGAAGATGGCTCTTGCCATGCACTACCTCATCGTGGCTGAGGGCGAGCATGAAATTCTCGGTGTAGGTGTACCAAATCGAGAAGGTGATGTTGTTCTGGTGGAACTGCCGGAACCAGGGGTCGAGCTCGAAGTAATCGAGCATGTCGTGCATCCAACCCATGTTCCATTTGAGGTTGAATCCCAGTCCCCCGATGTCCGTTGGTTGGGTCACCATTGGCCAAGTGGTTGATTCCTCCGCGATAGAGAGGGCTCCGGGGAAGTGTTGAAACAGAACATGATTGGCCTGCTGCAGGAAGCGCACCGCTTCAGTGTTCTCCCTGCCGCCGTCTTCATTGGGGAGCCATTCACCGTCTGGCCGTAAGTAGTCGCGATAAAGCATCGATGCGACGGCATCGACCCGAATTCCATCGATGTGAAACTGGTCAAACCAGAACACCAAATTGGCCACGAGGAAGTTGCGCACTTCGTTGCGGCTGTAGTTGAAGATCAGGGTTCCCCATTCCTTGTGCTCGCCGATGCGCGGATCAGCGTGCTCATAGAGGTGGCAGCCATCAAAGAAAGCCAAGCCATGGCTGTCACGAGGGAAATGGCCGGGAACCCAGTCGATGATGACCCCGATGCCTTCGGCATGACAGCGATCCACGAAAGCGCGGAATTCATCCGGTGTTCCGTAGCGGCTGGTGGGGGCATACCAGCCGGTGACTTGATATCCCCATGACCCATCAAACGGATGCTCGGTGATTGGCATCAGTTCGATGTGGGTGAATCCCCGCTCTTTCACATAGGGGATCAATCGATCAGCAAGCTCCGGGTAGGTGAGCAAGCGGGCTCCTGGCTTGAGATCTGCCGCAGGAACAGGTGGCCGTTTGCTTCCATCCGCCTCGATGAAAGGCTCTTCAGCCGACGCATGCATCCAGCTGCCTAGATGCATCTCATAAACGGAGATCGGCTGGTCGAGAGCATTCTTGCTGTCGCGCGTCTTCATCCAGCTGGAGTCGGTCCAGTGGAATCCGTCCAGATGACTGACCACGGAACTGGTGTCCGGACGAACCTCGTGCTGGAAGCCGTAGGGATCGGCCTTCTGATAGCAGTGACCGTTTTGGGTGCGAATTTCGTATTTGTAGAGATGGCCTTCTGGCAGGCCAGGGATGAACAGTTCCCAGATGCCGCCGACGCGTTGCTGCATCGGATGCTGACGTCCATCCCATGAATTCAGGTCACCGATCACGCTGACACTGAGGGCGTTGGGTGCCCAGAGGCAGAACATCACGCCTTTGACACCAGCCCTCTCACAGCGGTGGGCGCCCATCCGACGCCAGATGTGGTGATGGTTGCCCTCGGCAAAGAGATGGCGGTCCATCTCTCCCATCCACTCCTGTCGAAAGGCCCAGGGATCGTGCTGTTCGTGCGTGATCCCACCCCGCTCAACCCGCACGCTGTAGTTGCAACCGGGATCCGTGGGCTGCTCGGCTTCAAAAATCCAGGGGTGGTGAGGCGTCGTCATGGCGATCTCCTGACCACCAAGAAGCAAGGTGACACGCTCAGCTTCCGGCATCCAAACCCTGATCACCCAGGGGCCGTTTTCCAAAGACTGGGGCCCCAGAACGGAGTAAGGATGGTCGTGTCGGCATTCCGCGAGACGCTGCGCGTCCTCAACCATCCAGTCGAGCACCGTGCTGGTCATGCCGTCTGCAGTTCAATTGGGCGGGAGCTTAAGCGGAAAATTCCCTCAAACTCCCTTCATTCCAGGGATTCAGACCAGATCCGCTGAGAAGTCGACGTTGATGATCCGACCTTGACGGTTGAAGATCACAAAGAGGTTGTCGGTCACATTGCCGAATTCAATAGTTACCAGCACCAGTTGCTGCTCACTACCTTGGCTGGCCACAAGCGCACTTTTGACGCCTTTCATCCCGCCAAGCACCCGTTCGAGTTTCGACCACTTGCGCTTCAGATCGGCAGGCGAAATTTCTTTTTGGAACTCAAGATCGAGGTAGTAGCGGGCAGCAACCCAGCGACCGGCTTCGAGATCCTTCACGAAGTTCAGGGCGGTTTGCTCGATCGGTCGCATCGTGCCGACCCACTTCCAGGCCAGCAATTTGCCGTTGTCGTCCAGCACCAGGATCAGAGGAACTTCACGGGTTCCTTCATTCGTCACTGTCACCGTGTCAACGGTGGTGTCATCCAGGCCTGGGTTGATCTCCACCACGCGGAAGGAGTCGATGACCGGTGCACTTTCCAGTCGCTTGCTGATCGCTTCGACGCTGCTGGCTGACTTCAGGGGTGCCGAGAGAAGGTCGTAGATGCCCTGGGCGTTACGCGTCTGGATCGCCTTCAGTAGCGCACTCGCGGAAGCGTTGGCCTGGGCCGCTGTGAGAGTTGTGCGTGTTGAGGTCTGGGCCTGGGCGACGCGCAGATCGGCCTTGACGTTCGTCGCGGGGATCAGCTCCACCGTGCAGGTGGCCAGGGCTGCGGCCAGAAGACAGGGGGTGAGCTTCACGGCAATCGACAAATCGGTCGCGATCAGTCTGCCGGAGTTCTCCCGGTCTGGGGCAACAGCAGCGGCAGCATCTGCAATTGCGCTCTGTCTAGATGCAACACGATGCTGACCACGCGACAGTCGGCGTTCGGTGCCCTGCAGGGAGCGTGAGGGTGACCGGGATTCACCGCAATCGCTGGCCAAGCGGCCCCGGCAATCGATAGACGCAGTCGGTCCCCCGGGTTCAGGGAGGCATGCACCGCCTGCAGTTCAATCTGATGGCGCGTGGGATTGAGTGCATCCGGGCCGATCGTTCGCAGCACGCCCGTGCTCAGCTGCTGGACACGCTCGGATTCGGCTGGCAACCGTGAGAGGGCCACGCAGAGATCGAAGCCGGGTTGATCGGCGAAACCGACAACTTGCAACATTGGCCTGCCGCTCAGTTGCAAGCCGTCGTTTAGGGGCGCTCCGGTAAACAGCGCCACATCGCTTCGCTGATCGGTGGCTCCTCGGTCGACGGGCCCAGCCGTCGGGCTCAGGTGTCCACCGACCGCAGGGACTGGACGCCATGGGTCATGAACGATCACCACAGTGCCGCTGCCGTTTGATCCCTCGTTCACCAGAGATCCTTCATTCGGATCAAGGCAGGCCAGTCCGTCACTGCTTAACCCCCAGCTCAACGTGCTTGCCGGTGGCTTGGCGGCTGTTGCCAATGAAATGGCTGCATCCCAGCATTCGCTGCTTTGGTCCCAGAGGTGGACTGAGGCAATGTCTGCAGCATCGGCGGCTGCAGCGCAGGGCTGATTCAGCAGGTGCTGCTGGAAAAAGTTCAGCAGCAGGCGGCTGCTCTCTGGCCACCACTGCAGATGGGTGGCTGGACCGATGTGCAGATTCGGCTGCCCCCCTACGGCGCGAGACCGTTCTGCCAGATCAAGCACGCCGCGCAAATGCGGGTCCCACCAGCCACCGAGCAGCAGCATCGGTTTCTGCAACCAGCGCTCAGGAACGGAATGCTGGATCCAATCGTTGGAATCGTGCGCTGATTGATGAAACCAACGCATGGCCATGCCTTGTGGATCGTGCTGTTCCAGCAGTTGGAGACCATCCCGCAGGTAGCTGCCGTCCTCAAGGCTGCGGCGGATCTCCTCCCAATCGGCTAGGTCGCCACGGCGTCGCGCCTGCAGTGCCGCCAATTGCAGGCCCCACCCCAGGCCCAGATGCCACCAGTGCGCTTGACCTTCGCAGCTCCAATGGTTCCGTTCATCAAGGCCGCACATGGCCGGTGCCATGCAGTCCGGTGGCGGGCAGTCTTCAGGAGCCAGTAACTGGGTCAGGCCTTGATAGGAGAAGCCGTAGAGGCCAATACGACCGTTGGCCTCCGGCAGTCCACGCAACCAAGTGAGGGTGTCGGCGGTGTCGCTCGCTTCCTGTTCAAAGCCAGCGAATGATCCTTGTGAATCGCCCTGCCCGCGAACGTCTTGCACGACCACAAGAAACCCTTGGCGGCACCACCATTGGGGATGGGGCAGGGTGACAGTTGAGGCGATGGCCCGTCCATAGGGCTGACGCATCAAAAGGGCAGGCCACGGTCCCTTGCCCTCCGGTCGCCAGAGCCTCGAGACGAGCGTTGTGCCATCTCGGGTGACCAGATTTGCGTCAGCGAACATCCGGGCAGTTCATGCCGATGGCGTAAGTCACCACAATTTCAGCGTCAGTACTGCTCAGGTTTCGCTGACCGGCAACCATCGCGATCGACTGAGGCGACAGGGCTGACTCCCCTCGCGCGTTGAAAGACTTGAACTGCTGGCAAAGCGCCCGAGCTTCACCGGGGTTGCGCTTCACGCTTTCAAGCAGGGATGACTGGGCGTGGGTTTGGGGGCTGACTGCGAGCAGAGATGAGACGACTGCCAGGGGCGCCAGCGACAAGATGTGGAGGGAGCGCATCGGAATCCTCCGTCCGAAACTGTCCTCATTTGAAACTGATGAGACGACCTTGGCTGAGGTTGGCGGTCAGTTCGTGTTTTGCCTCTCTTGAGCGAGAAGGATCCATTGCCGCGCCACCGCCAGGTCGACTACGGGTGGCCGGCCGCTTCGTAGCTGTCGTTCCAGCCGTCCCGTTCGGTTGACCACGTCTTGTGGGCTTGAACCTGCGATGGCGGCCACCGTGGCCAGTCCGGCATGCATCAGTAAGGCTGCATCGGCGGCGGCCAGATCGAGGGCGCACACCAAATCGGCCATGCCCTTCACACGCCTGAGATTGCGGGCGGTGGCCCGCCCTGATGCGGCGAGGCGGCTGATCTGGATTTCATCCAGTTCGCGCACTTCTGCCCAGGTGGTTAGGCCTGCATCCCGTAAGGCATCGCGCTCATAGCGGAGGTTCTGAGGCAGGTCGTGCAGCTGTTGAGCCGGTTTCATCCGGCGGAGAGCCGTCGGGTGGTTTCTCCAAGCACAACCGGCTTTGAAGCTCCCTCTCCAGCGGGTTGCAGCTGACGCAGGCGAATGGTCACATCGGCACTGCCACGCCCCCCGGGCCGCACGTTCTGGGCGAGTTGCTGCAGGGTTGGTTCAATGGCTTCGCTAGGAAAGTCGGCGCTGGCTTGCGCCACGATCAGGTCTTCGCCGTTGTCGAACACCACTGGAGCCCTCAGGGCACCTTCCACGCTGACGGTGGGCGTGTAACTGAGACCGAAGGCCCAGCAACTGATCGCCAGAACGAAGGTGAAGCTTGTCACTCCTACCAGGCGGAAACGCAGTCCCCATCGGGCGATGAACGCCACCAAGGTGAGGACTAGAAACGCTGCACCGCCCTTGATGAGCCAGCTTGTGGCGGTTTCGAGCAGGTCCTCGAGCGGCATGGGCTGGTGTCGTTTGTATGTGGTCTTTATATTGCGTCGACCTCGGGCTTGTTGACGGGCAACGATGCGTCGAGGCGGAATCGTCACGCAGAGACAGAAGCTTCTTCTTTCCTTTCTGGGAGGGAGCCTGATTGGTGGCACAGCGATTTGGCTGACGCTTGATCGCTTGATCGCGACACAATTTCAACGCCATCGCGCCGAGATTGAAGCGCGCTTGTCCGAACCGCTCGGCCATCCGGTCAGTCTCGGCCGCTACAGGGGGATCGGCCTGCAGGGCATCGGCTTTGGACCGGTTGAGGTGCAAGCGGGACCTGAAGATCAGTCCACCGCTGTGATTGAGCGTCTCAATATCGGCGTCAACCCGTTGGCGAGCCTGTTGCGCCTGCGACCGGTCCTCCCCGTAAGGATTCGCGGAGCCCAACTGGATTTGCGCCGCAATTCAGAGGGTGCTTACTGGGTGCCTGGCCTATTGCCCCAGGGAGGGTCTCCACCACGACTTGATCTTCAAGTGCGGTTGATCGACCCGGCCAGGATCCGGATTGCACCAGCCGGCTTGACGCTGTCTGCGGCGGGTTGGAGTGGAATCCAGCTGGATGAGCATCGTGCTGATGCATCACTCCAGCTGATGCTTCCTGACCGCGGGCGGCTGATGGTCCGCGGAGAGGGGCGCTGGGATCAACCCGAGTTGCAACTCACCAGCCGGTTGGAACGCCTGCAGCTCGAGCGATATCAGGGTCTGCTTCCTGCCGGGTTTCCTCTGCAGTTGGAGGGGCAGCTAGGCGGCCAGGTCACCTTCGCCTGGCGTGATGGCCAAGCCGACTGCCAAGGGGGTGTCTCACTCGCGGATGTGTCGGTCAGCGGATCACCTCTGAACCATTCCCTTCAGTCCCAGCAACTGCGCCTCAGCTGTCTTGGCGATCAGCTCTCGGTGCCCACCAGTCGATGGACGTACGGGCCCTACCAGGCACGTTTGGGTGGAACGGTGCGTCTCAATCGCTCTTTCAATCTCAAGGGTGCATTGGAGGAGACCAATCAGGATCGTCGCCTGGCAGTTCACCTCGATGGGGCCTGGCGTCAGCCCCGTGTTCGGGTGACCGGTCGCTGGGCTCTGCCGTCCTCAATTCCGCTTGAGGGACCATTGCGGCTCGGTGCTGATGTTCAGGCCGACTGGCGCCAGGGGCGGTCATGGACCGCCACACTCGATCAGTTCGATCTCAAGGCTCCTGGGCTGGTGGTACGAGCCAGGGGTGCGCTGCATCCCCGCCTGAACATCAGCACCGACCAGCTCCAGGTGGCCGCTCCCGCCTGGGAGCGTTTGCCTCTGGTGACGAAGTTGCTGGGAACGGCCGCCCCCCTGTCCGGTGAGCTGACGCTTCGGGGGACAAGCCTCCAACCGGACGTGGAGCTTGCCCTGCAGCAGTCCGCTAATCCGCTGCTGCAGGCATGGTCGCTGAAGGGTGAATGGACGGCCCAGTCGGGTCTGTTGCGCCTAGCGCAATTTCGCAGTGCTGAACTGAACGCCAAGGCCCAGCTTCCTTTTGCCTTGGCCAATGGAGTGATCAAGACTGGTGATCTGCAAGCAGCGCTGCAGCTAGAGGCGTACCCACTCCAGCGCCTCGGACCTCTGTTCGGGACCGTCATGGATGGCTCGCTCAGTGCCTCCGGTCAGATCAACGGTCCCATTCAGGCCCTGCGACCGGATCTGCAGATCGCTGTGGTGCATCCACGCGCCGGTGCGCTGCGCCTGATGGAGAACTGGGGTGGTCGGTTCCAGGGACGAACCGGCGGCGGTGGGATGTTGTCGATGACCTCCGTCGGCTCCGTGATTCAGGGCTCTTTGGATGCTCAACTCAGTTCCGACTGGATGCCTTCTGAAGTGCTGCTGCGCCGCCGCAACGGTCAGCTGCTGCTGCAGGGCACCCCCGCTGACTATCGCTGGACGGCATCCAATCTCGCTGTGGATGGCCTCGAGCTGGCTCTGCCTCCGAAACAGCGCTGGGAAGGGATCTATGGATTGCTCAGCGGTAAGGGCTCCCTTGGATTGCAGCCCCTGGCGCTGGAGGCAGATCTCAATCTCCAGCGTCCAGGGCTACTTGGTGTGCAATTGCAGCAGATCCTGCTCCGCGGTCGTTATGCCGACCGCCGATACCGCTTGAGCGGTGAACTTCTGCCTCCCGACACAGGACAGATCACCATGGAGGGTGAAGGCCGCCTCGCCGGTCCTGTTCAAGCGCAGGCCGTGGCCAGGGGTGTCAGCGCTCGGTGGCTCAGTAATAGTGCTTTCAGTCTGCTGCAGCTCAGTCGGGATCTGCCCGCGTTGAAGGGGACGGCGGCTGACTTGGGCACGCTTCTGGTGAACACCTTCGGCGGCACACTTGACGGTCAGTTGCGTGCCCTGCGGGATGCCCGTGAAGCACTGCTGAGGGCCAAGAACAACAATCTCGACCTCGAGCCGTTCCGTCTGGAGGATCTGAGGGGTCAGGTGGACGCAGTGATTGATCTCCAGGGTCCGGAGATTTCAGATCTCAATCTCGATCTCAATGCGCGTGGGCATCTCTGGATCGAAGGAGAGGATGCTGACTACGCCTTGCAGGTCAAGCCGTTCACTGCCCGCCTCGAAGGCCCTCTCTTCGGTGGAGAGGGCCGTTTCTCGCTGGCTCATCTGCCCTTCGCTCTGCTTGGTCTGGTGGCGCCAATGCCGAGTGGCCTGAAGGGCGCTCTTGGCATGAGCGGCACCTACAAACTTCGAGGCGTCAACTCGGAGATCACCAGCGAGCTCGTGCTCGAGGATGCCCGGCTGGGACCCAATTCGATTGGCTTCCAACGCAGCCAGGTGCTTCTTAAGGATCAGGCACTCACGCTGGATCTGGCTCTCAAATCCCAGGCATCTTCTGAACCGGTGACTGTGACCGGTCGCATTCCTCTGGTGGCGGATCAGCCTCTTGATGTGCGGGTTGTGAGCCTGGGAGACGGGCTGCGTTTTCTCACTGGTCTGGCGAACGATGCGCTGCGCTGGAACGAAGGAGAAGTGGATCTGCGCTTGTTGCTCGGGGGCACGTTGGGGGCGCCCAAGGCCAACGGCTACGTGGTGATCAAAGAGGGTGCTTTTGAAACCCAGGGGCAGACCATCTCCAAGGTCAACGGTTCGATGCTGTTTGATTTCGACCGTCTTGAGGTGCTGTCGCTCACCGGTCGTTTTGCATCAGGTGGCCAGCTCACAGGCAGTGGTGCGCTGGCGCTGCTGAAACCGGTTGCAGAACCTGAGCCGCTTCGCTTGCAACTGGACAAGGCCAGAATCAAGGTTCCGGTCGCTGATGTGGAGGTTGGTGCTGATCTAATCGTGACTGGCGCTCTGGTGAACCCCAAGGTTGGGGGTCGCCTGGAAATCAGCCACGGTGCAATCCGGCCCCGCCGCACCAAGGTGGCCCGTAGTCGCTCCGAATCCGGCCAGGCTCAGGGGCCAACCATGGCGTCCAGTTCTGGAGATGACGCATCAGCCACCACGGTGGATGCGTTGCTGGAAGAGCAGTGGAGCTTCAGTGAGCCCCTGGTGTTGCAAGGCGCTGATGTTGCAGCAGACACCAGCCGGTCAATCAAGGCCTCGATGCCCAATCTTTCGTTCATTGGATTCCGCGATCTCCGCTTAACCCTCGGGCCCAAACTGCGGGTTGAAGTTCCGTTCTTCGCCAATTTCAAAACGGCTGGTCTGCTGACTGTGAACGGGGCTTTCGATCCCAGCCTCCAACTGCGTGGGGTGGTGCAGCTCCTGTCCGGGCGGGTGTCGCTGTTCACAACCACCTTCAGCCTCGACCGCCGGGCTTCGAACGTGGCCGTGTTTACTCCATCCATGGGCCTGATCCCCTACGTGGATGTCGCCATGACCACCCGGGTGTCGGACAACGTCACACTCACGTCGGACAGCGATGCATTTTCCACGTCAGTCTTCGATTCCAATGGTCTGGGAAATCTCGGTGCCGGCGGACAATTGCGGCTCATCAAGGTGCTTGTGGTGGCCACTGGCCCCGCCGATCGTCTGTCTCAGAACCTTCAGCTGCGCAGCACCCCACCTCTGCCTCAGCCCCAGTTGATGGCCTTGATTGGTGGCAACTCTTTGGCCGGCCTTTCGGGTGCTGGTGCCGGAACAGCCATCGCAGCAGTGCTCGGTCAATCGCTGTTGTCTCCGGTGTTGGGCACGCTCACGGATGCCTTCAGTCAGCGCCTGCAGTTCGCTCTCTATCCCACCTATGTGACGCCGGTGGTTCAAAGTGAATCTGAGCGCATCTCAGGGCAGGTGCCACCCCAGTTGGCGCTGGTCACCGACATCGGTGTTGCTGTCACGGACCGCTTTGACCTCTCAGTGTTGACTGCACCCAACCGCAACGACATTCCCTCTCAGGGCACCTTGACTTACCAAATCAATTCCAATCTTGGTGTGTCGGGGTCCGTCGATACCCAGGGCACCTGGCAAAGCCAGCTTCAGTTGTTCTTCCGGTTCTGAATTCATGCCAGACCCTTGTGTGCTCGGGGTTGATCTGGGAGGGACGGCTATCAAGCTCGGGCTGTTCAGCTTGGAGGGCAGCCTGCTGGCCGAACATCAATGTCCGACACCGCAACCGGCGACACCGGGGGCTGTCTGCATGGAGATTGTCGAGGCCATCAGGGTTCTCGATCCCGATGGCCTGGCGTCGGTGGTGGGGATCGGAATGCCTGGACCGATGGACGCAGAGGCCCGCGTCGCCCGTGTGTGCATCAATCTGCCCGGTTGGGAAGAGGTTCCCTTGGCGGCTTGGCTGGAACCGCGCCTTAAACGCCGTGTCACCCTCGCCAATGACGGCAACTGCGCTCTTGTGGGTGAAGCCTGGAAAGGAGCTGCCAGCGGTTTTCAGGATGTGGTGCTGCTCACGCTCGGCACCGGTGTTGGCGGTGGTGTGATGCTCTCCGGCGAGTTGTTCACGGGGCATCGCGGCGCCGCCGCCGAGCCTGGCTTGATCACATTGTTCCCCGATGGTCCTGCTTGCAATAGCGGTAACCGCGGCTCTCTTGAACAGTTCGCCAGCATTACGGGGCTTCAGCGCCTTGGAGCTGATGATCCTGCAGCGCTGGCCGCGGCCGCATCCCGAGGCGATCAAGAAGCCCTGGCGATTTGGGATCGCTACGGGGAGTTTCTTGGGACCGGCATTAGTTCTCTGGTGTATGTGTTCACGCCCCAGTTGGTGCTTCTGGGTGGTGGCTTGGCCGGTGCGAGTGGCCATTTTCTTCCTGCCGTGCGCCGCGAGGTCACCTCTCGTGTTCAGGCCATCAGCCGGGAGGAATTACAGATCAAGGCTTGTGCCCTCGGCAATGGTGCGGGGCGTCTTGGGGCCGCTCGCCTGGCGATCCAGCGTTTGCTTCCATCTGCGCCACCCCAGGCGGGATGATGGTGCCTCATCGCTGAGCAATGCCCGTGCAGGCCGTTCCAGAACCCTCCCCGGAGCTTCTGTCGTTAGCGGTTGGATTGCGCCGGGCCGCGACTGACCTGGGGCAGACCAGTGACGCGCAGCGCCGTGAGGCTCTGCTGGCGATGGCTGAGTCGCTCCGAGCCCACGCGGATGCGATCGTGGCAGCCAATCTCGAGGATCGTCAGAGGGCTGAGCAGAGCGGTTTGGCACCGGCCTTGCTGGCGCGTCTCAAGCTCGATGCCAACAAGCTCGATGGTGCGATCGCCGGTGTGCGTCAGCTTGCGGAATTGCCGGACCCCCTGGGTCAACGACAGCTGCATCGCGAGCTGGATGACGGGCTGGTGCTCGAGCGTGTGAGCGTGGCTCTCGGGGTTGTGGGTGTGATCTTTGAAGCACGACCGGATGCCGTGATTCAGATCGCCTCATTGGCCATTCGCTCTGGAAATGGAGCGATTCTCAAAGGTGGTCGGGAAGCCGAGTGCACCAACAAGGCGGTGATGATCGCCCTCCAGGACGGGCTTAAAAGAACGGCCGTCTCCCCTGATGCTCTCGCGCTGCTCACCACCCGAGAAGACAGTTTGGCGTTGCTCCGGCTGGATGGCCTGGTGGATTTGATCATTCCCCGCGGCAGCAACGAGCTTGTGCGCTTCATCCAGGACAACACCCGCATTCCGGTGCTTGGCCATGCGGACGGCGTTTGTCATCTCTATGTCGATGCCGAGGCCGATCTCGATCAGGCGGTGACAATCGCCGTGGACAGCAAGACGCAATACCCCGCGGCCTGCAATGCCATCGAAACGCTGTTGGTGCACGCCGCCATCGCTGCTCCCTTCTTGGAAAAAGCCCTTCCTGCTTTCCAGGCCAAGGGTGTGCGTTTGCTGGGCGACCCGGCTGCCTGCCGTCTCGGCATCGATGCCGTGGCGACTGATTCTGATTGGAGCACGGAATATCTCGATCTGACCCTATCGGTGCGGATCGTGGACGATCTCGAGACAGCGCTGGAGCACATTCGCCGCTATGGATCGCGTCACACCGAAGCCATCTCGACACGCAATGGCGCCACGGCAGAGCGATTTCTGCGCGCCGTCGACAGCGCCGGGGTTTATCACAATTGCTCAACTCGGTTCGCCGATGGCTTCCGCTACGGCTTCGGTGCGGAGGTGGGCATCAGCACCCAGACATTGCCCCCGCGTGGCCCGGTGGGACTTGAGGGTTTGGTGACCTATCGCTACCGCTTGCGTGGTGATGGACATATCGCTGCCGACTATGCCTCCGGTGATCGCCAGTTCACGCACCGGGATCTGCCGGCATGACTACGAAGCCGTTGGATGTGATCCGGGTCGACGATCTGCGTGTGTGGGCTCATGTGGGTGTGCTGGACCATGAGCGTCGCGATGGTCAGTGGTTTCGCATTGACCTGGCGCTGCATCTCGACATCACTGAGGCAGCATCAGCCGATTCGCTGGAGGCAACTGCTGATTACAGCCTGGCGGTTAAGGCTCTTCAGACCCTGGCCTCTGACATTCAATGCCAGACGATTGAGCATTTCAGTGAACGTATGTTCGATGTGCTCGAGAAGCTTTACGGCTCGATCCCGATTCAGCTGCGCCTGAGCAAATGCCGTCCCCCCATTCCAGGATTCGACGGTACGGTGAGCATTGAACGCTGGCGCCGGCAACCGACCTGACATGACTTCCCCGGTGCCGTTAACCACCCGGCGTCCGTTGGTTCTTGTGCACGGGCTGTGGGATACCCCACGTTTGTTTCGCCGCCTGGAGCGGCAGCTCGCAGCACACGCATTTCCGCTGCTGGTTCCGCACCTTCCGCATCGCCTTGGCGCGGTTCCTTTGAGCACCCTTGCGGAACAGCTGGACGGGCATATTTGTCGTCATTTCGGTAATGACCAGACCATCGATCTCCTCGGCTTTTCGATGGGCGGTGTGATCAGCAGGGTTTGGCTTCAGCAGCTCGGCGGTGTGCGTCGTACTCACCGCTTCATCAGCGTGGGCAGTCCGCAGCGCGGCACGATTACAGCGCAATGGATCCCTCCCTGGCTGTTTGCCGGCTTAGCTGACATGAAGAGGGGGAGTCCGCTGATTCGCGCCCTCAATCAAGATGTCTCCTCGCTACACGCGGTGGATTGCATCAGCTATTTCTGCCGATGGGACCTCATGGTGATGCCCGGCTGGCAAGCCCATCTGCCTGTGGGGGCCGTGCACAGCGTCCCTGTGCTGACGCATCAACAGCTGATGAGTGATCCGCGCGCTCTCGATCGTTTGGAGCAAGCGCTTCTGCGTGACTGAGCGCGTGCTTGAGCGGTGACAGATTGTGTTCCTATGGGCACACTTTGGGGGTTCCATCCTGAGCCGCTCATGTGTTTTTCGGCCTCGGCAAGTTTCACGGCATCGGCCGTGTTGATTCCTCTCGGTTTGTATTCAAACCATCTGGCGACCCGTCATGAGCGGCCGGATTACAAACCTCTGGCTTTGGTGCCTTTCTTTTTCGGTGTGCAGCAGTTCATCGAGGGCTTGGAATGGACGGCGATCGATGGAGGAAATATCGAGCCCCTGGGGACTCTGGCCGGCCTTGGGTTTTTGTTCTTTGCCTATTGCTTCTGGATGATCTGGATTCCATGGAGTGCCTGGTCCATCAGTCGAAGCACGGAATCAAAAGGCTTGCAGCGAAGACTTAAATGGGTGGCGATTGTGGCCACGGTGCTTGGGATCGCTTTCTACACACCGATGCTCCTCAATCCCCCGGCTCTTCAACCAGCTGTTCACAGCAACGGACGATTGCTCTACGACATTTCCAATCTTCACAGCATTCTTCATAACTTTGTGACGACAGAGCCCATCGGTGAGTTGGTGTACTGGGCCTTCATCGTGCTGCCGCTGATTGCCTTGAGCGATAAAGCGGTGAAATTGTTCGGCGTGCTGATCTTCGTGTCGATTTTCCTCACCTGGCTCACCTACAGCGCCACGTTTAATTCGGTCTGGTGCTTTTACTGCGCCGTGCTGTCAATCATGGTGATCTGGATCGTTAACCGCCCCCATCTCCGTCAGGCCTGAAGCCGATGGCAGAGCAGCTTGTGGCATCGCTGGAATCCATGGGTCAGCTTTTGCTGGCCATGGACTCCGGCGTTGGTCTCTTGATCGGTGTCGGACTGTCAATGTCGGCATCCCATTTGTTTTCTCTGCTTGCCAATCGGCTCACACCAGCTCAGATCGTGATGCACATGGTGGTGGACGGTCTGGTGCTCAGCCTGGCGTTTCTGCTGGGAATTCTTTGCCACAGTCTGATGCTGATGCTGCTGGAGGGAGTTCCCCTGCAGCCGATCACCTTTGCCAATCGCATGGGTGCAGCTCTATGGCCAGGACTGTTTTATGTCCTGGCGGCTGCTCCTTATGTGAGTGATGTGATTGCCGTCACCCTGTTGGCTTGGATTCACCTCAATGTGTTGCTGCTGTTGCAGGCTGTTTACGGCATTCCTCTTTTGACGGGATTGGTGGTGGCCACACCCGGTTTTGTGATTGCACTCATGCTGGTTGGGCTGTTGTTCGCTCAGCGCTGGCGCACCAGCTACGACATGCTCGCCAGTGAAGTGGTAGCCCTCACCCAGCGATGACCGCTTCTCCCGCCCCTTCCCCCAACAAGGTTCCGTCGTCTGCGGTGCTGCATCAGCGTCGTCGTCTTCGTCGGGGGCGTCGTTGGCTGGTGGTGGCTCTCGTATGTGTGGCGATGCTGGGCTTGCTCGGGCTCACAGCCGTGCGTCGGGATGCGGCCTCACTGCTGGAACCGCAATCACTGCTGGAACTGCTGACTTGGTTTGGCTCGGTTGTGGTGATCGTGACCGCCCTTGTTGGTGTGTATTCGGTGATGGTGGATTTTGTGTTCTGGGAAGGATGGATGCATGGTCTTCCTGACCCCAGCCGCTTGTTTTCACTGGATGGAGACTGTGATGCCGAGCACCGGAATTACCTGGTGTATCTCGATGGCATTCATCAGAGCGAGGAAAGTCATCCGCCGCGTGTGAGTGAATTTTTGGGCTGTCTGGATGAGGCCATCGCTGCAGACACGCTGTTGGTGAAAGGGATTGAGGCTTACACCATCACCAACGCAGGACTGCGCTCCACAACCCTTGGTGGTTGGTTCTGGCAACGTCTCTTCTCGTTTCAGGAGCATCATCCCAATGGCATGATTCGCTTCATCTGCGCGTTCTGCGTGCAGGCCAACAATGTGATCAAGGTCGGAATTTCATCGGATCGCCGTTATGGCCCGGTGATGAATTACGAGCTCGCTTTGAAGATTGCGCACCGTCTTGACTCGGTGGGTTTTCATCCCAGTAGCGCTGCTCGGATTGTTCTTGTGGGCTACAGCGGTGGTGGAGAGATGGCCATCGGTACGGCTGAGATTCTTCAGCAACTGTGCCGCGTGCCAGTGCAGGTCATCACCGTCTGTGGCGTGTTCAGTGGCAATGGTGCGTTGGAAACGATTCAGGACGTCGCCATGGTGGTGGGCAGCCGGGATCCGGTGGCGGCGCTGGGACGGATCGCTTATCCAGGCCGCCTGGCGCTGCTTCCCCTCTCCAACTGGAATCGCTGGCAGCGAAAAAATCCTCTGCATCGTTACCCCATTGAGGGCATGAGTCATAACGGCTCCTCAGGGCCCTTCTCGGTGGCTTACCGCGGAGCGGTTGTGGAGGCGATTTGCAAGGAACTGGAACGATCTGAGCTCACCCCATCCGTGATGCCTCACCGTTAAGGGCCCGCACCAGGGCAAATGGACTGTGACTGGGCTGGCTGAGCCGCAGTCTGCGCTGAGCATCGGAGCGTGAGGCGCTGGAATGGAAAAGATCCTGCGGCAATTGCTCGAGGCTGTTGCTGTATCGCTCGACGCAGCTGTCTGGAGCTTCAAGTCCTGCGTCGAGAAGCTGATGGAGCTGGCGATGGAGTCGTTGACGCCAGAGGTCACCAAGCGTGAGGGGAAACAAGCTGGTCCTTCCCCTGAGGGAGAGTTCCACCAAGGCGGTGGAGTCAATGCAGAAGCCCAGTGCTCCGTAACCTCCGACGTGGAGGTCACCCAGCTGAGCTTCGCTGTTGTGCACGGCTCCCATCAGTTCGCAGAGATCGAGCGTCTCTTCCAGGTCCTGGTCTTGGAGGTCGTCCGTTGGGTAGGCAACGGTGCCGTTGCTCCGGTCGTTTTGCCAGGGGCGATGTTGATCATTCAAAGCGGCCCAGCCATTCAGTCCTTCGGTTCCCTGGTAGTACTGCAACAGGATGCTGTCGGCCTCAGCGCTTGGAGGTTTCAGCTCCATTTCCAGGGAGCAGTGGGGAAGCAGAGCTCGAATCTCCTTTCCTTCAGGATCAAGAAGTCCGGTTCGGTACGGCACAGCTAAGGGAATCTGCTGCCATTGGTCACCGTTATGGGTGCTGGCACCAAGCCCGAAACTGGCGATGCTGGCCCGAATGCGTGCGCGGCACTCCCATCCGCGAGCACGGAGCTGTTTCAGCAGGTCTCGCCCATGGATGACACCGCAAAACTGAAAGGGAGTGGATGCGCCTGGCGTGCTCGGCAGCCGGTTGCTGCCGAGCACATTCAGCACCTGGGCCATCACCTGGTTGCGCAGTCTTGCGCTGTCTGATTGAAGGAAAGGCAGCCCGTGGTTATGCCAGCAGAGCGTGCCTCCGAGGGCACTGATCTTGGCGATAGGACCTGGTTGTGTCTTGCCCTCCGCCCCAGTGTGAGCTGTCGCCGTGATGGTTTCGAGCGCTTCCATGCTTTCTGGCAACGGCAGGGTGCTGTCATTGCTGAGCACCACATGCCGCTCGCACCATCGATCGATGGCTTGAGGTTGTTGTCGCTGCGGTGTTGATGGTGCTGATGGCAGCAGATGCTGCAGGTCATCCGCCAGGGTGGCCAGAAGCAGTGGGCTAATTAGGCCTGTCTCCAGCAGGTTGCCGATCGTGCGCAGATGATCCGGCAAGCTGGCCTGTCGCAGTTTCCAGCGACGTGGAAGCATCAGCATCAATGGGATGAGCTGTTGATGGTGGAGATCCTTCAGCAGCTCTTTGAGGAAAGCGTCACGGCTGATTCCACGGCGCAGATTGCTTCGCTCCAATGCCTGGTCGAGGGCCAGGAGTGGGGCGCGATCCGATCCATCCTCAATGCGTTGGCCCCATTCAGAGCTGAGCCTGAGCTGGTCATCTCCCATAGCTCAGGCCTCGGAATGATCAGGCTGGTTTTGCCGCCAGGCCGGTGTGACGGATAAGGGCCTCGCTGGTGGCATCGCGGCCACGGAATCGTCGATACACCTCTGCCGGCCTAAGGCTGCCTCCCAGGCTGAGGATCGTGTTGCGGAACCGTTCGCCTGTGGCGGCGATTTCATCGTCTTGTTCAAGACCCACCTCTTCGAAGGCGGCGAAAGCGTCGGCGCTGAGCACTTCCGCCCACTTGTAGGAGTAATAGCCAGCGGCGTAACCCCCGGCAAAGATGTGGCCAAAAGCGCAGAGGAAATGATCCTCCGCAATGGGAGCCAACACCGTGGTGGAGTGGGCAATCTCTCGACGGAAGTGATCAGGGCTTAAGCCGAGCTCGGGCGTCCACTGGCTGTGAAGTCGGAGGTCGGTGAGTGCGAAATGAACCTGACGGAGGGTGCCATTCCCCTGCATGAAGGTGCGGCTGCTGCAGAGCTTGCGGTAATCCGTTTCCGGAAGCGGTTCATCCGTCTGCCAGTGACGCGCCATGCCCATCAGGGTGCTGCGGTCGAGGCACCAGTTCTCCATGAACTGGCTGGGAAGCTCTACTGCATCCCATTCCACATTGTTGATGCCTGCTGCCTGGGGGTGCTCAACGGTGGTGAGCATGTGTTGAAGCCCATGGCCGAATTCATGGAAGAGGGTTTCCACCTCTTCGAAGCTCATCAGGCTGGGTGTATCACCAGATGGTGGAGTCTGATTGCAGATCAGGTAAGCGACCGGCAGAACGAGTGCGCCATTGCGGTCACGACTGCGACTCAAGCATTCATTCATCCAGGCGCCGCCACGTTTGGTGGCAGGACGGCTGAAGGGGTCGAGGTAGAACGCCGCAAGGGGCTCATTGGCACGATCCAGCACCCGGAAGAAGCGAACGTCTTCATGCCAAACGGGTGCTTCACCATCGGCTGCCTCAATGCGGATCCCAAACAGGCGTTCGCAGAGTCCAAACAGACCGTCGAGCACCTGGGGAAGCGGGAACCATGGGCGCAGTGCCTCCTGATCGAGGTCGAAGCGTTCCCGCCTCAGCTGCTCGGCCCAGTGGTTGACATCCCAGGGAGCTAAGTCGTCTGCTTCGGCAGCGCCTTGGTTCACAGCACAGGCTCGTAGCTCAGTCAGTTCCTTTTGAGCCACAGGCATCGCTGAGCTGCGCAGCTCCTCCAGCAGTGTTTCGACGGCTTGCACGTCATCGGCCATCTTGGAAGCCAAGCTCAGTTCGGCCCAGTTGGCATAGCCGAGACGTACGGCCTGTTCGCGTCGCAACTGCAGGATCTCCACGATGAGGGGAGCGTTGTCGAGATCGCCGTTGCTGGCTCTGCTCACATGGGCTTTGTAGAGCGTTTCGCGCAGGCTCCGGTCTGCCGCATGGGTGATGACCGGGAGGTATCGAGGCATGTCCAGGCCTAGACGCCAGGGGCCATTGGCAGCGCTGGGGGCAGATCCATCGGCTGCGCTGTCGCCGGCTTCAGCTGCGGCTCCAGCCAAGATTTCAAGAGCTCGGTCAGGCACGCCTCGCAGGCGCTCGCGCTCATGAATCACCAGGTTCCATTGCTGGGTTGCATCCAGCACGTGATTGCTGAAGCTGGTGGAGAGAGCGGCCAGGCGCTCGCTGGTGCTGTTAAAAGCAGTCTGCTCGTCGCCTTCTAGTCCAACACCCCGGTGCTGCATCGAAAGCAGTTCGGCGTCGAGGATGCGCTTCTGCGTGTCATCCAGCGGTTGAGCGGGATGGGCGAGCAAGCGACTAAGGGCCCGATGAATAATCTGGCTTTGACCCACGCGGTTGCTGAAGCGAACCACATCCGGCTGCTGACGCGCATGGGCTTCGCGCAATTCCGGTGTGTTGCGCACGGAGGTGAGATGACTCACCACGCCCCAGCTCCAGTTCAGACGCTCCCCCAAGGTGTGGAGTGGAGACATCAGCTCATCCCAGGTCAGCGGTGCTGGGTCTTCGAGCCGCTGTTGAAGGGATGACTCCAGCGTTTCCAGTTCATCGCTGAGGGTGCTTAAGAGAGTTGGGATCTCCTGGTCGACCTGGTCAGCATCGATCGCGTCGAAATGGGGAAGTCCCTCGCCGCGCAGCAGTTCAGAGGTGCTCATGGTGATTAGCCGAGTGGGAGGAGGGCACGCACAGCCACAACCGTGTGGCTGGCTAGATCCGATGCGAGTGCATCAGTGGAGGCTTCGTAGAGATCCATAGCCACCCTGGGCCAGATGCCAATCACCAGGGTGGGCACTAGCAGTGTCAGTCCGATCACCAGCTCACGGGGACGCATGTCCTGAACGAAAGCAAGTGCGGGAATCCTTGGGCCGAAGAAGACGCGGCGGCTCATGGAGAGCAGGTAAATCGGTGTCAGCACAAGGCCGATCGCCGCAAGCACGATGGTGGTCACCCTGAAGAAGGTGGTGAAACTCTCCTGGCTTGTAACGCCGAGGAACACGGTGATCTCACTGATAAAACCACTCATG
Source organism: Synechococcus sp. (assembly GCA_047286215.1). Lineage (GTDB taxonomy): Bacteria > Cyanobacteriota > Cyanobacteriia > PCC-6307 > Cyanobiaceae > Synechococcus_C. The sequence goes on along the minus strand of JBJBBS010000001.1, from coordinate 1,713,395 downwards.
CCCGGCAATGCCAGAGATGCCAGTGAGCTGGCCAGGAAGAAGGCGAATGTGATCGGCAGGACCTTGGCCAATCCCCCCATGTTGGGGATCGACAGGGTTTTGGTGCGCTCGTAGAACACACCCGTAGTGAAGAACATCGCGGCTGCGATCAGGCCATGGCTGACCATCTGAAGCATGGCGCCACTGAGACCAAGCGCATCTACGGCCCCAATTCCCAGAAGCACAAAGCCCATGTGGCTGACCGAGCTGCAGGCAATCCTGCGCTTCACATTGTCTTGCGCAAATGCATTGAGGGCGCCATACACGATGTTGACGATGCCAAGAATGATCAGGGCAGGGGCCATCACGAGATGTGCTTCCGGCAGCATCTGAACGTTGAAGCGCAGCAGCGCATAACCACCCATCTTCAGCAGCACGCCCGCCAGCAACATCGATACGGGAGCATTCGCCTCACCGTGGGCATCGGGAAGCCAGGTGTGCAGAGGGAACATTGGCAGCTTCACGCCGAAGCCCACAAGGAAGCCCAGATAACAGAGCAAACCGAACGTGCCCCCTGGTGAACGCTGGGCTAGTTCCGTGAGGTTGAGGGTGAAGCTGTCGCCTGAGAGTGCCAAAGCCAAGCCACTGATCAGGATCAGCAGGGAGGCCAGGGCGGTGTAAAGGATGAATTTGGTGGCCGCGTACTGGCGGTTTTTGCCGCCCCAGATGGCAATGAGTAAGTAAACCGGCACCAGCTCCAATTCCCAGGCGAGGAAGAAGAGCAGAAAATCTTGAGAGAGAAATACCAAACCCTGGGCTGAGGCCTGCACGAGGAGCAGGCCGAAATACAGCCGGGATTTGTGTTCGATGTTCCAGCTGGCGGCCACGGAGAGCAGGGTCACCAGACCGCTCAATACCACCAAAGGAGCCGACAGCCCATCGGCCCCAAGGGACCACTCAAGACCGATGGCGGGCAGCCAGCTCACCCGTTCCACCAGTTGAAGTTCGCTGCTGAGTGGATCGAAGTGTTGGCTGAACACACCCAGCATCAAGCCGAGGTCCGCGAGCAAGACGCCGAGGGCGACGTTGCGTGGGATCGGCGATGGCTTCTCATCGTCGCCAGGAAGAAGCGGCATCACCAAAGCCGCTGCAGCGGGCAGCAGCACGATCAGTGAAAGCCAGGGAAACCCGGGGTCGGACGCAGCCGTCAGCGGCAGGTTGGCGTCCATAACACTCCCCTTAATTGTGATCGAACTTATCAGCTCTAGGGGGCCAATTGGGTACTTCTACTCAGCTTTGGGCTCAGCAATTTTCTTTCGGCTGCCAATGGCTACCGGCTGTTTGCAGGCTCAACAAGGGGGCGCGGCTGGCAACGCCGACCGATTCCCATGCCCGCACCATGGCCTGGCTGATGGCAGCGCCCTTCTCTTCGGAGCACAACGCCAGGACGCTTGGCCCGGCACCGCTGATGGCGCAACCCCAAGCACCTGCGGCGAGCGCTGCTTCGCGCACTTCTTGACCACCCTTGATCAATCGCCAGCGATAGGGCTCATGCAGTCTGTCGTGCATGCCATCGGAGATCAGATCTCCATTGCCGGTCCTTAGGCCCTGAAGCAGCAGTGTGAGTGCGCCGAGGTTCACCACTGCATCGCTCACCGGGATGGCTTTGGGCATGGCCCGTCGTGCCTCACTGGTGCTCAAACGGATGGCCGGAATCGCCACGACAGCTTTGACGCTGTGCATCCATTCGCAGCGGACCACACGCCAGCGCTGGGAAGCGGCTTTGGCTGTCATGCACAGGCCTCCAAGCAGCGATGGCACAACGTTGTCGGGATGCCCTTCAATGTCGATGGCGAGCTCCAGCAGCTTTTCACGACTCAGCGGCTCCCCAACCAGGGCATTCGCTCCCACCAGTCCAGCCACGATGGCTGTAGCGCTGCTGCCTAGGCCGCGTGCGGGAGGAACAGCCAGCCTTACGCGTGCTTCGAGCGCAACCGGCTCCTCACCCGCGGCTTTCCAAACCCGTTGAGCTGCTCTGTAGACCAGGTTTTCGGCGCCACCTCGGAGATGTGAGCCCTCTTGTCCCTCGATGATCAGTTCGAAGCGTTCACCGTTGCCTTCAATGCGGCGCATCGTGAAGCGATTGTTGAGATCCAGGGCCGCACCAAGGCAGTCGAAGCCTGGTCCAATGTTGGCGGTGGTGGCTGGGACATCCACGACCACGGTCTGACCAATACGCGGCTGCGCCATCCCTACGGTTCTTCTCAGGCCAGTGTCCCACCCGACTCCGCCAAATCACGCGCGCGGCAGGCAGCACTAAATAAGCCCGCCTCCGGATCAATCACCGCGCGGATGGTCATGGACTCGATTAAAGGGCGGAATCGACCCTTGGCTCTTAGGGGTTCCAGAAACTGTTCGGATTGCAGTCCTTCTAAGTTTTTTTCAGCGGTTCCACCGCCGATCCACAGTCCGCCGACGCAAAGCTCCTGCAAAGCTAGATCGCCGGCTGCCGATCCATAGGCACCCAACCAGATGCGAAGCGCTGCCTGGGCCACGGGATCCCCGGCAGCCGCTGCCCTGCCAGTGTGGGCGGGGAGATCTTCGTAACCTGCCTGGTCAGCGGGAATGTTGCGCCAGGCATGCGCGTGCTCTGCCAATGGATGGTCACCCGACTGGTCATGCTGCAGCAACCAATGCATGACGTGGCCGAGGCCAGTGCCACTCACAATTCGCTCGATCGACAGGCGCTCCAGGTTCAGGTCTTTGCGCAGCCATTGCGCCAGAGCCCATTCGTCCTCCGTTCGCGGTGCGAATTCCCGATGGCCGCCTTCGCTGGGCAGAGCCAGCCAGCCACTGGGAGCGGGTAGTCCTCGTGCCATCCCAAGGCCGGTGCCAGCGCCCAGAATCGCGACGGCACCGTTGTCGTCGCCTGCTGGTGCCGGCGTCGTGCGACCGCGACCGATCTGCAGCACCACTTGCTGTTGATCATTGAAGTGTGGCAACCCATGGATGAGAACGGCGAAATCGTTCACCAGTTCAAGCTTCTGCAGGCCTGTAGCGGCCTGCAGCGAGTCTTGACTCATCGCCCAGGACAGATTGGTTAGCTGTGCCGACCCATGACGCACGGGCCCTGCCACGGCAATGCAGCTGGTGTCGGGCTTGGACAGTTCCTCGGGAGCCTGATCGAGAAAATGACACAGCATCGAGTCCAGATCACGCCATTCCGCTGAGATGTAGCGATGGCTGTGGGCTTGATCGAGCTGCCCATTCACGTCTCTGTAGAGAGCTAGGAAGGTTTTCGTGCCTCCAAGATCACCGGCCAAATAGGTCTTGGCTGCCATGGGTGCGGGTCAGGCCTCATCCATCAAGGCTGATCCTGGCCCGCAGAATCGGCAAGCTTTTTCTACAGCTAGGAGCCTTTGTCAATCGGCGGACGTTCCATTGGTTTGCGTGGATGGGTGAAAGAAATCAAGCGGGAGGGGGCCCCAGGTGCTGCTGTTCTGGGCCTCATCGTCGTGGTGCCCGGTGATCAGGATTCCCTCGCCTAGGCCGTGCTCAATGCGCACTCTGACCGTGCCCATCTGCTGATTGGCTTTCAGAAAAACCGGACCGCTCTGATCGGTTTTCTCCACAACATCAAGGGAGGGCCATGCCAACGCTGTTTCCAGTGATCGGAGCGTTTGCAGCGCTTGTTCTGCTGATGAAGCCATCACGCCAACGGTGCACCAACTGGTGCTGGCAAGCGCGTTGATCAGTTCGTCGCGCATGTTGGCTTCGACCTCAGCACTCAGGGTGGGAGCAGAACGCAGACGCTCAAGATCCCTGAGGCACTCAACCGGTGAATTGCTCATGCTTGAAACTGCAGGCCTGCAGCGCGTTCGGTATTAGCGGTTGTTGCTGCAGCCAGAAGATCATTCACGGGAGTGACTCCCAGATCACCATCTCGGCGGCTGCGCAGGCTGACGGCGTTCTGTTCCGCTTCTTTGGCGCCGATGACTGCGAGCACAGGGATTTTCATTTGCTCGCCGGTGCGGATCAGTTTGCCTAGGCGATCACCGCTGCGATCAATGGTGGCTCTGACGCCAGCTTTGGTGAGTTGTTCCAAAACCTGATTGGCGTAGGGCTGAACGTCGTCGGTGACTGGCAACAGCCTCACCTGCTCAGGGGCCAGCCAGAAGGGGTAATCGCCGGCATAGTTCTCGGTCATGATCCCGAAGAACCGTTCCAGCGAGCCGAAGATGGCACGGTGGATCATGATTGGTCGCTGCTTGCTGCCATCGGCGGCGATGTAGTCGAGCTCGAAGCGTTCCGGCAGGTTGAAATCAAGCTGGATGGTGGAGCACTGCCACATCCTTCCGATGGCGTCTTCGATCTTGAGGTCGATTTTGGGACCGTAGAAAGCTCCTCCGCCTTCATCAATCTTGTAGGCCCATCCCTTGCGGTCCAGAGCCTCGATTAGGCCCTTGGTGGCCAGGTCCCAAACGGCGTCTTCACCGATGGACTTCTCGGGCCTGGTGGAGAGATTGATCTCGTAGTTGTTGAAGTCGAAGGTGGAGAGAATCCGCTCGGTGAGATCGAGGATTTTCAGAATCTCATCACTGATCTGCTCAGGCAGGCAGAACACGTGGGCATCGTCCTGAGTGAAGCCACGCACGCGCATCAGGCCGTGCATGACGCCAGGCCGCTCGTAGCGGTAAACGGTCCCAAGTTCCGCCCAGCGGATCGGGAGTTCGCGGTAGCTGCGCAGCTTGCTGGCATACGTGAGCACGTGGAACGGGCAGTTCATTGGCTTGAGCTGGTATTCCCGCTCATCCACCTCCATTGGGCCAAACATGCTCTCGGCGTAGAAGTCGAGGTGACCGGAAGTTTTCCAGAGGCTGATGTCGGCCACATGGGGGGTGTAGAGCAGCTCATAACCGCCCTCGAAGTGGGCCTGGCGCCAGAACTCCTCGATCAGCAGACGCATGCGGGCGCCGCGGGGATGCCAGAACACCAGGCCGGCACCAGCTTCATCTTCGATGGAGAACAAATCGAGATCTTTGCCAATCCGGCGGTGATCCCGACGCAGAGCCTCCTCCTTGCGACGCTTGTGCTCCGCTAGCTGGTCGGGTGTTTCCCAGGCAGTTCCATAGATGCGCTGGAGCTGCGCTTTGGTCTCATCGCCACGCCAGTAGGCACCAGCAACACTCTCCAGCTCAAAGGCCTTGGCATTTAGCTGGCCCGTGTGTTCAACGTGGGGGCCAGCGCAGAGATCCCACCACTCTTCACCGAGGGTGTAGAGAGTGATGGGCTCCTGCAGGCCTTCGAGGATCTCGAGCTTGTAAGGCTCGTTCTGACCCTTGATCTTGGCTTCGGCGTCGGCCCGGCTCACCTCGACGCGCTCGAGCGGGAGTTTCTTGTTGATGATCTTGATCATCCCCTTCTTGATCGCCTTCAGGTCGGCTTCGGTGAAGGGGTCGGGATTGTCGAAGTCGTAATAGAACCCAGATTCCGTCCAGGGTCCGATGGTCACGCGTGCCTGGGGAAAGAGCTGCTGCACCGCCATGGCCATCACATGGCTCATGGAGTGCCGGATCTTCAGCAGCTGCTCACTTTCACTTGTTTTAGGCAGCACCACCGTTGTGGAGGGGGCTGAAGTTGTAGCTGCCGCGCTGCTCACCGTCTGCTGCTCGTGATTCGCCATCCTATGGGGATGCTGTTTGGCTGATGCGATGAAGCCTGGTCGGGATCCCGACGCCGATGAACTTCTTGAGTCTCTTCTCGACTCGCTGCTGAAGGATTTTGACCACTGGTTTCACCGGGGCAAAGAGCTTTTGCAGGAGTGTCCCGACTCGGTCATGGGTCCGCTCGATCGCGAGCGTATGGCAGTCAGGGTCGATGAGGGACTGAAAGCCATTCAAGCCACACGAGCTCTGGTTCAGGCCAGCCCTGAAGCGATGGCGGTGTCCATGGAAGCGATGGCCCCCTGGCATCAATTGGTCATGGAGGTTTGGGGGCTATCCGCGCGCGTTGCGCAGGCATCCCGATGACAGAGCCGGGCCGGTCGAAGCGGTCAAAGCGGTCAACCGGGCTGGTCAGCCTTGCTCTTCTATCTGTTCTTTGGTTGAGGTCCAACGGTCTGCCGCTTCCGCTGCCTGGTTGTCCCTGGCGGGCATGGACGGGCATTCCTTGCCCTACTTGCTTTTTGACCCGTTCAGTGATGGCCTCGCTGCACGGTGATCTGGGCGAAGCCCTCGAGCTGCATCTGTTCGGTCCCCCGACGGTGATCGGATTGGCTTGGATCGGCTGGCGACAGGGCGTGAGGGGGCTTCCGCTCCCCAAATTCACGCCTCGGCTGGGGTGGATCGTGCTGACGGTGATCGCTTCGCTGCTGCTGTATTGGCTGGTGCGTCTCTGGTGCTGGCTGGGGATGGGGTGGCCCCAGCCGGTCTGAGCGGCTTCAGGCTCCCTGTCGCAATTGGCTGAGGTTGGCGTTGTAGAAGGCCAGCAGTTCGGCGTGGCTCTTCACCGGCTGGCCGTAGGCACTGTGGCCGGCATGCGTGGGGAAGGAAGCCCATTCAGGGGCAAGACTGTTCATGGCTGTATGGGTCAGACCGTTCTGGTCAACCTCCTGCAGGGCTCCGCGCTTCTCCACCAGATGCAGAGCAGCCTGATCTTGGTGCTCTGGAGCGAAGCTGGGAAGCTCCAAGCTGCGCGACACGTCTTGCCATGTTCCTGGAAGGAACTGATAGGCGCCGGCAGCTGCGGAGGCGTATCTCTTCACAACCACGCGATCCGGATGGCGTGAGAGGTCCTGAAACTGACCGCCCCCGTAAAGGATGCGATAGCCCAGATCGTGCCCGTCCTTCCAGGTCCCTTCCGCATAGCGGATGGTGTTGAGCAGAGCACGCCGTTCTGGCGTGATCGCGTATGTCGCCTCAGAGGGCTGCCTCGAGATAGCAGCGGACCGGTGGGTGTTGAGAGCCTTGGCCACCGTGAGTTGCTGCTCGTACCGTTCCATCGAGCGTTCCGCCTGCAGGCTCTGGCTCATGGACAGCATCAGACCGAAGCTGAGGGCACTGATGCCGAGTAGCTGAGGAGCTGGTATCGCCAGAGAATGGACCTGCTTGGTGACGCGATGAAGCAAACGGAACGCTCCGAAACAAAGGAATCGCCACCTTCGTCAACATCGCGACCCTCTGGCGAGAGTGTCCCGGCCCCCCTTGACTGAGAGAAGCCGGTGTGCATGGGTAGAAAAACCCAGGCAAGTCTTGTTTTGAGACTTACGAGAATGGCCTGAAGTCGCGCAACCCCTGGGTTTGTGCTCGTTGATACGGGGCGGACTCTCAGCGGTCTTTAAGGATTAGCGAAACTTTTTAATCGCTTTACAATTGATCAGCTGGGGCTGAGGAAGCCCATGGACTGGCGCACACGTTGAACGTTGGCGTCTGCGACAGCGCTGGCTCGTTCGCGTCCGTCGCGCAAAACAGCCTCAAGTTGAGCCCGATCGGCCATCAGGTCGCGGTAGCGCTGTTGAATCGGTTCCAGCGCCGCCACGGTGGCTTCCGCAAGGAGAGGTTTGAACTGACCCCAGCCCATTTCGGCGCATTCCTTGGCTGCTGCGTCGCGGCCTTTTCCGCTGAGGATTGCGAAAAGGCCGAGCAGGTTGTCGGTTTCAGGGCGGTTGGGGTTGCCAAATTCCAGGCCGCGTTCGGGATCGGTCTTGGCTTTTTTGATCTTTTTGGTGATCAGCTCCGGGGGGTCGAGAAGGGTGATGCGACTGCCTTCATTGGGATCGCTTTTGCTCATCTTGCTGCGACCGTCGGTGAGGCTCATGACCCTGGCCCCTTCTTTGAGAATCATCGGCTCGGGCACTTTCAGGATCGGGTTCTCCTCCGATCCAAAACGAGCATTGATCCTTTGCTGAGCGATATCGCGCGCCAGCTCCAGATGCTGCTTTTGGTCTTCACCCACCGGCACGAGGTCGGCGTCATAGAGAAGGATGTCCGCTGCCATGAGCACCGGATAGTCCAAAAGACCCACGGAGACGTTGTCTCCTTGTTTCAGAGCCTTTTCCTTGAACTGGATCATCCGCTCCAGCCAGTTCAAGGGGGTGACGCAGTTGAGCAGCCAGCAGAGCTCACTGTGGGCAGCGACCTGGCTCTGCACGAAAATCGTGGACTGTTTCGGATCTAGCCCGCAGGCCAAATAAAGCGCTGCGGTGCTCAGGGTGTTGTTGGCCAGGCGTTCCGGATCATGAGGAACGGTGACCGCATGCAGATCAACGACACAGAAAAAGGTGTCGTGATCGTGCTGCAGATCTACCCAGTTGCGGATTGCTCCCAGCCAGTTGCCCAGATGCAGGGCGCCGGTTGGCTGAACACCCGAGAGAACGCGTGGCCGCCCCATGAATCAGGCCTCGGTTGCTGCGTCCTTGGCGGGATCAGCTTCAGTAGCCGTCTCTTCAGACACTGATGCAGGCGCTTCGGTGGTGTCGGGCTCAGCTTCAGTGCTGGATTCAGGCTCTGTCGCGGCTGGCTGAGGCTTGGCAGGACGTGCGAAGGGATCAGGGCGAGAGCCTCGGCTGCTCTCTCCCCGCCGTCCGCCGCGCTCATCATCACGCCGGCCACCGCCACGGTTGCCTTGGGCGCGCTGCTGGGCCACGAGCTCATCGAGTTTTCCCTCCTCGAGCATCTGGCCGAGGGCTCTGACGGCAAACCCCAACACTGCGACGGTCGAACGCAGATTGAAGGCTTCTTGGAGAGCGCGCACCGAGCGCATTTCGTTGTCGCTGAGCCTGATTCTGAAACCACCGCCTTCGCGGTTTCCTTGGCCGCGGCCACCGCGGCCGCCACGACCGCCTTCGCGGCCGCCTTCACCCTGTCCGCGCTGCTGGCGGGAATCGCTGTAGGAATCAGTCATGGCCCGAGGCCTGGAGTCAGGCGCAAGTGTGACGCATCACCCCACGGTTTCAGGGCCTCCTTGATCCGTTTCCCACTCTGGATGCGATTTCAGGTCTCAAGGAGAGAAATCGTTCCGTTTCCTGGTGCGCAGTGCTGAAGGTGAGCTAAGAAAGCCTCGTGAGTGAAAATTCAGTGCAGTTTCCGGTGCCCACGATCCCTTCCCTGTCACTGAAGGATGCAGTGGTGACTCCCCGGCTGTTCGGTCCTCTGGCTTTATCCGTTGGCGTCCTCGTGGGCGGGCAATGGGTTCTGGCAGATGTGTTGCATCTCCCGGGCGGTGGTTTGAGTTTGCTCGCTGCTGGTGTGGGCATCTGGTGGCTCGCGAAGGCGCCGAAGCGCCCCAGTTTCCGTGAACCCGTATCACTTCAGGGATGGGTGAAGCGCTGTGAAGAGGTGCTGCATCAGTTTGCTGAGCTGGAGTTGGCCCTTGGTGTGACTGAATTGCGCGCATCTCGCGAGAGCGAACTGCGCCGCATCGAGCATCTCGATTCGCCGCTCAGCCTGGGTGTGGTGGCAAGTCAGGGAACAGACCTTCCGTCCACCGATCGGCTGCAGGGTGCGATGGCAGGTGTGAAAGCTCTGGATCTCTGCATCGCCAAGCCGCTTCCCGTCACGGCGACAGGTTGGTGCTGGCCTGACGATCTGCAAAAGCTGGATGTGTTGCTGCATGTCGTGCCGCTTCCACTCCGCGCTGCCGATCTGCTTTGGCTTGACCAGCTGCCCTCGGATCGTCCGGTCTGGTTGCTGCTGGAGTCCTCGGGCTTTTCGGAATCCGGAGATCAACTCGAAGCGCTTCGTTGCCAGTTGCCCGAACGCTGGCATTCAAATCTGCTCGCTTGGTCCGGTGATCCCGAAGAGCTTCGTGGAGTGCTTCAACCGGTGCGGCAGCAGCTGATGCAGTCGACTCGGGTGCGTCAGCTCACCCGTCAGCGTCTGCTGGGCAACCTGCATCGTCAATGGCAATCGGAACTTGAGGCGCTCCGTCGTTCCCAGTTCCGATCACTGTTGCAACGCAGTCAATGGGTCGTTGCTGGTGTTGTGGCGGCATCACCTGTTCCCAGCGTGGATTTGCTGGCGATTGCCGTCGGCAATGGCCTGATGGTGAAGGAGATGGCGAAGATCTGGTCTTGCCCCTGGAGCGCAGATGTTCTCCAGGCTGTGGCACGTCAGTTGGCTGCTGCTGCTCTGGCCCAAGGGGTGGTGGAGTTGACCGGTCAGGCGCTTCTCGGTCTTGCCAAGCTCGATGGCGGGAGCTGGCTTGCCGCTGGCGCGATGCAGGCTCTCAGCGCGGCTTATCTCACCCGAGTGGTGGGTGCATCCATGGCCGATTGGATGGCGCTCAATGCTGGAGTTGCGGAACCTGATCTTGAGGAGCTCAAGCGACAGGCTCCCTTGCTGGTCGCACGTGCTGCGGAGCAGGAGCGTTTGGATCTCAACGGTTTTGCTCAGCAGGCTCGTCAGTGGTTGAAGGATGGCAACGGCTGGGCGGCCACCTAATAGCCGTCTCTGCCTCCCTCCATCAAGAGAGACCAGCAGAATGCCTGTCTGCTTCATGTTTGTTCATTAAGTGTTCATGAAGCAGACATGAACCAATGAGTCGAGATGACTCGAATGATGTGATTCGTCAGATAAAAATCAATCGCTCCATAGCCTGAGTTCGAATCATGGCTCTCTCCTTGGGAGTTCTGATTTTTATCCGTTCTCTTCTGCTTTATGGCTACTGCAATTCGCAGCGGTCGCCGCACCGGCTGGGAAAACTTCTGTCAGTGGGTCACCGACACCAATAACCGCATTTATGTGGGTTGGTTCGGTGTGCTGATGATTCCCTGCCTGCTGGCTGCCACCATTTGCTTCATCATCGCTTTCATCGCTGCTCCGGCGGTTGATATCGATGGCATCCGTGAGCCCGTTGCTGGCTCCCTGATCTACGGCAACAACATCATCTCTGGTGCTGTTGTGCCCTCCTCGAACGCCATTGGCCTTCACTTCTATCCCATCTGGGAAGCTGCTTCTCTCGACGAGTGGCTGTACAACGGCGGTCCTTACCAGCTGGTTGTCTTCCACTTCCTGATCGGTATTTCGGCCTACATGGGTCGTCAGTGGGAGCTCTCCTACCGCCTCGGCATGCGCCCCTGGATCTGCGTTGCTTACAGCGCACCTCTGTCTGCGGCCATGGCTGTATTCCTGGTGTACCCCTTCGGTCAGGGTTCCTTCTCTGACGGCATGCCCCTGGGCATCTCTGGCACCTTCAACTTCATGTTGGTGTTCCAGGCTGAGCACAACATCCTGATGCACCCCTTCCACATGCTGGGCGTCGCAGGTGTGTTCGGTGGATCCCTGTTCTCCGCCATGCACGGCTCCCTGGTGACCTCCTCCCTGGTCCGCGAGACCACTGAGAGCGAGTCCCAGAACTACGGCTACAAGTTTGGCCAAGAGGAAGAGACCTACAACATCGTGGCTGCCCACGGTTACTTCGGTCGCCTGATCTTCCAATACGCCTCCTTCAACAACAGCCGCAGCCTTCACTTCTTCCTGGCTGCCTGGCCCGTTGTTGGCATCTGGTTCACCTCCATGGGCATCAGCACCATGGCGTTCAACCTGAACGGTTTCAACTTCAACCAGTCCATCCTTGATGCTCAAGGACGGGTGCTTCCCACCTGGGCTGATGTGCTGAACCGCGCCAACCTCGGCATGGAAGTGATGCACGAGCGCAACGCTCACAACTTCCCCCTCGACCTGGCTGCTGCTGAGACCACTCCTGTGGCTCTGCAAGCTCCCGCCATCGGCTGAGGCTGAAGTCTCCAAAAGATTCAGCTTCGGTTGAATCGGAAAGCCCCCTCCTCGGAGGGGGCTTTTTGTTGGCGAGATGTGGTGTATCGGCAAGTGTTCGCGAACATCGTTTCGCGCATGAAACGATGAACGGATTCACAACAAAGTGATCAAGTCACTTCGTTGTGAATCCTGCGGAGTTGATTCAGTGATCTGTCAGAACCCGGAAGGGTGATTAGGGAGCTGTCGTGGCTTCCATGTGACGCATCAGATCAATGCATTTGCAGCTGTAAGCCCATTCGTTGTCATACCAAGCGACAAGCTTCATGAACTGGTCGTTGAGTGCCATGCCTGCTTGAGCGTCGAAGACAGAAGTGCAGCTTTCGCCCAGCAGATCGTTCGACACGATCGGGTCTTCGGTGTAACCGAGGATCCCAGAAAGTCCATTTTGAGAGGCGCCCTTCATGGCCTGTTTCACCTCCTCGTAACTGGCCGGTTGGGCCAGATTCACCGTGAGATCAACCACGGAAACATCCGGTGTTGGAACGCGGAATGCCATGCCGGTCAGCCTTCCGTTGAGTTCAGGAATGACACGTCCAACGGCTTTGGCTGCACCTGTGGAACTGGGAATGATGCTTTGGCCGGCTCCACGTCCTCCGCGCCAATCCTTGAGTGAGGGGCTGTCGATCGGTTTCTGTGTGGCAGTGGTGGCATGCACCGTGGTCATCAGACCGCTGACGATGCCGAAGTTGTCATTGACGACCTTCGCCAGCGGTGCCAGACAGTTGGTGGTGCAGCTGGCATTGGAGACGATGTCTTGCCCGGCGTAATCCTTGTGGTTCACCCCCATGACAAACATCGGTGTGTCGTCTTTCGAGGGCGCACTCATCACCACCCGTTTGGCACCAGCCGTCAAGTGTTGGCGTGATTTGGCGTCAGTTAGGAACAAGCCTGTGCTCTCAAGCACGTAGTCCGCACCAACATCTCCCCAGCGCAGCTGATTGGGATCACGTTCTGCCGTCACACGAATGACGGAGCCGTTCACCACAAGCTGGCCGTCTAAGACGTTGATCTCCCCAGGAAACCGACGGTGCGTTGAGTCGTAGCGAAGCAGGTAGGCGAGGTAATCAATGTCGATCAGATCATTGATTGCCACCACCTCCACATCAGGGCAGGCCATGGCCTGTCGGAAGGCCAGACGTCCAATGCGTCCGAAGCCGTTGATGCCGATGCGGATGGACATGAAGGCAAGCCCTTCTCCTTTCTCGATTTATAGAGAACATCTGAGAAGACAACCGCCTCCTTTGATGGGACGCGGACAGAGTGGATGGAAATCCGTGATTTGAGCTGATGGATGCCGCTTCCAGTGATGTGGCTTGTGCGATCTGCTCCCTCCATCGCGACGTAGAACATCTCAAGGCCCATGAGATCTGGCGCAGCGATCGTTGGCTGCTTCGCCATCATCCTGGTCCAGCTCCATTGCCAGGTTGGTGTCTGCTGGATGCCCGAAGGCACTGCGGTGGCCCTTTGGAGTTTGATCCTGAGGAGGCGAGGGAGTGGGGACTGGTGGTTCAGCAAGCTTCGAAGCTGGTGCAGGAGGTGTCGGATTGTGAGCGCGTGTATGCGATCGCCTTTGGAGAAGGTGCCCGGCATCTGCACCTGCATCTCATCCCTCGTGTGAGTGGTGATGCACGCACCACGTCCTGGGCTGTTGCCGATCTCTATCGCAACGTTGAGGTCGGGCGAACAATCCCCGCATCCGCCGCCAAGGTTCGCGAATGGCTGGGGCGAGCCAGAGCCGTGGCGCCGACCATCTTCGATCGATCGTTCAGCGTGGATCGTTAACCGTGCAGATCAAAGCGATCCAGCTCCATCACCTTGTTCCAGGCTTTCACGAAGTCCGTGATGAAGCGTTCTTCGCCGTCACTCTGGGCGTACACCTCAATGATGGCCCGAAGCTGGCTATTAGAACCGAATACCAGATCTGCTCGACTGGCCTTCCAGCGCTCAGAACCGTCTTGCACATTGCGTCCGACGTAGCTGTCCTGGGCCTCACTCGTGGGTGTCCAGCGCGTGGTCATCTGAAGCAGATTGACGCAGAAGTCATTGCTGAGCACGCCGATGCGGTCGGTGAAGACCCCTTGGCGATTGCCGCCGCTGTTGGCGCCCAGAACGCGCAGACCCGCCAGTAGCACCGTCATCTCAGGTGCACTGAGGGTCAGCAGCTGCGCTTTGTCCACCAGGAGTTCTTCAGCACGGATCGGTAGACCACTCCGCTGCCAGTTGCGGAAGCCATCGCCCAAAGGCTTCAGCACATTGAACGAGGCCGTATCGGTTTGTTCTTGTCCTGCATCAGTGCGTCCAGCACGGAACGGAACCTTGATGTTGTGTCCACCATCGGCTGCTGCTTTCTCGACCGCTGCACAACCTGCCAGCACGATCAAATCGGCTATCGATACCTTCTTGTCACCAGTGGCGGCTGCATTGAACTGTTGCTGCACGCCTTCAATGGCACTCAAGACAACCTGGAGTTGTTCAGGGTCATTGACTTCCCAGTTTCGCTGGGGTTGTAGTCGAATCCGCGCACCGTTGGCTCCCCCGCGGCGATCTGAACCTCGGAAGGTGGAGGCTGACGCCCACGCTGTGGACACCAGTGCTGACACGCTCTGCCCGGTCGCTAGCAGCTGTTGCTTCAGGTTGTCGATATCGGCTTCGTCGATCAGCGTGTGATCGACGGACGGAATGGGGTCTTGCCAAATCTGCACCTCTTGCGGCACTTCGGAACCCAGGTACAGGGAGCGTGGACCAAGGTCGCGGTGGGTGAGTTTGAACCAAGCTCTGGCAAAGGCATCGGCAAATGCCTCCTGGTCTTGATGAAACTTTCGGGCCACCGGCTCCATGGTCGCGTCGTATTTAAGCGACAGGTCTGCGGTGGTCATGATCGGGGCTGATGACTTCCCGGCCACGTGGGCGTCAGGAATCATGTGCTCAGGCTTCACGTTCTTGGCGACCCACTGCCACGCACCGCCAGGACTTTTGATGAGCTCCCAGTCGTAGGTGAACATCATTTCGAAGTAGCCCTGGTCCCAACGTGTGGGGTTGGGTTTCCAGGCCCCCTCAATACCAGTGGTGATGGTGTGCTCGGCTTTGCCTGTTTGGAAGGTGTTGTGCCAGCCAAGGCCTTGCGCATGCAGACCCGCGCCTTCTGGTTCTGTTTCAAGGTTCGACGGTGCTGCTGCCCCGTGGCACTTGCCGAAGGTATGACCGCCGGCCACAAGTGCCACGGTCTCTTCCACGGTCATGCCCATGCGTGCGAAGGTCTCGCGCACATCTCGACCTGATGCGACTGGATCGGGCTCGCCGCCAGGCCCTTCAGGATTGACATAGATCAGGCCCATTTCGACGGCCGCCAAGGGCTGATCCAGATTCCCTTGTGCATCGGTTCGATCGTGATCGAGCCAACCGGTTTCCTTCCCCCAAAAAACATCTTCCTCGGGTTGCCAGATGTCGACGCGCCCTCCGGCAAATCCGAACGTGCGGAATCCCATCGACTCCAGCGCAACATTGCCCGTGAGGATGATCAAATCTGCCCACGAAATCCTATTGCCGTATTTGCTCTTGATCGGCCAGAGCAGACGCCGTGCTTTGTCGAGATTGGTGTTGTCCGGCCAACTGTTTAGAGGTGCAAATCGCTGGTTTCCGTGACCGGCGCCGCCGCGGCCATCACCGGTGCGGTAGGTGCCGGCGCTGTGCCATGCCATGCGGATGAACAGAGCTCCGTAATGCCCCCAATCAGCCGGCCACCAGTCTTGCGAGTCAGTCATCAGAGCCCGCAGGTCGGCCTTCAGTCCCTGGTAATCCAGGCTTGCGAAGGCTTCTGGGTAATCGAAGCCATCACCGAGTGGATTGGAGGCTGGATGATGCTGATGCAGGATTCCCAGATTGATCTGATTGGGCCACCAGTGATCGTTGCTGGTGCCTCCGGCCGGTGTGACGGCACCGGTATGACCACTGAAAGGACATTTCAGCTCTGACATGAGACGTTCAGATCAACCACGTTTCTGAAACTTATTCAGAGCTTCAGAAGATGGCTACGAATGCCATCGGGGCTGTTCAAGATCCATGGCAGAACTGGCCCCGGAAATGTTCCGCTTTTAACCGTATGGTCCAAAGCGGGTGGCACAACCTGCTCCGCAGCGAGCTCCGAGTGTCACGGCATCGTTCACTGACCAGTCTGCCGCCAGCCCCGCTGTGACGCCTGCCGCGAAACTGTCGCCGCACCCATAGGACTCAACCATGGGTGCTGGCAGAGGCTCAGCGCTAAAGCGACCACCGGGGATGAGCAGCCCGCCCGCTTCGCCCTCTGTGGCGATTTGCAGCGATGGGGATGGGGCCAGGGACCCAGGTGGAAGTTGCTCGCCTGGATCAAGCCCACTGCCGATCAATGCATCCAGTTTCAGAGAGGCTTCCTGCAGCACTGGGAGGCGCAGTCGCGGCGTTGCCGTGAGCACCTTGGCCCTTCGGGCGAGCCGTAGGCCAGCGGCATCGGTAGCGGACACAAACACGCCATCGCATTCGGACAGCCGTTCCCAACCAAGATCGTCATGTGCAACGGGGGTGAGGCGGTCGCCGATCACGGTGATCGCCCGGTCTCCTCCGGGATCCATCAGGCTGACCCCCCGCCGACTAGGACTGTTTCGCCAGGCCACAACGGGCTCGACTCCCAGCTCTTTGAGGCGCTGTTCACTGCGTTCGCCAATGTCATCGCGCCCCAGTGCTGTGAAAAAGAGCACTGGCCGACCCGTCAGGCGCGCTAATTGCACGGCGACGACAGCACCGGCACCTGCTGGTTCCTCAAGGGAACGGCTGGCTCGACTGATGCAGCCAGGTCGTGGAAGGGAATCCACCTCAAGAAAGGTGACCCACTCTTGATGACCGACGACCGCCAGATTCAGCGACCGCAGGTCGCCGTCGGATGGTGCGGATTGCATCGCTACGGAATGGGCAACAGGGATTTGGCGGCGTTTCGGAGCTGAACATTGATCTTGCCGCCCACCGAATCCACTTTCACCCCGCCGCCCACGTTCAAGCGGTCTCCGTCGGGGGTTGCAACCATCACAGCGCCGGCGTCTTCCCCCTGCACGGTGACGGGTTGGGTCACTTCATTCACCGTGACGGGGCCTGAAAGCGCAACGTCCCCTTCGACTTGCACGGTGCTGCTCACCGCCACGCCTTTGGGTAGAGCAACAGGAAGTGTTTCCGCCGCTTGGATCATCAGGGGTTCTTCCCCTTGAACCCGCACAGGTGCTGTGAGTTGATCCACCGTTATGCCGCCCACTAACTGAACGGGTAGAGGCTTGCTGAGAGGCAGGCCAATGGGAATGGGTTGTCGCAGGATCTGAATGGCTGCCACAGCAATAGCCCAGGCCGCCAAAGCCACAGCCATCGGCCAGCGACTCGCCATCAGCAGCACAAACCAACGGGGGTCAGTGCCTGATGAGGATCGGTCGCTTGGGTCAGCCATGACGTGCTTTGCGCTCTACGACATGGTTGTACCGGGTTCTTGCGGCAGAGCCAAAGAACAACCGTCACTTTTCGACCTGATCAGAGCTCGTATTCCTCTTCAAACTGGCTGAGCAGGCCCTTGTAGAGAGCAAGAGTGCCCTCGCTTTCCTCGGTCACCCCATCAGTGACATACAGCTGGGCGAGGTGGGTGCAGGCGGCGTGAACTCTCGAGAAAGCTTCTGCGTATTCGTTCTGGATGTCCTCTTCCCGGATGTCCCGGATCATGGCCGAAACGAATTCAACCTTTTTCTGGGCTGCCTTGATCTCAGCCTCCATGTCTTTGCTGAGTTTGCGCCGCTTGCGAGCCATGTATCCGATCTAACCGCCCTCAACCCTAGGGGTGAGGGCATCACAAGCTGAAACCGGCTCAGAAACAGAACGGCAGGAACTTCGTGCTGCAAGCGGCATAGCCATCAACAAGGGGGCCAAGACCGATTTGATGAATGATGCCTTGACCCGTGATGGCTTCGGTAAGCACGCCAATCACAAAACCAAGCATGGCTGCGCGGCCATTGAAGCGTTCAACACGCTCGAGCTGTTCGCCATGAATGGCATGGGTAGCAGAATCCTGAAACCACTTCTCGCTGGCTTGCTGATTGGCCATGGATCAAAAGCGAATGTTTAGGAGTGTAACGGATTTTTGACTTTTTCATGCTTGGTCGAGCCGTTTGCTAGCTCAATGCCCAATGGCAGATCGGTCCCTGGCCGTGTCCGATGGCCAGGGATTGCCGGAGCCCTTGTTTGACATAGGCCCGGGCATGGTCGATGGCCTCGCAGAGCGTCTCTCCGCGTGCCACGCATGCGGTGATCGCTGCGGAAAGGGTGCAGCCGGTGCCATGGCTGTGGGGTGTGTCGATCCACTCACCCTCCATCCAGTGCGCGGTGCCGTCGTAGAGCAGATCACGTCCTCCATGGGCTGGATTGCTGCCACTCTTGATCAGCACAGCCTCGGGGCCCTGGGAATGGATGAGAGCTGCCGCTCTTTCCATGGAGCTGTCGTCATTCAGGTCGTAACCGCTCAGCAATCGCGCTTCGTGACGGTTGGGCGTGAGCAAGGTCGCCAGAGGCAGCAGTTCGTCACGCAGGGATTGGATTGCCCGTTCCTCCAGCAGCACAGCGCCAGTGCGGCTCACCATCACGGGGTCGATCACTTTCGGAATGGTCAAGGGCCGGAGCATCGCCGCGGTCACCTGGATGAGATCGATGTTCAGCAACATGCCAGTTTTGACCGCATCAAGGTGCAAGTCCTTCTGCACCGCATGGAACTGCGCTTTCAAGCTGTCGGGAGGCAAAGCATCCACCCTTTCGACGCCACAAGTGTTCTGAGCTGTGACACAAGTGATGGCACTGCAGCCATGCACCTTGAACGCCATGAAGGCACGAAGATCAGCCTGCAGTCCTGCACCTCCACCGGAGTCGCTTCCGGCAATGGTGAGGGCGATTGGTGGTTTGAGGTGATTGGCCTGCATGGTCATCGCGGTTGGTGGCGTCAGGGTTTGTTCCAGATCACCGGCTTGCGACGGTTGGGGTAAAGCTCCTTGCACAAAGGGCACACCCTGCCGTCGCATCCCCTGGCCGTGCAGTACTCCCGCCCGTAAAAAATGATCTGGAGATGCAGTCGGTTCCAGTGATCTTCAGGGAACAACGCTTTCAAATCCCGTTCTGTTCGCGCCACGCTCTCACCGCTGCTTAACCCCCAGCGCTGGGCCAGGCGGTGAATGTGGGTGTCGACAGGAAAGGCTGGAACGCCGAATGCCTGAGCCATGACGACGCTGGCGGTTTTGTGCCCCACTCCGGGTAGTGCTTCCAGTTCCTCGAAACTTGCTGGCACTTCGCTGTTATGCACATTCACCAAAATGTGCGCCAGTTTGTGCACGTTGCGGGCTTTGGTTTTGGCTAGTCCGAGCTGTCGGATGTGGTGAAAGATTTCGGCCTCGCCCAATGCGGCCATCGCTGCTGGGTTCGGACCAGCTTCGAACAAAGCCGGTGTGACTTCATTGACCTTTTTATCGGTGCACTGGGCACTGAGTAGCACTGCAATCAGCAGGGTGAAGGCATCGCTGTGATCAAGTGGAATCGGAGGTTTCGGGTAGTGCTCGTTCAGTCGACTCAGCACCAGAGCAGCCCGTTCGCGCTTTTTCATCACCTTCCTGATCGGATCGACATGATTGCAGCGATCGATTCAGGATGAGACATGGATCCAGTCTCGGTCGTTCAGTCATGGGCCCCGAACAGCGCAACGTCATCTCAACGTCTGGATGGGCTTACCTGCGTGCCGTTGAACGTGAAGAGAGGGCTACTGACCGCAAATCGGCAAGGGTCGATCCGATCCAGCAAGCGCATACCGATGAAATCATGCATCTGTTTCGGCAGCACAGCCATTAACAATCGATCAAGCAAAGGAGGCTGATTCCGCCTCGTTTGGGAGGGGCAGAGGTGGATCAGGCCCCTGGCTGAAGCACCTCTTGGATGGAGTCAACCCCTTTCTGAATCGCTTCGACCGGAGCCTTCCTGCTGAATGATCACGGGACGTTGCTCCAGATGGCTGCAGGGATCACTCATCTTGATGACCTCACTTTTGGGATTTAGCCATAGGCCAGCGCGCTGATGCGATTGGAAGATTGTGTGAATCACAACAACGTTGTTGCTGTACCTGCCTACAACCCCACAAACATGTCGTGATCTGGCCATGCTCACCACCAGCACTCGGCTCAAGCTTCAAGCCATCCTTCGACGCCTGGCGACTGGAACCAGCGTCAGCCTTGAGGAGCGTGTTTATTTGCAGAAATTTGCGGACTGCGATCGCACGGTGGCGTCGTGGTTGCGACAGGCCCGCCGGCAACAATTGGCCGGCCGCCATCGCGGTGGGATGGATGGTTTTCTCAATGAGCTTGATCTCGGTGCTTCGGAGCCCGATCAGGAGCATCGGCCGGATCGCGATGATCTCGGCGATTGGTTTGGAGGTGCGGATCCCTGGTTGCGACGCGACTGAAGGACGCGCTGCAAGAGTTCTTCTAACGTCAAAACAGGCGGTTTTCCTTTCTGTGAACAACACGGCGCGCGGTGTGATCTACGTCTCGGTTTGGGTGGTGATCTGGGGCACCGCCTCGTCGCTGGTGGATTGGGTGTTGCTCAATGCCGATCTCTATGAAACCGGCAGCTTTGGCCAGGCCGCCACATTCATCGGTTATGGAGCTGCTGCCGCGGTCCTGGCCGTGAAACTCTCCCAGCGGTTTTTGTCCCAGGCTCCAGACGATGACGCCAGTGCCGACTAATGCTTGAGCTCACCGGGTGAGCGTCGTACAACCAGAGCGGCGATCAATCCTGCGATGAACCCTGATGCGTGGCCGATCCAGCTCACGCCAGCTGGCGAGGCCCAAGGCAGTAATCCAGGCAGAGCACTGCCATAGAGCAACACAGCCACTGTGCTGAGAAGAATCGCCTGGGGACGTCGTTCTAGGAATCCAATCAGCACAAGAAAACCCAGCAGCCCGTAGACAACCCCAGAAAGTCCATGGGCTCCCACAGGCCACACCAGCCAGATCGGGATCTCCAGAACAATCACTGAGATCCACACCGCGAGATAGGCCCCGGTGCCTCGGGCGAGCACCAGGTAGCTGAGCGGCAGGAACACGAGGCTGTTTGCCACCAGGTGGCCTAGACCGCCATGGCTGAAAGGTGCAGTGAACAAGGTCCACCACGGTGTGCCTGGACCCATGGCGAGATTCCAGCGTCCAGCGAATAGCAGCTGATCCAACAGCTCCTGCAGCCATGCCAGTCCGAGCAGAATTAGGGGGAGTCCAATCACAGCGTTTGAACTGGTTGCATCCGGGTGATCATGATCACAACGCTCACTCGGGAGGACTTGAAGGCTACGGATCTCCACCAATGCCGATGGTCTGAAGGCGGATGAACGGTGCGACCGGTTATGACCAATCGAGTTCGCCATGCGGGTCATCCATGACCACCAAACAGCAGGTGATCGTGATCGGCAGTGGAATCGGAGGGTTGTCCTGTGCAGCGCTGTGTGCACGGGCAGGACTCGATGTTCTCGTTTTGGAGGCCCACGGCCATGCCGGTGGCGCTGCCCATGGCTTTGAGCGGCATGGATTTCAGTTCGAATCCGGACCGTCTCTCTGGAGTGGTCTGGGGCGCTGGCCCAGCAGCAATCCCTTGGCTCAGATCCTCAGAGCTCTGGATGAACCCCTCGAGGTGATCGCTTACCGCGAATGGGATGTGTTGTTTCCCGAAGGCCACCTGAGCATCGGTGTGGGCGCTGACGGTTTCGAACAGGTGGTGGGAGAGCTTCGTGGTGCTGAAGTCGTCGAGCAATGGCGTCGCTTCGCTGAGGTTCTCAAGCCGATTGCAGCTGCTGCGGATGCCTTGCCTCTCCTGGCACTTCCCCCCGGTGGCCTCGATGGCTTGGGACCCTTGCTGCGTCGCAGTGGAAAGTTGCTCCCCCACCTGCCGGCCATGCGTCATCTCAGTGGTGCTTTTGGACCTCTAGTGGACCGTCATCTGCAGGATCCTTTCCTGAGGAACTGGGTGGATCTGCTCTGCTTCCTGATCAGCGGCATGCCGATGGCCGACACCAACGCGGCCGCAATGGCGACGTTGTTCGGTGAATGGTTTGACCCCGAGGCCAGCCTCGACTACCCAAAGGGTGGCAGTGCGGCAGTGGTGGCCGCGCTGGTGCGAGGGCTCGAAAAACATGGCGGCCGTCTTCGCCTTGGATCCCGCGTGCAGCGGATTTTGGTGAATGGCGAGCGTGCCGTCGGCGTTGAGCTGATGAACGGCGAACGGATCCATGCAGATCATGTGGTGAGCAACGCCGATGCCTGGAGCACGGCCGCTCTTCTTCCGGATTCCAGCGCACCCGCGTGGCAAGAGCAGCGCCGGCAGACGCCGGCCTGTGGATCGTTCCTGCATCTTCATCTCGGTTTCGATGCGTCAGGTTTGGATGACTTGCCCATTCACACTGTTTGGGTCGGTGACTGGGAGAGAGGCATCAACGCCGAGCGCAATGCGGTGGTGGTCTCGATTCCATCGGTACTTGATCCGTCGATGGCTCCCGCAGGTCATCACGTGCTGCATGCCTACACACCGGCCAATGAGCCGTGGAATTACTGGAGCGGCCTGGAGCGCAACTCGCCTGACTACAAGCGGAAGCGCGAGCAACGCTGCTCGGTGTTTTGGAACGTTCTCGAGCAGCGCATCCCAGATCTGCGCAGTCGCTGCAAGGTCGTGATGGAAGGAACCCCGCTGACGCACCGGCATTTTCTCTCGGTGCATCAGGGCAGTTATGGGCCGGCGTTGTCGGCGTCACGAGGCTTGTTTCCGGGTGTTCAGACTCCGGTGAAAGGCTTGCTGCACTGCGGTGCCAGCACATTCCCTGGGATTGGCATCCCGCCAGTGGCCGCCAGCGGTGCGATGGCGGCCCATGCCATCACCGGCAAGACGGCTCAGAAGCAATTGCTTGAGAGCCTGTCTCTCTGAGCTAGTTCAGTCGGTGCGGTGACCGCCGGCAAGAAGCGTCAGCACGCTGAGACCACCGAGCACTACCCCTCCGGCGGCGGCGATCGCAACAGCGATCAGGGGTCTCTCTTTGACGGGTTGCTCGAGACGGGGACGCAAGGTCTCATCCAGCTCATGCAACGTGGCGTCGAGCTGTTTCTGGAGCGGATCGATGGCCTCCATCACATGCTCACGCACGGTGCGAAGGCCGCTGCTGGAGGTCAGTTCCTGATCGGCGACGGCCCCTTGACCATTGCTGGACACCTCATGCTCGTAGGGAGGAACCATGGCAATTGCACTGTGAAGGTTTTCTTTTTCACTAGCCATGGGGGGCCGGGGGGGGACGCGGTTCGTTGATGGTTTCTTTAGGTTCCGCTTTCCTTTGACAGCAGACCGTCACCATGGTCGTGCAGGTGTTGAGCGACAACGAGCGCTACAAGCTCGATGGCAGCGATGACGCGCTCTTTTACAGCGATCCCCGTTTCGTTCAGCATCTGGATGAAGCTTTCCGTGATCGTTTGACACGGCTCTACCAAGAACGCATTCCAAGCTGTGCTGTGGTGCTGGACCTGATGAGTAGCTGGGTGAGTCACCTGCCTGACGATCAGCGTTACGAACAGGTGATTGGCCATGGGCTCAACGCCCAGGAGTTGCAGGCCAACCCACGATTGGATCGGCACTGGGTGCAAAACCTCAATACCCACCAAAACCTGCCGCTTGAGGATGACAGCGTTGATTGCACCTTGATTGTCGCCGGGTGGCAGTACCTCCAGCAGCCCGAGGCTGTGGCCGCTGAGCTGCTGCGTATCACCCGACCCAAAGGGCAGGTCATCTGCGCGTTCAGCAACCGCATGTTTTTCACGAAGGCGCCGCAGATTTGGACTGATGGCGACGACGGTGATCATCTTCGCTATGTGGCCGAGGTGCTGATGGCTCAGGGATGGTCTCAACCCGAGTGCATCGCTGAGGAAACCCAACGCCCCGGTCCGCTCGGTTGGCTGGGAGGCAAGGGTGATCCGTTTTTTGCCGTGATCGCGACCAAGCCTTTGCTTTCAGCTGCTCTCTGATGGGTCAGGCGGGATGGATTGCCAGCCGCTTTGCCAAAGGCTGGTGTCGCGCAATTCGCGCCAGCGCAGACGCAGGCGTACTTCAGGGCTGAGCACCGACACCAGCTCCACCCACCGTTCAGTCCCGCGTCCTCCCTGGAGCACAAGCCGAAAGTGCCGGCGTCCCTCTCTTGGTGTGGTGCTGGTCCAGGCCTTCGCCGGCTTCCAGGTCACTTAGCGTTGTCTCATCTCCAGGTCTCCATGATGCTGGCGCATCTGTCGAATCCGTCCGCACGCCACCAGGAGAGTTGTTCAGTTCGTCTCAAGAGAAACTCAGATGAGCGCTCGCACCATCGCCGTCAGCGGCGCTTCCGGAAAGACAGGTTTCAGGATTGCTGAGGAGATCCTCGCGGCGGGCGATCAAGCCAGGTTGCTGCTCCGCCCTCAGTCGACGATTCCAGCTTCTCTCGAGGGGTGTGAGCAGCATCGCCTCAATCTGATGAATAGTGATGCCCTGGATGCCTCCTTGCGCGGAGTGGATGCTCTGGTGATTGCGACCGGTGCTCGTCCTTCGGTTGACCTGACTGGTCCGATGAAAGTGGATGCCTGGGGTGTTAAGCGACAGGTGGAGAGCTGTCAGCGGGTCGGTGTGAAGCGTGTGGTGCTGGTGTCTTCTCTGTGTGCAGGGCACTGGCGACATATGCTCAACCTCTTCGGCTTGATCTTGGTGTGGAAACGTCTCGGCGAGCAGTCGTTGGAGACGAGCGGTTTGGATTGGACTGTGATTCGTCCTGGTGGTCTGTCCGAGCGAGAAGAGGGGGTGGAGCAAGAAGGTGTTCTCTGGACGTCGGCTGATCAGCAGACCAGCAACTCGATCCCTCGTCGTCTTGTGGCGCGTTGTTGTCTTGAGGCTTTAGAGACCCCTGCATCAATTGGCAGGATTCTCGAGGTCACCAGTTCAATGGAGCAGCCATCGCTGAGCCTGAAGCAGGCCATGGCTTGCTGGTGATCAGTTGTTGAGTCATCAACGCGATTGGCCTGGTGCTGACTCTTGGTTGTAGTTGCCCTGCTCGCTGTCGATCCGATCTCTGCAGGTTGAGCACAGCAGGTGGCCCTTGCGCTTCCAGAACACCTTCATGGAGCGTTCAATCGATTGCCCGCAGATCAAGCACTGAAACAGGGGTGACATCGGACCGAAACCTTTTGTTCAGCATGTGTGGTGTGAACGACTTGATCTGTTCGTGGCACACCTTTCCGTTGAAGACTTGAAGCAGTGGCAGTTGAGTATCGATTCCTAGAGCTTTGCGATCATGCGTGCGCCATAAGGAGAACCAACGGAGTTCGCTCCGGGACGCTCTTAGGAAGGAGCAAGACGGGCCGCTACCCGTCTTTTTTATCGTCCCTCAGACTCGGTGCATCCGTGTGGATGTGAGGGGCTGAAGGTGGTTGATCTTGCGGTGATCGGTGCTGGTCTGTCCGGCTGTGCTCTGGTTGCGTCGCTGCGGCGGCGTGGCTGGAAAGGATCGATCCTGGTGCTTGAAGCCGGTCGTGGACCAGGCGGACGGTGTGCGACGCGACGCCGCCGAGAAGACGACAGCTGGCGTTTGGATCATGGCTCTCCCACTTTGAGTTTCACCGCCCTCCCACAAGGCGAGCTGGCAGACCTGATGGCTTCGCTTCAGCGCGGCAATGTCATCCGCGAGGATGACGAGCCTGTGGTCGGTGTCGATCACCTGGGGCGACAGGTGCCACCGCCTGCTCATGCGTTGTTAGACGGTCCCCGCTGGCGCGGCACGCCCACCATGGCTTCGATTGCAGAAGCGTTGCTGGCCCAAGGTGGTGAGCATGTGGATGCTCGCTACGGAGAGAGGATCACAACGCTCCGTCATGATGGCTCCGGCTGGCATCTCTCGGAGGCCCTCCACGCCAAAGCACTCGTGCTGAGCGGCACGCTGCTGGCGCATCCTCGTTCACTGGCGATGCTTGGTTGGCAGCATGTGCCCCTGCGCGAGGCCGTTCCGAGGGGATTCGATACAACGCTCGATTCGGCGCTGCAACAGATCGCTGGCTTGGAGGCCAGTGTGCGCTGGAATCTGATGCTTGAGCTTCCGGTGGTCTCAACCAAAAGCTTGCCTCGTCAGATCTGGCTGACGTCTCAGGCACAGGAGCGGTTTGGCGTGGAACGTCTCGTTCTACATCCACAGAATGACCGGTGCCTTGGCTTGGTGATTCATGGACTCGACGATGGCGCTGCGATTACTCCCGATTCGCAGCCCGAGCTTCTTCGGCGGCATGAGCAGCACTTGATCAATGCGATCTCAGAATTGGTGCAGCCTTGGCCTGTTCTCAGCAGATCCTTGTCTCAAGCGCGATCGTTGGGAGTGATGCGTTGGGGTGCTGCACGCCCTTTGCATCAGGGTTTGTCAGCGGATCTTCAGTGGTGTTCTCAAGCCAGTGTTGGTTTTTGCGGCGATTGGATTGCAGGCCAAGGTTTCGGGATGGCTGAAGGTGCTCTTCAGAGTGCGGTCAACCTGGCCGAACGCATTTGCGGCTCTCAGGCCGGAGCTGATCAATCATTCATCACAGGATCTTGAACTTGTGCTGGTCGAAATACCGTTCCCGCGGCACAACAGGGAAAAGGTTGTCGATCATGCGCCGACGTTTTCAGCCTGTTCGTCTTCACTCCAGTGTTCATGATGACGAGCCCTGTGAGTGCCACGACTGTGTTGCCCTACGCGGTCGTTTAACCCAGATGATTGATCAACCTGGTGGGAGGAGAGTTGAATCCCGTGCGGTGGCACGGATCAATGGGAAGGCAACACCTCACTGAGGTGTTGCAGCCGTTGTCCGTTCACGCCGAGATCGGAGTCTCCAAGGCGTGAGATGGAGCGGATCTCCAAGCTGTCAGCTTGGGAAGCATTGAGCTCCAGGTCGTCAACGAAACCAAAGATCCTGCTGCTGTATGTGGCGTGCAGGTAAGTCGCCTCACGCTCAAGAATCGTTGCCGATGGGTCGGCTTCGATCGCTCCGGCCAAGGTGGCGAGCGATGTTTCGGCATCATCGACGGACCAAACGGCACGTGAGCAATGGGCCGGTCCTGGGCAGGGGCTGAGATGTCCGGCCTGGATGCCCAGATCTGAAGGGACTGGGCCGATGAAATGGAACAGCCCCAACACCAGCGGCAGGGTGATCGTCAGAAGAAACGACATGAAAGGTCAGCGATGGTTCAAAGATGAACAGGGATCAAGTCCAGCGAACAGGGTCGTTGGATTTGAGATGTTGAACGTGCGCGCTTGCATGGTCGAGCAGATCGTGGCTGATGGTGAGGCAGATGCTGTCGATCGGTAGAGAGAAGGTGCTGCCATCGGCATCGAACGGACCTTCCACATAGGCGCCGATGCGTTCGGCCATCAGAAACAGCATCACAATCACCACACCACCAAGGCGTGTGTGCAAGCTCGGATTGAAATCGTTGAAATAGAGCAACAACAACAGTCCGAACAACCAGGTCAGCAGGCGTACGAACACGTCGTATGACGCTGGTAGAGGGGTGTTGCGGATCCGTTCAAGGCCGCCGATGGCATCGGTGCATGCATTGCCCACTGCCATGAGCTGGATGCGTCCAAAACCATCGATTAATCCCTGGCGGTGTAAGTCACCGACCCAGACGCCACGCAGCACGCCCATCTGTCGCACGCTTGTGTTGGTTGGCAATTTCAGATCCTTCAGCAGTTGGTCTTGGAAGGAGCGAAGATCGCGATGCCAGAAGTTGCGCAGTTGGAAGTTCAATTGCCACACCGTGGCCACTTGAAGACGAAGCAGTTTGCGTTCAAGACGTCCAGGAGGTCGACTGCTGTCTAGATGGGCCCGCAACGTGTCGGCCCATTCACGACTGACGTTCACCACACTGCCCCAGAGCTTGCGTGCTTCCCACCAGCGACTAATGGCCTGCGTGTTACGGAAACCGATGAAGATCGATGCGGCGATACCCAGGATTCGTACCGCGCTGGCACTGCCCGACCAGCCGCCGGGAATCACTTCCCTCGCCACCAACACACTGATCAGCACGAGCAGTAGAAGGTCGATTCGCATGCGCCACAGCAACCTCAGCAGAACTATTCCGTAGTCCTGGCGCCGAATGGCGGGGGGACGTCCGTAATCGCCGAGGTCAATCATGAGTTTTCGTCGCAGCAGCTCCCTCTAGCCAGCGATCATGACTGCCCCTGTGCTCGGAGCATGCATTCCACCTGGACGGAGCAGTGGTGGCCTGTGGCATACCTGCGTGATCTCCAGCTCAAACGCCCGAATCGCTTCACGCTGCTTGAACGTGATCTGGTGCTCTGGTGGGATGTCGAATCCAGTGTTTGGCGTGCTTTTGAGGATGTTTGCCCGCACCGTTTAGTCCCGTTGAGCGAAGGCCGGATCAATGCATCGGGCCAGTTGGAGTGCCCTTATCACGGCTGGAGTTTTGATGGTGAGGGGCATTGCCAGCGGATCCCTCAGATGCAGGAGACCTGTTCTCCTAGTGGACGTCGTGCGAGCTGCACAACTCTGCCGACCGCATCGGCTCAGGGACTGTTATTCGTTTGGAGCGGCGACCCGGATGCGGCTTGCGTCGAGGATCTCCCGCTGGTCCCTCTGCTCCAAGAACAGGGGGATGGTTGGGCCGATGGATGGATCGTGCAGGACACGTTCCGTGATCTTCCGATGGATGCGCTCACCCTTCTGGAGAATGTGCTCGATGTGAGCCATGTGCCTTTCACCCATCATCAAACCGTGGGCCGTCGGGAGAATGCAGCGCCGGTGGAAGCGGTGATCACCGCGGAGAGTTGCTCTGGATTTGAAGCGCTGTGGGAGGAGGGGCCAAGACGCGGAAAGCTGGGTTCGCAGCTCACCACGTTCCATGCGCCGCAATTGATGTGGCACGACCTCAACGCCAAGGGGTTTGCACGGATCCTCACCGTGGTTTATGCAGTGCCCATTCGTCGAGGCGAATGTCGACTGTTTGCCCGTTTCCCTTTCCAGTTCAAGTCTGCTCTGCCAAGGGTGCTCATCGGTCTGCGGCCGCGGTGGTTGCAGCACATTGGTAATCACAAGGTGCTTGAGGATGATCAGGTGTTTCTGCATTGGCAGGAACGTGTCTTGGAGGCAGCGGGCGGTAGCTCAGAGGCCCAGCGAGCGTTTTATCTGCCAACCGCTGCAGACCGTTACGTTGCAGCCCTGCATCGTTGGGTGAACGCCCATGGTGGCGAGCCCTTTGCGGGGCAGGCGCTTCCTGCACGCCAAGGGGTGGAGCTGCTGATGGACCGCTATCACAGCCATACCGTTCATTGCCGCAGCTGTTCAACGGCATTGATCTGGATCCGGCGGCTGCAGCCCTGGTGTTGGGGCCTGCTGTGGATTGGAGCTGTGTTGGTGGGCCTAGGTCAATTTGACTGGCTGAGCCTGCTGGGGCTCGGATTATCTTTGATAGCGCTCGTCATGCAGCGGCGCTTGAAACGCTGGGAGCACGGGCTCACGTTCGGTGATGGGCAGGCGCCGCGCAATCATGGTTGATGAACCACGCTGTCGATGCTCCAGCGATGATCCGTGTGACCACCAACTGTCCGGAGAGCGTAATCCTGGCCTTGGGAGCACGGGATTGGCCGGTGTGGGCTTGTGAGGTGAGTGTTTTTCCATGGCATTACGACCAGCGTGAAACCTGCCTGCTGCTGGAAGGAGAGGTAACCGTGACGCCGGAACACGGCGAGCCGGTGCGTTTTTCCGCTGGTGATCTGGTGGAGTTTCCCGCAGGTCTCTCCTGCAGTTGGGAGGTGCATCAACCAGTCAGGAAGCATTATCAATTCGGTTGAGCGCAAGTGTGGTCTTGAGTTTTTGCCGCTCCTTTCGGTTTTGTCTAGGTTGAAACAGAATGGATCACACGGATCACGTGTGCTGATCACTCTTGAAGATGGCAATAACTGAACGCACTCGATTTCGGATATTTGGGTTTTGTTTTCTTGTTCTGTTGGGCATTTTGATGGTGCTGGCTTATCCGGTCGGCTTAACAGTGATTATGGGTCTGTTCTATTGCCTCGAAAGCAGTCCACTCAGTTGCACATTTGTGTTTGTGCTGATGTTTGCTTACTTGGGCTGCTTATTACTGAGTGCTTTAGGGGCGGCCAGTATGTGGAACAAAGCCACTCGTCTCAGGTCTAAAAGCTGAGCGCAACCACGACGTGAGCAAGCAATGATGCTTCGTTGGGATTAAAAATCAGTAGAAACACCTAGGAACACAGCTTTCTAAAGCGTCTAGATTGCTTAACATTACTTCACGGCCGCTTTGATGACCGACTACACCACTGCCATTTACGGCCTCATCGCTTTCGTAGCTGTCATCACTGCGGGGGTTGTTTACGTGTTGGCTCAGCCGACCGATCTTCCCTCCCTGAAGAACCCTAAAAATTCAAGATGAGTGGTGAACAGGGCTTGGCGCATGATCAATTCATGAACCAAGGCGATGTTCTTGAGAATCAGTTGTGAACATGGAGAGTGATTTTATGGAAATTTTTACTGCGATTGCGATTCTTCCATTTATCGCCGCACTTGCGATTGGTGCTCGGGAAGCTGAAAACAATGACCGATAGCTTGCCATGCTGACGCTACTTTTTTGTGGTGCGTTAGCTGTGTTCAATGTTATTTTGATCAGTTTTGTTCTTTTTTTCGAGCAATATTTTCCTTGAAAAAAAGGATGATTGGCGCGTATTAAATATCTGCATCAGCTTTCCACTGTGGCCGACAGGGTTGCCATCCGACCCTCAGCAGCTCGCGCCAAAGCAGTTCGGCGGTGGCTTCGCGGAGATGCACGCGTGTGGTTAGCAGAGGTTGTTGGTCTGGAATAGGTCGCCCTGAATCCACGAACA
The DNA here is from genome assembly GCA_047286215.1 of Synechococcus sp. Lineage (GTDB taxonomy): Bacteria > Cyanobacteriota > Cyanobacteriia > PCC-6307 > Cyanobiaceae > Synechococcus_C. Next base: position 1,682,678 of record JBJBBS010000001.1, on the reverse strand, counting down.
CCCTGGGGTCGCGATTTTTGCTCTTTTTGTCATCGTGGAACCGCTTCGTTTCCTGGGTGACGGGGTCTTGGATCCAGCCGTGACGGGACATCGCTTGCGTGGAGTGATCAGGGATTCACGCATCCACTCCTCGGCCTTGAACGGTGCATAGGGCGAGCTGGGAGCCATGGATCCGCTGCTGATACACCTGTTCTATAGCGGTAGTACAAATGTGTCAACGTGCTTGGCTGACTTGTCTCGGTGTTGCTGTTGTTCAGCCCGTCTTTTTTGCCGGGGGTTTCACGGGTGTTGGTGGCCTAAAAGGGCAGTCCGAACATCCGGCACCGCAGCAGCCGCGTTTGTTGGCTTTCATTCAGCAACCCTAGAAGTCAATGCGATTGCGCCGCACTGGTGGTCCGACTTTCTCGTTCAAGGTTTTGACTCAGCTCCAACATCTCTCGGGATCGATGTTCAGCGGTGCTTTGACGATCCATGCGTTGGCTGCAGCGGCTGTGATCGCTGGGTCCGGGGCGTTGTTCACGGTGGTGGTGCTGGCTTCGTGAGTGGAGGCAGGGGCTTCGCTTTCAACTGCCTGGGAGGAAGGCCTGGCTGGCTAGCGGATGGAAGCAAATCCACGACGGAAAAGCAGATGGAGATCGACCCTCAAGGTGATGATGTTGTTTAGGTCTGACGTATGGCTTCTCGAGCAGGACGTTCGCTTGCGCCTCTTGGTTAGCGGTTTCAGGATTGAAGCCTCTAGGCCAGATCAAGGCCGAAGTTGATCAGGGGGAGTTTGTTCATCGTTGATGTCTGATCACGTCTGTTCGTTCAGGACAGCACTCCACATTGGCAGTCAGACAGGATTTAGAACCAACAAAACCGTTCAAGGCCTTGTTTTGATCACATGTCCCTCGATTGCGTGGGTCAGTGTGATGGTGGGCGAGGTGCGCAACGCTTTTGGCTGGGATTCGGAATGATTTGAGGTCAATCCGGCTTCCGTAGCTAGTGAGGAAACACCATGCTTACGACTGGTGCAGCATTATTTGATCGCCTGGACGTTCCCAACCGTTGAAGGAGCTTGGGAGTCGTGCCCTGGTTTTGCCGAGTACATCAACGCCGGAGGGCCTGGTGACAGGTTTGAGGGTTTTGAATTGAAATATCGGGTTTGTGAGCCCATCAGCGGCAGCGGCATTGCCATTGCAGAGGCAACAGACGTCGGAAAAGTTTGGGCCCATCTTGGTCCTTGGATCAAAGGCTTTGGGATTCAGTTCGAGGTGACGGCCGTGGTCTCAGATGCCGAGTTTGCTGCTCTTTGGCCTGGTGTCGAGGCGGCGGCGTCTGTTGAGTAGTTCCCATGGATTGAAGCCAAGTGCCTTTGCACAAGGAATGGCTGCCGCTGGAGCATGATGAAGACAATTGAAAGGTGGCCGTCATGCAGGCCGGTCCGTCATGCCCGCTCCATTTAGGGACTCTCGATAGCCCCGACTATTGGACTGACGATGCGTTGATGGCAGCGGTTCGTCCGCTGTCCGCGACAGAGATGCACCGCATGGCACTCGCCATGGAGGATCGCAAGCATCGTCGAAACCAGTTTGATCAGGCTCAGTTTGGCTAGGTTCAACATCTGAATATCAAGACTCGGTATCAACAAATACCTGACGTTCTGTCAGAGGCGGATTACCAACAACGAAGACGCCTGATTGTTATGACGCGTTTTGTGATGCGAAACGGGGATGTTTTTGAATCCTCGAAAGATCCTCGTGTGTTTGATGCGTATTGCTATCGCAAGGATGGTGTTGAAGAGACCTGCATCATGCTGTCTGATCAATCAGAAATTCAATTTCTGATGCTCATGGGAGAAGATGCGCATCTGAAATTCGACGCGGTCGAATTGGGTTGAAAGACTGGCCTCTGTTTGTGTGGTCAAACCGTGAATTCTTGTCTGATCGCAAATTTCATTGCTATCAGTGAAGTTGCGAATGGCTCTGGGGTGAGTGATGTTCTGCATTCAAAGGCAAGAAGCACCTGATCAGTGGGTGCAGGAACTTTGTTTTAAAACGGAGTTCAAGGCTTATATGTGCGCTCGCACTAAGTCTTTGGCCACGATGAGCACCTATCGAGTGATTGATCCAGTCCTTAATGAAGTGACGACGGTCGTTCGCAAGGGGAAGGGGCTGACTCGATAGCTTGAGATTCCCTCTGTTTGTATCCGATCTCCTAGAGAAGAGACCGACTGCAGAAATGGCTCCAAGTTCAGGATTGATCAATGCTGCATCCTGAGTGCTCAGTTGCCTCAACTGGCGACACCCGGATTTGCATGGATCGGCACAATACAAGAGCCCCCAGATTCCTGTCGAGAAGCAGGCTCTGGGGGCTCTACCGTTTGTTAAACGGCTTTGTTTTTGCTGGGCCGACTCACCGGATGTTGAGACGGCCTAGCTCGCTCGTTTGTGCATGGTTCAACCCATCACATCAGATCTGAGAGAAAGGGTCGAAGCGTCTGGCTAGAGGCGCCCTGGGGCCATTCGCTCTAGGCATTGGGTCGTGTTCTCCGAGGGCACCTCGGGCGGTGCAAGTGGAGCGTCGATTGGCGTGGCGGACCATTGCGTGCCTACCAAAGGACCAACCCAGGTCGTTGTTGAGACTGTTGGAGCAGGGGCCAGAAAGTCAGTCTGCTTCTTTGATCTGCGCCGGTGGAGTGTCGGCTGTCATCAGCGCCTCCGATCTCGATGGCCTTACTTTCCACCCGCAGTGGCGTGTTTGGCATCAGTCGAATCGCGCATTGCCTTTTCAGCCGAAAAAGTCGAAGGTCGTAATGGCGTGTCTACTCTCGGATGCGACGCCGTGCGTCAGCTCCGGTGGGATTGCAATGCCTCTGGTTGTGCCTTGTGCGCTGGAACTGCAGCCCTGAACCGAAGCCAATGCGGTCAGCGCCTTGCGCACAGAAATCCCTCACGGCGGGCCTGATTGAGGTTCCATTCACCCAAAACTGGAATGGCTTCGCCCGTCGCAAAACTCCGGAATGGCCAGCCCGGCCTTGTGTCGCAGCGATCCTGGTCGCAGACGCAGATATAAGTGTTCGCATTGTTGCCATTCCGTCGCCATTCGTTGAAGATCCACGACAGCGGAACATTCCGTTGTTGAAAGGCTTTTGTGGCGGGCTCTTGTGCCTGAACGGCGGGAAGTGAGAGCCATGGAAGTGATAACACCGTTGCCAGGCTCATCACCCGTGCAGGTAACACCATCATTTTTAAGAACCCGAACAAGCCTCAATGTGCCACAGGTCTTAGGTTCCAACCGAGTCGACTGATCGAGGCTGGATCTGTTGTCGATCGGCACCAGGGTGCGGAAAAAATGATCATGCTGTTGTTGAAACAGAGTGCTGCCCAGTCGGCCGGGCATCGAAGTTATGCAAGCACCAGAGGTATTGCTGAGCCGAATCGCCGAGATTCCATCAATGTCAACCGGATCCCGACGTTTGGTGATGCTGTTAACGCAGCTGGGTGATTTCGACTCGATGGAATATGCCCAGGCGCTGGTGCCGGCATTGCCAAGGCTCGAGCAGGCCGGCATCTGTCCTCTGGCCATTGCCATTGGTGATCAAGCCGGCGCAGATCGCTTTTGCGCGTTTACGGGATTCCCTCCGGATCTGCTGCAGATCGAGCCTGATGCAGACCTCCATCAGTCACTTGGTTTGTCAGCAGGGTTGCAGGCACCCGGGGGCCCATGGCCTTCCTTGCTGTTGATGTGCGCTGGGATCGGTTCTCCTGGAACCCTGATGGAAGTGTTTCGTGGTTACTCCGGTGATCGCTCGGCTCCGCAGCGCTTCCGCGATGACGAGCAGGTCTCAACCGGAGTGCTGCCAGATTTTCCCGCAGCGTTGTTCCGTCGTGCTGGTGGGGCAGGGTTCCAGCGTCCGTTTGAACTGGCAACAGTGCGCTTGCGCAACATGAATGAGGTGCTGCGTCATTGGAGCACGTACGTGCCTGACGATCGCTTCATCACGCAGCGCGGCGGAACGTTCCTTCTCGACGACGACGATTCGCTTCTTTATGTCTATCGCGATCGAGGCATTCTCGGCTTCTCAGAGACGATGGCCCAACCTCTGGCCTTTCTCGATCCCTGGCTGAGTGATGACATCTGAGCAGGTTGGTGTAAATCCACTGCCTCCATGGAGGCCGCTGTTGCGTGGCGCTCGCCAACGAGAGGGCCGTGCTGCTGGCGCTGGCTGGCTGCAGCTTGCCACCGTGGCTTCCGATGGATCGCCCCGGGTGCGCACGTTGGTGTTTCGCGGTTGGAGCCAAGCCGGTGACCTGGAGCTCTTGACGGATGCCCGCAGCGACAAACCGGCGGAACTCCTCTATCAACCAATGGTTGAGCTGTGTTGGTTGTTTCGCAAGGCAAGAGAGCAATTCCGGCTCCGTGGGTCTGCGGGTGTGATCACTTCGGAGAAGGACCCGGTCGCTCTGGCGGATCACTGGCAGAAACTCGCACCCTCGGGTCGAAGCGTCTGGGCCTGGCCAGATCCAGGGAAGGCCTTTTCAGAGCCTGGTCCCTGGCCTCGCGAAGTGCATGACGGTGAAGCTGTTCCCCAGCATCTGCTGTTGGTGCGCATTCACTTGACTCAAGTGGAACAGCTTGATCTCAAGCCCCATCCCCACCTAAGGCGCTGCTGGGAGCGTGAGCACAACTGGCGCGAACGGCGGCTCAATCCTTGAGGGTCCAGAGCGCTAAACCACCACCGCGGCCTCGAGCTGCCAACCAGCCTTCGTTGCTTCGCTTGATCAACGCAAAAAAGGGCTCGCGTCCCTTCCCGGGGTTGGGCAGTGTTCGTTTAAGCAGCGTCAGCTGACCCAGCTTCAATTCCACCTGTTCGAACTGAAACACCAGTAGAGGTCGTCTGCCGCTCAAGTGTCCGGGCCCTTGAAACTGAAGGCAGACAGCACCCAGGTTGACGGCATTGCGCAGCCGCATTCCTTCGTCGCCAATCGCTGTGATTTCCAGGCAGGCTCCGATGCTGCGCAGAAGCCAACCATTGAAGGCATTGGTTTCACTGCGCCCCTTGGCCCAGACCGTTCTCAGTTGCCAGCATCCGAGAAGGTCTCTGACCGTGAGACCAGTGCCTTGATGACGGACCTGATCTTCAAGATCTTGCAGTGTGCGGTGATCGATGGTCACGGGTGATGGACTCCGGCGGTGATCATGCAGCGATGCTCCGAGGTTGTCATGGTTGAATTCAATCCCGCCATTGCTCTGAGCTGGTCTGAGTTGGAGGCCATGGCGCCGCCACCGGCGGAGCGTGTTGAAGGGCCTGCCAACGCTCAGGCCACGCTGCGTTTGTTTGGGCAGCCCGAATCAGCTGTGCGGGTGACGCTGTTTCGGGATCACCACGCTTGGTGCCCTTATTGCCAAAAGGTTTGGCTTTGGCTGGAGTTTCGTCGGATTCCCTACCGGATCCGCAAGGTCACCATGCGTTGTTACGGCCCGAAGGAGCCATGGTTCACAGCGATGGTTCCTTCGGGGATGCTCCCTGCTCTTGCACTGGATGGCCGTCTCATCACGGAAAGCGACCGCATTCTTGAGGCCCTCGAAAAGAGCTTCGGACCGGTGGGTGCGCCGATGGGTGATCGACGGGTGCGTGCGTTGCGCGACCTGGAACGGCTGTTGTTCCGGGCCTGGTGCATTTGGTTGTGCACCCCAGGCTTGGATGAGCGTCAGGAGCGTCAGGCCCAAGACCAATTTCAGGGTGTGGCCCGAAAAATGGAAGCAGCACTCGCTGCTGGTGGTGGGTGTTGGTTGGATCCCGACTCCGCCGAGGGACCGATGCCCGGCACGGCCGATCTTGTCTTTATTCCCTACGTGGAGCGCATGAATGCGTCATTGGCGTATTTCAAGGGTTTTGCTCTGCGCGATGAGCATCCCGGCATCGATCGCTGGCTCTCCGCGCTTGAGCAACTGGAGACATACCGCGGCACTCAAAGTGATGTGCATACCCATGCCCATGACCTCCCGCCTCAAATGGGTGGGTGCTGGTCCGATGGCAGTGAAGGGCAGAAGGGCATGGCAGCAGCTGTGGACCTTGGACAGGGGCTTGGTGCCTTGGAGACACGCTGGAGTCCGGAGGTGGCTGATGTGTCACCGCGAGAGCGTGCGCTTGAGCGTGTGCTGCGTCATCGAAACACCCTGTTGCAGCGCAATCCACTCGGCGATGCATTTGACCAGCCCTTGCGTGCAGCGCTCAGCGCTCTGATGCATGACCAACCGGTGGTTCCTGAGGCTGGATCGGCATCAGCGTTGCGTTATTTGCGTGACCGAATCTCGGTGCCGCGGGATATGCCTTTGCACAGTGCTCGTTTGCTTCGGCAGGTGTTGGAGGCCACCGCTGCATTGGATGGAGATCAGCAATCGCCTCCACTTCCTTTTGAGCATCGCTTCGATCAAGACCCAAGGCCGTTTCTGTAATCAGCGCTGGAGCCCGAACCTTGCGAATCCGATCGCGTTTGCTTGATCAAGCAAGGTGGAGGCCCTTTGACATCTGCAACGCATGCCCGGTGATGGTTTCGCAACCAGGAGCGCGTCGGCTGCGAGTGGAGGTCGCAAGCGTGGCGCGGCCAAACGTAAGCCAGGGCAGTCGCATCATTGGCGCGAGCGCTGTCCCCTTGGTCGAGATCCTGGCTATGAAGCGATCTGCGCACGACAAACGTTGTCATTGCCTCTCTCAGGAAGGTTGCGCGAACAGACGGTGAAACGTGCCCACAAGCTCCTCGCCGTTCAGCATCACCCCGACAAGGGCGGTGATCCAGTGATGATGACTCGCTTGAATCAAGCGCGCGACGTGCTGCTACAGCCTGAGATGGAAGCCATTGCTGCCTCATGACAACCATCGCTCTGTTGGGCACCGGTCTCCTCGGTGACGCCATTGGTCATCGCTTGCTGGAGGTGGGCTTCACTCTCAACGTGTGGAACCGTGATCCTCATCGCTGTCGATCCTTGGTCAGCTCTGGGGCATTGCAGTGCCAACAACCTGCTGACGCTTTGCAGGATGCATGCACCGTCATCACAGTGCTGCGGGATGGTCCGGTGACGGCTCAGGTGGTTGAGAGCCTTGGCGATCTGCAGGGATGCACAGTGATGCCCATGGGCACCATGGGCATTAGTGAAAGCTTGTCTCTCGCGGAGCAGGTCAAACACCAGGACGGTCTGTATCTGGAAGCGCCAGTGCTGGGTAGTGGTCCTCAAGCTCTGAGCGGGTCCCTGCTCGTGATGGCTGGTGGTGATCCGGCTGTCTTTGAGGCTCAACGTTCTTTGTTGGAGCAGCTGGCTGCTGAGCCGCGCCGCATGGGTGACGTTGGTACGGGTGCTGCCGCGAAGTTGGCACTGAACCAGCTCATTGCCAGCCTCACCCATGGCTATTCCCTAGCCCTAAGGCTTGTGCAGGAGTCAGGTCTTGAGGTGGAGCGGTTCATGGAGGTGCTGCGCCCGTCGGCTCTATATGCCCCCACCGTCGACAAGAAACTGACGCGGATGCTGTCGGAGCATTACGACGATCCAAATTTCACCACAAGCCTGTTGCGAAAGGATCTGAACTTGTTTTTGCGCGAAGCAAAGTTGGCGGGAGTTGACGCTTCCGCATTGGAGGGCTTGGCCGCGCTGCTGCAGCGCGCGGAGGGCACGGATCTTGATACGGGTGATTACTCGGCGCTACACGCGCTCACCAAGATCAGCTCAGATACCAGCGAATGAGCCCCATCACCTGACCAGCCGGACCGTGTCCAGTGATTAGTTCGCCGATCACGGCGGCTGCGAAACCGACCATGGCCGTGCGGCCGTTGAGTCGTTCTACGAATTCCAGAGCAGAGGTGTTCCAAGGGCGCCGGGTGGTGAGGCTCTCTCCAAAAGCCTCGATCGGTTCGTAGTGGTAGTGCGGCTCAGGCATGGGAGCAGGGAACATCCGGGCAGTGGAGCTTATGCAACAGCGCTGGTGATCTGAATAACGTTTTGATCTCAGGATCTTTCCATGCCGTGAACGCTGACCGTCTACGAACCCTGTTCACCAAGCCCTATGGCATGGCCGCTCCAACCGAAGCGCAGTGGCGTGAGCTTTATGACGACAACGTTCATTTCCAAGACCCCACCCAGGAACGCTCTGGAATTAAGGCCTACATCGAGGCACAGGAAGGGTTAATCAAGCGCTGTGACGACGTCTACTTAATACCCAGCTCTATCGCGATTGAAGGCGATACGGCCTTCATCGAATGGGAGATGGGACTCAAGATTCAAGGGATTGAATTCATCTACCCGGGAACGAGCCGCCTGCACATCAATGCTCAGGGGAAGGTCTGCGACCATCGCGACTATTTCGATTTTGTTGGCCCCACCTTTGAACCCGTTCCAGTGATTGGTGGATTTGTGCGCTGGCTCTACAAGCGATTTGTGGATTGACTGCGGCTGAATTTCCAGAACGCCAGGCTGGTGGCAGCGGCTCCGAAACCCAAGAATAAAGTGATCAGAACCTCGCTTGTCATGTCAAGAAATCGTTACCTAATTTCATTATGGCGGTGAGCGTCCACTGCCGTGGGCGCGGTCGTGCCTAGGTAGTTGTGCTCATCTTGGGGCGCTCTGCCCCCGCTTGCTCGCGGAAAGGTGCAGGAGGCCCTTAATTTTTCGATATTAAAGTTTTTTGTCGTGCTGAGAGCATTTCTTTCCAAGCCCTTTCTCGCTGATGTCGGGCTGCTCGTTCTTCGGGTGTTTACGGGGGTTCTGCTGATCCATCACGGTTACGAGAAACTGGCCAATATTGAAAATTTTGCTGATGCCTTCGTCAGGCCTCTGCACCTTCCATTTCCAATCACCCTCTCTTACATCGCAGCGTTTTCCGAGATCGGAGGCAGTTGGCTGCTGATCACTGGTTTGCTCACGCGCTTCGGAGCCCTGGCCATTTTCGGAACCATTTCCGTGGCCATCTATCACGCCATCATCACGTCTGGATTCAACATCTATCTGCTTGAACTTCTCGGTCTTTACGTCGGATCTGCAATTGCGATCCTCGCGGTCGGCCCAGGACGTTTCGCTATCGATGAGCTGATCATCCGTCGATTCGATCCAGATGTTCGCTCCCAGGCCGATCGCCTCGAAGCCGCTTTCGCTTCAACAGAGCGAGCTACCTCCGATTCAAGTACTGCCGTTCTCCCCGACGGTGTGAGCTGAATTCACTGACGCCCCTGCTTCAGTAGACCGATTGCGGCAGGGTGAAGCCACTTTGCATGTGTTCGAAATCAAGCATCACCCAGGTCAGCCAAATCACCACCGCAAGCACTCCAGAAACTGCCGCAAAACGTGCGGCATTGCGTGCAATCAGTTCCAGTGGGCTGATCTCCTTCATGGAGTGTTGGCATCGGTCTTCATTTTGCTCGATTTTGAGAGTTGTTGATGGGTTTTGACTTCAACGCTCCCACAATCAGCCTTTTGCTTTTCGGCGTTGCCTTTGCAGCCCTGCAGGTGTGGTGGATCGGATCACTCATGGTGCGCAATCGTCGCCATCAAGGTGAACGTCCTCTCAGCAGCGCAGAGTTCCGGCGTGATCTCGAACGTATCTTTCGTCAGAAGTCCTAAAAGCACGCTGCCTTATGTGCGGTCGGTTCGCCTTGTCCATCTCTGTCAGCGATCTGCCGCATCCCCTGCGAAAGCAAATGGGGTCAGAGCATCAGTGCCGCTATGCGCCGCGCCAACTGATTTCGCCAGGTGAGCCGGTTCTGGCTCTGCGTCGTGATCAAGCAGGTCCTGAGTCGGCCCTGATGCTTTGGGGTTTGATTCCGAGCTGGAGCAAAGATCCCACCCAGGGGCCAAGACCAATCAACGCCCGCTCGGAGACGGTGGCAGAAAAACCCACCTTTCGAGGTGCATGGCGACATCGCCGATGTCTGATCCCTGCCAGTGCCTTTTTTGAGAAGGGCCGCATGATTCGTCGAGTGGATGGCCAGCCGTTCTGGTTGGCGGGGCTTTGGGAGCGGTGGCTTGGAAGCGATGGCAGCGAAGTAGACACCTGCGCGATCCTCACGACTACTCCGAATGCATTGCTGAAGCCCCTGCATCCCCGCATGCCAGTGCTGATTCCCCAAGGTCTGGAAGAAGCCTGGATGGCTCCTGCCGATGGGCATCAGCTGCGTGCGCTGGAGCCATTGCTCAATCCCTGGGACCCACGCGGATGGCAGCTGGTGGAGCCGGAATCCCTTGGTCAGCTGTCGCTGCTGGGACCGCTCGGCCTTTGATCTTCAACGCAAGTCGTCGTTGAACAACGCTCGCCAATGTTGCTCTAGCTCACGTGCTCCATCGGTTCCCTCTTTAGGGAAGCTGGCGATGAAGTCTTTGTCGTGGCTGGGCTGGTAGGGACCTTGCTTGATTTCGAAGATCACGCAGTCGGGATCCAGTGCCACCAATGTGTGGAACTGATTTTCTGCCAGTTCGATTCCTTTCACAGGACCGTTGGCGCTGAGGATTTCCTTCTCCAGCAGCGTTCCATCCTCATCCAGCACCAGCAGGCCGATCGAGCCCTGCAGCACAACAAAGCATTCAAAGCCTGCTCCCTCCTGCTTGCGACAGTGGCGATGTGGTCGCACATAGGTGCCTGGCTGCAGCACATTCAGAAAGCGCTGGACCACATCCGCGTCTTGATGCAGGTTGTGGTTGCAACGCAGGCGATCGCGCTGCCGGGATTGTTCAGCCACGTTGTTGAACAACGTTTGATCCAGACGTTTCAGATCAACCATGGCTGTCACCAGCGTTGTTCTCTTAGGCGGCGCATGGTGTTTCTAGGCATCATGCGGTTGTTGCGCAAAGACGGCATCGTGAGCTCCGACTGACGTGCTCGCGGGTGATAACTCAGCATCACCATGCCAATCAGCAACAGCAGAATGACAGCCCCAGCCCGGAGAGCCTGAAACATCAGCTCAGCGCGTCGGTCGAAGGGAGTTCAGAACGGATGACACCTTGCTCGAGCGGCAGCAGTTCGTCATCGTCGGCAGCACGGCTGCGCACGGGAGCGTTGAATCCTCGGGCCCGAGGATTCTTCACTTCGAAAGGGCCGGGAGTGCCTGTGGGAATGGCGAGGCGTAAGGCAAAAGGATGGTCTCCTGGTTCAACATCACCAATGGACCCCACACGTGTGCGGTTTTGCAGCACGGGTTCACCGCTCCGGTCAAGGATGCGTGCGTAGACGTCTGTATCGACGATCGGATTGCGCCCGGGATTGTGCACGGTGCCACTGAGCACGTAACAGCTTGCTCCCTCTGGGCTGGTGATGTTGGTGCGGCGGCTGAGACTGCTTCTGCTGGGTTGGGCTCCAGGGTCTGATGCATCGCATGGCACTAAGGCCACGGCATCGAGACGGAGTTCGGCAGCCCAGGCTGGTGAAGCGAACAGAAGAAGCGCAGCGATCAGCACAGAGACCAGGCTTCGCACAACAGCACCAGGGCGTGTTTTTGGACGCTATCAGGGTTTGGTCGGACCATGCAGCAGTGTCGCTTCTTGGTCGCTAGAAGGAGTCAACAATCAGCGCTTAGCTCTTCTTCCGCATGCAGAGTCCTTCGTCGATGCGATCGGTCAACCCGGGTGGACCCGACGGGGGCCTCGTCGCCATCGTTGCCACTGCGTTGGCGGTCCTCCTGCTTCTGGGGCAAGCCCTATTTGTCGTCCCCGCAGGCGAGGTGGCTGTCATCACCACGTTGGGGAAGGTGAGTGGGGCCCCGCGACAGCCTGGTCTCAACGCCAAGCTCCCCCTTGTTCAACAGGTTTGGCCCTTCAGCATTCGCACGCAGGTCAAGCCTGAGAATTTCGCCACCCTCACCAAGGATCTTCAGGTCATTCAAGCCACTGCAACGATCAAATACGCCCTGCGACCTGACGAAGCTGGGCGGGTTTACAGCACCATTGCAAGCAGTGACCGCGACGTCTATCCGCGCATTATTCAGCCATCTCTGTTGAAGGCTCTCAAGTCCGTGTTTTCCCAATACGAACTTGTGACTATCGCCTCGGAGTGGAATGACATCTCCGCATTGGTGGCGTCCACCGTTGCCGAGGAACTCGATCAGTTCGATTACGTGAAAGTGGTTGGTCTGGATCTCACCGGCCTGGAAATCGCAGAGGAATATCGCGCCGCGATTGAGCAAAAACAGATCGCGGAGCAACAACTCCTAAGGGCTCAGACCGAGGTGAAAATTGCTGAGCAGGAAGCGCTTCGTTACGACACGCTCAACAAGAGTCTTGATGACCAAGTGCTCTACAAGCTTTTCCTCGACAAATGGGATGGGCAGACCCAGGTGGTCCCTGGTCTCCCGGGTGTGGCAGGCAGCACACCACCCGTGATCGTCGGCAGACGATGACGATGGCGAGGATGTGGTCATGAATGGGCGAGCCGCCACGGGCCTCGTTCTTGTGCTGCTCATGGGATTGATCACGCATTGTGCGGCTCAGATGCGCGTGAGGGTTCGCTATCGCGTTCTGCCTCAGCGGGGGCCTGGGCTTCTCAATCCACCGCCAAGGCAACCATCCCCGAGTCCAAGGGGAGTTCTGATTTGAATCAACAAACTGCCGGGAAGAAAAACCGATGGATTTCCCTGTCCCGGTCCGTTGTGGTTACCCGTGGAGAAACCCCTCTGGAGGTTCTTCATGTCCATGAAACAGCTGGAGTCATTCCTGGCAAGAGCCAATGGCAATGACGACATCCGCCGCGAAGTGGAGCAATGCGCAGGTGACACCGCCTGCGTTGCCAAAGTTGGTTTGCGCCATGGCCACAAGTTCTCGGCAGCGAATTACACCCGCTGGCAACGAGAGCACAAATGATTCATTGGCCGCCTCCTGTTTTTCGGAGGCGGCCATCGTGTAACGGCACGTTCACGCAGCTCACGGCTGAAGGAGTGAAGTCTCTAAAACCGATGAGTCTTGAGATGCGAACGGTTCATGCAGAACAGCTTCAGCAGGGAATTGGCTCATTCACTGGCTGTGATGCTTTTGGAGATGCAGGCTGAACTCGAAGAGTTTGCTTATCAGATGGATCAGGCAACGTATGGGAGTGAATCAATGGCCCCCTGTGCCTTGGAATCTTCAGCTCAAGCTTGATCAGGGTCGAGCGGCAGGCCTCTCAATCCCAGCGCAATTTGTCGAGCGGCCAGGAGCCCTGGATAGAGAAGGTTGGCTCTTCGCGGGTTTCGGAACATCCCATGCAAAAACTGGAGCAACGGATCGCTTGGGGTGAGGTGCTGGCAAAGCACAGCGATGGCTTCGCTTCCATGCCAGATCCGCTCTCCATCCATCAACACAGCACCATTGCTGAGATTGAATCCCCGGCGTCTCAAAAACTGCCGCAGCTCATGATCACTGCGTCCATCTCGGATCATTAGATCAGGCAGACCACCCAGTAGTTCACTGCGGCGGGCGAAATGACGGCAGAAGGGGCAGCCGCCGTCGTAGACGAGTGTGAATGCCATCGCGTCATCCTGACTGTTGGATGGCTGTTCTGTGGAGGGCCCTCAGCTGCACCCCAAACGGTAGGTTGATGCGATTGACCTATCCGATCGCATCGGCTCGAATGGCAGACAAGGAACTCCTCAGAGAGGTGGCGCTTGAGCTCTGGGGCTCCGTCAAGAAATTGCGTCCAGGACTGCCCAGAGAGTCCCGACTGGAACTCACCCTCAAGGCACTGATGGTGATCGGTGATCTCCAGGACCAAGTGCAGGCGGCCGTCGTCGTGGGTGTGATCGCCGAGCAGGAGCCGCCTGAATCCGAGCCTCAGGGTCAGGATGTGACCAAAACTGATGATTCCGCTTCTGAGGTTGAGCAGACTCCAGATGGCAGACGTGTGGTGCGTCGTCGCTCACGCGCCGCAGGCTGAGCTCACGCTGATCGAACACTGGCTAGGAGGGATTCACCACGGCGGTGAATCTCCCTGGCGAAGTCGGTCCAAAGCCCTTGTCCCCAATAACGAAAACAGCTGGTCTCAAGCACCAGCAGATGGAGCAGTGCATCTCTGTAGCTTTCCGTTGCTGTGATATCCGAGTGATCCGATCCATGTGGATCGAACACCTGATGGAAGGTTGCACTGAGCTTTTGCATGGGCTCGAGCACATTTTCATAGCCCCTTACCCAACTCAGATCGTTGGTCCATGAGGCTCCTTCCATCGCTAGGGACTGGTCCTTTGCCTGCAGTTCGGCAATGGCGTCGCTGACAGTGCCTGAGTGGTGTGCATCAGCCAGATGGCTCCAGAGTCTGTGTTGATGAACAGCCTGGATCCTGGGCAGCTCATCCCAACACACATGCAAGTTGTTAAGTGCTTGCAGGTATTCGCTGCCATTGAGGGCAGTTGTTCCGTTTCCTGCATCACGTATTCGCCGGTTCGCCTGCCTGTAGGCATCTGGAAATTCATTCATCATCACGCCACCGTTTTCCCCATCAGCGATCTGGCTGACGAGAGATGGCACTTCCACCTTCCCAATGCTTTGACGCTCAAGCCCAAGGGCTTCCCCGCAAGGTTGCATTTGGCCCACCAATTTGGTGTCGGATCCTTGGGTCTTGATCAGGGCGATCATGCTGACTTCATCGCCTTCGGATGAGCGGGCTACAAGTCGATTGGGCAGATAGCGCTGTTGTGCGCTCAGCTTCGATCCATCCAGTTGCTCAACGCTGTGTTCCTGAACCATCAACCACTGATATCCAGCGTCGCGAAGGGCATGGAGCAGAGCAAACAGAGTGTCCGGATGATTGGGAAGATGCATCTCTGGTAGTGAGAAGCCGCGCACGCGTTGGAGCGCATCGTCCCCGAATAAGTGCGCGAATTGATGCTGCCAGGCTCTGATCTGCAAGCTCAGATCAGGGATAGGTGTTGATGGAGCAACGGCATGTCCCCAGAAGGTTCCGAGCCATTCCACATGGCGCTGCATGATGTCGTCACAGGCGAGGAATCGCAGCGATTGGATAACGTCATCACGACCCATTTGAGCTAGGCCCCACAGGAGATTGCCCGAGTAATCGAGCATGATCCGTGGATTGCATCCCTCATTGATCAGCTCCGGGATCAGATCAGCCATGCGCCTGTAGCAGTGAGCGAATGGTTCTGCGTTGTGGTTATCCCCTTCGTCGGAGTGATCAAACATGTATTGCAGGTGGGAGATCAACTGCCCATCTGGCCCTGCTGGCACTGTTGGTTGATGCATGTGCAGTGCACAGGCGAAGGCGGAGCGCAAAGGCCCAAGATCGTGATCCAGTGATTCACTCCAGAGGCGTTGGGGTGATTGCATCAAGGCTTGGATGGTCTGTTCCCGTCCGCAGATTGATAGAAACTCAGACTGTTCTGGCATGGGGATCAAGCGTTGCGATCTTCAATCCTGTGTTGCTCACTCATGAATAGACCCCCAGGATTCAGTGTTGGCTCTGAATCCTGGGGGTTGTTGCCAGCCAAGCAGGCTGGTCGTGGATGACCGTTCCAATCTGGTGAATGAAACGGCCTAGCTCGCTCGTTTATTCATTGGCTTCCTGTCTGTAACTGAGCGTGAATCCTTGGTCGAATCCGTTGCGAAGGACAGTGAATGAAGCGAAGGAAAGGAAGAACAGAAGCGAACAATTCGGCTGTGGGTTCCTGGGGCCAGAGTCCAGTGGGTACAGAACCGCATGGATCGGTGATAGTGATCCTTTCAGGTGCAGTCTGGCGTTGGTTGAGAGAACGCTGGAGCAGGGTGAACAGTCGAAAGGCTTCTCAGACTTGCTCAGGTGGAGTGTCGGCCGGCATGCGGTGCCTCCTTTTGTATGAACCCAGTGTTGGTGCTCCGATCACTTTGGGCAATCAGTGCAATCGCGCATTGCTGTTTCTCAGCAGCTGGGTGATGGTGAAAATGCTGTGCTTCATGGATTGATCCGCTGAAATACAGCAAGCCAACGACGTCGGTTGTGCGATGTCAGCTGTATTCCGGAGCCCAGCCGGCCTCTTGATGCCATGGCGGTGTCCATAATCTGCAGCGCCTGGTGAGATGTTCTCCGTCGGCTAAACGCTTTTGGCGTAAGCAGCATGCCACCAGGGTGTGGCAGTGGGCATCTACCCCATGGGTGAAGTGCTGGCATGTCATGCAAGCTTCACTCCCTCGAAACGACAACAGCTCCCGTTCGTCCACAAAGGCCCAATCCTCCATTTCATACTCTCGTAGTACCTCTGTACTAGCCATGGAGTCGTGATGGGGTCAAGCCTCGGTGTCGCTGCTGCGTGTAGATCAAGAAATGGCAAGCAATGTTGAGAGCTACGCGAAATGATCCGAAGCTCTACTCATGGGATTGCTTCACTGTCCGCTCTGCATGGGCCTTGCCGTTCTTTCGGCGGTTCGTTTTATGGCCCACGTTGTTCTTGCGCTTCAGCTTGAGATGCAGCGAACACAACGAAACACGCACCCAGCAGATCTGTTGGGAACCGTGTTTGGGCTCTAGTTCGCGTTGTGTTCCTCAGCGCGCTGAATGGAATCTCCACCGGCTTGCACCTGGCTGGCTGAGGAAAGAAAGTCGTTGATGTAGGTCATCCCCCAGTCGAGGGTGTGCACCGGCAGTTCGTAGCAATCATTAAACAGCCGGCGGCGGGCACGCTCCAGCCGTTCGCTCCCGATGGCTTTCAGGTTGGCGCTGGAAGCAAGGAAGAATTCTGTGCGGCTTGCGGTGTTGTTGCGCTTGATCCCGTTCACATAGAGCGATCGGATCTCATGCAGAAGCGCTTCGGTGGCGTTCTCAAAGCCAATGGTTTCTTCTCCAAGGCGGATCTGCATGGTTTTGATGCAATGCATCGAAAACCGCATGGCTCGTCGTGTGTCTTGGGCGTTGAGGGCATCGGCGTGCCCCTCTCTGAAGCGCAGTTGGATCATCCCGTTGCTGCACTCCAGAACCCGGAGAACGGCCAGCTTATCCAGTTCGGTTGCCGGAATCTGACGAAAGAGCTCTGGCCAGTTGCGTCGTCTCACTGTTCTGAGACCACCCAGGCTGTTGCTGCGCGTTGTCGCAAGTAAAGGTCGGCGAGTTCGCGGGCTAAAGACTGGAGCTCATGCACATCCGTGGTGGCGTCGATCATCCGCTTGATCGACTCGGCTTCGAATTGCTGGGAGAGATTGGGCTGCATGGAACAGCGGCTTAGTTCGGATATCTTAAAAAAACTTTATGACGCGTTGGGTCGGCGTTGTGGTGGGCCGCCTTGTCGGAGATGGATTCGCGGAAGCCGGTTCGGGGCGCCAGGATGTAACGAGTTCGTTACAAACGGCCATGACTTTGGGCGAGTTGTTCCTGGAAAGTCTGTCGACTGGTGTCATCACGCAAGATGAGGTCGACTGGCTGGCTTCTCATCAACATGCTTTTTCGCGCCACGAAGAGGCCGCGGCAATTCGATTGGGTCGGCTGATGGACGAGGGTGTGGTCAATCTGGGGTGTCGGCTTTCTCCTCAATGGCTTCACCATCGCGAGGTGTTGGAGCATTGGATTGAGCCGCTTGGCCGCCGCCGCCATGCTGAGCCGGCGTGATTGAGTTCTGATCGCGTTCTTGAACGCGTTTTTGAAATTGCTGAACGCGACGTTGGCGCAAAAGACCTGGGGTGGCGATCATCAACACCAATGCTCCCACCATCAAAAGCGTGATCAGCAGCTGCTGAAGGGTCGCCTCCGGTAATAAATCTGTTGTCAAAACGATCTCAGTTGCTGGCACGTTGGGGAACGGATTCGGTCAGTTTGACCTCACGCGCCATCTTTCTGGATGCGTCGCACCTTCCGGTGATTGGACCCCTCTTGAGGTGCACAGTGGTTGTTGTTGGTTGCTTTGCTTGGATCAGCGAAAACAGTTGCCGCTAGAGCTGTTCCCCTCTCGTTGATGTGAACGTTTCTGTTTGGACAATCAGTGCCTTGTCGGCCGCGATCGCGATGGCATCTGATGTGCGGATTAATGCTGATCAGAGCCAATGGCATGGTGGAGTTGCGCCTGCTGTCACGATTGCCTCAAAGGTGGCGACGATGGCAAAAACCGTCGATGTCGATGTCGATGTGGTCGGCGAGACGCGGAGTCGCTTTGAGGCTCGTCGTGCCTTGATTGCGGGATTGCCGATTAATCAGGCGATGGAACGCCTTGCGGAATCATTTCTCGGCAGTCCATATCTCGCCATGTCTCTCGATGCTTCTGGTGCGGAAACATTGCGTCTCAATCTCACGCAATTTGATTGCATGCTGTTTGTCGAGCAGCTTCTGGCTTTGGCTTGGTCGGATTCATTCGATCAGTTTTCTGAGCACACACGCCGGTTGCGCTACCGCGATGGAGATGTCTCTTATTGCAAGCGCTTGCATTACTTTCACGACTGGGCTGATTCGGCTGTTCAGCAGGGGATTTTGGAAGCTGATTTCAAGTTGAAGGAGGAGGTTTCGCGAACGTTGAGCTTGAACTTCATGTCAACAAATCGCGATCTCTACCCCAAATTGAAGTCCAACAATCTGTTCAATTGCATTCGTTCTATTGAGGCGTCGCGGCATGTTGTGCAGCGACTGGTTCCTCTTGAGGCTATTGAAGCCGTGCTCCCCAAGCTTCAATCCGGCGATCTGTTCGCCATCGCAACCCGTGTGCAGGGCCTCGATGTCAGTCACACCGGTGTGTTGGTCAGGGTTGGATCACGGGTGGATGCCATTCATGCCGCTCCTGGCCGGGGGGTGATGCGTTCCTCTGGATTGGCCCAATACCTGCGCTCGGTTCCCGATGCCATTGGTGTGGTGATTGTGAGACCCACGGCCTCAGCAAAAGGCATCCAGCATCCAAACAACATTTGAGGCGAGCAGTACTCGCCTTGTCGCTTCAAGCCGAAAGCCACTGCAGCGACACCTTGCGTTGCCGTGGTCCATCCAGTTCCACCAGCAGAACGTCCTGATAGTGGCCCAGTTGCAACTCTCCATTGCACACATTCACGATCACCTGATTGCCCAGCAGCAAGGCCTGCAGGTGCGCATGGGCATTGCGAGGCTCGTCGTCAGGAATGCCCATGCGCAGATGCAGGTCGTCATGCTTCCAGCCATCGCCGGGAGGGGCCACCTGGCTGAGCCAGCGTTTCAGGTCCATCAGCAGTCGTTCTTCCATCTCGTTGATGATCACGGCCGTGGTGGTGTGCTGGCCTGACACGACCACGGCGCCATCGCGTTCACCATGCACTTGGACGAACCGACGCAGCGCTGCGGTGAGTGGCAGGCATTGAAAGGGTGCCTCGGTGCTGAAGCTGAGGAGCTGGGAGGTCATGCCGTCATGCTGGCCTCTTGTCTGACCGATTGGTCGAGGAGCAACTGCATGGTCTTGCTTCCCCGCTGGCAGTACATGGCCTGATTGAGGCTTGAGCCTCTTCTGTTCGTTAGCAGTTTGAAAGCCAGTAACAGAGTGGGTTTTGGGCGAAAAGACTGCGTTGCTAGTGCGACGTACGTGCTCTGCTTGTGCGTTGTTTGTGCGTAGCTCCTGCGTATTTTCCTGCGCATGGTGGTGGGGATTTTTAAGCAGTGCATGGCGGCCGAGAGGTGGGTGCAGACGCTTAGGGATTCCGTCGCTGATGCCGATTTCGCTGATGGTTGGTCTGTCCTCAACCGCAACGGCAAGATTCAGGTGCAGCACTACGGCACCAATGCCAGAGAGTCGGAGTTGATTGCTGCCGCTGAACGAGTATTGGCCGGAGTTGCTAGTTGATTGCAGCCCTGATTCCTAATCTGCTTTTACGCTACTTGGGGAATTGCTATTTATAAAATAAGATCGTCAACGCTAAGACTATCTACACCAAGAAGTTGGATCTCAAAAACAGGAGTGGGAGCACTGTCAGGCTCATAAAAGTTGAAGAGTGGAGCATAAAAGTTGAAGAGTGGGGCATAAAAGTCAGCAGTTTCTGTAGATATTTGCAAAATACCATCATCAAATCGTATTTCGTTCTTGGTTCCTGTGAAGTCTGATGAACCTATGAATACGAAGTCTTCGGCTATTGCAGATAAATCTATTTTGTCATCTTCGGTTGAGCTGAAATCAGTAATCACATCACGAGACTGTGGACCTTGTTTTGATTCTTTGAAGTTGCTGTAAATAAACCTGTCCGAACCTTCACCTCCTGTCAAAACATCAAGGCCAAAACCTCCATCAATCAGATCATTCCCATCTCCGCCATTAAGAGCATCATCTCCGGTTCCACCTTGTAGGTAATCATCACCTTTACCACCTTCTAGGTAATCATCGCCTTTGTCACCAAAGAGCCTGTTATCCCCTTTCCTTCCAGCATTAAAGTCATTACCCTTGCCACCGTTGTGAGTCTCATCTGCATCGCGTCCATGCAACACATCATACGTCCATTCAGGCGCAATATTCTTCGCATTGAGACTAGGGACGCCCATGAATAAGGTCCAGTTATTTAATAACTTAGCAATATCACTAAAATTGTCAACTAAGAGTCTTGCTTTTTTGCCATCAATTTAAGCGATATAAATCCCATTTGATTACATGAGGTTGCATTATGCATTTGCCCCATTCATATACAATCGATTAAAATCACCTGAATTGGCAACTGCAATATCAAGAAAATTGTCTTGATTAAAGTCCGCAACACTGATTCCGTACGTTGGACTTCCTGCGTAATTAGGAGCTTTGCCTGGGCCGAATTGGATAGCATGAAACTCATTGCCGTCGCCCCGATTAATATAAACAGTATTCCTTTGATTTTTGTGGTTGGTGTCCATCCTGTTGCCTACAATTAAATCAATATCTCCGTCGTTGTCAACGTCACCAGTAATAATGTCGTAAGTCTGGCCATCTGTATATCCAAATTCTCTTGCTTCAATAATGCCACCACTCCCATTGCCAAGATAGATTTGATTTCGGCCACCTATGTTGCCAATAATTATATCCAAATTCTTGTCTCCATCCATATCAGCGATGGCTACGGCTCGAGAATTCGAACCTTCTGAATTATGCAATATTTGCTGATCCGAAAAATTTCCCTTGCCATCATTTAGCAAGATCACATTGGGGTCATCAACACGATTGGCGAGCACTAGATCCAGATGCTCATCTCCATCCCAATCAACTACCGCAACATCAATGGTTTTATCAATTCCTGTTCCGAATGTTCTGATGTCAGCGTCGTGGAACTCCCCAAAGCCACTATTTAAAGCAATTTGATTAGGTGCACCGCGACATGGAATGAGAATATCGATATCACCATCATTATCAATATCAGCAAGAGTCAAGCCTCTTAAACTAGATATATAGCCAAAGGAGCCAGCCTCAATAAACACACCTTGGCCATCATTATAAAAGATTCGATTGGGCGCATTATCATTGCCAACAGCTATGTCAAGATCGCCGTCTCCATCCAGGTCAGCAGGCACCGCAGCATAACTGGTGGAGAGATTCAGACCCAAAGGTCGCTGAACAGTGAAATTGACTTTGCCTTGCTTTCCATAATTAAAGAACAGATAATTCTGCTGAGGCCAATGGCGTCCATTAGCAACAACCACATCATTTGTTCCGTCGCCATTGAGATCGCCAATACCTATAGAAGCTGTGAGCTCCTGTTCGTCCACACCTAAAATAAGTCGATTGTTAGTGCTAAATGAGTGGCTGGTTAATGCCGACTGGTTTTGCTTACTCCAATTAAAAAGTTGGCTAGATTGGCTAGTCAATGTTTGGCGGTGTAATACAGCGTTTGGGATACGGCTCATCTCGTTTGACTGATTTCTAGCTAAGTTCTTCACTTAGTCTAGAAATGGCGATGAAGATCAACAACTTGACTTCCCTGCGCCTCATTTAGCCTCTGTACTGCATGGCTAAATGAAGCAGACGCTCAACCTCATAAGGCAAGCATCAAGAAGGAGTAATTCATTGAGCTTCGGATCCTCCTCGGGTTGAGTGCAGGCTGCTCTTCCATCCGGGCATCGTGGATTCATTCAGCGGAGGTGACCAGTCAGGCCCCTAGGCGGTTTTGAAGATTGATCAAGCGAAAAAGCTGGGGCTTGACCTCAGTCTGTTAACACCCTGAAACCGTCGCAGCCCCGGGCAAGCCCGGCCAGTACAGGCGTCCTAATCTTTGGCTATGTCGGTTGATCACGGGGTTTACAACTCGCTCGAGTCAGAGAGGCCGGTTTTCCTGGATGTCGCTCCAGGGTTCGTCAGGCATTCCTCGATGCCTGCGGTAAGCATCAGCCGGGTTTTGCCGAAGCGGCGGCCGCTGAACACCACCTTGATCTGCGCGTCGGAGCGGTGGATCTCAGCAGCGGCTGGCTTGAGTTCGATCTGGGCGATTGCTATATCCCAATTCTGCCAAGCGAGATAGAACTGCTAGAAGAAAGGAAGCATTGATATTTAAAATGCCCCGAAGACTCTTGAAATCATTACTATCAACAGCTTTTGCAATTGCAGCTTTTAGTCAATGCAGCAAAGTTTTTGCAGACGTCCTGCAAACTGGCACGCCAACTGAAACATTCGGCTATTTTGTTGTCGATAAAAATGGGAAATATGTGTATAGCTATGCAAGAGTCATAGGAAGTAAAACAGGGTTTGGAGTCGCAATCACCACTCCTACTCAAATCATTGCTGAAAATGGTCTAGTCGTGCCAACGGCACTTTTTATTGACTGCAAAAATATGCGTGCAAATTTTAATTTCACGCAAGAACTTCCCGCTGAAAATTTTAAAGAGTGGACGATGGAGGCTGTAAGCTACCAGGCAACATTTTTCTGCGACACTCATAAGTATTATTTCGAGCATTCGCATTGGTAATCGCCATTAGTCCGTGGGGGCGGGGATGACGCCGCAGCGACACCGTGGGTGGACTGGATATGGCACTGGGAAATCCTCCATTCGTCGCTCAACACGGCCATCGAGGGGAGCGCAAACGGGACATGGACCTGTCTCGGATAGCTCTGGTCGGGTTACCCATTGCCATGCCAAAGGCGTGCTCCGGGTGATCTGCTCCGTTCTGGCGCCAAAGCTCCAGACCGCTCCCTCGATCAGTGAATTCACTGAGTTGCGGATCTTCTCTGCACCCGCTCCAAGCAAGTCACGCATCCACCGTGATGGTGATTGCCGATTGCTGAGCTGATGCCAAGGGCTTGGGCGCTGACCTCAGTGTCACTTCACTCGCGCGCTGTTAAAACGAGCTAGGCACGTTGTTGCGTGGATTGTGCGTAGTTTCTGCGCTGAGCCTATTTGCCAGCGTAGAGATGTCGTTACAGATCCTTTAATTCCATTCCTCTACTGCTTTTTCGAGCATGGCTCTCATCCCCCGCTGGCAATACATGACAGACGAGAGCAAGGCGTTAGTGAAGCGCGGTGTGGTGAGTGTGCTGGTGTTGTTTGTGGCCGTCGTGGTGTTAAGGGCACTGCTGCCTTGGGTCCTGCTAGCACTGATCGTCTGGTTCGTGTGGTCCTGGGCACGTCGGCCTTGATCTCAACCGCTTGCCGCTCTTGGCAGCCATGGCCACTCTTTGGTCAGTGGTTTGTGACGCCATGGCTTCGGATCAGGATCAGGTTCTGATGCGTGAAGCGATCCGCTTGATGCGGGACGCCGGCGTGGTGAAGAAGACGGGAGGGCCGTTCGGCGCAGTAATCGCCAAGGATGGACGGGTTGTGGCTGCGGCTGGAAACAGCGTGGTGAAGGATCTCGACCCCAGTGCCCATGCTGAGGTCAATGCCATTCGGGCGGCTTGTCAAAAGCTGGGAACCTGGGACCTGAGCGGTTGTGTCATGTACACCAGCTGTGAGTGCTGTCCAATGTGTTATGCAACGGCGTATTGGGCTGGGATCCGCACTGTTTTCTATGCCGCGGCATGGTCGGATTACAGCGATTTGTTCTCCGATCAGGAGATCAATGAGGACATGCAAAATGCCAAAGACAAGCGTGATATCAAGCTCACACAGATTCTTCAGGCCGAGGCATGTGAAGTGTGGAAGGAATTCCGCTTGCTCCCCGATGGAGCCCGCTACTAAAGATTATGGGTTTACCCAGTCAATCGGACGTGCTCGATTCTGGTCACTTTGTGTACACCATTCATAGTGTCATTCCACTTGATATCAAGCAATCGTTTGAGGATTTTCAAGGGCAAATGAATGAGGCAGCCCTTCGTTTTGAGGGCTATCTTGGCCAATCAATTTCATTTCAAAACAAAGACGATGGTCAGCGCTTGCTGGTCACGACTCGCATTGTTTTCGAAACGCTGGACCAGTGTTTGCAATGGCTGGATAGTCCAGACCGGCGTGGTTTGTTGAACCAAGCTGAAAAGTTGATGAATTACAGCTATCGCGGAACTCTCGATGCTGATTCATTTGATCAGTGGATCCAGATGAGGCGTCCTGAAAAGGTCCCGATCTGGAAGGTGAATTTATTGGTGTGGCTGGCACTTTATCCGTCAGTCATGTTGTTGACACTGTTGGGTCATTCGTCTCTGGGTCAACTTCCGTTGCCTCTCAACATGTTGATTAGTAACCTCTTGACTGTTTTGCTGACAGGGCATTTTTTGGTGCCCTGGCTGAGTCGGCTTTATGAAAATTGGCTGCAGAATTCATCCATGCGGATCACCTGGCTTGGGATTGCTTCGGTGGTGGTGATGCAGTTGGTCTTGTTGGGTCTGTTTTCTTGCTTGCCAGGGATGCCGTGGGATGCCTCAGGCCTCCCTTCGCATGCGTTGGCTCTCAGCATGGTCTGATCAGCGCGTTGCGGCCATTGCCTTGGGCGATCTCGTTCTGTCTGCACCGATAGGCATTTCGCCTTGGCCCCTCGAGCTGTGCCTCGTGTCAAGAGCTTGTGTGTGGAGACCGATCCCTGGTCGCCATGAACCATGGTTTCACGTGGGCTGGATGCGGACTTGTCACGCTGTTGCCTCAGTGGTTGATCGCTTGGATTGGCGCCGAGTCAGCAAGGTGAATCACTCCGTTCATGTAGGGCATCACCTTCCCGCTGATCAGCACGCGCTCACCACTGAGCTGGCATTGCAGGGTTCCGCTCCGCTTCGAGAGCTGACGCGCTTGTAGGTTCCGGCGCCCCAAGCGTTCAGCCCAGTAGGGGGTCAGGCTGCAGTGGGCTGATCCGGTCACAGGGTCTTCATTGATGCCAAGCCTGGGCGCGAAAAAACGGCTGACGAAGTCCACATCGCGGCCTGGCGCCGTCACGATTAAGCCCCGACCGGGAAGTGTTGCGACCGCTGCAAGGTCTGGTGTGAGAGCCCGAACCGTCGCTTCATCAGCGACCACAGCGGTCAGATCCTCCCCGAGCAAGCAGACCTGTGGCGTGATCTTGAGAGCCTTGGCAAGTTGTTCTGGAGCCTCGCAGGGTTTGGCACGCTGGAGCGGAAAGTCGAGGGTGAGTTGTTCGCCCTGCCGCCAAACCTGCAGAGCACCACGTTTGGACTCGAATTGAATCTGATCACGCGTGTTCTCCTGTTGAAACACCACATGGGCGGCGGCCAGCGTGGCGTGACCGCAAAGATCTACTTCGCAGCATGGAGTGAACCAACGCAGGGAGTAGTGACCGTTTGCTCCCACGACAAAGGCCGTTTCCGAGAGATTATTTTCTTCCGCGATCGCCTGCATTAGGGCATCCGGAAGCCATGCATCCAACCTGCAGACAGCGGCCGGATTGCCTTCAAACGCAGCTTCGGCAAACGCGGCGACCTGTTGAATCGGGATGTCTAAGCTCATGGGGTTTCTTGGCTTAGACGTCGCTCCACCTGTGTGAACACAAGCCAGGCCAAGGTGGCGAATCCACCTCCGGTCCAGTCGTTGCGTAGCAGTTCAACTAGAGCAACGGTGCTTGCCGCAATGCGCAGACCCCGCAACAACAACTGCCTTAGCGAGGGCTTGATAGGTGGTTCCTGATCCATCGTTCCAATGGCTCGCTGCTCTTTCTCTAAATCATCTGAACATGGATGACGTCGCCCGAGAGGATGGTGCTCAGCGCGTCACGATCTCATGGCAACGTTTCTGATCACGGGCTCCAACCGGGGAATTGGCCTTGAGTTCTGCCGGCAGCTGCAGGCTCGCGGTGATGAGGTAATTGCGGTCTGCCGTGAGTCTTCACAAGAGCTGCAGGACCTGGGAGTGCGGATTGAACCCGGTCTGGATCAAACCGAGGAAGGGATGCCTGAAGAGCTGTTGCGCAGGCTTGAAGGGCAGAGGTTGGATGGTGTGATTCTCAATGCGGGGATTCTGAACTCAATCGGTCTGGATCAGCTTGATCCTGATGCCATTCGCCGTCAGTTTGAAGTCAATGCCTTGGCCCCATTGCTCTTGGCCCAGGCGCTTATTGCATTGATGCCGGCAGGTTCCAAGTTGTCGCTCATGAGTAGTCGGATGGCATCTATGGACGACAACACCTCAGGTGGTTCTTATGGCTATCGAATGTCCAAGGCAGCCTTGAACAGCGCAGGAAAATCGCTGGCCTTTGATTTGAAGCCGCGTGGTGTCGCTGTGGCAATCCTGCATCCTGGTTTGGTACGCACACGCATGATTCGATTTAATCCCAATGGGATCAGTCCGGAGACGGCTGTTCGAGGCCTGCTGGAGAGAATCGATGCACTCTCAATGGAGACGACAGGCACCTTCTGGCATGCCAATGGGGAGATCCTGCCTTGGTAATTGGCTGATGAACTGAGGTTTCTTCAAAGATATAGCCTTCACATGGCTTTTTGCTTCCTGATTACTGGAGGCCTTAAATCAATGATTAATCTGACAATGGATTGTCATTGAAGACCTGTTGATTCCAGCAGATGATCTGCTAGGCCCTCTGCATCTTGTGGCCAAATTGCAGTTTCTCGGTAGAGATTGGCTAGGCGAATATTGTAATCTTGAATGGAACGTATTTTAATTGTTATGGCTTGTTGGTATTGTGTGGCTAATTGATTGAGGGATGTGATGTCTGAGAGGCCTGCGTTTAACCTTGCCATCGCTGCGACATAAGCAATTTTTGATGATTCAGCAGCTGCTTTTGCTGTGGTGAATTCAAGCATGTTGGATGTCAGGGCATTGATTGTGGATCTAACACGCTCAGTGACAAGGTTACGGTTGGCCTCCGCTTCAAATTCCAATGCTTTGGATCGATTGAAAGCAGACGCTGCTCGGGCACTATTGACGCCACCTTGATAAAAATCCCACCGGAATCCGATCAATGCGGAGAGATCATAATTCGACACTCGACTCCACTGACTGCTCGTTAGGTATTGGCTGGAAGACTGTCCTATGCCACCAGTTTCGACCAATTCAGTGTCTTGGCTTGTTTCTAGACTTTGATCGGTTCCCAGATAGTTTGCTCGGGCCTGAAGATAGAGCGTTGGTAATGTTCTTTTTAGTTCAGAGATTCCACTCCATCTTGCTTCCTTCGAGCGTTCCATCGCGACAAGCACGCGATCATTGTTCAATCGTGCTAAGTCAATCGACTCTTCAAGGCCGTATTCCCATTCACCTTGAAACTTATGATTTTGATTAGTGATAATGAAAGTTTCCTCGGGAAGGGAAACAAGCCTGGCCATGGTGCTTGAGAATTGATAATAAGTTTGAATCGATTGAATAAGCGTAGAAAGTGCATTGTAATAGGATGCATAACTTTGACCTAAATCCTGAAGATTAACTCTTCCAGCTTCAAATTGTGCTTGCTGTACTTCGGCGGTGTTTTTGAGAGATTGTGCAATAATTATATACGAATCAATTAGATCTTTTTGAGCTAAAAGTTGATAATATGTTGTTTGAATTTCATTCACTAAATCTCGAGCGAAAACATAGAACGTATAGCGTTGCGCTGCATAGGCAGCTGAAGATGAATTGATGGTTGGTTGCCGTGTGAAATCAAGAAAGTCCCATTGCACAGCAGCCTGTAAGTTGGTATTGGCTCGAGAGGTTGTTGTTTCTGTTGTTCTTGTGCGTGTGATAGACCCAAGCTGATCAGCTTGAGATGAACGTTGCTCGACTCGTTGGTCTAAAAATTGTTCACCTCTTGAGATCGACAAGGTTTCCGAGGAGATCGACGCACTTGGATTCCAAGTTCGGGTTGATGCAACTAGAAGATCTCGCGTAGATTCAAGTTGACTGAGCTGTTGTTTGATCTCTGGATTGTCGGCAAATGCGAAGTTGATACACTCTTTTAGGGTTAATAATTTTGTTTTAGAGGGATTGATACTCTTCATTCTAAAATCCTCTACCAATTTCCAATGCTGATCAGAAATCACCTCTAAAAGTCTGTTTTTGTAGAAGCCTTTCGGTGCGTTGTTAATTGCATCCGAGCTTTTGGGTAAGCCGTTGACTTCAGTTGTCAATTCACCTGATTGAGCGATGCACGGAAAGTGAATGACTGAGAGGGATGCTATGGAAGCGTTCATCGTGAGCGTCAGCAACCGATTTGAGAAAGACCGAAGTTTTTTCATTGGTTTAACCTCCACTGTTTTCTTTTGACTGGTATTTCTGCATCACATCTTTCATATAGGTTGAATGTTTAAGACTTTCATTGAAGGAACCTGCAAACTCAACCTTACCTTTGTTGAGAATAACAATATGATCACATTTTTGGATGGCTGTGATCCGGTGAGCAACCACAACACGCGTAACACCAATCGTCTTTAGATTATCTACAATGATTCGTTGAGAATAATTATCCAGTGCAGAAGTAGATTCATCTTCAAGCAAAATAGAAGGCTTTCGTAGTAATGCACGTGCAATGCCTAGTCGCTGTCTTTGACCTCCAGAAATATTGCCCGCTCCTTCCGATAAAATCGTTTCCAATTTCATTGGCAATGATTGGATTTCATCGTATAGGTTGACGAGCTCTAATGTTTTCCAGATGTTTTCTTCCGACTCACCCAAACCTGCTGTCAAGGCATCTTTAATAGAGGAAACGGGTAACACCGTTGTTTGGAGAATTGTGCCCATCTGAGACCTTAAATGTTTAATATCAAGCTCAGAAAGTTCATGGCCATCGATAAAGATGGAACCAGATTGAACTGGATAAAAACCAAGAATTATCAGTATGATTGTTGATTTGCCACAACCACTGGGTCCGAACAAAACATTGAATTTATTTGGATGAAGTATAAATGAAACATTGTCTAAAACAATATTTGAAGATCCTGGATATGAAAAAGTTACGTTTTTAAATTCAATGAGACCATCAAGTTGAATTTGCTTTTTATCGGAATTTAACCCTTCTTCTTGCTGTTGCCTGATCAATGGCATCGCACGGTTAAAGTCAATCCATCCCTGTCCAAAGACTGTATTGAAGAGGTTGACGATCTGTGAAAATTTTGCTGAAAAGCTTGAAAAAGCGCTTGAGAAAATGATGAATGTCGAAGCTTGAAGCCCTACTTCATTAATATCTTTAGAGTTAAGTAGTCGTATAATCAAAATCACATAGATTAGCGAAAGACCAAAATTATTTAGGAAGTTGGCTATGATCATGTTGTAGCCTGATAGTGCATTCACATTGAAGCTAAGAGACGTGAATGAGAAAATCTGCTTTGCCCAACGCTGAACAATTGATCTTTCATTTCCTGATGTTCGGATCTGCGCGATATTTTTTAGTGATTGAAGAGTTTCGTCGTAAAAGTCTGCTTCTGCTTCGACAAATTGCTTTTCGTAAAATAATTGCCTCCTGAAAATAAGTATTTGAACAAGTGAGATAATTAATATGAGTCCGATTGCTGGTATGCTCAATTCCAGGTCGTAATACATCATTAATCCCATGAAACCAATCAATGAGATGATGCTGATGACCGACGACAATGCCGAAGAAGATAATGACCTCAGTAGGTTGCTGACAGACGTCACTCTTGAGGAGAGGTCGCCAATTTTATATTGGTCTAAAAATATGATTGGGTAAGAAAGTACTCTTTGGTAAAGGGGAATTTGAATTCTGAGCTTTAATTTTTGGCTAAATCTTAGCAAGAAGTAGGACTGTAGCCAGCTCATCAATGAGGAGTAAAGAGCAATTACGACTGAAATCACAAATGTTGAAAGAATCCATCCAATATTTCCGCTCGGAACGACATCACCAACAACCTGTGCAGTGATGATTGGTGAAAGAAGTGATAACGCAGTGACAAAGATTGAGATTAGAACTGCGAGTATTATGTCTCGTTTAATAGCTGGAAAGGTGAATTTGATTAATTCCCAAAAGGTATCAAGTGTTTCAGGGAAAACTGGAAAGACCTCATAAACTGTTTGATTACTTTCTTGTTCAAAATCATCTGGTCTAATGTAAGAATCTATCTTTGCACTATAGATCTTGGTTCTTGAACCGATTTCATGAACAATGACAAGTGAATTATCTCGCTTATTAAGCGTAATTAGAGGAATTTGCTCATATCTTCCGTAGTCAAGGCTGATGTTAGAAGGACGATAATAAAAGCCATTGGATTCCAAAAGATCTTCGAGGTTTGCTCGTACTTTAATCTCTTGCTTTTGATTAAGTCCGAATAATAGCCTTAGCTGGTTGATTAGGCAGAAAGCATCCTCTTGAATACCCTGTTCATCAAATGAATATCGATTCTGTTGTGTTGAAACATCGAGACTCAGTAATGACTGGATCACTTTCATTAGTCTTCTTCCTCCACCAACCGCTTAAACAAGGAATCGTTTTGTTTCAAGAGAGCATTAGGATCACCACACTCCTTGACCATTCCTTGATCCAAAACCAGGACTTGATCTGATAGCTTTGCTGTTAGAAGTCTGTGAGCGACAGCAATAATGGTGATATTCAGTCTTTTAATATTTTGAATCACACGTCGCTCCGTTGGCACATCGAGTGCACTTGTTGCTTCATCTAAGAACAAAATATTCGGTGACGTCAATAACGCTCTTGTGATAGCAAGGCGTTGCAATTGCCCGCCACTTAAGCCGTTACCACTGTCACCCAAGTAATGAGAATAGCCTTGCGGCATGCTCATAACAACATCGTCGAAACATGCGACTTTTGCACAAGATCGAACTTGGCTAAGTTCATAGTTTTCCTTATACATGGTTAAATTATCATAAATTGTTCCCCTGAAAATAGTTGTTTCTTGGGAAACATACGCGAACGATTGCCGAATTGTCTCGTCTGTGTAGTCCAGCCAATCGTGACCGCCATAAAGGATTTGTCCATTACTGGGTGTATATAATCCCACTAAATTCTTGATCAATGTAGACTTGCCCGAGCCGCTTGGGCCAATGATGCTGATTAACTGGCCTGGTTCGATTTTGACATTGATATCGGTTAAGACATTTGGAGATAATGGTGAAAAGGTCTGATCTAAATTTTTTACGTGGATAGATTTTGGCTTGTCGAGATTATTTAAAACTTGGTCGGCTCGTTCACTGCGTTCTAGTCGTGATTGGCCGATCTCTTGTTTATAGGGATCTAGGGATCTCACTTTTTTGTCATTCTCGACAAGTCTTAGATCTTGAAGTCGTCCAAGTTCAGCCTCTGCTTCTTGGAGTTGGCTAATAAGATTCGAGACTCCAAGTAGGGGGCCAGTAATTTCGTTGCGCAATATCTGAAACGCCATGAATCCAGCTAGATTCATGCTTCCCTGCATGACCAGAAAACCTGAATATGCAATTGTTCCGTAGTCGTAAAGGGTATTCGTTAAATCGGTTAAAAACTTGAAGGAGTTCATTGTGCTTTGAACTTCCTGAGATTTTTGGAGTATAGGGCTATAGAAGTCTTGATAAGTTGATAGATATCTGTTTTCAAGACCAGAGGCTTTAATGGTTCGAGTATCACTAAGCATTCTCACAGTGATGCCACTAACTTTCCCTAACTCAACTTGAATGGAACGGTTCGAATCAATTAAAATATCAGCGGCAATTGCAGCGAGAATAATATTGAGAAAAATATATGCCAATGAAACGACCGTCAGCTGCCAAGAGATTAAGAGCAAAAAAGGAGTAATTAAAAATGCGCCAATCAGTCCTAGAATAAAAATGAGAAATTGATTGATTAATGTATTGGCAATATTGTCAGATAATTTCAGTCTGCTTGCAATGTCTCCAATAAATCGACTTGCGTAAAATTGAAAATCAACTGACAGCAGCTTAAAGGATATTTCTACGGATAATTTTCTTTGGATCGCGAGTGCAAGGCGACGAACAACGTTGAGCTGAACACTCGTGAGTGATGCAGCCAGAATCACCATCAAAAGCGATAGCCACATAATGGGCAGGCCAAGTTCAAATCGCTGGTCTCCTAAAAAAGATTGAACAAATGCTCCAGATAATCCAGGTGTTGCTAATGATGTGACCAGGAGTGCCGTAGAAAGCAATAACAGGAAATAAATAGCAACTTTATAATCCCCTAAAATAGGCAGGAAATTAAGAATCTCCCGTTCAGGCTTCCCTGTTGGTTGGAATGCATCTGTTTTTTCAAACTGTAGAAGCAATCCTGAAAAGCTTTTTGTTAGGGAAGACTCATTAACCCTGTATTTACCGCCTCCAGGGTCTGCGACCCGTATGTGTTGACCATCAGTACCTTCAAAGACCACGAAATGGTTGTAATTCCACCAAGCGATGCATGGAAAATCGACTTTCTTCTGTAAAAGTTCTCTTGGCTTTGGCTTACCAACTTTTACTTTTAGACCGTAGTGTATAGCTGCTTTTTTGATGTTTAACATATTGCTGCCGTCACGACTCACTCCGCATTGATATCGAAGATCTGATAGTGGCAGGTATTTGCCGAAATATTGCAGGATCATTGATAATGAAGCTGCTCCACATTCAACCATCTCGTATTGCAGTACAAGAGGCACTTTTTTACTAAAGAGACTGATAATTTGCTTTTTAATCATGGCTGATTCAACTCAAATCGAATCAGTCGATCTGGTGCAGAGATGCCAATGATTTCTCTCAAGGCTGGAATCAGCATTTGAATCGGCGTATTGACCCTTGTTGTGATTTGACTTGTGAGTAAAAATCCTTCACGGGGCGAGATTGGGGGATTGCTTCTATTGTTCCAAACGTATCCTCCGCGGTTATCGCGAATCAGGGGTTCTTGCTGCTCGTTCTGAAGAAGTGGGACACCTGCAGTTGTGCCAGCTTCTTTACGCAGTTTTGTGAGATCCTGTCGGTTCAGTCTCACATTCACTTGATAGACACTTCCTCGCGGACTCACGACCGTTGCAAGCCCTTTTGAGTTCAATCGAGTGGCAAGGGTTGTTGTGGTGAAAGGAATGGATTCAAGAGAGTCGATCTCACCTTTGATCCCACCAACTTCGGCAGAGCTGAAACCCAGTGGAGTTAAGAGCACCTGCTGACCAATTTCAACCTGTGTCGCTGCACGTTGGTCGATAAAAACAGGAATCACTGATGGCTCTGAGACTTTTGACCAACTCACGGTCATGATCTCTGAGCCAGGCTGAACAAAATCCCATTGAGTGGATGTGAAGGATTGTACAAAGGCATCATCAAATGCAAAGACCACTGAATCTCTGAGAAATTGAGATAATGAATCAGTCAGACTTGCCTGATTCCGTTTGATATCAAGTTCTAAGTTTTGTAGTTGCGATGCAAAATCTGATACTGTGATCTTTGCTTGAGTGGATTGTGCTAATGCTTGGTTTAGTTCGAGCTTGGATACAAAGCCTTCCTTAACTAACGTCCCTAAAGGTTGCATGATTTCGTTTTGCGAGGCTTCTACTTCTTTGCTTAAAGCCAACGACCGCTGATTGATTTCGATAAGATTTTTGTAGTTTGAAATTGATCTTTTTAACTCTAATAAGTTGTTTTGAAGTGTTTGACGAGCTGATGGTTGATCGATGATTGCAACGACATCGCCCTCTTTTGTTTTAACCGTGTAGTTACCACCTGTTTCTATACCGCCACTGAAAAGGGTTGTTGGCACACGCGTCGTTTGGAAAACATTGAGATAGTTAAGGATTTTTTCAGTTAACTCTACTGAATCTTCGAATGATGTTTTTTCACTATTAGTGATGAAGGCGTATGCATCTTGCGACCATCTTGGAACGACATATTCGACCTCTTGAGTGGTTTTGTTCTGCACGAAGGGCAGAAGAACGCGCCCTATGGATGGAGATTGGTAGGTGAAAAGGCCATCCACTGGTGTCAGCACGCCAAGGCCATGGACTTGTACTGGGATGGGTGCGGTGAATGCCCAGATGGCTGTAACCCCAGCCAACCCGATAAAGATGCTTCCTGCTACAGCATTGGGTGAATTGAGGACAGCTGTTGTGGAGATTTTTCTTGGAACCTTGCTACTCAGCTTGTTTTCCATGCGGTTTTGTGCCGGATAGCTGACAAGTATATTTTTATTTTATCGAATGTTTTTTGTTTTGCAAGTTCTCCGTGCTCGCTGTTTCTGATGTGTGTTCGTTCTGCAACGCTTCGCTTTGTAATTGGTTTGCGGCCTGATTTTTCGGTTTAGTTGTTGATGGAATCTGTTTTGTGCCCATTTCGTTCATCCTTGTGATGCTTTAATCTGCGCTGAGGTTGTCGTTTCTTTCCTATTATTGCAGGCGTTTTGCGTTTGTTTGCACTGGTTTTCGCCGTGGTTGTGAGCAAATTGAGTACAAAAACCCTTGTGTCGACTGGATTGTTTGGTCTAGAACCAAATCATTAAGCCTGGAGGAGGAAGTGAAAATGCTTTCTCTTGCTGCACTCAGCTTGTTGGTCTTGCTCAACCTTGTTGTGTTAGATCACCTCGCATCCAAGATGGTTCGACGTTACGGAGAGTGGCGTAAAGCCAAGCGTTTTGTGGGCGGGCACCCAGAGATGCAGGGAGTTGATCTTGAGAACGATCTCCTTGTGCATTACACAGCGGATGCTGCATTAAAAGCGTTTGTTTTGGATAATGATGATCCAGGCGAAGATCGACCATTCATGTCTGGGCTCGCAGGTGATATCGACGACATCGACTACGACTGACCCTATTTTGTTGCTCAGATGATGTTGAGCCTAGTCAGCGTGGCTGATCAGCTCTCGTCTCGAACACGATGTGACATCCTTGGAATGCTGTCGCTGGCATGAGGCTTCTGCGTCGTCAGCATGGGTTTTGATCCTCGTCACTGGTCAGCAACGGCGTCTGCTCACGCATCACGTGACAGGTCCACTGGCGGCGAACGTGTAACCAGCAATGTGGAAACGTTGTTGCGTGAGAACGAGGCTTTACGCCGAGAGATTGAGCGTTTGCAGTTGGAGTTGGATCGCAGCCGACGACAGCAATGGCAGCGCCCCCGTCACAATCCCCAGTCTTATCGGTCATGGCAGGAGCCTTCTGCCCAGGCACCTCCAAGGGTGACAGCTGCCCAAGTTCAGCGTTGGGGCGCGTCCCTTGCTGAACAATCGGGATGGAGCGTGTTGCGCTCCAAGGCTTTGAACGCACTGATTGATCAGATCAATCGCAGCAGCTTCCATGCTCAGCTCTCTCTGCAGCAACGGCTTGATCGGCTGGTGAGTGGTCTTGGAACGGATCTCTTGAAGGCGATCGGGGAGAGACCGTCGAAGAGATCAACGGCGGTGCTTGCCGCGTTTGCGCTGTATGGGGTTCGAGCTAGTGAATGGTTGGATGAAGATCCCGCCCGTGTTGTTGCTGATTTGCGCCAACGCCTTCAGTGGGAAGAAACATCAAATTCAGGACGACGAACTCGTAGCGACCGTCGACGTACGGATCGTGCAGGCTCTGATCATCATGGTTCTCATCAGTCTTGGCCCTACGACAGCGTTCATGCGTCGCGTTCTCATGCGCTGGCCGTGCTTGGTCTTCAAGACGGGGCTACTCAGGATGCGATCAAGCAGGCGTTTCGCAAGCTGGTCAAACGTCATCATCCTGATGTCGGTGGTTCTTCTGAAGCCTTTCGACGGGTGAATGAGGCGTATCAGCTGTTGACGTCTTGAAATCCAGTGCTGAAGGCAGTCCACGGAGTCGTTGGTTGATTCATTGGTCCGCAGGTTGCGCCCTTTTTATCGTGTGAATGACAGCATCGGCTAGCTGGCTTCTATCTGTTTTCTGGTGTTCCTCTACGGGGACAACGAGAGGAACCACAACTGAGAAGATCTGGCCTGCTCCGTGCACGATCATCATCTCTTTCATGCCAGCGCATGAATGAGTGATTTCAGCATTCAGCTGAAAGGCCGACTCCGATTGGGTGCATCAGCAGCAGAGCAGATCTGGTTTGCAGAATCCGCTGTGGCATCACTGTTTTGCATGACATTGCTCATATCGAAGGGATGTTCTGCTTTGCGCCAACGCGCTGCAATTTGCCGATCTTTTCAGCCTTCATCAGGACGTGGGCATGGCATGAGGGGTAAGCAATCGCCTGATGGGTTCAGCCATTCGTCGAACTCACGGCGGACGGCTTCCGCCTCCGATGTTCGTTCCATGCTGTTGAGTAGTTTGCTGCGTTGACGGCTGTAGTCGACAGCAGCACCAATCAGTGCGATTGCTTGTTCGCTAGTCATTCCGTTGGAGCGCTCAGTCTCTGCATGGTTGGCACCCACTGATGGTTCGGCGGTCGCAATGGCGACCATTCTTGTTTTTCGTGCTGCTGGTGTTGTGGAGATCTTGGTCGCTGAGCGCAAATTTTCCTCGCTCAAGTCTCGCCTCAGAGATGCGCCAAATGATCTTCAGATCATGCGTCAAGTCCAACGGATGTCACGCTTCATTCAATTGTTCCGTTTTTATGACGTTGCTCGGGAGTTTGCCCATCTGGTGTTTTGTGATCAAGGCGATAGAAACGGCCCTCTTCAAGTGAATGCGAACGGTTGTGCACTAGGAATTTTAGAAGCTGCTAGCCGTGATGCTTTTGATGCTGGGATCAAATTCATCGGATTCAACATCAGTTTGCTCCGCGAGCAAAGTCTGAATCCATTGGTGACCCCCGCTCTTTGCTTTGGCGTTAACTATTTCATCCTGCGCAACATCCACTTTGTGATGCGCTCCTAGGGTGCCCTGCTTTTCCCAGGTGGATTGGGCACCCTCGAAGAATTACTTGAGGTTCTCATACTCCGCCATACAGGTATCAAGGGGTCGATTTCGATCGTGATAGATGGATCTAACTATTGACTTTTGATGAATTTTATGACCTTGGCTGACTCTGTCCTCATCGTTGATGACCATCTTGATCTGATTCCAATCGCTGATACACCCGCTGAGGCTCTGGCGTTGATTCGTTCTGATGATTGATGTCGTCTTTGGATCAATGGCGTTTTCCTTCCCTATGATTTGTACAGAGCAATCGTGTTCATGAATCCCAAACAAGTGGGCGCCATCCGGCGTGCTGTGATTTATTTCGTGGTTGGTTATGGCGGTTTGGCTGTCATCAACAACCTTGGTATCGCTCCCGATCGGATTTGGTTGGCTTATCTCCCGCTCTTTATCGGCGTGTACTTTTTTGCCCGTTGGGCTGATGCGCGTCTTGCATCCATGGGTGACGACCAAGCTGACAGGGAATCAGCTGAATGATCCATGAAGCCTGAAAGCAAGCAGCGTTGCCTGTGGTCGTCGCTTGCTGATTGCTTTCTTTGATCCGCGTGTTTCCCGTTGATCTGTTGTTCACAACAAAAACCCCTCCCAACGGATGTTGCGAGGGGCGTTGAACCGTAAGCGTTGCTATTCAGCGATCACTCTTGAGATAGGGGAGATCGCTTGGTTTTGAAAGGGTGTAGACCACTGCTGCTGTAATTGCCGCGCCAAAGGCGAGCATCGCGTAGATCCAAATGGTGTAATCAGTCATCAGTTCAGTCCTAAAACTCCGAAAGTGATCTGGCTGAGCACGCCATGGCCGGTGATGGCTTCCGTTGCCACACCAATCACGAAGCCCAACATGGCGACACGGCCATTCAGCAGTTCAGCCTTCACCAGCCGTTCGCCCTTGATCTGTGAAGCAGCGGTTTCTTGAAACCACTGATCCTGCGCTTGTGCTTGAGAAGCGGAATCCATCCATCTCCTTGGGTGTGAAGCAATGTTACGCGGTTTTGTAACGGAGTGCAACGTGCGTAAGCGCTGTTCTCAGAATCCAGCGGCAAAGTCGTCTCCATGGGGTGGCAGCAGTTCGGCGATTAGTTCTTGTGGTGATTGGCGTTCTGGTTTTTTCAGCGTGTCGACGTTCTCTTGCAGCATGCGCATGTGGGTCATCATTTGTTGTGTGAGTGCTTCCAGTGCCTTGGTGCGCTCCTTCAATTTTTTGAGGGCCTCTCGCGCTCCTGGATCCTGGTTGGTTGTTTGAATGCTTCTGTTGCTTCCGCCCAGGGTTTGGCGCATCGCAGCCTCCATGGCGTTCGTGAGGCTGATGCCATTCGCCTTGGCAACGGCTTCAAAGCGATCCAGCAGATCAGAAGGCAGGCCGAGCGTCACGGTTCGGGTTTGGCTCATGGTGCAAAGGTTGACGGCGCTGAGGCCGCAGTTCTGTCCCATCTGAGCAAACCGGCCTTCGTGCACGGGCAGGCCCTGGAGGTTTGGTTGACCGGTTCACTAACTGGTTGAGCGTGACTGTCACAGTGACAGTTCGCTTGCCATATTTAATTCGTGAGGAAAAAACGTCTCACGGGGTGGAAACAAGGCAACACTCCCGTTAGTCGTTTCGAAATCCCTGCCTTTGGCGGGGATTTTTTTTATAGGTGGTTCTGAAGTCGTTAAGGCCAGGAAGAGGTCAGGGTAAGCAGCATGCCGTTGCTGTCGTAACGACGAACGATCTGTTGCTGATCGCCATTCGGTTCAACCCATCGCATCCCGCAAAGTGTGGCTTCGCCACTCACTCTGTGTCTTGCGTCAAGCAGCAACTCCACATCTGGCTCCGGTCGCCAGATTCTCCATGTGCCCAGATCCTCGATCTGACACTGAACTGGGGCCTGAGGTGGACTGGGTGGATGGATTCCCATGGTTTCAATCACGTAGACCACTTGGTCGAGGCCGCTGGGACCATGGCGCACGACAATCCTGCGACGCTGCGTTCCGCTGACCACGCACATTTCTCCCACCCAGCCAAACGGAGTGATTGAACCAGGCCCAAGTGACCATCCGCCTGTTGCACTGACTTGCATGGTGTGGGGGAGTTCGCGGAAATTCATCGAGCGCTGCTGCCCGCTTTCCAGGTAGGTCAGGCTGGTTTGAATCAATCCCGACTGTTCGCTCACATCGAGCGTGGTTGAAAATCGCGTGTCTTCGAGGCCATCCGCTCCCATGCGGATGAACAAACCTTGCCAATGACCACAGTTGTGCTGAAGCAGAGCGCTTCTGGGGTCATGCATAACGAGAGACGGGCCAATCGGAAAATGACCGTAGAGGCTTTCGGGCTTGGGGCGCGAGTGACGCTCAGTCGCGTAGCCCCAGTCGCTGCCTGCTTAGAACGCAATCCCTAAATAACTCGGGCAAATGTCGTTGTGATCACAATCGCTTTCTAGAGTTGGTCAAGAAACAGAGGTGTCGTCATGCTCCTGACAATCCTTTGCATTTGTCTGGCGGCTGTCGTGTTGATGGCGGTTTTGGTTGGAGAAGTCTGGGTTCTCAAGCGATGAGCCCCCTGTCTGATCACTGTGGAGAAGTGATCAGACAGAGCACCTAGCGTTGGTTAGCTTGTTGCGGCTCTATGGGATTACTCGGCTGGTTGTTGCAGTGGCCTGTCCGCGCCCTTGTTCTGCTTCTTGTAGCGGTCATGCCTTTGGGCGTGGAGCTCTCCAGCTTTCAGGCGGCTCTGACGTCGACTCTCGTGATCGGTTTACTCGGCACGCTGCTGGTTCTCCCTTTAAAACTTTTGCTTGCGCTGCCATGGGCGGTCGCCAGTTTGGGTGGATTGATCACACCAGTGAGTTGGATCTTCGATTGGATCATTGCCGTCATGCTGTTTGCTCTGACGGCATCACTCGTTGATGGCTTCCGTTTAAAGAATGGCTTTAGCAGTGCGCTACTCGGTGCGGTGGCTTATAGCGTGACCAGTGCTGTCTTTATCCGAGTTTTGGGCCTTGGGGATGTTGGAATTCTCCGAGCAGCTGGTGGGTGAGGCCTAGAGAGACTGTTTTTGAGTCGTGTTTGGCCTCTTACATGCACTGGATCCAACCGGTCTTTGCAACTACGGTGAGTTAGTCGCCATCCAGTTGCCATCAATGGTCAGACATCTTTTGCTTTTGCAGTTCAAGCAAAATGCTGGTCAAGATCGCATTGATGCAATGTTCAGCCAGTTTGTTGGGTTGAAGGTGCGTATTGATGGCATTGAGTCGATCGAGTATGGCACCAATCAAAGTCCTGAAAATCTCAACAAGAATTTCACTCACTCGGTTTTGGTAACGTTCTCCGATGTATTAGCCAGAGATCGTTACCTGGTTCATCCAGATCACAAGGACCTCGAGGGCGTTTTGCTTGAGCTCTTGGCTGACTTAATTGTTTTTGACCTCGAGTCATGAGGCTTTGGCAATTCGCTGAGGATGGCCTTGTTATCAAGGCATAAAAAAGGCTCTCGTAATGAGAGCCTTGATTGACGGCATGCGTTGACTTGAGCGAATGCTCAGTCTTCACCTTCTTCGTCTTCAGCGCCCACGGGCACCAGGGTCACACCTTTTTTCTTGGAGAGTTTGATGGTGAACTCGTCACCGGGTTGAAGGTCAAGCATGGCGGTGTAAGCCTTGCCAACGAGAAGATTGCCATTGCCTTGAACGACAGCTTTGTAAGAAAGCTTGCGACCGCCTTTGCCAACACCCCCTGAACCGCCGCCGAGATCAACACCTTTCGCGTTGAGAAGAGCTTCATAGAAGGCGGTGAAGTTCACGCGGTCTGAACCATCCTTCTTCTTAGACACGTAACCACATGCCGTGGCCATGTCGGTTTTGCTCACGTCACCGAGATCTTTGACCTTGGCAAGGAGTTCAGCACCAGTGAGCATGAGACAGAGCGATTAATAATCAACCGCTAAGGTAATGAACAAGGGGCCTCTGTGTCAATGGAGATGAAACGCTGAATTGCCAATCTTGAGGCAGTTGCTTGAGCAGATCCAAGAAGGGCTATGCCTTTTTCAGGCTTGGCCGATCAGCTCATGCTTCCTTTCACTTGAAGTCATGCTGGCTGCTGTGATTGATTCCTTGAAATCCCTTAATGTCAAGGAAGATGGACTGTGATCGATTTCTGGCAGTTTTTGTGATGTGCAATGTCGCTAACGTGACTCTGCTGTCCTAATTCCGCCGGTTTGGGGCGGCAATGAATAACCCTGGGGCCTTACGCAAGAAGTGAGTGCCGTGGGGCAACAGAAGGTTGGGGCAGGGCGATAGAGACGCGTGATATTCCAGCGCTACATCTGAAGCGTGTTTGCTTGCTGAGTTGATCCCATGATGCGCTGATGATCAGGCATTGTCATAAGGCTCAATTTTTTTTATTTCAAGATGAATGATTGCGGTTGACTCAACCGAATTTGCTTTGGTGCTCTAGAAATTTTGCGCGTCAAGGAGGACTGCGGATTGAAGTGACAGATAGCCCGACGCGTTGGCCTGATCACTGCTCCACAGAGTCTTTGCAGTGGCTTGGGGTTCGGGTAATGCCAATGGATGCACGCGACTCCGATTGATCCACACCTCAAGACCTTCTGCGTGAGCAACCAACCCATCCGTGCCAATGCTGCTCCAGCGCAGATCTCCCTGCCTTAGTGCCGAATAGGTACGCCTGAGGTCAGCTAATTGCTTGAGGTAAGGCTTGAGATCGGCATTCCAAGTTTGCTCCCATGGAAAAGCTTCTCTGCAGGCTGGTTCTGGCCCGCTGGATCGTTCTGAACTTGGCCCGCCCGCCAGGCCTGTTTCTGTGCCGTAGTAAATGCAAGGGGCTCCGGGCTGGAGGAACAACAACAACAGCGCCAACTTCATCGCTTTGAGATCGCCATTGAGGCTGTGCAAGGCCCTTGGTACATCGTGACTGTCGAGAAGATTCATTTGCGCGCGGTTGACCTCTGGCCTGTACCAACGCGTTGTGGCGCTCCAGATATTGATTAAATCCTCGGTGCTCCTGGCTTGCAGGGGATAGTCCGGATTTTGATAGCCCTGTCTCAACGCGTCATTTCCTGTCCAACCCAGGGTGCTCCAGCCGATGCGGTAATTCATCACGCCATCGAAATGTTCCCCTTGAAGCCACGAACGAGCGTCGCCCCAGATTTCTCCAACGATCCACGCATCAGATTTCACCTCTCTCACGACACGTCGGAACTCAACCCAGAAGTCTTTGGGCACTTCATCTGGTACGTCCAGGCGCCAGCCGTCGATGCCTTTCTCCAGCCAATGGCGTGCAACGGCGAGTAAATGGTCCTGAACCGCTGGGTTGTTGTGGTTGAACTTTGGAAGGTCTGCGATGGACCACCAGCAGTCGTACCCGCAGCTCTCTCCCTCTCGTGGATAAGGATTGATCGGCCACTCCTTGATGTGAAACCAGTCTCGATAGGGCGAGGCCTGCCCGTTCTCTACAACGTGATGGAATGCCCAGAAGCCTCGACCGCAGTGATTGAACACGCCATCGAGCACTAAGCGCATGCCCCTTGCATGCACCGCAGTGATCAGAGCATCTAGGGCTGCATTGCCGCCCAACAGTGGATCAACTTGAAAGTAGTCATAGGCGTGGTAACGGTGATTGGTTGCTGAACTGAAGATGGGTGTCAGGTAGATGCATGTCACTCCCATGGCCTGGATGTGATCCAGTGCATCGATCACTCCATAGAGATCGCCACCTTGAAACCCTTGTTCGGTTGGATCGCTTCCCCAAGGTTTCAAATGGAGGTTGCGCTGTTCTTTGACACGTCCACTGCAGCGGAATCGATCGGGGAAGATCTGATAGATCACCGCTTCTCCCACCCAAGCTGGTGGATCGCTGTAGGCCGTCACTGCCTGCAAAGGTGTGGTTCCTGCTGTTCTTTCGTTAGCAGCTCAAACGACAAACGGCTATCGGTGATGTCATCGATCGCCGATGCCCTGTCGCTGTGGATCATCCCCATCACTCTGCGACGCTGACGGTTGCGTGGAACACTCCACACATGGTTTGAGAACGTTCAATTCAAAGAATGAATTCGAACTGGGCAATCCTCGGCAGTGAAACATTTAGCTGACAGAGAGTGTCTGATCTCAGCCTCATGACACGCTTGAAGAGCAAGCATGGCTTTGTCGGCTGGATTCACCAACAAGTTTCTTTGGCGTTCACAAGGGCTTGATCGAAAGCCCTGAACTAATGCCTTTTATGACCTAGCTTCCGGCTTTGAATTTCGGTCGAAAAAGGCGGAGGCCGCCCCTTCCGGTTGGAAGAGACGGCCTAAATCGCTCGTTTGGTCATGGTTCAACCCGTCACGTCAATGGTTGAGGAGGGGTCGAAGCATCTGGCTGTGGCATCCCTGGGGCCATGACGTCCAGAGGTGGGGCTGATGCAGCTCCGGGGCACCTGCGGCATTTCGTTACTGCCTAGACGATGCATTGGAGTGTCGATCGACCTGGCTCACCGGATGTTTGCCTGTCGAAGGACCAGCCTCACGGATGGGTGGAAACTGTTGGAGCAGGGGCCGAAAAGTCAGAAAGCTCCTGCGATCTGGTTGGGTGGAGTGTCGGCTGTCATCAGCGCCTCCGATCTCGATGCACATAGTTTTGGCGTCGAGCCCTGTAAAGGCAATGCGCATGAAGGCGCATTGCCTTGATGGCCTGAACGTTCGATTCTTGGTTTGGCGTGCCTGAAGGTGATGGACACGCGCCCGAGCAATTGCTCCCTGGCAGAGGAGAGGCTTGCTTGTCAGTTGCCTGAGGCCGGTGCTTGGTTTTGCGTGAATCCCGTGGCGATTGTCGTTGCGTCGTTTGTCCTGGTTTGTTGGCCCCTTTGGCAGTGAGAGAGGCCTTTAGGTGCTGCAGATGGGGACCTACGCAATGCGGCTGAGATGTCCAGAGTGTGGTTAGTCATTGATTGGCGTTCCGCTGGGTCAGCACAAGCACACGCTTAAGGCGTTCAGCTCAACCTCATCCTGACGGGGATGGCTCAAGCAAGTTGCAGAACTTGGTCTGATGTGTTGTTGATCTCTATGGATATTCCCCCTGAGGCTGACGTCAACAACCGCTGAAGCAGCCTCTGATTTTATGTCTTCATATAACGCGTTGAGCTTGTCGAGCTCAACGATTAGGTCTTGAATTTCGAGCCAGTTCCTCGAGAGGTCGATGGCGGCTTCCAGGCCGTCAATCTGACGATTAAGAAGCTCTGGAATTTCGCCGTACGGTTGCATGGCCTCCACGTCACCGTGATTGAAGCTGGCTTTTCGCGCCGAGAGAAAGAAAAAGTGGAATCAAAGGAGAATAAAGCCGGAATCATCTCAGACTTGAGACAGACTTTGATGAAAGCTCTAGCTTTAGGAAAAGACTTCGCATGAGGCGCATGCCATTAATCAGAAAGTGCCTCCAGGCCATCGCTTTGGCCGCCTGCCTTACAACGA
The DNA here is from genome assembly GCA_047286215.1 of Synechococcus sp. GTDB lineage: Bacteria > Cyanobacteriota > Cyanobacteriia > PCC-6307 > Cyanobiaceae > Synechococcus_C. Next base: position 1,638,308 of record JBJBBS010000001.1, on the reverse strand, counting down.
GTTCACAAGTCAAAGCACTACCCATACCATCACAACAACCCATCGGAGAGCTCGAAACGGTTGCTGAGATTCAAGGTGCGATGCCCACAGGGGTTGCGGTCTCAACATCAGGTCGCATCTTCATCAATTACCCACGCTGGGGTGATGACGTTCCGTTCACGGTTGCAGAAATTGTTGAGGGCAAGCCTCTTGCATTCCCGAATACTGCATTGAACCAACAGGGAAGTGTATCCACTCAGGAAAACCGGATCGTATCGGCCCAAAGTGTGGTGATTGACCCAAGCGGAAATCACCTATGGATTGTTGATACTGGAAGCCTTCGACCGCAGCCTATTTCCTATGGAGGGCCAAAGCTCATCCAGGTGAACCTTGAGACCAATGAGGTTATAAGAAAGATCTTGATTGAGCCAGATGCTCTTAAGCCTGATACCTATCTCAATGACGTGAGGTTTTTATTTAACACCACGGCGGCAAGCTATGCATTCATTAGCGACTCATCGCCCGAAGGAGGAATCATCGTTGTAAACCTCGCTTCGGGCGAAAGCTGGAGGCGCTTGAGCGGCACCAGCTTTACACGCTCAGATCCGAGCTTTGTACCGGTTGTAGAAGCCGAGGTGTTGATGATCCGTGAGCTTGGCAAAAGTGCCAAACCATTCAAGGTTGGTTCTGATGGAATCGCAGTTTCTGCGGACGGTGAAACCCTATTTTTCCGCGCATTAACCAGCAGGCATCTCTATAGCGTTTCAACAGAGGCACTAATCAACAGAACCATCCCAGAGGTGAATCTACAGAAGCTGGTGATTGATCACGGGCAAGTGGCAGGGGCATCCGATGGCCTTGAAGCCGACTCAAGTGGCGGGATTTATCTCACAGACTATGAGCACAATGCCATTCACCGTTTTACAGGTTCGGTCTCAACTTTAAAGACATTGATGTATTCACCTCAAGCAATCTTTCCGGACAGCTTGGCACTAGCTGACGATGGATATCTCTACTTCACCGCCAACCAGCTCAATCGTCAGTCACAGTTTCACCAAGGCGTTGATAAGCGGATTCAGCCTTATATGATTTTTCGGATCAAAACGCCTTACAGACCAATTAGGAATGGTCAGTAGCCGAACATTCACGACTAGGGATGACTTTTGTCATGCATCGAAGGGGCTAAAACTGATCAATTCAGTTCAGCTGAGCCCGTCTGGTTTGCTCTGCTAAATCATCATCCTTGCCGCTCCAAGCGACGTTCTGGGAATGAGGTTGCTGCTTGGCCCCATTTTCCCATCCTCGCTTTCTTGCTTGAACGCTCGTTTCGGGATCTTGCATTAAGGGCACAACGTAATCGGCATTAAGGCGCATTGCCTTTGCAGGCAGATTCCTTGAAAGTGCATATGGCTTGCCTAGTTCTGGAATGAAGCGATCGTGTTGGCGCGCTTTTGGAAGGGCTGCAGTGTTTGCAGCCTCGCTAGCCCTTGGTTCCTGCACGGGTGGTGAAGCTTTGAAGCGGTTTGAGTTCACATCTGATGCAATGGCTCCACAGGTCGCGACGGTGGATGTGCCAGGAGGTGGTGAACTCAGCTTTTGGAACAGTCTTGATTTGAGTTATCTAGAAGGTAGTTCAGTTGCCTTCAAGGTCTCCATCCAGAGCCAGGATGCCTCGCAATCCAAAGACGTGCTGTGTGATGCGCTTAATCCGTCGATGACGTTGATGTCCAAGATGGTGCAGATGCAAGAACGCATCGATCAGGCGTGGAAATTGGCGCGAATGCGCTGTGGATACGGTCCGGTTTCCGGTGATCAACAGTTGCAGATCACCGTGGTGCCTGTCCTTTCCGGTTCTATTGAGATCAGGCGACTTGTTCTTGAGTTGAAGCGTTGAGATCTACGCTTCGAGGATTAAGACGTCCGGTTCGGGCGGGATGCATGGCACTGCAACTTCACTCAGCTGACTTCCTGCATGAAGACGGAAAGACCTATTGCATTCGTCGCCAGACCCTCGACCAGGACTTCACCATTTACGAGAAGCATGAGGGGGAGTGGGTAGACAGTGGTCTGGACCAGGCGGTGAAGGACCTGAACTTTGCTGAGTTCAAGCGCCTTGGCCTGCTGATCAAAACAATCATGGATAACGATTGTTGGATTGCTTAGGTCGATGCATGCTGTCGACCAGCATCCTCTGCAAGGGATCGACACTCCTTGGACTCAGCGTTTTTAGCGTTCCACTTGGCTCTTTTGCTAGGGGTGACTTTTTGATTCGAAGGCTGTCAAAGATGCCAAAATGACTTTCCATCGCTCCTTGATAGCGGCAAGTTCAACGATGTCTGTGATTGATCAGGGTTGACCGGTCGTCACATCAGGTTATTGGGGCCTGTCTCGTCGGCATCCGTGATCCACGATTGACCTTCCTTGAAAGAACCGATGGCTGATCCAGAGTCGCTTACTCCGATGACAGCGTTGACCATGGACGCCAACGGTCGACTTTTCTATACAGCTGAGGATGGCAGTCGCCGAGTCATCGTTGCTGACCCAGACCTGTTTGATCGTTTGCAGCAGCTCCGCGACAACGCTGACGAGGAATAATTTTGGGTTTGTCATGCAGACGCGATCGGATCACGTCTGCGGGAGCAACCTCTTGGCAGTTTCTCTGCAGATCATGGGTTTTGGATGTGAGATCGATTGAGGCTTGATCGATGCTTTTGGGTTGTGAGGTTTTACGAGCACCCCGACAACTGGATGCGTGATGTCAGGGTTTTCGTTAACCATGGCAAGGGCATGCCCAACGGTGAACCGGTTCCTCTGAAGTCGCGTCGGCAGATGCGTTACGACGATGCTGTTGCGTCTTGGACGCCGTTGCTTCGCAATGGGTGCTCGGTGGCGAAGCCGGTTTGGTGAGGCGTCATTGCAGCGGGCGGAGTAGCTGTCGCATCAAGTCTTCGCAGTCGGTTGTTGTCATCAACCTGGGGACTGGGTAATCGGGATGAGCTTCCTGAAGGATGCTCTGGCAAAGCTCTGGAATGTCGGCTTTGTTCAGTTCGCTGACCACCTGCGGGATATGGAGTTGCCGGTTGAGTGCATCAATCCAGTGAATGAACTCGGCTGCCAGTTGTGCATCACTTGTTTCGGCGTCGCCCAGCTCGAGTGTGAGCGCCAGCTTTGCCAGTTCGGTTTGGCAAGCCGGTTGTGACCAGCGCAGCACGTGGGGCAGTGCAATCGCGTTGGCCAAGCCATGGGGGAGTCCATAGCGGCTACCAAGGGTATGGGCGATGGCATGGGTGTAGCCCACATTGGTGCGTGTGAACGCCTCCCCTGCTTCGTGAGCAGCGAGGGCCATATCGTGACGTGCAGGGAGATTGTCTCCTTGTTGGTAGGCGAGTAGCAGTGAACGGTGAATGCGTTGCAAGGCTGAACTTGCTTTGGCTCGGGTCCATGCATTGCCATTGCGTCCGATGTACGACTCCACGGCATGGGTGAGTGCATCCATGCCGCTTGCGGCGGTGATGGAGGGTGGCAGCGTGAGCATCAACTGCGGGTCAATCACCGTGATTCGCGGCAACAGCTTGAGATCGGCGATCGCGAATTTGCGCGATGTGTCTGGGTCTGTAAAGACGGCTGCGATAGTGGCTTCTGAGCCGGAGCCAGCTGTGGTGGGGATGCAGGTGAGCGGCGGCGGCGGAACGATCACCTTGAACAGCCCTTCCATCCACGGCAGTGGCAGCCAGGGGTTGCTGGCGCGGGCGGCGATTCCCTTGGCGCAGTCCATCACCGAGCCGCCGCCGATGGCGATGAGGCTGTCGCAATCCGATGCGTGGAATCGCTGCAGCCCGGCTTCCACGCTGGCAACGGAGGGATTCTCCGTGACCTGGTCAAAGACGGTGTAGTTCACCCCAGCGCCTGTGAGGCTTTGCATCAATGGTTCTGGCAGCTGCAACTGCATCAGCTGATGATCGCTGACCAGCAGAGGACGAGTCCAGCCGCGTTTTTGGAGCACAGCAGCCAGCGCATGAATGGCGCCGCTACCGATCAGCCTCTGTGGATGCGGGAACGGCAGCACTCGGGCAAGGTTTCTGAGCAGCAGATGAAAAGCCAGCCAATAGATCTGCCAAAGCCTTCGGTTCCATGCCGCTAGCCCGTGGGATCTGTGCGTGATCAGGATGTGGTTTGGCAGGAATCGCAATCAAATAACAAGCATTGAGGACGGCTTGTCTGCTTTGTTTTTGTGTGGCGGCTCATCATGGCTCGGTGCCCAAATCCAGCGTTGATCCGACCCATTGCTCTGATTTCTTATCAAGAATAATGAATCATTCTTGCTTGGCTCGTGTGTTCCAACGAAGCCTAAAAAGGTTCGCAACCAAGTGTTAAGCAGAGCAAAAAAAATCAGTCACCTGTGCGTAGATACGCGGGTGACCGATCGCAGGGCTGCGAAGTCACAGCGAAGATGGTGTCCGATCAGATAGCCATCTTCGTGTGAGCATCAACGACGTTTGTAACGCTATGAACGTATTAACGCATACCAGTCTTTCTTTCCAGTCCTTTTGCGCACATTTTTGTTTTTGGGCCCAATTGAGTTGGTTCGTCGTGACCTAGTGAGTGTTCCGGCAGGCCTGTTTCCAGTAGTCCTCGAGAATCTCGACCAGTTCCTCTGGTTTTTTCCCGAATGAGTCATTCAGGCTGATGCATTTGTCGTTCGGTTCAACCCAGAAGCTCACCAGTTGTTCTGAACCGTGTTGGAAATTGACCTCAACAATCCCGAATCGCTTGATGACGCTCCAGGGGTAGTGATAACGGCGGAACAGGACGCTGAAATGGACGCCATCGTCGTTGAGCTTCAGCCAAGCGCTGTTCGGCCAAAGCTGCAGGGCGCACACCACAGCGCAGGCGATGAAGACAACGGCTCCCAAGATCAGCCAGCCACGAATGTCTGGATCAATGTTTTGCAGGGAGCTGATCAGCCAGCTGAAGCCGATACTGGCAAGCGCATAGAGCACCCATTTGATCTTGTTGGGATAGAGGATCAGCTCTTCAGGTTCGGGCGTTGGTGAAGGCATCGTGGACCGTTGAATCCTGATCAGGGTTACTCGCATTCCTGGCCGTTTGGTCGGGCGTGATTGGTTTATTGATCGCGGTGGCACACGTTGCCAGGGATGGTTGTCGCTGGTGGTTGCGCCCAGACTGAGGGCAATCGTGAGCAATGGCGCTGATGGCTGCATACCGCCTCAAGCTGATCAGGAGTCATCGCATCGGTGACCCTGGAATCGGCCTGAATGAACCCTCGGGGCTCACGCTCAATGCTGATGGCACAGCGCTATACACCGTTTGTGACGACACCAAGGCGATCTTCTGCATGGACCTCAAGGGTCGGGTGTTGCTGCAGCAGTCGTTCTTCATCAGCGAGGCCGGTTTGGAAGGCATCGCACTCAGTGCCGATGGTGAGAAGCTCTTCGCCGTTCAGGAGGACGGCAATGCGGTGTTGATCATCGACATCGCTGGTCGCTGTGAACGGCATCGGCGACCTCTTGCCGCCATGGTCAACTACGACGCAGTAGCTGAGCATTTCCCGGATCGTCCAGATAACAAAGGTCTGGAGGGAATCACGGTGAATAGCTCGAACCGGCATGTGTTCGTGGTGAAGGAATCACAGCCGGGTTTGCTGATGGAGCTTGATCCCGAGTGCTGCACGATCCTGGCGTCGCGCTGTCTCTCGAAAGCCAATGGCTTCTCCCATCCAAGGGTGGACCAAAACAAGTTGGATTTTTCTGGTCTGAGTTACGACCACCGAAGCGACACCTTGTGGATTGCTAGCGACAAAGGTCAGTGCCTTTTTCAGTACGACTGGGCCCGGGATGTGGTGCTCCAACGCTTGGATCTGGAGATTGATGACAACAAGCGGAGGTTCGTGCGTAAAGCAGAGGGCCTAGCTATTGATCCGCAGCGTGGCCGGGTGTATGTGGTGAGCGACCGCGATGCACGGCTCTATGTGTTCAAGCTCATTGCCGAGTGTTGAATAGGATCACGGCCTGGAACGCAACTGCGCCTTCAGTTCTGGAGAGGCCTCCACCAAGGCAAGCACGCTCTCCACTGATGGCGGGATGATCAGGAGCCGCTCTAGCTTCTGAGCGCCATCCTCAGAGCACATCAGCATCAGCAGTGATTCGATCACGGCTGCGACGGCGAGGATCCGGCCGGAATTCAGGGACGCCGGCAGGTTTCGCACTTCCAAGGTGGGTTTCGCCTTGTTCTGCGTGACGATGTTGATCAGGTTGTAGTCGCAGTATTTGGTGAGTGGCAGTTGACCGAGAGCCTCGCAGGCATCACTCCAGCCAAGCTGATCAAATCCAGGGCTGCAGACCCGTTCCAGCAGCTGAGCTGGCCAGGGTCCCAGCCTTCGGCAGCGGGGGTTGGGACGAAACAGGCTGTTGAAGGCGTCTTGCCAATGGGAAAACACCAACACCAGCTGTTTCAGCCGTTGGGTTGTGCACAGACGTGTGGCGTCAAAGTGCAGATGTGTGGCTCCCTCACTGGGGATCGCAAAGTTCAGCTGTTTCGCCACATCGAGCAAGGTGGATAAATGCCGGCTGTGGTCTTGATCGATGGGCGCTGTGACCAGCTCGCAGGGTCGTTCCCGCTCGCCAGGTAAGGGAGCGGCGATGGCCACCGATTGGCCGCTCGCATCACACACCCGGCACATGCCGGAAGCGTCGCGGTGCATGGTGGTTTGAAATAACCGGGCCAGATCCAGCAGCACCTGGTCGGTCGGATGATTGGGGTTGCAATGGCAGAGAATGAGCTGCAGAAAGCGAGCGTCATCGCTCACGATGCGATACCACCCCTGCCTGGGAGGGTGGGATTTGTCTAAATCATCCTGCAGTGTGAGGTCATCCACGCAGTGGGCGATCCACCGCCCTTCGCCGTCAAGTGCCCTGAATCCAAGTGTCAGATTCTCAAAGATCGGATGGCCAGGCACGTGGGACGGCTCTACCTGTTGGTGAAACATTCGCTCGACGCGGCCTTGATGCCGGTCTGCGATTGCTTCGGCGAGATCCTGCCTTGAGAGGCCTTTCGGGGCAAGAAGTTCAATTTCAAATCCGATTTTCCAAGACAGTTCCATCGGTCGGCGTGTCAATCAGTACATCTGCCTTGCCCGCTTGAGGGATGCTTCGATGAAGTCGTAATTGCCCAGGGCAAGGCCACGATCGATGGCATATTTGGCTTGGACAATCTGTTGTGGTGATGCGTTGCCGTTGTTCCAGAGCTGGGCAAGAAGTTTGGCGTCGTTGTAGCTGTAGTACTCCAGATACAGCGCATACGTGGATGGATTGCCATAACGCACGCTGCGGAAATACTGATCTCTGGCGCGTCGGATCTGGCTGTTGAGGGTATTAATGGCGAAGTCCAGTGTGCCGTTCTGTTGGTTGCTGATCAGTTTTCGACCGATGTTCAGCTTGGAGTTGGTAAGACTCAGGTTCCAGTAGTCGGCGAGGATGCGTGCATCCCAAAAATCAAATTCGCTCATGAAGAACGCATTGAAGGCGCGTTCGGATGTGATGAAGCGTTGAGCAAGTTGAAGCTCGTGCATCCCTGTGAGAGGCGTGCCCAGTTGAGTGCTGTAGCCATCCTTGGTGTGGCGAATGATGGCGCTCTGGCCTGATCTCTGAGCGGCCAGCGTCAGCGTCACGAGAAGAAGCCAGCTGGTTAATAGTGCAGGTGCAACGCGTCGGTTCATGAATGACCCTGCTGACCATTCATGATTGATTTGTCGGGCTGTGTTGCTGATGGTTTTAAAGGCAATCTTTCGCTTGTGCTGGGTGATGGCCATGGGGGCAATTTCCCCCCGTTAAAAGTTATCTTCGGTGCTGTCGTCCCGGCTCACGGCGGTGCGATGTCTGATCGTCCCTTGACCCTGCTCGATGGCTCACGCTGAACCCCGCCGGCTCCTGCTGACCGGAGCGAGTTCGGGCATCGGTCTTGAGGCGGCCAAACAAATCGCGGCGCGCGGGCATCTGCTCACGATCCTCTGCCGCGATCAGAGCCGCGCCGACCACACTCTGCAGGCTCTGTCCGGAGCTGCGCAAACCCTGATTTGCGATTTGGCGGATCTCAGTGCGGTGGAGGCGGTGACAGCTGAGTTGCTTGCGCTCGGTCTGCCCATCGATGCTCTGGTGCTCAATGCGGGCCTGCAATACGCCGGTGAGCGCCAGCCCCGCTGGAGTGTTCAGGGCCTTGAACTCACCTTTGCGGTGAATCAGTTGGCACATCAGCGAATCGCAACGGCCTTGCTACCTCTGTTGCGGGCTGCCTCTAGGCCGAGGGTGGTGATCACCGCTTCGGAGGTGCACAACCCGGCAACCGGTGGCGGCAAGGTGGGCAAGCCAGCTGGTCTTGGAGATCTCGGCGGGCTGCGTCAGGGCGCTGGTTTTCAGATGGTGAATGGCAGCTCGCTGTTCGATGGCGACAAGGCCTACAAAGACAGCAAGCTTTGCAACGTGCTGCTGGCGCGCGAGCTGAGCCGGAGGCTTAAGAGCACCATCCCAGTGATGGCCTGGAGCCCGGGGCTGGTGATCGCCCGCAACTCTGAGGGCTTCTTCCGCTACAGCCGGCAGCAGAACCCCATGGGGATGGCGGCTTTTGCGTTTGTGGCACGCGACCTGTTGCGGTTGACGGAATCGTTGCCGCGTGCGGGTGAACTGCTGGCTGAGCTTTGCCTCAACGACAGCCTGGCGACGCCGGGATTCAGCTATCGCAGTAATCACCTCGTGCGACCCGGCCTGCATCGATTTGAGCCGGTCGACACCAGTGAAGATGCTGCGGACATGGAGAAAGCAGCAGCGTTATGGAACAGCTCGGAGGCTTTGATGGCCAGCCTGTGATGGCCTGCAAGATCAGTGCAGGCTTTGGATTGTGAGGGTTGTGAATGCAGCGATGTCACGCGCTGTCTGGATCCGGAGCGGATGGCTAACGGCGCTTACACGATCGAAGCGAAGAGATGTTGTGGGTGGCGTGAGGGCAGAGGCGCGCGCTTGCCTGATCGGCAACGCGTCGTTGCTGTAGACCAGGCTCAGATGCGGATCCAACCGATAGCCCAGTGCATCGGTGGAGCGTTGGCGCAGGTCTTGGCACCACGCCTGCAATGCGGCTTGAGCTACAGCCTCGCCCTTCTCTAATTGGAAGCGCAGCAGCAGGCTTTGCGTGAACGCACCACCTGCTTCGATCGTTGCCGGTTGCAGCCAGAGAGGGTGTTGCTGATGGGCGGTCGTGATCAGACGTTCGATCGCCTGGTTGGTGCTGTCGAGAAGGTCGCTGTAGAGGGTGATGTGCGGTGGTAGCCAGCAGGCGTTGAGATGCTGCCGTGCGCTGTGGGATAGCTGCTCAAGCGCAGCTGCTGTTGGCGGGTCGGGCATCAGCCAGTACGACACGGCCTGCTTCAGGTTTGGATTGGCATGGTCTGTTGTTGGATGCATTCAGATTGCATGGACCGTGTAATGTTTCTTCTATTTGTGTGTTTGTGCGGCTGCAATCATGGCCTTAAAAAAATCGTTGTCGTTGATACATATCCTTGTTTGATGACATGATCCCAAAGAGAATGCGCCAATTGTTCGTCTTTCTTCTGGGGTGAATGACTGTGGGGGATATTTCCTTCGTAACTCATGGCATCTTTCACAATCACGATGATCGGCAAGGAGTCCGAGCAATCTTTCGCGTGTGCCAGTGATCAGTACATCCTTGATGCAGCCGAAGAGGCAGGGGTCGACCTCCCGTATTCATGCAGAGCTGGAGCCTGTTCAACATGTGCCGGCAAGGTTGTTGCCGGTGATTTGGACCAGAGCGATCAGAGCTTCCTGGATGATGAGCAAATGGAACAGGGCTTTGGTTTGCTTTGTGTGGCCTATCCCAAAAGCGACTGCAAGATTGAAGCGGAGGCGGAAGAGAAGTTGTTCTGAAGCCCTTTGTTCTTAGTGGCACTGTTTCACGAACACCACTTCCTCTTGGGCGGAAGCCAAGGTTTTCGCGATCTTGCGGGCTGCTTCGAGGTTGAGAGCTTTGATGATGTTGCCATTGCTGATGGCGTTGGTTCCCTGTTTGGCAAAGGCGACTCTGAACTTCCTGGCCTCGTTCATGGGGTGAGCGTTAATCTTCGATCCTAAATCTCAGCTGGGTCTTGATCGGAGACGGTTGTTTGGGCATGAAAAAGCCCCACCGCAGTGGGGCTCGTGGGTTTGGCTAGTGCCTGAGGGTCACTTGCTGGTCAGCTTTTGACCGCGATACACCACGTTTGCCGACTGATTGCGCTCAGCTGGAGCGTGGTTGACGACGTACTTCTGGCCGCGATAGGTCAGGGTCATGAGGGTTCCTCGAAGCAAGCTCAGGTCCCCGTTCCATGGCCTGAGTCGAACTGCGCCTCACGAAATGTGAGGTGAACGTTGTAAGTAGCGATTGCTACAGATTTTTTATAGCGCTTCGTTCAACCCCTGTGTCGTTCGTGCGGATACACAGGGGTGAATGAGTGTTAGAGATCTACGACAGGCTGAGCGACAGGAACTGATCGTCGGTTTCGTTCATGGCGTCGTTGTCGTCGTGAAACCAGCAGCCATACATCAGATGAATGATCCGGCCTACTTCGAGATCGCGGTCGGCCACCTCCTGCCAGAGGCGTTGGCTCAGCTCCTTGTCAGCTAGCTGAAACTGTGCCCTCACCAGACTTCGGGTGATCGAGAAATAGGTTTGACGATCGTTGCGGGCCTGGCATTCCATTGAGGCGCTGACGGTGTTCAGCAGCGGCTCGGTGGGCTGGACGGTTTTCTGTTGCTTGTTGATCAGCATGGTGTCTCCGGGTTCTGCGATGGCAGAGAGAGGCTCGCGCTGGGCGCCAATGAAGGACCTCCCTCTCAGATCGAGCGGCGATCGTGCTGTGGTGGAGTGGTATCCGTCATTGGACCCTCCTGTATCAATCAATACAGGGATACATCCGCTGCCGGTGAAAAACAATCGGCATGAACACGCATTCGAGCCGAGTGCGAAGCCCTTCGGCCTCGGCAAGATGGCAGCAGCGCGGAGCTGCCGATGGTGAATGCAAGCCTGAACTGGGCCTCCATCTGGGGGCTGTTGTTGATGGCCCTCTGGGTTCCTGCCCTCGTGGTGTCGTTGCGACGCTTCGATCGATTGATGGCTCGGGATCAACCGCCTGCGACATTTCAAAAGATCGCGTTGGTGGGGTTTCTGCTCACCCTGCTTGGTCGCTGCATCGCTCTGCCGCTGGTGGGCTCGATCCTCTTTTTTCAGGGCTGGCGGTTGGATCCGATCCTCCAATTCGGATTGGGCCTGTTGGTGATGGGCATCGTCGTTGAGGCGATCCCCTCCATTCGTGCGGATCACCAAGCCCTGCAGCAACGTTCTGCAGAGGATGATCAGCTCTCCAGCCGTCAGCGGGCTCTGGTGCGTCGCCTCCACGACCGGGTCTGGCCCTGGTCATTCGCCCATTGGCTACTGCCCTTTGCTGGCATTTATTACGCCATCACCCGGCGCACCATCACACCATTGCTCTGGGATGTCGTCGCACGCCTGGTGATGTTCTTGGTCGACACCGGAGTGATGGTCCTGCTCCAACGGTTGTCAGATGCCGGGATGTGGCGGATTGGACTGGCGGGATTCAGTGTGTTGGTTGGGGTGAATGTGCTCGCCGGTCTGCTGGTTGTGCGCGCTGCCATTCGCCGCATCCAGGCGGATGCCCGTCGCCGTCTGGACGCCCACGCTTGATGCCATCACCCAGCCGGATCCTTTGCCTAGGGTTGAGCACCGGTGTAGATCGATGACCATTCCCTTCGGTGATCCGGAGCCGTCCGACGCCCTCCTCAACAAATCGGTGGCGTCTACTCGGTTGAAGGCTTGGTTGCAGCGCCGGCTGCGACAGCTGGCCTTGGAACAGCGCATTCAAGATGCCCGCGCGCTGCGCAGTGAGTTTCTGGTGGATTGATCTTGGTGGGCGATTGATCCCATGGCGCGATCGCTTTCGGGCTTTGGCCATGATTTCAAGACCATCCGATCCGGTTTGATTTGATGCCAGTTCGCGCAAGACCCAATCAAACCAGCGCTTCCCATGCCGTTGTGATCGGTGCTGGCTGGGCTGGCTGGGGTGCGGCCAAAGCGTTATGTGAGGCGGGGGTGCGCGTCACCTTGCTGGATGCCATGGCTGATCCCACCGGGAACACACCCATGACCACGGCCAGCGGCAAACCGTTTGAAGCTGGCACCCGCGGCTTTTGGAAGGACTACCCCAACATCAATGCGCTCACCGCGGAGCTCGGCCGCAATGATGTGTTCACCGATTTCACCACCAGTGCCTTTTGGTCGCCTCAGGGGCTGGAGGCCACGGCGCCGGTGTTCGGTGATGGAGTGCGGCTGCCCAGTCCCTTGGGGCAGGCCTTTGCCACCATCAACAATTTCAAGCGGCTGCCGTTGGCCGATCGGCTCAGCATCGCCGGACTGTTGGTGGCGATGCTCGATCTCAACCGCAGTGAGGCGGTGTTTCGGCGCTACGACGCGATCGATGCGCTGACGCTGTTTCGCGAGCTGAAGATCAGCGAGCGGATGATCGATGAGTTCTTGCGGCCGATCCTGCTGGTGGGGTTGTTCAAGCCACCTGAGGAGCTGTCGGCGGCAGTGACGATGGAGCTGCTCTACTACTACGCCCTCGCCCATCAGGACTCTTTTGATGTGCGTTGGATCAAGTCGAAGAGCATCGCCGAGCAGCTGATCGCACCCTTGAGTGAGCGCTTGTGCGGGCAACATCAGTTAGAGGTACTGGGCGGCACCCTGGCAACTGCGTTGAACCTTGAGGCCGACGGCCAGCGGCTGGCGTCGGTGAGCACGCGATCGTTGGCGACGGGTCAGAGCGGGGTGATCGACGATGTGGATGCGGTGGTGCTGGCGGTGGGGGCTAAGGGAATGCGGGCTGTGATGGCCCGTTCACCGGCCTGCGCTGCGGCGGCACCGGAGCTGGTGACGGCGGGCTCTCTGGGTGCGATCGACGTGGTGTCGGTGCGGTTGTGGCTGGATCGCCACGTGCCGGTTGCCGATCCTGCCAATGTTTTCTCACTCTTCAGTGCCCTGCGCGGCTCCGGCGCCACCTTCTTCATGCTCGACCAGCTGCAGCAGGTGGATGAAGCAGCGCTGTGGGGTGATCAGCCGGTGCAGGGCTCAGTGATCGCCAGCGATTTCTACAATGGCACTGCGATTGCCGGCCTGAGTGATCAGGCGATCGTCGACTGTTTGATGCAGGAGCTGCTGCCGATGGCGGTGCCGGCCTTCCGGGAAGCCAGCGTGGTCGATCAGGAGGTGCGCCGTTACCCAGAATCGGTGTCGCTGTTCTCGCCAGGAAGCTTCCATCAGCGTCCACCGCTTGAAACCTCACTGGCATCGGTTGTGTGCGCTGGTGACTGGGTGCGGATGGGCAAGCGTGAATTTGGTGCCAAGGGTCTTTGCCAGGAGCGGGCATATGTGTGCGGCTTAGAAGCGGCGAATTCGCTGCTGCAGCGAGGGATCGTGCAGGGTTCAGCTGCACCCCGCAGCCGCCAGCATTCGGTGATCCCGATCCGCGCTGATGAGCCGCAAGTGCTGTTGGGCCGGGCGCTCAACAAGCTCGTGATGGATCCGCTGGAGAGTTTTGGCATTCGCTGGCCCTGGTTGATGATTTAATTGCAGCTCTCAAAGCAGTTAAAGGGATTAATTGCAATTAGGTGATTCGGGCATGTTCCTTCTTACGGAGTCCGTATCCGGCACCACCTACTGTGCTCATTGGCACATTGCTGAGTATTCTTCATCACAAATAAGGGGTGTTTCGGTTTTTAAAATAATTGAGGGTTTCTGCTTTTTCAGTGGACTGGTTGTATCAATTGAGGCTTTCTAATACTTGTCCATCGAATAGGCCGCAGCTTGGCTGTGATTCATTTCGATATCAGCTCATTGATGGATTGGTAATTGAGATTGAGGGCCTTCAAGGAATCGATGCCGCAGATGTGCGTATCATTTTTGACCCTGCAGCCGTCAGAGGCGTCAATGTCATCGCTTTCAAGCATGACTGAGGCTTGCGTTGCTGGTCATCGCTTTTTTTGTTTGGCTGGCACTCTTGGGTCTTGACTCCTTCGGCTTCCCCAGGCCGTTCTGATCTGATGAATGCTTCGAAGTGGTTTGATGCCCTCGGTCGTGTGCTGATGGCCGCAGTGTTTGTCAATGCACTGCCGTCCAAGTTCACCGACTTTGGCGGTACGGCCGCTTACATCGCTTCCAAGGGCATCCCCGCTCCTCTGGCTGCGTTTTTGTTGGCCTGCGCGATCGCGGTGCTGATCGCCGGTTCGCTTTTGTTGGTGTTTGGTCGCAACACGACCCTGGGCGCGTCGCTGTTGCTGGTGTTTCTGGTGCCCACAACGTTGATCTTCCACACCTTTCCGGTGGATCGTGGTTTTGTGATGAATCTTGCTTTGATCGGTGCGCTGATTCTCGTGGTGACCCGTTCAACGGCCAATGCGGTCCCCAATTTCAAGCATCTGCGCTCCAAAGGTTGATCCAGGTGGAGTCAATCTGTATCAGCGGTTCCATTTCAGACGTTGTTGATCTGGTTCAGCACAGCGTCGAGCATCACGAGCACAAACTGGGCAAGGACAGGTGAGCTCACTGGCAGAACTGTATCCAGCACTGCTGACGAGGTGATGTTGTTTGGATCGTTCAGCCTTGTTGTGCAGCAGAACTTTGGTTCATGGGGTTTGAAGTGTTCTGGTCATCCCCGTTGTTTCTCCTCACTCTCCTCTTGAGGTCGAAGTCCCGTCGGTTTCTGTCAATACAACATTGACAGCATGAAAGACATTACGATTGATGGAGTTAATCTCAAAAAGTTTTTCTGTATCAGATGTCACTTGATGCAATCGCGATTTGTATATCTACTGGATTCATAGCTTTGGGTGTTGTGATGGCAAAGTTCTTTCCAGAAGCTTCTTTGCTTGCGGCTTTTTTCTTGGTTGGGCTGGCCATTCTCAACATTGCTCTCGCATTTTCGGGCTAATTGACGCATGGAAATCCACACGGCACATGCCGAACCTCTCGGCGACATCATTCAAGAAGGTTGTCACAAGCCATTTCGAGCGCTGGCCTGTCCATGGGGGCCGAGCTGTCGAGTTGGCTTTCAAAAAGAGTCGGTCAAGAAGCGCTGATTTAATCCAGATTGTCTGCCATGGGTGATTCGTTAGAGCGGCTTTATCGCTATCATCGGCTAGAGATGCTTAGCATGTTCGGGTGATCCGCTTGCTATTGCAAGACAAAAACAACTCGTCTTTTGAGGCAAGAGTTCTTCTCACAATTGCTTCAATTGATTTCTCCTCCAAGAGTCTTATCCTTCGCAATCTCAACGACAGGCAATGCTCGGAGAGAGCAGCTTTGCTCTGTCATTGCTGAAGTTAAGGTTGCACTTTCGCTGAATGGAAGCCTCGAAATTGGAATGGCCCTTTGGCTGGCTGGCTTGGTCGCTCCATGGCTTGAAGTGGCGCTTGCGTCTCGTTTTTGGCCTGTTTATGGAGTTCAGCTTGAAGAAGCAATCCAGTCACCGCCATCATCGCGATCAGAAGCATTGTCGCAATTAAGTAGACGAGTGGGCGTATGTCGGCCGTGTCACGGTTGGGATCTAATTCATCCATGGATGAAAATTGTGCGATCGGGTTTATTTATCAGGCTGACCTTTGCTCTGCGATGACAAAAGATTCTCTTTTGTGTTGCTGTCTTAAGCGCTTATGCGGTCTCGAAGTGAGCTGCATGGATGACCTTGATACGGTCGCTTCGGCAAATCGCCTCGGAGATGCCGCTGTTTTCGAGTTGGTTTCTTCGTGGTTCTGCGATCTGCTGTTTTGATGGAGCCCTGAGGTGTCGTGCCCCCATGGGAGCAGGGCTTTGCTGTATCCGTGCTTTACGGCAGAGCAAGGGCGGTGCCCTCTCGGCGCGGGTCGGCCGCACCTTGCCACTGGCCGTTGATCCACTGCACCAGGGCGGTGCCACTGCCGATGGGCTGTCGCTGCGTGGGTTGGTCATCGTTGTAAAGCTGGTCTTCTGGAAGGGGCCAGGGCAGCGGCGGATTGCTTTCCAGCACCAAAGCGAGGCGGCGGTTGGAGAGGTGAGGCAAGCCAACGGCCTGCTTGGGTGGTTCGTTCCAGATCAGGGAAGCGAGCAACACACGGCTGAGCAGGTGGGGGATGCTGCGGCCGCCGGGGCTGCCGAGGGCTAGCACCGGTTTGCCTTGGCGAAACACCAGGGTGGGCGCCATTGACGACATCGGCCGTCGGCCCGGTAGACGCCGGTTCGCCACCGGCAGGCCTTGCCGTGTGGGGCGAAAGGCGAAGTCGGTGAGCTGGTTGTTCATCACCATGCCGGCGACCAGGTGCCGACTGCCGAAGATCGTCTCCACCGACGAGGTGTAAACAACGATGTTGCCGCTGGGATCCACAATCGTGATCTGAGTGGTGCCTTCTTCGTTATTGGGGTTGGGCCGGCCAAAGGGATAGTGCGTCACTCCAGGCGGCAAGCCTGGATCAGGAGCCTTAGACCCTGCGGTCTGCATCGCTTGGGCACGTTGCTGGATGTAGGCCGGTTTGAGCAGGGCCCTGGTGGGAACAGCGCCATCCAGTGGGTCATGCACCCAATAGAGCCGGTCGGCGTCAGCCCAGGCCTGGGCCTTGCCCAACTGCTTCCACACCGTGGGACTGGCCGGTGTGGAAGCCGCGATGGGCGTGCTTTGGTTCAGCAAGGCCAGGGTTTGCAAGAGCCCAACACCGCCGCTGCTGGGGGGAGGCATGGTGCAGATCTGGTGCTGTAGCTGCTGGTTGCAGAGGGGGGCGCGGCGCACCACCGCGTAGGTGCTTAGGTCTGCCGCACTCCATCCTTTGAATCTGGATGGTTCCCTTTTCAGGGCATTCACCCTGCGCAGGATCTGCTGCGCCAATGGCCCCTGATAGAAGGCGTCACCGCCATCGCTGGCCAGGGTGGTGAGGGTGCGCGCTAAGGCTGGGTTGCGGAAGGGCTGATCCCCTGGTGGTGGTTGGCCGTCTGGGAGATAGAGCGCTTGAAAAGCTGGGCTATGGGAGACCCCAAAACGCTGGGCTAGTCGCACAGAGCGCAGAAAGCGCGGGCTGGGCATGAAGCCATCACTGGCGAGATCAATCGCTGGTTGCAGCGTTTTGGCCCAGTGCAAACGACCGTGTTGTTGATGCGATTCCCACAACAGCGCCACGGTGCCTGGGATGCCGATCGCCAGCGGGCTGCTGGTGGCGTCCCGCCAGGGCAGAGCTTCACCTGATGGATCCAGCAGGTCGTCGGGGCGGCTGCGCTCGGGTGCCACTTCACGGCCATCGAGCACCTCAAGCTTTTCGCTCTTGGCATCCCAATAGAGGAGGAAGCCGCCGCCAGCCAAGCCTGAACTTTGGGGCTCCACCACGGCCAGCACCGCCTGGGCGCTGACCAGGGCATCGATGGCGGTTCCGCCTGCCTGGAGTGCGGCTAAACCTGCCTCACTTGCCAATGGATTAGCGGTGACCACCACCGCGCGGCCGGCGGCTGTGGAGATTCGTTTGCGGCCGAGGTCTGCGGCTTCTGGATCGTCGCGGCTGATCGGTGCTGGTGTGGCTGGAGCGATGGCCCAGGCACTCAGCACCAGCAGAAACGTTTGGAGCCCTAGGGATTGGCGACGCAAGCGAAACCGTTGACTGATCAGCAGTCTGCTCACTGGAGAATGTCATCGCTGTTGCGGCGGCTTGATGGGCCAGATCACCAAGGTTCTCCTGCTTGCCTTCGCCATCGTGTTGATGGCTGAGCCGGCGTGTGCCGCCAGAGCCACCATCCGCAGTTGCTACGACGGTGACACCTGCCGGACGACCGATGGCGAACGCATCAGGCTGGCCTGCATTGATGCGCCGGAGATGAAACCCAAGCCCCGCTTTCGCGCCACGTCGATGCAAGCGTTCGCTTACGACAACACCGCTGCGCTGGCGTCCCGTAAGGCCCTGCGCCTGATGGTGGAGGGACGCGTCGTCGGCATCAAGCGCATCACTACGGATCGCTACGGCCGCACGGTGGCAGAGCTGTTTGTGGATGGCTTCAACGTGCAACAGCGTTTGGTAGAAGCTGGGCTTGCACAGATTGATTCGCGCTACGCGCATCAATGCCCCTGGGCGCACTGAACGGAGCGCAACGGCTGAGTCGTTGAAGCCAAAAAAAGACCCCTGGAGTCCCACCCCCAGAGGTTCCGTTCCTCTCCATGACTCGACTGAATCAGCTTCCTGCGGATGGTTGCTGGCGGGGAGCGGGAGAACCGCCCTGTTGGGTTCGGTCTTGACCACTCACCCCAGAAAACCGCCCAGGCATGCACTCTTACGTCAACGCGGCGATTGCTCGGGTGTCTTGCGGGCTATCCGCCGTTGCAGCGCCTGATGCGTTGGGGCGACCAGGCTTCGCCCATGGCTTGTTCGTTTGGATGGGCGATGCAGGAGATCTGAGCTACTGCAAGCGTTGCCATCGGCACGAGCGTGAAGGCAATGATCACCAGTGCCACCCCAGTGCCAGGCGCGTGAACATTGGCTGTGAACCAGGGCTTGTTGGCCATGGCAACAGGGTGTCGTAAGCGAAGGCTTTTTGACACCCCCTGTTGTGACTGGGTGAACACTGCGCGGTTGCTTTCCCGTTGATGGCCTCGGTTTGCAACACGACTGGTTAACGTTTCTTCATATTTGGTCCAGCGACCCATGCTCTCTGGTCTTTTCCCTATCGCCTACGCCGCCGTCTTGGCGTGTTTGCTTCTTCAAGCATTTCGGTTGATGCGCCTGTCGTCTGCTTCAGTAGCAACCCCGTCGAAAGATCGAACGGGACTCAAAACCATTCATCCAGAGTTGCTGGATGAGAACGGTGTGATGACCAACGAGGAGCTTTGGGCCGTGCGTTTCTCGCACAAGCAAGGCGTTGTTTTTCCTGAGGGTTGAGCATGACGATCGACTCACGTTGCAAGGAGCAGCAAAGCGTCGCCGACAAGATCTTTATGGACTTCAAATACACAGCGCCTGGCTCAGCAGACCAGCTCCGAGCCCTCAACACCTTGAACTTTTTGATCAGCATGTGGGGAGACTTTCTCTCCCATGAAGCGAGGAGAATGGACTCTGCGCTCGCGCTCGAATCCAGGAGCTGAAGAGAAGACTCCAAGAGCTGGCAGGATTGCAGCGAGTGTGCATCAGCGTTGCGGTCTGACCATTGGAAAGCCCCACCACAGGGGCGGGGCTCTCGGATATCTCTGGCGCTGTTGGAACGGCGATGACGTTTTTTTGGTTGTCCTTCACCGTGTGTTCACGCTCGCCTGGTTGTTGTGATGAGCCTGTGAGCTGGCTCACGCGTGGATGTGAGGTTGGTCAGGGGATGTTGTCGGGCTGGCCTGGCTGCTGATTTGCAGAGGCCGGCAACTTCCCATCGCGCACTCGCCTCAGCACCTCGCGCGCGATGGCCAGGTTGATTGGATCGTTCGAAATCCCCTTGGCTTCAGCTGCCAAGCATTTGCGACTAGGAGGAGTGTTGTCAGCAGGCATGGCTCCACTGTCTTGAAGCAGATGCGGATCCACATCCCTCAGTTGAGGGAGTTGCTGGGATGCATGCCTCCATCAGTTGAGGGATGCCTTTGTTGTCACTACCACCGAAGCTCAGGTCATCTCCCATGGATTGGGTATGCCCCTGCACTTGATCCCTAACGAGCAGTTGTTGCTGGCCCGCATCCCTGATCAGGATGCAGAGCTTTGGGGTTGGGAACGCTTCGCGCACACCATCAATGGCTATGAGGTGATGGGTGGCTTTGAACCATGAGGCGATTTGGTTGAAACCGGTGCTTCTTCAACGCTCACCGAACTGCGCTGCAGATTTTTTTGAAGCACGCCGCGATCGCCACAGCGGTGGCATGTTCACAAACGAGGAATGGATTCGCGATTTGTTGCGGGCGATTCGGCGGATGGTGGAAACCGGCGAATTGGATTCAGATGAGGGGCGTGTTCCCCCAAACTCAGAGCAACTGATCACAGGCCGATGACGCGGGATGCACAGCAGGCACCGGTTGGAGCGAAGCTGCCCCGGGCCGTGTTTCTCGATGCCCTCAGCCTGGGGCCAGTGGATTTATCGCCGATGCAGCAGTGGTGTGAGCTGAAGGCTTGGCCCTGCACAGCAGCCAAGGAGCGGTTGGAGCGATTGAACGATGCCGAGGTCGCCATCACCAACAAGATCCCGCTCGATGGTGCGCTGTTGCGTCAACTCCCCAAGCTGCGTCTGATCTGCGTCGCTGCCACCGGCACCGATCAGATCGATCATGCGGCCTGCCAGGAGCTTGGCATCAGCGTGCAAAACGCTGGCCGCTACAGCCGCGCCTCGGTGGTGCAGATCACCTGGGCCTTGATCCTTGAACTCTGCTGCGCCATGGATCAACGTCGCACGGAATTGGCAGCTGGCAGTTGGCAACGCAGCCCAGTGTTTTCGGTGATCGAACCGGAGTTCGATGAATTGGAGGGCCAGACTCTTGTGGTGCTCGGCGCTGGCGACATCGGCCGCGGAGTGCTCGCCATCGGCGAGGCTTTTGGGATGGAATGCATCGGCCTCACCAGCCGCAGCAGCAGCGCTGAGTTGGAAGCGGCCCTGCGCCAGGCCGACGTGCTCTGCATCCATGCGCCGCTGACGCCGCAGACCCAGAACCTGGTCAATGCTGAGCGGCTCCGTTGGATGAAGCCCTCGGCCCATCTGGTGAACATGGCCCGCGGCGGCTTGGTGAATCTCAAGGATCTCTGTGCAGCCCTGCACACCAATC
Source organism: Synechococcus sp. (assembly GCA_047286215.1). Taxonomy (GTDB): domain Bacteria; phylum Cyanobacteriota; class Cyanobacteriia; order PCC-6307; family Cyanobiaceae; genus Synechococcus_C. The sequence goes on along the minus strand of JBJBBS010000001.1, from coordinate 1,617,466 downwards.
AGATCGCTGGTGCGGCTTTGGATGTGTTGCCATCGGAACCTCCCGGCGCCGAACTCGAAGTGTTGCTAAACACCCCCAATCTGTTGATCAGCCCTCACATGGGCTGGAGTTCGCGCCAGGCCCGCACCCGGTTGGTTCACACCCTCGCTGGACATCTGCAGGCCTACGTCGCTGGTGGTGATAACTCAGCAAACAGCTCGAACAGCAACGCATAGTCGGTGCAGCTCAGCATCTGCTCGATGCATCCGTAGGCATTGCCATGTCCGACGTCGAACCGCCCGCTAAAAGCCTTCTCATCAAGCGTTTCCTGCCAATAAAGAGCATCTCGGCGTCGCCATTGCTCCAGCGCTTCCGCTGAACGGCAACCAAGCGCCGCTTGGTTGGCGTCAGCTTCGGTTTCACCGAGCACGTCCAGCGCACAGCGGTGTGTGGCCTCCTCGATCTCGGCTTGCTCCAGCCATTGCTTGAGGGTGGCGAAAGCCTGGGCGCGTTGAATCGTGATGATCAGCTTCTGAACAGTTCGCTGGTCATGGTGCGGTAGCGCTGCAACGAGGGGCCAGGCTGACGCTTGCGGCTGGGCAGGTTTTTTCCGGCCAGCAGATGCTCTGGCGCGTAGTTCACCATCAGCGCTGCTGGCTGGATGTCGGCTTCTGCGGCTAATTCCAGAGCGATTGCTTCAGCGGTGGTGAGCACGCTCACCGGCTCTGCTGCATCGCTGCTGGCTTCAGCCACGGCTGCAACGTCCACCGCCGTTGCCTCTTCAGGACGCTCGATGGAGCCGGTCTGGGCTTCTTCGCTTAGGGGACGCAGCAGAAACAACCCCACCGAAAGCGCCAGCAGAGAGGCCACGGTGCCGCTTAGACCCAATTGCACGCCGTAGAAATTCCAAACCGTGCCGGAGATCGCCAGCCCGAGCACGCCCACGCCTGCAGCTCCCGGGCCGCTCAATTGTTTGATCAGTTGCATGACGTGACGGCTTCTTTAGCAAATCTTGTCGCGTGTGGGTCCCAATCGCGAGACCGTTGTGCCTGCTGGTCGCGACGACAACCATGGCCGTGATCGCTACAACCGGAACGCTCAGCATCGACCCCATGCAAGCTTTTGTTCTGATCGCTCAGTTGCTGGCTCAGGATGCGGGCTTCGAGCAGTGGGTCGACAGTCGCAACCCAGCCCAGCTCTGCGAGATGTATGAAGGCGGTCTGATCGACGACACGCTGCTTCCCGGCGGTCGCGCAGAAACGCCATGCAGCAATGGCAATAGCAATCACCCCCTTGAGTCCTTTTCCAATTAACGACGGCTCTCCCTCAAATGAGCGATGTGACAAGGCTTGTTTGCTGCCTCAATGGTGGTGATGCACTCCATGCCGGCATGCCACCCGCCTACGACCTCATCCTTAAGCGTGCGGGCGCATGGATCACACGCACCGTGCACGTGTCGGATGCGGCTGAGGCCTGGCGCCTCGCCCGCGAGCGTTATCCGGAGAGCATTCGGGCTGTGGTCTGCCAAGACACAGCTGCGGCTGAACCGCCAGCCCATCGCTAAAACGAAGCCAAAGCAGATGCACCGCCATGGAGCTGCGGCTTGAGTCGCGCACGATGCATCAAGCCCTTGATGCAGTCAGCACATTCTTTGAGCAGGAGCAGGTGGTGGCCTGCATGGGTGATCGGTTTGCGTTGATTTGCCTGTGCATGGCAGAGCCGATTCGTTGCTCCGTCGTGGGTGCCGCCACCACGGAAGATGAAGGCTTCGAGCTGGTGCAACGCCACAGGCCTTCTTTGTTGATCTGCAGTTCTGATCTGGAAAGCGGTTATGGGATCGACCTGCTGCGGCGCGTGAAGCGTGAATGGCCCAGTTGCAAGTTGATGATTCTGCTGGTGCGTGAAACCCAGGCCGTGGTGCAGGAAGCTCTGGGGGCCTTCGCTGATGCGGTGATTTTTAAATCAAGCCTGGGCACCGGTCAGGGGGATTTCGTTCAGGCGCTCGCAACGCTTGCTGAGGGTGGGGTGTATCTGCCGGAGCAGATCCGCAAGCTTGGCTCGGAAGCACCACGCCCGGAACTACCGCCGTTGATCGAACAGCTCAGTGAGCGCGAACTGGAGGTGACCGCTGCTGTAGCGCGCGGCCTCACCAATAAAACGATCGCCGCAAGCCTTGGGCTCTCGGTGGAAACGATTAAAACGCACGTGGTGAATGCCATGGGCAAGCTCGGTGCCCGTGACCGCACCCAATTGGCGGTGCTGGCACTGCTCTACGGATTGATCGATCCGATGGGTTGACCCCCACTCCAAAGTTGCTGATGCCGCAGCAATGTCTCCCTCAGCGTTGGCAATAAAAAACCACCGCAACCGACAGGGCCTGCGGTGGCCGGGTGATGGGGGAGCGCATAGTGTGCCGTGCAAAAAACACTTGGTCAACGCTGTATCTGGTGTGAACTGCTGAGGCGAGGCACTACCGCAAGTTTTTGTATCATCATGAACACTTTTGCTGACGGTTCTGCCTAGCCTGTTTTCATCGGCCGGGTGATGGGGATTGCGCGGCTTGAACAAAGCCCTCTGATGTCGAAAATTGCAGCTGTTCTGGGTGGGTTGCTAGTGGCGACAGCCAACACGGTTCATCCCGTATTGGCGAGTCCGCCGAATCAGTTTGCGTGGTGGACGTTGATGATTGAGAAGGTCTGTGAGTACGGACTGCTCACCAAGCAATCAACCTATGAAGAGGGATATGACGTTGGCAGTCGTGCGGCTCAGTTTGTGATCGACAAGGGTTATGGGCCTCAAATGTCGACTTGGTTTGACAGCATCGAGGTGGATCAGTTCAATCGCTATATGAAGCAATCCTTGCAGGAAACCTGTCCTGAGTATTTGCAGCAACCCTGAATCGGTGATGGACCACGTTCGGCGCACAGCACCGCCGAACGTGAACGAACAATGGGTTGGTCTCCGATCCTTTTCCGTTTGGCCCGATGCTCTGTTCTTTGCTGTTGTGATGAATGCTCTTGGCTGGAGGATTCATGCAAAACCAGTGAAACAACATCGCTGTCAGCAATGAAAAGTTTCTGTTAAGGGAAGCGGGTTGAAGGCTTGTGAAACCATAAGGATTCAAGCAACGGTGATTGCACGAGCCGATGGGGTTGGCCAATGTGCTTGTAAGCCAGCTGATTCCATTTCGGAATGAGTCAATCATTTCAGGCCAGACCAACACTCGTTGATCACGTCCTCGCCATCCGTGAGGAGATCAAAGTGCTCGAATCTTCCGTGGAAGCACGGGAGAAGGTGCTGAGGGCCATTGAAGCCACGGACCTCTCTCAGGCGAAGACAATCGAGCAAGCCATCAGTCTGATTATCAAGACCTACTCCAGTGATCCACGCGCGTGAAAGGGGTGATGGTTGGGCCATAAAAAAAGAGCGGTGTCCCACCACCGCTCTTCAGTTTGGTAACCGTCAAGAGAAGACGGTGTCCACAAACAGCTTCTTCTATCGAGGCCATTCAGCATCCCGTCCCCGGGCGCTTTACAAACTGTAACGCCGGCATTTTGAAAGCGTGGTCTGCAGTGCCTCCTTCTGGTTTGTCCGGCGATCCCGACCATGCGTGAATTCGCCCAAAGCGCTTGTCAAACTTGGCTTGTGTCACCACGGCGCACGAGGAGGCTTTCAACAAGCCTCCTTTTTTGTGCCTTCAGCCCATCCCCATCACCTTGCGGTAAGCCGGGCGTTGTTGGGTCGCTGTGATCAAAGCTTCAATCACTGGGAAGGCGCTTAGGTCTTCTGTGGGGAAAAACAGTTTGATGTAAGCGAGATAGGCCGTCACGGCGCAGTCCGCCGCTCCCCAGTTGGACCCAACGAGGAACCCGTCGCTGAGCTGCGTGTTGAGTTGCTTGAGCAGGCGAGGCAGCACTTTCACTTTTTGGTCCGGCACAAAAATGGCGAAGGCCAGTGTGGAATTGGCGAAGTGAGTCCATTGGCTGATCAGAGAGCGGTCGCCGGGCGCTGAGATCTCGGCGCCGTGGTGCTCGGCTAGGTGCAGCAGGATTGCCCCTGATTCGAAGATGGTGACCGGTTGTCCGCTGGCGTCGAGCACGCTCTCGTCGCGCATGGCCGGGAGTTTGCCAAAGGGATTGATGGCCAGAAACTCGGGTTGCAAGTTCTGACCGCTGCCGATGGACACATCCACCAGTTCATAGGGAATGCCCTTTTCTTCCATATACCAACGGGGCATTGATGCTCTGGTTTGTGCTCCGCCGTAAAGTCTGATAGTCACCGGATTCTTAGCTATTGGTGTTGTTAGCAATTTAGATTGGTTCAAGCAATCAATCCAGGCTGGGCGTTTTGTTACCGAACAACCTGCCTTGACGGCAGCATGAATATCGGCACTTTGCTTTGTTCTGGAGATCACCTGTTTTATATATAAGTTTTAAAACACTGAGGCTGAGCACCGCTTCCGATCTTGCTACGACCAGGCTGTAGCTCCACGCCCTCCAATGTCAGACGAGCAGCTGAAATCCTTCCTTGAAAAACTAAACGCTATAAGTTTAAAGGCGCTGAAATTCCTTGGCGTTTCCTGGCTTTTTATTGCTTCATTTGCGATTTTAGACGTTCTGTATCATGAAAGCAGCAACGGCGAGTATTTAAAGGCGTGCCTGCGTTATCACAAAGGGATGATAATGGTATTAGATGATGAAGCCGCAAATAAAATTAGGCTCGAATTCCTGCCTGGTAGTGACACTCATGATGTAGCGTCGTTGATGATGAGTCGTTTCTATAAAGACAGTGCATATGCCTGGCAGCAGTGCATGGGCAAGCCTCGCTAAGTTTATTCGCCAGAAACATCTACGAAAAAAGTAGCAGAGAAGAGTCTCAATGATTTCGTGCCATTGCCAGCATTAGCGGGCTTTTTTATTGCTTACAGTCACCCCAGCCGACCTTGCTACGACCAGGCTGTAGCTCCACGCCCTCTCATGTCAGAAGAACAACTCAAAGCTTTTCTTGAAAAGGTCAAAGGCGACGCCAGCCTTCAGGAGAAGCTCAATGGTGCAAAATAAACTGAGCATGTTGTGGAAATCGCAAAAGATAATGGGCATGGGTTATCCATCGATCAATTTACGGAACTCAGCGATGAAGCGATATCTCCGTGAGTTTGTGAAGCAAGCTCTGGATGGTTATCCGGAGTGGTTCAAGCTTTTGCTGTTCCTCATGCTGGTTGTTTTTCTGGTGATGGCAGTTCCCTATGTGGCCGGGCTCTCGTTTCAGTTGTTGGGAGGATGGGCGCCACTTGTCGTGATTGCAGTTGCTTACCTGTTAGTTCTCTGGGTGGTGAATTGACGCTCGCTGCAGGTGTTCATGCTTATGGCTGAACCATGCATGGTTCGCTCACCTGCATGCAACCTTGCTGTGACAAAGAAACAGCCAAAGACCTTTGGCTGGGCATGCTGATCTCGCTTTGGAGACGTGATTAATGTTCTAGAGACTGGTGTTCAGATCAGCGACCTCCTCTGTATTGGTGATTGTGGTGATGTTGATGTTGGGCTGTTGTCAGAGGGCTAATCAGAGGGCTAATCAGGGGGCAATCGTCAGCGTCCCAGTTGTTAATCACAAGCCTGAGAGAGACATCAAGAGCCGATATTGTGAATTCAGTGAGAAGACGCGCCAATGGCTGGGCTTGGAGCTGAAGTGATCCAATGCCGAAAAGAATCAGATTCTTGATTTGAATGCGCTTGTGATCCCAGCTCTGTTGTGAAGCGCTTCAACTTTTCGTGAATCCCAGCTTTGCTTCTCCGCCGTTGGTCTGCGTTCAACGTTGCTTGGCTGTTACGCGCAATCCGTCGCGTGGTGTTGGGCTTGGGATCAGTTGCAAGGAGAGATCCTGATTTGCCTCCAGTTCCAGTTGCAGCTCCCTGAGCAAGCCCACGGCCATCAATCGGATTTCCAGTTCAGCGAGTGCTTTTCCCAGGCAGACGCGCTCTCCACCCCCGAAGGGCAACAGGGTTTGGCCGAAGGTTCCATCCAGGTGGCGTTGTGGCCGGAACAGCGAAAGATCATCGCTATTCGCATTAACAACGGCGGTGCTCGATCCGCTCAGCACGACCTGAATCACGCGGTTTTCCGGAACTTCGACCTCGCCAAGTTGCACGGGTCGCAGATTACGCCGAAAAAAACCACCCACCGGTGGTGTCTGGCGCATCACCTCCAGCACCGTGGCATCCAGGCGCGGAGAGCGGTGACTGGTCTCAAAAGGCCAGGGCGATGCTTGCAATTCTTTTAGCAGCCAGCTTTCGACGTCTGGATTGACCAGAAGTGCTCGGAACAGGCAGCTCAACGATGATGCCGTCGTTTCGTAGCCAGCAAACAACAGCAGCAGAAGCTGTTCAGCTAAGTCGTCATCGTCGAGCGGGATGCCGACTTCATCCAGGCCTCCGCTAAGCACGTCGAGCCCACCGCTGCGATGATCACGCGATTGCAAGACGGCTTTGAGTTGTTGAACCAGCCTTTGGCGTGCCGCCATCGCTTTGGCGAAGGGTGTCCCCGGAATGGCGATCGGGATCGAGAACAGGGCGCGTGTCCAGATCTCAAAATCGGCAAACAGTGCATCACGGCGTTTTGCATCCAGCCCCAGCACCGTGGTGGCGATCACGGCAAAGGCGAATCGGCGCATCCGATTCGCTAAAGGCACAGGTGCATTGGCGGTGATCAAGTCATCCCGAAGTTGCTCGACCAGCGTTTGGATCGATGGGGTGTAGCGGCTCAGGGCTGCGCTTGAAAACAGTTGACCCACCACCCGGCGACGTGCTTTGTGACCCTCACCACTTCGGTTGGCTAGGGAGCGGCTGCCCAGCAATTGCCGCACGCTTTCAGGCCACCATCCCTCGAGCGCATCACCTTGCTTGAGCAAATCGTTGATCGCCCGTTCACCGCGAATGAACACGATCCTCTGGGCCAGCAGCTTGGTTTCGAAGACATCCCCGTGGGTTTCAAAGCGTCGTTGTGCAAAGCCTGGATCGTTGAAGAAGTCGAGGGTTTCTCGCAAACCCGTCACGGCTCCTGTGGTCGGCAACGTCGTGGCGGGCATCAGTCCTGCTGGCGCTGGGTGCTGCAAGCTATCGGTGCATCGCGCTAAGGGAGAGAGATGCCGATGCGAGGTTTGATGTTGTCTTGAGGGAATGTTGAATCCGGCGGGCACAAAAAAAGGCAGCTCACGCTGCCTTTGGTTTGTGTTCACTCGGGAATCGGCGTTTACCAGAGGCCGCGGATTGGCTCAGAGGCGGGAGCTTCTTCTGCAACGGCTGTATAAGCCTGGATGCAAGCTGGTGTGTTCATGTACCAGCTGAGCAGGGATGTTTCTTGCTGCTCGTTGCTCAGGTTTTGCGCATCGCAGACCTTCATGGAGCCCTGCAGACGCTGATCCACAGGCAGGTTGGCCATCATTCCGTAGCTGGACAGCTTGCCGTCAGCGGCATCGAGAATGATGGCGCTGCGCACGGACTGAACGCTGTTGGCCTGGCTGTAGTAAGGGGTGTAGTTCTTGCCCTGAATGCTTTCAGAAAGGAACTCAACGCCTTTGTCTGAATACAGGAAGTTGGTGACTGCCACGACATCGACGTCGTACTCCTTCTGGAGGCCGGCTTCGAGTTCGTCGTAGGTCCATCCCGACAGATCAGACAGATCGGGTGGCACGGGATTGTCGATGGGCTTGCTACCGCCAATGGGCAGCAACACATTGCTGCGCTCGAAGCCGTCGCTGACCGTTCTGGCGGTCATTTTTGGTGCAGCCAGTGAGGGCAGAGCTGCAGCAGCAAACAAAGCAGCTGCGCCCAGGAAGGGGAGAGCCTTTCGCATAAGGATGCTTGGGGGTTCATTCAAGGGCTAGCCAGGCCGCATTCGGGCCCTGTCTCTCTTTCCCTTGTTTTTTGATTTGTGGGGCAAAACCTAATTGCTCAGGGTTATAGCTCTGGCGTGAGACCAGGTCGTCGCATCTTAAGATTTGCGCGGTATTTGTGTTGCGTTGTTTTGCTCGAGCTCGCCGCCAGCCTGTTGATTCCGATTGCCGGCCCTGTCACCCAGCGGGTGACCGAGGCGCATCCCGCGATCGATATCGCTTGCCGCACAGGTGCTGATGTGCTCGCTGCTCATGACGGTGTTGGCCGTTCCTCGTGGGACGGCCGTATGGGATGGACGTTCACTCTCAAAGGAGATGGGGAGCTCCGGTCCAGCTACAGCCACCTCAAGTCCGCCCGTGGGTCCGGCACTTACAAACGTGGCGATGTGATCGGCCAGTGCGGCAACACCGGCAGCTGGTCCTCAGGGCCTCACCTTCATTTCGAGGTCACTCCTGTGAGCACGCTTCGTCATTACGGCGCGTTTGCCCGTGAGCTGCCGCCTGTCATGACAGCTGATGCCGGTGCGGTTCAGAGCTATCGGTCTGAGCCAGCTTCAGCTTCAAGATCGTCAGCAGCCTCCGAACCATCCAACACGGGGTCGCTGCTCAAGGAGCTCCGTGGTTATGGCATCACGGTGGACCGGATCGAACGCTGCGGGCGTGGCAATCAGCTCGGGGCTTACAACCGTGCGGTCCAGCGGCTTTGTCTGGCGACATCCCTGGATTCCGATCCTGCGCTGATGGACAAAGTTCTCACCCATGAAGCCGTCCATGTCGCCCAGGACTGTCTGGCCGGTTTGCAGAACGGTCGCTCAGCTTCGATCGCTGCCTATCTGCGGAACAACGGTGGTTTCTCGGAGGTGGCGATTGCCAAGTTCTTCGGCAGCCACAAGGTTGATGCCAATCAGATTGCCGTGGCAACGGCTTCCCTGTCGCCTGAACAGAAGCAGTTGGAATATGAGGCTTATGCCTTACAAAATCAGGGTCAGCTGGTGCGAGCCATGCTCCGCAACCGTTGCAGCACGGCGCAGGGGTGATGCGTGGGCATGGTCGTTCGGCGCATCAGTGTGTTCCGGTGCGTCCGATCAGGTAGGCGCTGAAAGCCAGCATCAGCACGCCGGCGCAATACTGCAGCAACTCTGTGATGGTACCCACTTCGAAGCTCACCATCACCTTGAAGGCGGTCACGATCAGAGCCACGATGATCACCTTGGTGAGCTTCTGCTTGAGCGTGTCGAGGGAATCGATGTTCAGCAGATTGCGGCGGTCTGGTGATTGATGGGCCTGGCGCGGATCGATGTCGGAGATCACCAGTTCGTAGATGCCATAGCCAAAAATCAGCAGCGCGATTCCGATCAGGTAGTAGTCAATTCCTCCCACCACTTTTCCAATCAGGAAGTTGCTGTTGTCGCTGTTGAATTCGCCTTGAGCCACCTTGTAGAGAACGCTCAATTCGGCGTAGGTGCCCAGTACGAAACAGCTGATGCTTCCGATCAGGCTCATCACCACCGGGATCAAGGTGACCAGCCGGAATTTCCAGATCAGTGATTCGAACCGTCGCTCAAGACGATTGGCCCGTGAAGTTGGTTTGCTCATCGTCATGCCAGGGTTTCAGATGTCGGAGGCTTCGGTGTGGCTGGTGGACGCAACAGTCCCGGTAGCGACATGGTGATCAAGGCTGATCCCACGGCGAGCAGCACCACGAACGGCAGAGGTTTCACCAGCGGTTGCTGCTCCATCACCGCACCGCAACGGGTGCAGACCGGTAGTGCACCCTTCGGGGGGTGCAAAACCACCGCGGGTCCGCAGCAGCATTCTCGACAGCGAAACCGTGGCATTGGGAAGCGGCGAGTTGTCCGCGGCAGAGGTCAGTGGATTGCGACAATCATGCGTTGCCGTCAGTGGTCACGCCATGCCCCTCAGTTCTCTGGTGCGTCTGCTGCAGACCTCCGCACTGAGCGGTGAATTGTGTGACCGGCAGGATCGTTCAGATCGTTTGTTGCTCCGGGGCGGTGGTCGTGGAGCCCGGGCTCTTGTGGCCAGTGCGCTGGCGCGTCATCAGGACCGGCCATTGTTGGTGGTGGTCCCCACGCTGGAGGAGGCCGGTCGCTGGACCGCGCTCTTAGAGCTGATGGGCTGGCGCAGCGCCCAGCTGTATCCCACCAGTGAAGGGTCTCCCTATGAACCCTTCGACCCCACCAGTGAGATCACCTGGGGGCAGCTGCAGGTGCTCAGTGAGCTGCAGATTGGAGGGCAGAGCAGCGATCTGGCGATCGTGGCCACCGAGCGTTGCCTGCAGCCGCATCTACCGCCACCGCAGGCTCTGGCGGATCGCTGTCGAACGCTCCGCAAGGGCGACAGCCTGGATCTCGAAGAGTTGGCCACCAGTCTCACCCAGCTGGGCTACGAGCGGGTCTCGACCATTGATCAGGAAGGCACCTGGAGTCGTCGCGGCGACATCGTGGATGTGTTCCCGGTGAGCAGTGAGCTGCCGGTGCGACTGGAGTTTTTTGGAGATGAGCTCGACAAACTGCGGGAATTCGACCCTGCCAGCCAGCGCTCACTGGATCCGATCGACAGCCTGCGCTTGACCCCTACCGGCTTCAGTCCGCTGATTGCCGAAAGCCTGCGCGAATCCATGCCCGATGGCCTGGATCAGCTGCTTAATGAGGAAGCGATCACGGAGCTTCTAGAGGGAGGAACACCCGAAGGCATGCGTCGTCTGCTGGGTCTTGCTTGGCAGCAGCCCGCCTCCTTGCTCGACTACCTGCCGGCGGAGTGCTGCGTCGCCATTGATGAGCGCCGCCATGGCCGCTCCCATGGTGAGCAATGGCTGGATCATGCCCGCGAACACCATCAGGAACTGGCCTTGCCGATTCCGCTGCTGCATCGTGATGTCGATGAGGCCATGGCCCTGGCTGAGGCGTTCACCGGTTTCGATTTGGCGGAACTCCAGGAGAGTGACGCGCATCCCAACGCATTCGATCTCAACAGCCGCCCCGTACCGGCCTATCCCAATCAGTTCGGCAAGCTCGGGGAACTGATCAAGAACTATCGCCAAGACAAACAGGCGGTGTGGCTGGTCTCAGCTCAGCCCAGTCGTGCAGTGGCGCTTCTGGAAGAACACGACTGCATCAGTCGTTTTGTGCCCAATGCCGCCGACGCCCCGGCGATTGAGCGGCTGATTGAGCAGGCCACCCCCGTGGCGTTAAAGATTCGCGGAACGGCCGATCTGGAAGGTCTGCAGCTGCCTGCTTGGCGTGTGGTGCTGATCACGGACCGCGAGTTCTTCGGGCAGCAGACGCTCACCAGCACCGGCTATGTGCGTCGCCGGCGCAAGGCCGCCAGCCGCACCGTGGATCCCAACAAGATGCAGCCCGGTGATTTCGTGGTGCACCGCAACCACGGTATCGGTCGCTTTCAGAAGCTCGAAAAGCTCGCGATCAGCGGGGAGGTGCGCGACTACCTGGTGGTTCAGTACGCCGACGGCATCCTTCGTGTTGCAGCCGATCAGCTGGGCAGCCTTGGCCGCTACCGGGCCAACAGTGATGCTCCGCCGCAGCTCAGCAAGATGGGCGGCTCGGCCTGGGTGAAGGCCAAGGAGCGCGCCAGCAAGGCTGTGCGCAAGGTGGCATTAGACCTGGTGAAGCTCTACGCCGAGCGTCACCAGGCTCCAGGTTTTGCCTTCCCGGTGGATGGCCCCTGGCAGAACGAACTCGAAGATTCGTTCCCTTACGAACCCACGCCAGATCAGCTGAAGGCCACAGCCGATGTGAAGCGCGACATGGAGAAGTCGCAGCCGATGGATCGTTTGGTGTGCGGCGATGTGGGCTTTGGCAAGACCGAAGTAGCGATCCGGGCGATTTTCAAGGCGATCACCGCCGGCAAGCAGGTAGCCATGTTGGCTCCCACCACCGTCCTGGCGCAGCAACACTGGCGCACCCTCTCGGAGCGTTTTGCCCCCTATCCCATCAAGGTGGCGCTGCTCAACCGGTTCCGCACCGCCAGTGAGCGCAAGGCGATTCTTGAGGGTCTGAAGAACGGCACGATCGATGCGGTGGTGGGCACCCACCAGCTGCTGAGCAAGAACACCGTGTTCGACAAGCTCGGTCTGCTCGTGGTTGATGAGGAGCAGCGTTTTGGTGTGAATCAGAAGGAGAAGATCAAGGCGCTGCGAAAAGACGTGGATGTTCTCACTCTCTCGGCTACCCCGATTCCCCGCACGCTCTACATGAGCCTTTCAGGGGTCAGGGAGATGAGCCTGATCACCACACCACCGCCGTTGCGCAGACCGATCAAAACCCACCTCGCAGCGCTGGATGAGGAGGCCGTGCGCAGTGCTATCCGTCAGGAGCTCGACCGCGGTGGCCAGGTGTTTTACGTGGTGCCTCGCGTGGAGGGCATTGAGGATGTGGCCGGCCAGCTGCGCCAGATGCTGCCCGGCCTGCGTTTGCTTGTGGCCCATGGCCAGATGGCTGAAGGTGAGCTGGAGAGCGCCATGGTGGCGTTCAACGGCGGTGAAGCGGATGTGATGCTCTGCACCACGATTGTGGAGAGCGGTCTTGATATCCCTCGCGTCAACACGATCCTGATCGAAGATGCACACCGTTTTGGCTTGGCCCAGCTCTATCAGTTACGCGGCCGAGTGGGCCGCAGTGGCATCCAGGCCCATGCGTGGCTTTTTTATCCAGGCAATGCCTCGTTGAGCGAAGCAGCTCGCCAGCGACTGCGTGCGATTCAGGAATTCGCACAGTTGGGCAGTGGTTATCAGCTGGCGATGCGTGACATGGAGATTCGGGGTGTTGGCAACCTCCTCGGTGTGGAGCAGAGCGGTCAGATGGAGGCCATCGGTTTTGACCTCTATATGGAAATGCTCCAGGAATCCCTGGCAGAGATACAGGGGCAGGACATCCCCGCTGTGGATGACACCCAGGTGGATCTGCAGGTCACCGCGTTCATTCCTGCGGACTGGATCACTGATGCTGACGAGAAGATGGCGGCTTATCGCTCTGCGGCTGAATGCATCAGCAGTGAGTCGCTGGTGGAGCTAGCAGCCATCTGGGCCGATCGATACGGCGCCTTGCCGGGGCCTGTGCAGTCACTGCTGCAATTGATGGATCTGAAGCTGCTCGCGAAGCGCTGCGGTTTTTCCAGGATTCGTCCGGAGAAGCCGAACATCGCGCTGGAAACACCGATGGAGGAACCCGCATTCCGGTTGCTCCGCCAAGGATTGCCCCAGCACCTCCATGGACGGCTTGTATATCAGGCCGGTAGCGGTGCCACTGCGAAGGTGATGGCACGCGGCTTGGGCGTACTGCCCATGGAGAAGCAGTTGGAGGAGCTCAAGAACTGGCTGGAGCAGATGGCTTCTCAGATTCCCGATGCGGATGGCCTAACCGCCGAGCAGCGCGAACAGCAGCAGAAGGACCGCAATGAGGCCGTTCTCAGCGTTTGAGCCGACCCTGTGTCCGTGCTGAAACCCTGAAAATGAGAAGCGGGCGACACAATGCGCAATTTTTCGTTACCGTGGTCTTAGATTCAACGTGCTTGTGGGCGAATTCATCGATCCGATCAGCAGTGGTTCCTTCGGGTTGTTTTCCAGCCTGATTGGTGCCGCTGCCATCGGCATCTACGCCCTCTGGGATGGAGACTCCAAAAATAATGATGATGATGACTCCACCCCGGGTGGCGGTTTGATGCAGCCCGTGGCTTGAGCGCTCTTCAAAACAGGCTTTCTCGTAGTCGCTGATCGCAACCATCACTCAGCTGAGTGATGGTTTTTTTATGCATCCAGTTTTGGAAGAGTCCTGCGTGTCACATGGCCTTGAACGGTTTGTCCTCCGTTCCTGCTGGCTGTTGGCTCCTTATTCTCTGGCCTTGCTGAGCCAGGCCTAATCCTGGGATCCCATCGATGCTCTGAGCGACAGCTTGACGCGAAACTGGTGTTCGCGTCTTTCAACAGGTCTGTTAACGCCTGGGATTAACAGGACCTTGATCACCCAGGCAGTGACAGCGTCGTGGTGTGTCGCCCCCACCGAAAGAGGTGTGGCGTTTGTTTGATCGGTATCCCGCTCGAGCCAGGGGGTCGGTGGTCTGAAGACTTCGAGTCTGTGGCCTCGGAGCAGATCACAGATAGCGAATCAGAGATGCGTGGCTGGTCGTTGGATGGTCTTGTCGGATCCAGCTCATTGTTAGCGGAGCATCAACGGCGCCATGGGATGTGCTTTGCAGTTGGTGGTTGCCATCTGTTCGGGTGATGCCGCACCTTCACTGCCGTCGTCTGGAAAGCGATGCCTGCCCAGGTGGTGATCGAAATCACGTCAGGCCATGCCTGTGGTCATCACTTCTCTTCTAGATCTCGCTGATGACATGGGTATCGAGAGGGATGAACCCTCCACCACCCTCAAACACCGATGGCACATTCCACTTCATTCGACAATGCTTCTGTCATTCAACAAGTAAACGCAAATAGAAATCAATCTGATCACGTCACTGTGAGTGAGTCTTTGGTTGGTATTGATTCTGCAAGACAAGCGATTGATTCAGCTGTTGGTCAGCAGTCGGATCAGCCTGAGATCATCAACCCTTATTTAACGAATGAATTGATCCAGCCTGAGGGTGTTGATGAGGCGTTGGTTCAGGGGATTGACATTGACTCTATGACAGGGATTGATGTGAACGGAAGCGTCTATGCTAATGACGCAATAATGACAAATGACCAAATCTTATCGGCTACGAATGAGATCATGAATGGTTATATTGCTGGACGTCATTGGACGCAATTTGCCGAGAGTAATTATGATCTTATTGATCAATATCTTGGCTTAGGGCTTGAGGCATACGAGTGTGCTAGCGCGGGCATTACGAATGCATGGAATGCAAAAGAAAATCAGTTATGCGAAGGTGCTGGGGAGTGTAATGATTTGAACAATGACGGAAAGGTGGGTAACGCCTCTGGAAGTGACAAGTGTGACGGGGAAAATACAACACTTACTGACTGGCTATTGGAGCAAGCGGTGGAAGCAGGCGAGGAAGCTTTGAAATTTTTCGGGTTTGGTAGTGACGAAGAAGATGACGACACTGAAGCAGATCCTGATGAATGTTTTGAAAAACCTTGGTTGTATGATCGGTTTAATCTCATGGGCAGTTCAATTCAGTTCCAAGATCAAGGTGCGAGTGAACTGATCTCCATGAATGTAATTACGAGGTCTCAGAATATGTTTGCTTTTGACCTCTAAGCTGAAATGGCATGAAAATATATCCCCGCCAAGTGCGGGGTTTTTGATTGCTCTGGAGCCTTGGTGTCACTGGCTGCCGTGTGAGTTAGTGCTTTAATGCAGACCACTGCCAGAACGCAGGATCGAGTGGGTTGTCACTCAGGTGAAACACTTCAGGCTGCATTCCAAGGCCTAGTGCACCGATCCAACACAGCAGTGCGAATGCAGCGCGATAGAGCGTTTTCCGAACGTGCCATAGAGCAACAAAAGCAATGATGCTTCCGGTTAACACGAGCAATAATTGCAGAATGCGACTTGGGCCCCCAACAAATTCCGCAAGTGGATTGGCTGTGGCGATTACGATTGCTTCAGCTAAAAAAATAATTCCGACGACTGCACCGGTTAGCCACTTGCCTAAGTCGGAGTGATCTTTTCCGACTGCAGCTGGAAATTTGCTCTGGAAGACGCGTCGGTTACGTGTTTGACGTGCTGCCCGCAATACCATCCCAAGCAGGGGATAAACCACCACAACAGCAAGTGCTGGGTGAAGCAGCCAGAGCCAGTCGGCGAGTTGCATTTGGAATTACAAATGAAAAGAGGTTCTGAATTTCCGTAAGGTTGAATTCAACGTCAACGACCGTTCAGTTGTTGATCCATTGTTGCAACGACGGCGAAGATATTGATGTCCAAGCCAGGCGAAGTGAGTCATTCCAATCAGGCCGATCAGGTCACTTGGCATGAGAGATCCGCGCATGTTGGTTGGTTCCACCAGAATCGATTGAGTCGAACTGGCATAGTGCGCCCTTTCCTCGTTGCATTGCTGTTTTTGGCAGCATTTGCATAGCTTTTGCTGTTGATGCCAAAGGCTCTTCTGAATGGCCTCAGGGTTACACCATTCACATTGGCTTGCGCATACCGCCTTCAGATGCTGGATGTCTCGTGGTTGGTGGAATGAACAACGACGTTGGCAAGCATCTCAATGTGTATGCCTGCCCGCCCACGCTGTTTGATGGAAGCCGTCACCAATCATTTCACCGGCCTGTGATCTCTGACGGGTCTTCCTCCTCGTCGCATTGATTCCAACATCCCCTTTTCAAGAGCAGTCAGTTTGGGGACTTCTTCTTGCAGTGCAGCGTGAGCACGGGCCCTTGCCGCCGCAATGAATCTGTCAGTTTTATCACCAGCATCAAAAGCCATGGTTTTGCCGTGATGAACGCCAAAGGTATTCACGTCATGCACATGCAAGTTGTAGCTACAGAAAGATCGCATATCTGCGTGCGATTCCTTTGTCAGCAACTCCAGAAAGCGTATCGTTCACGACGATTCTCACTGCATGCCTGGCATCCTTGTCAGCGATCAACGGCATGGCTGATTGACGCATTTCTGTTGTAGCCAGGTTCGACTTCGACAGCATCGCGTCCGTCTGATTTTTGCTGGGTCATGCCTTCCCTAGGGAGTTGTGCAAGCTCCATCGCTTTGGAACACATGGCTTGCTTAGCCAGTCAGCTTTCAGTGCCAGTCTGCCCGTTTCAACTTGACAATCGTGCTGAACATCCCCGACGCATGGACGTTGGGGAGGGAAAGAGACAGACCCCTCAGCCTGTCTCTGCTCGACGCAAGAAGGGGAAGCCTTCTCATATCACTCTCGTGCATCATCAGCCCGAAACAGTATCGCTACGAACATTATTCCAATATTGATTAGGCGTTAAGACCTATTTGATAATCGTTTTCACCTCGTTTAGAAAAGCACTTCGACGCTCGACGCATCGACAGAAGGCCGTTGGTATGCGGGTTCCCTCACCCGCGCTTTCTGCAGAATGCAGGAATAACAGATCGTATGAATACGATTGTTGTTTGCATGGGTGAGGTTCTTGAAGAAGTCTTTTTGCGATTGAGATGGCAATCTTGTCCTGGATTCATAGAGCGATGAATATGGCTAGTGCATTGCATGCCCAGATCTGTGCATCATTTTGGCAAAATGGCAGATTGATAAACCAGTCTGATGTTCGAAAATAGTTGTATCCCTGCTTTATTGCTTGGAAGGACAATCGTTTAAAGCGAATGACGTGTTGGGTTTCAATTCTCTTAATGCCTTCTATGGAGTCATGTAGTTCGTCGACCCAGTGATGGCTGTCTTGGTCAAGCTCTTTGGTAAAGCCTTGCCTTGAAGTTCTGAAAAGGGATCTCATCAGTGGTTCAAAGAGCTTGAGAATTAAACTAATGCTCTGGTGAAGGTTTGAACTGCATTCCGATGTCGGCGCTCATTGTGTTCCGCTCTTAGGCGTTGGTTGTGAATGCCTGCTTATAGATTGGGTTAAATATTAAACCAGGTTGCTGTGACGCAATTGCCGCCATCGATGCTTTTCAGTTCTTCTTCTGAAAGTTCAGATTTCGTTTTGATGAAGTCTGCAGGAATCTCATAACCTGTTTCTTTTGCCAGTGTGATTACCTCTTCCTTGCTTGACGCCATTTTCAGCTGATCTTGCAGGTATTGATCACCCTTTGCCTTCTCGAGAAAGGCTTCGAATTATTGGTCAGACATCACAAACAACAGCATCTCTTTGATCTGTTTTTAGCAGCAACGCACCTTCTTGCCTTGCTGGTTTCGCTAAAGCCGCGGGTGATGACCAGAGATGGAGCCCTCGCGGACTTCGATGCTGGCTCGTTTGTCATACCCAGATGGCTTTGCCCTCATTTGAGTGTTGCAAGAGACCCCATGCTTGCTTTCGGTCGGATGCGGTCTTTATCTGTCGACCATCCTTCTCTGCCCTCTCTCTTGTTTCAGCATTCTGGCTTCGGATCTGGTTCGTGGTTCAGCGGTGAACTTGTTTAGATCTCCGTCGGTGCTTGGATTGAACAACTCCTGATGCAGTTCACCGTGTCTGCGCAACCGGTTGATGCTCCTGTCCGCCTTCCTCGTCGACGCGGTGAATGAGAAGGGGTTGATTAGTACCCCTATCGCTGAAGCGCCGATTGAAGGTTGGCCGAGCCCGGCTGATAAGCCTGGCCACGCTCGGATGAGCGCAGGGCTTTCAGCAATGTCGTCTCTGCAGATCGGTATTGGCTGTCTTTGCTGGTGCCGAGCTGTTCGATGGTGAGCGTGCGGATCTCTTTTTCGCTCAATTCCACGGGCACATCCGGGAGGATGCCGTTCTTGTGGATATCGGTGCCGTTGGGTGTGAGGTACTGCGCGATTGTCACTGTGAGGCCCGAGCCATCGGAGAGCCCTCGCACGGATTGCACTAGCCCTTTCCCGAAGGTCTTCTGACCTACGAGCACGGCGCGCTCGTTGTCTTGCAAAGCGCCGGAAAGAATCTCACTGGCGCTGGCAGAACCCTCATTCACCAGCACCACTACGGGGCTGTCAGTCAGTGCACTCCCCGTAGCCCGTCTTACGTCCTGTATGCCATCACGTGTTTTGGTGCTGACGATGGTGCCTTCGTCAAGCCATTGGCGCGCAATATCGATGCTGGCCTCTAACAGTCCTCCGGGGTTGCTGCGAAGGTCGAGCACATAACCTTCAGCACCTTCAGCCTCGAGTTCGCGGATCGCCGTTCGCATTTCTCTGGCGGCATTGGCATTGAATTGCTTCAGTCGGATGTATCCGATCTTTTGTCCGCTCTGTGTGGTGTTGAGCCGGCTATCGACGGCTTGGATTTCGATGCGAGCACGCTTCAGAGGAACTGTCACCACATCTCCGTTGCGGCGCAGACCAAGGATCACTTCAGTGCCTTCTTGCCCCCGGATCAGCTTCACCGCATCTTCAGTGGTCATCCCCTTGGTGGTCTGACCATCGATCGTGACGATCACATCTTTGGGCTGTACGCCGGCTCTGGATGCCGGGGTTCCTTCGATTGGCGACACCACCAGGATTTCTTTGGTGTCTTTGTCAAGGGAGATCTGGATGCCGACACCGGTCAGTTCTCCGGAGGTGTCGATCTGCATCTCCTTGAACTCTTTCGGGTCAAGGAAGCGGGTGTAGGGATCATCGAGGCTGGCGAGCATGCCGCGGATCGCTTCATACGACTCATCCGCACCGGCGTAGCTCTTGGAGAGCAAGTCTCTACGCAACCTGGTCCAGCGATCGACGGAATACTTCCCTGTGGAATCCAGATAATCTCTGTAGACGATTTGCCAAACCTGATCGATCACCTCCTTGGGACTGTTGGTGATCGATGAATTGGAGGTGCTTGGTAGGCCGAGACCTGGTGCGGCCACAGCTACGGCTGCGGTGATGCCACCCGCCCCCAGGATCATCAACAGACCCCTGTAATGGGAACGTCCAGAGCGGGGTGTGACGGTGGGCATGGGTGGCCTTCAGGACCGATGCCTCAGATTAACGAGATCAGCCGGGGTCCACCCAGCGTCCGTCGTCCTTAATCAGCTGAACCAGGGCGTTGACTCCTTCAGCCTCGGGCACCTTGCGGATCTCTTCGCGCCCCCTGTAGAGGGCGATGGTTCCCGGGCCTTTCCCCACATAACCGTAGTCAGCATCAGCCATTTCGCCCGGCCCGTTGACGATGCAACCCATCACGGCGATGTCTAAACCGGAGAGGTGAGAGGTGGCGTCGCGCACCTGATTCAGCACCTCCTCAAGATTAAACAAAGTGCGACCGCAGCTCGGACAAGCCACGTATTCGACCATCGTTTTGCGCAAACCGATCGCCTGCAGGATCGAATAACAGACGGGGATCTCCTTTTCCGGTGCTTCCGTCAGCGACACGCGGATGGTGTCGCCGAGCCCTTCGGCGAGCAGGGTGGCGATCCCGGCAGTGCTCTTGATGCGGCCATAGTCACCATCGCCAGCTTCGGTCACACCGAGGTGCAGCGGATAGTTGAATCCTTCTTGATCGAGGGTGTCTGCCATCAGGCGGTATGCCGCGAGCATCACCGGTGCTCTAGACGCTTTCATCGAGATCACAATGTTGTGAAAGTCGAGCTCATCGCAGATGCGCACGAATTCCATTGCTGACTCGACCATGCCTTCTGGCGTGTCGCCATAGGTGAACAGCATGCGTTCGGCCAGCGAACCGTGATTCACGCCGATGCGCAGAGCCTTGTTCTCTTGCTTGAGAGCTTCCACCAAAGGAGCAAACGTTTCCTTAATGCGCTCGCCGATCGCATTGAACTCTTCCTTGCTGAAGTCTTGACGGTTTGGATCAGCGGTTTCGAATACGAACAGGCCGGGATTGATCCGCACCTTGTCGACGTGCTTAACCACCTCTAATGCGATCTTGATGCCGTTGTGGTGCACGTCTGCCACCAGCGGCACGGTGCAGCCCTGTTCGCGCAAGCTGGATCGGATCTTGCCCATCGCTTTGGCATGGGCCATGGAAGGGGTCGTCACCCGCACGATTTCGCAGCCGGCGTCCACCAGCCTGCGGATTCCCGCAACCGACCCTTCGATGTCGAGGGTGTCCTCATTAATCATCGATTGCACCACCACCGGGTGCTCGCTCCCGATCGGCACATTTCCCACCATCACGGTTCGGGTGGGACGCCGGTGGATCACCGTGTCGTAGCGGGAATGGTTGGTGACCTCACTGCCGGTCTCGGTCGCGCTGGCCAGGGTGCCGGTCATGGATCGCTTGGCTTCTCAGCCAAACCTTGGCATAGCCTTCATCGCAGTGACTTGTCTTCGCTGCACAGACGACGCTTGGCTTCCCTCAGGTCCCGCAGTGTCAGGTCTTGTGGACTGCCGGGCTCTCGGGAGCGAAAGCGCAGCAGATAGGAGGGATGAAACACCGGCATGAAGGAGCGCTGGTCGTGGTCATGCCATTGACCGCGGCGTTTGCTGATGCCGCTGCGGATCCCCAGCTGTGCCTGCAAAGCCGTGGCACCTGCCAAAAGCACCAGCGGGGGATTGATCAACGTCAGCTGGTGCCGAAGCCAAGGCCGGCATTGGTCGATTTCCTGTGCGGTCGGTTTGCGGTTTCCAGGTGGTCGGCACTTGATCACGTTGCAGATGTAGAGGTCGTGCTCTTCATCGAGTCCTGCTTCGGCGATAAGACCGCTGAGCAGTTGGCCCGACCGTCCGACGAACGGCAGGCCGCTGGTGTCCTCGTCGGCCCCCGGTGCTTCGCCGATCAGCATCAGGCGGGCCTCGGGGTTGCCGCGACCCACCACGACCTGCTGGCGCTCTTCTGACAGCCCGCAGTTGCGGCAGTCAGCGCAGGCCTGCTCCAAGGCCTGCAGCTCAGGGAGTATCGGCGCTGTCATGGCATCTCTTGGTTCTTAGGTTCACCGGGAAGCACCAGGAGCAGAAACCTCTGCCCTTCCGGATCCTCCATCCAGCACTCGGCGCCGAAGGGCTCCAGTCTGGGTGCTTCGCTGCTCTGGCCCCCAAGAGTGATCACTTGCTCTTGCCAGCTCGTCAACGCAGCTAAGGGGTCGCTGTTTACCTGACGCTGCAGGCATGGCGCCAGCACAGAACCTGAAGCCGGCCATGGGCGACTGCGGGAGGGCGTATAGATCTGCAGGCTGCCGGCGTCCCCGAGCGGCACGATCCAGTGATGCTCTGCCAGTCCCGAACGAACGCTGGTATTCAGCAGCTCGGCGTAGAAGCCGGCCAGTTGTCGGGGGTGTCGCGACGCCAGGATCCAGCTCAGCGACGTCACCTCACCGGGCATCACAAGTCGTTCCTCAAACCTGCATTGTCTCGAACCCCAAGATCTCTGTGCTCACTTGGTTGTCTGGGACACCACATCAGGCAGGATGTGCAAGCTCGTACCTGCGCACCCACCGGAGGGTTGCCGCTCCGATGTCACGCCCGCCATCCCTGTCCAGCCGGGCCGAAGCCCTGCAGCCTTCGCTCACGTTGGCCATCAGTGCCCGGGCCAAGGCTCTGAAACTGGAAGGCCGCGACATTTGCAGTTTGAGTGCCGGTGAGCCTGATTTCGGCACGCCTGGTTTCATCGTTGAGGCCTCAATTCAGGCCTTGAAAGAGGGCTTCACCCGCTATGGCCCGGCTGGCGGAGATCCCGAACTGCGTGAGGCCATCGCTCGCAAGATCAGCGTCGAAAATGGCATTCCAACCACCGCCGCTGAGGTGATGGTGACCAACGGTGGCAAGCAGGCCATCTACAACCTGTTTCAGGTCATCCTCAACCCCGGGGATGAAGTGCTCATCCCTTCTCCCTATTGGCTGAGTTACCCCGAGATGGCGCGGCTGGCGCAAGCCCGACCCGTGCCGCTGCCTTCCTCGGCCAACTGCGGCTTTGCATTGGATCTCGATGCTCTGGAAGCGGCGATCACCCCGGCAAGTCGCCTGTTGGTGATCAACTCACCAGGAAACCCCACAGGCAGGGTGCTCAGCCTTGACGAACTGAAGGCCCTCGCGGAGCTGGTGCGGCGTCATCCGCGCCTGCTGGTGATGACGGATGAGATTTACGAATATCTCCTGGACGATGGAGTAACACACCACAGTTTTGCGGCGGTGGCGCCAGATCTTCAGGACCGCTGTTTCATGGTCAATGGTTTTGCCAAGGGCTGGGCCATGACCGGGTGGCGGCTCGGTTACCTCAGCGGCCATGCATCGGTGATCAAGGCGGCGTCGGCTCTGCAGAGTCAGAGCACCAGCAACGTGTGCAGCTTCGCCCAGCGCGGTGCTCTTGCGGCCATCGAGGGCTCACGGGCTTGTGTTCAGGAGATGGCCACGAGCTACAGCACACGCCGTCGCTTGTTGACTGAGGGCCTGCAGGCTTTGCCTGGGATCACCCTGGCCCCGCCCGAGGGTGCGTTTTATGCCTTTCCGCAGCTGCCGGAAGGATGCGCCGATTCGATGACTTTCTGCCAGACCGCTCTTGAGCAGGAGGGGCTAGCCATTGTTCCTGGGGGCGCTTTCGGTGACGATCGTTGCGTGAGGCTGTCCTGTGCTGTGTCGCGTGAGACGATCACGGATGGACTAGCTCGCCTGGCACGCCTGCTGCCCGCAGGCTGAACGCGCGATTTGGTTCTGATCCCAGTAAGAGTCTTTTGAATGCTGACACGACAACGTCGGGCGGTTGCCCTGCTTGCTGTTCTGCTTTGCCAAGGACTAACGGTTCTTCCCGTGATTGCACAGCCCACCCTCAAGGTGGGAGCTATTCCTGATCAGAATCCCGAGCGACTCAATCGTCTCTATGGCCAGCTCGCCGATGAGCTCAGCGACCGTCTCGACGTGAAGGTTCGCTATGTGCCGGTCAGCAACTACCCGGCGGCCGTGAGTGCGTTCCGCAATGGTGGTTTGGACCTGGCATGGTTTGGAGGCCTCACTGGTGTGCAGGCGCGCCTGCAGACACCTGGTGCCCAGGTGCTGGCCCAGCGCGACATTGATGCCCGATTCCGCAGCGTCTTCATCGCCAACACCAACTCAGGTCTGCAGCCCATCACCTCCATCAATGGACTGACCAGCCTGCGTGGCCGGCGATTCTCTTTTGGATCGGAGAGTTCCACCTCAGGTCGCTTGATGCCGCAACATTTCATGGCTCAAGCTGGCGTGACCCCCAGCCAGTTCAGCGGTGGCAAGCCAGGATTCAGTGGCAGCCACGATGCCACGATCGCTGTGGTGCAGAGCGGTGCCTACGAAGCTGGTGCCCTCAATGAGCAGGTGTGGACCTCGGCAGTGGAAGAGGGTCGTGCCAACACCGAAAAGGTGACGGTGATTTGGCGAACACCGGAATATGTCGACTACCACTGGGTGGTTCGTCCCAACCTGGACAAGCGCTTTGGAGCCGGCTTCACCAGCCGTCTGCGCGAGGCCATCTTGGCGATTGCACCCACCACACCGCGTCAAGCCACAATTCTGGAGCTCTTTGCTGCCGAGCGCTTTATCCCCGCGGAGGCCAGCCAGTATGAACCGATCGAACGGGTGGGCCGGGAACTGGGCAAGATCCGGTGACATCGCTTTTGGAGCTGGAGCAGGTTCAGTTGGCCGGCCCCCACGGCCATCGGCTGACCTCACTGTCTTTCCAGCTCCAAGCCGGTGACCGGGTTGCTTTGCTCGGTCGCAGTGGTGCCGGTAAAAGTTCCCTGCTGGGGGTGATCAATGGCAGCCTGCGGCCTGAGACCGGTCAGGTGCGCTTCAAGGGGGTGCCGTTGCCAACCCTGACGCGGCGACAACGGGCTGAGATCGGCACGCTTTGGCAAGACCTGCGTCTGATTGATGAACTCAGCATTGGTCAGAACGTCAATGCTGGAGCGCTAGCTCGCCATCGCCTGGGCTGGGCTCTGGCCAATCTGCTGTTTCGGATTGGCACCGATGCCAGCCGCGGTTGCCTTCGGCAGGCCGGACTGGATGAGGCGCTGCTGGCGGATGCGGCACTGGATCGCCCTGTGCGGCAGCTGTCAGGCGGTCAACGGCAACGGGTGGCACTGGCGCGACTGTTCCGTCAACAGCCGACGTTGATGCTTGCCGATGAACCGCTGGCCAGCCTGGACCCGGCGATTGCAGCTGAAGTGCTGGAACGACTTCTGGCTTATGACGCCGATGGGGGGCTGTGCAGCGGCGCTGAGGCCGTGGTGGTGTCGTTGCATCGACCGGAGCTGATTGATCGCTTTGATCGTGTGCTCGGCCTGCGCCATGGCGCTCTGGTCATCGATGCACCGGCCGTGAGCGTGTCGGCCGTAGACCTCAAGGCTTTGTACGCATCATGAGCTGGGCCCTGCGGCCCACGGCCCCAGCTCTGGCTCTGATGCCGGCCTTGGCTTTGGTGCCCGTGCTCATCGTCGTGCTTCAGGGCGTCCATGGCGGCGGTGCTGAGATCTGGGCTGCTTTCCTGATCGGTGCTGTTAGACCCTCGCTCGATCCTGTTTTGCTGGGGTCTCTCCTCAGAGCGCTTCAGGTCACACTGGCCACCGCGCTCATGGGCTGGGGATGCAGCCTGCTGATCGGCGTCGTGTTGGGTTGCCTCAGCTCTGAGCGGCTCTGGTTCACGTTTCGTTTGCCCCATTGGCCAGCGGTGGTGCTGCGCCGGATGCTTGCCTTGCCGCGATCGGTGCATGAACTGATCTGGGGGCTGCTGCTCCTTCAGGTGCTTGGCCTGCATCCCTGGGTGGCTGTCGCCGCGATCACCATCCCCTACGCAGCCCTGGTGGCGCGCGTCTGGCGCGACCAATTGCAGAGCCTGGATCCCTCCCGACTGGAGGCGTTGCTTCAGGCCGGCGCTTCTCCGCTTTCGGCCTGCTTCACCGCCTTTGCGCCGGCCATGGGTGGGGTGCTGATGAGCTATGGCGGCTACCGGTTGGAGTGCGCCCTGCGCAGCGCCACGCTGCTGGGGGTGTTTGGGCTTGGCGGTCTGGGAACGGATCTTGAGCTCAGCCTGAAATCACTTCGCTTCCAGGAGCTCTGGACAGGGCTCTGGTTGCTGGCGCTGGTGAGTGTCGCTCTTGAACAGGGCCTGCGCCGCTGGCGTCATCACACTGGTCAGGCCCGGCTGGCACAGCGGCAGGTGCTGGGGTTTGTTGCGGGGATGGTGATGGCTGTGGTGGTCGGTGGACTCTGGCTCTCGCGCCTGTTTCCTGATGCCGGTGCCCTCAGCTGGATGCCGCTGATCTGGCCGGATGGCCGCGACCTACTTCTGGCCGCTCAGGAGTTGTCCTGGCTCCCCATGATCTGGGAAACGCTGTTGCTCACGGTGCTGGCCGCTGGTGTTGCCATCGGTCTTCCGCCCTTGTTGGTGTTGCTCTCGCCTGGTCGAATCTGGCGGTCTTGCCTTGGGGCGATTTGGACGCTTTTTCGCCTGATTCCGCCACCGCTCACAGTGTTGCTTTTGTTGCTGAGCAACCGACCGACGCTGGCCATCGGGGCGCTGGCCCTTGGTCTGCATAACGCTGGCGTGATGGGTCGATTGCTGCAAGAGGGACTCGATCAGCAGGACGCCGGATCACACATCGCGACGCGCAGCAGCGGTGCCTCAGTGCGCGTGAGTTGGTTGTATGGCTTGCTCAGCCCGCGCAGTCCGTCTCACCTCGCTTATGGGGCCTATCGCACTGACGTGATTCTGCGCGAAACCGTGGTGGTGGGTTTGATCGGCGGCAGTGGTCTGGGATGGCAGCTGCTCGAGTCTCTGAGCTCTTTTCATTGGGCAGCCGTGTTGTTGTTGCTCGTCGCCTACGCCTTGATCACCCTGTTTGGTGAAGTGCTGAGTGATGGCTCCCGGCAGCACTGGCTGCAAAGCTGACCCGATCCCTTTGAATCCACGGCACATCGATGCGGGCTCCCCGGCAACTGGTGGTGATCGGCGACAGCGGCGTTGTGGGCTGGGGTGATCGTGAAGGGGGCGGTTGGTGTGAACGCTTGCGGCGCCATTGGATGGAGCTCCCTGACGCTCCGCTGATCTACGGCCTCGGTGTGCGCGGTGACGGATTGGAGGCGGTGTCTGCCCGTTGGGAGCGCGAGTGGGTCTGTCGTGGTGAGCTGCGGCGCAAACAACCGGAAGCCATCTTGCTGGCGGTGGGTCTCAACGACACGGCTCGGGTCGGTCGACCCGATGGCCGCCAACCGCTGGATGCCGACGCCTTTCGTTTCGGTTTGGAGCAGCTGTTGCGGTCGATTCAGCCTCGGGCTTCGGTGTTTGTGTTGGGA
The DNA here is from genome assembly GCA_047286215.1 of Synechococcus sp. GTDB lineage: Bacteria > Cyanobacteriota > Cyanobacteriia > PCC-6307 > Cyanobiaceae > Synechococcus_C. The sequence goes on along the minus strand of JBJBBS010000001.1, from coordinate 1,590,816 downwards.
CTAACGCCTGTGGATGAACAGGCGATGCCTTTTGCGGAGTGCCTTTGGTATGCCAACCAGGACGTAGCAGTGCACGAAGCCCAGATCGAGGAAGCCTGCCTCGAAGTGGATGTGCCGTTTCTTGCCTTGCATGGGCCGATGCTGGCGGATCCGGATTGGTTGCAGTGGATGGAACCCGATGGCATTCATCTCAATGCCACTGGTCACTCCTGGATCGAACAGCGCGTGCGTGGCTGGGATGCGCTGCAACGTTGGGCTGGATTGGAGACAACGATGCAGCTCACGCCTTGGTGACGGCCGTCAGACTCAAGGCGTTGTGCTGCTGAACCATGCACGTTTCGATTCGGTTGGTGTTGACCGTTGTCCTGCTTTCAGGGCTGCTGCCCGCGCGAGCGCAGCAGGGGCTGGTGAATTGCGAGGCCTTCTCCAGTGGTTTCACCACTCCGGATGGCTGTATCGATGGCTCGCAACCCAGTTCAGGTCCGATTCCCTCTGATCAGCCTGTGGTGGAGGGCGTGGGCGATGACTGGCTTGATGACGAGATCGGACCTGAGGCGGGCATCGAATTCTGAGTCAACGGTTGCTTGCTGCTTGCGCTCAGTTCAGTTGGTGGATCCTTCTGGGTTGCTGCGGGAGTTGTTGAAGGTGCTGGTCAATGTCCCCAATGGCCAGCCCAGATTGCGCAGATGCCGCACCAGGCTGCGTGATGCCTGGTAGAAGCCCTCTCCGTAGTGATGGGCGAAGCCGATCTCTTTCAGGGTGAGCAACAGCAGCCGATGTTCACGCTTGGTTCCCTCGCGAGCCTCCATGAGCTGGAAGCCCCGGTCATGAAGTTCGGTACGGGCTTGTTGGGTGAGGTCGTCGTGGAACCCCAAATGCAGCACGTGATCAATTTCCCTGTAAGCGGTGAAGACCCTTGCACCGCGATTGGATTCCAAAAATTGATAGCGCTCCGTGACGGCGATCACGGCATCCATGCACGGCGCCAGCAAGGCCTGTTCGATCTGTGCGGTATCGAGAGTCATGGCGCGGCGTTGGCTGCGGCCAGGCGTTCTGCGCAGGCCTGTTCGTAGCTGGTCACGGCGCTAACGGGGATCGATCCGTTGCTTTTCAACTGCCGCACAGACAGTTCCACGCACTGGAGCACAACGCTGGTGAGTTCTCGCCCTTCGCATTGGGCCCAGCTGCGCAGCAGCACATGCAGGCTCGGCGGGACCGAAACCGTCAGCTTCACCTGGTTTTCCCGGGCAGGGGCCATTCGGCGCGCGTGCTATCGCGTTAAATCTAGCGCGAAGTGTCTGTGAAGTCACTGTCCAGTATCTGGAGAGTTGCTTTGGGGTTGCTTTAAAGGGGTTTAGCGGTTCCATGTGATGAGGCGGTTGTTAGCGGGTAGCAGCGTGATCTCGCAAAGCTTCAAGCCCAGGGAGGCCGCTTCATTGATCACCGTGGTCTGGTCGCGAACACCCCAGCTGGGGTTTCGCTGTTTCAGCGACAGGTCGAAGCTGAAGTTGCTGTCACTGACGTGAGCACCGTCTACGCAAAACGGTCCGTACACACTGAGGCTGCCTCCCGCTTGCAGCAGCTCTGAGGCGTTTTGCAGCAGGGCAAGCGTGCACTCCCAAGGGGCGATGTGCAGCAAATTGATGGCCACGATGGCCTGGGGTGTAGCGCTGAGATGCTGGCTCCAGTTTTGGTCGCGCACATCGAGTTGAAGTGCGGCGGGCATGGTGCCGTTCAGGCCCTCGTGCTGGATCCAGCTATTAATGCTGAGGCAATGCTCTGGCTCTGGGTCGCTGCATTGCCAGGTGAGTTCGGGAAAGCGCCGCTGAAAGGTCACACCGTGCTCTCCCGAGCCGCTAGCGATTTCCAGCACTAATCCTCTGCTGGGCAGCAGGCGGGCCAGTGCGTCTCCGATCGGAATGCGGTTCCGCTGCGTGGCTGGAAACAGCAGGCGCTCATCGGCGGATTCGTTTGGAATCATTTAGTCGTCACAACAGCTGCTGCTGCGTTCGCAGCTGTCGGCAAGGCCCGCCAGCCAGTGCTGCAGTGTCTGCAGGGCGTCGGGCTGTAGTCGGTAATAGACCCAGCGCCCGCTCTGGCGATCTGTGATCAATCCTGCCTCTTTGAGCACCTTGAGATGAAAGGAAAGGCGCGACTGGGAAAGCTGAAGAGCTGTCGTTAGATCGCACACGCAGCGTTCTCCTCCACCCAGTTGTTCGATTACCCGGAGTCGGATGGGGTCTGCCAGGCCCTTGAGCATGCCTTGGGCCTGGCTGGTGTCCAGTTGAAAGGTTGTGTCCATCTGGAGGGCCGTGTCCACCGAGGGCGTCATGGTCTGCGACCCAAGGTTCCACGATAAGTGGATTGGTTGTTGGAGAAAGTCACCGCTCCAACGTTGCTGATGATGTGCGCCGCTTGATGCCGTTCGGTTCCCATTGGTGAAGAGCGCCTATGGGGTCAGTCAAGGGGGTAGGCGAGTAGCGCTTGCATCAAGGATGGTTGATCAATCAAAATTAGTTGATCTGTAAGGGTGCGGAGCCCTTTTGGTCACCATGCGCATCGGCATCAACGGTTTTGGTCGCATCGGTCGTCTTGTCTTCCGGGCCCTCTGGGGGCGTCCGGGTATTGAGCTGGTTCATCTCAATGATCCGGCAGGTGATGCCTCTGCTGCTGCCCATCTGCTCGAATTTGATTCCGTGCACGGTCGCTGGGATCGGCAGATCACCACCAGTTCCGATGGCTTCAGCGTGGAGGGTTCTGCCCTCACTTGGTCGATGGAGAAGGACCCCACGGCTGTGCCCTGGGCCGAGCGCGGTGTGGAGATGGTGTTAGAGGCCAGCGGCCAATTCAAAACAGCGCAAACGCTCAAGCCCTATTTCGACCAGGTGGGCCTCAAGCGGGTGGTGGTGGCCTGCCCGGTGAAGGGCGAGGTGGCGTGCCAAGAAGCCCTGAACATCGTTTATGGCATCAATCATCAGCGCTACGAACCTGCGCGTCACAAGCTTGTGACGGCCGCCTCCTGCACCACCAATTGTCTGGCGCCTGTGGTGAAGGTGGTGCACGAGAACTTCGGCATCGAGCATGGGCTGATCACAACCATCCATGACGTCACCAACACGCAGGTGCCGGTGGATGGGTTCAAGGGTGATCTGCGCCGGGCCCGTTCAGGACTGTCGTCGTTGATTCCCACCACGACCGGTTCGGCCAAGGCAATCGCCATGATTTTTCCTGAGCTGGAAGGCAAGCTCAACGGCCATGCGGTGCGCGTCCCCTTGCTTAATGGCTCGCTCACCGATGCGGTGTTTGAGCTCCAGCAATCCGTGTGTGTTGAAGAAGTGAATGCCGCGTTCAAGGCCGCTGCGGAAGGTCCGCTCCAGGGAATCCTTGGCTTCGAGGAGCGTCCGTTGGTGTCGTGTGACTACACCAACGACAACCGCAGCGCCATTGTCGATGCACTCTCGACGATGGTGGTTGATGGCACGCAGCTGAAGGTTTACGCCTGGTACGACAACGAGTGGGGCTACAGCAGCCGCATGGCTGATCTGGTGACCCATGTGGTGAGGCTTGAGCCATGAAGCTCTCCTCGTTGCAGCAATACGGCATCGTGACGGCCAACTACTGGGCGTTCACGCTCACCGATGGAGCGCTGCGCATGTTGGTGGTGTTCCACTTTCACCAGCTCGGCTACTCAACTCTGGAGATCGCGTTTCTCTTTCTCTTTTATGAGTTGTTTGGGGTGATCACCAACCTGTGTGGTGGTTGGATCGGTGCGCTCTACGGCCTGCGCCTCACTCTCTGGGTCGGCACGTTGTTGCAGATCCTGGCCTTGCTGATGCTGGTGCCGGTGAGTGCCAGTTGGCCCAAGCTGATGAGTGTCGTCTATGTGATGGCTGCGCAAGCGATCAGTGGCATCGCCAAAGACCTCAACAAGATGAGTGCCAAAAGCGCCATCAAGACCGTGGTGCCGCAGACTCCCGAAGACGAGCAGAGAGGTCAGAAGCAGCTGTTCAAGTGGGTGGCGATCCTCACCGGTTCCAAGAACGCCCTGAAAGGTGTGGGCTTCTTTCTTGGCGGGATTTTGCTCACGGCATTCGGATTCAATGCTGCCGTGGCCTGGATGGCCGCAGGATTGGCCGCGGCATTTGCACTGACGCTGCTACTGCCGGGTGAGATCGGCAAGATGAAGTCCAAGCCAGCCTTCGCATCCCTGTTGTCCAAATCCCGGGGCATCAATGTGCTGTCGTTGGCGCGCTTTTTTCTGTTCGGTGCCCGCGACGTGTGGTTCGTGGTCGCCTTGCCGGTGTTCCTGGACGCCTCATTGGGATGGAGCTTTTCGGAGATCGGCGGATTTCTCGGTCTCTGGGTGATTGGTTACGGCTTCGTTCAGGGAGTGGCCCCGACATTGCGACGGCTTTGGGGGCAATCGAGCTCTCCCGACGCTTCAGCGTTGCAGTTCTGGAGTGCTCTGCTGACCGCAATTCCGGCTTTGATTGCTGTGGCGCTCTGGCGACAGGTGGATGTGTCGATGGCGATCACCGCTGGACTCGCCGCCTTCGGTGTGGTGTTTGCCATGACGTCTTCGATTCACTCTTATCTGGTGCTCGCCTACACCGATACCGAGAGCGTGAGCCTCAATGTGGGCTTCTATTACATGGCCAATGCGGCGGGGCGTCTTGTGGGAACCCTGCTCTCTGGTGCCATCTTCATGCTTGGACGCACAGCCACGGCAGGTATGCAGGCGTGCTTGTGGTGTGCGGCAGGCATGGTGCTGATGTCATGGCTGGTTTGCCTTCGGCTTCCGAGCAAGGCGTCCATGGTTCAGAGTTGCTGATTGGGTATGGCCATTGCACAGAATGATTGAGATCTTGAGTTGATTTTGGTTTTAGGACTCAGGCAAGCCAGAAGTCTGTCCGCGCAAGTGAGTAGTAATACAGATTTTTGCTGACAGGACATGCTGACAGTTGATTGACGACTTAAACGTGTTTTTTAGGATTAAATATATAAGTTGCTCTGGGATTCCCCTGGAAAAATGAGAAATATATTATTTGCCACGCTTGGATTGCTCGCTTCTGGCTCTGCTGTTGCGGCCACTAATCCTGATGTGCGAGCTTATTTACAGAACACGGTTCCGAGCTTTTTGCGTTCCGATTCACTTCAAAATAGTACTTTCACTTGCAATACCACAGGTGAGCGTTTGGGCGGAAGAAGTGAAACTGATACTGGAGAGGAGAGCATTCAATTTGATAGCGAGTACGAGAAATATGAAGAGATTGTCTGGCAGGAGGCGTTGACCTATCTTTCGAGCCTGGCTCGAGCATCCACCAAATCTGATCAGTTTTGTAGAAACTCAGATTTAGCCATTTATCAGACGGGCTCCATTGATGGAAACCCGGAGACACTTTGTTTTATGGATCGTGATGGTACGCGAACCATGGTGCGACAAATCTATGCAATTCTGGAAAACCAAGATGCAGCTAGACAGTGCTTTTCTCTCAGGGAAAACGCTGAAAATCTTTATTCAATCGGTGGTTCTCTTCAGGCTGGATCTCTCCCGGCTCAGGCTATCAATCGGGCAACGATGAAAGACTTTTTTGAAACTGTTGAAAATGAGGAAATTAGACAACATGGCTTGGTTTTCAGTGAGCATTTTAGTCAAATTGTGACCGGTCCGAACATTCAGACTCCGCGTGCTTTCCCTGTGGATGTGAGTGCTAACAACCTGCCAAATTTATGGGCTTCCTTGGGTTGGTCGGCTATGTACGCCAATAAGGAAGGGCGCTTTAAAACTAACCATCCTGAAACGAGGGGAAGTTTTGTTTACGCAGAAGTGTTGGGAGGTAATGGTTTGCTGAGTATCAAAGAGATTAACGGTGAACCTGTCGTTGCTGAAATCGGCATGACAGCGCAAAAGCTAGGAAGTTTTTACACATTCCATAATCATGCTGCGACTGAAATGTATTACTCACTGAAAAAGCCAGCGTGCCCAAGCGAAGTGAAAACCTTTCTCATGCGGGAAGGGAATCCCCTTATTCAAACTATTGAAGAAGGCGAAGGAATGAGGCTAGTTGAGTTTGACGCATCAAGTCCTGAGATCAAAAATAATTACTGGATCAGTGTCTCTCCTAATGAAAATGATCTCACGTATTACCACGAAAATACGATTCATGCTCTCAAGACATCGGCAGATTGTGCTGATAAGCCAGAGCAAAATGGTTTCGTTGCGGTGTGGGCGAGGCCCATTGGGTCGAGGGCTAACGATCCTGATTTTTCTGTTACCAAGCTCTGTGAGTCAGCGAACTCCCCTAATCAACCTGCAAAACATGATGAATTGGTCCGTTGTAAGCTGCTCGATTGGACTTTTTAGGGCTTGATATGAGAGTTTTATTGTTAGGCTGTGACGACACTTAAGTTGTCTATCGATGCTCAAAATATTTTGGATCGTTGTGTGATTTGAAAGGCTTTCTTCTTTTTGGAATGCTTTCTAATAAGTGCATTGATGTGTTGTTCATGTTTAGGCGTTTTCTATCTTGTGTCGGGTGCTTGTGACTCGCACACACATGCGTCAATGTTGAAGTGCTGGTTGGGTTTGATTCTTGAGTCATGGTTGGCTCCGCGGCTGATGCTCTCAATTGGGTGGTCAGTTTTGACGCCATGCGGGTTCATCGTGAGGTGGATCTGTTGCGAGCTCGTTTTCCGGGAGCTAGCAGCCATGAACTCGCCGAGCAGGCTTTTAGCGATGCACGACTACAAGTAATTGCTGCTGGAGCCGTGATGGGTCTCTCGGCCAATCCAGTGCTCAGTGTTGCCGGTGCTCTTGCGGATCTCTCCGTCACCACACGCACCCAAGTATTCGCAGCCGCATGTGCTGCCGAGTTGATTCTCCCTGGCTTTCTTGACAGGGACTCGGCCCGACTCGAGCTGCTCGTGCCCGTTTTCGGCACCAGTGTGCTCAGTCAGCTTGGCGTTGAAGTTGGGCTTCGGATTGCTCAAAATGCTTCTGGCCATGTCGTTCGACAATTGATCGACAAGGGCGGTCTGCAACTGATCAATGTGGTGATGACCAAGGTGTTTGGGCGCCGAGTGACTCGGAGAGCCCTCATCACCAAGTCCATTCCTTTGGTGGGATGCGTAATCGGTGGCACCTGGAATGCCGTCGAAGTTCAGTTGATCCGGAACCGTACGCTTCGCTATCTCACAGACCAGGCCATGGACACCGTTGAAGTTGTTGACGTGCATGTGGTTCAGGGCTGATGCAAATGCCAAGACTCCGTTTTGAGGCCTCTGCTGCCCTCCTGATGTCTGGAGTGCTGGCGAGTTGGTCAGCCTTCGGTGGAACCGTTGTGGCTCAGCCACACCCGCGGCAATCCGTCACGGTTTTGGCCGTCAACAGTGGACAGGAGGTGCTCGTTGATCTCGGCAATCAGGGGCGTGCCGTTCGATTGGCCTGTCTACAAGCTCCATTGGCCCAGCAGCAGCCGTGGGCTCGGTTAGCGACCGAGCAGTTGCAGCATGTCCTTCCCGTGGGTCGTGAGGTCATCTTGGAATTGCGGGCCAGGGATGTTTATGGCCGATTAGTGGGCAGACTCCTCCTTGATAACAGCGATGTTGTTCTGCCTTTGCTCAGCCAGGGAGCCGTGTTTGCCTATGACGGCTATCTCGGCCGTTGTGATGATCTTCCCTATGCCACTTTGGAAGCTCAGGCACAGAAGGCTTCACTCGGAATCTGGGGCTTCAAGGGAGGTTTGGAGCGCCCGTGGGATCTGATCGAGGCCTCTGGTGGAGGGCTTGCGCCCTGATGGATTCTCGCAATGGTTGTGACGGGCACAACCACGCCCGTCGCACTGCCTCTTAATTAGATAAGAAGCCCCATCGCGATGAGTTACGAACCTGGAAGCCTCGAGTGTCGGCTGCTGATCGATGCCAAGCAGTACGTCGAATTGGCGTTGGCTTCTCTCAACACTCTTCCCCAGAGTGACCATATTCAACGTCAATTGAAGTCTGTGCATCAACAGCTCGAGGGCATGCACGACCTCAAGCGCACCATGCCAATTACGACGCCCTAATCAGGAACCGTCATGGTGCGTGACGGTTGTGCCGAAAGGTTTGTGGGCTGTCAGACAATGACTTTGGTCATTACAAGGCGATGTTCGAGAACAAGGACCGGCCGGCCTGGCTCAACTGGATCTTCCTAGCGATCTTTCTCTGGACGAGTTGGCAGCTCGCCGTTGGTTGGTACGCCAAATTGAACGGTTGATCACTGGGTGGTTTAGCTGACCGCCGATTCTGAGATTTTCACTTCAGGTTGAGCTATTGGCTTGGCTTGTGAAGCCTCAATTTCTGCGGCAGGCCTGGCAGCTGAGCGGTTCAGTTCCCGTTCCAACGCTTCCACTCTTCGCTCTCGCAAGCAATGCCTGCAGCCCCCTGTGGTTTGAAGGTGTTTCTCAGGAGTAATGGTGATTTCCTGGACAGGATGCTTGCGGCATCGAATTTTCACAGGGCTCTTGTAACTGCGCCACTGGATGCCTGAGTAATCGAATTGGTCTCCAAAGCGCTGCTTGGCGCGCTCCAGGAAAACCTGCAGTGTGATCCGAGCTCCCATTTCGGCAATCTATGAGCTGACTTTGGCGTGCATCCACGTCTGTTATCCGTCTTCACTCACGATCCCGTCAGCAACGCGCGAGAGTGCCAGCTCCGATGATCGGACTGCATGCTGAATAAAGAAGCTGCTCAGTCCATCAACTGGACGCATCAGCGCACCTGGCTCAATTCCGACACCAGTCGCACCTGGATGGCTCGCTGTATTGAGCGGATCCAATGGGACCAGCCCCAAGTGCGTGTTTATGGGCGTTGGCATCGGGTGCCACGGCTCACGGCCTTTCTGGCCGACGTTGACGTGGCCTATCGCTACAGCGGTGCGATGCATCGTGGTGAAGGCTGGCCGGCCTGGTTTCAGCCTTTATTGGAGAAGGTGAGCAAGCGCTGTTCAGCTCCCTTTAACGGGTGTCTGTTCAATCTCTATCGCGACGGAGAAGATTGCATGGGGTGGCATGCCGATGATGAGCCAGAGATTGATCACGCCTTTCCGATTGCGTCCTTATCGCTCGGTGCCTGCCGCGATTTGCAATTCCGTCATCGCGTTAATGGCTGCCGTCACGATCTTCCCCTGAGTGATGGAGATCTGCTCCTGATGGATTCTCGTTGCCAGCAGTTGTGGATGCACGGTTTACCGGTTCGCAAGCGGGTGCGAGAACCGCGCTTGAATCTCACATTCCGGGTGTTCCGCTCAGCGGACGAATCAACAGGCTCCAGAGTGGAACGCTGATCAGAGCCAGCAAAGTGCTTCGCAGAATCATTTGTGCAGGGGCTGCCGCATTCAGCTGCTCGGATTCCGCCATCAGCAACACCGAGATCGCAGTGGGTGCAGCTGCTTGAAGCACGAGCGCTTGGCGTGCAAAGCCTGGAAGTGGAAGCACCAGGCTGATCATCAGCATCAGCGCAGGGAAGAGAAGCAGTTTGCAGATCAGCGGTGTTGTGAGGCCGACATCGAGGCCTGGTCTGCTGCGAGAGGCAATACTTCCTAGCCGCATCCCCACCACCGTTAGGGCCAGGACGATCACGGCCCTGGAAGGAAGCCAAAGGGCGTCGCTGATCTCCTGGTGCCAAGGGGTGGCCATCACGATCAATGCGCCGATCAAGCCCCGAGTGGCAGGGCTGGCACTCAAGTGACCTATCAGGTTTCGCCAGCTGTGACCCTGGCTGGTTGATGCTCGGTTGTGGGTGAGCCAGAGAGGGCCGAGGCCCCAGGCCAGCAGGGTGGCGCCAAAGTCGTAGCCAATGCTCACAGGCAAGGCTTCGGGCGGCAGCAGTGCCAGTGCAGCTGGGATGCCGAAGTAAGCCGTGTTCCCAATGCAGCTGCCGAGTTGAAGATCGGGATGGCCGAGAGCAGCGGAATAGGGCTTCGCCAACCGCATCAGGGTCAGCATCACAGCGATCGCACTGACTGCCAGCAGGGCCATTCCGAGCAGTGACCCGTTCAACCCGCCGTGTAGCAAGAGGCCCATCAGGCTCACCGGCACACCGAAACGCACCAGGGGCGTTGCCAGAGGGGCAATCCACTGGGATCGCCAGCGTCCAATCAGGGCACCCACGATCAGGCAGGGACCCATCTCCCAGAGGAGGTTCAGCACCGCAGACCTTCCAGGGGTAACAGCTTAGAAAGCGTTCGGGCTTGTGCCAAAATTGTAATCGTCCTTGTTGGATGAGCTGTTTTGCGCGTCGCCGCTCCTTGCTGTCTGATTCAGCAGCATCTGCTCCAACTCAGTGATGCCCTCGCAGTGCGTTGCCAGCTGCTTCAGCTGGAACTGGCGGATCAGGTAGCGACTCTGCCGTTGGGAAATGAGCGTTGGTTGCAGACAGAGCGGGAGTTGGTGGCAGCGGAGCAGGCTTTGGCACGTCTGCATGTCAGGTGAATTGACCCGTCCTTCTGCGCTCTGAATCCATCGGGAATCAGGTCGTTTCTGCGCCGTAGTAGCTGAGCGGAACACCAAAGGTCACCACAGCGTGGGGATCGCCAGGCAGCAGCGCAACGATGGCGAGCTCACGGTCGTCGAAAGCCTCCTTGGACTTCACCACGAACGAGGCTGCATCCGTGGCGCTCCACAACGGAGCACCTCCACGGCGCTCGTCGCGATACATCTCAAACACTGTCGCAAATTCTTCCCCGTTGACAGGATCATTCCGCATCGTTTCCAGCGCTGCGTCGTCGCTGGTGGATTGCACCAACTCAAAGAGTTGCTGCATCAAGGGGTGATCGATGGTTGTGGAGACCCGCACCACGTTCCCGATGCTGCCAACCCCGGTCACATGGAACGAATTCCGTTCGTTGCGTGCATCAATGACAGCGACTGGCAGGTTTAGATCCCACTGCTGTCGTTGTGCAACGTTGCCAGCGAGTTGTTTGAGGGCTTCGGCATGGTCTTCGCACAGCTGCTGGACCCGTTGTCTCTGCTCCATGGCCTGTTACTGGTGAGGATGAGCGGACAATTCATTGGCAGGGCTTTCAGGGAAGCTGATTTCCTGAAAGAGGCTTACTGCGTCTGGTTGGCGCCTGTCTTTGATCAGAAACGACACCCGATCTCTCCACCAGGTGGAAACCACAGGGTCGATGTCATTGGTGGGTGGTCCATTCCATGACCTGCTCATGGATGCCTTGCGTGTCTTGAACGTTAGAGGGAGTGGCAGAGCGCGTCACGACATGGTCGCGATGGATTGTTGTGGATTGAATATGCAGGGCGCTCAATGGGCCATCTGGTTAAGAAACCGCCGGCTGCGTTCTTCCTTGGCTTGCCTGAAGAAGCTGTTGGCATCGCTCAGCTCGACCACACGGCCGGCATCCATGAACAGAACGCGATCCGCCACCTCACGAGCAAAGCCCAGTTCATGGGTCACGATCACCATGGTCATGCCATCAGCTGCCAGCTGACGCATGGCATCGAGCACTTCCTTGACGCGCTCAGGGTCAAGAGCGCTGGTTGGTTCATCAAACAGCATCAGTTCGGGGTCCATCGCCAGGGCCCTGGCAATGGCCACCCTCTGTTGTTGGCCTCCACTGAGTTGTGCGGGGTATTTGTTCGCCTGATCGGCGATGCCCATCTGATCCAGGAGGCGGTACGCGCGGTTTTCTGCGTTATCCCGGGGCACGTTGTTCACCCGTCGTGGAGCGAGGGTGATGTTGTCGATGATGGTGAGATGTGGGAACAGATTGAACTGTTGAAACACCATTCCCACCCGCCGGCGGATGCGCCGGATTTGGCGTTCGTCCTGTTCCGCATCCAGGGTGAGTCCCACAACCTCCAGTTGTCCGCTATCGATCGCTTCCAGGCCGTTAAAGGTGCGGATCAAGGTGCTTTTGCCGGAACCCGAGGGCCCCATCACCACCAGCACTTCGCCGTGGTCAACTTCGAGGCTCACTGAATCCAGTGCTCTTTGCCCTTGCTGAAAGCTCTTGGTGATCGAATCGGCGCGAACGGCGACGGTCATGAACCCTCTGGGGATGAAGCGGGTGTGGAATGGTTGCGTTCCAGTTGTCTGGCCAACAACGCCATCACAGTGCAGATCAACCAGTAAAGGCCTCCCAGCCACACGTAAGTCTCCAGATAACGACCGATGTATTCGGGATTAGCCAGAAGACTGCGGCTGATTCCCAGCAGTTCAACCAGTCCGAGAATTGCCATCAAGCTGGTGTTCTGCAGCAAACCGATGGCTTGATTCGTCAGTGCGGGCACAGCGATGCGCAGGGCCTGGGGCAGAACCACCAACCGTTGGGTCTGCCATGGACCCAGTCCCAAGGCCTGAGCGGCTTCAATTTGGGTGTACGGAATGGCCTGGAGCCCCCCCCTCACATCTTCCGCCACATAGGCAGCGGCGAACAGTCCAAAGGCGATCACGGCCCGAAGCACCCGGTTGATTTCGATCTCAACCGGCAGGAAGAGCGGCAGCAGCAGCTGACCGAAGAACAGCACGGCAATCAACGGCACAGCTCGCAGGCCATCGATGTAGATGCGACTGAGCAAACGCGGAAGCACGAGGTGGCTGCGACGACCCATGGCCAGCAGGATGCCAAGGGGCACAGCAAGGAGACCGCTGGCGCCGGTCAGCATCAAGGTGAGCGTGAGCCCACCCCAGTCTCGAGAGCTCACAGGCGAAAGACCGAGACCACCTGAGAGCAGCAGCCAGCCGATCGGCAGCATGGCCAGCCACCCCAGTGATAAGGCCTGGCCGCTCAGGCGCCAGCTGACCTTGGTCACAGGTTGCAGCAACGTGGCAGCGCTGATCAGTGCCAGCAACACAAGCCAGAGCACCGGACGCCAACGCTCATCGGATGGATAACTGCCAACAGCAAATAGGGGCAAGTTCTCAGTTACCACCGACCAGTCGGCGGCCGTGAACAACCATGCCCCTGTGGACCAGATCATCCAGGCGATGAGAGCCAGGATGACAAGGCTCAAGACCGTTTCCAGCGGATGACGCCTGGGTTGGAACAGGCGTCGGCTCCTGGCGTAGCTGCCTTGCGCCATCAGCTGCTGGCTTGTTCAGTCGGGGCTCGGAACAGGTTGAGTGCAGACAGGAACAGGGCAGCACCAAAGAGTGTCCCAAGCGCCCAGAGGCTGTCGGATGGCCACTCCAGCACCAGCAGAACACCAAAGAGGGCTGTGAGGATTCCATCAACCACGATCAGCCCTGATGCAGGGCCCGATGCACTCGCACCAGACGCCAGTTCCATCACGCCTTCAATCAGCAGCAGCACTCCCGCAAACAGTGTGAGACTGATTTCACTGTCAATTGGGTCGATCAGGATGAAGATCGATCCGCCGATGTAAAGCAGGGCCGACAGCACGCGAAACAGTTTGGCCTGAGCACCGCTTTCGGCTCCGAGCCTCAGCAGCTGCCCGATGCCCGCAGCAAACGCGATGCCGCCAATCCCGATAGTGAGCAGTGTCGCCGAAGCGAAGGGCAGCAAAAGTGCGGCCACGCCGGCGACGAGCAGCAATACCGCTGCGATGCGTCGAGAGTTCATGGAGAGCTGAAGGGTTGGCGGATGTTAAGTCCGTTGGCTGGGAACAAGCACGATTCGGTTGAGGATCTGCATGCCTCCGTTGATCAGGAGGTTGAGCACAAGGAAACTGAGAAGCAAGATCAGAAAGCCTTCGATCGCCCGACCTGTCTGCGTGATGGTGGTATCGCTCACGTAATAGAGGTCGGCGTAACCCACGGCGATGGCCAGGGTGCTGTTTTTAGCGAGATTCAGATATTGACTGCTCAGAGCCGGCAGGATGGCTGGCAAAGCCTGAGGCAGCACCACCTTGCGTAAGCCCGTGCTTTCGTTCAGGCCAAGGCTGCGAAATGCTTCCCACTGACCAATCGGAACGGAATCCAGGCCACCTCTAACGACCTCGGCGATGGCCGCGCCCGTGAACACGCTTAAGCCAACAAGCACGGCAGCGAATTCCACACTGAGGTCGATGCCGAGGATGCCGATGCCCTGCTTCGAGAGACGGATCAGCGTTCCGAGGGGTGCCCATGGTTCTGACGGAAGGCCCAGGAAGGCCACGAAATACCAGAACAAAAGCTGAAGCAACAAAGGGATCTGGCGAATCACACCCACATAAAGTGCTGCGAGCCGGCGCAGTAGTGGATTGAGACTGCGTCGCGCAGCACCTGCACTGACCCCGAGCATGGTCGCCAACACAATGCTGCAGGCGATCACACGCAGGCTGTTCAGCCAGCCCATCAGCAAAGCCCATGCGGTGCTGTTGTTGGGTGCATAGGGCAGTGGATGTTCAGCCAAGGCGAACCCTGCCGGTCGCCAAAGCCAGCGAAAACTGAGTCCCAGTCCAGTGCGGATCAGGTTGACCGACAAGTTGTTCACCAGGATCCCCACCACGGTGAGCACCGCGATCGTCAGCAGAAGCTGGAACCAGGTCGATCGACGCAGCTTCATTGGAAGGGAGGGGCTGTCAAGACACCGCCTTGATTGGGCAGATTGTTAAGACCGCGCGGAATCGGTACCGCACTGCTGGGTCCGAGATGCCGGTTGTAGATCTCCCCGTAATTCCCCGTGGTGCGAATCACCTCCACCATGAAGTGATCGGGGAGGCCAAGCTTGCTGCCCAGCTCGCCTTCCACACCGAGGAAACGCCTGAGCCTGGTGAGATCTGGATTGTTGCTGGCTTCCTCCAGCTTCGCGTCCACATTGGCCTGGGTAATTCCCATCTCTTCTGCGGTGATCAAGCCAAACACCACCCAGCGCATAGCGTCGGCGAGGCGTTGATCGCCTCCAGACGACAGGGGCGCGAGCGGCTCTTTGCTCAAGACGTCGGGAAGAATGACGTGATCATCGGGACGCTCGAAGCCGGAGCGTGCTGAAGCTAGCTGGGATCGATCTGAGGTGAAGGCGCTGCATCGACCACGCAGGTAGCCCGCCACCACCTGGTTCAGGTCTTGATATTTGATGGGGGTATAGGGCAAGCCAAGCGCCTGAAAGGCATCGTTCAGGTTTTGTTCGGTGGTGGTGCCGGAGCCCACACAGATGGTTTGCCCACTGAGATCACCAAGGCTTTGGATGCCGCTGTCGCGCCGAACCAGCAGGCCCTGGCCGTCGTGAAACACCACAGGCGCGAAGGTCACGCCGTTTCCACCGGCGGCATCTCGGCTGAGGTTGAACGTGGTGTTGCGTGACAGCAGGTCGATTTCGCCGGTGCGCAGAGCAGTAAACCGTTCTGGTGCCGTTAGTGGTCGGTATTGAACGTTCTCACCATTGCCCACGAATGCGGCGGCAAAGGCTTTGCACAGATCCACATCGAGCCCTGAATAGCGGCCATCGCGCTGCAGGAAGCTGAAGCCTGGAATCTTTCCACTAACGCCGCAACGCAGCTCGCCACGATTGCGGATCTGATCGAGGCGTGAGGCACCTCCTTCTCCAAGCGTTGCGCAACCTCCAAGCGCGAGGACTGCGCTCAGCAGAGGGATCAATGAGCGTCGCAACGTCATGGAGTGAACATCGAACGCAATCTTGTCAGAGCTTCAGGCTGGTTGATGTCACTTTCTGCCGACGTTCTCAAAACTCTCTAGTTTCAGCTCATTGTTAAACAAGAGAGCGAAAATGTTCCGTTGCCTGCTGGGTTCTATCCCCGCAATGGTGATGGCTTTGATTGGCTTCTCAGCTCCAGTATCAGCCTGGCAGGAGAGCGATCGCCAGGCTTACAACAACAAAATGGCGCTTCTCGGAGTGATCCTCGAGGGTGCCAAGCAGAGAGCCGTGGAAACGGATGACCTGGAAACCCTGTGTTTGGTGATGAGCATTGGCAACGACGTCACCGAGCTCTATTTGCAGGAGCAGGGCAGCGATCAGCAGATCAGGCAGCGTCTTGATGGGATGCGCAACGATTTCTCCACTTGCGTTGGTCTTCTCAACACCAATCGCTGAAACCGACTGACTGGATCATCCGTGAGCTCCCTCGGGCTGGCTGCCGATTCTTTCGAATAGATCGAGGCTCTCTTTGTTGAGACCAACAACTTCCACTTGAGTTCCACCCTGCTGAAGTTTGCGAATCAGTTGATTGAGGGCTCCAACGCCACTTTGATCCCAGATGTGGGCTGCAGACATGTCAATCGTGATGTGGCTCGGGCGGTCATGCACATCAAAACCTTGCATGAAATAGATCTTGCTCACGAAGAACAGCTGACCTGTGACCACATAGCGGCGCAGATCTGGATTCACATCCACCGCCTCGACGCGGATCACCTTGGCCACCTTGCGGCTGAACAGAATGCCGGCAAGGGCCACGCCGGCGATCACGCCGAGTGCGAGGTTGTGCGGAGTGGTGAGCATTGTGACCGCGAAAGTCATCAGCATCACGGCGGTGTCGCTCTTTGGAATGGATCGGATCCGCTTCAAACCGGCTACATCCGCCGTGCTCACGGCGATGCTGATCATCACGGCCACGAGGGCCGCCATGGGGATCTGCTCTAGGAAGGGTCTGGCTAGCAGGATCATTGCCAGCAGGCTGATGCCAGAAAACAGGGTCGACAGGCGTGTGCGTCCGCCGTTGTCGATGTTCATCACCGACTGACCCACCAAGGCGCAGCCGGCCATGCCTCCAAAAAGTGAGGACACGATGTTGGCGAAGCCTTGACCGCGTGCTTCCACATTCTTGTTGGAGCTGCTGTCGGTGCGGTCATCCAGGATGTCTTGAGTGAGGAAAGTCTCCATTAGCCCCACCAGTGAAATGGCCAGGGCTGTGGGCAAAACGATCCCCAGGGTTTCCAGGCTGAAGGGCACCTTCATGTTCTCGGGTGAGCCGAAGGGCCAGCTCGGCATCGGCAATCCCGTCGGCAGATCACCGAGGCTGCTGACGGTGGGTATGTCGAAGTTGAAGCCGATTGAGATCGCCGTCAGCACAATGATGGCCACCAGCTGAGACGGCACCACACGCGTCAGGCGTGGCAGGCCATAAATGATCACCAGACCCAGGAGGACGAGTCCCCAGATGATCGGCAGCTGCGCTCCTTGGAGAATCACCTCATGGGCATGACCAGCCGTTTCGGTTTCTCCGAAATGCAGATTGATGCCCAGTTGAGGGAATTGCGCCTGGAAAATCAGCAGGGCCAGAGCGTTGACGAAACCGCTCAACACGCCCAACGGCACGAAGCGCATCTGATACGCGAGTCGCATCGAGCCCCACAGGATCTGGAGGATGCCGGTCACCACGCCAGCCACCAGGAGATAAGTCAGGCCAAGACCGGGTCCGCGGGCTTCTCCGCTGGCCACAAGCCCCGTCATCAGCAGAGCCGTTGAGCCTGTGGCAGAGGTGATCATCGCCGAACGCCCACCCACGAAGGCGATGGTGATCGACAGCAGAAAGGCGCCGAACAGTCCAACCTGAGGGTCAACCCCAGCGATGCCGGAGAAGGCGATCGCTTCCGGGATCATGGCGAAGGCCACGACCAGGCCTGACAGCAGATCCTTGCTGGGATTGCCGAAACCAAAGTTCAACTGTCGTGGCAGAGATCCTGGGGCCATCAGCGATGGATGAATTGTTGGGACCGTACGTCAGAGCGGTGGCAGCTTGGTTTCGGGGTCGACCATCGCCTTGAGATGCCGAAGCTCCGGCAACCAGCTGCCGAAGGCGTCACTGAGTTCCTTTTGATGCCCCGGCAGGTGGTCATGAAGCTGCGCGAGGTGAAGTCCAGGACAGGTGGTGCGTAGATCTTCACTGACTTGTTCCATCCACGCGAGGCTGCGCCAGCGGCCTTGGCTATCTCCCCGATTCCAGGCCGCTGTGACCCAAGGCTTCCATTGGGCATTCCGATGGATGAACGAGGTGTGTTCCGGATCGATGCGCGCTGTCGCACCTCCGAGCTGCTGGGCGCTGATTCGGCAAGCCGGGTGTGGTCGCTGATGCATGCGCTCCGCAAGACGTTCGATCAGGGCTTGAGCACGATCCGCGAAGGCGGGGCCGAGACGCCCCAATACCTCGCTGTGAGGGAGCTTCGTTTCGGTTGCAGCAGTCGTGGTTGCTGACTCCATTCCGAACTGGCCGAAGGCCGGCAGATCCAATTGGTCCTCGACCCGTTCCAAGTCACTGCCAGAGCAGCCATTCAAAAAGGCATCCAGCGTTGCCAACCCTGCGCTTGGTGCTGAATGAGGACTGCAGTCGACGGCGTAGATCTCCAGCTTCTCGCCCCAGGTCCATTGCAGGCTGCAACAGTCGGGCCATTGTTCAGCGAGGGCGATCACGGCAGGTAGCTGTGCCGGGCTGATCCAACCCCTCCGCAGTTTCAACGGGGTTCGGGCATCAGTTCGCAGTCGCAGTTTGGTCACCACGGCGAGGAAGGGAGCTGCGCCCATCAGGCCTCGCCAGCATGCGGCGCTAGCGGGATCACGACGGGCCTGATTGGCATCGAACGCGAACGACGCACCTGATCCCCAGACGCCTTCGATCTGCGTGATGTGGTCGATCGCCAATCCCTGCGTTCGGCTGAGTGGACCCATGCCGCCTGTCAGCACAAAACCACTCCCTGGTAGCCCTGAGAGCCCAATCGGGATGGCGCGATCGACAACCTGCAGCTGTTTGAGCAGCTCGGCCATGGAGAGTCCTGTGCCGAATTCCACCTCCTGCGTTGCTCTGAGGTAGTTGAACTGCCGATGGCGACGTAAATCCAGAGTCCAATGCTGATCACCGGCGCAACGGCTTGTCGTGCCACCGGATCGCACCAGCAATGGCGTTCCTCCCAACCGTTGCCGCATCAGTTGTGGCAGCAGCGTCGGCCCAGGGGTCAGACATCCGAGGGATCTGGCATCGCGGGCCTGGGGATTCATCTCTTCTTTCCCTCTCCAGCGCCGAATAAGTTCAGTGAAGAGGCATTCCTTGTGTGACGCTGCAGATCGATGTTCCTGATGCACCCAAGCATGGTGTTTTGATCTGTGGTCACGGCAGTCGCAATCGTCTGGCAGTTGAGGAATTCGAAGGTCTGGCAATCGGCCTCAAACAACGGCTGAAAGGTTTTCCGGTCGAATACGGATTCCTCGAGTTTGCCCAACCCATCCTGCGTGATGGTCTGGAGGCGTTGCGAGCTCAGGGCGTGCAAAAAGTGCTGGCCATTCCAGCGATGCTTTTTGCGGCTGGTCACGCCAAGAACGACATTCCTTCGGTTCTCAACACCTACAGCGCTGAAACCGGTCTGCAGATTGATTACGGCAGGGAGCTGGGTGTCGATCGCTTGATGATCGCGGCAGCAGGTGCACGAATCAGTGAGGCCCTTGAAAAGGCCTCGGATGTGCCGATGGCCGACACGTTGTTGGTGGTTGTGGGTCGAGGCTCCTCGGATCCTGATGCCAACTCCAACGTGTCCAAGGTGACGCGGATGCTGGTGGAGGGGTTCGGATTTGGCTGGGGTGAAACCGTTTATTCCGGCGTCACTTTTCCCTTGGTTGAGCCTGGACTTCGCCATGTGGTGAAGCTGGGGTTCAGACGGATCGTGGTTTTCCCTTACTTCCTCTTTTCAGGAGTGCTCGTGAGTCGCATTCGTCAGCACACCGAACGCGTCGCTGAGGATCATCCCGAGGTGGAATTCCTGAACGCGTCGTATCTGGGGGATCACGACCATGTGCTCGACACGTTTGTTGAGCGGGTTCAAGAAGTGCTGGGCGGTGAAGCGGCGATGAACTGCTCGCTCTGCAAGTACAGAGCTCAGGTGCTTGGGTTTGAGCAGGAAGTCGGATTGGATCAATCCAGTCACCATCACCACGTTGAGGGCCTCACCGAGGCCTGTGATCTCTGCGAACGGGAATGCACGGGGGCCTGTTCCCCGGATGGGGTGCCGATCCCGCTCGGTGGCGGTCATCACCACTCCCACGACCACAGCCATGAGCATGACCACAGCCATGAGCATGACCACAGCCATGGCCATCACCCCTATCCCCACGCCGACCACCCCCTTGGTCCAACCACCCTGCGCGCTGCGACTTCACATGACGACACATCTCGGCTCCAAACCTGAAGCAATTTGGTGGTATTGCCATGCTCAGCCGTCTCTATCTCGCCTGCGTCCAGCGAGACTTTGTGAGATAAGCGTGGCTAATCAATAAGGTGATTTGTGGAGAACAGGTCCGCTTTTCCACAGTTTTTCCAGGGTTTTCCACGGGTTATCGCCTGAATCCCTGTTCTCGTGCGCGCGCTTGTGGGTTCGTGATCTGGTGATATCTGCGACTTGACAGCTGGGCGGTCATTCTCCAATCAGAGGTCTACTTGGCGCGTCGCTGGTCCGATCCCCTGCCCTCAAGTGAGTCTCAGGTGAGATGTGCATTTGGTCGTATCTGAGCCTGGGCTTTGACGAGAGCCATGGTTTTGTGGCTCCCTGTTGGTGAACACGGGGCAAAACAGGCTGGATGGATCGCAATCACCTCGAACGATGCATGGACTCCCAATCGGTGCCTTCCCTAGAGGTTGATGCGCCATTTGTGAGTTTGGAAGCCGAAATCCCCGAGGTGTTGTACAAGGGCTTGAGAGACTTCATCGGCTCGAACCCCAACTGGGATCAATACCAGGTGATGAGCTCCGCCTTGGCGCAATTTCTCTTCCAAAACGGCTGCTCGGAGCGTGCTGTGACCGAGCGTTACCTCGACGATCTATTCAGTCGCTCCCAGGCCTGACGGCTTTCAAACAAGCTCGTCGTGTGATCGCCATCATCGTCAGTGTCGGGCTCTGCCAGCCAGAGCTTGGCCAGCAGGCTCCATCCACCACCAGCACATTCGAGCATCGCCATAGGCGATTCCAGGAATCCACCACGCTGGTGTCTTCGTGGTTTCCCATCGCGGCTCCCCCTACTTCATGGATGTAGTAGCCGGGAGGTGGAGCATCGTTCTGAACAGCGGCGGCACCACGCACCAAGGGTTCAACCAGGGGTAGATGCACAAGGTCGGCAAGCGATGCGGGTGTGCCTCCTGCCACAGCAATGCAGTCTTGGATCGTGCGCTGCATGTCGCCCACCATGGCGTTCTCGTTCTTGCCCCAGCGGCAGCTGATGTGAGGCATAGGGATGCCGAGGGGATCGCACTGGGCTGAGAGGCGGACGTGATTAGTCGTGTTCGCCAGAACTTCTCCATGGCCGATCAGAAAACCCAGCCGGCGATCTGGATTTCGTTTCAACCACCAGGGGGGATCGAATCGATTGATCGCGCCCCAGAGTCCATAGCCCCGCAGAAAGGATTGATTGGCGCGGCGTTCGGGTGCGTTCCCAAGCGGTAGAAAGAAACTACCTGCTCCAGAGAGCGTGCTGGAGGGGTCGCTCTGCTGCATCGCCTTCCTTCCGGTGTGACTGGCGATTGAGAAAAAGCGACAGCAGGACACGTGGTCCATCAGACCCTTGCCGAGTTGGCCGGAGGGATCCCTGAATCCTTCTGCGCTGCTCTGTTCTTCCGATTGCAGCAGCAGTCGAAGGCTGGCGATGGTGGAGGCACACATCACCACCAGCTCGCAGTTCAGACGTTGCCGCTCTTGCGTCGTTCGGTTCACCACCACAACAGCTCGTGCCCGCTGCTGCCCTGGATGCAGCTCAAGCGTTTCGGCCACGCAGTTGCTGAGGATTTCGACATTCCCAGTGTCGAGAGCACGCCTCAGGCTGGAGCCGTTGCTGCTTGATCGCGGCCATGGTGTTGTGATGGAGGGCTGATGCGACTCAAAGCCGCGTGAATGGATCAGCGCCAAGCCGCGCTCCCGTTGCAGGGCATCTTGGAAATGTGTTTCCTCCGGCATCAATGGCAGCGCAGGTTCCAGTTGACCATCCGGGAGATGCCTGAGTCCGTCCTGGTTCCCACGCACTTTCAGAAGGCGTTCGAGGGCGGAGTAATGGGGATCCAGATCGGCGTGGTTAATCGGCCAGTTCTGGCCATGCCCATCGTGATCAGCCGCTTTGAATTCATAGTCAGACAGTCGCAACGTGATCCCCCCCCAGGTCAGACTGCGTCCACCCACTTGCCGGCCCTGGGTCCAAAGGAACGGCTGATCCTTCGGCGTTTCGTAGGGGAAAGCGCGTTCATCGGCGTAGAGCGCGGGATTCTGTTTCCAGTACCCCGGATGCTGAGCTTGTAATCGATGCCTCCCGCTGAGCAATCCCTCTGCTCGGCGCAGGCTGTTGCCGGGTTCACCTCCCAATGCCTCCTGTGCACTGAGGTCAGGCCCTGCTTCCACGACCAGAACTCTCACGCCTGCTTCGGCCAGGGTCATCGCGGCAACCCCACCTGTCGCTCCCGAGCCGATCACGATCGCTTCAAAGGGATGCAGAGGCACAGCAGCAGGCACAACCAAGGGATAGTTTCCGATGGAACCGGAAGCGTTCCCTTTCAGTGGCTGGATCGGTACATTTTTGATGTGGATGCGGCTGGCAAGTCAGCTGGCAAGTCAATCGATGCCGTTCAAACAATCCACAGATCCGTTTGCCATTCGTGCAGGAGAAATCTTCAACGTCAGTTGATGGCGAAGGGTGGGTTTTTGTAAGCGCTTCGATGCAAGCTTTGGGCATGTTTGAACGCTGACAACACCCAATCATGGATGGCTCAATGGGGCTTGACCTTTTCGTCAAGGCATCCGCGCCGACTATGAACTCCTCATCTTGTTCTTGATCTTGATTTGGAGAGTTGACAACAAAAAAGCCCCACCGAGGTGAGGCTTTTTTTAGTTGGTGGCGGGGGGGAGATTTGAACTCCCGACCTTCGGGTTATGAGCCCGACGAGCTACCAGACTGCTCTACCCCGCGACGACTTCAAAATCATACAGCTCCGTGGTCTGAGGGACCACTATTTCTTCGTCATCAACTGCGCAACTCACCCTCCACGTCGAGGTGGACGCCGGGATTGAGCACAAGCAACTCTTCTTCCAGCTCCTGCAGCCCACTCGGGGTCATCCAGTCGAGCTGACGTAGCAGATGCAACGCCACGGCTTGTTTGGCACGGCGTGCTCCGTCTTCAACCTTGATCGCCACGCCCAGGCCCTCACCCATGCGGCTCAGGCACTGGATTCCCTCTGCACCGCCCTTGCTGATCACCTGTCGGTGGGATCGACGCATCAATTCAGTGTCGAAGCGACCGTCACCGGCGACCAGGTCGGGGTGGGTCAGCATCGCTCGACTGATCTGTTCAAGCTCTGCATGAGCAGATGATCCAAGGTGAGCGAAGAGCAGAGCCATCTGTGCAAGCTCGAGGCGCAACGTTGGTGCGCCGCAGTCGTCACGTTCAGCCACCAGCTCTTCAGGAGGGAGGCCTAGGAGTTCTGCAACGCGCCGGTTCACTTCCTGTTGAACGGGATGATCTCCCCGCAAGTAGCTGTCGAGAGGCCAGCCCATCTTGCGCGCTGTCACCAGAAAACCAGCATGTTTTCCGGAGCAATTGTGTTCGAGTGGGCTGGTCCGACCGGTTGGAACCGGACACTGCAACATCTCGGTTTCCAGTTCCGCATTCCAGAGAATTCGAAAGGCTTCGCGAGCGTGCATGGGGGTGCCCACATGCGATGCGCAGCTGATGGCGATGCCGCGCTCGCCGCAGCTGAAGGCTTCGGAGGCTCCGCTGCTGATCAGAGGGAGTGCTTGAAAAGGCTTGAGTGCTGATCGAATGAAGGTTTCAAAATCTGGCTTTCCGGCTCGCATCAACACGCGGCCGCGGCTGTCGCAAACCACAGCATGCACGCGGTGTGTGGATTCGATTGATGAACCACGTCTTAGGCGCACCTCGAGAGGAGGTGAGCTCACTGTCCGAGCCGAACCGCGGTATCCAGATGGGATCGACATGCCCGCTTGCTGCTCAGATTCAGAGAGCCTGACAGATGCTCGCCCCACCCAGCATCAGTCCGGTGACGAGGGCCATGGCACGGCCGAGTCTGCCGAGGATGGGTCTGACCTCATGCTGTGCAAGCAGCAGATCGCGCTCACGCCATGCCAGTGGTTTTTCCCACACTTGGCCGTCATACCACCCCGATTCTTCGTATTCCACTTGCTCTGACAGCAGGCGCTTGTGCACGTAAGTCCACCCAAGCCATTGCCTGATCAGCAGCAACATGGGTAAGACGAGTGCCGCAACGCCACCGGCAATCAGCAGGCGTAAAGGGTCATGACGCAAGGTCCAACTGCCGCTGGCCACCAGCACGGTGATGGGTGAGATCAAAAGCCAGCTGATGAGCAGAGCCCTGTCAAGGGACACCTGAGCTGTGCAGGGCCAGGCAAAAAACCAGGAGCTGCACAGCTGAGCGAATTCCTCCTGTGGCCGCTGCTCGGGAGGAACCGGGCAGGAGATGCTGGCTTCCATGCCGGGGTTCACGCTCAAGCGTCAGCTACAGCCGAGGCTAGGTAGGGACGACGTTCCCCGTGGCTCCAAAAGGCTTCCAGGTCATAGAAGCTGCGCTCCTCAGGCATCAGCACGTGAACGATCAGTTCGCCGTAATCAAGCAGAGCCCAGCGGCCTTCGTTGAGTCCCTCCTTGCGCAGGGGAAGCCGTTGAACTTCTTCTTCAAGGCGATCTTCGACGGATCGGGCAATGGCCTTGACCTGAACATCACTCTGGCCACCGGCGATCACCATCCAGTCGGCCAGGCTGGACACTTCGTCCACTCGGATGAGCTGAATGTCCACGGCCTTGCGATCATCGCAAGCATCGGCTGCGAGCTCTGCAAGCTGCTCACTATCCATAAACGTTTTCGCTGGTGACGGACTGTCGGGAACCCTGCTGCTGAGCCATTTCAGCCCGGGCCTTACCAGCACTCTTGCGCAACGCCTCCAGCCTGTCTTCGTAGAAACCACGCTTTTTCTTCTTGCGCGTCTTCTCCACTAAATCTTTGAGAGCACCACCAAGGCTCTTGTAAGCATTGGGAACGCTGTAGCCGAACCGGCATGCAAGGTCGATAGCGCGTTCGTCTGCAGCAATGGCATCGCGCAGACGCTTCTCAGAGTTGTTCTTCAGGTAGAGGCGATAGCCGGCAAATCCAGAAAGGCCGAGAGCCATCAGCAGCAGAAGGCCATCTTGAACCCAGAGCTCACCGATCGCACCGCCAAGGCCGATGGCGAGAGCGGCCATTTCCCAACCATCACGGGGGATGGTGTCGTTCTGAATCCGACCGACCTCGTGCCAAAACAGAAGGTTGCGATGGTCCAGAGCAAGGCTGTCCCAAGAGTCGAGATCCACTTGGATCTCGACTTCATCCCTGCCGATCTCCTCCAGTGTGATCAGCGATGGATCCACAGCTGCGGCTGCCTCAACGAACACCCAGCTCTGCATTTCGGGTGGCAGCAACCCTTTCAGGCGCTGGAGTTCGCTCATGGTTGTCATCATGCTCCTCACCCTTAACGCTAGCGACTGACAGGGACAAGCTGTTGAAGCTGATCGGAAAGTGGCGGGGGCTGCGTGGGAGACTCAAAAGGTTTGGCCGCACAGAGAAGCCCATGCCCCGGCGGAACGATCTTCGTCGCATCCTTCTGCTGGGTTCGGGGCCGATCGTGATCGGACAAGCCTGCGAGTTCGATTACTCGGGAACCCAGGCCTGCAAGGCCCTCCGGGCTGAGGGCTTTGAAGTGGTCCTGGTGAATTCGAATCCGGCGTCGATCATGACCGATCCGGACATGGCCGATCGCACTTACGTGGAGCCGCTTACTCCTGAAGTGGTGGCTCGGGTGATCGAAACGGAGCGTCCTGACGCTCTCCTGCCGACCATGGGTGGTCAGACAGCGCTGAACTTGGCAGTCGCTTTGGCCGAGAACGGCACGCTCGAGCGCTACGGGGTTGAACTGATCGGTGCTGATCTTCAGGCCATCCGCAAAGCCGAAGACCGCCAGCTGTTTAAGCAGGCGATGGAGCGCATTGGCGTGAAGGTCTGCCCGTCTGGGATCGCCTCATCGATGGAGGAAGCCGAAGCGGTTGGCGCAGCCATCGGATCCTTCCCTCGCATTATTCGTCCTGCGTTCACGTTGGGCGGCAGTGGTGGTGGCATCGCTTACAACCCTGAGGAGTACGCCGCGATCTGCAAGAGCGGTCTTGATGCCAGCCCGGTTTCGCAGATCCTGATTGAGAAGTCACTGCTGGGCTGGAAGGAATTCGAGCTCGAGGTGATGCGCGATCTTGCGGACAACGTGGTGATTGTCTGCAGCATCGAAAATCTGGATCCCATGGGGGTTCACACCGGCGATTCGATCACCGTGGCTCCGGCGCAGACCCTCACGGACCGCGAATACCAGCGTCTGAGAGATCAGTCGATTGCCATCATCCGTGAGATCGGTGTGGCCACGGGCGGCAGCAACATTCAGTTCGCTATCAACCCCTCCGACGGTGATGTGGTGGTGATTGAGATGAACCCCCGTGTGAGTCGTTCGTCTGCCCTGGCCAGCAAGGCGACTGGCTTCCCCATCGCCAAGATCGCCGCCCGTCTGGCTGTGGGTTACACCCTCGACGAAATCCTCAACGACATCACCGGCAAAACACCGGCTTGCTTTGAGCCCACGATCGACTACGTCGTCACCAAGATCCCCCGCTTCGCCTTTGAAAAATTCCGCGGCTCCCCTGCTGTGCTCACTACGGCGATGAAGTCGGTTGGTGAAGCGATGGCGATCGGCCGTTGTTTTGAGGAGTCGTTTCAGAAAGCGCTCCGGTCTTTAGAGACTGGGCTTTCTGGATGGGGCGGTGACCGCGACGAGCCCGTTTTCACAGATGCCGAGCTGGAGCGTTCCTTGCGGACGCCATCTCCGGATCGCATCCTTACCGTGCGTGCGGCGATGGTCGCCGGCCGCAGCAATGAGGAGATCCACGCGCTCAGCCGGATTGATCCGTGGTTCCTGGCGAAGCTCCGACTGTTGATTGATGCGGAAGCCGAGCTGCTCCAGGGGCGTGAACTCTCAGAGCTCAGCGCCGATGACTTCCTCCGTCTCAAGCAGCTGGGCTACTCCGATCGACAGATCGCCTGGTTCACCAAGAACGATGAGCTTTCCGTTCGAGCGGCACGCCAATCCCTGGACGTCCGGCCCGTCTTTAAAACGGTCGATACCTGTGCTGCTGAATTCGCGTCGACGACGCCATACCACTACTCCACCTATGAGCGACCGGTGGCACGCCTGGATGCATCCGGTGCGTTGGTGTCCTTGCCCAAGGCTACGGAGGTCTCAGCAGAAGCCAAACGCAAGCTGATGATCCTTGGAGGCGGTCCGAACCGGATTGGACAGGGCATTGAATTCGACTACTGCTGCTGCCACGCTTCGTTCTCTGCTCAAGACCTCGGTTTTGCCACCGTCATGGTCAACAGCAATCCGGAGACCGTATCCACGGATTACGACAGCAGTGATCGGCTTTATTTCGAGCCCCTCACGTTTGAGGATGTTCTGAATGTGATTGAGGCTGAGCGTCCCGATGGTGTGATCGTGCAGTTCGGTGGTCAGACGCCGCTCAAGCTGGCCATGCCGCTGCTGCGGTGGTTGCAATCTGCGGAGGGGAAGGCCACAGGAACTCGCATCTGGGGAACATCGCCTGAATCGATTGATCTCGCGGAAGATCGAGAACAGTTCGAGGCGATTCTGCGGGAGCTTGACATTCGTCAGCCACGCAACGGACTGGCCCGCAGTGAAGCTGAGGCTCGAGCCGTGGCCGACTCCGTCGGGTATCCCGTCGTGGTGCGACCGTCTTACGTGCTGGGTGGTCGTGCCATGGAAGTGGTTTACGACGAAGCAGAACTCAATCGCTACATGCGTGAAGCCGTGCAGGTGGAGCCAGACCATCCTGTGCTGATCGATCAATACCTCCAGAACGCCATCGAGGTGGATGTGGATGCACTCTGTGATCGCGAGGGTGTCGTCGTGATCGGTGGGTTAATGGAGCACATCGAACCAGCCGGAATCCATTCCGGCGATTCAGCCTGCTGCCTGCCTTCGATCTCTCTCGGGGATGAGGCTTTGGCCACCATCCGTTCCTGGGCGCGCGACTTAGCCCTTCGTTTGCAGGTTCAGGGCCTCATCAATTTGCAGTTCGCAGTTCAGCGCACCGAAACCGGCGAAGAACGGGTGTTCATCATCGAAGCGAATCCACGCGCTTCACGCACGGTGCCCTTCGTTGCTAAGGCCACGGGTGTGCCGCTGGCCCGAGTCGCCACGCGCTTGATGGCTGGTGAAACGTTGGCTGAAGTGGGCATTACGGAAGAGCCACGACCTCCGCTGCAGGCCGTGAAGGAAGCCGTGCTTCCCTTCCGTCGTTTCCCTGGTGCCGACTCGTTGCTGGGACCTGAAATGCGTTCTACCGGTGAAGTGATGGGCTGGGCACCTCAATTCGGCATGGCTTATGCCAAGGCTGAGCAGGCTGCAGGTGATGCGCTACCCACCCAGGGCATGGTGTTTTTGTCGACCCACAACCGGGATAAGCCAGCCTTAGTGCCCGTGGCGCAGCGTTTGCTCGATCTTGGTTTCTCGCTGACGGCCACGTCGGGGACGGCCTCCACACTGCGTGAAGCCGGTCTCTCAGTGGAGCCGGTGTTGAAGGTGCATGAGGGACGCCCGAACATCGAAGACCAGATCCGCTCCGGGGATGTTCAGCTGGTCATCAATACGCCCATCGGACGTCAAGCTGCCCACGACGATCGTTATCTCCGTCGGGCAGCGCTGGATTATTCCGTTCCCACTCTCACCACCCTGGCAGGAGCTCGCTCTGCCGTGCAGGCCATCGAGGCGCTGCAGTCACAGGTGTTTGGAATCCATGCTTTGCAAGATATTCATGGCCAGGCCCAAGCCCGGTAAGGTCGCGGGAGCTTGCGTGGCTCCCCTTGACCGTCTCCAGCATTCCAACCATTACCGCCGGCAGCGACTGCCGCGATGCCTTCCGTGCTGCCTATGAAAACCGCTACACCTGGGATCCGGGTTTTGGTGGCTATCAGGGGCGTTGTATCTGGCAGCAGGCTGATCGCACCGTTGAAGGTCGTTTCACAGTTGGTGCCGATCTGAAGGCATCCGTCGAAGGCATCGACGATGCTGAGGTTGAGAAGGCCATTGCCTCACAGCTCTGGGAAGTGGCGATCCACCGTGTGCGTCGCCCCTTTGAGAAGGTGCATGGTGACAACACATTTACTGCCGGTAACAGCACCGACGAAGGTCTGGAAGTTCTGATCGGCGGTAAGGGCGAAGGCGACCGCTATCGCATCAAGAACGACGTGGTCACCATGGTGCATCGTCATATCCACGGCACTGTGGTGACGATCCACACGGAAAGTGTCACGGAGACCGGCTCTGGCTACCTCAGTCACACCTATTCAAGCCAGTATTCCGACCCCTCTACTGGTGAGCACAAGGGTGGTGCAAACACTTTTGAAGATCAGTTTGCTCCTCTTGCAGGAAGTGACATATGGGTTCTCACGATGCGTTGTGTGAAAACTGAAGGTGATTCTGCAGAACAACGTTTCTTGTTTGAAGACTTAAGGCCCATCGCATAAACGTTGTTGTTTAATCGGCATAGACTGCCCCAAGCTTTGACTTGATTCTTGGAACAGTTTTTGTCGAGCGTAAACGGCTTTGTTTGGGGACCTGTCACCCTTTGGCTGATAGGTCTTACAGGTCTGTATCTCATGGTGGGGCTGAAATTTCAGCCTTTGATCAGGATCGGTTTTGGATTCCGGGAAGCGTTCTCATCGATACAAAGAAGCGATGGTGATGGCGAAGTTAGTGCTTTCAAAAGTTTGACAACAGCCCTTGCTGCAACCATCGGGACTGGAAATGTAGCCGGCGTAGCTGGTGCGATTGCTGTCGGTGGGCCTGGTGCTGTTTTTTGGATGTGGATCATCGCCTTGGTTGGGATGGCGACGAAGTATGCCGAGTCGCTCCTCGCTGTGCATTACCGCGAAGTTGATGAGCTTGGCGAGTATGTCGGGGGACCGATGTATTTCATTCGAAACGGACTGGGTCCTAAGTGGGCTTGGTTGGGTTGGATGTTTGCATTTTTTGGTGCTCTGGCAGGTTTCGGCATTGGCAACGGTGTCCAGTCCAATGCGATGGCTGAAGCGTTGCAGTCATCGTTGAATATTCCTCCGCTGGTGACTGGAGGGGCGGTGGCGATCATCGCCTTTGTTGTTCTGGTCGGCGGTATTGAACGCATTGGTCGCGTGACACAGGTTGTTGTTCCGTTGATGGCTGCTTTTTACGTGGTCGGAGCGCTTGTGATTCTTGGTGCGAATGCATCTCAGATTCCTGATGCTTTCGGATTGATCTTCTCTAATGCCTTTCGTGGTGATGCGGCTGTTGGAGGAACCTTGGGTGTTGTGATTCAAAGGGGGATCGCCCGCGGTATTTTTTCGAATGAATCGGGTCTTGGAACAGCTCCCATTGCTCAGGCAGCGGCCAAGCCTGGTGATCCAGTGCTACAAGGATCTGTCGCCATGATTGGCACCTTCATTGACACGATCGTCATTTGCTCAATGACCGCTCTAGTGATTCTTCTAGGTGGTCTATACACACTTCCTGACTATGTATCCGGATCGAAATCAGTCAGTCTGACGATTGATTCGTTTGGCTCCGCACTGCCTGGTTTCGACTGGATTGTGGTGCTGGGTACTGTGTTCTTTACTTTGACCACAATTCTCGGCTGGGGTTATTACAGCGAGAAATGTCTTGAGTATTTGCTAGGCGTTAAAGCCATTCGTCCTTTCAGGTTGGTGTGGGTTGCCGTGGTGGTTTTTGGCGCAGTGGCCTCTGGAGGCGTCGTCTGGACCATCGCTGAGATCCTTAATGGCTTGATGGCTCTCCCGAATCTGATCGGTTTGATTTTGTTGTCTCCGGTGGTGTTTCGTCTTACGCGCTCCTACGACTTTGAGGCCAAGCTTCAAACTGCTTCGGACCAATCCTGATCGGCAGCGGTTGTTCTGTTTCAAGAGATCATTGAGCAGCCATCAAAAAAGCCCCCTGGTTCAACCAGGGGGCTTTTCGTGTGTCAGGTTCAGTCAGCAAGAGGCGTGACGTTCTTGAGCCGTTCATTTAGCTGCATGGCCAAGGATTGGCGCCCGACTGCCAACACCTTGAGCGTGTCTTCGTGCATTCTCAGCTGCGCATCGGCGACTTGCATGCCCCGCACCAGCTCTTTCAGTTCGTCGGGCAAGGCATTGAGGTCGTAGCGCTTGCCTTCGAAGGTGAGCACAGGATTCTCGGTGGGAGTGGCAGTCATTGAGATGCGGCTTACATGGCCTCTTTCCAAGGCAACTTAGCCGCGGTTATCGCGAATCATCTGACGTTCACACAGATCGCGATAGCGACCGTTATTCGCCATCAGCTGATCATGGGTTCCCATTTCACTGATGCTGCCCTGATCCAGCACCACAATCTTGTCGGCCTCCTGGACCGTCGCTAGGCGATGGGCGATCACTAGCACCGTGCGGCCATGCATCGCTTGGCGCAGTCCCAGTTGTACAGCGGCCTCGGCTTCTGCATCGAGAGCACTGGTGGCCTCATCCAGCAGCAGAACGGCGGGGTTCCCGAGAACGGCTCGTGCAATGGCAATTCGCTGAAGCTGGCCACCAGACACGTTGGTGCCACGTTCTTCCAGCTGCGTTTCATATCCATCGGGCAACGCCATGATGAAGTCGTGGGCGTTGGCCAGATGGGCCGCTTCGATCAGCTGCTGATGGCTGGCTTCCCGGCCAAACAGGATGGCGTCGGCGATCGTGCCTGAAAACACGGTGGTGCGTTGAGGCACAAGCGCCACCTGCTTGCGCAGTTCCCGTGCTTTGACCTGCGACAGGTTGGCGCCATCAAGTTCTATCTCGCCCGACTGCGCCGTGTTGAAGCGAAGCAGCAGTGAAAACAGCGTGCTCTTGCCGGCCCCGGAGGGACCGACCAGGGCCACCACTTGGCCCGCCTGGATGCTCAGGTTGATCTTTCTGAGCACCGGATCGCCATCGCCATACGCGAAATTGACGTCATGAAGGCTGAGATGACCTGCGGGACGACCGATCGGGATGGAAGGGTTTGGATCGGCTGCTTCTTGGGGCTGTCGTTCGATCTGACGAAGACGACGCAACGAGGCCTGACCCTGCTGAAATTCGTTGAAGTTGTTCGTGACGTGGGCGATGGGATCGATCAGCACCACCAATCCGGTGAGATAACTGCTGAGGCCGGCAATGCTGAGGTCGTTGCTTTGGATTCTCCAAGCTGCCAACCCCAGCACAGAGAAAAGGCCCACGACTTCGATCATCCCCACGACGGGGTGTTGCAGCGCTACCAGGCTGTAGGTGCGGTGTCGCGCCTGCCTGTGCTGATCGATCTCGGTCTCGAAACGGCTCTGAAGCCAGGGCTCGGCAGCGAAGGCTCGCACCAGGGGCAGTCCTTCGATCGCTTCGCCTAGAAGACCTGCAAGTTCACTCACCTTCTTCTGACTACGTTCAGTGGCGGTCATCACACGCGCACCGAACAGGCTGATCAGCCAGATGATC
Organism: Synechococcus sp.; assembly: GCA_047286215.1. Classification (GTDB taxonomy): domain Bacteria; phylum Cyanobacteriota; class Cyanobacteriia; order PCC-6307; family Cyanobiaceae; genus Synechococcus_C. The sequence continues at coordinate 1,558,333 of JBJBBS010000001.1, read as the reverse complement.
AGAGGTGCTAACAACAGGATGGAAGCGGTGAGTTTCCAGTCGAGCCAGAGCATGTAGCCCAGCACTGCAAACAGCTGCAGCACGCTGGGCAGCGTGTCGTGCACCGATTTGTAGAGCACTTCACTCACCCGGTCCGCGTCCTCGGTTAGCCGGTAGGTGAGATCACCTGCTGAGAGTTTTTCCAATGCTCCCAGCTCAACGGTCTGGAGCCTGCTGAACAGATCACTCCGAAGTGTTTTGCTCACTTGTAGAGCAGGGCCAGCGAGCAGGGAGTCTTGCCCGAACTGGGCCAGCTTCTGCACAGCAAAAATCAGCACCCCCTGTCCGATCAAGCTGAGCACACGCCCCAGATCCCGGGACCCGAGCGCTGGGAATAGGTCGCCGGCGAGATTCAGCAGTAGCAAAAAGCTGCTGACGTAGACGAGCATGCAGATCAGCCCGACCGTCAGTTGACGCAGGTGCGGGCGGAGCAGAGGCAGCAACCTGCGGAATCCTGCTTCGGACGGTTTCAGCATCGCGTCACACTATGTCTTCCTCACTTTTTCAGCCGATGCGTCTTGATCAGTTCCTGAAATGGAAAGGCTGGGTCGGCACGGGCGGTGAGGCCAAGATGCGCATCCAGGCTGGTGAGGTGGTGGTGAATGACTGCGTCATCACCCAGCGCGGCCGACAGCTTCACGTGGGTGATCATGTGTCGATGGGCACCGATCAGGCCATGGTCACCGATATCTGAGTCGGATTTCCCGCGCCGGAACGTAAGTTGGCTGCTGCTGAATTGCAGAGGACGCAAGAGTGCGCAAACCGGTGATCGCTGGAAACTGGAAGATGCACATGACCTGTGCCCAGACCCGAGACTGGTTGAGCACGTTTCTTCCACTGATCGCCGAGACCCCTCACGATCGCCACATGGTGGTAGCACCACCGTTCACGGCCATCAGCACCATGGCGGAGGCCAGCACGGGCTCACGTGTCGAGATATCCAGTCAGAACGTTCATTGGGAAGGTCAGGGCGCCTTCACAGCGGAGATTTCTCCAGCGATGCTCAAGGAGCATGGTGTGCGATACGCGATCGTTGGCCACAGCGAACCGCGCAAATATTTCAGCGAAAGCGACGAACAGATCAATCTCCGTGCCCGTTCTGCTCAGGCCAACGGGCTCATTCCGATTGTTTGCGTTGGTGAGAGTGATGAACAGCGCAGCCGCGGAGAAGCCGAGCGTGTGATCCGTCGTCAGGTGGAGCAGGGCTTAGAGGGTCTTGATCCCAGCCGTCTGGTGGTGGCCTATGAGCCCATCTGGGCCATCGGCACAGGCAAGACCTGTGAATCCGCCGTGGCCAATCGAATCTGCGGCTTGATCCGCAGCTGGGTTGGAGCACCAGACCTGGTTATTCAATACGGAGGATCCGTGAAGCCCGGCAACATCGATGAGCTCATGGCCATGAGTGACATCGATGGTGTGTTGGTGGGAGGTGCATCGCTGGATCCTGAAAGCTTCGCCCGCATCGTCAACTACCAAACCGCCTAAGTAAGGATGCGACGTCCGGCTTGCTGGGGCGAACGACCGGCCGTGATGGGGGTGGTCAATCTCACCCCTGATTCCTTCAGCGACGGCGGTCGTTTCAATCGGGTGGATTTGGCTCTTAGAGAAGCCGCTCGTCAGGTGTCTGAAGGTGCTGATGTGCTGGACCTTGGGGCCCAGAGCACCCGCCCTGGGGCCGTGGAGGTGGGTGCTGAAGAAGAACTCAGACGCTTGCTCCCAACCCTCAGCGCGATTCGATCGGCCCATCCCGACTTGATCATTTCCGTTGACACGTTTTTGGCTCCCGTGGCACAAGCCGCTCTAGAAGCCGGTGCTGACTGGATCAATGATGTCAGCGGCGGCCGGCGGGATGCATCGATGGTTGCACTGGTGGCAGAGTCTGGTTGTCCGTATGTGCTTATGCACAGCCGGGGAGACAGCAGCACGATGGATGCCTGCACTGACTACGGAGATCGAGGTGTGGTGGCGGGGGTGCTTGAGGAGCTCCGCATCAGCACCGATCGTGCCCTGCAAGCGGGTTTGCAACGGGAACAATTGATTTGGGATCCAGGTCTCGGGTTCGCCAAATCCAATGAGCAGAACCTGGATCTCTTGCGCAGCTTGGAAGTGCTGCAACTGGATGGCATTCCTCTTCTACTTGGTCCATCCCGCAAACGTTTCATCGGTGCTGTGCTCGATGAGCCTCGTGCTCGAGCCAGGATTTGGGGGACAGCGGCTGTCTGTGCCAGAGCTGCTGAGGCTGGCGTGCAGGTTTTGCGGGTTCACGATGTCGGGCCGATCAGTCAGGTGGTCCGTATGGCTGCAGCAGTGCAGCGGCCCGCCTAAGCGAACTGGCTAGAACGGTGTTCCACTCAGCTAATCCTTCATGAGCACGAGCCCGGAGCTCACGCTTCTCTACGACGGAGCTTGCCCTCTCTGCGTCCGTGAAGTGACTTTTCTACGTCGACGCGACCATCGACGATCTCTCCGATTCGTCGATGTCGATGCGCAGGATTACCGGCCTGAGGATTGGTCAGACATCAGTTACCGGCAAGCCATGGCCAGGATCCATGCCATCCAGGCCGATGGGACCGTCCTGACCGATGTAGCAGTTTTTCGTGAGGCTTATCGATTGATCGGTCTTGGATGGATTTACGCCCCTACGACTTGGCCAGTGCTCGGTTCCTTCGTGAACACTGCGTACGCGGTGTGGGCCCGCTTCCGGCTCATGATCACAGGCCGACAATCCCTTGATCAGCTTTGTCAGCAGCGTTGTGAGCGCGCACTCTGAGCGGAGCACGTGATCTCCTGCTGTGCAACAAAAAAGCCGGTGAGTGATCACCGGCTTTGCGATGGGTCGAGGACTGGTGTTGTTTAGGCAGTTGTGACTCCTTCAATCCGGTCTTCTACTTCCTGATAAAGCTCCTGCAATTGCTCGATGTTCTCATCGGACGTCTCCCAGTAGCCACGACCATGCACCTCCAACAGGGTGCCCACGATTTGCCGGAAGCTGTTGGGATTGAGTTCCAACAGCCGCTTGCGCATCTCCGGATCATTGATGAAGGTCTCGTTGGCTTCTTCGTAGACGAAGTTATCCACCGCACCACTGGTGGCACTCCAACCGAGGGTGAAGTTGAGGCGCTTAGCCACTTCACGCACACCTTCGTAGCCGGAATCGAGCATGCCTTCGTACCACTTGGGATTGAGCAGCTTGGTGCGCGAGTCGAGGCGAATCGTCTCACTCAGTGAGCGCACTTGCGCGTTGGCGGTCGTGGTGTCGGCGATATAGCTGGTAGGAGCCTTGCCGTCGTCACGGAGGCCTGCAATCAGCTTGGTGGGGTCGGAGTCGAAGTAGTGGCTGACGTCGGTGAGTGAAATCTCCGCGGAATCAAGGTTCTGGAAGGTCACATCGGCTGTCTTCATCACATTTTCGAAGACGTCGCGCTTCTGGTTCATTTCGCCGGGATTGTCGGCGTTGAACGCAAAGGTTTTGCGCGAGAGATACATCTCCTGAAGCTCACCTTCCTCTTCCCAGGTGCTGTTCTCAACCGCAAGGTTCACGTTGGAGCTGTAGCTGCCGCTCGCATTGGAAAAAACCCGGCAAGCAGCATCTCGCAAGGAGGTTCCCTCCTTTTCAGCCTGTTCGAGCGCATGCTTGCGAACGAAGTTCTGTTCGAGAGGCTCCTCTGCTTCAGCTGCCATCTTCACGGCCTGATCGATCAGAGCCATCTGGTTGATAAACAGATCACGGAATACACCGGAGCAATTCACCACCACATCGATCCGGGGGCGTCCGAGCTCTTCGAGGGGAATCAGCTCGAGCTTGTTAACGCGACCGACGGAGTCGGGCATGGGTTTGACACCAACAAACCAGAGGATCTGGGCCAACGACTCGCCGTAGGTCTTGATGTTGTCGGTACCCCACAGCACGCAGGCGATGGTTTCAGGCCATGTGCCTTGTTCCTCGCGCTGACGTTCGATCAGCTTGTCGACAACACCTTTGGCTGCAGCCACAGCGGCACGAGTGGGAATTGCCTGTGGATCAAGGGCATGAATGTTTTTGCCGCTTGGCAGAACACCGGGGTTTCGGATCGGATCACCGCCGGGGCCGGGGAGGATGTATTCGCCATCCAGAGCCTTCAGCAGACTCTCCATCTCCATATCGGCGCACACCTGCTCAAGGCAGAAACGCAGGTAGGCGAACAGTTTGTCGAGCTCGGTGGCATCAATCTGAACGAAACCAGCTGAGCAGCAGGCCCGAAGCCAGGGAGAGGGAAGTTTGAAGCCCAACTTCGCCAAAAGGTCGTAGAACCAGCCGAAGCTGTTGCGAAGGCTGACCCGACCGTCGCGGCCGGTGAGCGTCCGCACCATCGCACCAATGGCAGCTCTCGATGTCTCGGTGATGGTGCGGTTCAGCTCAACATCAGCGAGTACGCCCTCGTCGTTGCCCTTGTAGACGTCTTCAATGGTTCGTCCCATGGCTTCTGCGAGCAGGCCAGGGAGTGAGCGCAACTCGTCTTCCTCGCGTTCGAGGGCAGCGATATTCACCAGCGTTGCAATGGCCTCTTCCGCTGTCGGAGGTTTGCCAATGGTGTGAAGACCACAAGGAAGCAGCCGACTTTCGATCTCCATCAGCTGGCGATACACCGCACCCACGAGTGCATCACGGCCTTCCAGCTCGAGCGAGGAGGAATCGTCTTCAGGCAGGTCGACGTCTTTGTCGAGATTGCACTGACGAGCCGTCTCGATGATGGTGTTGACGATTTGAACGCCGCGACCACCTTCCCGAAGTTGCTGATAGGAACCGACCAGCTCTCCCAGCTCCTTCAAACCCTTGTAAAGACCAGCATTTTCTGCTGGAGGGGTGAGATAGCTGATCGTGGAGGCGTAGCCGCGTCGCTTCGCAATCGTGGCTTCAGAAGGGTTGTTCGCTGCGTAGTAATAAAGGTTGGGCAGGCCACCGATCAGTGAGTCGGGATAGCAGGTTTCGCTCATGCCCATCTGCTTTCCAGGCATAAACTCAAGAGATCCGTGGGTGCCGAAGTGCAGCACGGCATCGGCTTTCCAGATCTTTTGCAGATAGGTGTAATAAGCGGCGAAGCCGTGGTGAGGACTTGCACTGCGGGAGTAGAGCAAGCGCATGGGATCACCTTCGTAACCGAAGGTGGGCTGAACGCCAACGAAGACGTTGCCGAAGTGGCGGCCGAAGACCAGCAGATTTTGACCGTCGCTATTCAGATTGCCGGGAGGCTTGCCCCAGTTTTCTTCAAGTCGTTCTGAGTAGGGAGTGAGACGCTCGTACTCCTCGACGCTCATCCGGTGGGCAATCGAAAGCTCCGGTGACCCCTCCATGGCGTCGGCGTCGTTGATCACCGCTTCCAGCAGTGCTCTTGGGTTTGGCGGTAGATTATGAACGTCGTAGCCCTGGGCTTTCATCTCCTGCATCACGCGGTGGATGGAGCCGAACACGTCGAGATACGCAGCCGTTCCCACGTTGCCTTTGTCGGGAGGGAAGCTGAACACCGTGATCGCCAGTTTCTTCTCGGTGCGTGGCTTGATCCGCAGCGATGACCAGCGAATAGCGCGTTCTGCGATCGCATCGACACGATCTTGAAGCGTGTGGGCTTTGCCGGTTGCGTCATCACGACCTGACAGCACGATCGGTTCGATTGCACCGTCCAGCTCAGGGATTGCGATCTGCAGGGCCACCTGCACGGGGTGGAGACCAAGGTCGCTGTCCTCCCATTCCTGAGTGGTTTGGAACACCAGAGGAAGGGCCACCATGTAGGGCCGATTCAGTTTTTTGAGGGACTCAATCGCCTTGGGGTGGTCCTGGCGAGCGGGACCACCAACCAGAGCAAAACCGGTTAACGACACGATGCCGTCAACAAGCGGCTGCTCAGGGTTCAACGGGTCATAAAAGAAAGCGTTGACCGGTTTGGAGAAGTCAAGTCCACCGCAGAAGATCGGGATCACCCGAGCACCGCGGAACTCCAGCTCCTGGATGGTGGCGACGTAATGGGCATCGTCACCGGTGACGATGTGGCTGCGCTGCAGCACAAGGCCGATCACAGGACCCTTGAGAGCTTCGTCAGATAGATCGGTGCGGCTTGCGGTCCAGTTGAGGTATTCCTTCAGGTCCTCGAACATGGATGGGGCAAGGGGGTGCCAGATCCCCAGATCGGGGAACACCTCGGGTTCCGCCACTTGCATTTCAGGGCGCTCCTCGCCTTCGGCAGCGGGGAACACGTATTTATCCGCAAGCATCAGCAGGAAGTTGCGGAGGTTGTCCGGCGTTCCTCCCAGCCAATACTGGAAGCTCAGCATGAAGCTTCTGGCATCCTGGGCCTTTTCGACCGGCAGGTACTTGAGAACCGTCGGGAGCGTGTTCAACAGCTTGAGCATCGCGTCCTGGAAACCAGCACCGCCAGCCTCCTTCCGCTTCTTCATAAAGCCGGCAATGGCACTCTTGCTTTGGCCAAGCTGAGCCATCGAGAAGCTGCCCAATTTGTTGAGGCGCATGACCTCCGGCATGGAGGGAAACACAACGGCAGCCTTCAGTCGGTCGCGGTGTGGAGCGACGGCGTCAACAACTTTTTGAGCCAGATCTTCAATGAAGATCAAGGAAGCAACGAACACATCCGCTTCGGACACGTCGCGCTTGAAGTTTTCGTAATTGGTTTCGTCACGCAGCTCCTCAATGAGGTAACCGCACAGATCAATCCCAAGATCGCCATCGGCCGCGTTCAGCGCTGTGGCTGCCTGAGTAAGTGCATTTTGGTATTGGGGCTCAAGAACCACGTAAACCGCCTTCATGACGGATTTGTGGTTTTGACCCTCCACAGGAGCAACGCGGCGTTCGGCGGAGCGGACCTGTGTGAACATCTGCGCACTTTTAGCTATGTGAAGGACGATACGGCCGACAGGCCACCACTGCGTTGTTCGACAAGGTTGGTGTTACAACCCGGTAGGCCCATAGGCTCATTCGAGATCCTTCTCTTGCATGGGCGCTTCCGAGAATTCTTCGATCCCTGTTCTGGTTACCGGAGCCTTGGGGCGCATGGGAGCCGAGGTGATCCGTGCCGTGCAGGCATCCCCCGACTGTCATCTGGTGGGAGCGGTTGACACGACCCCTGGCAAAGAGGGGGCCGATGTTGGCGAGCTCCTTGGTTTAGGGGAGCTTGAGGTGGCCCTTACAGCCGATCTTGAAGGTTGTCTCTGCGCCACCAGTCAGGCTGTTCGCGATGCGGGTCCAGGACAGGGGGCTGTGATGGTGGACTTCACGCATCCATCCGTTGTTTATGGCAACACCAGGGCCGCGATTGCCTATGGCGTGCATCCGGTGATTGGTACCACCGGCCTGTCGCCTGAGCAGCTGCAAGACCTGCAGACATTTTCCGAAAAGGCCTCGGTGGGCGGGGCTGTGATTCCCAATTTTTCTGTGGGCATGGTGCTGCTTCAGCAGGCGGCTGCGGCGGCTGCACGGTTTTACGACCATGCCGAACTCACAGAACTCCACCACAACCGCAAGGCGGATGCACCCAGTGGAACCTGCATCAAGACCGCAGAGCTGATGGAGGAACTGGGAAAAACCTTCAACCCCCCTGAGGTCGATGAGCACGAATCCCTTGCGGGAAGCCGTGGAGGTCAACGTCCTAGCGGTCTCAGACTCCATTCCTTGCGTCTGCCCGGTCTTGTGGCCCATCAGGAGGTGATGTTTGGTGCTCCTGGAGAGACCTACACCCTTCGCCACGACACGATCGACCGGTCCGCTTATATGCCTGGGGTTCTGCTTTGCATCCGAAAGGTCCGCCAGCTTTCGGGACTGGTTTATGGCCTCGAACGCCTGCTCTGAGTTGACATGCTCATCCCTCTTCGGCCCGGTGAATTACAGAGGTTGATTCCCGCTGTGGCCACTGGAACTCAGTTCCAAGCCATGCTCGGCGATCCCCGCAAGATCCTGCAGCGGCTTCTGATCTCGGGTATCGGTGGCGTGATCACCCTTTTGATCAGCCAGAGCTTGTCCTTCAACCGCTGGGGATCGGTCTGGCTGGTGGCAGGAGTGGTTCTGCTCCTTTACATCCTTTGGGGTCCGATTCTTGAGGCTGGGCGCCGCAATGCAACGCTGCGGCGCTACCCCACTGCTGCTTTGTTCGAGGGGGAGGTGGTCGATGCTTACACCCGAGAGCGGGTTGAAAACCAGCGTGAACAGGCTGATGCCAATGGCCGGTTGGAGCTTGTGGAGAACCGGCGCACGTGGATGATTCTTGAATTGGCGGATGAGGATGGTTATCTCGGCCGCGTCAGTTTCCCGATGGCCAAAACCCATGCGGCCATTCGCGCGGGGGTGCTGGTTCGTTGCCTAGTTCTCAGTGATCGAAAAGATTTTTCCCGCGTTGGAGCGCTTAGCGACGCCTGGCTGCCAGAACTGAGGCTCTGGGTTGGTGAGTATCCGTTCTTGCTGCGCCCGGCTTTTGAGGATCTTTGCCGAATGCGGTTGCGTAAAAGTTCTTAACAAGTAGGTTAAGCTGTGTAAAGAAGACAGATTGAACATGTCCCAAGCTCCTTCCAGCGCTCCCACCATCCGCGGAGCCAGCGTCACCACCGAAGATGGCGGTCGTTTAAACGCTTTTGCCACTGAGCCCCGGATGCAAGTGGTTGACACTGAGAGTGCTTGGGGTTTTCACGACCGCGCTGAGAAGCTCAACGGCCGCATGGCCATGCTGGGATTCGTTGCCCTTCTGGCCACTGAGCTAGCTCTTGGTGGTGAAGCGTTCACTCGCGGTTTGCTTGGTATCGGCTGAACACTTTGACTTCTGTGGTGACAATTGCTTCTCCAGAGCGAGATCCAAGGGCCGCCACAGGTCGTCGTCGATTCCGAATCGTTGGAGCTGGTCCCACAGGTGCGCTACTTGCGTTGGGGCTGGCTCATCAGGGCTATTCCGTTGAGCTCATTGATGTGCTCGCCCGTGAGGCATTGGTTCAACGCAGTCGCGCCTACGCCATCACGCACTCTTCGAGGCGTCTGCTTTTACGCCTTGGGCTCTGGGCGGATTTAGCAGTTGATCTCACTCCGTTTAGAGCGCTTCGGCTCGATGACAGAGCGATCCAACAAACCACTTGGTTCACCCTGAGGGATTTGAGGTCTGCCAACCGGAAGGCTGATGCCATTGGTTGGATCCTCGATCACCGTCCCCTGATGGAGTTGTTGCTAGATCGCCTTGATGCTGAGCCTCAGGTTGCCATGCAGCTCGGCGATGCTGTTGACCACCTTCCCAACCAAGAGACTTCTTGGCTGCATGATTGGGCCATTGCCGCAGACGGTCCACGCTCCTCGCTTCGTGAACGATCCGAGATTCCACATTGGTCTCACGCTTATCAGCAGGGCTGCCTAACAGCAAAGGTGCGTCTCAGCGGCGCTGAGACATTCACGGCCTACGAACTGTTTCGTCCTGAAGGTCCAACGGCTGTCTTGCCCCTTGGAGATGACTGCTTCCAGGTTGTTTGGAGTGCTCCCCTCGACCTTTGTCGCGATCGAGCTGGCTCGAATGACGCTGATTTCCTGAAGGGGTTGAACTCCATTCTCCCGAGAGAACTATCAGCCTTGGAGCTGTTGGATCAGCCCGGTGCTTTCCCTCTTGAGTTGAGCCTTGCGCCGCGACTGCATCGCAAGGGTTTGTTGCTGGTTGGGGAATCCGGGCATCGCTGCCATCCTGTTGGTGGTCAAGGGTTGAACCTGTGCTGGCGTGATGTCAGTGATCTGTTGGATTTAACCGAAAAGCTGCTCGATGGATCGATCAAGCCGTGTTCCCTGCCGCGACGCTATACCCGCCGTCGGATTGTCGATCTGTTGAGCGTTCTGCTGGCCACCGATTTGTTGATTCGTTTCTTCTCCAATCGTCATCCGCTGCTCTTGCCCTTTCGGCGCCTGGCGCTGTTTGCCATTGCCCGCCAACGTTGGGTTCGACGTCTGAGTCTCTCTGCCATGACAGATGGGCCGGGCACATTGTTCACAGCACTGCCAGAGTGATGGCATCCACCGTCTCTTCATGGTCATTAGCAGTGATCCACAACCGGCGGTTTCACGCGCACTGCTGGATTTTCTCCATCAGAAACTTGGGCTGAGCGATAACGCCATCAATTTGGGGATTCGTCAGGCTGAGCTTGAGCAGGCGCCTTTGCCTGTGGTGCTTTGGAGTTTTGGGTTGCTCAATCTGGCGCAATATCAAGACGTGCTCGACTGGCAGCTGCAACACCAGCACTGATGCGTTTCTGTGTCGCCTCCAGCTCAGATCAGCTGTAGGTGATCAACGATTCCACGGGTAGGCCCTCAGGGAGACGCTTCCGACCATCAAGGTCAGCCAGCTCGACCACAAAGGCGGAGCCAAGTAACTTCCCTCCGGCTTGCTCGATCAGTTGAACGCTTGCTGCCGCAGTTCCTCCGGTGGCCAAGAGATCGTCCACCAGCAGAACACTGGATTCGTCGGAAAGAGCATCGGCATGGATCTCGAGCCGGTCGGTTCCATATTCGAGGGAGTAGTCGATGCCAACCACGTCGCCAGGCAGCTTTCCGGGTTTGCGGATCGGAACGAAGCCGAGGTTCCGTCGGGTCGCAATGGCTGTGCCCACGATGAATCCCCGCGATTCAATGCCCACGATCAAATCTGGTTTGAGACGCTCACAGATGGCATCAAACTGACGCATCACCTCAGCCCACCCCTCTGGAGTTCGCAGTAGTGGCGTGATGTCGCGAAACAGAATTCCCGGCTTCGGGAAGTCGGGAACATCGCGAATGAACTGACGAAGATCCACAGGGTGGTGACGCGAAGGCCTCAACCCTGCCATCATCGCAGCCATGACCGAAGTCACTGTTCAGGCGGCTCCTGATCCGTCCTTGCCAGATGCTGTTCTTGGCCGCCGTGCGCTCGAGCGCCTTGATCTGCTGTTGCTCACCGTTGAGTCGCTGGATATCAATGGTGGTGAGGCCATGCTTTGGGCCACGCGACAACTGGGCTTTGAGTCGATCTTTCCCAACCGCGTCGAGCTCTGGAAACGTCGTTGCCACAACCCCCTGAGGCGGTCGACCCGTCGCGGTCAGATCAGCGCTGTAGAAACCGAAGCGCTGATCAGAATTCTCTGCTTCATGGCTGACCGGCTTTATGTCTATCTTCACCAGCTCTTGTCGAGCCGTGAACCGGAACACCTCACGCGTGAACGCTGGGCGTTGGTGGATCAACGTCTTCGTGATTTGATCGAAGAGCGCATGAATCCCCGCCGTGGAGCGATTCAACGTCTGCTAGGCGTTGAACCAGGGGCTGCGATCCAACGCCAACTGGTGCTGACCCTTGCCCTGGCTTCTGGTCCCGGAGGCGTCGATCGTCTACGCGCCAGCCTTCTTGACCCCACCCCCTGAACGTTGAACGGAGATGTTGAAACAGTCCTATCGCTATGACCAAACCTCCACCCGCCTGGAGGTGGAAGGACTGCCTGACCTGTCTGCAGGGCAAGGTGATCAGGCCATAGGCATCCTGTCGGCTTGGCGGTTGATGATCGTCGGTGGCACAGAAGTCGAAGGTCGACGCGAACACCTTGAGTCGCTCATGCGTGTGGTGATTCCTTATGTTCGTTTGCGTCTTTCGGGCGTCATCCGATCTGTGGGTGAAGAGGGTGATCCGGTCAGGATCGTCGCTGATGGCGCCCAGCATCGACTGGATCTGACCAGCGGTCAGCCCGATGTTCCACCGCTCTCGATTCGTTTGGACGATGCGGAGCTCGCCGACCTCGTGCGCTGTCTCGATGCCCTTCGGGAGGATGCTCGCGTTCGTTTGGACTGGCCATCGATTCAGCACGAACCGCTTCATCGTCGTGATTTGGTCGAACGCATTCCTCTCATGAAGCGTTTGGCGGCTCCTCTTCTGGGAGGAGCGACGTTTGCCGTTCTCGGTGTTGTTGCCTTGTTGCTTCCCGTTCCTCAACCGGAACCTCGCGGTCAGGAAGTGACTGAGCCATTGAGCACGGAGGTACCGATCAGTGATCCTTCACAAGAGGACCCGAAGCGTTGACCTGACGCAAGGCGCTACCAGAATGGATTGATGCGTCTTGACCGTTGATGCTTCTTCGCTGTGATGTGGTTGCTGAGACATCGGAATGGCCGTTGTTGTCCGTTGCGGTTCGGCTTTTCCAATGATGTCTCGGAATAGTCGCCCATTGCGAACGGTCTCTAACAGACGTCGTGTGTTCACAGACCGTCAGCAACGCCGTCAGCCATCGATCGGCAGACAATTCATTGAAGGCGTGCTGTTGCTGGCTCTTGGCTCTGCAATCTTGGCATTCCTGGCTTGGTTGCCTCAAAAGGATGAAGGCCTGTTGGTGGTCAGTGAGGCCATCGCCGATCTCATCGGGGGCATCGGCCAGCTTCTGGAAGGACTCCTGGGGATGATGGCCGTGATCGTGCTGGCGCTTCTTTTGATTGGATCACTGTTGGCGTTGGTGGCCGGTGCGATTCGGTTCTGTCGTTCTCTCAATCGCACCTTCAACTCTCGCCGCGTTGCCTCTGTTCCATCGGCGAAACGCTACCGGCGCAAGCGCCGCTGATGGTTCACGGTCGTGGGGCCAAAGAGCGTTGCACGGTCCAGAGTTCTCCCAGCGTGAGTGCTCCATCGCCATCGAGATCGAAGCTCGTGAAATTCCTGCTCAACCAGGGCAACGCTTGGCATTCACGCCGATCAATCCGGCCATCTCCATTGCGGTCTGCCTGGTGAAACCGTTGCTGTAAGCGAGCACCACTGGGATGGGTGCTCTTTGGCTTGAGATCATCCAGCAAAAGAAAGCCACGTGAATCGCTGCGCCTGAGCCGTCGTTCCAGGTAGGGCCGACCTTGCACTTCAGTGAATTCCAGTCGTCCATCGCGGTTGACATCCAGGCGAATGAACATGGCCTCCATCCTTTGCCCGTAGATCTGCACAGGCTGAGGAGCTGCCAAAACATTGGCAGACGACAACAACAGGCTCTCGATTCCGATCAGCCCAATAGCAGTCAAGGGTGAGCGCAACCAAGCCTTCAACATGCTCCGAGCTTATGGAGGCTGGGTGTGGAGGACATGTCTGAGTCGTGACAGTCCTCCGATCAGCTGTGACAGGGTCCTTTCCTTCGAGACATCTAGCGGCTGGATCCATACCATCGGATCAGCATCAAGCTGCATCGGAAGCCATGGCTGTGACCTCGATGAATTCGGTGATCGAATGATGACCTCAACCGCCAACCATTCAGCAAAGCCTGGGGCGAAAAAACCATCGATGATCTGGGTTGTTGATGACGATCCCGATCTGCGCCAGATGGTCGGCACCTATTTGATTGATCAGGGGTATGACGTTCGCAGTCTCAGTGATGTCAAGCAACTTGAGGCTCGCCTGGAATTTCAGCGTCCTGACCTCATTGTTCTTGATCTGATGATGCCCGGAGATGACGGGCTCACCGCTCTGCGTCGTCTCCGGGATGCAGGGGATGATCTCCCGGTCGTGATGCTCACGGCGAGAGGCGATGGAGTCGATCGAATCATTGGCCTGGAACAGGGTGCGGATGACTACCTGGCCAAGCCATTTCTTCCGCGGGAGCTCTCGGCCCGTATTGAAGCGGTGCTGAGGCGTCGCAGTGCTCTCCCCGCCGGCACGCCACTGGCGGAAGGGGGTGACGTGGTCTTTGGTGAGAATGTCCTTGATCTTTCCGCACGCACGCTGATGCGTGAGGGACAGCCCGTGGTGATCACCAGCGGCGAGTTCAGTCTGCTGGCTGCTTTCGTTCAGCATCCCCATCGGCCGCTTTCACGGGAACGGCTGATTGAGCTAGCACGAGGTCCTGGTTGTGACACCGATAGCCGCAGCATGGATGTTCAGGTGTCGCGGGTGCGCAAATTGGTGGAGCCTGATCCCACTCGCCCGCGCTATCTACAGACAGTTTGGGGATATGGGTATGTCTTCGTGCCCGATGGTCAACCGCGGTCCCGCTGATTTCTGTTTTTCGTCCATTGCTGATGCCCTCTCGCCCCTGGCAGAAGCGCCTGCGCGCGCTGCTCATCTGGGGTGGACTGGCGCTTGGTAGTTCAGCGTTTTGTCTTGTGATGCTTCAGGCCCTGTTTGGGCGTCAACTGGAGCAGCTGCAGACCATTCAGCTCGGCCGAGATCTGGCGTTGAACGTGCGACTCACCGAGCTGGCCTTGGAGCGCTATCCACCCCATCTGGTGGCTGAGCTCACTGGGCTTGATCTCGAGGTTGCGGTGCGACCCAAACCCGTGGCTCTTCCTCCTTCCGCAGCCTTTAAACGTCAGGCCGAGGCGTTGCAACAGCAGCTTTGCCGGCGTTTGTCGCACTGTCCGATGGTCTTGCCAGACCGGGCGGCCCGGGGTGAACGGAGTGTGTGGATCGAATTGATTTCTCCGTTGGAGCCCATCTGGTTACGGGTGAATGTGCCGGCCATGATGCGCTGGCCACCTGAGCCCACATTGCTTGGTCTGTCGCTGGTGGGCGCTGGGGTGATTTGTGGGGGCCTGTTCCTGCTGATCGAAGTGGAGGCACCCTTGCGTGGTCTTGAAAAGGCACTGTCGAGGGTTGGCGAGGGGGAAGATCCCGATGCAGTTCCTGCTAGAGGAGCTCCTGAGGTTCAGCGCCTTACCCATCGTTTCAATGCCATGGTTCAGAGGCTGGCTCAGAATCGCCGCGAGCGGGCGACGATGCTTGCCGGTATCGCCCACGATCTTCGCGCTCCAATCACAAGGCTTCAGTTCCGGTTGTCCATGCCGCAACTCTCAGCAGACGAACGGGAGCGCTGTGCAGGTGATCTGCAATCCCTGGAGAGAATCACCGGTCAGTTTTTGCTATTCGCTGGTGGGGGTGATAGCGAAACATCCGTGGAGGTTCCCCTTGATCAGCTGCTGGGTGAAGTTGCCAGCAGTCATCCTGCCGATCAGCTCCAGTTGCAATTGGCGTCGGTCAATTTGTCTGTGAAACCTGTAGCCCTGGGCCGGGCCGTCGCCAACCTGATTGACAACGCCTTCTCTTACGGAGCTGCTCCGGTGATCCTGCGGTTGCGCGCAGTGGCTGATCGCTGCTGCATTGAGGTGTGGGATCAGGGCGAAGGCATGCCGGAACAGCAATGGGCCGAGGCTTTGCAACCGTTTCATCGTTTGGATTCTTCCCGTGGTCAGCAGGGGCATTGCGGCCTAGGACTCGCAATCGTTGCGCACGTCGCTCGTTTGCACGGTGGTCGGCTGGAATGCCTGCACCCTGATCCGAACCACTCGAATCCAGGAACTTTTGCCATTCGACTTAGCTTGCCCCTGCTAACGCAGCAGGTCGACGCCGACATGGTCGAAATCTGAGAAAAACCTGCTCACTCTGAGACTTGCGGCATCCTGGCCCTCCAATGGGAGGAAGGGATGGTCTGAAGCCATGGGTCAGAAGCACAAATCCAAAGACAAGAAACACGGCAAATCCATCGAGGGCACAGCGGCGGCCAAGGTCGCCGATCACATCCTTGAAAGCTTGACGGGTAGTGAGCGCGATATCGACAGACCGGCAGAGCTTTTGGATGACTTGCAGGAAGGAAGTCACCGCAATCTTGAACGGCTGAAGAAGAAGCTCTACGAATCCGAACTCGTTCGCCTTCAAACAGAACTGGTGAAGATGCAGTACTGGATCCGGGAAACCGGCTACCGGATGATTGTGTTGTTTGAGGGGCGTGATGCTGCTGGAAAAGGGGGAACGATCAAGCGTTTAACGGAACCACTCAATCCTCGTGGATGCAGGGTTGTGGCTCTTGGAACCCCGACGGAACGCCAGAAAAGTCAGTGGTATTTCCAGCGTTATGTGGAACATTTCCCCGCGGCTGGGGAGATCGTTGTGTTCGATCGCAGTTGGTACAACCGTGCGGGTGTAGAGCGGGTCATGGGGTTCTGCACTCCAGAACAGGTGGAGCAATTCCTTGACGATGTCCCCAAGTTTGAACGCATGCTGGTGCGCAGCGGCATTCTTCTTTTGAAGTATTGGTTCTCGGTTAGTGATACTGAGCAGGAAGTTCGCTTTCAATCCCGGATTGATGATCCAACCCGTCGTTGGAAACTGAGCCCAATGGATCTTGAAGCGCGCAATCGCTGGGTTGATTTCTCAAGAGCGAAAGATGAGATGTTTAACCGCACAAATATTCCTGAGGCACCCTGGTTCACCGTGGAAGCGGATGATAAACGCCGGGCACGCCTGAATTGTCTTCGTCATGTGCTCGGCAAAGTGCCTTGGGAAGACATGACGCCACCTGCCATTGAGTTGCCTCCGAGGCCAAAGAAAGGCGATTACGCCCGACCACCGATTAATGAGCAGTTCTTCGTTCCAAATGCTTATCCCTATGCATAAAGCAATGGTTATGGATCAGTGCGGTGGCTGCGTTGTCGATTGAAAAGACTGCTTCTGGCGTTCGGATTGGCATCAATTTTGCGAACGATTTGCTCACGTCATAGCGGAATGAATGGCTATTTCCTGAAACATCTCGTGGTTGGTCGATCTCCGGATCTTTATTCGATTCATTTGGGCAGCCATCGAATCAAAATTCCATATGTTTAGGGAACTCTCTCCAAGTGTTCGCGACAACTTGGGGATGTTGGACTGGCTGGTTGCTTGTACTTAGGGACGATGCAGATTAATCGCTCGTTGGCGACTCGCATCGTTGCGGATGCTGATGGCTATAGGGTGGCTTTGGATTGGTGTTGCCGGTTTCTGATGTTGTCGGTCGTTGGCTTTGGAATCAGTTTTTGACCGCTGGAACGAAAGGAGAGCGTCAACCTCAATACCTTTCACACCATGGCTTGCGCACTTGTGATTGCCTTCGCCATCATTGGAATGATGGCAACCCATTCAGAGCAACATGCATTGACTCGCATTGAAGATCGCCTTTCGGGTTATGAGCGTTGAAGGGCTTTTGATCAGCTGGCTGTCAAGACAGTCTTGTTTTCAACAGTTTTGGCCGGTCATCCTGAGACCGTTTTATTGTAGTTCGACTGCAGTCTTGGCTGAACCCTCCTGCTGCCTTTTCAAGATCCGTATCGAGGGATATAGATGGTGCCTTCTGGAAGTCATTGGCGGTCATGTTGAATCCTTCTGCCTGGGCAATGGTCACAATGGCCTCAACATCAGCTGCTCGGCTTGATGGCATTTTGCAATTGGACGTTGGATTGGTTCTTCTCAAGGAAGGCTTTGGCTTGCGCTTCGGACACATGGCGGGATCAACAGCTCTTTTGATTCATGGCAATGACCGCGAGCCTTGTCTGACAAAACTGTCAAGCCAATGCATTCGGTTGCATTCAAGTAGTTGCTTAGCCTCGGGATTCTGAATGCATGAATAGGCTATTTTGATTGGCTTGAAACGACAATAATTAGAGTGTTTTTGGTTGATTTAAAACGTTCAATCATTGCTGCGCCGTGCATCAATGATGCGTGCCAATTCGAGCATGTAACCGGCGGTGCACCAGCGTCCATGATTGCGCGCTCGGTTTTCCAGATCGGATCGGATTTCAGCCGTTTCCGCCATCAGGAGGTCTAGCTCTGAGAGGCTGAGGTCATAGAGCTCCTGAAGTTCGACTTCTCGCCCGAGCAGGTGACTACGAAACCACTTCCTCGGTTCTTCCTGGCCGGGAATATCTCGTCTCATGGTGGTGATGCTGCGCCTGTCATGTCTCCAGTAGAGCGCAGCAGCGCCTGAAGAGTTCGACGGTGAGGAAGACTGGGTGTGATCTCGGTTGCGGTCGCGCTGGAGTTCGCTGGATATTTCCGTGACTCATTTGATCGGTTGCCTTGCATCAAAGACAGCCACAGATCCACGAGCTCTCTTACACAGTGCATTCATGGATCAACCCACGACTCGGCAGCTTCTGTTCTTCCGCCTGGATGCCCTGGCTCGAGACAATCATCATGTGGCTGCCATGAAAGACTCCATCCAGGGGACGCCCGATTTGTTGGTCGAGGAGCTCATGGACACCCATGGTTGGGCTGCCCATGAAGCCCTGTCTGCTGTGGAGCAGCTTCAGGCCATGGCATTGCACGCCACATCTGAACAAGCGGCTGCTTAGATCACTCTTCACTCCACGTGGTGAAGGGTTGAGGAATCGATCCAGATTGCTGAATCTGGATCCCACACGGGTTTGGCATAGGTTCCGCGCAGTTGCTTTTGCGGCCTTTCAATCTTCAATGCTTGATGGCAATCTTTCGCGATCCGGATGGAGTCTTGGTGGTAAGTCGTCCAGGCAACGAGTTGATGTCCATCCCAGATCGGCGGTAGTCCAGTGGCCAAAAAGATCTGGTTGAACTGATCGAAATGCTTTTGAAGGTCTTCTGGCTGTAGTTGCTGTTCTGGTTGTTGTTGTTTCAGTGAATGTCTGAACGGTGCCTGTTCCATGCACTGTTCAAATTTTGCGGTCAGCTGACTCTGGCGGCTCCAGGCTTGTTGACCAGCCACACCAGACCAGAGCAGCCCTATGACTATGAAGCCTGCAGCCATGAGCCAAGGGCCTTGCTGAAGGGATTTGTTCGGCATGTCCCGTGCTTGGCTGCTCGGCAGGCCAAGTGTGACGCTGCTTCGTGTCGCGTTTCGTTGTCTTTGATGCCTGTTTCTGATGAGTGAAAACACCGAACAGACCCATCCTCTTTACGCAACGGATCGCGACCAAGTGGATGCCTTGCTGGGTTATCAGGGTGATCCAGGGCCGGAGCAACTCACCGTTGCTGCTCGCTTGGTGATGCGCTACGGCGATTTTCCTGGCGCTGAAGACATCAAAATCGACATCCAGAAGGTGGTGTCGTCTTGGGGGTTGGACGCCAACACGCTCAACGTTCGCTGCCGTGAGATCTGGGCCAGCGGTTGGAAGCCTGGTCAGCAGATCGAGGGTGACCTTGGCTCTGGCGCCGATGTGGCCGATCAGGACGGTTAAGAGCAACCTTGCACCACCAGGTGTTGAGACATCAAAAAAGGCTCTTCCGTGGGAAGAGCCTGGTTGGGGTTTGATGTGGAATCGAAGGTTCAGACCAAAGCTGGTTCAGGGCACTTGCTGTCGCGAATGCCCTGGATCGCGGCTGCGTAATCGGATTGGTTGAACACGCCGGAGCCGCTCACAATCGCGTTGGCGCCAGCTTCGATCACCTTCCAGGCATTGCCGCCTTTGATGCCGCCATCCACTTCGATCCAGGGATCGAGGCCACGCTCGTCGCACATGCGACGCAGATCACGGATCTTTTGGACCTGGTTTTCGATGAAGCTCTGACCGCCGAAGCCTGGGTTGACGCTCATGATCAGCACCAGATCGCACAGCTCGAGGCAGTACTCGAGGGTGTCCAGAGGGGTGCCGGGGTTCAACACCGCACCAGCCATTTTGCCGAGGTCCTTGATCTGGGCCAGGTTGCGGTGCAGATGCGGGCAGGCCTCAACCTGAACAGAAATGATGTCGGCGCCGGCTTTGGCGAAGTCAGGGACGTACTTCTCCGGCTCAACAATCATCAGGTGAACGTCCAGAGGCTTCTGGGTCACCGGACGCAGCGCATCAACAATCAGCGGTCCAATCGTGATGTTCGGAACAAAGCGCCCGTCCATCACGTCCACATGGATCCAATCTGCACCGGCTTCGTCCACGGCTTTCACTTCTTCTCCGAGGCGTGAGAAGTCAGCCGACAGGATCGACGGCGAGATCACCAGGGGCTTGGTGCTCATGGATGAGGAGCGCGGTTTGCCGGGAGATTTTAGGGACTCCTGCAACCACTGATACAGTGAGCCGCGCTCATACGTCGAGACCCACTGCGGCGACGGCCAACTGCCCGTCCAGGAGATCTCGCCAACCCATCCCACCTCATCCGGAGTCCCGTGGATCAGACCCTCATTCAGGAAATTCTCGAGATCGTCGAGCAGGCCGCCATCGCTTCCGCCTCGCTCTCCGGCAAAGGTCTGAAGGATGAAGCGGATGCATTGGCCGTCGATGCCATGCGCAAGCGCATGAATCAGATCCAGATGCAGGGCCGCATCGTGATTGGCGAGGGGGAACGTGATGAAGCCCCGATGCTTTACATCGGAGAAGAGGTCGGCACCGGCACTGGTCCTGGCGTGGATTTCGCTGTTGACCCTTGCGAAGGCACCAATCTTTGCGCCTTCAACCAGCGCGGCTCCATGGCTGTTCTCGCCGCTTCCGATCGCGGTGGTCTGTTCAACGCCCCGGACTTCTACATGAAGAAGCTGGCTGCTCCTCCGGCTGCCAAGGGCAAGGTGGACATCCGTAAATCGGCCACTGAAAACATCAAGATCCTCAGCGAGTGTCTGGGTCTCCCCGTTGACGAGCTGAACATCGTGGTGATGGATCGTGCCCGTCACAAGGATCTGATCGCTGAAATCCGTGCCACCGGAGCTCGCATCCAGCCCATCTCTGACGGCGACGTTCAGGCCGCCATCGCTTGCGGTTTCGCCGGCACCGGCACCCACTGCCTGATGGGCATTGGTGCTGCTCCTGAAGGTGTGATTTCCGCCGCTGCCATGCGCGCTCTGGGTGGTCACTTCCAGGGTCAACTGGTGTACGACCCTGCGATTGCTCAGACCTCTGAATGGGCTGACATGACCAAAGAGGGCAACCTGGAGCGTCTCTCTGAGATGGGCATCAGCGATCCTGACAAGGTCTACGAAGCAGAGGAGCTGGCCTGCGGCGAGCATGTTTGTTTCGCTGGCAGCGGCATCACCGATGGCCTGCTCTTCCACGGCGTTAAGTTCGAAAAGGATTGCACCCGTACAAGCAGCCTGGTGATTAGCAACCTCGACGACACCTGCCGTTTCACCAACACGGTCCACATCAAGGAAGGCGCCCAGAGCATCGCTCTGAGCTGACTTTTCCTTTTCAATCTCCAGGGATTTCCCCATGCACATTGCCGTTGTCGGCCTCAGTCATCGAACGGCACCGGTAGAAGTGCGCGAGAAGCTCAGCATCCCTGAGCAGACGATGGAGGAATCCCTGCAGAACCTGCGGGGACATGACCAGGTGCTCGAGGCTTCCATCCTCAGCACCTGTAATCGGCTTGAGATTTACACTCTTGTTCGCAATCCCGAACTGGGCATCTCAGCAGTTAGGGAGTTTTTGAGTGGTCATTCAGGTCTGGAGACCGGAGACCTTAAACCTCATCTTTTTGCTTACCACCACGAGGATGCGGTAGCCCACCTGCTCAGGGTGGCTGCAGGACTTGACAGCCTTGTTCTTGGAGAAGGGCAGATCCTCTCCCAGGTCAAGAAAATGATGCGCTTGGGTCAGGAGCACAAGTCGCTCGGGCCCATCCTGAATCGACTGCTCACCCAGGCGGTCAGCACCGGCAAGCGAGTTCGCAGTGAAACCAATCTGGGCACCGGTGCGGTGTCGATCAGTTCGGCAGCCGTGGAACTTGCCCAGCTGAAGCTCGGCCAGAGCCGTGGTCTTGATGATCTGGTCACCCTGGAAGATGAGCAGGTTGCGGTGGTCGGTGCAGGCCGAATGAGCCGCTTGCTTCTGCAGCACTTGAAGGCGAAAGGTGCTTCCGGAGTTGTGGTGCTCAATCGCACCGTCTCCCGGGCTGAGGCCCTTGCAGCTGATTTTCCAGATCTTCCTGTGCAGTGTCGTCCTCTTGAGGACCTTGATCACTGCCTGAGCACCTGTTCACTCGTATTCACGAGTACGGCGGCCGACGATCCAATTATTGATGCTGCTCGTCTGCAACGCCTAAACCGTCGCAGTTCCCTGCGTCTGATTGATATCGGAGTCCCTCGCAACATCGCCGCCGATGTGGAGGGAATTCCTGGTGTGGACGCCTTCGATGTTGATGACCTGAAAGAGGTTGTTGAGCGCAACCAGGAAGCCCGTCAGCAGGTGGCGCGTGAAGCCCAAGGACTTCTGGATCAGGAGAGCCGTTTGTTCCTTGAATGGTGGGACAGCCTTGAAGCGGTGCCAACCATCAACAGACTTCGTTCCTCACTGGAATCGATTCGAGCCGAGGAATTGCAGAAGGCTCTTAGTCGCATGGGTCCCGATTTTTCGGCACGTGAGCGCAAAGTTGTTGAAGCCTTGAGTAAGGGGATTATCAACAAGGTCTTGCATACCCCTGTGACAGCACTGCGGGCGCCTCAGCAGCGCAGTGAGCGGCAGAATTCACTGATGGTTGTGGAGCGCCTTTTTGACCTCGCACAGGATGAAGATCAAGATCGTTGATCCTCAGCACTGCCCATCAGGTGCCTGTCTAAACCTGATTCCCAGCAGTCTTGGTTGATCTGGTCCATCCCTGCGCTGAGATCAGGAAAAGTCCGGTAGGTTTGCCCCGCAAAGCCGATCTGAGGGGCGGCATGAAGCGCGTTCTGGCCATCATTCTTGGGGGAGGTGCGGGTACGCGTCTCTACCCACTCACCAAAATGCGGGCCAAGCCAGCAGTGCCGCTGGCAGGTAAGTATCGACTGATTGATATCCCGATCAGCAACTGCATCAATTCGGACATCAACAAGATGTACGTCATGACGCAGTTCAACAGTGCGTCACTCAACCGGCACCTAAGTCAGACGTTCAACCTCAGTAATTCCTTCGGGGGTGGTTTCGTTGAGGTGTTGGCCGCTCAGCAGACACCAGACAGCCCGTCTTGGTTTGAGGGAACGGCTGACGCTGTCCGTAAATATCAGTGGTTGTTCCAGGAATGGGATGTTGATGAATACCTGATCCTGTCGGGCGATCAGCTCTACCGCATGGATTACAGCCGTTTCATTGAGCATCACCGCAGAACCGGCGCTGATCTCACGGTTGCAGCCCTACCGGTCGACCCCGCTCAAGCCGAAGCCTTCGGGCTGATGCGCACCGATGGTGATGGCAACATCCAGGAGTTCAGGGAAAAGCCCAAGGGTGAATCGTTGCGTGAGATGGCAGTTGATACCTCCCGTTTTGGACTCAGTGCCGAATCCGCCAAGGAGCGTCCCTACCTGGCATCGATGGGGA
Source organism: Synechococcus sp. (assembly GCA_047286215.1). Taxonomy (GTDB): domain Bacteria; phylum Cyanobacteriota; class Cyanobacteriia; order PCC-6307; family Cyanobiaceae; genus Synechococcus_C. The sequence goes on along the minus strand of JBJBBS010000001.1, from coordinate 1,535,307 downwards.
TCTACGTCTTTAGTCGCAAGACCCTCTTCGACTTGTTGGATAGGAACACCGATCACAAGGATTTCGGTAAGGAAGTCATTCCTGCATCACTCGCACGTGGTGACAAGCTTCAGAGCTACGTCTTCGACGACTACTGGGAAGACATCGGCACGATCGGTGCGTTCTATGAAGCCAACCTTGCGCTGACGCAACAGCCGAAGCCTCCCTTCAGCTTCTACGACGAGAAGTTCCCTATCTACACCCGTCCCCGCTATCTGCCGCCGAGCAAGCTGGTGGACGCACAGATCACCAACTCCATCGTGGGTGAGGGCTCGATCCTCAAGTCTTGCAGCGTCCACCATTGCGTCCTTGGTGTGCGCAGTCGTCTCGAGTCCGATGTGGTTCTCCAAGACACTTTGGTGATGGGAGCCGATTTCTTTGAATCGAGCGAAGAACGCGCCGTTCTCTCTGAGCGTGGCGGGATTCCTCTTGGTGTTGGTCAGGGCACAACAGTGAAACGCGCCATCCTCGACAAAAATGCTCGAATTGGTCGCAACGTCACCATCGTCAACAAGGAAAACGTTGAAGAAGCTGATCGAGCCGAGCTTGGCTTCTACATCCGCAACGGCATCGTTGTCGTGGTGAAAAACGCTTCGATTGCTGACGGAACCGTGATCTGATTCCTTATTCCTGACACACAGTGACCATGTTGCAGCCGACTTTGGGTGCCATGGTCACACTGTGCGCAGTGTGGGGTTCATCTGGCCATGTCAAAGGCCCATTTCGGTCTGATTGGTCTCGGCGTCATGGGGGAAAACCTTGTCCTCAACGCCGAGAGCAACGGCTTCTCAAGCGTTGTCTATAACCGCACGTACGCCAAGACAGAAGAGTTTCTGTCTGGGCGTGGAGCTGGTAAAAACATTCAAGGCGCAACGGATCTCCAGGATTTCGTCAATAAATTGGAGAGGCCCCGGCGCATCTTGATGATGGTCAAGGCGGGTGGGCCAGTGGACGCTGTGATCGACCAGATCTCGCCTCTCCTTGAACAGGGTGATCTACTGATCGATGGAGGTAACTCTGAGTATCGCGACACCGAACGTCGTGTGGCTGAGCTGGAAAGCAAGAGTTTCGGCTTCATCGGAATGGGTGTTTCCGGCGGCGCCAAAGGAGCATTGGAAGGCCCGAGCATGATGCCGGGTGGAACAAAAACGTCTTACGACGCCATTGAAAGCCTGGTCACCAAAATGGCGGCCCAGGTCGATGACGGACCTTGTGTGACTTACATCGGTCCGGGTGGTTCAGGCCATTTCGTGAAGACCGTTCATAACGGCATTGAGTACGGCATCGAGCAAATCCTTGCTGAGGGGTATGACCTGATGAAGCGGGTCGGCGGCATGAATGGTGAGCAGATGGCCGACGTGTTCGCTCACTGGAACAGCACCGAAGAGCTTGCCTCCTATCTGGTTGAGATCACTGAGGTCTGTCTTCGCACCAAGGATCCAGAGGATGGAGCCGATCTTGTTGAGAAGATTCAGGACAAGGCTGGGCAGAAAGGAACGGGGCTTTGGACCGTGGTGAGTGCGCTTCAGATGGGTGCTTCAGTGCCGACGATCTATGCCGCTCTCAATGGCCGGGTGATGAGCTCCATGAAGGATCAACGCATCAAGGCGGAATCCATTCTTCAGGGGCCTTCTGTCCAGTCCTTTGACATGGGCACCCCAGCCGATGGCATGGCCCCCCTGATGGATGCCATGGTGCTGGCCTGCGTGGCTAGCTATGCCCAGGGGATGGAACTGCTCCGCATTGCCTCTGCCGAGCACGATTACAACCTGAACATGCCGTCGATCGCGCAGATCTGGAAGGGAGGTTGCATCATCCGTGCCCGTCTTCTGCAACGCATTCAGGATGCTTTCAACGCCGATCCTCAGCTCGCCAACTTGTTGATCGACCCCTGGTTTGCCGATCAGGTCAATCGCCGCCTTCCCGGGTTGGCGAAGGTTGTTGCGGGTGCTGCCGCAGCAGGTATTCCGGTCCCTTGCCTGAGCAGTACCCTCGATTACATCAACAGCTACCGCACCGCTCGCCTACCTCAGAACCTCGTGCAAGCCATGCGTGATTGCTTCGGGTCTCATACCTATGAGCGGGTTGATAAGGATGGAATTTTCCACACCGAGTGGTTGGACTGAGGTCAGGCCCATGAGCTCTTATCACCTTGAACGGGCCGATTCCAAAGAGGCTCTCGCCCGTCGCGCTGCCGAGCACATCGGTGCAGCGATCGATCTTGCACTTGATCAGCGTGATAGAGCACAGATTGCTCTTTCCGGTGGAACAACCCCTTCCCTGGCCTATGCATTGCTCGCTCAAGAGCACCTTCCATGGGACCGGGTGGATGTGGTTCTTGGTGATGAACGATGGGTAGCGGCTGAGGATGATTCGAGCAATGCGCTCATGCTTCGCCAAACCCTTTTGAAACCGGGGCATCCTGGCGCGAAAGCTTGCTTCCACCCTGTGCCAACAACCGTGTTGCCGTCTGCAGAAGCGAGTGCTGATGCTTTTGGGGATCTCCTCAACAGCATCTGCGATGGTCAACCACCTGTCTTTGATCTCATGCTTCTGGGCTTGGGGGATGACGGTCACACCGCTTCGCTGTTCCCTGGCACGGATGCACCTGCGGTCTCTGACCGCTGGACCACCATCGGTCGTGGAAAGGGGCTGGACCGGATCACCCTGACGGCACCTGTTCTAAGTGCCGCTCGCCAGGTTGTTTTTCTGGTGAGCGGCGAAGGCAAACGTCAGGCTCTCTCGCGTTTGCTCGATCCCGATGAGTCACCGGAACGCACGCCTGCCAAGTTGGTCCAGCCGGGATCCGAGATCCTTGTGCTTGCAGATCAGGCTGCTTCTGAAGGGCTTTGACAATTCCCCCGTCCCAGCCCGCGCCTGAAATCAGAACGGTTGCTGCCGGTCAAGCGTTTCGTGAATGGGCCAGTCTCAATGACACGATCATGGGTGGGGCCAGTCGAGCCGGCTGCCGCTATACCGATCAAGGGCTGATGCTCGAAGGTGAAGTGGTGAGTGACGGCGGGGGCTTTGTCAGTTGTCGTTCACCTGTGTTTCGTCCTCCTTTGGATCTCAGTGACTTCAGCGGTCTGCGTTTGACCTTGGACGGCGAAGGGCGCAGTTTCAAGTTTGCTGTGGCCTGCCGTGACGGTGTGATGGGGCTCACCGAGCTGATTCCCGGTGGTTTGCGCTGGGTGATCACAGTTGCCACTCAGCCATCGGCCACCACCGTTGTCGACATTCCCTTTGCACGGCTCAGACCTGTTGTGAGAGCAAGCCCTGTCACCTTGCCCGTTCGTTTTGATCCGTCGTGCATCACCCGGTTGCAGTTGCTTCACTCCCGTTTTGGTGATGATGGACAGCCCAACACAGGCTACCGATCGGGGTCTATCCAGATGTTGCTGCGTTCGATCGATGCCTTCTGATCTAGGACCCTGCGCAGCGCTTGAGACGCTGATTGCCGCTACGGCAGATGTTTGCAGCAAGCCTTATCGGCATGCTGTGATCTCAACAGAGGACGCCACACCAGAGGATTACAGAGGTCGCATTGAGTGCCGCAATGGTGAGGGGCAGCGCATGAGCGATCTGGACCTGGAGCTGGAGGTGTACAGGAGCGGGGCAGATCTCAACCTCACCCTGGCATGGGCCGATCAACCTGACAGGCCCATGCTCTGGCATGGTCAGCATCCTGTTTGGATGGATGCTGACAGTGGCAAGCGTTGCTCTGCTCCCTCAGATGGGGCAACGTTGGAGGCTTTGGCTCGCCGACTCCGTGCCCTGCTGGCATGACACGAGGCTGTTGACAATAAAAAACCACCGCTAGCAGTAGTGCCTGCGGTGGCCGGGTGATGGGGCCTTCCATCATCCCAAGCAAGTTCTGCGACGTCAACGCTAGATATAGCGTTAATCGGTTGATGGCATCGCCTTGAAGGGCGGTTTCGCCTCGCGAACGCTGTGCCCTCGAAGCACTCACTCGACGACTGCATGAACGTCTCTGATACCAGCTATGCCCACCTGGGAAGGATCTAGAACTTCAGCATGGTCATAGCCATAGTTGTGAACGGCCCCACGAGGTGAGGCCGTGTCGTTCAAAGTCAGACCGTGTTGGCGCTTATGCGATTGACAAGCTTGTTCGGTCAGTCGTCGTGGTCAGTTGTGGCGCCACGACTGGAACTCGAGACGAGCCTCGCGTATTTGCCGAGAATGCCAGTGCGGTAGCGAGGCTCCGGTTTTTTCCAAGCGGCACGGCGGCGCTCGAGTTCCGCGTCATCAACATTCAGCTGCAGCAACAGTTGATTGGCGTCGACCGTGATGCTGTCGCCTTCTTGCACGAGGCCGATGGTGCCTCCCACCGCAGCTTCGGGAGCCACATGACCAACGACCAAGCCGTAGGAGCCGCCGCTGAAGCGTCCGTCGGTGATCAGCGCCACTTTCTCGCCGAGTCCTTGACCAACGATGGCTGAGGTGGGGGAGAGCATTTCCCGCATTCCTGGACCGCCCACGGGCCCTTCGTTGCGAACCACCACCACATCACCGGCCTGGATCTTGCGATCGAGGATCGCCGCCAGGCAAGTTTCTTCGCTTTCGAACACCCGGGCGGGGCCAGTCAGCACAGGTGTTTTCACGCCGCTGATTTTGGCGACGCTCCCCTCGCTGGCCAGGTTGCCTTTGAGAATGGCCAGGTGACCTTTTTGATAAATGGGAGCAGTGATTGGGCGAATCACCTCTTGATCAGTAGGCGGTGTGGAGGGAACATCCGCCAGCAGTTCCTTGAGGGTCTTGCCTTCGATTGTTCGGCAGTCACCATGCAACAAGCCTGCATCCAGGAGTTGTTTCATCACCTGAGGAATGCCACCGGCCCGGTGCAGATCCACCGTGACGTACTTGCCGCTGGGCTTCAGGTCGCAGAAGACGGGCACGCGTTGGCGGATGCGTTCGAAATCATCGATGCTGAGCTCAACACCGGCCGTGCGCGCGATCGCAAGCAGATGAAGCACCGAGTTGGTGGATCCACCAACCGCCATGATCACACTGATGGCATTTTCAAAGGCCTCTCTCGTCATCAGATCGAGTGGCCGAATGTTCGCCTTCACAGCATCGAGCAACACTTCGGCTGAGCGCGCTGCACTGTCGGCTTTTTCCTGATCTTCCGCAGCCATGGTGGAGCTATAAGGGAGGCTTAGCCCCATCGTTTCGATGGCCGCACTCATGGTGTTTGCGGTGAACATGCCGCCGCAACTGCCAGCTCCTGGGCAGGCGTTCTTCTCAACAGCGGTGAGCTGCTCTTCATCGATATTGCCATTGGTGAGCTGACCCACGGCTTCGAAGGCGCTCACCACGGTCAGATCACAGCCGCCCAGTTTTCCCGGTTTGATCGTGCCGCCATACACAAAGATCGACGGGATGTTCATACGAGCCATGGCCAGCATCGCTCCGGGCATGTTCTTGTCACAGCCCCCCACAGCAAGAACGCCGTCCATGCTTTGGCCGTTGCAGGCTGTTTCGATCGCATCGGCGATCACCTCGCGGCTAACCAGGGAATATTTCATCCCTTCCGTGCCCATCGAAATGCCATCACTGACCGTGATGGTTCCGAACATCTGCGGCATGCCTCCAGCAGCATGGGCGGCTTCGACAGCACGCTTGGACAAATCGTCGAGGCCGACGTTGCAGGGTGTGATCGTGCTGTAACCGTTGGCGATGCCCAGAATCGGCTTGCCGAAGTCCTCGTCACCAAAACCCACGGCGCGAAGCATTGCGCGATTCGGAGACCGTTGGATCCCCTGGGTGACGGCGTCGGATCGAAGCATGTTGAATTCCGCCCTGAGGTGAACCGTTTCGAACAACCTACCGGCCGTCCTGATCAGTCCCTGGAGCCGAGATCTTCGAGTTGGCGGCGCACATCAGCAATGGCCGCATTCAGTTGTTCAACCCGGGCCTCGAGATGACCTTCTGTTTCCACGACAGGTTGTTCGCCAGCGCTGATCGCTTCACTGCCGTCCTGCATCCGTGGTGCATAAAGCATCGAGCGCTGATTGCGCAGACGTCGACGACGGTCTGCTTCGGACAGCAGCCACCAACCCAAACCTGCGGCCCCCAGGACCGCACCACTCACCAGCGTCGCCAGCGTTCCTGAAGCCGAATCCTGCTGCCGCACCATGGGCTTTCGTTGATTCCTCCCAGACTAGGGCGCCTGAGACGTTCTGATTCCCAGTCGTTGCAGCGGATCACCGATTCCAGGAACGATGCGTTGCTGGTCATCGAGTTCGGCATCGATGCAAGCCGTGTGGATCGTGATTTCGGGGTAGGTCTCACCAATGCGTTTCAGGCCAGGGCTGGCGGTGAGTGTTGTGATCACCCGAAGGCGTGGTGACTCGACACCCAGTTGCTCGAGCGATTTCAACAGCTCAATCAGCTCATCACCCTGTCCGATTTGATCGAGAAGCAGCACGACGCCAGCCTGGGCTTCAATTGAATCTGGAAGGCCTCCAAGGCAGAGCTCAGCACTGGGCAGCACTTGCCGAGCTCCTTCCCAGAGGTGCAGTCCGCCGGGAAGGATTGGCACCGCGAGCAGTGGAACACCCGCCTCGATCACCGTGCCCTCCGTACTGGCCAGAGGGGTCTGAACGGTGTCCCGGCGATGCGGCAGCCAGTCACGCAGAGCCTCGTAGGTCAGCCAACGGCCGAGCTCTTCCATGGCAGTACGAAACAGGGGCGCTGGCGTGCCCTGATGCCTCAGCACCGTCAGCCAGTGAGCAATGAGGGGGTGGGGCGGAACCACCACCCGGAGAGTCTTGGCCATGGCACGTGGCTGGGCAGTTGTCTGCCATAACGTGACCGTTCAAGTTACGGCAACTGCTTCCAGCAGCTGTCGAACGTTTCCATTCCACTGCTGTGTCACCAACCTCTCGTTTCCTGATCCGCCGCGTTGTGATGTCCATGGCCATCGGACTGCTTCTGATCACGGGGCTTTTGAGCAATGGCGGAACAGCCGAAGCGATCACTGCCCCTGAACTAAGGGGGCAGCGCGCCGTGCAGGACATCAGCCAGAACATGCATGGCCGTGACCTGAAGGAAAAGGAGTTCCTCAAAGCCGATTTGCGTGAAGTGGATCTCAGCGCGGCTGATCTGCGTGGAGCGGTGATCAATACCTCACAACTCCAGGAGGCTGATCTCCGCGAGGCTGATCTTCAAGATGTGGTTGCGTTCTCCAGTCGTTTTGATGGAGCTGATCTGCGCGGCGCCAATTTCACCAACGCCATGCTCATGCAGAGTCGGTTCAACGATGCTGAGATTGAAGGAACCGATTTCACCAATGCCGTGATCGATCTTCCCCAGCTAAAGGCGTTATGCGCGCGGGCGAGTGGTGTGAACAGCAAGAGCGGCGTCAGCACCCGTGAATCTCTTGGTTGCCGTTGATGGTGAGTCGACTGCCTGTCACGGTGATTACCGGATTTCTCGGTGCCGGTAAAACAACCCTTCTTCGTCATTTGCTCACCACGAGTGGCCAGCGCCTTGCCGTGATGGTGAATGAGTTCGGCACGGTTGGGCTGGATGGAGATCTGATCCGCAGCTGTGGTTTCTGCCCTGAAGAGGAGTTGGAAGGGCGATTAGTCGAACTGAACAATGGCTGCCTTTGCTGCACCGTTCAGGACGATTTTCTGCCAACGATGGAGACGCTGCTGCAGCGCTCGGATCAGCTCGATGGCATCGTTGTGGAGACCAGCGGGCTTGCTCTCCCCAGGCCTCTGCTCCAGGCTTTGGAGTGGCCTGAAATTCGCAAGCGTGTCCACGTCAATGGTGTCGTCACCGTGGTCGACGGCGAGGCTTTGTGTGCTGGAAGCCCGGTTGGGGATCCGGCTGCCCTGGAGCGTCAGCGCCAGGAGGATCCCAACCTGGATCACCTCACTGCCATCGATGAACTCTTTGAGAACCAACTTGAATCGGCTGATCTTGTCTTAATCAGCCGTTCCGATCGTCTTGAGCCTGATCAGCTTGCGGCCGTGCAACAGGATCTAGCTCCGAAGTTGAGAGATGGTGCCGAAACACTCGCTATTAGCCGTGGCGTTGTGGATCCCGCCCTGGTGCTTGGCATCGATGCCCAGAGTCATGTCAAGGCTGAGGCGTCTGATCATCACGAGCACGCTCATCACAGCCACAGCCACAGCCACAGCCACAGCCACAGCCATCACCAACATGATCATGGTCATGACCACCATGACCACACCCACGTTGAGGCCCTCAGCGGTCAGGTTCGCTGCGAGGGCTGCGTTTCACGCTCTGCACTCGAACAGCTGCTTCCTAACTTTGTGCGGAACCACGGGGTGATTCGGCTCAAGGGTCGTGTTTGGTTACAGGGAAAGTCGTTGCCGCTCCAGATTCAGATGGTCGGTCCACGCTTAGACAGTTGGTTTGAGGCTGCACCGGATGGAGCCTGGCAGCCTTCAGGAGGCAACGGACTCGAACTGGTGGTCATTGGTCTTCAGGCAGATGCTGCAGACCGGTTGCAGGACACGCTTCAACCCTTGATGTCGTGAGCCCCAGCATCCTCCTGATCACGATGGTCGTGATGGCGGTCGGGGCTGACTAGTTCTCTTGCTCATGCAGGGTCGGTCCCTTTGATCGTGCCTATGGCCCAGCATCGTTATCGGTGTGGTGGGCTTAAACGATTCAGGACACGTATTGCGGACTCGACGATTAATCGTTTCGTTGCGTGCGTTTGTAATTGCCAAGTGGTCGTCGCCTCACCCGTCCTCAAGTGATGTCGACCAGTGGTGAACGTTTCAGCACCGATCAGGATGTGACCTGGTGGGTGCATCGCAACAGCGGGTTTGTGCAGCAACGTGGAGAGCATGGTGCCTGGACGGTCACCCTCGACTCCTGTGATGTTCAGCTTTAAACCATTTCGCGATCTGCGCTAGTCGATCACGTCGAGTTGTGTTGTGCCGTTGCGGTCGATCAGTCGGGCCAACTCCAAGATGTCGGTTTTGTGCACCAAACCGATGCAACCCAGCGTTCCGCTTTGGGTGTTGTTGATGCCTGCGCTGGGATCTTGATGAATCCCCAAGACCCTGCGGCCGGTGATGAAGTTGGGTTCGATGCTGATCCACACCGGGCCGAGTTCGGGATAGGCACCAGGAGCCAGTGGTTCAACCAATCCCACGCTGTAGGAGCCGGTGGGCAGAGGTGCTCTGCTGCCCATGCGGTCTCTGTCTGCGGTCTGACGGTTGGCCCTGCCGCTGACAGCATCGAAACGTCGCAGCGGCTCCCCAGGAATCTCAAGCATCAGCTCCCAGATGGGATCGCCCGTGCTGGGGATGCTGCGATCCGTGCGCGTGAGCACCAGCTTGGAACCAGGTTCTTCCTCAGGTTCGATGGGCTGGGGCTCGAGCAGGGCCATCAACGATTGACGTTGCTTGGGTTCAGCCTCGGCTCTGGCTGGATTCGCTGATCCAACTACCACCACAAGCAATGCCATACCCAGGCCAGTGATCACATCGGTGAACGGGAGGCGCTGAGGATTCAAAAGCATCCGGCCGGCGGAAAATCGGCCCCGTCATAAGGGCAATGATTATCCCTTCAAGGATGAATAAACGGTTTCCCAGCTGGTCGATCATCCGCGCCAATCCAGCCCAGGGCAGTGACCAACGATGGCTGGGGTTTCCTCCCGATAGGTCGCATAGCTGGGAAGGGTTCCCAGTAGGGCTTTTTCCTCCCGTCGCGCCTTGCCCACCAGAACGACGCACAGCAGCAGCAGAAGCATTAGGTGCAGTCCACTTCCCAGGGCGATCACCACACCGAGGGAACACACCAGCACCGCACGATAAAGAGGGTGCCGGCAGTGCCGATACACACCCTCAGTTACGAGCGTTGCCCCAGGTTTGGGATCAGGGAGCGGTGAAAGGTTGGCTCCCAGGGCGAGAAATCCCTGCAGTGCAAGGGCTAGGCCAAGGAGCAACACCGTGAGCCCCAGCAGACGAAGTGGATTCGGCCACGCCTCGATATTCATCAGATGCGTCGCTGGCCATGCAGGCGCGAGATGAGCAGCGATCAGGCTCAGCTGGGCCAGCAACCACCACTCGCCTCGGCGGTTGTGAATCCATCCATCCCAGCTCAATCCCCAGCCTGTAAAGGCTTGTTTCCAGTCAGACAAAGCAACACCATCCCTTGGGTTTGGTCATCCCATCAGTGGGATCATGCTGCGATCTTGGCGCGCAATCCAGCATGCGAACTGCAGTGATCACCGGTGCGAATCGGGGGATCGGTGCTGCCGTGGCCCGTGTGTTGTTTCAGGAGGGACATCGACTGTGCCTGGCTGTCCGAGATCCAGCGACTCTTGTGGGAAGCGAACTGGATCCTCAACGGCACGGCGATCGGCTGATCGCATGCCGTTATGACGCCCGACGACCCGACGATGCCGATCGGGTTGTCGACAAGGCCCTCGCTCACTTCGGAGGCCTCGACACGCTGATTCACTGTGCGGGAATTCTGAGACGGACCCCCGTGGTTTTTCGTGACGATCAGAGTGGGGAGCCCGATGAGCTCTGGCGGGTCAATGTGATGGGGCCATGGTTGTTGACCCGTGCGGCATGGCCTGCGCTCGTGGACTCATCGCAGGGCCGGATTCAGGTGTTGGTTTCGATGAGTGGCAAGCGCTGCAAGGGAGCGTTGGCGGGGTACACCGCCAGCAAATTTGCCTTGATGGGGCTTTGTCAGGCGATGCGCAACGAAGGCTGGGCGGACGGAATCCGCATCACCGCCATCTGTCCTGGCTGGGTCAACACCGACATGGCTTCTGCGGTGAAATCCATGGCTCCTGAAGCGATGACGCAGCCCGACGATCTGGGCCGATTGTCAGCGCATCTGCTCACGCTTCCTGATTCAGCTGTGCCGTTTGAGTTGGCGGTGAATGCATCGCTTGAGCGCAGTTGAAGCCGCGAGTCGCTATTCGTACAACCAAGCTCCTGACGTCATAGCCATGCTGGCTTTGCTTGCCTCGGCCCTAATTTCACTCGGCGAACAAGAAGCCTGGACGACGTGTCTCTTCAATAACAAAACCATGACCTGTCGGCGTCAGTTTTTGTGCATGAAAGCGCCCTGTGGGTCCTTCAAACTGGAATGGAAGGACGGCTTCAGTGAAGTATTCACAAGGACCAGGCCCGGAGTTGCTCGCAATGTTGGCCACTACGCAGACTCGCGTGGTGGCCAGTGGCTGCTGCGGGGTTTTGCGGGTTCGTTTGCTTTGAAAAATGTGCAAAATCACAACACCATTGTTTTTGATATGACGCTGCCCGAATGCAGACATTCAGGCTTGAGTGATTGGTGTCAATGAGAAACTCAACGCGATGAGTCAGCGTTGTTCTCTGCTCGCCATGGCTATGGCTGAGCAGGATCAGAAACAAATTGGCTGCAGGGACTCCGCTGTTGAGAAGGTGTTGCTAGCGAGTGGTGGTACGCACAACAACTGATGACTGTTTGGATGCGATGGATGCCTGCTGTTCTTCTTCTGGGCGTTGGCGCTTTGAGCGTTCATGCAGGCCAGGTCACCGTTGAAGCCGTGGATCGGGATCTGGCAATCACCCGGGCCACGTCGCGCGTGCCTCAGGGGAAGACGGTCACCGACACCTCATGCGTGGAAATCGATGTGGCCAACACCTACCACTATCGCTGCACTGTGTCTTGGGACTGATGTCGGTGTGCCTGATGGCGCGAACACACGCTGAACGGCTCAAACGGTCATCCGACCTAGTCGAGGGGAATCTTGCCTCGCGCACAGACCTCGTTCCAGCAGAGCGTGTGTTCTGCAATCCATCGGGCGTGCACCGCAGTCCATGAGGCCTGATCCCCCAGCTGCATTTGCATGAGTCCGCTGCCGTCATGGCGGAACTGCACGGTTTGATCCTGGAAGGTCAGCCGCCAGCGGGCCCCTGGTTGCTCGCTTTCATACCGGCATGGTTGCCAGCCTTGCTTCTGTTGGCGGCACTCCATCGACAGCGACAGATGAGGCCTCGCCTCGCTACTGCCGGCAAATGCGTAGCTCATAAGCACCAGCGATGGCCCCATACAAATCAGGGTTGGAACCAGTGGTGCAATCACGGGCAGGGCACGGATCAACGGCTCTGCTTTCAACGTGCAAGTGATGGCAGGAGAGCGGTCACCTGGCCTGGCAAGATTTAACAATCCCTGCTCGGTGCTCGTGCCGCGTTATCAAGCCCGTGTTCTGGTGCATCTGCGCCCATCGGTCCTCGATCCAGCCGGTGAAGCCGCACGCGCAGCCTCGGCCCGGCTCGGCGTCGATGGTGTCGAACGCCTGCGCATCGGCAAGGCTGTGGAACTGGAGCTGGAGGCTCCTGACGAAGCTGAGGCTCGCCGACGTTTGGAACTACTCAGTGATCGCTTGCTGGCCAACCCCGTGATCGAAAACTGGACCCTGGAGCTGACCCAGTCATGAGCATCGGGGTTGTTGTCTTTCCAGGGTCGAACTGCGATCGCGACGTGCGCTGGGCCACAGAGGGTTGCCTTGGCATGTCGACTCGCTACCTCTGGCATGAGGAGCGAGATCTCAGCGGCCTGGATGCAGTGGTCTTACCTGGGGGCTTCAGCTACGGCGACTATCTGCGTTGCGGAGCAATTGCACGGTTTGCTCCGGTCTTGGAATCATTGCTTGACTTCGCTGCCTCCGGAGGGCGCGTGCTTGGCATCTGCAACGGTTTCCAGGTGCTGACTGAGCTGGGTCTGCTGCCTGGAGCTCTCACCCGCAACCGCGACCTTCACTTCATCTGTGAGGAAGCTCCCTTATCTGTGGTCAGTGATCGGACGCCATGGCTGGCATCCAGCAGTCGCGGCGCCCAGTTCAGCTTGCCGATCGCCCATGGAGAAGGTCGCTACCAGTGCAGTGATGACACCTTGAAACAACTTCAGGATGACGATGCCATTGCTCTTAGGTATTGCAGCAATCCCAATGGATCGGTCTCTGACATCGCTGGGATTACCAATCCAGCGGGCACGGTGCTCGGTTTGATGCCGCACCCGGAGCGGGCTTGTGATGCCCAGACCGGCAGCACAGCTGGTCGCGCGATCCTGGAAGCCTTGCTCTCCTGATTTTGATGCGGCGTCGATCCTTTCTGGAGTTGGCTATCGCAGCCGGCTCCGGTTCGGTGGCCACGTTTTTGAGGGGACGGGCTCACGCTCGGCCGTCGCTCGCTGTATCGATGTCGCCGACGCCGCTTCGGCCAGGATCAAGACTACGAGCCCTGAACCCAGGCACTTGGATCGATCCAGACGTTGATTTCAATCCTCTTATTCAACGTTGTGAGGCTCAAGGCTGGGTGTTGGAACTCCCCGACGCGGTGATGGGGCAGTGGCAATGGTTTTCCGCGACGGATGCTCAGCGTCGTGATGCGATTGCATCGGCGTGGAGAGATCCAAGTTTGGATGGTGTGATTTATGTGGGTGGTGGCTGGGGAGCCGCTCGGGTGCTCGAGGCGGGCCTCAAATTTCCGAACCGCCCCCTATGGGCACTTGGTTTTTCAGACAGCAGTGCGCTGCTTCTTGCGCAATGGCAAGCGGGACTCCAAGGGGCGGTGCATGGGGCTTACTGGGGACCGGATGATCAATGGCAACGCACAGTGGACCTGCTCAAGGGGCGCTCTGTTGAGCCGCTTCAGGGACGTGGTGTCTGCGGAGGACTAGCCCATGGTCCTCTGGTTGTGACCAACCTCACAGTGGCAACACACCTGATTGGTACGCCTTGGTTCCCGTCGTTAGCAGGAGCCATCCTGATTTTGGAAGATGTCGGTGAAGCCCCCTACCGGATCGACCGCATGCTCACTCAGTGGCGCTCTGCGGGACTGTTGGAGGGTGTGGCCGGTGTGGGTTGCGGTCGCTTCAGCTGGAAAGAGGATGACATCCTCCCTGGGGATTTTTCGATGGCGGAGATTCTTGAGGAGCGTCTCGGCGATTTGGATGTTCCTCTGGTTGTCGATCTTCCGCTTGGTCATGGTTTGCCTAATTTTTCGCTTCCTCTCGGCAGAGCGTCCTGCCTGAATGCAAGAACTGGACAACTTTCATTGAGAAATTGACTTGGGGATCGTCTTCAAGGCTGTGATTGAAGAGGTTGAAGTCAGGGTGTCGAGCCATGTCGGATTTGACCATTGCCAACACGGTGACCGACCTGATTCAGGGGGATGTGCAGGAGCATGTCGCCTTTTCCCGCATTCCTCTTCAAGGGGATGTTCTGGGGCTGGGAACGACAACGAGTTTGGATAACGGTGAACTCACCTTTCTTCAATCCCCAGACGCCAACAGCACCACCATCTGGAAATGCGAAGCCTTCAACGGTGGTGTGCGTGCTGTTCGCAATGGGGACGGTAGTTCACATTTTCCTTATGTCTGTTTCACAAGGGATGCCAGGTCACTGCAGCGTCCTGTGAACCTCAGCACACTGACGTGTTCTGACGGCCAACCCTTGCAATCACTGGTGGCTGAGGCGATTCGTGTTGGGCGTCAGTCGGGTGCGCTTGAAGAGGCTGCCATTTATGGAGTTCGCGCCCTCACGACATGGGAGGAATTGGTGATCACGGTGGCGTCAAAGCTGTGCATGGGGCAGCAGCGGCGTAACAGCGAACTTGCCAGCAGTGAAGCCGGAGATGGCTTAGCGACGCAAAGTATCTATGACCTGCTTCAGCACTATCGGCTGGCGGCGGAGGATCCTGGAAACCCTCATGACCCTGTGCGATTCCTCGGTCGCTCACTGCAGTGGGACTGCTGTGGATTCTTTGATTGCGAACCGGAATTGGGACGGGTCACAGTGCCTCAGGCAGGAGCTTTTCTGCACATCCATGGATGCAGCACGGATTTACGTCATGGAGGACATCTTCATCATGAACATCCTTCAACCCGCCTTCAGCGACTTGAGCGACTCGTTCTCTATCCCTTGGCCTCGATCAGCCTTTTGAGCAGTGATCTGTGTGTGCGGGGTCTTGAGGTTGATGGCCCAACACTTCGTTTCAGCGTTTGCAACGAGGGCGATCTTGATGTCAGTGATGTCGGTGTGGCTGTGGTTGTGGATGATCGGTACAGCAATCATCGTTATTTGCGTATTCCTTGGCTGGCGGCTGGGGGAGTCGAACGATTTTCCATGTTGCTTGACTTGAATGCCGGAGAGCATGAGCTTGCGGTGATTGTGGATCCTCAGCAACAGGTGATTGAGCCCCAATCCACGCGTGCCAACAATCGCGTTCATTGCCGAGTGACTGTTTGACCAAACAGATTTGATGACAACGAATCGATCAAAACCGTCTAATTGATCAACACTGAACCATCAAAAAAGGGGACCTTTCGGCCCCCTTGGATGGATCGATAAAGATTGGATCAGGCAGCGACGGCAGCCTTGGGATCCAGAGCGCCCTTGGCATACAGACCGGCGTAGTGAGTAATGCTTGCCTGCTTGATCTTGCTGGCGTTGCCGGCAGCCCAGAACTGCTGGTAGCGGTCGAGGCAAACCTGCTTCATGTACTTACGAGCAGGCTTGTTGAAGTGGCGGGGATCGAAGTTGGCAGGATCTGCCATGGCTGCCTCACGCACAGCGGCAGTAAAGGCCAGACGGTTGTCGGTGTCGATATTCACCTTGCGCACGCCGTTGCGGATGCCTTCCTGGATCTCTTCCACGGGAACGCCGTAGGTCTCGGGGATGGAACCACCGTGCTTGTTGATCATCTCCAGCCATTCCTGAGGAACGGAAGAGGAGCCGTGCATCACCAGGTGGGTGTTGGGGATGGCTTTGTGGATTTCAGCGATACGGCTGATGGCCAGCACTTCACCCGTGGGCTTGCGGGTGAACTTGTAAGCACCATGGCTGGTGCCGATGGCGATCGCCAGGGCATCACACTTGGTCTTGGCAACAAAGTCAGCTGCTTCAGCGGGATCGGTCAGCAGCATGTCCTTGGACAGCTCACCCTCGAAGCCATGGCCGTCTTCGGCTTCGCCTTTACCGGTTTCCAGAGAACCCAGGCACCCGAGCTCACCCTCAACGCTCACACCCACGGAGTGGGCGAAGTCAACGACCTGCTTGGTCACGTTGACGTTGTAGTCGTAGCTGGCGGGAGTCTTGGCGTCGGCTTCCAGGGATCCGTCCATCATCACGGAGGTGAAGCCGTTGATGGCTGCGGAATAGCAGGTATCAGGAGCGTTGCCGTGGTCCTGGTGCATCACCACAGGAATGTGGGGATAGGTCTCAGTTGCGGCCAGGATCAGGTGACGCAGGAAAATTTCACCGGCGTAGCTGCGGGCTCCCCGGGAAGCCTGCAGGATCACGGGGCTGTCGGTCTCATCAGCCGCTTCCATGATGGCCTGCACCTGCTCAAGGTTGTTCACGTTGAACGCAGGAATGCCGTAGCCGTTTTCGGCGGCGTGATCAAGCAGAAGCCGAAGCGGAACGAGCGCCATAGAGAAAGTCCAAAAAAGAGCCCTAGCGGATCCAAAGTCCGTAGGGCAGCGACTTTACCTGTGTAACGCTCAATATGTCACGTTAGTCAATGGCATTAACCACGCCGCAGGTGGTCAGAACGCGCCTTAATAGGTGTAGCCGCTCACGAAGAGCTGCTCATCTGAGGATGGCTGAGAACCTGCCACGTATCGGCCCAGGGATGCTTCAGAGTTGGCTTGAGCACGAGCAAGGAGTGCCTTTTGGCCTGCTTCGATATCGGTGCCACCCCACCCTTTCAGGCATGAGTGCTGAAGGGCACGGCCGTAGGAGAAGCCAAGATTCCACTTCGCTTTCCGCTGGATGGTGTTCATCTGGTTCAGATACACCGAAGCTGCTTCTTCGCTGAGTCCGCCAGAGAGAAAGACGATGCCTGGAACGCAGGCAGGAACACTGCGTTCCAGCGTGCGCACGGTCATGGCAGCGACCTGGGCTGGATCGGTCTTAGCGCTGTAGTCGGCACCTTGCACCGTCATCGATGGCTTTAGCAGTGTTCCCTCCAGCAGAACCCCGTTGGCCTGACAAGCGTGATACACCTCTTGAATCACCTGTTCCTGGATGCGTGCAGTGGTGTCGATGCTGTGGTCTCCGTCCATCAGGATCTCGGGCTCCACGATCGGAACCAGTCCTGATTCCTGAACTGATCTGGCGTAACGGGCTAGCCCCCAGGCGTTTTCTCGCACCGCCAGAGCTGTCGGACCTCCATCGGAGGTGATCTGGAGCACCGCTCGCCATTTGGCGAAACGGGCACCCTGCGCGTAGTAGTCGGCAGCGCGCTCAATCAGTCCATCTAGCCCTGTGCATAGGGTCTCTGCAGCTCCAGCACCAACAAGAGGTCGTAGTCCTTTATCGACTTTGATGCCGGGAATGATTCCGAGCCTTCCAAGTTTGCTGACCATCGATTCGCCGTCGAGATGGTTCTGGAAGAGTGTTTCTTCAAACAGAATGGCGCCGCTAATGAACTCCCCAAGACCGGGTGTGGTGAACAGCATCCCCCGGTAAGTCTGTCGATTGGCTTCAGTGTTTTCAACACCAATCGAACCGAGTCGCTTGCCGATTGTCTTCGTGGACTCATCAACAGCGAGGATTCCCTTGCCAGGGGATGCGAGTGAATTCGCCGTGGAAATCAACTCAGAGGTGTAATCAGACAGTGCCATTCAATTGACGCGTTATCGCAGAATTCTCCTTGCTTCTGTGCATTCAACCTTTGAGCTGTTTACGGATGCATGTGCGATTTGTAGCGATGTAGATGCATCATTTCGATCGTTCGCTTGGATCTTCACCAGGTTCTCAAGAATGCTGGAAACAGGCTCACAGTTGATCCCATTCCTTAGGAAGCACGTTTGAAACCAGTTCGAACGAACCCTTCCCATCTGGCTTTAAGACGTAGGCGATGCCTTGAGGCTCTGGGTAGATGCCAGTAGCTGCTTCAAATAGATCATCGTGGCCGACGATCACAGTGTTAAAGCCATCCGCTGGCAGGCTGCTGAGAAGAGGCGACACCATGGTTTTCATTACAAGCACCTGCTGAGCGGTGTAATTCTCAAAGGGAAGGAAATTCAATCGCTCATCCTTTCTGTCAACTCGTCCAAAGGCCAAGTTGGCTGTTTTCCAGGCTCGGCAGTACTGGCTTGTGATGATGTTTCCAACTGGGATCGCTTGTTTGGCAAACGCCAGGCCAATGGCTTGTGCCTCTGCAATGCCTTCAATGCTGAGCTTGCGTTGTGTCGAGCAGTCTTTGAGGTTGAGGCTGGGGTCTGCCTGGTCGGCGTAATCCCTTTTAGTCGTGGCGTGGCGGAAGTAGATCACATAACCACCACGTTTCAACTCCTTCAGTAGTTGTTCGCTCGATAGTCGATCAAGGAATTCAGCATTTCGACGCTCACTCTCAGACATCTCCATGCTGACTGAATCACCTACGGGCAGCTGAGTTTCATCTTTGATTGCGGTCGAGGAACAGGCCGTCGCAAGAACTAGTGCAGTCAGTGAGGCGACGGTCTTTTTCATGAAGCGATTCCAGTCAGAATCGATTCAAGAGCGTTGTTTTCGACGTCGCTGCCCGAATGGCACCTCAGCGCGTGGCTGTTGATACCTGCAGCGCACGATCACAGGCCTGCTGGCTGACCAGGCCCTCGGATAGCCCCGGAACCATTGGATTGCTTCGGGCAATGCTCTCGGCCCACCAGCTCTGAAGACGGGCCACAGGAGCCACTCGCCCGTCACTCCAAGTGGTGGCAAAACGAAGATCCTCATCGGCCTGAATGCTGCGGGAGGTTTCACCATCGCGATGCAGGGTGAGCGAGAAGCCATGGACGTAATCCTTCTGGTTGTCACTCCCGAGCACCAGCGTTCCTTCTGATCCATAGATCTCAAGCCAGCAGCCACGACCGCTGCGGGCGACCGAAGCCAGCGCAATCTGGGCTGCCACCGATCCGCCCTGATGGGTGGCTAACTCGGCGTTGATCAAAGCAATGTCATCCGCATCAACAGGACGCTGCTTGCCTTGCGCATCCGGCCGCTCGGCAATGGCCGTGCGGGTGATGGATTGAAGCTGTTGAACCGGCCCCACTAACCAGGCCAGGGTGTCGAAGGCATGGGTGCCCAGTGCTCCGATCACGCCTCCTCCTTGATCAGCCTGGGAGTACCAGCTCCAGGCGCGATTGGGGTTAGCACGGCTGCTCATCAGCCAATCCATCTTCACCAGCCAGGGCGTTCCGACAGCATCGTCTTTCAGCAGTCGAGCTGCCTGTTGAAAGAGGGGGACCGCTCGGTATTCGAAATCCACAGCGACACTCAGTCGGCGTTGAATCGCTTCGCGTTGCAGCTCCGCCACTTGATCAGCATTCAAGGCGACGGGCTTCTCCAGCAGCAGGTGCTTGCCCGCTTGCAGTGCGCGCAGAGCTAGGGAATGACGCGGCTGTGGTGGTGTGGCAATGATCACCGCGTCAACGGCGGCATCGGCCAGCAGTGCATCCCAGTCGGTGAAGCCCTTCAGACCTGCACTGGCGCAGGCCACATCCAGCCGTTCCTGGCGTGGATGCCACAGCGCTACAGCTTCAAGACTGGGATTGGCGGCAAGTGCTGGCAAATGAACGGCTTCGCCGAAGCCAAGCCCGGCGATCGCTACCCCGATGGGAGTGCTGGATGTCGGGCTGAGGGGCATGGCAAACGGGAGGCTGTGTTTTCGGAGGTGGGGGTCAGGCCAGGCCTGAGCTACAGACCGCCTGGATGACCTCGCTGATCAGATCATCGTTGGCGGGTGCCTCCCAGTCAGCTCGAAACCTCGGAAGACCGTTCTTCTGAATGTCGCGGTATAGCGATTGGCCGCAATCGATTTCCATCACCACGAGGGTGCCAAGGGCCGGTGAATCATCCTCGGTTCGCAGGCTGTAGCGACTCAGCACACTGAGCGTGTCATCGCGGGTGCGCCGAACGCTGCCCGCATCCCACCATTGCTGTCCATCGCCTGTGGATGGGACTTCTCGCCAGTCCACAGGTCCAGCAAAAGCTGGCGTCCCCTGCATGACGATTAGAAGGGGAACCAGCCCCCAGAGCAGCAGCTGACGGATCGGATTCAGCACTTGGTCGATCACGACTGAGCAGTTACCGCAGGTCGACATCCGTGCAGGCTGAGCAAGGAGGTCAGGGTGGTTTTTAGCTGGGTTCTGGGAACGATCGTGTCCACAAAGCCATGATCCTGGAGATACTCGGCGGTCTGGAAATTGTCGGGAAGTTTTTCTCGCAGGGTTTGTTCGATTACGCGGCGACCGGCAAAACCGATCAGTGCTTTCGGTTCGGCCAGGATCAGGTCTCCGAGCATGGCAAAACTGGCCGTTACACCACCGGTGGTGGGATGAGTCAGCAAAGGCATGTAGAGAACGCCGGCCTCGCGATGACGCTCTAGCGCACCGGAAATCTTGGCCATCTGCATCAGGCTGAGCATGCCCTCTTGCATTCGGGCTCCACCGGAGGCACACACGATCAGCAATGGCAGGCGCCTGGCTGTGGCGGCTTCGATTAAGCGCGTGATCTTTTCTCCCACAACGGATCCCATGGAACCGCCCATAAACCTGAAATCCATCACGGCGAGCGCCATTGGGATCTCGTTGACCCGGCACAAACCAGTGATCACACCATCACGTAGCCCGGTTCCGGCTTGGGTCTCCCTCAGGCGATCGGCGTAGGCACGACGATCCTTGAAACCAAGCGGATCGGTGGGAGAGAGTTCCTCATCGAGAGGTTCGAAACTGCCTTCATCGGCAATGATTGAAATCCTTTCAGCGCTGAAAATGCGGTGGTGGTAACCGCAGTTGCTGCAAACGCTTGCATTGGCGAGAAGGTCTTTGCGGTAGACGACCTGACCGCATTCAGGACATTTGCTCCACAGGCCGTCGCCGTCTTCAGGTTCTTGGTTGACCTTGACCACGGACTGACCTTTGCGGCGGTCAGCGAACCAGTCGAACAGACTCAAGGCCTTTCACTCCTCACGCGTGGCCTGCGAACTCAGTGATCGCAGGGGGTCTTGGCCAACATCCACCAACTCATGGCCCGAAGATCGATCCACCCCAGTGGAAGGCAAGAACCTTCGACCATCTTACGGGTCCTGCGACGACTGGTATCCAGGAGTACACAATCATGATCCGCAACCAGGATTTGAATCCCTGCGCAGGATGTTGCGTTTCTCAGACCTGGAGCAGGTTCAGCCAGAGTTGCCACCACCACTGGGGACCAGCTAGCCAGACCAGCCAGATTCCCAGAGCGATGAATGGTCCGAAGGGGAAAGGCTCCTTTGGCTTCAAGCGACCCGTGATCCTGCCGACACTGCCAAAGAGCGCGCCTGTCATCACGGCGATTCCCATGGCCATGCCTAGCCCTGAAAGGCCCAGCCAAGCCCCGGCGACTGCTGCCAGCTTGGCGTCACCAAGCCCAAGGGCCGGTTGCCCCACAAGGCGTTCCGCCATGGCGCTGAGTGCTTCAAGAATGAGCAAACCAACCGCGGCTGCGATCAGGTGATGGAGAAGGGTGGATTTGGGGAGTGCTGTCGACGCCACCATCAACCCTGTGGCAATCCAACCGAGAATCACGCCAGCACGGCATAGCGACTCCGGCAGCCACAGGTGATCGATGTCGATCAGCACCAGAGGTATTAATAGGCTGGCTAACACCACACCCGTGCTAAGAGTCAACGCCGCTGGCAGTCCGACTGTGTTGGGCACTTCAAGGCCTGCAGCCCAACCTGCGCTGAGCCAGACGCCGGCAGTGAGTGCTTCCACCAGTGGGTAACGACGAGCAATGGGCTGTCCGCAATCTCGGCAGCGGCCTCGCAGGATCATCCAGCCGAGAACCGGCAGATTGTCATGCCAGCGAACGTGATGGCCGCAGTGGGGGCAGTGGCTGCCAGGCCAGACAACCGATTCCTCTCGAGGCAGACGCCAAGCGACCACATTGATGAAGCTGCCCACACAGGCGCCGCCCAGCAACAGGGTCAGCACAAGTGTTGCGTTCAAATGCCTGCACCGCGGAGTCTGTCTTTCTGGTGTCGGGGTCGCCTCAGTCGACGCCCGATGAGATCGGCACTGATGAACTGCTCATCGGGGAGAAGGGTCGGCGCGTCGAACACCACACGGCCTTCGTTGAGATGGATATTCAGAACCACACCACAGGGTTCGAGTGACTGCCCGGTCTCACTCAGATGCTGGAAATAAATTTTCCGGGCTAGTGCGATCAGCTTGCGGCTGTCCACCCGATCCCAGCGTGGGGTGAGGTTGGCGTTGCCGCCTGCTCCCGCAATCACGAAGGAGGGTGGTGACACAGAAATGGGCCCACCTGAATGATCAGATGAACCCAAGATAGAACCGTTTGCGGTTTGTGATCAGACCTGATTGATCAAGCCAACTTGTTTTTGTCTTCAATCATGCGGTGAATGATCGGAGTCAGGATCAATTCCATGGCGAAACCCATTTTGCCGCCATTCACAACGATGCTGGTGGGGCTGGACATGAAGGAATCGTGGATCATGCTCAGCAGATAGCCGAAATCAATGCCCCACTTTTCGCGAGCTCCCTTGCGGAAGTGGATGATCACGAAACTTTCATCCGGTGTTGGGATGTTCCTGCAGATGAAGGGGTTGGAGGTGTCAACGGTGGGAACCCGCTGAAAGTTGATATCGGTCTGGCTGAACTGCGGACAGATGTGGTTGATGTAATCCGGCATGCGACGCAGGATTGTGTCAACGATTGCCTCAGCTGAATAGCCACGCTCTGCGTTGTCGCGATGGATCTTCTGAATCCACTCGAGGTTGGTGATCGGCACCACACCCACCAGCAGGTCTGCCAGGGCGGCCACGTCGTAGCCATCGCCCTTCACACCGCCGTGAAGGCCCTCGTAGAACAGCACGTCGGTGCCACCGGGAATCTCTTCCCAAGGGGTGAACTGGCCGGGCTCGAGATTCACACCCAACCGGGCGTTGTGCTCAGCAGCTTCTTCAACGCTGTGCAGGTAATAGCGCTTCTGTCCGCCACCGGTCTCGCCGTACACGCGGAACAACTCTTCGAGCTTGTCGAACAGGTTCGCTTCAGGACCAAAGTGGGAGAAATTTTCACCCTTGGCAAGAGCGTCAGCCATGGCTTCTTTCATGGCCATGCGCTCGAAGCGGTGATAGCTATCGCCTTCGACCACGGCGGGCGTGATGTTCTCACGAGCGAAGATGTGCTCGAAAGCCCGTTTCACGGTGCTGGTACCGGCACCAGAAGAACCAGTAACGGCGACAACGGGATGGCGTTTCGACATCGACGCAGGGAGACTGAATCACGCGAGTTTGCCAGGTCGCCGGCCCGCTTTACCTTCGGTGGGGCCGGCATCAGCAATGGCTGTTACGAAGCCAGGGCTTTCAGCAGTGCTTCGCCCATGGCTTCACAGCCAAGCGCTGTGCAGCCTTCAGCCATCAGGTCCCCTGTTCGGAAGCCGGATGCCAGCACCTGGTCGACTGCTTGCTCGAGGGCGTTAGCCGCCTCGGCTTCTTTTAGGCCAATGCGCAGCATCATCGCGGCCGATAGCACCATGGCCATCGGGTTGGCCTTGTCCTGACCTGCAATATCCGGAGCTGAGCCATGTACCGGTTCGAACAGTCCAGGACCTTCTGAGCCCAGTGACGCCGAAGGAAGCATGCCGATGGAGCCCGTGAGCATGGCCGCCTCATCGCTGAGGATGTCGCCAAACAGATTGCCGGTGAGCAACACATCGAACTGACGCGGTGCGCGCACGAGTTGCATGGCCGCGTTGTCGACATACATATGGCTGACGTCAACCCCGCTGTATTGCGGAGCCATGGTGTCGACGCGATCACGCCACAGTTGGCTGACATCCAGCACATTGGCCTTGTCCACTGAGCACAGCTGACCTCGGCGCTCTTGGGCTAGATCGAAAGCCACCTTTGCGATGCGATCCACTTCCGAGCTTGAGTAGGTCATGGTGTTGAACCCGCGCTCTTCCCCGTCGGCTTCGACCCGACCTTTGGGCTGACCGAAATAAATTCCACCGGTTAATTCACGCACCACCATCAGATCCACGCCTTCGATCACCTCCGGGCGAAGCGTGCTGGCATCGATCAAGGCCGGAACAATCTTTACCGGGCGCAGATTGGCGAACAGTTCCATGCCTGCCCGGAGGGCCAACAGGCCGCTTTCCGGACGTTTCTCTCTTGGCAGACTGTCGAAACGAGGACTGCCAATTGCAGCCAAAAGCACGGCATCAGCGGCCCGACAGGCAGCAAGGGTGCTTTCAGGAAGGGGTTCACCGGTGGCATCAATCGCCGCACCACCCATCGGATGCTCCTCAAAGCTGAGGGTGAATCCGTGATGCTGGCTCACAACATCCAGGAGTCGGCGGGCCACCGCTGTGATTTCCGGTCCGATGCCGTCACCAGGCAGCAGGACGACGCGATGCTGACGCATGGATTCTCAGAAATGCGGGTGCAGCCTGCGAGGTTACTGAGGCGGTTGGGTCTGGCTCTTCAACGCACTGATCTCTTTCTTGAGTTCCCTGAGTTGTTTGTTCAGATCAGGCAGTTTGGCGAACGCTGCTGAACAGCGAAGCCAAAGACGATTAGGAATGGCTGGATAGCCACTCACCACTTCCCCGGCCGCTACCTCGCCATGGATGCCGCTCTTGGAGCTGGCGATGGCTCGGTCGCCGATGCGGGCGCGGTTGGCCACGCCTACTTGGCCGGCCAGGATCACGCCATCTCCCAGCTGGGCACCACCGGCAATGCCAACTTGCGATGCCAGGGCACAGCCTCGGCCGGTCTCAACGCCGTGGCCGATTTGCACCAGGTTGTCGATTTTGGTGCCGGCACCGATGCGGGTCTCGCCAACCGAGGGGCGGTCAATGGTGCTGCCACAGCCCACTTCCACTCCGTTTTCAAGCACCACAAGTCCGGTTTGAGGCATTTTCCGCCATCCTTTAGCGGTCGGTACGAAGCCGAATCCTTCAGATCCGACCACAGCATTGGAGTGGACAACGCATCGATCGCCGATCCGGCTGCCTGGATGCACGACGGCATTGGCGTGGAGCTCGCAGCCTTCTCCAATCTCCACATCTCCGTAGATCACCACACCTGGGTGAATGATCGTGCGGGATCCAATGCGCGTGTCATCACCGATGCACACATGGGCAGCGACGCTCACGCCCGCTCCGAGTTGCACGCGATCGGCAATCACGGCGCTGGGGTGAATGCCTGAAGCAGGTGCGGGAGTGGGGTGAAGCTGTTCTAGGGATTCTGCGAAGGCCAGGCGAGGATCACGGCAGACCACCCAGGCCAGACCACGTTGTTCGGCCAGGGCCTTGAGATCCGCTTGGTCCGGAATCAGCACTGCGCCCACAGAGCTGGTCTCCAGACTGGTAATCAGCGCATTTCCTTGCTCCAGGAAGCTGAGCTGATCGGCCTGGGCTCGATCGAGTGATGCGGCTCCACGAAGCTCCGGGTCACGTTCGGTGGTGACATCCAAAACCCCAGCTTCGCCCTGCTTGAGGGTGGCGACCAACTGGCTGAAGCGCATGGAATCAAGACGCTGACTGGCGGATCGTAGGCGTCGTCAGCACCATCGCGTCGCGATGAACCACAACAGGTGCTCCGCCCTGTTGAGCGGTATTGGTGCTTGTCTTGGCCAACTGATCCCTAAGCATCTCGCTGTTTATGGAGCTGAGCCCCCGGGCGACCTCCTCGCCTTTGGCATTGATGAGACGCACGGCTTGGTTGGCGTCGAATTGCCCTTCCACATCAGTGATGCCCACCAACAACAGCGAAGCTCCTTTCTCTGTCAGTGCTCGGCAGGCACCGTCATCGATTTTCAGAACACCACTGGGTTGAAGAGCATGGGCCAACCAGCTCTTGCGGTTGCCAAGCGGTTGCGGATGCGGGTGAAACACGGTTCCTCCTCGACCACCGCGCAGCATCGCTTGCAGCGCCTCAGGTTGTCGTCCATCTCCGAGATGAACGGTGATGCCGCTAGCGGTGGCGATCCGCGCTGCAGCCAGTTTTGTGGTCATGCCACCGGTGCCCCAGCGGCCGCCATCCCCAGCTCCTTGTTCCAGAGCATCGATCTGGGATGGGTGAAGCACGTCGGTGATCGGTCTGGCATCGGCATCACTGCGCGGATCAGCGGAATAGAGGCTGGCCACATCCGTCAGGAGGATCAGATCATCGGCTCCGATCGCTGCTGCCACAAGGGCTGAGAGGGTGTCGTTGTCTCCGAATCTCAGTTCCACAGACGACACCGTGTCGTTTTCGTTAACGACAGGGAGTACACCCCATTCGAGGAGTTGATGCAGCGTTGCCGAGGCACTGCGGTAGCTGCGTCGGTCTGCCAGATCAGCGCGGGTGAGCAACACTTGGGCCACCGGTATGGAGTGGTGAGCGAGAGCCTCCTCGTAGAGACTCATCAGGTGACCCTGCCCCACGGCTGCTGCGGCCTGTAGACCCGTCAGGCTCACGGGGCGACGGGCCATGCCCAGCCGTTGGCATCCCAAACCGACGGCCCCGGAAGAGACCAGCACAATGCGGTCTCCTTGGCCAATGCATTCAGCCAAGACAGCCGAAAGCGTGGAAATCGCATCGGCGGTGGAGGCCTCGGGTCGCTCCCGCAGCAGGCTGGTTCCGACTTTCACAACCCTGAGCGTCATTAGCCACCCGCTCCGAGCCACTGAGCGACGCGTCGCTCGAAGCGCTGAACACGATCGTTGCTGCAGGGTGAGCCATCCACTTGCGGTGGGCGCACCAGCACGGTGTAGAGACCGAGACGGTTGCCAGCGATCACATCGGTGAACACGCGATCACCAACCATGGCGATCTGTGCAGGTGGATAGGACAGCTGACTGATCACCTGCAGGATTGCCCCACGGCGCGGTTTGGAAGCAGCACAGGTGAAAGACACCTTCATCTGTTCTGCGACCGCCTGAACCCTTTGTTTCGAGGGGTTGTTGCTGATCAGGTGGAGATGCATGTGCCGTGAGGCGTTATTGACCCAGCGATGCATGGCCGGGGGAAGCTCCACGTCACGACCGGGAAGCAAGGTGCGATCGACATCCAACAGCATCACCCGGATGCCACGGCCAAGCAGTGGTTCAAGGGGCAGATGGGCCAGGGTGAGGCCTGGGTCCCAATCAGGTCGGAGCCAGTGACGGTGCATCACTCAGGTAGCTCACGCTCGTCGAGTTCGGCTTCGATCCGGGGTTGGATCCGGTCGAAATCCTCGCCTTCCACCAAGACAGCTGAACCGTCGTCCATGCGGGCTACGACAAAGAAAGGATCGAGCGGGATGTAGAGGCCGTATTCCTGTTCATCGACGAGGAAGCTCACCAACAGCTCGTAGGTTTCCGATTCATCGTCACCGTCTTCATCATCGAGATCTTCAGGATCCGGCTCGTCCAGCTCGCCGCTCACAGTGAGGGTGACCGCGGAACGAACGAGGGTGAGATCGTGCTCTTGAAGCACCACATCCGCCACCGAGAGAATGGGTTCGCTACTCGTGATGCTTTCGATCAGTTCAGGATCATCGCCATCACGGAGGCGGAACAAGCAGACCGGTGTGTCCACCGGGGTCAGCAAGGCGTAGTCGGTGTCGTCAAGAGGAATCAGCTGCTCAAGAAAGCAGAGCAGATCGCGTCCCTCACTGTCCTTGACAAGAACGGTGGGCACCTCGCCGCTGGAAGCAGATCCGCTGGAACTCATGGCGCTGGAGTTGTTTCAGAACAGGATCCTGCATCAGCATCCTTCTCGCCACGATCGACAGGCGCAGCCTCGACTGGTTGTGGTTCCGGTCCTTCAGCCAACCACTGTTCCAGCAGCAGGGCTGCAGCGGCACTGTCGAGCCGCCCGCTGCGGTCACCATGCAGTTGGTGCCGCTCTCCGGCCGCCCAGCTGCTGCTGTGTTCATTCACAAATGCAAGCGGTAACGCGAGGGTTTGGGCCAGCCGGAGCCCGTAGCGCCTGCAGTGACGTGCCTGCACCGTTGCTTCACCCCGCTCATCTAGTGGAAGCCCGACTACCAAAGCGGTCACGCGACGCTCCTGACAAAGCCGCGTGATCATCTGGCGATCGTTTTCAAAGGCTCCGCGACGAAGGGCTGTGATTGGTGTGACCGTTAGCCCAAGGGCATCGCAACCCGCTAGGCCGATTCTTTTGCGGCCCACGTCGAGGCTTAGAACCGATCGTGGATGAGGGGGGTTCGCGCTCAACGTCTTGGCGCCAGGCTTGGCGTGGGCAAGGGTGGGTGCTGAGGCTGCAGACGTCCAAGCATCGATTCCAGCGGGCGGATCCCTCGGAGATTGCGCTGGCTGACTCGCCGCCAGACGCTGCGCCCCAGCATCAGTTCCAGCGCTCCAAATTCCCATCCCAGAGTGTCGAGCAGGCTGGCAAGGTGCTGGTCGTCTTCAGCAATTAGCAGTGACGGCGTCGGCTCTTGTTGCTGGAGATGCTTAAGAGCAGCAGGTAAGGCTGCGCCGATGCGCTCGTCCCATGCCGGGCCACGGATCAGCTCCAGCCGGGGGGCGTCCATTCCCCAAGGACGCTCAATGATCCCGGCGATGACCTGATGCGTCCCCTCGCGATTCGCCATCAGCACCTTGGATCCGCCTCCACGCAGGTCCAGGAGATCGCACCATTGACGATCAAGAATCTGCCGGTGCTGTGGGCTGATGCTGGCCTGTTCCAAGGCGAGCAACTGCCGCACGTTGTCGCGGTTGAGATCGCACCATGAAAGTCCTGCTGGAAGCGGGAATGCTGTGCTCGCAACAGCAACTTCTCTGGAATCGGTGACGGGAGCGTCCCAGACTCTGCTCTGAAGCAATGGTTGAAAGCCCATCTCCCGCAGGACATCCAACTGCGGACGGTCCTCTGGATCACAGCGCACTAGCCAACTTTGGTTACGCGCGGTCTGATCATTGAGGGCTTCTTGGATCAGCAGCCTCAGCCCTTGCTGCCGGCTGAAGTGACGGGGCGATGCCAGCGGGATCAAGTCGAGGTGCCAGCAGGTCTGGCGACGGTTTCCAGATCGCGTCAAAGCCATCGCTGCTACCCGCTCCACCGACTCGGAGCAGGATTCGATCAAGGCCAATGCACGCGTCAGACGTGGATTCAGCGGTTCTGGCAGCCATTCATCAAAACGGCTAAGCCAGGACTGAACAATCAAGCCCTGCAAGCTGTTGGGCTTCAGGATCAACGGAGCTGGCTGCAGGCTGGGTAGTTGCGCCAAGTGACTGGTTTTGAGGGGCTCCACTCGGAGCCGGAATCCCGCTGTCGGTGCCACGGCAGCCCTCCACCACTCTTCAAATGTATCGCTGACTTTCGTTGGTTGAGATCAGGCGGGTCGCACCAACACCAAGGGAGTGCGTTCGTTGGCGTTACCGGCTGGGTTCGGACGCAGAGCACGGTGCAACAGCTCCTCATCACACCCCTCACTGGAGGCCAGCACTTTCACGCGGCCTAGGTCGTTCACATCAACGATGGCAACTGACACACCCAAGCAGGCGGCAGCCTCATCACAGAGCTGCTTGGGCGCCTGCGGCCCGAGCACGATCGTCTGGTCATAAGGAGGCGTGGTTCCTGTGATGTCGTCAATGAGGCGTGCTTGATCTCCTGCCAGGCGATAAAACCACCCTTTCAATCCAATCAGCTTGAGAGCTAAGCCGATCGACCAGGCCAGGATCACACGGGTGGGTCCCACCTGATCGATCAGTGTCTGCAGACCGCAAGCAGTGGCCAGGCTGCTGGTGGGGTGAAACACTCGGCACAGCAATCTGGCAATCCAGCTCGGTTGCACCATTGACGGATGGGTGTAACGCCCTTGAATCACGGCCACCGGTGTCTCACCAATGGTGAGAATGTCTCCTGATTGCACCAGGTCACCGGCGTAGTGACGCAGCACGTCGATGGTGTTGTCGAGAGGTCCGAGCAGATGCGTTTTCAGAGGAAGCACGGAACAGCCATCGCCGGATCGGAAGGTTGTGCTCTCCGGTTGCAGCACCGATGGTTTGCGGAGAGGCACCACCACGCCTTCTCGGCGAGACAGTCGACCAAAAGGCCCGTAGTTGACCCAGTGCACATCCATCCAGACGGTGTCGACCCGGCTGGAGACATCGCTGCCATGGCGACCGCTGAGGCTGACGTTGACCTGAATGCTGGTGCGCTTGTTCCCTTTCACGATGTAAGCGGGCCAGTAGCCGTCCGGTCGTGTTTCTTCGTCAGGGTGATGGGGAGTGATCTTGGTGTTGATCTCGATGTCGTTGAGATCGCTGCTGCCGATCAACAGCGGTTTGACCTCAAGCTCTGGTACGAAGATCTCCATCCGTGGATGGGGGTTGTTGATCTCCAG
Organism: Synechococcus sp.; assembly: GCA_047286215.1. Classification (GTDB taxonomy): domain Bacteria; phylum Cyanobacteriota; class Cyanobacteriia; order PCC-6307; family Cyanobiaceae; genus Synechococcus_C. The sequence continues at coordinate 1,504,920 of JBJBBS010000001.1, read as the reverse complement.
CCAGCCAGAGAGTTCAAGTGCTCCGCTGGTCTCGTTCACGGTCCAGTCCATCTGCCGGAGAGTGAGTGGAGATGCAGGCCTCAGCCTGTGTCTTGCTTCGATCCACAACACACCGAGCCCAAGAAGCAGAAGGATCAGAAGCAGAACGCACATGACAATGCTGGCTTTCAGCCGGACTCGATGGCGCGCAGCGTAAAGCGTCCTTGCGGTGCGATCAGCGGGAGATCACTTCCGTGTTGAGTTCGTTGAAACTGAGGCTCATGCTTCCCTGCATCGGCGCGGGAAGACCTGTGGCTTCGCTGACCGCTGCATTGATCGTTTCCAGCGGAACCTGACCATCAGCATCGAGGCGCAACTTGCCTTCACCGTCGATCACAACCACTTGTGGAATGGTGCCGTGCCAGTAATGGGCGGGGTCACTGGCGTCGCTCGTAGACCTTCCCTGCAATACGTCAGTGGTCAGGGGCAAGAGATCAACACTGTTCCCCCACACCCTCTGCAGTTCTGAGACAGCGCCGGAGAACGCTTTGCTAGTGCTGCTGTCATCGAGGTAATAGACGATGACGCTGGTGCGACCTGCTGCCTGGGATTCAGCCAGGGTGACAGCTGGGGGCACCAGGGAACCGTTGCCGGCATACAGGGCAAAAATGTTGCCGTCGTAGCTGTCGGTGTCGCGTGCGGCTTGCACCGGAAGCACCAGCAGGCAGAAGGACAGCACCGCAATGGCGGAACGGAGCAGGAACGTGACCATGAATCCGGAAACCAGCGCTGCATTCTGACGTGCAATGCCTCCCAGCCTCGAATACGACCTATCCGCGACCGAGGCTGCGACCCATGCCCTGGGCAATCCCGCGTCCGATCAGGCCGATGGCACGTCCCACGACCTGGGTTAAAAGCACGACCATCAAATCGCCGATGCGACGCACCAAGGCCTGGACCTGAGGCGCAATGGCATCGCGTGCTTCAACCATCAGTGCCACCTGCTGTTGCCACCAGCGCAGCTGTTTGAGCTCCTGATCACGGGGCTCAGTGAGTAGGAGCGGTTCAATTCGCCCTGATTTCAGCTGGAAGAGCAACCGACGGCTTTCGTAAAGGCGGATTGGACGTTCAATCCAATCTTCCCAGCGCGATTGACTATTGAGCTGGTTGCGAAGCCTCTCCAACTCCCTTGTCGACAGCAGATCCTGTTGGAGCAGATATCGGCGCAGTTCAGGCCACTCACCACAGACACCGAGGAGTTCGGAGCCGATCATTTCAGCGGTGCGCACCAACCAGTTGCTGATCAGGGTTTCCAGTTGCATCAAGGCCCTGGGGTCATCGGAGGGAAGCAACTGTCCGTCCACCAGCACGGGCTGATCCAAAACAAGCGACGCCAACATCAACTGGGCATCGGGCAGTTCGTCATCCATCTGCTCGAGATTGGTTCGCTGGAGCAGCTGATCGGCAACTGGAACCAGATCATCGCCAAGAGGAATCCTCACATAGCTGCCGGCCACGCTGCGGAGAGCCTGCTGCTTCACCTCAACCTGCAAGGACTGCCATCGCTGACTTAGAGCTTTGCCATCCCTCGCGCTGGCCAAATCATCGTTGCGGAGACGCAGTAGGACCTCATGAAGCTGCTTCAGCAGGGTTAGTAAAAGGTCCCGACGTCGTTCAGGATTGAGCCCTTCCAAAGCAAGCAGCTGACCGGTGCTGTTGCTGAGACCATGGCCCACAGCCTCTTCAATGCGCTGCTGGATGGCATTCCAAACTGCACTCGGTTGGCGATCGCTGATCGTGAGGTCGAGGGTTTCTCTGCCCTTGCGTAATGGAACGGCATCGGCAAGACCCATTTGCAGGGGCCCCCAAAGCCACAACAGCACATTTCTGGCTGCACGAAGTTCCCTGCATCGTCCTTCCAAAAGCAGCCGAAGCAGTGAGTGCTCAGGAGGGGGATTCAGAAGCGCTTCTATCACCTGAAGATCGCGTCCGATCTGTTGAAGGCCGCTAATCAGAAGTCCCTGAGCGAATCCGACGGGCTGCTCCTGTTCGTTTGCTTCAGCAGAGCCGGCATGAAAGCGCAAGACCCTGCCTCCGGCGAGGAGCGTTTGCACGGTCTCTCGCAGGGACTGCAGATCGGGGTCTTGGACGATGCCGTCACAGTTCAGAGCAAGGAGCTCTGCAGGGTCATGACGGAAGTCGGCGGGGAGCACGAGCAACAATGGAGCGGGTGCCCAGCGTTGCTGCAACTGAAGAATCTCCCGTTGCAGGATCACCAACGAAGGGTTACTGGGTAGGGACCAGATCACGAGTGCTGGGTGACCTGTGAGATCGTCAGCCGATCGACTCAGCTTCCAGGGACAGGTTTCCGTGGGGAGTTCGGCCACAAGCGATTGGCCGAGGAGCTCGGGAGCAAATAAAAGAATCTCCCGGACCTGGTCGTTCACGGTGCCTTGAAAATGCGCCTATGAGCGTCAAGGTAACGGCCTTGGGCCTGATCCTCCAGGGGGGACATTTGGACGACCGTTGAGTTGAAGCGTGTACGACTCAATGCGATAGCCGGTTCGCCGTTCAATTTGCTTGAGCAGATCGGCTGGAAGTTCAACATCAAGGTCCTCGATCACACCGCTCTCTAGGCATGTGAGATGACTGTGGGGATCACTCCGATAGCCGTATAAGCGTCCGTTGGCACGGTCGAGGCATTCGATCACCCCAGCGGTCTGTAGGGCTTCGAGGTTTTGATACACCGATGTATGGCCGATTCGTCGTCCCTGCTGATTGAGCTTCTCGAAGATGTCTCGAGCACTGAGATGGCTAGCTTCCGTCCAGAGCAGATCGAGAACCATGCGGCGCTGACGGCTGAGGCGCATGCCCAAATGCCGACATCGGTCGAACGCATCCTGCAGGGTGCCTTGGCCTCCGGAGCCCTGGATCAGGGTTGACTGGGCTGGCGACTTCACGGCAGTCGTCGTAACGACTTCAGGTTAAACCGACGTCAAGAGGATGCGTCGCCAGAGTTCAGGCCAGATCGGCCATCACACCCGCTGGCGGATCCTGAATACGACCGTTTCCGAGCGCCATCAACGCCTCTTTCAGATCCACACGACCGTCGTAGAGCGCGCGGCCCACGATCACGCCTTCCACGCCAAGTGGTTCAAGAGCGAGGAGTGCAAGCAGGTCGGCCATGCAGCCAACGCCTCCCGATGCAATCACTGGCACTGCACTGGCCTCAGCCATGTCTCGGAGAGCCTCCAGGTTGGGTCCAGCAAGCGTGCCATCGGTGCTGATGTCGGTGCTGATGATGGCTGCGATGGCTGATTCACTGAATCGTGCGGCCAGTGCAGTGGCATCCGTGTCACTTTCTTCAAGCCAACCCCGGGTGGCGACCTTGCCGTGTCGTGCATCGATGCCGACGATCACCCGATTCGGATGGCGGCCTGCCAGTTCCACAACGAGTTCAGGTTTTTCAAGGGCGACGGTGCCAAGGATCACGCGGTCGAGCCCGAACTGAAGTAAATCCTCAGCGCGTTCCGTCGAACGCACGCCACCTCCAAGTTGAACCGGGATGCTCAAGGCTTCTGTGATCGCTCGAATCGCGGCATCGTTAGCCGGCTCTCCGCTACGGGCACCATCCAGATCAACTAAATGAAGGCGCTCAGCGCCTTGACTCTCCCAGCTCAGAGCCTGAGCAACGGGGTCGTCGCTGAAGCGGGTCACTTGGTCGTAATCGCCCTGATGCAAACGGACGCAGGAGCCTCCCAGCAGGTCAATGGCGGGAATGATCTGCATGGCCGAGGGATTGCACTGCTCCCCATCCTGCACGGGTGAGGCGAGCACGCTTCAATACCCCCCGTTCCGCTTGGTGACCGTGCAAATCCTGTTGATGGGAGGAACCCGTTTTGTCGGGAAACCTCTGGTGAGCCGCCTACTGCATCAGGGTCATCAGCTCACCGCGTTCACCCGTGGTCGACAGCCCGTGCCAGAGGGGGTTGAAGCGTTGAAAGGCGATCGTGGGGACGATCAAGCTCTCGATCAGCTCAAAGGACGCCGCTTTGATGTGATCGTTGACAGTTCTGGACGAGCCCTGAATGACAGTCAACGCGTGGTGGAACGCACAGGAGCTCCTGCACATCGTTTTCTTTATGTGAGTTCAGCCGGTGTGTATTCCGCAAGCGAAACCTGGCCGCTGAATGAAGACAGCCCGCTTGACCCGGCCAGCCGGCACGCTGGCAAGGCAGAGACCGAGGCCTGGTTGATGCGGGAGGGGATTCCTTTTACAAGTTTTCGCCCTACCTACATCGTTGGTCCTGGTAACTACAACCCAGTGGAACGCTGGTTCTTCGATCGGATCGTTCACAACCGACCTGTCCCTCTGCCGGGGGATGGCAACACGATCACCCAGATCGGTCATGTGGAGGATCTTGCGGAAGCCATGGCTCGCAGCCTTGAGGTCGATGCTGCCTGCAATCGCATCTACAACTGCTCGTCAAAACAGGGCATTACTTTCCGCGGCTTAATCGAAGCGGCGGCGACCGCTTGCAGACGCGAGATCGACAGTCTTGACCTTCGCTGCTTTGACCCCAGTGGGCTTGATCCCAAAGCTCGCAAGGCCTTTCCCCTTCGCTTAAGTCATTTCCTGACAGATATCACTCGGGTTGAACGCGAACTGGCATGGACACCCAAGTTCGATGCTGCGGCCTGTATGGCTGACAGTTATGAGAAGGACTACGCGTTGGCTCCGAGCTCTGACCCGGATTTCAGTTCGGATGCTGCGTTGATCGGGGCTTGAGATACGCCAAGGCTGACCAAAGGGCTAAACCAAGCCCTGGCCAGAACAACCACCAACCCAGATGTTGGACGAGGGTGACGAGCTGGGCTGAGCCCCAGCTCTGCGGCCAAAGCATCAGGAACAGGCTGAGAAATTGAAGCGTGGTCTTCCATTTGCCCAGCCATGAAGCTGGAGCTCCGCTTGAGCTCCCTGCACGCCATCCCGAGATCAGCATTTCGCGTGCCAACAGCAGCCAAACCGACCAAACAGGCAAATGTTCCGTGGCCGCAAGCCAGATCAGCGGTGCGCTGATCATCAGTTTGTCGGCCAGTGGGTCAAGGCGTGCTCCCCAACTGGTGCCGCCATCGGCATGCCGAGCCATCCAGCCATCGGCCCAGTCGGTGAAGGCACCAAAGAGAAGCAAAAGCCATGCAAGGACGTCCTGCTCAGAGGCGAGGAGCAGGAGGAGTGGAGCACCGAGGACGGCGCGGATCAGGGTGAACCGGTCGGCCCACCGTCGCCAGGGAGAGACCAAGGCTCAGAATGCGTGCAGTTGTTCAGGTTCCATGGTGCTTCAGCAGACGGTCGGGGAGGTGATGTCCTCTCCGGTGCTGACGGTGACAGCTGAAACACCCCTTCAAGACGCGGTCACGCTTCTCAGCGACCATCACGTCAGTGGTTTGCCCGTGGTGGACGGCAAAGGCGCCCTGATCGGAGAGCTCACTGAGCAGGATCTCATGGTGCGCGAGAGCGGTGTGGATGCTGGCCCCTACGTGATGCTGCTCGACAGCGTCATTTATCTGCGTAATCCCCTCAACTGGGACCGTCAGGTTCATCAGGTGCTGGGCAACACAGTTGGCGATTTGATGCGCCGTGACAGCCACAGCTGTGCCACGAGCCTGCCGTTGCCCAAAGCTGCCTCAATGCTCCATGAAAAGGGCACCCAGCGTTTGATCGTGGTGGATGAGCAGCGTTGTCCTGTGGGGGTGTTGACCCGTGGTGATGTGGTGCGAGCTCTTGCGTCAGCTCAGGGTTGAGGCTTGGCGCTGAGCGATCGCTAGCTCACTTTTTTGGTAACGATCAGGCGTTGCCCAGTAGCCATTGGCGCGCCTGAATCTCCTATGCCTCTCGGCAGCTATGTGATAACCCGGATGGACGACGCGCCGTTTCATTGCAAGGCTGAAAAGGTGATTGCTCCAGGACCCAACAATCCAGTTGGTGTGTGCTGGTTGGCTTGTTTCCAGATTGGGTCCGGTGAGTACGCCATTGATGGCACCGCATGGCCAAATTGGGTGAAAATGCGTGCTGCCGTCAGTCTTGGCTGCATCCGGATACTGAGTCAGGATGTGATTTCGCTGTTTCAACAGGTTGATGTTGGAACGCCAGTGATCCTCGCTTCCAGGTGAGTTTCTCGATAAGAGTTCTCGGAGCTGTTGTCTCTCAATTGATCCCGCTTTTCTGAATTGATGTCTTTGCGCACTGTTATCCCTTTCGCATGCATCACGGCTGCCACTGTGTCTTTGCCGTTTGTTTCGGCATCACCGCGACAGGAGATGCCTGAGCAGAAGTTTCTCGATCAGGTGGAGGTCCCAGGGCATGTGTTGATCACGGCACAAGGCGCCGCGGCAGTGGATGCTGAAGCGCGTCGTCAGGGTCTGCGTTTTCCTGCTATTGGATACTGGTCGCCGGAATCCATCTGTTTTCAGACACCGCCAGCTGGCGATTGCAATGGATTGTTCCATCGCTAAGGGCTTGCTTCCCTATCACTGCAGATAAAGCTGCAGCTTGTTGCATTCAACCTCTTGTTGAACGTTTGCGATCGGCTAATAATTCTGATTGGTGTTGACGTTTCAGTGCACGTTGCGCTGTTCGAATTCTCGAAGGGTTTCATAGGCGGCCCACAGGCCTGTCTTCACGGTGCATCCAGAACGTTCGTTGCAGACGCGGTATTGGCCTTGCCCGATGGCATCGATAGTCGAACCTTTTGAGGTTTGGCAGACACGGCTGATGAAGGCCATCGCGATGTTCTCCGATGATGATAAAGATCTACAACCGCTGTTGAGCCTCCATCAAATCTCTGTTATTCATCGAAATTCAACTCTAGAAAGGTATATCTTTATACGGCTTAAGTAGAAAAATATTTCGGCTTTTGATCTTCCAATTGTTCGGTTCAGCTTGCCTAGTCATGGATCCGCAGGCTCGCTCTGGGGCTCATGGCGGAGGTGGAGGCAGCACCAGCGGTGGCGGCGACGCTGCCTCCGCTGCCAAGGGTGGTGGCGCAGAGGGCTGGTTAGGTGCTGACCAGTCCACCAATCCGGTGGTCTGCTCAGAGTCGCTGTCGTCAAATCGTTCAGCCATAGGGGACACCGGCTCCAGAACAATCGGGGGCGGAAGATCCGGCGGTGGCGCCTGATCGAACGGTGGAAGTGAAGGATTCAGCCCATCACGCAAGTTCTCGTCACGTAGCTCGTTTTGCTCCAAGAGCACCAACGGGTCTGAGGTCATTGGTGGTTCCGGTAACGGGGCGCGATTTGTTCGCTTCACAGGGGCCTGTGGAGATGGGTCTGGGATCAGGGGTGTGCGTTTGGGCGACCAGATCACGCGAGCCACGGGCTCGATTCCTGTCTCGATCACGCGGTTTAGTCCTGCCAGGGCGCGGTCCATCAATTGCTGACCCACCCATCGGCTGCAGTTGACTGGGTCTTCACACTTGGCCTTTGCCTGCAGTCGCTGCGACAAATTGCTGATCAGTCCACCTTGAAGATGGTGACGACGTTCGCTGAGGCGCAGGAGATAAGGAACATGCACAAAACTGGTTGCTCCACCACTGATCCAGTTGGCATCCTCCTCAGTAAACCCCTTCACCTCTGGAATGATCAGCCGGCTCTTAGAGGCGTGGTCCGGCATGTAAGCGGCCACCAGATCACGCCTGCGAGCGAGCGCCTTGGTTTGTTCAAGGGTTAGCCCATCACGGCTCATCAGCATTTCCAAGCGCCCATCTCGGCGCAGTCCGTAGATCATGCGGATCCTTGGCAGGTAATACCGGATTCGCTGCCCCATGCTGATGCTGTAAGCGCCCTTGTAGCTGGATGGTGGAGCTTCGAGATCGTTGTAGATGCTGTGCAGTCCGCCCACGAAGATGTCGTAGGTGTTCATGCGGTCTTGGCTGAGTTCGCCATACCCGAAGTCAACGCGTCCGTCCTGTCGGATTCCCATGAATGCCCGCTGGCGTGATGCGGTTCGGTTCTTCCCAAACCAAACCCGTCGTCCAAACTTCAGATCTCCGAGGGGAACGGTGATTTCTCGGCCACTACGGTCAATGTGTCGCTCGTACATCGGCCCTGAGACGTAGGCCAGGGCGGCGACATCCTCATAAGCGTCCTGTTCTCGATCCCAACCTTCCAGGAGTCCAAGCCGCACTTTGCGTGGATCGAAGTCGAGGGCATAAACCTCGTCGTTTGGTTGATAGCGAAATGTTCCCAGGTCTGCTCCGTTGATGGGATTGAGCTTGGGTTGTGTGGTTGCAGAGTTCGGTTCTCGGGGTGCCAAAAGCACCAGCGACGCGAATGCCGCCACGGGAAATCCAAGAATTAGCCATCTCCGTTGCCTCCTATTGCTACGCATGCGCCTCGGTTTGCGGCGCTCCTTGCGTTGGGGTGCAACCGTTGCGGAGGGTGCGCGACTCAACGGGCCCACCTTTGCTTGCGTGATGGTGGATCAGGGTCGTGCCATTCCATGACTCGGTTCTCAGCCACTAACCATTTGCGATCCACGCGACCGCAGTTGTGGCCTCCGGTCAAGACGCCGAAAGCGGGGAGAAGCAGGCGCTCATGGTGGGCCTCGTAAGCAAAACAAGGCAAACGAAGACGATCGGCTCCCTGACAAATGGTTGTGACGGGGTGAACATGGCCGCAGAGATTCAGTCCCGGTTGGCCATCGCCAGGGGTTTCGGGTTCATGGCTCAGCCAAAGCTGTCCAAGCCTGAAGGAGGACTGTTGAACACGTTCGCTTCTCGGCAATCTCCGGTCATGGTTGCCTCCGACCAGCACAACCTCTGTGTTCAAGCGATTGTCCAGCGTTTGAAGATCCGCCCGCAGGCGTTCGGTCAACCCCAGTGGGCCGTGGATCAAATCTCCAAGGATGATCAGGCGGGTGGGCTTCCATGCGCTGCAGAGCGCTTCTAGGCGCTCAAAGGTTGCACGATCGCCATCGCTGGGTATCGGGATGCCATAGGCCTGAAAGACTTCCGCCTTACCCAGATGGAGGTCGGCGACAAACAGCTCTCCCCCCTGGGGTCTCCAGATTGCTTTCTGGCCAAGAAGCAAAAATTCTTCCTCTCTCCAGCTCCAGCAAGAGGCCTTGCCTTGGGCAATCGCCCGCTCGCAGCGCATGCCCTGGCTCTGCTCAGAAGGATCGGTGACGTGCAGGGCGGTCAACGCAGCGGGCGAGGTCTGTACGACATTGCATTCTGCAGAGATTTTTCAGGAGTGCTCGGAATCAATCCCTGCTGTGAAAGGTGTTGATGGCATGGCCGCAGTGAGCGAGAGATGGCAATCTCAGAGTCATTCCGTTGGTTGTTCAACTGCTGATGACTCTTGCGTTGTTGATGGCTCTGCTTGGTTCACTCGTCGCCATGGGGGTGATCGTTAAGCGTCTTGAGAAGAACGGCTGAAGCCCATGGCGATTATTTCCAGGGTTTCGCTGTTTCTTGCTGCTGTGCTCGGATGCTCAGCTCCGGGTTTGGCAGCGCCTCAGGTGCTCAAGGTGGGAGTCAGTGGGTCTGCTCCCTTCGTGATTGCTGATGTGGATGGCCTTGAGGGCATCAGCGTTCAGATCTGGGAGGAAACCGCCAGTCGGCTGGATCGTCCTTTTCTCTATGTGCCTCAGCCAAATTCGAAGGCCAATCTGGAGGCGGTCAGTCAGGGTGAGGTGGATCTGGCGATTGGACCGATCAGCATCACGCCTGATCGCTTGGCCAATCCCAAAATCGATTTCACCCAGCCGTATTTTCACGGCCAAGAGGGGCTGATGATTCCCATGCAGGCGCCCAGTCTGTGGTCGCGTTTCAGTCCTTTTTTCGGATGGGCTGCACTGTCCTCCCTTGGGGGCTTGATGGTGCTGCTGTTTGTGGTTGGAAATCTGATCTGGCTGGCTGAGCGGCGCCGCAATCCCGAGAATTTTCCCCGCGCCTATTTCCAAGGTGTGGGCAACGGCATGTGGTTTGCGTTGGTGACGCTGACCACGGTTGGATATGGCGATCGTGCTCCTACCTCCAGAACGGGTCGAACGATTGCCGGCATCTGGATGTTGATGTCTCTGCTTGCCTTGTCATCCATCACCGCTGGGTTGGCATCGGCTTTCACAGTGTCGCTCTCCAAGTTGGAGCCATCCGCCATTCGCGAGCGCTCGGATCTGCGCAACAAAACGCTTGCGGTGGTGGCTGGCACCACGAGTGAGACCTGGGCAAAGGTTTATGGAGCCCGGCCCAAGGAGGCCGATTCACTGATCAAGGCCATTGCATTGCTCACCTCAGGTGATGTGGATGCTGTGTTGTTTGATCGGGCTCCGTTGCGTTACTACCTCCAACAGAACCCCAAGGCACCCTTCAAGATGGCGCCGTTCGCTCTTTCAACGCAGACCTACGGCTTCGTGGTGCCGGTCAACAGCGAGTTGCGCACCCCAATCGATGTTGAGTTGCTTCAGCTGCAACGCAGCGGCGAAGTGAAGCAGATCACAGATCGACTGCTCAATTGAGCAACTGAAAACTCAGCACAGCATGCTGTGCCTTCTGAGGCCATCTTCGATCAAAAAGGTGGCCAGACTGCTGCAGCTACGACCTTCGGCCAGAGCCTGTTGCTTGAGGCGGTTCATCACGCCTCCAGGCAGGGTCACGTTTAATCGCTCTGAATCTGCCGCTTCGGCGACCTGAGCCGCTGTGACCGTCAGTGGTTCCGTTTCAAGCTGTACACGTAGTTCATCGAACAATCCTCGGAGGAGTGACACGTTTTCGTTCCGTTTTGGTGACGAAAGCGTACCGTCAATGCGGTTTGGGGGAGGGCGGTAATCTGAGCCGGTTTGTTTGATCTGTCCGGATGGAGACCCTGCCCCTGCAGCTGGAACCCGGACATGATCTTCATGAGACGCTCAGTGCCCTAGCAGCAGAGCGAAAGCTCAGCGGCTTTGTTCTTGGCGTGGTTGGGAACCTCTCTCAAGCGTCTTTTCAGTGTCCAGGTCAAGACCAGCCGACACGCCTGACCGGCGAGCTGGAAATCATCACGCTCAACGGCACGTTCTCTCCTGATGGGGTGCACCTTCATCTCAGCCTTTCAGATGGAGCCTGTCAGGTGTGGGGCGGTCATCTTGAGCCAGGAACTGTGGTGCTGAAGGGTGCCCAGCTCTTACTGGGACTCAGCGGTTTGCCGACTGCTGAGCCCGCCCCTGTGCAGGAACGCCTTGAGATCGCAGTGCTGCCCGGATGCCCCTGGTGTCATCGAGCCACTCAGCTGCTCAATCGCCTGGCGATTCCTTACCAGCTTGATTCCGTTGACAGCGACGAGCGCTATCAGGCCTGGCTTCAGCGCAGTGGTCGAAGTGTGTTCCCTCAGATCTTCATCGATGGCGATCTGATCGGTGGCTATGACGACCTGATTCGACTGCATGGTGCAGGCTCTCTAGAACAGCTGAGATGACGGATCCCAACGACCTTGATCTTTGGGCAGAAAAACCCAAGTGGTGTCAGCCCTGGTCAATCGTGCTGACAGGCTTAACCGGCATAGCTGCAAGCTGGTTGTTGCTTCACGCGTTATGGGTCACCGTGCCCGTCTCTGGCCTGGTGCTGATCTGGTGGTTCGTGTTTCTCGTGTTGGCTCCCGCGGCCTACAAAAATCAGCCGCGCTGAGCGGCTCGGAACCGTTGCTTCTCGTCGATCAGTTCCGCTTCAAGCTGTTCGATTAATTGGGTCACCAACGCCTGAAATTCCGGTTGGCAACCACGAAATGCGGCTTTATGCCGAATTGGTTCATTGCGCATGCGCAGATCGGTCAGCATTAGCTGAAGGGCATCGATTCTGGCGTTGCTGTTCAAGGCGTCACCCTGCTTGCGAGGCGAGGCTATGACATCGGCTTCCGTTCACCTAGCAATCCGGGCTTTGTTGTCGCCCACAATTCGCTGGATTCGGCGTCAATGCGGTTCAGGCAGGAAGCACTTGGCGATAGCCGTGGCTTTCGACAACCGTGAGTGGAGTGTCAAATAACTCAGAGAGGTGATTGGCCGTCAGTGTTTCCTGCGGCGATCCATCCAGCGTGACCTCGGCATTGGTGAGGCCGATGATGCGTTGAATCTCGGGGATGACAGCATCCACTTGATGCGTCACGAGGACCAGGGTGGTGCCATTTCTGCAGAGGTTGCGGAGCAGCGCCAAGAGTTTGTGGCGTGACCGCAGATCCAAGGCATTGGTGGGTTCGTCCAGAACGAGCACATCGGGATCATGCACGAGGGCACGCGCGATCAACATCCGGCGTTTCTGGCCATCGGACAGCTGACCAAAACCGACGTCGGACAGGGTCTGTAGATCCAGGCGATTTAGCAGGCAATCCACTTGTTTGGATTGCTGGTTTGTTGGATGGCGGTCACGGCCAAGACCGATGGCTCCGAAAAAGGCTGATTGCAGCATTTCACGCCCGGTCAATCTTGCTGGAATGCGCTGCTCCAGCTCTGTGCTCACGATTCCCAACCGCTTGCGTAGGTGCCAGAGATTCACGGTCTCACTACCGAACAGCCGTAGGTGTGACCCCGGCTGCACCACTGGATACAAGTTACGGGTGATCAGCTTGACCAGGGTGCTCTTACCGGCTCCGTTGCGCCCAAGAATCGCCGTTGATTCCCCTGCCCAGAGTTGAAGGCTCAAGTTGTTCACGATCCTGTGACCATCAATCCATGCCTCAACAGATTGAAGATCCAGCCAGGCTTCGCGCGCGTTGCTTGCGTGATCAGGGTTCATCGGATGATTCTGGCTCTGGTTTGAACCCGAGTTGATGTCGACCCGTCGCTGCGCTCAATGCGGCTCAACCTCATTTCGTGCTGATCGCTCACTCGGTGGTCGGCTTGTTTGCAATCGGTGTGGAACTCCGGCTGATCAGCGCCGCGGCAGCGGCCGGACTGGGTTACCGACCCAAGGGAGGTCTTCTCCGCGCTCTGGTGTCTTGTTCTGGATTTTGCTGGGGTTGCTTGCGTTGCTGTTGGTGCTGCTTTTTCAGGCTGTTTGATCGATGTCATGCAGTTTTGTGCAGATCAGGCGTAGTGCTGGTGTGCTTGACCGCTGAGTGCCAAAGCGTTCTCTCGTATCCAGCCACTGCGAATCTCATCGAGTGTCGCCCCGCAACTGCAGCAATCAACGGTTCTGTTTTTGGAGCATGGTCTGTGACACTTGAACGCGATTAGCGATGTATTGATTACTTTTCGCTATTGTGAGTATTCTTTTTCCAGCAGATTTTGTTTTATTGACTGACAATATTGTATTGGTTGGCTAGTCGAGAAATTTCCATGCTACGAAGGCATACCAAGGATGACGATGCTGATCGATAGAAGTTCTTTCGTAGTCACACTATTTAGAATTTCGGCTTTTGCATAATCGCTTGTTGCTCTAATAATATTTAACAATTGTGCTCGAGGTGTGAAGCTGGTAAAGTCTCTTTAGTGATTTTGACGCGATTACAGACTATAAAAAAGAAACGGTGTCAGAGCTGGATTTATTAACAGGCTTCGGTGTTGTGAGTAATGATTCAGGGGCATCAAACCGCTCAACCTGTAGCGCATCAATGGAGGCTGCTGAAAAGGTTTTTGATGCGTTGATCCACAGCCAGATTTAAATTTCTCTCCATTCAGCGTTGAGGATATTGTTTGGATGCAGCCCTCTGGGTTGCCTGATGAGCCGTCTAAGCGTCTGCCAAGGCATCGACCTAGCGCTGGTTGAGCAGCAAAGATTTGACCATCAAAAGATTCGGTTTGGTTGCAGCGATCTTGTCTCGCATCGATTTTGGAAGTCTTGCTTCCAGATGCCCCTGCTTGATCAGCTCTTTTTTATAGCGTGTTTGAAACTTTGGAAAAGCTTCCAGATATTCAACCAACCGCTCTGGTGACCAAGCAATTACTTCAAGTGCTTGTTTGAAGTGTACGTAAGAAGCCGTCCATTCAACCAGCTGATCAACACTTCTGATGCCCAGATCATTCTCGGGTAGCGTCATGCTGCAAAGCAGATTCATGCAATCTACTCACCAAGAGAACATTGCAGAGCACCAAGACGACAGCGTCGTTTGCATGTCGGTGCATTGCAAACCGTCACAGTGCCAGTTATCTGTGACCAGATCTTCAAAGACGTGTCCAAACAGCGTCGGTTGTCTTATACCAAGATTAGTTGGTGAAACACCAACTCCTCACACCACTCAAGGCCCCGTTCTAAGCGGGGCTTTTTTTTGGGATGCGTTCTCCAGGCTTTTGGAGGTCATGCCCGCACATTTTCGCGCTTTGGGTAGCGTGTGCTCCGGTCTGAAAGTTTGGGATCGTCAACGTTCAGGCAACCTCAGTTGATCTGTTTGATTTTCCTGATTTGGAGATTCATTGGTGCCATCTAGCACCATGGAACCAGTTTGGGTTGCTGGTAAGACCGGTTTTTGATTGATCTCCTAAACGGCACGCTGTACCACAGTGCATGAAGCAATACCGTTCACTTTCTGTTGTTCATTAGCATGAGAGTGATGAATGTCTCAACGTATGCATGATCTAAGCGACAGCGCTGTGTATACGATTCAACAGCTCACTCAGAATGGCTGGGATTCAAAAACGGAACATACCAATCAAGAGCATGCGTTCTGGCACGCAAGGGTAAAGTCAGAAACTGACGGATGCACTTATCGAGTGATCAGTGCCGAAGCCCATGTGGTTTGCTTGCTGACACCCAACGGTTCTGAATGTTGGGAATTGGATTAAGCGTCGTGGTGATGGCTGCATTCGGTGGCTTTCTTTTTCATGACAAAGCCCCGGTGATCAACCGAGGCTTCGTTTCTCTCGATAAAGGACAGACTCAGTTAGGCATCCTCTGGTGTTGGGTCTTCTCTGGATTGCCGGGATAAACCGGACGCGCAAGAAGCGTCGGTGACTTGGCACTCTGTGACTTCTTGGTTTGGCCTTGGGTCCTGGCAATGGATGGCATGGCTCAAGAGGCGGAATTCTGTTTTAGATCTGATTGGCTTGCTGTTGTCGCTACAAAGCACACAAAAATGATGAAAGACCGTCTCCCGTGAGCGAAAGACGGCCTCATTGTCTTGCTTGAAGCTCAGACCTTGCATTCAGAATGCTGAATGCGGCGGATCGAAGCGTCTGGCTGTTTGGCTTGTCAAGCCAGTCAGGCAGCTTCTAGATCCTGCTCAGTTGGACCGTCGTCACGCATTGAACGCCCCCGAATCAGACGATGCAATCAGTTTGCGCTGGTTCGTCTGACGACGTCATCGGTCTAATCACGCATTGCATTTGGAGAGGCCATCCATCAGATTAAAAGTGGCGTGCCCAACGCGATGTTGACCCGATCAAGCTCAAAGCCGCCACACCGCTGATGCGGAGGGTCAATTCAATGTCTTTCGCCTATTAGCAGGGTCACTGTCGTTCGTAGACACAACCCTTGATGCAGGGTTACCACACCATCAATAGTTGAGTTGCTTAGGGGGCTATCCGGAATATGCGGTCTGGCGTCTGTGCGGGCGATCAGCCTGGCAACTTACTCAGATCTTGATCTTCTTGAGCAGTCGGAGGAATTTGCAATTCATAGGAGAGAAGGTCTTTCGCTAAGAGCGTTAGTGCGATTCCCATCAAGGCGAGGGCAACTCCTGTATTTTCATCTGCAGTATTCGATACAGTCCTGGATAATTCGAGATGTTTCTGCCAGGAGAAATGCATCGATTTGAGTTGCTGCAATGCTTTTCTAAGACAATCGGCACATCAATCCAAGCCTTTCGCGCGTCAGGCAATGTTTTGTAATCAGCAAAATGTATTCGCTTGAGCATGTTTCTCTAGAATTGGTTGCAATGACTACCCTTTGAGTTTGCTGAAATAAAACATCTGGGGTAGTTTTCGCTTGCCACATTGGATGAGTCAAATGGAACCGATTGCGATGACTCTTGGCCAGAGGTTTGAAGTAGAGAAGTTTTCTCGTGAAATCGACAGTTTCGATGATGTTCAACAGCTTCGAGATTTAGCTAAAGATCTTTTGCTGGCATGGAAGCAACAGCAGGCTTCAACGGCTTGGGTTATTCGGCAACAGGAAGGCATTTAGTGATCTTCTTCACAGCTTTCCTTAGTTAGGCAACAATGAGCCAAGAATCGCACTAATGATTCACGAT
Source organism: Synechococcus sp. (assembly GCA_047286215.1). Taxonomy (GTDB): domain Bacteria; phylum Cyanobacteriota; class Cyanobacteriia; order PCC-6307; family Cyanobiaceae; genus Synechococcus_C. The sequence continues at coordinate 1,488,783 of JBJBBS010000001.1, read as the reverse complement.
CACACGATTACGCAAGTTCTCCTTTAGTCATTGGTGATAAGCCACAGCTTCGCAAAGAGTCCTTGGTATAATTGCAGTGGTTTGTGAAAGCCATGATCCCTGAGAGACGTTGAGATATTCTCCGGGTTCATTGAAAACACAGATTTATTTCGCGTTGCTAATAAACTATCCGCTTTGTCCTGACTGACACCGCGATCGATTAAACGTTGACGGCCAATCCTTAATAACTGATCGAGCACCTCTTGATCATTGGGTTCACTGAATCCGCTTAATAACAGCGCCCCTGGCTTTGCTATGACACTCAAGAGTTTTTGAAGCATAGAGATTTGTTGTTGCTCGCTGAACAGGTGTAGTACGTTATGGCAAACAACGAGATCAAACTGAGAATGGTTGAGTGGACCATCAATCGCTTCCTCAAGGCTTAATTGTTTCAGGTTGCAGCGATCAGACATTGAATATTGAGTGATGAATTGTTTGCAGGATTGCATCATTTGCTTGCTTGGCTCAAGCACTGTGAACCCAGCTTTAGGTGCAGCATTTAGTAAAGAGATTAACTTCTCCCCCGGCCCTGGTCCTACCACTAAAACACTTCGAATCTCTTGAGCCCTATTGTTGACTGATGCAATTGCTATTTCATGCAAGACATCATAACCAGGTATGGAATCACGGATCGTTGTCTGGTATTGCCATCCGTAGTCGCCATCGAAGTCCAAATCTGTCATAGCTGCTAAGATTGCGAATGTGAAAGACTTAATCGCATCTATTAGCTAAATATCTTGAAATTGACAAGTCTTGATTGCTATGTAGGGAGGCTTGGCATGATTCACTGTTGTAGGAGTGATAGGACTTTTTCATGGCAGAACATGATTAAACATTCAAGATGGCAGATTACTAAGTCATCATATGACGGCTCTTTTCTGTAGGCTTATAGAGTATTATTGAGTCTGCGAGCTCTTAATCAAATCGATCGAGCAGAAAAGATTTGTAGGGTCATTGTCGGAAGTTGTATGAAGATTCTTGCTCAATGTAACCTCTCCAAGCACAAGGTTGACTTTGATCTTGACTGGGCCAATCTCTTTATCTTTTCCTTCTGCAATTCTTGAAATATTTTCAATGATGTAACTTGTGGTTTTGCGCTCTGTTAATTCCCATATTTCAGTTGTTTTGGTTTCGTCGAGCTGATCTGATTTCCATTCTTCAGCGATGACTTCGTCTTTATTAGGATCAATCGTATAGGTATTGATCAACTTCGTATTGGTATTATTGCATCGAACCACTATGGGTTGATTCGTTGTTTTCAGCGTTTGACTGATTTTTGTGGCTTTGTCAACAATCTCAATGATTGCGCAACCAGTTAGAGGAAGCAAAAAGGGAATCAGTAGAAGCTTCTGCATTGGCTTCAATGCTTAAAGGCATCCTGCCATACATCGTCAATTCTTACCAAGCAGCTTCGCAGTGTTGCCAACCATTGAGCTGCAGTTCTTTGTACAGACTGACCGCATCCTCATAACGCATGTTTCTCCGCGATTTAAGGAGAGCGTTTTGGGTATCGCTGTCTCTTTTGCCGTGGTCAACAACCACTCGAACATCATTGCCCTCGGTGAGAAGCTCCTTGTGAAATCTCACTGTCCAAGCTTGATTTGGATCTTTCAACCAGCCGTCTGTCACGTGCTTGCAGTTCATGGGTTCTATGTCATAGAGGAAGTGATCACTTGATGCTTGAGGCTGTAACATCCACTACCTTTCCTCTCCTTGGCCTTTCATCTTGTTGACGCTATATCTAGTGCCCTGAGACCCGTCTATCCCAATTATCTCCACATGATGTGTCTCGTATTTTCAGAATTATTTAGGCATTCCTTTGATCCTTGGAGCAATGCTCTTTATATTTTTAGTCTATTGATTGAAATGAAAGCCTGAATTAGGTCGTTCGTTTTTCACCGCTTTCCACAATCTTCGTTGACGTATCATTGTTTTGGTGTGGATATTTCCATCCATAGGATTGTCCTGGATGAACCCATCTCGAGCATTTTGGGAATCGTCGAAATCTCATGCTTGGTCTTAGCGCAACAATTTTCATAGATGAGTTTTGATTACTTGCTGCTTTCGACTCTGCTCACTGGTTCCTGCTTCATAAGAAAATTGCTTCATAGATGCCCTGCCTTAGTCAATGCGTCATCGTTCTCATGTTCCAACAAGATCACCTGTGCCAGAACTGTTCTGTCCACTGTTGTGGGCAAGCCAAGGATCAAGCCGTGCACGAGTGATGTGCGGCTTTTTTCTCTTCTTGAGATGAAACAACCAAATTTTCGGATTGCTCTAAAGGTCATATCCTTGGGCTCATGAATGATAATGTGATTCTTTTTAGTTGATAATATATCTGAAGGTTTTTATTCTTCCAGTTCGATTATGATTGGTAAGTTCAACAATGTGTCTCATCTGTGATCAAAATCACAGAAGGGGACAATCTCGATCACTACCTGGTTCGTCAATCTGGGGCATCTTATGATGATTGATAGGACATGTTCATGGACAATTTCAAGAATGTGATCTCATTTGTAGCAGATGCCTGCATAGTTTTGACACTTTCCGTTGTTGTGGGTGTTGCCTTCGGACAGGCTTGTCCCCAAACTCCCAGCCGGCTTGAAATACTTCAATATCCAATAACGACAAGTTCTGCTCATTGAGTGCATCAAATCAAGTTTCAGAGAGGTGTTTCATTCCTCTTTTCACTATTTGGTGGGCTTCAGTTGTCTGTGGAATTGAATTACTAATAGTATTGTCTGGTGTAAGCTAATCCGAGTTTTGTGGGCATGCTATGTAAAACCTAGATCACATGTATTCGTAGGCCCATCGTGACGCATCGGTCTAACCATCTTCGGGACCCATCCCTGGAATCGGTTATCATGAAAAGAGTTGTTCCTTCTTAGTGAAATACTTACTAAAACTTGTTCCTCTTGCATTGGTCTCGCCCCTTCTGGTGTCTACTCCGGCCCAGGCAGGTCGTGACGACTTTGGTATGGGTGCAGCATCGGTTGCTTGCGCCATGTTGGACTCTGGCTATAGCCGTGTTCAAGTGGAGCAAGTTCTGAGCTACCTAGAGAAAGATATTATCCGCAGTGGGATTAGTTCGCGCGAACAAAGTCAAATGGCTAATGGTTTTAATTATCAAGCTCGGCGAAATAACTGTTCACTTAGATATCGATATTGATCGACAGTTTGTTCAATGCTGAATATTCCTACCTGTACTGAGTTGTTTTGAGATCTTGCTGGTTATCTAAGATTCACATATTTTGAATTTTCTTTGGCTGGCTAATAATGCTTTGAGACTCCGTTCGTCTTGTGACCTTTCTCTGAGGAGAGTAGTTTTTTGTTCTGATTGAGGATTAACTTCCTTTGTGCATCATCGGTATTCACCGACTCCTTTTCTAAATCACTCCACGAAGCCTTTTCACCTGGGACCACATGCGCCTTTTCGACATCAGTGCTCTCCATTTCTAACTTCCTCCCAGGAACTCTTCTTCCTGATGCTTTCAATCTCCTGATTTGTATTGAAGTGAACCTTTGTTCACCTAACTTCATTGTTTGGTGTTGATGAGTTAAGCGATCACTCGGTTTTTCAATTTGCTTTTTTACTGTAATTTAAATGCATTGGATTTATGGCTGGACAAGTATCAGCGCGGCACAAAAAGAACCGTAATGCTCACCTTGAACATTTAGCCAAGGAGGCGATTGAGGCAACCTACGGAGATCCAGCCCAGGTTGCATGTCTCCGCTCATTGCTTAAACCGTCACTTCCAGTTGTTGGTCCAGTCACCAATCGGCAAAGGAAGTCGTCACAGCGGTAAGTGCTTGTTGGGATTTAGGACCCTTCGGGTTTATTGATCCCATGAGGGGCTAATGAGAAGCCTCTCTTGTCACCCGACAGGTGTTTGCAGCAAAAAGAGTCGACCACCCACGTGGCCGACCCTATTCTTTGCAAACGTCCACACCCCGTGGACTTATTTGTTTTGGCATAGGCATCGGAGCAAAGACCTGAGCAAGAAGTCTCATTGACCAATTCGTTTTTCGGGGCAGCTCATGTCTTCTATCCGTCTGGAAAACAGCAAGTCGATCATTGAAACACCAGCACGGGCTGGATCAAGTCGGCCTTCCACGCTCACCATGGAACTTCCTGGAAGCCTATTGATAGGCTTCAGAGGCTTTCCCTGCAACGTCCAATAAAGCATCTTTTTTCGGCCGAAGCTCCCTTTAATTTCATCACTGAAAATTTTTGCTTCCTCTCAAGTGCATTTTCATAGCACCTAAAAATCCTCAGGTAGTAACAAACCAAATACGATACAAGAATACGCATGCAAAATAATCTCATAATTATCTATAGGCCTCATTCGTTTTGAAGCAGTGCAGGGCCAGGACACCTGTCTGTAAAATCAATAAAAGTAGCCATATTGTGATTACGCTAATTCCAGCCAAGAAAAAATCATGAGTGTTAAGACTCCTCTAATATGCCTAACAAAAATAGCTGTATCGATTGCATGTTGCATGTTCCACCCCTTTGTTCATTTAGACTATGTCAGTAAACTTTCTCGCGACTGCTAGCTATAAATAAGGTTGTGCTGACGCTGGCAGCTGTACCGGTTGCGTGGATTTCAATTTCTGGTATCAGTAATATCAATTAATTTCAATATTATAATTGTACGCCGCAAGATCCGAGCTGCGTTGATTTAACGCGAACTGCTATGCGATCTCAGCATTGTATAAGGACTGTTTAGTTTTTCGTACCCTTCTGGCAATGAATCCAGTATCGAATGGTGTCATGCGCTTTTGTCTTCGTCATGGACAAGACCAACTCAACAGAGAGATGAACATCTAGCCCAGATAAAAAACAAAACTTGTCTGTTCAGCTATTGAGCTGGACGGATGTTGCCTAACACGAATTGCGTGCCTCGATACTCAGTCTTCGCTATTCGATGTTGATGCCATCCAGATCCATCAACCGTAATGATGTGGTGCCGTTTTGGTTTTAACGACTCATCAATGTTCCACAAATGTCTCACACGGTCTGTGTAGATTTGGTGTGGAATTAAGCAAGGAAGTCAGAGACTGCTAGGTCGTTCCTCTTCAGTAGGGCGAACGTTGTTCCGGCATTGCCGCGACAAATTCGCAGATTTGACGTGAGTGCTGTGATGTCGAGCCAGGCAGGAAAGGATTGGTTCAGCGTCTTCATCAGTTCGAGACGTTGTGATCCTGGGATCACTGGGCCTCGCCAACCACCTCGACAAAATCTCACTCCCACACGATTGGGCAATTCGATGCTGAGTTCTGCTTCTACTGTGATGGCTGCTGTTGCACCAAGAGGGCCAGCCAATCTGAGCAGATTCAATCCCCTCTGGGTTTCTGGGCAGAGAACTTGCAGATTTTCAAACCATGCGGCTTGTCGAAGCCAGGGTTGTTTTGCGCTGCTCCAGCGCAGTTCCCAGACTCCCATCAGCAGTTGGGCGTCTTTGTCTAAATCAATGTATGCGCTTGCTTCTGTGGCAGTAATGAGCCTTCCAATTTCAGTGTCTTCTGGATTGTGCCTTAGTAATGCTACGAGTTCATCCATGATCAAATTAACTCTGGGTGATTTGGATCACCTTTGAATGGGCCTTCCACAGCAGAACTGATCCATCCTCCGTAAAAGCCACCTGCTTGTGCGGTCACAGGTTCTCCGTTGAGCCAACAGCCATCCATGAGACCTGGATAGAGCGCAAACCAACCTGCAATGGCGACAAAAGATTTGGTTGGAGATGCATATCGCCAGACCGATCGGTGGATTTTTTTGTCCCCGGCATGGATGTCGAAGTATTCAGCAACCCCTTTCCATTCACAGAAACTGCGCCCTGCTGTTGCTTGCAGGAGCGATCTATTCACCCCGTCTGGCGGCAAGTAGTAGGTCGGTGGATGAAAAGTTTCGAGAACGCGTTGCGTTCCTGTCCCGTCAAAGAGCACCTCCCCTCCTACGCGCACCAGTACATGGTCATCGCTGGGCTCCAGTCGTGGTGGTCGCGGATAGTCCGCTACTTGCTCTGGTGGCATCTGATCTCTCTCGTTTCCATGGATGATGGCGTTGATTAACCGGCATCGGCGTGATGACCACTGTTGACCCTCAGCAGCCAGTTGTGGTTCTTGGCGGATTTCTGATCACGCAGGAGGCTTATGCGCCGATGGCTGCTTGGTTGAAGCAACAGGGCGTTCTTGAAGTATGCGTCATTCCTGTTACGCGGTTTGATTGGTTGTTGACTACTTGGGGTTTTGGTTGGCGCCGGATTCTCGATCGTGTCGATGCTGAGGTGCACCAGCTACAAGCCTTATCACCTTCAGGCCAGGTGACCCTGATTGGTCACAGCTCTGGAGGGGTGATGTTGCGCTTGTATCTCAGTGATGAACTTTGTCTAAATCGTCAATACGCAGGCTCTAAGCGCTGTAACCGTCTCATCACCCTGGGGAGTCCTCATCAGGCTGTCCGTGCCACTCCCTTGCGTTTGATGGTGGATCGACGTTTCCCGGGTTGCCATGAAAGAGGGGTTGACTACGTCGCGGTCGCTGGCGAGATCAACCTTGACGGTGATAATGCATCTGCATTTAGTCGACGCTCTGCTTCCGGCAGTTACAAGAGCATTGCGGGTGATGCTGAGCTCAGCGGTGATGGGTTGGTTCCGATCACATCAGCTCTACTTGATGGTGCGCGCCATCTGATCCAAGGGAATACCGCACACGGTGGTTTCTTTGGCACGATCTGGTATGGCTCGATCGAGCGCATTGAAGCTTGGTGGGCAGTTGTGGTTGGCAGCCAAGTGTGAGTCAAGTTGTTGATTGGTCTGTTCCAATTTGCATTGCAAGAAGCCTCTTGTGTGCTGAACCTCTCCTGTGTGTCTGAGTTGTGTCCTCGCTGTGGATTTCAGATGTTTCTTTTTGAGTTTTGCTGGTGGATCCAGCACTGACCTGTCAAAGTTCTTACGGTGTTGGCATCACTTGCATCGTCTGATGACCACCCCACTGCTAAAGGGTGTTTTTATTGCATTCGTGTTTGTTGTTGCTTTTCATGTTGCCGACAATTCTTTTCGCTATCAAAGTTGTTTGTTGAATGTGACTAATCAGTTCCTTCCTGATTTCAAGTCGACTGAAAATATTCTTGAGTGCAATGGGTCGGCAGATGGTGGTTTGTTCCGCTTTCTGCCTTCTAAATTGTCAAAGAAGGAAATTATTTATTGATGTCTGGTGTGAATTCAAATGATTTCAATCTTTGCTTCTGCCTGCCTGGGTTTGCAGAGAGTTGTTGTCATGACTATAAAGTAAATGCACAAATAATCCAAGAGTATTCGATAAACAAGCTCCTTGCTCATTCATATTAATCGGTAGCCAAACCAGTCGGGCTTCAGGTCCTCGACTCTGGCAGAAGGCTCTGGCTTCAGCACAATCCTCCACCCTTCTAATCCTGCTATGGGCAAGCAGTCATCCACAATGCTGACTTTGCCAATGCCATAGAGGTCATCTTTGTGAACCTGGCAGGCCTTGTTGAGCCAACGTCGTCGTGCACGGGCTTTCGCGGCTTGTCTATTTGGCGCAACGATTAAGCCAAATTGGTGTAACTCTTGTAGTGATGCACTGTCGTAGCCGCCGAGATTAACAAACCAGAGTTGGTCGGATCCTTTAATTTGTTTTGAATCGTCCCGTGCTGTCCATTCCTGATTGTCGGGGACTAGTTCAACCCTATAGCCATCTACTTGATTGATGGTGACATAACTGTCGATATGTAAACCCCGTTTGAGACCAAACCATTGTTGTTTAAGAGCGGGAATTGTTGACTCAATATCAGTACCCACAACCCAACGCACATCGTGCAGTTCAATGTGACTGGTCGCCGTGCGACCTCCGAGGACCACAAGAAAGAGTCTTGGTGTAACCGTCATCGCCACCTTTCAGGGTTTTGAATCATGTCTCAGCACTGAAGGATTCGCTGCCGTTGGCATGCTTTCAGCATTGCTCTCAATGATTGTGCGCAGCTCATGTCCTCACCGATAGCTATCGCAGGTTCTGGTCTGGTGATTGTTGGCACCACTGCTTTGGGTTGGTGGTTAGCTCGAGTGAATCGCTATGTCAGAAACCTTGGCGCCACCATGGCGATCATTGTGTTGGGCCTGTTGATGGCGAACATCAGTGGTTGGAAACCCGATGCTTCGGTGTCGGCTTTGGTGAACGGTCCCCTCACGTCACTGGCGATCGCTGAACTGCTGCTCGCTGTTGAGTTGCGGCGTGTGATCCCAGATGCCCGCAGGTTGCTGGCTCCGTTTGCTGTTTCTGTGATTGCCACCGTGATTGCGGTGTTTGCCTGTGGATTGTTGCTCACTCCATGGCTTGGCACCGATCTACCGGTGCTGGCGGCGCTCTATTCAGCCACGTTCACGGGGGGAACGCTGAACTTCGTTTCCGTCGGTCGAAGCCTGGCGATTTCTGATGATTTGTTGGCTATGGCGACGGCGGCTGACTACTTGGTGTTTACAGGTTGGTTTTTGTTGAGCCTGCTGATAGGTCGGCATCACCAAGCCTCACCGCTGTTGTCGGCTTCAAGTGATGATCAGCTGTCTTCGGCGGTTGCTCACAGGCCGATATCACTGCTCTCAGCTTTGGGTTGGGGCTCTGCCGTGATTTTGATCACGGAATGGGTGTTGATGGTGACTCGTGGTTTGGGGTGGAACGTTCCCGCGATCATCGTTCTTACTTCAGTTGCTTTGCTGATGGCACAACTCCCCCTTGGGGGATCCAGGGTCGCCTGTTACGACCTCGGGCTCGTGCTGATCCAACCGTTTTTTGCCGTCATTGGATTGAGCACAACGATGGCTGGACTGTTCGGGTTGGGGCTTCCAGTGTTGGTTTACGCCTTTTTGGTGGTTGCGATGCAGGCCATGGCGGTGCTGTTGTTTCGCCGACAACAGCGATGGCCTTTGGTCGATAGCTTGGTGGCATCGCAAGCTGCTGTTGGTGGGCCCAGCACCGCTTTGGCGCTGGCTAGCAGCCTCGGCCGATCGTCTCTCGTGCTGCCTGCTGTGGCGGTCGGCCTGGTGGGAATGATGATCGGCACCTATCTGGGCTTGATTGTCGAGGGTTTGTTTTCGCTGTCGTTTCGCTGAGATCCTCGTGGAGTTGCGCCTCTGGATTTAAAGTTCAGCGACTTCATAACCGTTGATGGCCTGGGAATACACACAGCTCCGTTTTGTTCCGCGCGGCAAGAGCTGGACAGGCGAAATCGAGGAGCTGTGGCTGGACGACAAGCAATTGATCTCGAGGAACCACCCTCAGGAAGTGAGTTTGGTGGAGCTGATGAATGAGCTCGGTTCTCAGGGTTGGGAGCTGGTGACCTATGCGCAGCCATTCACCGGTTACCACGGTGGTTGCTACACCTTCAAGCGTCAGCGCTGACGTCTCCATTGCGGATCGAAACGCTCGAACAGTTGGTGGCCGTGGTTGTGACTGCAGGCCTTGTGATTGGTAATTTCCTCCTTTTCACGCCTTGGCGGGATGGTGAGGATCCTCGCCGTCGCGACCCAGAACCAGCTCCCGGAGCATTTCTGCAACGGCCATTCGGCCAAGACTCTTCTCGGTCGTTGCTCTGATTTTGGCCTGCTGTTCTGATTTATTGTCTGACTATCCAAGTGCTGCTGCTGTTGTTGCGGCAGTTTGCCTAGGGAGAGATCCAGAAACCGCTGTAAAACCAATCATTGATAAAGCTGTTGAGCTCATCTTCTGTGTTACAGCCGGTTTCGTGAATCAGGCTTGCATTTGATTGCATCTGTTGGATGGCATAGAAATCTTCAGGTGTGAAGTCACCTTCATCCATCTCTTCTGCCATTGAGGCCCATTGATTGGTCAAGGCCACCAATAACTGTTCTCGCAATTCTGCGCTGAGATTGGTGTTCATCGCATCAGGAGCCAAACCACGACTCCACCAACGGCCACACCCTTAAAGAACTGGGCCCACGTCAGTGCATAGGTGTCGAGCTGAAACGTTCTCATCATCCAATTCAAGACTTCTTTGTGCGTGCGAATTAATTTCGGACTATTCGCCGTATTGAGTTGCTGAATCTGTTTCAGTTTGATTTCGCCAAGCTTTGGCATCTTGAGTTGTCAGTTTGAGTAATTGTATTGGATCGCTGATGTGGTTTGTTGCATGTTTGTGGATGTGGCGAAAACGAAGAACCTCAGGATTATTTCTGGTTGTGCCCAGGGGGTATTGGTTCTTTTGCTGCTCTTCCACGCAGAAGTCCTTATGTGACAAAACGATGGTTCCTCGTCGTGGTTTGTGAGTTGACCACCATCGCCAGCATTATCACGATCACAACAACCGTTGCGTTTGCGGCCTTGGATGCCACTGCTTTGGTCAGTGTCGTTGCCCCAGAAATGGTTCTAGGTGGGATGGAATCCGGCCTTTGCACTGGGTTCCCAATCACCTGCCATGCAAGAAAGCCAGCAGAGTCTCGTGTGCGGGCCCCAAAGTCGGTGAAATTTGGTTGAAATGGTGAAACCTCATTCTTTTCCGTCCCATCATGGAACCCATGACTTGGTTGGTGATTACCTGGGCCACTTACGGTGCTCAACGCACAACAGCCGCTCTTGAAAAAATTCCTCAAGCCTCCATGCAGCAGTGCGTGGCGAATTCCAGGCTGATCACCGACTGGCAACCAAAGGCCAGTGTGAAGTGCATTGAAGGTGTCAGAGGCTTCTAGGCTCAAGCGCCTGAAGTTATCGGCTGACTGGTGATTGTGTTTGCTTGATTGAACGTTTTATTCCCGCCATAGAATGATGATGGTGGGCACTATTTCGATGTTTGGTTTATTTTTCTAACCAGTGCTTAAGATTTTTTGTTTGATTAACCATGCTTCGAGAAACGAATTCTGTCTTCGATCCTAAATTTCATTTTCTCTCTGCTGCTTCCGCAACTGTCAGTTCTTGGTTTGCGATGGTGCCATGATCAAAGCCCAGTGGGTGATGGATTATTGGCAGAAGGAGAAGAGGAAACAGATAAAGCTTTTTTGGGCTTTCCCCTCAATAGGGTCTTAGTATTGGTCACTGTTAGACGCAATCTAAGAGCTCGTGAACGTTAAAGGGTTTGCAATTGCAGGCTGCTTTGTGGCCTTGGCTGTCGCTTTGCCGCCAAGCGTTAGTGCGTCCTACGAATTTTGGTACGGATATATTAGTGGAGGATTGGCCGCGATCTGCGATCTCCACATGAATGGCATGATTTCTACTAATACAGTGAAAGAATTTAATAAGAACTTTCTTGTTACCATCAATGATCAATCCCCGTCTGCAGCCACAAGAGACGCGGTCAAAGTGATTCGTCAGCAAAAAGATTTCAAAAACTGCCCAATACGTCAATATTGAACATTGTTCCCTGCCCGAAATAGTGGTGGAAGACACTTGAGCACGTGCGGTGATCCTCTAGTGCTCGTCGTTTCAAGGATTCGTTGGGTTGAGCATCAATCCAACAGTCTCTCTTGTCTGAATAGGAGAGCTAGGCCGATGTCGGCACTGCCTATGTTGATGGCGTTGCCTTGAAATGTGTCGATCGCGCCCTTGAGTGCTTAAACCTGATCGCTGGGAAATCTGGTCATTGGGATGCCAACTCCTGACGTTGTTGATTTCTTTACTGCTCGTGATTGAGCGCTTCTCTCTGCATCCGCTCGATCCGTTCCAGCACAGACTCATTGCTCATGCGGTTGTTCAGCCGTTCCACGAGCAACGGAAAAGCCAAAGGACCGGGCCGTGGTGTGGGGCAGTGCAGCACCTCACCGCTGCGCATGCGCTCCAAGGCTTTGCGCAATCGAGGTAGTTCCAGTTGCTCTTGCAGCACCTCATGCTGTGCCTGACGGACCAGCAGATTGTTGGGCTCATGCTTGTTAAACACCTCCCAGAGCAGGGAACCGCTGATCTGCAGCTGACCAGCTGTTTTGTTCTGACCAGGAAAACCCTGTACCAGCAGACCAGCCACCTGGGCAATGCTTCGAAAGCGGCGGCGACAGAGCTCGGACAAATTCAAGGCCTGCTCGAGATCCTGTTCCAAGTCACTGTCATCCAATAGTTCATCCAGGTGGTCCTCTAACAGGTCATCAAAGGGGTACCCACGCGGTGCCAGAAGCTCGAAGCCGTAGTCATTCACCGACACGGTGATGGTGCCTCGATGAATCCGCGTGAGTCTTGTGGCCCAAAGAAATCCCAGCCCTTCATGCACAAATCGGCCTTCAAAGGGATAGGCGTAGAGGTGCATCCCTTCACGGGTTCGGCAGGTTTCCAGCAGCAGCTGGTTGCTGTTCGGCAGCGTTGAAAGATCCATCTGACGCGCGAACAATGGTTCCAGCGCCTGAAGCTCCGGCGTGTCCAGTTCTCCTCGTCCAGCTCGGGCCACTTCATCGCGCAGATGGTGGGTCAGCAGATCAGATAGCGCCATTTGACCACCAGCCCAGGCAGGAACTGCGGTGCTCTTGCGTGTGGAGGACTTCACGTAGGCCGTCATCTCCCGCAGCCTCACAAACTCCAGCTGCCTGCCGGCGAAGAAGAACACATCCTTCGGCTTCAGCTGGCTGATGAAGGTTTCTTCCACGTGCCCTAACACCACGCCGCGAACGAAGCGCACCCGGATCGCTGGGGCTGAGGTGATGGTGCCGATGTTCAGGCGATGTAACCGAGCGATCGCCTTGTCACGCACCACATACCGCCCATTCTCAGTGGCTTCCAGCTTCCGGTAACGGGGATAGGCCCCGAGGCAATCCCCGCCGTGCTCAAGAAAGTGCAGACACCACTGCCAGTCCTCATCCCTCAGCTCGGAGTAGCTGGATGTGCAGCGAATCGCCTCGAGGGTCTGCTGGGGGTCGAAGCCTGGTCCGCAGGCCAAGGTAGTGAGGTGTTGGAGCAGCACGTCGACTGGTGCTCTGGGTGGGCGTCGCTCTTCCACTAAGCCGTTCTCGAGTCCACGGCGAACGGCGCTGAGTTCCAGTAGTTCCAAGGCATTCGTAGGCATGAACAACACCTGGGAGGTGCCTCCTGGTAGGTGCGCCGATCGTCCGGCCCGTTGAAGGAGACGTGCCAAGTTTTTGGGTGAACCAATTTGCACCACCCGTTCCACGGGCTGAAAATCGACACCCAGGTCGAGTGAGCTGGTGCAGACCACCCAGAGCATGGAGCCGGCCTTCACGGAAGCTTCAATGGCTTCGCGCTCGGCACGGTCGAGGGCACTGTGATGGAGGGCCAGCAAGCCCTCCATTTCGGGGCAGGCATAGCGCAGACACTGAAACCAGCGTTCAGCCTGGTTGCGTGTGTTGGTGAACAGCAGCGTGCTTGTGCAGGGCTCGAGCTTCCCCACCAGATCTTCGTAGCGCCGCAGTCCCAGGTGGCCGCCCCAGGGGAACCCGTCAATGCTGTCGGGAAGAATGCTGGTCACGCTGAGACCGCGCTTCGGAGCGCCCGTGATCAGGCAGGTATCGCCGCTTTCCCCGAGGGCGTGTCGCGCGGCTCCCTCCAGGTTGCCGATCGTGGCGCTGATCGCCCAGGTCTGCAGAGATGGACATTGCTGTCGCAGCCAGCTGAGCCCCAGTTCCGTCTGGATGCCCCGCTTGGAGCCGATTAACTCATGCCATTCATCGAGGATCACCGTTTCCAGCGTCTGAAACAGACGCTCGCAGTGGCGACCCGCCAGTAGTACACACAGCGACTCGGGTGTGGTGATCAGGATTTCTGGTGGTGACTTGAGTTGTCGGCTGCGTTCGCTTGTGGTGGTGTCGCCATTTCGGATGCCCACCCGCAAAGGCCAGGCCATGGCATCGATCGGCTGCTGCAGGGCGAGTGCCAGATCACGGCTGAGTGCTCGCAGCGGTGTGATGTAAAGGAGCCTGACTCCCTTGTTTTCGCTTGGAGATGCCAGCATCCGGGCGATGGAGCCCATCACAGCTGCGTAAGTTTTTCCTGATCCAGTGGGCACCTGGATCAGACCGCTTCGGCCCGCCAGATGGGCTTCCCAGGTTTGTATTTGAAATGGGAGCGGCGTCCATCCCTGCTTGGCAAACCAGCGATGGATCGGTTCAAGAACGTCGTTCAGATCAAGATCACCGTGACGACGACGGCGGTAACCGCCAACACAACTGAGCCCACGACCAGCCCTGCCGCCACATTGCCTTTCCGAACCTCAGCGCGGTAGTCAAGGGGGGTGAGGCGATCAAAGAACCAGACACCGCCCACGATCAACAGAATTCCCGCAACGGTCCACATCAGGCTCAGCATCAACTGGGTGAGGGTTGCCTGCATTGGGGAGGTCTCAAGGCTGACGTAATTTAAGCGGCAGTGTTCTGCCGATGGTCTTGTCAGGGTCGCCGCCGGTGGGACTTCGCGTGATGTTGGGGTGGGGAAGCCGTGGCGTCTTCCCCTGGGCCCTGCTCGTGCTGATCTGCCCGCTCAGTCCCGTGGTGGCCCTGTTCAAGGCTCCAAGCGACACCGTCCAGGATCGTGAAGTGACCTTGCCGGCTGTTGATCAGGCAGTCAAAACACAATCGTTTGACCTCAGCAGCGTGACGTCGGCGGTGACGATCAAAACCGTCTTCACACCGCCAAAAGACACGCTCCTCTATCTCTCCTCAGAGCTTCTTGATTCAAGCGGCAAGGTTGTTTTTCAATACGACATCGAAGGTCAGCACGTGGGTTCGCTGCCTGATAAAGCTGCGCTAGCGAAGTTCCCACCAAGTGAGCGTGATAGCGCGTGGATGCGGACTCCCGCATATGCCGCTCCCGCCAACGATCACAGCGTGCGTTTCCGCCCCGCGTCGGTTGGGCCCTATCAACTTCGTTTCCAGGCTTATCTGCCCCGCAACCGACGTGGTGACGCCATCCCGCTCGCAGGGCCGGTGTTGGTGCGCACGAGGGTGATCAGCCAACCCGTGAATCGCACCATGCTGGTGCTCACTTTTTTGATGAGCGGCATCGCGTCCTTGCTCTTCCTCTCCAAGGTCTACCGAGGTGGACGGATTCAAGTGTCGGGCTCTTACCGTTCTTCTGGTCAGGTCGGCCGAGCTTCCCGTGGGGATTACAAAGCGGGCTTGCTCGTGCTTCGGGCAAAGGCTGTGTTCAGCCAGGGCTACCAAACCAACTTCTTGCCGGAGTCAAAGAATTACTTGTTTGGTGTGCGAGTCACCGATGGGCAAGGAGCGCTGATCTATCGCGGCACTGCTCCTGTAAGGAAGGCCAACGCTTCATTCGGTGGTTCCACGCTGCATCTGGAAATCGTCCCTCAGGTGTTCCAGCTGACCAAAGACTGCAATCTCCGCTTTGATCTGCTTCCACCGGAAGCTACCTCCAACCTTCAGTTGGAGACAGTCCAGTTTGAGGTGTGCGACAGGGTCATGCTTCCCTGGCCGCAGGAAGTCGTGAGGCTCGATCCATGACAAGACTTCTGCTGCTGGTGCTCACCGTGAGCATGAGCGCTGTGGGGATTTCATCCGCATACAGCAATGAAGATGTCCCTCAGATCGGTGTGCTCTTACCTGAAAAAACCAGCGGACGCGCGGTCGTTTTCCGGGGTTTCTACGGTGCGTATGGATGGAGATCGGGCAGCACCAGGCTTGAATCCAGCTCATTGGCAATTGGTCGCACTCCTTACGGCAGTTACAGCGGCTCAAGCAGCTACGGGGGATCGGGTGGCTACGGCAGCTATGGCGGTTATTCCAGTGGTGGTGGATGGAGCGGCAAATAGCCGTTGCTGACCTCAGTCCCCTCCAGGTGAGGGTTCTGCTGGTTACTGCGATGGTTTCATCTGCAGCTGGGTTGGTGCTGGAGCTGCTTCTCGTCGCTCAGGCGAGTTATCTGATGGGTGACGCCACCCTGGCGACCGGCGTGGTGGTGGGCACGTTTCTTGCGGCGATGGGACTAGGTGCCTGGCTCACGGAATTCATCGCTGTTAAAGGTCAGCCCCTCAATCGTTTGCTCAAGGCATTGGTGCTGGTGGAAATCACGCTCTGCCCGCTCTGCCTCTTGGGCCCCGTCACATTGTTCTTTCTGTTTGCACTAGGAGCTCCTTTATGGATCGCCATCGTTTTGCTCACGGTGATGGTGGGCTTGCTGGGGGGAATGGAACTTCCCTTGATCACCCGCATGCTCGAAACCCAGGATCAGTTGCGTCGCGCACTGGCCAGGGTTCTAGCGCTTGATTATTTCGGTTCCCTTCTGGGTGCCCTGGCGTTTCCGCTGGTGTTGCTGCCATGGCTGGGTTTGCTCCCCACTGCTGCAGTGCTCGCTTTGGTGCCCATAGGCGCCACCTTGGCCTTAGCGCTTGTCTTTCCAACCTTGCGACGTTGGCGGATACCGGTGATCGCCTTGCTACCGCTCACCGGTGTGGCTGCGTTCCTCATCGCTCCATTGGGTCATCGAATCGAAGATGGTTTCTACGGCGCCAGGGTGATTGAACGTCATCAATCTCGTCATCAAAGGATTGTGATGACCCGTCGCGGTGCAGATCTTCGCTTGTTTCTTGATGGTGATCTTCAATTTTCCAGCCTGGATGAGTACCGCTATCACGAAGCGCTGGTGCATCCTGCGATGGCCGCTCACGATGCACCCCGCCGGGTGTTGCTGCTTGGGGCTGGTGATGGGCTGGCCTTGCGGGAAATCCTGCGCTGGCCGAGCGTGGAACAAGTCGATGTGGTGGAGCTCGACCCTGTCGTCATTCGTTTAGCCAGGCATCAACCGCAGCTTCGACGCCTCAATCAAGACAGCCTCCGAGACCCGAGGGTGACCATCCACCTTGGTGATGCCTACGCCACGGTGCGCAGTCTCACCCGCCGCTTCGACGTCGTCATTGCTGACTTCCCTGATCCCGACACATTGCCAGTGGCCAGGCTTTACAGCGTTGGTTTCTATGGTGCCGTGCGCCAGAGGCTCAATCCTGGCGCGGTGGTGGTGACCCAGGCCAGTGCACCTTTTCTCACGCCCCGCGTTTTGGCGTCCATTCAGGCGGGACTTCAACAGGTCGGGCTTAAGACCCGTCCTTACAGCGTGACCATTCCCACCTTTGGCCCCTGGGGGTTTGTGATGGCCCGGCCTATGGCCTGGTCTCCGCAGTATCGATCCATTCCTTTCCCCACGCGCTGGATCGACGCGGATCAACTTGCCGCGCTGTTCGCGTTCCCCAGGGATTTTCTCCCGAGCGACTCCGATACTGTGCAAGCCAACCGGATGACACGACCGGTTCTTCTTGACTACCAACGCACCGATCGTCGTCGTCGTTTGCTTCATCCTCTGGCTCCACTCCCTTCCTCCCCGAGTTCCTTATGAGCGGACTGGTTCTGCTGCTGCTTGTTGCTGTTTTGGTCTGGTGGCTGACCCGAAGCTCTATGGCCAAGCGAAGGAAAGCCCGTCAGGGCAACATCCCGCAACAACGCACTCTGTTCAATCTTCAGGTGGGGGATGTGATTCAGCGCGACATGCGCGACTGGATTGTTGAATCGATTCTCGAGTTCAACCAATCTGGCTTCCAATGGCTGGAGTATTACCTCCGTGATGGCGACGAGGGTGTCTGGCTGGTGGTTGTTGATGACGACCGCCTCGAGCTGTCTTGGATGCATCAGGTGCCTCCTCATAAGGTTTCGATCAATTTCCCCTTGCGTGACCCTCTCGTTTATGAGGGTGTGAGCTATCGCCTTGAGGAGAAGGGGCTGGCTCACTACAAACGCATTTCCCGCGACAGCACGCAAGGAGGTCCCTGCCGTTTTCACGATTACGCCGCTGAAGGTGGCCGTGTGCTCAGCGTGGAGCTTTATGTGCAGGATGCTGCGCTCGAGGCCGGCGAAATCGAATTGTGTCTGGGCGAACGCATCCCTCCGGAGTCGCTCAGCATTCTTCCCGGTGACGGACGCAGCGTTTACGCCTGAGGGGAGACCGTATTCAAGTTGTTCTGGTGGTGATCCGCGTGCAAAGCTCCCTGGCATCGCTGAGGGTGTTGGCACTGGAGGCGGAACGGTCTCGTCGCCAGCGCAAGATCCTTGGGAAGCGAACGGCGAGTCCGCATTTGTGACGTCTCGATTCCTGAATCCCTTCGAATCCAATTTCGAACACCAGTTCAGGCTCCACAGATCGTGTGGGGCCGAAGCGTTCATGGGTATGACGGCGGATCCAGCGGTCGAGTTCAAGAATTTCCGCGTCGTTAAGGCCCGAGTACGCCTTGGCGAACGTCACCAGCTGTTGGTCTTCAGTGCGTTCTGACTGACGATCCCAAAGCGCAAAGGTGTAATCGGTAAATAAGTTGGCCCGGCGACCTCGGCCGGCTTGGGCATAGATCAGCACCGCATCCAGTGTCATCGGATCGCGTTTGTGCTTCCACCAGTGGCCCCGTTTTCGTCCACTCAGGTAAGGCGACACATGGCGCTTGAGCATGACGCCCTCGGCACCTTGATTAACGGCGGTCTGGCGCAAGGCGTCGAGTTGAGTCCAGTCCTTGAGTAAGGATCCACGGCTCCTGCGGCACCGCCAGCCCTCGTCGCGGTTCTGCAAGCCCGCATGCAGAACACCCAATGTTTGGAGACGCTGGTTGAGCGGTTGGTTTCGGAGATCGTGAGCTGCGTGTTCCAGCACGTCGTAAGCCACGAAGCTCACCGGACACTCATGGCGGAGTTTTCGGCCCACTGTCTTCCTGCCCAGTCGGCGCTGCAGATCGCTGAATGGTCGGGGATCTTGCTCCGTCTCAGCCCAGCAGATCACTTCCCCGTCGAGAACGGTGTCGTGGGGAAGTGCCGCGGCCATATCGATGAGTTCTGGGAACTGGGTGTTGATCAGCTCCTCACCACGGCTCCAGAGATAGATGCCACTCTGGCGCTGAATGAGCTGGCCGCGGATGCCATCCCATTTCGGTTCCACCCACCAATCCGTCGCCGGTGTTTCGCTGAGGCTTCCCTGCTGGAGAGGACTGGCCAGAAAGAAGGGATAAGGCACCGGGCCACGGTTGCTGCGGTTCTCTTCAGCGGCGGCAGTGAGTTGATGGAACCAGGCATCAGACGCTTCTGCAGGTGCCATCAGCCGTTCCAGCACAAGAGCTTCCTCGATGCCGAACCCCTTGGCAATCGCCTTCACGACCAGGCCACGTCCAACCCCGATACGAAAGCCTCCGGTGAGCAGTTTGTTGAAGAGAAAGAGGCGTTCCGTCGGTATGGCTTGCCAGATGGCCAGCACTGCCTGACTTTGGTTTTCAGGCTCCATCGCTGCGAGCGTTGGCAGCAGCGTTTCCATCCACCAATGCATTGGCGGTGTGTCACTCAGCCGCGTGATCCATGGCGACAGCGATGCATCCATGCTGATGCTTGGGATGTCGAGTTGAACTTGCGGCCACAACAGAGAGAGCGTCTCCGCTGAATCGCCGACATGGCTCTGGCAATCATCAAAGAGCCAGTCAGGCATGGCACTGGCCTTCTGCAGGATTTCACGCAAACGACGACCGGTGATCAGGCGTTTGCGCCGTTCTCCCATCAACAGCAGCACGCACCATGCGGCGTCATGCGCCGAAACCGTCCTCAAGTGATCAGCGATGAGCAGCACCTTCCTGCCTGTTGCCGTGCATTGATCGAGACGGTCGATTAGTGCCGCAAATGCCTCAAAGCCAACGTGTTGTGGGGCCGGCGGATCAGTAGCGCCGGAGATTGCCGTCACCGGGTGCTGTGACTTCGATGTTGCAGCCGGAGATGCCATTGGCAACGCTGTTGAAGGCTTTCACGTAAGTGGCGGCTAGATCCGCCTCCTCGGATTGACGCAGTGCTGCTTGAAGTCTGGCCAGATCAAGGCCCACTTGATCACGGCTGAGGACACCGCTAGCCAGGCCAGCACAGATCGCCTGTGCTGCGGCTCCGCCTTCCGAAGGAAACACCACCGTCTCGATCTGTTCGATAGTGACGTCAACCTGCTGGGCGAGGCCTAAGCCTGTGGAGGAGAAGAGCAGAGCCCAGAAGCCAAGCATGGCGGAACTGCGCAATGACATGGGTCCGTCAACAGGGATATCGAGGCTAGGTCAGCCAAGCTGCTCTAGCGGCTTGGCATTAATCCCATAGCGTTCTTGCAGAAAGCGGGCCAGCACATCGCTTTGACCGTGAGTGACATACACGGTTCGTGCCCCTGACTCAAGAACAGTGCGAATCAAACCCTGCCAATCGGCATGGTCGCTGAGCACAAATCCCCTTTCATACCCTCGTCGTCGACGTGCTCCCCGTACTGCCATCCAGCCTGAAGCGAAGGCTGTTTGCGGTGAGCGGAAGCGGCGCATCCAGGCCGAGCGATGGGCGGATGGAGGAGCAAGGATCAGGCGTCCTGCCAAAGGATCTTTGCGTGGCAATTCGCTCACAGGGCGGCTCGGGGTCATCGGCACTCCGGCTTGGCGGTACTGACGGGTCACGCTTTCCACGGCACCGTGCAACAGCACCTCTTCCTCCACACCGATCGCCTTGAGTTCTGCCATCAGGCGTTGGGCTTTGCCAAAGGCGTAGCAAAACAAGAGGGACGGCCGATCGCGATCACCGTGCCACCAGTCACGGATCTGTTGGGCGATGTGAGCTCCGGACTCCCAGGCGTAGATCGGCAGAGCAAAAGTGGCTTCCGTGACCATCACGTCACATAGAACCGACTCGAAAGGTTCACAACTGGGATCTGCACAGCGTTTGTAGTCGCCGGTCACCACCCATACTTCGTCGTTCACCATTAGGCGCACCTGCGCCGAACCCAGCACATGACCTGCGCTGTGAAAAGACAGGCAGGCTTGGTTTAACCAGAACTCTTGCCCGTAGGCCATCGGATGCAAGGTGATGTCGCGACCAAGTCGCTGGCGCAGCACCCCTTCACTCACATCCACGGCCCAGTACTCACCGCAACCCGGCCTTGCATGGTCTGCGTGGGCATGAGTGATCAGTGCCCTTGGCACCGGTCGGCTTGGATCGATCCAGGCATCAGCGGCCTGGCAATACAGACCGCTGTCGGTGTGCTCGAGAACAGGCATCGATTCACTCTGGCAATTGAGTTGTTGCCGTTGTGGTGGTGTGAGTCTGTGCTGATTCCTTTGATTGAATTGATCGACGACTCATGATCAGTCGGCGATCGTTCATGAAGCTGTCATTGCTGGGTGCAGGCTTTTTGATGCCTGGTCTGGACCTGCTGCAGAGAAGTTGTGCAGGATTGCTTTCGATGCGAATCAGCCGGGTATTTGGGCATGTTCAACGTTGTTGCTTATGACGGCGCCGATGGTCGTTGGTGGCAGCCACAGGATGTGCCCCAAGAAAACCTTCGGTTCCTCTGAAGATCACCTCCGAAATTGAATGGCTTTGATCAACGACTCATCTCGAGCATGCGGCGAATCGGTGCTTCCGCTCGGGTGCGCAGGTCTTCGTCCATGGTGATTTCTGGCGAGAGATGTTCAAGACAATCGCGCAGCTTCTCCAGCGTGTTCAGGCGCATGTAGGGGCAGGCATTGCAGCTGCAACCATCCATTCCCGGGACGTCGATCAGCGTTTTTTCCGGAACACGCTGCTGCATCTGGTGCAGAATTCCTGGCTCGGTCAGCACGATGAACGTGGTGGCGTCACTCGTTTCGGCGTGATGCAGCAGTTTGCTGGTGGAACCGATGTAATCCGCCAGATCGAGAAGGTTTTCCTCACATTCCGGGTGGGCGATCACCTCGGCATCTGGATGGTCGAGCTTGAGTTTCAGAAGCGCTTCTTCACTGAAGGCTTCATGCACAAAGCAGCGCCCGGGCCACAGGGTGAGTTCTCGCCCGCTTTGCCGTTGCACCCATCGCCCCAGGTTGCGGTCTGGCGCAAAGAGAACAGGGCGATCGGGCGGAAGCTGTTGCACCAGATCCACAGCATTGCTGCTGGTGCAGATCAGATCGCTCTGCGCTTTCACCGCCGCAGTGCAATTGATGTAACTGACCACGAAATGATCGGGATGACGTTGCCGAAACCGTTCAAAGTCATCGGCGGGGCAATCATCCGCCAAGGAGCATCCTGCGTCGAGATCAGGCAGCACAACAGTTTTTTGTGGGCTGAGGATCTTGGCCGTCTCGGCCATGAAATGCACCCCGCAGAACACGATCACCTCGGCATCGGTGTTCGCGGCCTTGCGTGATAGTTCCAGGGAATCACCAATGAAATCGGCAATGTCCTGAATCTCCGGTTCTTGGTAGTAGTGCGCCAGGATCACGGCATTCCGGTCCTTGCGGAGCTGGTTGATCGCCGCCACAACCGCGGTGTCAGAGCTCATCGGGGCCTTCTGGGGCAGGATGGGCCCAGCCTAGAAGTCGCCCTGACACCTGTCCGACTTGCGATCGCTGGTGATCTCCACGGGGACTGGGGTGACCGAGATGCAGAGCTGGTGCATCACCTGCAACCCGATGCCCTGCTGTTCGTTGGTGATCTGAGTGACGGCGATCTTCGCTTGGTGAAACGGATCACGCAGTTGGCATTACCTGTGGCCGTTCTCCTGGGAAATCACGACCGGGGGCGTGACAGAAGCGGCGCGTTGCTTCAACAACAGATGTCGATGCTGGGTGATCGGCACTGCCCGTGGCGGTTGCGCCAATGGGAAGAGCCGCAGCTTGCCGTGATCGGTGCCAGGCCTTGCAGTGCGGGAGGTGGTTTTCACCTCTCGCAAGCTGTTCAGGCTGTGTTTGGACCGGTCACTGAGGAGGATTCGGCCAATCGCATCGTGTCGGCAGCCGCTCTGGCACCAGCTGATTGGCCTCTCGTTGTGCTTGCGCACAGCGGGCCCACAGGGCTTGGATCGGATGCAGACAGTCCTTGCGGGCGTGATTGGAAGCAACCGCATATCGACTGGGGTGATCGCGATCTCGCCCTTGCTCTCGACCGCATGCAAAAGCAGCGACGAGCCGACCTCGTTGTGTTCGGTCATATGCACCATCAGCTGAAAGGTCGCAGCGGAGAACGGATCACCTTTCATCGCGATCGCAGGGGCACCTGTTACGTGAATGCTGCCTGCGTTCCCCGATCTGGTTGCGATGAAGAGGGAAAGCCACTGCACCACCTCACCTGGGTGGAATTCAATGGAATCGCACCCGCTTTGATCAGTCACCGTTGGTATCGACCCAGTGGGGATCTGGTGTATGAACAGACCTTGTATCGCCTTCAGGACGTCTCGGCGTTTCCATGCTGATTTACGTCTGCCTGAGTAGCCATGGTTTCGGTCATGCAGCTCGCCAGGCCGCGATGCTCACGCATTTGCATCGTCTGCAGCCCAGCTGGCGGTTGGTGATTAGTTCAATGGTGGACCCTGTGTTCCTCTCGCTCGTGCTGAACGAGCTGCCGGTGATTCAGCGATCGGTTCGGTGGGATGTGGGCATGCTTCAAGCCGATGCACTCGGATCGGATCAGGAGGCAACGCTTCTGGCCTTGGACCGTTTGGAAGCGGATCTGCCCAGAAAGCTGGATGAGGAGGTGGCCTGGATCAGAGGTCAGGACGATCAAGTGGCTGTGGTGGGAGATGTTCCACCCGCTGCTGCCGCGTTGGCAGCCCGCCTGGATGCTCCGCTGATCTGGATGGGCAATTTCGGTTGGGACGATATTTATGAGCCCCTTGGCGGAGCCTTTCTGTTCTGGGCTCGACAAGCCACAGAGGCCTATCGCTCTGGATCACTACTTCTGCGCTGCCCGTTTTCGATGGCGATGAACTGGCAGCTCTCAGAAGTCACCTTGTCGCTGGTGAGCGATGAGCCCAGACCCCTTCCTGCTGATTTCAGGCTGCTGCTTGACCGCGATCCCCGGAGCAAAGTGATGGTCGGTTTCGGTGGGCTCGGCTTTTCCTTGGATCCCGATCTTTTCCAACGTTGGCCAGAGCACTTGTTTTTAATTGCTCCCCCAAAAAATCCGCGGCAACCTCCTGCTCAGGCTTGGCCAGGGAATGTGATCGTGTTGCCTGACCGGGTCAGGCCCCTCGATGTTCTCCCCAATTGCGAACGGCATCTGGGGAAGCCGGGGTTTAGCAGCTTCTGCGAGGGCATGGCCCAGAACGTGGGGTTGCATGTGGTCGAGCGGACTGGTTTTGCCGAAGCTGATGTGTTGATGGCAGGGTTGCGCCTCCATTCGGACCACCACTGCCTCAGTCGCGAGGAGCTTGAGGGTGGAGCTTGGAAACTCGATATCCCGCTTGAGGCGGCTCGTGGGAAGGCATTGGCGAGGAATGGCGCTCAGACGGCAGCAGAAGCGCTTCAATCCTGGCTAAGCGAAATGGTTAAGCAGGGCTGATTCACTGCATCAGTCCGGCTTATCAGCTTTGAAAGTAGTTGACCTGTCTGGGATCTGAAAGCGAACAAAGCGTGAGTGCCTTTGGTGACGGTTGCTCGTGTGTCACAGCTTGTCTGGGATGTGCAACCGCGGTTCGACACAGTTTGCGCGTGCTTTTTGCGCTTTGGGTTCTTTGAATCCCGCGAATCGCCCCTCTGAATCCACTTTGACGGTGCATTCCTGAAGCGGTTCTGTTCTCTGTAAGCCTTTTATGACCTCTCTTGCTCTGAACGCCTGTCGTTGTTTTGCAGGCGCTGTTGCAAGCGTTGTTCCCTTCGCCGCTTTCATCACCGCGCCGGTGCATGCGGTTCTCCCCTCAATCGAATCTCGCTCCAAGCTTGTTCATCTGGAAGAAGAGTCTCAGGTCTCCGCTCTTCCTTACATCATTACGCCGGAGCGTCGCGCGATGCTCAACACCATCCGTTTCGCGGAAGGCACCTGGAAGAACGGTCTTGATGTGGGTTATCGGGTGATGTTTGGCGGTGGCCTGATGGCCAGCATGGATCGCCATCCCGATCGGGTGATCTATTCCTCTCGTTACGCAAGTGCTGCAGCCGGTGCCTACCAGTTCATGCCCTTCACATGGGACCTGGTGAAACGAAGCATTGGTGTTCGTGGCTTCGGCCCCGAAGTTCAGGATCAGGGAGCGCTGTTTCTGATTCAACGGCGCAAGGCTCTCGGCATGACCGACACCGGTGTGATGACTCCCCAGCTTGCTGCTCTGCTAGCTCCGGAATGGGCGTCTTTCCCGACCTTGAGAGGTCGCAGCTACTACGGGCAGCCCGTAAAGCGGTTCGACAATCTTCGCGGTTTCTACAACCTCAACTTGGTGCAGTTGCGTCAAATCCGTGATCAACGTCGTGCCGATCTGGCTGCAGCGAGAAATGGAAATGTGACGACGGATGGAGCACCAAAAGCTCCGGTCTGCACAGGACCGACGATTCTTTGCGGCATGCCCTGACGGGTTTGGGATGCCATGAGGCATCCCAATGCGATTCAGCTTTCGTTGTTTGACTCATTGAGCTTCCGCCCGACGGTGGCCTGAGCAATCAAATAGGCAATCACTCCGCCTGCCATGAATCCCATGCCGTTGCGGATCAGGGGCAACAACTCACTGGTTCGGGTGACGACCGGTGCAACCCCGAACACGCCAAACAGCATCACCCAGAGGGGAGAGAGCAGCAACAACCAACCCCAGGCGATCTTCTCGCCTTCTTTGCGGGGGTAAGCAGCAAAACCAGCGATCAGGCCCCCAAACACTGATGTGGTCAGCGTCCACAGCCATTGTTCAGTGGGAAGGCCCGGAACCACCTGGCATCCACCGCGGTCGAGACAAAGTTCCACCGCATCAAGGGCGGCAAGAATTGCACCGTCTTCACCGTGATCCTTCACGTAGTACTGATTGCCATAACGCGTCTGCAACTCGACCCACCAGGTACGCGGCATCAGCGCGAAGAAAGCATCTCCCACGTTGAAATTGAGCAGATTCCCGCCTCGGGGATCTGCGACAAGCAGCAAGCTGCGCTCGTCTAAACCCCAGAACTCCTTCACGGCCCGGCCGGGTGTGCGCTCGTATTGCGTCAACACTCTCAGTTTCCAGCCACTGCGATCCTCGAAGGCATCTAGTGATGTCTCCAGGGATTCACGTTGGGTGTCGCTGAGTGCCTTGGCCAGGTCAATCACGGGTGTGGAGTGATCCGGCAGTAGTTCGGGATTGTCAATGGCCCAGCCCGGTGCAGCGAACGCCAGCAGCAAAATCGACAGACTCAGCACAGCCTTCATGCCGCGCGTGATGGCTTGGAGACCCATGATCGTGTGCGAGTGCTCGCCATTCTCACCACATGAAGGCCTCCGATGTGCCCTGCCCTGCATGGATGCAGCAGAGGTTGAAGTTGCATGGCAGTCAGGTTCCTTTCTCCTCCTTCATGGAATGGGCACTCCATGACCCTGAGCATGGGGCCTATGGAGCTGGTCATCTGCGGGTGGGAACGGATGGAGATTTCGTCACCTCACCTGCCCTTGGTGATGACTTCAGTGCACTGCTGGCCCAACAACTGATCGAGTGGCTGAGCGTGTTGGCGCGCCGCCATCCCGATCAGCGTTTATCGGTGGTGGATGTTGGTCCGGGTGAGGGGCATCTCGTCGATCAACTGAGATCTCACCTTGCAGCAGACGCTCCAGACCTGATGGGCAGGCTCGAGTGTGTGCTGGTGGAGTTGAATCCCGGTATGGAGGCACGCCAACGCAGCCTGCTGAGGAGTGATCACTCCGTTCCCTGCCGGTGGAGTTCGTTGGAGGCACTCAGTGCAGAGCCCTTAATTGGCATTTTCATTGCCCATGAGCTTCTGGACGCTTTTCCGGTGGAGCGTCTGATCGCTCGCAACGGGACGTTGCATCGTCAGTTGGTGGAGTTGCGGCATTCTCAGGAGGGTGAGGGATCTCTTGTCTGGGGCGAAGCTCCTCTGCCTGAGGCTTTGGCCACGCAGATTGAACAGCAATCGCAGCGGATTGGGCTGCAGCTTCCTCCGGCCGGGATCGAAGATGGTTGGGCTACGGAGTGGCACCAGGCGGTTCAACCGTGGTTGCGTTTGGCTGCCGATGCCATGCAGGAGGGAATGTTGCTGGTGGTGGATTACGCCATGGAGGCAAGTCGGTACTACGCCGCCAGGCGACCAGATGGAACCCTGACGGCTTATCGCCGACAACAAGCCTCCGGTGATGTTCTGCGTCATGCCGGTGAACAGGACATCACGGCACATCTGTGCATCGAGACCCTTCTGGACTCAGCAAGGGGAGCAGGATGGATGGCTGCTGGTCAGTGTCGACAGGGTGAAGCACTGCTGGCTCTTGGTCTGTCGGAACGCTTCACAGCCCTCCAACAGTTGCCAGGACAACAACTGGATGAAGCGTTGCGCAGACGCGAGTCCCTGTTGCGCCTCGTCGATCCCAGTTGTTTGGGGGAACTGCGTTGGTTTGCTTTTCAACGATCTGATGCTCAAGCTGGTGAGCCGATGCCGAATCCAAGTCGATTTCTGCGGGAGCCTGTCTGATCAGGTCAGGGCAGCAAGGCACTCCCTCACATCATTGTCGGTGATGTCGTCTCGGATCACGACATCACCGATGCGGGTGGGAAGAACGAAGCGAAGCCGCCCGTGTCGGACTTTTTTGTCGCCACGAAGGGTTTGCAGAACCGCATCCACATCCAGGGCTGGCCAGGCAGTGGGGAGACCTGCTTTTTCGATCAGGCGCACCTGCCGGACCTGATCGGATTCACTCCAGAGTCCCTTCAAAACTGCCAAACGTCCGACCGCAACCATCCCGATCGCTACGGCTTCGCCGTGAAGCCATGTGCCGTAGCCCGTCAGGGTTTCGACCACATGGCCAAAAGTATGGCCGTAATTGAGGATGGCTCGACGTCCTCCCTCGCGTTCATCCGCGGCCACAACGGTGGCCTTGGCTTTGGCCGATCGCACCAAGATGTTGTGAAGCATGGCCGCTGACATGGCAGCAGGATCCGAGAGATTCACGGCTTGTTCCATGCTGTTGAAGAGGTCCGGGTCACCGATGACGCCGTACTTCACCACTTCGGCCATGCCGGCCCTGAATTCCCGTACCGGCAGTGTTCCCAGCGTGAGGGGATCAATCGCCACGAGTTTGGGTTGATGAAAAGCACCGATCAGGTTTTTACCTTTGGGATGGTTGACACCGGTTTTGCCACCGATTGAGGCATCAACCATGGCCAGCAGCGTGGTGGGCATCTGAATCACCCCCACACCCCGCAACCAGCAGGCAGCAGCAAAGCCAGTCATGTCGCCCACGACTCCGCCACCAAGGGCGAGCATCAAAGACGTGCGTTCGAGACCTTCAATCTGGGCCTGATCAAGAATCTGGCTCAGTGTCTGCAGCGTTTTGCCTTCCTCTCCTGCTTCGATCTGCAGCAGTACGGGATCAAAGCCCGCCGTTCGGAGGCTGCTCAGGCAGGTGTCCCCATAGGGACCCGCAACATCGGGATTGCTGACCACAAGAATCTTGGTTCCCTGGCGGACCTGCATGGCAGCAAGAGATGCGCCGATGGCACCGACCATGCCCGCACCGATCACGACGTCATAAGGGTTTCGCTCGAGTGGCACTGTGATGCGCGTGCGTTCCTGCAATCCCATTCCCTCCGCTGTCGTGCTCATGGGCCGTGCCTGCGGATCGAATCCGCAGTTGATCTGATCGACTGACCCTATCCTCAGCCGCAGGTGCCTCGAGTCTGATGAAGCCCGTCTCCAGACCTGATGCACGCACGAGTTTGATTGCCTGGGCCTTTCTCTCACCAGCGTTGATTCTGCTCAGCTTGTCGGTGCTGATTCCAGCGGCCATGGCCCTGCTGATGAGCTTCACGCAGACAGGCCTCGATGTCTCCGAGCCATTGCAGTTCATCGGCCTGGCCAATGTGCGCCGGTTGATCGGAGATCCCGTTTTCTACCGCGTGCTGGGCACCACGCTCATCTATCTCTTCGGTGTGGTGCCACCGATCGTGCTCGGTGCTTTGTTGCTGGCTGTTCTGGTCAATCGTGTTCTACCAGCCATCCACTGGCTTAGAGCCGCCTTCTACACGCCTGTGCTGGTGTCGATCGTGGTGGCGGCCATCGCCTTTCGTTGGCTGTATGCCGAAAACGGTCTGATCAACGGTTGGTTGGGGGCGCTGATTGGATCGGGATTTGTGCCCATCGATTTTCTCACCAGCCCATTACTGGCGCTGCCCTCAGTGATGTTGGTGACCCTCTGGAAAGGGCTTGGCTACTACATGGTGATTTTTCTGGGGGGCCTGCAAGGCATCCCCAAAGAGCTTTACGAAGCGGCTGAACTCGATGGCAGCGAGGGTTGGAGAAAACATGTCGATATCACCCTTCCCTTGTTGCGTCCCTATCTCACCCTCGTGGCTGTGATCTCCGCCATTGCAGCCACCAAAGTGTTTGAGGAGGTGTTTCTGATGACGCAGGGTGGGCCAGCGGATTCCACGCGCACACTGGTGTATTACGTGTACGACCAAGCATTTGCTGAGCTTGAAATCAGTTATGCCTGCACGGTGGGCTTGGCCCTGTTTCTGATCGTGTTGTTGCTCACGGCCATTCGTTATGGCCTCAGCGACGATCGTTCGCTGATCTGACCACCGCTGATGCTGGCTGGATGGCAAGCTTCAGGTTGAAGCAGGTCCAAGCCGATGCCGAATGATGCCGGCACAATCGGGGTCGTCGGGGGTGGTCAGCTGGCCTTGATGCTTTGTGAAGCTGGCCAGAACCGAGGAATCCAGGTCGCCGTTCAGAGCGCTTCTGACCAAGATCCCGCTGTCGCCTCAGCCCATCACCAGGTGATCGGTGCACCAACAGATGCAGCGGCCACTGCTGTGCTTGCTGACCAGTGCGATGGCATCACATTTGAAAATGAGTGGATCCCTGTTGAGGCATTACTGAAGATTGAGCGCAATGGCGTGTCGTTCAATCCATCCATTAAGAGCCTGAAGCCTCTTGTCAATAAGTTGTCTCAGCGACGCTTGTTGGATGAGCTCTCCCTTCCCAGTCCCGATTGGGTAGGCCTTGATGAGATCGATCTCAAAACGCTGGAGCTGCCTGAGGATTGGACCTTCCCTGTGATGGCGAAGGCTGGCCATGGGGGTTACGACGGCAAGGGCACCCGGGTGATCAGGGATCGTCGTGCTTTAAGTGACCTACTTGACAATGTTGTCGCCAAGGACTGGTTGCTTGAGGCCTGGGTGCCATATGACCGTGAACTTGCCCTGGTAGTGAGTCGGGATCAGCAAGGGCGGATTCGCTCGTTTCCATTAGTGGAAACCCATCAGTGCAGTCAGGTTTGCGACTGGGTGCTTGCACCTGCACCTGCGGAGCAATTGCTCGAAGCGACCACTTACAACATTGCAGCTTCTCTGCTCACACATCTCGATTACGTGGGTGTCATGGCTCTGGAATTTTTCTATGGCCCTCAAGGTTTGATGGTCAATGAGGTGGCACCGCGCACGCATAACTCGGGACATTTTTCCATCGAAGCTTGCAACAGCAGTCAGTTCGATCAGCAGCTATTCATCACCGCCGGCTTACCTGTGCCTTCAACGGAATTGGTGGCTCCAGGTGCATTCATGGTCAACTTGCTGGGCCTTGCTCCGGATGCTGCGATTTCACTTGAAGAGCGTCTAAGGGCCTTGCAGGACATTCCTGGTGCTCATCTGCATTGGTATGGAAAGGAGGAAATGCCAGGACGCAAGGTTGGTCATGTCACCGTTCTGCTTCAACAACCAGACGCCAACGGCAGAGAACGAGAAGCAAGAGACGTGCTGGAACGCATTAGGTCGCTCTGGCCGAATCCTCTAGATTGAGCGAGGACTACCTGGTTGGTGACAGCCTTTCTCTAGTGCTCTGATCTGACTCTCTTTCGACTTGGGGTGACTGTCGTGACGGTGCCGTAGACCGGCCTTGTAGCCGGAAACGAATCCCCACTTTGTTGCCCCTTCTGGTAACTCCAGGTCGAACACTGGGGCTCGCACGGTCAGGTGGTCCACCCATTGCAATGACTGAGATCTCATTGAGACTAGTCTCGAGTAAACGCCCACAAAACTACCCGCAAACGGGCCGTTGATTATTAACTGAAGTGATGGTTTGGGACGGGCTAAAGAGACCCCTTCTCGGGATCTCCAGCAGCCTTGTTGTTGTCTTGTTGGCTAGTTTCTCTTGTGCCAAAGCTTTGTATCGCTTCTTGCATGGCCCTCTTAGGGCGCTTATGGTGTCGTTCTTTCGTCTACACTGGAGCGGCTTCGTAAAACTCTTTTTGCCAAAGAGTGAAACGATCTTTGTTATTCAAGTATTCAGTTAAGTGATGATCTATGGTAATTTTTGATAAAATAAAAGCGGACAGATAACAACAGAAATAAATTAATAAGACAAGCGAGACTCATGCTAAGAAAGCGGTATCCATCAGCCTTGCCGAGTTGTGGGTGATTGGACAGTTGCATTAAAACACTGGCCACTCACGGGATGTAGTCAATCACTCAGATCTGCTGGTACGACTGCTTTTGCCGGCTAGGAGTAGGTTTAGGATCAGGCACGCCAATCACAAGTAGTCCCACCCGGCCCTCTTGATTTCTACAAAAGGGAGGGGGAGATGGGGTGAAGCCGAGAACGCCACTACATGTGTATTAGGGTTCAGAAATTTCTGTCATTTTGCATCGAGACTAATGCTGACGACTAACTTATGATGGTGCTAGGTATTGAAGACTGACTGATGGGATTACTCAGGCTATTGAAGCAATAAAAAGCCTCTGTCAATGCAGGGATGCAAAGTGTAATTTGTAAATTGTTAAATATTAGGTGTTAAGCGTTCAGCATCCAACATTGACCATTCCCGTATAGCAATCTTTAGAGAGAGGGATGACCTTTGGAGGCTTTTGCCCTCCAGCCGCCGCTTCCAGTTCATCATCAGAAACTTCTGATTGAGCCTTCTTCAAGTCATCAGCAGAAATACTGAAACCTGCTTCCTTAGCAATCGCAGAAACAGCATCATTATCGATTGCTGCTTTGAGCTTTTCTTGCAGGCTGGTGTCGCCTTTGACCTTTTCAAGAAAGGCTTTGAGCTGTTCTTCAGACATTAGAGGGCATGGAGCTACATCCTGGTCATAGCAACGCTCAGCTGCTGAAGCCTCTAGTCCTAACCAAGTAGTTGATTAAATGCCAACCCATTTGAACGCAAGAGTGGCCATTGCCAGCCATGTTTGCAGCTAGGCCCAACTGGGAGGCACCTTGCTGGAATACAGGTTCAGGTGGTTCAAAACCAGGGAGAGGTGCCGGCCCAATGCTTTTCAAGGCAAGATCATTTTGGAGTTGTAGCTGTTCTCGTAGCTGACCTGTGTTGAAGCGATAGGCCTCAGTAGCAGAGTTTCTTGTGGCCTGTCTGATGGCAAGGTTCCGTCCATAGGCACCTAGAGCAAAGTAGAGGTTGCTACGTGCATCTTTTTGCACCTTGTGGGCTTAGAATTGTGTTACTCATAGATTTGATTGAAGCCTGACATGATTGCCTACCTATTTATATGCCTTCTAGGTGGATTGGTGTGGGTGGCAATATTTTGGCTTGGTAAGCAATTAATAGAGATAGACCAAGATCGACCCTTGTTTGGCAAAAAGGTTATGAGCAAATTTTATTGGAGAACTTATACCGCAGCTGTCTGCATGGCTTTTGTTCATTTTCTCCCAATATTCTTTATTTCTGGTAATCATTAAAGGCGGGGCGTCGATGAAGTTGAACGAGGTGCTAATAAATCATTAACTGCAAATCTTATAAGCCGCGAGCCTCGCTCTTATTGTGTTGTTAGTTCGTGTTAATGGCATCTGTCAATGCATGCAAAGGTGTTGGATTGGACGTCGTGAGTTGTTGTTCTGCTTTCAATTCAGTGAAGCTGCAAATGCTATGGGGTCTGAATCAAGCGCTAATAAATTTCTCTGTTGGTGATCTATAGGTATGCTATTCAATAGGTAGATTTGCCGGATCGTTTGCTTTTTCTTCTTGTGTAAAGCTATTCTTCTCTATTTTTTCAGCCCGTTGATAAAGTTGCAAGTGTGGGGTGCATGTTGATTCAGAAAAAATCTGCATCTCAATTGCTCATTCCCAACGTCGCTTGGGTGCATGGGCGTTGTCTGCTGAACCTTGCATGACCAATTTGGTCTATCTAATGGAGGCATCGTGGCAGAAGAGTCAATGCTTGATCTCAAAAAGGTTGAGACTGATTCTCATTGGCTGAATAAAATAAAGTTGCTCGGTTGATTGATTCTGTGATACCTCATCAGTTCCACTAGCCTGCTGTTAGTCTTCACTCTGAGGGAATTGTTCTCATGAAAAAAAGTTTGCTTTGCATGATGGTCATCCTCGCCACAGGATTGCCTGCCATGGCGTGGAGGCCAGGGGATGACTGGAGAGACGATCAATGCGAAGCGGTTGTTGATGGAGCTGGCAGGATTGCCAATGTTTGCCGAGCAGTCTTTGGACGCGGAGAAGTTTTCTTAGGAATTTACTGGAATGATGGCGCTGAGGTGGTTGGGCCTTGCGAGGCAACTGATAACTGGCCTGTTGAATACCGAGGCTTGTCTCGAGCTGATGCGCTGACTTGGCTCGAGGACTATTGCGGCTGGTGATGTTGATCATTGTCTGATTCGAATTCGGTTGTAATACTTCTGTTCCAGGAGTGACTTTTAGAATGTCATGCTTGACTTATATTCCATCTCATCAAGAGACTTCTAGTATTGATTAATGCTTAAGGGGTTGTCATATGTAGGAGCACTGACTAATGTCAAAGTGATTTAGCATTTTCTATGAAAAGTCGATATGAGCTCGATTCAGGTGAAGAGGAGCTTTGGGTTGCCTATGTGAATGGTTCACCGGGTAAGTTCAGCATATGGTGGACGTTAATTACTTTCGGCTTGCAGAGAAAGGAACTGCATCAAGGATGGCTGATTTTTACCAACCAACGACTTGTCTTTTGCAAGCGGCACTGGTTAAAGCAGGATCTGTTGGGTATTTTTCACCCGATGATTCGAAGCCGAAGAATTCTTTGGCAAGTTGATCTTGAAGATATTGAGGTGCTTCAGGCACGGAAATGTCTTGGTATTTATCCCTTTCACCGTGTTCAAACCAAGCGGCTTAATGGTGATTTCTATGATTTTGGGTGTCGAGAAATAAATGTCAGACCACTGTGTGAGCGTCTGAAACTTGACTACCGAATGCCACTTTAAACCTTGGGCTTTTCAGGGCGTGTTGGCGGGAGATCTCTCTCGAGTTCTTGCTTCTCTCGTGATTATGGGGATGGGCTATCCAAAGGAACCGTTTGATTGGTGCAGTTCGTGATGCGAAGAGACATTTCATGAGTGTGATGACTGATCAGCATGCCGCTGACGGCTATGACCACCATGGATGCTGTCTTGATCAGATCAAGAACAATTGGTAAATGAGCCCGAACCATTTCGCGTGGTGACAGGCTTTGCTCCTGGTGATCGCTCACTGCTTGTTTGCTGCTTCACGGTTGATAGCAACGTTCAGTCAAGTTGCAAGCCAAACAGGCTGCCACAAGTGATCACTTCAATCTTTTGGCTTACGCCGCTTGGAGTTCGCGAGAGGTTGATCCCTGTTCATGGCCTGCAAGGTCTATGAACTGTTCTCCATCTTCGATGGCTTGGAGCTTGAAGAGAGCCATCGCGGCTTCATCCCATCTCTCGTTCTCTGCGGCATCCAGTAGTTGTTGAAAGAACAGCACGTTCAGGACTTCAATGTCGATGGAATCCATTGGATGTCTCCCGATTGGTTGAACCGTATCTGCGTCTGCAGCATCAACCAGAGGCCAAATGCGAAGAATCGAGGAAGCTTTCTGAGGAAGTGTCCTCAGCACCTTGAGAGACCTTTAAGGACAGCAGCTCTCAATCCTTTTCAGCAGCTCTTCACGCTCCAGTTGCGTGACCACAAACACCTCCTGGGCCGTCGTTCCACGTCGGGCCATCACTTTGAACCCACCACTGACAGGAATGGAAACGCGCAGTTGTAAGCCAGAGCTGCGTCCACGAACCCTCGAGATCGCGCCTGGTGTGATCGTTTGGATCTCCGGGTCTCTGGCAAGACTCTTGAGCCAGGGAATCAATCCCTCCACGTAGGTGCTGTGCGTGATGACCAGACGACCCACGACGTTCTAAAGACCATCTGAACAAGCGTTGGACGAAGCTAGTGGATATGGCTACAGAGAAGAGAGCGATCCCGTCGCCCATGCTCCGTTCCGTTGACAGGCTTTGCCGTGAGGTGATCGGTCCATTGCAGGACCGCTGTGGTCCTCAAGTCAGGGTTTTGACTGCCGAGGTGCACGGTACCGAGGTGCGGGGTTTGGCATTCTGCCCGGGAAAGGTGTTGCGCTACGTCCTGGAGGCCGAAAGCCAACGGTTGAAAACCAGCGCAATGCTGCGTCTGGCTCGTAGCAGCCGCCAACCTGCTGCTTAACCCAAAGCAAGGAGACCCACTAATCGAGCTCATTGGCCAGGATCGATCCGAGCGCCTGATTCACCTTGCTTTGGAACAGCTTGGTATCGACTCGCAGCAGCAACAGACCAGCTACCAGCAATCCGATGGCTTGGATGATGAAAACCCCGGCATAGGCAGGAAAACTGTTTTGCGATTCAGTCAGTGATCCAAAGGCACTGAGAAGCGCACCGCCACTGATGGTTGCCAATCCACGTGCATAGGCCTGAGCAAGTCCCCATACCCCAATGAACGTTCCAGCCATTAGGGGTGACGTGAGACCCAGCATCAGCGTGAGGCTTGCATTCGTGCTGATCCCTGCAGCAGCACCAAAGAGGAACAAAGCAGCTCGGAAGAGTGATTCGGATGCAACTGATCCGGCGACCACCATCAACACCACAAAGATGGCGGACAACAGACCTCCAACCAAGGCCGTGCGTTGTGCTCCCAGCCGCGGCGTCAGCAGAAAACCAGTGCTGGCAATGCCGACCAGCGTTCCCACTCCCCAAATGGCATTCAGACGTGTCGTCGTGCATACGTCCATGCCAAACACGGCACCTCCATAGGGTTCAAGCACCGCTTCCTGAAGGAACAGAGAAAAGGTGAACAGCGACAAAACAGCAAAGAAATACCCCACTTGAGGCGATGAACGAAGCACTCGCCAGGCATCGCCCAGTGAGATTTCCTGTTCTTCACTTGACGGTGTTTTGGGTCCCATGTTGTCGCTGCCTAGCTTGCGTTCCACACCCGCAATGGAGAGCAACACCAACGCAAAGATCACCATGGGCGCCACGTTCACAAGCCTTTGCACCCCGCCGATGACCTCAGTAATGGATGCGCTAGCGCAGGAAGAGCCCAGAAAAGAGCTCAACAAAATGGCACCAGCAACGATTCCCACCATCAGCATCGACCAAACGACAGACACCAGTGCGGGTCGTTGCTTTTCAGTGCTCACATCCACCAGAAGGGCTGCGA
Organism: Synechococcus sp.; assembly: GCA_047286215.1. Lineage (GTDB taxonomy): Bacteria > Cyanobacteriota > Cyanobacteriia > PCC-6307 > Cyanobiaceae > Synechococcus_C. Next base: position 1,452,430 of record JBJBBS010000001.1, on the reverse strand, counting down.
ACGGTGTTGAACTGGCTGAGATGGCGAGGCCATAGAAGAGAAACACCAGCGCGAGAACCAGCCCACGGAACATCACGCCGCTGCTGTCACCGTTTTGTGATGCTTCGGCAATCCATAAAACTGTGCGACCTGCAATCCAGGTCAATGTGCAGAACGCTGCTGCACCTCCGAGGATGAATGGCGTTCGACGAAGGCCTTTCCACCTGCAGCGATCTGATTGTTGACCAAACCACACTCTTGAAAACGCCACGAGCTGCTGACTTCCAAGCGCCAACGCAGTCAGGGCAGCGGGCACTTGGAACTCTTCGATCAGGAGTCGGTTGAAGATGCCCAAAGTGAGCACGGAAAGCGCTCCGAGACAGGCTTGGAACAGGCCAAGGCGTAACGCGAGAGCAATGAAGCGAGCGGATCCCAAGGTTGGTCGGAAGCGTCGCCCGACCCTAGGGGTTCAATCAGCAACGTTCGACTGGAGCCATGGTGAGGCCTTGGGCAACCAATTGCTGGTGGTAGAGCTCGGCTTGCTCTAGAGGCCCACACCAGACCTCTGCAGAACCATCACCATCGATTCGCCGCGCAAGAGCCCAAGCACGGTCTGCATTCATCCCTGGAACGATCTTGCAAAGGCACTCCACCACATGCTCGAACGTGTTGACGTCATCATCGAGCACGATCACCCGTGCCTCTGGGTAGCGCAGCGTGGAACGCTCGCGCTCGAGCACTGTCGCACCACTTTGAGATGACGAAGTCATGAGATCTCGTGAACAGAGAACAAGAAAGTGCCTTGAACCTTAGGTAAAGTTCCCACATCCCAAAGACAGTTCAATGCTTTTCACCCTCGGATGGGCTGCCCTGGCTGCTTGCTTCAGCTTCTCGATCGCCATGGTCGTCTGGGGTCGCAACGGTGACGGCACTTTGAACTTCTGACGTGTCTGAGACCCTTCAGTCTCCTCTGTTGAATCAGGTTCTTGCGATTGCAGCTGCATCCCTGCTTGTTTTTGTCAGTGGTGCTGTGATCTATCTCTCCACTGTGGAGTGGAAGGATCGCCGTCGTCGCCGTTCGACCAGTGGGCGTAGCTGATCATTTGTGGCGGCACAGGCATCGGTTTCACATGACGGCGTTGTCGTCGGGTGTTACATGGCTTGGAATTAGTTCCCTGGTCGCTGCAGGTTTGATCGGCTTGCGGATGACTTCTCCTGACAGGAGTTTTTCACCGCACAGCTCCGTCGCTGCTTTGGAGCGCTTGTCGAGCGCTCTGATCATGATTCAGAGCTTCGAAGGCGATCCCAAGCGAACTCCCCCACGTCTCTGGAATGAACGCCTTGGTGTGGAACCCGCGCGAGATCTCTGGAGCCGGATCGGCCGTTCGATCTGGTGGCAGGCCTGGTCGCAAGATGGTGAGGCTTATTTAGTTCTTTCAGCATTAGCGCTTCCATCCGAGCTTAAGGAGCTGTATCAGCAGCGTGTTGGACCGTTGGTGGTGCTTGGTTCGGATGCACTACACCGACAGCAACTCCAGCGGACCTTGGCTGCGGCTTCGTCTTTTCAACCTGAGCTTCAGCCTGATAGCCCATTCAGATCCTGTCTGACGTTCCTTGATCGCGGCACTGCTGTGTACTGGAGGTCTGATGCCGTTGCCTCTGTCAGTGGAACACTTGCTCCTCTGCTTCAACTCGGACGAGAGGGATGTGTTCGGCTCCAGCTGACTGCCGATCGGATGCGATGGGATGGCGTGATTGGACAACGCCCACTCCGTTCAGCCTCGCCAGAGCGATCACCCAACGGGTTTTCAGCTGATCGGGTTGTAAATGCACCACCACAGTCTGCTTTGACCCTGTTGCACGTTCAAGGTGCACGCCTGGATCTGCTTCTCGGAACGTTGTTGTCGCGTCAGATCATTCAGACACCACTGGAAACGTATTACGGCTTGAACGCAACGATGCGTCGTCGCCTTGTTGATCGCCCTTTTGCACTGCGGTTGCAGCAGCGCGACAGCGGCAGCTTTCGAGCCGGCCTCCAAGTGCAATTGCTGCTCAAAGGTGAGCGAAAGGATTGGCAATCCGTTCTTCAGGCTGTGACAGAACGCCTGCAAGTGACTGGATTTGAGCCTCTGCCATCAACCAACCCAACAGTCAGTGGCGAGTACCCAAGGTTCTGGTGGCGTCGTGGTGATGACGACAACACCTTGGTCGGGGGGTGGCAGTGGTTGAACGTTGGAGACTCCAACGTTCTCAGCATCGGTTTTGGGATCGAGCCTTCGAAGGATGCATTTTTGGCTGTCGAGCCCGACACACCACAGGCGAAGCTTCATGTTTATGCCTTGCCCAACAAGCTCAAGCAGATCGATCTCTTGGGGGGAGGCTGGCCGAAGCCCGTTGCACGAGCTTCGGACCTGACCTTCACTCTTCAGCCACTCAAAGTTCAGGGAACGCGTCCTACCTGGTGGCGGATGAAGGGTCAGCTGAGATTGTCGACTCAGTCTTGAACAACTTTCTCTGCTTGTTGACGCTCACGCTTGCGACGCTCAGCTGCCAGGGTTTCTTCCATCAACTCAACGGCTTGGGCCATCTTCTCAAGGTTGCTGCGATACAAACTGAGGTCTTTCTCAAGACGGGGGCGTGAAAGACCGATCTGCTCACCAAGTGTGTGTGCCGTTGTGCTCAGTGCCTCGGGGTCGTCGCTTTCGCTTCCCTGAGCTTCTGAGAGCAGGCTGAACAGGCCGACAGCCATTAGGCGTGAATAGTGAAAGTTGTCTCCTCCCAGGGCTGCAAGGCCTGTTGCCAGGGGTTCAGGAGCTTTGTCACCTTTGGCGGTAAGCCAAGCCTGAACATCCTCAACACTGTGGCCTCGCACCGCTTTGGAGCTGCCTTCGGCGAGTGCTTTCAATTCATCAGCGTTGAAGCCGTTGCAGCTACACAGAGCGGCAAACATAAGCTCGATCTGTTCTTCAGGCCGGTATCCCTTGGTGAATGCATGAAACACCTGGCGCAAGCCGACTGCAAACAGTGCGTTGACTTGGAAATTCGTTTGATGGCTGAGCAGGTGCAGTTCCACCAGCAGTTCGTCAGCAGTGCGTCTGTATAGAGAAGGAATCACATACGGAAAGGCACTATGAAACGCTTTCTTGCTGTCAGAGATTGTCGGAAACCCAGTCAAGGTCTTGAACTGCTGTCTTGAAGGGAAAACCATAGCGCCGCTCTTGCCGCCGTTAAGATTCGGCCAGTGAGCAGGTTCAGCATGATCCCCATCGTGATCGAGGAATCCGGACGCGGGGAAAGGGCGTTTGATATCTACTCACGCCTTCTGCGCGAGCGGATCATTTTTCTTGGCGAAGCCGTCACCAGTGACTCGGCCAACAGGATTGTTGCTCAGCTTCTTTTTCTGGAAGCAGAGGATCCGGAGAAGGATATTTACCTCTACATCAATTCACCAGGGGGTTCGGTCTATGACGGCCTGGGAATTTTTGACACCATGCAGCACATCAAGCCTGATGTGCACACCGTTTGTGTTGGGCTCGCTGCCAGCATGGGGGCTTTCCTCCTTTGCGCGGGCACTAAGGGAAAGCGCAGCAGCCTGCAGCATTCCCGAATCATGATTCATCAGCCACTGGGTGGAGCCAGGGGGCAAGCCAGTGACATTCGTATTCAAGCGGATGAAATTCTCTTCTTGAAAGACAGACTTAACCGAGAACTGTCCGATCGCACGGGGCAACCACTCGACAAAATCAAGTTGGACACGGACCGAGATTTCTTTATGTCTCCCACCGAGGCCAAAGACTATGGCTTGATCGACAGCGTGATCGATAAGCGGCCTGTGCATTCCGTCTGATTGATTGCTTAGTCTTTAATGCATCTGTTAAACCCCTCACTTTTGCAGTGAGGGGTTTTTCAATGGCAATAAAAAAGGCCAGCTATACCGGCCTTGTGATCAAACAATGATTGCTGGAATTCAATTCAAAACAGGAACGAATCGTTCTTTTTCTGGGATTTTAGTGAATTTTGAAAGGATTTCACGGAACTCATCGCCATCCATGGTTTCCTTTTCAATCAAAATTTCAACCAATTGATCCATCGCTTCACGTTGGCCCTGAACAAGCGTGAGTGTTTCTTCATAGCACTGCATCACAATCGCTCGCACCTGTTCATCAATCTGTTTGGAGATTGATTCAGACACCTCACTTCGGTTCATGAGATCGCGGCCGAGGAACACTTCTTGTCCACCGCCTTCGAGAGACATCTGACCAAGGTTGCTCATGCCAAAACGCGTGACCATTTGGCGTGCAATCGAGGCAACTTGTTGAATATCACCACCAGCACCGGTGGTGACTTCGGCGCGACCAAAGACAACATCCTCTGCAGCGCGTCCACCCAGAGCCCCCATGATGCGAGCTTTTAGCTGAGCCCGTGACACGAGCATCTGCTCTTCGTCAGGAGAGAACCAAGTCAATCCCTGGGCTTGGCCACGGGGAATCAGCGTGACCTTTTGGACGGGATCGTGATCCTTGACCAAAGAGCCCACCAGTGCGTGGCCGACTTCGTGGTAGGCGATCAGACGCTTACTACGTCCGTCGGTGAGTGGCTGGCCTTCCAGGCCGGCGATGATGCGGTCAACGGCATCGTCAATTTCAGCCAGGCTGATGGTGTCTTTGCGTCGGCGAGCCGTCAGGATGGCTGCTTCGTTGAGAAGGTTGGCAAGATCAGCACCGGTGAATCCAGGCGTTCGGCGAGCAATGCTGTCGAGGGAGAGCTCAGGAGCCAGCTTTTTGTTGCGTGCGTGCACCTCAAGGATGGAAAGACGTCCCTTGATGTCTGGTGCATCGACGGTGACTTGACGATCGAAACGACCCGGTCGCATCAGAGCTGAGTCGAGAACATCGGGACGGTTGGTCGCCGCGATGATGATGATGCCGCTATTGCCCTCAAAACCATCCATCTCGGTGAGCAGCTGGTTGAGGGTCTGCTCACGCTCATCGTTACCACCACCGATACCAGCACCACGCTGACGACCGACCGCATCGATTTCGTCGATGAAGATCAAACAAGGGCTGTTTTCCTTCGCCTTCTTGAACAGATCGCGAACGCGGCTGGCGCCAACGCCCACAAACATTTCAACGAATTCCGATCCTGATAGGGAGAAGAAGGGCACACCTGCTTCACCGGCGATGGCTTTCGCAAGCAGTGTTTTGCCAGTGCCGGGAGGGCCAACAAGCAGAACACCCTTGGGAATTTGAGCACCAACTGAGGTGAACTTCTCAGGCTGCTTGAGGAAGGTAACGACTTCTTGCAAATCTTGCTTGGCTTCATTCACACCGGCGACGTCGTCAAACATGACACCGGTTTCAGCTTCCATGGCGAAACGGGCTTTGGTTTTGCCGAACTGCATGGCCTGACCAGGACCGCCAGGCATGTTGTTGGAACGTCGGGCCAGGAAGATCAGAGAACCGATCAACAGCAGTGGGAACAGCAAGTTCCCAAGGATTCCAAGTGCTGGTGGTGCTGTTTTCGGAGGGTGAATGTCAAAGCTGATGCCCTCAGACTTCAGCGTGTTGATCAATTCCGGTGCCAAGCCCGGTAGATCGACGCGAAGGCGCTGAACACGATTGTCGAGGTCTGGGTCAACCGCTTCAACAACGGCATCTCTTCCGCCGTCATAGATGTCGACAGCGGTGACACGACCAGCTTCCACGTAGTCGAGGAATCGTCCGTAGCTCATGCGAGCGACAGCCGTGTTGCGAGGAGCCACGGTGGGACCACCGGGCTTCAGGTTGTTGACACCACCATTTCCGAGAAATTGCCACGCCAGCAGCAGTGCAACTGTGATTGGGAGTCCCCAGAGAAGAATCTGCCGCCAGCGTTGATTCATGGCATCAAAGAAGATCCGACGAATCTAAGAGCTCAGGTGAAGAACTGTGCCTAAATCCGCACTACAAGCTGCGCAGCGCCGTAATCGGATCCAGTCGCGCAGCTCTGCGCGCAGGCACGACACCAAAAAACAACCCAATCGAGCCAGAAAGTCCAACCGTTAGCACCACGGTGCTAACTCCAATCGCAGCAGGAAGCGGGGTGAACGCGGCTACGACTGCGATGGCACCGTAGCCAGCAGCTGTGCCGATGACACCGCCCAGGCTCGCTAGCACAAGTGACTCCACCAGAAATTGACGCAGCACATCGGAGCTTCGGGCTCCGAGAGCTTTTCTTAGGCCGATTTCTTCTGTTCGTTCACTTACAGACACCAGCATGATGTTCATGATTCCAATGCCTCCAACCAACAGGGAGACACCGCCAATGGCACCCAGCATCAACGTGAGTCCGCCGGTGATTGTGCCGACGATGGTGAGGGCGTCCTGTTGAGATCGGACAGCGAAATCGTCATCGCGGAGAATTCGATGACGCTGTCGAAGAAGATTGGAGATCTGAAATTTTGCGGCGCTCGTGCTGTTTTCATCGTTGGCTTCAGCACTGATGAAACTGAGACTGATGCCATAGGTCGGGTCTCGACCCGTCAGTCGGCTGACCATTGTGCTGAGCGGGATATAGGCATTTTCGTCTTGATTGGATCCGAAGACAGCTCCTTTGGGAGCTAGCACACCCACCACACTGAAACTCTGATCGCGAATGCGCAGCGAACTGCCAATGGCTCCGCCATTCGGGAACAGTTTGTCGCGTAGGTCAGGCCCGATTACCACCACTGTGCGTGCAGCTTGCAGGTCCTGCGCGGTGATAAAGCGTCCTCGGGCCACTTCAAAACTTCTCACCGGTAGGAATTCCGGTGTCACGCCAAAAATCGCTGAGGTGCTGCTGCGAGCTCCTGCCTGCACCACTTCATTGGCGTTGATCTGAGGCGCGACCCGTTTGACGCTTGGCACCTGTTCGGCAATGGCCTCAGCGTCTTCCAACACCAAGGTTCGCGGAAATGCGACACCCTGGCGGCGTGTGTCGTTGCTTCCTGGCACCACGAACAGAACATTCGCTCCAAGATTGCTGAGCTGATTTTCAGCCAAGTTTTGAGCGCCTCGGCCGACCCCAACCAGAGTGATGACCGAGGCATTACCAATGACGATGCCAAGCATTGTCAGCAGGCTTCGTAATCGGTTGGCTTTCAGCGTGTTGAGAGCCATGCCGACGGTTTCGGCAAGTGGCAGGTTGCTGGCCATGGTCTGAGGCTCTGGTTCAGAGCATCGTGTCGAGTTTCATGGCCGTGTTGCTGCCTGTGCCTCGGTGAACGGCTCCATCTTTCACGTTGAGAGTGACCACCTCCCCTTCAAGAAGGTCACGGGTGGCGTTTGCAATGCCTGCAATGACAGGAATCCCAAGGCGCTGTGCAATCACGGCAGCGTGAGAGCTTTCGGCAGGGGTTTCCGTAATCACGGCTGCTGCATCACGGATGGCGTCGAGATAGTCAGCATTGGTATCGATGGCCACCAACACTTCACCGGGTTCTAGTCGTGCGCAGTCACTGGCCGATTTGGCAATGCGGACCTTGCCGCTGACGGTGCCGGTGCCGAATCCTGTTCCACGACCAAGCACTGCACTGACGATGCCCACCTTGATGAGATCAGTGGAACCGCTTACCTCGGCCAGTGTTCCTGCGGTCTGAACACACAGATCGCCATCTTTGAGAACACCCATTTCCTGCGCGACACCCATCGCCAACGTGAATGTGGCGGTGGTGCTCTTCTGCGTTTCGATCAGAAGCGGTGTCACACCCCAGACAAGCTGAAGTTTCCTTGCCACACCTACTTCCGATGTGATTGCGAGGATTGGGGTGGATGGGCGGAATTTGCTCACGTTGTGAGCTGTGGCGCCACTTTTTGTGAGCGGAAGTATTGCTGCAGCGTTGAGCTGGCGCGCAATGCTGCTCACAGCGCCACTAATGGCGTTGGGAATGGTGCTTGGCAGGTGTGTGTCGGTAGGACGCTGGGGGTAGTCACGTTCGATTCGACGGGCAATGGTGGCCATTGTTTCGACGGCCTCCACCGGATAGTCACCAACTGCGGTCTCATTGGAGAGCATCACTGCATCGGTACCATCGAGAATCGCGTTGGCCACGTCACTCACTTCAGCTCGTGTGGGACGAGGGCTAGAGGCCATGGAATCGAGCATCTGCGTGGCTGTGATGATCGGAATTCCAAGGCTGTTGGCCTTGTGAATCAAATCCTTCTGCAGCAGGGGTACCTCTTCTGCAGGCATCTCCACGCCGAGGTCACCACGGGCCACCATGACCCCGTCACATAGGGGAAGGATGGCGTCGATTTGATCAATAGCTTCGAATTTCTCGATCTTAGCTACCACCGGGGTAGAGAAGCCGTGCTTGCGGATCAGCTCACGGATCTCCTGCATGTCGGAGGGGTTGCGAACGAAGCTCAGCGCGACCCAATCAACACCTTGTTGGAGTCCGAATGCCAGATCCTGTCGATCTTTTGTGGTGAGTGCACGCACGGAAAGCTGCACATCCGGGAAGTTGACTCCCTTGTTGTTGGAGAGAACGCCCCCGACGGTGACCACGCAATGCAGAGTCTGATCGGCCTCATCGACGCGGTCGACCTTCATTTCGACGCGTCCGTCATCCAGAAGAATCCTGCTTCCAGCAGAAACCTCCTCCGCCAGCTTGTCGTAGGTGACGGTGGCCACGGTCTGGTTGCAGCGCACCTGCTTGGAGGTCAAGGCGAAGTGATCGCCTTTGCTAAGTGTGATTGGCCCTTCTTCAAAGCGACCCAGTCGGATCTTCGGCCCCTGTAGATCTTGAAGGATGCCGATATGAACACCGAGTTCATGGGCCACTTGCCGGATGGTGGCAATTCTTGTGGCGTGCTCGCTGTGATCTCCGTGGGAGAAATTTAGTCGAAACGTGGTGGCACCTGCCTTTACCAGTTCCCGAATGCGTTCGGGACTTTCTGTGGCTGGGCCGATCGTGGCGACGATCTTGGTTCTGCGGGTCAGATCGAGCTCGGCCATCCTTGGCGCCGGAAACCTGCGGAATCTACCGTCATGACCTCAACCCTTCCCTGAATCTCCGTGCAGCTCAACGACTACCAGCGGGAATCGCGCAGCACGGCTCGCTATCCGGATGCCGGCAGGAATTTGATCTACCCAACCCTTGGCCTCACCGGTGAGGCCGGTGAGGTGTCCGACAAAGTCAAGAAACTGATTCGGGATCGAGGCGGTGTCGTAGATGCGCAGTTCACTGCTGACATCGCCCTTGAGTTGGGCGATGTGCTCTGGTACATCGCCCAGTTGGCAACAGAACTCGGTCTTGAGCTCGATGCAGTGGCTGAAGGCAATCTGCGCAAACTGGGGAGCCGAGCACAGCGCGGGACCCTCCATGGGGAAGGCGATCACCGCTAATGGGTGCTGAATCAGCCGTAGACGCCAAATCCAGCAGCGAAGGAGACGGATGCAGTTAACAGCAATTGCTGCATCAGATTCAGCGCGATGAACGCCAGAATCGCTGAAAGATCCAGGCCACCAAGAGGCGGGATCAGACCGCGGAAAGCGTTGAGATAAGGATCCGTGATCGACGTGACCGTGCTCAGAACCGGATTGCTCCAATCAAGGTTGGGGAACCAACTCAATAGAACGCGAACGATCAGAACCAGCGTGTAAATCTGCAGGGTCTGAGCCAGCACCTGAAGAACGGTGGACACAAGCTCGAGGGCCATGGGATCCGTGGAGTTCTCTGAACTCTATGCAGCCTGAGACGGTTCGGAGCTGCCTCCGAGCTCAGGAAGCACGGAAAAGGTTCTATGAAACTTCTCTGAAAGGGTGATCCAGTAGGAGCGACCTTCGCTTTGGCGCTTGCGTTCAATGAAGTTCTGATTCACGAGCTCCTTGATGTGGTCGTACGCGCCGGAACCACGTAGATCAACCAGATCAGATTGCAAAATCCGCTTTTTCAAAGCAATTGTGGCCAAGGTGCGCAGGGTTGCCGTGGAGAGATTGACTGGAAGTAGATCACGCACCAATTCGCCCAGTCCAGGACGCAACTGCAAGCTGTACCTCCCTTTGCTCTCGTTGATCTCAAGTGCCGTGTCTCTCTGGGCGTAACCGGCGATCAAGATCAGCATCCCCTGCTCGGTGTCGCTTTCAGACTCGCCCACCAAATCAGAAAGCTCTTTGAGCGCCATCGGTCGACCTTTCAAATAGAGGATGGCTTCTAGTCGTGCAGGTAGCGACACGGTCGCTTCGGCAACGCTCAATGATTGATCCGGTTGGTCGCCACGTTGCTCACTCACGTCCAGCACCCCCTGATCCGACACGCCAAGGTAACGCTCATCTGCCTTGGAGCCATCAAGAGCCCAGGAAGATCTTGTAAGCGGGATTCGAAGTTTCTTCCCAGCTGGGGTAGCCCAGATCGCGCAGCACCGCTTGCCACGACTCAAGATCATCGGAACTGACCAAGACACCGACCACGATTCGACCGACATCGGCTCCGTGATTTCGGTAATGAAAAATGCTGATACTCCAGTTCGAGTGCAAGGCATTGACGAAGCGCATTAGGGCGCCAGGCCTCTCAGGAAACTCAAAGCGGTAAAGCAGTTCCTGTTTAGGCGGTTCGGAGTTGTCGGTTTGCTGTGGAAGCCGACCGCCCACCATGTGCCTGAGATGGACCTTAGCGAGCTCGTCTTCACTGAGATCAAGGCATTCGTAGCCATTGCTACGCAGTGAAGCCAGAAGATCAGCACGATCCTGCTGGTCTCGAACTTGGACCCCCATGAAGATGTGGGCCCGATCTCCAGCCCGCATGCGGTAGCTGAACTCAGTGAGGCTGCGCTTCTGTAGCAGCTCACAGAGCTTGCGCAGGCTGCCCGGCTGTTCAGGAATCTCAACGGCAAGCATCGCTTCGCGCTCTTCACCGAGTTCTGCCCGTTCTGCGACAAAGCGCAGGCGATCAAAATTCATGTTTGCGCCACAGGCCACGGCCACGAGATGACGCCCCTGCAATTGCCGCTTGGTCACGTCGGCCTTGAGGCCTGCAATGGCAAGAGCGCCTGCTGGCTCAAGGATGGAGCGCGTGTCTTCAAAAACGTCCTTAATGGCTGCACAGATTTCATCGGTGCTCACGGTGACGATGGAATCCACGTAGCGCTGCGCCAGGCGGAAGGTGTTCTCCCCCACCTCACGAACGGCGACACCATCGGCAAACAACCCAACCTGGGGCAGTCGAATCCGTTCACCAGCTTCGAGCGACAAAGTCATGGCTGCGGCGTCGTGGGGCTCGACGCCAATGATCTCCACATCTGGCCACAAACTCTTTACATAAGCGCCAATGCCTCCAATCAATCCGCCGCCGCCAATGGCCACATAGATCGCATCAGGAGGTTCGTGACACTGGCGCAGGATTTCCATGCCCACAGTTCCCTGGCCAGCGATCACCTCGGGGTCATCGAAGGGATGGATGAAACAGAGGCCCTCAGCTTCGCTGCGTCTGATGGCCTCGGCAAACGCTTCGTCGTATGTCTCTCCATGCAGCACCACCTCTCCTCCGAGCTGGCGAACGGCGTCGACCTTCACGCTGGGTGTGGTCATCGGCATCACGATCACAGCGCGACACTTCAGATGAGCAGCACTGAGAGCGACGCCCTGGGCATGGTTGCCAGCGCTGGATGCGATCACACCGCGTGCTCTCTCTTGATCAGAGAGCTGGGCCATGCGGTTGTAGGCACCACGCAATTTGAATGAGAAAACCGGTTGCAGGTCCTCCCGTTTGAGCCAGACATGATTGTTCAGCCGTCGGCTGAGATTGCCGGCTGACTCCAGCGGGCTCTCACGGGCAACGTCGTAGACCCTCGCGCGAAGGATCCTGGGCAGGTAATCGTCCATCAGTTCAGTTTGGCAACCGAACGCTGCCGCAGAGGGCAGGTAAGGCCCGTAGATTGACTAAATCTGTCGAGAGACCATGCACCTGCGCGATCTGTCGCATCCCAATCAGCTGCATGGCCTCAGCACAACCGAGCTTGAGGATGTCGCGGCACAGATCCGTCAGCGTCACCTTGAGGTTGTTTCCAACAGCGGAGGCCATCTTGGTCCGGGTCTCGGTGTCGTTGAACTCACGCTTGCTCTTTATCAAACGCTCGATCTCGACCGTGATCGTGTGGTGTGGGATGTGGGCCACCAGGCCTATCCCCACAAATTGATTACTGGTCGCTACAGCGATTTCGATTCGTTGCGGCAAAAGGGCGGCGTTGCTGGTTACCTCAAGCGTTGCGAGAGCAACTTTGATCACTTTGGTGCCGGCCATGCCAGCACGTCTATTTCGGCTGCTTTAGGCATGGCCATGGCCCGTGATCGTCAGGGCCAAGACCACAAGTGTGTGGCGGTGATCGGTGATGGTGCCCTTACCGGCGGGATGGCGTTGGAGGCCATTAACCATGCCGGTCACATGCCTGATACGCCGTTGCTGGTAGTGCTTAACGACAACGACATGTCGATCTCACCTCCGGTCGGGGCGCTCTCCAGCCATCTCAATCGCATGCGGCTGAGTCCGCCGATGCAATTCATCTCGGGCAGCGTTGAAGAAAGCATGCGTCACCTCCCTTTCATGGGTGGTGACCTCCCTGCTGAATTGAATCGCCTCAAAGGGAGCATGCGCCGGTTGGCTGTGCCCAAGGTTGGTGCGGTGTTCGAGGAATTGGGGTTCACCTACATGGGTCCCATCGATGGACATGACATCTCTGAAATGACGCGCACGTTCCAGGAGGCGCACCGTGTGGGTGGCCCTGTTCTTGTGCATGTTCTGACCACCAAGGGCAAGGGGTATCCCTACGCTGAGGCCGATCAGGTCGGTTATCACGCGCAATCGGCTTTTGACCTGAGCACCGGCAAGGCACGCCCGAGCAAAACGCCCAAGCCACCCAGTTACAGCAAGGTTTTCGGCCAGACGCTGGTCAAGATCTGTGAGCAAGATCCGAAAGTTGTTGGCATCACGGCTGCCATGGCCACCGGTACCGGCCTCGACCTTCTTCAAAAGGCACTACCGGATCAATATGTGGATGTGGGGATCGCAGAGCAACATGCGGTCACCTTGGCTGCAGGCATGGCTTGTGATGGTCTCCGACCAGTGGTTGCTATCTACAGCACGTTCCTGCAACGCGCATTTGATCAGTTGATTCATGACGTTGGCATTCAAAAACTGCCGGTCACATTTGTGCTTGATCGAGCCGGGATTGTTGGAGCCGATGGCCCGACACACCAGGGCCAGTACGACATCAGTTATATGCGAGCCATCCCCAACTTCACGGTGATGGCACCCAAAGACGAGGCTGAACTTCAGCGGATGCTGGTGAGTTCACTCCAACACAATGGACCTTGTGCGATCCGCATCCCCCGCGGCCCTGGCGAAGGTGTGCCGTTGATGGAGGAAGGCTGGGAACCCCTTCCTATCGGTTGTGGCGAGGTGATTCGCACAGGTGACGACCTTCTGATCGTTGCTTATGGCGCCATGAATGCCAAAGCGTTGGCGACGGCAGAGCTCCTTCAGGATCAAGGCATTCACTGCACGGTGGTGAATGCACGTTTCCTGCGCCCCCTCGACACATCCTTGATTCACCCGCTGGCACAACGCATCGGTCGCGTTGTGACCATGGAAGAGGGGGCTATGTCAGGCGGATTCGGTTCTGCAGTGCTCGAATCGCTTCAGGATGCTGATCTTCAGCTGCCGGTGATGCGGATTGGAATTCCTGACGTGCTGGTTGATCACGCCACACCTCAGCAGAGCTTCGAGAGTATTGGTCTGATGCCCGACCAGATGGCTGAACGTATCAAGCAGCGTTTCAAATTCGCGGCATCAGTTGCCAAGGGAACATCGGAAGTGTCGTCCGTGGCGCCCTGAACGCCATAAAAAAAGGAGTGGCAAAGGCCACTCCTCAAGGATTATGGAAGCGGGGGATCAGAGAACGCCGCGGGTTGCGAGTCCAATGATTGTTCCAATGCCCATAACGTGACCGAGGCTTGTGGTGGCAAGCAGGGAGGCGTGACTCATACCGCCGAAAAAGGAGTCGTTGGGGAGCTTGGCGCCAACATTCGGGTGTTTGATCGTGGCTTTGCCAATCCCAATGGCAATCACGTTGCAGGCAATCATCACAAGGCCCACTTTCGGAGACCAGGAAACCGTGGCGGGCGCGATGGCCAGAAGAGGACTGAGCATGAAGATCAGAGGCAACGATCTATTTTCCGCCGCACACGAACCTAGGCCCACCTCTCGTAAGAGATGTTCATCACTGCACCGATTCGTGTCTGATCAACCCGGCGACGACCACAGCATTGCTGAGTGTGAGAAACGCCTCGGCTCCTCCATGGAGTGGATCAATGGCCACGAGTTCGGCGTCAAATCGAAGATCAGCGAAGATGGCAGCCACGATGGTGACCCCCACGAACAGCAAGGTCAGCTGAAATCCACGGCGGGTGAGAACTGGCAGCAGCTGCTTTTTCCCGAGGTAGTAGAGAAAAAAGAGGTAAGGGAAGAGAGAGAGGGCGAACAGTGGGGAGGGATCAAAATCTGGCATCAGAGCTGCTCCTCGCCCATCGATGGAGAGGGAATAGACCACGCGGCCCAAGCAAGCATCACATTGCCTAAGAGTGTGAATGAGGCTTGAAGGGTCACGAGCCAACGCAGACTTTCACTGTTGTCGTAAAGGTGCCAGGTGCAAGCTGCCATGGCACTGATTAACGCCGGCAGCATCGCCCAGGCGATTCTCTGTGTTGAGGCCCCACTCGTGTCAGATCTGAAGCGATGGATCAACACGATGGCCACAACCCATTCCACCACTGAAGCCCAATGAATCCACCATGTGCCCAGCGAGAGCGCGTGCATGTCAGATCAAAATGGAACCTCACCGTAACGGTTGAACACTTGGATAATGAGACGAATCGCTGTTGATGACTGGTGGTGGCACTTCGCGGTCAAGAGAAGGCGAAGGTGCTGTTGTGTGGTTACTACGGCGAACACAATCTCGGAGATGATGCACTGCTTCAGGTGCTCGTTTCACAGCTTCCTGCTGAATGGCATCCAGTGATCACGGCAAAGGATCGTGATGCTGTTTCTGCTTTAGCCCCCGGGGCGAGCATTGTTAATCGTCGATCCCTGTCTGAGACGATCCGAGCTCTTCAGAAGGTGGATGCCCTCGTGCTGGGTGGTGGAAGCTTGTTGCAGGACGGGACCAGTTTCAAAAGTCTGGTTTATTACCTCATTGTGCTGTGGTCTTCACGGTGGCAACGCATCCCCGTCATTCTTTGGGGCCAAGGCTTGGGTCCGCTCAATCGTCGATTGAGCCGTTGGTGCGTGCGTGCAACGCTCCAAGGAATTCGTGCGGTCTCATGGAGAGATCCCGCTTCGTTGCATCAGGCTCAGCGATGGCGACTGCGCATGCCGATGGTGATGGGTCCAGATCCTGTTTGGTGCCACCCTGCACCGGTCTGGTCAGGAGGAGATTATTTGATTCTGTGTTTCAGACCCACACCTCTTCTCGATACTGAGGGCTGGCAATGCCTGCTCCACGCAATTGATCGCTACAGCCGCCAATCGATGTGCGAAGTGATTTGGCTTGCATTCCATGGTGATCAGGATGCTGGGTTATGGCAAGACTTGGACAAGCGAGGACTCATTCCTCAAGCTTTGAAAGAGCGCTCACGTTTGAAACGTGCCGACTCTCTTGAGCAGGTTCAAGATCTATTTGGCACTGCGTCCTTAGTCATCGCCATGCGTTTACACGCTTTGATCCTGGCGGCTACCACGGGCTGCCCAACTGCTGCTCTCAGTTATGACCCAAAGGTGAAGGCTGCCGCACAACTGGGCAGCCTGCCCTGGGTGGACCTCGAGCAACCACTCCTCGCAGACGAGATGATCAGTCAATGGTCTGAAGCATCAAAGAGCCCTGCGTCATCTTCAACGCTTGAACAACTCAGAGAATCAGCCGATGTGCATCGGGGCATGCTCTTAGAGCATCTTCAGGACATACATCAATCACTAGTTTAATTAAATTTCATAGTTAATTGGGTGATCAATATTATTTCGCCGCAGGCAATCTAACACCAGAAACAGAATCGAAATGCAGTTCATCCTGCAGATTCCATGCGATATAACCGCTGTCGGGAACACGTTTATCTGGACTTGTCGACATCCGCAAGGTTCCTTGTTCGGTCTCCAAGAATATTAACTGGGAATTACCTAACCACTCCCTTGATTGCACTTTACAGGCAAGACCCGACTGGCTGAAGCAAAGGTGCTCAGGTCTAATCGTTCGTACACGATTATTCAAGGGCTTTAAACAATTGATTTGAGGCCTTCCGATGAAACGTGCCACAAACAGTGTGGAAGGATTCGTATACAGATTATATGGCGTGTCGAGTTGTTCTATTTTGCCATGATTTAGCACAGCAATTTTCTGAGCCATGGCCATGGCTTCATGCTGATCATGGGTGACGTAAATCGTTGGTTTTTGTTGCTCAAGAACCAGCCGTCTCAATTCAGGGCGAATATCTTCGCGTAACTGAGCATCAAGATTGCTCATTGGCTCATCAAGTAGATAGACCTCTGGATCCCGGAGCAACGCCCGTGCCAAGGCAACACGCTGGCGCTGTCCACCAGATAGCTGAGCTGGCCGATGAGAGGATCGATCAGAGAGCTGCACAAGATCGAGGATTCTCTGGATTTTGATCGAACGATCTCTAGGTGAAACTTTACGAATTTTTAGCCCCAAGTCAAGGTTTTCAAAAACAGTGAGGTGAGGAAGAAGTGCATAGCTTTGAAACACCATGCCAATGCTTCTCTCAGCAGGTGAGAGCTTGGTGACATCGTGATTGCTGATCGCAATGGAGCCTTCGCTGACGGGATCAAGACCTGCAATCAAGCGCAGCGTTGTGCTTTTGCCACATCCACTTGGACCTACAAGAGCAAGACATTCGTCGTTGCTGATCTGAAACGAAAGATCTCTCACAATCCATTGATTGCCGATGCATCGACCAACTTGTTTGAGATCGAGTGTCATCCCTTCACAGCTCCACTGGTTAAACCTGAAACGATCGGCTTCTGAAATGCCATCACCAGCAGAATCAGAGGGATTGAACCCAAAACTGTAGCGGCTGCATAGGGACCATACGGAACCGAGTGAATCGATGACCCTGCAATTCTCGCCATGGCAACGGGAAGGGTCAATTTTCCAGCGTCACTGATCCACGTGAGGGCAATTGGGTATTCATTCCATGAAAAAAGAAAAACAAGGATGGATGTACTAGCGATGGCTGGTGCAATCAAAGGTAGTAAAACCCAGCGGAAACGTTGAAACATCGATAAACCTTCAACTCTGGCAGCATCTTCAAGTTCTCCCGGGAGATCCGAGAAAGCATTCGTGAGAAGCAAAACAGCCAAGGGCTGTGAGAGTGCTGCGTATGGAATGGCCAGAGCGATCAAACTATTTCCAAGTTGAAGGAATCGAGCCACTTCTAGCAATGCAAGAAAAAGCAATACATAGGGAAACAAGGCACAACCAATCAGCAGACTCTTGATCAAAGTGGCCGTAGTTCTGTTGAGCTTACTAAGGCTGTAACTCGCAGGCAGAGCAAGAATCAGCGTCAGAGCGGTGGAAAGTATTCCCGCAAACAAACTGTTAAAGAGGTATCTGAGGAATGGAGGATCACTGTCAAGAACACTTTGATAGTGAGCCAACGTCCAACGTTGAACATGATCCTCAAAAGGCATCACTAATGCCTGATCTGTGCAGAACGATGTGTAGAGCTGCCACATTAAAGGTGCCAAGGACCAGATCACGAGGAGCAAGATCAAGGCTCGATTAGCTTTCATGATGGTTCTCCCGCAACAGTTCGATGCCTGGTTGCAGCGATCACTAACCAGGCGATTGCCACCATCACGGTGAGGATGATGAAGCTTCCGATCATGATTGTCGCGCTGTAGCCGAAATCGAGAAACCTCAGAGCATTCCAATAGGCGTAAAGGGCGATGCTTTCTGTACTACTAGCCGGGCCACCTCCTGTCATCACCTGAATCAGATCAAACACACCAAACGCTTGTGCTAAGCGAAACATCAATGCAAGCCCGAGATAAGGAAGCAGCAAGGGAAGTGTGATCCGTCTTAGGCAAGTCCACGCTCCGGCGCCTTCAAGATGTGCGGCTTCGTAGAGATCGGAAGGAATGGTCTGGAGTCCAGCTAAAAGAATCAGCGCAACAAAAGGGGTTGTTTTCCAAACATCGGCGTAAACCGTGGTCATCCATGCCAGTGATGGTTCACCCAAGGCATTCAGTGAGTGTCCGAACGTGCCTGCAAACAAACGATTGACGGGGCCATAGGGCGTGTTGAAGATCCAGCGCCAGCCAAGCGCCATGACCGTCGTGGGGAGGGCCCAAGGAATCAGCGATGCGGTGCGGGTGAACGCACGACTGCGCAGCGGTTGATTGAGTATCAACGCAATGGCTAGGCCCAAGATCACCTCGATCGTGACTGAAAACACCGCAAAGCGAAGGGTTTGAACTAAGTCTTGCCAATAGCGAACGTCATGAAAGAAACGCTGCCAGTTGGCACCACCGTTAGGAATGGCCACCAATCCGGTCATCACCGAATCTGCGTGAAAGCTCAACCACAGATAACGAACCAGCGGCAGCGCGAACACAGCCGCTAGGAAGAGCAATGACGGCAGGAGCAGCAAGAGAATTGGCATTAGGGGGTAGCTCCAGCGGCGATGAGCACTTGATCCGACGATTGTTGGGCTTGATCCATCGCCTCTAGGGGTGACGTAACGCCAGTGAGGGTGCTGCTGAGATTGCGCTGAAGAACGTCACTCATCTGGGCATACAACGGTGTCTGTGGCCTGGGGCGGGCATAGGGCAGAGCAGCGCCAACAGCGTTGAGGGATGGAAAATTACTGCTCAGTTGAACATCATTGAACAAGGCTGCTTGGGTTGGGGTATAGCCAAAATTGGAAAACAGATACCGCTGGGATTGTTCATTGGTGAGGAACTTGATGGCCTCCACGGTGGAATCGGGATGTGCAGATCCTTTAAGAAGACTCAAACCCCAGCTACCGAGCGTCGCAGCTGGGGTTTGTCCTGGTTTGGCCACCATGGTGGTAATCCCAATGCGATCTTTCACGGGGCTGTCTTCTTTTTGTAATTCCGCCCAGGCGTAGGGCCAATTGCGCATGAATGCTGCCTCACCTGATTTGAAGCTCTGCAGCGTTTCAGACTCGGAATAGTTTGTAACAGCTCTTGGGCTAATTCCTACTTCAATCAGATGTTGAAGCCAGGTTGCAGCATCAACACCAGAAGGTTCATCGAGTCCGATTCGACCATTTTGCGGTGAATACCACACTCCTCCGAACCCATCAATCATTTCCAGAAAAACACAACTCAACCCCTCATACTGACGACCCTGCCAAACGTATCCGTAAGGGATTTTTTGATTGCTTTGAAGATTTCTGCTGATCGCTTCTAATTCCTCCGGGGTTTGTGGAGGCGCCGTCATGAGATCGGTTCGCCAGTAGAGCAACCCAACGTCTGAAGTCAGCGGCCACCGTTGCAAAAAACCATCGAAATGATTGCCTTCACTAGCACCTGGAGCGAGAGCCTCGATGTCGTCATCGGAGAAATAGGCATCAAGCGGTGACAGCCAACCTGCTTGAGCGTATTTAGCAACCCACGTGACGTCCATTAGCAGAGCATCAAAGGGCGTGTCTCCCAGCAACAAACTACTGATGGCTAGGTCTGAGATCGATTCTGTTTCGAGTGGACCACGGACCACATTCAACTTGATACGACCTTTGTGCTCTCTGTTGAAGCTTTCGACAAGTGCGACGGTGGCATCAGCGAATGGAGCAGGCATCAGAATCGACACACTGTCTGGTTGACGAGCGAGTGTTGAAAGACCGATCAGTGTGGAGATGATGAAGGTGAAAAACACCAGGAACATCTGACCACTTATCCGTTTCATCCAGCCCATGGCATTAATCCGGTGATTCCAGCGCATTCATCTGTTCTGCAGCCCAGTCAGACACTGTGAAGGTTTCCACCGCAGAACTCATACGTTCCATTCGCTCAAGTTGTTCGGAATTCGGCATATCAATTGCGCTATCAATTGCATTGTCCATTTGCTTATGAGAATAGGGATTCGTAAGCACAGCACCATCCAACACCACAGAAGCACCAGTGAATTCAGAAAGAACAAGCACGCCATCGCTGCCTTTTCTTGTTGCTGCATACTCTTTGGCTACAAGATTCAGTCCATCTCTCAATGGGGTGATCCAACAGATATCAGCTTGAGAGAACCAGGCCACCATCTCTTCGTAGGGAATCCTGCGTGTTGAGAACCGAATTGGTACCCAGTCAATTTGACTGAATCGGCCATTAATCCTGCCGATCGTTTCTTCGATCAAGCGTTGAGTGTCTTCGTAGATCTTCATTCCTGATGCAGCTGCAACGCAAGCCAGCATCAACACAACTTTGCCATGTAATTCGGGTCGTCTTTCGAGCAAGCGTTCAAAAGCTAGAAGCAGTTCTTCGTTGCCCTTGGTGTAGTCAACCCTGCTGGCAGAGAGGATTAATTTGCGACCTTTCTTGGTGTCTTCATCAATGCGAGCAGCCAATTGACAGACGTGCGAATCCTGGGATAGCGACTGGATGACATCTGGTGAGGTGCCGACAGGAGATGACAGCAAATGCACCTTGCGTCCGCGATAGTTCAACCAGGGTGTTTCTGAGGGTTCCGTCAAAGCAGAGCCGCATGCAAGGAAACGTAGGTTGGCGGGTGTTTTGGGGCCTTTTTCGACGCCTAACAAACAGTTAGCAGCTCTAGCAAAATTTTCGGTGTACCGTGGAATGTGAAAACCGACGACATCGCAACTGAGGAGACTTTCAACAATTTGAATACGCCATGGCAGAATCGAAAAGACATCACTTCCAGGGAAAGGTGTGTGATGGAAAAAAGCAATTTTCAGATCCTTGCGTTTATCTCGGATATAGCCAGGTGCTAGCCATAGGTTGTAATCATGAATCCAAACTGTTGCTCCAGGTGCTGCTTCGGCACAAGCTGCGTCAGCGAATCGCCGATTCACCTCTTCAAAGATACTCCAATTAGCATTGTTGACATCGAAATAGTTTGGGAATGTATGAAGGATTGGCCAAAATGACTCTTTTGATGTGACATGATAAAAGCTCGATATTTGTTCTTGCTCAAGGGGAATTCTTCGCAGAGTGAAGTCTGCTGGCTCACGCATGGCAATGCGCTCATCTTCAGCATTTGACAGGTCGTCAACCTGTCTCCAAGCAATCCAGGTCCCATTTTTTCGATCTCTGAAGAGATTCCTCAGAGTTGGAATGATTCCATTCGGACTCTTCTGGTCTCGCCAGACTCTCGCACCAGAAGCATCTCGTGCTTCGTCAAATGGAGTGCGATGGTAGAGAATAATGAAATGACTTCCGCCTTCTCTCTCATCCATTCCAGTGATGTCCCGGTGTGTCTCTACACCACCATTAATCAGATCAATCCATCTGTCAAACGGATCAGCTGGACTGCTCTGAAATCAGTGTGTTGAGCACTTCCTGAGCGTGACCTACAGGCCTGACGCCAGTCCATCTGGCGCGTAAGAGGCCCTCGGGATCAATTAAGAACGTATGGCGCAACGAATAGGGCGCCATCCAAGACCCATAATCGCGGCTGACAGAACCATCCGGGTCTGAGAGAAGGGTAAAGCTCAATCCTTCACTGCTGCAGAAAGACTCGTGATCATCAACACTATCCGCGCTGATGGCTGCTATCTCACAGTTTTTTGCTTTGAAATCAGTTAATGCATCCTGGAATCCGTGAGCCTCAATTGTGCAGCCCGACGTGAAATCTCTTGGATAAAAATAAAGAACGAGCCATCTCCCTCTCCACGAACTTAACGAGAGATTCGGAGTACTGGCGCCTGCAATTGTTCCGGGAAGATTGAAGTCTGGTGCAGCAGCACCCAACTCAGGGAGTTTGCCGCCCAACGCTCTGGTGGTTTTTGGCTTCCAGAACAAAGCCAAAGCCCCGGTAAGTGAGATCCCAAGAAAATCTCGACGATTCACAATGATCCGGGGCATTGATAAGGAAAGATCAGACCTTGGCGAGGTTGATGCCAAGTGATTTGGCATAGGCGCCAAGTCCTTTCTTCTGAATGGTCTTCAAAGCGCGCGTTGTGATGCGCAGGTTCACCCATCGATTCCCTTCTGCCCACCAGAGACGACGCTGCTGCAGATTGGCCTGCTGCAGCTTCTTGGTGCGGATATGGGAGTGGCTCACCGCCATTCCGTTGTTGGCACGCGTACCGGTGAGCTGACACACCCGAGACATGATGTTGATCCTCTGAATCACTGGCCAATGGCCAAGCGCCTAATTTAGCAAACTGACTTGGTCACTGACCTCTCGCCACCAGTTCAGACATCAGCTTTGAGCTGCGTGTTTGGAATCCAGCCAGCTCATTGGGTTCCAGCCCACCAACTCCCAGTCGAGCCATGTCGTAAAGATGACGGGCCAGCTCGTTTGCCAGCTCTTTGCTAGGCGAGGTTTGCGTGGTTCCAACCAAAACGGAGCCCGCTGAAAGCTTCTGAAGACCGTCCACCAGTGGATGGCTTCGGTTGATCAGCAGAACATGGTGATCCGGCAGTCCTGGAAGCCGTTGATCCATCAGCGCTCCGATGTCATTCATCCGACGCATTTGCTCGGGCAGAAGAATCATCGCTGCCGGTGCCTCCTCTCCACCCTTTAAGGCTTGAACCTGAATCGTGACCTTGTCGTTATTCAGCGCATCTTTGACCAGCGTGCGGATCACGTCGCTTTGCGTTTCCCCGTCTTGATCACTGATCTCTGAGTGTTGCTCGCTCAGGCTTTCATCTAGTTCCGCATCCACCCGCTGGAACTGATAGAGATCATTGTTCGACTCAAGCCATGGAATGAACTGGCTATCGATCACTGTTTCTGCAAACAGGATTTCTGCACCTTGGCTTTTCCAAAGTGACAAAGCGCCAGCTTGTGCCACTTCGTCTGTGCAGTAGAGGATCCGTTTGGACTCTGGATCAGACTGACGCGATTGATACGAGGCAATGGTTGTGTAAGACCTTTCCTCAGCATTGATCGGTTCGTCGTCTCCATCCTTGGCATCAGCGGTTGTGGCAAACAGAACGAGATCAGAAACTTGCTCTGCAAACTTCTCATCTTCCATCGCTCCGATCTTTACAAAGGGTGCGAGTGATTCCCAAGCCTTCGCATAGTTCTCCGGCTCATCACGTTTAAGGCTCTTGAGGCGATCAGCAACCTTCTTGGCAACGAAATTACCGATTGAGCGAACCTTGCGATCGGTTTGAAGGGCACTTCGGCTCACATTCAGGGGAATGTCAGGGGAATCGATGACACCCCTTAGAGGCAGAAGATAACGGGGAACAATTTCCTTGATCGAATCACTGACATAAACTTGGTTGCAATACAGGCGAATATCACCCTTTTCCCAGTCAGCGCGACCCAGTGCTTGCGGGAAATATAGAATCCCTTGAAGCGTATAGGGATAATCTGTGTTGAGATGAACCCAGAGCAAAGGATCACCCTGAAATGGGTAGAGATATCTGTATAGATCGATGTAGTCTTGATCAGTCATTTCCCGCGGGCTTTTACGCCACGCAGGATCGCGTTTGTTAACGCTTTCCCCTTCGAGTTGGACGTCAACTGGCATGAAGTCGCAATACTGAGTGATCAATGTGCGAATCCGTGCTGGTTCGAGGTATTCCAGCTCTTCATCCATTAGATGAAGGATCACATCTGTTCCAGGTTCATTACGTTCATGACTTTCTAATTTAAAGGCAGGTGATCCATCGCATACCCAGCGCACAGCCTGTTCTTCTGCACGTGCTGATTTAGTGACTAGCTCCACCTCCTTGGCCACCATGAAACTGGAGTAGAAACCAAGGCCAAAATGACCAATAATGGCGTCAGACTCTTGCTTATATTTTTCGAGAAAATCTTCTGCACTTGAGAATGCAACCTGGTTGATATAGCGCTTTACTTCATCGGCGGACATTCCGATACCGTTATCACTGATTGTCAGAGTTTTTGATTCTCTGTCAACGGTGATATTGATGCGTCCATCATCACCTTCGGTGCAGTCACCAGCCATGGCTGCCATTCGACGCTTGCTGATAGCGTCGGTGCCGTTGCTGACTAGCTCACGAAGGAACACTTCGTGACCGGAATAAACGGCCTTCTTGATGATCGGGAAAATATTTTCCGTGTGGATCTGAATTTGACCCTGTTCCAGCACCGACATCAGCAAACTTGAGCTTGCCGAAAATTAGTCAAACAAAGATCCTGGAATCAAGAGTTTGACTGGTGAGTTTTCCGAACGTGGGCCAGTTAACTCCGCTGGAGTTCGGCCCGTTCTTCGGGGAGAATCGCGCCATCGACAGGACAGACCTGAAGACAGATGCTGCAGTCGATGCAAGTGTCGAAGTCGATCCAGAAAAAATCGGTGCCCTTCTTGTTTTTGCCTTGGCCAGGCTTGATGCAAGCCACTGGACAGGCATCGACACAATCGGAAACTCCTTCGCAGACATCCGTGACGATGGTGTGAGCCATAACTCCGATCTGATTCGAGCGATCCTAGTCACCAATCCATTCGAGGGTCTCGCATCCCGACAGTTGCAATCGGCGTTGAGCTTCATCTCTGTTGTGGCATGGCCTGTGATCGAGACGACAGATCTTGCCCGAAGCATGCAGTGTCGACTGATGTTGCAGTGCCTGTTCCAAGGTCTGCTGACTGCTGAAGCAAATCAGTGCAGATGACTCTTCAAAGGTGGTGTTCGACGGTTCACCAGGTAAGTCACGGATGTGATCAACGCAGTAACTAAATCCCATCCCTGTCGCATCAGTGCCTTGATCTCCCAAACGTTGAACAAGATCGTCGTAACGACCGCCACGAGCGATCACAACCGGTGCTGAGGATCCTTGACACACCAGTTGAAGCACGATGCCGTCATAGAGCTCGTAGTGGGGTTGGAAGGTGGGATCGAGTTGCACCTGCACGCCTGAGGCTTCAGCCAGCGGAATCAAATGATCGACCAAGCGCTGAATTCGATGCAGTACAGGTTGATTGGGGTAATCACGTTGCAGCTCTGCAAGGATTTCTTGAGGTGTGCCACGACGATCGAGCCAGGAACACAGAGTCTTCAGCTCGTTGGCATCGTTGACCAGTTCACGTAAACCCAGACGGTCGTATTGGCTGAGGCAACCCCTAATCCGATCACGAAGCGTTCCTTCGAAGGGATCCAAGAGAAGGTTCAGCAGATCGGTATGCCCGATCAGCAGCTTGGGCTGATGACGGGGTTCAAGTTTCAGCGCTCGCATGGAAGCCATAAGCAGACTGAACAGCTCCAGTTCTGCTTCAACGCCGATACCGCCAAACAGCTCAACTCCGCAGTGAAGAATTTCTTCAATGCACTGCCCTCCCTCATCTGCAACCCTGGATTCAAAGACAGTCCCACAGCTCCAAAGCCGTAGGGGCCGATGACGTTCTTGCAGACGCGTGCAGGCTGCCCTCGCAATCGAAGCCGTTAATTCCGGACGCAATCCCAACGGTTCATCGGCGACGAGTCGAACGATGTCCCTGCTGTCGATGGCTCCACCGGCTTTGAGCGTGTCCATGCGCTCGATCCGCGGTGGTGTGACTTCTTCAAAGCCCCAGAGCCGGAATACGCCCGCCAGTGTTTCTCGTAATTCCTGGTTGCGCTGCACCTGCTGAGGATTGAGATCTCTCACGCCAGAGGCGGGTTGCAGGGCCATCACGCACGTCGCTGATGCGATCAGGATCCCACGGCCTGGGTTTCACCTGGCATAAAGAGGCTCAGGCAGCGGCTGGATGGTATCGAGTTCCGCTTGGAGTTGGCCATGCAATGCCGGCCCTGTGGCGAGGATTCGACCTGTGCTGACGGAGTACGACGCAGCTTTGTAGTCACTCACCTGGCCTCCCGCCGTGACTACAAGAGCGGCGCCTGCAGTTAGGTCCCATGGAGAGAGACCTCTCTCCCAGTAACCATCGAGACGACCGGCAGCCACATAGGCCAAATCGACTGCAGCAGCTCCGCCCCTGCGCACGCCATGGGTGCGGTGGGTCAGCCGACAAAACTCGGCATAGTTGTTGTCTTCAAGCTCCCGGCGGTCATAGGCGAAGCCGGTCACCAGGAGGCTGTCTTCCAGAGTTTTGCAGTCACTGACAGCAATGCGCTGGTCATGCAAATAAGCCCCGACACCAGGGCAGCACCAGAAGAGCTCCTTGAGAAAGGGGACTGCGATGGCACCCAGGATGGGCTGTCCCTGCCAAAGCAAGCCCACAGAAGTCGCGAAGAAGGGATACCCGTGGGCGAAATTGGTGGTGCCATCCAAGGGATCAACACACCAGCAAAGTTCCGATGTGTCTCCGCTGCTCCCTGATTCTTCTGCCAAAACAGGGATGTTGGGAGTGGCAATGGCCAAGCTCTCAAGAACAGCTGCTTCGGCTGCCAGGTCGGCGGTGGTAACCAGGTCACCCGCTCGACCTTTCTGCTGGATGCTCTCCAGGCGTCCGTAGTGCTGCATCAGCACCGTTCCGCCAAGGTCTGCCGCTGCACGTGCCACTTGACTCAGCTCCTCCAGCCTTGAGGAGTTGAGTCCAGCCTCGTTTGCGGCAGCCGAACAATCGAGTGAATCGTGCATCATTCTTCGTCGAGTGGGAGCCCAGCCGTCACCTGCCCACGACCGAAATGACGTCCGAACTGCAGTTCATAGACCTCATCTTCATCCTGGGTTTCCGCCACCAAAGGACCGATGGCTCGAGCGACGCACAACAGTCCGTAACCCTTGTCTCGCAGATCCTTCGAAAGCCCCATCGCCTCGCGCTGATCGAGTTCACCCTCTTGAACGCGGACAGCACAGCTGGTGCAGCAGCCATTGCGGCATGAGAAGGGCAGCGGATCCCCCTGCTGTTCAAAGCTCTGCAGGATGTAATCCCCCTCGGGCACCTCATGGGAGATCACCCGGTCCTCCTGGCGCCAGTGGATGGTGACCCGATGACTCGGCCTCATGCAGTGCTTGTGGAAACGCCCTGCTACATTCTCACCCGTGCCCCACGATGCCCCTGGAGAGGTGGCCGAGTGGTCGAAGGCGCAGCACTGGAAATGCTGTATAGGGGCAACTCTATCGAGGGTTCGAATCCCTCCCTCTCCGTTCCACACCGGCCTTCAGGCCGGTTTTTTATTGCTCAATCGGAGCGGGGATCCTGCGGCTGATTCAAACGAAAATCTGACAATTAACCAAAACGGCCGGAGACATAATCCTGTGTAGTTTGTTGCGTCGGCGAATTGAAAATCGTCTCTGTTTCATTGAACTCAACCAGATAACCAACCTTCCCTGAGCCACCTTCGACTGGTTCAGCATTAAAAAATGCCGTCATATCGCTGACACGAACAGCCTGTTGCATGTTGTGTGTGACAATCACAATGGTGAAACTCTTTTTGAGCTCATGCATCGTTTCTTCGATTTTAAGAGTTGAAATCGGATCCAAAGCGGAGCAGGGTTCATCCATCAGGATGACCTCGGGTTGAATGGCGATGGTTCGTGCGATGCAGAGTCGTTGTTGTTGACCGCCAGACAAGGAATAGCCACTTTCGTTGAGTTTATCTTTGCATTCATCCCAGACAGCTGCCTGTCGAAGGGAGCGCTCCACAAGTTCATCCATATCTCCTTTGTATCCATTGATGCGAGCACCAAAGGCAATATTTTCGTAAATGCTTTTTGGAAAAGGATTGGGTTGCTGGAACACCATGCCGATGCGGCGCCTTACTTCAACGGGATCAACATTCGGCGCATAAAGATCGGCACCATCGAACAAAACACGACCCTTTAATGAGCAACCTTCAATCAAATCGTTCATGCGATTTAAGGCTCTAAGCATTGTCGACTTCCCACAGCCAGAAGGACCAATGAAGGCAGTCACCTGACCTCGTGGGATGTCGCAGTAAACGTTCTTTACCGCTTCATAACTTCCGTAGCTGATGGTCGTGTTCTGGATGGAGAGACAGGTTTCTGCTGAAATTTCAGAACCACTTTGGCTGGAGAACGTCATGGCGGCGAATGAAACGAGTGAAGTGGAAGGGAATGATCAGGACTCTTAAAGGGTTTTAGTTGCAAACCGTCCCAGCCAGCGTGCGAACAGATTAATCACCAAAATGAACATCAGAAGCACGAAAGACGCAGCCCAGGCGAGCTCAATCTGCGGTTCATAGGGAAGCTGTGCGTAGTTGTAGATGAGCACTGACAGCGTTGCAATTGGGTTGAGGATCGGATTCTTCGTCGACCAGAAGTTAGAGAACAGGTCTTGAGACCAGAAGTTATTGAACAGTGCAGTGAAAATGAGAGGAGCTGTCTCTCCAGCGGCCCTGGCGATGGAGAGCACCACCCCAGTTGCAATCGGCGTGAACGCTGATGGAAGCGTGATCCGAACAATCGTGACAAATTGGGAGGCTCCAACCCCCAGCGCTGCCCGCCGCAGGTCATTGGGAACCAGCTTCAATCCTTCATCGGTAGTTTTGATCACGGTGGGAAGCATCAGCACAGAGAGCGCGATCCCCCCTGCGAGCGCGCTGTATGAATTGCCGAAGAACACCCGCGTAGCAACAATCGTGGAATACACAAAGACACCCGCGATGATCGACGGAACACCCGACAAAACATTGGTGCCGAAGCGGATGAACTGTGCGAATGTTCCACCTCTGGAATATTCAGCGACGTAGATCCCTCCTCCAACACCCACAGGAATAGCGATCAAAGCAGCGATCACGGTCACGAGGATGCTGCCGAGGATGGCATTGGCGATTCCACCACCCGATAAACCTGGAGCGGGAGGTAACTCTGTGAACAATCTCGGGCTGAGCATGCTGCCGCCTTTGATCAACACATAAGCCAACACAGCAACCAAAGGCAGCACGGCGATCATTGAAAACAAGGCTGCAAGGCTGCTCAGGAACCGACTGATTAGGTTCCGCCTGGATCCATGTCTGTAGGACAAATCCGGCATGCCATTGATCGATGAAGATGACGTGGGATAAGTCATGGTCAGTATTTCAAGCTCAGTCGTTTCACCAGCCACTGCGCCAATACATTCACTGCCAACGTGAGCAGCATCAACACAAAAGCTGCATACATCAGCGATGACACCTGACTGCCATCGGCTTCACCGAACTGATTGGCGAGCATGGCCGAAATTGTGTTTCCAGGTGCAAGGAGGGACCAGCTGAATGTGTTGGAGTTGCCGATAATCAATGTGACGGCAAGCGTTTCACCCATGGCACGCCCCAAAGCCAGCATCACACCTCCCACGATGCCTGAAATCGCCGCTGGCAACATCACATTCAGGATGGCTCCCCATCGGGTGGTTCCAACTCCATAGGCTGCCTGCCTCAGTTTCATCGGCACCTGATTGAGGGCATCCCGGGAAATCGCCGTGATGATCGGCAGGATCATCACTACAAGAATCAACACTGCTGGAGCGATGCCGGGGCCCTGCGGTGACGTCGAAAAAAATGGCAGCCATCCCAGAACGGCATGCAAAAACTCCAGGCCAGGGCGAATGAACGGCTCCATAACGAAAATCGCCCACAGGCCTAGTACCACTGAAGGAATGGCAGCCAGCAGTTCCACCATTAGGCCGATCACCGAGCGGATCTGGCGCGGAATGATGTTCTCCGTGATGAAGATGGCCGTTCCCACCCCCAGGGGAACAGCAATCAACAGCGAAAGAAGCGAGGTGATCAGTGTTCCGTAGATGGCGGTGAAGGCTCCGTACTCGTCCTTTACCGGGTTCCAGTTGGAGGTCACAAGAAATTTCCAGCCGTAGCGGCCCATCGAATCGAGTGCTCCCGTGAACACCACGTAGAGGATGAACAGCAGCACCAAGGCCACAACGGTGGCCAGCAGCGCAGATGTCAGCTTGAAACCAGCGTCGATCGTCTTTTCAACCGCTGGACGGCGCCGCAGCAGATACAGGTCTTCGAGGCTTGCCATTCCAAACAGGCATTCCTTTGAAACGTACCGGCCAGCCGGCATCGCCATCACTAAGAAGGCTTTAAAGACAGATTCACCGGTCAGTGTGGTCAGGTGGGACTGGGAGAGACGGGTTTGGGCCGTTACCGTGGGAGTCCCCACAGGCGTTTATGGGCCGGATCGTCGGAATCGACCTGGGTACCACCAATTCCGTCGTGGCTGTGCTGGAGGCCGGGCGGCCGGTGGTGATTGCCAATGCCGAAGGCACCCGCACCACGCCGTCGGTGCTGGGCTACACCAAAGACAACGAGCTGCTTGTCGGCCAACCGGCGCGACGCCAGCTGGTTCTCAACCCCAGAAATACCTTCTCAAATCTCAAGCGTTTTGTCGGTCGCGCTTGGGATGAGCTCGATGACGGTTCGCTCACCGTTCCCTACACGGTTCGCGCCAACAGTCAAGGAAACGTGCGGGTCGCTTGCCCGCAGACAGAGAGGGAATACGCCCCCGAAGAGCTGATTGCCAGCATCCTGCGCAAGCTCGTGGATGACGCGTCCACTTACCTGGGTGAGGAAGTGG
Organism: Synechococcus sp.; assembly: GCA_047286215.1. Lineage (GTDB taxonomy): Bacteria > Cyanobacteriota > Cyanobacteriia > PCC-6307 > Cyanobiaceae > Synechococcus_C. Next base: position 1,421,834 of record JBJBBS010000001.1, on the reverse strand, counting down.
AGGCTGCGGTGATCACCGTACCGGCCTACTTCAATGATGCTCAGCGTCAGGCCACACGTGATGCAGGGCGCCTAGCAGGTATCAACGTTGAGCGGATCCTGAATGAACCCACGGCTGCTGCCCTGGCCTATGGCTTCGATCGCAGTGCTGTGCGCCGTGCATTGGTGTTTGATCTTGGTGGGGGCACCTTCGATGTGTCGTTGCTGCGCATCGCCAACGGTGTGTTTGATGTGAAGGCCACCAATGGTGATACCCAACTCGGTGGCAATGATTTCGATCAACGCATTGTTGATTGGATGGCGGAAGCCTTCCTGAAGGAGCACGACATCGACTTGCGTCGAGACCGTCAAGCACTTCAGCGCCTAACCGAAGCCGCGGAGAAGGCCAAACAAGAGCTTTCTGGTGTGACCACCACTCCGGTTTCTCTGCCCTTCATTGCCACCGGAGCCGACGGCCCTCTTCACATCGAAACCACACTGGATCGAGAGACCTTCGAGGGGCTTTGTCCTGATCTTCTCGATCGACTGCTGGTTCCTGTTCAATCGGCTCTCCGCGACTCCGGTTGGGCCGCTGAGGATATCGATGATGTTGTTCTGGTGGGTGGCAGCACCCGCATGCCGATGGTTCAACAGCTGGTGCGCACCCTGATTCCGAATGATCCGTGCCAATCGGTGAATCCTGATGAAGTGGTGGCTGTTGGTGCCGCTGTTCAGGCCGGAATCATCACCGGTGAACTCAGGGATCTCTTGCTCAATGACGTCACACCCCTGTCCCTAGGGCTCGAGACCATCGGAGGGCTCATGAAGGTCCTCATCCCACGCAACACGCAGATTCCCGTGCGTCAGTCGGATGTGTTCAGTACATCAGAACCCAATCAGTCATCGGTTGAAATCCATGTCTGGCAAGGCGAGCGCCAGATGGCAGCTGATAACAAATCTCTTGGCCGATTCCGCCTTTCCGGGATCCCTCCGGCCCCCCGCGGCGTTCCCCAGATTCAAGTGGCCTTCGATATCGATGCCAACGGAATTCTTCAGGTCAGTGCCACTGATCGAACCACTGGTCGCAAGCAGTCGGTGACGATTCAGGGTGGCTCAACCCTGAATGAAGACGAAATCCAGGGTCTTCTTGCGGAAGCTGAAGCGCGTGCCGATGAAGATCGGCGTAAACGTGCCTCCATCGAACGACGTAACTCTGCGATGACGTTGGTCGCACAAGCCGAGCGCCGTCTGCGTGATGCGGCACTCGAGCTCGGTCCTTATGGCGCTGAGCGCCAGCAACGTGCTGTTGAAATGTGCGTGCGTGATGTTCAAGATCTCCTTGCCCAGGATGATCTTCAAGAACTGGAACTGGCAGTTAGCGGCCTGCAGGAGGCGCTGTTCGGACTTAACCGACGTCTCACCGCTGAACGTCAGGTTGAAGGCGGACCCTTGCAAGGTCTTAAAAGCACACTGGGCACCTTGAAGGATGAGCTTTTTGCAGAAGATGATTGGGATGATGACCCATGGGCCACCCCTCAATCGCGCTACGACCAGCCCGTGAGAAGCAGCCGACGTGGGTTAGATCCTTGGGACGATGACAACTTCCGCTGAACCGGATTATTGGTCTCTGCTGGGGTTGGATCCCGATGCTGATCCGGTTGCCCTAAAGCGTGCTTTCAGGCGTGAGGCGCGCCGTTGGCATCCGGATCTCAATGGCAATGACAGCCATGCCGAGGAGCGTTTCAAACTCGTCAACGAGGCTTATGCGGTCCTTAGCAATCCAGATCGACGCAGGGAGTGGCAGTCGAGACAGCAGGCGCCCGGCTCCTCGACGGATCCCTTTAGTTCCGGTTTTCCCACTTTTGAGGACTACTTAACGGTGGTTCTGGGGCTGGAACGTGAACCATTTCGACGGCAACCCTTTGATGCCGAAGCCCCACCGTCTGAACCGCCACAGGAGACGCACTGGCCTGAAGCAGCTCCGCCACCGCCGCCACCGGTCCGTACAGAAGATGACCTCGAGACGGTGGTTGAACTTTCACCCGATCAAGCGCTTCAGGGAACCACCGTGGAGTTGGAACTGGCTGATGGCACTCTTGTCGAAGTGGGAACACCACCACGTGCAGGCGATGGTTGGCGGTTGCGGCTCGAAGGCGTGGCCCCAGGAGGACGAGACCATTTCCTTCACCTACGTGTGATGACCGATCACGGTCTTCGCATCGATGGTTTGCGTGTGCACTACCGCCTCGAACTCTTGCCTCCGGATGCAGCTCTCGGTTGTGCCGTGGATGTGCCGACCTTGAGCGGCCCTGTCACACTTCAGGTTCCTCCTGGTTCTTCGAGTGGCAGGCTCCTACGTCTGAGGGGTCGTGGGCTGCAGATCGGCGACGACCGAGGTGATCAGTTGGTGGAGATTGTGGTCGTGATTCCAGCTGAGCTAGCAGATGACGAACGTGCTCTATACCAACGCCTTCAAGAGCTCAGTCTCGAGCGGGCCGGAGGCTATTAATCGGTTCGGGCGGTGAGAGACTGCCCTTGGCGATTGAGCAGCATGTTGGTTCACGTTCTCCTGTATGACGCAGGACAGGACAGCGAAGGCATCCACTCCCTGGAACTTGCCGGGCAGACCGTGGTGCTGATGTTTGAAAACCGCGATGACGCGGATCGTTATGCAGGGTTGCTCGAGGCTCAGGACTTCCCCACCCCCTGTGTGGAAGCGCTTGACCGTGAGGAAATCGAATTGTTTTGTCGAGAGGCAGGCTACGAAGCACGCTTTGTGGCCAAGGATTTCGTCCCCAAAACTGACGATGAGCGTCTGATGTTGGCGCCTCCTCGCGCTAATCAGGATGTCTCCAACTGGCAAGACCAAGAGACGCCGAAAGCTTCCACTGACAACGACACAGGCAGCGATCCCGAGTCATCCATTCCAGATCTCGATGCCGTTCGCCGTCGTCTCGAAGGACTGCTCTAACCATGACTGATCTGGTGGCACCATCTGATGACCGCGGTTATCTGCTGACTGAACAGGTCAATCCCGCCAGTCAAACCCTCGATCAGCTCCCCACAACTGATCTAGTTGATCTGTTCATTGAGGAAGACCGGAAACCACAGCAGGCAGTTCGTGGAGCCCATGAGGCTCTCACACGCGCAATTGATGCCATCGCTGAGCGCCTGCGGCATGGTGGGCGATTGTTTTACCTGGGTGCTGGAACCTCAGGACGCCTCGGTGTTCTTGATGCCGCGGAATGTCCACCGACCTTCTGTAGTCCACCTGAATTGGTGCAAGGGGTTCTCGCCGGTGGCGCGCCGGCCCTGTTGCGGAGCTCAGAAGGATTGGAAGATCTTGAGGAGGCAGCCATCTCTGATCTGAAAGCACGCCATTTCAGTGAAGATGACTGTCTTGTGGGCATTGCAGCGGGTGGAACAACGCCATACGTGCGGGGAGGTCTTGCTTGGGCTCAGGAGCTGGGGGCACTGGCCATTGCCATGGCTTGTGTTCCTGCTGATCAGGCACCGTTGCCGTGCAGCATTGATATCCGACTGCTCACTGGACCAGAACTGCTGACCGGCTCCACCCGTCTCAAGGCAGGCACCGCCACCAAAATGGCGCTCAACATTCTGTCCACCGGAGTGATGGTGCGACTGGGCAAGGTCTACGGCAATCGCATGGTGGACGTGGCTGCTAGCAACAGCAAACTTGTGGATCGTTCGATGCGCATCCTCCAGGATCTGCTGGAACTTGAACGGAAGCCCGCACTCGCGCTTCTAGAAGAAGCCGGAGGATCCGTTAAACGCGCACTGTTGATGGGCAGCTGTTCCTTTGAAGCCAACAAGGCCGATGCTGTTCTGGAAGCCCATGGGGCAGATCTTCGAGCAGCACTGATCAGTCAGGGGCGTTCCTTGCCTGTTCAGGATTTAAAAGCTCCCCAGTAGGGGCTTGTGAACAGATCCAATTTTTGACGGGTGACCGCAGGCACCGCCTCCTTAGGGGTCATCAGGGCATCAGCGAGGGCGCTGTGCGCGCTTGAAACGGGGCGTTCGGCTTGGAACTTCTCCATCAATCCCTCCAGAATTGGCCCTGTCGCTGCAGCATTCGCCTTCAGGTTTCCGATCACCATCTCCACCGTGACCGCATCGTGATCGTTATGCCAACAATCGAAGTCTGTCACCATGCTCAGCGACGCATAAGCAATTTCTGCTTCTCTGGCTAGGCGCGCTTCGGTGTGATTAGTCATGCCGATTACGTCGCAACCCCACTCTCTGTAGAGCTCACTTTCGGCGCGCGTCGAAAAGGCTGGACCTTCCATGCACAGATAAGTTCCGCCCTGATGCAGATGGTGCCCAACAGGCATGGCTGCTAACGCCGATGATGCGAGCCACTCGCTCAAGGTGGCGCAGAAGGGGTCAGCCAGGCTGACGTGAGCCACACAACCTTCACCAAAAAAGGATTGCGGACGCTGGGTGGTGCGATCGATGAATTGATCGGGAACCACCATGTCGCGTGGGCGGAGGTGTTCCTGGAGGGAACCGACAGCAGAAACGGAGATCAGCCAGCGGACACCAAGTGAACGCATGGCCCAGATGTTGGCGCGGTAGGGAACTTCACTGGGCAGAAGGTGATGCTGGCGCCCGTGTCTGGCCAGAAAGACCACCTCAACACCATTGAGACGGCCGATTCTTAAGGCATCCGAGGGCGACCCAAAGGGGGTTTCCAGTGTGACTTCCTCGATCGCTTGGAGATTCTCGATGGCGTAGAGCCCGCTTCCTCCAATCACCCCGATACGGGCTGTGTCCAAATCAGAGGTAGGTGATGTCTGGCTCATGGATGCGTTGTGGTCAGCCGCTGATGGCACTTGCCTAGCATGGTGTTTTGGGGTTCACGCCTTGACGACCGTTCTCATGTCTACGGACGCCGGCGACATCAAGCTTGAGATGTTCGATCAGGATGCTCCCAACACCGTGGCCAACTTCGTCAAGCTGGCGAACGAAGGTTTTTACGACGGGCTGGCCTTTCACCGTGTGATTGACGGTTTCATGGCCCAGGGCGGCTGCCCCAACAGCCGTGAAGGCTCCCGCGGCATGCCCGGTACCGGCGGTCCTGGCTACATGATTGATTGTGAAATCAACAGCAAGAAGCACGTCCCCGGTGCGCTCTCAATGGCGCACGCCGGTAAGAACACCGGTGGAAGTCAGTTCTTCATCGTGCATGAAGCGCAACCCCATCTCGATGGGGTGCACACCGTGTTTGGCCTGACCGGCAACATGGATGTTGTGCTGGCCATCAAGAACGGAACCCGGATCAACAAAGTCACCGTTCAAGACCAGTGAATCAAAGCGGGCTGGTCTCCGGAGGGGAACCAGCCCTCGTTTTCTTCGCTGTTCGACAGCGTTGAAAGCTTCAGTTCGGCGCGCTCAAGGGTCTGTGGTGGATGAGCAATCTGCTCGGGATTCACAGCATGGAGCAGACCTAGCCGCGAAGTTTTGCTCCAACTGGCCATCGTCGTCAGCATGGTCTTGATTGTGGTCGCATTCGGTTCAGAGCCCTGGAGAGACCAGACAAATCGGGGACGTTCCCAGAGAGCTAAAAGTCGTGGTGCTTGCTCGGCTTGGAGTTGTAGCCCATGAAGACGACTTAGCTTCTCCACGCGATGCAATAGCTCGGACAGTTCTCCGTCGTCTGTGGAAGCACTGTCAAGGCAGAGCACCCAATGGGAGCGCTGTGGACTCTCGTCCATTAGATGGCCAAGTTTCTCGCGCTTAGTGGCGAGATAATCAGCATTGAAATCACCGAGGGCGGGTTTCATCGGTACCCGGTTCACCACTTCCAGGCCGTACCCTCCCAAACCAGCAATTTTTCTTGGGTTGTTGGTCAGCAAATTCAAGCGGTGAATGCCGAGATCGCTCAGGATTTGCGCGCCAACGCCGTAGTTGCGCAAATCCGGCGCAAAACCAAGCTTTTCATTGGCTTCGACAGTGTCAAGACCACCCTCCTGCAGGCTGTAGGCCTTGAATTTGTTGATCAGTCCAATCCCGCGACCTTCCTGACGGAGGTAGACAACCACTCCTTCCCCTTCGGCTTCGATGTGCTTGAGGGCGGTGTGCAACTGTGCTCGACAATCGCAACGGAGTGATCCAAAGGCATCTCCGGTCAGGCATTCGGAATGCATCCTGACCAACACAGGTTCTCGCAGATTGCTGGGGTCCCCTTTGACGAGAGCCACATGCTCACTGCCATCGAGCTGGTTGGAATAGCCGATGGCCAGGAATGAGCCAAATTCGGTGGGGAGAGAGCACTGGGCAGAACGCACAACAAAGCGTTCGTTCTCTAGGCGATAGCGGATCAGGTCTTCAATGCTGATCAGCTTTAAACCTTGCTCTTTGGCGTAAATCTGAAGCTCCGGAAGCCTGGCCATGGAACCATCAGGATTCTGAATCTCACAGATCACACCTGATGGGTAGAGGCCCGACATCTGGGCAAGATCAACTGCAGCTTCTGTGTGACCAGCACGTTTCAGAACACCGCCGGGACGTGCGCGCAGCGGAAAAATATGACCCGGACGACGCAGATCGGAAGGTTTGGCACCCGGCTGGATGGCCACCTGAATGGTGCGTGATCGGTCATCGGCCGAGATACCCGTTGAAACACCATGTTCAGGGCCTGCATCAATGCTCACCGTGAATGCGGTCTGATTGGCGTCGGTGTTTCGATCCACCATGAGGGGAAGATCCAGCGCATCCAGACGTGAACCCTCCATGGCCAGGCAAATCAGCCCTCTGGCCTCTGTGGCCATGAAATTGATCTGTTCCGGGGTCGCGAATTGGGCTGCACAGATCAGATCTCCCTCATTCTCCCGGCGTTCATCGTCGACAACCACCACACACTCGCCATTACGGATGGCGTCAAGGGCATCTGGAATGGAATCAAAGATGGGCGTGATCCCCTCGGATTGAGCAACAGATTCAGACAGCGGTCTCTATGTCTTGCAAGCTCTCACCATTATCGACGTCGGTACGATCAGGGGATGTGCCATCGCGAGAATGGGGAATCAACGGGTCGCAGTGGTGGGTGCCTCCGGATATGGAGGACTGCAGACGCTTCGCCTGTTGAACGTTCACTCGACATTCGAGGTCACCTTTCTCGGGGGTGAGCGTTCAGCGGGCCGTGCCTGGAGCGAACTTTGTCCGTTCCTGCCCCTTCAACAGGATCTTGTCGTAGAGAGTCCTGATCCAAATCGCATCGCAGACCAGGCTGACTTCGCAGTGCTAAGCCTTCCCAATGGCCTGGCGAGTGAACTCGTGCCTCCCCTGCTTGAGCGAGGTGTGAGGGTGGTGGATCTCTCGGCGGACTATCGCTACCGAAGCCTTGATCAATGGGCTTCTGTGTATGTACACGAGGCCAGAACCCACAAACGCACCGATGCTGATCTCTGTGAGGAGGCGGTTTACGGCCTAGCTGAATGGCATGGTGATGCCATTTCCACGGCCAGACTTGTCGCGGCGCCAGGTTGCTTCCCCACCACAAGCCTCCTTCCGCTGCTTCCTTTTCTCAAGCAGGGGTTGATTGAAACCGAAGGCCTGATCATCGATGCCAAAACGGGCACCTCAGGTGGTGGTCGCGCTGCGAAGGAAAATCTGCTGTTGGCCGAAGCATCAGAATCCATCGCGCCTTACGGCGTTGTGGGTCATCGCCATACCTCTGAAATTGAGCAGCTAGCCAGCTCCATTGCAGGCTGTCCGATTCAGCTTCAATTCACACCACACCTTGTTCCGATGGTGCGTGGGTTGCTGTCAACCGTGTATGCACGCCTGCGCGATCCAGGGCTGACAGCAGAAGATTGCACCACGGTGCTGGACACGGTGTACCGCAACCACCCCTGTGTGCGTGTGTTGCCAGTGGGGACCTATCCAGCCACCAAATGGGCCAAGCACACCAACCAAGCACTGCTGTCCGTTCAGGTTGATGGCCGCACCGGACAGCTCGTTCTGATGAGTGCCGTTGACAATCTGATGAAGGGTCAGGCCGGTCAAGGTGTGCAGTGCCTCAATCTGATGGCGGGTCTGCCGATCGCCGAAGGTTTGCCGCTGGAACCCTTTTATCCCTGATCGCCGCTGGCGGTTCTCCAGCGCTGACCAGCGAGAGCGGTTGCCCAGGGCAGAAGCCGGTGTTCCTCGCGCTGGATGCGTGCGGCCAATGCCTCACGAGTGTCCCCGGGCAAGATCGGCACGGCTGCCTGGGCAAGGATCGGACCGGCATCCACATCCTTCATCACCTCATGAACAGTGCATCCGGCCAGACACACGCCTGCATCTAGTGATTGCCCCACCGCATCCATGCCTTTGAAGGACGGCAGCAAAGAGGGGTGAATGTTGATCAGTTTTCTAGGAAATGCATCGATGAGCACCGGTGTGACAATCCGCATCCAACCCGCCATCACCAAAGCCTCCACACCGGCAGCTCGGAACGTGCTCACGAGTTGGTGATCGAGAGCTTCTCGACTCGGAAATCGACGGTGATCGATGAGTTCGCAGGTAATGCCGAGACGCTCCGCTCTCGCCATGGCACCGCATCCCGGACGATTGACCACCAGGAGTCGTACTTCGGCATCAAGATCACCTGCCGTGATTGCCGCCTGAAGAGCTTCAAAGTTTGTGCCTGACCCGGAGGCCATCACGCCGATGCGCAGAGGCGAATCAAAACGCGGCCAAGGTCCGATGGATGGGACTGTGAGTGTGGGATAGCGCTCGCCATTGATCTGGCTAGTGTCGGTGGACGCGGGCATTCCGGATTTCATGTCCCATCTCTCCATCCTGCCCACACTGGTGACCGATCTCGAGCTGCTCGAGCTGTCGCTTCAGGCAGAAGGCTTCCGTGTGAAGCGCGACGGCCTCGTCTCCTCCTTTGATCGCCATCAATCAGTTGACTTGGCGGCCCAACGCGCCTCGGGTGTACAGCTGGGCTGGAGACGCACTGATGAGCAGCATCAGTTCGAGCTTGTCGCTGACCTTTCAGCTCCAGAAGGCTCCGGCCGCACCGAATCAGCTCTGCGCCGTGTTCTCCGGCGCTATGCCCTCAACACCGCACTCCGTGAGGCAAGTCTGCTCGACGCTGAGACTGTCACAGCTGCTGTCTGATGGCAGAGGTACATGTCGTCCTCGATCTTGGTTCGCCTGCCTCGCAGACACTTTGGATTGAGATGTGCTGGATGCCAGAGCAGTCAGTGCAACGCTGGACGCTCCCGGTCTGGACACCTGGGTCTTATACGGTGCGGGATCCATCACAACATCTGCACAGTCTCAGCCTTGAGCAGGCAGGCGTCTCCCTAAGCCCGACGCGCAGTTCTCCCTCGAGCTGGCAGGTCGACTGTCAGCTCAACGAACCTCTCACGTTGCGCTACGCACTGGAAGCACGACAGCTCACCGTTCGCACCAATCTGCTGGATCCATCCTTTGCCTCCCTCTGTCTTTCGGCGGTGGCGATGCTGGTCGAGGGCCAACGCTGGAATGCCCATCTTCTGAAACTGATCGCGCCTCCAGATTGGTCTCTGGCCTGTCCACTTCCGCAGCGTGACGGCGCTTACATCGCCGAAGACTTTGATCATCTTGTCGATGCGCCGGTGCATGCTGGCGCACTGAATATCAGCACTCTGAAGGTGCGTGAACAACCCCATGAACTGGTGTTGATTGGAACGCCACCATCGGGCTGGTCACAGGACCTGCCTAGACAGATTGAATTGATCTGTGAAGCCGTCTGCGATCTCATGCAGTCGGATCCCCCTTCCCGAGCGCCTTATCAGTTGGTGCTGCAACTACTGGATCAGGGGTATGGCGGACTTGAGCACGACAACGCATCGGTGATGCAATTTGCCTGGACCCGGCTGCTGGAGCCGGGTGGGATGCGAAGCCTTCTGCAGCTCATCGGCCACGAGTATCTGCATCAGTGGAATGTCCGTCGGCTCCGGCCGATGGATTACGTCCCTTATCGCTATGACAAACCCATTGTGAGCGAAGGACTGTGGTTCGCCGAAGGGGTCACCAGCTACTTCGATCTGTTTCTGCCGTTGTTATCTGGATTTTCCAGTCGTGTCGACTTGCTGGAGGATTTGGCCGCGGATCTTTCCCACGTGCTTCTCAACCCGGGAACGCACATTCAGTCATTGGCAGATAGTTCCCGCGAGGCGTGGGTGCGTCTCTACAAACAGACGCCCGCCAATGCTCGTCAGCAGATCAGCTATTACAAGCTTGGAACTGCCCTGACTTTCTGCCTCGATGTTGGTCTTCGCCAAGCCGGTGGTTCGATAGCAGCCACCCTGCGCTTGCTCTGGGATCGCTTGGGTCGACACGGGCGTGGTTATGCCCGTCAGGATCTCATCGCTGCGATTGCCGACACCTCTCCAGCCTTAGCTGATCAATTGCCTGCATGGCTGGACGGCCGCGGTGTGCTGCCCATCGAGGAATCGCTTGAAACGATCGGACTGATGCTTGACCCAGTGATGGAAATGCAGCCAAGAGCCGGTTGGACGCTGCGCGAGAACGAGGGCAGCGTCTGGGTTGAGCGGACACAGCCTGGCGGCGCCGCTGAAGCAGCAGGCTTGGTGCCTGGTGATGAGCTGCTCGCTCTGCGCGACTGGCGTTGCCGCACGCTGAAGCGAACACAACATCTGCTAGATGGTCCTGAGCAATGTCAGGTGACCTACAGCCGCCGTGGCCTGATCGCCCTCACGCAGCTATGTCTGGAGAAACCCGGCGTTGATCGTTATCGACTGACCTGGGACCCTGGAGCTTCCAGGGAGGCTCGTTTGCTGCGCGACCAATGGTTTCAGGTCATCTGAACCGTCTGCTAACGAAGGTTTCCAGTCTGACCCGTCGCCCACGCACGGGGCGTTTGTTGGTGAGCACATCCACCCTGGCTGTGGTGCTCGCTCTGGTTGGCTTCACGCTTGACAAAACCAACGAGCCTGTCGTGCGTCAACCCTCTTTGCTTGATCTACTCGATGAGATCGGGCGTGATCGACCGCGTTCCACAACTCTGGAAGGCAATGCACCCAAACCTCCTGAGGCCTCAGCTTGGGTCTCCCCTCTGACGCGCCAATGTTCCAACATTGATCCGTCAGTGCGGCAACGACTGGAAACGCAACGCAGCAAGCTGTCAGAGCTGAGAGAATCTGTGCCCGCTGACGTCAGCAATTACGGAGAACGTTGGCGAAGCAATCCTTGGGGAGACAAGTTGAATCCCGTGCCGAGGATGGTCGTTCTGCATGAAACCGTTTACTCACTGAATTCAGCTTTGAATACCTTCCTGACCCCTCATCCCCGGGATGAAGATCAGGTCAGCTACCACACGCTTGTTGGTCTTGATGGTTCGATCGTGGACGTTGTCGATCCGCTGAAGCGTGCCTACGGCTCGGGATATTCAGCGTTTCTCGGTGAATGGGCCGTGACTAATGCGGAGTTCCAGGGATCTGTAAATAACTTTGCTCTGCATCTCAGCCTGGAGACACCCAGAGATGGCCACGACGGCGAAGGTCGACACAGTGGTTATACATCTCGTCAATATGACGCTCTATCTCTCGTCCTTGATGACTGGTTGGAGCGCTTCCAATTTCAAGCCTCATCGATCACAACCCATCGGCATGTGGATCTCGGTGGTGAAAGAGGTGATCCACGTAGCTTTTCTTGGGATGAACTGCAAACTCGCCTGGCTGCTCTAGGACGCCTCTGCGAGAGTTAAATCGTTAGGCATGACGCCATTAGATCAGTGGCGCCCGCGCTGGACGGATCGATGAATAGATCAATCCATGCAAGGCAGGGTCCTGCATATAGCGAAGAACCCTGGCTGGATAGTCGAGCTTGCCGTTGTGCAAATACGCCAGGGTGGCAATGGCCTTGGCATCCACATAGGAGCGGCTCGCAATCAGGATCGAGCCACGATCCAAACCAAGCGCTCCTTTCAAGCGAGAAAGTTTCGCGGCCAACAACTCAACATTGGCGGCGGGATCCATCAAAAGATCCCTGGCTTCAGCAATCTGACGCGGTGAGGGATTGGCTGGAAGACGGCCCTGATGAACCAACTCACTGATGCCCAGCTGCGCAGGACCATGGGTGTCAACCAATCCTGAATGAACAACGAATGGAAGATCTTCTCCGGGCTTTGAGTGCTGAATTTCGTCAAACAGAATGGCGGTGACCAACATCGGGTTGATCTGGTGGTGATTGGCTTCTCGCCAAATCAACGGTTTGAGTTCGCGCAAGCGCGACAGCGTGTTGGCGCGCAGAGGCTGCAGCTGATCAACACCACGGGTGAACAGCTGTGCCAGCGGAGTCTGTGGACCGTGCACACCGAAGCGACGTTGCAGATGCTCGAGCTCTTCAGGGCTGAAATCGGTCGGATCCGGTGCAATCGACTGGGTGGATTGAGCTGGGGATGACGCCATGTCATTCGCAAGATCAACCCTCTGGACGCCAACTCGGGCGCCCAACATCAAGACCAAGGAGGTGATTGTCACCGCCGAGACGGACTTAATCACCTTGGGAAGGATCGATGAGCAGAAACCAAGCCGATCTGGTGCCATCGGCGGAGACTAGCTGTGCTGTCCCTGTCCATGGGCATTTCGTCAGATCCTGGATAACTTCATCGGAGTGAGTGCGCTCATCGAGATGAGTTTCCCGGATTTCAGCGCGACGGATGCCCACATTCAGTGGCAGCGCTTCTGTGATCTCCTCTGGTATCACGATGACCTTGGCCTGTGGCTGGATATCAGCCGCATGCATCTCAATAGCAGTGACCTTGAAGCCCTGAATCCCCGCCTGGAACAAGCTTTCCAAGCCATGCAGGCACTAGAAGCTGGATCTATTGCCAACACCGACGAGAACAGACAGGTCGGGCATTACTGGTTGAGACAACCGCAGTTGGCGCCTGATCCTGAGGTAAGCCAGCACATCGCTGCGGAGATCGATGACATCGAAGCGTTCGGCAAGGCGGTCGTCTCCGGCGATATCAAGTCGCCCACAGGGGAACCATTCACCGATGTGCTTTGGATTGGGATCGGCGGTAGTGGCCTGGGTCCCTTGCTGATGATCAGAGCGCTGCAAGAGAACGGAAAAGGCCTGCCATTTCATTTCTTCGACAATGTCGATCCCAACGGCATGAGTCGAGTACTGGCAAAGCTGGGCGATGCATTGCGCACCACCCTTGTGGTGACTGTCAGCAAATCCGGAGGAACACCGGAACCGCACCTCGGAATGGAACAGGCCAGACATCGGCTTGAAGCCGTGGGAGGCACCTGGACCGCTCAAGCTGTTGCCATCACGATGGCTGATAGCAAATTGGATCAGCAAGCCAGTCAGGAAGGGTGGCTCAAACGGTTTGACATGTTCGACTGGGTTGGTGGACGCACCAGCATTACCAGCGCCGTGGGCCTGGTGCCCGGTGCCCTGATCGACTCGGACATCCGTGGCTTTCTCGCAGGTGCTGCACAGATGGATGAAGCCACACGCGCGTTGGATGTGCGGCGGAATCCTGCGGCTTTGATGGCGGCGGCCTGGTATGCCGCAGGGGATGGCAAGGGAAAACGCGACATGGTGGTGCTTCCTTACCAGGACCGTCTGGAGGTGTTCAGCCGTTACCTACAGCAGTTGGTCATGGAGTCGCTTGGCAAGCGATTGGATCGCGATGGAAACGTCGTCCATCAGGGCATCGCTGTCTACGGCAATAAGGGATCCACGGATCAACACGCCTACGTGCAGCAATTACGCGATGGCGTCGACAATTTTTTTGTCACCTTCATCGAGGTTCTTCGCGACAGCGAGGACATTCCGGTGATCAAAGACGAGCGGCCTGGCGATTTCCTCGATGGCTTTCTTCAGGGAACCCGTTCGGCTCTCACCGAAGGTGGCCGTCAGAGCCTCAGCATCAGCATGCGTGACTTTGATGCTCGCCGGCTGGGTGCCTTGATTGCCTTGTTTGAACGTGCCGTCGGCCTCTATGGCGAGATGGTCAACATCAATGCCTATCACCAGCCTGGCGTGGAAGCCGGTAAAAAAGCAGCCGCAGCGATTCTCAGCCTTCAGGGGAAGGTGGAAGCTGTGCTGAGTGACGGAGTCGCCAGATCAGTCGTGGAGATTCAGAAGGCCATCGGTGAAGGGTCTAATGAATCAGTGTTCTGGATTCTTCGCCATCTGACTGGCAACAAACGCGGTTACCAAGCCCAAGGCCAATGGGACAGCCCTGCCTCCATGAGGTTCAGCAAGGGGTGATGCCAAGTCTTTGAATCAGGAGGGCACCAAATTCACGAGCTTCCCTGGCACAACGATCACCCGTCTGGGAGGTTTGCCCTCCAACCAACGTTCTGCAATGTCACTGGACAGAGCAAGACGCTCTAGTTCGGCTTTGTCGCATTCGGCTGGCACACGAATGCTCCCGCGGACTTTCCCTTTCACCTGGATAACCAGCTCCACGCTGTCTTGCACCAAGGCGGCGGGATCATGTGTTGGCCACGGTTGGCGATGAACACTTCCCTTGCCGCCGAGGCGCGACCAGAACTCTTCAGCCAAATGCGGAGCAAACGGAGCCAGCAAACGCACCAGCGCTGAGATCGCTTCAACCTGGATGGGGCGAGAGGCGTTCAGAACAGTTCCGGAAAGACTGTTCGACAGCTTCATCAGCTCGGATATGGCGGTATTGAACTGGAAATCGCCGCTCAGATCATCACTAACCGCTTCGATCGCCAAGTGGACGGCACGCCTAATTTCCGCGTCGGAGTCGGACAGCTTGTCTGGCAGCACGGGTTGATGTGCTGCCAAAAGTGGTTCCTGGGAGGCGTCTCTGACGCTGTCGACCAATCGCCATAAACGCTGGAGAAAACGGAACTGTCCTTCCACATCAGCGTCATCCCATTCCAGATCCTTTTCCGGTGGTGCTTTGAAGAGGATGAACATGCGTGCGGTGTCGGCCCCATATCGATCAATCACGGCAGCAGGGTCCACACCGTTGTGCTTCGACTTCGACATCTTCTCGAAAAGCACCTCCAGGTCCCCGCCATCGTCGGGGTCTTTGGGATTGGTTTCATCGGTCACCTTGGCTGGTGCCACATAACGACCGGTTCTCGGGTTTCTATAGGTCACCCCTTGAACCATGCCTTGGGTCAGCAGCCGTTCAAACGGTTCACTGGCTTCAAGCAGACCACGATCCTTCAAGGCCTTAGTGAAGAAACGGGAGTAGAGCAGGTGAAGAATGGCATGTTCGATCCCACCGACGTACTGCTGAACAGGCAACCATCGCTTCACAGCATCTGAAGCGAAGGGAAGATCCTGATTGTGGGGATCAGCAAAGCGGAGGAAATACCAGGACGAACACATAAAGGTGTCCATGGTGTCGGTTTCACGGCGCGCTGGTTTGCCGCAGCTGGGACATGGCACCTTCACCCATTCATCGAGGGCGGCGAGAGGCGATCCCCCTTTGCCTTGAAGTTCAATGTTCTTCGGCAATGCCACCGGAAGCTGATCGGATGGCACCGGTACAGCGCCGCAGTCATCACAGTGCACGATCGGGATCGGGCATCCCCAATAGCGCTGACGGGAAATCAGCCAATCGCGAAGACGATATTGGCGCTTGGCACGCGCCCAGCCTTCGGTTGTTCCGTGATCGGTGATCGACTGCTTGGCCAGCTCACTGGTCTGACCATTGAAGTTGGCACTGTTCACCAACGTTCCTGGGCCTGTCCAGGCTTCACCATCGTTGAGGTGCTCATCGGCACCATCAACCTGAATCACTCGCTGAACAGGTAGTTCATAGGTGCGTGCAAAGCGGAAATCGCGCTCATCGTGAGCTGGCACACCCATCACGGCGCCTGTGCCGTAACCACCCAGCACGTAGTCAGCAATCCAAATCGGAACCTGTTGCCCATTGGCCGGATTGACCGCAACGGCACCTGTTGTCACTCCACGCTTGGGACGATCATCTGCCGTCCTTTCATCAGCGGAGAGATCATTCACCAGATCCCGGAACGCCTGCACAGAGTCGCGATGTTCAGAAGTTGTGACAACATCCACCAATGGATGTTCCGGGGCAAGCACCACGTAGCTGACGCCAAAAAGCGTGTCTGGGCGGGTGGTGAACACTGTGACGGTGGCATCCTCGTGACCTACTACCTGAAAATCGATTTCTGCTCCTTCTGAACGACCGATCCAATTGGCCTGCATGGTCCGCACCCGTTCAGGCCAGCCATCAAGCAATGCCAAGTCGTCGAGCAGAGCGTCTGCATAGTCGGTGATCTTGAGAAACCACTGGCGCAGATTCTTCTGTTCAACGAGAGCTCCTGATCTCCATGAGCGACCTTCTGAATCCACCTGCTCGTTGGCCAGGACCGTCTGGTCGACAGGGTCCCAATTGACAGTGGCTTCTTTTTGATAGGCCAGTTCAGCCTCGTGCAGTTGCAAGAACAACCACTGGGTCCACCGGTAGTAGTCCTCATGACAGGTGGCCTGCTCACGGGTCCAGTCAATCGATAAACCCAGTCGACCCAGTTGGTCGCGCATCTGTTCGATGTTGCGATCGGTCCAGACCCCGGGATCAACGTTGCGTTCGATCGCCGCATTTTCAGCCGGAAGTCCGAAGGCATCCCATCCCATCGGATGGAGAACGGCGTCACCCCTCATGCGCTGGGCACGTGCGATCACATCCGTGATCACGTAGTTGCGCACATGCCCCATGTGCAGGCTTCCCGAGGGATAGGGAAACATCGAAAGGGCATAGAACGCTTTCTGCCCAACTTTGGGCTCCTCCGTGGCGTGGAGGTTCTGATCAATCCAGCTCTTTTGCCAGCGCTCTTCAAGAGCAGCAGGCTCGTAGCGATCGGACAGCCCCGAAGCGATCTCGGGAGTGGAAGAGGTCTGAGGGGCTGTCACGTCTGGAAAACACCTGCGGCGATCGTGACACAGCTGGTGTCCAGCACCGAGCAACAGCCAACTGAAACACTCAGATCAAAGGTCGAATGGTGATCACAGCGTGGCGAGCAATGAGCACAGGATCAGCACTTGCATCGCGTCGGAGAGCAAAAAACTGGGAGTCTTGCCAGTCGAGTCGACCATCGAGACGTCGACCATCCATAAGTTCGAAGCTGAGAACGCGCTTCTCTCTCATCCAGCTCTGAATCAAGCGAGTGCCGGGAAGGCTTGGATCAAAGCCGGCTGAATCCACGACCGCTGCGCATAGGAGAGCACTGGCTGCAGTTCAGCAAGTGCAGGGGAAAGCGTCAATTCAATGCCCATGGGCGATTCGGTGTCAGGAAACCGCTTAAAATGGCTAAAAGACAGGCTCCAAAAGGGATGTTGGCTTTTAGTAAATATCAGGGTCTGGGCAACGACTTCATCTTGATGGAGGGTCGTAGCGGCCAGCTGCCAGCTGCCATCCACAGCCCCGACCCAAACTGGGTGAAGCTGTTGTGTGATCGACGCTTTGGGATCGGAGCCGATGGTCTGATCCTGGCGCTGCCGCCGCAGTCATCTGGTGAACTGCGCATGCGCATCTTTAACGCCGATGGATCGGAAGCTGAGATGTGCGGCAACGGCATTCGTTGCTTGGCGCGATTTCTTGCCGATAGTGATGGTGATGCTCCTGGCCGCCGCTGGCCGATCGAGACACCTGCCGGAATGATTGTTCCGGAATTCCAAGCCAACGGTCAGATCCGCGTGGATATGGGAGCACCATTTCTTGATCCCGCAGCTGTACCCACCACACTGAGCATCAACGAAGCAGGATTACCGGCTGGGGATCTGCAGGTGGGCGACGCCACACTGGCAGCAGCAGCAGTTGGAATGGGCAATCCGCATGTCGTGGTTCCGGTAGCGGATTTGACGACCATTCCATTTGAGGAGTGGGGCGCAAACTTGGAAATGGATCAAGCTTTTCCGGCCAAAACCAACGTCCATTTTCTTCAAGTGCACAGTCGTTCGCAGCTTGAAATCCGAGTTTGGGAACGCGGGGCAGGGCCCACACTGGCCTGTGGCACAGGAGCTTGCGCCACCCTCGTTGCAGCCGTGCTTCTGGGTTTGAGCGATCGTGAGGCCACGGTGGTTCTGCCGGGTGGCCCTCTTGAAATCAGCTGGGCTGATCAGGATGCGTCGGTATTCATGACCGGCCCAGCGGAAGCAGTTTTTGATGGAGTGATCAATCCAGACCTCATGCCGTCAGAACTGGCTGCATCCAAGGATCAGCCCGGCAATCAGCAGGCGCCTGAATCTTCAGGTGACGCGCCTGTTGACAAGGCGAACAAGCCCGTCGATGACGACTGCTCAGAAGCGGAAGCTCAGGCCAGGGTTCAAGCTTTCCTTGACTCCACATCGCTTGATTCGATGATCAACATCGCCACAGAGTCATTGGAGCAACGAACCCTCTCGCGGTTCCAGCGCGATGGCCAGGCCTGAGTCCAAGCGTTTTTATCTCGACGCTTGTGCAACGGCACCGCTTCGACCGGGCGTGGTCGAGCGCATGGCCGAAGTTCAAGCAAGGGCCTGGGCCAATCCGTCAAGCCTTCACCACTACGGCATCGAAGCAGCCGAGGCTCTGGAACGTGCACGCCTCCAGATCGCAGATCGATTCGGTGCCTCGATGGAGGAGCTGGTGTTCACCTCGAGCGCCACAGAATCGGTGCACCTCGGTCTGGTTGGCCTGGCCAAGACCCTGCCAGTGGGACGGCTTCTGATTTCCGCCGTTGAGCATCCAGCAGTCAGCGGCGCCGCTCAACAATTGATCGATCAAGGCTGGGAGGTTCGTGAATGGCCCGTGGACCAATGGGGACGTATTCGTCTTGAATTGCTGGATGAACTTCTTGCTCCTCCAACACAGTTGGTGTCCCTGATCTGGGGCCAAAGCGAAGTTGGAACGCTGCAGCCACTGCTGAGCGTCGCTGATGCCTGTCGTAAGAGGGCGATTCCCCTCCATACCGATGCCACCCAGGTTGTGAGCCAAGGAATCCCCAACTGGCACGACCTACCCGTTGATTTGCTAACAGCTTCATCGCATAAATGCGGAGGACCACGCGGGATTGGACTTCTGCTAGTCCGAACAAAGTGGAGCTCATCGATGAAGCCACAGCTCCTGGGTGGAGGTCAAGAAGGAGGCCTGCGCAGCGGAACGCAGTGCGCTGTTCTGGCAACTGGTATGGCCACCGCCATCGATCAGATCGAACGGGTTCAACCCTCTGGCATTGCACGTTCCGGTCATGGCATCAGCGATCTGCGCGATGCCATCAAAGAACGACTGGCCTCCGATCCGCGCCTAGAACTCTGCGGAGATCCTGATGATCGCTTGCCACATCATCTCTCGCTGCTGGTACGAAACGATCACAACCAACCGATCTCGGCACGCCATCTGGTTCGCTGCCTAGACCAGGTAGGTCTGGCTGTAAGCAGTGGGAGCGCCTGTTCATCTGGCAAAGACAGCGATAGCGCGGTGTTAACTGCGATGGGGATAGCCAAAACATGCAGGCGTTCAGGCATCCGCCTCAGCCTTGGGCACTGGCTAAGCAGGGACGATCTGGAGCCAATTCTTGAACGCTTCAAGCTCGGTCTGGAGAACGCGCTGAACAACTGACAGACCAAGGGTTCTACGCTCCGGCCCATTCAGGCCTTGAGTTTCCCGTGAGCGCAGTCCTTCCCGCTGATCTTTTTGAAGCCGAACAGCGAACGCTCGCCGCGCTTCAACAGGCTTTGGCCTCGAAGCGACGTGGTCGTTGGCAGATCACCTGGAAGTTTGAAGGCTTGCGTCTGCTCGGCCCAGCCTTGCGATTGGCCAATGCTCTAAAGGAAAGCGGCCAGAGTCTTCTACTGGCTTGGCCCGATGCCGGTGCTGCAGCACTGGCCAAGCGTGACGGACCGGAGTTGGCCGATTGCTGTGTGGATCTCATGCAGCTGCAACGTGATCCGGCCTGGGCTCAGAGGGGGGATCTTTTGCTGATCGTTGGTGCTCAACCGAGCGATTACGACACCGTTGAAGCGATTTGCAACCTGTGGATGGATCCCGTGGTTTTACTCAACGGACGCCTTGAGGATGCAGCGGTCGGCATTGGCAGTGTGGCCCGCACGAGACGGCGTGGTTTTCTTTCGACCTGGCAGTCGGCCTTTCACTTGGAACCTTTTCTGCAGGGGGCACTCATGCAGGAACGTTTGAAGGAATGGGACCTGTTTCGCCTTGACCCCGCCGGTTATCGCTGGGTTCAGCAATTTGAAGCACGGCCTGATCAGGAGCAGATCGATGACGCACTTTCTGCATCGGCTGACGGGTTGCGCCAGACCTTGGGTGCGATGGATCGCTTCATTGACGATCTACGTGGTTGATCCTCAGCCACTTCACTTTTAGTGTTGCCAGAAAGTGGCTGGTTATGACTGTGAGGGACCGTCTGCGATCGCTTTCAGTTATCGACGCCGCGGCGGTCCTCGTGGTTATGGCGGCTGCAGGAGGCGTGTTGTGGAGTCCCAAGCTCAGCAACACGGTGGCCAAAGCAACAGGGTCCTTGAAGCCTGTTGAGGTCACGGTTGATGTGCGAAATGCCAGTGCAGCTGATCCCGACGGATTGATTCGTGAGGCGCTAGACGCAGGTCGCACCACCCTGGTGATCAGAAATCAGCCGGCTGGAACTGCTGATCTCATACGCGTGGACGACATACGAAGTGTTCTGACGGCGGTTCAGCCTGATGGACGTGTTGTGACGGCTGCGGATCCCAACAAGGCGATCAACGGAGTGCTTCATGCCCGCTTCGTTTTGCGAGGAGATGCTTCGGTATCGCCATCGGGTGTTGTGATGGCTGGAACCAAGCTCAAGGTTGGCACTCCGGTGGAGTTGGAAGGTCGCTTCTATCGAGTAAATGGAACGGTCAGTGGGGTCACGATCCAATGAAGAGCATCTGCCCCGCTCTGGCACTGCTGCTGCCGTTAGCAGCCCCAGCGGCTGGAGCCGAACTCCTGCCGTTGATCGCGCCACCGCCGCCGGAGACGGAGCAGCCGCTTCCGACCCTTCAACCTGGACGACCATGCTTACCTCTGGCTCAAGCTATCCGCGCTGATGTGGGGGCTGAAGCCCATGTGTGGTCAGTCACAGTGCTGAACAGCAACGGGGACATTCTTGGAGATGTCAATGGATCCATACCGAGGATTCCGGCATCCAACCAGAAGTTGATCAGCACAGCATTTGCGCTCGATCGACTGGGCCCCGATTTCCGGCTCAAAACCCGTTTGATTCAACGTTCTGACGGTTCCCTGGAACTCAATGGCGAAGGGGATCCCGACCTTGGCATCGCAGGGTTGCAGCGCTTTGCAATGGCAGCCCTGCGACAGGGGGGAGCCAGAGGTGAATCACTTCAAAACGTCCAGCTGATGGTTCGAGAAGAACCACGCAAAAACTGGTGGCCTGCTGACTGGCATCCTGCGGATCGTGGTTATGCCTATGGCGCACCCATCACCCGTCTTGCTTTGACAAGCAATGCCGTGGGTGGAGCTGTCAGTGATCCTTACAGCCGTCTCCAAGTTCTGCTTCAAAAGGAGGTCTCTCGCCGGGGAGGTTCAGTGAGTATCCAGCGGGGCCAACCCATGGTTGAACCCCTCACCGCCGATGACGACGATGCCGTTGTGCTGCACGAGGAAGCCTCTGCTCCCATGCATGCACTGCTCAGCTTGGCCAACACAGAGAGCCACAATTTCACGGCTGAGGTGCTGATGCGTCAGGCCTCAGGTCTTTGGGACGTGAATGCAGCGTCAAGAGCAACCGAACGTTGGATGTTCGAGCAAGGCCTTCCAATGCAAGGCCTTCGGGTTGCTGATGGCAGTGGCCTCTCACGCAACAACAGAGTGACCAGTCGCACCATCGCTGCCTTGTTGATGCGCATGGATCAGCACCCGTTCGCCCCCTACTACCAGGCATCCATGGCGATTGCTGGACAACGTGGCACCCTGCGAAATCTTTATCGCGGCACGATTCTTGATGGTCGTTTCCGCGGAAAAACGGGAACGATTAGCGGTGTTCGCAGCATTTCAGGCTTTCTTCAAACAGAGGATGGCCCCAGGTATGTGGCCATGATCTCCAATGGTTCGAGCTACCCCAACACGGTGATGGGGCAGATCCTGCGTTCTGTCGAGCGCTTCAGCCCGTGCCCTTCATTTGACGCAGCCGAGATGCCGCGCGGCGTGCCCGGCTGATCGGCACCGTTTTGCCGTCCTTGGACTCTGCATTGAGCGGCTCTGCTCTGCCGGTTTGAATCTTGATCAGTTCTTGACGACCAGCCAGCACCACCTGAGCCATTTCCTTGAGTCGCTGTTCCAATTCACCGAGGGTTTGTTCGGCATATCGGTTCGCGCCCTCCTGAACCGTTGATGCCTCCTGACGACTGCGTTGAATCAGTGATTCGCACTGCTGCTGGGTCTGCTGCCGGAACTGGAGGGAATCTTGATGAAGGCGCTCCGCCTCGGCCTGGGCCTCCTTTTGAACCCGTAAACCTTCCTGACGAATCTGATCGAGCTCTTGAAGGGACTGCTGACGATTGCGTTCATGCTGGTCGCTGAGCTGGCGTTTGAGTTCGATCGCCTCCTGATCCAGTTGCTGCCTGCGCTGAAGCGCTTCCTGCTCCAATTGCTGACGACGCGTGGCGAACTGCTGTTCAAGCTGAGCTTGCTTGGTTTGCATTTCCTGTTCCATCTGCGCGGCTTGCTGACGGCTCGTCTGCAGCAGTTGCTCACACTGCTGACGAATCTGTTCACGCATTTCTGCGGCTTGCCGTTCCGCTTCCTGGCGGATGGACGCCTGGGCCAGCAATTGTTCACGCTGCTGTTGCGCCGCGTTGACGATCTCATCAGCCTGACTACGAGCAGTAGCAATGAAATCGTCGCGCTTCTGCAGCAATTGATCGGCTTCAGCCACCTGGCTGGGCATTGCTTCACGAACGGCATCGAGAAGTTCACAGGCGTCCTGCTCATTCACGAGCCTCCCGCCACTGAAGGGAATGCGACTGCCCTCCAGCACGATTTCCTCGAGCTGGTCGAGCTGGTCGAGTACGGAGAACCGGATCTCGCTCATCGCGACGGGGGATTGAAAGCCGAATTAAAGAACCTTCCGAGGTCCTCCGCCACTACCGGAGGGACCATATGGTCAACGGATCCGCCGAATCGGGCCACTTCCTTGACCACAGAACTGCTCAAAAAGCTGTAGTGCGCTGACGTGCTGAGGAAAATCGTTTCGAATTCGGGAGCGAGCGACCGATTGGTGTGTGCAATCTGAAGTTCATATTCGAAGTCACTCATCGCTCGGAGCCCGCGAAGGATGAGGCGAGCACTATGACGGCGAGCACATTCAACGGTCAGTCCGTCGAAACTGGTCACCGAGACATTGCTCAGGTGGGCTGTTGAGACTCGAATTTGGTGCAGACGCTGATCTAAAGCGAAAGCTGGTGACTTACCGGGGTTCTTCAAAACAGCCACCACGAGCTCGTCGACCAAGGACGCTCCCCGTTCAATCAAATCCAGATGTCCCAGTGTCAGTGGATCGAAGCTGCCTGGATAGAGCGCTTTCATCCCGAAGTCAGCAGGGCGGGCTGGCCGGATCCTATGCACCAGGGCATCACTAGATTCTCGGCATGCAGTCCACTTTGCTCGAGCAACCGGATCGCCTCGAACGACGCCTCAAGGAAATCCCCACGGAACCGGGTTGCTACCTGATGCGGGATGCCGATGATCGTGTGCTGTACGTGGGCAAATCCAAAAGCCTGCGCAGCCGCGTGCGCAGTTATTTCCGCAGCCGACATGACTTGAGCCCGCGCATCCGCTTGATGGTGCGCCAGATCTGTGAGATCGAATTCATCGTCACTGACAGCGAGGCAGAAGCTCTCGCTTTGGAAGCCAATCTGATCAAAAATCAGCAGCCGCATTTCAATGTGCTGCTCAAAGACGACAAGAAATATCCCTATCTGTGCATTACATGGAGTGAGGCCTACCCGAGGATCTTCATCACCCGCCGCCGCCGATTTCGCAGTCCTCTCGACCGTTTTTACGGACCTTATGTGGATGTGGGGTTATTGCGGCGCACCCTATTTCTGGTCAAGCGGGTGTTTCCCCTCAGACAGAGACCACGACCACTCCATCAGGACCGCACATGCCTCAACTACAACATCGGACGATGTCCTGGTGTCTGTCAGGAGAAGATCAGTTCGGAGGACTACCACCGCACCCTGCGCAAGGTGGCCATGGTGTTTCAGGGGCGCAGTGACGAATTGCAGACCCTGTTACGCGAACAGATGGATCGCTATGCCGAGCGGTTGGATTTCGAGGCAGCTGCGAAGGTTCGCGATCAACTTCAGGGTCTTGATCAACTGACCGCAGATCAGAAGATGAGCATCGCGGACTCATCTGTTAGCCGCGATGTCATCGCCATGGCTGCTGATGACCGTCTGGCGGCCGTACAGCTATTTCAGATGCGGGCCGGCAAGCTTGTCGGTCGCCTTGGATATATGGCCGATGCCTCAGACCAGGAACCTGGATTGATTCTCCAGAGGGTGATTGAGGAGCACTACAGCCAGGTGGACGCGGTGGAAATTCCACCGGAGCTCTTGGTGCAGCATCCGCTGCAGCAACAAGCTCTGCTGGAGGAGTGGCTGACCGAACAGCGGGAGCGAAGGGTTCAGATTCATTGCCCGAAACAGCGTCAGAAAGCGGATTTGATCGAACTGGTGCAGCGCAATGCCGACTACGAGTTGAAGCGGGCGAAGCAAAGCCAGGAACAGCAGGCTTTAGCCACGGAAGATCTTGCGCAACTCTTGGAGCTGCCCACGCCTCCCCGGAGAATCGAGGGATACGACATCAGTCACATCCAGGGCAGCGATGCCGTCGCTTCCCAGGTTGTTTTCATCGATGGACTTCCGGCGAAGCAGCATTACCGCAAATACAAGATCCGCAGCAGCAGCATCCGCGCGGGACACAGCGATGACTTCATGGCGATGGCGGAGATCATGCGTCGTCGCTTCCGTCGCTGGGCCAGGGCCAAAGCTGAAGGAGTGGATCTCGGTGCACTCCGACACAAAGGTGGCAGTGCACTTCAAACCGATGGGCTGAATGACTGGCCTGATGTGGTGATGATCGACGGTGGCAAAGGTCAGCTATCGGCCGTGATGGAGGCCTTGCGGGAACTCAACCTGCATGAAGACCTCAACGTGTGTTCTCTGGCGAAGCAGCGCGAAGAGATCTTCATGCCAGGTGAAAGTGAGCCGCTCGACAGCGAACCAGATCAACTTGGTGTTGCTCTGCTTAGACGCCTCCGTGACGAGGCGCACCGATTCGCCGTCAGCTTTCACCGTCAACAGCGCGGTGAGCGCATGAAGCGATCGCGTTTGTCCGATATTCCAGGAGTCGGTCCAAGGCGGGTCAAAGACCTGCTGGCCCATTTTCATTCCATCGATGCCATCCAACTGGCCACGGTTGAGACCCTCTCTGAAGCCCCAGGGGTGGGCCTTGCTTTGGCACGAGATATCCGGCGTTTTTTCCATCCAGATGAGGATGCAGAGCAGGATGGGCCCACTCACGACCCTGGATCTTCCCAGCCATGATGCGAGTCCTCACCCTGGCCGCCCTGTTGTTCGGTCTGCTCATGGGACTGGTTTCTCCATTAAGCGTTGAAGCATCTCCAGGTCTTTGCACGGGTCCTGTCTGTGCAGATGACATCACGCGCAGTGCCAAGAACCACTGGCAACTGGTGCTCAAGCTGAATGATCAGCTTGGCCACCGCGAAAAGGTGGTGATGAACTGCAAAGCGGGTCAGCTCAGTCCGATGTCTGGACCCGTCGACCGCGCTTATGCCACGGCCATTGGGCGTCGTGCCTGTCGTTTGGCTGGTGAAGGCTGACCATGGAATTGACGCTGATTTTTCCGCATCAGCTGTTCGTCAATCACCCCAGCCTTGAAAGAGGTCGGTCGGTGGCTTTGATTGAAGACCCTCTGTTTTTCGGCACCGATCCGCATTGGCCCATGCAAGTGCATCGTCAGCGTGCGCTGCTGCATCGCGTGTCGATGTCTGCCTATGCAGAGTCTCTGCGTCAGCGTGGATTCAAGGTTTTAGAGCAGCGTCACCATCAGGCCAGCGACACCCAAGGCCACCTGCAGGCACTGGTGGATCAAGGGTTTAACAGCTTCCACCTTGCTGATCCAATCGACGATCTTCTGTCCAAGCGACTGCAGCGGTTTACCTCCTCCCAATCCTGTGGTCTGGAGATCAAGGCGACGCCAATGCTCCTGACATCCGATGCGGTGATTCAGGAGCACTTCAGCGCTGGCCGCAAGCCGTTCATGGCCAAGTTTTATGAGATGCAGCGCCGACGTCTCGACGTGTTGATGGATGCGGATGGCAGTCCACTCGGGGGCCGCTGGAGCTTTGATGCCGACAACCGGAAAAAGCTGCCCAAAGGCATCAAGGTGCCAGCAGAGCCTGGGATTGGGTCTGATTCCCGCGTTGATCTAGCGCGAAAACAACTGGAGTCTGAATCCTTGCCGTTGCTTGGATCTTGGACGCAGTTTGATTATCCGGTTGATCACCAACAGGCCGATCGTTGGTTGCAAACCTTTCTGGAGGTGAGGTTCATGCAATTCGGAGCCTATGAAGACGCCATCAGCACTCAGCACCGGGTGATGTGGCACAGCGTGCTCACCCCCATCCTCAACATCGGTCTGCTGACACCTCAACAAGTGCTGAACCGAACGCTAGAGCGCGCGGCCGAAGGAGATATTCCCATCAATTCCCTTGAGGGGTTCATCCGCCAGATCATTGGCTGGAGGGAGTTCATGGCCGCCATGTACAAGCGCCATGGCGTTGCGATGAGGAACGGAAATTTCTGGGATTTGGAAGACCGATCAATTCCCGAGGCGTTTTATCGGGGAACCACCGGTCTTCCGCCAATTGATGACGCCATCCAGCATGCACTCGACACCGGCTATTGCCATCACATCGAACGGCTCATGCTGTTGGGCAATGTGATGCTGCTGTGTGGCTTCCATCCGAATCGTGTCTATCAGTGGTTCATGGAGCTTTTCGTGGATGCTTACGACTGGGTCATGGTTCCCAACGTTTATGGGATGAGCCAATTCGCGGATGGAGGTCTGTTCACCACGAAGCCCTACGTCTCTGGATCCAATTACGTCCGCAAGATGTCGGATTACCGCAAGGGCGACTGGTGCGACGTCTGGGACGGCCTCTTTTGGAGTTTCATCAAAAGGCACGAGACCTTTTTCCGTGGCCAGTACCGGCTGGCGATGATGGCTCGCAACCTGGATCGCATGGCTCCTGAGGTGCTTACCTCCCATCAGCGCCGTGCAGGGATGTTCCTCGAATCCCTGTCCTGAACCCTGCCCAAGGTCCCCCACTTCGAACGCTCTGATGACGCTCCCCCCTGAGGCCTATCTCTGGTTCAAAACCCTCCACATCGTCGGTGTGGTCGTGTGGTTTGCAGGCCTGTTCTATCTGGTGAGATTGTTCATCTATCACGTGGAAGCTGAGGAGCTGGCTCCAGAACTGCGCACGCCCTTTCAGCAGCAATACGGGCTGATGGAGAAGCGTCTCGCCAATATCATCACCACGCCAGGAATGGTGGTGGCCGTGTCGATGGCAGTCGGACTGCTCATCGTTCAACCTTCATGGCTGCAACAGGGTTGGATGCACGCCAAGCTGGCCTTCGTGGCAGCTCTTTTGGCCTATCACTTTTTCTGTTACCGGCTCATGGGGCAACTCCAGGCAGGTACCTGTCAATGGAATGGCAAACAGTTGCGCGCTCTCAATGAGCTTCCAACGCTTCTCTTGGTGATTGTGGTGATGCTGGTGGTCTTCAAGACCCAATTCCCCACCAGCGCTGCGACCTGGTTCATCGTGGCTCTGGTGGTGTTTATGGCAGCCTCGATCCAGTTCTATGCCCGCTGGCGTCGTCTTCGCGCCGAAGCGGCTGCTGCTGAACTATCCAGCTGAAGCACTCATAGTGTCGCCCTCTCACCCACTGACGTCAGTCCTGGAAACGATCGGACCCGAGAGCTGTCCGAGCACACTCAATTTTCACTGCCATACCCTTTGCAGTGACGGCAGTCTCGAGCCGCTTGATCTCATTGTTCAGGCTCAGAAAAAAGGGCTCAGCCATCTGGCGGTGACTGATCATCATTCCAGTGCAGCCTTCAAGCCAATGCAGCAATGGCTTGACGAACAACAAGACCAGGGCAACACCGTCCCAACCTTGTGGACGGGCATGGAGATCAGCGCGATTCTTCGAGGTTGCCTCGTGCATGTGCTTGCACTCGGATTCGAACACGGCCATCCGGCCTTAGCGGTTTACAACCGAGGCGATGCTGCAGTTGGAGAAGCCTTGCGGGCAGACAGCGTCTGTCGCTCCATCCATGAGGCTGGTGGATTAGCGATTCTCGCTCACCCAGCACGCTACCGATTGGGATTCACAGAGCTCATTGATGAAGCAGCAGGGCTCGGTTTTGACGGCGGTGAGGCTTGGTATGACTACGACATGCAACCGCGCTGGAGCTGGTCTCCGATGGTGTGTGAAGCGATTGATCAACGCTTGAAGAACCTTGGCCTTTTGCGTACGTGTGGCACCGACACCCACGGTGTTGACCTGGAAGGTCGCTAAGTTCGACAAACTTCCCTGACCGTGGGTATGGGTCTCCTCGATCGTCTTCTCAACTCCAATTCGGATCAAACCAAGCCAGCAAGTGGCCCGAAGGCAGAGAAACCCAAGCCCGAAGCCTTCTTCCTCGACAGCGACAGCTCATCATCCCTTGGCGATCGCGACTACATGCGCGAAGCCAAAACGATTCGCCGCACCTTTCCGGGGAACCTTGACAGCCCTGGCAACAAGGAGCTGATCACCGAAGTTGACGCAATGGACCTCAAGGTCGATAAGCGCACCGAAGGTCTTGGTGATGTCACGTCTATCAAGGACGACACCAGCGGCATCAACGACGGAATCCCAAAATCCGTGAAAAAGACCTTCGCCGAGAGCATCACCCAGTCTGAACTGGATCAAAGGCTCAAGGGGAGCGCACTCACCCAAAGGGGTGTCAACACACCTTCAGCCAAAGATGCTGCTCCTTTAGCCCGCAAAGAAGAGCTGAAGCCAAAGGAAGAATCTGCGTCTGCATCGGCCACATCCGCCAACAAGAGCACTGCGGCTGGATCCATTGATCCCTTCCGCGCCATGGTCCGTGACCTGAACAACTGAAGTTGTTTGTTAGTCGTTGAGGCCGCCGGCCTCAACGGCCCGTTCAGAGTCGAGTAGCACTCTGCGTATTTCCTGGAGTAGTGATGGATCAGCATCACTCCAGAGATTTCGTGTTGAAGCTTCGAGGCAGCGCTCTGCCATGTCTCGGAGCACCCATGGGTTGCTCTTGAGCAGAAACTCACGCACCTCAGCAGCCAACAGCCAGCGTTTGACGATTTCTCCGTAGCACCAGTTGGGAACGGTTCCTGTGGTGGCGTCATAGGCAAACAAGTAATCCAGGCTTGCCCCCATCTCAAACGCCCCCTTGTATCCATGCTGTTTCATCCCCTCGATCCAACGCGGGTTGAGCAAACGACTGCGAACGACCTTGTCGATTTCACGGTCGAGTTGATGGATGCGCAATCGTTCCCGACGTGAATGGTCTGCAAAAAGCAGCTTTGGCGTGTGTCCGCTGATCTTGGACACAGCCGCCGACAAACCTCCCTGAAACTGGTAGTAATCGTCGGAATCAAGCAAATCGTGTTCGCGATTGTCCTGGTTGTGCAGAACCACCTGCACAGACTTGAGCGCTCCTTCTAAACCAGCTCGATCGGCGTGGGCCGTGGCATTGCCGTCGTAACGCCATGAGCTCCAGGCCACATAAGCCTCACCCAAGTCATCGCGTTGCTCCCATTGGCCAGAATCAATCAAGGCCTGGAGGCCGGCTCCATAAGCACCTGGGGCCGATCCGAACAACCTTGCCTGAGGACCACCGGCGCTAGTCAACGCTGCCAGTGGGTTGTCGTGGGCAGATTCTTCGAGTGTCGCCACCAAGTTCAGAGCGCGGTCGACCCAGCAGAGCAATTGAGGAAAGGCATCACGAAACAGGCCTGACATGCGCAGCGTTACATCCACGCGGGGACGACCAAGCAGCGAAAGAGGAATGACCTCTAGGTCCACCATGCGTCGAGTTGGCCCGTCCCAGATCGGTCGCACGCCAAGTAGAGCAAACATCTGAGCGATGTCTTCCCCCCCATTGCGCATCGTCGCCGTCCCCCAGACGGAAAGAGCGAGGTGTCGAAGCGGTTCACCTTCCTCCAACTCGTAAAGCTCAATGAGTTGTTCCGCGCTGCGCCGACCAAGATCCCAAGCAGCTTCGCTGGGGAGTCCCCGCAGGTCCAAGGAGTAGAAATTACGCCCGGTGGGAAGCACGTCGTCCCGCCCACGCGTTGGTGCCCCGGAGGGGCCTGCAGGCACCCGCTGACCATTTGCGGCTGCCAGGAGTGCTTGCCGCTCGTGTAGCGCGCAGGCCATCAAACGAGGCCAGAGATCGGCCTTGATGAACTGCAGTGGCTCTGGCAGAGGAATGGAACGGAGTTGTTCGCGGAAACGCGGCAGGAGTGAAGTCGAATCCATACCGGCAACGTCGTCCGTGTCTTGCGTCAACAGCAGTAAAAGCTCTGTGGCCTGCTCCTCGATCCACTCGACGGCATCGCCCACCCGGCGTGGTGAGTCACATCCAAAGCGCTCAAGGATGCGGCAATCGTCGGCTTCCAGCAGCGCTCCATCTTCATCACACCAAGGATCACAACGAAGACCAAGAAGCTGCACCATCCACTGGGTGAGACCAGGACGGTCCGATGCGGGTGATCGGGAGATGGCTAAGAGCAGTTCGGCGAGTTTTGAGGTCTCGGGTTGTTCGCCGAGGCGATGCAGACCCGTTCGGATCTGTGCCTCCTTGAGTTCGCAGAGATAGGTCTCCACTTGCTCGAGAAGTGAGCCGAAATCAGGCTTGAGTTCGGAGTTCGACGACTGCTTGGCAAGCGATGGCCACTGAAGTTGCTCCAACAGCTCAACCAGCTGACGCTCCAGCTGCTCACAGCGTGATGCGCCCAACTGTCGGGCTTCGATGTACTCATCAAGCAGTGTTTCTAGCGAGAGCAATTCGCCATGCAGTCCAGCGCGACCCAACGGCGGCGTGAGGTGATCAATGATCACTGCCTGACCACGGCGCTTGGCCTGTGCTCCTTCGCCTGGGTCATTCACGATGAAGGGGTAGATGTTGGGAATCGATCCCAGTGCCAATGCCGGTGCGCAGGCTGAACTCAATCCGATTGATTTGCCTGGCAGCCATTCGGCACTGCCGTGTTTGCCCACATGCACCATCAGCTGGCAACGATGCTGCTGGCGAAGCCATAAATATTGCGCAAGGTAGCGATGGGGTGGTGGCAGATCAGGTGAATGGAGATCACTGAGTTGATCGGGGTCATAACCCCGGCTGGGCTGCACAAGAACAATCACGCGGCCGAAGGCCACGCCATGAATGGCAAACCCCTCAGGCTCTAAGTCCTCAGCAGAATCAGGCTCACCCCAACGGGCTTGAATCGGTTCTTTCGCAGCGTCGGGAAGCGCCTTCCACCAGCCCAGATAGTCCGCAAGCGGAAGGTGAGTGAGTGGCGGTCTGAGATGACTTTCAGGATCATTGGTGCGGCCGGCGAGAACGCGTGCCATCAGAGCGTCAGCGTTGTCAGGCAGAGATGACGTGCCGAGATCAAAACCTGCGCTCTGCAACCAGCGAAGAATGTTCAAACAACTCGCCGGTGTGTCCAAGCCAACCCCATTCGCCAAGCGTCCGTTGCGAAGGGGGTAGTTAGCCAGCACAAGCCCCAACCGGCGTTGCTGGACTGGAGTCGAGCGGAGATCGCACCATGCCTCCACATGATCGGCAATCCAGGCCAGGCCGTCTGGATCAGGCTCCAGCCGTTTCACCGCTGTACAAAGACGCGGATCGGCATGGTCGACTTCTCGAAAGGCGCCGATGCGGGTGGTGATCCGACCATCCAATTCCGGAAGAGCCACCTGTAAGGAAAGATCAACTGGATCCAGTCCCTGAAAGGAGCACTGCCAGCGATCTCGTGGCCGCGCTGAACTGAGCATTTGCAAGACAGGTCGATCGAGTTGATCCCAAAGCGGAGCACCAAGCCCGGCCTCAGAAAACTGAACCGATGCAAACGATGTGGACGTGATGACTGCCTCGACCGACTGTTGGCGATACAGCCGTTGAACAGCCTGCTGAACAGCAGGATCTCGGAGGCTGCTGACCCAGAGCGCTCTTGGCACCAAACTGCGCTGGCGAAGCGCTGCGAGCAGGGCTTCGCACCACTGCACATCGCCTGACTGACGATGCGCCCTGTAGAGAACAACTCCCACACGGACACCAGGCTCTTCACGCCAGTCGAAAGGATCTGGATCCGGTGATGCACTCACCTGGAGATCCGGCACATCGACATCTGTCGATTCCGATGACATCCCCGTGATGACCCAGTGGAGGCCTTGCAACCAACTGACAAGGTTCGGAGCACCGCCTTCGCGCAGCAGGGCTGCCATCGAATCGCAAACGCTGACTGGAACACTGCTCAGCGAATGCAGTTCGCCTTGCTGGTCGTTAGTGCCGGCCAACACAATGAGATGGCGATCTGGAGAAGCCGCTTGCCAAAGACGGCACTGTTCCAGCCCATAGGACCAGTGACCACGGCCACCGAGCAATCGCACCACGATCAAGCGGGTGGCGTGCGTGCACTCCGAAAGATAGTGATCAATTTGGGCCGGATGGGTGAGAGCCTCTAAGGGCAGAGCCCGGATGCCACCTACCCAGCGCTCGTCGTTGAGATCATCCAAAACACGTGCCAACGCAGAGATGTCGGAACTGGCGCTGGTGAGAAACATCACCGCAGCGCTTGGTTGTTCCACAAAGGCAATGGGCCCGTCGGTGTCGGCTCCAGGGAGGCTGCTGAGGCGATGCATGACTCCATTCTCCAGAGGAGACCTCGATCGGGAACTGACAGGTGAGAAGATCTGGTCAACGGATCCACTGCGATGCATCAGTTCCTCCCATACGCCTGGTTCCAGGGACGCTGCGTTCCTTTCGAGGACGCCAAGGTGTCGGTGGCGACCCACGCCCTGCACTACGGAACTGGGGCCTTCGGTGGAATGCGAGCCATCCCCGATCCCAGACAAGCTGGGGGCATGTTGCTATTCCGGCCCGACCGGCATGCCCGACGTCTGTCTCAGAGTGCCCGTCTTCTGCTGGCTGATCTCTCAGAAGACACCGTGATGGATGCGCTCACAGCCATGCTGCGCGCCAACAAGCCCACAACACCGATTTACCTCCGCCCCTTCGTTTACACCAGTGATCTCGGCATCGCCCCGAGACTGCACAACATCGAGACCGATTTCCTGATTTACGGACTAGAGCTCGGGGACTATCTCTCTCCAGAAGGTGTGAGCTGCCGCATCAGCAGTTGGACTCGACAGGAAGACCGCTCATTGCCATTGCGCGGGAAGATCAGCGGTGCCTACATCACCAGTTCACTCGCCAAAACAGAGGCCGTTGCCAGTGGTTTTGATGAAGCCTTGCTGATGAACACCCGTGGAAAGGTGAGTGAGGCCAGTGGAATGAACCTCTTCATCGTCCGTGATGGCAAGCTGATCACACCCGGAGTCGATCAAGACATTCTTGAGGGCATCACCCGTGCCAGCGTGATCGAATTGGCCAAGTCCATGGGTATCGAGGTGATTGAACGGCCCGTCGACAAGACCGAACTGTTCATCGCTGATGAGGTGTTTCTCACCGGAACTGCGGCCAAGATCAGTCCGATCCGCCAACTCGAATCCACGGTTCTGTCCGATCGCCGCCCCCTAATGGAAGCGCTAAGGACCAAACTCGTGGCGATCACCGAGGGACGCGACGAAGAATTTGCGCACTGGGTCACCCGGATTGAACTCGACGGTTAAGGGCCTTCTCCGCCCCTTCACCAGCCCAGCACCTCACCAACGCCAGTACCAGCGCTTCTTAGGATGGCTGGATCGAAACCATGGTGATGCAGGCAGTTCAGAACAACACCATCACCGATACCTCTCGCTTCCTGAAGCGTCTACACGACCCGAGTCGTCCGGTGTTGGTGTTCGACGGAGCTACAGGCACCTCGCTGCAACAGCTCGATCTCAATGCCGATGATTTCGGCGGTGAAGCCCTTGAGGGTTGCAATGAAAACCTCGTGATCACGCGGCCTGACGCCGTGCAAGCTGTGCATCGACAGTTTCTTGATGCCGGTTGCGATGTCATCGAAACAGACACCTTTGGTGCTGCTTCGGTGGTGCTGGCTGAATACGGACTCGAAGCCCATGCCTTCGAGTTGAACAAGCGTGCCGCTGAACTGGCACGACAGATGGCCGATGAATACAGCACCCCCGAGAAGCCGAGATTCGTTGCCGGCTCTATGGGACCGACGACCAAGCTGCCAACGCTTGGTCACATTGATTTCGACACCCTGCGCACGTCTTTCCGTGATCAAGCCGCTGGGCTAATCGCTGGTGATGTGGATCTGTTCATTATTGAGACCTGTCAGGACGTTTTACAGATCAAGGCAGCACTGCAGGGTGTTGAGGATGCCTTCAAAGCCAGTGGTCAACGCCGACCTCTGATGGTGTCCGTGACTATGGAGACCACCGGAACGATGCTGGTGGGTTCCGACATCGCAGCGGTCGTATCCATTCTTGAGCCATTCCCCATTGATGTTCTCGGTCTGAACTGTGCGACGGGCCCTGAACAGATGAAGGAGCACATCAAATACCTTTCTGAACACTCACCCTTCGTGGTGAGTTGCATTCCCAATGCAGGACTACCGGAGAATATTGGTGGTGTTGCGCACTACAGGCTCACTCCGGTTGAACTGAAGATGCAGTTGATGCATTTCGTGCAGGATCTAGGTGTACAGGTAATCGGCGGATGCTGTGGCACAACACCAGCTCATATCCAGTCGCTTTCAGAACTTTCTAGCGAGCTACAACCGGCCTATCGAGATGTGAGGAAGCATCATCTTGAACGTCAACAATTCAGCTATGAACCGTCAGCTTCATCGATCTATGGTGCAACTCCCTATTTTCAAGATAATTCATTCCTGATTATCGGTGAAAGGCTGAACGCCAGCGGGTCAAAAAAAGTCCGAGAGCTGCTGAATGAAGAGGACTGGGATGGGCTTGTCGCCGTCGCACGCGGGCAAGTCAAAGAAAATGCCCATGTGCTCGATATCAATGTTGACTATGTCGGCCGTGATGGAGAACAAGACATGCATGCGTTGGTGACCCGTGTGGTCACCAACGTGAATCTTCCACTCATGCTTGACTCCACTGAGTGGCAGAAGATGGAAGCCGGCCTGAAGGTAGCTGGAGGAAAGTGCATTCTCAACTCCACCAACTACGAAGACGGCGATGAGCGATTTTTCAAAGTTTTAGAACTTGCTCGACGTTACGGAGCTGGAGTTGTCATCGGCACCATTGATGAAGATGGCATGGCGAGAACGGCAGACAAAAAGGTCGCTATCGCTAAACGCGCCTATCGAGATGCCGTGGAATACGGCATTCCTGCTAGGGAAATCTTCTATGACCCTCTGGCACTGCCCATCTCAACTGGCATTGAGGAAGACCGCCGCAATGGCATCGAAACCATCGAAGCCATCCGAAGGATCCGAAACGAACTGCCTGGTGTCCATGTTGTACTCGGTGTATCCAATGTGAGTTTTGGACTCTCTCCGGCAGCACGAATCACTCTTAATTCGGTTTTCCTTCATGACTGCTGTGAAGCAGGAATGGATGCGGCCATTGTGTCCCCGGCCAAGATCCTGCCACTGATCAAGATCGAAGAGGCACATCAGCAGGTGTGCCGGGATCTCATCAACGATTCCCGCCGCTTTGATGGTGATGCCTGTTCCTACGATCCACTTACAGAGCTCACCACGCTCTTTGAAGGTGTATCCACCAAGGATGCGAGGTCTTCCGGCCCATCACTGGCAGATCTGCCAGTAGAAGAACGCCTCAAGCAACACATTATTGATGGCGAGCGGATTGGTCTAGAAGATGCACTCAATGAAGGACTGAGTCAGTACAAGCCTCTTGAAATTGTCAACACATATCTCCTAGACGGCATGAAAGTTGTTGGCGAGCTATTCGGCTCAGGCCAGATGCAGCTTCCTTTTGTATTGCAATCCGCTGAAACAATGAAAGCTGCTGTGGCTTTTCTCGAACCTCATATGGAAAAATCTGAGGGGGAACGATCAGCTAAAGCGAAATTCTTGATTGCAACCGTTAAAGGCGATGTTCATGATATAGGCAAGAACCTAGTTGACATTATTCTCACTAATAATGGCTATGAAGTCATCAACCTAGGGATTAAACAAGATGTGGGTGCGATCATCGCAGCACAACAGGAGCATCAGGCCGACTGCATCGCGATGAGCGGCTTGTTGGTGAAATCAACAGCCTTCATGAAAGACAACCTTTCTGCTTTCAACGAAGCAGGAATCAATGTTCCTGTTGTTCTTGGGGGAGCAGCCTTAACACCAAGATTCGTTAACAAAGACTGCAGCGAGGTTTACAACGGAAAGGTCATCTATGGCCGTGATGCCTTCACTGACCTCCGTTTCATGGATGCCTACGTGGCAGCACGTGAATCCGAGAGTTGGGACAACATTCAGGGCTTCCTCAATGGCACGCCAGAAGGAATCTCCCTCGGCGGTGAAGGCCATGTCCAAGACGACAGCGCAGCATCGGCATCCGCCAACGAGCGGGATGATGCTCAAGCAAGTGCTGGATCCCAGCAACCGCTCAGCACTGAGCGTTCCGAGAGCGTTCCTGAGGAAATGGCTGTTCAGCCTGTTTTCCTCGGCTCAAAGGTTTTGCAGGGGGAGTCGGAGATACCTCTCGAAGAGGTGATCGCTTACCTCGATCGTCAGGCGCTGTTTGCTGGCCAGTGGCAAATGCGCAAGGCCACTGGCCAATCACGGGAAGCCTATGAGGCTGATCTCAAAACCAAAGCTGAGCCTGTGCTTCAAAGCTGGCTAAAGCGATCCATTGAGGAACAGATCTTGCGACCAGCGGTTGCCTACGGCTATTTCCCTTGTGGTCGTGATGGAAACGACCTGGTGGTCTTTGACCCTGATCATTCACGGCAGCTCGGACGCTTCACCCTTCCCCGGCAGCGCGGTGGAAACCGCTACTGCATCGCAGACTTCTATCGGGACCTTGACTACGGTAGACCGACGGACGTACTGCCCATGCAGGCAGTCACCATGGGTGAGCAGGCCTCTCTGTTTGCACAACGCCTGTTCGAAGCCGATTCCTACAGCGACTACCTCTACTTCCACGGATTGGCGGTTCAGATGGCCGAAGCACTGGCCGAATGGACCCATGCCCGCATACGTCGTGAATGCGGCTTCAGCGATGCCCAGGAGATGCCCTTGCGTGATGTTCTGGCTCAGCGTTATCGAGGCAGTCGCTATTCCTTCGGATACCCGGCATGCCCCAACGTGGCCGATTCCCGGCAGCAACTGGTGTGGCTAGGTGCAGGACGAATCGGCCTCAGCATGGATGAGAGCGACCAACTGCATCCAGAACAGAGCACCACAGCGCTGGTGGCCTTGCACAGCACAGCGCGTTATTTCAGTGCCTGAGGCGTTCTATCAGAACCCATGAAGGTGGCTGCTGCAGACTGCTTCGGCCACCGCACTTTTCAACCACCATGGATCTGAGTGGACCTGATGCCATCGACAAAGCCATTGATGCAGGCATCGATCTCGACGGTTCACCACTGCCAAACGAGATGCTGACCCTCTACAGGGAAGTCATGGATCTCGAGGGTCAGCGCAAACGCAGTGGTGTGCGCAAATCGATGCGCAACCGTGTGGTTCGGACTGGCGCCAAGCATTTCACGCAAGAAACGCTGAACGGGCGCCTAATCGCCGCAGGCTGGGAGGGTCTGAAGGACAAGGAAATCAGCTTCTTTTACGGCTGACCCAGGCCGTGGATGGTGCTCTGCCGATCAGTCCTGGCAGAGCTTCTCCATCGTGTCGATCACTTCTTGCTGAAACTCTTCAAGGGCACTTGACTCGCTCAAGTCAATTCCTTCGCCTGCGGCATTTTGCGCGAGATCTTGGAAATGGAATGCTCCTTCTCCATTGGCCAAAAACTCGATCGCCGAGGACTCGCCGCTTTCGCGGAAGGCATCGCAGAGGGCGAGGAACGCCGCGTCTTCAGTGAACTCCCAATTCATCGAGGAGGCATGACTGATTGACCTTTAACGCCTAGCCCCCGGGATCCGTCAACCACCTTGTCGCGCAATGTGCCACTCCTTCGGCAGACTCCTCGTGGTTTCCACGTCACCATGAGCGCCGATTCATTCGCCCAAAACGCAGATCAGAAGGGCGATCTGAACGTTCTTGGCTCCTCTTTAGAGCTGTGCAGCTGCCAACCAATGACCGGATGGTTTCGTGATGGCTTCTGTCGTACCGATGTTGCAGATCTTGGACAACACAGCGTCTGCTGCGTGATGACGGAGAGCTTTCTCAGTTACAGCAAAGCCCAGGGCAACGACTTGAGCACCCCGGTTCCAGCTTTTTCGTTTCCAGGGCTGCAACCAGGTGATCACTGGTGTGTCTGTGCTCCTCGCTGGAAACAGGCCCATGACGATGGAATGGCTCCACCCGTCAGGCTTGAAGCCACAGCGCTCAGCGCCACTGAAGTGATTCCTCTCGACGTGTTGAAAGCCTCCGCTTACCAAGGAATGACCTGACCATCCCAAGCCAAAAATTGGCCGCTGTCGGCTGGCGTTTGGGCAAGCAAAACATCCAAGAGGTGACCGGCCGCACGGTTCGGCGTGAACAACTGCCCCTTCGGAACAAAGCTGTGAAAGGGCTTGGAGAGCTCCGTGTCGGTGGTTCCTGGATGCAGAAGCGTCACCGTTGCCATCGGCAACCGTCGCGACCATTCCAGGCTCAGACAGCGCAGCATCATGTTCTGGGCTGCCTTGGCACTGCGATAGGCATACCATCCGCCGCTGCGGTTATCGCCGATGCTGCCAACGCGAGCACTCAGGCTTGCAAAATGGAAGGGGTGGTTCCTAACGAGGAATGGCTCCACAGCCTTTGCCAGCAAAAGAGGACCTGCTGCGTTGATCTGAAACGACTCGCTCAGCGCATGCCACTGGACGTGCTGAAGTCGTTTCTCAGGCTGAATGGAGGGACCATGCAGTCGACCCGTGGCATTGAAGACCAAACGCAGAGGCTGGGGGTCGTCACTGAGGCGAATCGAAAGTGACGCCAGGCTGTCTTCCGACTCCAAATCAAGAAGCCACTCATTGGTCGAGCGTGGGCTGCGCGTGGCAAGCGTCACCTGAAGTTCGGGACATCGCTTGGCAAGTTCCTGTTGGACCGATCGGCCAATTCCACCGCCTCCGACAACCAACGCACGTCCCTGCCACCCATCTGAGCTCAGTTGAGGCATGATTCCATCGCCGCTTCAGCGGATATGCGTCTTGTCCAACCACTGTTGCTAACGCTCACCGCGAGTGCGGGCACCGCGGCTGCTGTGGTCTGGCTAACGGCTGCACCGGGTCACTGGTCGTCTGAAGCAGACACCGATGCGCTACTCACCGCTCTTCTCGATAGCGAGCCAAGGCCAGCACGATCGATTTCAGAAGGTCGCACACAAGCCAAAGGGCGCGAGCAAGCACAAGCGCTGGCACAGGATCCTGGAGCCGATTCCATCGACCCACTGCTACGCGTCGCCCTACTGAGCCAGCGACCGATTCGTCAGGTGGAACCACAGGGCAAGTCAACCTGCAGCACAAGGTCTGGGCGATCGGTGTCGGCTGCTGACGTCAACAGAGTTCTCACAGAAAAACCCGAAGGTCAGCTGCGCTGCGGGTCAGCCGATGGATCCGTTGAAGTCAATGGCCGCACCTACCAAGGCGTCATCCATCTGCTCAATCGCGGGCAAGGTTGGATGGCTGTGAACGAAATCCACCTCGAGCGTTACGTCGCTTCCGTGGTTGGAGCGGAGATGCCGAGTGCATGGAATGTGGAAGCCCTGAAAGCACAGGCCGTTGCAGCTCGCTCCTACGCACTAGTGCATCTGATCCGACCAGCCAACTCCGATTGGAACCTTGGCGATACAACCCGTTGGCAGGCCTATGCAGGACAAGCAAGCTCAACGATGAGCACACGCAAGGCAACGGAAGCAACTCGCGGCCTTGTTCTCAGTCATCGGGGCGGATTGGTGGAAACGCTGTATGCAGCAACCCAAGCGATCGTGGACGAGGCCCACAGCCATCTCGGAGCGAGCATGAGTCAGCATGGCGCGCAGAAGCTGGCACAACAAGGACTCACCTACAACGAGATTCTTGGCAGCTACTACGCCGGGGCGTCGCTGGCGAGGATTCGGGTGGATGGCTAATCAGACGTACTGGAAGCGGGCCTTAGAGCAATCGGAACGCGCGTTGGCGAAGGGGGCCCTGGTGCCGCTGAGCACCTCAAGAATCACTCTGCATGGCCCACAGGCTGACCAATTTGAACTGAGAGTGCTGAACGACCGACTCCCAAAACATCACCGCAGCGAAGGCCCCAAGGCCAATCCATTTCGCCCCTGGGACACCGACCTGGCGATCGATTGCGTCGGAGATCACCACGTTCTGATTCTCAACAAGTACCCCGTTCAAAAGGGGCACATGCTGCTGATCACGCGCGACTGGGCACCTCAGGTTGACTGGCTCACAATCAAAGACTGGCAGGCTCTCGTGAGCGTGGATCGTGACACCACCGGCCTTTGGTTTCTCAACAGCGGACCGCTGGCTGGAGCGAGTCAACCGCATCGGCATCTTCAGCTCCTTCCTCGAGAAGTCAACGAATGCAGTTGCCCCCGTGTTGCCTGGTTCAACCACCTGATTGACGATCAGCCAAACAATGACGACCAGATCGAAGATCCACTGACGCAGAGCTGCGTGATTGGTCAACGAGCATTGCGACCCGATCCCATCCAGGAAGCCCAAGACCTGCACACGCAATACCGCCGCATGGCAGACGCCTTGAAGCTTGGAGATCCTGATGCCTCCGAACCCCCTCTAGCGCCCTACAACCTGTTGCTAACGCGATCATGGATGGCTTTGATCCGTCGGGAATGCGAGCAGGCTCAGGGATTCAGTGTGAATGCTCTCGGATTTGCCGGATACCTCTTGGCAACGGAACAGTCCAATCAAATGTGGCTGCAACGCCATGGAGCCGAAGCTCTGCTTCGTCAAGTGGTGCCGGCTCCTGGTGGTCTCACGGATGACGGCGATCAATCAACGGTGACTGTCTGAAAGGAGCCCATAACGGGTGCTCCAAATCGACAAATCAATGAACAGGTTGAACAGCGTCCGCAATGCCAGAGTTGAGCAACACCTCAAGATCGTTGACCCCCTTGCGAGGCATTACGCTGCCAGCAGCGGGCTTGACCAGGACGATCTCCGGCAAGTTGGACTGCTTGGGCTACTGCGGGCTGCAGAACGCTTTGAAGACACCAGAGCAGTGCCCTTTATTGCCTTTGCAAAGCCGCACATCCGCGGAGCGATCCTGCATTACCTGAGAGATGGTGCGGCTCTTGTACGCATTCCTCGGCGCGATCAAGAGCGTTCAGGCCAAGGGGACTTGCCGATGAATGCAGCCAAACAGGGTCGCTCGCTGATTCCGATCGATCCTGATTTCGCTCAAGCGCTCGAGTCGATCAACACTGACGTTGATCAAGCAAGCAACCGCATGCAAGCGATGCAGGCGCTGGCCCAACTGAACAAGCCCGAACGAGAAGCTGTCACCGAAGTGGTTCTGAAAGGGCAAAGTCTCAGACAAGCCGGGCGGTGTATCGGTGTCAGCGCCATGACTGTTCAACGCCGCTTAAAGCGTGGACTGAACAGCCTTCATCATGCGCTGAGAGATCAGCCGTGGTCTGCTTGATCCCGTTCGATCTGTTGTTCGAGAGTGGAAATCGCTGCAGTCACAGCAGCGATCTGACGCTCCAGGCCATCGCGCCAGAAACGAAGCATGCGCAGCTTCCTGTACTTGTGTTGTCGTTCCCAGTCACCGTCAGCACAGGGAACACAGGCAAATGGGGGGAACATGGAAACGAAGCCAACAAGACATACATGTTGGCGAGAAGAGACCATCAGATGCGCCTTCGTTTCCGACTTGGCGGTTTTTCATCTGACGATTAAGTTTGGAACTTGAGCCCCACGGGGCGCCCTGGCTGGTCGCAAGTGTCTCAAAAACTCCCAGCACTAGTCCTGCTCAGCGTCTCGCTTGCGACAACCGGGGCCGAATTGATTCGTCCTGCCATGGCCTACGTGCCTCTCATGGCAGGCCAACAGGCACGAGCCCTAAACGGCAATTTCAACAACATTCCCGTTCTGCATTCCAATCAACCGGAAATCGTCAAAGGTCCGGGAATCTTGGTGAATACAGCACCAGGCAGTGCAATCGCGGCTGAGAATAATCAACCTCTAAAGAATGCAACGTTCACTTTTAACGGTGCATTTGGTGTGCACATGCACCATAAGTATTACCCGCAAGACACCAGCAAATTGGGGGGAAGACGTGATCGCGGACTCTTGACAGTAGCTGCGATTGCCATCAATCCAAGCTCAAAACCAGTCACCTTGAGATTCAGCCAGGGCTCTGTCAAAAACAGTTTTGAGGCTCCTTATCACCCCAACAAATTGATGGGGGTGAAGCCCTTAGGCCCACGCCCTTGGAACACAGGTCCCGGAGACGCAACAGCTGTTCAAATCCTTCGGGGCGAACTGGATCGGAAGCTTGCTCGGGAGATCATCATCCCCCCCAACAGTCGCAGAGTGGTTGTGAGCTCTGTTCTCCCAGCCAGAGGAATCATGAATGGATTGCTTCGAGGTCAGAGCAACGGTCCGTTTCATATGGCTGTTATTGCAGCTGAAGAAACTCAAAACGATCAAGATCTGATCGCCGTTCTTGATCGTGGACAATTAGCCCCTGGTCGAATCTATTTAAATCGCATTCATGAAATCCAAACAGGTAAGGTGTTTTCCCGAGTCGCTGGAGTCGCTCTTGGAGATCAATATGAAGCGGCGATCCAGCACGATCTCGCCCAGGGACCATTGCATGTGCCCTTAACCAGCACACGCAAACATCACTTCGGAACCCGCGATATTCAAGTCAATCAACTGAGCACACGGATGGTTGATTCAGCCGTGAACAACGTTGGAACCTATGGGGTGAGATTCGATGTTGAAATGAATCTCTCTGGCGAAGGCCCTCATCAACTCGTTCTGAGCCACCCTGTAGCCACAGGACGTTCTCAATTCACTGCATTCCGGGGCTCCATTGGCATCCAAACCGACGAGGGTTACAAAGAAATTCACGTGGGCATGCGTTCAGGCCAAAGCCTTCCGATCTCTGATCTGAATCTGAAGAAAGGAGCAAATAATTCTGTGAAAGTCAGTCTTGTTTATCCGGCTGATGCCACGCCAGGACACTTATTGAGCGTTGTCCCTGTGACACAACTCGCCATGCTTCGGCAGCGAGAACAAATGCTGAAAGCGGCGCGTCAGGCTCAGAGCGAAGCCATAACGCGAACCGTGACGCCGCAACAAGCCCCACCAGTGGTCAATCAGCGTGAAGAAGTGGAACCAGCCATCACCGTTACACCGCAGGTGAAACCCGTGACACAACCCGCTCAGCCCACATCACCACCTCCGATGATCGCGACGCCCGCACGGGGTGGTACGTCTCTCATGCCACCGGCAATGATCATGCCGCAAAAAGTGAACAACACGCTTGAACAGCGTTACCGTGACGCCATCCGGGCCCAGCAGGATTGGCTGCGTCGTTTGCAGGGTCAGTGATCGGATTGTTTGTGGATCTGATCAGAAAGGGTTTATGAGCAACAAGCGCATCAGCCTGGAGTTGCCTGAAGAGCTTGTCGAACAGATCG
Organism: Synechococcus sp.; assembly: GCA_047286215.1. Classification (GTDB taxonomy): domain Bacteria; phylum Cyanobacteriota; class Cyanobacteriia; order PCC-6307; family Cyanobiaceae; genus Synechococcus_C. The sequence goes on along the minus strand of JBJBBS010000001.1, from coordinate 1,377,816 downwards.
ACTGTCTTCGCAAAGATTGGAAGATTCGTTCCAGAGGGGAGTGCTTACGCCGTCTGCTTGAGGAGATTTTTCAACCAGAAGAAGAGGCCAGCGAATCACCGACCTTCCAATCCGAGGCGTCGGTACCTTCCAGCACCGAAGAGAACAGTTCGAGTGCTAGCGAAAGTGAGACAACAAAGCCTTCATCAGTTTCTCTGACGGAAGCGCCGACTCAACCTCAATACGACGAGGACAGAGCAATCGTCCTGGTGGGCTCGAATAATGCACTCGACTCCATCACGCAGACACCCGCCAGCCAGCAAGAACAAACCCACAACATTCCAAAACGCGCAGGATCCGCCGGAGGTGGAATTGATCTTCCTGGCTTTGTGCGAAAACGCAGCAGCGCCATTCGAAATAGCCTGACAAGCCAGCCTCAGGCCAGCACGGAAATTCCCGTTGTTCCGGTAATTCGGGACCGAGAACTGCAGCAATGGTTTGACGTGGCTCTGAATCACTGGATCAATCTCTATGGATCGCAACCTGGGGCCACGGTGATGGAAGCGGTGATGCTGTGGATGGCTCGCGACATCTGGCCACATATCGATGGCAGCGAAGGGCGTACCTTCACATGGAGCCAGGTCAATCAATCCATGCAGCAATATTGCAACGAATGGATGGTTCCTTCACCGCGATTTGAACAAGTGATCGTGGCTGCTGCAGTCCTTGAAGATCCTTTTGCAAGCGGATCAGTTCCCGATCGCATTCCCACCCTGATCCGTCGTTTTGTGAGTCGCTTCAAGCGAAGTCGCAAGGTGACCTCATTCGAGACACTTGAATCAACGATGACCCTTCACGGGGCCTTGAAGCAGTTGGATTTACCGACACAGGCCGGGCAGTCACTCACACTTCGCTCCATTCGCGATGCATACAAACGCAAAGCAATTGAGTTGCATCCTGATTCAGGCGGATCAACTGAAGCCATGCGTCGATTGAACGAGGCTTACCAAATGCTGAAGGAGCTCTACAGACAAAAAGAAGCATCTACGCCGTCTTAGCCAAGACACTCAATGAGTCCCAGCCAAAGGCTGATTTGAGACAATAAAGACACTCATCCCGTCGACACTCCTTGAGGCTGCTTCAAAGCGCGCATGCGCGGATGACTCACGACGAGGCCAAACCATTTGCATCAACATCGCTTTTTTCAATCGTTTTATTTGCAACCATCGAGTGCTTCTGCGTCGAAGAACTTGCGAGATCTAGCGCCATGATCAACGCAAGCATGTGTCCAAGCCACATCAATCCATGTCCAGGCCGTGATTGACCAGCCCAAATCCCAGTATTTAAGAAGATTTTTTTGCTTGCGTCTCTGCTGTTGACACAGTGACGCAAGTTCTGGACGATTCCTGACGGCATTCCAGCAACAATCAAATAAATGGCGACGCGCAGGCACTGAGTGGCAGCTTCGATGCAATGAACACGCCAGGCATCACACTTACCCTATGCATTAATCTTGCCTAAGACACTAAATAAGACTATTAATAAGACTCATCCTAGACAAACAAATCAATGTCAACCATGGGCTCGCCATCCATTAACTGACGCATCGAGTTCACAAGAACAGAAAAAACGAAACTCGGTTAACGCACTCAGTGGTCTCAGGCCAGACAATGCATAGGACTCAATATCAGTCTCATCTGAGATACAAGAGTCATTAAAAAGCCCTGTGGCCAGGGCTGAACAACTGATCCCGAAGACCCAAATCAGGTACTGGTCTGCATGCCCTGGATCAGATAATCAAAGTAAGGACCAGCAATGGACTTCTGCTCTTCTGAGAGCAACACAAGAGCTGCTTCACGCATGCAGCGCATGGCATCAACCATGCCTGGCATCGGAACCCCAAGGCTGTTGTACATCTCACGGGCGCCGATCAGTCCAATCTGTTCGATCATTTCGGTGCTGCCAGCCAACACCCCGTAAGTAACCAGCCTCAGATACCAGCTGTAATCCCTCAGGCACTGGGCTCGTTGCTTTTGGCCATAGGCATTGCCGCCGGGGGCGACATATTCAGGCCGAAGACTGAAAAGCTGTTTGGCGGATTCATCGATGATCTTCTTTTCGCTGTCGGTCAGAATTTTCACCACCGACAGTCTCACAGCTCCTTGGCTGAGGTACTCCACCATGGAGCGAAGCTCACCACTGCTGGGATAACGCAGGTCGTCATCGGCCTGGAGGATCAGATCCCTTACAACGCTCATGACGGCTGGCATGCTGTGAAGAGTTTAAAGCGCTTGAACCCCTGTCATGGCTTGGTGCCGTGGGGTGTTACGCCATTGCAATGACAGCGATCAAGGACACCCCACATCCAGGCCTCACCATCACAGTGCTGGGAGAAGACCTAGACCAGCAAGGACGGGGCCTCGCACGGTGGAACGGATGGGTAATCACAGTTCCTGAGCTGCTTCCAGGTGAAGAGGCCAACGTTCAACTCCAGCAACGACAACGCCGCATGTGGCTAGGCCGTCGACTTGAAACGCTGAAACCATCGCCCGATGCACGTCGACCTCCCTGCATCCTGGCCCACAAATGTGGTGGCTGTTCTCTGCAGCATCTCTCTGTTGAAGGACAGAACGCCTGGAAACAGGATCGATTGCACAACACACTGACCAGGATCGGCCAGCTCAAGCCAGACCTCAAAACCCTGATCAGCCCTGAATCGGAATCGCTGGGATACCGCAACCGTGCACTGATTCCGCTACTGATGGAGGGCAACAAGCTTCGTCTCGGTTATTACCGCCGAGGCAGCCATCGCATCGTCAATCTCAACCACTGCCCGGTTCTTGATCCAAGACTGGATGCCTTAATCCCAGAGCTCAAATCTGATCTACAAGCCACCGGTTGGGTGATCGATTCGGATTTTCGAGGAGAAGCTGGACTTCGTCATCTCGGGCTTCGAATCGGGGTTCGGACCGGTGATGTCTTGATCTCTCTGATCTCTGCGACGGAAAACCTGCCTGGAATCGATGCCTTAAGTGAACGATGGTTCAAGCGTTGGCCCCAGGTGAAAGGTGTCACCCTCAACCTGCAACCACGTCGCTCCAACACCGTTCTTGGCAAGCAAACCATCTGCTTAAAAGGTCAAGATGCGATCGAAGAGCACTTCTGCGGATTGAACCTTGAATTGGGAACCACCACGTTTTTTCAGGTGAACACGGCGCGTGCCGAACGTGTCGTGGGAATGATTCTTGATTGGCTCTCAACCCCAGGAGAGTGTTTACGGGTCATTGATGCTTACTGCGGGATCGGAACGATTGCACTTCCAATTGCAGCCAAAGGTCACAGCGTGACGGGTCTGGAAATCAGTGCTGCATCAGTCCGTCATGCCCAACGAAATGCTGAAAGAAACAACCTGCACAACACAGAATTCATTGACGGAGACGTGATCAAACATCTCCAGCGGTTATTGCCTAACCATGATGCTTTGGTTGTGGATCCTCCTCGCAAGGGCCTCACCCCCGAGGCATTGGCCATGATTCTCAAACAACCGCCACAACGGTTGGCCTATCTCAGTTGTGATCCCGCGACCCTCGCGCGGGATCTTCGGGACCTGGCCAGCGATCAAGGTCCGTACAGGATTGAATCGATCCAACCGATGGACTTTTTCCCTCAGACATCCCATCTGGAATGTCTGGTGCTGATGAAATCAATCAGCTGCGCAGCTCAACCTTGAATTGCTTCACCAGGGCTTGGCGAACCTTGTCGTGCACAGGTTGAATTTGCTCGTCGGTCAGCGTGCTGTTTTTACCGCGGTAACGCAGCCGAAACGCCTGACTGCACTGGTCGTCGTTGAGTTGACCACCCTCAAAACGGTCAATCAGTTCCACGGACTCGAGCAGGGGTTTGCCCGCCTTGCGAATGGCCTGAAGCAGATCACCGGCAGCGAGACTTCGAGGAACCACCATGGCCAGATCTCGTTCAGAAGCAGGCAAGGTGGAATAGCCCTTGTATTGCGGGCTCCAGCGGTTGCTGCGCGTTGCTGCTGCCAGCAAGCGAGTCAGATCAAGATCAAATAGATAAGTTTCGGCAGGCAATTCCTCGCTCTCACAGAGCGCAGGGTGCAGTTGCCCAAAGCAGCCCAGCGAACGCCCCTCCACCACCACACTGGCGGCACGACCAGGGTGCAGTCGCTGATCGTCGCTCAAACGTTTGTCTTGCGCCTCAATTCCCAAGGAGGTCAAAACGGTCGCCAACACCCCACGGGCCTGGTGATAGGTCAGAGGTTGTGACTTGCCGCTGGTCTGCCAGCGTGAGAGACGTCGCTCACCGCAGATGACACCACTGAGACGTGACTCCTGAGTAATGGACTCCCCATCAGGCCGGAAGACATGGCCGATTTCGAATAGCCAACAACCAGGCTGGGAGGCCTGCAGGTTGCGTCGGCAGACCTGGAGATGCTCCTGCCAAAGCGATGTGCGCAGGTGGCTGGTTTCAGCAAGCAAAGGGTTGCTGATGCCGATGCGATTGGGGTCACTGTCATCGGCACTGGTCAGCGACAACGTGGTGATCTCCTGTAATCCGACCGCACTAAAGCGCTGTCGCAAGCGACGTTCGGCCTGCTGCGTCAAGGTCAGATGACCTGGCCTGAGAGGATCCGGGAGATGCGACTGGAATCGATCGAAGCCCACAAGACGGGCCACCTCTTCAATCAGATCCACCTCACGCAAGAGGTCCATTCGTCTGGAGGGAGGCACAACCACCGCCCATCCATCGTCTGTGGAAGTGAGTGCGCAGCCGAGGGCCGAGAGGCATGCTTCGACCTGATCGTCTGTTAAGTCGACGGCATGGCTACTGACATTCGTGGCAGCCAAAGGACCTAGGAGACGTTGCAAAGCATGCCGCCGAAGATTGACGACGGGTTCAGGTCCTTGCTTGGCAGCGCACTGCCAGCAAGCACCAATTTGCGCTCCTTGCATCTGCGCCATCAAGGCCAGTGCACGACCGGCGGCCAACAACGTGACTTCACGAGGCAGACCTTTTTCGTAACGGCTGCTCGCATCTGTTCGCTGCCCTGTGGCACGGCTGCTGTTGCGGACCGACGTCGGAGTGAACAGCGCTGATTCCAGCCAGATGCGCTTGGTGCTGTTCGTCACACCACTCTCAGCACTGCCCATCACACCGGCCACAGCAACAACACGATCACAGCAGGTCACCACCTGCACCCGACGATCGAGTTTGAGTTCTCGGCCATCGAGACCGGTGAACAGCTCATCAGCCCGGGCCTGACGCAACCCGAAATCAGACGCCTGGATCGTCTGACCGCAGAGGACTTCCAAGGCATCAGTATCAAAAGCATGCAGCGGCTGACCTTGCTCCAGCATCACCAAATTGGTGATGTCAACCACAGCATTCACGGGTTTGACGCCTCCCCGCAAAAGACGCTGCTGCAACCACTGGGGCGAGCGTGCAGAGCCATCGACGCCTCGAACGTCTGTGAGGGCATAGATCCCACCGGCAATCATGGCTTCAGCCGATGCAGCATCCGGCTGAAGGGTTTCGACCTGCTGAGGAGCTTGCGCTTCCGGCAGGGAGAGGGACGCACCCGTCAAGGCCGCTACTTCCCTGGCGATGCCTGTCATCGACAGGCCATCTGGCCGGTTAGCCGTGATCGCCAGCTCCAGCACCGTGTCATCCAGCCCAAGCACCGGGGCGATTGGAGAGCCTGGCGATGGGAGGTCGTCGGCAAGATCTTCAAGGATGGCAATGCCGTCCACATCGCTCGATTGCCCCAGCTCTGACAAGGAACAGATCATTCCCTCACTACTGACACCGCGAAGCTCACCGGCTTTGATGGTGAGATTCACAGCAGGGAGGACAGCGCCAACGGTGGCGACGGGAACGTGAATTCCCGCACGGACATTCTTGGCGCCACAGACAATCTGCAACGGCTCATCTGCACCGACATTCACTTTGCAGACACTCAATTTGTCGGCATTGGGATGCTTCTCGCGCTCCATCACATAGCCGACCACAACACCCTGAGCCAGGCTGGAGAGATCGTCGAGCTCCTCGACCTCGAAACCGGCCATCGAGAGCCTTTCACCCAGCTCTGGGGCGGGTTCATTCACCTGTACAAGATCTTGCAGCCAGGAGAGAGAAACCCGCATTGGGAGGTGGAACTCGGCGCGTGATCCTACGAACTCCTATCCACCCTGGTGACAGGCATTTGGAGGTGAGGTGGACCTGTAAGGTGGATGTTTGTCACTTCGCTTCGCACCTGCGGCGCAACGTCCTTTATGGCCAAGAACAAGGGCGTCCGGATCGTGATCACTCTCGAGTGCACCGAATGCCGGTCCAATCCCGCCAAGCGTTCACCCGGCGTGTCTCGCTACACGACCGAGAAGAACCGCCGGAACACCACCGAACGGCTGGAGATCAAAAAGTTCTGTCCCCACTGCAACAAGATGACTCTCCACAAGGAGATCAAGTGATCTTGCAGGTCTTTTCGTCTTCCCACCGTTCCTGATCTTCCATGTCCAGTTCCTTCTTCAAGAAGCGTCTTTCGCCCATCAAGCCTGGCGATCCCATCGATTACAAAGATGTGGATCTGCTTAAGAAGTTCATCACCGAGCGCGGCAAGATTCTTCCCCGTCGTCTCACCGGCCTCACTGCTAAGCAGCAGCGAGATCTCACCAATGCAGTGAAGCGAGCTCGCATCGTGGCTCTTCTTCCCTTCGTGAATCCCGAGGGTTGATTCCTGGCTGCCGTTGACTGCAAACCGGGAGATCTGGTCGGAGTCAGCGACGCTAAATCACCTCAACTTGCTGTTGTTGTTGCACTTCAGGGCAGTAAACGACGTTTAAAAGTTGGCTTCAAAGCCAAGGAACAGGTGTTGCCTGCTCGTCAAGTTGAGCTCATCCACCCCCAGCTGAGTGGTTCTGACGAACCCACTCGACTGGGGGTTTCTCCATGGTCATTCGACCAAGACGCACTCACCCAAGCCTGTCCCAGCCGTCGCGAATGGGGCCAGACCTGGGTCCTGCTCTCAGAATCATCCGAGACGGTCGATCTTGCTGAATTTGCTGATCTTGCCTGCGGTTCTGACGCAGCGGTTCAGCGTGCAGCCTGCTGGCTGGCCCTGAAAACCGAACAGGATCTGTTTCGCTGGAAACAGGGGGTGGTTCAGGCCCGACCCGGCACTGAGATCAAACAACGACGTGCTGAGCGGCGAAGACAGTCGCTTGAAGCCAACCGAAACCGGCAATGGATTGACCAGCTGAAGTCTCGTCAGCCCTTGATTTTTAATGCGTTGGATCCCGACCAGCAGCGGTGGATTTTGGATCTTCAAAGCGTGGTGGCCGCCGAAACAGAGCCCCAAGAGTTAGATAATCAGCTGCTTCAGGCCCTGAAGTCAGCCCGTGTTGCGCCTGATCGAAACGAGCTGCGTGCGCTTCTTATCGACCTCGATCAGTGGGATCCCCACCGCCTCACCGCCATCGGCGGAACCACTTGGGGCAATGGCTTCAGTGATGCTCTGCTCAAAGACGTTGACCGACTCATGGCAGACCATGAGAGGCCTCACCAAGGGGATGACAGGCGCCTAGATCTCACAGGCCAAGCCTGCTTCACGATTGATGATGCCGAAACACGCGACATTGATGATGCCGTCGCGCTGGAACGACGCGATGACGGTTCCAAGCGGCTGTGGATTCACATTGCTGATCCAGGGCGTCTAATCGACGAAGGTTCTCCACTAGATCAGGAGGCACGCCGACGAGGCAGCAGTTTGTATCTGTCAAGGGGCATCCTCCCGATGTTTCCCTCCGAACTCTCCACAGGACCCTTCAGCTTGCTTGCCGGTCAGCGCAATCCTGCCTGGAGCACCTGGGTTGAACTCGACGAAAACGGTGACATTGCCGACTACGGAATCCAAAGAAGCTGGGTGAAGCCTCGTTATCGACTCACCTACGAAGACGCAGATGAATTGATCGACTTTGCTCCTCCCGAAGAAGCTGACCTTGCCGAGCTTCATGCCTTATTGGAGCGGCGCCGTGAGTGGCGTGTATCGCAAGGGGCTCTATTGATGGATCTTCCAGAGGGTCGGATTCGTTGCCGTGATCAGTCACTCAGTGTGCAGATCACCGAACCAGGACCAGCACGGTCCATGGTCGCTGAAGCGATGATTCTCGCTGGCGCTGTTGCCGCGCAATTCGGTCGAGATCACGACCTAGCGCTTCCCTACCGCAGTCAGTTACCGGCCGACCTGCCTTCACCGGCTCAACTGGAGGATCTTCCTGAAGGAGCCGTTCGATTTGCAGCGATCAAACGCTGCCTCAGTCGGGGAGTGATGGGAACACAGCCTGCAGCTCATTTCAGCCTTGGGTTAGCCGCCTATGCCCAGGCCACATCCCCGATTCGTCGCTATGGCGATCTGGTCGTGCAAAGGCAGATCGCTGCTGTGCTTGATGAGACCGAGCCACACACCGCTGAAGAGTTGCAAGACCTTCTTGAACAATTCGACGGAGCCGTGCGCGAAGGCATTTCCATCGCGAGGGAAGATCAACGCCACTGGCAACAGGTTTGGTTCGAACAGCACCAAGATCAAATCTGGAAGGCCGATTTCTTGCGCTGGCTAAGACCCCAGGAGCGACTTGGGTTGGTGCGAATCGAAGACCTTGCAATGGACTTAGCAGCGGAATGCCCATCGGGAAGCATCCCCGGCGATGCCCTGCTGATGAAAGTGCACCAGGTCGACTCCCAACGGGATCAGCTCCGGCTCCTCGCCACAGAAGCCTGAACAGGTTCAGTGCAGTGTGGTGACACGGATCCAGGGGCCCCAATGGTTTCGGACCCCATGAAGCGTGATTGATGTTGACGTATCGATCCTCTGGAGTCGTTCATGCACAGCAGGCTCAAGAGTGATCAAAGGAATAGCTTCTTGACCAGCCTGTTCAAACTGGAATCCACCGTGGTCATCGCGGTGAATCCACCCCTGTTGGGCAGCACCAACAGGGCAGGTTTGAGGTGCTGCAGGCTCGAGGGGCCTGGACTCAAGGGCTTGGATCTGACGCTGTCGCCAATGCGTGTGATGCCATGGGGTATCCCAGAGAGGAACAATCGCTGAAGGAGCCTGGGGATCGTCGATCAAGCGCATCTGAACGTCGCGTACGGATAACGCCGAAGGCTGCGCATTGGTCTCCACCGCAAGAGCGGCTGCCACACCTGCTGCTTGACCCACATTCAGAATTAACGGTTGAAGTCGCGTCGCACCGTTGGCCATGTGGCTGGTGCTGAATGCCTTATCTGCAGCCAGAAGGTTGTCGATCTCTGCACTCACCAGAGCGCCGAAGGGGATGGAAAAGGGCGTCCCAGTCCAGCGTCCTCCCCATCGACAACTTTTGGAAGCCAACGGCCAGTCATCCCCTGGATAGTGATGATCATTGGCGTAATTCCCAACAGCGATCGACTGCAGTAACCCGGATTCATCGATGGGTGGAATCGCCGCCATGCGTTCAGTGTCCTGCGGAAGCAGGTGCTGCTCAATCACCGTGCTCTGCCCCACCATGCGACGCCCTTCTCTCCAGTAGGGCATCGGGGCCAACCAAGGAAAAGGACATTCAGAATCGCTCGGGAAGGCATGGCCCAACGTGAGTCCACCACCGGTGGCCTCACGCAGAACCTCAGCGAATTTCAGGCTGTGCTCCTGCATCTCACGGAAGAGCAACGCCTCAGCCTGAACATCATTGCCAAAGGCCCGGCCAAGCTCGTGATGCCAGTCATTGCCGTGCAATGGCCAGTTCAGCATCACCAAACCTGAAGGAAGGCGCCCATAGGTCAATGTCTTCTTCAGACCAAAGGCTGAACAGGCTTGCTCAAAAGGAGCAGGCAACCGTGGCGGTGAAGCCAAAGCATCTCGTCCTTGTTCCTGCCAAGCCAATGGATCCCCATGTAGCTGCCCCATCACAACCCAGGTGGGCGATTGCACCGGCTGTTGTTGAAAGAAAGGCTCTGACTCCAATCTCTGCTGTGTTGGAGCGCTGGGTTCATCCCATTGCTCTCTGGCCTCCCACCCGAAGCGATAAGACGCATCTGCCAATGGCAGCAGATCTCCCCGATCACTGCCCTCAATCACAACCTGACAGGCAACCCTTTGCCGTTGACCTCGAACCTCTACGTGAACAGCCTGGATCAACGATCCCTGGCGTTCCACCTCTATCAACGAGCAACCGGGCCACCACTGCAGGCGTGGTTCGTTTCGGACCCAATCCTGAAGAATCAATTCTGCGGTTGTGGGTCGGTATCCGAAGCAACTAACCCAGTTGTGATCCAAACCTTCAGCTTCACGGTCTTCCAGTGCCCGCAGAAACGCTCCCCACAATCCGGTTTGCCAGGGAGTCAGTTCATTGCCATCCGGACAACACACGCCGGCAGCACTAACCATTCCTCCCAACCAGGACCCAGGGGTCAGCAACAGTGTCGAAGCCCCTCCACGGGCAGCCTGAACCGCGGCGGCGACGCCACCAGTGCCCCCGCCCCATACCAGCACGTCCACCGCATCGATGCTGAACGTCATGCCGAAATCCGAGATGGAATCAAAGAACGGGGTTGATGGCACCCCAACCGTCAGCCAACGAGCAGAACCCTGGAGTGGCCCAGGCAAGGTGAACAGGAAAGGGGGTCGTTAAGATCCCACCCTTGAGCAAGGGGCCACAGGAGAACGCCGAAGCGATGACCTACAGCCTCACAACTCCGCTTTATTACGTCAACGCCAAGCCGCACCTTGGCAGCACCTACACCACCATTGCCTGCGATGCCCTGGCACGATTCCAGCGGTTGGAAGGCAAGCCAGTGGTGTTCATCACAGGCGTTGATGAACATGGTCAGAAGATTCAGCGCACTGCCGAATCCCAACAGATCAGTCCTCAGGATCATTGCGACCTGATCTCGCGGAAGTACACCGAGCTGTGGTCGGACTGGGGAATCAGCAATGACCGTTTCGTGCGGACCACAAGCGAACGTCACCTTCCGCTGGTTGAGGAGTTCTTCCGTCGTTGCGAAGCTGCTGGTCATATCCGCACAGGTCACCAGGAAGGTTGGTACTGCGTTGACTGCGAAGAATTCAAGGATGATCCTGCAGATGCGGAATCACCTGACTGTCCGATTCACCGCAAGCCCTTGGAATGGCGGGATGAGGAGAATCTTTTCTTCTGTCTGTCCCAGTTTCAGGAACAGATTGAATCCCTTGTCGCTCAACCTGGGTTCATTGCTCCAAGTAGTCGCAAGCGCGAAGTGGAAAACTTTGTTGCCGGAGGATTGCGCGATTTTTCAATTTCCCGCGTCAATGTGTCGTGGGGTCTTCCAGTTCCCGGTCATCCCGGACATACCTTCTACGTGTGGTTTGATGCGCTTCTGGGGTATCTGACAGCCCTGCTGGACGACGGTGGTTCGGTCGACCTCAATCGTTTAAACGCGGTGGGTTGGCCTGCCGATGTGCATGTGATCGGAAAGGACATCCTCCGTTTTCACGCTGTGTATTGGCCGGCGATGCTGCTTTCCGCTGGTTTACCAGTTCCAAAAAGGGTTTTCGGCCACGGCTTTCTCACTCGGGAAGGTCAAAAAATGGGCAAGGCTCTTGGCAATGTTCTCGACCCTGAACATCTTCTTGAGCAATGTGGCACCGATGCTGTGCGTTGGTATTTGCTGCGCGATATCCAATTCGGAGATGACGGTGATTTCCAGCAGCAACGGTTTATGGATCTGGTCAACAACGATCTGGCCAACACCATCGGCAATCTGCTGAATCGAACCTCATCGATGTCGCGAAAGTGGTTCAACGAATCACTACCTGTCGATGTCGAGGCTGTTCGCTCAGCTCACGTGCTCCGCGACAAAGCTGAAGAGACTTCTGCTGTTGTGCGCGCTTCGATAAAGGATCTCGCGTTCCATAAAGCTTGTGAGGCCGTGCTTCAACTGGCAATCGACGCCAACGGTTTTCTCAACGAACAGGCTCCGTGGAGTCGCATGAAACAACCTGGTCAAGAACAACGGGTGGGTGAAGATCTTTACGCAGTTCTCGAATGTGCTCGTTTTGTTGGTGTTCTTCTTCAGCCCATCGTTCCCGATCTCAGTGCTCGAATCCTGAGCCAGCTCAACCTGGCACCGATTCAGGGTTCTTGGAAGAATCATCTTGTCTGGGGCTACCTGACGGCCGGAGGAACGTTGCCCAAGCCTGAACCAGTGATGCAACGTCTTGAACTCGATGCACCCTTGTGATGGTGAGGATGCGAACTAAAGGTGCGCTTGGGACAGCTGCTCTTGCAGTCATCGCTGTCTTGAGTGGGTGTTCTGATGAGGGGGCTGGATCGACAAGCACAGCCCCTCCCTTCGTTTTTCGGTCACTCAAGCTCGATCAAAAAAAAGCCGATGGCTTAATGGATTGGAGCCTCAACAGTCCAGAGGCGCGCTACGAACTGAGCCGTCAACTGGTCCGTGCTCGACAGCCCATTGCCTTCCTCTACAAAAACGGAAAACCATCATTCCGTGTGCAATCGGATCTGGCTCTTGTCGTCAATGACGGTGAACAGATTGTGCTTGAGGGTGATGTACGCCTGCAGCAACTGAACGGTGCCAAGCTGTTAATCCAAGGCGACCGTCTGCGTTGGAAACCTGAACAAGGACTGCTGCTGATTGAACAGCGTCCGCGGGCGACCGATGGCAACTCACGCATCGCTGCCAGCAAAGCCCAGCTTCAGCAACGCACTAATGACCTCACGCTGCGAGGTGTCGTTCAGCTGGAACGCTGGGACGCGCATTCAGATGAATCCAGACCCGACACAACGCTTCGAACCGCTCAAGCAGAATGGAATCTCGACACGGGTGTTCTGACAGCACGTGGCCCAGTCCTCGGTCAGCGTCGCGATGAGGAAGGCACTGTGCTGGAACAACTGCAAGGCCAGAACTTGCGTGGAAACACCCTTCAAGGGGACATCACGGTGATGGCACCCGTCAAGGTTCAAATACCCCGTGAAAAAGGAGAACTCCGAGCGCAAGACACCACGTGGAATTACCGCGACCAGACCATTCGCAGTCAACAACCCTTTGATGCAGATCTGGATGAAGCTCAGATCTTCGGTGGTGGATTCCGTGCAGATCTCAACGACACCTCCGTCGACGTTTTATCCGACTGCCGGATTCAGCAGCCTGGGGAAACGCTCACCGCCGATCGCTGCCGCTGGAACTGGGACACCGAAGAGGTCTTGGCGGAGGGGAACGTGCAATTGCTACGTGAGGCCAACGATCAGATCACGCGTGCTAGCCGCCTCGAAGGGCGCGTGGGTGAACAGGGTCTGATCACCTTCACCGCCCCAGGCGGCAAGGTGGAATCTCAAGTCAGGTTCTCGTCTCAGGAACAGGATCCGTCGCCTGATCGTCGGGAAGGGCCTGCTCCAGTTGAGTTCTGAGCCGTTCGGCCCAGCCCAACAGCCACCGCTCATCGGCACGTGTGAAGCAACGTTCAGACCAGCCACCAAGCACAATCCAGCCCCGCTTCCCAAGGGGTTGGACCATCACCGCTGGCAAGCCGGGCAAGACCGCATCAAATTCCTCTCGTCCTGGATAGAGAGCCGTTTTGACCAGTGAAATCAGTTCCTGACGCTCTGAGCTACGGCGACAGATGCCACCTGGTTCAAAGGTGCTGTCGGTGATTAACCCCCGCCGCAGCAAGACGCGATTGTCCCAACTCACCAGAATCGACGCTGCTGATGTAGCGGTTAGAAACTGATGACTGCCCCAGGCGAGCTCTGTGCGCAGTGGTGTCGAGAGACCGTCAGCAATCACCAGACCCTGTTCACCTTGAAGGTCAACCGCCTCAGGACTGCGTGGAACAGCGCGGGTCCACAACACCGACACCAGCATCAGACCGACAGCTGCCATGCCCGCCAGCACCTCGGCTCTCTGGAGAGCTGGTGTGAAGCCCTCCGCGGAAAGAGCATTGAACACGGCCAGACCAAGCACCAGAAGGCCAGACAACAAACAAAGGCGTGCGGAGCCGGGCATGGAAAACGACAAGGTGCAGTCAGATCGGGTCACTCTTGCTCAAATGGGGCATCACCGACGAGCGGCTATGACCGACGCAGACGCCTTTGCCGCCATTGCCCTCGCGGCTGTGGCCTGCGATGGAACCCTCGGTCGGGAGGAAGCACACGCCCTGAGGCGATCACTTGAATTTCGAACTCCTTACAAAGATCGCTCTGAACAGGAGATGGGGATGTTGTTTGATCGACTGCTGGCCACACTCCGAGAATCCGGCGTGGATCAGCTGGTCAGCGAAGCCTTGCCGGCCTTAACGCCTGTGCAGCAGGAAACAGCTCTTGCTGTAGCTGTCCAACTCGCGCACGCCGACCGCAATGTCACGCCGGAAGAGAAGGCCTTCCTGCATCAACTCTGCGAGCGATTGTCACTTCCTGATGGTCGCGCAGTGGTCGTGATGGAGGCGATCATGGCTTTACACCGCGACAGCTTGACCAGCTGAGTGCAGACTGTCACGACATCGAGGCTGATCATGAAGCGATTGACCCAGCTCACAGGCGGTTTTCTTGCTGCTGTTCTCTGCTTGTTGCTTGGGGTCCCGACGGCGATGGCTGTATCGGCTCAGGACTTCCCTTCCGCGCCTCCAGAGGAAGCTGTGGTGGATTCAGCTGATGTTCTGAGTCGGGCAAGCCGCAACGAAATCAGCACCCGTTTGAAAGAGTTGGATCAGTTTCATGTCGACGCACGACTCGTGACCGTGCGACGTCTGGATTACGGATTGAGCCTGCCGGCCTTCGGAGAGGACTTGTTAGGCCGCTGGGAAGCGGAGGCCCGTCAGTCTGATCGCCCCCTTCTGATTTTCCTGGAAGAAAGTCAGAGCAAACAAGCTGCGGTCGTGGCATCGGCTGAATTGCTCGAACAACTCCCTCAGTCGCTGTTGCGCAGCACGGGGCGTACCACGATGAGCCAGCCTCTGCGGGACGGGGATCGTTTCCGTCAGGCAACCTTGGATGGTGTGGAACGGATTGAAACAGTCTTGAACGGGGGCGAAGATCCAGGTCCGCCGGTCCAGCTCGAACGTGTAGCCCTGCCGACCAATGTGCCAACTGCGGAAGAAACTCAGGACAGCAACGCCTTCACATGGGTTGTCGTTCTTCTGGTGGTCGGCACCATAGTTCCAATGGCCACCTGGTGGATCTTCTCCCGCTAACGACACGATGGCAGGACGCAATTGGCTCGAGACGTTCGGCAAGGCGAAATCCCTTAATGCCAATGCCGATCTCGATCGTGGCTATGAGGCTGCGCTGTTGATTCAAAGCCTCGAACTTGAGTATTACGGCGACAGACCCATTCGTCCTGACCTGGAGCTGTCGGTACCGAGTTCCGTGCAGGCCACGGTTCTACGCAAATTCAGAGCTGCCATCAACATCTGCCGATCATCACTAGACAAGCTGGAATACCAACGGGCCCAGCTCGATCCGCAGGAACTGAGGCAATTACAGCTGATTGAGAGTGTGGTCAATCGCTACAACCCTCGTCGCGCAAGCAATGCCCCCACGATTAGCCGTTCTCCGGATCCGCTACCAAGGTCTCTGCTTGGCATCTTCGATACTCTGCGAAAACAACTGAACCCTGCTGCAGAAGCAACTCTGGTTGCAGGATTCCGGCGGCGGCGTGATTCAACGCTGATCTCACTCAAGGTGTTGTTGCTGCTGATTCTTGTTCCCTTGTTGGTTCAACAAGTCAGTCGCACATACATCATCAGTCCAGCAGTTGATCACTTTGCCCCTGATCTTCCCTTTCTGAGCTACCCAAAGCCACAGCTCGAGGAACAAGCTGTTGAAAAACTAAGGGTCTACAAGGCTGAAATCGAATTCGATGCACTGCTCAGGGGCGACTCAATTCCAACCCAGGAAGAGCTTCAACAGAAACTTGCTGAGAAGGCATCGGAGCTGAAGGAAGAAGCCGACTCGGAAAGCACGCATGCTGTGAAAAATGTGCTGGCTGACCTCGCTGCAACGATTGCATTTGTATTTGTTTGTGTTGTTAGCAGGGAAGAATTGCGTGTGCTGCGCGGATTCGTTGATGAGGCTGTTTATGGCTTAAGCGATTCCGCGAAAGCATTCGCCATCATTCTGTTTACAGATATTTTTGTTGGCTTTCACAGCCCGGAAGGTTGGACAGTTCTGCTCGATGGGATCGCCAATCATTTTGGATTTCCGGCCCGCGAAAACTTCATTCTTCTCTTCATCGCCACGTTTCCGGTGATCCTGGCGACGATTTTTAAGTATTGGATCTTCCGTTATCTCAACCGTGTGAGCCCATCTTCCGTGGCCACCCTTCGCGGCATGAATGGCGGTGGTTGATCTCGCCATGGGGCTTGTGCTTGTCACTGGGCCCAGTCGTAGCGGCAAAAGCCGATGGGCTGAACACCTGGTTCAAGCGTTACCCGATGTGACCTACATCGCTACCTCAGCTCCACGGCCCGACGACAGCAACTGGCAACAACGCATGCGCCGGCATCAAGAGCGGCGTCCCAGAGATTGGAATTTGGTGGAATGCGGAGCAGATTTGACCGAAGCACTGCTCAACATCTCGGCCAAACAGTCTCTTCTGGTGGATTCTCTTGGGGGTTTCACCGCACATCACCTCGATCTCGACACTGATGCCTGGCAAGAGCTGATCTGCGGGCTTGTTGATGCCTTAAGGAGCCGCTCAAAGCCTGTTGTGATCGTGATTGAAGAAACAGGATGGGGAGTTGTTCCCTCCACCGCGATCGGCGGAAAATTCCGCGATCGGCAAGGTGAACTGGCCCAAGAGCTTGAACGACATGCAAGCGCGAGTTGGCTTGTTGTGCAGGGACGCGCTCTTGATCTGCATGCTCTGGGTGTTGCTGTTCCCCAATGACAAATCTGGCTTCCTCACCCCTCAGGGTGGCTCTTTTTGAACCCCGCATTCCACCCAACACAGGCAACATTGCCAGAACTTGCGCAGCATTCGGACTCCCCCTGGCGCTGATTGAACCCCTGGGCTTCTCAATCGATGATCGCCACCTCAAGCGGGCAGGGCTCGACTACTGGCCCCACGTCGATCTCTCCGTTCACCCTGACTTCAACCAATTTCACTCCAGCCTGAGGCCACCTTCGAGGATCATCGGTTGCAGCCGTCGAGGCGGTGAACCGCTGCAACACATGCACTTCAAGGAAGGCGACGTGCTGCTATTCGGGCGAGAAGACACAGGCTTACCAGATCCAATTCGGAACAAATGTGAGAAAATACTTACGATTCCGATGCCTTGCAGTGCTGCGGAGGATGGCCAAGGCGGTGTCCGCAGCCTGAATCTCTCCGTGGCATGCGCAATCGTCTGTTTTCAGGCCGGATTGCGTCTCCAGCTGTGGTGATCGGCGAGCTGCCACGCCAGCTCTTGCGCCAACCTGTTCCGCTCGCTACTTTCAGCCCGATCCCGGGTTGTAGCGGCTTCTTCGGGACTGTTCCTCACACCTTGTTTGATGAAGCCACTGCTCTTCGTTGTCACCGCTCTGACCTCAAGCAGTGCTCTCTTCACGGTGTCCCAGCTTTCTGGTTACGCCGACCCACAACATCTTCCGCCGCCACCGTTGCTGGCTGCATTGCCCACAACACCTGAGTATGTCTGGGTTCCTCTTGCAGCAGACAGCGAACTCAGCACGATTTCTCGAGAGCTGAATCTTTCTCTGATCGAGCTGTCAGACCTCAATGAAACGTCCACATCCACATTGATGAAAGCCGGTTCTTGGCTTGTTCTCCCTAAGTCCAGCCAAGACCAGGTGCTCGCGTCTTCCCGTTTTCTTGGAGACAACTTGCGCACGTCTGCACCACTCAGTGCTCCTCCGGAGCTCCAGGACGTTATTGAGATTGAACCCAATCAGAGTCTCGCCTCTCTCGTGCGTGATCATGGAATCACAATCGACAAGCTCAAGAGTCTGAACCCAGGCATTGAGCTCAGCAAACTCACGATTGGAAGCAAAGTTCGTGTTGCCAATGCTCAGCCACTTCTAGCGATTCGCCCCTTGAATTCCGGTGGGGCGAGCTGGCCTGAACTTCCCAGCTTCTCTGATCTGAAGGGATTCAACATCGATCAGACTTATTCGTGGCCAACCAAGGGGGTATTCACCTCAGGTTACGGATGGCGATGGGGACGTATGCACAAAGGCATAGATATCGCCAACAACGTTGGCACGCCGATCCATGCTGCAAAAAGTGGATTGATCACTTTTTCAGGCTGGAGCAATGGTGGATATGGCTACATGGTTGAAATTGCCCACCCTGACGGCTCCTCCACGCGCTATGCGCACAACAGCAGGCTACTGGTGAGAAAGGGTCAGCTCGTTCCCCAAGGCTCCAGGATTTCTTTGATGGGAAGCACCGGGCGGAGCACAGGTCCACATCTGCATTTTGAAATCCGACGCGCTGGAGGCGCAGCGTTAGATCCGATGGGATTGCTGCCAGCTCGCCGAGGATAGTGAATCACTTTCAAATTAATGATCTAGCAGGCTGATAGTTGATCAGCCTTGCATTTTGCATCTACAAAGAGACAACCTTAACGAATCTAACGTTCGAAATAAGATGGAAAAAAATGTCAGAGGAGAGACTTGAACTCTCGACCTCAGGGTTATGAATCCTGTGCTCTAACCAGCTGAGCTACTCTGACGAAAGGCCAATTGACCGGGGCCAATCATACATCTTGGCCTGACCTGAGCGGCTCAACGCATCTCAATGGCGTTGAGTCGCTCGCGGAACGATTTGGGTGACGATTGTGAGCCAGGTTCGTCGATCATCACGCGACCATCAGGAATCGCATTCGGACGACGCTGCTGCCGAACGGACTGACCGCGATGGGGTCGTGCCTTAAGCATCAGTGATCTTGTTTGAGGGTCCCGCTCCAGGGGTTGCGCACTGAGTTCGCTACGCACCTGGTTGAGCAGGCGAAAATGACCCGTACTGCTGAACTTCCTGAGAAGAGCAGGATCCCAAGACATCGATGATTGAATCATCGCTCTATTTTATGTGTTCGTCTGTCCGTCGAAGTTAAGCCAAATCAACCATC
This sequence comes from Synechococcus sp., assembly GCA_047286215.1. Classification (GTDB taxonomy): domain Bacteria; phylum Cyanobacteriota; class Cyanobacteriia; order PCC-6307; family Cyanobiaceae; genus Synechococcus_C. The sequence goes on along the minus strand of JBJBBS010000001.1, from coordinate 1,358,726 downwards.
GCAATCGTCGTCATGGCCGTGATAGCTTGATATATGCAAGTGGAAGTCGGAACGACTACGTCCTAGCTTCGTTCACTCCCTGCCAACACTCGCATCACCAACATGTCCTCGCTGCGCGTGGGCCAACAGGCCCCCGATTTCACCGCCACAGCAGTGGTTGACCAGGAATTTAAGGAAGTCACCCTGTCGCAGTACCGCGGCAAGTACGTGGTGTTGTTCTTCTATCCCCTGGATTTCACCTTCGTGTGTCCCACGGAGATCACCGCATTTAGCGATCGCTACGCGGATTTCTCCAGCAAGAACACCGAAGTTCTCGGCGTGTCTGTCGACAGTCAGTTCAGCCACCTGGCCTGGATTCAAACCGCCCGTAACCAAGGCGGCCTCGGCGACATCAACTACCCCCTGGTTGCTGATCTCAAGAAAGAGATCTCAACTGCATACAACGTTCTCGACGAGGAAGAGGGAGTGGCTCTGCGCGGCCTGTTCATCATTGATCCTGAAGGTGTGATCATGCATGCCACCATCAACAACCTGCCCGTGGGCCGGAATGTTGATGAGACCCTGCGAGTGCTGCAAGCATTCCAGTACGTGCAGTCCAACCCTGATGAAGTGTGCCCCGCCAACTGGACACCTGGTGAAAAAACCATGAAGCCTGACCCCGTTGGCAGCAAAGAGTTCTTCGCCGCTATCAACTGAGGTCGAAGCTCAGAAGATTGCCTTTTAGGCCCATCACCATGGGCCTTTTTTATGGCAAGTTACTGACTACCATGCTGCGTTCGTTGAGCAAAGCATCAAGACCTGATTCCAGATCATCTGCCATGGCCACTCTGCTTCCATCACTAACCACCACAAAGGCCAGTGTTGGCAGTCCTCCCTGGCTGGCCTTGAGATAAATCGGCTCCACATATAGCAGTGAATTGCCCACAGGAAGAACGAGAAGATTTCCTTGAATCACCTGTGAACCAGCACGGTCCCAGAGACCAAACTGTGAGCTAATTTCCGGAGTTTGATTGATCAGCGCTTGGACTTGTTCAGGACCAAAAATTGGGACATCACTTGGGAAGCGCAGCAAAATGAGTTCTCCATAGTGATCACCATCACTGCGAGCAGCCAACCAGGCTGAAAGGTTGGGTCGACCTTGCGCTGTCAATGGCTGAAGCAGCAAGAATTCTGATTGATCGGTCGATTGAAGTTGAGCCGTAATGTGATAGGGAGCCACAGGGATTTGTTTTCTCCCATAGAGTTCCATTGGCACCTGCCAGACATCATCCCCGTTGTAGAATGTTCTTGGATTAGTAACGTGATACCTGAGAAGCTGCTGAACTTGCAGCTCAAACTGAGCCTGCGGAACCATAAGATGCGATTTCAAACTATCCGGCATCTCATCCAAAGACTGAAGCAATTCTGGAAACAAATGCATCCAACCTTGAATGATTGGGTCATCAGGTTCTCTCACATAAAGATGAACTGATCCGTTGTAGGCATCCACAACAGCTTTTACTGAATTGCGTAGATAGCGAATAGGACGTCCATCCGGGAGAGTCGCTGCGTAAGGGACCGTCCTGGATGTGGTGAATCCATCCACAATCCAGTATTGATGTTGATTCTGTTGATAACCCTCTGCACCATCCTCTAGAGGAACGGAAACCAGATAAGGGTCACCCATCAGCTCAAGAAAGGGAGCGATGGCTCCAATGCGTTGCTTCACATCGCGACGGAGCTGAAGACGTGACTCTGATGTCAACGCCCCCGTGTTGAGCAGGCGTGGTTCTGCGAGATAGATGGATGCTGTTACACGTTGCCAGAGCTGACGCAATGGAACACCAGCCGTGCCTGAGTAGTGGTTGTAAGTGTTTTTATCTCCTTCTGGATAATCAAACTCTTCGATTTTTGAGGGCGCAATGGCGTATGGCGAGGGCAAAGCACCGAAATAAAGTGCTGCGCGGCCAATGGGAACCTCTCGTTTAACATCCTCTTCAGTGATCCCCAGCGCTTCATTGCCTTCAATCTGGGTGGACCGGCCTAAATCACTAATGAAATAGGTCGGTAGACCGTCAGGCTCACTTGTGTTCACTGGATTCAAGGTAAACCCGAAACCATGGGTGAACACGAAGTGCCTGTTCTGCCAAGTGCGTGAACCTGATGGAAGTTCCGCCTGATTGAGTTCACGGGCCGCGATGATCACCTGTTGGTTTTCATCACGATCTTCACTAAGCGGGTAGCGGTCGACCGACGCATTTGCGAATCGGTAGTAAACGCGAAGTTGTTGGAGCTGACGATTGGATGCCAGGAGGGGTTGACTGTCCCAGAGACGAATATTCTTAAGAGTGCTTTCTCCTTTCCGCAAATCTTCAGCCGTCAGCATCGGGTTGGGCCTGATCTCGGAGGAGCGAATGGCATCCAATTGATAGGCCTGTCTTGTGGCCTCAATGGCCTTGCTCAGATAAGGCGTCTCAAGCTGCAATTCGCGGGGCCGAACCACCATCCACTGAAGGAACGGTGCTACGAGGAGTTCCGCAACAAGTGCTCCACAAGCGAGTGCAAAAAAGGTGATCCTTAGCCGACGCCGATACCGTTGGATTACTGCGGGCCAAGAAACAAACGAGATCGCCAGAAGCACCATCACAAGCGAAGCCCCCGCCCGTAACGGCAGCACAAGGTGCACATCCACCCAACCGGCTCCCGCCACCAACTCGCTCTGCGTCCAGAGCAATTGATGGCGTGAAAGCCAGACCAACGCGGCCAAGACCAACACCAGCAGCGCGAGTCCAGGTCTTAAAAGCTGACGCTCTCGCGCATTCCATCCAGGAAACCCCCAGTCACTCAAACAAGGTGAACGTGTAAGTCGACTCCATGCCGAGGTGCTGAGGGTGAGCAGAAGCTGAACAAGCAACAGCTCAAGCGCAAGGGCAAGCGCAGAAAAGCGCCCAAGACCAAAACTCAGATCTGCACCCAGAACAGACTCAATCCGACCTGAATTGGGAATCGTGATGGCTAGTGCCCAAAGCGCCCAGCTACGGGCGGCCACCAGACAGACACAGACACTGCCATAGAGGAAAGCAAGGCTAAGGCGACGGATACGCGTGAGCCCAACGGTGACCAGGAGAATCAGCAAAATGCTGAATGTCAGCGCGGGCCAACCCGGATGAAACGGAACGCTCCACCAGTGCGCCAGGTGCATGGGGTCTGTCCAAGCCAGCCAGGCAAGACGTGTGGACACACCCAGCACGCTCAACAGAACAGTGAGGCAGGCCAGCAGCGACAACGTGTAGGTGTTTCCGCGTTGGGCTGGAATCTCTCCCTGCGGTGTTGGCACATAGGCACGCATCCAGTGGTGTCTCCAGCCAGCGCAAATGCAGACCAGAACAAGCCCCAGAGTGCCTCCGGTCAGCTGATATCCCAGCCGCTGGGTGTAGAGATTCTCGAAGCCAAACTGAGCAAACCAAGACCATTCGACCTGGAGCCTGGCCAGTAGCCACAAGACAGGGATCAGCAGCAACAACCATCGAGCCCATGAGGCAAAAGAGCTGCGAACGCCTTGATTCAGCCGGCTCAAGCCCCTGCAGGCAACTGATCCAGGCTAGGGCGATCCGCCGTTGCGTCGATCCCTGCAAGCGCATGGAAACGATCCGACTGCAACGTTTCTTCCTCGATCAATGCTTCAACCAAACGGTCCATGAGTTCTCGTCTTGGGGTGAGCAGTTCAATGGCTTGCTGCAAGGATTGGCAAGCCAGTTCACGAATGCGGAGATCGATCTCTCTACCCGTGCTCTCGGCGTAGGCCTGGCGGGTTTGCATCAAATCCCGACCGAGAAATACCTCCTGATCTTGACCTTCCAACGCGACGGGTCCGAGATCAGAAAAGCCGAAACGCGTCACCATTTCTCGGGCCAGTTGCGTCACCATCTGCAGATCTCCGCTGGCCCCTTGTGTGACCTCGGAGTCACCAAAAACCACAATCTCAGCAGCTCGTCCACCAAGAGCCATCACCAAACGTGCCTGCAAATAGGCCTTGGTCACCAGACCGGAATCGATAATTTCCTCATCGGGAAAAAACCGTGTAAACCCTCCGACACCACCACTCCGAGGCAGCAGGGTGACCTTGTCGACAGGATCTGCATGGGGCGTCAGCGCCGCCACCAAGGCATGACCAATTTCGTGATAGGCAATCAAACGCTTCTTGGCGCCGTCTTGCAGGGGTGCAGCCGTCAAGCCCATGGTGATGCGTTCAAGCGCTTCCTCCAGTTGCCTGTTTCCCAGAAACGCAGCCTCATGCCTCGCTGTGAGAATCGCCGCTTCATTGAGAAGATTGGCCAGATCAGCTCCTGAAAAACCTGGCGTTCGCCTGGCCCAGTCGGCCAACGACACCTCGTCGCTCAGCGGACGTGTTCTGGCGTGAACGGACAGGATTGCTTCACGCCCCCGGCGATCAGGAAGACCAACCTGAATGCGGCGGTCAAACCGACCCGGACGCATCAATGCTGTATCCAGCACGTCCGCTCTGTTTGTAGCGGCAAGCAAAATCACACCGGAGTTTTCAGCAAAGCCATCCATCTCCGTCAACAGCTGATTCAGAGTTTGTTCTCGCTCATCGTTGCCACCGCCGATGCCTGCACCGCGTTGGCGACCCACTGCATCAATCTCATCAATGAACACGATGCAGGGTGATTTCTCCTTGGCCTGTCGGAAGAGATCACGGACGCGACTAGCACCGACACCCACGAAAAGCTCAACAAATTCTGAGGCGGCTATCGAGAAAAAAGGCACTCCTGCTTCGCCAGCAATGGCTTTGGCAAGCAATGTTTTGCCCGTTCCAGGTGGGCCAATCAGCAGCACACCTCTGGGAATACGCGCACCTAATTTGATGAATGTTTCGGGTTGCTTGAGGAAGGTGACCACTTCCTGAAGCTCCTCTTTGGCTTCGCCGATCCCAGCTACGTCCTCAAAACGGACGCTCACGTCTTCTTGGGCGCTGGTACGAGGCTGACTTCGTCCAAACCCCATGGTTTTGTTCGCCACTTGGGCTGAACGGCGCAACAGCAATGACAACCCGATCACAATCAGGGCAATCAGGGCAAAATTTCCTGCAAGGCCAGCTAAAGCCTGTTCCTGCCTCACATCTTTGACGGTCAGCGGAGTGCCCGCAGCTTCAGCAACCCTCAGGATCTGCTGATCATTGGCAAGAATTGGAACGGTGACTTTTCGGCCATCGGAAAAGGTCGCGACCACTTCGCGGCGACCAGGAATGAGAACCAGTTCTTGTACGGAACCCGAATTGATCTGCTTGAGAAGTGTGCTGTAACTCGGGGGGGGGTCCTGGCGAAACCTGCCAAACGGATTGATCGGGCGCTCATCAGAGGCGGCCTTGGATGCTGGAACACCCTGATCTGACTGACTCGGCTGCTCTGGGCTCACACCGCTGCTGCGTTCGGCAAAGACTAGCGATTTGACGAGTGGGCTCTTGGAAGTGGATTATGGCTGTTTGGCAGAGATCCGCCCGCGATGGCCGTCCCGAAGAAGAAAACCTCAAAAAGCAAGCGCAACCAGCGTCATGCTGTGTGGAAGGCCAAAGCAGCCACCGCTGCACAACGTGCTCTTTCCATCGGAAAATCGGTGTTGAGCGGACGCGCTCAAGGATTTGTTTACCCCGTTGCTGAGGCCGACGAAGCGGAAAGCTGAGTCTCCCGCCGGTGGATCTTTTCCACACCTCTGGTGTTATTGAGATCCACCACAACATTTGCTTGGTCCAACTCCTGCATCCATGACATGGGCAGTGCGGTTTGCACCATGCGGTTGAAATCAGACAGGTCCCTTCGGCTGAAATCAACTCCACTCTGGTTTCTGAGGGTCACCAGTTGTTGTTCTTTCCACGTGGATGAGGCGTCACCGCGAATGGCCCTGAGGTGCCAAAGATCATCGAGTTGTTCCCAGATAGGTGTGTACTGACTCAAGGCATGGATGGCCTTGGGACGCCAAGTTTGCTCCCCCTCGGAAAGGACCTGATCATCAGCTTGCGCTGGTGAATCTTGCGCTGACACACCGAGGAACCAGCCCTCGAGAAGCACAACATCCGCCTCTGATGTCGTCGACCCAACACGATCACCGCGTCCCTGACGCAACGATTTATCGAATCGTGGTGCTGAGATCCTTCCGGTTTGACGCCAACCACGCAGAGCGTTGTCCATGGTCTTGAGGTCATGGCTGCCCGGAAGAGCCCGTGCAACTTGCCATGGATTTCCTGCCATGCTCTGTTCGAGGGCCTGAGCTGGCCAGTAGAAATCGTCTAGCGAGAGGTGTTCCACTCTCCAGCCAAGTTGATCTGAGGCGTGCTTTGCCCAGCTGCAAAGCGTTGTTTTCCCGCAACCAGGCAAAGCACTCACACCCAAGAGGGTGGGGCAAGCTGAATCGAGAGCCTGTTCAATCCGGCTAAGAAATGGGAGCGCGAGATGGGCAACCCAGGAATCATCAACGGGTACAGGCCATGCATCCCGCGCGACTAAAAGACCACCTTTGACATGCCAATGCTCACTCCAAGCATGAATGGAGGGCCAACCCAAACTGTCGACGAGTGTCTCGAAACCTTTGGGTGCCGGTTGCGGCAACCAGGGATTCTGGCCATCAGGAACCAAGCTTGAAAGCCTCCAAGACGACGGCATACACAGTTCCAATGCGGAGATTATCGAGGGCTAGCCAAGACAACGGCCAGGGGTCTCGTCTGACATTGCTCCTGAGCCTCACCATCAGCTCAAGGATGACCACCATGACCAACACCGCGGCAGGTCGATTCTGCCCAGAGCGTTGAAACCAAATCATGGTCACATTGCTGCCGACGATGAATCCAAACAGCAGCGCCAACACACCAACACTGCGACGTCGCCACGGACCTACGAGCGCCTGGGTCATATGGACCCCGACCCGTCTCTGCAACTGCTCGTAGCGGGTGATCTGAACCGTCATCGAAGCGGAAGTGAAAGCAACGATTGCAGGTACTCCAGCGTGATCCGGCCTCCAGCACAAGTGGGGCCTTGATAGACGATCGGAACTTGCTCACCTCCGAGATGGTTTACGACAGCCTGAGCACGTGCAGAAACCTGTTGCCATTCCTTGTCCCAGGATGATGGAGTTAGCAGGCAACGAAGACTTGCACTGCAGGCCGACTGCAAGCCAGCTGCTGAATCTTCAATAGCCAAAGCGTTGTTGGTCGGAACGCCGCTCAGTGCAAGAGCACGCAGATAAGGATCGGGATTTGGTTTATGGCGCTCGACATCATCGGCGGTGACCATGCCCTCAAACACCTCCTTCAAATCATCACTGAGTGATCGCAACAGCGCTTCAACAGAAGCCTTGCCGCTGCTCGTCACAATCCATTGCTTCACACCTGAAACGCTGAGCTCTTGAAGAAGGCTTTGCACTCCTGGCCTGAGCTGCACAACTCCTGAGGCCACCACATTGAGGTAGTGCTGTTGTTTGACAGACCTCAGTCGATCAAGCGCAGAGGAATCCAGGCCTTGGCCAACCCTCTCGCTGTAAATCTGCATCCGCTGCCGCCCGCCAGGGATGCTGAGCAACTCGGTGTAGAGAGACTCGTCCCAGATCCAAGTCAACCCGCAATCCTTGAAGGCACGGTTGTAAGCCAGTCGATGGCCCTGGAGTTCCGTATCCGCCAGGGTTCCATCGACATCCCAAAACACTGCTTGCAGGCTGGGCATGGCAACGGATCGAACCAATGTTCAGCTTGGTCGATCTCTGCATGGCTTGAAAGCACCACAATGCAGCCATCGATCGATCGCATTCACGTTGGCTGGCCAGAGGGAACAGCAATGGCAACTTCCCGCACCGATCGAAGGAGACCCTCTGCATCCAGTGGATTTGCCACCGGCACTGAAGGCTGTTCTCGTCCGAAGAGGACTGAACACCAGCACGAGCCTGGAAGCATTGCTGGGTGACCAGCCCCTTCCGGCAGCGCACGATCACTTTCCGGAGTTAGAAGCGGCTCTTCAGCGTTTGAAAGCCGCTTGTCATGAGCACGAATCGATTGCGATCTGTGGGGATTACGACGCCGATGGCATGACCAGCACCGCGTTGCTTATGCGAGCCTTCGCCGCCATGGGCGCCTCTCCCCAAGCCGCGATTCCCAGTCGGATGGCTGATGGCTATGGGCTGAATCCTGGGATGGTGGAAGACCTACACGCTGCAGGAATACGGCTGCTCGTCACCGTTGATAACGGTGTAGCTGCCCATGAAGCGCTGGCGAAAGCCGAAGCTCTCGGCGTTGAAGTGATCCTGACCGATCACCACACCCTTCCGGCGACGCGCCCCAAGGCCTTAGCCCTGATTCATCCAGCTACCACGCCAGCGAAGTCTCCTTATGGCGGCTTAGCAGGGGTGGGGTTGGCGTACGTGCTGGCTCGGGAGCTTGCCGCTGAGATGAACAGGCCTGAAGCCATCAGATCAGCACGTGACCTTTTTTGCATAGGAACCGTGGCGGACATGGCTCCGCTCACAGGCGCCAATCGCGTTCTCTTGAAAGACGGGCTCAAGCATCTGCACCACAGTCGTTGTGCCGGCGTTCAGGCCCTTCAGCAACTGGCAGGCCTTGGGGATCGTCCCCTCCGCGCTGATGACATTGGGTTTCAACTGGCACCGAGGATCAATGCAGTGGGGCGCATCGGTGAACCATCGCTCGTAGTGGATCTGCTGACCGCTGATGATCCCAATCAAGCCTTCGAGTTGGGGCGTCAGTGCGATGTCTTGAATCGACAGCGCCGGGAACTCTGCGATGCCATCGAAGCCGAGGCGATTGCTCTTCTGGACAGTGATCCTTCGCCTCTCCCCGCTTTTTTATTGCTTGCCCAGTCCCACTGGCATCACGGCGTGATCGGCATTGTTGCTGCCCGATTGGTGGAGCGTTATCAGCGTCCGGCCGCCCTGCTCGCGAGCGATAGCGATGGCCTGATGCGTGCCTCAGTGCGAGCACCTGAGGGGTTTGCCGTTGACCAAGCACTTCAGCACTGCACCGAGCTTTTGGAACGGCATGGAGGACACCCAGCAGCGGGGGGATTCACAGTGCGCATCGATGCGGTGTCTGCCCTACACCTCAAACTCAATCGGTTGGCGGCCCAATGGCTGAATGCTCGAGGTGACGCGCTGCTCGTTGAACCTGAAGCCATGCTGGAACTGCAGCAGATCAATCACGACTTCTGGGAAGACCTTCAACAACTGGAGCCATTCGGGGCTGGCCATCCAAAACCGTTGTTCTGGGCGAGAGGTTGTCGCGTCGCTGACCAGCAGGCATTGCGCGGCGGCCATCTGCGCCTGACCCTCGAACAAAACAAGGTGGAACGGCAGGCCATCATCTGGCGCTGGCCAGAACATGCTGTGCTGCCCCAGACCGTTGATGTCGCCTTCCACCTCACCCAGAACCATTGGCGCGGTGAGACCCGATTCCAATTAGACGTCAAGGCATTGCGTGTTCACCACGAGGCCATGGAATTGCATCGGCCTCAAGGTCGATATCGGGTTGAGCGCCTCGAGCCCGATGGTCTGAAGCTTGTGAATCCAAGCGGCGAGGTTCTGGTCTGCCGGGTCAATCAGGAGGGTGTGCTGGAAAGTGACGACAGTCGTGCTGAACACCCTTACGTTGCGGGTCTGTTGCAGGAGGCCTGTGTGGGCCTCGGCTTGCGCCCATGAGTTCCGACACGCGCCATGAATCGGTTCTGATCCCAGGCACCCAGCCCTATCAGGGACGCCTGAAAGGTGTTGTCAGGCACTTCTTTGGCCTGGTCATTGTTGGTGTTCTGATCGGTCTGGCCTGTCTGCCTTTGAATCTGGTTGATCGTGTTCAGACCAAGCTCTACGGCTTCCTGCCGACCACAGCCTCAGAGGGTTGGGGTTGGCAAGGACTCATCATTGCTCTGCTGCCTTTGGTGGTGATGCCTGTCCTGCTGCTTCTGCAGCAAGGCCCCTGGAAAGCCGGTGCTGGCTCGGGAATTCCATCCACCATGAACGCCTTGGAGGATCCATCGCGCCTGCCAAAAGCAATGGCGGCACCAGGAACAGTGCAACGGGGTTTGTTGTGGTCGATTGCCACGGCGGCGATGTTTCCCCTAGGCCGCGAGGGTCCTGTGGTGCAGTTCGGAGCAGCCGTCGCTCGTGCTTGTCATCGACGCTTTGCATCTTGGCTGCCTTCCCTCAGTGAGCGTCAGATGGTGGCGATCGGTGGTGGTGCAGGACTCGCCGGTGGCTTCAACACTCCCTTGTTGGGCGCGGTTTTCATGTTGGAGGAGCTGACGGCTGATTACGCCATCGTCACCATCTGGCCTGCCATGGTGATCAGCGTCGCAGCGGCTGGTTTTTCCAACATTGGCGGTGAACCCATGTTCGGATTGGGTGTGCTCAACATTGCTGCTCCAGAAGCAGAACAACTGTTAATGGCGATCCCCATCGGACTGGTGGGTGGTCTGATTGGCGGCGCTTTCAACAAGTGCCTGGTTTGGTTGACGCGGCGATTGGCGCCCCTTGTGCGAACACGTCCTCTGAAGACAGGTCTTTGCCTGGGTGCCGGTTTGAGTGCCCTAGCCCTTTTGAGCTGGGGAACATCCACTTCTGATGGCGAGGTGCTTGTGCGTCAACTCATTGAACAGGGAATGCCCAATGCTTTTTCAGATCAACAAAAAATTGTCAGCGGTGTGATGTCGCTGTGGATCACGATCGTTCGTGTGATTGGACCGATGCTTGCGCTCAGCCCCGGTGTTCCCGGTGGACTGATTGACCCCTCACTGACCATCGGTGCAGTTCTTGGCTACACGATCTGCGCCGTTGTGGGAGTCAGCACTCAACTGGGGATCGGCCTGGGATTAGCGGCAGGGCTCTCTGGAGCCACACAGCTTCCGCTGGTGTCAATCATTTTTTCCTGGAGGCTTGCCGGCGATCAGCAGCTTTTTGCAGGCGTGGTTTTGGCAGCCGTTTTAGCGGCTTACACCGGACGCCTGGTTTGCAGGGATCCGGTGTATCACGGACTGAGCAAGCTTCAGAGCGCGCCGCGCTTGTAGAAGAGGATGAAAATCACGGCTGGACCGGCCAGTGTGATCAGGGCCAGTGCCGCGAAGTTGGCGATCAGGTGGAAATCAAGTCCCATGGATGGAAAGCGGTTGAGCGGCATGATGCCTGAGCAAGGCTACGGGTCTTCACCCCCATGTGACTGGGTCCAACCAATCCTCTGTGACGGCTTGTCACAGCCAGAACCATTCATGCCGGACATCACGGCGCTGTCATGACACGACCTCAACCAACATGGTCCTGCATGGACCATTGCGGAGCGTGTTGCCGTCTCGCTCCAGATGAACGTCCAGAAGCACTCGAAGCGCTGAATCCCGATCAGCGTGAGCAGTATCTGAACATGGTGGGCCCGGATGGTTGGTGCATCCATTTCGATACGGGGGCGCGGCGTTGCCGCATCTACGAATCACGCCCTGATTTCTGTCGCGTCAGCAGCCTGTGCAGTTTGTTTGGCATTGCAGAAGAGCATGCCGATGCTTTCGCGATCGACTGTTGCCGTCAACAAATTCGGTCTGTGCATGGCGGACGCAGCAGAGAACTGCGTAAGTTCGAACGCCTGATCCGCTCTCCGCGAACTTTGCGATGACTGAAGCCGGTAATTCTCAACGTCCCGGTTTCACAGCTGTTCTGGTGACCACCTTCACCACCGTGTTTTTAGCCGAGCTTGGCGACAAGACTCAACTAGCAACCCTGTTGCTCTCCGCGCAATCTGGTGAGCCTTGGCTGGTGTTCGCAGGAGCAGCCATCGCCCTGATTTGTTCCAGTCTGGTGGGGGTGCTTGTCGGACGCTGGCTTTCAACGGTGATGCCACCGGAGCGACTTGAACAGATGGCAGGACTGTTGATGGTGGGCCTGGGTATTTGGCTTGGATCACAAGCCTTGCAGTCCTTGCTGAGCACATCGACGTCTTGATCCCTCCTGCTTCAAAACCTTGCTCGACTTGCCTCTATCACGATGAATTTTGCGCTGTTGATCTCCACTTTCGTCACCGTGTTCTTGGCCGAACTCGGCGACAAGACGCAGTTGGCAACCGTCGCCATCAGCGGCACATCAGATCGTCCGCTGGCCGTATTCATCGGCTCATCGAGCGCTCTTGTTTTGGCGAGCCTGATCGGTGCTTTAGCAGGGGGTTCGCTCTCAACCGTCATTCCAGCCGATTGGTTGCAACTCACAGCGTCTCTAGGATTTTTGATTATTGGCATCAAGCTGCTGTGGCCGATGCTGAGTGGAAACAACTCACTAGCCACACCCGAAGAGTGATGACCTCTGGCTGACTTCCACCGGCCCGTAAACTGATTCAATCGTGAGTTAGCGCGGTCTTCCGCTGCACGCGCTCCAGCGATGCATCCTCCCGGTCCTGAAGACCGGTTTTCAATCCCGTTCCGATGAAATTCACGGTCGCTGATCTCCTCGACCAGGTTCCTGCTGAAGGGAGTCTGGAGAAAGCCAAGCTCGAGAAGATTCTGCGTTTGACCAATCGCTCCGAGAAACAGACGCTTGACCTCGCTCTGCATGGGTTAAATCGACTGGGAATTTTGAGCGTCGATGAGGACGGCGGAATCAGTCGAGGTGAGTCCGATGAACTTGTGGAAGCACGGCTTCGCTGTAGCAGCAAAGGATTTTGCTTCGCCATTCGTGACGACGGCGGAGATGACATCTATATCCGTGACCACCAGTTAAATCACGCCTGGAACGGCGATCGAGTGCTTGTGCGACTCACCCGAGAAGGAGGGCGTCGCCGCTCTCCCGAGGGAGGTGTGCAGTGCATCCTCGAACGCGCCACCACCAGCCTGCTGGCGTCGGTCGAACAACAGGACGAACGGTTGGTGGCCATTCCTTTGGATGATCGCCTACTGGCGTCGATTGAGCTGTCATCCGACGATGCGTCTCATGCGAGTAGCGACAAGGGGCCTGCTGTTGCCGAAGTGGTGCTCGATCGCTACCCGGTTGCTCAATTCCCCGCTCGCGGCCATGTCGCCCGATCGCTGCCACTGGATGGAGGGATCGAGATCGATCGTGAGCTGATGCTCACCAAGGCCAATCTTCATCAGCGACCCGCTGCGCCGAGGGCAAGCCTGAAATCACCTTCCGCCAAAAAGCGTGTTGATCTCACGGAGCAATCCTCATTGTTGTTGCGCGCCTGGACAGCAAAGGATTCGCCCTGTCTGCCAGCCATCCACGTCATTCCTCATAACGGCGGAACCCAGCTTTGGATTCATGCCCCTGCAGTTTCCGAACGTCTCACCCCCGGGAACAGTCTGGATCAATGGTTGATGAATCAGGCGGAATCTGTCTGTCTGGGGGAGCAATGGTTGCCGTTGCTCAGCGCACCGTTGGCCAAGGCCAGCAGCTTCAAAGTGGGTGAAGAGCAGGATGCCGTTTCGCTGCGACTCGATCTGGGTAGCGATGGTGAGTGGCGTGACTGGGAATTCTGCTTAAGCAAGATCAAACCTGTCGCCGAGGTTGGCTCTGCGGCTTTGGAAGCGCTTGAAGCCCGCAAACCGAAATCACGCGCAGTGCCTTCAGCTCTCAAATCCATCAAAGATCAGATTGGACAGTTAGAAACCGTCGTGTTCTGTGCACGCACGTTGCATCAAGCAGAACGGGAAGAAGGAAGGATCGAATTGGATCTTCAACCTGCACGGATTGATGGTCTGAGTGATTTGAATTCGATCTCACCCGATGGGGATGGCCAGCGTTGGACCACACCTTTGAATGTGGCCTGTGCCCACTCTCTCCTTTCAGTTTTGATTCGGCAGGGTCACAGAGTTTGGGAAAACCACCGTCAATCACTAGGTCTCCCAGCGATTGTCTTGGATGCTCCACAGCCCGATGAGTCGGCGCTGAATGATGTCGCCAAAGCTGCCGTTGCACTGGATGTTCCTCTTGAATTGGATGAAGACGGCGCACCATCAGCATCGGAACTCGCCTCAGCTCTGGCTGGCCTTGAATCAAGCAGAGTTCTCAGCCTTCAGTTGCGTCAGGCTCTGCCTGAGAGCCTTTATTCGCTGGCTTGTGATTCCAACAGTGATCATTCAGGAGCCGTTGAGACCCTCTCCGAAACAGCGAATGCTGAAGGCGACGAGCACGATCCAGCCCTAGCAATTGAGCAGGACGCAACATCTGCCGCAGCCAACCCAACGGATCGTCTGACGCCACAGGCACCTTGGTGTTGTCCCACGTTGCATCAGGCTGATGTGATCAACCAGCACGTGCTCTGTCAACTTCTCAATGAAGGGAAAGACAGACCGACTGTTCGCCAAAAAGAGAAAGCAAAGCTCGGCCATCGCGGTGCGGCTTCATCAATCGACTGGCCCCTGTTCACTCCCTCTCAGGATCAAAAGCTGTCTGATCTTCTGCGTGAACGCACAGTTCAGCGGTTGAACGCTCGTCGCCGACAGGTCCATGAGGTGAAGCGCGACGTGATTTCTATGGCCAAAGCCCGAAGTGCGGAACCGATGATCAATCAGGTGCAACCCGGAATCATCAGTGGCGTGCAGAGCTATGGCTTTTTCGTTGAGATTCCGCCTTCGATGGTGGAAGGGCTAGTTCATGTCAGCTCACTGAACGACGATTGGTATGAATACAGATCCAGACAGAACAGACTGGTGGGTCGTCGTAGCCGGCGTGTCTATCAACTGGGTGATGCCGTCGACGTGAAGGTGCTCAAGGTGGATGTTCTGAGGAATCAGATCGACCTTGAGGTGGTGCCTTCAGAACCCACTGCAGTCGCAGAGCCGCTACCCGTTTCCGTGAGCGAGGAATGAATCCTTATGTCATCGGTATCAGCGGCGCATCCGCTCAGCAACTTGCTGAGCGAACCCTGGAATGGCTGTTAAGACGCAACCGAACGGTGCACGTCATCATGAGCCGAGGTGCTCATGAGGTGTGGCGCGCCGAACGTTCGATTTCCGTTCCTGTGGATCCGAAACTTCAGGAGCGTTTCTGGCGAGATCGCTTCGATCTTGAGACCGGCACCTTGATCTGCCACCGCTGGGACGATCAGTCGGCGGTGGTTGCTAGCGGCAGCGTGGCCACCAAGGGAATGGTGGTGGTTCCCTGTTCGATGGGAACCGTGGGCCGCCTTGCCGCTGGTCTGGCGGGAGACCTTCTTGAACGCTGTGCTGACGTGCACCTCAAGGAAGGGCGACCACTGGTGATTGCACCAAGGGAGATGCCTTGGAACTTGCTCCACTTGCGCAACCTCACAACACTGGCAGAAGCCGGTGCGAGGATTGCCCCTCCCATTCCTGCCTGGTACACCCAACCAGAAAGCATCGATGACATGCTCGATTTCCTGGTGATGCGCTTGTTCGACTCACTGGGTGAATCGCTCACAGATCAGCAGCGCTGGCAGGGCCCGCGCTCATGACACCTCTCCAGCGTCTTCTGCTGATTCCCTGCTTGTCTCCTCTGCTGCTCACGCTTCTGGTGGGTGGGCTCAATATGGGTAAATCAGGCAGTCTTCGAATTCTCACTTGGGAGCTCCCAACACTGCCCATTGGGGTCTGGATGGCGGTTGCTGCCACAACAGGTGCGGTCCTGGGCTCTGGGGGAGCTCTGACAGCAGCGTCCAATCCGAATCGCAGCCCACTTCAGCGTGAAGTGCGCCGTCCGTTTGCGTGGCAGGAAGACGCTGCAACCACGACAGAGCAACGGCAGCCATCCAGCGTGGACTCCGATACGCCCTGGCCTGAAAGAGATGTACGCGATCCAGCTCCCACGGTTTCCGTGCCATTCCGCGTCGTCCGCACCGGACGCGCTGCGTCCAATAACGACCAAACCAGTCCAGAGACTGCATCCAAAAAGGCAACCACGAACGCTGCAAGCTCTACTCCAGTGACCAATGACTGGGATCAACCACTGTCAGATGAGTGGTGAACCTGGTGAAGGGCACCCGATGATGTCTACAGTCCGGCCAGCGATCGATGTCCGGTGAGCGAAACCCCCGAGAAAGCTGGCAAATCAGCTCAAGCAGGTCAACCTGCCGCGACTGAAAAATCCGACAAGGCCGCCAAGCCTGCAAAACCTGTTCCAAAACCGAAACTAGAAGACAAGCCATTCGCCGTTTTCATCAACGATGATCTGCTGCCTGCCCTGACGCGATCGCTATCGGAACGGAATCAGTCACCCCTCAGCTTGGAATTGGTTGAAGGCGATCGTCCGGTTGTTGGAGGTCGGTGCTGGATGGTTCAAGCCGTGTTGCCATCCGACCGCCGGTTTTGGCTGTGCTTCGAATCTGACTCGATCACATCAGGAAAAACCATTGCCCTGGCTGAAACCGGCAGTGAGCCCAGCTTGCTGGAATCCTTTCTGATCGACGAGAAGCGGATCAACCTCCCACTACTGGAATCACGACTGTTGCAGCGCCTCAATGGGCAGAAATGGTTCGGGGGCAACTAAGGAGCTGCGTTACATCGCACCCCGAAGCCGGCTCCGAGCCACTTACGATGTTCGCCAAGACACGCTAGATCCGATGGTGCCCCCCACCGCCGTCACTGACGCGAAATCCGCAGACTCAGCAGTTGCGGTGAAGGACCCTGTGAAGGACACGATCCTCACCCCCCGCTTCTACACCACCGATTTCGAAGCGATGGCGGCGATGGACCTCCGTCCAAATGAAGCCGAGCTTGAAGCTATCTGCGAAGAGTTTCGTAAGGACTACAACCGTCATCACTTCGTTCGTAACGAAGAATTTGAGGGCGCAGCAGACAAGCTTGACCCGGAAACACGCCGAGTGTTCGTTGAATTCCTCGAGCAAAGCTGCACATCGGAATTTTCTGGCTTTTTGCTCTACAAGGAGCTGAGCCGTCGCATCAAGAACAGCAATCCATTGCTGGCGGAATGCTTCGCCCATATGGCGCGTGATGAAGCTCGTCATGCAGGCTTCCTCAATAAATCCATGAGCGATTTCGGGCTTCAGCTCGATCTTGGCTTCCTAACTGCAAACAAGAAATACACGTTCTTCAAGCCCAAATTCATCTTTTACGCAACCTACCTTTCTGAAAAAATTGGCTACTGGCGCTACATCGCCATATTCCGCCATCTTGAAAAGAATCCTGAGAGCAAGATTTTCCCGATTTTCAATTTCTTCGAGAATTGGTGTCAAGACGAAAATCGCCATGGCGATTTCTTCGATGCTCTGATGAAGTCTCAACCATCAACTGTTCGCGGTCTGCGTGCGCGGTTGTGGTGCCGCTTCTTCTTGCTCGCCGTATTCGCCACCATGTACGTGCGTGATGTGGCTCGTAAAGAGTTCTATGAGGCGCTTGGCCTTGATGCTCGTGAATACGACCGCATGGTGATCGATAAAACCAACGAAACATCAGCGCGCGTCTTCCCTGTCGTTCTTGATGTCAAGAATCCACGTTTCTACGACGGCCTTGAGAACCTCGTTTCCAATAACGAAGCTCTCGAAGCTGTGGATGGAAGTTCATCACCTGCTCCGATTAAGTTCCTGCGCAAGCTTCCTCACTGGATCGCCAATGGCGGACAGATGGCTTCTCTGTTCTTGATGTCTCCTGTCCGCAGCGAGCACTATCAGCCCAGCGTGCGCTGATGCAGTCACCCAATCCGAAGGCCATGGCCACGTTCACTGATCTGAACCCGGGCCACAGTCCCTGGTGTCAACGTCTCGAATCACTGCTTAGCTTTGGTGTGCATTCCGGGGCAGACCTTGTCGAGGTGTTTCTCGAAAGAACGGATCACCTCGGTGTTTTGGCGGAACAAAACACCATCACGAGTGTGAGTCCTGCCTTCGGAATGGGAGCTGGAATTCGCGTGTTTCGTGGTGGCCAAGACGGCTTCGTCAGCACCAACGATCTCAGTGATCAGGGTCTGCAACAGGCCCTTGAACAGGCTTTGGCCATGCTTCAGCTTGATGCAACATCGCTATCAGCTGATCGAACTTTTGAGGGATTACTCAATCTTCGTGATTATGGCCAAAGCAAAGAGTCTTGGTTGAGCCAAACACCAGATCTCGACACCATTACTCAACGTCTGCTTGAGGGCACACAGAGTTTGCAGAAATTCGGTCAGCATCTCGAGGTGCGACGCGGAAACTTCTCACGTGATTGGCAAGAAGTGTTGGTGGCAGCGAGTGATGGAACCTTCGCTCGAGACATCCGCTTGCATCAATCCTCTGGTTTGAGTGTGCTCGCTGCAGATGGTGACCACCGTTCAAGCATTGCTCGCCGTTACGGAAGTTCTGATCGTCCCCATGATCTGCGCAGCTGGGATGTCGATGCCTCAGCCCATGAAGTGTGTGAAAGCGCAGCCACGATGCTCCGGGCGGATTATGTGGATGGCGGCCAAATGCCTGTTGTTTTGGCCAACCGATTTGGGGGTGTGATCTTCCATGAGGCCTGTGGTCATCTCCTGGAAACCACGCAAGTGGAGCGGGGATCAACCCCTTTTGCTGAAAGCATCGGCGAGACCATTGCCCATCCTTCCGTAACGGCCATTGATGAAGGGCTGAGTGAAGGAGCTTTTGGATCGCTGTCCATGGACGATGAGGGAATGGAGCCTCAACGAACCGTTCTGATTGAGAACGGTGTGTTGAAACGATTCATCAGCGATCGGGCTGGGGAAATGCGCACAGGTCATGCCCGCACCGGAAGCGGTCGCCGCCAAAGCCACGGCTTTGCAGCCGCAAGCAGGATGCGCAACACGTACATCGCTGCAGGACCCAACAGCGTTGATGACTTGATCAGCTCTGTCGATAACGGGCTCTATTGCAAATCAATGGGTGCTGGCAGTGTCGGGGCTACCGGGCAATTCAATTTTTCTGTTGAAGAGGGTTATCTGATCAACAACGGAACACTTGGAAAGCCGGTCAAAGGTGCAACGCTCATCGGCGATGCAAAAGAAGTGATGCCAAGGATCTCCATGTGCGCAGACGACTTGGACTTGGCTGCTGGTTACTGCGGATCTGTCAGCGGAAGTGTGTTCGTCACCGTGGGGCAGCCTCACGTCAAAGTTGATTCCATCACCGTCGGAGGTCGTTGAACATGTCCAATGCACCTTTGAACGTTTCGGAGCTTCAATCACAACTCAACGCACTGGCAAAACGCGAAGGGATCCCTCAATGGGATCTGGGAGCTAGCCGTAGCAACAGCGCCTCTGTACAGGTCGATCGTGGAGAAGCAAAGCAACTGAAAGCCTCCCAACGCAGTTCGATCACGATCCGCGTCTGGAATCAACAAGGACTCGTTGGCATCACCAGCACATCAGATCTGTCTGAATCAGGTCTGGAGAAGGCGTTGATGGGTGCCCATCAAGCCAGTGCCTATGGCAATCCCGATGATGTTCCGGGCTTTTCATCTCTGGCTAAAGCACCCACGCCAGATCTTGACCGTCCTTTGAAAGAGTCGCAGGGCATTCAAATCTTGCTCGAACAACTTCTCGATGCAGAGAAAGATTTGCTTGGGCGCCATCCGGCAATCAACACACTGCCCTACAACGCTCTCAATGAGGGGCGAAGTGAACGGATTTACCTAAACAGCGAAGGGGCACTTAGGCAGGCTGAACGCACACAAGCCACTGTTTACTTGATGGCTCGTGCCGAGGAGAGCGGCAGAAAACCGAGAAGTGGTGGAGCCGTTCGATTAGCACTAGGCAGTCGTGAACTTGATCTAAGCGGTTGCATTGATGAGGCTGCAGAACGCACCATCAGCCATCTGAATTACCAACCGATTGACACAGGTCGCTATCTCGTGTGTTTCACACCGGAAGCATTTCTCGATCTGATCGGCTCATTTAGCAGTGTGTTTAATGCTCGCGCTGTTCTTGATGGCGTCAGCCTGAGCAAAGCAGATTCAATTGGTGATCAGCTTGCAGTTCCATACTTCAACCTCACGGATAACGGTCTACATCCTGCTCACATTGGAGCCATGCCCTTCGACGGAGAAGGCACTCCAACCCGCGCGTTACCTCTGATTGCCAATGGTGAACTAAAGAATTTCCTGCACTCTGAGGCAACGGCCCGGCAATTTGGTGTGAATCCAACAGGTCATGCAGGGATGGGTGCCAAGGTTTCAGTAGGTCCGGATTGGTTTGAAATCTCTCGAACCCCAGGTGCAAAGACGGATGCTGAAGATCTCGATCACAGCACGTCATCAAACACGTTCGTGTTGATCGAAAGCTTGAATGCACTCCATGCAGGAGTGAAAGCCAGTCAAGGAGCTTTTTCTCTGCCCTTTGATGGTTGGCTTGTTAAAGACGGAGAGCGCACCTCAATCGAAGCCGCCACGATTGCTGGAGACATTCGAAATGTGCTCAAGTCAATTGTCCAAATCGAACAAACACCCGTCGTCACCCATGAAGGAGTCTGTCCTCATATCTGGGTGGATGGCTTGGCCATCACAGGTGAAGCCTGAGCCTATTCACCGGGGTTGCCGCTGACATGAAGATCTTGTTCTGGGGCACCCCCAGCTATGCGGTGCCAACTCTTGACGCTCTGTTCACTGCAGGTCACGAGATCGTCGGTGTCGTGACCCAACCTGACCGTCGTCGTGGACGAGGCAAACAGCTTGTGCCATCAGCGGTCAAAGCCAGAGCGATCGAACTGGGAGTAACGGTGTTCACTCCCGATCGGATTCGGAAAGACCTGCAGTGTCAGCAAGATTTGGCCGATCTTGGTGCTGATGCCTGCGTAGTGGTGGCATTTGGTCAAATCCTTCCGAAAAGTGTTTTGCAACAACCACCAAAAGGATGCTGGAACGGCCATGGATCATTGCTACCTCGCTGGCGGGGGGCTGGTCCAATCCAATGGGCCCTCCTCGAGGGTGATCCAAAGACCGGCGTCGGAGTGATGGCCATGGAAGAAGGATTAGATACAGGTCCAGTGCTGCTCGAACGGGCAATCGACATTGGTCTTCTCGACGATGCCCAACAGGTGGCAGAACGGATGAGTGAGCTCACGGCAGCTCTCATCGTGGAGTCAATGCCCTTGATCGAATCGGCAGGATTGGGGAGTGAATCGGAGCGGTTGGCAAAACTCAAGGTCAAGCCGCAAGACAACACGAATACGACTTACGCTCGCATGCTCAACAAAGATGATTTTGTTGTGGATTGGTCAGCTTCCGCACTCTCCATCCATCGCAAAGTCATGGGTTTATATCCGGGTGCAACAACGCAGTGGCAAGGCAAACGACTGAAACTGATGAGGACAGAACCCCTCATTGAACGTCTGAGATCAGAACTAAGTCATGACGCGCAAGGGCTGTTGGGACGTTGGCCAACGGGTGAAGATCGAGGCGGAATGATTCTCGATGTGAATGATTTAGGTGTTGTAGTAAGCAGCTCGGGGTGTCCGGTGTTGATCCGGGAAGCCCAACTAGAAGGAAAAAAACGAAGCGCTGGAAACGTTCTAGTTCAACAACTTAAAGCCACGGTGGGAGATCACCTCGGTTGATTCGATTCATCAATCAAGCAACCGCCGTCAACATCAACGACGGCGTTGTCGTGATGACGAAGGGGATGAGCGTCGGTTCGAGACTGGCCCCGGTCTGCGTCTTGATGAATTGTTATGTTTGCGACGTCCACCGCTGAGGTCTAACGGCGGCGCTGACAACACGGTGGGTTCAAAACCTTTAACTGGCTCCTGACGGAGTGGCTCACCGGTGAGTCGCTCGATGGCCTGGAGCAAAAGAGCTTCTTCTGCTGCAACCAACGAAATCGCATGGCCAGTTTCACCAGCTCGACCTGTGCGTCCAATACGGTGCACATAATCTTCAGCGACGTTAGGAAGATCCAGATTCACAACATGTGGCAACTGTTGAATATCAATCCCACGTGCTGCAATATCTGTCGCAACAAGTACACGCACATCCCCTTGCTTGAATCCTTGTAAGGCTCGAGTTCGAGCACCCTGGCTTTTGTTGCCATGAATCGCTGCAGCAGCCAAACCCTCTTTGCTCAGGCGCTCTGCGACACGATTGGCACCATGCTTCGTACGGGAAAACACCAAAACTTGCTGCCAGCCACCAGAGCGAATCAGATGACTAAGTAAATCAGGCTTACGCTTCATATCGCAGGGATGAACCACCTGATCAACCGAACGTGCTGTCTGATTTTCAGGAGCAACTTGGATCTGCAGCGGCTGATGCAGCAAACCGGTAGCAAGCTTGCGAATCGGTGGACTGAAGGTCGCTGAAAACAACAATGTTTGGCGCTGCTCAGGCAGCAAGCGAATTAACTTGCGAATGTCATGGATGAATCCCATATCGAGCATGCGATCCGCTTCATCTAGAACAAGTGATTCCAGCCGATCAAATAGAACCATCCGCTGATGATGCAGATCTAGCAAACGGCCTGGAGTTGCAACGAGGACATCAACGCCATCTTGAAGACGGGCAATTTGTGGATTGATTTTCACTCCGCCGAACACAACATCACTGCGCAATGGCAGATGAAGGCTGTATGCACGCACGTTCTCAAGCACCTGAGCAGCCAATTCACGCGTTGGCGTCAACACGAGAACCCTCACCTGCCGACGGGTCGCTCGTCGACCGTGACGCAAACGCTCTAACAAGGGCAAGGTGAAGCCAGCTGTTTTGCCGGTGCCTGTCTGCGCAGCCGCCATCACATCGCGCCCTTTGATCACCGCAGGGATGGCCTGCTCCTGGATCGGTGAAGGGTGGCTGTATCCCTTCTCACGTAAAGCCTTGAGTAGAGGCTCTCCGAGTCCGAGGTCATCGAAACAAGCCTGAGTGGATGTGGCGATAGGAGCTTGGCTAATCGTCGTGATGCGGAATCCAATAACCCTAAGGGGCGACCTCGAAAGCCTTAATGAGACCCGTAGAGAACACGGGCCTGTCTCCAAACCTGATCAAGCTCCTCATCACTGAGCATCAACGCCTGAGGATGCATGGCTGTCAGCCACTCGCGACGGTGAGCAGGGTTGTCATTGGCAAAGAACTTCTCTTCCGCAGCGAGAACTCTGAATTTCAGGAACTCGAGCAGGACGGCCTTGACCCGCGTCTGATCAGGCGTCATTCCAAGGCCATCCTCTTAGTTGATTTGCCAAACAGCATTCTCAGGGATTGATGGAGCGGCATGAGGATCAGATGGTTCCTGCTGTGTGATTCTCCATTCAGGCACTCGGGTGTCGCGATAACTGCCGTGCTGAATCAAGACACCTTCTTGATCATCTGTTGTGGCGTAGAAACCGCTCACCCAGTGCGAACGCTCATTCAAGCCACCACGAAACCAAACCCAACAGCGTTCCCGTTTCATGGATGCACAGAACTCCAGTGTGTACAACGCTCGCACGGCCCTTCCGGAAGAACGGCACAACGAATCAAAGGACTCCGAGCATTGAAACGACAGTTGGGATCGCCGATGACCCAACCATGACGAAACAACTGGGCATCTTTGGGCTGAACCTGGGGCTTCACCATCAAAATCACAGAACTCAGCTGGTAGCTGCCGGATTGAAGGCGGTAGCGATGACGGCGTTGCATGACGAGGTAGCTGGTGTCTCGGTGAAGAAACCAACGACCTGGATGGGGTGGCTCATCAATTTCGAACCGATCCAAAACAAGATCACTTCCAGATTGACGAATTTCAACAAGCATGAACCTAAGCCTCTTCCGCTGGGGAATGGTCACGACGTGAAAAGCCCCAAACCAACAGAGCAATCACTGACAGAAGTGTGAATGTCTCAGATGGATGAAGTGATGGCAGTATGAGCAATACGAGAAGCTTCAAACCAACAAATCCAACGGCTAAAAACCCTGCCATCTCAAGACGTGGATAAATCTGTAGCCATTTGATAAATAACCCCGACGTAAATCGCAATGCGACGACACCAATTAATGCACCAGTGACAACCAGCAAAAGTTGATCACTAATCGCAACAGCAGCAGCAACACTATCGATGGAAAACGCCAGATCGGTGACAGCAAGCGTTAGCACTGTGCGGGCAAAGCTAGCTTGTGGCCTGACACGAGTCTCAAGATCGTTAGATGGCTCGGATCGACTTTGCAAATACCTGATACACAACCAAAGCAGATAGCAGCCGGCAACAACTTGAATCGGAGGAAAAGCCAACACGAATTGGGCCATCAAGATCAGACCGACCCTCAATCCAAAGGCCATGCCGATGCCGAGGTTGAGGGAGCGCCTCTCAAGCGTTGGATCCCTCTGTTCACGAGCAATCGACGCAAGTGCGATGGCGTTATCTGCAGACAGGAGAAGCTCCAGAGCAACCAACACAGGGAGAAGTGGTAGCAGCTCACCCAGCTGATCGACACCGTCCATCCAGGCGGTAAGGGAGGGGAATGCGGCTGTATCCATTACTGCAGCCTAGAAATACCGGACCTAGAACAGCGGCATGCGAACTCAAGCCAAGCTCTGCCATTGCGATCAAGGCCGATGCGTGGTGCTGGTCGAAGGATTTGAAGGCGATCGATCGCTGGGAAGCGCCCTCGGCGAGGCAGCGACGGTGATGGATGCCGAGGATCTGGCCATTGCACGGCTACAGCAAAGAAGCACTGAAACTCCAGTTCCGACCAAAAAGGATGCCGGTCAAGATGCAGCGTTTGGAGAAAGCGAAGGTCGAACGGATCAACAGAAAGCCATCCGAAGAAACGCCATCCTGAGAAAGCCCTCAGCTGCAATAGGGGATCCTCAGCAGAACGCTTCGACAAAAACGGAAAGCGGCACGCAACCAGTGGAGGAGAAAGAAAGCCAGAGGCCACTCGATCAAACGCAACAACGAAGGGCGCCAAGTCACAACCCCATGACGGACGTCACACCGAGCGAAGCCCCAACAGACCCAGAGGATTGGAGTGAGGAACTTACGGCGATTGACCTTGAGTTACAGAGGATTGGCTGGGACAGGGATCAAGAACGGATTTATCTGGAGCGTGCATTTGGCCATGGCAGTCGCCACCGCCTCACGCGATTCAATGATCTAGTCGCCTATCTCAAGC
This sequence comes from Synechococcus sp., assembly GCA_047286215.1. Classification (GTDB taxonomy): domain Bacteria; phylum Cyanobacteriota; class Cyanobacteriia; order PCC-6307; family Cyanobiaceae; genus Synechococcus_C. The sequence goes on along the minus strand of JBJBBS010000001.1, from coordinate 1,333,731 downwards.
GCTTGCGCGACTTACAGCCCAATAGCGATCCCCAGCTCACGCCCATTCCATTGCGACGATCAGATCTAATCAAGCAAAGCGATGAAATTCTCCAGCGATTGCAATGGAATCAAGATCAAGCCAAACAATTTCTTCATCAAAACTTTCAAGCCACTTCAAGACAGCAACTCAGCGATGAACAATTGCTCACCTTCAACATGTGCTTAGAAGAACAGCTAGTCGCAACCTCGGATAACTAAGACCTTAACTCACAATTGACTATTGAATGCATTTGAATTGAACAATTAGCATTGAGAATTATGAGGCCCAAAAGCCGTGAAATGTTGCCTTCAACGCCAGTTCGCCACCCAGAAAGTGCGACAAGTTGATGGAATACTGTATGCCTAAGGGTGATTGAACCATCATGCCGCCGGTGTGCTCGTTGTGCACAGAACTGGTATCGATTTTACAGGCGCAAATGTTGCTTCAATGACTGGTGCGCAGACAATAAAAAAGCCCTCTCGATGCGGGCGATGGTGCCAGGCATTGGAGGCTGATTGATAGGTTTCGTCTGGCTATTGAAATCAAAGCCATTGCAGAGAGAGAGAGAGAGAGGGGGGGGGGGGGGGGGGGATGAGTAAACTGAAAAGTTAGCAGTTGGAATCCCAAATAGCATCCTTAGTCCTCAAGCTAAAGCGATCATATGGAATGTGATCACACCCAGTTAATCCACCAGCCGCCGCTTCAAGTTCTGCGGCTTCAATCTCTGATTTGAAATAATCAGCAGAAAACAAACAGCCGATCTCTTTAGCTAGTGCAACAACAGTATCAACATCAGCAGCGGCTTTGAGCTTCTCATGAAGGCTGATATCACCTTTTACTTTTTCTAGGTAGGCTTTGAGTTTCTCTTCTGACATTGGAAGGCGTGGAGCTACAGCCTGGACATAGCAAAGGCTGTCAGCAGTGTTCAGCCCTAGTGCGTCGATGCTTAGGCAGGAATCAACTGATCTACAGAACAAGGCGAAGTGCCGATATTCATGCTGCCGTCAGCGCCGTCAGTAAAGCCGTATTTCCCAATCAGAATATCCGTGAGGGTCTCTGGCTTCTCCCTGCCGCAGTGCTCGGTCTCTTTAATTGACATCTGTCCACCCAGACCCAAAGGGGAGTGTCAAACAGAAGACCCAGTTGATATTTACCAGAGCAGACAAAAGGCAATCGACCTCAATGTTTGATCGGCGTTGCATTACTGCTGAAACCAACCGTTACCTGCACAAACAGAAATGAGATCCGCCAAATGCTTGCACTTCAGAGAGCAACACTCAGGCTGAGCAGATGAAACTCTTCAATCAAGTTTCTACCATCTTCTTCACCTCATGACTTTTGAGGGGCAGGGAAATCGTTTTGGTCGAAACGCCATCTCTGAGCAGAGCGGATGACTGAAGGTCTGATTGCGTCTGAAAAAACTAACTACAAAATCGGCTTGAACGATACTGGCGATGCCAAGAAATTTTTAGGCAACATTCTCGGTTAGTTCGGTTCAAACCTTGATGAACAATGGCACATGCTAAGAGTGCCATGTAGGGTTTGACCACAACATCGATGCAGCGCTGGCTACTTCTGAGAGTGTCTTTAGCTGACTGATTTGATCCGGGCAGTAGCACGGCTCATGACCACTCTTCTGGGCTAACCGCTGATCCACACCTCACCAGAGGAGCACCTTTAATGCATTAAAACTTACGGAGCTCCCTTTGTGTTGCTGGGCTTGACCTTGCCGAAGGCAATTCTGATTGCAATGACGATGTATCACTTTCATTTTGACCACTGACACAATCCTTCGGCTCCTTGATTGCTAATACAATCACAGCAATCGCCAGAAGTGAAACCGCAACAGAGTTCATTGAGGCTTGATTCTTGGCAGACATAACGACACCATTGACTAGCTGTTCTATGCTAAGCAGTCATCGCATCAGATGAATGTTAATTCCATTATTTATGAACACCTAAAGCGATCATTCACCTTGGATGATTAGGCAATTTGACATGATTTATATTCATACTCCGTGCAACACAAGCGAGCAACTTAGTTTTTCTACTATGAAGCCTTAACAATTCTGACTTTCAGCTAGCAACGATAGAGGAATGCGGAAGAGTCTTCTTAAGCAACCACAAAACAGGAGAGCAAGAGCAGACCTGTCAACGATTAAATGATTTATCCAGGAGTCTTTATTGGCGGTGGATAGAACCCGGAGTGAACAACTAAGGGATCTCAGTTGGCCTAGGCAGACTTCTTTTTCATCCAACCCAGAAGCATTTCCACCACTTCACCTCGGCTAGTCGTACCCCACTCGCGCTGCCTTTTATCAAGGACTTCCACCAATTCGTCGCTGAGCTCAACTGTGTTGTCTTTTTTGCTCTGAGGCTCCATGATGAATTCTTAAACCATCCCTTTTTAGCCGCTGAACGAATATTTGTCTTGAGCTGCCGTTTCACTTCGTCCCAGCCACCAAGAGCGCAGTTTTTGAAAAAAATTTCGTCAGTCAATCCTTAGGACAACTGCAGCCTTGCCACAACAACCGGTGTGGCAAGGCTGGTGCAATTGCCTTATCGATGGGACACCCTTCCAACGACCGCCCCATCAGTGGTCAGAGGGGGCTGGATACCGAGGGGCTGAACGAGTTGCTTCACCAGCTGCGAGGCATGGGCCTCTAGCTAGCTGAAGCCAACGGATCGGGGATCTCCGCAGTGGGCGCCTCAAATCGACCTTCCAACACAAACTCAAGGCGCAGCTTCATAAAGGTGATGAAGTTGGGGTCAGTTGAGATCACAGCAGCAGCAGGCTGCGGCACCTGATCTTTGATGGACGACAACGCTGCGCTCTCAAGAAATGCCGGTTGGCGAACCAGCCAGAAGTCGATCTCCTTGTTTTCCTCGGCGTAATGCCGACGCCGTTCTTTCAGAACCTCGTCGAGCGGTTCCTCTTCTGTGAGAAACCGCTCGCTTGCTGCAACGAAGTGGTAGGTGGTCATAACGCTCAGCTTCCGAACAAGGGCTCACGCCGGGGATTCTGTACCAAAGCGCGCATTTCACTAACAGCCGCGGTTAATCCAACCGCGAAAGCTCTGGCGACGATGGTGTGCCCGATATTGAGCTCTTCCATCCCTTGAATCGCGGCAACCGGCTCAACATTCTGGTAAGTGAGCCCATGTCCAGCATTCACCCTCAGTCCAAGCGATCGAGCCGAGGCCGTGGCTTCCGTCAGCCTTGCCAGTTCCTGCGGTTGGTGCTTCCAATCCGCTTCTGCGTAGGTGCCTGTGTGCAGCTCAACCCAGCGGGCGCCTGAGTCCGCACAAGCCTTGAGCTGAAGCGGATCGGGATCCACAAAAAGACTGACGGGGATCTGAGCGCTCTGAAGCCGCTGAATCATGTCGGTGAGAGGCTTGAGCTGAGACGCCACATCAAGACCGCCCTCGGTTGTGACCTCTTCCCGTCGCTCTGGGACCAGCGTCACCATGTCGGGTTTAAGCCGTAGCGCGATGGCGACCATCTCTTCTGTTGCAGCCATCTCGAGATTCAACCGGCTGCGAACCGTCTGCCTCAGCAGTTCAACGTCCCTGTCTTGAATGTGGCGCCGGTCTTCACGGAGGTGAACGGTGATGCCGTCGGCACCTCCCAGCTCAGCCAAAAGGGCCATCGGAACTGGATCAGGCTCGACCGTGCGCCTGGCCTGACGCACATTGGCAATGTGATCAATATTTACCCCAAGGCTGGCCACAAGGTGATCTCGACAAGGAGTGGATCCTATTCAGCTGAAGCCATGTGACGGCCGCAGGATCAACTGCCCAGCTGAACTGATGCGGGCGGATTCTCCCCAGTACTTTCAGAGCAGTGGAAGTTCGGACCGCGGCGGTGTCCAGCAGCCTGGCGACACGTGCATCTGCCCTTGAAACGGACATCAATCCGTTCTGGGCACCTCTTGCCATGGTCCTCACTCAGGACGTGGCCCTTCACTACCTTCGCGATCGCACCGTGCTCGGTGCAGAAAACCTGCCTAGGGAAGGCCCTGTGCTTCTGGCACCGACCCACCGTGCTCGTTGGGATGCCTTGATGATTCCAATGGCGGCCGGCCGCCGAGTCACAGGTCGTGATTGCCGCTTCATGGTCACTCGCACTGAAATGTCGGGACTCCAGGGATGGTTCCTGCATCGCCTGGGATGTTTTGCCGTTGACCAGGCGAAGCCGTCGCTGACCACGCTGCGCTTTGCTCTGGATCTTTTGGAAAGTGGTCAGCAACTTGTGGTGTTCCCCGAAGGTCGAATCAATCGCACAGATGAACCGATCAAGCTTGAACAGGGTTTGGTGCGGCTCGCTCAGCTGGCACACCGTCAAGGTGTGAAAGTTCAGGTCGTTCCCGTTGGACTGGCCTACAACCCGGCGCGACCTGGTCCACGCAGTCGCTCAGCCATCTGCTTTGGGCCTGCACTTTCTGTGCAGGGGAAAGGCAAGGAGGAAACCCTGCGTTTCAATCTTGAGCTCGCGGCAAGCATGCATACGGCTGAACAAGCGGCCCGGGAGTGCATCGATCGCCCCCTGAATTGCACGTAAAGTCCGCGCAATGAAAAATGGATCCATGCGAGCACGCCTCTTCTGTTCAGCGTTAGCCCTGACGGCAGGCATGATCGCTGGTCCTGCAATGGCTCAGTCGCCTTCAGACATCTCCAGCTCCGCAACCAAGGTTCTTGCCACCACCGGATCCGGTTTCAATGTTTCAGCCGTTGAGTCGTTGCTAGAGCGAGGTGATGCCGCCGTGGCAGCAGGAAACCTCGCCCAAGCCAAAAAGGACTACGACAACGCCAGAACGGCCTCGAAGCAGCTCCTGGCCTTTTATCGCGATCTTTCCGGCGCCTTTCGGGGTCTTGATGCACGCATTCCCCGTGAGATGGACGCCAAAGGCAGAGAGGCTTTGGCTCTCTTGGCACAGACAAACCTCCGTCTTGCAGCCTTGTTCCGTCGCCAAGGCCAACCGGAAATTGCAGTGCCCGTACTGGTTGAAGTCGTCCGACTGATGACCCCAGCCAAACCAGAAGGTCAAAAGGCTTATCAAAGCCTGATTGAACTGGGTTTCGTGGAAACCCCTTTCCGTGGGGCCAGCGCAGCCCAGTGATCAAGTCCGGCAGAGGCCGCCATCTGCCAGCATCGAGTTAGTTCACTCCATCCGTTCATGGTCCAGCCGGACGCCGTCTGCTCCGCGATCCGTCGTGCCATTCCCGATGCTCAAGTCAGCGTTGAGGATCTGACAGGTGGAGGAGACCACCTTCAGGTCAGTGTGGTTTCAACGGCTTTTGACGGGTTAAATAAAATTCGTCAGCACCAACTTGTGTATCGAGCTCTCAAAGAAGAGCTGGCCTCCGAAGCGATTCATGCCCTGGCTTTGAACACTTCGACACCCTCCTGAATTTTTCCCCCACGGTCAATCGCAATGGACACTCAAACTCAAACCCGTATCGAGACCCTGATCAAATCGAGTCCTGTTTTCGTGTTCATGAAAGGCACAAAACTGATGCCACAATGCGGCTTCTCCAACAATGTGGTGCAGATCCTGAATGCTCTTGGAGTGAGCTTCGAAACCTTTGACGTGCTTTCCGATATGGAAATTCGTCAAGGCATCAAAGAATTTTCCGACTGGCCAACAATCCCTCAGGTTTATGTGCAGGGAGAATTCATGGGTGGCTCAGATATTCTGATTGAGATGTACAACGACGGCACCCTCAAGGAAAAGCTGGACATTGCTCTGGCGAGCTGAGAACTTCTTCCAGAAAGCCGTTCACTGACTGAATAAACTCATCATTGCTGTCGACGTAGGTTTTATGACCTGCGTCGTTCAGCACTTTGACTTGAGCATTAGGTCCAATTCTGTCGCATGCCTTCTGCATCGTCCGCGGAGTTGCTGTGTCATGTTCTCCACAGATCAACAAAGTCGGGGCTGTGATTGCATTCAAATGCGGAAAGAAGTCGAGATCGGATAGAACACCAGAATGATCAAATTCACTTCGACCCCACATCTGCTCATAGAGGGCAGTGTTGGCACGACGGCTCTCTGCCTGCAATGTGTTAGTTGACTGATGTTTTCTAGCAAAATGCCGGCGATCAAACTCGTCGTGAAGATCAACGGCATCACCTAATTCCAACCTAATTGTGTTGACTAACTCTCTGCAATCTTCCATCCATCGTTGGGTCGACAGCAAAGGTGATGAAAGAACCAACGAACTCACACGGTCTGGGTGATTCAGGCTGAATTGGGTCATCACACTGCCACCCCAGGAGTGACCCATCAGGTGGGCGCGCTGGATCCCTAGCTGCTCCAACACCTGCAATGGCTCTGAGGCGAAACGCTCCAACGTCATCTGCTCTGGGGACAGTTCTGCTGGAGACAAAAACGAACCGAGCTGGTCGTAGAAAATCACTGGCCTGTGATCCGCGAATTGGTGGAGTGCGTCATAGAGACCAACGCTTGAGCCCCCAGGCCCTCCATGGGTCACCAACAATGGTGTGCGAGAGCGTTCTGGCTCTGCATGGGGCGAATACACACGAGCTTGAAGGACTCCTCCTTGAACCGAGATGTGATCCACCTGCTCAAGCGAATGGCGATTGATGGCCATAACGCTCCTACCGCACTCAGTACTGATTGGGGTGCTGATAAAGAGTGCTCACATCCCCATTAGGCCCAATAAAGCTGGATGGATCGAGGATCCAACGTTCAATCAGCATCTCCAGCTTGCCCAATTCCCTGGGGTCGAGATCACACGTTTTGCGCAGCGCATGCAGATATCCGTCGGCATACAGGCGCAGTTCCGAAGGTCCGTGGTAACGCGTGGTCAATTCCTGACAGGCATCACACAGAGCCTGGAAGTGGCGGATTGCTTCCGGGGACTGAAGGGATGTCATCTTTAGTGAGGACGGCAGCCTCTGCTACCAGCGTGCCAGAAGAATGGGCTTAGCGTAAGGCGGCTTTTGGACGCCGTGTGACCTCTTCCTCCCACGATCTTCTGGTTCATGGATCCGTTCAGACTCCGGTGCAGCAGCAAAGCACGGCGTCGATCTCTACACGGGAACCAGCAAGGATCCTTGTGGTCGAACCTCATCCCACATTGAGAACAGTGCTCGTTCAGAGGCTGCGCCAGGACGGTCATCTCACCGCAGCGGTTTCATCCTGTGAAGAGGCCCTCGAGCTGTGCCAGGAACAAGCTCCAGACCTTCTTGTCAGTGCAGAATTGCTTGAGCAAAGTTCAGCACTCCGGCTGGGTCAACAATTGCGTTGCCCCGTGATCGTGCTGACAGCGCGGAGTGGGGCAGAACCCGTGGTCGGCTTGCTCGACGATGGCGCCGACGATGTGCTTCGTAAGCCGTTTGGTCTAGAAGAACTGGCCGCCCGTTGCCGCACGTTGCTCAAACGCGGGCGAAGCGGATTGCAGGAACGTGTGACTGTTGGACCGCTTGAAGTTCATCTCCTTCTGCGCCAAGTCACGCTGCGTGAGCAGCCCGTTGAACTCAGTCCTCGAGAATTTGCATTGCTCTGCGCGCTGTTGATGCCTCCAGGGATGGTGCGTAGTCGTCAGGAGCTGCTTCGAATGGCATGGCCTCCCTTCAGCGGGGGACCGCGTTCCGTCGACACACAGGTTCTGACCCTTCGTCGCAAACTCGAGCAGGCCGGCCTTGGTGAAGGTGGCGGAATCACGACGGTTCGCCAGCAGGGCTATCGCTTCAGCCTGGACAACCTGCCGGACTGAAGGATCCAAGTTTTCAGAACAGTCTTGATAGGTCGACAACCCAAACGATTCAAAACCGACACCTAAAGATTTTTCTTGTGTCGTCTCGACTGAACTCGGGCTCGGCCATGTCAGACGCCACGTGTTTCTGGCGCGTTTGTTGCTAGCGCACTGACCTTTGGCAACGCTGGCTTAGAGCCTGCAATGGCAACAAGCGCGTTAGGCCTCCATCTGAAAATCATGGTCTGGTGGGTGCATCCAGGCAATGGATCCAGTTCCCAGCAAGACAGGCACCAACACGCCGAAGACGAGACAACAAAACGTTCGCAGCCCAGCAACTCTGAAGCGGTTTTGCAACCAGCACACACAGCCCCAGTGCACTCCAGTTGCCACACAACACACTCGTTGATAGAACAGATGTATTAGACATCCTTCGATGAGTGCCCGGCCTTGCCCAACCATCCACCACCAAGAGCCTGCTTTTCTGAACGTCAGGCCCGGTCACTTGGTGATTGTCCAGAACGACGCCATGCCTGGAGAACCCCTCCACAACAACTGGTGGATGGGCCAGGTTCTCCACTGCACTGGTGGCGCGAGAAACCCAAACAACCACAACCTCTTTCAGATCATTGACGTCGACGACGGAACCATCCGATGGGTGAACGCAGACCTTGTGAGCCACATCCTGCACAGCCTCGACGGGCTATGCCCATCACAGCCGACAATCGAGCACCACGCCGACGGAAAACCGTACGCATAAATACCTACCAACTCTGCTAGACCAGTAAGACGTCATGAGAGACGGGGCCTCGGTTCAAGCGCCGGGGCTTTTTTCTGTCTTGCGACCAGCAAAGACGGGCCAAGGGACTCAAAGCTCTCTGAATCAGCAAACAGCACAAGCCATCACTCTCTAGCGATTCGGCTTGCAAGGCAATGCGCGTTTCAACGGATAGCTAACAATCTCCAGCGGGTGGATGATGAAATTAACGAGATCGGAGGCGTCCATGAGAGATGACGGTCCAACCGAGCATCTTTTAGAAGTCGCCTGACTTTTAGTCCCTGCTCCAGCAGTTCCTACCCAATCGTGGGCTCCTCGTCTGGTACGACATTGCTGTTCGTCGGATCAGTCGAATCTCCTCTGCATCGGTCTTTGATGCCCCGCAGGAGACCAGTCCACCCCCCTGGACATGATGGCCCCAGGTATCTGAAAGCCCGACACTTCGTCCGTCGCCAGCAATGGCATACGGCATGGCCTCTGTTTCCTCATCACAGGGGCGTCGGAAGCGAGCAATAAGAGAGGTCACTCCCATTCCAGTCGTAGGTGGGATGACTTCTCAAACCTTGGTTACATCAAGGGTTGAAGCATGCACAAACGAGCGAACTAGGCCGTCTCTCCACCCGGAGGGGCGGCCTCCTCTTTGAGTGAAATACTCATTGCAGTATTCGCAAAGAGGAGTAGAGATGAAGAAGAAGAAAGGAGAGTGATGTTCACAATCTTTCCACCTGTCTTTGACATGTGCAGTCCATTCGGACTCTTTGGCACATCAGCTGGTAGCCAACCCAAAACAACTCAACCAATGGAGAGAACCAAGCGCGACGAGTTTTGGGACAAAAAATGTGAGGCTAATCCTGTCGCCCCTGGATGTAAGGACTACGAGATCTGAGCTTTCAGACTGAACTGGACTCCACAAACTGTTGGCTCAACAGAGAAACCTTGGCTGGCAGTGCCATGACCACGCATGGAGGATAAAGAGATGGCACACCTTCCTTAGCTGTTCCGATCGCTATCCCACTCATTCCGGAGTGGATGCCACTCGCCAGCACGGAAATGGACGGACAGACAGACCGATTGAATGACTTTCTGTGTTGGGGGTGAAGGGACTTCTCAGCTGAAGACACGCTGAGCGGTCTTCGAAACACCTTGATTCATTCGCACAACAAGCGGCAGGAGCTTCGCCGGCACTTGGCTCAACAACTTTTTCTCAGCCTTCACAGAAGCCAGAGCGTGGATCTCATGGCCTTGAAGATCCACATAGGTCACGACGTCAAGAGTGGCGGGACACACATCCGCAGCAACCTTGTTGCCGTCTCGCAGCAGATAACGGGCCATTACCGCCTCAGAAAGAGGGTTTTTCTAAGCGAAAGAACACACAGCTCGCAGATCTGTCGGCACTCCATGACATTCACCCATCGAACGGCCAAAGGTGACTCACTCAGCCTGGATAACCAGCAGGAATGAGCAACCACTGCTGATGGAGAGCCAGTGCAACAGCGATTTCGATCAACAGCATCGAGATCGAAAGGCTGAGCAAAAGCTGGTAAGTCCAGGGAGGTGTTAGACGCCCAATCGATGAGGTGTTAACGCCTGTTTGCTTCTGAAGAATCGAGAGAAACCGATCAAAGCGTTCCAAGCGCTGAGGCAAAAGGCGGTGACCCTCTCCCACAGTCTTGATGTAGTAAACCGTGCCTCCCTGGCTAGTCCCGACTGGCACCAAGCGTTTGACGTCCTCCCAGCGGAGCGACCAGCCACGACGAAGCAACCATCGGCACCAAACAGGATGCCCCACCTGGATACCCGCATCATCAACGGAAACCTGCTCGCTGAGCATGGCCAACACCAAGGCAAAACCAATCGGTGCAGCGATCCACAGCAGTGGCTGCAGATTCTCAGGAGCCAATAACGGCAATGGAAACACCAGAGCCAGATAAACAGTGATCAGAGTTCCACGAATTAACGGAGAGAGGCGGAACTGCTCTTGCAACGATTCACTCATGAATCAGCGGTCGTCTGGGGAGCCTGGAAGAGGCTCGATCACAGCATTCGGTCGATACTCGCCGTTGAAAACCTCAGACTCTCGACCTTTCCAAAACTCACCAAGACGCATCAGATCAGCATGCGCTTCCTGCAGGGATTTCAAGTAGGCATCAGCCGACATCTGATCTCGAGACTCCTTCAACTTGGCCAAGCGCAGCATTTGAAGCATCCAGGGTTTACCCAACTCACCACGACTTTCCAAGTAGCGGGCAAGATCAGCAGAACTTGGTTGAGGTGCTGAAGCCATCGCATCCCATGCGTTCACGTGACCCTAAGCAAGCTGATCAACGGGATGCGATCGCAATTCAGGCAGGAAGTGCCCACGGGTTGAGGCCGAGATCAGCTCCAATTCTGTGGCTGCATGCGTAACCACTGAACGCAACTGCATTGAGTCCCTGTCCAGGGAAACAGGAATCACCCACGCAATACAAACCGCTTAAACCAGTTCGGTTGAAAGGCATCGGAAGCAAGCCTGGCAGCGGCATTGCGGGGATCGGGCCGTAGGTCCCACCCATCCGTCCTAGGAAGCGACGGTGTGTGCGTGGCGTACCAATTTCCTGCAACTCAATCCCCTCACCAAGGCCAGGAATGATCGCTTCGAGGCGTTCGATCAAACGCGTTGCATCCTGCTGTTTCTTGCGCTTGTAATCAGCTGGCGACAAGTGCGACCAGGGCTTGATGTCACTCATCGTGAAGGTATGCACGATGTGGCGCCCGTCAGGAGCGAGAGAGGGGTCAAGCAGCGTCGGAATCGACACGAAGATCACTCCCTGCTCAGCTTCAAGATCCTTCCAATCCTCAAGGAGCAAGTGGTGACAGTGGAAACCTGCGGGGATCACATCAGCCCGCACACCCAGATGCAGTGACAGAAAAGAACTAGAAGGCTGATAACGCCTGCGCCAGGTGGATTCAGCCTTCGGTGTGTGCTGGTTGTTGACGAGCGTGCGTTTTGGGGAGCCTTGTCCGGCAAACGTGTCCCAACGCGTGGCGTTGCTGACAATGCGTTGGGCGTTGATCGTTTCTCCGTCAGCCAGCTGAACACCAACAGCTTTCCCGTTCTCCACCAGCACGTCGGTGACACGTGCTCCATAACGGATGGATCCGCCATGGGCTTCCAGACCGGCAACCAACTTCTCTGCGATTGTGCCGACACCACCCTTCGGGTAATTGATTCCACCGGCGTGGCGATCAGAGAAAACCATTCCGGCATTGATCATGGGTGTGCGATCAGCCGGCATCACTGACCAACAGAAACACTCCATATCAATCAGGCGAAGTAGCTCCTGATCCCGAATGTGCTTGCGTGCCACGTCGCCCACATTGAACGGCAACCATCGCGCAAGCCCGAGACAGGCGAGCGGAGCCCGAAAAAACACCTTGGCTAAATAAGCCGGATCCTCCAGCGAGAGCAGCGGCATGGCATCCAAACAACGGAAGACCTGCCAGCAGGTGTCGTAAAAGGCCTTGATCCCCTCGCTCTCATGCGGAAAACGATCACTCATGCGGGCAATGAAGCCGTCGTAGTCACGATCAACGGCCATGGTGAGGCCATCGGGAAGGTGATATTCGAGCTGCACAGGATCAGGAACGGTTTCACAGGACTGCCCGACATCCGCAAGTGCGCGTGTCAGCAGATTGGTATGGCCGTGTTCTCCAAAACCAAAGATCATCGAGGCGCCAACATCAAATGTGTAGCCATCACGTTTGAAGCTGCCACCAGAACCGCCCGGGATCAGGTAACGCTCAAGCACCAAAGTTCTGGCGCCTTTGGCAGCCAGTTGAGAAGCGGTGACCAATCCTCCGATTCCGGAACCGATGACGATCACATCCCATTCAGGGTTCGTACTCACGGTCACGCGTCAACGGTCTTTTCAGCCTTAAACCCTAGGAGGCTCCAGCGGCCGAGAAGGGTGGTGTAGCCGTCAGGATCACCTCAGTTCGGACAGGTCGGGCAAGCAGTTCCTGGCAACGTTCTTGAATTCGATCGCGAATCAAGTCAATCGCTCCACCATCCATGGGTTGATTGGGATTGAGATACACCACAACAAAGGCCGTTCGTCCAACCTGGTAAACCGTGAGATCGAGGAGCCAGCAAGACAACCCAGCCAAAAGGTCCTCCAACGCCAATCGCGTGCTTCGAATCAGATCTGTTTCTGCTGATGCGCCGGCAGCCTGACTCAGCGCCGTGATGAACCCCTGGAGAGGTTCACGCAACACCACAAGACTCACCACCAGCACAAGCAGGGAGTCGGTGATTGGAATGAGCACGGCCAGCATGCTCCCCTTGAGCAGAGGGGCACCAAGCAGGGCCAATCCAGTAAGACCACTGATCAACCCATCCAGACGAGCCGCCTTCGCTTCCGTCAAAAGGATCTGAGATTGGCAACCAGTGAGCTGCCAATCGCGGTGATGACGCCAAGCCAAACCCCAGCAGCTCGCGACCATCGCAATGGAATACCAGGCCACTGGACCAAGGCGAACAGTCATCACAGGCTGCCCATAGCTGTAATCGATCACAGTGCTAAGAGCTGACAGGGCTGCGAAGGAAAGAACCCCAATCAACAGCAAAGAACGAAACAGCACATACAGCGCCTCCTGACCGTCGTAGCCGTAGGGATATGCACGATCGGGAGGGCGCACCACATTCCGACTGATCCTGGCGGCCACAAGTCCAGAGCCAACCATGACCGCCGAATAAAGACCATCAAGCAGGAGTGCGTAGGAGCCGGAAATCACATGAACGGCAATGCCTGCGACGGCCATCAGAGCGCTGGCGCCAACGCCGATCCTGAGGGAGCGACGCTCAATCAAACGATCTTCAGGCCGGACAGGCGACATGAATGGAGTCTTGCTTCTCCGTTGCTAGCAGTAGATCCTGCAAAGCCCTGTCCCGGTAGGCGCCATAGCGACGCCTCTTATCCCGAATTCGCTCTGGCAATGCAGGGAGCAGACCAAAATTCGGGGGCATGGGCTGGAACTTCCCGGAGGGTGCTTCGCTGATGAAATGCGTCAACGCGCCAATCATGCAAGTGGTCGGGAGATCAAAGGTGGGTTGGCCTAGTGCCAGCCGCGCAGCATTGGTGCCAGCGAGCCACCCACCGGCAACAGCAGCGGCATATCCCTCCGTTCCCGTGATCTGCCCAGCGGCGAGTAGACGCTCTCGACGGCGGAATTGAAGCGTTGGTTGCAGCAGTTCTGGTGCCTCCAGGAAGGTGTTGCGGTGCATCACCCCAAAACGAACGAATTCCGCTTCTTGCAACCCGGGAATCATGCGAAGAACACGTTTCTGCTCACCCCATTTGAGATTCGTTTGAAAACCCACCAGGTTCCAAAGACGACCGTCTTTATCTTCCTGACGTAACTGAACGACGGCATAGGCACGCTTGGCACGCCGTACATCTCGGTCGGTCACATCGCCCCATCGTGGATCCCACAAACCAATTGGCTTGAGAGGGCCATAACGCATGGTGTCCTCACCGCGACGAGCCAATTCCTCGATCGGTAAACAACCCTCAAAGAAGGTGGCGTTCTCTTTCTCAAAATCCTTGAGCTCTGCCTGCTCAGCGGCAAGGAGTGCATCACGAAAGGCGTGATACTCCGCTTGATCCATTGGACAATTGATGTAATCCGCATCTCCCTTGTCGTATCGGCTGGCGCGAAAAGCCCTGTCCATATCGATGGATTCACCATCAACAATCGGACTGGCGGCATCAAAAAAATGGCAATCATCGCGGCCTGTGAAGGCGCGCAGATCCTCGGCCAAAGCCTCACTTGTGAGCGGACCGGTGGCCAACACCGTGATCTGGCTGGAATCTGGAAGAGAGATCTGCTCGCGTCGTTCAACGGAGACGAGTGGGTGCTGCTCGAGGGAAGCCGTTAACGCGGCGCTGTAGCGACCTCGATCAACGGCAAGAGCACCTCCAGCCGGAACTGCGTGTTCATCAGCTGTGCGAATGACAAGCGATCCAAGCCGACGAAGTTCCTCTTGCAGCAAACCAGCAGCGCGATCGCTGCTCAACGCGCCAAAGCTGTTACTGCAGACCAACTCCGCGAACTCACTGCTGTGATGAGCCGGCGAACGCTTCAGCGGGCGCATCTCAACGAGACGAACAGGAACGCCAGCTTGAGCGACTTGCCACGCCGCTTCAGTGCCAGCTAAGCCGGCACCGATGACAACAACGGAAGCTTCGTTCAAAGCGGCCCATAACAACCAAACTCAACCCTATCGATCGGTTGAGACCGCTCCTTGGATCAAGCGCGGCTGCGCTTCAGCATCAACTGAAGTTGGCCCACAGCAGCCCTTCCAATGTTGAAGCCTGCCCAGCCCAGAGCCAGAAGGATGGGGGATGCCACGAGGACGAGCCGGAGATCCATGGTTTGTAGGGATGGTGGGGTGATCTTAAAGACTGCAGGCGCCGTTCACGACGACCAGGGTCAGTCCGTTTGGTTTTGCAGCAATTGTGACCAGGCAGCAGCCAATTCGGCGTAGTGCAGCGCGTGAAGGCGCTGTTGACTCACTTCTTGCTCTGTGAGGTCTCTCTTGACGGTTGCAGGCACACCTGCAACAAGGCAGCGAGGCGGAACGTCGCGGGTGACAACAGCCCCTGCAGCCACAAGAGATCCCTCACCAACCGTGACTCCGTTCAGCACGATGGCACCAATCCCTACAAGGCAGCCGTCTTGCAACGTGCACCCATGCACGACGGCACGATGACCAACGGTTACATCCGATCCAATCCAGACGGCTTCGCCTGGATCGCCATGCAGCACAGCGCCATCTTGGACGTTGCTGCGAGGACCGATGACGATGGAAGCCATATCTGCCCTAGCCACTGACGTCGGCCAAAGACTGGAACCTTCCGACATCTGAACGTCACCCATGACAACGGCGGTCTCAGCCACCCAAGCTGTTGGATGAATGCGCGGTGTCGCAGTCAGACAGTTGACCTGACGGGATGGATCGGCCATTGCAGCGCAGCTGTCGAATTCGTGCACATGATTCAAGCGGGAGAAGAGAGAAAGGAGTCGAGACGCGCGCTCCAAACGTGGATGGCCGTTCTGTAAGTGGATCCAGAAGCCGAACCACTTGGACGAAGGTTCGCCCGGGTGATACGTTTCAGAGGTGCCTGATGGCACGGCCTGGCGCGAGACGGTTGTTTCGTTGCACGGGAGGGTCGCTAGCTCAGCGGTAGAGCACTCGGCTTTTAACCGATTGGTCCTGAGTTCGAATCTCAGGCGACCCATTTTTCATCCGTCTTTCCTTCATCATGGGGAAAGCTGCTGATCTTTCTGATGGACGGTCGAGCTCGTGTGGCCGTGGTCGACGATGACCCACGCCTGCGCACACTCATACAGGACGAGCTCATCGATGAAGGGGTTCAACCGATTCCTTGCACATCAGGGGATGAGTTATTAGATCTGATCAAACATGAAAAGCTTGACCTAATCCTTCTTGACTTGATGATGCCAGTGGTGGATGGATTGAGTTGTTTAAAAGCTCTTGAGAACATTTCCTGCAAAATTCCCATCCTTGTGGTCACGGCATTCAATGACGAGGTCAAGCGCCAAGAGGTGATGAGCCACGGGGCATCGGAATACATCCTTAAACCAGATCTTTTCGAACAATTGCCGAACCTACTCAATCAATATCTTCCGCACCGAAGCCACGATCAAAACTAACGGTCTTAGACAAAGGGAAGCTCATTGAAATTTTTATTCCACGACGTTGACTAGATTCCAGATCACCCTCCAAACCTGCAGAAACTGTGCCGTTCATACCCTCAACAAGGGCTTGAACCAGGGCAAGGCCTAAACCACTACCGTCACCCAAAGCTGGATTTCTATTCTCTTCGAGCCTGACAAAACGCTCAAAGAGGCTCAATATTTTTTCTTCAGATAGACTGAGTGAACCAGCGTCCGAAACGGTGAGCTCGATGCTGCCATGATTCAACACCCCAGACAGATAAAAAGCGGGTTTTCCCTCAACAAATCGAAGACTATTATCCAGCAAATTATTCATAATTCTGCAGAATGCAGCCTGGTCAAGTTCAAGAAAGCTGCCAAGGCAATCGGCAGAAACGTTAGTGTGAACAAATTGAAGTCGCTCAGGATCGAGAGAATCGAGCCATCGATCGACAAATACATGCAACTCATTCGGCTCAAAAAACCACTGATACTGGTCTGTGTCAAGTTCTGAAAGAACTAGAAGTTTATCCACCAAACCGACCATCCTTCTGGTTTCAGAGCGAACTTCTTCGAGAGATCGCTTGAACACAGAAGCAAGGTCCCCGGAACGCGAGAGTCTTTTAAGATTGCCACTGATAATGGCCAAAGGAGTACGCAACTCATGAGCCAATTTGTTAATGAACGATCGTTGCTGATGTAATGCTCGCTCAAGAGGGTCGAGATCCCGAAAAACAAGCAACAAAAACGGCGATGCCATTTCATCAATGGGCCGCCAACTAACCATTCTCTGGACCAAGGTAGAGGACAACGAATCAACCGCTAATAAGGATTCAACCATCAACAACTTTTGACCCTCACCATGCTGCGCAAGGGAGAGTGGATGCAGATGATCTCCAAAAGGGAGCTCTCGCTGATCAGGATGACAAAAAGAAGCAACCTCTTCGAGCGGACGACCGATTACTCGAAGTGCTAGTCCGTTGCCAAGCCAGTCAGCAGCTTTGCGATTAACCCAGCGAACATGATGCTGTTCATCAAGAATGAGCATCGCTTCGCCAGTAGCATCGAATGCCACACGAAGAAGACCCAACGATTGGCGTAGTTGCTCGACAAGCTCGTTGGATTTGTGATCAGAACCAGGTGTGTTTTCAACAGCCATAGGGGCCCTCCAAGGGCCGCAGAGTTGCAGCAAAACTCCAACCCTCTAGGTTATCCTTTTCTGCAACAATGAAATGCTCACTTCGGATCACAGTGCCGTCAGCACAAATTGTGGCTAACTCCAAGGGGTGATTCACAACCTCAGACGTTTCAGTGAGCTTAAAACGAGCAAACCCAGCATGATGCAGCTCTCTGAACTGCTGAGGAAGGATTAATCCGATGGTCTGACCAACAAGTGTCTGATCCCATCCATAAATAACCTGAAAACGCTGATTGAACTCAACGACGAGTCCATTGGAATCTGCCCTGACAAAAGGGAGATCGTGGCGCTCACGCAAAGTGGCTATGGCACCAGGGGTCCAATCCATCGCAAGCCAATTACCCACGATCAGGGTAGGCACCAAAAGCAAAGACAACACCAGGAATGGGTGTTGTCTTGCATCGTCTGATGATCAGGAGGGAAAAGCCCCGCGCTGAAAGAGACGTCATTGGCATGAGGTGTTGTGTTGAGGAGCAATCAGATAGCCAAGCCCTCAGCAAGAGAGACTTGCGTCATGGACGGTGAACCACCGGGATCAATCACAGAACCACTTACAGCAGTAGATGCTCCAAATTCAGAATTGGAATCAAGTGACAGACCAAAGCTGCTCATGCCGTCCATTGGAGCGAAGGATTCAACAACTTGATCAGCAAATGCAGGAATGGTGTCTGTGGCGTTGTCGCCTTCGCTGAGATCAATCTCCTGATTGCTGGAGAATTCACCTCGAACAATGTCATCACCGTCTGTGGGAATGATCAGACCCTGATCAGTATTGAAGGTCGAAGTGCCCCCATTCGTCAGGATGTCGGATGCTGCCTCCCAGGTGAATCCTTCTTGATTTACATTAGTTAGAGCGTCAGCAACACTTGTGACTGGGCCTGTCGTCCAGACAGTTGCGGTTCCGTTTCGGTTGGCGACCGGCGTGAAGGTTGATGCCCCTCCACCACGGGCTTGGAAGCCAGGTTGGCCAGCATTAGCTTGAGCACCAGCTTGTAAACCAGCAATAGTTCTGTCGTAAGTGGCAGCGAAGCCCTCTGCACGATTCAAATAGTTGTGACCATCGCCGCCGTAGATGATGAAAGAATAATCGCCGCTCACAATTTCACCTCTAATATCGCCGAGCTTCATGAAGCCATCAACATCCTCATCGACATAAGCATTGGCCTTGCCAACGAATTCACCTCGGCCAATATCATCACCATCTGTGGGAATAACAAAAGCCACTTGCGGAAGGACTGAATTGCGTACAACCTCGCCTTGGTTGAGACGACTGGCATCAACGCCAATGTTTTGATCACCTTTGTTGAAGGCACTGATTACGTCGTCTTCTAAGTTCACAATTGGTGCTCTGTTCTGTCCAGGATTCTCATCCACCTCCGATTGAGCGGCAGACAAGGGCCCGCGCATTGCCAGTCCAAAATTGTCAGCACCATTGAAGACAATGCTATGACCAACAATCACGCTGCCTTTTTGATCAGTATCTTGGGGCTGAAAAACTTCCCCTCTGTTATTGGTGCGTCTGAAATTCAGAGACCTAAAGGCACCAATATGATCACTACGCAGTTCACCCATCTGAGCGCCATACAAGACACCTGGTTTGACACGCTTCGTCAGCTCATCTGAACCAGCACCGGGGTAACCCAAAAGGCTGTCACCGTCGTTCGTTCCCGTGCTTAGTTGAGTGGGGTTCAGCTTTGGGCTGCGAACATCCAGAGGATCGCGAACAACTACGACCTCGTCTATGGGCAGGGCATCTCCAGCCACGGGATTGACATCACTGACTTTCAAGCCGTCGAAGGTAACCATGTGAGGCATTGATTTAGATGCGGTGGAGGGATTGACTTCCCTCTCGATGCACACACCATCAGCCAGATCCAAGAAGCAAGGGGTGATGCCAGTCCTTCGCAACTGTGAGCTTGGTCACAGGCCTTTGATATCAACTCAGCAGGAAGCCACACACGACGAGATTCGAGGTTGAGAGGCCCATCTGAAGAACAAGACAGGCACAGCCAAGTGCATCACCATATGGCTGTGGTCGGATTTGGGATCAGGCACTGACTCTCAAGCCCCATACGCCAAGTAGCTGAGCAAGCGGATCACTTGGTTGCTTTGGGATCCAACCTCAGCCAGCGCCGGAGCGAATCCGAAAATCCGCAACCTCTTTCAGATCACCAATATGGACTCGGGCGAGATCCAATGAGTTGACACTGATCTAGTGACACATTTCTACTAAAGACTGATCTAACGCTTAACAGAGCACGAACAAAGCTCATTACCAACCAGAATGATAAAACAATGATCATGCTCAATACAAAAACGAAGACGCTTCTATCAATCACTGAGATCACACTTTTGACGCATTGCAATCCTTCGGCAATGGGCTAATAAGCTTCCGACGTGATGTGCCATCAGCGTACTCAAATACGAGTGAAGAGCAAAAAGGTGCTAGAAGTTTTTAGCGATGGCTGCTATGCCCCATACTATCTGAGGGTGCGATAAACCCAAAAGGTGCAGATGAAGCCATAAAGCTTATGAGTGAGTTCAATGCGCAATTAGTCAAGGAACATACCAAAGAATACGGAAAAGTCCTTGTTTTTCTTATGATTTTGCTTGGAGATCCGCAAGTATTGCTACAACAGATTTGGATCATCAATGTAAAAATATTAAACGGCCAATATCTGTATATTCTGAGCCTTAGATAGGGTCTGAAGAAGATCCACGTCTTCTGTCAGATCGCTGCTTAGGATTCCAGATTGATTTGTAGGTCAACCCAAAGCTGTTGACTCACTCCCTGCAGAACGCTCCTGTGGAGTGAATGACTGGGGCCCGCAGTGCTGGGTTGTAATAACCCCTGCAGCAGATCATTAGGTCTGCCCTTCACATCCCCTGACTAGTGATTTCTGCAGCCCATTAGAGAGACCAGTACCTTCCGGGTGTTGCCTGCTAAATCATGAGCTTGTCGGTTGGGACAGCACTACAGGAGGGTTGGACAACGTTCCGTCGGACGCCGTGGACGTTTGTCTTTTTTGCCCTCTTGGCATTCCTGCTATCCACAGTGGTGGATCTGCTCCCCGGATTCACTGGATTCATCATCAGCGCCCTGGTAGAGCTCTGGGCCACTGTTGGATTAATTCGAGGCGCTTGGCTAGGTCTCAACGGGGAGCGACCCTGCTTCGGGGATCTGATCGAGATCAACAGCTTTGCTATCTGGCGCCTGTTCAGCCGGCAACTCCTCCTGACCGTGCTGATGGGTGTGATCACCACAACGGCGGCAATCCTTGCAGTGAAAGCTGCTGATGCCGGAGAGCTCGCCCAGTCGATCTACAGCCAGTTGCAAGTCATCGACCCCTCAAACTCCGAGGTGATCAATGGCCTGATCACTGAGATCAAAAGCCTGGGCTTCACTATCGCCAGCAGCCCCGTCGCGATTCTGGTCTTGCTCATCGGGGCTGTCATCGCCATTTACATCCAGGTAAACCAGGCTTTCCTTGGGTTCCTTGCAGTGGTGAAAGGCCTGGGACCGATCGCCACTCTTCGCGAAGGCTTCAGCACCGTCCAAGGAGAATGGTGGACTGTGCTTGGACTGCTGGCAATGCAACTGGTGATCCTCCTATTGGGGTTCTTCGCCTGCGGTTTTGGATTGTTAGCTGCCATCCCTGTGGTGGTGTGCAGCACCGCATCGGCCTACCGACAGCTATTCGGTGTCGATGATTCGACAGGATTCCTCACTGGTCGCTGAACCTTGGGGCCAAGCGCAGTTAGCCACAACCGGCTTTCGGGTGAAAACCAAAGCTGGGCCGGTGAGCGACAACTTGAGCTGTTGCTCACCAACAGTTGTTGAGCTCTTATGCCATGAGCACAAATTTGATGACACCCTCCCCTTGGATCCATCAGGGAGCGAAGACTCACCGCGAGGAGCGACAAAATAACCTTTGCCAGCAATGGCGGGGTTTTTGTTAGCTAAAGACGCGTGTGACCAAGATCACAAGTGCAGCTGAATTGGATCATCACCTAGGTCGTTGATTGAGGTGATCGTGTGTGAGTAAGAGCGTGAACACCATGACAGGAACCACAGCCAAAGCCCATCTCTATGAACTCCTGATGGAACCACTGAGAGACTGCGATGGTCTCAATTTCTACAGACACATCCTAATGAAGCGAGTGATAGCAATGCCAGACCTAGAGGTTCGAGAAACACTGAAGCGCCTACAAGCGGTCCATTAATAAACCAACAGATCAGCACCCCGTCAACAATGGCGGGGTTTTAGCTGCGGGACGGTGATTAAGCAGATGGGGGATCCGAACCTCTGATATCGAGAAAAGCAATGGCTCGGTTGGGGGAGGTTATTCCCAACTTGACAATCGATGGTGAAAGGGATGAAAGGCTGATGGATGAATTTGCTGACGTGGTCATCAAAAGTTAGTTAAGAGCTGCTATCAGCAGTGACGGCATTCAAATTTAGGCTCAAGTTTTAACCTTAAATAAGACAAGGAAATAAAGACGCGTTGTCTGGCTTTTTTTTTAGCGCTTCATCGTGAATGGGCAGCCTGTCCAGCCACCGCATGTCCCAGAGACCGTATTTGTGCTGCCGCTGACTGCTTTAAGCTCTTCAGCGCTGATGTTGTGCTTTGCAATCACGTGTTCCTCGCTAATCGCAAAACCCTCGTCTGTCGCGATCTATGCGATCGCTGGGTGACTGTTTGCACCTCAAACTTTTTCAACCAATTCGCTGTTACTTTACAGGGCATTAATGAAGGCCTGAGTTACTCTTCTGACATTGGAGGGCATGGAGCTACCGCCTTTTGGTAGTCACGATCGGCTTCAAAGACTCAAACGGTCATGGATGAGCCACCAAAGAGCCACTTGCACATGGGTCGCATCCCAGGGCTCGTCATGCGCTTCCTCTTGTCAGCAAGCTGCCAGGCGATACCTCCCACAAGCAATCGCAGCCAGCGCCACGGCATCTATTCGAAATCATCAAACTCATCGTCTTCATCCATCTTCCGCAGGAAGCCACGCACCTCATCGGCGGTCAACGTCATACCTTTCTCAGTTGCAATCTTCTCCATGCACTGGATGGAGGAATCAGGGCCTGAGGTCATCAGCCTGAACAGCTCCTCTTGAACACTCATCGGCACTGCATCACGCATTGCCTTGAACTCTTCCAGCATTGCGATCAGGGGGACTACAGCGTGACTCGGTTGAAGCCGGGGCTCAAGCAACACTCAACCTGTGCATCAGAGCATTCGACTATTCGCACTGATGAGCTGCTACTAGGAATGAAAGTTGCTGCAAGAGAACGCATGGGCAGTTTGGAATGGTATGCCGTTGGGACATTTTTCGCGACTCTTGTAACCCCGTTTTTATGGCTGCCATTCCTGGCGCTTTTGATTGCCTTACTCATCAACCAACTGAATCCAACTAAGCAGGCAAAACCTCTGCCGATACAGGCAAAATATGGAGATCTAGATAATTCCGTTGTGACGATATCTACCACATAATAGTTACTTCCGATAAAGAGCTAAGAGGTGCAAGCGCAGAGGCTGAGTCTAGATGCACTCAGATATCTGCCAAGACTAAAGCCTTGGTTGATGTATTCCTACGGTCGCATCAAATCATTGAACAGATTGAGGAATCGGACCGTACTTGTTATCTCCTTGCTCACTCTCAGAACACCAGAACACAATGTTCACAATTGGGGCTAATACCCACCAGCCACTGCGCCCGGTGTCGTGAAGCCGGCGTACTCCAACCGCGAGATAAGGAATAATAGTAGCGAGGGTATAGAGCGTATTTAATACTCCCCCCTCTTTACCCATCACGCCGTCAATGATGGACAAAACAATAGTGAAAATAGTATCAAAAAGGAAAAACATCCAGAATGCTCTTCGGCTTGAGCGACCGGAGAAAACTGCATACTTCTTGAAAGCATCAATATACCAATGCATAAGTTGGTTCCAATTAAACCTCCTTCATAGCTTGAGCGACCAAAGAAATCAACACTCCAGTGTTAGCACTATCACTCATTGCCCTATCAGCAAATGCTTCTGACTAGAAGGTCCGTTCGTTTCTACGGCGATAGACGGCCTCTGCTTATTTTCATCTTGAGCGCGTTGGAATAATCAGTGGAGTCGGGCCTCTGCATTGATTGCCACGCAAATACTTCAGGCATCTCTTGCATTGCCTGTGTAGGTATATCTGCTTGAACACAACTCAAGCATCTGAAACGAAGTGAAACCCCTCTCAATCCCATTTTACGGTGCAGGTATATGCCGTCTCTGATCCAACTTCTTGCGAGCGGCAAGACATGTCAGTAGGCGTTTTGCCTTCGGGAACTTTGGAGAGCGCACGATTCTTAGCCACCTCCTCATTCATTGCTTGGACGGTAGAAGAGCCCGACCCTGCAATAGCTGCTCCACTGATTCCGCCAAACAAAAGCGCGGCAAAAAATAGAGAGGTCCTGACTTTCATCATGATCCCAAAGACAACAGACAGATCATTGGTAGCAAAAAATTCGATTCAAGACCGGTCGACATTTCCACCCTATGGAATATGGAGGCATCGGGGCCTGAAGTCATCAGGGTCATTGGGGCATATTGCTGTAATCAGTTCTAAGCAGGAAGGGAGCAATGCAGGTCTCACGGGTATAGGGTCAGATGTGACTCCCTCGAGTGTTCCCGGCTTGTGGCCGGTACGCGAAAAGGACCGCGAAGGAACCTGATGGAGCAATCAACTCAGATGGAGATTTTTCGGGTTGATCGCTTCGGTGGATCGACGCAAAAGACGGCAAGATAGCGGTTGTTGAAACCTCCTCATGGCGACGTTTTTGGTCACCGGCGCGAACCGTGGAATCGGTTTGGAATTTTGCCGGCAGCTCAAGGCCCGGGACGAAGATGTTGTGGGGGTCTGCCGCCAAGGAAGTGATGAGCTCGACACTTTGGGGGTGCGGGTGGAAGCCGGCATTGAACTGAACGACAGCCAAGCCATCATTGATCTAGTGAAGCGTTTGGACGATTTGCCACTGGATGGCGTCATCCTCAATGCCGGAATCCAGCAGTCGATGGGGCTTATGGAATTGGATCCCACGGGAATTCGTCGCCAGTTCGAAGTGAATGCTCTTGCCCCATTGCTTTTGGGTCGGGCTTTGGTGGAGCAGATGCCGCGCGGCTCCAAGTTGGTGCTGATGTCCAGCCGTATGGGGTCCATCGATGACAACACCTCCGGAGGCGACTATGGCTATCGGATGTCGAAGGCAGCCCTCAACATGGCCGGAAAATCGTTGGCGATTGATCTAGAACCGCGGGGCATCGCCGTGGCGATGTTGCATCCTGGATTGGTGCGAACCCGCATGAATGAGTTTTTAAGCGGAATTTCCCCAGAGCAGGCGGTGAAGAATCTGCTGGCCCGGATCGATGGCATGACCATGGCCAATAGCGGCAGCTTTTGGCATGCCGACGGTGAGTTGTTGCCGTGGTGAGACTGAAGATCAGCCCTTGGTGCTCACGCACTTGATCCTTTTGCCGTTGTTGACGTCGATACCGGTCAGGATCAAACCACCAAAAGTTCTGTGGTCGGAGTAATCCCAACGTCCCCCAAGCTTGTCGGAGAGGTTCAACTCTCTCGGTTAAGGGATACGCTGGTTATTTTATTCAACCTAAGACGGGGGAATTTGGTTGACGAATCCATGCCAATCGCAAACCAGCAATGCGCGTATGAGGCCTACGGCTGCGTTGTTTCCCCTCAAAAAGCCCTCGAGAAAGAAGAAACGATTATTGCTGCCAGCCAAGTGCTGATGATCATGCCGGGAATGGTTAATGTTGCTCTAGTTGTGATTGCTGCTGATTATTCGCAGCAATCGCATTGCTGCGAGGTGACCACAGCGCATTCTTTTAAGGGGACCACTGATACGCAGCTAACGACATTTGAATCCCTAAGGACCCGTACTTGGACTCCGCCACTGGGATCTTCAGTCAATTCCACGGCGAGCCCAATTAGCTCTTCACCATTGGTATTCGTGTAGTTCAACAGCTCAACACGTTGAAATTCTTTGGGATTGGACACGAGCAGAAGGTGTTACGGAGAGCTGAATTAATGCTGATCTGACTCCTCGGACAGCTGATGACAGTCGAGTCAGTGGTGTTATCAGCGCCCAATGGTGATAGGAGAAACCATTGGATGGACGTTCCATTGCGGCAGAACTTCCAAAGAAAGCATCACCGCGACTGGGGTTGCGGTGCCGTGCCAATGAAGCGATGGCAGCGACCAAATGAGCTGCTGAAGCGATCAGTCTGATCCGGGTGCTCGAGAGTCTTAGATATGGCCAACAAGGACCGCCCGCTGTCGGCCGTCATCCATCCAAACCTGGCAGAGAGAGCTGGCTGGTGAACGCCCAGGAGCAACTGGTGGAGCAGTTCAAACCCGACAACCCATCGCCTCATGCGGAGTGGTTGTCAGTACGGACTTACAGCTGGGTGCCACTACGTCCGCCAGTGCAGCAGACACGCAGGCGGATGCTCAGGCACAACGCCATTGACACCTGGGAGCAGATGCAGAAAACAGGCTGGCAGCGATGTTCACCACCAGTGCGCTAATTGATATTTAATGCGGGCGATGGTGCCAGGTATTGGAAGTTGAAGGTAGATAAGCCGCCCTTGATTAATCCGCTGCGGCGATTCTCACTGATAGTACGGACTATCCTTGAATTCCTGCTGATAGAAAGCGCAGAATTCGCCTCCCAAGTCTGACATTCTTTTGTGCTGCGCATGCGGACTCCCCACCACCTTCTCCTCATCCCTGACGTGGTGAACTTTAAAGGTACCTTCTTTACAGTTAATCTCTCCAGCTGACCAATACCTATACTCATCATCTGCTTTGATATTATCATCACCGGGAATTAAGAATGACCAGTTTATCCGCCCTGAATTCACATTACTAACTCGCCAAGCAATAAGTGCTCCACTGCCCAGCCGCCCATAGCCGCTTTCCCAATCGCTCCCCTTTATTTCGAATGCGTCATCCAACGCAAGCGCCGGTGAACCTGCCATAAGCAACGAGGCCAGGCCAAACAGAAGATGCTTCATCGGATTCCTGCGTGCTTCCCTATTGATAGCAACAGGTAGTGCGATACTTGCCTTCAGTGCACTAATTGATATTTAACCCGGGCGTTGGTGCCAGGTATTGAAGGCTGATTTATGGGGTTAGTCAGACTATTGAAGCAATAAAAAGCCCCTGTCAATGCTGGGGCATTGAGGGCATAGGCTCAACAACAAGGGCGCGCATCCCACCAAGTCAAACTTATTCTACCGCCAGCCGCACCTTCCAGCTCATCGTCTGACACTTCTACAGTTGCCAATTGCATTGATTGAATATCTTCTGAGGTAATTGCAAAGCCTGCGTCTTTAGCGATTTCAAGAGCAGCTTCATTGGAGCCTGCTGCCTTGAGCTTTTCCTGAAGGCTGGTGTCTCTCTTGACCTTTACTAAGAAAGCGTTGAGTTGCTCTTCTGACATAGGAGGGACTGGAGCTACAGCCTGGACATAGCAACGGGCGGCGGCGGCCAAAGGTGGATGGGCTCAGCAGTGCCATGGCCCCCGGCACTGCTGCCACCGTCGTGGACGCCCTCGCCCCCTAATCACTGATTAAAGTCAACCTGTATTCCCCGGCAGGGCGACACATCGGCAGCGGGGGTGGCTCGGCGGGCCATTGCTGGCTCCAGAAAAATCTGCCAAACAAACTCCCTCGCGCTCCAGGTGCGGATCATCTGGCCATTGGCAGCACTCCATACCGATGACTCCGACACCGTCACCACCAGGGCTTCGAGCGATTGGCCGGTTGCAGCCCTGGGCAGATGCTTGGCCGTCTTCGCGTAAACGGTCTCCCAGACTGGTTGTTTAATTTCGCCGGTCTGTTTGACCTTGTACCTATCGAGTACCTAGCGAAGTCCTCCCAGATTTGAATTAATGGAGCGGCTGACTTCACCCCCTCTGGGGCAGCAATGGCTTCGCCTGTTTGAAGAGCCAGGGCTTCCTTGAGGGTGCGACCGGACGCGATGGCCTGGGAGATGGCCTCAAGTGATCGCTGAATTGCCCCGGCCTGGGCAGGCAGCACTTCACGGGCAGCACAGCTGTAGCCCTGCTGCCATCGGCAAAACTCACGTCCAGCTTGGCTTTGCCTCGCTGCTCAGCCTCCCGGTAAGCGGTGCCCATCGTGGGCCGAAGCTGGTTTCTCAGTCCCAGCACCCAGTCAGGTGCGTGGCTGCGGCTTGGCATTTGAGACAAGTGACAACGAGCTGTCAGTTGCCCCTAAATGACCACACCTGACACAAGATGGAAACCCGTTGCAGCAGCTGGTTTCGGCCAGATCCACGTCAACCACTACTATGTGGAGGTAACGGGGCGTGGCGCAGCTTGGTAGCGCGGGTGCTTTGGGAGCACTAGGTCGCAGGTTCGAATCCTGTCGCCCCGATTCGAAAGATGCACTGAGTTCTCAGGCTTTTGATGCCAGCCGCAGGACCTTTCTGACCCAACAAAAGGATCCATACTCTGCAGCGGGGAAGAGGCAATCTTTAAGCCAGTGATCACAACGACGAGACCGAAACAAAACCGATGTTGATTGCATGCTGAATCAGCTTGCTTAGTTTTTTCTCATTACTGCAAGTAGCGGACCCAAGTGATCAGCCGCATAACAACCCATTGTTTTGTTTCAAAACCAAGAGACTTGTCCTATCAAAGCTAGAAAGAAGATTCATGAAACGGTTCCTGTGCGACTGCTTCTCCTGATTGCATTACTGGGTCCAAAAAGCCTTCGGTCCTGGCTGATGGGTGAAAAATAACGCGATCAGCTTTCAAGTCGTAGTTAGCAAAACACAGATCTAGCCTTAAAAGAGCAAATTCTCGTTACATATCGAAAACTGCATCATCGCTTCAATGAAGACGGTTACAAATTCAATCAGGTTTATTCTGATGCGAAAAGGGAATATCAGCTGAAGGAATTTGACCCGCGCAAGCCAAGCACCCACCATTAATGCGATAGGGTGCAATGTGATTTCGCAGGCAGCGCGTGCCACGGAAAAAGAGAACCTGTCCTAGTTCTCGCGCATGTGCATCGGTCAGAGGCATCTTTAGCCAACTGTCAGGAACATGACCCTTTAAGAGAGCGCGGTTTTGTTTTGCCTCCGTACGACGTGCTACCTCCTCACGATCATTCTTCGCGTAAACACCTTCAATCTGCAATTCCTTTGAACATTCAAGGCAGGCTGTCACAACAGGCTTGCGTCGTGCTGTGTTGTGAGAAAGCTTGTCACCAGGAACCTCTCTTTCACAACCACAACTACAAACGCACCACCAGTAAGCATTACCACTTTTCGTTCTTCGTTCTGAGGGCCTGACAACAGTCAGGCGTCCATACACTTCCCCAACACGATTTCTTGGCCTAGATGGCATTAGCTATCCTCAATCAAGAAAGCAGAGACTTTAAAATTGATCTCAGCATGATTTATACATGCAATCAGATGCTCATGCAAGCAAAAGATAACTGATTTACAACCAACAAACAATTATCCATAACTGAAACTGGTGACAAGCACGAATTGACGACCTCAGCCTTGATGAATATGCATACTAATGGTCGCGGAACAACCGGTAGCCAACGCGGCGAGGCCATAGAACCACAAGCAAATAAGAGATAATTGAGCCAATACAAGACTCGGCGAAACGAAGCAACGCGTTGATCATTGGGTTCAATGAAGGGTCGAGACTTGCTGTCACCATCACAACCAACACAGTGATTGCTGAGAGGCGACTGAAACTCGGACTATTCAGAATTGTGCACACAAGACCAGTCATCAAGATCGAAAGACCCAGCCCTACAGCACTAAATTGAAAAAGTGAGAGATAAATCCCACTTGTCAAAGCTCCAATAGCAGATCCAATGACCCTGAGAAATGCAGAGCTCGTGGTGCCTCGACGATCAGCCTGAATCACAACGACAGCAGATATCGCCGACCATAAACCACCAATCTTGGGGAGATAGTCTGGGAACAAACCGGTAAACCGAAATCCAACCCAATAGGCAAGCAATGCTCCCAACGCTAGTTGCGCTGTAATAACCAGCTGCTCTTGTCGAGTTTGGATTTTCCTCGGCGCATCACCTGGGATGAAATTCATTAGACACCAAATCTCATGGGCGTTAAATCCAAACCAATGTTAAGGACAAGCAAATGATTTTACAAGAACTTTAAAACAGAAAACATGCAAATATTCCCTTCTCCAAACAAAGCAGGGGATTATTCCATTGAATCACTGACTTGCTCATTTGAACGATCGTGTACTAACAAAACAGGATCGCTCGGAAACGGTGCATCACCAGAAATAAATCAGGCATCTAACTCGCTGATCCCTCAGCAAGAATTGTTGAGATCATCAACACAGGCGAAGCTCAGTCAAGCGAATCGGTGAAAGAGCCGGTGGTATCAACTGCAACGGCACTGAACAGAGCATCCCGGAGAAGATGACACATCGCTCCAGAATGATGGAAATTCTCACAGCCTTAGCCATCTTGCCTTTTCTTGCTGCTCTGGTGGTAGGGGCCCGAGAAGCGGAGGACGGGCAAGCTTGAACTGTGGCGTAGGCCCTTCGCCCGTGGCTATGCCTGAAGAGCGATTGCTCATGACATGCGTAGCTTCCTCCTGCTGTCTGGGTTTTGGCTAACGGGCCTCTTCCCTGGTGCGGCAGCTGACACGCTGCCGCCTCAACTGGAAGCTGGACAATCAATTCTCTCTGCTAATCAGACGCTGACTGCCTCCGGCTGGGAACCTGCTCCGGACGATGAGGCAAAGCCTTTTGAGCACGTTCTTGCCGGCAACAGCTTGTCCTCACTGACGTCTTGCTCAGGCACCGGTGTGGGCTTTTGCCGTTACGACTATCGCCTGAAGAATCACAAATTGGTGGTCGTGACCGTTCCAGCCCGTGAACCTGACGTTGCTGGGCGGGTGTACCGCTGGTGGTTGGAATCGCTTCCGATCATCCAAGAACGTTGATCAAACGAAGTGTCCCCCACAGATCGAACACACAAAAGATGAAGCCAATCACGATCAAGTCCCAAGCGCGATGACGCAGGGCCCACGGCGCCAAAAAAACCTCAGCCACGCCATGCAGAGCGGTGCCCAGCGCGATGTGCTCTAACACGAGCAGACCATGCGCCACCAGAAACAATCCACTTGCGATGAAGCGCATTGTCACGGTCCAGGGGACTGTCACTCAACTCATCGACGGTGCGCACCACCTTATCGGGTTCACTTTTGCTTGCCTTCAGCTCGGCAACGCAGACCACAGTTGCATCGGTTCTCAATAGTGTTTACTATTGAGAACCGATGCAACTGCTCTCCATGTCGCCAGCAAGCTCATCGGCTGAAGCGAATGGAACCCTAAAAAAGGGTCTGCACCAAGACGGGAGACGCATGACCCCGCAACGTCGGCTTGTGCTGGATCTGTTTGAACAGATCGGCAGTGGCAGTCACCTCAGTGCGGAAGAGGTCCACCGCCAGTTAGTAGACCAACAATCGAAGGTGTCTCTGGCCACCATTTACCGAACGCTGCGGTTGCTGGTGGAGATGGATTTCCTCCAGGAACTGGAGTTGCGGGATGGAGGCAGTCGATTTGAGCTCGCCGATGCCGAACACATCCATCACCACCACCTGGTGTGCGTTCGTTGCGGCCGAACCGAAGAATTTGAAAGTGAAGCCGTGCTCCAAGCCGGTCGGGACGCCTGCGCTCAGTTTGATTTCGAGCTGATTGATTCCAGCTTGAATGTTCGGGGGATCTGCGCCGCTTGTCGATGACAGCGTGAGGCTTCAGTGGTGACCTGATGGATGTTCTGAACAGGCCATCCATTGACTGCCCATCTGATGCACCCCTTCACAGCCAATCAACTTCGCCTGCGCTTCTGCCTCTGCTCGCGTGGGGTAAGCAAAAAAGCGCGGATCATCTGTCAAGCCTGAGCCTTGATGGGAACTGTGGTCATGCCCCTGGCTTTGTCCACCAAAACGGACAAGACCCATGCTCATGGGACCAGCGGTCCAGATGCCCATCGTATTGACCCCAACAGCTAACAAGCCCATCCCGACGATGGAGAGGTTGATCACACCCATCGCAACAACACCGATGGAAACCACCCCCATGGGCACCACCCCAATGCAGACGACGCCCATCGGGACGATGCCGATCGAGACCGTCCCCAACGGGGCAATGCCGACAGCAAAACGCTTGGGCTTACTGCCGCAATGCGCTGGTGAGGAATCTTGTGATGCAGTTTGAGTCATGGGCGCATGATGACGCTTTGTGCAGCGAGGCTCAAAGCTTGGCAGGCTGTTGGCAATGAAATCTCAAGCTGCCAACGGTTCTCACGCATTCATTCTGATCTGTCCTCATTCCATGGATGAAGGCATGTCAGCCGTGCTGGCAGTGCGTGATCAACAAAGCGTGGTGTTGAATTTGAGCAACATGGACTCGATCACGGCCCAACGCACTGCCGACTTTGTTTCAGGTGGAGTGCGTGCCCTCGATGGCCAAGAGCATCGTTTGGGCGAGCTTGTGTTCTTGTTCACCCCGGCAACCATCCAAGTCAGCCAGAACTGAAGGCACCCCCACAACTGGAACCATGTCCAGCGGTGCAACCAAAACAGTGTTCAGCCACAGCAATGGGCTGATCCAGCAATCCATCATCTGTGTTGAGCAGATCGCTTAGCTGACGTGTCGTTGAACCGGTTGGCAAGTCGAGTTGCTGATTGAAGTCGCAGTCGTAAAGCGATCCTGTCCAACTGACGCTGATCAAACTTCGGCACATCACTTGGTTCAGATTCTCCTGACGATGGGCCTTCATAAGGGTCGTCATGTAAGTCTCCAGCGTTCCTTGATGTTGAAGGTCCCGCGCGAAGCGCTGGATCGGCATGTTGGTAATCGTGAGCAGGTGAGAGAAACGGATGCCATGGCTCCGCAGCAGAGCTTCCCGGTACTGATCCTCAAGAGGAACTTGTGGTGGAGGCAATGAAGGACCCAGCGGGTTGAACACCAAATCCAATTTCAGCGATGAACCAGGCTGGCCATACCCCAGCTGGTTCAACAGCTTGAGCCCCGCGATACTGCGGTCATACACACCCTGCCCGCGCTGCAGGTCCACCCGTTCCTGTTCGTAGCAGGGCAGTGATGCCACCACGCGAACCCCTTGGTCTGCAAGAAAACGTGCCAGATCCTCTTGCCCGGGTTCACTGAGAATCGTCAGATTGCAGCGATCGATCACTGTCACTCCTGTTGCGCGAGCAGCGACCACAAGATTTCGAAACTGAGGATGCAGTTCCGGTGCACCACCGGTGAGATCCAAACAATCAAGGCTCTGAGCCGCGAGCACCCGAGGGATCAGCTCGATCAACTCCGGCGCCATCATTTCCTGACGCCAGGGGCCTGCATTGACATGGCAATGGCTGCAGGACTGGTTGCAGCGGTATCCAAGGTTCACCTGCAAAGTCGTTAGGCGCTGACGACGAAGCGGCGGAAAGGGCAAGGAGTCCGCTGTGCACAGATCCATTGATGTGGCCGGATTGGCGGATGCGTGTTGGCTTGATTCTGACGACATCAATGGCCTGACCCCGCTGCGCTCCGTGCACACGCCATGGCCATGAACCAAGCCACATATTGATCGGGCCCGCCTGGCATGCAGACGTCAAATTTCAGTGGATCGTGGATATCACTGATGCCGTCGAGACGTCCATCCGCCAAAGATGGCCGATCCACTTCACCACCACTGCTATCCACAAGCACAACACGATTGGGTTGGCCGAAGGCTGCCCCCAGCTCCTGAAGAAGCGTGAGGAAGCCCCGATCACTACCACCTCTCAACCATCCATCACCGGTAGGGCAAGGTGTGGATGTCACCGTGTCACCGACCCCAACCAGATGCGGCATCTGATCTCGAGGGATCCGTTCCTTGCAGAGTTTGATCAAGGAAGCGTGATCTTGGGGTGCTGTGCGGACGTTGAAGTCATGACCCAGTGGTGCTGATCCCGTGCGAGCAGCAATGTGGCGATTAATCAAAACAAGCAAACCAACCTCCTTAATCGACCCACGCAGCATGAATTGAATGTCAGTACTTCCGACATCCCCTTCCGTCGCTGGTTTCAATCGCTCTTGCCCTTGGGCATCACGTCCCAAATTCGGAGCCACATGAAGGAAAAACGACTCCGACAAGCCCTGGGCCGCAGCTTTCGCCATCAACTGCTGCATCACGCTTTCCAACATCGCTTGCAAGGATTGCTGGCGGTTCACATCACCAGGCACCCTTGCGTAAAGGCTGTTGAGATTGATCGTTGGCGCTACTTGCATATCAAGAATGGCGCGATCGATCTCCGTTTGCAGCGCATCACGGTTGAGCTCAGGCATCAATTCTGGGAGGGCTTGACCGAGAAGCGTGGCCATGTGTGTGGGAACAGCGGCGAGAAACGCCATCTCCTCATCGCTGACCCCGGGATGCGACAGGTGACCAAATTCGTCTTGGAGTTGAACCCCACCAGCTGCCAAACCCGGCAGATACAAGCCATCACGACGCGCCTGAGCAGGATCATCCAAACCCTGCTCAACGAGACGATTCACACCGCGTCGACCTTCATGCTCACCATTGGTCAGCACGGAAAAACTGCCACGCAAAGTTGCGGCGGCCTTCACGTAGTCGGCTGGCAGTTTGCGGGTGAGTGGATCCCTCACCAACGGCATACAGACACCATCCAGGTCTTGAACGATCAGGAGATTGGGGCTGGAGATCAGCTCCTGATGCAAAGCGTCAAGATCCATTGGCGTTCTGTCATTCCAGCAATGGTGTTCACGATCCCATGCACTGCGTTCAACGCCAATCACCCCAACCCCATCACGTGCCGATAGGCGGGACGCGCGTAGGTACGACGGATGACATCTTGAATCACCGGATAAGGCGAGAGATCCATCTCCGGAAAAAACAGCGGCAAGTAGGCCAAGTGGGCTTGCACAGCACAATCAGCTGCACCCCAGACACCACCGACCAAAGGGCGGTCGACCTCCAACTGTTGATTGAGCACAGCCATCAACTGAGGGAATTCGCGCTCACGGCTAGACCGAACAAACAGAGCGATGGACAACGTGGCATTAACAAACAGCAGCCATTGGCTTGTCAGGGCTTTTTGCGCTGGTGTGCTGATGTCGTGGGTGTAGTGCTCAGCGAGGTGAAGGAGAATCGCGCCGCTTTCAAACAACGTGAGTGACTCTCCATCAGGCATCGGCACGCTTGGGTCCACAAGAACTGGCAACTTTCCAAACGGGTTGATCGCGAGGAAATCAGCTTGGCGCTGCTGATTCGCTCTCAGATCCAGCTCGACCAGCTCATAGGGAATATTTTTTCCTCAAGGAACCAACGCGGCATCGAGGCACGCGTTTTGGGTCCTCCATAGAGCTTGAGCGTCAACCGCCCCTCCGTACCCAAGAAACGCTTTCACCAACACGCATCATGACTTGGTCCACAAAAGAAACTCTTGGCTTGATTCCATCAGGTTGAACCATCCATCACGCATGGAACGTGAAGGCGCGATCGCTGAGAGATCAGCCATGAGCACTGAAAACCATCGAAACAGGTTGAACTGGTGAAGCAAACTGGAAGCACAACAACCATCCACCCACACACACCCTGTTGCTGCAATGAGTCTCAGCCTTTCTGAGCAG
The DNA here is from genome assembly GCA_047286215.1 of Synechococcus sp. GTDB lineage: Bacteria > Cyanobacteriota > Cyanobacteriia > PCC-6307 > Cyanobiaceae > Synechococcus_C. Next base: position 1,298,559 of record JBJBBS010000001.1, on the reverse strand, counting down.
ATGCAATCCAACGGCTTCTTCCCACCCAGCCTGGATCGTGATCAGGTTCGTCAGCGGGTCTGGGAGCTGGAACAGGGGAAGGTGGGGTTCTACAGCGTGGGGCTCTACCCAGCATCCCTTGCCTACAACTGCGCTATGCAGCAAAGGGATGAAGACAATCTCCTGCTAGCTCCTCGACCGGGACGCGATCTGCTCGGTGCCTTTCCCCAATCCGCCCTAGACGGAATGGATCCTCAACATGTGGCGACCGTTGAGCGTATGGGTACCCATCCCCACGAAGGCGGGCGCCGGGTCAACTCACTGGCTGACTTGCTAAAGCGATGCGAACTCGTGGTGCTGAGTGCCAACAGCAACCACGTTGAAGAGGATTTGCACGAAGCCTGTCGGCTGCGCGAGGAACTCGGGCGACAGCACGTGGTTCTGGCCTGTCTGGCTGGATCCTTCAGCCACGACAACATCGCTAACGAGTCGTATGTGCTCTGCGAGAAGGTTCCCAGTCTGGGATTTTTCTCCGGTTTCCATCGACACGGAGCCCTCCGCAATCCCCTCGACAGTTTTACGGCCAATTTCTGTCATCCAAACGCCCTAACAGCACTGTTGGGCGCACGCATGCTCGATCGACTCTCCCCAAACATTCAGGTGTCTGCAGGGGTTCACAACGTTGAGGGCCAATACATCAAGGCCGCCAAGAACATGTCGTCGGTTTTCGCAGGGTTTGGATACGCCTACCACCAGGAGAATCCCGGGGTGCTGCCGACCTTGCTGACGCTTCTGCTGGATCAATGCTTGGATCAGGCCGCAACCGTGTCCATGGCCCGCCGCAATCGACAAAGCCTTTACAACCGACAGCCCTTCGCGCTCACAGAGTTGGGCTATGGCGTGCAACGCATTGAAGCGGCTTTGGTGCGTGGTGGAGACATGGAAAAGGTTCGCGATCACACCTTCGCCCAACTCACTGCCATGGTCGCGGATGTGCGCGGAAGCATGATGCAACCCGTTTCAGGAACACCCACTCGCAATTTTCAAGCCGGTCAGGTGATGGCTGACCACATGCGCAAAGAGCAACGTTGTCCTCACTCCATGGAAGAACTGGAGCGTTGGTGTGAAGACGAGGGGCTACGTAAAGGTGGGTTGGAGGGCCTTAAAGCCCTACGTTACTGGCCTCAAATTGCACGCAAATATTCCATCCCGGTCCACGACGCATCGATGGTGAATCTTCTCTACATGGCCATTTACGGAAACTCTGCCACCAAGGATGTGGCGTTTTCAGTGATGACGGAAAGCCGAGAATTGTCAAACTATTGCCAGGAATCGGTTCGACCAACCCATAGCCGACGCTACGCCGAAGCACTCCAAAATCTCGACCAAAATGAAGCGATGGATTTGCTGGTCAACGCAGTCGTTGCAGACAATGCACGACGTCTAATCCGTGATGACAATGGGCTTGAAGAGCAAGACGGTGCCAATGAACCGCCTGCTTATCTCAAAGCCATGAATGTGATTGAAAACGCGCTCTAGGCCATCGAGCCACACCCGGGGCACTACAACGCAACCACGTGATCGGCTATATCAACGTAGGGATCAGGATCACAACTCAACACCACCACTTGAAGCCCGAGATCCACTGCTTTGCGCAACATGGTCTTCACCACATCTAGTCGCACGGGGTCGGTGTTGGTAAAGGCATCATCAAATAGCAACGGCAAACAACCGTCATGAGCAGCAGAAAGGGTGTGTGCGATGGCCAGACGAACGGCTGCATTCAACTGTTCCTTCAGACCACCACTGAGTTGAGCAAAATCCATGCTCTGACCTGAACGCTGCAAGCGCAGGTCACTGAAGCCTTCTTTGGCATCAAAACGCAGCTCAGAGCAATCACCTGATCCTTGCAGGAGTGGTGCAAGGAAACCATCAATACTGTTACTGAGCGGTGCGGAATATCGCTGAGAGAGGTCAGACCTAGCCGATTGAAAACGCTTCAGCAGAAGCACACGCGCATCAACAAGTTGAGACTCCTGGTGTTCAGCTTGAACGGCCACCGTCTCTCGCTGGAAGGCTTCCTCCAGTTCAGCATGAAGCTGTCGGTTTCCGAGCCGCTCACAACGTTCCAGCAGAGCACCACGTTCGCGATTGAGATCTGTCAGTTGACGATTGAGGCGCTGTTCTTGGTGATCCAGAGCAACGAGCGCCTGGGAAGCATCAAGGCCCGGTGCCAGACCGGTGGCCTCGCAAAGTTGATTCACTGTCAGCTGAAGCTGATCACACTCCTGAGTGACGGCATCAAGACGCGTTCGGATCTGATCGGGTTGTCCGTGTCGCTCCTCAATCGCTTGCTTCTGATCCATCCTCTGGCGGTGCTCCACCACGAGTCGCTCCAATTGGAGGCGATGGTCTTGCAATCGACGCTCCTGAATCTGATGGGCTTTATCAGACTGCTCAAAGCGATGTTTGACTGACCGCAGTTGATCCTGCACATCGCGGTATTGCTGACGGCATTCTGCGAGCGATTGATCGAGATCAACGGTCTCCGCCGGCAAGTTCTCAAGCTCGAGCAGGTCGTCTTGCTGCTGCAAAGCGCTCAGCTGAGCCTGCAGGTTCTCTAGAGCTTCAGGGGTTTCAGATTGGCCGTCTTGCTCCACCAGTTGACGCAAACGTGCGTCAATCAACGACAAATTCTGCTGTTGCTGTTCACGGCTTCGGCACTGAGCTTCGGCAGCAGCCACACTTTCAACACCCCAGTGCTTCAGAGCAGCCTGCAGTTGCGTTCGAGCCCGCTCCTGTTCAGCGATCAATCCAGAACAACCTGTGCCTTCACCTGGACTCACTGCAATCTCGACGCCATCTCCAACGGCGACACGAAAGGCTCCCGCCCGCTGAGTCACCTCACCGGTCGCGATCGATTCACCATCCACAGTCACCCCGAGGTCGGACGTGATCACCTCAATGCGCGATGCCATGCTCTGAAGACGAATCTCCAGCTCACGCAGTTGTCGTTGCTGTGCCTGAAGAGCGGAGAGAGACTTGGCATCACCTCCTGGCATCGAGCCCAGGACACGGCGTAGCTCAGCTTGCTGGTGCTCGAGTTTCAGCTTTTGGGCATGGCGACGTTGAATCTGATCAATGCTGACCTGTAGTCGTTGCTGATCCTGACGCCGCCGAAGCGATTGGCCGCGCTCCTCGAGGCTCTGTCGCTGACGATCTCTTTGGTCAAGCAGAGCCCGCTGTTCCTTCAATTCTTGGCTGCGAATTTCTGACGCCTGAACCTGAGTTGCGAGTTCACGACGGGACTTCAGCATGGCCGTCTCTGACGTTTGGATGTCTTTGTTGAGGCCTGTCAGGCCATTGAGTTCTTGCTGCCATTGCTGTTGTTGAAGACGTAAAGGAGCCAGACGCTGCTGAAGATCCTTGAGAGCAAGATGCTGATCTCGCACCTTCTGCAATTCAGGAAGTTGCCGCTCAAGATCAGCAAGAGCTTGTTCATTGCCATCCAAGTCATGACAGGCACTTTCAAAGGCAGTCAGCCTCTCTTCCGCTTCCTGTCGCAGATCGATCGCTTGCTTGAGTTCCTGACGGCGCTTCCAAAGGTCACTGTTCTGCTTCACACCTCGACTTGTGAGACTTGCAGCGACCAACGACTCAAGCTGGTCGTAAACATGCTGGTCTAAGGGTGACTGGAGGGATTCTTCCGCTTGCGTTTCCAGCGCTGCAATTAAGCCATTCAGGTCGTAGTGCTCAGCATTCAGATCAAGCAGATTCCGACCGGCAAGACCCTGCATGACCCAAAGATGAGACCAACGCGAGGGGAGAATCCGGTTGACTTGGCGGCTGCCGATGGTCTCATCAACACCCAGCAATGTTGCGAGCTGATCTTCAGCATCACCGCCGAGAAGGGCTTCCTGGCCAGCTCGACTCAGGCGGCATGTGCCTGCGTTTCCGCGAAAGCACTTCAGCAGAGACCAACCATGGCCATGGGCCTCGAAATCAAGCGCCACCTGAGGGTGGCCGGCATGGATCGATGAACGAAGATCCCGAGTAGCGGCTCCTGTGGCTGTGGCTTTGACGAACAGCGCGCGATGCATCGCGTCGACAAGTGAACTTTTGCCGGATTCATTGGCACCACCGACCAAGGTCAATCCCGCTGCAAAACGCAGATCCAACGCGCGGTGCCTGCGAACGCTTTCCAGCCGGCAGCGAATCAAGCGCATGGATCGACGGCGCAAAGACGTTGCAATTCGATGAGAGCTTGCTCGGTCACCGGATCCATCGCTTGCTCAAGCTCCCGTTGGAGTTCTGTGGCGATGCCGCTCACCAAGGGACTCTCCAAGCGATCCAGAAACTGTTCACGCTCGAGAGCCGTCGGAAGGCGATGCAACTCTCCTCGCAGGCGCAAGTGAAGCAACTGCTGGCGCAAATCATCCAAACGTTCCTGAAGTGCCTGGTGTGCAGACCATCCCAGCTGTCCGTTCAACTCAAGACGCAAAAGATCCCGACCGACGCGACGACCGATGCAATCGTTCAACTGCTGCTCCAGCCTCGGCAAGTCACCATCACCGTTGAGCATCATCGTGATGCGATGCCACTGCAAACGGCCAGTTGATTGAGGCTTGACCTCAGCTGGGAGCCCACGCTGTAGATCAACCAACAGCACCTGCGCACGACAGTCATCGGAGCCGTTGGGAAAACGGTCAGGTTCAGGCGTACCGCTGTACCAGGTCTTTCGATCAACCGACATCAACCCATGCCAGTCTCCAAGCGCGATGTAATCGAGTTCTTCGGAGGGCAATCGATCCAAGAGCAACCGATTCACAGAGTCATCACCGCCAAACCCCTGAACCGAACCATGGGCCAGAACAACCCTGGGACGTGATGGATCAAGCCTCTGCCAATCGAGTTCTTCAAGCCACAGCAGCGGGTTGCGGCTGTCTCGCTGACGCAACAGTGGACAGGGAAGCAGGGTGATCCCAGCCACCGAAACGGGCTCGGGAGCGAGAAGGAGTTGGAGATTTTCCGCACGGTCTTGCAACTGACGCTGAAGATCCGCACGACGCCAGATTCCCCCGACTCCACCGTGGTCGTGGTTTCCAGGAATCACAAGAACAGGGCAAGGAATAGAGCCCAACACCTCCAGCACCTCCATCACGGTGGCGGCAGGAACGGTGCTGGAATCAAACAGATCCCCTGCGACCAACACTGCGTCGACCTCCTCACGACGAGCGATCTCGGCAATTCTTCCGACCGCTTCGACGCGCTCCTGCTGCAGGCGTGCCTGCTTTTGGACATCGTCAATCCAGCGATAGGGCTTGCCGATCTGCCAATCAGCGGTGTGAAGAATCCTTGGCACTAGGGCCGTTCAGCGGTCGCCACCCATGCTGCCGCCTTCCCGGCTGATTTTCCGCACACTCCTTGCTGGCAAGCGAACCAAAAAGCGCGATGTTTCGTGATGAGACCCATGGGATTCGACGTGTCTGCCTCCGCCTCAGGTTCCACTTCGATCCTGCAGACCATTGCTGGGCTTTTTCATCCACCTGAACAGATCGCCGGTATTCAACAGCTGGGATCCGGGAATGTGAATGACACCTTTCTTGTGACCTTGGCTGAAAGTGCCCCACGCCAGGCCTTCGTGATGCAACGCCTCAACACGGAGGTGTTCGAAAATCCTGAGCTGGTGATGCGAAATCTGCTCCGACTGGGCGATCACGTAGAGCAAAGATTGGCCGCACACCCCCCCGAGCTCACCGGCAGGCGCTGGGAAGTCCCGAAAGTATTGCCCACCCTCGATGCAGACGGACATTGGGTTGAGCATCAAGGCGAATTCTGGCGGTCGATCACCTACATCGGAGCAGCCACCACAACGGATGTCATTGAGGACGCCAGCCAAGCCCGCGAACTGGGCTACGGCCTGGGAATGTTCCATCACCTCATCAGTGACTTGCCGACCCATGAATTGGCGGACACCCTGGAAAATTTCCACATCACTCCCGCCTATCTAGCTGAATTCGATGCCGTCTTATCCACCGCGAAGCCCAGCACAGACGATCGGCTGAATACAGCTCTCGATTTTGTGAACAACAGAAGGAACGGTATTGATGTGTTGGAGAAGGCTTGCGAATCAGGCGAGCTACAACGACGACCGATTCACGGTGATCCAAAAATCAACAACGTGATGATTGATGAGTCCAGTGGTCAGGCGGTGGGGCTGATTGATCTCGACACCGTCAAGCCAGGGCTTCTGCACTACGACATTGGCGACTGCCTACGTTCTGGATGCAATCGACTCGGAGAGGAATCCCGCACCCCCGATCGGGTGTCGTTTGATCTAAACCTGTGCCAAGCGATTCTTGAGGGCTATCTCGCCGTCGGTCGAGCCTTTTTAACCCCGGAGGATTTCCTCTATCTGCCTGACTGCATTCGCCTGATCCCTCTGGAACTGGGATTGCGTTTTCTCACCGATCATCTCGCCGGCGATCGCTATTTCCGAACGGATCGTCCCAATCAGAACCTGGATCGAGCCTTGGTTCAATTCGCCTTAACGCGATCGGTCGAGGATCAATGGTCAGCCATTCAAGATCTGGTTAACGGCTTATCTCGGCAGCGCTAGGGCGCATCCAAGGTTCCGATGGGTCCGCCTGTGCCATAGCTGCTCTGCTATTAAAGCCTCATAGGCAGAAAAGAATGATGAATGCTTTCTTCCAAATTGTGATTGGCAGCTGCATCACCGCGTTGGGATTGATATCGGAACCAGCCATCGCTGCAGATGAAGACTTTGGATACGCCACAAAAGCAGAGGCTTTAAGCAAAGCTCTCGAGCTGGGCTGTGAAGGTGCCTATGAATGGGAAGGCATCTGGTTGCCCTGCGAGGAAGACAACATCGGCGCTGATGATCACAGTGGCCATGACCACAGTCACGGACACCATCATTGAAGGGAGACGGGAAGACTGGAGCACAAACCAGTTACCCGATGGGAGGAAGCAACTGCCAGGTCCATTGGATCAACCAGCCGATAACGGCTGCATGAACCACGAATGAAAACTGCTGGCTCGGCTTGGGCCATTGTCGCTGGGTACGGCCAGGCTCTTCACCTCCCTGGCTCAAAGCCAGGTGGGCACCCCAATTGAGAACTAGCCAAGCAGACAACCACTCAACAAGAAAGAATTGATCAAGGCCGAACATCCGCAATGCTCCGCGTGAGAACCCATGCAACTCTCTCAGAGAAGGAGACAGGGTTTCTAGAGGCATCACAAAGAACCTGATGCACGCTTAAGCGCTACCGCAATCGTCTGCCGACGCAAACGGACCATCCGAGACGGACATGCCAGGCCCGACAAACTGATCGGTGAGCATTCAGACATTCACCAGCCATCGGCGAATGCAGAAAATCCAAGCTCTCAGATTGACCAGCAAGAACTCGGCTAGACCTCGAGGAGATCGGAACACAAGGATGATTTCCCTTCATCAAAGTTGAGAATCACAAGGCCAACAAACATCACCAGAGCCTCTGGCACAAATGGCGTCTTCCAGACAGCAGCGACAGGCAACAAATCAGATAGAAGAGCAGGAATCAAGTTGCCTGAAATCGCGTTGCACTAGCGCACACGAGCAACCATTCCATTTAGTAATGAGGGAACATCATCCAAAAATGCACGACACAATCATCACGATCAAAACACTTGCTGCAGCTTCGTTATTAATCCAAACCCCACGATGTCAAGCTGATTAACGCAAGCTCGAATCTCATCATTTCAAGATATATTTGAATTAAACATCGATACTTACAACGAGCAAAAATCGCCCAATCGCGCTCAACATCATTGCAATGGCACCCAAACCCATCAAACAGGCTTACCCACATCAAGACGAAGCTATACGAAATAAAAAAATAGTTAGCCAGAAGAACGTCTTTAACAAGTCAAGAGCCCATCCAGATCAAGAAGCGCAGTTCTGATGAAAGGATGTCAAGCAGTTTGACAACTTGAACAAAAAGGGGGCAATCATGAAGGAGCCGAATGCAGCGCGATGTAATACGCACTGGCTGACAGAGCATTGTGATTTAAAGAAAAATGCTGGCCTTTTGAAGACGGCGGCAACTGGAGGTGCTTATGTATTGAAAGGACCATCAAGCACCACGCAACACAGATCTTGATCCAGACAGCGCATTGATGCAGAAAACCTTGACAACAACTGGGATCGCTGGCGATGGGTAGACACCCCGTCATGGTGAGGCAGATCTGCAGGCTTCATCCCTTTGAGTCTCAGTTACAACCTGAACTACGTTTAGTCGCTGAGGTTCTGTGGCTGGAAACAGGAGCATTCGAGCTGATTTTTAATATTCAGAGTGAAACCGAAGTCACAGCATTAAGCGATCTGAGAATTCATTCATCAGAAAGTTTCCCTAACGCACAACGCGATCAACGCCATGACAACCTCTGGCGCCATACCTGCTTTGAAGCCTTTTTCGGCGAACCAAACTCGGAGCAGTATTGGGAACTGAATGTCGCGCCCTCCGGCCAATGGAATCTCTACCGGTTCAATGGCTATCGAAGCGGAGGGCAAGAAGAACTAGCAGTTGTGACCCCAACGGTGTCTTGGAGTCAGGGTGAACGGGAATGCAGGTGCACCATCCAACTCAACTTGAAGCCCTGGTGGACCGAACTACAACTGCCAGAACTCGCGATCACTGCTGTGCTCGAAAACCAAGCTGGGCAGCTCAGCTACTGGGCTCTACAACATCCAGGAGACAAGCCAGACTTCCATGACCGCAGGAGTTTTCTGCATTGGTGATGGGTTTGCTGCCGCCCGGGAAAAACTGGATAGCTGTATTGGTGGGCGTGCCAATGCTGCTCACACCCCTCACGGTGGCTTGCCAAACACTGGAGACGAGTCGTCAAAGGGATCCATCCGGGATGAAGACCGGACAGCGCCCTGAAGTCGATCAAGACATTCAAGCCACTGACATTGCATCGCAATTACCAACGCGCCAAGACCTGCCCCTGGCACCCAATCAAAGGCACTATCCCTTGGTTCCTTCCCAGCCAAGGGAGATTGCCCAGCTGATCGCGTTTGTTGAAGCCACAAGCATCATCCCCGAGATCGAAGCCGATGCGCTTGCTGCCCTGGCACACCAGCAACAGGTGATCTATCGATTCTTGTCCCACAAACCCATCTTGAGTGAGGCGGTTCGAAATCAACTTCCCGTCCAATGGCACTCGGTCTACGACCACCACATCGCAGCGAGACGTGAGTTTCTCGCCATGCATCGGGGACCAGCTTCGAGCATGCTGCCAGCCTGGCGAATCCAAGCTCCCGCTCCTGCTGAGGAGTTGTTGCAGGCTTATCGAAGTGCATCAAGGGCCACAGGCATCGACTGGGAAGTGCTGGCTGCCGTGAATCTGGTGGAGACAGGGATGGGACGAATTGATGGTGTTTCAGTGGCCAACGCTCAGGGACCAATGCAGTTCCTTCCAACGACCTGGACGGAACCTGGCATCGGCCGTGGTGGGGACATCCGCGACCCTTGGGATTCCATCCATGCAGCAGCGAGGTATCTCGTGCGCCGAGGAGGACTCGACAACATCAGCAAAGGGTTATGGGGCTACAACAACAGCGAGAACTACGGCAAGGCAGTTCTCCATTACGCCGAACTGCTGAAACAAGAACCCCTCAGATATCGCAGTTTGCATCAGTGGCAGATTCACTTTTCCTCCTCAGCCGGAGATCTCTGGCTCCATGAGGGCTACGTCACTGATCAACCCATTCGGGTAGAGGAGTACCTCAAACGTCACCCCCACAGTGCTCCACCGACCGACTGAACAACATTCGGATCTGACAGCGATCCAGAGAGGAGGTGGCAACTACCTCTGGCATTACGCTTCCAGGTAAAGGACTGAACAAGCTGCGTGGCCAAGGAACTGACCCATCGTGCCGACGAACTCGCTGGTCTCGGCTGGTCTGCCGAAGATGTCAATCGATATGCCGAACTCTGGGACTACCGCCAGCGCTGGGGTGCCATGAATCTCGAGCGAGAAGACCGCCTATTCCTGCGTAAGGCTGAGGCAGCGTTGCCAGCCTTGGTCACAGGCAAAGCAGCTGCCAAAAAAAGCACACAGGAAAAGTCTTACTACCGCTGGTTGCGCTTCCATCTGGACGCCATGACTGCAGCCGAAGCCGGTATGGCGCTCAACGACGGCGACCGAGGCGCATGGCCAATCCTTCTCGAGGAAGAACTTCGTCTCCTTGATCACTTCGAACCAGTGCTTGGCCTGCCTGACACCCTGAAGGCGAAAGCCTTCGACAGCTTCCGCGCCCAAATGTCAGCACAGGCGGCGGCCCTTCCAGCTGATCAGGTGAATGCACATACCTACGACTTCCAGGCAGCCCTGATCACACTGAAAGAGAAAGAGAACAGCAAGTGGCGACACCTACTTGAAGAGGGCGGAGACCAGCCCTATCCCGTGCTGAAAGGACCAACCGCGGAATCGTTTCGAAGCGAGGTGCGGAGTCAGTTGACCCCGCTGCTGCGCCAAACACTTCCATCCCTTGCTGACAGCGAAAAACCTGACCCGGATGCCTGATGAGGCCGAGATGGTCAACACAACGCTAGAACGAAGACACATCCCTCTCTAAAGACGTGACAGATCAGCGCTTCGAGACACTGCAGCTCCATGCCGGTCAGGTGCCTGATCCCACCACCAATGCAAGAGCCGTACCGATTTACCAAACGAGCTCGTACGTCTTTAACGACGCAGAACATGGTGCCAACCTCTTCGGCCTGAAGGAATTCGGCAACATCTACACCCGTCTGATGAACCCGACCACGGATGTCTTCGAAAAACGGGTAGCCGCTCTGGAAGGAGGAGTAGCTGCACTGGCCACAGCGTCTGGTCAGTCGGCCCAGTTTCTCGCCATCACCAATTGCATGCAGGCAGGGGACAATTTTGTGTCCACCTCGTTCCTGTATGGGGGGACATACAACCAGTTCAAGGTGCAATTTCCAAGACTGGGAATCAACGTGAAATTCGCCGACGGTGATGACGTTGAAAGCTTTGCAAAGCAAATTGATGAAAAGACGAAAGCAATCTATGTGGAGGCGATGGGTAATCCACGCTTCAACATTCCAGATTTTGAAGGACTCTCGGCATTAGCGAAGGATCGAGGAATCCCCTTGATCGTCGACAACACTCTTGGCGCATGTGGAGCGTTGTTACGTCCGATTGAACATGGTGCAGACGTAGTTGTAGAAAGCGCCACCAAATGGATTGGTGGTCATGGAACAAGCCTGGGTGGGGTCATTGTTGATGCAGGAACCTTCAATTGGGGCAACGGTAAATTCCCGTTAATGAGCCAGCCGAGTGCGGCTTATCACGGTCTTGTTCACTGGGATGCATTTGGTTTCGGCAGCGATATCTGCAAAATGCTTGGCTTACCAGATGATCGCAATATTGCCTTTGCCCTGAGGGCGAGAGTGGAGGGGCTACGAGATTGGGGCCCAGCGGTCAGCCCATTCAATAGCTTCCTCTTACTCCAGGGCCTCGAAACACTGAGCTTGCGCGTTGAGCGTCACGCACAGAATGCTATGGAATTGGCGACATGGCTGAATGAACACCCAATGGTTAGCAACGTTAGCTATCCAGGACTTTCAAATGATCCATATCATTCTGCAGCCAAAAAATACCTAACAGGTCGTGGAATGGGATGCATGTTGATGTTCTCTCTTAAAGGTGGTTACGATGACGCGGTTCGCTTCATTGACCAATTGAAGCTAGCAAGCCACTTAGCCAATGTTGGTGATGCAAAAACACTGGTGATTCATCCTGCATCTACAACGCATCAACAATTAAGCGAGTCAGAGCAAGCATCAGCTGGCGTGACACCAACGATGGTTAGGGTCTCCGTCGGACTAGAACACATCGATGACATCAAAGCTGACTTTGATCAGGCTTTGTCGTCTGCAACTTGAGGGAAGGGAGGGTCCACTAAATGGCACTGATCCTGCCTCCCAATTATCACAAGATCACAGCTGTCGAGCGAAACAGAATTTCCTGGATCAAACCGGAACAAGCAGAGCGTCAGGACATACGACCCTTAAGAATCGGCATCTTAAATATCATGCCACTTGGCAAGCAATATGAGTTTAATTTGTTGCACCCTTTGGGTTTATCAGTGCTTCAGATTGAGCCTATTTGGATCCGACTCCAATCCCACGCCTACAAAAGCTGGGACCGCTCGCACCTCGACGAGCTGTACATCAGCTGGCAAGAAGCAAATTCCGAACGGCCATTGGATGGATTGATCATTACAGGGGCACCTGTCGAGCACCTTGAGTTTGAAGACGTTCGTTACTGGCCAGAGCTCGTCAATCTTATTCAGGAGGCAAAAAACACCTGTGCAAGCACGCTGGGATTGTGTTGGGCTGGTTTTGCGATGGCTTACATGGCTGGCGTGAACAAAATTGCTCTGGAGAAGAAGTTATTTGGCGTGTTTCCAATGCGAAGCCTTGTGCCAGGCCATTCGCTCATGGGCACACAAAATGATCAGTTTCTCTGTCCGCAAAGTCGCTACGCAGCTCTACCGGATTCAGCCATGGAAGCAGCTCAACGACAAGGCAGACTTCGTTTGCTAGCCCATGGAGAATCCGTTGGTTATACAATCTTTGAAACTCCAGACCAACGACAGTTAATGCATCTTGGGCACCCTGAATACACAGTGGGTAGAATTGTTGCGGAAATGGAACGTGATAAGGCTCGTGGCGATGTTCCACCTCCTGAAAACTTTGACGCTGACCATCCACAAACATTGTGGAGATCACACCGCAATTTATTATTTCAACAATGGCTGTGGTTCTGCTATCAACGTGTGAGTTTTAACGCCTGAGATAGTGAGACGATGCACCCACTACAACTTTTTGATCAATGGCGACGCCGCTTGGTCGGATGGCTCCCAATTAAGCAAAGATGGGAACGAACAGCGAAAGAAGTCGCACCGAAAGCATGGGAGGATTGGTTACTTGAACCACTAAACGAACATGAAGCAACTGAACTATTCCCACACCTAGATAGAGAAAAAGCAATTCTTCAATATCAGAAACTTAGGTTACAAATGCGATGCGAAGGTGAGCGCAGATTTTGAGTGAGAAGACTCAAACATCTCAAGCATCGGTCAAATGACATTGGGTGCTGTTGAGATTCGCTTTGAGTGCCTGTGCTTTGAAGAGAGATGCAGCAAGGAGGAAGCTTTGTCTTGCTCCTCAACCCGTGCCAGCCGCTTGACCAATACAAACGTATCTTGAGCAGACATTTCTCCATCGGCCTCCCATTTCAATGTAGACAGGTCAACAGGAGACATCATTACAAGTCAGGCATTACAAAATAGCGTTGACCAAGACATCTAAAGCCCGAACAAGCAATAGAAAACCTTAAAAGAAAGCAAAAGAGTGTCAGAACTCACCAAAGCTACCGGAGCCGACTGCTCGCCGGCATACAAGCGAAACCATGGACACCACCAAACCATTCAGCAAAAGACAGCTCACACCAAATGCATACGAGGCGTCCGGAACCTGATCTTCTTCCATGCAATGCCAAAAGTAAGTATTGAAACAGAATGGACAGCTCGGATTAGATATTTTTAGAGGTTTATTAAAAGTGGACGTGAAATACACACCGACCAAAGAACATCTCACTAACCAAATTCCTGAAGCTGTCAAGTCAATCAACCGACTGCTCGACAGCCTCAAACGTGATATCGGAGCTGATGATCGCTACATGTCACTTTTGCTCGATGCTATGGCCGAAGAGCGTGTCCGTCTCCACAACAGAGCGACAAATAAGTTTGGCTTTCGATAAAGAAACAGCAAATCAAAAGCAAACCGATTATTGACTCTTCAAGAAAAATATTAGGACTCGAAGATTCCAGACTCGAGGTCTTAGCAAAAAACCATTCTTAGCTAAGCATTAAAGATCGAGTGAAGGTAAAAACAACGGAATCAACGAAAAACCTCATCATCAACCCTCTAAGACAGTGAATGCGATTGACTCTTGTCAGGTTAGAAGCCTCACAACTCATGATTTGAAAAAAAAGAAGCCTCATCATGTCATGGCGATTAGCAACAATACTTGCCAATACAATACGAAGAAGTCCAGAATCATCTTCTTCCCAACACCTCAACATGAGAGCAAGTCACGTCATGGTCACGTCACTTGTGCTATCTCTGCTGGCATACGCGTTTGATGCCAAAGGTCAATCCCTCAACGATCCCTGGCTGGAAGGAGAATCTCGTGGCTACCTGATGGCTCTCTGCAGAATGGAAGAAGCAGGCCTCATCACCCCTCAACAAAGCACTGCATTTTTGATGGAGTACCGAGAATCATCAATCGATTTCAAACCAAAATACCTAGAAGCTGTGCTGCGCAATTACATCGGACTGAAAACGTGCTCATTCTCGAAAAGAGTTGTCATTGAAAACAAACAACTATTGCAGCCAGCAACATCTATAAGATGAAATCCTTGATTCATTCGACCTAAGATGGTGATATGAAACCTACAAGTGATCGGAAGCACATGGGAGTATAACTAATCTGAGCAAGTTGATTCTTCCTGTTCGCACAGTGAACTGGAGTTCAAGGTCGTGCCATCAGAAGACCTCGATTCCTGTTCCACTCTGGTTAGACGCTCAACCAAGGTGAGGGTGTCATTAGGCGACAACTCACCATCATCACCCCACTTAAGACTGGATAGGTCTGGAGGGCACATGCAGCAAGATGACAGCGATGCATCAAAGATAAATGACCTAAAACCCAAGTCGTGCCAATGCTCCCCGAAAAGTCATGGAAGAAAAAATGAACTGTGTGCTGTTACGCTACAGAACGCAAGCCAATGGTTACAAGCGAAACAATTCAAGGGCAATCATTGAAGAGCAGCTCCAATGAGATCGTTCGGAAACCTCGTGAATGGTCGTAAATCTTTTGCACTTTAGGCGATTGAGAGACCACTAACTCCTTCAGGATTCCAATGCAACTGACAATAGGGACATCAAAAGCAAAGGCAGCTTGGGTTATTCCTGCGTTCTCTGAACTTCATGAGTCGACCAATATAGCCCTTCAAAGCAAAACACAAGTGAGGTTTAAGGCTGATGGGATCAGCATAAAGACAAGAAACGATTGAGGATCAACTTCAATGGTGCTGAACATGGAACATGAGATGATTGACCTCTAATTCCTGGATTCAGCATTATAGTTCTTTCATTACATTCAGAGAAGGAAAATCATTCACGATCATGATTTTTATTTATTTTGCACCTAATGCGGGTGATTTAGAAATGAATAGACCCAAATCAAAACAGTTGCTATAAGTAGGGAAGCAATGGTGAGACATGACAATCTCAACCTCCTTCCATCGGGAGCTCAAGGATCTGCAAGACAACAAGATACGCTTCCCATACGACTTGAGCACTGAGTTGCTTAATCACCTCAAGAGCTCACTCGAAAACGGATGGGAATTACTAAGAGTGCGACATGAACTGATGATTCGTGAGCAAGGGCGTTCATTAGTCGCAATTGCGATGGAAGATGAGGATGGCAGCATGGTGATAAAAAATGGAAAACCAAGACCTCACTTTGTATACACACTTGGGCAAGGCAGAAAAGGCTATCCAGAGATTATTTGCTTCTTTCCATCGATCAACATTGGGCATTCCCTGAACATTCTCTGCGACAAGATGGAAGCAGGAGACGTAGAACCCAATGAAGATGGTATCTATCAAGTGAGCGGGTGCTTCTCTCAGAACAGAGATCTAGAATTCATTCTTCTCCCCTTAGAAGGAAAAGACAGGAAGCTGGCTGCACAGAAATATGCATGTCAGTGCGAAAACGATGAACAATTACTCCTTGCCGTTGCTCCTTATGCCGATGGAACACCCTGTACCGAGTTCATTCCCAGTGGTTTTTCTTAAACCCACCATCTCCTGCTTCGCTTTGTGAAAATACTCCTTCGCCTCCTGGTTGAACCAGAAAGACCCCAAAAAAGGGCAAACATTACCAGAAGCAAGACAAATACAACCATTCTGAGAATCTAGGAGGGATGAGACTCAGACATTCGTATAAGACGAACACACCTGGAAGTCAGTTGCTACAAATCAGTAGTGACTGATACTCAATTGTGCTGGAAACACTCGAGATCGAGTCAAACAAGCCTGCGCCTCCGAACAGCTTTGGGAGAGGAATGGGAACCGATGCTTAACTAATTATCAAAGAAGGAACAATATTTGGGCGTAAGGAGTAGTAGGCTGTCGCGAGAGTTCACAAGGCATTTACTGGTTTTCCTCATTGATGAAAGCGAGAAAACCAAGAACTGCTCCCAAAAAAAACATTGTTCCTAAAACAAAGATAGTCGTTAAATCACCTGTAATTGAAGTCACCAGGGTCAGGACAAGAAACGTCATTGCTCCTGCCACCAAGAACAAAAGGAAGTCAAGACTTTCCAATTGCAGCTTCCGTTTGAATTAAAAATAAATGAAGGACAATAGGTATTGAGTCAGGAATGAAACAATCGCAACGATCAAATGATCGCCATGAAAACATCAACACTAATAGGTTTCCGAATTCTCCAAAGACTTATATCATCGAATGAGACTAATTTTATGATTAAATATCTGAAGTGAATTATAGACACTACCGCGACAAGAGAAAGAAGTCGCAGTAGATTGAAGTGAAAACAAAAATTACTTGGAAGTCAAGGCGAGAGAGGGTCAACCTTGTTCTTCAAAATGACAAGAGCAATAGACAACCCGATGTTATAACCGACTATTAAATTGGGAACCAAGGGGATTGATCTTGACAATAACGCATAAACAAGGCTCGTTATCCCAGCAATATAAATAAGAGAAAAATGAACCTTAGCGGCTCTTGCTCTTCTGAATGCGAGCAATAGGCAAGGAGCATCAACCAAAATCAACAGTAGGAGTGGGAAATGGATTGAAATCACCAACCCAGCCCCCAACAAATAAGACAACGACATCAGCGCTATAAAAATTGCCCTATAAACAAAATTAGTCCAAAAGAAGTTCTTCCTACCCATTGGTCTTATAGGATTGAACTTATCTTTGAGAAATTTAACGATAGTCATCATTTTCATGCTTGGGATATACTCACACTAACAATAAAAGACAAAAAAGCAATTGATATCTGTTCAATTCGATTGAGCGCTGCATAATTGATCGCATGCATTGATCAATTAAACAAATGCCAACACATCTTACGACCAGAGAGTGGGAGAAGATCTAATCATCAAAGAAGGTGTTAAGACTGCAACGATTGAAAAAAATTTCTGTATGGCCTTTGAGCACGATTTAGGCGGCAGTTCTTTTATCTATCCTGTCAAAGATTAAGCTTATCTTGGCCCATTAAGGCTCTCCGTTCTTCTCTGATGATGCATCCTTACGGCAGACCCATTCAGGCAAAGGCTCACCGTTCTTATCTTTACAATCTTTGATGCTGTCCATATCCACGTTGCAGCCTGCAACGACAGCAGACAATATCAGAAGCGTTGTGATTTTCAGAGCCACGGTTTCCTTTTCGATTACATATCTACTGTAGTTAGAGGATGGCAAAAAGTCGATAACGATTTGTCTCTATTGAATGTTTTTTTAGCTTTATGCCGTGGATTAGGCCTGAACGCCATCTATCTAACCATCAACCCACAGGGCCTCCTATGGGGGTGTTAGAGGTTGTTATTACATCTAATAAGGCGTCAGTCCTCAACTTAGTTTTGGAAATCAATTAAAGGCCTTAATGTCATTTGATTAATTGTGTTAGATGGTAACTTCTAATTCTGAAAGCGGCACTTACATTGCAGCAAGTTAGTTTGTGCGAGTTAAATTAGACAAGGGTTTCTGGAGAAAGACTTTCTGCAATACAATTGCGCTCTTACATTTTCTGACTATGATAACAAGGTCACGCTTCTGATCAGAATGACTTTAGCCACGGTTCTTGTTTATATTTCTATTCCATTTGTGCTGATCACCTTGTATTTCGGCACAAGGAATGGCTTTTACAACACTGATCAATACGAGGGAGACGGAACCGCCCATAAAGTTCTGAAGTGACTTGAACCGGGTTTGAAGCCTTAGGTTACCGGTGGAATAACAAGCCCCCCCCCCCCCACAGGGAAGCCAGAAAGGTTGTGAGGGGTTCTTCCTATGACTGATACTGATAAACCGAATGCCCCATCTCCATCAGGCCAGTCTGGAGTACATCCGGTCCTGCCTTGATCTTGGTGGAGTCGTCCTGCTCCACAGCCTCCTTCAGTTCCCCAATCACCCGTTCAACCTTGGTCTTAAGTTCAGGTGACTCCTTCTCCTTCTTGTCGTCCTTCGTGGTCTAAGGGTCTTCTATAGTGCTGCGTTGAGGATTACTGAAACCAATGCAACAACACAGTTTCTAATCCACCAACTCTTGATCAATCTGTTGGTTATCTTTCTCATGGTAATGCTTTCCTCTTATGGAGCGGGTTCTCAAGAGGTGATGTCGGTTATCCCTATCCACAATCTGAATCTTGGTTCTTTAACATTGAATCACTACAAAGACAGGGGCAATGGATCTGCTCCAGCGAATGAGAGTGATTGGTAGCGGTCTGGTGATCGTTGCTTATTTCATCACTCTCCATCTTGATGTGGTTACTGGTGTCATTGTTCACTTAACCGCAATGACAATCTCAGTCCCCTACTTCATCAAGTCAAGGGCATGGGATGTAGTCATCATGATGACTTTCCTTATGACGATCGGTACTGGACGAATCATCACAGCAGCGATTCCATGAGTCCCATCTCTTTGCTGTATTAACTAAATACCAGGAATATTTGTCTTATACAGATGAGTTCGTTGCAACCTTCCTAGGTTCACAGGATGGTTGCACTTGTCTTGCTTCTGATAATTTTTGCACTCTTTTGGCATCTCTCTGGGTCAACCAGGAGTCACTAGAGACTCTTTAAAGGGATTAAGAAGATAGTGAACTACAAGACCATTTACTCCTTAGCCAGTTCAGTTTTAGAAATCAACAAACGAATCAACTAGGAAAACTACCAAACTCACTAAAGCCGATAAGGGGAGGAATCAAGCGGCTGACAATAACTGCTAAAACCCCAAACCTTGTATTCACTGGTTATTCGAAAAACCATCCAATATTTGGCAATCCAGTAATAACAATGGGGTTGAGGTGGTAAGCAGAGTGTAAGCAAACTTAGTTTGACATTTGAATTGTAGCGGATCTTTGCCTAATCAGACCCTAACAGGAGTGCCTGATGAACTTAAAGCGATAACTCTTATCCCGTGACTCCAGGAACAACCTCTAACACTCTTCTATCACCCATTTTGCAGGTTCTTTCTCTCCTAATTCTGCTGCTTTTCTCCAATCATCACATGCACCCTGAGGATCATTCATCAATTCTCTTGCAATGCCACGGTTTACATAAGCAGAAGTATTCTGAGGATTAATCTCTAGTGCCTTATCATAATCAGCAATTGCTCCCTGATAATCACCCAAATTAGACTTAGAATAACCACGGCTCTCGTAGGCATCGCTATATTTAGGATTGATTTCTATTGACTTATTGTAATCAGCAATTGCTCCTTGATGATCTTCTAGATTGGACTTGGCATTTCCTCTATTGTAATAGGCAAGGGCAAACTTGGGATTGATCTCTATTGCCGTTGTGTAATCAGAAATTGCTCCCTTATGATCACCCAAAACAGACCTAGCATTGCCTCGATTGTAATAGACAACAGCATCTTTGGGATTGACTTCTATTGCCTTGTTGTAATCAGCAATTGCTCCTTGATAATCTCCTAATTTAGCCTTGGCGGCACCACGGTTACGAAAGGCTTTTGCATACTCAGGATTGATCTCTAGTGCCTTCGTGAAATCAGCAATTGCTCCTGGATAATCTCCTAATTTAGTCTTGGCGACACCACGATTAAGGAAGGCAGAGGCATACTGAGGATTGATCTCTACTGCATTGCTGTAATCAGCGATTGCTCCTTGATAATCACCTTGTTCATATTTGCCTACTCCACTGTTGAACAAATTGTTTGCCAATGGGTTCGCACAAGCGGTAATCACTGGCGACCCAAGCGCAAGCACAGACAGCGCCGCAGCAATGACATTGGTTCTACGAGACATCAAATAGGTGTCCTGCTTCAACCAGGATATGAAGGATCCTGGAACAGACATGAAAAAGGCACCCCCCGAGGAGTGCCGGCTGAACTGAGTTGAATCAGATGATCAATCCTCTTCGCCTTCCTCGTCCTCATCAGGGTTACCCCTGGAAGGATCTCTCCGTAGTTCTCGTATCCCATTGAGACAGGGTCCTCCTGACCTGGACCCTAACGCCGTTTACCCCTGGTGCCAAATGGTTGTCAGTGAGTAAGCAGAGGAGAAACCCTGTGTTTACTGGTTACTCGAAGAACCATCCATAACTGTGCAAACCAATGCCAAGCAAATTGACACCGATATAACAAACAACAATTACTACGAGACCTGCTGCTGCAACCAAAGCAGGACGTCGGCCCTGCCAACCACGACTCAGACGCGTGTGTAGGTAGGCGGCATAAACAAGCCAACAAATCAGTGCCCAAGTTTCCTTGGGATCCCAGCTCCACCAACTGCCCCAGGCTTCATTGGCCCAAACGGCACCGCTGATGATGCCAACCGTGAGCAGCAAAAAACCGACAGTGATGGTGCGATAGCTCAGGCTGTCGAGTTGCTCCGTGCGACTAAAGGCAACAGACGACAGTTGAAGGGCTTCGGGGCTTTGGACTGCCACACCACCATCAGACGGCAGCAACGACGACCGACGAAAGGCACCGGTACCAATCGAGCTGCTGCGCAGTTCAAGCGCATCCCCGCGGTCGGTCAACAACACAGCAACCGACAGCAACGACCCAACCATTAGGGCGGCGTAACTGACCATGATCACGCTCACATGCATAACCAACCAGCTGCTGCGCAGAGCAGGCACCAAGGGCGAAGCCTGCTGCAACTGATCCGGCAGAGCAAAGCTTGCGAAGGCAATACAGCCCAATCCCATCGGCGTGGCAGATGCTGCAACTAACGGAGATGGCCAATTGCGCTCCACCAACAATTGTGTGAGCGTGCAAGCCCAGGCCAGGAAGCAGAGCGACTCATAAAGGTTGCTGATCGGGAAATGGCCTGACTGCCACCAACGCAACACAAGCTGAGCGGTGAGCAGGAGATTGGAAAGGGCAACCAAAGAACGCACACCACTGGAGCTAGTGCCGTTCGACAAGGCCCAGAAACTCCATGGGAGAGCACCCAGTAGCAGAGCAAAAGCCAGTAAACCGAGCAACAGAACAGGCTCGGAGACAAAAGCTTCAAGGCCGGTGAATCCCAGATCAGACACCAGGGCTGCAGAAGAAGATGCTGTTAATTCTGCAGGTTTGCGTCATCGGCTGGCTTGCCTCAGTAGGAATCCTCCACCGGCCAAAGAGATCAGCACAGGGCACCAAGCAGCAAGCAATGGAGGGAGCGTGCCTTTCACACCAAGGGAGCTAAAGCTAAAACTCAGCACGTAATACACAAGAATCAGAACCACACTGATGCCGAAACCCTGGCTACGACTGGTGCGGTTATTGGGCTTGGCGCCAAGACTGGCCCCGATCAAGGCAAACACCAAGCAAGCCGTCGGCAGGGTGAACTTCTCCTGAATTCGCACCTGAAGCCGTCGTGCTTCCTTCATATCCCCGGCCTGGCGCAGCAACTCTTCAGCTTGCAACGCTTCGGCAACCGTCATGTCGTTGGCATCCTTGGGAAGCTTGGCAATCCGAATCGGAGCTGCGCTGAGTGGATAGAGGTAACGGTCGAAATCAGCTGAGGTGGTGCTGCCTGATGGGGTCAGGGTGAGAATCTGACCATCAAGAAATTCCCATTTGGCATCCTGCTTGCTCCACTGGGCGCTTTTGGAAACAAGCATCTGCGTGAATCCTGAGCGGGAGAAATCAAGCACAGTGACACCTTTCATGGTCCCATCACGAAACTGACGGGCATAAAAAAGCTGAACGAGACCCTTACTGGTGGAACCATCGGGTTGTTCAACACGTCCAAAGCGCGAATAAACGATGTTGTCGCCCTTTTCCGTAGCAACCGCTTTCCCCAAAGCCCTGCGAAGTGTGATCTCAGCCGAACGATTGGCTCGTGGAACCACCACATCGTTAAAAACGAATGTGAGACCGGTCATCAGCAGCGCCAACACCATGGCAGGAACAATCATGCGCGTGGCTGTGACGCCGACACTGCGAAGTGCCGTGAGTTCACTGTTGGCTGAAAGACGGCTATAGGCCAGCAATGTGGCCATCAAGGTGGCCATCGGAAAAGAGATCACAAGAAAGCTGGGCAGACGCTGCAGCAGCACCTGAATAGCAATCAAAACCGGCAAGCCCGATTCCACGATCTTCCTGACCAGCTCGAACATCACTCCCACGGAGAGTGACACCACCGTGAAAGCAGCGACAGCAAAGAGAAGCGGACCAATCAGTTCACTGAGAAGCCAGCGATCAAGCAAGGGAACGCGCCGGATCCAGGCGCGAATCTTCTGCAACCACATCTCCATCACAATTGAAATCCCTCGCCCAAGTAGTGACGCCGAACCAAGGGATCTGTCGCCACTTCTTCAGACAGTCCTGAAGCCAAAATGCTGCCGTCAGTAAGGATGTAGGCCCGATCTGTAATGGCCAGTGTTTCTCTCACGTTGTGATCAGTGATCAGAATTCCCATACCGCGTTGCCGTAGCGCATGGATAAGTTGCTGCAGATCTGCAACGGCAAGAGGGTCAACACCCGCAAATGGTTCATCGAGCAGAAGGTATCGGGGACCTTCAAGACCAACCGCCAACGCCCGTGCCACTTCACAGCGACGCCGTTCACCACCTGAGAGCTGAAAACCTCGACGATTGAGGAACGGCTGAAGATGAAAATCGTCAATCAGCTGATGCAGTCGCTCTCGCATCTGTGAGCGAGCAAGGCCACTCTGAGCCAAAACCAACTCCAGATTGTCTCGAACCGTGAGCTGTCGAAACACACTGGGCTCCTGGGGGAGATAACCGATCCCCAGCCGTGCCCGTTCTGGCATCGACAAACTGGCCACAGGGTGTCCATCCATCAGCACTTCACCCTCATCGGGTCTCAGCAGACCGATCACTAAGTTGAAGCTGGTGGTTTTGCCTGCACCATTGGGACCAAGGAGGCCAATCACCTCACCGGGTTCCAGCGTCAGAGTGAGATCTTTCACCAACGGCCGGCCACCCAAGGTGAGCGACACACGATTCAAACTGAGACTCATGGCGTCAGAGGAGTCCCATCAGAATTGGATGGACGCATAATCATGGTGGAACGCACCTGAGCACCGTTTCGTGGCATCGCCACTGCGCGTTCATCCTCCAAGTCGTAGATCACACGCTCTGCACTGATCGAATTGCCATCGTCTTGGATCACATCGACATCGCCACTGAGAACCAATCGACCTTCTCGACTGAAGTATTGAGCTTGCATTGATGTGGCCACCATGCCACGGGTGGGATAGACGATCCGCACATTGCCTATCGCCGTTACCACTCCGGTGAGATTGTCGGCCGTTTGGCTGTCGGATTCGATCGTGATCAACCCATCATCGACTGGGGCCGACTCCAGAGCTTCATTCACAGACTGGGCGTAGATCGGTGCTGCCAGTGAAAAAGCTAGTCCAGCAATCAAAGCCGGGCATCTTTGAAGCAAGGTCATGGATCGTGGAAACAAAAGAGACACGACCGAGGACCAAATGATCAAACGTGAACGCATCGTCCCACGAAATCAGGCTGATGGGAGGAGGCGGGGTGGCGGTAAAACCTCCGGGTCCCGGCCTGATTGCAATGCCGCCAAGCGATCTGACACAACAGAATGAAGTGAGGCCAAGTCAAGACCAAGTGCGACCGGCAAAGACGGCTTGAGTCTGCCGATCCCTTCACCCAGAAGAATTGTGCAGCCGCGTGTGTTCCCTCTCTCTAAATGAACATGGGCAACTGCAATTTGCACAATGGCCTGAAGCAACTTGCGTTCAGGATCCATCTGTTCATGCCATAGCTCTTCAAACGCATCATGAGCTTCATACCAGGCCCCGGAATTGAACAATTCCAGGGCTTGAACAAAACGTGGATCTTCCGAAAGGCTCAACGCTTGGCCATCTTCTTGGCCGGCAACTTGCGCAAACGGATCGACTCAGGCGTCACCTCGAGCATTTCGTCAGGGCCGATGTATTCGAGAGCGCGTTCCAGAGTCATCTGAACAGGGGCCTGCAACGTATCGAGCTCCTCAGCACCGGCGGATCGCATGTTGGTGAGCTGCTTGGTTTTGCAGACATTAATTTCCAGATCCTGGGGACGATTGTATTCACCAATGATCATGCCTTTGTAGACCTTTGTGCCCGGGGAGATGAAGAACTGACCACGGTCTTCAGCATTCTTAAGGGCATAGAACGTAGCTGTGCCTTCCTCGAAAGCAATCAGAACACCATTCCGACGGGTCTCAAATTCACCCATCATTGGACGATATTCAAAGAAGGAATGACTCATGATTCCTTCACCTCGCGTAGCACGAATGAACTCGCCGCGGAAACCAATTAATCCGCGAGACGGCACAACGAATTCGAGTTGCGTCCGACCGTCCGCACTGGTTTCCATGTTTTGCATCTCAGCCTTGCGGGTTCCAAGCTTCTCGATGCAGCTGCCGACGGCAGCTTCAGGAACATCCATCACCAGAGTCTCGACGGGCTCACATGGCGTGCCATCGATGGTGCGGTAGATCACCTGAGGCTGAGAAACCTGGAACTCATAGCCCTCCCGGCGCATGGTTTCGATCAGGATGCCGAGGTGAAGCTCACCGCGTCCACTCACCGCAAAGCGATCGGGAGAGTCGGTGTCTTCAACGCGCAGGGCCACATTGGTGAGCAACTCCCGTTGCAAGCGATCACGCACCTGACGGCTGGTAACGAACTTGCCTTCCTTACCGGCAAACGGGGAGTCATTGACCACGAAGGTCATCTGCAGGGTGGGTTCATCCACCTTGATCAGAGGCAAAGCCTTGGGCTCATCTGGGCAGGCAATGGTCTCGCCAATATTGACGTCATCAAAGCCAGCGACGGCCACCAGATCACCCGCGGATGCCTGCTCGATCTCGACGCGTTGCAGGCCTTCGAAGCCAAGCAGCTTGCTGATCCGTCCTTTTTTGACGCTTCCGTCGTCTTTGATCAAGGCAGCGCTTTGACCATGCTTAATCACCCCGTTGTGAACACGGCCAATGATGATCCGACCCAAGAAATCGGAATAATCAAGCGTGGTGATCTGAAGTTGCAGCGGCTTATCAGCGTCACCGACCGGCGGCGGAACATGACGCAGAATCGCATCGAAGAGCGGGCGCATGTTGTCGCTATCCGTCTTCATATCGGGCTTGGCGAAACCACCAAGGCCACTTCCGAACAGATAGGGGAAATCGCACTGATCGTCATCAGCGCCGAGCTCCAGGAAGAGATCCAAAACCTTGTCGACAGCAGTTTCAGGATCCACCCGAGCCCGGTCGATCTTGTTGACGAACACGATCGGACGCAGACCTTGTTCCAGCGCTTTCTTCAGCACAAAGCGCGTCTGAGGCATGGGCCCTTCGTTGGCATCAACGATCAGCAGACAGCCATCGACCATGCCGAGCACCCGCTCGACCTCACCACCGAAGTCAGCGTGACCTGGTGTGTCGACAATGTTGATCCGCGTGTCGTTGTAGGTGACAGCGGTGTTCTTGGAGAGAATGGTGATTCCACGCTCACGTTCCAGGTCATTGGAGTCCAGGACGCAGGTGGGCACCGCTTCGTTGTCACGAAAAATGCCTGATTGAGCCAGCAACGAGTCGACCAGGGTCGTCTTGCCATGGTCAACGTGGGCGATGATCGCGATGTTGCGAATCGCCTTTTGCTGGGCGCTCATGAGTGTCGGTAAAAAGGGGCGGGCAGTCTCTACGGCGCCAATCGGCGCAACCGGTGCACCCTATCTCAACGTGAGATCGATCCGGTGCGCCGTGGACGGTCGATCTGAAGGCTTCCTCGGGTGACACCGAGGCGGTGCTCAATCTGTTCCTGACGCCACACTGCCTCTGAAGGGGTGCGGCCTTGCAAGGCCTCCCCATAAAGACGGACACGTCGACGGGTGGCTTCTGCATCTTCATCAAGAAGATCAAGACGGAAATGACGCAGTCCGGCCCCTTGCATCACGGGCAGCGCTTCAACACCCGTTTGTGCAGTGCCATTGAACAAGGTGTTGCGGCAGCCGAGATCGGCTTTGAGCGCATGATCCACTCCGCTGCGATCACGCAGACGAACGGTGTGGTGTTCACAAGGTCTGCCGCAATCGGTGTGGTCATGGCCGTCCGACAGCAACGAACAGAACAGGCAATGCTCCATATAAAAGAGGGGCATGTGCTGATGCAGCACCACCTCCAAACGGTCGCAAGGTGAGGCATCACTGAGATCTAGTAACTGCTGCAGGTTCAAATCACAACTAACGCTGACGCGCTCCAGACCCCAGTGCTCCAGAAACCAGCGAAGCGCCAGTGGGTTCGCCACATTGAGACTGAAATCACCACGGCATGGAGCGACGCCCTTCAACAGCTCAAGCTGGTCAGCGTTACGCACCAAAAACCCATCAGGAGAGGCCCGCAACAAGGGTTCGAGGGTCCAGCGTTCATCTGGACGCACAACCTTTGGCCCTGTTAACCAGAGACCATCGGGCCAGCAGCCACGGCCGATGGCAACCGCTTCTCGCAGTTCGCGCGGCTGTTCCAGATCAGCCACGACCGCGCGCAACGGCACTGTGTCGTCAAGGGTCTGCAGCGCCTCCAACTGATCGAGGCTGCGCACCAGCACCACCAAATCGGAGTCGACCTGAGGACTCGTGTCTGGCAGATCGTGCAGACAGGACGCCAAAACGCTGTTGCGCTGATCCGCACCTATTGCGGGCAGCGCTGATGGCGTTGGTTTCATCGATGGCGCCATGACTCCAACTTCGGCCATGCGTTGCAAAAGCGATCGCCGCAGACGGTTCAGCTCAGCAAGCGGAAGAAACAGTCCGTGATCCAATTCGTTCTTGAGCTCCTCAAGACGCCATCCCGTTCCCCCCAAACGGCCGAGCTGAGCAGCAAGCCGCTTGTCATCCAGGCCGTGATCGCGGGCTGGCTCAAGGCAGGCTTCGCTGGTGACCTGCAGAGCATCCGCCCCTGGAGGCTTGGGCATCAGCAACTCAAGCGTGAGCGGGGCTCCGCATTGACCCTGCACCTTGAGCACCAGCGGCGAATCGATTGGTGCCGTGTCACGGTCCGCTCGACGCTGCCAGGTGGACTCCCACTGCGGATCACTGGTAAGCCAAATCGAGGCCCCTGGCCTGAGACCATCCAGTCGGATGCGCCCCGGACCCAACCGCAGCCGCCAACGTTGTCGCCCTGCAGCGACCACATCCATGATGCGGCCACCCACTTCCCGGGGAGGTTGAAAAGGGCCGTCCTCAGACGCCGACACTTCCAGCACAATGCCTTGGCCGCGTTGCGGCTGGATGTGCGTTTTGACCTCCAGCCATCCCCGTGCCTGAACACCCCGCAGCGTTCCGATCAAAGGCCCGCGCTTTTTGCTCCAACGCCCATGAACAAGGGCGGGATGGTCGATGCCCTCCAACCAGCCAGTGCTGAGACCACGTGAAAAACCAAGTTCGAGCTGCTGCTCGGTTTCATCGTCATCCATGACAGCACCGTCCAGGCTGCGCCGGTACACATCCGTGACAGCAGCGACATAGGTGTGGTCCTTGAGACGTCCCTCGATCTTGAAGCTGCTGATCCCGATCCGTACCAACTCTGGAACCAACGACCAAGCCGCCAGATCTTGCGGTGAAAGCAGGTAGCGCTGATCGTCCAGATCGCGTTCGATTCCGTCGACCACCAATTGATAGGGAAGACGACAGGCCTGAGCACATTCACCGCGGTTGGCACTGCGCTGTCCAAGGGATTCACTGGTCAAGCACTGACCGGAGTAGGCAACACACAACGCGCCATGCACAAACACCTCCAGCGGCATGGCGAGATGGCGCTGCTGCAACTGTTTTTGCAGGCGTTTCAAATCCTTGAGGGTCAACTCCCTCGCCATCACCACCCGTGTGCATCCCGCGGCGGCGGCCTGAGCGACACCGGCTGCGCTGGTAATGGACATCTGTGTGGAAGCATGCAGAGCCAGATCGGGGACTAGTTGCTGCGCCAGCAAACAGAGCCCCAGGTCTTGAACAATGAGGGCATCCACTCCTGCACGCCAGGCACTCTCAAGCAGCTGCGCAGCTTCCTGCAACTCAGCGGTGAAGATGAGCACATTGAGGGTCAGGAATCCCTTCACACCCCTGGCATGAAGCCAGTTCATGATCTCCGGCAGTTCATCCTGACGGAAGTTTTCAGCCCTCAAACGTGCATTGAACGCCTCAACGCCGAAATACACCGCATCGGCGCCCTGGGCGACTGCGGCTCGAAGGGCGGCCCAGTCACCAGCAGGTGCAAGGAGTTCTGGAAGAGGGCTCACCATCAGCCCCCAACCGCAAGACGCCTAGCAGGTTCAAATAACCGCAGCGCATCTGCTGAACCCTCGAAACGCCAATGCCAGGGCTCATAACTCACCCCTTGGGGATTAACGGCAGGGAATGACAGTGTGAAGTGATAGCTTGCGGCGTGGTCTTGGAGCCAACGGAAAGCCCTCGTCTGCTCAAAGGTCTCAGACAAATTCGTCGCAGGATCGTCGCCATCTCCAAGATCCACGGCATAACCAGTGCTGTGTTCGGAATAGCCCGGAGGAGCAGAGACCTTGGCCCGTTCGATCGCGGTTTGATTGCGCTCAGATTTCACATCAAAAAAGATGCTTTTTTGAAGATCTTGAGAGCGATAGCCGCTCAAAAGCCTGAGATCAACGCCGTCGGCAGCCGCCGCACGTTTCATGGCCGAAAGCGATATCGCGGCGTCACGGTGCAATTCAATGCCGGCCTCCACAGGCACCAGCTGATCGAATCCTGCCTCGTCGTAAGGGAAATGTCCGAGCAATCGTCCATCCAGTCCTGGTTGCTCATCGATGCCTTCCACAACAGGAGTCGCCTTGCGGAGAGGCAAAAGATCAGGGGCCAAAAACAGCGCAGCGACTGCCGCTGATGCAAGCAATCCGAAGCCGATCAAAACCCCCAGACCCATGCCACCACCGCGGCGCGGGCGGGACGCTTGACTGCGGCGAGCGACAGGGATGTCGTCGCGGCTGTTGTCACGCTTCCTACTGCGGGTGGCGACAGCCCTCGACACACCTTTAATTCAATGATGTTTCGATCGTAAGGCGGGGCGCCAGATCAAGCCGCAGAACAACACTGAGCAGTGGTAGCTTTCATTTTAATGATCCAGCGGAGTTGGCTGAGATGCTGAGAGTTGCCGTCGTCGGTGGAGGTCCGAGCGGATCCTGCGCGGCCGAAATCCTTGCGAAAGCTGGTATCAGCACCTGGCTGTTTGAACGCAAGCTCGACAACGCCAAACCATGCGGAGGGGCCATCCCCCTCTGCATGGTCGAGGAGTTCGAACTGCCTGAATCCATCATCGACCGCAAAGTGCGGAACATGAAGATGATTTCCCCCTCCAATAAAGAGGTGGACATCAAACTCGATCCCCTGGGCTACGACAACGATGCCTACATCGGGATGTGTCGCCGCGAGGTGTTTGACGCCTTCCTGCGCAACCGGGCTGCAGATCTCGGGACCACACTGATTAACGGTCTCGTACAAAAAATCGACACCGGCAGCAACCGTGAAGGTCCTTACACCCTTCATTACGCCGATTACAGCTCTGGCGGACCCACAGGTGAACTCAAAACACTGGAAGTGGATTTGATCATCGGAGCTGACGGCGCCAACTCACGTGTTGCCAAAGCGATGGACGCCGGCGACTACAACGTGGCGATCGCCTTCCAGGAACGCATCAAGCTTCCTGCCGAAGAGATGACCTATTACGAAGATTTGGCGGAGATGTACGTCGGCACTGACGTCTCCCCAGATTTCTATGCCTGGGTTTTCCCCAAGTTCGACCACGTGGCCGTCGGCACCGGCACGATGCAACAGAACCAGTCCTTGATCAAAGGTCTGCAGAAAGGCATCCGCGAACGGGCACGTAAGCGCCTCTTCAAAGGCGAAGTGATCAAGGTCGAAGCTCATCCCATTCCTGAGCATCCCCGTCCCCGTCGCGTTGTTGGGCGCATGGCGCTCGTAGGCGATGCAGCGGGTTACGTCACCAAGAGTTCTGGAGAAGGCATTTACTTCGCAGCCAAGAGCGGCCGCATGTGTGCCGAAGCCATCGTTGAGATATCAGCCAATGGCACCAAGATTCCTACGGAAAAGGAGATCAAATCCACCTACATCAAGCGGTGGGATCGCAAGTACGGGGCCACTTACGCCGTTCTCGACATCTTGCAGAGAATCTTCTACCGCAACGACGCGGCACGCGAGGCCTTCGTCGAGATGTGCGATGACCGAGATGTGCAAAAACTCACGTTTGACAGCTACCTCTACAAGCGGGTGGTGATGATGAACCCTTGGCAACAGATCAAGCTCACTCTGCGCACCTTGGGAAGCCTTCTGCGCGGTCAAGCGCTAGCACCGGCTGACTACGACGCCGTGCCTTCTGCCGTTGGTCGTTCGGATGGTGACTTCCTGGCTGAGGAAGCCTCCCAGGCCATCAAAGCCCAAGCTCACAATGACGAGGCATCCAAGGACGCCACCACGAACAGTGAAGAGCGCTCCAAGGTGACCAGCAGCTAAACCTGCTGAGATCAGTGTGCTCCGAACCCCGGCTGACGACTGTCCAGCCGGGGTTTTTTGTTGAACATCAAAGCTCTTTTCAGCCTTGAGAGAGGCTGCCAACATTCAGCAGCCCGCACACACAACAACCTTGATCAGGCCTGGATGTTGTCGAAACGAGCCAACACAGAAGCCTGATTCCGCAACACACCCAGCAGATTCAGACGATTGCGTCGAACAGAGGCGTCGTCCGCCATCACCATCACGCTCTTGTCTCCATCGAAGAACGCCTCAAGAGCAACGGCTGCAGCCTGTAGACCTGCCGCTAACCCGCTGTAATCAGAGGCTTGGGCAAGCGGACTCAGCGATTCAAGCTCCGCCATCAAACCCGCTTCGCTGGGGGAATCAAACAGACCGGCATCAATTACCTCAGCCGGTGTTAGCTGTGTTGAGGCAAGATCACCCTTTTCGGCCAAACGTGCTGCACGTTGGACAACAGCCTGGACAGCCTGAAGCTGACCGTCGGCTCGAAGCTTCTGGAGCAGCAATAGACGCTCCCGAGCATCAACAGGATCCTGAAGTAGACGCTCACTGCTGACGCCCTCACCGCTGACAGCCTGAACCAAATCAATCGGGAAGCCATCTTCCTCGAACTGAGACACCATCCGCTGGCGCAGAAGCTGGCCCAAATCATCAGCAAGGGATGTGGCTTCAACCTTGAAGGCAGGAAAGAGCTCAGCCCAGTGACTGGCTGCCCGACTGAACAAACTCTGCAGCGGCAAACGCCAGCCACGGTCCCAGAGGATCTGAACAATGCCGTTGCCCGCACGACGCAACGCATAAGGATCCGACGAACCCGTGGGTCGCTGGCCTTTGGCAAAGATGCTTAAAAGCAGTTCCAGTCGCTCGGCCAGTGCGAGTAAGGCTCCGGCATCGCTGGATGGAGGTGCGTCGCCTGCACCTGCCGGTTGATAGTGCTCAGCCACTGCAAGCGCAACGTCACGAGGCTCACCCTCCTCCAGGAGATATTTGCCGCCCATCAGTCCCTGTAATTCAGGGAATTCACCCACCATCTGGCTCACCAGATCGTGCTTGCAGAGATGAGCAGCACGGCGAGCATGAGCAGCGAGGCTGTTCTCAACATTGAGTGCGCTAATCAGCTGATCCATCACCCAGCTAATCCGGTCGCTGCGGTTGAGGAGACTGCCAAGCCCTTCGGCAAAGGTGACCCGATCCAGTTGCTGGCGACGGTCTTCGCTGGGTTGTCGGCGATCCACCGTGAGGAAGAACTCCGCGTCGGCGAGACGAGCCCCAAGAACGCGCTGATTGCCACTCACGATCGTTGAGGAGGCATCAGGCAGTCCATTGCTGACCAAGAGGTAGTCGGACAACAAAACACTGCGGGCCTCAAGCTGAAGAGGGTCTGCGTTGGCCTGCGCTCGCTTCAGCGGCACATAGCGCTGGTGCGACTGCATCACCGTGACAATCACTTCAGGAGGGAGGTCGAGATACCGGTCTGCGATTTCTCCTTTGAGCACCCGCGGCGCTTCAACCAGATCCACCAACTCCTCAAACAAGCCCTGAGGACAATCGGCTTCACCACCGCAAGCAGCTGCTTGATCAGCAATCGAGACACGGATGGTTTCTGCCCGCTCTTGACGATCCACCACGACACCTGCAGCCGCCAACTGAGGCCTCAAGGCATCAGCTGAACGAATCTCATCCAGTTCCTGATGTAGACGATGGCCACGACTGCGACGGCCGCTATGAACAACGGGATCTGAGGATGCAAGGGTCACAGGAACCACGGCATCGCCCAGCAAGGCCACGAGCCAACGCACCGGTCGACTGAAGCGCTGCTCACCGCTGCCCCAACGCATGAATCGCCGGCCCTGCAGAGCATCGATCCATTGAGGAATGCAGGACTGAAGCAAGGCTGAGCTGCCCTGACCGGGGGTGCACACGCGGGCGAACAAACAGGGGCCCTTCGGCGTGTCGCGGGCTTCAAGATCTTGAGGATCCACCCCGCAGCGTTTTGCGAAGCCAATAGCCGCTGGCCCGGGCTCACCATCCACCAGCGCTTGTGAAACCGGAGGACCTTTGCGGTCTTCCTCAAGATCCGGCTGTGCGTCGATCAGATCACACACTTCAATCAAAAGACGCCGAGGCGTGCCTGTGACCGTCAGAGCGCCGTGATCGAGTCGCAACTCCTGCAGATCGGTGCGAACACGTCGCTCTAACTGCTGAAGAGCTGAGCGCACAAAATCTGCCGGGAGTTCCTCGGTACCAATCTCGAGCAGAAACGTGTTCGCCACACCACGTGCCAATTCAGGCAGCGACTTTATTGGACGCCGCTTCGCTAGTTTCAAATACAACAACAACGCACGTGTGAGCAAAGGTGTGACAGCTACCTCCAACAAGCAGGAAGTTGCTCTCGACACGGCATTGGATGGTCCTGCCGATCGGACAGAGTCCATCGACACGGCGCTGTCGAAAGCAGAAAAACGCAAGCTCTATAGCGGCCATCTGCGCGAACCTCTGCTCACTGAACTGGGCAATGAGGAGATCCGTTTCAGTGAAGACGCGGTTCAGCTTCTGAAGTTTCACGGCAGCTACCAACAAAACCACCGCGAACTGCGCAAAACCGACAAGATCCGTTGCTGGCAGATGATGCTGCGGCTTCGCAACCCGGGAGGGAGGGTTCCAGCTGACCTTTTCGCTGCTCTGGATGATCTTTCAGATCGTTACGGCAACGGAACGCTTCGTGCGACCACTCGCCAGGCCTTCCAGATGCACGGGGTGCCCAAGGCGGATCTCAAGACGGTGATCGGGACGATCATCAGCAACCTGGGCTCGACGCTGGCTGCATGCGGAGACATCAACCGCAACGTGATGGCGCCTCCCGCACCCTTTGAAAAGGGTGCTTATCCGGCGGCCCGCAAACTCGCCGATGAAATCGCTGATCTCCTGAGCCCTGAAGCTGCCGAAGGCTCTTACCTCGACATGTGGATCGATGGCGACCACAGCTACAGATTCCAACCAACATCAGCCGTGCGCAAAGCGCGCACCCGGCAACGCGATGGTGGGGTCTATTCAGGTAGCGATGCAGAACCGCTCTATGGCGACACCTACCTTCCGCGCAAATTCAAGGTGGCAGTCACCGTTCCCGGCGACAACTCCATTGATTTGCTGACGCAAGACATTGGTCTGGTGGCCTTCGCTGACCCCTCCGGTGCCTTGAGAGGCTGCAACGTGTATGTGGGTGGCGGCATGGGCCGAACCCACAACCAAGACGACACCTTCGCCAGGACCGCCGATGCCCTCGGCTACGTCAAAGCAGACGACATTTTTGATCTGCTTCAGTCGATCATGGCGCTACAGCGTGATCACGGTGACCGCGAGGTGCGCAAGCACGCGCGGATGAAATATCTCCTCCACAACAAAGGAATCAGCTGGTTTCGTTCCACCCTTAAATCCACCTATTTCAAGGGAGAACTAAAAGGTCTGCGGCTGGAACCGCGCCCCAAGCTGGAGGATTACCTGGGATGGCACCGTCAGAAGAAGGGCCTCTGGTTTGTCGGGCTTCCCCTGACCTGTGGTCGGCTCGAAGGTGAGGTGAAGAAAGGCTTGCGCCAGCTGGTGCAGACCTACCAATTGGAAGTGCGTCTCACCGCCAACCAGGATCTATTGCTCTGCAACATCGGGGCGCCCCAGAAACCCGCCATCAAAGCAGCGCTGGCAGCGCTGGGATTTGAACTCCCAGGAGAGCCGGCACCACTGGCGCGGCATGCAATTGCCTGTCCAGCGCTGCCAACCTGCGGACTTGCCATCACTGAGGCGGAAAGGGCTCTGCCATCCGTGCTTGATCGCCTTGATGCCCTCCTGCAACGTCTTGAGATCGACCAGTCCTTGCTGGTGCGCATGACCGGCTGTCCGAACGGTTGTGCACGGCCTTACATGGCGGAACTCGGCCTAGTGGGAAGTGGCGTCAACCAATACCAGTTGTGGCTAGGTGGCACACCAAACCTGCAGACACTGGCCCGTCCCTTCCTTCAGAAAATGCCCATTGATCAGTTGGAATCAACTCTGGAGCCGCTGCTGATCGACTGGAAGCAATGTGGGGTCCGTCGCAGTTTCGGAGCCCACATCAACCGCATGGGTGACCAGTCGGTTCATCAACTGCTGGGAACCGAGGCATAGATCGCTTCCTCAGCGCATAGGCTCCAAGCCCACAGCTGATCACCGTGGCTGAAGTGCCACCACTCATTGGGGTGTCTCACAAAGCCAGCAGCTCGCATCACGTCGTGAAGCAGGCATCGGCGCCCATGCCAGAGCGCAGCGTCGCCCAATGGATCCTGTTCCGCAGCAGAAGCATGCGCATCCGGGATTGACTCCTCGCCGATGGCATCAATCTCACCGCCCATCGCCAACACATGGCCCGTGGTGTCCGCGAGTGTGAGATCCACAGCTGCACCGGTGCTGTGGGGTGGTGGCATCCCAGGATCACGGCTCGGCGGCGCCCAGAAACGACCGACATCACGCTCCACTGCCTCCAGAGCCACACCCTGAGCAGGATCCAAAGGATCAACTCCCCGCTGCTGACAGAGTTCACGCACCGTATGCCGAACCATGTACGCCTGCACCTGGAGTGGTCTCCAAGCATCAAAAATGGCCAACTGCAGAGAACCTGCAACCGGATCTTGCGCGGCCGACAACTGGTCTTGAGCCCTTTGCAGACGTTCCAGCACTCCAGATCGAAGCCGGTAAGGATCGCCGCCTTCTCCATAGGGAGCACCCACCCGCGCGTAAGGGTGCGGTTCCAGGCAGAGAAATCGAGGTTTGAGTGATGCCAGCGGTTCACCGCAGTCTGCGATCACCACATCGTTCCAAGGACGACGCATCCGACAACTCACCACAGACTCTGAATCGTATGAGCGATGGGATGAGGCCTCAAGGCCAGCTCAATTGAGCTGTGCGGCTGAGGTCACACGGCTGCGCTGCTCCTCAAGCAACCGCCTCAACACGGCATGGTCTTGAAGATCTGGATCCTGCTGAAGAATGTCGGCTGCTTCTTCACGCGCCTCTTCCAGCACAGAACCATCATCGGCAAGGCTCGCCAGAGCCAGATCAGGCAAGCCCGATTGACGGGTGCCCAAAACCTGGCCAGGACCTCGCAGACGAAGATCCATCTCGGCAATCTCGAAGCCGTCGGTGGATCGCACCAGCACCTCCAGCCGCTGACGCGCCAATGGATTGCGGCTGTCATTGATCAACAGGCAGTGAGATGCCGCAGCACCGCGGCCGACACGGCCACGCAATTGGTGAAGCTGCGCAAGACCAAACCGATCGGCATGGTCAATCACCATCACACTGGCTTCCGGCACATCCACGCCGACTTCCACAACCGTGGTGGAGACCAGAACCTCCGACTCTCCCGCGGCAAAGCTGCGGATCACGGCCTGCTTGTCTGCACTGGCCAAACGGCCGTGCAGCAGGCCCACCCGAAGATCGGGGAACACCTCCTCAGCCAGCTGACGGTGCACTTCCACCGCAGATCGCAGGTCCATCTTTTCTGAGTCTTCAACCAGAGGCAACACGACATAGGCACGCTGGCCTTTGTTCACCTCATCGCGGATCAACTGATAGGCCTCGTCCCGGTTGGAGCCGGCCAGCATCGCGGTCTTGATTGGCGTCCGGCCCGGCGGCAGCTCATCAATCTGGCTGACATCCAAATCGCCATGAAGGGACAACGCCAAGGTTCTGGGGATTGGTGTGGCGGTCATGGTGAGCAGATGCGGCTGCAAACCTTTGCCCAGCAAACGGTTGCGTTGACGAACACCAAAGCGGTGTTGCTCATCGACCACCACGAGACCCAACCGCTCAAAGCCAACGGGGTCTTCCAGCAGCGCGTGGGTTCCCACCAGAATCTTGCAGCCCCCTGATGCCACATCAGCAAGGATGCGACGCCGCTGTTTCTGTGGGGTGGATCCCGTCAGCAATTCCACCGTGACGTGCAACGGCGGCATCCAGGTGCACAAACTGCGGTAATGCTGCTCAGCCAGCACTTCCGTGGGCGCCATCATGGCGCCCTGCCAGCCGGCCTGAATGGCCTTGAGCAACGCCGCAACGGCCACGACGGTTTTGCCGCTACCGACGTCTCCTTGCACCAGCCGGGCCATCGGCTCAGGCCGATCGAGATCCTGCTCTATCTCCGCAAGAACCCGCTGCTGAGCGCCGGTGAGCTCAAACGGAAGGAGATCCAAGAAGCGAGCCATCAGGCCGTCACGGTCGGAAGCACAACGCAGTGACGGCGCGGATCGCTGTCGTAACGCTGCCCGTCGTTGCATCAAACCGAGCTGCAACAGGAGGAACTCGTCAAACACCAGTCGGTGCCTTGCCTGCTGAAGCTGCTCTGAGGATTCCGGACGGTGAATCGCCACCAAGGCCTTGTCACGGCTTAGCAGCTGACGCGCCTCGCGACGAGGGCGCGGAAGGGGTTCCGGCCACTGACGCACCGCCGGGAGCGCACGTTCCACCAGCAAACGGAAGCGATCCGCGGTCAAACCCTCCGTAAGCGGATACACAGGCAGCAAACGGCCAATCCGACTGGAGCGCAACGGAGCCTGCGCACTTTCCATCACCTCGATCAGAGGATCCTGAAAACTGAGGCCATAGGGGCCCTTCTTCACTAAGCCACTCACAGCAACGGTGGCCCCGTTGGGGTACTGCCTGGTCTGACCATGCAGGTATGAAGGATTGCTGAACCGCTTTCCAGCCAGGAACCGCGTCACCTTGATCCGTCCGGTCGGATCCTGTAGCTGCAACTCGATGATCGAAAGATTGGGATTACGTGGACTGGTGAAGCCATGGCAGCGACGGACGGTGGCCACGATCGTTGCCGTCTCACCTGGCACCAGCGCTTCGATCCGACGCAAGGCGGAGTAATCCACGTAATCGCGCGGATAGTGGAGCAATAGATCTCGAACCAGCAGCAATCCAAGACTGGCCAAACGCTCGGCCAACTTGGGTCCGATCCCACGCACCTGACCCAGTGGCGCATCCAGAGACGGTGTTGTTCCGCTGGCTCCTGAAACCGTCGCAGACGTCTGCACCACCTTCAACCGAGGCGGGGCCATCGGAGCTGACGGTTCCAGTCGCTGACGAAGTGCATGCAGCCACTGCCTGGCCACCGTGACCTGCCGACGCCTGTCTGCATCGTTTTTAACGGCGTAGTCAGCGAATCCCTCTGCCAAAGCTCGCAGGCGATCGGGGACATCGCCAGGCAAAGGAATCTCCGGCGGAATGGCCAATTCCCTGGCCATGAAACTGTGGAAATACTCCTTGCGCCCTTGGAGATCCGCAAAACCGCGCTCAGCCTCCAGAGAGAGCGCCTGCTGAAGCGGTCGAATCCACACCAAAAACCGTTCCAGAGCCTGGCGATCCAGACCCGGTGTCACCTGGAGGGAGGCGTC
Source organism: Synechococcus sp. (assembly GCA_047286215.1). Taxonomy (GTDB): domain Bacteria; phylum Cyanobacteriota; class Cyanobacteriia; order PCC-6307; family Cyanobiaceae; genus Synechococcus_C. The sequence goes on along the minus strand of JBJBBS010000001.1, from coordinate 1,260,224 downwards.
TCCGGCTGGTTGGGCCACCAATGGGTCTGGACCTCTCGAACACTCGCGCGACGCTGCCAGTGTCGCTCTTTCACAAGCCAACTGCCGAGTTCGCGTCGATGAACCCGAAGACGGCTGCGGATTCGACGCAAGCCGTGATCATCAAATTCGAGATCGGAAGGTCTCACCAGCACACAGACCGTCTGCATCGACTGCTCTTCCGTCACCAACGTCAGGGGGAGAGTCAGCTTCAACAGGTTGGATGGCGCCGATTGGGAGGGGAGCTGACCACTGATCACAGCATCCAACAGCTGAATGGGCAGAAGACTGCGGGTGATACCAGCGCGCATCAGCTCCACATTCACGGCGTGGGAGAGATTGCGTAGACGTCGGATCAAGGATGCATCCAAGCAATCGAGCCAATGCAACAGACCACTTGCTGTTGCGGGCATCCACTGGTCATTGGTGTGGAGCGGCTCCAAGCCATTGCTCTCTGACTGATCGAGTTCAGAGGGTTGATCAGGCTGGCCTTCTGTGGGTTCCAGCGAATCTCCAGCCATCACAAACAGCGACCGCAACACCTCCAGTTCGGACTGCTCAGTCTCAGAGTCGAATAACGACGACGAGGCGAGCTCCAGGGAGTCCTGACGCTGTGCTGACTCAGAAGACATCAACGCAGGGTCACGAGGAAGCAACCCCTCAATCAGCTCAGGGCGCTCCAGCGGAAGATCAAGACTTAATTCAACTCCCATCGGATCCGAAGGGAGTGTTGAAGAGGAACCATCAGCACCGCTCGGATCCACGCGTTCTTGGGTGCGATCAGTGAGCGCCTGAAGCTGCTGAAAACGTAAGCGGCGCTCCTCGTTCTGGACCCGAGCGGATAGCACCAGAAGTTGCTCAACCGTGATCAATGACGATGAACGCTGCAGGAGCGCTTCAATGCGCTTCTGGAACTGCAACTGATGCTCACCGAGAGCAGCTCGCTGATCGAACGAGAGTTCACTCAGAAGATTCTGAATCGCGGATTTCACCGCAGTTGGAAGCAAGCTCCGCACCTGCTGAAGGTAAAGAGCCTGCTCCCGATAAAGGGTTGGTGCCAGAGATCGACAACGCTCACCCAAACGTGCCAACTGCACGTCGGGGTCATGGCCCTGTGGACGTTCCGACACCGTGATCAAGATCAGGCCTTGGACATGGAAGCGACCTCTGCCGCGAAATCGTTCTCCTGGACCTCGATGCCTTCACCCAGGGTGTAGCGGGTGAAACGACGAACCTTGACGTTCTCACCGATCTTTCCAGCGGTCTGCTTGACCAGCTCGGCAACGGTCAGCGAACTGTCCTTGATGAAAGGCTGCTCCATGAGGGCCAGTTCCTTGAGGCGCTTGTTGATGCGTCCCTCAACGATCTTCTCCTTCATCTGCTCAGGCTTGCCCTCGAGATCATCGCGACCCATCTCAATGGACTTCTCCCGCTCACGGATTTCAGAAGGAATCTCGTCGGTGGTGACGTATTCAACGCCAGGGCAGGCAGCAACCTGCATGGCGACGTCACGCAGGAGCTCCTGGAACATGTCGCCACGAGCCACGAAGTCGGTTTCGCAGTTGACTTCGACCAGCACACCCACGCGAGCACCGGTGTGGATGTAGCTGCCGATAGCACCCTCAGCGGCGGTGCGACCGGACTTCTTCTCTGCACTGGCGATGCCTTTTTGACGCAGCCACTCAATGGCTTTTTCGGCATCACCTTCTGTGGCTGCAAGAGCTTTCTTGCAGTCCATCATTCCAGCGCCAGTCTTGTCGCGGAGTTCCTTGACGAGCTTGGCGGATACGGCAACAGCCATCGGATGAACGGGTGAAGGATGGGGGGAACAAGAAGAGCCGCCTTCCCGCTTTGGCGGGAGGGCGGCGTGAACCTAGTGGTGGTTTGACTCAGCCTTGGCTGTCGTCACCGCGTTGTTCGTTAGAGCCGTGACGACCTTCGTTGATCGCATCTGCGAGACGGCTCAACACCAGCTGGACAGAACGAACGGCATCGTCGTTGCAGGGGATCGGAACCTCGCAGAGGTCGGGATCGCAGTTGGTATCCAGCATGGAGACCAGAGGAATGTCGAGCTTGCGAGCCTCGAGTACCGCGTTGGTTTCGCGACGCTGATCCACCAGAACCACCACATCGGGAAGGCGACGCATGTTCTTCAGACCGCCGAGGTACTTCTGAAGACGATCAAGCTCGCGGCGCAGCACCGCTCCTTCCTTCTTCGGACGCATCGCGATGGCTCCACTGGATTCCATGCGCTCCAGATCCTTGAGACGGTCGATCCGAGCCTTCATGGTGGTCCAGTTGGTGAGCATTCCGCCCAACCAGCGCTGGTTCACATAGGAAGCACCGCAGCGGGCCGCTTCATGGGCCACAACTTCGGAAGCCTGCTTTTTAGTACCAACAAAGAGAAAACGCTTGCCGCTGCGGGCTGCTGAGCGTGTCCACTTGTAGGCGTTGTTCATGCAGACAGCGGTCTGCACGAGGTCAATGATGTGAACTCCGTTGCGCGCGCAATAGATGTAGCGCGACATCTTGGGGTTCCAGCGACGGGTCTGGTGTCCAAAGTGGGCACCAGCTTCCATCATCTCGGCGAGAGTGACGACAGCCATGGTTGTAGTTGGGTTTCGGGTTCGCCTCCACCTGTCAGGGATGAAGTGATGAACAGGCGTTCAGATCACATTCAGCACCCGAAACAGACAGGTGTGCGGTTTGAAAGGGCCCTGTGAACCTAACAAAGCGCCGTTCAGCGCAGTCCCTGCAGACGCGCCTCTTGATAGAGGGATTCCACCCCGATCCGGTTGAGAGGTAAGCGAAGGAGTTCCAGCGCCAGAGAAGGTTGTCCGCGACGGACCAACCAAGCCAGCAAAGGGCGAAGGCTGCGTTCGTTGAGAAGACCACCCAGGGTGAGGACGCCCCAAAGCAATCGGTGCAGCCACGTGAACTGAATGATCATGCGCACGCGCCGACTGGGATGCTTCCGATAAAAGACCAGTCCCATCTTCGCTCGCTCGCGTTCAACCCGGATCAAATCTGGTATTTGCTCGAGCCGGAACGCAGGGTGCCAGTGGTATCCGACCGCTTCCGGGCAGCGAATCAGTTCAACCCCCATCTGGCGCAGGCGCTCACCAAGCTCAAGGTCCTCCCAGCCATACAACCTGAATCCTTGGTCAAAGAGACCGGACTGCTCCAGCACCGCACGGTCGATCGCGACATTTCCTGTTGCGAAATACGCCCATGACAAATCCCGCAATTTGTGACGCTCACCGGTGGGGTGGTCGAAATCTGCGGTGTTAATGACAGCCCCATAGGTAAAGCAGAGGCGTGACCCGGTTCGAGCCCACTGCTTTGAGAGTGCCCTGGCGTGACATCCAAGAAACGTTGGCGTGACCACGAGATCACTGTCGATGAAAACAATGACATCTCCCCGGGCATTGGACACTCCTCGGTTGCGACCCTCAGCCGGACCACCATGACTCTGCTCGAACAGTCGGACCCTGGGAAACCGATCGGCACAGGATCGCAGCCAGTCGGGTGTTCCATCAGTGGATCCGTCGTCGACCACCACAACCTCGTAATCATCAAGTTCGCCACAGGCGTCCTGATGCTCAAGAGCGCTCAAGCACTTCTCGAGGATGGCGCGTCGGTTGTAGGTGGGAATAACGACGCTGATGAACATCCGCGCTGGACGAAAACCGAAGGTGTTCAGCCTAAAGGCATGAAAAAAGGGGCCCGAAGGCCCCTGGCAGACAGTTGTGACTGCAATCAGTCAGCTGCACCACCGTTGTTGGCAGTACCGGTAACTCCATTACCAGCTCCTTCACCACGGCCGTCATTGCGCATCTTGCGCTTCTTGAACTTGCGCGCATAGGCGCGATTGCGCTCCTGCTTTTCCTTCTTGAGGTTTCTGCGCTTGGCCATGCGGGACTAATGGGTTCGGTTGAACTTTGTCCAACTTACTCAATCGCCTGTATGAGTTGACCATCTTCCATTTTCACAAGCCTGTCTGCCACATCAAGAATCCGAGGATCGTGCGTGACCATCAGAACGGAACAGGATTGTTCGCGGGCCAGACGTTTCAGAAGTTCCACCACTTCACGCCCCGTAGTGCTGTCGAGTGCCGCGGTGGGTTCATCGGCCAGAAGCAAGCTTGGACGCGCCGCCAGGGCACGGGCAATGGCGACACGCTGTTTCTGTCCGCCAGAAAGATCCTGAGGAAGCTTATTGAGATGGTCATCGAGTCCCACAGCCCTCAACCATTCCCTTGCCTGATCACGGCGTCCCCGGTAACTAAATCCCTCCAGCAGATCCGCACCCATTTGAACGTTCTGCTCAGCCGTTAAGCAGCGCAGAAGGTTGTGGCCTTGAAAAATCATCCCAATATTGCGACGCAGCTGCTGACGCTGACGGCGACCGGCCCCATGCAACTGCTGGCCGAACACACGCACATCACCATGCTGCACCTGTCGGAGGGCACCGATCAACGTCAGCAGTGTGGTTTTCCCGCAACCCGAGGGACCGGTCAAGAGCACCACCTCACCGGGAGCAATTTGAAGATCAACCGACTGGAGCACCTGGCGTCGGGTTGACCCACGTCCATACCAATGACACAGATCGGTGATGTTCACCGTGCTGGTTACCTGGGCACCCGGCTGTCTAACTGCATCGGAAAGAACGGTCATCGCCTCAGAAAATCTCCGCGGGATCCGCATCGACCAAACGCCGCATGGCCAGCCCAGCCGAAGCCATGCACATCACCAGGATCATGGTGAAGACCGTCGTCGCCCTGGTGAGATCCATGCCCACGGGCAGTTGTGTGGCACTTCGCACCAACCAATAGAGCCCCTGGCCTGCTGCATAGGCCGGAAGGTAACCAAAAAGCGCCAGGAGAAGACCTTCACGAACCACCACACCCAACAATGTGGTGAGTTTGTACCCCATGGCCATCAGGGTGGCGTATTCCGGCAGATGATCACTGACGTCGGAATACAGAACCTGATAAACGATCACGCAGCCCACAACAAACCCCATCGCTGCGCCCAGGGTGAAGATGAAACCAATGGAGGTACTGGAGCGCCAATAGTTCTGCTCGAAGTCGATAAAACCGTCCTTAGTGAGCACGGTGACGTCATCGGGGAGCAAAGCGTTGAGTTGTTGCACCACAACTTCCGGATCCGCTCCAGGTTGCAAACGAACAAGACCAACTTCGATGCTTCCCGGTGGTGTGTTCGGAAGCAACTCCCTGAAGGTTTCACGGCTGGTGAGCAAGTTGCCGTCGGCACCAAAGGAGGTGCCAAGGCCGATCAAACCTGCAACCCGAACGCGCTTGCCGGAAATCTCACTTTCCACGATGCGACCGTCCTGAAACCATTCCGCAACTGGGCCAAATTCAGGACGCGACTTTTCATCAAAAAGCACACGACCTTTCTGCGTGAGCAGCTGAGCCTTCGGAGCAAGGGTCGGATCGACAAACAGGGGATCTCCCGGTTCAAAGCCCAGGGCAAGGATCGAGCGCGTTCCACGCGTTTCAGGGTTTCGCCACAGCAGCAGATTCCAGTTCACGGGCGTGATGCCTTCCACCTCTGGAAGAGCCATGGCCTGAACGAGCCGACGACGTGGAAAACCAGCCATGCTCACGGAGCTGGTTGAGCGTGGACTGATCAGAACTATGTCGGCATCAAAAAGTCGATGCACCGTGACACTGGCATCAAAAAGACCATCTCGGAATCCCAGCTGCATGAACATCAGAATTCCGGCGAAGCTGATGCCCGCAAGCGCCACAGCCAGACGCACCGGCTGACGCACCAGCATCAAGGAAGCCAAAGGAATCCCACGTTGATTCCAAAACCGACTGAACATCAGGGCCGGAAGCGGGCGATCACTTTGAGACCAGCCAAGCGGGTCACGCGCTCAGCAGATGCCGGATCCAATCGAACCAGCACTTCAACGACGCGGGCATCAGCGTCACCGGTGGGGTCAGTGGAAAGCACCTGACGTTGTCGAACCTGCGGACTGATCCGTTCAACCTGCCCCTCAAGCTCACCTTCAAAACCACCGTTTTCACTGATGAGCATGACGTTTTCACCGATCACGATGCGATTGATATCGGACTCGTAGACCTCAATCAGAGCCTCCATGGACTGGCTGGCTCCCACCTCCAAGACGCCATCGCTGCCTGGACGCTCACCCGCGCGGGCATTGAGCTTCAGGACCGTTCCATCAATGGGAGAACGAAGTTCACTGTCTTTCCAATCCGCTTCCAGGGTGCGGCGTTCGGCAAGCAGCTCTGCCCGCTTGCGCTGCAGAAGGGTGAGTTCATCCTGTTTTTCCTCCAGCAGAACCGCTGTAGCCGCCCCTACACGAGCAGCCTGGGCGTAACGGGCTACCTCCCGGCGGCGCAAAGGGATCTCAATATCGACACTGCGGATGCGTTCATCCAGTGAGGCAAGATCCGCTTCAATCTGCGGCCGGTTGTCAAACACCGCTAGCACCTGGCCCTGCCGAATGGAATCGCCTTCTTTCACGCGTAGAGAAGACACCCTGGGCGTTCCAGCCATCCCACTCACCGGTGCTGCCAGGCGACGCACATCACCAGCGGGGCGCAGCCGTCCAAGGGCGGCAACGGCTTCGGCTTGCCGAGGTTGCTCAACAACTGTGGTTGGGAGAGGGGTTTCGACCGCCTCAGGCTTACGCAGCAGCAAGGTCACGCCTGCGATCACTAAAACACCGAGAACGCTCGCTCCGATCCAGATTCCTCGCCCCTGCTTCACAGCCGCTGCGGCTCGTCGAACAGCATCTCCTCGATGTAGCGGTCCGCCCAGGTCGTCCCGAAAGCCTTCTCCAGAACGCGCCGTGTTTTGTCGTTGCGTTTCTGTTGCCTGCAATAGGAGACCTGTCCGTGGTATCGCGACACAGTAGAAGAGGCTTCCTTGGGATCGGGAGAAGAGGTCCGCACCGCGTCTCCAAGCACTGTCAGATAGGCACGAACTAGGTCCACAAACCAGTCCTGCTCCTGATCGCTGCTGGGTCGGATGAAACGGACGTAAGGAGAAAAGATCGTTCCCCAAGTCGGCAGCTCTCGCACCTGTTCAAAGGCAGGAACGGGGGTGCGCTCCAACGCACGGCTTATCTGATCAGGAAGCTGCTCCCCCACAGGAGAAAGGTCGACAATGGCCGCAGAAATCCCCGCTGGGCTGGCGACAATGTCAGCGCCAAACACCGGAAGATCAAACCGTGGGTCTGGGAAGACCACACAGTGAAGGATCTGCAGACCCAAGCCCAAACAAGCTGTTTCTAGATGCAGCTTGCGCAACCCACGGCAGCAATGCACTTCGTTGCGAATGAACAGATTCTCCCCATCCAGGGTGCCGATGATCTCTTCCAGATCACCTGACACCGCAAGCGAACTGAGCTCGGGAAGTTCCTTGCGCCAATCACGAATGCAGGAGGCCAAAGAGACCACCAGCGGATGCATCTCCCGACCGCTCGTGGACGCAGGCATCAATCCGATCCGTGATTGCACAGAATGGGACTTTGCCACGGGACCCTGACTGCGATCCCATCCGGTCCACTGCTTGATCACCGCAAGCTCCCCAATGGCAGCAGCCTTGTTACGGCTGCAATGCCTGATGCAGCTCTCACCTGCCTTGATTTCTGGTGCCGAGGGGGCAGTGCCTGGGAACAGGATCGTGAGGAGGGAATCGCTCACTTCCTCGAGCACATGGTGTTCAAGGGCAGCAAAACCCTGGGCCCCGGTGAATTCGACCGGAGAATTGAAGCCCTCGGTGGAAGCAGCAACGCCGCCACAGGCTTCGACGATGTGCACTTTCATGTGCTCGTCCCGACCGAGGAATCCAGCGAAGCTCTCAACCTGCTCCTGGATCTGGTGCTGGATCCAGCACTGGACCAAGACTGCTTCGACATGGAACGCGACGTGGTGCTGGAAGAAATTGCCCAGTACAACGATCAACCGGATGACCAGGTGCTGCAGACAGCCCTTGAGCTCTGTCTCAAGCCCCATGCCTACGGTCGGCCGATCTTGGGCTGGGAATCCAGCCTGCGGATGATGAATCCGAAAGGCATGAAGGCTTACCACCAGCGGCGTTACCGCGGTGGAAACTGCTGCCTGTCTCTGGCCGGGAACCTACCCAAGGCTCTGATCGAGCAATTGCTCGACAGCCCACTGATGGATCTAGCCAGCAGCGAAACACTCCCAACAACGACTGAAAAGGCCTCACTCCCCTTTCAATGCGGGCGGGAGAGTCGTTGCTTCCCACGTCTGGAAGCAGCACGGTTGCTGATGATCTGGCCTGTGGCGGCAGCTACCGATCAATTGGCCATCGCCGGTGCGGATCTTGCCACCACGGTTCTTGCCGAGGGACGGCGCAGCCGACTGGTGGAACACCTGCGCGAAAACCTTCAGATCGTCGAAACGATCGATATGGACGTCACCACCCTGGAACAGGGAAGTCTGGTGATGCTTGAGGCTTGTTGCCCCGAGGATCAACTGGAAACAGTCGAAAAGGAGGTGCACCTTCAACTGCAGCGAACCCTGAACGAACCGGTCACGGCGGAGGAATTCGACAGGGCCATGCACTTGGTGGGCAATGGCCATCTCTTCAGCCTGGAAGCGCCGAGTGCTGTTGCTGCCAGCGTCGGTACGCAAACGCTGTGGGGTCGACACAGAGATCTGCTGGCACCGCTCCAGGATTTAACGCAGTGGGATGCTGCAGCGCTCAGCTCCCGCGTGATGCCGCTGCTGCAACCGCATAACGCCTTCACCTTGATCGCCCGTCCGGAGGACATCGCTTGACACCCAGAAGTGATCTCGTGCTCGATCCAGTGGTCACCCCAGGGGTGCTCTCAGCCAAGTTGTGGGTCCGCCGCGGCAGCGGCTGTGATCTGCAGGGGCAGCGCGGGGGGCATCAATTGCTGGGGTCCGTGCTCAGCAGGGGGTGTGGCCCCCTGGATCATCTGCAACTGGCAGATCTGGTAGAAGGCTGCGGCGCAGGATTGCGCTGTGACACCCATGAAGACGGCATCTTGATCAGCCTCAAGTGCCGCGATCTGGATGCTGACCAGCTTCTACCCGTGGTGGGCTGGATGTTGCGTCAACCTCACCTCGACGACAGCCAGATCGCCCTAGAGCGTGAGCTCAGCCTCCAAGCGCTGCAGCGTCAGCGGGAAGATCCCTTCCATCGCGCCTTCGATGGATGGCGACAGATCGCCTACGGCCAGGGACCCTACGGCCATGATCCGCTTGGAATCGCCCAAGATCTGGAGAAACTGGGGCGACCGGAGCTGCAATCTTTAACAGCGAATCTCGAAAATGCGGGATCAGTACTCGCCCTCTCCGGCGCCATTCCCGAGCAAGCCAGCGAGCGCCTAGAGGAGTGGCTCGGACCGATCACCGCACCACCTTCTTCCGACCAAGACAAGGCTGTTGATGTTGACCCTGAGGCTCTTGGGGTCGCCCGACCATCCATCAGTCTTCAATCTCTCGCGACCGAACAGGTTGTGCTGATGCTTGGACAGGCATCGCTGCCCCACGGCCATCCCGATGACCTGGCCCTGCGGCTTCTGCATGCGCACCTGGGGTCGGGCATGTCCAGCCTGTTGTTCCGCAGGCTCCGGGAGGAGCACGGTGTGGCCTACGACGTCGGCGTGCACCACCCGGCACGAGCAAGCGCCGCACCGTTTGTGATGCACGCTTCGACCGGAGTGGATCGTGCAGCACTAACGCTCGAACTACTGATGAGCAGCTGGAACGAATTGCTCGAGACATTCATTGATGCAGCCGATCTTCACCTGGCCGCGGCCAAATTCCGTGGTCACTTGGCCCATGCCGCTCAGACCACAGGACAACGAGCCGAACGACGTGCTCAGCTACGTGGTCTCGGACTTCCTGATCAACACGACCAAAATTGTCTTCAAAACCTCGAGCAGCTGCAGGCATGCGATCTGCAGGCAGCAGCCCAACGACACCTGCAAAAGCCTCAGCTGAGCCTTTGCGGACCATCTGAGACCCTCTCCAAACTGGAACGCCTTTGGGCAGAGAACCCCTTGGCCAGAGCGGCAGGCTGATCAATCAGCCGATGTGGCATCGATCGAGGAAAGCTGATCCAGCGAAAGCAGAAAGGTGCCTCTGGAAAAGCGCACCGCCGCTGTTTCAGCAGGATGCAGCGCCGTCACCAAACCGATTTCATCGGTAGAAACCAGGTCAGGCGGGCGCAACATCGGCATGGGATCAGCTGTTTTGAGAAACGACTGAGTGCGGATCAGTCGCACCTGGTCACCGATGGAAACGGTCATCACGGCTGGGCAATACCTCTCTCTTACAGCAGGATGGTGCGAGCTGACGTTTGCCCGTGCGGGCACTGGCCACCTGGAGCGGCGCACTCGCCGGATTGCTGCTGATTTTGGTCGGGAGCTTGATTCCGTCTGCCCTGGTGCTCCCTCAGCCTGAACTGCCCCCAACCTTGCTGAGTCTTCCCAGCACCTGGCAAGTGCCCGCACTGCTGATCTGTGCACTCGTTGCTGGCCCCAGAGCCGGCGTCATCGCCTCCGTGGCGTACCTGACCATTGGTCTGGTGGATCTGCCGGTGTTCCACGGAGGAGGAGGCATCGCTTATGTGCTGACACCGGGTTTCGGTTACCTGGCTGGGTTCATTCCGGCCGCCTGGCTCACTGGACGGTTGGGACAGCAGAACGGCATGAATGACATCCCTCGCCTCACGCTTGCTGCCGTTGCCGGTTTGCTCACCATCCAGGCATGCGGACTGCTGAATCTTTTGCTGGGTGCCCTGCTCAACCGATGGAGTGAACCCTTGGTAGAGCTGATCTTCAGCTTCAGCCTCGGACCGCTAGCCGCCCAGCTTGCACTCTGTTGTGCAGCAGGTTTGATTGCCCGCGTCACCCGTCGCGTGTTGTTGATCGAATGAGTCGTCAGGAAGGACAACCGAGACGTTCAGGGCCGCTGATGCGTCGAGGAACGGTGCTGATGCTGAGCGGATTGATGGTCATCCTCGACCAGCTCAGCAAACACTGGATGACGAGCATGCTCAGGCCAGGTGAATCAGCACCCTTCATTCCAGGGCTGCTTCAGCTGCATCTGGTGCGGAACACCGGCGCGGCCTTCAGTTTGTTCACTGGTGCAACCCCGATGCTGGGGCTTCTCAGTCTGGTTGTGGCCATCGGCGTCGCCATCTGGATCTGGCGCGAGCCACGCCACGAACTGTGGATGGGTTTAGCCCTGGGCTTCCTGCTGGGGGGAACGATCGGCAACGGAATCGATCGATTGAGGCTGGGGCATGTCACCGACTTTCTTGAACTGGTACCGATCCAATTCCCGATCTTCAACTGGGCTGACGTCGCCATCAACCTCGCGGTGCTCTGTTTCGCCATCGATGCCCTGACGACTAGGAAAGGCCCCCGCGATGCCTGAGAACCGGCGGTCAGCACAGCTCACGATTGAGCAAAACGACCAAGGCAATCGCACGATTCCGCTGCTCGGCGAGGGTTACCGGATCGGGCGTGACCCCACACTAGAAATCTGCATCGATCACGGTGCTGTGAGCCGTCAACACGCCTTGCTGGAGCGTCGCGGCCGCCATTGGCTGATCCGAGATCTGGAGTCCACCAATGGATTGTGGTGGCAAGGCCGGCGCATCCATGAACTCGAACTTCAGGACGGTGATTGCGTCAGCCTGGCGCCTGGTAGCGAGGGCCATCCACCAACACTCTGTTTCAGTTGTGCAAGTCAGCAGTTCGGCCTTCGCTTGAAGCGCGGCATCGCCTACGGCCTGCTCGCTGGGCTTGGAGGCGCAGCGCTGATGCTGGCCTTAGCAGCTTTCCATGTGCCGGTGCGCGGACGACTGGCCAACGTGCGAGGGCCTCTTGCCATCTACGACGGCAACAACCAACCCCTGAATTCGGTGGATTCCAGCCGTCATCGCGAACTGGAACGACTCGACGCCTTTTCTCCGATCCTGATCGATGCTCTGCTCAGCAGTGAAGACAACCGGTTCTGGTGGCATCCAGGAGTGGATCCCATCGGCACACTGCGGGCCTTTGCCGCCAACCTCACAGGAGGCCGCGTGTTGGAAGGAGGCAGCAGCCTCACCCAGCAACTGGCACGCAGCCTCTATCCAGAGCTTGTGGGAGACGGCGACACGCTCGGCCGCAAGTGGCGTGAGCTTCTTGTCGCTCTTCAGCTGGAGAACCGCTTCAGCAAAGGCGAACTGTTGCTCAGCTATCTCAACCGGGTCTATCTCGGCGTTGGATGGGGGTTCGAGGACGCAGCCCGCACCTATTTCGACCGTTCCGCTGGAGATCTGAAGCTCGAAGAGGCAGCCCTACTTGTGGGTCTGCTGCCGTCCCCCAATGGCCATGACCCATGCATCCATCCGCAACGTGCCCTGGAAGCACGCAATCGGGTGATCAACAAGATGGCTGACGCCGGCCGACTGCCGCTGGAGCAAGCGCGTACAGCCCGTCGGCAGCCGATTCAACTCGCTTCCGCTGCCTGCAGCGGCAACGCCACAGGTCGTGCCGCGCCCTTCTACACCGATCAGGTGCGCCGGGATCTGACGGCACTCGTGGGTCCGGAGGTGGCCGCGGAAGGAAATTTTTTGATTGAAACCCATCTCGACCCTGTTCTGCAGGCGGTGTTGGAGCGTCAGTTACGCAACCTGCTCAGCAACGCAAAAGGTCTGGGCATTAGCGAGGGGGCCGCCGTTGCGATCGACAGTCGCAACGGGGGTGTGCTGGCCATCGCCGGAGGACGTGACTACCGGTTCAATCAATTCAACAGAGCATCGATGGCGCTTCGCCAACCAGGGAGCACTTTCAAGTTGATGACATATCTGGCGGCTTTAGAAGCTGGAATCCAACCATCAGAAACCATCGACTGCAGCCCACTCACCTGGCGTGGCCAACGTTTTGACAGCACCTGCAACGGTCGCCTCAGCCTCACACGTGCCTTTGCAACCAGCAACAACACAGCAGCTCTGCGCCTAGCCCAACGTGTGGGACTCGAACTCGTCGTTCGACAGGCAAAGGCTCTAGGCATTACAAGTCCGCTGGATCCGGTGCCCGGACTCGCCCTCGGTCAAAGCGAAGTGCGCCTCATTGAACTCACCGGCGCCTATGCCGCCGTGGTCAATCAGGGGGAATGGAGATCACCCACCACCATCCGTCGCCTCATGGATGCGGAAACTTGCCGTGAGGAGAGTCCACGCGGATGCGGAAGTCTTGATAAGACCAAAACGGGGCGCCGAGCCATCAGCCAGGAGAGTGCTCAGCAGATGCAGGATCTCCTCAGGGCTGTGATTCAAAGCGGCACTGGACGAGCAGCCTCCCTAGGTGGCCAGGAAGGAGGAAAAACTGGAACCACCAATGAAGGCCGTGATCTGCTCTTCGTGGGTTTTGAACCCAATCGCCACTGGGTTTTGGGCATTTGGCTCGGAAATGATGACAACAGCCCCTCAGCAGGGTCCAGCGCGCTTGCAGCTTCGCTCTGGGCTGACATCATCCGCGCGGCGGGACGTGGAGGTCTCAACGGCAGATGAAAGGGTCAACCCGCTGGATCCTGATCGGTGCCGCGGCTCTGATCGCACTGCTGGTCGTTGGCCTGGTGCTCCAAGGAATCCGCAATCTGCTCTGGGATCTCAGTTACTGGCTCCCGGCATGGCTCGTGGGTCCAGTCCTGCTGATCGCTGTGATCTTGTTGGTTGCAGCCTTGATGCAGATCGGGCTGCCCTGGTTTCGACAATGGCGCCAACGCACAGAGAGAAGCGCAAAAGAGAGCAGCACGTTCATGCCAGCTCCGGCAAGCCGACGAGAAGCTGCGGAACGCAGTCTCGGAAGCGTCGACCGGCTCTTAGAACGGCTTCAAGACGACGTGGCCCGACAATCACTTCAGAAGGAACGGGAACGGGTCGCGCGGGAACTTGAACGCGGTGATCTGGTGGTGGTTGTCTTCGGCACTGGATCCAGCGGCAAGACATCCCTGATCCGGGCTTTGCTGCGCGACATCGTCGGCGATGTTGGTGCCGCAATGGGCTCCACCAGTGAAAGCCAGCGTTATCGCCTGCGGCTGCGCGGACTAGATCGTGGCGTGCAATTGGTGGACACACCAGGGATCCTGGAATCCGGCGTGGATGGGCGCAGCAGGGAGCAGGAGGCCCGTCAGCACGCCAGCCGTGCGGACCTAATGATCGTGGTGGTGGACGGTGACCTGCGACGCAGCGAACTGGAGGTGGTGCACAGCTTGTCTGGGCTCGGCAAGCGCTTGCTGTTGGTGCTGAACAAGTGCGATCTGCGCGGCGAGGAGGAAGAACGACGACTGCTCTTGTTGCTGAGACAGCGATGCACGGGTTGGTTGCAAGCCGAGGATGTGATTCCCACCAGCGCCTGTCCGCAATCACTGCCGCGACCGGGTCAACGGCCCCTGCAACCGCCCCCGGAAATCGGCTTGTTGGTGCGACGTCTCGCGGCGGTGCTTCATGCCGATGGCGACGAGCTTCTAGCCGACAACATCCTTCTGCAGTGCCAGGACCTTGGCGCAGCAGGCCGCGATCTACTGGATCGTCAGCGATCGCAAGAAGCCCGCCGGATCGTCGATCGATACACCTGGATCAGTGCTGGGGTGGTAGCGGCAACACCGTTACCAGGGGTGGATCTACTCGGCACAGCAGCTGTGAACGCCCAGATGGTGATGGAGCTGGGGGCTGTCTACGGCATCCAACTGACGCGCAACCGCGCCCAGGAGCTTGCTGTCTCGGTTGGTCGAACGCTCGCCGGGCTTGGCGTGGTCAAAGGTGGTGTCGCCTTAATCGGAACTGCCCTGAGCGTGAATCTCCCGACCCTGCTGTTGGGACGAGCCGTGCAGGGCGTTGCAGCAGGGTGGCTCACGCGGATTGCTGGCTCCAGCTTCATCACCTATTTCCAGCAGGATCAAGACTGGGGGGATGGGGGCATCCAGGATGTGGTGCAGCACCACTTCGAACTCAACCGTCGCGATCGTTCCCTACAGGCATTTCTGGAAGCAGCATTGCGACGGGTGGTTGAACCTCTGCAGCAGGAGGCGAAAAAACGGCTTCCCCCCCAGCCAGGGCTTCGGGCGGAGGAGGACGCATCGGGCCGCGACTATCGAGAACGGTGATCAACACCAGATAGATCACGCCAATCAACACCGAGAGCGCACCGGTGACAATCGCGACCCAACGGCCTCGGGTGGATGACGGTGCCGCCATCAGCGAACCTCCTGACTGTTGTCATTGAGCAACGCTCCCAGACGGTCGATCAACGCATCTGATGTATGCGGATTACCCAGCACAACCTTGATGTGGTGACGACCGTGATGCAAAGGGCGAGACACCATGATCTGCTCATCCAGCAGGCGCTGGCGCATTGAGGCAGACCAGAGTGCGCTGCGTTCTGAATCAGCACCACAAGGTGTGCATGCCAACAAATGCAGCGGACCAGATGTGATTTCCAGTCGGGAGGTGTCGAGGCAGCTCTCCAAGCGATGGCGACGAGCTAAGGCTTGTTCGAGCACGCTGGCGATCCCGTCTTCACCCAATTGACGCAATCCAAGCCAAAGCTTGAGGATCTCTGCGGGTCGACTGCCCTGAAGACCCAGTTCACCACCGTGAACCCCCGTCAAAGCTGGCTCCATGTAAGGCAATCCCGTGTGAAAGGTCTCCTGCAGAGCTGTCTGATCACGAACCAGAAGCAGTGATGACGTCTTGGCAATGCCGAGAAGTTTCTGGGGATTCACGGTGATGGAGTCGGCAAAAGCGATCCCGCCAAGCAGAGATGCGGTGGTGTCGCACAACCCGAACACAGCCCCAATCGCACCATCCACATGCAGCCAAAGGCTTCGCTCACGGCAGACCTGGGCCAGATCCTGGAGCGGATCGATGGCACCACGCACGGTGGTTCCAGCGGTGGCAACGACCGCAAGACAAGGGCGTTTCTGATCTTGGAGTCGGTCCAGCTCCATCTCCAAATCAGGCACATGCATGCGTCCGTTGGTATCCACAGGAACCCGACGGATCCCATCAGGGCGAAGGCCCATAACGCGCGCAGCCTTCACCAACGAAACGTGGGAGTCGTCGCTGACCAACACCACAGCATCCGCAGCCTGATCGAGACCCATGCGATGACGAGCCGTCACTAAAGCCGTGAGATTGCTGAGCGAGCCACCGCTGGCCGCAACGCCACCAGCTCCTTCGGGGAAATCAAAGCGAGACGCGAACCAACCACAAAGCTGTCGTTCCAGCTGACTCAGGCTTGGAGAGAGTTCTTCGGCGAGCAGGTTGTTGTTCAGACCGGCGCAGATCAACTCCGCAGCGATGGACGCTGTGTTCGGCGGTGGATCCAGATGCGCCAATGCGCCGGGGTGGGTGGGCTGATAGGCACCATCCATAATCTGCTGGAGGTCATCCAAAAGCCGCGATGCCCCTAGTCCGGTCGCTTCCGGAAACGCCTGTGGCAGGAGTCGCAAGGATGGCAGGGGTGCCCGTTGGGATGCCGATCCCATCCACTCACAAAGGCGAGCGCAGGCCTCCTCGAGAAACCGCTGCAGCTGCGGATCCAGAGCCTCGGGCGAGGCAAACGCAGACAGATCCGTCGACGCCGATGAGCTGCTAGTGGATCCGAACAAGGACTGAGCGGAAGGAATGGTCATTCTCGCCTGCGATGGCACATTGGACGGACGTGAGCGGATGGCATGGGTGTTCGGCTGACACCAGTGGCCTTAGAGGAGCATCAGATCCATGCCTGGATGCAGCGTCTGTTGGAACGGGCTGAACGGCTAGGAGAAACCGGCGAAATCCCAGTTAGCGCTGTGGTGCTCGACGAAACAGGACGGTGCATTGGCCACGGCAGCAACCGTCGCGAATGCGCATCTGATCCCCTAGGACATGCAGAACTGGTGGCACTGCGTCAGGCAGCCTGGATTACCGGCGACTGGCGCATGAATCAGTGCACGCTGATCGTCACGCTGGAACCCTGTCCGATGTGTGCAGGAGCCCTTGTTCAGGCCAGGATCGGCCGCGTGATCTATGGAGCTTCTGACAGCAAACGGGGTGGGCTGGGTGGAACCGTGAACCTCGCGAACCATCCGAGCGCCCACCATCACATGGAGGTGATTGGAGGCGTGATGGGCACCGAAGCCTCAGACCAGCTCGCCCGTTGGTTCAGGCGGCGACGGCGACACCCTGACGGAAGCGGGGAAGCTCGGTCTCGAAGAGATTGAGCAGGCGAGCGACGTTCTCGGGTGTGGAGTTGTAGCCCATCAGCCCGATCCTCCAGATCTTGCCGGCCAGCACCCCTAAACCACCGCCAACTTCAATGCCGTGGGTGTTGAGCAGATAGGAGGAGAAGGCCTTGCCATCAACGTCGTTCGGGATGCGCACCGTCGTGAGCGTGGGCAGACGAAGTCCCTCGGGAACGTGAAGCTCAAGACCGAGTGATTCCAGTCCACTCCAAAGGGCTTCAGCATTCTTGCGATGCCGCGCCCAAGCATTTTCAAGACCTTCATCCGAGAGAAGCCGAAGAGCTTCCCGCATACCGAAGTTCATGTTGACCGGTGCGGTGTGGTGATACACGCGATCGCTTCCCCAGTACTGATTCAGCAGAGAAACATCGAGATACCAGTTGGGCACCTTGTCCTTGCGAGCTGCGAGCTTCGCTTCAGCGCGCGGTCCCATGGTGAACGGACCGAGGCCAGGAGGACAGCTAAGACCTTTTTGGCTGCAGCTGTAAGCCATATCGACCTTCCATGCATCCAGGTGAAGAGGCACACCACCAAGGGATGTCACGGTGTCGAGCAGCAGAAGGCAATCGTGCTGGCGACAGAGGTCTCCAATGCCCTCCATGGGCTGACAGACCCCTGTGGAGGTCTCGGCATGCACCATCGCCAGGATGGCTGGCTTGTGCTGTTTGAGGGCTGCTTCCAACTCATCGAGGCTGAAGGCTTCTCCCCAGGGCTTTTCAATCACTTGAACATTGGCCCGGTAGCGTCCGGCCATGTCCATCAAACGGTTTCCGAAGTAGCCCTTCACGGCCACCAACACGGTGTCACCAGGCTCAACAGTGTTGGCCAGGGTGGCTTCCATCGCGGCACTACCGGTGCCACTCATGGGCAAGGTCAAGCGATTGTCGGTCTGCCAGGCGTAACGCAGCAGCTCCTGCACCTCACCCATCAACTCCACATAAAGCGGATCAAGGTGACCGATCGGAGTCCTCGACAGGGCTTCCAGCACGGTGGGGTGGGCATTGGAAGGACCTGGACCCAACAACAACCGATCTGGTGTTGCAATCGGACCAATGGTGCGCCGATGGGACGAGTCAACCGGAAGGTGTGAGTGCGTCATCGGCGAAGCCGGGGTCGGAAATCAATGGCGAAAAGCCTACGCATCGATCGGACGGCGGAGCGAGATGGGGTGCCAGTCCGACGCCGCTTGAAATGATTCAAAGTGCAGGATCAGCGCTGGCGCACATCGCTAGCAGACAGGCCGGAAGCCATGTGCTCGAAAGGTTGACGCACCAAAGCGCAGCTGGCCTGAGACACGCCTTCGTTCAGCAGCCGCTCACAGAGCACATCAGCGAGCAACACCATGCTGCGCACTGTTGGTCCAGTGGGAACACCCAAGCTTTTGTAGGTGTCATCCAGCCCGTTGAGCACACGCTCGTTCAAGATCGTGCTGTCACCGGCGATCAGCGAGTAGCTGGCATAACGAAGGAAGTAATCCATGTCGCGCAGACATGCCGCCAGGCGTCTTGTTGTGTAGGCATTACCTCCAGGCAAAAGCAGCTCTGGATCGGCCTGAAACAAACGCTGGCTGGCTTCACGCACCAACTCAGACGCTTCCCGATTGATGATTTCGACAGCGAGCACACGAACGTCTGCTTCCTCGAGATAGCTCTCGATGCGATCGATGGCGGAGCGATCAAGATAACGACCCAGCTGGTCGTACTGGCCGATCAAACCGGTGATGGCATCGCGCATGCGGGGCCCTGTCCACGTTGGGCGGAAGCTAACACTGGCAACCGCTCAAAACCGAGCCAGCAAAGGCGATCAGGTGAATCTGACAGAAACGGTTACCAACACGACCGTCAGTCGCAGCCTTAGACGCAGAAGCGAAAAAGGTGCCACTTGATACAAAACGGCCGCTGAGCGATATTTACCGTCGTACAGATTTCCGGGAACGCGTCCCCGCTATGGCCAAAACAGCACAGGACGTCCTTCGTCTGATCAAGGAAGAAGGCATTGAGCTGATCGACCTGAAGTTCACGGACCTGCACGGCAAGTGGCAGCACCTCACGGTCTGCCAAGACCTGATCGAGCTCGAGTCATTCACCGAAGGCCTGGCGTTCGACGGCTCCTCCATTCGCGGTTGGAAGGCAATCAATGCCTCCGACATGTCGATGGTTCCCGATCCTGCAACCGCCTGGATCGATCCCTTTTATCGCCATAAAACCCTCAGCCTGATCTGTTCGATTCAGGACCCCCGCACCGGTGAGCCCTACGAGCGTTGCCCGCGTGCACTGGCTCAAAAAGCCCTGGCCTATCTCTCCAGCACAGGGCTGGCCGACATGGCCTTCTTCGGTCCCGAACCGGAATTCTTCCTGTTTGACGACGTTCGCTACAACTCCGCTGAAGGCGGAAGCTTTTACAGCGTCGACACCATCGAAGCTGGCTGGAACACCGGGCGAGTCGAAGAAGGCGGAAACCTCGCCTACAAGATCCAAGAGAAAGAGGGCTACTTCCCGGTTGCTCCCAACGACACCGCTCAGGACATTCGTTCTGAAATGCTCCTGAAGATGGCCGAGCTGGGCATCCCCATTGAGAAGCACCACCACGAAGTGGCTGGCGCTGGCCAACACGAGCTCGGCATGAAGTTTGCCGAACTGATTCAGGCTGCCGACAACGTCATGACGTACAAGTACGTCGTGCGGAACGTGGCCAAGCAGTACGGCAAAACCGCCACGTTTATGCCTAAGCCGGTCTTCAACGACAACGGTTCTGGCATGCACGTTCACCAGAGCCTTTGGAAAGGTGGCCAACCCCTGTTCTTCGGTGAAGGCACCTACGCCAACTTGTCCCAGACGGCTCGCTGGTACATCGGCGGCATCCTGAAGCACGCCCCTTCTTTCCTGGCCTTCACCAACCCAACAACCAACAGCTACAAGCGTTTGGTTCCTGGCTTCGAAGCCCCAGTGAACCTGGTGTACTCCGAGGGCAACCGTTCAGCCGCCGTGCGCATTCCGCTCACCGGCCCAAGCCCCAAGGCCAAGCGCCTCGAGTTCCGCTCAGGCGATGCCCTCGCCAACCCCTATCTGGCCTTCAGCGCCATGATGATGGCTGGCATCGACGGCATTAAAAACCAGATCGACCCTGGCGATGGTGTGGACGTTGATCTGTTCGAACTTCCCGCCGAACAGCTCAAGAAAATCGCCACGGTGCCCGCATCTCTGAACGGAGCGCTTGAAGCTCTGAATGCCGATCATCACTACCTCCTGGAAGGTGGTGTGTTCACCAAGGACTTCATCGACAACTGGATTGACCTCAAATATGAAGAGGTTCAGCAACTGCGCCAGCGCCCTCATCCCCACGAATTCACCATGTACTACGACGCCTGATTTCCAGACCGCATCACAGACAAGTGAACGTCAATCAAGGGAGCTTCGGCTCCCTTTTTTTGTGGGCGAGACCATTGCAATCAAACGACAGTCAATGAACAGTGCTTCGACAGAATGAGCAATTCAGAAGCAATCAAGAGGCTGTGTTCAGATGTGCCGCAACTGGGCCATCGCACTGTCATGCAGCTGGCGTTGATGGTTGCGCCGACGGGCACACACTTGCTGCTGAGCCAGAGCACTGCGTTGATCGAAATGATCTAGATGTGCCTCCACCTGAACTTGCAAGGCTTCCTGACGAAGAACATCGTGAGCGTGATGGTCAGCCCAAGCCATGAACTCCGCAGCGGCGCGCTGGCGACGCTCCAGCACATTGCCTGAGTAACGAACGGGAATTCCAACGGGAGTGGATTGCAATTTCATCGCGGCCTCCTGCGGCTTGATGGATTAATTCTGTAGCAACCGCTACCGTTTTGTCAAAGCCTTCATGGATCTTCTGATCACGTCATGAAAGCTGTCCACAGCAGGCGCTTCGATCGATTGAAATAGGTCTGCTTGGATCTGAGACCCACCTTCATGGCGCCCAGCATCACCGAAATTGCGTACCGGACCATGCAGCAAGGCAGAAGCCTTGCAGGACTGGTGCACAAGGAGCTGAGCACCAAGGTGATGGAAGTGGTCGCACCTGACGTCGTTCCACAGACGCAGCCGGTGCCAGAAGCCATGATGAATGAGCTAAGGCAATCACTCGATGCTCTACATGAGCTCGACTGGAAGGACGCGGAGTCAGGCCTCTATCCACAGTCCCTGCTGTTTGATATCCCGTGGCTCGAGTGGGCCGAGCGTTACCCACGTGTTTGGCTAGATCTGCCCTCAAATTGGGCCAGAAGGCGTGCCAGAGATGTTCAGGACCTTCCTGATCTAAGCAACCGCGATCTCTATCCCGACTACTACCTCCAGAATTTCCATCATCAAACCGATGGATATCTGAGCGATCACTCTGCAGAGCTTTACGACCTGCAGGTTGACATTCTGTTCAACGGTGCTGCTGACGCCATGCGTCGGCGCATCCTGCCCTGGCTCAAACAGGGCCTTCACAGGTTTTCTGACCGGCCCGAAAGCAGCCTTCGGATTCTTGATGTCGCTACCGGCACGGGACGGACCATTCACCAGATCCGAGCGGCGCTACCCCAGGCCACTCTTGTGGGACTGGACCTCTCTGAGGCCTATCTCCGCCAAGCCAACAAATGGTTGAACAACGCCAAAGCGCCCTTGGTTCAACTTGTGCAGGGAAATGCCGAACGGATGCCCTTTGACGAAGGGGGGTTCCAAGCGGTGACCTGTGTGTTCCTCTTCCATGAGCTCCCTGCAGACGCAAGGCAAGCGGTGCTCCAGGACTGTTACAGGCTTTTGGAACCCGGCGGAGTGCTGGTGCTAGCTGACTCTGTGCAACTCGCTGATTCACCCCAGTTCGACATCGCGATGGAGAACTTCAGACGCGTCTTCCACGAGCCTTACTACCGCGATTTCATTAGTGATGACATCGACCAGCGTCTAATCGATGCCGGATTCAGCAATGTTCAAGCCGAATCCCATTTCATGACACGCGTTTGGACGGCCACCAAAGCCTGAAGCCCCCATAGCAGTGATTCCCTGACAAAAGCCCTTGCATCAGGAGGGGAACCTCATAGGGTGCTCTCATTACATCCCTTCGTCCATGACGAATCCATTTCGGATCCGATGGTTGCGGGGTTGGACCTTCCAGCTTGTGTTGATGGAAGGGAAGGTACAAGTTGAAGCCCATGGCTTTGGCATCTGTCTCAGGACAGCCATGGAGCCCGGAGAGACCCCTCAAGCAGCAGCAGATCGGCTGGTGTTGGCAGAAGATCGTCGACGGCGAGCCTTGCACCAAGCCTGGATCAACGGACAGACCCTTCCATCGACAGGGACAGAGACTTCCCTTCTTGATGAAGCACTCTCCGAAGCACCTGATTCGCTTGTGGTCGTTAACGAGCCTGTTGTCGCTGCCTAAAACCTCATCGCCCGAGCCACCATCCGAGCAGCAGACCGGGTCCTCCCCACCGCAAGGCCCGCCAGAATCGCTCGCCTTGCTCGCTTGATTGCAACCACTCCATCTGGCTCGGATTCGCGGCTATCAGCTCCTTCAGCAGTCGTCTCTGCTGAGAGCGCCTCCGTGAACGACGATCACCTGCTTCCCAAGCACAGGGTTGCAATCGCAACAGGGCTTGCAAAGCGTGCAAGGCCCCACGACGGTGATGATTTCTACCCAAACCACCTCTCACCGTCATCGGTCACGATAGTGAGATCACGTCCTTGAGATCACCCACGTGTCGCCGACGGAATGGCCCGAACAGGCAATTGAACAAGCCAGAGCCCTGCACCAAAACCTGAGCATTGGTGATCGCGACTGGCACAAGCTCAAAAGCAATGCAGACCGTCGCGGGGCGGAATTGCTTGCAGCCGCCCTGTCGCAGCTGATGCAAAACGGACAGCGTGATGATGTCGAAGCCCTCACCACACAGGCCCTTGGCTGGATTAGGCGGGAATTGAAAGATCCCGGTTGCCCGCGTCACTGAAGCTTGGCTTGGTGCCGGGCCTGCGACAGGCCAGCTGCACACGATTGCCACGCGTGCTCCAACGAATGTCGTCGAAGCACTGGTGCATCAGAAACAAACCACGACCCTGATCAGCATCTAACTGATCCGGAAGTGAACCGACCCGGGCCTGCTGCGGCAAGCCCGAACCTTCATCTTGAATCTGCCAAATCAGCCAGTTCGGGGTCAGGATGCGGCGGATCCTCAGACACTTGCGAGGGTCACCGGCATTGCCGTGGCGAACAGCATTAACCAGCGCTTCTTGCAGACCAAGCTGCAGGCGGCAAGAGGTTTCCTGGCAATCCACAGGTTCAAGGAGCAGCTCCATCAATGGACTGAGCTGGAACGTGGAGGGAAGGATGAAATCAGCCCACCGAAACGGAGGCAGAAATCGGCTGAACATCAAAACCGTTTCATCCTTGTTTGACCTTAACGGGCCGCACAACTTCTGCCAGCGGCGCGATCAGATCAGTTTCGTACGACTAATCCTGGGTGCTGAAGCAAGGCATCCATGAGACGAACGCCGCGCAATTGATTGACCAGGGGCATATGACCTTCAGGAGCATCCATCGACCACTGAAAATCCCCTGGATATCGGGTCCAGTTTCCGTCGATCTTCCAGCCGATACGGGGCCAAAGGCGGTCATAACGACCATCAAGAGCGTTGAGCAGGCGTGACTGCACCGTGAATCCAAATCGCCCCTGGGAGTAGGCGATCCACAGCCGGTCAAGGGTGGTCAGATCCAGTGCCTCCATTCGAGGCACCTCACTGAAATAAACGTAACCACGCTGCACGGCTTGATCTCCGGCCAGCTCACGCAGAACGCAACTGGTGAGACGGTCAGCTTCTTCGAAGTCCTCTTGAAGCAAGGCCAGCTGCAGAGTGCCGAAGTCGATGCCACAAGCCGATGGCGTGTGGAACCATCCCGAAGACACTTCAGGAATGGCGACAAGCATTTCAGGGTGATGTCGGTGGAGAACCTGCAGGATCCAACCGGCACCCCAGTCATCGCCATCCCTGGAATAGCCGTTGAGAGCCTGTTGAGCCTTGCCTGCCAGTTCATCTGCTGCTTTTTCAAGTGCAGCAGCCGTTGAGCGCTTTTGACGGGCAGAACCCGTGGCAAGGCGGTCAAGCAGCTGGTCAAGGCCGAGTTGAGTGGAGGGGGGTCGTCCGGAAAGCATGGTGTCGAGCCGGGGCTCACGAGCTCGGCTTTGGCCCACTATGTCAGGCATGGGCAACAACCTCGTGATCGGGCTTGAAAGCTTCCGTTCAGCGGAAGGCACGATGGTCGATGTCAGAACACCCTCGGAATTTCGACAGGGGCATTGGCCCGGTGCCATCAACATCCCGTTATTCAGCGATGAGCAACGTCACCAAGTTGGTCTGACCTACAAGCAGCAGGGCCGCCTGGAAGCCATCGAACTGGGACTCCAGCTCTGTGGTCCATCCTTATCTCAACTTTCCGCCGCCCTCCGAGATGCTGCAGGGGGGACATCAGAGCCCCTTCGCATCTATTGCTGGCGTGGTGGCATGCGATCCAACAGCATGGCCTGGTTGGCGGGCCTCAGCGACCACCCGGTGACGGTGCTGGAGGGGGGATACAAGCGTTACCGCCGCTGGGCTCTGGAACAGTTCGAGTTGCCATGGCCCCTGCGCGTGCTCGGAGGACGCACAGGCACAGGCAAAACGGATCTCTTGCTGCAGCTGGAGCGTGAAGGGGTTGGCGTGGTGGATCTCGAAGGACTCGCGCACCACCGCGGCAGCAGTTTCGGCAACCTCGGGTTGCCTGAACAACCCAGCAGTGAGCACTACGAAAACAAGCTGGCGGAATGCCTGCATGGTTTGAACATCCGCCAGGCTCCAGAGATCTGGCTGGAAGCCGAAAGCATCCAGGTCGGCCGCTGCAGAATTCCCACAGGGTTGTTCAATCAGATGCAAGCGGCTCCAGTGCTGGAGATCCAACGCAGCGACCAAGAACGCGTGGATCGACTCGTGCAGGTTTATGGCTGCCACGAACAGCAGGATTTGCGGGAAGCAACGGAACGCATCCGCAAAAGACTGGGCCCACAACGTACCCAAATAGCCCTTGAGGCCATCGATCAAAAGAACTGGGCAGTGGCCTGCCAGGCCATGCTCGACTACTACGACCGTTGCTACGACAAGGAATTGGAGCGCTCACCGGCGCGAGACACCGTGACCCTGGACGGTCTCAGCACCATTGACTCAGCGAGCCTCCTGCTGAGCAAAAGCCGCGTCACCCCCATGATCTGCTCCTAATATCCACACCTAAAGTGGACGAACCATGGCAGAAGGCGACAAGGCAGCGATTCAGTTCTTCCGTGGAACCGACGAACCCGTCGTTCCCGATATCCGAATGACCCGTAGTCGGGACGGTCGCACAGGACAGGCCACATTTGTCTTCGAAGAACCCGAGGCTCTGGCTCCCGAGACCATGGGAAACATCGCCGGCATGTGGATGGTGGATGAGGAGGGTGAGATGGTCACTCGCGAAGTGAATGGACGCTTCGTGAATGGCAAACCCTTTGCCCTCGAAGCCACCTATACCTGGAAAAGCGAAGTTGATTTCGAGCGTTTCATGCGTTTCGCGCAAAGGTATGCAGATGCGAACGGAATGGGTTATTCCCAGAACAGTGGCGAGAATGCAGCCAGCGAAGAAAGCTCTGAAGGTTGAAATTTCAGCACTGGCTCGGACTGGCGGCATTGCTGACATCCGGGCTTTTGCTTTGGAATCTCCGTGAGGTTCTGATTCTTTTATTTGCTGCTGTGGTGCTGGCCATGGCTCTTTGCACCTCGGTCGGAGCACTGAGGCAACGCTGGAACATTGGCCGCCCTCTGGCCTTGATCCTCTGTTTGAGCGGTCTGCTGTTGATTGTCACCGTGGCCATTTCGGTGATCATTCCTCCTTTCTTCAGCCAGTTCCAACAATTGATTCAGCAGCTTCCTGCGGCAGCACGCGAACTTCAGCAGATCGTGATGGGCTGGATCAGCAACGCTTCATCCCTGGTACAAGCCACAGGCGTCAGCAATGGATCCGGATCCCCATCGATCTCAGATGGTTTGGCTGCACTGCCGAGTAGCGGCGCCTTGGCATCGGGCGTTAGCGGAGGCCTGAAAGGACTGCTTGGTCTTGCGGGCAATCTCGGCAGCGGTCTGGTTCAGCTGCTTTTCGTCATCGCCGTGGCCCTGATGGTGGCCATCCAGCCCAGTGCTTATCGCCATGTGGCCATTCTGATGGTGCCGTCGTTCTACCGACGACGCGCTGGCGTGATTCTTTCGCAATGCGGCGAAGCACTGAGCAGTTGGATGATCGGTGTGCTGATCAGCTCCTTGTGTGTCGCTGTGCTGGCGGGAATCGGGCTTTCTCTACTGGGCGTGAAATTGGTGATGGCCAACGCACTGCTCGCCGGGCTGCTCAACGTGATCCCCAATGTGGGCCCGACTCTGAGCACCGTGTTCCCCATGTCTGTGGCCTTGCTGGATGCTCCCTGGAAAGCCGTCGCGGTGCTTGGGCTCTATGTGGTGATTCAAAACATCGAGAGTTATGTGATCACGCCATCGGTCATGCAGCACCAGGTCAATCTTCTTCCAGGCCTGACACTCACAGCCCAGTTCATCTTCACGGTGCTGTTCGGCCCCTTGGGTCTGCTGATGGCACTACCGCTGGCTGTGGTGATCCAGGTGTTAATCAGAGAGATCGTCATCCATGACGTTCTGAATCCCTGGAAAAAGCGTCGAGCCATGGCATGAATCCACGCAATCTGCTGATCACCCTCAGTCTTGTGGTGTTGGCTCTGCTGATCTGGCAGCTGCGTTGGGTGCTGTTGGTGCTCTTTGGTGCCGTGGTGCTGGCGGTGGCCCTGGATGTTCCGGTGCAGCATCTCATGGAGCGTTGGCGAATCCCTCGCCCGTTGGCACTGCTGATTGTGCTGCTGGTGGTCATCATCGCTGGGCTGCTGACGGTGCAGGTGTTGTTGCCTCAACTGATCACCCAGTTCGAGCAGCTCACGACGCTGCTTCCTTCTCTGCTTGCCAAATTCCGCACCTTGCTAGCCAATCAGCCGCTGTTCGCCGATTTGGAAGGCAATCTGCCTGAGCAATTCAGCTGGGAACGGATCCAGCCCGTTGGTTTCCAGCTACTTGGTGTTGCCGGCGGAGCCGCCAATGGCGTGGTTCAAGTGATGTTGATGAGCCTGCTGGCTGTGCTGCTGGCTTTAGACCCCACATCCCACAGACGGATGGTGATTAGCCTCACGCCACGGCCGGCGAGAGCTTCGATGGCCGAGCTGCTTGATCAATGCCGCAAGGCCCTGGGTGGATGGTTGGCCGGCATGACACTCTCCGCCTCAGCAGTGTTTCTGCTGACGTGGGCAGGGCTTAGTGCTCTAGGTGTTCCTTTGGCCCTGCTCAGTGCATTGGTGTGCGGCCTGCTGACCTTTGTGCCCACCATCGGACCGACGGCCGCAACACTGCTGCCGATGGGCGTCTCTTTGCTGATTTCACCGGGGCTGATGCTGCAAGTGCTGGTACTGCGCCTGGTGCTTCAGAACCTCGAAGCGTTTGTGCTGACACCCCTTCTGCTGAGACGAACCGTGAATCTGTTGCCCACAATCGCTCTGACATCCCAGCTGAGCCTTGGGGCTCTGCTGGGAATTCCTGGTGTGTTGCTAGCACTGCCACTGGTGGTGGTGCTTCAGGTGGGAATTGAGCAAGTGGTGGTCAGACAGGTGATGGACCGCTGGACGTGATGACCTTCAGCCGCCGTATTGCCAGCCGGTGGAACTCAGCTCAAGGGCCTCACCGTCGCGGTGGAGCACGGCGGACTTCACCTCACCGACGAACACGGTGTGATCACCATGGGCCACTTCGCCCACCAATTCACACTCCACGCCGCCAAGTCCGTCCTTGAGAATCGGCAGCCCCATTGATCCGAGTTCAAACGGTGCTGCTTCAAAACGCCCACCCACAGCAGCCTGCGGTTTGAAGAAGGTCGCAGCCAGGTCCTTCTGATCTGCGGCCAGAACATTGAGAGAGAAGCGCCGCGTGCGCTGAATCATGCCGTTGCTGGTGCTGTCAGCGCGCACCGCCATTACCACCAGCGGAGGCTCAAACGATCCTTGTGTCACCCAACTGGCTGTGAACCCGTTCACCGCATCGCCTTCGGCGACACCACAGATGAACAGTCCGTGGGGAATCTTGCGCAGAAGTGTTTTCTTGGCATCCAAATCAAGAGTCATGGCGGTCCATCCCGACGATGTTGAAAGCCTACGAACATCCCGGCACAGGGCTGTCGGCACTGAGGGCGGACATCCGTAACTGACTGCTAGCTTTCGCCACACCTGGATTGAACGCCTTGGAGCGGCCCTCATCCCTGGCTGTCTTTGCCACGGTTGCCGCCAGCGGCGTGGTCGGTCTGCTGATCTACGCCGGCCTCTTTTACGCCAATCTCCGCCGCTTTAGCACCGGCGGCGACACTGAATCCGTCTCGCCTGCTTTTGACACGCAGCAAGAGGCAGAAGAGGAAGTTGAACGGTGGATCAGAGACGGTGGGACCTACACCGTGACCACAACAGAGCGAATCAAGCGATCAGTGGCGTTGACCCGGCAGGAGCGTCGAAAGCTTGAATTGCTGGCCGATGAACAGCGCAGAGCCCAAATCGAAGCTTCCTATGAAGCCTGCTTGAACGAGGCCGCAAGTGATCTGGCCAAGGAACTGTGCTCCTTCCAACAAACCCCCAACATTGCCGGGTCTGCTGTTCCTGGTCTTGACTCAGCCCGTGACATCCCGAGCACCAAGGTGATCGAAACACTCCGAGTGGAGCGTAAAGATCAGCCGAGACGCAGATGCACGTTGGTCCAGGACTATCGGCGCTTCAACTGCGTTGAGTTTGATGTGAGCGCTGGCTCTGAAGTGGATGCAGCTAAGCAAAGCTTTCTCAAAATCAAGGCTTACCGACAGTTCCGCTTTTGACAGTCCGCGAACGATTCGGTCCGTAATGGTTCCAGAGTGACGGCTGCAGCACCAGCACGAGCACCGCAAGCGTGTGATGTCGTACCGCAAAGATCAACGCGGTGATCGTGATTTGATCAGCCAGCAGACGCAGCTCTGTTCTGAGATCGATCAGAGCAAGAATCAGCAACAACAACGGGATCCACCGTTGAGACGATCTTCTCGCTGATGAAACGGTCTCAGGCACTAGCTGCAGCGTTAGGACGTGAAGGCCAGAGGCTCAGCAGTGACGGGGCCAGAGCAATGCTTGACCAGCTACCAACCACGACGCCAAGCGCGAGGGCAATCGCAAACCAAAACAAGGTGGATCCGCCGAAGAAAATGAGCGCCAGCAGCGGAAGCAGCGTGGTTCCACTGGTGTAGAGCGTGCGCGTGAGCGTCGCTGAAACAGCACGATCCACCTGCAGGGTGAGCGGAAGATCAGCATCCTCGCGTTGACGCTCTCGGATTCGGTCGAACACCACAACGGTGTCATTGACCGAATAACCCGCGATGGTCAGCAACGCCACAGCAAACAGGCTGTCGACCTCCAACCCATTGGTGAGTCCGAGCCACGCGAACACACCGCAAACGATCACAACGTCATGCGCCAAGGCAACCAAGGCCAAGAAGGCGAAGCGACGGTCGTAACGAACCGAGATGTAGACAGCAATGCCAGCAAAGGCCACCAGAAGCGAGATCAGACTGCTGCGCAGCAGCTGACCTCCCAGGCTTGGACCAATCGTGTCAACCGACTGACCACCCGGCAAGAACGGACCCGCGACTGGCTCGAGGGCTTCGATCACGGCCTGCCCCTGCCCCGCAGAGAGCGCTGGCATCCGCAACACAAGTGATTCGCCTCGGTCGAGGAGCTGAACCCTGGCGTTATCCAGCTTGGGAACAGACGTCTCTGCAGTTTCAAGCGGAAGCTTGATCTGCTGCAACACCGATTCGATCTCAGGCGTCTTGAGCTGATCGCAACTGTCGTTGCATTGCCGTTCCAACTGGATCTGGGTGCCGCCGGTGAAGTCCAGCCCTGGTCTGAGAGGGAAACCGATCTGGGGGTCATTCCAGCTGAGTCCGATTCCCAGCAAGCTGAATAGCAGAACGACAACAGACACAATCCAAACCTGTCGTCGCCGGCTGGTAAGTGGAAAACGAAGAGGACGCTCGTCAGCGCCTGAAGATGTGAAAGACATGGGTCAGGACGCAGTCGTGGGCAGCTGCCGCGCGGGCAGGAAATTGGTCGGTCGTCGCAAGCCCTGATAACCCATCAGGAAGCGGAGCAATGTGCGGGTACAGGTGAGAGCTGTAAACAGACTGAGCAGCACACCGATGCCGAGGGTCGCCGCAAAGCCCTTCACAAGCCCCGTCCCGAGAAAGAACAAGGCTGCGCAGCTGATCAACGTGGTGAGGTGGCCATCGACAATCGAGGAAAAGGCGGTGGCAAAGCCGGTTTCGATCGAGCGAATCAGCGTATTTCCACGTCTGAGTTCATCCTTGATGCGCTCGAAGATGAGCACATTCGCATCGACGGCCATACCAATACTGAGAATGAAACCAGCGATCCCCGGCAGGGTGAGCGTCACGGGAATCAAGGCATAAACCGCCAGGTTGAACAGCGCGTAAAGACTCAGTGCCAGAACGGCAACAAAGCCTGCCAAGCGATACACCAGCAGCATGAATAAACCCACAAGCACCAGGCCGGAAAGGGCCGCAATCAGGCTGCGGCGAACATTTTCAGCACCAAGGGAGGGTCCGATCGTTCGCACCTCGAGAATGTCAACGGGGAGCGGAAGTGAACCGCCACGAAGCTGAACCTCGAGATCACGCGCCTCCTCTGCTGTGAAGTTGCCAGTGATTGAAGCGGTACCACCCGAGATTCCTGCGGCTTTGTATTGCGGTCCCACGCTGGCTTCACTGATTGGAGCACCATCAAGAACAATGCCCAGTAGGCGCCCCGTTCCAGCAATTGATTTTGTGAGCTCAGCGAATTTCTCACCACCCTCAGAATTGAAATTGAGCGTCACTTCCCAACCGGGACTGTTCTGCTGCTGTTGGCGTCCTGCGCCGACCAGATCCTTGCCAGTGAGTTGAGCAGGCTCAAACCGCTCCACGATCTCCTGATTGGTCCGCTCAAGAAGCTGTTCCAGCTGTTCCTGTTCAGATGAAGCAGTGCCTTCAAGGCCCAGCTGTTTCTGAACCTGATCCAGTGCCTGCTGATCGAGCCCTTCATCGTCCGATCCATCGGTCGTTGAGCGAGCCGCCAACACACTGCGCAATTGTCCACGCAGCTGCCTCAGGCTCTGCAACTCTTCCTCGGTTCCGGGCTTCTGCGCGCGGAACTCCAGCAACGCTGTGGTTCCCAGCACACGCGCTGCACGGGTGGGATCTGTCACCCCCGGCAACTGAAGCACCAGCTGGTTTTCGCCAACGGTCTGCAACGTGGATTCAGCAACACCGAGTCCATTGACACGTCGATCGAGCACAGCTTTAACGGCTTCCAGCTGCTCAGAGCGAACTTTGGTGATTTCACCTGAAGGCTGCACCTCAAGGGTGAGCTGACTGCCTCCACGAAGATCCAGGCCGAGCTGGAGCGGAAAGCTCGAAAGCACCGCCGCTGAGGCGATCGCGAGCGCCAAAATGAGGGCAAACCAGCCCTGTTGTCGGGCCATGAATCAGAGCCCCTGGCGAACGATGGTCTGAGCAGCGTCCACGATCTGATGCGGCTGGATGATGGTCAGGTTCTCGAGATTGCCGTTGTACGGCGTTGGAATGTCCTGGCTGGACAAACGCACTGGACGCGCATCGAGATCGTCGAAGCAATGCTCGGTGATCAACGCGATCAGTTCCGCTCCGATGCCACCCGTCTTCATGCACTCCTCAACAACGATCACCTTGTGGGTCTTGCGGATGGAACGGGCGATCGTCTCCATATCGAAGGGCTTGAGGCTGATCAGGTCGATCAGTTCGGCATTGATTCCATCAGCTTCCAGCTGCTCCACAGCCTTCAGGCAGTGATGACGCATGCGTGAGTAAGTGAGGATCGTGACGTCACTTCCTTCCTTCACCAGATCGGCTTGGTCCAGGGCGCAGATGTAGTCACCATCTGGGAGTTCTTCGGTGAGGTTGTAAAGCAGCACGTGCTCAAAGAAGAGCACAGGGTTGTTGTCGCGAATCGCGGCCTTCATTAGGCCCTTGGCATTGGTGGGCGTGCTGCAGGCCACGATCTTGATGCCGGGAACAGCGTGGAAGTAAGCCTCAAGCCTCTGGCTGTGCTCAGCACCCAACTGGCGACCCACGCCACCCGGACCACGCACCACTGTGGGAATCGTGAAGTTGCCGCCGCTTGTGTAACGCAGCATCCCCATGTTGTTGGAGATCTGGTTGAAAGCGAGGAGCAGGAAGCCCATGTTCATGCCTTCCACGATGGGCCTGAGACCCGTCATCGCAGCACCAACGGCCATTCCGGTGAAGCTGTTCTCCGCAATCGGAGTATCCAGCACTCGGAGCTCGCCGTATTTCTCGTAGAGATCCTTGGTGACTTTGTAGGAGCCGCCGTAGTGGCCGACGTCCTCGCCCATCACACAAACGTGTGGATCACGGGCCATTTCCTCATCGATGGCCTCGCGAAGTGCGTTGAAGAGAAGCGTCCCTGCCACGGCGTTGCTGCAATCCCGGCCATGCCGGCGTCAGCGGCCAAGCTATCTCAGTCCAGGCGGGTTCAGCCCCCGGCGGCGAAGGTGGAGAGAAGCAACACCGAAAGAAGCAGCCCTGGAGAGAGCAGCAGCACCAGCTGACCGAGATCGTGAAGCGTCATGGTCTGGGTTGCGTTCAATTAACGCTAGGCAGCGTCCACTTCGTCTTTCATGAAAAGACTGCGAAGAAATACCAGGAACAGTCCCAGGCCAATGAAGGCAAAGCTGAACGTGGCCAAAAAGCACATGCCGATGAACAGTGTCTTCATCGCGGATGCGATGTTCTGGGCAATGGTGCTGCTGAAGCTGGATGAATGGGTGGCGAAATAGATCACCATCTTCTTGCTTAAGCCAAAGGTCAACCAGGCCAAGATCAGGCTGGTGATAGAGCCGGAAAGAAAACTCAGCGGCCCCTTGCGGGGCTCATCTGTTTTGGGATTGCTGTCGCTCATGCCGCCAGCTTGACGCCGTGGGGGAGGAGAGAGCAACTCCAGGCCTGCAGACCTTCCGCAGCCAGAGCAGCAGCCACCCGCTGCTTGGCCTGATCGGCTGAAGCGCGATCGGCAAACAGCGCAAAACAACTGGGACCTGAACCGCTCATGGCAACGCGCAAACGACCCGGCAGCAGATCGAGAATCTCAAGCGCTTTCCGGACGGATGGTGTCTGCGGCGCCACCACCTCCTGGAGGTCGTTGCGCAACGGTGGTGGAGTGCTGGGGTTCAGTGGATGTAACCACTCAGCGGCTCGGAGAAGCTGACGCCGCCGCTCGAAGGCGTCGTCTCCCTCCAGATAGTGATCGGATCGGAGCTTTCGACACTCTCCATAGGCCCAGGGCGTCGACACGCTCACATCAGGGTTCTTCACCAGCAAGACACCCAGGGGCTGGCTGACAGCAGGCAACGGTTCAAGCCGTTCACCACGGCCGAAGCAAAGCTGGGTTCCACCCGCCACGCAGAACGGCATGTCCGATCCCAGATCAGCTGCCATTGCTTCGAGCTGAGCTTGGCTTTGGCCGAGTCCCCACAAATGGTTGAGCGCCACGAGTGCCGCAGCACCATCGCTGGAACCACCAGCCAGACCGGCACCAATGGGGATGCGTTTGCTCAAGTGCATGCGCGCCCCTAGCTCACCAAAGCCTGAACGGGCCCGCAGTAGCTGAGCCGCGCGAACGATCAAATTGTCATCGCCACAGCTCAGACCAGGCTGATCACAGGTGAGTGTGATCGAACCATCAGCGGTGTTCTCACAGCGCAACTCATCAGCCAGATCGATGCTCTGCATCACCATGGCCAACTCGTGAAAACCATCGACCCGCACCCCGAGCACCTCGAGATGAAGGTTGATCTTGGCCGGAGCGCTAACGCAGACCGGAGCCGTCATGAACGAGACGCAGCGGAATCGGCTTGATTCAAACCCCTGGCCAGTTCCACCCAGCACTGAGGGGCCACTTCCTGAGGCCTCTGCTGAAGATCAATCCCTGCTTCTGCCGCCAGCTCCTTGAGCTGATCCGGAGGTTTCAATCCTGCCAGCGTGTTTCTGAGCATCTTGCGCCGCGCCAGAAAAGCCTGCTTCAGCAGACTTTCCACGCGACGACAAAGCGCAGGCTCTGGACGCTGATCAGCTGGCAGGGGATCCAATCGAATCACCTCCGACTGCACTTTGGGTGGGGGTTGGAAGCAGCGAGGAGGCACCGGGCAAACGGTTTCGCAGCGAGCCAGCAGTTGCATGCGCACGCTCAGCGCACTGAAGCTGGTATGTCCAGGACGCGCGCGAATCCGCCGAGCGACCTCCTGTTGCACCAGCAACACCAACGATCTATAGGGAGGATCAACGGGTCGATCCAACCGACCGATCAACCGATCCAGAAGCGGACCGGTGATGTTGTAAGGGATATTGGCCACCACTTTCGACGCTCGTCCCCCATCGGGGAGCATGAGGGAATCCTCAAGCACATCGCCTTCGCTCAGAGAAAAGCGTGGATCTGCGCCGAAGCGCTCTTGAAGACCTGCGACCAGATCACGATCCAGCTCGACAGCGTGAACAGCGGCTGCTGAACTCAGCAGCAGTCGTTCTGTGAGTGCTCCTCTCCCGGGACCCACCTCCAGGACACGGTCATCCTCTTTCAGATCCGCAGCTTCAAGAATGCTGTCCAGCACACGTTCATCACGCAGCCAGTGTTGACCAAAGCGT
Source organism: Synechococcus sp. (assembly GCA_047286215.1). Lineage (GTDB taxonomy): Bacteria > Cyanobacteriota > Cyanobacteriia > PCC-6307 > Cyanobiaceae > Synechococcus_C. The sequence goes on along the minus strand of JBJBBS010000001.1, from coordinate 1,225,051 downwards.
TTGCGGGCGGTGTGTCCTCCGAAGCTCATGCAATGCGCGCCACAAAATCACTGTGCCCCAGCGAGGCTCTGAAGACGTGATGATGAGCTCAACAACGACGCAGGTCTGGGATGGGCACAAAGATCCCACTGATCTGCATCACTGGAACCTCAGCAGCAGGAAAAACGCATTTCAGTGAGGGGCTTGCCAGGGCCCTGAGGGAAAAGGGATATGTCCCTGTTGTTCTGGCCTCTGACGATTACTACCGACAGGGGTGGAATCCAGACCCTATCTACGGTTTTGACACCATCGACGCCATCGATGCTGATGCCCTTCTCCGTGAGCTCGAGCAGCTCCAACAAGGAAACCTGCGTCAACGTCGTCGCTACGACATGACCAGCAAGGACGTCAGCTGGTCTGCCCTGACGCCAGGCTGGGATGTGGTGATCCTGGAAGGTGCCTTTGGCCCCCAGCTGCTCTTGGGACAGATGTCTCCAGATCTGCTGGTTTATGTAGAAACGCCTCTGGTTTTGAGAATTCTCAGACGACTACGACGTGACACACGGGAGCGAGGCCGATCACTGCGATCGGTTTTGCATCAAACATTTAGCCACATGATTGCTGGAGAACAACGCTTCATTACGCCACTCAAAGAACGCGCCGATGCTGTCATCCACAACCCTCAAAAAGATTTAAAAAGGATTGTTCAATTCGTCAGAAAAATTTGAGCTTTTACACCTGCAGCTCGATGAGAATTCACATCGACTCAAGTCAGGCTCCTTGATCACAAGGGTGAGGATGCCCTGGGAGGCTCACCCGGTAAAGCGTTTCCTTGACAGGTTTCCATGCCACCAGGTGTTGAGACTGAATGCTGTGTTGATCCAAACAATCCCAGATATCATTCCCCATCAGGATTGTTCTCGACCAATGGTCACCTTCGCTGATCATCTTTTCTGACAACCGATCTTTCCATTTCTTCCATTCGATTTTTGGATAAGAAGAAACATGGTCGTCAAGGATGACGATGTCAAATTCCATTGAACGGCTTAAAGGTGAACCAGAGCGAAGGCAAGAGCCCCCGATATCAGTGAAATTCTAAGGCAAACAGTTCCCGTTCAAAGTGCCGATCATTTTCCGCTCAAGCGGGTATCAGCACTTGATCGATCTGACCCATGATCACGCTCGCGGCCCATTGTTCAGATCCATCACACGAATCCATCGCACCTTGCGGGAACTCGGCGGCAGTGGCACCAAAGCCAACACCACCTCGAGGCCCACATCCCAGCTCCAGGGGTGCTGCTCTTGCCAACAAACCAAAGCCCGTTTCAGCCGCTGCCGCTTCTTCCGGTTGAACGCCTTGACGCCCCATGCATCAACCCCCCGTCGCTGACGGGCCTTCACTTCCACCGCAAGCAGTCGCAGGCCAGTGGGGGCTGTCTTGATCATCAACAGATCGATCTCGCCGTAGCGACATCGCCATCGCTCAGCGCAACAGCGCCAACCATTGCAAGCCAACAACTCCCGTGCCTGCTGTTCTGCCCATCCACCAGGGTTTTCATGCACATCCACAAGGGCACTCCAATGCAAGCGCTGAACGAAGCATTCCCCTCTTGAAACAGCCCTTGAGTGGGAGAAAGCGTTGGCGAACCATCTAGCGATAAGTGCTTCATACCCATTGCCATCAGCACATCCACTGCCCAGGCAGCCAAAAAGTGGTCCTCAGCTTTTTCGGCAGTGAGGAGCCCTAGGGTTGCCCAAACGTTTTGCCTGGTGATGAGACGACACCTGCTGGCCCCATTGCTTGCCCTGATGCTGGTGTTCGGCATGGCGATGGCGCCTGTTCAGGCAGCGATGGATTACGCCAAACAAGTGTTGATCGGTGCCGACTTCTCCAATCGCGAGATGCAGGGCGTCACCTTCAACCTCACCAACCTTCGTGAGGCGGACCTTTCCGGCAGCGACCTTCAGGGGGCAAGCCTTTACGGCGCCAAATTGCAGGATGCCAATCTCACCGGCACCAATCTCCGCGACGCCACCCTTGATTCAGCTGTGCTCGATGGCACCAATCTCACGGACGCTGTGTTGGAAGACGCGTTTGCGTTCAATACCCGTTTCAACAACGTGACGATCACCGGAGCTGACTTCACCAACGTGCCATTCCGTGGTGATGCCTTGAAAACCCTGTGCGCTGCTGCAGAAGGCACCAATCCGATCACCGGTCGTGACACCCGCGACACCCTTGGCTGCTGATGAGCTTCGATCCCCGCAGCCTCGAGCGGCTCAAAGAGCTGGGTCGTCAGCTCCCCAAAAGCCTCCCCAATCCGGAAGCTCAAACCCAATCCGCCGCACAAACCAATCGACCCAAACACAAAGTCGAGACCGAGCAGAACCCTGAGGCCCTGTTCCACGAGCTGATGAATGTCAGCCAGGACGGAACCGTTCCAGAACATCTGATGAGCCGGTTGCGTTCTGCTGAACAGCAGAAAGAGAACGATCGTCGCCAGCGCCAAACATCCCAATCCAGAGCAGCCGTCGAGGCCTCAGGCTCACAGCTGCCCTCACCACCAGCAAAAACGACTGGGAAAGGCAAAAACACGCGCCCAAAGAGACCCAATGTGGTGGCCGGCAGCGAGGAAGACGGCCTCTATGTGGCCTTCAGTCAGCTTCTTCTCGAAGACGACGACACCGAGTGAGCCCTTTTGATTTGTCGAAAGCCGCTGCCGTGGCGCGTTCATGAACATCTCACGATGCAGGATCATCGCGGTCGGCAAAGTGCGCAAACGCTGGGTGCAGGAAGGCATTGAGCTGTATCTCAAACGCCTCCCTGGCTTGAGCGTGACCGAACTCCGCGACAGCACCCCACTGAAGGAAGCCGACGCGATTCGCCAGGCCCTGCGCCCGGATGAGCAGCCTGTACTGCTGATGGAACAGGGGAAAACCCTGACATCCATGGACTTCGCTCAGCGCCTGCAAGACCTCGGTTCAGAGCGGCTGGCTTTCGTGATCGGTGGCGCCGACGGACTGACCGATGAACTCAAAGCATCGGCACGTTGGCAACTGAGCCTCTCGCCGATGACGTTTCCGCATGAACTGGCCCGACTGCTGTTGTTGGAGCAGCTGTATCGGGCCCAGGCAATCCTGCAGGGAAGTCCTTATCACCGGGCGTGACTGTCCCAGAAACTGTTCATAACCTCCTTTGTCAGCCCTGCGATACAGCTGTTGGCCACTCTGCGCGTTCAGGCCCGCCTGAGATCAACGCATCGGAAGCCGGTGGCGTTATGGATCTGGGGCGCGCGGTACTTCCGCCTTTTTGAAACCCTTTCCTCAAGGTTGGATTTGTGCACAATCGGTGGATGGCAGAAGGCATCGTTTACGTCCTCACCAATCCAGCTATGCCCAAGCTGGTGAAGATTGGCCGGACCTCCAGGGGAATGGAGGTTCGGCTAAGCGAGCTTTATTCAACGGGTGTGCCACTGCCTTTCGAGTGCGCCTATGCCGCGAGAGTTAGTGACGAAGGGAAAGTCGAGCGTGCTTTCCATCAAGCCTTCGGCCCTTACCGCGTTAACCCCAAGCGCGAGTTTTTTGAAATTGAACCGGCACAAGCCATAGCGCTACTTGAGCTGATGGCGCTTGAAGACGTCACTCCAGCGATGCAACACGAAGCTGAGCAGGTTGATACTGAAGCGCTAGCGTCTGTTGAGCGCTTTAAAAAAGCACGCAAGCCACCTCTAAATTTTCTCGAGGTTGGAGTCCCACTTGGCTCAACGCTCGTTTTCACCGAAGGCGAACAAACCTGCATTGTTAGCGATCCTCGCAGGGTTGAGTTTGAAGGGGAGATCTATTCAATGTCGCGTCTTGCCAAGAGGCTTACTGGGTTGGATCGAGCTCTGAGAGGTTCCGCTTACTTCACCTACAACGGAAGGAGACTGAGCGATATCGATGACGAGATCTATTCGAACGAGGACTGATCAGAACCTCACTCTCAATGCCTAGGCTTCCAGCTCACAGAAAGCACTGGTGATGCCCTCAACCTCCAGGCTTTCTTCTATGCCTCGGAATGATGAATTCATCTGCAAGAGCCAAGGCATCACTTCCCCGCTGTTCTGCGATCAACTGCTCAACCCTGTCGTCCCACCACCGGATGGTCTCAGGCTTTAGCCCTTTGCTCTCGTCGCTTCCTGACTTCTCCTCGCCGCGAGACATCTCCGCGTTGCATCGACATCCAGTCAAAGGAGAAACCGACAGCAACCGTGACCAACAACGCTGCAAGTGTTCAGGCCCACAAAGGTCTGTCCAGGCCAGATAGCAAGTCAACGTGCAAGTGAACCGTTCCAGGCAGGACCAAAGCCCTGCCTGGTGCTCGAATCAGATTCCGCTGCTGGAGCAGCTACATCAGGCCCAGGCGATCCTGCAGAGACGTGCGTATCACCGGCGCAAGCGACTGCTGAGGTCAGGGTTCTGCAATCAAGGCTTCAGCCCAATCATCACAACAACGCCACCACTGGAAATAGCCCAGCTGGCGCACATGCGGCATCAGCTCGCGCATCATGTCTGCAGCTGCTGAATGGCTTGGATCGTCTTGCTGACGAGCCAGCCGGTAGTTGGTGCAGAACGCACCAAATGTTCCCTTTCGCACCCCGCGCTGACGCTCGAGATGTTGTTGCAGCAGTGGATCGTTGCGATGGGTGTGATCCGCGGTTTCTGCAGGGGATGCACCGAAATCCTGTGATCCCGGCAACAGATCCTCGCCGGTGAATCCACACACCTCACCCGCTGCCAACGCTGCACGGTTGTCGTCATCGAAGGCACGCACAACCTCCTCGCTCCGTGCCGTCATCTCTTCACGGCAGATGCTGGCGATGTCTTCATCGCGCCAATCGAACAGATCACCGACGCCATTGGAACGAACGATGTCCACCATCTGCAATCGCAGCATCCGCTCACAAGCAGCCGCCTGTCGTTGGTCGTGGTCTGTGATCAACTGACGGCGCAGCGCCCATTCGGCATTCAAGAAAAAGGCCGACGTGGTTCCCTTGCGATGCCCCTGCGCACTCTGTTGCGCAGCACCCATGATCTGTTCCGGGGTCACAAAGTGGGGATCACCCATGGCTTGAACAATGAGCTTGACCCCCATGGTCAGGCATCGCAACGTCAGACCCGTTCAGCAAGCCACGCTTGGACCATTGCCAGGTCGAACTGCAGAGGATTGTTCTCGATCAAGCAGGCCAAGGCGTCAGGGTGACGGGCTCAAATTTGGCGATGCTCAACGTCCAGGCGCGACCGCAGATCGCCCGAAGGCCGCACTGAAAGGCCTCGACGTCACCGCTGTTCAACCAAGCGGCCTTGAGGGTGGGAAGGGCTTCAGGCAGCGCGTCCATCGGCAACTCCACCAGCAACAGACTTTCCACACCACAGGCCCGCTGCAACGCACCCTCGTCACTGCGTTGCCAGAGGCGCAGCAACAGTTCCAGAGCCAGCGCATGGGCGATGGTCGTCGGCTCTGCTGCAACAGCCTCGGCAGGGAGAGAGCGACCGGTCAGCGGAAGAGCGCGACGCCCCTCCTGCTCCATCAGCGCCAAAGCCACGAGGTACGGAGCGTCCGCCATCAAGACAACATCATTCGCCGCATCCTCCCCCGATCCCGGCCTGAATGGCAGCAGCCTTGATTCATCGCTGAACTAAGAGTGCGCCACCGACATCCCAGCCATGCCTCCAGCGCATCAAGAGCCGAAGACGGTGCTCTGCTTCGGCGACTCCAACACCTGGGGGTTCAACCCTGATGGCAGCGGTCGACTGCCCTATGCAACGCGCTGGCCGAATCAACTGGAACACTGCCTGAATGAGGCATCAACAGGGCCCCTCTGGCGCACGGTGGAAGACGGCTTGAATTCCCGCACCTGGCTGCTGGATGACCCCATCGGTGCCGTCAGCTATGGCGCGGACTACAGCTGCAGTGGACGATCCCACTTGAAGACCGCTCTGCACACCCACAAACCGATCGATGTCGTGGTGCTGGCGCTGGGCTGCAACGACTGCAAGGACTACCTCAACCTGGCAGCGGAACAGATCGCTGCCGGCGCCAGCATCCTCATTCACGACATCCGCCAGGCGGTGCATTGCGGGCCGCGTGATCGCCCCGAACGCGCACCCAACATTGTGCTGATGACACCGCCTTTGGTGAGGATCACGCCGCAATCGCTGAGCTGGGGGTTTGCTGGGGCTGACACGAAATCGAAGGCTGTCGCAGCGCGCTATTTGAGCCTCGCTCAGGAGCTACAAGTGGCCAGCTTCGATGTGCAGCGCGTCGCGGCCCCCTCTCCTCTTGATGGCGTGCATTTCGACAGCGAGGTCCAGTCCGCCATCGCTGCCGGATTAACCACCTGCATCCTCCAAGCCACACACTCGACCCACCCATAAACAGAACATCTGTACTATTTGAGGTGTTTGATCAGCGGGGTCTGCTGCCATGGCGATCGATCGCTCTTACCTGCATCCACCGCAGCCCCTGCGAGTGCAGCGAGCGCCCATGCAGCTGCCGCTGGCGAGTGAACGGATCGCCGCTGGTTTCCCGTCTCCAGCTGAGGACTATGTGGATGTAGGGATCGACCTCAACGATCAACTGATCCGCCACCCCGCCAGCACCTTCTTTCTTCGGGTCAGTGGTGATTCCATGACCGGTGCCGGCATTCATGACGGCGATCTCCTGGTGGTAGATCGCAGCCTCGACCCACGACCAGGTCGCGTGGTGGTGGCTGTTCTTGATGGCGGTTTCACCCTGAAGCGACTGGTGCGTCATCACGGTCGCCTGCGACTGGAAGCGGCCAATCCCGACTACCCCCCCCTTGAATTGCAGTCCTGTGGTGACGTGCAGGTTTGGGGCGTGGCGGTGCATGTGATCCACCCGCTCTGAATGCCATGGCCCGGGTGACGGCCCTGATCGATGCCAACAATTTCTATGCCTCCTGCGAGCAAAGCCTTGATCCGGCGCTGCTCGGCCGACCGGTGGTGGTGCTCTCCAACAACGACGGCTGCATCGTGGCCCGCAGTGCCGAAGCCCGGGCTCTCGGCATCAAGATGGGAACGCCTTATTTCAAGGTGAAGAGCGATCTGGAGCGACAAGACGTCGTGGTGCGCAGCTCCAACTACGCCCTCTACGCCGACATGAGCCAGCGCTTGATGAGTCTGCTGGAGAGCCAGGTGGAAGACCTTGAGGTGTATTCCATCGATGAAGCCTTTGCCCAGATCAGTCGACCGGCAACGATCGATCTACTGCCCTGGGGACGACACGTGCGTGCCCTAGCCCGACGCAACTTGGGGCTGCCGATTGCCATCGGCCTGGGAGCGAGCAAAGGGCAGGCAAAACTGGCAAACCGTTTGGCCAAGGTGAATCCCGCCCACGCCGGTCTCTTTGATCTGGGGCATTGCGACGAAGCAGACCGCTGGCTGGAGACGATCGACATTGAAGACGTGTGGGGGGTCGGTCGCAAACTCGCCTACTGGTGCCGGGTCCGCGGCATCCGCAATGCCCGGGAGCTGCGCGACATGGCCAGCGGTCCGCTTCGCGCGAAAGCGGGTGTTGTTGGGCTTCGGCTGCAACGAGAGCTGCAGGGCCATGCCTGCCTACCGCTCGATCTGGCCCCCTCCCCAAAACAGGAAACCTGCGTCAGCCGCAGTTTCAGCCAACCCATCAGCTCAATCACAGAGTTGCGTGAAGCCGTGGCCACCTATGTCGTGCGCGCTGCAGAAAAACTCCGCAAGCAACAGCAGCGCGCTGCATCACTGAGCATCTACACCCGCACCAGTCCCTTTGTCCCCGCCTTCTACAGCCGCAGCGCCAGCGTCCAACTAGACCTGCCCAGCAATGACACCCAAACGCTGCTGAATGCTGCGCTGCCGCTAGTGGAACGGATCTTCCAGCCTCATCGCCAGTTGGCGAAAGCCGGTGTCTTGATGCAGCACTTGCAGAGCACCGACCACCTGCAGCACCACCTGCTCGTGCCCTGCAGCGAACACGAGCAACAACGGCGGACAACACTGATGAGCACCATCGATGGCCTCAACCGCCGCTATGGCAGCGGCACGGTGCAATGGGCGGCCTGCGGACTGCATCCTGTCTGGGGCATGCGGCGGGAACGCTTGGGCAAAGCTGCCACGACGCGCCTAAGCGACGTTCCAGTTGTGCAGGCATAACAAGACGCTTTGACACGTTGTGAAAAAATCTGCGCGTCGTGGAAGTGAAACGAGTGTTGAAGAGAAGCGCAATGATCACTGCAGGCCTGATCTGCCTAGGTGCAGCAGCCCAGGCGGAAACCGTCACACTCGAATTGCGCAATGGCGACAAGCTGAAAGGCGAACTCATCCCAGCCGACACCACAGACAAAACAATCGTTCTGGAGCATCCAGTGCTGGGGCGTCTCAGCATCCCGAGAACGGCACTGGTGCCTGCGCCCAAACCCAAACACTGGAAACTGAGCTTGTCTGGTGGCCTATCAGGCTCCAACACCGACAACGATTTCGACAGCGGTGCGACCGGTCAGCTGAAGGTGAGTTACACCAAGGGGGCTGATGAGCTGGAGTTTCAGGGTCGCGTTGAATACGAAGTGTCGCGCGATAAAGGCGAAAGCGAGGCCAGCACCGACACCAACGAAGGTGATGCTGATCTTCGCTACACGCGAGCCCTGGGCAACAGGCTGAGTGCTTATGCCGGCAGCACCTTCAATTACGACATGCTGAACACAATCGGCACCGACAACTTTGTGGGGTCCATTGGCCTGGGCTATGACCTCGTGAAGAACGACACCACACGCGTCAGGGTGTCGTTGGGTCCGTCGGTCCAGAAAATATGGGGGGGCGACGGCTGTGCAGCAGACCCGGTCTGCGGACAGGCTTTTGCTGCATCCACGGCACGAGCCGAACTGCAGTGGAAGCCCAACTCCGTGATGAGCCTGAATCTGACCAACAGCTACACAGGCGCCTACAGCGATGGCATCAAAACCAACAACGTCTTCTCAGTGGCCCTCAAAATTTTCCCCATGGGCAACGAACGCCTGTTCACATCACTGAACGGCCAACTGATCTACAACGAGCTGCAAACACCGAAGATCAACAACAGCTTGTCGATGCAGGTCGGCGTGCAGCTCGACTAACTGACATCAACCAAGGATCATTTCGGACGCTTGGTGAGATCACCGAAGTCGTCGTCATTGGGTTGGAGAAACTGCCAAACCACAGGAACCGTGAAGACCACCATCAGTGCGATGGTCGCCCAAATGGCAACGGTGTAATCACTCATGGGGCGGCTGGTAGCAGGGCAAACCGTAACCAGATCACCTCGGCAAAGGCGACGACCACATTCCTAAACAGCCATGGTCAAAGCGCCAGGCCTAAGGCCTTCTAAAACGGTTTCGGTCGTTGAACTAACGCCGCTGCGAATTCCTCAAAGGCTGCCGCTGCGACAGCAGGGTTAGCGCTGTGCTTTGACTCCCAGGTCGCAACCAAGGCATGCATGTCTTCCCACATCTCGACCATCGCGAGTGGATTGAACCCCTTGGGATCGCTTGGTTCACCTGTCATGGAAGGACAACCGGCAGAAAAACCTCATCTTGTCGAAGATCCGTGTAGCCGTTCGTATTCGCAAGAGCGATCTAAGTGGGACAAACCAGCTGCACGGTTGCTGATCGGCTCGAAAACAGCAGAACAAAACGATCACCATGGCTATTCAGCCCGGTCTGCTCGCGCAGAAGATCGGTGCTGGCCAAAGCGAGGCCACAGGTTTCGCAGAAAAGCACAGGCACAGTTGCCGCGCTGCCACTCATGGCCTGGAGATCCAGCGCTTGACGCACAGCGCGTTGGGAACGTTCAAGCCCGAGCGTTTCAACCAATGATGGCCAGAGGTCATTGACCGGTTCACAGGCAGCGAAATCAACGGAAGAGTCAGACATCAGACCGGCAGTTGTTCGATGGCCACCACAATCATCTGCGGTGTGACGGGAATCACCTCAAGGGCATCCTCGTTGTCGAGGTATGCATCAAAGGAGGCAAACCGTTCGATCCGAGGTGGGACCTCCTGGTGGGCACAGGCAGCAATCCAGTCGTTGTCTTCAGGCTTAACGGCCACAAAAGCCTGCAGGGCTTCCTGAAGGTCACCGCCATCACCGATGCCCTCATCATTCCAAATCGCTTCAAAGAATTCGGACATCGGCATCGCCGGACGAGCGACCTGATCATGCCCCCGTGCCGTTCCAATGCCCAGCACCTAGACGCTCAACAATGTGATCAAGCACCCGACACCTCAAGGACCCAACACACCGATGCAGGATTCGATGTTCCGGCTGGATAACCGGGTAGCACTCATCACGGGGTGTCGCCGCGGAATCGGCCTGGCCATGGCCGAGGCCCTGGCTGAAGCGGGCGCCGACATCATTGGTGTCAGCGCGTCGATGGACATCGACGGAGGAGAGGTGGGAGCCAGCGTGCGCCGCCTCGGACGCCGTTTCTGGGGCTATCGCTGTGATCTGGGAAACCGCAGCGCCGTTGACTCAATGCTGAACACCCTGTTGGCGGAGCATCCCAACATTGATGTCCTCGTGAACAATGCGGGAGTCGTTCACCGGGCACTGGCAGAACAGCACGGAGACGATTTGTGGGATCACGTTCTGGAAGTGAACCTCAGTGCCTGCTTCCGAGTGAGCCGATGCATCGGCGCCTCGATGCTGAAACGGGGTCGGGGCAGCATCATCTCGACCGCCTCGGTGCTGAGCCATCAGGGTGGGCTGTACGTGGCCAGCTATGCCGCCAGCAAAGCCGGTCTGGCCAATCTCACGCGCTCACTCGCCAATGAATGGGCAGGCCGGGGCGTGAAGGTGAATGCGATCGCACCGGGATACATCGAAACGGACATGACCGATGTGCTCCGAACGGATCCCACACGACACAGGCAGATCCTGGAGCGTGTCCCGGCAGGGCGCTTCGGGTCACCCGATGACCTCAAAGGACCGGTGGTGTTCCTGGCGAGTGACGCTTCGCGCTACGTGCACGGGGAAACGCTGGTGGTGGATGGCGGATGGATGGGCCGCTAACTGCAGACCCAACGGGTATTCAGAACAAACAGGTATCCACAACAAGAGATGGCTAGACCCGTTGCAAAGCGGACAAGCAAGCCATGCAGACCCTGGCGGACTACTGCCGACCCTTCAAGGAAGCCAATGCCGCCTGGCCCACGCTTCCAGTCTGCGCAGATGCCAGAGAACACTGGTGGGAGCAATGGCTGCAGTGCACCCATGGCGAACGACAGTGGGACACGCTTCGCCTGCTGCTGCCCCAGCTGCTGCTCACCCCGGGCCATGACGTGCGCAGCGGGGAGGCCTATCAACGGCTGGTGATGCGGGGTGAACCAGCTCAGCCCGATGACCTGGCCCAAGCGCCAAGCCTGCATGACGCTTCAGGACCCTCGATCAGCCTGGCTCCCCACCCCACAGGTGCCGTACCGGTGCTCACATTCAGCGATCACAGAGATTTCGTGCTCGCCGTTCGCTGTCTGGCCAATCGCTGCGAAGCGGTGGCGGTGCAACCAACCGTGCATGCCCAGGCCATCTCCGGTTTGATCCACTGGGGACTGATCAAAGAGGTAGACCGAAGGACCCGATGTCAGATCCTGCTCTTGCATCGAGCTCCCTATTCCTCACTGCCAGCAGAAACGATCCCCGATCAACCTTCTGCAGAGCGATGGCTCCAGCTCTCTCAAACTTGGCGTCTGGAACATGAGCTGACCCACATCGCCTGCCGTCGGCTGGTGGGAGAGATGCGGATCAATCTCTACGACGAACTCGTTGCCGATGCCCTCGGCATGACGGCAGCGCTTGGTCGGTTTGATGCTGATCTCTTCAGGCGGGGATTGGGACTCTCCCAGGATGCACATCCGAACAACGAAGCACGAGCCCGTGTTTATGTCTCAACCCTGGAGGAAACCCATCACCATGAGACCTTCCGGATGGTGTTGCAACGTGCTTCCGAACTGGAAGATCTGACGACCAAGGGTCTATGGCCGATGGATGCGATGCCACTGCTGGCCAAGCTCGTACGCGGACAGCTGAATCAGCCGTTGACCGATGGAGCCGGTTCTGCAGCCGCATCGGAACCAAGCGGAGGTTGAGGGTCCGGGGTGTAGCCGGCACACCGCTGCTGATCGAGATGCTGGATGTGGCGACGCTCGCTGTAATAGAGCTCCTGGAAACGCAGTGCCTCGGCATTGAGATCTTCAAACATGCCCTGGATGCGTTGCTCCATGTCCATCCCCTCGGTGGGCTTCTGATCCCTTTCCTGATCGATCAGCACCGCAATGCAGCGCTCGAGTGTTTCCAGCCGTTGACCGGTCCACGCTTCAAGCAGATGCCGGCAGCGTTTGTGACTCTTCTGCCGCTCGAGCATGGCGGCAGTTCCGCGTAGCTGCTCCATCGGTCGTGACAGGGCGACACGCTGCAGCTCACCGGGCTCCAGAAGGGGCGTTAACCGACTAACGAGATCACTGTTCTCGAGAAGCAACTGATCCGTGAGCAGGCGCGGCAGATCGAGATCCGCCAGTTCGTTGCCAAGATCCTGCCCTCGACTGATCGACTCCAGGCGCACACTGCCGAGATTTCCCTCTTCGAGATCCGTGATTTCAGACCAAAGCAGCCTGTGGTGTTGCAAAGCGAAATCCTCCAACTCCCGTCGCCTCAGTTCCTGACGAATCGCGCCGCGGTGCGATGGACAGTGGAGATAAAGCCGCAAGATCTCAGCCTCACAACGCTCACGTTGACTAGCCTCACCGGCTTTTTCATGCCGGGCGGAACGTCCATGCCAACGCTGCCCCTGCACCTGTTGGCGCAGATCCTCCTCCAGTTGCAGCGCTAGGCGTCCTTGCCCACCACTGAGGCGCTCCGCTACCTGCTGGATGTAGTGGGTGCGAATGGCTGACTGAGGCAACTTGCCGAGCAGCTCGACCAGTGCAGACACCGAGCGCTGGAACTGGTCAGCCTTCGTGAGATCTCTTCCCTCGAGAACCTGCTCGATCTGCCAGTCCAGCCAGAGCGGTGCCTGGCCGAGCAAGGCGCGGTAATCACCGGCGCCATGGTCCTTGAGAAATTCATCCGGATCCTTGCCAGATGGCAAGTGCAACACCCGCAACTCCAGCTGCCCTTGAAGAGCCAACTGCTCCACTTCTCCGATGGCACGGTTGGCAGCCCGAACACCAGCGCCGTCGGCATCGAAATTGAGCACGATGCGCTTGCCGTCACTGCATCGGCAGAGCTGCGTAATCTGCTGCCCACTCAATGCCGTTCCCAGAGAGGCAACGGCGTTAGTGACCCCGGCTGCATGCAGGGCAATCACATCGAAATAGCCCTCGACCACCACAGCCCGGTCGTCTTTGCGAATGGCTGATGACGCCCGATCGAGTCCAAACAGATGCTTGCCTTTCTCGAACACCTCCGTTTCGGGGGAGTTGAGATATTTCGGTTCGCTCCCATCCAGGCAGCGACCTCCGAAGCCGATCACACGGCCCTGACGGTCGCGGATGGGCACCATCACGCGATGACGGAAACGGTCATAAAAACCGTTGCCGCCTTTGCGCGGAACCACCAGACCCGCTGCTTCCAGAAGTTCAGGAGCGAGTCCCTCCACCTGCTGCAAGTGCTTCAGCAAACCGTCCCATTGATCTGGTGCATAGCCAAGTTCGAACTGTTCAAGCGTGGCTTCGTTCAAGCCGCGTGCTTCGCGCAAATAGCGCAGCGCATCTGCACCAGCTGACGTTTTGAGCTGCGAACGAAACCATCCCGCTGCAAGCGTCAGAGCGCGGTGAAGCTTGTCGCGTCGTGACAGCTGCTGTTTCAGCCGCTCCTGCTGCGGCCCATCAACCGTCTCGACCGGCAGCTGATAGCGGCGGGCCAGGTCCAGCACCACATCGCTGAAGCTCTGGCGCTGAAACTCCATCAAAAACTTGATGGAGTTTCCTCCTGCTCCGCAAGAGAAGCAGTAATAGAACTGCTTCGCCGGCGACACGGTCATCGACGGCTTGCTGTCGTCGTGGAATGGACAGATGCCGACAAACTCCCGCCCTTTTTTCTTGAGCACCACGTGCTCGCCCACCACATCCACGATGTCGGCGCGCTCTTTAACGGCTTCGATGGTGCGGGGATGTAGGCGGGGCATAGCCATCGACCCATTGTGGGAGACACCGGTGGTTCAGGCCAGAACCAGTGGATGGCATCGTTGAGCGGATGCGCACGGACCAAGCGATGCAAGGCCTGCTGGCGACCATCCGAGGGTCCCAGTCGATAAAGGAGTGGAGCGCCGGGCTTTCCCTAATTGGGGCAGCTCTCGCCTTCAGTTTGATGACCGTCTGCGTGAAGCACCTGGGCGGCCGCTTACCAGTGGCGCAGATCGTGATGATCCGCTCCGTGATCAGCATCGTGATCACCTTGGCGATGTTGGCGCGATTGCAGGTCTCACCCTGGGGACGTCAAAAAAGACTGCTGATTGTGCGAGGGGTGCTGGGCACCGTTGCACTGCTGCTGTTTTTCCAAGCACTTGCAGGTCTGCCATTGGCGGCAGCGACTCTCCTGCAATACACCTACCCAACATTCACAGCACTGTGCGCGTGGGCATTACTGGGTGAGCCGATCCGCAAACGGATCAGCCTGGCGATTCTTCTCGGCCTGGTCGGGGTGCTGCTGGTCGTGCAACCGGAATGGATTGGTCAGAGTGTGGATGGTCTACCCACGATGGCGGCACTGATTGGCCTGGGCGGAGCCCTGATGACCGCTCTGGCCTATGTGAGCGTGCGCCAGCTCTCCGTAAAGGAGCATCCGCTGGTGATCGTGTTTTATTTCCCACTGGTGTCGGTACCGGCGACACTGCCTTTATTGATTAACACCGTCGTCGTCCCCACTAGCAGCGACTGGATGTGGCTGCTGGGCGTTGGTTTATTCACGCAGCTCGGCCAGGTTTGGCTGACCCAAGGGCTCGCTGCCTTACCAGCGGCACGCGCCACCTCAATCAACTACGTGCAGGTGGTGTTTGCCACCCTCTGGGGAGTGATGTTTTTCGCAGAGCCGATTACTGGCACCGTTGTGGTGGGATCGCTCTGCGTGCTGGGAGCCACGCTGATCAGCCTCAGCGCCAGACAGCCTGTCAAGAAGGATCCATCGCCAGCGGATAGGTGATCCACGTCTGAGAACTGCCGTCATCGGAACCGCTGGGGAGAGCCAATCTCCAGCTTTCGCCGCGATCTCCCCGTTCCAAGAACAGCTCGAAAGGACTGTCCACCTTCACGGCATCGCCTGGAAGACGCCAATCAAAACGCCCGATGAGATGCACGCCTTTCTGATCGCCGATGCGAAGACTTTCCTGTTCCTCAATCCGGACCCGACTCACTTCAGGGAGACCAGAGGCCTGAAGATCGAGCGACTGGGCAATGGCGTTTTGGGTGAACTGGATCTGTTGCTCGAGGGCGCTTAGAAGCACACCCCGCGACGGTCGATCACTGATGGAGCATGCAGACAAACCCACCAACATCAGTCCCACAAGCAGCGACGACAGAAGCACGTTCCGCCAACGGCTGAACCCTGAAAGCATGGCGAGAGAGAGCAAGAAGCGAGATCACTGCCATGTTGCAGCAATGTCAAAACTGTGGCACTCCCCAGGCGGACTTCGCTCCGCCCTCGCCTCCAGGGCTGCAGCATGAAGCACAAACCAGCGAAGCCATCACCGGCGAGAACGCAGCGAGACGCCAAGTCAGGGCTCGGCCTTTTTGAGAATGAAGATCAAGAAAAATAAGCACTACAATTAAGCCCGCAAACAACAACAAATACACTTGAAGATGATTCTCAAAAACAACTCTTGCTTGATCAATTTCTAGCGTTAAGTCAATCTTTCAGGCATAATTGATTCAGAAACACAGATCAGACACCCGAGGAAAAACATGACCTATACCCCATCCGTTCAGACATCCAACGGCGTGGCTACAGGCCCTTCCGGTCGGGCCATGGCCGAACCGATGTCGCCCGAATTGCTGGAGCACATGCAGGCGCATCTCAACATGGAGCGCCAATCTGCAGCGGCCTATTTCGCCACAGCCATTTGGTTCGCCGAGCGCGAACTCGTGGGGTTTGCCAACTACTTGCGCGACGAGGGAAATCAGGAACAACAGCACGCAGCGCAATTCGCCGATTACCTCATTTCTAGAGGTCAAGCCGTGGTTTTAGACACCATCGAACCCCCTTGCCAGCAGTGGAGCAATACCGAGGCCGTGATTGCAGACGTTTTTCGTATGGAAGCCGACGTCACCTCATCCGTTCTTCAGCTCTACAAAAGTGCCGAGCAAAACAACGACATGAGAACGACTGTTTTTCTTGACCCCATTGTTGAAGGTCAGCGACTGTCCGAGCACGAGGCGGCGTACCTGCTGGGACGCGTGAAATTCGCCGACAATCAACCGGCGGCACTACTGGTGATTGATGCCGAATTGCGCGAGAAAGCTGCTGCACCAGCCTCACTGGCAGGCTGATCGCAACAAGACCGAAGCGCCATCCTCAGACCAACAACACAGTCACGTCGCCCATGACCATGACGACGTGACACCAACATTGAAACAACCCACAGACCCGTTGTGCTGACTGTCATCTGTGGACACCACAAGATGTGATTAACCCCAAAAAAACAGCATTTGGCAACGAAAGATCGCGCCAGCATTCCATTTATGGAATAATTGCCTGACGCAAGACACCCTTTGGGATCGACGCGCGAGATCAAATACCTTGAACATTGCATGACCCAAACCACCTCCAATTCTCCGGGTAGAACTTTTTCATCTGCAGAAAGCAAAACCTCAAATTGCCTATCAGGTCACGAATCACCGCAGCATCGTCGCTACCTGCGAGAACTCGCAGCTGAAGAGGAATCAATCGCCGCTGAGCAACAGATCTAAAGCTGAAAACAATTCAATCTTTTTCAGAGCTTGCGCGCTTCATTGGCCTCTGATTGACGGCATCATGGGCATCGATCAATACCCATTAGCAACGGAACCCCACGTGATTTCGCCCATCACAGCCAGGAGGCCATCGTGATCGGCTGGCTGCAAGGCGAGCGAATCCAAGCCTGGGAGCAAGGCGGCAGAAGCGGTCTTCTGATCGCCTGCGCAGGCGTCGGATATGAGGTGCAGCTCACCCGCCGGGACCAAACATCCTTGAGCGGAGACAGCTGCACACTCTGGATTCATCACGTCCATCGAGAAGACGGTTCCCATCTCTACGGATTTCCGTTGCAGATGGATCGCGACCTGTTCAGAACCTTGATCGGTGTCAATGGCGTCGGTCCGCAGGTGGCCCTGTCATTGCTCGACAGTTGCTCAGCCTCAGATTTGGTGAGCGCCATCATTGAGGGGGACCTCAAACGCCTGACGCAGGCACAGGGCGTCGGCAAGCGCACTGCTGAACGAATTGCCGTAGAGCTGCGAGATCGCTTGAGTGCTTGGGCGCCGCGTAGCGAAGAGCCCAGCCTTTCTCTTGTTGACCGCAGCGATTTGCAAGCTTTGCCAATCCATCCGGAATCGCTTCAGGAACTACACCTCACCTTGGAAACCCTCGGCTACGAAGATCTGGAGATTCGGCGAGCCATGCGAGCAGTGGCCTCCGGTGTTGACCTTCCTGAAGCCAACGACGCTGAAGGTTGGTTAAGAGCCAGCTTGCGTTGGTTGAGCCAATCGGCCTGAAGGGGACCTCGAGAAGGTAAATTGGTTGTTTGCACTGTCTGGGCAAGACGCCACGCATGTCGCTCGATACCACTGAAAAGCAGCAGCTGATCAACACACACCAAACCCATGCCACCGACACCGGATCGGCCGAGGTTCAGGTGGCGATGTTGAGCGAGCGCATCTCGAAGCTCAGCAGCCACCTTCAGCAGAACATTCACGACTATTCCTCACGTCAGGGGCTGCTGAAAATGATTGGTCGTCGTAAGCGCCTGCTCAGCTACGTGCGTGGAAAGAGCGAGCAGCGTTACACGAATCTGATCGCCAAACTGGGTATCCGCGGCTGAGCCGCACCAGGCAGTTTTCACGATCCATGGCTGAACGACGCGATCCGCTTCCCTTCGAACCGCGACGTTCGGCTTCAGGTTCCAGCGGGAATCAAGCCATCCCACGCGATGTTGCTGACCGCATGGCTCGTCGTGTCGCCATCGCCACCGGAGTTCCCTCCGTGTTGGGGATGGCTGTTTTTGTGATCAGCTATCTGCTGGTCAGTCGAGGCATTCTCGACATTCCACCGGGCATCACACTGGTGGCGTCTGGATTCTTCTTTCTGCTCGGATTGATCGGCCTGAGTTACGGCGTGCTCTCAGCCAGTTGGGAGCCCCAGCCAGGGTCGTTGTTGGGTCTGGAGCACCTCAAGCCGAACATCCAGCGTCTGCGCAGCTCCATTAAGGCGCAAAAACAAAACTGAAAGGGGCTGGGTTTAATCCAACAACGGGTCACTGCAGCTCACATTGAACGAGCTCTCTAGGAGGTGATTGCGCGCGGCAACCACATCCTTCACGCAGAACTGTGGACCCAGGCGAACGTATTTGACCTCAGGGCCACGACGCACAGCAGCCACCACAGGAACCCTGACACCGAGCTCATCCTGATCCGGACGATGCGCGTGGAGACACTCCCTCAGCTTGTGCTGAACCGCCACATCACAGGCCTGATCTGGATCTAGCTCCACCAACAGCAGGCGGAGGTCGTCGATCGCTCGGCAATCATCCACGATCAACTGCACACGTTCATCGCGACGATCCACCGCCGCCCAAACCAACAGACGTGCCTCAGCCATCAGATGATCGGCGAGACGTGCGTAGCTCTTCGGGAACACCACCGCCTCACAGGATCCAGTGAGATCCTCGAGCTGAAGGATCGCCATCCGGTCACCCTTGCGAGTGGTGACCTGACGCATCTCACTCACCATGGCAATGGCACTCACCTTGGCTTTATCGGCTTGCTCTTCCAGGCTGCCCAGGCCAATGGGGGCCAATAATCTGGCCGGTGCCGTGAGCTGCTTCAGCGGATGATCAGATAGGTAGAAGCCAACAAGATCTTTCTCCAGCTTGAGTTTCTCACTGGGGTGATAGTCCTTCACCGGTGCAGCCTTCGGGGCCAAACTCAGATCAGTTCCTGCATCTGACGCGTCGTCGGCAGGTGCCGCCATCAGATCAAAGAGGTTGCCCTGACCGCTGGCACGGTCACGGGCTCTGGATCCCGCCCAGTCGAGCAACAGATCAAGGTCAGCGATCAACTGAGCGCGGTTGGCCTGTGGCTCGAGTGCATCGAGAGCTCCACAGTGAATCAGCGCTTCCAGGCTGCGCCGGTTGAGAACACTGGATGGCACGCGGTCACACAGATCCGCCAATGACTGGAAGGCACCATCGGACTGACGGGAGCGGATCAGAGCACGGATGGCCCCATCACCCAAATTTCGCACCGCCGACAGGCCAAAGAGAATGCGATTGTCCAGTGGTGTGAAATCGGTTCCTGAGGCATTCACATCAGGCGGCATCACCTCGATGCCCATGGCATTGCAATTCGAGATGTAGCGCTGCACTTTGTCGCTGGCGCCTGCATTCACGGTGAGCAGTGCTGCCATGTAGGCGACGGGGTAGTGAGCCTTCAGATAAGCCGTCTGATAGGTCACCGCTCCATAGGCAGTGGAGTGACTCTTGTTAAAGCAATACTCAGCGAAGAGGACCATCTGATCAAACAACTCATCGGCGACCTTTTCATCGACGCCGCGTTCGGTTGCGCCTTTCACAAAAATGCCGCGATGCTTCTGCATCTCCGACACTTTCTTCTTGCCCATCGCACGACGTAACAGGTCGGCTTCTCCAAGGGAATAACCTGCCAGATCTTGCGCAATGCGCATGATCTGTTCCTGATAGACCATGATCCCGTAGGTCTCACTCAGGATCGGTTCCAGGGTGCTGTGAGCGAAGTCAATGGCCTCGCGGCCATGTTTGCGGTTGATGAATTTGGGAATCAACCCGGCATCAAGAGGGCCTGGTCGATAGAGGGCAAGGATCGACGAAATGTCTTCCAGGGATGAGGGCTTCAGATCACGGACGATCTGGCGCATCCCGGTGGATTCAAGCTGGAAGATGCCTTCCAGGTCACCTCGCGCCAGCAGATCAAACGTGCCCTCATCTTGCGGTGGTAGCTGATCCGGATCAATTCGCTCACCACTGCTCTGCTCAACCAACTCCAGGGTCTTATCGATCATCGTGAGGTTCTTAAGCCCCAGAAAATCCATCTTCAGCAGACCCATCGACTCCACGTCTTCCATGAAGTACTGGGTGATTACCTGTCCGTCGTTGTTGCGCTGAAGCGGAACCAGTTCATCGAGAGGGTCCGCTGCAATCACCACACCCGCGGCATGGACGCCGAAGGTTTTGTTGGTGCCCTCAATGCGCATGGCCATATCCACCCACCGCTTCACGATCGGGTCTTTGTCGTATCGCTCTTTGAAATCGCGGTTCGGGGATTCATCCCCGATCATGGCTTTGAGTTTGGCCGGTTTGCCCCGCACCACGGGAATCAGTTTGGCCAAACGATCGGCGTCGCCGTAGGGGATATCGAGCACCCTGGCCACGTCTTTCAACACGGCCTTCGACGTCATCCGGTTGAAGGTGATGATCTGCGCCACCTTTTCTTCGCCGTACCGACGCGTGACGTAGTCGATCACCTCACCACGACGCTCGATACAGAAGTCGGTGTCGATATCAGGCATCGACTTGCGTTCTGGGTTGAGAAAACGTTCAAACAGCAAACCGTTGCTCACCGGGTCGATGTTGGTAATGCCCAGGGCATAGGCCACCAACGATCCGGCAGCAGAGCCGCGACCAGGGCCCACAGGGATGCTCTGTTCGCGAGCGAAGCGGATGTAGTCCCACACCACTAGGAAGTAGGTGGGGAAACCCATCTGCTCCATGATCTTCAGCTCATAGGCCATGCGCTCGGCATACCCCTCGTCGATGCTGTCGCTGGGTGAGAGCCCAAGGCGATCGCGAAGGCCCTGCTCTGTCACCTCGCGCAGATACGTGACTGGTGTGTGGCCATCAGGGATCGGAAAGCGCGGCATCTGGTAACGGCCGAGGATGTCGTAGTCCTCAACTTTTTCAGCCACAGCCACGGTGTTGGCAATCGCCTCCTGCACCACCTCAGGTTCGAGATGATCAGCGAACAATCGGCCCATCTCCTCTTCAGTTTTGAGATATTCCGTGCCCGTGTAACGAAGACGCTTCTCATCGCTGATCAGCTTTCCCGTTAGCACGCAGAGGAGCGCATCATGGGCCTCAACGTCATTGCGAGTGAGGTAGTGCGCATCGTTGGTAGCCACCACCTTGATGCCGAGCTCACGCGCAATCTTGACGATCTCAACGTTGACGATGCGATCTTCGGGAGATCCATGGTCCTGGATTTCCAGGTAGAAATCATCACCGAAAACTTCCTGATACCAACGGGCCACATCCCTGGCCACATCGGGCCGTTCCCGCATGATCGCTTGAGGGATCTCACCGCCCAGACAAGCGGTGGCCACGATTAAACCCTCGCTGTATTGCTGCAGGAGGTGTTTATCGACGCAAGCTCGAGAAAAAATGCCGCGGCCTCGCATCCCCCGGAGATGACTGATGCTGGTGAGCTTGACCAGATTGCGGTAACCGACGGCATTTTTAGCCAGCACCACAAGGTGGTAGCGACGTTCTTTCTTGGGTTGAGGGTCATCAATCGAGCCATTGATGACATACATCTCATTGCCGATGATCGGCTTAACTCCCGAACCCTTGCAGAGCTTCAGCAACTCCACGGCGCCATACATCACTCCGTGGTCCGTCAGAGCCAGGGCTGGCATTCCAAGCTCCTTCGCTCTCTCCACCATCTGAGGCAACTGCGATGCCCCATCGAGAAGGCTGTAGTCGCTGTGGTTGTGAAGGGGAACAAAAGCCATGGGTCCAGCCTAGGCGGCCGCGCAAGATGCAGCGGTCACGCTTCATACCTCACACCAGATGCAGTGTGAGGCACAAAGAACAAGGCATTAGGCAGGAACGAAAGCCGCCTCAGGCCTCGACTTCATCACAGCAGCCGCCAGTTCGTACTGATGCGCCACCTGCAGCAGACGAGGCTCTTCCAACACATTGCCGATCAGCTGAACACCGATGGGCAGACCACCGTTGTCGAAGCCGCAGGGAACGCTGATGGCAGGCAAGCCCGCGAGATTGGCAGGAATGGTCAGCAGATCGGACAAGTACATCGCCAGCGGGTCATCGGCATGGGAGCCGTTGCGGAAGGCTGTGCCGGGTGCCGTGGGGGTGAGCAACACATCCACCCCTTGGAACGCCGCATCAAAGTCGCGACGAATCAACGTGCGCACCTGCTGCGCCTTCTTGTAATAAGCATCCACATAGCCCGCAGAGAGGGCATAGGTGCCGATCAGGATCCGGCGCTGCACTTCACTGCCGAACGCCTCCGCACGGCTTTTTGCCGTCATTGCTGCCAGCGAAGCAGCATCCTCTGCTCGATAGCCGTACTTGACCCCGTCGTAGCGAGCAAGATTGGCGGAGGCCTCGGAGGGGGCAATCACGTAGTAGGTGGCGATGCCGTCGTTGAAACGAGGGCATGAGACATCAACGAGTTCAGCCCCGAGTGATTGCAACTGATCAGCAGCCGCCAGGACCGATGCCTTGACCTGGGGATCCAAACCGTCTTGATCAAAACACTCCCGAACCAGGCCCACCCGCAGCCCATCGATCGGCGCGCTCAAGGCAGCCGTGTAATCAGGAACAGGAGCCTTGAGACAGGTGGAATCGCGAGGATCTTCACCAGCCATCACCTGAAGCAACTCAGCCGCATCGGCAACTGTTGAGGTGAATGGCCCAACCTGATCGAGGGAACTGGCAAACGCCACCAATCCGTAACGACTGACGCGTCCGTAGGTGGGCTTCAGGCCGACGACTCCGCAGAAAGAAGCGGGTTGACGGATCGAGCCGCCGGTATCGGAGCCAATCGAAGCCAGACATTCACCCGCCGCCACAGCAGCTGCACTACCACCGGAGCTACCTCCTGGAACGTGATCGGGGTTCCAGGGATTGGCAGTGGCGCCAAACGCAGAGGTTTCTGTGGATCCGCCCATGGCGAATTCATCAAGATTGGTCTTGCCGAGGAGAACAGCACCAGACTTCCAAAGCCTGTTGGTGACTGTTGACTCATAAGGAGGGACGAACTGCTCGAGCATGCGGCTGGAGCAGGTGGTGCGGACCCCCTTGGTGCAGAGATTGTCTTTGATCGCCAGAGGAACGCCTGCCAGGGGGGGGAGCTCCTCCCCAGAACTCCGAGCTTCATCAATGCGATCAGCATCCGCACGGGCACGCTCAGCCGTGACCTCCAGGAAGGCATGAAGACTGGGATCGACTGCTTCGATCCTGGCCAGGTGATGGTCGGTAAGTTCCCGAGCGGACACCTCACCGTTTGCCAGTTGCTGACGCCATTCGGCGATCGCCATGGTCAGGATTTTCGTGCAGATGCGACGCTATCAGCCAGGTGTGAGGCATTAGCAGGAATCAGGACTCTGAATCGATGGTGAAGGGTTCAGTGCGACGGCAGCGCACCAAGGAATGATCCAACGAAGCCGGAGATTCCGAGTTCAAATCGTTGAGGAAGGCGGACAGCTCCCGTTCGAGAGTGGAGCGACGCACGAAGGGACCAAACCAGTACGTGACATCGGGGCTTTGGGTCTGAACCCGGGCCCACCAGGCAAGTCCGAGACCGTTGGCAAGCGAGCGCATCGGACGAGTCAGCGGGCTCATGTCGGAGCAGTGAAGACACCGACATTGTGCCCTGGAACCGTTGCCGTTAAAGCTCGATACTCCCGTCAAAGGTGGTGGACACCGCTTCTGGAGGCCGCTCCATGTTCAGATCCACCCCAGGATCCGGATCCGCCGTGACTGGCTGGGCTGGCACATCGTCGTGCTTGACCTCTGGGGCTTCAGCGGACTGCGAATGGGCAACAGACAATTGCGGACGAACAATCGGTGGCGATGGGTTCTGACCAGACAGACCCTTCATCCAACCCCGACGCGCTACTTCATAGAGACACAGAGCAGTCGCCACCGACGCATTCAGGCTCGGAGTCACTCCGCGCAGGGGAATCCGAATCAACTGATCGCAGTGGCGACGGGTCAGCATCGACAATCCCTGGCCCTCGGAACCTGTCACGACCACCAGGGGACCTTCAAGGTCCACTTCTTCCAATGTCTGATCGCCTTCTTCAGCCAAACCGATCACCCGATAGCCCGCATCCTTCAACGTCTCCAGCGAACGGTTGAGATTGACAACGCGAGCCACAGGAAGATGCTCCAGAGCCCCTGCAGCCACTTTGGCCACTGAGCCGGTCAAACCAGCGCTTCGACGCTGCGGCAACACCACGCCGTGAGCACCAAGCGCTTCAGCGGAACGCACGATCGCCCCAAGGTTGTGGGGATCGGTGAGACCGTCGAGAGCGAGAAGCAGTGGAGCTTCCTGCAACGCAGCGCAGCCCTCCACAAGATCCTCCAAGTTCAGAGTGTCTGCTGCAGCCGTTTGCAGAGCAATGCCCTGGTGCACCGCACCACCGGTCATCTGGGCCAAACGCGCCCAGGTGACTTCCTCGACAAGCACGCCAGCCGCCTTGGCATCGCGCAACAACGCCATAAATTTGGGAGCGCTTCGCATCTCACTGGTGCACCAGATGCGATGAATGGGCCTGCCTGCCTCCAGCGCTGCCTGGGTGGCGTGACGCCCCCAGAGCAGATCGTCTGCGACACCCTCTGAGCCGTGCGCACTGGCCTCACCACGCGGTTGTTCATTAAAACGCTTGTCAGGACGCTCTGAACGACCTGATCGCATACCGCGGCCGTCACCATCAGAAAAGCGCCGACCACCCGGACGCCTGTCAGCGAAGCGACGATCGCTAAACCGGCGATCCTCAGAGCGACGGTCTTCAAAACGACGGTCGCCGGATCGTCGATCGTCGAAACGGCGGTCATCGGAGCGCCTGTCATCCGATCGACGTGCCTCAAAGCGACGGTCTCCAGAAGAGCGCTCATCAAAACGACGCTCGCGACGATCACCGCGCCCCATCGGCCTGCCACCGTCTCTGGATGAGCCTCGAAAAGCTCCCCCACGCGATGCTGTGCGTCCGCGGAATTCACCATCACGTGAACCACGCCAGGATGATTCCGGCGCCCCTTCCTCACCATCACGGCGTCGACCATCCGAAGCACCTCCCTCCGGACGCGGACGGCGTCCGCGTGGCCCACCTCGATAGGGACGTCCTCCTCCTGAGTCACCACCGCGAGATGGACGGGGTGGGCGGCGGTCGAAGCGGGAGCTCATGGGATCGATGGTTATGACAGGGCGGATTCGGTCTCCTCGAGTCGATCCAGTAGCTGGGCAAGCCGCGCTGGATTCTGCAAAAAGAGCCAGCCCACCATTGTCTCAAATCCCGTGGCCTTGCCATAGGCCGCGGGGTCACCACCACGAGGGCCACGCCCAGCACGATTGCGTCCTCGACGGACCAGATCCTTTTCCTCATCCGTGAGCCAGGGATCCAGGCGCTGGAGAGCAGCGGCCTGTGCATCAGCACGAACCTCGGAAACAACCGCGCGATGGAGATCTTTGGCTTTGCCGGCTTGACGGCAGTGACGAAGGCGTTGATGCAGTTCCCAGACGGCATCACCAAGCCAGGCAAGCTGAAGGGGACCGAGATCGGAGGCCCCTGCAGGTAGGGAGTGCTGCAGCCGGATCCAGTCGGTCAAGCAGCCAGTTGGGTGAAAGCGGATTCCAGATCGTTCACCAGATGCAGGAAGCCTTCAAGACGCACTAATTTCACAGTCTGTGTGACGCGAGCATTGCCAACGACCACAAAACTGCGTTTGGCGTCTTTGCACTGCTTCGCGAGCTGCACCAAGGCACCGAGCCCGGAGGAGTCGACGAAATCGATCTTGCTCAGATCAAACACTGCAGGAGAGGCGTTCGTCTTGAGAACGTCTCCCACATAGCTGATGAACTGCTTTTCCGAGTAGGCATCCAACTGCCCTGTGAAATGAAACACCAGGCAGGCGTCTTGCTGCTCGAAGCCGCCCCGGAGCGAAACCGTCAATCGCTGCAGTTCAGTGATGGGACCAAACCTCCTGCTTTGCGTCGTGCGAAGTGTAGTGATGCTGCACCGCGCGCACCACGATTCAACGGCGATCTGACATCAGTGCAACGAACCTGGCGAAATGATGATCGGCATCGTGTGGGCCAGGACTGGCTTCAGGGTGATACTGAACACCGAAGATCGGCTGCTGGCGATGGGCCATGGCAGCCACCGTTCGGTCATTGAGATTGAGATGCGTTATCTCAATGCTGTCACCAGGCAAGCTCGCGGCATCGAGAGCAAACCCGTGGTTCTGGCTGGTGATTTCCACCTGGCCTGTGGTGCCGCAAGGGTGGTTTAAACCTCGATGCCCGTAACCCAGCTTGAACGTGGAGCCACCCATGGCCAAACCCAAAATCTGATGACCGAGGCAGATCCCGAACAGAGGAAGGTTCTGCTGCTGCATCAGTCCCTTAGCCAGTTCAATGCCATGGGTCACTGCAGCCGGATCTCCAGGTCCATTCGAAAGGAACACACCCTCTGGCTGATGCGACATCACAGTGTCTAGATCCGTTGATGCTGGGAGAACGGTCACTGAGCAACCGTGGCCAACGAGGCGATCAAGGATCGCGCGCTTGATCCCAAAATCAATCGCCACCACGCGGTAGGGCTCCTGAGGTCGACCGATCTGAAGGCGCCGGTCAAAATCCACCGCGCAGGGCTCACTGCAGGAATAGGGCTCGGTGGTGGAGACCTTGTCAGCCAAATTCAAACCTTCCATCGACGGCGCCGAACGCACTTGCTCCAACAGCTCAACTGGAGAACGACCATCTGAGCTAATCACCCCATTCATGGCCCCTGTCTCACGCAGATGTCGGACCAGCGCACGGGTATCGATGCCATGGATGCCGACTACTCCTTGACCCGACAACCAGTCTTGAAGACTCTGCTGAGAGCGCCAGTTGCTGGCGAGAGGAGCAATCTGTCGCGCAATCAGCCCTTTTGCGTGGGGCTTGTCAGCTTCCTGGTCGTCGGGATTGACACCGGTGTTGCCGAGCTCGGGATAGGTAAAGGTCACCAGTTGGCCCGAATAACTGGGGTCTGTCATGACCTCCTGATACCCGGTCATTCCGGTGTTGAAAACAACCTCTCCCACCACGCTGCCAACAGCTCCACAAGCCAAGCCCGTGAACACCGTTCCATCGGCCAGCACCAGCAACGCCGGCTCCCTGGATGCAGCAGCAGTCATCAGCAGACCGGTCCTTTCAGCAACGCACGTTGACTCATCCTCCCTCGGCGGGGGTCAGGGCCTTGCTCAATCGCTGCAACCGATCCCAAGCCAAGCCATCTCGCAGCACCAAAAGCGCCTGCTGAGCTCCAGCCTGGAGGTCCATCTCAACGCCGGCAACCCAGAGCACCAGGGCGGTGTTCAAGGCAACCACCTCAGACTGCGCCTTGGTGCCGCGGCCTTGAAGCACATTGCTGAGGATGGCCTGATTGCAGGCAAGATCTCCTCCACGCAGCGCATCGAGGGAAGCCTCATCAAAACCGAGATCGCCAGGCGAAATGGACTCGCTGCGAATGACCCCATCCTCAAGAATGCGGACCGGATTAGGCCCTGCCAGGGAAGCTTCATCCAGGCCACCAGCACCGTGCACCACCACAGCACGCTTCTGCCCAAGCGCGCAGAGAGCTTCAGCCATGGGATCGAGCAAATCGTCCGTTGCCACGCCCAGCACCTGGCCATTGGGCCTAAGGGGATTCACAAGCGGGCCCAAAAGGTTGAAGACCGTTCGCACTCCGAGGCTGCGCCGCAACGGTGCCAGGTTCACTAAAGCCGGGTGCCAGGCAGGAGCGAACAGAAACGTCACGCCAGCATCAGACAGTGCTTCCACCACTTGTTGAGCCGGGGCTTTGAGATGGAGACCAAGACCTTCCAACACATCGGCTGAACCCACCTTTCCGCTGGCACTGCGATTGCCATGCTTGGCCACGTAAGCGCCGCATGCAGCAGCGGTGAATGCCACGGCCGTCGAGATATTGAAGGTGTCGGCGCCATCACCACCGGTCCCACAAGTGTCGACCATCAATAGATCTGGTCGCGCTCCAGGCAGGGGACAAGCCGCTCGCAGCACAGAGGCCATCGCGCCGAGTTCGGCTCCGTTCACACCGCGTGCCCTGAGAGCAGCTAGAAATGCGCCCGTTTGCACGGGAGTGAGTGCTTCCGACAGCCAAGCCTCCATCAATGCCGAGGCATCGTTAGGGCTAAGCACGCCTCCATTGAGGAGATGGTCCAGAGCCTGAGGCCAGGAAAGAGACGGGGAGACCATGGATGTGCAGAGCAGAGGTGGGAGTGCAGAGCAAAGGTCTGAGCCAGAACAGGCAACAGGCAGAAAAAAGCCCGGGTGCAGATGCACACCGGGCCGGGTGATGGGGACATCAACACTATCCCTTAAAAAGGATTGGATGGCCAGTTCGCTGAGGTTCGAACACGCAGACCATCGGCATCGCCATCGCGGACACCCCATCGGGGAGATCCGGCCGGTGCCTAGGTTGATGTCTGTAAAGGGATCGCGATGGCCGCCTTCCGCCTCGATCTGATCGGCCGGTATCTGAAGCCCCACCGACGCAAGGTGATGCTCGGTGCGATCGCTCTAGTGGTGGTCAACATCCTCAGTGTGACTATCCCCCTTGAAGTGAAGGGGGTCATTGATGACCTGCAGGAAGGCTTTGCTTACAGCGATGTCTTGGTCCAAGCCGGCTGGATTGTGCTGCTTGCCACGACCATGGGCGTAGTGCGCTTGATCTCTCGGCAGCTGGTCTTCGGCGTCGGGCGTCAAGTGGAGGTCGAACTGCGGCAGAAGCTGTTCGATCACATGCTGGAGCAGGATCCCGGCTGGGTTCAGCAGACAGGAAGCGGCGAAGTGATCAGCCGCGCCACGAGCGATGTGGAAAACGTGCGCAGGCTGCTCGGTTTTGCGGTTCTCAGCCTCACCAACACAGCCCTGGCTTATTCCTTCACGCTGCCGGCCATGTTGAGGCTCGACCTGGGTCTCACCGTGGCAGCAATCGCTCCTTACCCAGTGATGTTGGGAGCTGTGCGCCTATTCGGAGGGCGAATGATGCGCCAACAGCGCCGTCAACAGGAGGCTCTGGCTGGCCTGAGCGACCTCATTCAGGAAGATCTCACCGGCATCGCAGCCATCAAGATTTACAGCCAGGAGCAGCAGGAGCTGGACGCGTTCAACAGCCGCAACCGCGGCTATCGGGATGCCGCTATTCAGCTGTCACGAACGCGAAGCACGTTGTTTCCTTTGCTTGAAGGCATTTCACAGATCTCCGTGCTGCTGGTGTTAGCCCTTGGAAGCTTCCAGCTTCAGCAGGGCACGCTGTCGATCGGCAGCCTGGTGGCACTGATCCTTTATGTACAACTTCTGGTGTTTCCAACAGCTCTGCTGGGATTCACCCTGAATACCTTGCAGACCGGGCAAGTCAGCCTCGAGCGAGTTGAAGAGCTGCTCTCCCGTCGCCCGCTGATCCGTAACCCGCGTGAACCGGAGCTGCTGGAGCTGCCGGTGCGCGGTGATCTTGAAGCCCGAGATCTGCACATCCGCTACGACGGCAGTGAGACCGACACACTCAACGGCCTCAGCTTCCAGATCCGATCAGGAGAACTTGTTGCCGTCGTCGGACCTGTTGGCTGCGGCAAAACCACTCTGGCCAGGGCTCTTGGACGCATGGTCGATGTCCCGGAAGGCCAGTTGTTCCTTGATCGTCACGACCTCACGCGATTACGGCTGAACGACCTGCGGGAACAGATCGCCCTGGTGCCTCAAGAGGGCTACCTATTCACAAGCAGCCTTGCGGACAACCTTCGCTACGGCGAACCCGATGCATCACTGGAGCGCGTCGAAGCAGCAGCGGAACAGGCGCGTCTTCTTGGAGACGTGCGTGGTTTTCCTGATGGCATGAACACCCTCGTGGGAGAGAGGGGCATCACCTTGAGCGGTGGTCAGCGCCAGCGCACGGCTTTGGGCAGAGCACTTCTACTCAAAGCGCCAGTTCTGGTGCTCGATGATGCCCTCGCCAGCGTGGACAACAACACCGCTGCTGAGATCTTGGCCTCCGTGCGTCGTCAAACCAACCGAACAATCGTGATGATCAGTCATCAGCTCTCAGCTGCAGCGGCCTGTGACCGAATCCTTGTCTTGGATCAAGGACGTTTGGTCCAGCAGGGTCATCACGCTGATCTGATCCAACAACCGGGCCTCTACCGCAGTCTCTGGGAACGGGAGCAGGCTGCAGAACGGCTGGAGTCGGTGGCCTGACGCAAAGCTTGCGCAATGAACGGGCGACAAATTCCGTCGCCGTGGCTTAGCTGGAGGCACTGCCTCCGAACCATGACGTCAGGCACCCCGTTCACAGTCCGCTGCACCCTCACCTTCGGTGACATCTACGGTCAGATCCTGGCCTGGATGGCTGTGATCTTTGTGAGCCTGGCAGCGGGGCTTGCCCTGATGGGCTCATCACGTCCGCTGTTTGCACTCGTCGGCGTGGGGCTGATCCTGGTGCTCAGCCTGCCGTTTCTCCTGTTCGCGTTCGTGACCACCTTGCTGAATCACATTCGCCTAGATCCCCAGACACCTGCCTAGGGTTGCTGTCGCGACACCAATTCCATGCTGCCCAACTGGCTCACGGGTTCACAGCAAGGACGGCCGGACAGCAACAGCGAAGACCGTCACGTGGTGCTGGGGACACCCCTGCACGCTCCCTTGATGGAGGACCAAGAGGAAATCATCTTTGGCTGTGGATGCTTTTGGGGTGCTGAGAAAGGGTTCTGGCGACTGCCGGGCGTCGTTTCCACCGCAGTGGGCTACGCCGGCGGGCAAACCGATGCTCCGAGCTACGAACAGGTCTGCAGTGGCAGAACAGGACACACCGAAGTCGTGCGTGTGGTCTGGAGTTCACCGGCCATCGATGTCAGCGATCTGCTCAAGCTGTTCTGGGAATGCCATGACCCAACCCAAGGCGACCGCCAGGGCAATGACCAAGGCAGTCAATACCGATCAGCGATCTACACCACCAACGCCCGTCAGATGGAGTTGGCACTGGCCAGTCGCGAGGCCTATCAGCGCGGGTTGAGCGAAGCCGGCAAAGCCACCATCACCACTGAGATTGCAGCCGACCGCACCTTTTATTTCGCAGAGAAATACCACCAGCAATACCTAGCCCGTCCCGGCAGCCGGCCCTATTGCTCTGCCATGCCAACCGGCCTCGCCTTGGGAACCTTTCCAGGGGCTCAATACCGGCTGCCAAACCAGGTCTGGTCCCACTACGACTGGAGCATCAGCCACTGCATCCTTCGCGGTAACAACACACCCATTCAGCTGCAGGCATGAATGAGCCCCTGCCCGACAAAATTGTTCTGGCTGTGATCGTCCTGACCATCGTTCTGGTGGTCGGCATGGCTTTTTTGCTGCATCCAGGCTCAGATCAGGACCGACCCTTTCTCTGGAGAGACACAACGCCGACGCCAGGGATTGAATCACCGGCCGAGGGATCCCTGGCGATCTGACCACTCCAGCGCCCTGACGCGGGCAGACCTGCGAAAGTCAGAGGTGTTTGGATCCTTCGAGCTCCTTGCCGACCCCTGCCGAACCGCCGGGCCCCCGCCGCCTGCATCCGCTGCCGAGGGGACTAGTAGAGCTTTATGGGTTGATCGCCGTGCTGGTGGTGTTAATCCCAGAGTGGATCGCTGACGGCACGCTCACTCTCGGAGAAACCAACTCTCGTTCCAACCTTCCCATGGCATCGAAGGCATGGAGGACTCTTCCGGAGCTCCAACTGGCCTCGATGAACCTGGTCTCGCTGCGTGCACTAGCACGAGAACTACATCTCTGGGGCTACGCCAGTGAGAACCGTGAACAGCTCACAGCACGCCTTCTGACCAGGATCAAGCGACGCACCAGGAGGGGCAATGCCCTGTGATAGCTTGCTTTCGCCGTCGGGGCGTGGCGCAGCTTGGTAGCGCACCACTTTGGGGTAGTGGGGGTCGTGGGTTCAAATCCCGCCGCTCCGATTCCAGACACCGTTTAAATCCCCAGTTATGGAGCGAGGCCCTATGGTCTCGCTTTTTTTATGCCAAAGGACCAGAGACTGGAGAAGCGTTGTTTGAAGCAGTGTGTAGTCCAAATTTGTAGTGCAGCCCGTAACCAACAAGATGTTCAATAGGCGACCAACCAATGACAATGCACAACTGAGTCGGTTATCAGAACAAGTTGACCACAAAACCCCAGGCAGCCTTCACTGCAGTTGAAGCAGAGCTGTTAGAAGTGCATGTCGAGGAAGAGAAGCATCTCCATGCGTCAAGCCCGCAAATCAGCTTCGCAGTAGCCCTGCAGGGGAGTCGTCGAAGCGGCCCGACGCCAGACTCAACTAAAGGCTCACACACAGGAAGGCCTCTTCTAACCCTTAAAGGGTGATATTTATTTGGTGGAGCTTAAATAATGAAATCGATATGATTGCTGCTCAGAAATTCCTGACAAAGGCCTGATCCTGCCTACATTGGTTCTCTCGAATCACCCACCAGTACAGGCTTCATCGGTGCTGATGGGAACACAACAGCCAATGATAACGACATCACAAATACGGACTTACAAGACCCAATTCCTGCCCGTAGAAATTCGGGCAAACCGATACCTTGTGAATGTTTAGAGCTTAGATTTATGAATAAATATAAAATCAGGAGAAGCACCTATTCTTCCATATCGATAACCCATCTCGAACAAATCTGGAAAAACCTCTCTTGGGCGATTAAGGTCCAAACCACCAGAGTGATCCGACCATACCTCCATCGTAATAACAGGCAAACATCTAGAGATTGTCTTCAGCCCACCCTTAATAGCCAATGGCTCATAGCCCTCAATGTCTAATTTAATGAAATCAAGTTTTTCCAAAGCCAATTCGTCAATCATAGTCGTCTCTACCACAATCTCGTCGACAGGCTTCTTGCACCAATCCGGAAGACCCATAGGGTTGCAGTCCAAGCCGGAAGCACCAGGATTTCCATCAGCAGACCACCCATATCGAGATGTGGAGACACAATCTGACAAGGCATATTTGTGAAGACAAATATTCTCAAATTTATTTTCAACAATGTTCTTAGACAACAATTCATAACTACTTGGCAGAGGCTCAAAGGCATGCACAAAACCTGCCAGAGAAGCCAGTTTCATTGTGTGCGAACCTACATGACAACCACCCTCAAGAACAACACTATTACAACCAATATATTGCTCGAAAACGTCATGCAAATACTTCTCCCAAATAGCATTTTTTCGAAGAACGTCTGATATCACGCACTTACCTTTATCGTAAAGATAAAACGCACAAGAATTATTTTTATGAAAATTTTCTACAACAACTTTATTCATAATACGAATTTTGTCTTAACCCAATTTTAACCCCAAAAGGTCAATCTTGCAACCGCGCAAAGACCCGAAACAAAAACCGCTCTTGAGACGCACAGCGCAAATGCGAACAAAATTTAATCGCACACAAACATTCAAGGGCCATATCTTCAATCCTTCAAAAAAGAGGGCCTTTATTCGACCTGAAGATCGATGGGCCGAGCAAGATAAACCATCAACAATATTGACCACCTTTGACCAAGAAACACTATTCTGGCCCTTAATTTCTTTTATATAACTCCCCTGCAAGCATTAAGTCAATTAGTGGCCAAGGAATTTGATACTAATTAGCTTCGTGGATGCTCGTTGATTTCTTGATTCTCAACTTTTTCAATGTTGTCCAGTTTTGGAATCCAAATTCTTGGCATTCAGATTTGCCGGAGTCATACCAATGAATTACCTCGATAGACACCACTTTGGGGTAGTGGGGGTAGTGGGTTCAAATCCCGCCGCTCCGGTTTGATGATCCATCACCTAATCAGACCTCTCATTGGAGAGGTCTTGTTTTTGGTTAATCACCTCCGAGGCTGATGGGTCATCACCAGATGCCGCTGCTCATCCAACACCAACCAACCCTCATCCTTCAGCTGGCCGATGATCCGGGTCACTGTCACCCGGGTCGTGCTCAGGGCATTGGCCATGTCTTGATGGGTCAGTAGCACGGGCAATCGCAATCCTTGATCGCAGGTCTGCCCGTAATCAAGAGCCAACAACTCCAGAAAACCGCGCACGCGCTCCTCGATGCGCCGAAGACCCACCACGGCAAGCAGATGGGTTGCCTGACGTTGCCTCAACATCAGCGTGCTGAGCAGATCCTGAGCCAGACAGGGAGAGTCTTGAATCTTGTCCATCGCGATGCACAGCAAGTCACAATCACTGAGGGTGATCGCTTCAAAAGCAGGCACATTGCTGAGGGGCTCGCCAAAAGATTCATTCGGACCAGCAAGACCCAGCATCAACTCGTCACCGTGCACGGTCAGTGCTCCCAGCCTGACCATGCCACGCACAACGACCCACAGACAGGCTTTGTGCAAAGGGACAGTGCTACCCGAAGAAAGATGGACCAGATGGCGTTTTTGGAAGCTGTTTTCCAACCCTTGCCGAACAGCATCTGACGACTGAAACGGTTTCTTCGGTGCACTAAACATGACGTCAAGCGTTTCCTAGAAAACACTATTGGCCTGATTTGCAGCAAGGAACCAAGAACAAGCAAACAGATGCTTATGAAACCCTTAAGGCCAGACCGCCGCTTAATGAATAGCTCAAATCTGCATTGCTGATTTTGTCAAGATCAGATCGCACCTGCTCCAGAATTTTGAGCTGTGACTGGACATCTCTAAATGCAGATGCCTCTCGCGGTGTGTGATCACTCAACATGAACGTTTAGCCCCATTGAAGAGCTTCGATTCTTTGGCGTTTTCCGAGCGATAAGCAAGCAGCAAACTGAGCCTTGGAATTGGATAAGCACTCTTGGCAGAAGGGGTTGGTTTGAAGCCAGCAGGATTGAAGCCCAGCGCGATGGCGTTCAAGGCTGCGGCACCAGCTTCTGAGCTGGGGAGAAGGAATTCAGCCTGTTGACTCTGAACCGGTGTAGCTCTGCCGGGAGACGATTAGACCTTGTTTTCAGAAGACTCGCGACAAGGCAATCGCGTAGAGACGGCATAACGCGTCAGCCAGCGATTCACGCGTGAGCGCTGAGCGATCGGCACCTCTTCAAGCAGTTGTGAAAGCTCAAGCGCTCCAAGCCGCTTGAGCTCACGCACATCCACATGCCATAAACATTCCGCCTCACGGATCAACCTTGCCCAGGTCCGCACCTGCTGCCACCGCTGCAAGCGAGAACGAACCTTAAGTGGAGGCTTCGCAACGGTCATGCTCCCAGCGTGGCCCGCTGAATCCATGGCTCGGCAAACCTCCCATGAGGCTTCGGACTGCTGAAGCAAATCAGGATGCCATCGGCATCGCGTTGTCCACAGGAACAACGGGGAATGCCAGTTCTTCAGCTTCGCGCTCAGACAGACGCCTGACCCAAGCCCCTTTGACCGGGTCGTTCCAGCGGAATCCGGCCTCTCGGGCGAGATGTCTGTCGTCAAAGGAGACCTGCGCACGCATCAGGCATCGAGGCTCGAGCCCGCGAGCGATTAACAGCTCCAGATCATCGCAACGGCGGAAGACCTCCGCCAGGTAGAGGCAATCCGTCAGCGCACGGTGTGCAGACCAAACCGGAACGCCATAGGCCAGAGCGAGATCGATCACTGAAGGACGCGCTCTGAGATGACGCTCGGCGGGCCAACGCACATCTTCGAGCGTGCAGAGCCAGGGACGAGAGGCCTGAGGCAACACTCCACGGCCGAACCATTGGCGATCGAACGACGCATTGTGTGCGACCAGCAGATCAGCACTGGTCATGAGCTCTTGGAAATAAGCCAGACCCTGCTGCCAGGGTTGTGGCATCCGGGTAACCGGTGCAGGAATGCGATTGATCGATTCGGCCGGATTGCTATCAACCGGAAGCAGAAACGACACCTGCGCCAAGACCTGACGCGATGACACGGAGAACAGGATTGCCCCCACTTCAAGGCACTGATCGGTTTGCACACTGAGGCCAGTGGTTTCTATGTCAACAATCAGCAGCTGTTCGGCAGCGTCGCCGCACGGGCCTGGAAAGTCGGGCTCCTTGACGACCTCAGGCGTGGTTGTCTCGGTGGGCGCAGGTGGCTTGTCCAATGGCTCGGCTGGCGTTCCCAGCCCCTGCAGCAAGTCCAATTGACCGGGCACTGGCGGGAACTCGGTCATGGTGAGGAAGAAGGAACGACAGCGCCGCCTCCATTCTCTCGCCACTGTCGACCGCTGCCTAGGGTTCGTCGCAACGACCTCCTCCCATGGCTCTCAAGATCGGTGACCAGGCTCCGTCCTTTTCCCTTGAGGATCAGTCCGGTCAAATCAGACGCCTTGAAGACGTGAAAGGCCGGATTCTGGTGCTGTTCTTTTACCCCAAAGATGAAACACCGGGGTGCACCGCTGAGGCCTGCACCTTCCGGGATCGTCACAGCGAACTCACCAAGCTGGGTGCCGAGGTGTGGGGCGTGAGCGGTGATGACGCTGTGAGTCATCGACGTTTCGCTGATCGCTACAAGCTTCCTTTCCCTTTACTGAGTGATCGCACGCAGTCGCTGCGACGGGCCTTTGGTGTCCCCAAAACCCTTGGCCTGCTGCCCTCACGGGTCACCTATGTGATTGATCAGCAAGGCGTGATCCGTCACGTTTTCAACAACCTTTTGGATGGTCCGGCCCATGTGAAAGAAGCCGAAACCATCGTTCAACAGCTGGCGAACGGGTGAACCGCTGGCAACGTCGCGATCAATGCTGGTGCTTCTGGCCAACCACCGCCATCAGGGGCGTCGTGGAATTCGTCGGAGGCAGCTATCTCGCTGCCAGTCCCCAGATCAGTTATCGGAGGCTGCTGGAGTCACTCGCCGCTGAGCAGCTTGCCATTCATGCCTGGAGCTACGTCCCCGGTTTCGACCATCAGTTGCAAGCGCGTGAAGCCTGGCAACAGCTGCGCCAATGCCGTCAGAACCTCGAACAACGCCTGGGCCATCCACTCACAACCCTGCGACTGGGTCACAGCCTGGGCTGCAAGCTGCATCTTTTGGCACCGGATGGTGGACGAGGATGTCGGGGATTAGCAGCCCTGAGCTTCAACAATTTCACAGCTGAGCGCTCGATTCCGTTGCTGGGCACCGTCGCCCCGGCCCTAGGGGTGGTGACGGAATTCAGCCCGGGGCCGAAGGAAACCTTGAAGCTGATCCGCCGCTACTACCTCCAGCCCAACAATCTGGTAGTCAGGTTTGGTGACGACGCACTGGACCAAAGCCCAGATCTTCTTCAGGCCCTGCAAAACCGGGACAAGGATTCCAGTGAGTTCCTGCAGATGTCGGGTGATCACCTCACACCAGCCAGTGCTGGCCTGCGCCAGGGACTGATTGGTGACTGGGCGGATGACCCAGCCAAGAAAAAGCGCATCCGCAGACTCACGGATGCGCTATTGGCCATGGTCTGATCAGAACCT
Organism: Synechococcus sp.; assembly: GCA_047286215.1. Taxonomy (GTDB): domain Bacteria; phylum Cyanobacteriota; class Cyanobacteriia; order PCC-6307; family Cyanobiaceae; genus Synechococcus_C. The sequence goes on along the minus strand of JBJBBS010000001.1, from coordinate 1,187,354 downwards.
CAAGCCCGCAGCCGATCCAGCACGGAGCGATCCTCGAGGGTGCTGGTGTCGCCACTGACCTCCTCACCAGCCGCCAAGGCACGCAGAATTCGACGCATGATCTTGCCGCTGCGCGTTTTTGGCAGAGCATCACTGCAACGGATTTCATCCGGCTTGGCAATTGGACCGATCTCCGCACCCACATGAGCCCGCAGCTCGGCAATGAGCGCATCATTGGAGTCACGGCCCGACTCCAACGTCACGAAAGCAACGATGCCTTCACCCTTGAGATCATCGGGTCGACCAACCACAGCTGCCTCGGCAACGGCTGGGTGGCTCACCAGTGCCGATTCAATTTCCATCGTGCCGAGTCGATGGCCGGACACGTTGATCACGTCATCCACGCGACCCATCACCCAGAAGTAACCGTCTTGATCGCGACGGGCTCCATCGCCCGCGAAGTAGATGTGACTGCCATCCGCAGGGCGGATGTGCTCCCAGTAGCTCTCGCGGAAGCGTTGGGGGTTGCCGTGCACGGTGCGCATCATGCCCGGCCAGGGACGACGCACCACCAGGTATCCACCTTCATCGGCAGCGCAGCTGTTGCCCTCGGCATCCACCACGTCAGCTTCGATGCCAGGCAACGGCAACGTTGCAGACCCCGGCTTGGTTGGGGTTGCACCCGGGAGCGGACTGATCATCACGCCACCGGTTTCGGTCTGCCACCAGGTGTCAATGATGGGGCAGCGACCACCCCCGATCACATCGCGATACCACATCCAGGCTTCTGGGTTGATCGGCTCGCCCACGGTGCCGAGCAGCCGCAGACTGCTCATGTCGTGCTGATCAGGCACGTCACGACCGTTCTTCATAAAGGCCCGAATGGCCGTTGGAGCCGTGTAGAAGATCGTTATGCCGTGCTTCTGAATCAGCTCCCAGAACGCACCAGGCTTTGAGGGTCGCGGAGCGCCCTCGTACATCACGGTGGTGGAACCATTCGACAATGGTCCATAAACGATATAGCTATGACCGGTGATCCAGCCCACATCAGCTGTGCACCAGTAGACGTCGTCCTCGCGGATATCAAAGATCCACTGGAAGGTGAGGTGGGCCCAGAGGTTGTATCCAGCCGTGCTGTGCACCACACCCTTGGGCTTGCCAGTGGATCCTGATGTGTAGAGCACAAACAGACGATCTTCACTGGCCATCGGCTCAGCGGGGCAATCGCTGCTCTGCCCATCCACGAGATCGTGCCACCACTGATCACGCCCATCGACCATCTCGACCGATTGCTTGGTGCGTTGCACCACCAGTACAGACTGCACGGAAGGGCAGGCGCCATCAGCCAATGCAGCATCCACAGCTGGCTTGAGTGAAACGGGCTTGTCCTTGCGGAACCCCCCATCAGCCGTGATCACCGCCTTGGCTTCACCATCAATCAAACGGTCTCTCAGTGCTTCTGCGGAGAAACCACCGAACACCACTGAGTGGGGAGCACCAATCCGTGCGCAAGCGAGCATGGCAATGGCTGCCTCAGGCACCATCGGCATGTATAAGGCGACCAGATCGCCCTTACCGATGCCCTGAGCCTTGAGCGCATTAGCGGCTTTACAAACCTCGGCGTGCAACTCGCGGTAGCTGAATTTGCGCACGTCGCCGGGCTCACCCTCCCAAATCAGCGCTGTTTTGTCAGCACGATCCGTTTTCAGGTGCCGATCCAGGCAGTTGTGGGAAATATTGGTGGTTCCACCCTCGAACCAACGGGCGAAGGGCGCATCGGACCAGTCGAGAACTGTGTCAAAAGGCTGAAACCACTCCAGCTCTCGGCGTGCTGCCTCTCCCCAGAACGCATCTGGATCCTGTCGAGCAGCTTCGGCCAATGCCGTATAGGCATCCATGCCACCAATGCGGGCGGAACGGGTGAAGTTGCTCGGTGGTGCGAAAACGCGTTGCTCATGAAGCACGCTTTCGATGGTGGATCCTTCGCTGCTCATCGGGGTTTTTCGAGTCGGGATGCAGGCTGTGACTGATTGCCTCTGACATCAGGTGTCAACAAAGGCCGGCAGATGCTTGGCAGCTTTCGCTGATCACTCACAACGCCGGTAGCAACGCGTCACATCGGGATTGCCCGTTTTCGCCTAACGCAAAAGATAGAGGCCACATCTCAGCCAGACAGAACCTTGGCTCAAACCTTTTCGAAGAATGATCACCACCTTTGCCGAGGTGAATGTTGGTGAGATCTGCGGAACAAGCAGCTTTGCTCTTGTGTGGGTCACCCAGATGGCTCGAATCTCGCGAAACCCACGTTTTCTACGCTGTGATTAGTGGAACGGTGACCCACTCATTCCTACTGCAGTCACTGGGATTCGGGGGGTTAAGGCCTCGTTCTAAAGATGTTCTTCAGCGAAAGAGGTGATCAGCTGTTAATTCGACTGTTCCGAGATTTGGCGCAGAGCTGACTCCTGCAGCTGCTGCACGGCACAAATGGCCTCATGGGCAGGCCAGCCATGCCGGTTCATTAGCTCCTCCACCAGATAGTCAGGCGAGTTGGAAATTCGTGCATTCAGTTCAGCAATCGCCCTGTCATCACGGGCAAGCGCAGAAAGCCGAAGCGATCGGAGTTGCTTGACGTTCGGCTGTTTCATGCCTGCACTATGCAGGATTGCCATTCTCAGTGGAACGGAAACTTGAATGTTGGGAAGGCCATGATGCCCCACTGATCATTCCACTGAGATGATTGTTGCTGCTGATGATTTACGCAGCTGGTCCATAGATGGACAGCTCCGTGGGTGTGGGCTTCATCGTTTGCGCAAGGGTGAGCAGGTCTCTGGCGAGCTCAAGCTCTCCTTCACCCAACAACAGCTTTCTCAAAACAATCACTTCGCCGTAATCAGCCGTTGCTGTTCCGCTGAGTAACCCGCGAGCACTGCTACGCGCGACGATCAACTGAAGGTTCATGCTCATCCCTTCAAGTTGATTGAGCATGAACCAAACCCAGCAAAAAACAACCAGATGAATCCTCATTTCGAAAACGCCAGATTGCGCAATTGATGGGCAAAGTTTTCGGCCAGGCTCTCGTTGATACTCCAGTGATGCCAAATCGATCCATCGTTAGGGGACAGCGAAAGCCACTGCAGATCCGGCTCAAGCGCCTGGACATCAAGGCTTGTCAGACCACCCGGCAAACCTCTGATTCAACTAGGGTCTCAGCTCTGTCTCGCAGGACTCATGCTGCAAGCCTTGCTCTCCTTGATCTTCGCGGCGGTCATGTGGGTCCAAGTGCCGCAATGGCAAAACGACTGGTCTCAGTGCTCCGTGGATGCGCCTGATCTGGATTGCCACTGGTACGTCGTTGCTCCTGACAACACTTTTGGCGAAGGATTCAGCTGGGACCATGCACCTTGGTTCAGCGCTGAAGGCCTTCAAGATGTCGCCAACTTGAAGAACACGATGATGATCATTCACAGCAAAGCAACTTCTGAAGCTTGAGGCTGAAAGCGTTGTCACCAACAGCACATTATTGATGCGTCCTCACCTCTGGGGGGAGTCGCTCAATTGGCGTTTTTGATTAAGGAGCCGGCGAAGCTTCTCGAGATTCAGTTCGTGTTCTCCGCTACTCCAGTGTTGAGGAAAAGCCACTCGGGCTTGAAGTTCCGAGATTTGATTGTTGAGGTCTCTCGTTGGGTCCTCGGACCATGGTTCACAACCACAATGGACTAACGCAGGCCTCAGTGCCAAACAGCTCTCCATGGCTTCGGACTTGTCTCAGCGTCTCCACCATCGCCATCTGCCGGAGCATGACCTCGTTCACCCCTCGTGCAGCGAAAGAGTTCAAGAACTTCCTTGTTGCCAAGCATTGCCGGCCTGCTCTGAACGTTGATGAACGTTCCTGGGGGAATCAGAATGACCTTGAGCATGGCACTGACGATGTCAATGCAGGAACGCATCCCGGTTTTGAGCAGGGTGCAACGCGATCAATCAACTCATCCGCGACCGATGAACGCTGATGACGAATTGCCCTTAAGCCTGGTCGCATCAGTGCTGAACAAGCGTCATGTCGTCACCGAACGCTGCGATCAACGGTGTCCGGTCTGAATCACCCCAGTGCGCTACCCCAAGCCTGTCTGTTCGATCTGGATGGATTGCTGCTCAATACGGAGCCTTTGCATGCCCGCGCCTGGTCTGAAGCGGCTGCCCATTTCGGCACCCAACTGGATCCAGCGCAGCTGTTGAGTCTGCAAGGCCGCCGCAGACTCGACAATGCACGTCGGGTGTGTTCTTGGCTGAACCAAGCGGTAACCCCGGAACAACTTCTGATGGTGCGTCAACCCATCGCCACAAAGTTATTGCCCTTTGCTCCAGCCATCGACGGTGCTGAAGCATTGATCAGCAGTGCGCAACGCTTCAACATCCCGATCGCGCTGGTGACCAGCAGCGACAAACCATCCGTCATGAACAAGATCACCAATCACGCCTGGCTAGGACCCTGGTTGACCATGGTTTGCGGCGACGATCCCGAGCTAAAAGCAGGCAAACCGAAGGCTGATCCTTTTCTCTTGGCTGCCAAACGGCTGAACGTGCTGCCAGAAAACTGCTGGGCTTTTGAAGATTCCGCAGCGGGCACACAGTCAGCGTTAGCCGCCGGCTGCCTCGTCTGGAGGCTGATGAACCATGGCAACCAGGAGGTCACCAACCACAAAACCTCTCACCCACAAGACATTGATCGACTCATCCGGATTGGCACTCTTAGCGAAGCCAGGGAGTGGCTTGAGTCACTGATCAATACAAACGACTAAGAACGAAGTCAGGCAATTCGATCAAGGCCGTTTTGGAAGCTGAATCCGGAAGCCAGGTCAATGCTTCCCGGGATTCCTGAGCAAAGGTTTCTGCCAGCTGACGGCTACGGGCAATCGCATCGGACTGGCGAACGAAATCGAGAGCCTCTTCAAGGTCACCCTCATTGCTGAATTCACGCTCAATCAGCACCTCCATGGTGGGATTCTGCTCAAGGGCATAGAGCGCGGGAGCTGTGAGGTAGCCGCTTGAAAGATCGCTGGCCGCAGGCTTCCCGAGCTGTTGATCGTTGCCCGTGAAGTCAAGAATGTCATCCACAACCTGGAAGGCAAGTCCCAGCTGGCGTCCATAGCGATACAACGATTCAAGCTGTAGTTCAGTGCAACCGCTCAGAACTCCCGCAGCACGAGCACTGTTGGCCACGAGAGAGGCTGTTTTGCAGTAGCTCTTCTCGAGATAAGTTTCGAAAGTCTGACCGGTGTCGTAGCGAAACAAGCCCTGTTTCACTTCGCCATCCGCCAGATCCATGATCACCCGGCTGAGCAGTTTGACGACATCAAGATTGTCGAGATTGGCCAGATGCCAGCTGGCCTGAGCGAAAAGAAAATCACCTGCCAACACCGCGACGCGGTGATTGAAGCGGCTGTGAACCGTTTCAACGCCGCGGCGCGTGGCAGCTTCATCAACCACATCGTCATGCACGAGTGAGGCCGTATGGATCATCTCGGTGATCTCGGCCAGCCGGCGGTGACGGGGGGTGAGTTCACCATCACTCGCCAGCGCCCGAGAGATCAAGAGAACAATGCCAGGGCGGAGCTTTTTCCCTCCTGCACTGAAAAGGTGCTCTGCTGCTGCTTGAAGAATGGGATGTCCGGCGCCGATCAGACTCCGAAGATCGCTGAGCAGGATCTCAAGATCCGCCTCAACCGGCTGCAACAACTCGGTGACGGTGGTCATGAATCCCCTCGGTGCGCTGATCTTAGAAGGCATCGACCTGTCACTGCAGATCCACCAACTCCACCGTTGGCCGTTGCCCTAGCCATGGGGTGGCACGCTCAGCAAAGCCTTCAGCATCAGCGGTCACGCAGATGCGTGTCTCCGTCAAAGCCAAAGGCTGGTCAAGTCCTCCTGGAATGGGCGTGCCCAACAGCGCGTCTAATTGGCTGGCGACACCAAGAGCCGGATCGATGAGACGGATCGACTCCGGCAACAGATTCGTGAGCAGGGGCACGAGCAGCGGGTAGTGCGTACAGCCCAGAACAATCGATTGCACAGAAGCTTCCAGCAGCGGCTGCAAATACTGAACGGCTGCTTCGCGAATGGCATCCGAGCGGAGATCCCCTGACTCGATCAATGGAACAAAGTCCGGACACGCCTGCTGCACCACCAGGGTTCCAGGGTTCAGAGCCTCGATGCTTTCGCGATAGGCCCCGGAGGCCACGGTGGCAGGCGTTGCAAGCACACCGACCCGCGACTCACGCACCATCGCTGCAGCAGCACCAATGAGTCCCACCACAGGGACCCCAGCCTGACCTTCAGTCACTTCCCTGGCTAATGCATTGGTGGTGTTGCAAGACATCACCACCGTGGAAACGTGTTGCTGTCGCAGCCAACCCACCACTTCGCTTGCGATGGAACGGATCTCCGAGGGAGAGCGGCTGCCATACGGCACTCGCGCCGTATCCCCGAGATAAATCACGGGCAGAGAGCCATGCCGCTCCAGCACGCGTCGCAGCACAGTGAGCCCGCCCAGGCCACTATCGAAAAGGCCAAGACGAATCGTCATCGCAGCCCCTGCAGATACTCGAGAATGCCGGTGGCGATCGCCAGCGACAACCGACGTCGATGTGCCGGATCAGCTAAACGCGGCGAATCAATGTTGCCGGTCACAAACCCTGTCTCGACAAGAGCTGAGGGCATGGTGGTGCGACGAATCACAAAAAACCTCCCCTTGCGAACTCCGCGGTTTGGACTCCCGGGAGACACATTCAGCACCTGCTGCTGAATGTGCGCAGCCAGACGTGCGGAACGGGGATCGGAGAAATAGAAGGTCTCGATACCGTTCACTTGTGGCCGCGACATGCTGATGGCATTGGCGTGGATACTCACAAATGCCGTGGCACCAATGCGATTCGCCAGGGCAACCCTCGGTGGCAAATCCACATCCACCTCGGCAGTCCGCGTCAAGGTGACCTGAACACCCTTTGCTTCCAGCAAACGAGCCACCTGAAGGGAAATATCCAGAACGATTTCAGCCTCGCGAATACCTCGAATACCCACGGCCCCGGGGTCGGGTCCGCCGTGCCCTGGATCAATCACTACCCGATAGCGGCCACGGGCCACATCAGGTAGCCCCGCAGCATTCACAGGTGTTTGGGTTGGTTGAATGCGCACACCACCCCATTGGCCAGAACTGGCACTGTTCAGATCACCTTCACCAATGGTGCGCAGCCCCCTGGTCGCCAGGCCTTCAAACATCAACTTCCAACGATCAGGCGAGGTTCCGACCAAACGAAGCTGACCCGGATCGAGCTTGACCCCAGGCTGGAACTCAACCACCAACCGTGTGGATCCCGGGTTGGGCTTGCCCAAACGAATCTCACGCACCGGACCAGAACCGCGCAGTTTGCGGGGTCGACTTAGCTCCCCTGGGAAATCGATCCAAACCCTTGGGCCACGCCCAGTTTCACCCGCCTCGAAGAAGGCATCCAGGCGTGCTCCGGTAGCTGTCCGCAGCTGCAGCACACCATCGCTGCCTAACGACCAGGCTGCGAGAGCGCTGGCAGCGCGTGCTGGCAATGACCATAAAAACCCCGTGGACTGCAGAGCAGCGGCAACCAGCAGAGCACTGAATCGACGGGGAAGCCGAGGCATCGGAGTCAGAACAATGCGGTTCTGCGGTGCTGAAGACAGGGCATCTGGGTGCGGATGCGCTGAAGATGATCAAGGTCCACCGGGGCGACGGCAGCACCGGCACTGACACCGGCATCAGCCAAAACCGTGCCCCACGGATCGATCACCATGGCGTGGCCATGGCTCTGACGGCGGCCGGCATGGGTTCCTGTCTGCGCCGGGGCCAGCACATACGCCGTGTTTTCAATCGCACGGGCCTGCAATAGCACCTGCCAGTGATCCTTGCCCGTGAAGGCCGTGAAGGCGGCGGGAATCATCAGCAACTCAGCTCCAGCTCCGATCAGATGTCGGTAGAGCTCAGGGAAGCGCACGTCGTAGCAAATGGACACCCCCACCTTGCAGAGTCCAGGCACATCCACCACGGGCGGGAGCGCAGAGCCAGAGCTGAAGCCGGCCGACTCCCGATAGGAACTGCCGTCTGGAAGGTCGACGTCGAACAGATGGATTTTGTCGTAACTGGACAGGATCTGACCATCACGACCCACCAGCTGTGCACGCTGGTAAGTGTGCGCATCGTCCCCGACAGGAACAGGGAAACCTCCACCCAGAATCACCACCTGGTAGCGGCGCGCCATGGTCACCAAAAAGCGCGATGCCTGTTCAGCTAGGGCCGGTGCAATCTCCAGACGCCGCTTGTCGTCACCAATGAACGCAAAGTTTTCAGGCAGACCAATCAGTTCAGCGCCACGCCGTGCCGCCAGATCGATCTGCTCCTCGGCGGCAGTGAAGTTGCGATCGGGATCGGAACTGCTGGTGAGTTGCACGGCCGCAGCCAAGAAATCACGCACAGAGATCTGAGTTCAGTCGCTGAAACTCTAGTGCTGATCTAGCAACTCGGGCTCAGACACGAATAGCTCGTAAGACACCGGGCTCAACCTGTGTCGGCACCACCTTGAGCTGATCCAGCCCAGCGCAACAGCTGAAATCTGCATCGTGATTTCCCAAACCCATCAGACGCTTGCCATGGGATGCCGTACGGAGACAAGCCTCCGGATCATGCGCCCACTGCTTCCAGAGCGCGAGTGCAGCCTCGAGCTCGTCATTCGCCACAGCAGCACCTGCCTCCACCAGCAAGGCGGCGAGGGCACCGGCGGCCAGAGAGTCCTCCAAGGAATAGGTGCCTTCCCAGCCACTACCCAGGATGAGAATTTGCTCATGGCGCTCCTGAAGAAGTCGCTCGGCGACAGCACGTCGGTTGGGAAGCGCCACCGTGAGCAGGCAGTCCACGCCACGGACACGCTGCAGGGCACGGGTTCCATTGGTGGTGCTCATGAACAGACGCTTGCCTTGCACCACCTCGGGGGTCACCGCCACCGGTGAATTACCGAGATCAAACCCTTCGATCTTGCTGCCACCGCGTTCGCCGAGCAGGAGCCGACGCTCGGCCGGCCAGGCGTCGGCCTCGGCACGAAGTTGATCGAGATCGGCGAACGCCTGAACCGCTTCAGCACCGTTGTGAAGGGCCCAGGCGATGGTGGTCGTGGCCCGCAGCACATCAATCACCACAGCGGCATCAGGCCCCTCGGCTGTACCGACGGTCTCGGGCACCTCCGAAGCCACATGGAAATAGGAAACCTGCATGGCCACGGTCACGATCAGCGTGCGTCACAGTACCGAGATCACGGCCCCCTTAGGTGTCTTACTGATGGCTCTGTTCAGCCCCGGCCCGGGCACTCGGGATCTGCGCGCGTTCATCCAGTTGCTGGAAGAGCGGGGACAGCTCAAACGCATCACAGCGCCCGTAGACCCCGATCTTGAACTGGCCGCAATTGCAGACCGGGTGCTGGCCAGCGGTGGACCAGGTTTGGTGTTTGAAAACGTGATCGGCTCCTCCATGCCGGTGGCCGTGAACCTGCTCGGCACCGTGGAACGCGTGGTGTGGAGCATGGGCCTGGAACGGCCAGAACAGCTTGAAGAACTAGGTGAACGCCTGGCACTGCTTCAACAACCGAGGCCGCCAAAAGGGTTAGGTGAGACCAAGAAGTTCGCTCGGGTGTTTTGGGATCTGGTCAAAGCCAGACCTGATCTCGACCTGCTTCCTCCCTGCAGACAGCAGGTGTTTGAAGGTGATGCAGTTGACCTGAACAACATTCCCCTCATCAGGCCCTGGCCAGGGGATGCCGGTGGCGTCATCACTCTTGGGCTCGTGATCACCAAGGACCCCGAAACTGGCGTTCCAAACGTCGGGGTTTATCGCCTGCAAAAACAGTCGGTGAACACCATGACAGTGCACTGGCTGAGCGTCCGCGGCGGTGCAAGGCATCTGCGCAAGGCGGCGGCCATGGGCAAAAAGCTGGAGGTGGCTGTTGCCATCGGCGTTCACCCGTTGCTGGTCATGGCAGCCGCCACACCCATTCCCGTTCAGCTGAGCGAATGGCTGTTCGCCGGCATCTATGCCGGCGAGGGCGTGCGTCTGAGCCGCTGCAAAACCCTTGATCTCAAAGTGCCCAGCCACAGCGAAGTGGTTCTGGAAGGAACCATCACCCCCGGCGAGGTGCTACCCGATGGTCCCTTCGGAGATCACATGGGCTTCTACGGCGGTGTAGAGGACTCGCCCTTGGTGCGCTTTCACTGCATGACGCAGCGGCGTGATCCGATGTTTCTGACCACCTTCAGTGGCCGTCCGCCGAAGGAAGAGGCAATGCTGGCGATCGCTCTGAACAGGATCTATACACCGATCCTCCGCCAACAAATCCCGGAGATCAAAGACTTCTTCCTGCCCATGGAGGCGCTCAGCTACAAGTTGGCTGTGATCTCCATCGATAAGGCCTATCCAGGCCAGGCCAAACGAGCAGCCATGGCCTTTTGGAGTGCCTTACCGCAGTTCACCTACACAAAATTCGTGGTGGTGGTCGACAGTCACATCAACGTGCGTGATCCGCGCCAGGTGGTGTGGGCCATCGCAGCACAGGTGGATCCCCAACGAGACCTGTTCACTCTCGAGAACACGCCTTTCGACACCTTGGATTTCGCCAGTGAACAGCTGGGGCTCGGCGGTCGACTGGCCATCGACGCCACCACCAAGATCGGACCGGAGAAGAACCATGAGTGGGGAGAACCTCTCAGCCGGCCTGAGGAGCTCGAACAGAGAGTGACCAATCGCCTCGAAGAACTGGGGTTGAGTGACATCAGCAATCAGGAGCCGAATCCGGAATTGTTCGGCTACCTGCTGGATCAACTCATTGCCAACCGGCCTGGGCCATGAGGCGAATCGCCAAAGGGTTGAACGAACTCAGCTGAGAAATGGTGACGCCATCAGGCGTGAATTTGGTCATGCCTTTGAGATAGGTCGATGATCCAACACCTTGCAGCGGAAACTCGTAAGTCGGACCCGCAAGACCAGCACTGCCGTTGGGCGAGGCCAAGAATTCAATCAGCTGAATGGCTTCCTCTTTGTTCTGGGCATAGCGCGAGACAGCGGCCGCACTGATATTCACATGCGCAGGATTCGGCATCACAATCGACACCTTGCGCGCAAGCTGCTCATCTTTGCCACCGTTCACGCCCGACAACATGCGAGCCAAGTAGTAGTGATTGACAACACCAACACCACACTTCCCCTGAGCAACAGCCCGGATCAGGCCGATATCTCCCGTGAAATAAGGCTGCGTGACATTCGCCGTCACCCCCTTTAACCAAGCTTTAGTGGCAGCCTCACCTTTGAGCGCCAACTGATCAGCCACCAAAGACTGGTTATAGACATTTTTCCGATTCCTAAGGCAGAGCTTGCCCTTCAAATCAGAAGAAGCCAATTGTGCGTAGGTCTGAACCTTTGCAGGATTCACCACATTTGGATTGACCACAATTGCGCGCACGCGTCGGGTCAAACCGAACCATTGATTGCTTGGGTCTCGATACTGAGAAGGCACCTCCGATCTGAGCTTGCTAGAAGCAATCGGCTGAAACAAACCAGCTTTGGCAGCGTTATTAATTCGGGCTGCATCCACAAGGATGATCACATCAGCCTTGGTGTTGGAACCTTCACGCTTAAGACGTTCAACAAGCGAGATTCCTGATGCTTCAATCAAGCGAACCTTGATTCCTGTTGTTTCTGTAAAAGCCTTGTAACTCTGTCGATCCGTATTGTAATGACGTCCCGAGTAAACACGAACTTCCCGTGCCTGAGCCAAAATCGGCAAGAAGGCAAGCGATGCGAACAGGGAGGCAGCGAGAAACTTCATAAAACACAAAAGCCATCCTGATGCTGTCCGTGCCATGACCAAACGTCGCGTGCAGCCGATACCAGGCAAATGATCATTTGATACCAAACCTTGCCCGCCAATGAACCACATCAAACTGCCGCTGCTTGCGTGCGAGCAATGCGAGTCAATCATCCACCAACTCGATCAAGCTGAATGGGTGGATGGTCAAACAACAGCTGGTTCACAAGCCAGGAGCGGCAAAATCAATGAACAGCTCAGCCAGAGATCCCCAGAACTTGCAGAAATCCAAAGCATCGTTCAAACAGCGATGTGGAGTCAGCCAGCAATCAAAAGCTTTTGCTTACCACGCAAATTGCATCGTTTTCTGATCAGCAAAACTACCGAGGGAGGGGGCTATGAAAGCCATGTCGACAACGCTTATATGAGTAGTGGCAGGAGTGATCTCTCCTTCACGGTATGCCTTTCCGATACCAAAAATTTTGAAGGAGGAAACCTAGAAGTCGATACGATCAGCGACTCCACCGAATTGAATTTAGAACAAGGGGAGATCGTTATTTACCCAAGTACAACCTTGCATCGAGTCAAGAAAGTGACCAAAGGCCAAAGGATTGTCTGCGTTGGCTGGATTGAGAGCTACGTCAAAAACGAGAGCGATCGGGTCACATTATTTCAATTGGATAGTGGTGCGAGAGGTTTGATGGCGAAGCATGGCCGCAGTGATGAATTGGATCAGGTGTTTCTGGCGTATACAAATTTACTGAGATCACTGGGAACGTAAAACAAGCCCCCCTTTCAACCTAAAATAAGATGGATACCCTTGAATCAAGTTTCAGCAATGAAGCGCTCCACAACCCTCTCGATTTTCTTGGCGGGTGCTGCAGCACTGAGCAGCACAGTTACAACCCCTGCCAGTCTTGCTGATACAGAGATGCCTGGTGGTGGCCTCACCGAATGGAGCAGCGATCAGGATATCGATGCCGAAGCAGTGAAAGATGCTGATGCACAACGAGCTGCTGACAAGGCTGCAGAGGAGGACATTTGCATCCCGATCGGTGAGGGTGAGAACTGCTGGTGATTCTCTGAATCCATCAAAAGATCCGCAAGGGGGAGGTCAAACTCCCTCTTTTTTTATTCCATAAAAAAGCCCCCTCTTTGAGGGGGCTGACAAAGAAACTGAACTGAGAATCAGATCAGAACTTGAAGGAGGTTTTAACGAGATAGCCAAAGGTGCCGAAGGATTCAGCACCAGTGCCACCATAGTTTTCATTACGACCGGTCGCCTCACCAAAGGGACGAGAGACGTAGAAAGCAGCTGGGGTCACAGAAATATTGTCTGTCACCTGGAACTGATAGAACAGCTCCATGGCGTAGTTGCCATCATCTGGCGTGCCACTTTCGCGTGCTGTCTCAAACTGAGGCTGACCAATGGCGAAGCCCAGCAGATTGCCCTTGATAAAGGCATCCTTCCAGCCAAGACCCACCATCCAATCTTGTGATGTTTCCTTCGGGGAAATATCGAATTCCGTCAGGTCGTAGTCATTGCTGTTGAAGGAAGTCAAGCCCCAACCAGCACTGATGCTGGGAATCCACCCGGACTCTTGGGGTTGCCACCAGGCACGCAGAGCCACGGCACTGGCATCCTTAAAGCCACGGGAGAAGGAATCATCGCCACCGCCAACAATCGTGGTCGAAGCACCCAGGGGTGTTCCATATCCAACGGTGGCGCCATTTTGGATATAGGCGTAGGCGGCCGAAATAGACCACTGAGGGCTGCCATAGGCAACCTGAGCCAAGAACTTACCTTTGGAGTTATCGGTACCGATACCACCCCTTCGAGGATCTGAATTTTTACCGTTTTTGGCGGTGTAGTTCAGAGAAATGCTGAACTTGGGGTCGAAAGGATTGACCTTGCTGTTAGGCCTCCAGACAAGACCGGCGCCGGGAGAGGTTGATGCGCCATAGACGCCATAGTAACCACCGAGCTTGAACTGCTTGAGAATTTGGCGGTAAACACTCGGAGCAGCACCGAGCATGTAGTAGTTCTCAATCAGAGGACCAACAAAGACCTGAAGATCATCTCCAACAGGGAATTGGTACCAGAGCTTGTCAACTTTGAGAGTGTTGCCAGTTTCCTTAGCAACATCCAGCTGTGTTTGGTTACCGGTGTATCCCTTACCGGAGAAGGCACCATCACCGAAATTGCCGGCACGCAGGCGGGTGTAGAGCAGATCTTTCCCAGTGAAGCTGGTGTTGAGATTCAGTGTGGTGCGGTAATTGAAGGCGAGAGCATCTTCACCGCGGTAGTCCCTACCTTCACCCAGGTCATAATCCTCGCCTGTGTAGCTGACGCCACCCACAACGAAGTCAACCTTGCCCTTCAGCTTGGTGGTGGTGGAGAACTGGGTTGCTTCCAGTTCGCCCACGCGAGCTTCCAGACCGTCAACACGGCCCTTGAGGATGGCGAGTTCCTTTTCGAACTCCTTCATCAGGCGCTTCAGCTCGTCGGTCACTTCGGTGACGCGGTCGAGACAAGCGTTCAGCAGTGCGGCCGCTTCAAAGCGGGTCATCGCACGGTTGCCGCGGTAAGTGCCGTTGGGGTAGCCAGCGACGCAGCCGTAGCGCTCGATCAGGTTGGTCAGTGCCTGATAGGCCCAGTCCGTCGGAAAGACGTCAGAAAACTGATTGATGCTGGTGACCTGCTCGCCAGTGGAGGCGTAGTCGGCAACACCGGCAACGTTGACTTCGGTGGCACCAGCAGCCACAGGTGCCAGAAGGCCCAGGGCAGCAGGAGCAACCAGCAGTTGCTTGAAAAGTTTCATCAAATTCCTCACACCAAAAAAAGAGGAGAAAGGCTTTTTGCCTCCAAAGAATTAAAGGGAGCCAGACCGCTCCGCAGTGATCAATACGACGCCAAGCCTGGTATCAAATGTTCGACAATCGCCCACATTGGGCACTGCAGCACCAGATCCACATCCATCCAGGGCGGGCGAACCGGACAGAAGCTCCAAGGCTCATCCTCACAAACCATGAGCATCGATAGAAACAAAAAAAGCCCCCGTTTTTCGGGGGCTTTTGAAGCTCAATTGAACCAGGGTCAGAATTTGAAGGTGGTCTGAACCAGAGCGCCAAACACGTTGAACTGACCGTCGTAATTCCCACCATCGCTCACAAGATTGCTGGTGTACTGACCCATGGGGCGGGACAGATAGAACACAGCCGGTGTGACGGCAATATTGTCCGTCACCTGGAAGTTGTAGTACCACTCCAAGACATAGTTACCGTCAAAGGGAGTACCGCCATCTTCCAGGCTGGTGGCGAAGGTGGGCTGACCCACAGCGAAGCCCATGTCATTGCCCTTCATGAACACGTCGGCCCACTTGAGGCCAACCATCCAGCTCTGGGTATCAACAGGTGAGCCATCAACAAGGTTGTCGGCATTCACTGTGTTGTAGGCCCAACCCAGCGAAACGGAAGGAATCAAGCCAGCCTCTTCAGGCTGCCAGTAAGCATTCAGAGCAAAGCTGTTGGTGCTGCTGGCTTGACGATCAAAGATGGCATCGCCATCAGCGTCGAGATTGCCGGTGTTGTAAGTGCAGTCGTTATTCCACTTGTTGTTCTTGGTGAACTCAGTGCCACGACGCAAACCATTGCCGCTGTCGCACTGACCGTAGCGGTAGCCGAGAGCAATACCCCACTGAGGGCCTCCGTAACCCAGCTGCGCCAGGAAGCTGGCTTCTGAGTTATCGGTCATAAAGCCACCCTTATTGGGGTTGGAAATATTTCCGTTCTTGTCGTCCGCTACGTAGTTGACACTGACACTGAAGCCGGCATCACCTTTGTCAACATCCTGCTTCCAGTAAGCACCGATCAGCTGACCGGTCTCTTTGTTGTAAACACCGCTGGTGCCCATCAGAGCGGTCCAATCAAGAATCTTGGCACCACCCTTGTTGTAAACCGAAGGCCACATGGCCAGTGACTCGGTGTTACGAGCAAGAGCACCGGCGATCACGGTGAATTCGTTGCCGACAGGGAACTTGTAGAACAAACGATCAACGATCACATTATTGCTTTGGTCGCTGTCAACAACGCCAGAGTCCGTCGCAACATCCAATGCAGCAAGGTTGACGCCTGCGCCTCCGAAAGCATTGGATTTCTTTTTGAAGTTGCCGGCACGCAGACGTGTCCGCAGCCGATCTTTACCAGTGAAGCTGGTGTCGAGCACCAAACGCTGGTCATAGTTGAAGGTGATAGCTCCGAACTCACTGTTGTAAGCATCAGCACCGCCACCACCTTTTTTATTGAAGTCACCGTCCTGGCTGTCTCCACCGGCAGAGGTTCCACCAATCACGAAGGTGGATTGGCCCTTCAGCTTGGTGGTGGTGGCGAACTGGGTTGCTTCCAGTTCGCCCACGCGAGCTTCCAGACCGTCAACACGGCCCTTGAGGATGGCGAGTTCCTTTTCGAACTCCTTCATCAGGCGCTTCAGCTCGTCGGTCACTTCAGTGACGCGGTCGAGACAAGCGTTCAGCAGTGCGGCCGCTTCAAAGCGGGTCATCGCACGGTTGCCGCGGTAGGTGCCGTTGGGGTAGCCAGCGACGCAGCCGTAGCGCTCGATCAGATTGGTCAGTGCCTGATAGGCCCAGTCCGTCGGAAAGACGTCAGAAAACTGATTGATGCTGGTGACCTGCTCGCCAGTGGAGGCGTAGTCGGCAACACCGGCAACGTTGACTTCGGTGGCACCAGCAGCCATAGGCGCCAGAAGGCCCAGGGCAGCAGGAGCAACCAGCAGTTGCTTGAAAAGTTTCATGGAAGTCCTCACACCGAGAAAAGAGGATTGAGGTGTTCACCTCGGTCAGATTCAAGTTGTTCAACCTGCACGAATGCAACCCAAAACAACCTCCACCCAGGCTTAACCCAGTCAGGCCTGCATCAGATCACACCATTTAGCCTCCCAAAAGTCGCTTCAGCACTGGAAAGACCCGACCGACCAAGCGCCCGAAGTGTCAAACCAAAAAGTGGACGCAATTTCAAACGAAAACTGACAAATCAAAGCCCTTGATAGTTAATTTACGCCTCCTTAAAGATTCCATTACCTCGCTTCACGCACTCTTAACCTTTCCACCTCAATCCACATATGCCTCCCAGCAATCCAGCAAGATCGCTTGCCATCACTTACAAGGCACCAACAACTGAAGCTCCAACCAGAAACGCCACCAAAGCCCAGGCCCATGAAAGCCCACTTGCAATGTCGACAACTCCACCGTCAACAGCGTCAACGCACCAAATCACACATAGTGCAACCTCATCAACAAATCAGATCATCACAACGAACGCATTCATCCGTAACCCAATGCGTCAAAACTGATCAATGCAGTGAAGCATGAATCGCTAAAAAGGACTAATTCAAGTCGGCAAATCGTAGAATTTTATAGAAATTTACTCCTGCAAATTGTGAGCATCACAGAGCAATCTTGCCGGCCGATTTTCTGCAATCCAACAAAGCTGACTTGAACCAATCCATCGCAGAATCGGTCACCCCTTGAGAAGCCCGTCACAGGTGACTCAATAGAATCAGCTCACATTTGTTGAGACGCTGTGTCGGGAACCACTGGAGAGGCCCGTCCACTGAAATCTGGTGGCTCCCTCACTGGTCGCGTGAGAGTTCCTGGAGATAAATCCATCTCGCACCGAGCCTTGCTGTTCGGTGCCATTGCCGAAGGAGAAACCACGATCGAGGGCTTACTGCCCGCGGAAGACCCGATCAGCACCGCCGCCTGCCTGAGGGCGATGGGCGTGAACATCAGTCCGATCAAAGACGGAGAAACCATTTCCGTTCAGGGCGTCGGGCTTGATGGGTTGCAAGAACCCTCCGAAATTCTCGATTGCGGCAACTCAGGCACCACCATGCGCTTGATGCTGGGATTGCTTGCCGGCCGGGAGGGCCGTCATTTTGTGCTGAGCGGAGATGCCTCGCTGCGCCGGCGTCCGATGCAACGCGTCGGCCAACCCTTGTCGATGCTCGGCGCTGAAGTCCGAGGCCGTGGAGGCGGGAACTTTGCCCCTTTGGCGGTGGCAGGTCGAAAACTGAGAGGCGCCATTGTCGGCACGCCAGTGGCCAGCGCACAGGTGAAGTCTGCTCTGTTGCTGGCTGCACTCACCGCTGATGGATCGAGCACCGTGATTGAACCGGCTCACTCCAGAGACCACAGCGAACGGATGCTCAAAGCCTTCGGAGCTGATCTTGACGTGGGAGGTGAAATGGGGCGTCACATCACTGTTCGTCCTGGCGCGTCCCTGACAGGACAGCATGTGGTGGTGCCTGGTGACATCAGTTCAGCAGCCTTCTGGTTGGTGGCCGGCGCCCTGGTTCCAGGCGCAGACCTGACGGTGGAAAACGTGGGCTTGAATCCCACCCGCACTGGCGTGCTCGAGGTGCTCCAACAGATGGGAGCACAGATCGAGGTGTTGAATCAGCACGACGTCGCAGGAGAACCTGTCGGCGATCTCAGGATCAAGCACGGCCCCCTTCAGGCCTTCACGTTTGGTGAGGAAATCATGCCCCGGCTGGTGGACGAGGTGCCAATCCTCAGCGTCGCAGCGTGCTTCTGTGAAGGCGAAAGCCGCATCACTGGAGCCTCAGAGCTTCGGGTGAAAGAAACAGACCGACTCGCCGTGATGGCACGGCAATTGAAGGCGATGGGCGCCGACATCGATGAACATGAGGATGGCCTCACCATCCGTGGGGGACGTCCACTGCATGGAGCATCTCTCGACAGCGAGACCGATCACCGCGTGGCGATGAGCCTGGCTGTCGCCGCGTTATTGGCCGAAGGCGATTCAACCCTGATGCGCAGCGATGCGGCAGCAGTGAGTTACCCCACGTTCTGGGATGACCTCAACAGGCTGCACCATTGAGCCACCCGCTTGGTCAATTGATCGCGCTGCAGACCGGCGATGGAAGCCTGAGTCTTCACAGCGAACGATTTGACGAAGCGTTTCACAGCTCCATCGGCGCCCTCGCCGAAGCAGAAGCAAAATTTGTCAGACCAGCTCAACTGGAGCGCTTCTCCGAGCATTCCCTACTGCGGGTTCTCGATGTGTGCGTCGGACTGGGCTACAACAGCGCTGCACTGATGAACGCTCTACCGGAGCAGGGAGCGCCCTTGCTGCAGTGGTGGGGACTCGAGATGGATCCGCGCCCTCTCTCATTGGCGCTCGCCCAAGCATCCTTTCGCTCCCTTTGGTCAGCAAAGGTGCTTAAGAGACTGGAGCAGCTCAATCATTGCAATGGGTGGCGCGAACCACATGCCCAAGGAACCTTGCTCTGGGGTGATGCACGCCGCACGGTGCACGACCTTCCCGAGAACTGGAAAACGGACTTGATCCTGATGGATGCCTTCTCCCCAGGCAGATGTCCGGAACTTTGGACCGAAGAATTTCTGGGCGCACTCGCAAACCGTCTTGCACCCGGCGGAAGACTGCTGACCTACTCGAGAGCAGCTGCCATGCGTGCCAGCTTGCAACGCGCCGGATTGGAACTGCGCTCTTTGCAACCTGCACCTGGGCAACGAACGGAGTGGAGCTCAGGAACTCTGGCGGTGAAACCCGGTGGGCCTGAACCACTCCCTAACCATGGCCCCGGATGGAAGCCGCTATGGACGATGGAGATCGAGCATCTCAACACACGCGCAGCCGTGCCTTACCGAGACCCTAAAAGTGAGGATGATGCTCCACAGATCCGCAAAAGGCGCCAACACGAACAACAAGATTGCAACAAGGAGAGCACCAGCGCCTGGCAGCGCAGGTGGATCAAAAAGACATCAGTGAAACGCTGAAGGCGACAAATGGCTACTTGCCTTACGCAGCGCTAAGGCCGACGGAATTCCCATGGCCTATGTCTTGGTGAGCTGGTTCTGGACGCCAGCGAGTCTGCTGATGCTGACTGATGATGGCCATCATCAAATCTTCATCAATGTGTACCAACTTGACATCACAGCAGCCATTCTTTGCATGAAAAACAAAGTTGCTCCAATCTCGCCATCATCAACCAAAGAGGATTTAGGAGTCTTTGCTGTAATCCTCCGACCCCAAAGACTCTGTGAAGCCAGCGGAGATAATTCCAATGGGAATTGCGATCACCGCGATTCCGCAGATTGCTGTGAATGACGCAATCAGTTTCCCAAGTGCCGTGACCGGGTAGGTATCGCCATATCCGACAGTGGTGACTGTAATCACTGACCACCAGAGGCATCGAGGAATCGAACCGAACTGCTCCACTTGGACGCTTCCTTCTGCCAAGAACATCAAGATGCTGCTGATGGTGATGACAATGCCTGAGTAAACGGCCGAGATCAGAAGTGCTTCCTTCTTCGCAGCAATGGCTTGATTGAAGTACTTGATGCTTTGACGAAAACGCTTGGAGCGACCGACGCGGCCAATGCGTACCAATCGCATAATCCTGAGCAAGTAGAGCTCAGGCGTAATAAACCCAAGAATGGTTGGTGCAATGGCAATGAGATCAAGAATGGCTAAAGGCGTGAGGACATAATCCCAAGCACCTCGAAGACCTCTTCTTGCACCCTTTTTGAGAGGTGCGACCCAAAGTCTTGCGAGATACTCAATCAGAAAAACAACCGCAACAGCGATATCAAGATTAACGAGCAAGCCTCCCTGAGAGGATCGAACCACTGGCTCTGTCGCGACAATCGCCAAAACGATCGAGAATGCAATCAAGAGGCCAATGACCTTGACGACATTGGATGCTCTTCCCTCGTCATCCTCGATATACAACGACCGGAAGACTGTGTCACGAAATGTGCTCACGGGCGATTGATCCTGTCCTCGTGCATCTTGTCGACACCCACCAATGAATGCCAGCAGGCATCACACCGTCTGGAAGCAATCTGTTCGCCCAAACACAGTTGAAACCTTGGCAATCAATGGAAAATCAGGCGATCTTCACAAAATCAATCCTGCGTGCTGAGAACCTTTGCGAAAGCACACGCACGCCAGCATCCGTCCAACCAACCCATGGGCGAGCGCCGATCGGTGTCGCATCGAGGCGGTCATGCCGAACGGCGCCAGCCAAAAAGGTTCAAAGGATCACAGGACTCGGCACGGTGAAGGAGCAGGCTGATGGTGGTGTTGGTCATCTCAGCCATGACGTTCACACTCTCTGGCTTCGATGCCTGGACCTTTCAGATCGTGTTTGTCGGGAGCCTGCTCGTGCTGGAGGCATTCCGCGGTGAAGAACGGTTCAGCACCGTGCTGCAACCGATGGACTGCACCCGCCAGCGAGCCCATGCGCTGATCCGGCAACCCAGTTGCACCCTGCTTGGTCACTGAAGCAGGGACGCAATCAAGAGATGGGCTGCGTCAGCAAGTCCCGGTAGATTCCGGCCGATCCGCTTGTTTGTTCATGCTCGCCGTCGCCGTTCTGGCCGCAGGAAAAGGCACCCGCATGAAAAGCGCTCTTCCCAAGGTGCTGCAACCCCTGGCAGGCGCCACGCTGGTGGAACGCGTTCTTGCAAGCGCCCGCAACCTTCAACCGGACCGTCGGGTGTTGATCGTGGGCCACCAAGCGGAACGGGTCGAACAACAGCTGAGCCATGTGAACGGGCTGGAGTTTGTGCTGCAACAACCACAAAACGGCACCGGACACGCTGTTCAGCAGTTGATGAGCCCATTAGAAGGTTTCTTCGGGGAATTGCTGGTGCTGAATGGCGATGTTCCCCTGTTGCGGGCCGCAACCATCGATCAGCTCGTGAGCACCCATCGCAGCAGTGGCGCTGATGTCACGCTGCTAACCGCTCGTCTAGACGATCCAACGGGATACGGCCGAGTGTTCGTGGATGGCGAAGGTTGTGTCAGCGCCATCGTTGAACATCGCGACTGCAGCGAGGAGCAACGCAGCAACAATCTCACCAATGCCGGCATCTACTGCTTCAACTGGCAGCGCCTCGCAGCCGTGTTACCGCAACTAAGCACCGACAACGACCAAGGAGAGCTCTATCTGACCGACACCGTGGCCATGCTCGAACGTGCCATGCATGTCGAAGTGGCGGATGCTGATGAGGTCAATGGCATCAACAATCGACGTCAATTAGCGCAATGCGAAGCACTCCTTCAACAACGGCTTCGGGACCACTGGATGGATGAAGGAGTCACCTTCGTGGATCCCAGTAGTTGCACCCTGAGCGAAGACTGCCGCTTCGGTCACGATGTGGTGATCGAGCCCCAAACACACCTCCGTGGTGTCTGCAGTGTGGGCGACAACTGCAGGCTTGGGCCAGGCAGCTTGATTCAAGACGCTGTGATCGGCGATGGCGTCACCGTGCTGCATTCCGTGATTCAGGAAGCTTCTGTCGGCAATGACGTGGCCATTGGCCCGTTTGCTCACCTCCGCCCTGCCGCCCACATCGGCGATGACTGCAAAATCGGCAACTTCGTTGAAGTGAAAAAAAGCACGATCGCCGCTGGCAGCAAAGTGAATCACCTCAGCTACATCGGAGATGCACAACTGGGTGAACAAGTGAATGTGGGTGCAGGAACCATCACAGCCAACTACGACGGTGTCAATAAACATCGAACGGTGATCGGAGATCGCAGCAAAACCGGAGCCAATTCCGTGCTTGTGGCCCCCGTCAGCATCGGACGGGAGGTGACGATCGCCGCAGGCTCCACGATCACCAAGGATGTCAGCGACGGCTCCCTCGCCATCGGTCGCGCCCGCCAGAACGTGAGAGAAGGCTGGAACGCGCGCAGCTCACCTTCCGCCTCCTGACGTCAGGAGGCAGCACAAGCCTCAATGCCGTCCACCCTTGTTGGGAATAGCGACCTCAGTGTTGAAGAGGCACCTCGAACCTGGATCGGCAACAACCGGGATTTGTTGAGTGGATTTGATTGACAGATCGCTTCGGCTGGTCTCAACAAGCTGAACAGCAATGAAGGACTGGGTCAACTGAACGTCACCCCTTATCGAGCGGTAGTCGATGGTGGGGCATCAGCTCCGCGCGTCCGCTGCAGATTCGATCGACGCCACTGATCTCGAGTCGTCATGACCAGAAATGGACCTAACAGGCGATGGCCCCCATCGACCTGACGCTTGAAGAGAGAGTCGTGCGGCATGCAATCAGCGGATTCTCTTCAGACGCGGATGATGGTCAGATCCTGATGCTGCGGGAGCTTGGGTGCATTCATCCTGCGAAGCTATGCAGAACAAGAAGCGCTACACGGTTCGCTACCGCGATGCCTTCAGTCATCGAACGGAAGGTTGTTTCTATGCAGGCGATGCCTTTGAAGCCAGAGTGCTGGCCATGGAGGACATTCCATTCATCAAGCATCATCCGAACGCCATCGACCTGATCCGCTGCGAAGACACCCAAACCATGCCGATAGCGGCTTGACCACAACCCTCATGGAGATCGCAACAAGGGAATCAGGCGCTCTAAGGCCACACCGCGGCTTGCTTTGAGCAACACAGTGTCGTGGGGGCGCAACCAGCGACTGAGTGGCTCAACTGCCTGTTCAGGTGAATCAACACGCGCGAAGCACCCCAGCGATGCAGCTGCATCCTCCATCACAGCTCCCTCAGCTCCCGATGCCACAGCCACCAATCCATCGAGATTGAGGGCAACGGCTCGCTCCACAACAGCCCGGTGAAGCTCAACACTGCTGTTTCCAAGCTCGAGCATCGTGCCGAGAACAGCGAAGCGGCGACCCGGTTGTTGCGCCAGCAGATCAAGCGCAGCCAGCACTGCCTCTGGAGAGGCGTTGTAGGTCTCATCCAACAGTGTGAGGGTGCCGATGGTGAGTCTGCGGTTACGTCCGCCCGGCACATCCACATCGAGGGATTGAAGATCTGTGAGCGGAACGCCCAGTTCGTCGGCGACTGCAAGCGCCAGCATCAGATTGCGGGCATTGTGGCGGCCCTCCAAAGGACAGGTCAGGCGCACACCGTTCACCTGGAGCACACCTGCATCCGCGTCGTGCACCCCAGTCCAATCCGCAGCGGGTAACCCATCAGCTTCAAGACCAAGCACAACTGGACCGTGCTGCGGGGTGTCACCCTCCAGAGCGACACGCACAATGCGACCGGTCCAACAGCGGGCCAGCGCATCTTCCAACAGGCCATCGCCGGCTGGAATCACCACCACACCACGGGGCGCTAGGGCAGCCGTGATCTCACACTTGGCTGTGGCAATGGCAGCCCTGCTGCCAAGACGACCGATGTGCGCCGTGCCGATGTTGGTGATCACTGCAATGTCGGGCTCAGTGCAACGCGACAACCGCTCAATCTCGCCAAAACCACGCATCCCCATCTCCACCACCACTGCTGCATGGTTCGACTGAGCACCCATCAAGGTGAGGGGGACGCCAATGTCGTTGTTGTTGTTGCTAATGCTGGCCTGCACGGCACCAAGGGGTCTCAGTGCGGCACGAATCAGCTCACGCGTTGTAGTTTTCCCGGCCGAACCCGTCACAGCCACAACCCCCGCCATGAGCTGGCGTCGATGCAACGTGGCTAATTGCTGATAAGCCCAGAGGGTGTTCTCCACATGCCAGCACAGCAATCCATCTGGCAGCGGTTGATCCCAGTCGCTAGCCACCAGGGCGGCCTGGGCTCCCAACTCTGATGCGCGTTCCAAAAACGCATGACCATCAAAGCGTTCTCCCCGAAGCGGAATGAACAGCGCACCGGACTGCAGCTCACGACTATCCGTGCAGACCGGACCCATCGCCACCTTCAGGTCTGGAGGCTCACTGTTGTTGAGCACCGGCGGCCCCCAGAGCTCCACGAGCTGGGCAAGCTGCAGCGTCATCACAATTGCGGCGGATCGAACATGATCATGCCTCCACCAACGCGAGCTGGCCGCGCTAGCAGATTGTGATCCACGTCTTCCATGGTGATGTCGTCGTAACCCTGATCCTCAAGCATGTGCCACCACAGCTCGGCAGATGTTCTGCGAGACGATGCTGCCAAGGCATCCCACAACGACATATCAAGCACCAAGACAGCGGCGTTGCGATCAGGCAAAGGGCTTGCTGAGAGCAGTAGGCCATCGGGGACTGTGCCATCAGCATCAGCCTGGGCCAACAAGCTGAGCAATGGGTCCACCTGACGCATCGGTTGTAAAGCTCGCTCCGTTGGAAGTGGTTCAGGCTCTACAAGGGCAGACTCCGTGTTTGGCAACGGCGGATCAGGCTCCTGAGACAGCGGTGGCAGCGACAGCGGAGCTGACTGCACCTCCAGATCAGAATCTGCGTTCTCTGATCGCATCTCAGGGGGCGGGGTGGTGCGAATCGTCTCGATACCCTGTACAGATGTGTTGTTGGCTTCCTGAAAGACCGACTTCAGCTGGATCAATCCCAGGGTGAAAGTGACCACGATCAAGGCGAGCACAACCGGCCAAAACAGCGGAGCCAGGTCGGCTGGCCAAAAGCCAGGCGTCGACAGATCACCCTCCCGGTTGCGGCGCCAGAGCTCCTGAAAACGCAGGCGGAGGTCAGCTGCAGCAGCGGGCACATCTTCACGCAAAGCACCCCAGGGACTCTGATAAGGAGCCGGGAGACAGCGCTCATCGGATGAAGACTGATCCGGCATCCCTGAGAGAGCTCTGCTCGACCAACGTTGCCCCAAGACAGCATGGGTCGACAAGGGTCAGATTTTATTTTCGCGACTGACGAAGAAGGCGCGCTAAGGGATTGCGACTATTGCGTTCAACGGCGTCTTCAGAAGCAATATTGCTGGCCTCGCTGGGCATCGCACCATTGCGCGAGGGGTCAGCGTCTTGACCCTGGGAAAACTGTTCCACCTCGGCGGCATCCGGGCCGGGTTCTTTGATCCCGCAGACATCTCGGTACATCCGGTCGTACTCAAGCGCCGATCGATCCCAGCTGTAATCCTGCAGCATTCCTCGCCGTTGCAGCTGCTTCCAGCTGTCCTGATGGCGGTAGGCCTCCCAGGCACGAACCAGGGCTGTGTAGAAATCAACTGGCTCGAAGCGGTCAAAACAGAAGCCTGTCCCGACCTGATTGCGAGGGTCGTGGGGAGGCACGGTGTCGACCAGACCACCCACCTTGCGCACGACCGGAACGCAGCCATAGCGCATCGCATTGAGCTGGCTGATCCCGCAAGGCTCGAAGCGACTAGGCATCAAGAAGGCATCACTGCCGGCATAAATCAGGCGCGACAGGGCGTCGTCATAGGTAAGGAACACCGAAACCCGACCGGGATGGCGGGACGCCAGCTGCCAGAGCCCCGACTCAAGACCACGATCACCAGTTCCAAGCACCACAATCTGAGTATCGGTGTAGGCAAGCAAACGATCGGCAACCTGTAGGAGTAAGTCGACGCCCTTCTGATCGACAAGTCGACTCACCATGCCCAGCACGAAGGCGTCATCACGCACCTCCAGGCCCATACGCTCCTGCAGAAGTGATTTGCACAGCGCCTTACCCGAGAGATCCTCAGCGTCGTAATTGGCAGGCAGCGTCTTGTCGGTGGCGGGATTCCAAGCCTCTAAATCGATGCCATTAAGAATGCCGCGCAACTTACCGGAGATGTAATTCAGCAACCCCTCCAACTTTTCGCCGTATTCAGAGGTGCGGATCTCCTGGGCATAAGTGGGAGACACAGCATTAACACGATCGGCATAAAGCAGGGCCGCGGCCATGGTGTGATCGCCCTGCATGTACCAGGGGCACCAGGTCATGCGGTCCAACTTCCAGCGCCAAGGACCCTGATATTTGAGGTTGTGGATCGTGAAGACCGTGCTGATCTCCGGGTCTTGATGCATCCACACCGGAATCATGCCGGTGTGCCAATCGTGGCAATGCAACACCTGGGGCTTCCACATATTCCAGGAGAATTCCGCAACAGCACTGGCAAAGAACGTGAAGCGCCAGTCTTCGTCTTCACCGCCATAGATCCGCTCTGGATCAAAGACCGGATGGCCGACTAAGTAGAGGGGAAGACCATTGGTGGGGTGACGGGTTTCGAACACCGCAAATTCTGTGCCCATGGTCTGCGCACGCCAGATGGGCTCAAGCGGGATGTCGAGCTGGCTCCAGAGTTTGCTGTAGCCGGGCATGATCAGGCGTACGTCGTGACCGAGCGCAGCCAAGGCCGGCGGCAGGGATCCGACCACATCGCCCATGCCGCCAACTTTCACCATCGGTGCGCATTCGGCAGCGGCAAACAGCACACGCATGGACGATCAAACCCGTTAAGCCGCGCGACTTTAAGCGCAATCGCCTGGGATCAAAAGGATTAAGGGAGGACGGTCACCGGAGTTCCGACCCGGACCATCTCGAAAATCTCCTGCACGTTTTCTTCGTAAAGACGCACGCACCCATGGGAGACAGCCCGTCCCACCGTCCAGCGATAAGGCGTTCCGTGGAAACCAGCCACTGTGCACCCCTCAATGTCGAGATATTGCTCACCATCCCAACCTTCACGCCCCTTGCAATCGCGGTAAAACCCGATCCAGCGGCTGCCGAGCGGATTGGTGGCGTCTTCAGGCCCACGCTTCTGACCGCTCACAGGATGCGTCCAGACCGGCTCCTTGACCTTCTGCATGACCCGGAAACGACCCGCTGGTGTTTCCCAGCCCACGGTGCCGACAGCCGCGGGGAACCGTTTGGTCAAAATGCCGTCGTTGAGCACCAGCAGCTGGCGATGCTGGCGATCCAGCACTAAGTGCAACCCCACGCTCAACAGCAGATCTTCAGGAACCCTTGCCATGGATTCCGCATCGGTGACCGGTTCCGCCATAGGCGGGATGGGGTCAGGTTCGCGCTTGGTCTGAGCTGCCAGTGAACCGCTAGGCACCAGCAACGCCAAAGCGGCGAGAGCAGACAGCCCAACAGTTGAACGGTTGCGAACAGACATCCTGATGCAATTGAACATCCCAACCGTTGTCTAGCTACGGCAACCAGGGTGAGGACGAGAAGTCAGGATCTCGTTTTTCCAAGAAGGCGTTGCGTCCCTCTTGCCCTTCTTCGGTTCGATAGAAGAGGTGGGTGGCTTGTCCTGCCAACTCCTGAATGCCAGCCAAGCCATCCGTTTCCGCATTAAAAGCAGCTTTCAGACAACGAATGGCGGTTGGACTGTGCTGGAGAACCTCTCTGGCCCAACGCACCCCTTCAGCTTCCAGCTCCTCAAGCGGAACCACCGCGTTCACCAAACCCATCTCAAGCGCTTGCTTGGCGCCATAACGGCGGCAGAGAAACCAGATTTCTCGTGCCTTGCGCTGACCGACGACCCGCGCCAAATACCCAGCTCCGAAGCCTCCATCGAAACTGCCCACCCGAGGACCGGTCTGCCCGAACACCGCATTGTCCGCCGCCAAGCTGAGGTCACAGAGCAAATGCAGCACCTGTCCGCCGCCGATGGCATAACCCGCCACCAAAGCGATCACCACCTTCGGAAGACTGCGGATCAGGCGCTGGAGGTCCAAAACATTCAGGCGAGGCAGTCCCTCCTCATCGAGGTAACCACCATCACCCCGAACGCTTTGATCGCCCCCCGCACAAAAGGCATATCCGCCGTCTTCCGCGGGACCGACCCCGGTCAGCAGAACCACACCGATGCTGCTGTCGTCTCGGATGCGCGCGAAGGCATCACAGAGCTCTGCCACGGTGCGAGGCCGGAAGGCATTGCGTTTCTGTGGGCGGTTGATGGCCACACGGGCCATACCTGGCTCAGCGCGATCCAGCCGGATGTCCTCGTATTGACTCCAGGGATGCCAAACCACACCCGGATCACCGGGAAGAACAGGAGAAGAGACCGGTTCAGCCATGACGAGGACGTCGATCAGCCATCCGTTGTACCGCCCCGTGCTGATGCGTTGATGAGCGCATCACGCCAATGGCGACGAAGCTCGGCATCGTCGACGCGGTTGGTGCAGACCCTCAGCAACACGGTGGATTGCTGAGCCAAGCCCCACTCGAGGGCTGCTGGGAGATCTTCAAAACAGCTGATCTGCCGACCAGGCACACCGTGGGCTGCGGCGAGAGCAAGCGGATCGCACCGCTGCGGCATGGCGAAGAGTTGATCAAACGCAGCAGGCGATGCCGCTGGGATCGGCAGCTGACCAAAGATGCCGCCACCTCCGTTGTCGATCAGCAGCACCACCAGTGGCAACACAGAAGCATTAGCCAGCAACCAGCCGTTGCTGTCGTGCTGGAGGGCTAAATCTCCAGTTATTAAAAGGGTTGGACCCAACACTCTCGCCAACCCAAGCGCCAGTGACAACGTGCCATCGATGCCCGAAGCACCGCGAAAGCTGTAGCAGCGCCGTGCACCAATGTCGGCAGCAGCGAATGCCTGCCAATCCCGCACAGGGCTGCTTGCCGAGAGCATCACCGGCAGCCGCTTCGGCAGCCAAGCAGGCAGAGCCGTCATCAGGGCTGGCTCAGTGACAGCTCCAGCCCCTGGGAGAAGCGCTTGCAGGGCGGTGTGAACCCGATGATCCGCCCGCTGCCAACGGCGAAGCAGATCGGCAGTGCTCTGGGGTTCAAAGCGTGCATGGGCACTGATCGCCTGCCACCAACGCGACAACCCATGGCTGTTCTGCGCACTCAGTCCGAGTGGATCGAGGCAACGGAAGTCACCTTCTGTGATCAGCCACTGACCAGACCCCTGCTGACTCAGCCAGGCCTCAAGCCGACGGCTGGCCGGGAGAGGCCCCAAGCGCAGAACCTGAAGTGGATCGACATTGCCACTGAGGCCAGAGGGCAGAAGCAGATCCCAGTGGCGGATCAAACCGGAGAGCTGGTCGGGGACTGCCGCCAGTGGATCAGCCAAGAGCGGCCAGCCACTGCGTTCCACCAGGTGTTGCAGAGCCTGCTGGTAAGCGGGCAGATCCGCAGGGAGCCCCCGCCATGGACCGGCCACAACAACGCCTGGGCGGGACCAATCGGGGGTTCCCCCACCGTCAGACAGCGATGGGATAACGGCTGGACGTGACAAAGGAGCGCTGGCATCACTGGGCATCGAGATGCCCGACCAGAGTTGTTCCTGCTGCTCAGCAGAGGGATGCAGCGGCTCCTCGAAGGGCAGATTGAGATGCACGGGGCCTGGAGGCTGCAGTGTTCGCTCCCAGGCCTCAGCCACGAGTGATGCCAGTGCCTCAGCCGGCAGACCATGCAATCCCTCCGCAGGACCACTGGCCAGCCAACGACAAGCACTGGTGAGAAAGTCCTCCTGATTCACCGTCTGATTGGCGCCGCAGTTCTTGAGACGCCTCGGACGATCGCCGGTCAGAAACAGCAGGGGAATGCCAGAACGATCGGCCTCCACTGCAGCAGGAAGCAGATTGGCCACCGCCGTGCCGGAGGTGGTGATCACTGCAACAGGCCGGCCAGAGGCTGCCGCTACTCCTAGAGCGTGAAAACCTGCTGAACGCTCATCAATGGCCGTGACGAGATCAAGCACGCCACGCTGCGTCAGTCCACCTACCGCCAGAGCCAGCGGTGCCGAACGGCTGCCAGGACACAGCACCACGTGTTGAAGGCCAAGCTGCTGAAGGTGCAGCAACAGCCGGATGGCTGCCATCAGGTTGTCGGTGGCGAGGCTCAGGCCAGACATCGCTGCTGATGCGATCCTCGATCAGGCACCACCACCTTGCCCAACCAAGACAGTTGATGAGCGATCAGTCCGCCGAATCCAAGCAACGCCGCGGTGGCTGGCGATCCTTGCTGGTCTGGGTGCTGCTGGCCCTGCTTCTTCGCTGGCAGGTGATTGAACCGCGCTGGATTCCTTCCGGCTCGATGCTGCCGACCTTGCAACTGCAGGACAGGATCCTGGTGGAAAAAGTGCGGCCACGCCTCGATCGCCAGCGTCATCGGCCCTTGCCTCTCAACAGCATCGTGGTGTTTCGCGTCCCAGAACCATTGGTGCAAGCGGGCTACGACCCTGACGCTGCACTGATCAAGCGTGTAGTGGGGCATCCGGGGGATCAACTTGAAGTGAAAGCCGGGAAGCTGATCCGGAACGGGGAAACCGTCCAAGAACCGTGGATCGCTGAAAGCATCGATTACGCCATGGAACTGGTTGAAGTTCCCGAAGGTGAGCTGTGGGTGATGGGTGACAACCGCAACGCCAGCCTGGATTCACATCTCTGGGGCCCACTGCCTGAAGCCGATGTGATCGGCACAGCGGTATGGCGTTACTGGCCCCTCAGACGATTCGGTCCAATACGGTTCTCCCAACCGTCATCAACTGTGACGATGAGCACAGCTGCGATAAGGTCACTCACATGACGGAGCGGTGGGATGTTCAACCCTGAGTTTTTGACCACCGATAGCCAAGACGGCCAGCCCGTGAATGGCCTCATTCAATATCTCCAGGATCAATCTCCTGATGTGCTGCAACGGGTTGCTAAGTCGGCCAGCAACGACATCCAAGACATCATTCGCCACAACGTTCAGGGCTTGCTTGGAATGCTCCCCGGCGAACAGTTTGAGGTGAAAGTCACGGCCAATCGCGACAACCTCGCCAACATGCTGGCTTCAGCGATGATGACTGGTTACTTCCTCCGCCAGATGGAACAGCGCAAAGAGCTGGAGGAAACACTCTTCGGTGATGACGAAATGGCCATCGATGACGACATCAAGCTCTGAATGAAGTTTGATCGCTGATCTCGGCTAGCGGGGATTCTGAGGAACCACACCGAGATCCAGCAGTTTTTGATCGATCCCCCCCAGGAATTCCCAATTGCCATCGCTAGGAGCCCAGGCTCTTGACTCGATCTGTTGGCGAAGTTCGAACACCACTTGGGGCGTGAATGCAAGTGGAGCGGAGTAATGGGCTGGCACAAGCCAACGCAGATCCAGCTGTTGCTCGAGCTCCAGCAGCCACTCCAAAAGGGACTCGCGGGCACGCGGCAACACAAGCCGTTCCAGCACAGGTGCCACCTGCAGTTTGGGGCTGTAATCGCCGATCAGAGCGGCGGCTGCGTCCTGCCAGCCCGGCATCCAGGCAAAGGGATACAGACCAAAATGGGCCCGTGCTGAACGCAATCCAGGCTTGAACGCCTGGCGGATCACATCGACAATCCCAGGAACCTCGAGTGGTTCCGGCCGCAGGTAAGAAGCGAACAGCACCAAGCGGGCCCAGCCACGCCGCCTGTTGGACGGAGTGTCGTCAAACGGTTGATCACCGCGCTCACGGGCATGAAACAGCAAGGGAGCTGGATCGGCATCAAACACAGCGGGAGGTTCGGCGGCGATGCCCACCAGGGCATCGGTCACAAGCAGGGCACCCGAGGGACAATGCAGACAGCTGATCTCCTGGAAGCGACCGACCCCGAGATCAAGAGGCCCAAGGGAGATCCAGTGGCAGATGTCGCCGTGGGGAACGCCATCGTCGAGCAACACCTTGGTGCGACGCGCCGGCACACCAAGCCATGACAGGGGCAGCTGCACCGGGAAACTCCACTGCCCTGGGCACACCCACACCTCCGCATCCGGGAAAGCGCGGGCCAGGGGACCAAGGGGAAGCTTGTGCTCCAAGCCCGAAGCGGTGGGGAGCACGATCGTGCGCACCGGTCCGTGTTCAGCTTCCAGAGCAGCAATGCCGGCACGAAGCTCCCGCGTGGGCGGCAATGGATTCACCAGCATCAAGCCGCCTGGCACCTTCACCACCGTGAGCCGAATCGGAACGGCGACGTAATACACCCCCTGAAGCTGCTCAAAGCTCCAGACCTGTCCGGGAATCAACTCTTCAACGTGAGTGGCACGACGGCCGTAGGGATACAGCGGCAGCAGCGGCCAAAAACCCCAGCGCTGATCAGCAGGATTCACACCAGCTCCAGCCACCACACTCCCCATCAATGCACTGATTCTGCAGAGGAGTGGGTCAGGCCAGGAGCGATCCAGACACCCCGGACGAAAAAAAGCATCACACGCCACCACAGCCAGGATGCACTCAGCGACGACCTGACCACTCGCTTCCCAGAAGGGATAAAAACAACGCAGCAAACGGCATCCCTACATCAGAGACACCTATACCCAGCCCGGCACATCGCTGCATGTGTAACTAGCCAAGATCTTCCAAGGAAAGCCATGAGGCCTTCAGTTCATTAACAATGAAATAGGCGAGGGACAGAACAGAAACATTGACAAGCCAACGCAAATCTCTCAAACAAAAGGCCCTCAATACGGTATTCAGAAAATCACTAAAAGTCGACTGAAATGATGGAAAACCATCAACAAGCAAAGCACCCAAATTCTACACAATTACCAATCTATCCAAGCAACGCGTTAACCCCAAAACGTATCACTCACTACGGATCGAGTGCGCTACTGCATGCAAAATATTCAGCTTAGTTGGCTTAAGCCGGCGCCTTCTGTTGTGGAGTCGATCCAACTTTCATCCACAATGGCACTGTTCTGCCTTGATGAGATCACTTCTTCTGCTGCGGCATTATCAGAAGAGTTCATAGCTGCACGACACGCCACCGACAAGCTGCTGTTGAGATGGCAGAACAATCCGGCTGAATGGAACCAACTGCTGCAGAAAGTCTTTGGCCGCTCAGCACCACTTGATCTCAGCGGCATCACGATTGAGATCCTCAACGGGCAGGCCATGGCTGGCCTATCTGGCGCCTATGCCCCGGTTGCACCAGATGGCAATGAACGCATTTATATCAATCAAGACTGGTTAGCAACGGCAAACGCCGATGCAATCCAAGCCGTTCTGCTCGAGGAATTAGGCCATGCCATTGATCACAGACTGAATCAGGGCAATGACACAACCGGTGACGAAGGCGCCATCTTCTCGGCATTGGTTCAAAACCGAGCAGTCAACCTACAAGAACTCAACCAAAATGATCATTCAGAACTTTATATTTCAGGGCAGAGAATAAAAATAGAAGCCTCATCAATCACAAGCTCCGTTAGTTACATCGCCAGCGACGGCGTTGTCAAAATCACCCTGACGGGTTCTGACAACATCGATGCCACTGGCAATGCCCTCGATAACACGCTCATCGGCAACAGCGGTGCAAACCTCCTGATCGGCGGCGATGGAAACGACACCCTCACCGGTGGTGCCGGCGCCGATCAATTTCAGCTCGGTGGCGGCGATGACCAGGTCACCGACTTCTCAATACCATCAGGCGATACCGTCGGCATCGAAGTTTGGCAGAACTACTTGATCTCCCAGGTCGGGGATGATGCGCTGATCACAGTCGCGTCAGTGGGATCAATCCGGCTGAACAATTTCAACTCTGGAGACTGGGAGGAGGAGGAATACATATCGCGGACCGATGCTTCGGGCAACCCTTTCAACTTCGGGGGGGGAGGGGCAACAACGATACTGACATCGGCCACCTACAACGCCTCCTCCGGAGCCCTCGCAGTCACCGGCGCCGATCTCGTCGCCAATTCAGGCACTGACAACGATATCGACGTTTCCAAACTCACCATCACCGGAGAAGGCAGCAACACCTACACCCTCACCAGCGGTGACGTTGAACTCACCTCAGCAACCACCTTCTCCATCACCCTTAACGCCACCGATCAACTACAACTTGCCGACCTACTGAATAACAATGGCACCTCCTCCAGCGATGGCACTACTTACAACATCGCTGCTGCTCTGAACTGGAATCCAGGCAGAGGATCCTCTCCAGCCGACAGCAGCGGCAATGCAATCACCGTCTCCAATATTCCTGCACCAACGCCCAGCCCTGCACCTGCTCCCAGCCCCACCACAACATCTGAGAACTCCTTTACAGTCAAAGACGGAATTATTGAATATGGCAATACAACTGATTCGGTGTTCAACCAAAAAGATGTAAGACTCCGGATGATGGGAGGGAATGATTACATTGAGATCGTAGGTGGTGTCAATAATTTTGCCAATGGCAATGGTGGATCTGATCAAATAGTTTTAAAAGCTGGCCAAGGAACATATCAAGGCGGGGCAGGAGACGATACTTTCACCGTTATCGGAGCATCCAACAACTACATCAATGGCAATAAAGGACGGGACAAAATTACCCTGAATGCAGGATTGAGCAAAGCACTTGGCGGTGACGACAATGATTCGATTGAAGTCCTTGGTGCCACTACTGGAAGTCGGGTCAATGGAAACAACGGCCACGACTTCATTACTGGAGTTGTTGCCGGCGTCACCTACAGGGGAGGCAAGGATAATGATGTCTTGGCAGTCAGCCAAGGCGATGTCTGGGGAGATCTAGGTGTTGATACTTTCCGGGGTGTTGCAGGCGATGGATATGCGCAGATTCAGGACTACACCATTGGCGAAGACAGGATTGATCTTTCAATGGTGCAAAGCGGAAGCTGGACAAATGTTGACAACGGCTTGATGTTCACAGATTCATCTGGCGATCAAATCATGCTACTCGTTGGAATCAAAACTCTGGAGCAACTGTCATTGATATGAATGAGATTTTCTAATGACGCAAAAGATGTTCGAAGGAACTTAGTCAACAGCTACAGATTAGAAACATTTTGCCTGACTGTTTCTGCCGGAATAAATTCATCAAAATGTGATCCGATCACCGCAATTAGAGACTCGAGATTGGCAGCAGGGGCCGCCATGTCCAGCGTTGATCACGCCGCTCTTCAAAAGGCAAGGAGTCGCGATGTTCCATCAGTCCATGCTTGAGCGCAATGCTAAGGGTTCGATCTGACCATCCTTCTCGATACCGAGCTGAATCGGCCTTGGTGCTCCTAAACCGGGGAGTGTCACCTCAACCCAAAGGGTGCTGCCATCCGGTCGAATGGACGGATCCTTCACATCGGGTGGAATAAAAAAGGCTAATTCTGGCCCAGGATTAACCACAAGCGATCCCTCACTCAGCCGGATGACTCCGCCATGATTGTTGAATTGTGCTCCAACCTTCTGCACAGCCTGAAGCCGATCCGCCTCAACGCGAAGCTGCACATATTGCCAAGTTCCAACCAGATCAATAGTAGAAATGTCCGTGCTAGTGGGAACAAACGGCACCGCCATATTCAAGGTGATGTAACGCCCTCGAATCGGCAGGCTTGGATCAACTGGTGCCGTTGGCACCCAGGCGCGAGGACTGATCTGACGATCAAACCAAAACAGCAACCCAGTTGAAAGCATCAAGGCGGCTTGAACACCAGCAAGTAGAAGACCTGGTCTCCATCGAACTCGACTCTTCATGACATCTATGACGGAGGATTAGGTGGAAGATTGGGAAGCAGAGCTTGTCGCAATCTGTTTAAGCCCCATCCACCAACCAAAAAAAACAAGCCAAGACCCAAAAGGGAAATGGAGCGATCTAAACGACCCATCACCTCGGTGAAATAGAAGCCAATCAGCGTGGTTGCGAGCAAAACGGTGCCGATGTTGACCCGCTCTGCTCGGGCTTCAGTACTTCCCCAAAGCATCAGGCCCGCAGACCCGACCGCCCACCAAGTAAAACTCAGCGCACTAAATCCTGGAGCCTGGATCACAAGATCGAGGACCATCCAGATCGCGGCAAGGGCCAGAGGCCAAAAGCGATGGGGTCGCAGCCACCAACCAAGGATGACCGGCCCACCCAGCGTCACGACCCAGACCAGCAATGACAACCAAAGCGGCTGGCCAAAAGCAGGCAAATCCAGACCGGTCGCCACCACAGCCCAAGTCACAGCTGCTGGCACCAGAGCAAGACCTCCAATCCACATCAACACCGAGCGAGCAGGGGTCAATGGCGTTCGATCAGGTGCTGTGAAGTAAGTCAAAGCAGTCAGAAGTGCACCAGCAGCAATTGGAACGACGACCCAATCCGCTTCAGAACTCGAAAACCGATCCACTTGGAACACGATCAGTGCGGTGATCCATCCAGGCAGAAGCAGTGAAAGCAAGGCCAATTGGGGCCACTGCCGCAAGAACATCCACCCCGCTGCGGCTCCAAAGGACCAGAGCAGTAGTCCCCAACGAAACGACCAGAGGACATCGAGGTGGAAAATCTGAGCACAGAGAAACACTCCCCCACCCAAAGCCACCGTGCCAACGGCGTGCAAGCCAACTGCCATCAGCTGAAAACGTTCAGCAAACCAAGCACCGCCAGCGTGCAAACCGATCACGATGAACAGAAGCAGGTTCACCCGCCACAACGGTGGCATCTGATCCCAGTGAGCTGAGACGAAAAGCAGTAAGCCAGCAGCTAACAGCAGTGAACCAAGCAAAATCGACAGGCGGATGGGCACGGCCAAATGACGCACCGATGAATGCTTTGACTGATTGAGCTGGGAGTCTTCCCATCGCTGAATCGCTTCGGCCACATCGGCATCAATCAGCTCAGCTTGCAACCACCGGCGCAGCTGATCACTTAAGGATTTGGAAGGGTCCATTCAGAAACGACGCTGTCATCCATTGTGAAAGCCCCGCTCAGCTGGCTTGACGGATTCTCCTGAAACTTGATGAGCAGTCTTGAGCCATCAACATTGCTCCGTTCAAGATCCAGTCCTTCAAGGCTGATGACCTCAGGTCTCAAAACCTCTGCTCTTGGCGTCCTCAAAAATCAACAGTTGAAGGCAATGCTGGGGTTCAGTTGTATCTCAACATTGCGCTGAGCTGATAGCTAGCTAGAAATTTCACATCCTCCTGCCCAATCGCACAACATCCCAAGGACAACTCAGGGACAAGCCCTCCAGACCTGTTCATGCATCTCATAGCTAAGTGGCAGCAGCGGCCACCATGGCGAGGGATGATCAGTGGCAAAAGAGTCACAACATCAATCGAGGCATAAGCCGTTCGTCTGTGGCAGTCAGCATCCCCTCATGCTTGTGGAGATCGTTGAGGTCACGGGGTGATTGCAGACCGAACTTCTGCCTGGCCGTGGAGCGGACCAGGGGCTCATGCTGGCGCTCAATCCCCTTTAAGTGACCCTGGAATAATCGCCAGCAGCCACCGACAGTAGAGAGACGGACACCATCGCCACATCAAAACCAAGCGCCAAAGTCAACCGCTTCAATCAAGAGCGCACGAGATCAGAACTATTCTTCAGGGCGCACAAAATATCCAGGCCTCAGTGATTGAATCGTCGCAATAAAAACAACAACATAAACGAATAAGATTTCAAAAAGCAAGAGATCGAATAACGTCAGAGAAATAATCTTTGCAGGCCTTGGCGCCATGGTTCTTCAGAGCAGAAGTCACGCGGCGTCAGACCACGAAGACGTGGATGTTGTGATCGTGGGCGCAGGTCTATCCGGTCTGATTGCTGCTCGAGAGCTCCACAAAAAAGGCCGACGCGTTCACATTCTTGAGGCAAGGGCAACCACAGGTGGACGCATGATCCGTCAAACCACCAAAACCGGTGCCGTGATTGATCTTGGAGGCCAATGGGGAGGCGCCACCCATCACCGCTTTCAAGCCCTCGTCGATGAACTCAACATCAAAACCTTCCCCAGTTATTACGACGGCAAGGGCGTGCTGTTGTGGGATGGCAAGAGAGTCGAAGCCGACCTGGCCAAACAAGCCTCCGAGAAGGTTCTCTTCTTTGAAGGTGAACAGATTGGACAGCCAACGGACCAGATCACCAAGGCAAAGGCGGCGATGCAGGCGTTCCGTGCCCTTGCAGCTTCCATCGATCCTGCTCGCCCCTGGACGGCGCCCGATGCTGTAGAGCTGGACCGCACAACGATTCGCGCCTGGTGCGACAAGAACAGCGAATCCCGCCTCAGCGATTTCGAACTGGAATGGATCTCAGTTGTTGGTGGATCAGGCGGCTTTGACCCCTGGGACGCATCGATCCTTCACTTGGCTTGGACGCAAGCGGTAGCCCCACAGGACGAAGGGCCGGAATCATGGCTACTGAATGGAGCCGCAGGCCAAGTGGCCGAACAACTGACGAAGGAGTTGAAAACCTTCATTCATCTGAACGCACCCGTCCATGGAATTGATCAGAACGAGGTGGGCGTGACCGTGCATTTCGGCGGTCGCCAACAGATTCAGGCGAAAAGCGCCATCGTCGCGATCCCGCCGCCATTGCGGAACAAGATCACCTTCACACCAGACCTTCCCGCTGAGATGCGCGCATTCCTCCAGCGCAGTCCAATGGGTTCGATGATCAAGGTCTTCGCGATCTACAAATCGGCCTTCTGGCGAGGCCAAAACCTCAATGGGTTCGCTATCGGCAACCTGAAAACACTGAATCTCACCGCCGATAGTTCGCTACCGAGTGGCACTCCCGGAATCCTCGCCGCCTTCGTGAGCGCCAGTGCAGCTGTCGAATTCCAGCAGATGACACCAGCCAATCAACACAAGGCTGTTCTCGACGATCTTGTGGCCTATTGGGGACCCGAAGCCAGATCCCCCGAAGAACTGATCATCCACAACTGGAACCAGGAGGCATGGTCCACCGGAGCCTTCACCAGCTTCGTAACACCCGGCGCCTGGACCACCTACGGCCGGCAATGGCAGCAATCCCACGGCCGGGTGCATTGGGCCGGGACGGAAGCCTCGAGTCGGTGGCCCGGTTATTTCGAAGGGGCCATCGAGGCGGGTATTCAAGCGGCCAAAAAGGCCATGATCCAGGCTCACGACTAGAAGCTTAGATAGCGTTTGGAGCAAGTTCTGCTCGTCAATACTGGACAACGAAGCTCAAAAAGTGAAATCCGGATCTCAAGCCTAAGTTGCCTAAAATCCCAAGAACTGAATCTGCAATCGCCGAGCATCAAGAACAGGAATCAGCAGGTAGACATACCGAATACAAGATTTTTACAAAGTGAGATTTACCGCAGACGATGTCAGCAAAGAGCAACGCAAAAAGAAAGCAAATCTAAATCTTTGTGCGACTATCAATGACATTGCTAAGAAGTTGAAAAACTAACCCTAAACAATGAGCCACCGTTACGACGTCGTTGTTGTGGGTGCTGGAACCACCGGTGCTGCAGCGGCATACCACCTAACCCAAGCCGGAGTCAGCAACATCCTTTGCCTTGAAATGGGCACGCCTGGGGTAGGCCGAACACAAGCAAGAAAAGTAACCAATGGCACACCACTAACACAGCCAGACGAAGAAACCTTTGTTCCGCATTACAGCGGGACGAGGGTTTTCGAGGGAGGGCAGAATGGGCCGAGGACAATCAAGATGATTGTCACGCTGCCGCCCTACGAAATG
Source organism: Synechococcus sp. (assembly GCA_047286215.1). Taxonomy (GTDB): domain Bacteria; phylum Cyanobacteriota; class Cyanobacteriia; order PCC-6307; family Cyanobiaceae; genus Synechococcus_C. The sequence goes on along the minus strand of JBJBBS010000001.1, from coordinate 1,147,390 downwards.
TTGGATGGTATTGCCGACTTGTTTGGTTGGGACGGTGTTAAGACCTACCTTGATCTTGCTCAGCACGGCCTGGAACTGGAACTAGATCTAGCCAGTAAGTTATTGCCAAATCCAGAACAACAAGTCAAACAAAATGGATCATTAATGATATGCGAAGCAGATCGTTCTGAGCGTCTTCGGCAGGAGTTCGATTTTCTGCAGAAACTTGATTGTACGTGTGAATGGTGGGGCGAAGAACGCGTTGTCGCGGCCCATGGATCTTCCGCCAACTATGTAGCTGGAATCTGGTTTCCACAGGATGCACGAATTGATTCTGTTACCTTTGCAAAATCCCTATTAGATGCTGCATTAAAAACCGGTTCACTCACACTAAGGGATCAATGCTCACCTGTTGTTGACATACAAAATGATGACTCGGGATCCCACGCAATCATTGAACTTCACGATGGTGAACGCATTGAAGCAAAACAAGTGATCGTTGCCACTGGTGGAATGTTCATGGACAAAACTCTCGCAGGCATCCTCACACCTCGCTACAGTTATCTAGCCGCATTACCTCACATCGATCCCGGACCATTGGGTGGGATGGATGCACCAGATTCTGCCAACTTTTTCACACTTGGCTTTACTCACGATTGGTGCGTTGAAAACAACTTCGTTCGTATCAGTGGCGAAGATCACTACAGCGGTCTCAAGAGCCCCCGCGCAAAACAACGGTGCGGGCGTCTGGCTCAATGGGGTTGGACCAAATACCCTTACCTGGAATTTGGCGCTGACTATCCAGCGACCTATGGCATTTATTCAGAAACCCCTGATTTCATGCCCCTGATTGGCAAAACAGAGCCCAAAAGCTGCATTTGTTACATGGTTGGATGCAATGCCTGGGGGCAGGCATCACTCTCTGCAGCAGCTGCCCTCGCAGCTCCACTCTTGGGGTATCGAGACATGTCCGAAACTGAGCAGCGCACAGCTGACCTCTTCTCAATCCGTCGTTTCTCAGCACGCTGATTGTTAAGACCTGGGGGCTCTTTTGCCAAGTCGACGACAAGCACCCTGGTGCCACCTGGAATACCCCTCATCGGGATGCACCGACCAATCCGTTTGGCTCTCTGCAAATCGCGATGCTGCAGGCCTTGGATTCAGCAGATACCAGCAATGGCTACTTGGAATTCGCCAAGGGGGCCCCTCACACCTGTTGATGCAACTGGAGCGAATTCACATCAGCGACCACCAGGGCCAGTGCTAATCAGCAGGTTGGGTGCCGTTTGTAACCACTCAGCTCAGACTCCCACAATTCTGCCCAGAGACGGTGCCATGTCGGTCGTGAGCTAGATGAGCGTTCGAGAAGTCGATAGTTTGTGATGGGAACGAAACGTTGTTCATGTCGCACCGCCTTCGCCGTCTGTTCTGCTTGCTACCTCTTATCGCACTGAGTCCGATGGCTCATGCGCAGGAAACTGTCGAGTCTTACTTGAGGGAATACCCGAATCAAGAACAGGTCAAGATGATGAACACTTGGCTGGGGAAGCACGAGAAGGGCACTTTTCAATTCACCGGTTTGGTAGACCCAAGTGACACAACGGTGGTCACACCGCAAGCCACGGTGGACTATGGCTACAACTGGTTTTCGATCTCCGACGGCCCGGCGATCTTGACAACGCCCAAATACGACAAGTTCCTGTCGGTGTCGATCTTCGACATGAAGCACAACGTGCCGGCTGTCATCACCAACCCGACAAAGCCAATTCTTCTCAAGCGACCAGGCCAAACAATCCCCGAAGGCGACTTTGAGGTGGTCGATCTTGAAACGGATCAGGGTCTTGTGCTGACCAGAATGGTGGTCGTCGGCAACCTGGACGAAGTCGTCGCGTCCCGAAGGCAATTCCGGATGCAGGGCGGCAAGGGAGATATGCAGCGCGACGTCCAAAAGTTCACCTCAGAGACGGAAAAGAACGCCCAGGCCGTCATCGACACGGTGATCACCTACATCAATCCCGATGATGCCTTCGGTCGGGTCAGCGGAGACGTCAGCTTCCTTGACCTGGCAGCCGGTGTGAAGCTGGGTCAGCTTGGAACGCCTTCAGACACTGTCCGTTACGGCACGATCATGGTCGACAACACTGGCGCACCACTACGCGGTGATGCGACATACATCGTGACTGTCCCTGCTGGCCTTTACAAACCAGGCGGCTACTTCTCAGTCACTCTCTATGGAACAGATAACAAACTGCTAATCCCGAACGATCTGAATATTTACGACCGGACCACATTCTCCTCAGAACCAAACGAAGACGGCACCACAACGATCACACTCAGTCCAAATGGGGATGGGAAAAACGGGATCCCCACCGGCAAAGACTTCTATGGGATCCTGCGTGCTTACGTGCCAGCTCCCGCAGCGTCAATGAAGGTAGAGGTTCAGAAGCAGTAGCAAGGAGAAAGGAGCAACAAGGAATCACCGAGGAATGATGATTCGGCAAGAGCCACGTGGTCCAGCCCCGGATTGACCTTGAAGTCAAAACAAAGTAAACACGAAAAGAAGAATGCAAGACATGCAAAATACACTAATAAAATTGATGATTCTCTCTTCGTTCTGCGCTCCAAGACAGGCCTATGCCCAAGCCAATTTCACACAAATAGACGAATCCATTTTATATTCCGAATACCACCCAAACAAAAAATCAAAGTTCAGAGGAACCATCATATTTCAAAACGGGGCGGGAGCATCCCTAAAAGAATGGACTCATAGCAAAGCCTTCTTCAAGTGCCTAACCCAACAGGGCAGTGCATTTATGTACGACAGAAGTGGCCTTGGTCAAAGCTCGCCAGATTACAGCATCTCTTTGACAAGCCCTATAACAGCGCAACACGTCAATTCGAAACTAATAAGGCTCTTAAAAAGAAACAAGATACAGTCGCCATATATTATTGTTTCACACTCTTATGGCGGGCTTTATGCAGGATATTTTGCCCGCAAATACCCTTACTTAATTGCTGGAATGCTAATGGTCGACCCCGTACCAAGTGACTATCAGTATACAAATCAATTCCTCGAAAAATTTAGAATCAATCTTGCAAAAATGGGCGATATTTCAAGCAAGGAAGCATATCAATCTTACAACCACACGACTCAAAACGAAAGCAATGCAATAACAGCCGATTCAATCTACCAACAACTGGGATTCAATAAAACCAAAGAGGAAGTCATGGCACTCCCTCAAATGAGCAGCAGATTTCCAATCACAATCGTTTCTTCCTCAGACATGAACAAGAATGCTCCCATCAAAGGAGACTGGTATTCACTGCAAAAGCAATGGCTAAATCAGAACCCGAGCAGTCTTATATTCAAGGTACAAAGCGGTCACTTCATACAAATTGACCGTCCCATATTAATTTGCGAACAACTCAAAAAGCTAGTAGAGAAAGCAACAAGTTCCTCCAAATAAAGCCAGAGGACTTGTAAGAGGCTGCCAATCAACCCTTAGCCACACAAGCCCAACTCGTAGCGGAAAGCACCGCACAATCAACCTGCCGCGCCTGCAAGCAACTCATCTTCCGAAAGCTCAGCTTGCGAGTTCTGTAGCTCCTCAGTTGAAATCGCAAAGCCTGCTCCACTAGCTATCTCAGCAACGGCATCAAGGTCAGGGGCGCCTTAAAGCTTTTGTTGAAGTGCTGGGTCTGACTGAATGGCTTCCCAAGAACGCTTTGAGTTTCTCTTGACTGTGCTCAAGCCAATACCACCACTCAGATCAAAACGCGTCCGCGCCCCGGTGAAGCCAAGCTGTGGGCCATCGATTGGGCCATCCTCGACATTATTCGAGACAGATCACAACCTTGATGGGAGGTGACAACCTTGCAGACAGTTCCTAACAACAGACTGAGCCTGCTCTCAAAAACGTCAGCCCATCGGCTTGAACAGTGCGTCTCGTGACTGAACAAAACTCTGATTGATAGCTGTATGAGACTGCAACCGGCAGACTCAGCAAATGGTTGTTCGTAATGCCTGATGACGCCTTCTGTGGTGGCTTATGCCTTGGATCGTCTCGCCGACCTAGGCATCGGGCACGTGTTTGGAGTGCCAGGCGACTACTCCTTTCCCATCAACGATGCAGTGGAAGTGCATTCCCGGTTGAGCTGGGTGCCCTCAGCAAATGAATTGAACGCGGCTTACGCCGCTGATGGTTACGCCCGCCGCAGAGGTGCTGCCATTGTCTGTACCACCTATGGGGTCGGCGAACTGAGTGCGCTGAATGGCCTGATGGGAGCAATGGCTGAGCGTCTACCCGTGTTTCATCTGGTGGGAACGCCAAGCCTGAGGATTGTTCGCCAAGGGCTGATCTGTCACCACACACTCGGCGATCGGACCTATGACCGCTTCGAAGCCATCTCCGCCTCCGCCAGTTGCGTCAGCGCCAGGCTCACCCCCGAAAATGCCGTCGTCGAATTGGAGCGGGTGATTGACAAGGCACTGGAGGAATCCAGACCGGCTTATCTCACCTTTCCGATGGATCTGGCTCTCATGCCGATCACCGGCACACCGATCCAAGGCTTACCCCTTGGGGCGATTGATCAACACGCCAGTGTTGTTGAAGAGCTCGACGCAGTGCTGGATCTTCTCGAAACTCGAATCGCTAGTGCATCCAGGCCGGTCGTGCTGCCAACCATCACCTTGAAGCGCTTCGGACTGATGAAGGCCTTCGAGCGATTTCTCAAAGCCTCAGGACTGGCCTACGCCACGACTCCGATGGACAAGGGACTGCTTAGCGAAGAGCACCCTGCTTTCCTTGGGATGTATAACGGCGGCAGGTCAACACCTGCAGCTCTGCGCAGCGTGGTGGAAGACGCCGATTTGGTAATCGACTTCGGCGGGTTGGTGCTTGAGGATCTAAACACAGGGCTATGGAGTGGATCACTCGATCCCAAGCGGGTCGTGGCCTTGCATGCCGACTGGGTCCAAGCCAGTGATCAGGTGTTCACAAGCGTCAGCATCAGTGACGTGCTGGAAGGAATCACCAAGCGACTCGAGAAATCATCGAAACGGCCATCCAGCTGGGGGGTTGATCGCCCCGTCCAACCCGATCCAATCCTTCCACTGCAGGGAGAGGAACAGCAACCCACTGATTCAGCAAACTTCTACCCCCGCTTGCAGAACTTCCTTCGACCCAACGACGTATTGGTGTCGGATACCGGAACATGTCTGCTGAAACTCAACGCAATCCGTCTACCGTCCGGCGTTGCCATGGAAAGCCAAACCCTCTGGTCATCAATTGGATGGGGCACCCCGGCGGCATTGGGATGCGCGCTGGCAGAGCCAGAGCGACGGGTGGTGTTGGTCACCGGTGATGGAGCACACCAACTCACAGTGCAGGAGATCGGTGTGATGGGCTTCACGCAGATCAAGCCTGTGGTGATCGTGCTCAACAATGGGCTCTACGGGGTGGAGGCATTGATCAGTGAGACAGGTCATGCCTACAACGAGTTACCACCATGGCGATACGCAAACATTCCTACAGCACTGGGATGCCAGGGATGGTGGTGCGGCAAAGCTGCAACCGTTGCTGAACTGGAACAATCACTGGCAGCGATCAATGCGCATCAAGGAGCTGCATACCTCGAAGTGCTGATTCCTGCTGAAGAAAGTCAGCCACTATCCGAAGAGGTGATTGAAATCATGCATCAGACGACGACACCCAATGCATCCTTACCTGGGGGAACGATTGACAACTGAACGACCAATCATTTCAAGGATCAACGCATGATCCGACAAACGATGCGTTGACCAACTGAAATCATCCTCGCCGCAAAACCTGTCAAGAAACACACTTTGCAACTTTAACTATAGCGAGAAATACATCAGCAAATAAAACGACACAATACCGAGATCAAATAACTTTAATCCAGCACCTCGACCCCAAACAACTCAAGGTTTATTCGCCCAACAAATCTTTCTTCAACACAACAATACGCGCAAAAAGGTCGGCTCGCTTCTGCTGCTTCAAAAGATTCTCAGCAATGAATTGCAGCATAACCACAAGGCCGATCAATTCCGACACTCCCTGCACAAAGCCCCCAATCAAGGGAAGATGATTGATCGAATCCAAGACGCCAGAGACAAGAGAGAGCGCAATACCAACAACAACGGATCCAAATAAAATCAAGAAGACAGGGTAAACCTGCCTGAAGCCCTCAAGATTCAGATCCTTCAAAGCCACAAACCCTTGATTGAGTTTCTGCAGAAACTGCGCAACAGACGCCTCATCCATGGCCTCCTGCAATTCCGCCGTCCCTTCAGCAAGAAGAGCACCAGCCTCAGGAGCGGATGCAATCACGGGCTCAACAGTGTCTACCGGATCAACAACTGCTTTCAATTGCGGCTCAGGCGGCTTAGGCACTTCAGCCGACCTCTGCAGCGGCAATTCACCCTCGTCACCCGACACCATGCTCATCGATCCAGCGCAAACCAGGAAGGATCCACTATCTGCCAATCAAATTAATCAAGGAAAAAAATTCAAATAAAAATATCAATGGATACAAAATTCAAGGAAGAATATTAAAGCGGCAACAACTCTCAACTCAAGAAGCAACAAAATTTCAAGCTCAGTTCTTTGCGCTTCAAACCACTCAGGCTCACAACATTCTTTCTCTTCCCCCGGCAGACAATCAGGCATCAACAAGAGCCGGAAAGCAACAGAGCCCTGAAAGACAAAAAAATAACTATAATCCCTGAACCTCACTCATACTTTTACAGACCATGAATAAAACAAAAAGAACAAAGAAACAGTAAAAATCTTTGAGGCGTGTGGGTGATGCTCATGACTAATATGAGCCATGCAGGCCCCAAGCAAAAAAGCTAGATTTTATTCCTGATCTAACTCATCGTCAGACACATAGAAGGGTTCACTGGAGCCTGGCTCATCGTTGCCCAGCACCAAAGCCTTTAAGGAATCATCGCTTTCGAATACAAACAGGCTTTCCTCATCAGGATGAATGCCCTTCATCTCAGGATGATCATTCACCAACCGGTCTAAGCGGCGGCGTTCCTTCCACCATCCAGCCGCCTTCTCCGAGACGTAAATCAACAGAGCAAGGTTCACCAGCACAAGAGCAAGGAATTCCATTGCCTGCATCAAAGAAAACCCGATATGTCTTGTGACCCTAGCGAGGGTTTCAAGCCTGGCCTGTGCCTAATGCTGCTAGAGCCGATCAAAGCAGCGGTGGACGGCGACACGTCCAGCAGGCCATGATGAGAATGGTTCCCACTTCAAGAGGAAGGTTGTTCCATGGGTCAGGTGTGCCTGGTCTCAGGGCCTCCCGGATGCGGCAAAACCACCTGGGTGCTTGAAACCCTCAAACAACACGGCGGTGCTTGTGCCTTCCTGCGATTGGATGGAGATCGGCCTGAGGGGCTGGAACAGGGTGAGGATGGCGGTATCGATCAGGCGCGACTCAAGGATCAAATCCCTCAACTCATCGCGCTGGAGGCATCTGCTTCAAGAGACGAGGCGCTGGATGCATCCCCACTCACCCTGATTGAAGTTCAACAGTTTCGCGTTCCAAAAACCAAGGGCATCGATGGCTACGGAAACAGCATCCGCGAGCGACTAGAGGCGCTCGATCTGCAACCGAATCAGACCTTGCACTTTGGTCGGGATTCGGTTTTGCCGGCCCACGACACACTGGAGTTCAACAAGCTTGAGGCTTGGACGATCAGCCTTCAGAGCTGCGTCTGGGATCCCAACAGCCTCAGCAGTTTCTGGTTCGAACTCGTTAACGGGGCCTTCGGCGATGTGTACCGCGCCAAAGCCTTGATGAATCTCCCCGATGGTCGTTCGTTTTTCTGTAACTGGATGGTCAGTCAGCAGGAGTCACAGTTTTTGCCTTTGAACAATGTGGCTCCTCCCAGTGGACGACCAGATCGCACCTCTGCCCTCGTCGTCCAAGGAAAGGCACTGGATCCTGCGGGAATCCAAGCAACGATTGACGACTGTTTGCTGAACGATGACGTGCTGGCGCTACAGCAACAGCAGCTGCAAGACCAACTTCAAACATCCTCAACACAAGGCTGATTCACCATGAACCACGCTGTGATCTCCTGCTTGCACGCGAACTTGGCTGCCGTGGAAGCGGTGCTCGAGGATATTGACTCCCAGGGAATTAAAACCATCACTTGCCTGGGCGATCTTGTGGGGTATGGACCGCAACCCAACGAAGTGGTGGAGCTCGTCAGGGAGCGCGGCATTGCCTCCTGCCAGGGCTGCTGGGATGAAGACATCATCGATGGCTTGAACGCCTGCGAATGCAGCTATCCCTCCCAACTCGCGGAACGCCGCGGGCATCGTGCGCATCATTGGACAGCCGAAGTCCTGACGGACGCCAACAAGGCTTTTTTGGCAGAACTCCCCATGACGCTGCGCAGGGACACGTTGCTATTCGTGCATGGCAGTCCAAACAGTCAGCACGAATATCTACTGCCTGACATGAATGCTTTCGCTGCACTGGAACGCGTGGAAACAGCAGGAGCAGAAACCCTGTTTTGCGGACACACGCATCAGCCTTATGTGCGAGAGCTCAGTGGCGGCAGCATCCGCGTTCGAGTTCAACAAGCCAACAACACGCAATCGACGGTTGATCAGGAGCTCACACTGCCGATGCGGCGCATCGTCAATGCAGGGTCCGTTGGAGAACCGCGCCATGGCAACACCAAGGCCACCTATGTCATTCACAACGACAGCACGGGAGACGTGAGCATCCGCGAAGTGGCCTACGACGTCGCGAAAACATGCCGCGCCATTGTTGAAGCAGGCCTTCCCGAAGTTTTTGCCTGGCGGCTCAGCCACGGCTTCGAATATGCAGAACGAGCCGACGATGCCAGCCACGTGTGTGAGCGCTGATGGAACGCTGGGCACTGGTGAGTGGTCTGAATGGAGACCTGGATCTCTACGAGCGGATTCAACGCGACATAAAGCGTCAGCGTGGTGTCGCCAACCTGTTTGTTTTAGGTGACCTCGTCGGAGCACACACCTCTTGCAATGCCTTGCTGGAGCGCTTGAGGCGTCCTAAGCCTGATGATCTCCAGCCTGACTGCATTTATGGATGGAGAGACGACCAGTTGTTATCCGAATGTGGCTACCGAGGTGAACGCAAGGCTGATGCTCTGAGGGAAGCAGAAGGTGAGGCTTCTGTGTCCAACTTGTTGGCAGCCGTGGATCCAGACCATCTCGATTGGCTGGCATCACTGCAATTTGGATTCATCGAACTCGACTGTGCACTCATCCATGGCAGCTCAGCCGATGTTGCTGATGACCTGACAGAAACCAGCTCCCCCCTGATTCTGATGGATCGGCTCACACGCCTCGACGTCAACCGTCTGTTCACGGCCCGCAGCGGTCGCCAATTCAGGCTGGAGCTGACCGGCGGCCAGATTGAATCCAAAGTGACTGATCACAGCGGAGAGCACAGAGAAGAACAATCCCTGCCCAAGCGAAGCGTGATCGGTATCGGTGCAGCAGAGCACTACACCCTTTACGACCCGGCCACGGATCACCTCGCTTTCCTCAATGTCGACAACAACCAGCGTCAACCAAGCCGCGGCTTTGGTTAAAGCCAACGCTAATGGCAGGCAATGCGCAAAAGCATCGCTCCGCTGAACGATGCACCAGCATCAATCCACGCCCATGAATGACACCACGACGAAGTCATCCACAAGGCGAACAACTCTTCAGATCAGTGCTTCCTTCATCCTGTCAGCGTTGAGTTGCTTCAGTCTGATCTCGATTGCCATCCTGCTGATTCCCCAGGCCGTGAAAATCCACCGTTACAACAGGTGTGTAGACGTGCAAATTGCGATGCGTGCAGCCATCAATCCACAAGGGCTCCGTATCCCAGGCAGGATGCATTATTTGAAAGCCATCGAACACTGCGAAGGCTTGTAGGTCACTGACTCGAGATCATGGCGTTCTCCACATTGGTCATCTCACTGGTCAGCCTGCTCTTCAGCAGCTCTCCATCCCATGCCCATGGCAAAGGGTTGTACGCCACAGAAGCCGAAGCCCAACAGAAAGCTGAAGAGCTGGGCTGCAGCACCACGCATCAAAACAACACGCGTTGGATGCCCTGTGCGAATGAACAGGAACTGCACCAACAACTGCGAAAGCAATGAAACGGAGCGCACCGACGCAACGACAAGCACGACGGCTGCACCGGTGGATCGTGCCGATTGCATCTATTCCTCTCTTGATCACAGCGAGCACGGGATCGCTCTACAGCCTGTTGTTGGAGCAGGGGATTGATGCGTTCTGGTTACTCAAGGTGCACACGGGCCAGTTCGGCTGGATCAATCTCCAACCGGTGTATCCCATCGTTCTTGGTGCACTCACCATCGTGGTTACCGCGTCAGGCCTCGCCATGCTTGTAAAACCACAACGTTGACCTTGGCATTGCCGTTGCGATCTCAGTAACGATCAAACACAGACAAGCTGCCGTCATGGGCGATGGCCATCACATCAAAGCTCTCAGCATCAACGCCTCTTACCTCCATCCCAGGAGAGCCCATGGGCATGCCTGGCACGACCAGTCCTCGAATCGCAGGACGTTCAGATAACAAGCGTTGAATCGACGCGACGGGCACATGTCCTTCAATGACGTATCCCTCAACGACCGCCGTGTGACAGGACGACGTCTCGGGTGCGATGCCTTGCCGCTCTTTCACACCAGCCATCGCTTCGGTCACCTGGTCATCGATGCGAAATCCTGCTGTTGCAAGGTGCTCACCCCACTGCGTACAACAACCACAACTGGCTGACCGATACACCGTGATCTGTGGACCGCTGGCATGCGTCGTATCGGGCATCGTCTCGGGTCCACCGGCGCCACCATGAGCCATCACCGGCAAGGTGGAACAAAGAAACACTGAAAGCATCAGTGCTCCAACACTGCCAGCAGACTGAGAGACCAGTGGACACACAAAGCTTGGGGTCGAGAGCATGATCTCTAAGCAAGTGTGGTTCTAACCCCATTCAAGCGAGTCGATCAGGCCCACAGGCCATGGTTAACGATGCTCTTCACAGCTAATCAGCGTCATTACTCCAGCCATTGACTGGGTGTGTTCCAATTTTCTGGTACAGCTCAATGTCATGACGGAAACCACAGTTCTGGACTTCAAGCTCAGCACAACCTTTGAGAGCTATCGCGATCACATGCATGCGCCTGAGCAGCAAGCCATGTTCACGGCGATGGGAGTCAAGACCTTCTACATCGGCGTTTGTCAGAACGATCCCACCCGAGCAACCGTGATGTTTCAAGGCCCCGAAAACGTTCTTTACGACATCTTCATGGCTCCTGAAACCAAACCAGTCGTTGAAGCGTCGGGCCATGTCTATGACGGCACCGTGATCACCCGTTGGCTGGCTGACTAGTAGAGAGACAAGCGCTCCAATGATTCACAGGGCTTGAGTCATGGTTGGTCACTTTTTGAAGCTTGGCGAGAAGCAAGAGAGGGCTTTGAATACAACAACAACACGGATGGCGCCCCTTGGAAGAGGGGCGTTTTTTTTGAGCTCAGCCCTGTCGTTACCGCATTCGTAGGCAATGGATTAAGGCATTGCTACCTACGAAGCAGTGAAATGCCACCACATGGCTACGACGCGCCTCGCCAGCATGATGCTTGCCATTGCAGCAACCATCATGCTGATGGGAGAGCCTGCTGCCGCTGAACCAGCCCAACATTGCGAGTCCAACGTTGGGTCTCCAGACAATCTCAAAGAGTTGAAATATGGCCTGCTGGAGGGATACCTACCCCCGAGCTCGCTTCCCAATTCACTGGAACTGCTACCAGCTCCGCCCCAAGCCGACTCCACCGCTTACACGCTGGATGTGGAAACAGCGGAAGCCACTTTCCCGCTTCGAGGCACGCCGCGCTGGGACTTGGCAGCGCGAGATGCCGATCTGAATTTCCCAGCTGCAGCATCCATCTATTCCTGTGCTCTAGGCGTACCCATCTCCAAAGAGGAGACACCGCGTTTGTACACCCTGCTGCACCGAACGCTCACCGATGCCGGCCTTGCTACTTATCGCGCCAAAAATCACTACCAACGACCTCGACCCTTCACCGTCAACGACCAGCCCATGTGCACACCTGAGGATGATGAAGGCCTCAGGAAGGATGGGTCTTATCCATCAGGCCACACTGCCGCCGGCTGGGCCTGGGCGTTGGTGTTGAGTGAAGTGGCACCGGAACGGCGTGATCAATTGGTGGCGCGCGGCATCGAATATGGAAAGAGCCGCAGCATCTGCAATGTGCATTGGCTCACTGATGTGCAAGCCAGCCAGATCATTGGTTCTGCCGCCGTAGCACAGCTCCACACCGATCCTGTGTTCAGAGCTGATCTACGTGCGGCAGCCTTAGAAGTGAAGGCTTTGCGCACACAAGGCCGAACTCCTGATGGCACCTATTGCTCACTGGAAATCGAAGCTTTGAATCAATAGGGATCAACGGCCATCCAGATTGGAGGGGCTGATTCACATTCCTATTCACCCGTAGTCAGAAGTCCAGTCAACGCATGGAGTATGCGACGTGATCCTTGTTGCTTGCAATGTAGATTATCGAAAGTCTCAATCTGAGCACTTACAGCCACAGGAACCATTGCCATGACAAGGTTCATGATTGGGGTGGCCTGTTGCACAAGCATCTGAGCAAAAGTGTTGACCGTCACGAACCACAGCCGTGGAAGGCTGCACGTCACAGACACACTCCGGGCAAGCACAAGCCATTGCAGCAGGCATGATTTGATTCATCATCCAGAATCAATCAACATCAATCCATCGACGATGTAAAGCGCATACGCATCAATCAACACAGGGAATGAGAACCATTCTCGCTCAGTCAGACACACGACACCCCTTCAATCCGAGTGCCGACGAAGTCATAAACCGAGAATGATTATCATTTTTTAAGGACGCGAATTGTCTCATTTACATTGGCCAAATGAAGGGATTTGGCCACAGCAAAGAAATCGCATGGCATTACACAACTGCCACGCGATTGCTTCCTTTAATCAAGACCCGCGCACTCAAACCACTCAGCACTGACTCACGCACGCCATCGGTGGTCTGGTTCACCAAAGCAGAGTTCTTTGAACCGATGGCGTACCCAAGTTGGTCCGACACCAAGGGCATTCGTCGCACGATGACCTCTGAAAAGGAAATCGCCGACAAAGCCAATGGCCTCCTGCGCGTGGGCGTCGCTGCCAACGACGCCTGCATGAGATCGCTCACTCAGTGGCGAGACAAGCGACATCCACACGATCAATGCAAAGTGGACGAGATGTTGACAACGGCCAGAGCCCTCGGATCTGACCCAGACAACGACTGGTTGGTGAGCCCTAAACCCGTCAGCCAAAAACGCTGGCTCCACCTACAAATCGCCTTCCCAGAAGATGTCGATGAGCAAGGCGTCAAAACCTGGAGCGAATGGGACCTCCGAGCGCCATACACCAAGGAACTCTTGAAGCTGGATGCAGAGCAACGTGCAGCGGCAGCCTGCGATGAAGGAGAATCATGCCTCTGCTGCGAACCCAATCAGGCGTGGAGGAACGGCAACCCTCTGGTGCAAAACCTGGAAGCAATGATCAACGGGTGAGCCAAATCAGCCGCTGATCATCCAGCAGAAGCAGAAGGATCAGCCATCAAAGTGGCATGAAAATTCCAAGCCTCACGGTCTTCGTGCCAGAGCTCCCAGGCCATCACCGTTCCATCCTGCAAAACCAGTCGTCCCCCGAAGCCGGCTGGAGACGGTTGATAAAGGTCAACCATCTCAACAACAGGATCCCCATCGCGGGTCAACAGCGTGGCGACACGACGACCGAGACGCTCAGATAAATCCTGTCGGAGGTCTTCAATCTCCATCAAGCGTGAGCAGAAAAGTCGAGCACCAAATCGCCAAGGTCGTCCCGACGAATCACGTAAGAGAAACCATCCAACGTTCCGCGCCAGACGCCAGCGACGCTATCGGCATCGGCACCAACCGGTTCTTGAACACGATGATCGAATAGCACTGCAAAACAGTGAGCCGCCACGTTTGCTGCTTGTGCTTCATCCATCTCATCAAGCTCATGCGCTTCAACGGAACAACCGTCGAGCAACTCAGCATCAATCACATTGCCCGTCCCCACATCAGCAACGAGTGCCTGGAGTCCAGCGAGGCTTTCAGCGTCCAACTCAAAAAACAAGACAGATGTCAGATCCTAGTAGTAGAGATGGATCGCCCGTAAAAACCGCGATCGTTTTTGCTGCACTAAGCGCAGAAATCACCATTGATCAGGCCACAATCAGCACGAAACTGATCATGAATCAACCAAGGTGATCATCGAACCGATTGCGTTCAACCTCAATCAGCATCGCGGGCACTCAAGAGAAAGAATGGAACTAGCGACGAACAGTTCATGACAACCATGTCATGCCGATACACCGGCAACCTTCACTGCGAGGCTACCCACACAGCATCTGGGGCTCAACTCAGCACTGATGCCCCTGTCGACAATCAAGGGCTCGGCGAGCAGTTTTCTCCAACCGATCTGCTGGCCACCTCCCTGGCGACTTGCATCCTCACGATCATGGGCATCACAGCGAAAAGCCGGGGATGGTCGCTGGAGGGAAGCACAGCAGATGTGGAGAAACAAATGACGCAGGAAGGGCCGCGACGTGTGGAGAGCCTGACGGTGAATCTAAAACTGCCATCTGAGCTCAACAGCGAGCAACGCTTGTTGCTGCAACGGGTGGCGGCCCAATGCCCGGTCAAACGAAGCCTGGATCCTCAGATCGCGATCACTTTGAACTGGAACTGACCCCCCACCACTGCGGACTGGTTATCACGCTGAAGATGACGTCGCAGAGGCAACCATCAACCCTTGTGCCAGAGCCGATGGAACGGCCGTGTCCACACTGAGAATGCGTTCGCCCAAATGCACACGTTGGGCACCGACTGAACAGGCCAGTTCAATCTCGAAAGGAACGAAGCCCCCCTCTGGCCCGATCATCACAACGGCTGGTCCTGGTGGTGTTTGGGCCAAGCCCAGAGGGGCCCCATGATCGGCGATCCAACAGGGTCGATCCGCAAACAGCAGCGGCAACTGATCTTCAACGAAGGGGCGGAAGCGCTGATAACAATGGATCTCAGGCCTGACTGTGTCGCGAGATCTCTCCATACCAGACCAAAGCGCTTCTTCCAGCTTGTGATGAGCCAGGAGCGGGCTCTGCCAATAACTCTTATCCACACGGGCACTGTTGATCAGATGCAGATGCCCCACCCCAAACTCCGCAACAGTGCGCAGAATCCTGCGCAGCATTTTGGGACGCGGCAATGCCAAAACAACATCAAAACGATGTCTCGGAGGAGGGGGATCAGAGAGCTGCACCGAAAGCAGAACCCCAGATGCATCAATGGCCTGCACCTGAGCTAGGCCTTGATCCGCACCTAACAAGCCAACCCGCAAACCATCGCCAACGTTGGCGCGAAGCACACTTCGGATATGGTCCGCACGACGATCACTGATACGCACCAAGTGATCACCGGTCCAGACGTCATCGGGGCGGAGCAGGATCAGATTCATACCGCCCAAAGACGACACCTTGAAAAGATCCTGACGCACCCATGGTCTTGGCGAGTCAGGCCATCGAAAGGCAGCCAACGAAAGCCAAGATCCCTGGGCTGCCCAAGTCCTGCATGATCATCGGCAGACAGCATTAATGGAAGCTGACGAGGCACAGATGGCCTTCAGAGATGGGCCCTGCTCCAGCCCCTGGCGCAAGGCAAACACCACACGTTTGGCGATCTGATTCAAGGTGAGATCCCTCTGGCTTGGATCACGAAGTTTCCGCTCCAGAGCACCATCAAGCAGGCCGATTTCCAGCATGGAGACTCCTCGGCGGGGAGCACCAAGGATGCCTCGATAGTCATAGGGATACGCTCCAAATTCTTTCGCTAAGGCTTCATCCATCACAGAAAAACCGAAGGCAACCGCCGGGATCACCCCCGGACCAATGCCGTAGGGGGCATAAGCGTCGTAGTGAATCTCAATGGCATAGCCACCTTTGGAAGCATGGTCATATCCCACCGACCAATTGGTGCGTGGATCCTGTGCGTTCCGAATCGTGCGAACTCCGGGGTCGTAGAAGGTGATCTCAAGGCCCTGACGGGTGCCTTCAGCAACCACAGCTTTTGCTGTCAGCAGATTCCAATACAGCTCATCCGTGATGCCTCTCTGCATGGGCGACGCACCACCCACTCCAACGGCCTTGCCAGGAGTTCCGGAGCCGTCCATGCGCTGCGAATCCGCATGACCAGCCAGCACGAGGATCGGCACACCTTCTGTTGGCATCCGATCGCCACTCCAATTTTTGCCGCGGCCGGGAATGCGCGGCACGGGCGGCAATTGGGGAACCAAACGCTGCTCCCTCACCGGTTTCATGCTGTCGAGCAGCTCCATCAGCCCTGCCGCTGAGACGGGCATCGCGGCTAGCGAAACGAGCCCTAGAAATAAACCGATGCGTCGCACAAGAATCAGCATGGGTGGTTCATCGTGCCGGGAAGTCCCTAATCCGTCACCCCAGCGAAGAGCCGCGAAGAACGGGGAACGAGTGATTGCTATTCAGAAAGAAGAAACGTCAAAAGATTCCATGGACGCAACGATGAGCCTGCTCACAGCTTGGCGCTGGCCTGCAGCTGTAATCATTTCAACGTTGGTGGCCAGCAGGGCTGTGATTGCGGTGACACGTAGTGGCATCCGCGTGGAAATTTTTACCCGACAACCGATTCTTGTCGGCACGGGGCGGGCCCCCCTGAGAGCCGAGGTCGGCAAAGTGCGCATCTAAGCGCCAATGGATGATTGCGCTGCAGCCAGGATCAACCTCGACCGCACTTGCACTGCCCACCTTTCCATTTGGAGCACTTGGACTTCTTGCACCCTTTTTTCTTTTGAGGCTTGGGAAGCTGCACAGCTCGCCTTACTGCGAATGCGTCTCATTCTACAGCGAGCATCCCTGAAAAAGCCTGTACTCAAGGGCAAATTGAACGATGAATGCACATTTGATACATCGCAAGGCCGGCTTTCACGGCGACACACACGCTTAGCCCTGGCAGGCAGGCCAACAGGACGCGGAACGAGCAGAAGACGCTCCACTGGATTCAGCGAATCATCCGAGCGAGCACTGCATCGGACCACGCGATCGCCGAGCGAGTTCAGCAAGAAACGCAACCGACATCGACTCCAATGCCTGGAACCGCCGGATCTCCATCACCACCCTGTGCAGCTCAGCCACTCTCGCGGCCAAGTTGCGCTGCTCCGACCTAAGACGAGCAACCAGACATCGGCTCAGGGCCTGAGCACACTGATACTCAATTTGAAGACTGCGACGACGACACTGATCAAGGTCACGACAGAGCGAGACCATCAAATTCGTATCGCCAACATGAACGGAAAACATCAAAGGTGCGAAAACGGTGCCGAGTTGATCATTTCGACCGAGAAATTCATGGTGAACTCATCACCAGAACAATTGGCTTGATCAAGATTGCGCCACTTCGAAACCTGGCGCGTCGTGGTCACGCGCGTCGCACCGATGAGTTCGCCAAGACGGTCATGCGTCAGACGGAAGGGAAGCTGGAAACAGTCACTGCAACGCTTGCCAAGCCGATTCACCAATAAAGCGAAGAGTGCATGAAGGCGCTTTTCGGCCTGGCCGTAATGGCGAATACGAAGCAATTGAAGCGTCCACTCATTCACAGCATCCAGCCCCACTTCGTCGTCCGAAGCAGAGCTGCGAGCAAGACGCAAATCCGTTAACGCCTCAACGCAGATGCCCTCGCTGCAAAGACGATCGGTGCGCAACCGATCCCCTGCCTGAAGGAAAGCCAAGGTCATGCCCTCAGTGTCCTCGCAGGGGCAATACACGCGGCAGAACCCCTCGTGCACTTCAAGAATGCTGCCTTGACCCGCCGATGCCGGGTCGATCAGCACGGTTTGATGCCGCGGCATGGACATCAATGCCACTGGCGAATCAGGAAGAAAGCGGTAAGCCGAGAGAGTCATGGATGGCACGCATCCTGCTATTGAGAATCGAGTGCAACTATAGGGGGCATGGCCCGCTTCATGCAAGCGATTCTCAGGAGCAGTATCAATAAGCCCTAAAAAGCACCTTCTTTCTTCCAAGCTTTGTTTGGATCAGCTCGATCGCGTCAACCGTCCAAAACCAGTTGGGCAGGTTGATTCGAGCCATCCCTGCCCCTCATGCGAGCCGGCAAGCCTCCAAGCAACCCAAAGCTTGTGCGTCAGAGAATCGAAACCCGCGGGATCGAGCCAACCAAGTGCCGTTGACCCAAAACCCCGATCAAGCAGCTCGAGGGGCCCCGTTCATCAGCCATCATTCTCAACAACAACACCAAAGCAGCCACACCAACAGAGAGTCGGCGGTGAAGCTCTTGAACAACACTTCCCAAGGCGATCCACCCAAGGGCCTACCTCGCGCTGCAATGGCCCAACGCTCAGCACAACACTCAAATTGCAGCCTCAATCACATTGGATCATCAACAGGAGACAAAATCCACGAAAAACCGAGAAAAAAGGTGACGCTCATGCACCGAACGAGCAACAGAAATGCAAGGCAATCAACCTGGTTTAAATCAGTAATTCGATAAAAACCACCAACCATCAATCAAGACAATTCAGAACTCAGAGATGCAGTGAAGTGAAAACCTGACAGCCTTAGTGGTGAAAGTAAAAAAAAGCCTCAGCGACAAGCCATCGTGCTACAAAAGAATGTCTGGTTTCAGCGGGTGTCAGCCGCTGAAGGAAACGGGGAAAGCGCGGTGAAAATCCGTCACTGTCCCGCAGCTGTGAAGCTCCTCCCACCGGTGGAGAAAGTCAGAACGCCCGCCAGAACTTCAAATCGACGAGGATCGACTTGCTCACTTTGAATACACCCAAGCCTTTGATAAGGGTCAGCGCTGTCGCACTTCCAGTTGTGCTGGCTGCCTCCCTTGCTGCACCCGCAAGCGCCCATCACCCCTTCGGCATGGGCGACAGCTCCAGCCTGACGGCCTGGCAAGGCCTGTTGAGCGGCATCGGTCATCCCCTGCTTGGCCCAGACCACTTGCTCTTTCTGCTGGCTATTGCCTTCATCGGCCTGAAGCGGCCTTTGGCGTGGGTACTCCCTCTCCTCGCTATTGGGCTTGGCGGCAGCGTGCTGTCGCAGTTCATTCCTCTTCCAGATGCCGTGGCACCTTGGGCGGAAGCCTTGGTGTCACTAAGTCTTGCGGCGGAAGGATTGATTGCATTGACTGTGATTCCAGCGGCATGGCTGCTGCCACTCATTGCACTGCATGGATTCCTGCTGGGCAGCACGATCGTGGGAGCGGAAGCCACACCCCTCACCACTTACTTCCTTGGGCTCCTATTGGGGCAGGGTGCCTTGCTTGTTGTGGTGACCGCTTGGTCGAAAGGCTTGATTGAACGTCTTGGGAGCCAGGGACAACGCCTTGGTGCCGGTATCTGGATCGGAATCGGTTTGGCGTTCTCTTGGGTTGCTCTCGTCGACTGACGACCAATCCAACCAAGCTGATCTCACAGCCACTTCAGGCTCCTGCCAAGACACATTGGCGGGAGTTTTTTTGGCCTATCGATCCAATCATTCAATCAAACAGTTCCTGCAATCTGATCCCAAAGCCAGTGAACAGACCACAAAATAAGCATGAAACGTCAGAAAAAAGCCCCGATCTGCCCAATTAGAAGGGGGGCAAATCGAGGCCAGAAAACTCCGAAGAGCTGAGATCAATAATCAGAACGCGATTGTCACGCCTGTACCCACATGATGCTGGAAACCGACGCCCCAACCTGAACCACCTTCGGTGCTGTAGACAGGCTCCCAGTGAGCGAAGAGAGAAACATTCTCAGCCACAGGGTATTCCAATTCAATCTCACCGCCCCAATCAGTACGCTGGGATAATCCCGAGTAACTCCCTGGCATGTAGAAGCGAGGACCACCAGAAAGGGTGATATTCAAGAGATCAATGTTGAAACCAAAGCCAGGCCAGAGGTCGGTGTAATTACCGATGTAAGTGCCGTCCGTTTCCCAACCCGTCCGGTTTTCAACGGAAACAAAAACACCATCAATCACATCCTCTAGGCCATCGCCCAGAGCGAAGTTCACATCACCATCGCCAAAGGCATAGACCAGCTTGGCGCCAACCTCATTTTTGAGTCCAGTCCCAAAATCCTCGCCCTCGCCTGTGACGTAATAGGGCATCCAAGCGATCGACAACTCCAATCGATCATTGGGTTGATAACGGGCTTGGAGATATCCCTTGATGTCCGTGCGTCGGAAAGGGGCCCCTGATCCATGGCCATGGCCTGCATGCCCGGCGTGATCGCCATGCCCTTCCTCATGGTCATCATGCTCGTCGTGATCACCGTGAGCTTCTTCATGCTCATCGTGATCATCATGATCTTCCGCATGATCCTCATGACCTTCGTGGTCGTCATGATCTTCCGCATGATCTTCATGCTCCTCGTGATCATCATGATCGTCGTGATCACCATGATCACCGGATTCAACATGCACACGGCCATAGAAGTGTTCGGCCTCTCCCCAAACAAGCGAGGGGCCGAGAGACGCTTCAATCGCGAAACTTCCATCATTAGGAAGTCCCCACTCCAACACCACACCAAATTGACCATCGATGGCGTAGTGCTGAGGTTGCCCCTCCAGATTGTTCTCAAAACCACCGTGACCCTCGATGGTGATCACAGGAATGGCACGGAACTCTCCAGGAGGCAAAGGCTCTTCTCCCCCAGCAGAACCGTGCGCGCGCGCCTGTTGGAGAGCTGAGTCGCCAGCTGCAAGCAGTGCAAGGAGTGAAGCGGCTTTCAGCAGGCGAAACTTGAAGGTGTTCATCACGAAATAAAAAGGGAATTAACGGATTTAAAAGTGATCGTTACTCAACGAATTGCAGACCAACGCTGCTGAAGCTGAGCAGCAGCTTGCTGATCACAGCTACCTCCTTGAGCCACCACAAAGGTGCAAACATTGCTTGTTGCCGTTTGGATCAGGCTTTCCCCAGGAGCCAAGCCGTCAGCGACCAAAGCCTTGCTTGCTAAAGGAATCCCGCTGGCACGACTGATGCGCCGCATGGTCTTGGAAGGTGGCAAGGCTTCCGGGAAAATCACCTTGGTTCCCGAGGCTTTGATCGCTTTGCTGATGGCGTTGAGACTGGAAGGGCGCATGCGACCTCCTGTCGCATACTCATCGATCACTGGCAGCTCACGAATGCCATAGCGCTTCGAAAGAAACGAATAGGCCCGGTGTCCTGTCACCAACACCCTGTGGGATTCAGGGACCGTCGCAACCTGTTGAGCCGTCCAACTACCCAGTGAGTTCAAGACGCCAGCCATAGCCACACGCCGCTGATTGATGGCTGCGATTTGCTGGTCGCTGAATAAGGGCTTGAACTTCAGAACACTGGCATTGGCCATCGCCTCGACATTGGCTGGGTCGTGCCAAAGATGGGGATCGTTTTGAGGATTGCTCGGAAGGGCAATCTCACCCAGCGAAACAACAGGCCCACCCGCCTTGACGCCATTCAATGCTGGGGTGAGGTTGTAACCGTTGAGAAGCACCAGATTGGCCTTTCCCAGGTTGGTGCGGTCTGCAGGACGCAACGCCAAGGTGTGGGGATCCGCGCCAGCGGGGATCAAGCAAATCACCTTGGCGTCATTGGCCACCAACGTCTTTGTGAGATCGCAAAGGATGCCATCAGCGGCAACGATGGTGGGCGTGGAGGCCGCCGCTGCCACCAGCATCCCTGCTGCTGATGTAAGGACCGCGACAGACATGAGAATCTTTTTTTAACTCCACGAATGATAATCATTCTCACGACGCCGTCCAGCGCATCATGATTAGGCCGGCCTGAGGCGAGGAAGGTAGAGCAGCAGCATGCAAACCACGCCGATCAGGGGGCCTGGAGGCAAATTGAGTGGAACGGCCAACAAAAAGCCAACAGCACTCAACGCCAATCCCGTCAACGCCGACTGCACCATCGCGGCCCGCAGACTGCTCACCCTCCAAAGCCCTGGCAGCACGGGAGCACACAACAAACCGATCACAAGAATCACACCCACAGCGGCCATCGCGCTGACAATCACCATGGAGGTCACCAGGGCCTGAATCAACTGCAACGTCTTGACCGGCAATCCAGCTGCGACGGCCCCCTCAGGGTCCACCCCAACGAAAACAAGCTGTGAATAGCGGGTGAGCAGCAGCAGCAACAATGCCGCCGCAGCCACCAACACCCGGGTTAAGTCGTACCAATCGACGATCAACAGATCACCAAACAACAAGGCTTCGAGATCAAGGCGCAGATCCAGCAACGGAATCAAGAGCACTCCGAGACCCAAAAAACCTGCGAGCACGGTGTTGATCACGGCTTCTTGTCCGGCCGGTTGCGCCCGCTGCAAGCGCTCAGAAATCAAGGATCCCAGCAACCCACTGATGACGCCGCCAATGGCTGGGTCGATTCCCATCGCGACAGCGATCGCCACACCGGGCAGCACAGCATGGGAAATCAAGTTGGCCTGCAGCACTCGGCGCTGTGTCACCAGCAAGGTGCCGGTAACAGGGCACACAATGCCCACAAGCAACGCCATGAGCAAAGGGATCAACCAAAGATCAAGCGCAGTCATGACACTGCGCTCCTGGATTGATCTGATGTCCGAGCAGCTGGCGCACCTGTTCTGGGGGACCATCGGCCAGCACACGGCCATCGAGAACAATCACTCGGTCGTATTGATCCAATGCCGTTCCCCAGTCATGACTGCTAACGAGAAGGGTCTGACCCGCATCAGCTAGCTGGCGCATGAGCAGCAACAACTGATCGCGCGTTGGAGGATCAATGGCTGCACAGGGTTCATCCAGCAGCAACACACGCGAAGGCTGCACCAAGGTGCGTGCCAGAAGAGCCCGTTGCTGCTGGCCTCCAGAAAGCGCATCCAGACGTCGGCCGGCCAAAGCACCAAGACCCACCCGTTGCAATGCCGCCTCGCGATCGCAACACCCAAAGGATCGATGGGACATTGCGCCAAGCTCGACGAACTCACTCACGGTGATGGGGAAAGACCAGTCGATCCGACCGCGCTGAGGCATCAACACCACCCGATCGCGACAACCCTGGATCGGCATGCCATCGCAGGCAACCTGACCAGAGGTGGGGGAGAGACGACCCTGCAACAAGTGCAGCAGCGTGGACTTGCCTGCACCATTGGCACCCACTAGAGCTGTCAACGTGCCGCTCTGCAGCGTGAGCGACACATCGTCAAGAACGGTGCGCTCGCCATAGGAGAGGGTGAGACCTTGCGCAACGAGGGGGGCAACCCCCATGGGCAATGAGAACGATTCCCACTCAACCTATCGAGAGAGGGGCGAAACGTCAGACAACGTCCCGCCAGCAGGCAACCAACGCGCCAACACGGCCGGCTGGTTAAGCACCTCAAGTTCAAGGCTGTTGGCGTCGATCAATGCCACCCGGCCGCTGGATGCATCCGACGTTTTCACCACGGTGAGCAATCGGTTGCTCACCGGGTCGTAATCCAATTCAGCACCTGAGGTAAGACGCCATTCGCCTAAGGCACGACTGGTGAGTTGGTTGCCTTCACTGTCAAGGAGCAGCAAGCGATCCTCTGTGCCGCGGCCCGCTTCTCTGAGCACCACCCACAGCCGATCGCCAGCTGTATCGCAAGCTGCTGCCATCACGCCAGCCTCACCCAACCACACCTCGCGCGGCGGCCGGGAAGGAATCACAAGCTCGATCGATCGCCTGTAATCCGGCCAATGACGAATCAACAGTGCTCGACCGGAACCGGAACAGAAGGCTTTCAGCTCACGCCGTCCAGGCAGCGACTGACGCATGGAGGGCTCGTTCAAGCCATCAAGCGAAAGCAATTCCAAACCGTCGTACGACAGCATCACCAAAC
Organism: Synechococcus sp.; assembly: GCA_047286215.1. Lineage (GTDB taxonomy): Bacteria > Cyanobacteriota > Cyanobacteriia > PCC-6307 > Cyanobiaceae > Synechococcus_C. Next base: position 1,123,376 of record JBJBBS010000001.1, on the reverse strand, counting down.
CACTGCCATCGGGAAGCAAACGCAAAGCACCACTCGGTTCGAGCTCCAGAGCTCGCGTCTTTTGCTGCTCCGACTGAATCCAGATGCGATCAATCTCTGGATCAAAGCCTCCAAGTTGCACCAGCAGATCACCGCGCTGATTGCTGCTGAGATGAGCGAACAGCAAGGATCCTGGAGCACCAGATTCGAGCTCTTCAAGCACTCCAAGTTCTGGGTCACCCAAGCCACGTTGACGCTCGCTCAAGGCGCGTTGATCCAAGGCGCGGAAAAGCACACGCTGACGGGCCTCGTCGTCATCACTCACCAGGGCAACACCAGCACCATTGCCCAGGGGTTCAATTTGGAGAATGGTCCGTTGCTCAGGTGCCAGGGGGCGCCATTGCCCGTCCCTTAAACGCATCTGCAGGCTCTCGCCCTCTGCGGTCGGCACAACAGCAAGGAGATGGGGTCTGGGATCCCACCAGAGTTGATGGGGCGGCAATGCCAGCTGTCTGAGATCCCGTCCCAACACATCCAAGCGCAAAGGATTTTGCACCGCCTGTTGCGGAGCAATAAGGAGGCGCAGTCGGTCCTGCCCCCCAAACCAGCGGTGAGCGAGATCAGGATCCAAAACACTCTCAGCCACGGAGGCTTGATCCATCGGCCGGCTAAACACAACGTCCAAGGCCGCCGCTCCGGATCGAATCGGCTGAATCGACACAGCCTGCAAACGAGGCGGTCGTCGCAGAAGAACCTGCTGCTGCACAACAGCCACGGCCGAGAGAACTGCCAGACAGCCCAGCAACAGACGAAAGGGCGCGGTGGAACGCGATGGCCTCATGGCTCGAGCGGCCTCTCCGGTCTCGGAATCGCGCGAATGCTTGTGGGTTGAACCACATTCACCGGTTCGCCATCACGCTCCTGCACAATCAACGTTCCTTCAATGGCAAGCCACTGATCGGCCTCTGGATTGGCATCCAAAGGCCAATCGATAAGAAGACCAGCAGGTGTGGCATCTGCCAAGCAACAACGCACGGTGAGCCGCGCCAGTTGGGGAGGTTCTCCTGGACGCGCCAGCACAAAACCACTGATACGCACCGGGTCACCGGCATGCAGTTCGGGATCAGGCTGGCTGCGCAGCAACCGCACCCATTCCGTCAACGTTCGCTGCTCAGGAGGAAGGAAAAAACTGAGTCGAGGAGCTTCGGGAAAGCTGTCGGGACGGCTGGCGGCTAGGTCGCTGAAGGACGGGGCTGGAGGAACCAGCAAAATCACCACAGCCACGAACCCTGAGAACAACCATCCCCTGGGTGAGGGGACGTTGCGATGGTGTCCGGCCCAACGCAACTGCAGCAATGCCAGCACAAGCAACACCACACCCGCAAGGCCAACGACGGGATGAAAGGCGGCATTCAATAGAAGATCGAGTCTCCCCGAAAGGGTGCTCCACAGCAGCACCCACCCCCATAGCCCCACAACCAGAGGAGGGAGAAGAGCTGATCGCCTGAATCGCAGCCTGAAGGTCATCGGGTCAACCAGGCATCACAGCTGTAAAAGGTTCACCCACTGGCCAATCAGCAGCACCATGAGCGACGCCGAGACCGCCGTGATCGCGATGGCTCGCGGCGTAAGCAACACCGTGAATAAGCCAGCGAGCTTGAGATCCACGACAGGGCCCAACAGCAGGAAAGCCAGCAGAGCACCGGGCGTGACCTGAGCCGCAAACCCAAGCGCTAAAAAAGCATCAACACTCGAGCAAACCGACACCACCAACGCCAGGAGCATCAACGCAATCACCGACAACGTCGGTGCACTGCCAAGGGCCAATAGCCAACTGCGAGGCAGCCAGGTCTGAACCGCCGCAGCCAAGGCACTCCCTAACACCAACAAGGTGAGGAGGCTGAGAAATTCTTTGGTGCTGTGCTGGATGAGAAGACGCGGGGTAATCCCAGGGTTGTCGTCACTTTTCCCAGCGGGAGACGGAGCACTCCCCAACACTCCACCACGGCGCTCGAGTAGGCCGACGCTCGACAGGGGCTGACTCATCCGGCGCTCTTCCAGCAATGCTGTTTCAAGCAGCTTGGCTTCGGGCAACAAACCGAGCAGTGCACTTAATGACAGTGCAATCAAAAAGGCTCCAGCGGGACGCGCCCACAGCAGCCAGGTCTTGTCGGGGAAGGCAGCCCAGGTGCTGGCCAAAACAATGGGGTTGAGAACAGGCGCGGCAAACAAAAAACCGAACCCGGTTCCAAGCGGGGCCCCGCTGGCCAAAAGTCGTCTTGCGACAGGAACATTGCCGCATTCACAAGCCGGCAGAGCAAAGCCTAAGAGAGCCCCAACTAACGGTGCCAGCAGAGGATGACGCGGAAGACGACGAACCCAGGTGGACTGGGGGACGAGCCAACGAGCCAGCCCGGCAATGGTCACCCCCAGCAACAAAAAGGGAAGCGCCTCAATCAGCAGGCCTTGAAAAATGGCCCATCCTGTAGCGAGACGCGTCATTCAACCTCGAGGCTTAACTCCAACCGTTCAAGGACTGATCTTCCACGTAGGCAGCAACGTCTTCGATTTCCTTCTCGCTCAAAATATCGAGGAAGGCAGGCATCGCGTTGCGTCCGTAGGTCACCTGAGCGACGATCGCTGATTCATGCTCCTTCAGATAGTTGGGGAGATAGGCCTGAAGGTCATCCTGGCTGAGGGAACGTTCGCTCTTCAGCACATTGGCGCCCCCCGCATGGCAGGCAGCGCAGTTCAAGTTGAACAGCTGAGCACCACGGGTGAGATCAGCAGCGAACACCTGAACCGGAGACCAAAAACTGATGAGCAAAGCGAGAGCAAGCGAGAGCAGGCAGCGCACGGCAATCGATGTCGTTAAACCCGATTATTGGCTGATCTTTCCAGGGTCTCCAGCCATCGTCACCAACGTTGCATAAATAGCCGTGAAGGCGTGTCTGGATTAGCCATCAGGGCCAGGTGGACGGGAGCCATCCGTTGCGAAGAACCACGGTCTTGTTGCCATCAAAAAGCCTCAACGCCTTGCGCAATCAAGGGGTTGAGGCAGGTCGATAATCGCTCGCAATTGAGCGTTGGCTTCAGAAATCAGTGCTCAGAGCAAGGCATCCACATGTCTCCCATCTGGTGGGCACCTTCACAATCGAAGTTGCTAGCCGCAGCTTCGGCTTCCGCTTTCGTGGGGAACATGGTTTTCATGCCCTGGGCTGTTGCAGAGGGATCCGCAGTCAAAAGAGTTCCGGTGTGGTCGTCGCCGGGGACGTGGTGAGCGCTCACCGACTGTGCTCCCACAAGGGTGAAAGCAGCCGCAACGGCCAAGGAGCCCCGGATGATGGCACGGTTGGACAGGAGCATCAGGCTGATCAACAAGGGGGTGATGGGTTCATTCTCCACCATGGGAGCGGCCTTTGACGACCGCTGTGGAATCAACGAGCGTCGATGGGCACCGATGAATGGTGCAAGACGATCCTGAGACTTCCGTCTCGGTCACGGAGGTAGCTCCATGTCTTCTCGACAACACTGGAGTCTCCATTGGCATCAGTAATGGTCACCAAGCCCATGGTGTTGACAGTGTTTCCGAACAGTTGAACGACGTCATTGTCAACTTCGCACTGGGTCCAATGTCGGTACGTGGCAAATCCCTGGTTCTCGCCGAAGGCGGAAATATCGGGATCCGGCCCGACGAAGTAAGCAAGGGCGCCTTCACGTGTTGGCCGGAAGGTGCTTTCACCCAGAGCCAACGTCGGCTTGAATGCAACAGGCCCGTAGTGATAGGCATAGGCGGCATCAATGACAGCACCAGCTTTGGCTTTTGCAGCTTCAAAGCCATCGGCCTGAAAGGCTGCACTGATCGACACCAAAGCATTGCACCAAGCGTCTTGGGCCTGATCCACCTCGCTTTTCGTCACTTGCGTGCTGAACACCTGAACATCAGGAGCAGCCTGAAGGGGAGCAGCACACCAACAGCTGACCGCCAAAGCAGTACCCAGAAAAACGGAACGGGGCGTCATCAGTAGTCCGTGAGGCAGCAATAAGTCGTTTTTAGCTACGGCCAAGACAACCGACCACAGACTCTGATTGGCACTTTTGGCGCCACGTTTATGCCTCCGATCAGGGCAAGGATCGGCGCAAAATTCCATGCTGAGGAGCCAACAGGAACGCCAGTAGAAACAGTCCGGTCTGCACCAGCACGATGCAACCGGCCGTCGAACTATCGGTCCAGTAGCTCACATAAACACCGAAGACACTCGACAAGACACTGCTGCCGACAGCAAGCCAGGTCATGCGATCAAAGCGATCCGTGAGCAAATACGCCGTGGCTCCGGGCGTCACCAACATCGCTACCACCAAAATGATGCCAACGGTCTGAAGACCGGCCACGGCAGCAAGCGAGAGAACCGATAGAAGGAGGTAGTGAAGAAAGCCGGTGTTGATACCGATCGATCGGGCGTGGGTTGGATCGAAACAGAAGAGCAGCAGATCTCGCCTGAAAAGCAACAGCAATGCCACCACCACTGAACAGATCCACCAGGTCTGACTGATGTCTGCTGCTGAGATGCCGAGAACGTTTCCAAACAAAACATGGGTGAGATCAATGTTGCTGCGGGTCTTCGAGACCAACACCAAACCCAGCGCAAAGAAGCCTGTGAAAACCAGTCCAATCACGGTGTCTTCCTTGATCCGAGATTTCTGCTTCACAAAACCGATGGTCGCCACCGAACCAACGCCGAACACAAAGGCACCGAGCGAAAACGGCAATCCGAGGGCATAAGCCAGCACCACCCCGGGGAGCACAGCATGGGAAACCGCGTCCCCCATCAGGGCCCAGCCCTTCAGGGTCATGTAACAGGAGAGCAAGCCACAGACCCCACCGACCAATGCGCTGATCAACAGCGCACGAACCATAAAGTCATGGCGCAGGGGTTCTAGCAGCAACTCCAGCAAGACAGAGGCTCCAGCTCACAATCATTGTCCCAGCAGGTTGCTCAAAGCTGCGGACTCACGCTCGTCTGTTGAAAATCAGATCCCCCTTTGCTTATTGCGGGTGTCCACGCAAAAGATCGGGAGGCACGCCACCGAAGGCAAGCGACAGGTTTTCAGGGGTGAACACCTCGGAGGTCTCTCCATAGGCCAACACGGTTTTGTTGATCAAAACAACGAGGTCGCAGAAATCACGCACATGGCTGAGGTCATGGGTGGAGATCAACATCGAGCACCCCTGACTGCGGAACTGGAGGAAGAGCTCTGCCATCAGTTTTTCGGTGCGGACGTCCACGCCGTTGAATGGCTCATCGAGCAAAAGCACTGAAGCGCGTTGTGCAATGGCTCGCGCAAGAAAAGTGCGCTTGCGCTGCCCACCGGAGAGTGCCGCCAGAGGTCGGTCGCGTAAATCAAGAAGATCAACGCGTTCGAGAGCAGCGCGAACGGCCATGCGATCCGACTCCCTGGGGATTCGCAGGCAATTCATGGCTCCATAGCGACCCATCATCACCACATCCCAGACAGATACTGGAAAATCGCAATCGATCCCTTCACTTTGGGGGACGTATGCAACTGCCTGCTCGCGTTGGGCTCTCGCCACCTTGGCGCCATTAATGCGAATCCGACCTCTCGATGGGCGCACAAATCCTGTGAGCGCCTTAAAAAGCGTCGATTTACCAGCACCGTTCATGCCCACCAAGCCGCAAATGCACCCTGCCGGGAGAGTCAGCGAAGCGTCGTAAAGGGCGACGGTGCCGTTGTAGTCAACGCAGAGCTGCTCTGCTGCGATCCGGATCGTCATGGGGTTGGATCGGCGGGTGAGCCCAGCCCAGCTCGAATGAGTTTCACATTGTGGCGATGGAGATCGAGCAGGGTGGGGGCGGGACCGTTGTCATCTGACAAAGAGTCCACAAAGAAACTGCCTCCGAAGCGAGTTCCCGCGGCTCGGGCCACTTCACGCTGAGGCTGATCGCTCACGGTCGTTTCACAGAAGACAGCAGGGACTTGATCCTGCTTTACACGATCAATCAGTCTCGCCATGCGGCGTGGTGTGATCTGGCTTTCGGCATTCACCGGCCAGAGATAGGCCTCCTGAAGACCGTAATCACGGGCGAGATAGCTCAAAGCACCTTCACAACTAACCAGCAGCCGTTGACTCTCAGGCAACGTCGCCAGGGACCGTCGGAGCTCATCATCAAGATCTCGAAGCCTCGACTTATAGGCCTCACCATTGCTCTGATAAACCTCTGCGCCCTGAGGGTCAAGCGCAGAAAAAGTCACCACAAGCTGATCGACGTAATGCAGGGCCGCCTTGGGAGACATCCACGCATGGGGATTGGGCCGTCCGGCATATGCATCCTCCGCAATCAGGAGTGGTTCGATCCCATCGGTCAACGTCACCGTCGGAACATCGCCCGCGGCGGCAGTGAAACGTCTGGCCCAGAGCTCCAAACCCAATCCGTTTTCGATGATCAGATCGGCTCCGGATGCTCGCTCGATGTCACTCGGCGTGAATTCATAGCCATGAATTTCAGCACCGGGCTTCGTGATGGACTCAACCCGCAGACGATCACCAGCGACATTGCGGGCCATGTCGGCCAGGATGGTGAAGGTGGTTAGCACCTTGGGGCGTGCGTCACTGGCTGAGGCGGCACGATCTTCTGAAGAGATCTGTCCTTTACCTGAGCAGGCCATCAACAGCATCAGCAATCCAGCGAGAGCTGAGGCCAGAGACATTTGACGCGTCGCCAAGTCGATGAACTCCATCGTTATCGATGAAGTGAACACTAAGGAATCGTGTTCTGGCTTTCGAGGACAGTGGCAGAGCCCATCAAGAAACAGTCGTCCCTCAGCGGGAAACGCCCAGGGATAGCGACAGCCAAAAGTCAAACCCCTGCCGTCCATCAACAACGATGACCCAGGGCATTGAAAAAACCGAAGCACGAATCACCTGCAAACTCAACAGGCAGACGCTTTCAACCATGGGAATGAAAGATCAAAGACACCACAAGCCATCACCTCATCGTTGAAATCACGCAACTGCAAATCACACAAAAAAAGAGGAATGAATGACTGAGCTCCAACCTTTGCCCAAAAAACTCATTCCCACCCAAACAAGACTTAGAGAACCGGGTGATTGATCCGGCGACCCACAACCGTAAGGGCCAACATCAACAACACAATTGCCAAGACCCCCCAACCATCCACCCGATCCAAAACAGGAAGAACGAGTGCAGCGACAGGAAGCATCATTGGCCGCCCCTCAAACCGAGAACACTTCATTGAATGACTGCTGTGCCAAGCGAAACAAGAGGTGAGCAGCTGCCCTTCATAGGTCTTCACTGGCCGGCCAACGCCAAGCGCAAGACCCGGCTGACCAGCAGCGCAAGCGTCCAACAGCAACTGGCACAGTGCCAGTTGGCTCGCGATGGTTGTTTTGTGAGGAATCAAAGGGGAACGCAACGTCGCAACTCGGAAAGACGTTGCGCAGCCACTTCATGACACCCCGCCTTCGGCGGGGCTTTTCCCACAAAACCGAAAAAGACACTTCGAGATTTGCACACGCTAGATGTAGCGCCAAGCAGCCCATGCCTCCTGTTCGATGCGCGCCAAGTGGTGGCAACATCCGCGCATGCACAGCATGAGAAGCACTAGATCTGGGGCTTGCGCGAACCCACACACCAGACCTATTGATGGTGTGGTGAATGGAGGGCAATTTTTTTGCTCCGTTGCCGTTCACGGGCCGGGTGATGGGGCCTTTGGCACCGGCTTTCAGTCCTCCGATCTTCGATCGGAGGTTTTTTTATGGCGCCTGCATCGCTCTGAGCAGTAACGAACCTCGTCCCAGACGTCCTTCCATTTCTTACGCCACTGAAACGGCCTGCCACAAACAGGGCAAATCTTGGTTGGGCGATCACTTGGGCGCATCCAAACCATGCCGATGAGACCCATCAATGATGGGCACCCATGCCCCACAAAAGCCGAATGACGACCCAATCCACAGGGCCTGCCATACAAGCCAGCGCCAAACCAGATCGCATCTGGTCGCGTCACGGGATCACAGCACTGGAAGAAGCAAAGGGAAAAGGAAGAGCCATGACCCAGACTGCCGTCGCGAGCATCACAACCCTTCAACCGAAATGGCGCTGAAGAGGCAAGAAAGCCAACCCCTAAAACGTGTTCTCCTTAAGCAAAAATAAATACTTATTTGCGAAACAAGAAGCCTGGGCGCCTCAATCTCGCATTTGTCATAAATTGCTCACATTCGACAATGAGGAGAGGATGACAAATCAAGAATCGGCTCCAGCTTGCTTCATGCGTTGGAGCGTGCAACGCGTCACCAAACACCTTTTCTCGGTGTCGGCGACAAGCAATGGCATGGAATATACCCATGTTGGCAACTACCGATGCGTTGAGGATGCCAACCGGGCTGGACGACGCTATGTGTCTTCACTGGCCCACGAGCATGGCCGTAGATCAAGCCAAGAAACCCAAGCCTTGGCATAAAACTGGAACAGATTGGCTTGCAGAGACTCAAACAGATCAACACCTACAACAAATTCAAGAACCTAACTTTTCAGAATTCAAATTTTTAAAAGCCAAATTAATCCAGTGAGAGGACACTGCTGCAATCTCCATGCCCATCACTCATGATTTGATTTCGTAAGTGAGTGGTTCCTCAAAAAGCGAGTTAACCGTGCGATCTGCAACAAATCGCTTGATTGATCTCGATACCTTGCAGCCACTCCCCCCTGGAGATCGACATGAACGGCAGCATTCAGCTCACTGTTGAGCAGCGCTTTCAAATCGAACAGTTCAATCGGACCCTTGACTCAACCCATGACCCTGATCAGCTGCGCCAGTTGGCTAGACAGCTGATGAAGGCATGGCAAACACAAAAAGCAGCCACCAGCTGGGTGATGAAACAGGGGATGCCACCAATCGGTGATGCAAAGAGCTAACGCCTGTCTTAATCCCTCGCATGTATCGAGGCTGAACAGCAGCAAAAAACCTGCCAGCACTCCCAGTGTTGCCTCATCGAGCGCGTAACTGGAAAGGAGGTCTCGGTCGCCCCCATCGCGTCACTAGGCTTTTGGCAACTCTGGTTACAGAATGGTTGAGCTCTATCTCAACGCCAAGCTCCACAGCTGCATCAGCCTCGACACCTATCGCTCGTTGTTGCAGCTTCAGAACCTGGATGATCAAGATCTCAGACTTCGCAGAGATCTTCTACGGCAGGTCGATAATGGATCGATCAAACTGATTGGTTGATCTGACCGAACCAAACGTGTGTTTGAGCCCAACGACCCACGCTTCTGGAAAGCACTCCTCGGACTTGCCTCTCTGGTACTAGGCAGCTCCCTGGCCTGGCTGATCCTCCAGACATGATGCACAAAACCATGAAGACTCGATCAGCTGTCGCGAACAGCTGAGGAGCCTTCGCTCGCGGTCTGTGTCACCACACGCACGAGCTTTTAAATTATGAATGCAAAAAGCGCATAAAGTCTCAAACATCACAAAGATTTCGGATCCAAATCATCGAACTTCGAACGACGGAATTGAATTGACTCACTGAATCAGCATCCACAAAAGCGTTGCAATAGCCAACCCCATCCCAAGCGTGATCAATGCCAGAAGAACGGCACTGCCACCGGCGATCCATAGCAAACGTCGAAAAGTCTTCGGAAAGAGGAGATGCAGAGTCAAGCCAAAGGCAACAGGCCATAACGGCGGTATCACGACACACACGACAGCTAAGGCAGCCAACTTGAGTCGGTGCTGGTCCTGCTCTTGTTGTTCAACAAGGGCTTGCTGCTCGTCGCGTTGCTGCTGATCGAGCTCCTCGTCGCTTAGCCAACGACCACGGTCCTTGGCTTGGGCCAACTCCTGTTCGAGCTGTTGTTGAGGTGTGGGATCAACCATGTCGTGATGGTCTTCAGCGTTGGTTGGTCGCGTCACGTTTGTGCCATGAGCGCTCCAAGGATTCCCTGGCCTGCTCAGCGCTCATGCCTTCGAGACGCTGCTGACGCTGCAAGCGGGCACGGAAAGGTTCGGTTATTCGCCAAAAGCGCAGGGCACTCGCCAAGGCCACAACAAGCCAGGCCACCAAAATCCATCGCGGATCATGTAGTTGCATCGAAGTCGTCGCGATAGCTGGGAACTGTGTCTGAAACAAACGTGAGGCTTGTAAAGCAGCTTAACGAGAGAACGAGAAGACAAACTCACAAAACGGCTCCCATCAAGCCGACATTTCCATCAATGGATGCATTCTGAATTGATGCAGCCGAGCCACCGAGCAACTTCACACCACAACACCGTCTCACATTGGCAGTGCGAACGATGAACTCCTGGCGTCATTCAGATGAAAGCTGTTATGACAATCTTTCGATACAAGGGTAGATCATGCTAGCCGAAGGAAAGCATTCTATGCATGAATCATGCCAACTGAAATTGAGCACTTGCCTTGCAGGAGAGCCCATCCTAATCTTCTTTTAAAATCGAGATTACGCAATGTCCTTATCATCACCCTCCCTGGGCTTTCTCTACAGCTTTGGGACCAGTGAGAGCCTAAAATGTGTCAAAGGGATTACCTACTTCAAGCTTACCAACGAACAAGGCAGAGAAATCAACAGCTGCTATGCAGCCATGGTGAATACTGAAAGCTTTCTGGTTCCATACAAAGTTTATATTGACCGATATGTCATCGCCGAAGTCAACAATCAAACGAATGACGCGGGAGAACGTTATTACGAACTCGACGAAGGGTGGAAGGAAGGGCTTCAGGCTGAAGGACTGCTACCCAACTCACTCCCTCCATACCAAATCGGCTTGGACTCTTACTTGCCAGCGGCGGGACTGGTTCTACTCTTCGTTGGCTATATCGCTTGGGTCATCGTGCAAGCATCAAACGCCAAGGTCAAATCTGAGAAGGCCCCATCGGAAGAAAGCCCATCTCAAAAATGAGATCTGCAGGTAGGCAGTGCAATCACTCATGGCACGCAGGGTGGCCATCAATAAACCCATTTTGCAATAAAACAAGCTTCTCACTGCCTCATCAAGCAACCAAATACAATCAGACTCCGCAAGTCAACAACATGAAATACTTATTCCTTCTCATTTTCTTGTTCGCACTTGGCGTGATCGGCGCATTCCTGGCTGGACAGGAAGAAACACCTACCGAGAACCTAGACAACGTGCTCAGACCCGCGGAACGACTGCACCCAGCTTAAAAACATTCCCAACCCCTTCCACTGACAACGGTCCGAGCTGATTCGTCACTGGGCGATCGCTTGAAGTCGTTGCGTTGTGAATTAGTGGTTGTTCTGCGCCTGAGCGGAGCACTCAAACGCAGCACAGGCGATCATGTTTGAACATTCTCATCCATGACCTTGGGCCAGCAGATCGACAATCGCGTTGTGTTCATCTGCCGGGATGATGAAAGCACCTGGATTCCGAACGGCCTGAGTGGCGATCCGATTGGGTCATACGCCATCAGCATCGATCCATTCACCAAGAAACTACGCTGCGAACGCAGTCCAGACAGTTGCCTACATAGCTTCAGCCACCGCAATGCAGGCCGATTGATTGAACTCTCCAGTGAAGGAGAAGGCGTGATCGCCATCGACACCATCGCGTTACCGAAGAGCACGCTTGCTGTTGTGCGCTTGGTGTCGACGGATCAAGAGGTTGATTTTCACCTCGTGGAAGGAGTCAATTCCGAGGATTTGAAGGCCTACAACTGGAGCCTGGAGGGCAAGGAAAGATTTCAGCTGTTCCGAAATCCAGAACCACCCCTGCCATGGAACGGCACTTCAGAGCAATGGCGCAGCAGTGCCACCTACCAGGCTCATCAACAGGGATTTGATCAGACGCTCGAGAATGAGTTCGCAACGGCGATTCAGGCCTTATCGATCCACATCAGTGCCATTGCCCAGCACGAATTCGATGCCCTGATTACCGCTGCCTGCAACGACAATCCTGGCTGGTTCTGGGACATCCGCAAAGCAGCGACCGTCTATGCCCTAACGGGCACGTTCACCAAAGACGCCCTCAATCGGATGGTGTATCTGGTTCAGGAAGGCATTGACCCTGAATCCCTGTCGTTCAAGCCAACACCTCAGCAGACCATCAAAGCCCTGTTTGATCACTGCAAACATGCGTCAGGAGCCCTCAGCAACGAGGAAATCTGGGAGGCTCAAACCCGCTGTGATCTATTCACAACCAACGAACTCATGCGCATTGTGCAGATCAAAGCAAAACACAAGCCCTTCTTCTACAGATGGCTCTGGAGGCTGAATGACGAGCCCGATCCTGTGCTGATCGAAAATCCAGATCTCTACGAGTTATTCCGTGAAGAGATTATCCGCGATCGCGAGAAAGTCATGGCTGCTTTTGGAAACAATGGTGCACTCGAAGTCGACTATCGCGATCAGGTCATCAACTCGATGATGCGAGATGACGGTTGGATCCTGGAGGAAACCGACCGCTTTGAAGAAGAGGAACAACGACGGAAGCGCAACAAATCCTGACACCAACAAAACTAATTGAGCTTAAATTGGGTTTTCCGCTGCCTTGCAGCTCTCAACCTCTAAAGACATGGATGGTCGCGTGCTAATCGGTGTGATTGGAGCTTTGCTTTTAGCGGCAGCGGCCTACGAATACATCCTTCTCCAAGGATTGGCTGCACCGGCCTAACAACTCATCAAGACACTTCCACTTCGCATCGGTAGCGAATGATCGATGATCGCCTCTGGCGAAAGTCGGGATGGTCGGGATCTTCCTCCTGCCACCACCAACGTCCATCGGTATAGCTGGGAACGCCGGCATTGTTAGTGCGAGGCAGCTGAATCGACACGCCGCGCCAAGTGAGCAGAATCAAGTCACCGGGCAAGGTGCCATCGCTGATATTGGGAATCGGCTCCGTGGTTGTTCCAATCGCATCACGGCCCAAGTGAATGGTCTCCGCGGTGAGTCGATCACCATCACAAATCCATGCCGCTGCCACAGGATCAACCCTGATCGGCATCACAAGCAGAGCCAAGAGCATCAGCGGCAGCAGCCCACGACGCAACCAATCCAACAGGTCTTGAACACGCTGATCCACAGGAGAACTCTGGAAACGTCAGAGTGACAGCGTCGCACCCCTGTGCAGTTCCACTTTCATGCTTCCCCCTCTCATTCCGTTCTGCCCAGTCAGCGCAGCCAAGATCGCAGGACTGAAAGCCACCGTGCTGCTGCTCCTGGTGATGCTGATGAAATCAAAATTGCTCCGGGTGAAAATGTCTCTGCTCGGATCCTTTCTTGGGCTGATCATGCTGACAGGCTTTCTTGTGAGCACTGGTCTACTGACGCTGGTGGCTGGTGGTGCCGTTGCCTATGCCGCAAGCCAGAAGAGCTCATGAGATCGTCAACCTCTGAAGCCTTACCCAAGCCGAATGATGCGCAAATCCTGGCTGCTTCTGCTGGCTGGGTGGCTGTGGTGTTGAACGTGATCCCCGGCCTGGGTGCCGGTTATTTGTATCAACGGCGGTGGAAGGCCTACTGGTTCACGTCATCGCTGGCCACCGCATGGTTTCTGGCTGGAGCTTTCTTGAGCCAAAACGCCGAGGCGGAGCCTGACATGCGCAACCAACTCATCGGACTGCTTGGCTTGATTGCTCTTGCCGGGGTGACTGCAGTCGAGGCGGGCCTTGCCGTGAAGCGTGTGCGCGATGCCAGCTAAGGGCGATCAGCAGGCAGAGGAGATCCTCAACTTCTGGTTCAACGATTGCAAACCTTGGCAGTGGTTCCGACAGGACGACTGCTTCGACGCAACACTGCGTTGCCGGTTCCAGGAATTAACGGAAACGGCACAGCAAGGCGGGTTAGAACATTGGGAGCAGCACTCTGAATCAGCTCTCGCGCTCATACTGCTCCTTGATCAATTCGCACGTCAGATCTGGAGGGGTCAGGCAAGGGCGTTTCGGGGTGATAAACACGCACAACACCTCAGCACATTGGCTTTTCAGCGAGGCTGGATCATGCGTGAAACAGTCAAAGCGCGCCGTCAGTTTTGGCTAATGCCTCTCCTACATGCGGAATGTCTCACCCGTGTGGAAGGGGTCATCCCTTTGATGGAGCAATGGGTGGATCATGCGACGGCGGATGTGGCACGTCGCAACCGGGATTGCCTGATCAAACATGGGAGATATCCATGGCGTGATGCCGCCCTCGGACGCTGAACGAGCAATTGCTTTGCAGTCAAGCGGTTGATGACGCTGATCTTGACGATTGTGCCTCCTGCACGAAACCAGCCATGTAGTCACATCTCAGAGCCTCATCTCGAAGACCGAGATGGATCTGCTTGGCAATGCCGTCTTCACCCAAACGAAGCACCGCCAAATCCATGGATTCCGCATAGCCCTCCGCAAGCCAACGCGGCAATGCAGTCACACCCCGACCACAAGCCACCATTTGCAAAATCATGTCTGTGGTTTCAACACGCTTGTGGCGAGCCGGCGCAAGCCCAGCAGGCGTGAAAAAAGATCGATAAATATCAAGTCTCTCCAAACTGACGGGATAAGAGAACAAAGTCTCGTCTTTCAAGTCTTGTGGCTTCACCCATAACTGTGATGTCAACGGGTGATCGGCAGACACCACAAGAACTTGTTCATAATCAAAAACAGGTTCGAAATAAAGACCCTTCTTGAAAACAGGATCTGGGGTAACAAGCACGTCGATTTCGTGATTGACCAGTGCATCCAAACCCCCAAACTGAAACTTTTGAATCACATCGATATCCACATCTGGATAGGAACGCAAATAAGGTTCAGTCACCTTCAGAAGCCACTGATAACAGGGGTGACATTCCATCCCCACGCGCAACGTGCCACGCACACCATTCGCATACTGAGCAAGATGAACCTCTGCCAGTGAGAGCTGCGGGAGAAGTCGTTCACCCAATAGCAACAGATAGTGTCCTGCTGCAGTGAGGTGCAGACGACGTCCATCACGCACCCAGATCGAGACTCCAAGTTGTTTTTCAAGTTTCTTGATTGAATGACTAAGAGCCGACTGCGTCAATGACAAGGTTTCAGCTGCTGCGGTCAATGAGCCCTGCCGCTCTACTTCAACAATGATCTGAAGATGAACCCTTTGCAGGGCATGCTCATGAGCCGCGTTCATTGATCAATGAAGGTTGCACATTTTACTTTTCCAGCATCACCCTACAAACTCTCATCAACCAGCACAGCTTGCTGTCAACACCATGACGGTGAACCGAATCACAGATTCCACACTCACAGGCCGGTGCCATCAGGCTCTCGACCGCGAAGCCCGATGGTTCCAAGAGCATCGTCTGCTGTTGGAAGCCTGGGCATGGAAAGGGTTCCAAGCCAAAGGTTCAGGGTTACTGGTGGTGCGTGCAACCACAACCAGATCTGGGCCGTGGCCATGGAGTGATGAGCCAGGCCAATTCAGGCCGTTCTATCTCACGGGTTCCGATGCTCAAGCAGCGCTGGAATGCCTCGGAGATAAGACCAGCAAAGAAACCATTCGCAAGGCTCTTCGAACCTATGAGCCCAGCCAGGAAGCGATCGCCATGGTGTTGTTTGGAGAGCGTCCCATGGTCGTGAAACTTGAACCCGGCCGCAAACACTTCCAAGACTCATTGAGGCAACTAGAGCGACGTCACCAGGAGTTCATGCTGGAAGAGACAAACGCCTCGTGATGGCAGGAGTGGACGTCGGCGATCAAACCATTCAATGCGAGGTGTGCGGCAATCCAGGACCTTTGCACTTCCGCGTGCGCACTAGCCTGATGAGCCAGTGGACGATGGTTTGTCCTGAATGCTGGCCGAGGCTGAAGTCACAAGCGGGGTATCAGTACGGCGGCACACGTAAAGCCAACAGGCGGAACCGCCGGCGTTGACCGTTTAACTCACCTAACCCTCTTACCCCGATGAAAGGGGCATCGCTCACGAATCCGCTCCGCCTGTGGTTTGGGTGAGTCGTAGCTCCACACTGCGTTGGAGATCAGTGCATCACCAACCACAACTTCCCAGTAACAAGCCGTGCCTGTCCAAGCGCACACCGTTGAACAGGAAGATGAACGAAAAATTTTTTTGCATCGTTTGGTAAGGGAAATAAGCATTGCCATCCACCATGACAATGTCATCACTTTCGGCGCGAACCGTCCTGTTAAAAATCGCTTGCACCAAGGTCTTGCATCAATCGACTGATCCTGCCTCAGAGAGACGACGCTTCAGATCAAGATGTTGATGTCCAGCGGCCAACGAATCATTCAAGATCAGCGTTGCAACGAATTAGCCAGCCTTGAGGTAGATCTTGCGGCCTTTGGAATCGAATTTGTAGCGACCGCCGCGTGGACCGATGTGAATCACATCGAGCTCCGGTGCAGCATGCTGCAAAGGCGCCTCATGCTTCTCGGAAGCAATCTGAGACAAAGCTGGCGTGTGATGCTCATGGGTCTGAGCTCGCAAGTTCGGTGCAGCCTTATAAATATTGAGCCCGAGCCTTCGATACAGAAAGTCTGCAATTCGCATGATCTGGCATGTGAACTTCATTTTGATTGTCCAGTGATGTCAAGGACAAAGTTGAGATCACAAGAGTCTCAGAGAAGAATCGGCATGTTTGCGTGAACAATGCATCTGGCCCTCAGGGCAAAACCTGACACGCAAGCCCACGTTGAAACCGCCGAGACCACACCAAGGCGGGGATGACCTCAGAATGTTTGTAATCAATCTGCATCACATGCGTCGACTGGTCAGCCTTCTTTCGCTGTGCGGCCTCCTGCTATGGCCCGGAGCAGCCTTCGCGGACAGCTTCAGCATCACGATGTACAGCATCAGTGGAGAAGGCATCGGCGAGTCGATCGGAACAATCGAAGCTCAAGACACATCCGATGGCTTGCTGATCAGACCATCACTCCAAGGCTTGCGTGAAGGGGAGCATGGGTTCCACTTACACGCCGGTGAATCATGCGAAAACGCTCGCAATGGCGATGGTGTCGCCGTTGCAGGCCTGGCCGCTCTCGGACATTGGGATCCTGACAACACCAACACTCATCAAGGGCCTTTTGGCGATGGGCATCGTGGCGATTTAAGCCGCTTGATTGTTGATGCCGATGGCTTGACGCGCACCAACGTCGTGGCACCCCGGCTGAATGCCGCAGACCTGCATGGTCGGGCCGTAATCGTGCATGCCGGCGGAGATACCTACACCGACACACCATCCCTTGGCGGTGGCGGCGCTCGCATCGCCTGCGGTGTAGCGAGCTGACGTGAGGAATCCGATCAGAAGCTCTGTTGGCTCTGTCCAGCAAAGCGTCCTTGGTACTGCTCCTCCCCATCGAGAGCCTGAAAAATGAACTGACAGATCGCAGTCCCGGGATGCACAGCCAACGGAGCAGGACCGAAATTACTCATTTCCAGCACTTGCTGGCTATCAATCCCTGGGCCCATGAATGGAGCACTGATGTGAACCATTAAGCCGAGCCTTGCGAAGCGACTTCTCCCTTCAAGCCATCCACAAAGCCCCGGACTCAGCCGCAAGCGCTCTTGAGTGATTCCAAGAATCGTTTCCCCAGGCATGATCAGAATGTGACTGCCCTTAGCCACATCAACCTTGTCGGTAAATGAGCGGTAATCGGTGTGCTCATCCACATCGACCACTTCATGAACCTTGCGGAACACCCTGAAACTACTTGCGAGGGTGAGATCCACGGAAGCGGGTCCAACCCTTTGGGGATCGAAGGGCGTAATGGAAATGGCACCACGGTCGATCGCTCTCAAAATGGCCTGACGTCCAAGCACTGCCATGGACCTGATGCAAGGGCATCCAGGGTATGGGTCTCAACCACTCAGAGCCAGTTCAACCGAATGTGGATCCCTTCCAACCCCACAAGCTGGCGGGCACATCATCGAAGCCGATATAAATCCTGCTCGCAGGAATCCCTGTGTGCTCCTGAATCAATGTGCAAAAAGTTGCAGCCATGGACTGAGGACGAAGAGAACCGATGGATTTGATCTCCACATAAGCGGCAGGTTCCGTGGTGCCAGCGAAAGTCATCGACACACCGGTCTGCAGAAGTGTCATGACATAGGCCTCTGGTTTCCCGGTCTGCTCAGCCAGGGTTGAAGAGAGAAGCTGAAGCAAGTCTTCCCCAGCATCAACGCTGGGGAGTGACGTGCAGAGATTGATCAGTGGCATGACGCGGCTCGGAGGGCTGGGGTGATCAACAGGGTCAGCTTTGCTGAGATTCTCTGAAAGCTTGGAGCTTGTCCATGTCTTTCTCCTCATCGATGGTGTAATCGGTGAGGATTAAGGCCTTGCCGATCGTTCCGAGCGCATATTCGATTCGATCAAGATCGGTGCGCCCCTTGGCATCTGAACGCGCTGCGCGAATTACAGCGGGCGTGAGCTGATCCGACAATTGCTCAATCGCTTCAGCGATGGCACTGGCTTGCTGGAGGGGTTCGTTGGAGGCCACAGAATCTCGCAACAGCGACGCTGCATCAATCAGTGCAACCATCCTGCACCGCATCAGCGCTCGGACGCTGAACGAAGATCATCGAATGGTTGCTTCCGGTCATGCTGCTCAACGCCTTTGATTTGGAGACCAGCCGCGGCGCACGCAACCTGGAACTGAGGGCGGGGTCCTTCCCCAACATGGGGCTTGACGTGGATCTTCTCGCGATATCTGCCAACGGTTTGAACGATCGCCCCCCCCACGACGATGTGGTGGGGGGGCTGCGAAGCAGTTATGGCTTGAAACTTGAAAACATCCCCAAAGCTGTTGATCTCAGCGGCAGCCTGCTCAACAGCTGGGTCAGCCGACCGCTGGCGCTACCTCCAAATGCCAGAACCAGCAACAGCGAAGGGAAGGTTGCCAACAGCCATTTCCATCGTGTGGCTGTCGTTGCGGGAGGTTTGCACGCAGGGGATCAAAGCAACGAAACCTGGGATGCCTTCAACCGCCTGTTTTCACTGCTTGCCATCCTGCCGATGCAGGGCATTCGCTGTCACACAGTTGCAGCGCCATTGTTTGGCCTACACCCCACGAACCGAGAGGGAAAACGCGATTACGCAAGGCTGCTGGAAATCTGTCGACAGGCCTTCAGGCATCTACCCGAACTGCATCGCTTAATCCTCTTCGATGAAGACGATGCTGTGATGCGTCCGCTGGGTCAGACCATTGATCGTGCCATTCACAGACAAGACCCACATCACACTCTGATCGAACGACCCGATGATCTGGCAAGCCTTGAAAGCCTTCGTCGACTGCTCCGCGGATTCCTGGAAGACGAGAGTCTCAAACCCCTAAGAATCACAGCTGATCTCAGTGAACTTCTACGGCTACTTGAAAGCGAAGAGATGTCACCGATCTCACTTGGCATGCACTCACGCCGACTCTTGGAACGACTGGTGTCCCACAACTTACAAAACCAAGGAGAGCAAAAACTGCGGGGCCTTAATCAGGGAATCCAGCAACTCAAAGTCTTGGGAATGGACCCCTGGCTACTGAGCTGCATGCACCAAGTGCGCACGTTTGGCAATTGGATGGGCCACCCACAAGAAACTGGAAGCAAACGACGAATCGGCCAGCACGATGTGATGGCCATGCTTTGCTCCATGCGACGCGCTCTCTCGGAATATCCCTGGGTTCATTAAAGAACTTCAGCAATCATCGATCATCGGGTGAGCCACCGATTCCAAGCCCTGCGATGCCATGGCGTGACATCACGCGGTGGCTCTGGCTCGCCTCGTTGAGAGCGCTCTAGTTGATCGATCTCCTGGCGCATATGCCGGAGAACAGGAATCAACAGCACTGCAGCCACTAACCCCACCACAAGCAAAACCGGAATCAAGGTGACCATCCAAATCGTGGCGATCAGCAATACGCCTAAAGCAATCAGCTGCTGAAGCCACCGAGGCTGACTTCGACCAGGAAGACGCTTCATTCACCGAGCATGCGTAGGACAACACCACAACAATTAACCAAAAATCTCTGCATTAGTTGTATTCACCAGGCGTTTCTTGTTTGGAGACAGTCACACGGCCAACCTTTTGACCAGAAAAGCGAAGCAACTCATCACCCGCAAACTCATAACCCAAACCGGCAGCAATCTTGGCCACATCATCCGCTGTGGCGGAGGCCAACACACGAGTCTTGAGATCTGGATCGTCTTGCATACGAACCAGGAAGGATTTGAGCTGTTCAAGAGCCATGGTCTGACGCCAATGCAGACCATCATCACCCGAGGACGTGCAACAGCGAGGCGCCATCGATCAAATCCAGCCCAGCAAAGACAAGCCACGAACAAGCAAGGTCGCCCAATCCGGGGGAACACCATCAATCATCAGGAAGATCCAAACATTCGATTCTGAAAAAAGGAGAGACAAAAATGCATGACCAACATTTGAGAATGAAGTTACATAAGCCCAGTTTTCATCATGAAGACATCCCGACAAATGATCTCCCCACGCGGGAGTTCGATTAGAGCAAGCTGCTTCATTTTCTTATTACATGGTTGAATCCATATCAAATTCCATGGCAAGATTGTGTACAGTCAACAAAAGAGCACAATGAACACTGACCCACGCAGAGAAGCAGCTCTCGCGCGACTGAAGCACCGCAAAGGTCTTCAAAAGCAGCTTAAAACCTATGTGATCACCAACATCACCCTGATCGTGATCTGGGCACTCTCGGGCCAGGGAGACTTCTGGCCGGTCTGGCCTATTACATTCTGGGGCCTGGCATTGCTTTACCAGGCGTGGGCTTTTCAGCATCCTGAGAAACCGATCAGCGACCAAGATATTGAGAACGAGATGAATCGAATGCAGTCCTAATTCAGTTCGATCACGCCAAGATAAAAGTTCAATTGGCTGCCGAGATTGACCTCGCTCAGCGGAGACTCATCCCCATAAAAAAGCGACAAGGTCAGGCATCGGATGATGTTGGCGTTTCTTCAATGATCGAGTACTCGATGCGTTCGTCTGAACAGCAAAGATCTCCATAGAAGCGTTCGAGCTCGTCATACGCCTCGTCGTAATTGCCGTAATGCCTCCGTGTGATCGAGTCTTCTTGGCCGTCATCCCGCACGATCCTGATCGACTGAACTGGCTCGGTCATCACGGTGCGCATCCTGGGTAAGAACACTGATTCTGAAGTCCAGACCAGCGCTGGCCTTGATCACCACACTTCGTCAGAGCTGAACTTGGCTGAAGCCGTTGTCTGGATTGTGCAAATGAGTGTGAGCTGATTGCGTCCATCCGTTGCATTGCCAAAACCAGCTGCCGATACTGGTTTGCACCGAGGCGGGTCTTATGACGGAGCGGCGCATGACTCAAAAGCACTACAGCGTCCGCTTTGAAACCGAGGGGGCCGATCTTTTTGTTGAACTTGAGGGCGAATCAGGCCTCAACCGCCAGCATTTACTCGAGCGGGTCGTTGCGATCCTTGAAGACAGACATGGCATGGAAACCATTCACACCGCAGAGAACCATGGCGAGATGACTCGCGTGATTCACAGCGATGGATCCACCCTCTTGGCTTGGCTGTCGATTTCAGGTGACAACTGCCGTCAGGCTCTCGACGATGACGGCCTCGATGAAATCCTCACCTGCCTGGCATTCCTCCTCTTCCCACCACTGGTTGAAACCAGCGTGACCAATGGCAACAACCCTGCCATGGCCTTGACCTAATCCATTCAGTAATAGCGACCGGGATATTCACCGGGATGATCCACACGCGTGACCCGCACGCCCGGGGCATGATGACCTGACAACATCAGAAGATCACTGCCAGAGACGGCATAGCCAAGCTCCTGTGCCAGCAATGCCACTTCATCGGCTGTCGCAGCAGCCTGCACCTTCACTTGGAGCAAGGGATCGCGTCCCAAATGTTCAAGAAAACGTTGAACTGGATTGGCGGTCAAAGGTTTGGGCAAATGAATGTGCTGAATCCATGATCGCCTGTCGAATCAGAACAGCTCAACCCAGGCCAAGATGAAGCGGATCTCCGCCAGCGAGACAAGGGCATGATCAGTTCCCTGCTCAACATCTTGTGGGTCGTGCTAGGCGGCCTTGTTATGGCCCTGGGCTGGTGGCTGGCAGGGTTGATTTGTGCTGTCACCATTGTTGGGCTGCCCTGGGCGCGGTCGTGCTTTGTGATCGGGCGTTTTTCACTCTGGCCTTTCGGCCATGAAGCAGTGAATCGGAGAGAACTGCACGGACGAGGGGATCTCGGCACCGGCCCATTGGGATTAATCGGCAATATTGTTTGGTTTCTTGTTGCAGGTTGGTGGCTCGCAATCGGCCATCTCACGTCAGCACTGGCTTGCTTTATCAGCATTGTGGGCATCCCTTTCGGGATTCAACATCTCAAGCTCGCGTTGATCGCTCTGACTCCAGTTGGGATGACTGTGATTCCTGCTAGACGGTTTTGAGCCACGTTTAAAACCCAACAACAAGGCAATGACAGACAGGAACGATCTCCAATCCATTCATGCGGTCTATGACGACCCGCAGATCGAAGGAATGGAAGATCTCTACGAAGCAATTGCAGCCAAAATGCGCAATCGCCAAACCTTCGACCAAGCCTACGGCGAGGTGATCGCGTCTGGCGGAGCAGCTGCTCAAACCTGGATTCGTTTTTGCGTGCAAAGCAGCACTCGATTCCAGACACCACCAAAGGAGGTTGATTTTCTAGCGGTGCTGGAGCAGTACTGCCGGCTACGCACCCGCTGATCATTGGCGCCGTTCTTCATCCGTGAGGTACTCCTCAATGATTGGCGAACAATCCCCACGCTCCAAAGCAGAGATCTCTCGCTCGATGTTGTCGATGAAAAGCTGATTGCCATTGCGACGGGCCACATCCAACACGGTGCGCAAACGCTCCAACTGAGACTGCTGGTCTTGATCCATCAATCAGGCACTCCGTTGTGACCGAATCAATCATGACGAACACAGCGTCAGCATCCACAAACAGGGGAGCAGCTGAACGGTAGGAACCGCTGCACACGGAAAAGGTCAAGACCTGTAAACATATCTTGACGAACTGAGCATGGGCTATGGGTTTCGGAGTGATCGGTTGTGGCTACGTCGGCATGGACGCTGCCCTGCGCCTGAAGTCGGCCAACCATCACGTCATCGGAACGACACGCTCAAAAGCAAAACTCTTGGAATTGCGTGAAGTCCTTCACGGCGCCCACCTGCTCGACATCACTGATCCAAACCTTGATCTGAGCTTTTCAGACTCACTCGACGGCCTACTCATCAGCGTGGCTCCATGCATGGAAGGAGACGAATACAGCAATGTGTTCGCACGCGGAATTCGCAACCTCAGCCACGCGTTGCATCAACGGCACAGACAAAGACCACTGCACATCACCTACATCAGCAGCGCTGGTCTCTACGGCGACCAAAAAGGTAAAGACGTGACAGAAGATTCAGCCGTCGACACACAGTCTCCTCTGAATGCATTGCTGGGAGCAGCCGAAGATCTGATCCTGAATGTCAGCAATAACAATCTAAAAATCTGCGTTTTGCGGCTCGGAGGCATTTATGGACCAGGACGCGACATGGTGTCGATGATCCGACAAGCCGCTGGCCAACGTGTGCCGAAAGATGGCAACGCCGTTACTGCATGGAGCGGCATTATTGATATCACACGGGGAATTCAATTCGCCTACGAGAATGGATTGGAAGGTATTTACAATCTCGTCGATGACATGCAGCTTAGTCGCCGAGAGCTTTCGACAATGATTTGCGATCTTGATGGCCTACCACCTGTGCTTTGGAACCACACTCCATCTCCGACAGAACGGAATGTGAATGCCCGCGTCTCCAACGCCAAACTGAAAAACAAAGGATTCCAACTGATCTCACCGTCCATGCTGATCCCAGCGGCTGCATAGGAATGACATACCTAATAAAACGATGACCATCAACAAAATCATTCATTGCTGACAACCCAGGCAATACGTGACAATGCACACATCACCTCGTGAAATTAATTAGCCATAATCTCCATAACAATTTCATCACCAATGCAGACTCGAAACTCTATCGAGATCTTCAGGTGCACCAGTCACGAAGCAGGTGTCGCTTTTTTTAGCGACCCCTTAATTTGTGATGAAACCCTGGTCGCCGAAGTGAAGCCAGATCTCAATTCAGATCTTTTTTGTCACCGCAATCAAACCGATCAGCTCATGGTTATGCGCGGCAAACTTGATTTGGTGACATTGCAGAATAAGCAATTAAATCGCATTCATCTCAATGAGATCGATCGCCTTTGGGTCAAAATCCCTCCTTGCATTCCCCATACCGTCATTAACCGCAGCAGCGAGAATGTAATTTTGGTGAATGCCGTCATCCGCCATGGCCCCATTGATCCACGCGATTACAAGCCAAGACCAATCCCAAGTTGCTTAACAAAGCAATGGCAAAAGCTCCAAGCTTCCTAGGGCTCCACGGGACATCCAACTCGGCAAGCAGCAGTGATCAATATTGACCACTGCTGAACGATACAAAGGCTCTCTCAATCAGAAATTAATCAAGGCAACCAAAAATTGCTTGCTCAAGAGATGCAGGTAAAGCCATGATCCTGACTGACAAGCCAAATCAATCCTGATGACCGTATTCGCCAACCAGCAGGATCGAATCATGCTTCAGCCCAGCGTGATCCCCGCAGGATTGCTGCTGCTGCTTTCACTCGGAATCGGTGGACTGTCAATTGCCATGGTTCCTTTGGTTCCACTAGCTGGGATCGGGGGGCTTTTCCTAAGTGGCTTTGGCATCAAATGCTGTTACTCACGCTTAACACCAGGAGCAACTTGGTTATCCATTGATCCAGACGGCTTCAGCCTCTGCCAAAACTTTCGGGTGCAAACATTCTCATGGCATGAGGTGGATCACTTCACAATCCAATCAAATCAAAACGATGAAGATTCAACACTACCCATACTCTTGATGCACCCAATCAATCGGGAAACTCCCATTCATATTCCAGCATATTTCGGAAAACGTCTTGATGAAATGCTCGAACTGCTTAGCAGTCGACATCAACGCAGCACAGAAATGATGTTGAAACTCGAGCGATTCGAGCAAACTCTGAAAAACAACTAATCCATCATTCGTTGACGAACGAAAGCATCCCACAATTTGGTTGGCATGAAGCGATGCACCAAGACAGCATCTGACTCACTACCGCATCGATATCGCGCCTTAGGTTGATCAACCTCTAAAACTTTTGAAATTGTGCGCGCCACGACATCGGGAGATGAACCCTTGCGGAAACCTTCTGCCCAGCTTGAAGAGACTCTGCGCATCATTGAACCCCAAACCGGATCAGCACATTGTTTCTGCATGGATTCATCGGCGACCGTTTCAAAGCCCGTTCGAATCAAGCCAGGCTCGATCAGCACCACCTGAACTCCGAAACGATGCAATTCAAGCCTCAGTGCATCACTGATGCCTTCCAGTGCATGTTTGCTAGCGCCATACCAACCAGCGCCAGGAGTGACAAACTTGCCCGCAATGGATGACACATTGACAATCCGGCCGTGCCGTTTTTCACGCATCGGCGGGAGAAGCAGTTGCGTGAGTCCGATCAGCCCAAACAGGTTCACCTCGAACATCGCTCGGACCTGATCGAGCGCCATGGTTTCTACCGGCCCAACGTTCGCGAAACCGGCATTGTTCACGAGAGCATCCACCCCTCCAACACGGCTGGCAATGACATCAGCCAGGTTTCGGCGAGAACTCTCGGAAGCTAGATCCAAAGGCAAAACCTCAGCACCGCGTTGTCGCAGCGGTTCCATCATCTCGAAGCGCCGAGCCGCAGCAAAAACCCGCCAGCCGCGATCAATCAATCGATTAGCACTGGCAAGGCCGATGCCACTGGATGCGCCCGTGATCAACACAGTGCGGCCAGAGCTGGTCATGCAAATATTTCAGTTTTATCCGTCAACGGTGACATGAGGCCTTGAAGCGATTGGAAGGGTTGGTCATTCCGTGCTTGGTCTTGCGACCAGATACGCGTCGTCGCCATGCACGAAACGAGGTCGACTTGAGCTCTGAGCGCATCAAGGCGATCACCGCAGGTTCAGAAAGACCGAACTGGAATTGAATCGCTTCAAATGGGGTGCGGTCTTCCCAAGCCATTTCAATCACCCGGTCAATCTCCTGAACTGATAAAGGCTGAGAAACCATGGCCGGCATTCAGTGGTCAGGAAGCTCAAACAAGGCCACGGCACGTTCCGATTCACTCCATCGGTCGTCTTTGATGTCTTCAGTTTCGTGTTCTGCAGAAGCCGCTGGCAACGCGAAGACCTTTTCGAGATCGGCTTTGGCTGCGCCGAACGGATACGTCATGACAGGGGATGGATGAATGGGACACGCGCCTCTTTTCGCAAATGTAACGAAGTATTGAGGTGCGCGAGAGCAGCCCCGAAGGATCTCCAACACGCCTTTTCGCCCGCGAACGCGACCACAACCTCTCCAAAAGCCCACCGGCGCAGGTGATTGAGAACTTATTGAGAACCCCTTGCATCAGAGAAAAGACTGTGGTTTATTGAGAGTGAATCTCAAATGCAGCTCCATGGTGCGATTGCGCGGCGACAGGCAGTCTCTGCTGGAAGCCTTGGCGAGGGACGGCGGACGAAGGCTTGGCAAGGGGGGGCATGCTCAGGCCTCTCTGACGACATGCAGCGACCTTGATCCTGCTCGCAGGAGAGGACCGAATAATTGACAAAGATGCAGCGATCCTGGTGCAACGCTCCTATCGTCTGAGCATCGAAATTCTTTCTCCAGGAGGAATTGCTCAATGGCTGAAGGCAAGCACAAGTTTGAGGAGTACGAGCTCCCCTACGGAACCAACGAGAAGCACTCGGCCGACGAATTCGATCCCAAAAAAGATGCGGGGGTCAATAACCCCGAGAGTCGTCACCGGGACAAGGTTCTCGATCAGATTTGCGACACCCACCCCGGCTCGCCGGAATGCAAAGTCTTTGACGAATAATCGCTGACCATCTATCCCAACCTCTGATGAGCCCATCGTTGTCGTTCTTCGACGGCAACGCAAATGCGTTTTGGGCCAACAACACGATGCGCGTGACATCAACAGCCAACGTGCTGCAGAGCTTAGTGGCCGCACAAAGCATCGATGTGCTTGCAGCGTAATCATTCAGCCGAGCAACTCCGTGCATTGATTGGGAGTTTCTCCATTAGTAAGGGTTCCCTCTTTTCGACTTCCTTTTCCACACCAAGGATTTCATGACTGAGTTCAACGCATCCACGCCGTTCTTGCTGCTGGCACGGATTCATGTCAAACCAGGCTGCGTCGATGCCTACCTCGAACTCGCCAGACAGACCGACGCAGCTGTGCAAAGCAGTGAACCCGGGATGCTTCATCACACCTTCGATCAAGATCCAAGCGACCCTCAATCCTTCGTGTGGTCAGAGGCCTACGCCAACGATGAAGCCTTTGCTGCACACGTCAGCAATCCACCCGTTCAGCACTACCTCCAACAGCATGCTGAACTCGGCGATGGATTCAGCATTGAGGTGTATGGAACCGTTGGATCAGAATGCCGAGAGTTAATGCAATCCTTCGGCCTCCCACTGAAGATTTTCGAAAGCAAACTCGGATACAGCCGTTTTTAACACCAAAACGAGACTTCATCACAAATCATTTGGGCCTTCGCTGATGGGCCTTGGAAAGCTGCTGTGAAGAAACAATCTCCTTGAGGAAGTATTTGAAACAAAACAATCCATAAAATCATCGAAACTTCACATGTCACGATTGCACGGGTGAATTTCCATTGCCCCTTGTGTTCGCGGCGAGATTCACGCATAGGTTGTAAAAAAGGGCAGATCGATGCAACCAGCGCTCACTCCTGATAACGAGGTGGAGCGCCTGAAAG
Organism: Synechococcus sp.; assembly: GCA_047286215.1. GTDB lineage: Bacteria > Cyanobacteriota > Cyanobacteriia > PCC-6307 > Cyanobiaceae > Synechococcus_C. The sequence continues at coordinate 1,095,481 of JBJBBS010000001.1, read as the reverse complement.
CATTGAGTGAATACAGGATTCTCGGCACGCGACCTGAACAGTCCTACGACGACATCACCCGGATGGCTTCCTTGGTGTGCGGCACCCCCATCGCACTGATGAGCCTGGTCGACGTCGACCGACAATGGTTCAAATCAAAAGTTGGCATCACTGCAGACGAAACACCGCGCGATTGGTCCTTCTGCGCCCATGCCATTCACACAGACCAACCGTTGATCGTCTCCGATGCTCTGCATGACGAACGTTTCACCGACAATCCATTGGTGTGCGGCGATCCAAAAATCCGCTTTTACGCTGGTTTTCCTCTCAACAATGACCATGCTCACCGAATCGGCACGCTGTGCGTGATCGACCGAATCCCCAACCAATTGTCTGATGATCAACTGCAGATCATGGAAGCATTAGCACGACAGGTTGTGGTTTTTCTCGATCTGCGCAAGCGATCGATCAAGTTGCTGGAGTCGTTCTGCTCAGCAGATAAGCCCCCAGGAATGATCTCCACTTGCAGCTACTGCCGCAAAGCCAAAGATGAACGTGGGCAGTGGATTTATCTGGATCAATTCCTCTCTCATCGCACCAATCTGAATTTCTCCCATGGCATTTGCGACGGTTGCATGGAAGAACATTTCCCTGAAGTGGTAGAGGCCTGGAATGCAGGACTCCACACCTCGGAGCATTTCTCAGAGTCCATCAAGAGCATGCAACCAGGTCACGCCAACTGACGGCCTTTCCAGGTCCATCCACGGCCAGTGAGCGTGCGCCAGACGGAAACAGGACCAATGACACCAACTAGCAACCCGCCAACTCCCATCAGCCACCAGTATGTGGTGGGCATGTCAAAACGCTGACGATTCCATAGTCGCATCAGAAACTGCTGAACAATCGCCGTCAACGACAACACCAATAGGGCGATCCACCAACGAGCCTGAGCTGGGATGAAAGCGAGTAGAAACAGCGCGGAGGGAAACAACAACCAAGGAAGACTGAACATCAGCACTACAACACTGGAAGCGCCAAGCGCCTTGGTGAAATCACCATCAAGTCCGAGTAACCAGTTTTTGGTCCAACCTTCCCAAAGCGAAGCCAGGTCGACATACATCCGCAGGTCCACAGCATCCAGGCCCAGCAAATAACGCAATCGGAATCCCCTTTGCTTGATCAAGCGGGCCAGTGCCAGATCTTCCACCACTTCAGCTGCCATGCCGAAATGGCCACCAATCTCTTCGTAGGCACTGCGCCGAAACAGCATGAAGGGCCCTGCCGCAAACGCCACATCTGAGGCAGGATCATTCGCTGCTTCGATCGGAAAGCCAAGACCCAGCAAACTAGCCATGATCGGTTGAACCATCCACTCAGCAAGACAGCCACAACTCAATCGGGGAGCCAAACTGAGCAGATCAGCCTGATCTTGGATGGCTTGCTTCAACGACCGGCGCAAGGCCTGAGGTCTTAGGCGAACATCAGCATCTAGGAACAGAACCCATTCGGCTGAACATTGCTGCATTGCTCGAAAGCAGGCCCAATTTTTACCAACCCAACGTTCACCCTCCGGTCGGGAGCCAGCCTTCAACAAATCAAATCGGTCTGATTGATCACCCAGAGCTGCAGCGGTCAACTTGGCCTGAACAATCGTGTCGTCGGTGGATTCATCATCAACCACCAACACATGCCAGGCGCGGCAGGGAGGCTCACTGCCCAGAACACTGCTGAGACAGGGTCCGATGTTGTGAACCTCGTTGTAGGCGGGGATGACAATGCAAAGCGATGTCTCTGGCAGAACGCCCTCAGACGCCACTTGAAGTGCAGGTGCAGCACGAAAAACACGCATCAAGCCCAGCTGCAAAATCAGTAGTCCGCCGCAGGCTGCCAAGAGCAGTGAGAACAAAAGCAGTTCGAGGTAGAGCACCAGGTTCAAACCAAGAGCAAAGGCCATCACCCCAGCCAACCATCTGAAGGAACCTTGACTGTCTCAAGCAAGCAACTCAGGGCTATCAACGGGCTCAATTGAGCAACACAGCACCGGTCGCTAAGAGCTCTTGCTGACAGCGACGCAAACCATCTCGGCTGACATGAGCGACCTGCGAGCAGCCATTCATCCAAAATTGAACAGGGACAAGATCGGCAGAGTTGGAACGCGTTAAAGCATCGAAACCAACGTGCTGGTGTTCCAACGAAGCGTGCATGAACAGATTGCGAATGCAGGCATGACACCGTGTCATGCATCAAGCAGGTGTGTGATTAGAGACCATTCGCTTCGATAACGAAGGGCATTTAATGCTGAACGGTAACCATGGCAACTGTTCACAGGCTGTCTTGGCAATATCCAGCGGAATCGTCACCGGTCAAGGTGGAAGAGAAGAGCAAGATTGTTAGCGTTTGCTGAGGAGTTGACACTGTTTTGATCCAATCTTCAACCCAACAACGACAAAGTGTCTCGGGCTTATCGATCCAAGGAGCATGGCAACTGGTGAGTTATGGGGTGGAGATCAAATCCAGCGGTTTGATGTTCTACCCAATGGGTGAAAATCCAAATGGTTACGTTATTTTCACTCCTGAAGGACGAGTTTCGTTCACGCTCACAGCTGAAAACAGACAACCACCTAATAGCGTTCAAGACAGCGCCAATTTGTTCAACAGCATGATCGCCTACACGGGCACTTACCGACTCAATGGCAATCAATGGGTCACCCGTGTTGATGCAGCATGGAACCCTCAGTGGGTGGGCACAGAACAAACCCGATATTTTCTAATCGAAGGCGACAAGCTTGTTGTGCAGACCCCTTGGCGTGTGATGCCGAATTGGCCCACAAAAGGGTTGACTCGCAGCATCGTTTGCTTCCAGCGCTGTCATGCCTCCATCAAGACTTGATAGAGGGATCCGCCTTGCCTCCACAGGCATGACGGGGCTGATAGCCCTGAGACTCCGCTAGATACCTCAAATAAACGATCTGATGCCGGTCTGGCATTCCTGCCGCAGCAATCAAGCCCAACCATCCAAAGATCAAACCAGCCCAAAACCATTTGATGCTGCTACGTGCTTTCTGCGCAGCGATGGTCCTTGCAAAACATGCGCACACCACATGGGAGACAACAATAAGCAGCGGAAGCAGCCAGTCCATGAAAACGACAACGGTCTTTCCAGGAGATAGCAATCACCAGAAAGGTTGTCTGCCTTGACTCACGTGGCTAGGAGCTACCACAAGCACGGGGTTTACAAAAAGGGGCTGGCGTTCCATTCACCATGGACTTTGACCCTCTCCTTCGACGACGCTCAAAATGATCTTTGAAGCCCCGACGCGACTTTTCACAAGCCGCCAGGAGCGTGACCATCATTTCGGTGTCATGCGCTGAAAGTTCTCCATCTTCGCCCCACTTCAGGCAAGACAGAGGAGCCGCGGACTGTCTCATAACGAACAAGATGTGCGGTTACCTATTCGGCACAATAAAGTCAGCGGACGCGCACAAATAGGCAGAAAGCGTGAAATTTTCAGCCCTTCCTAAGCATTAGTACGCAGAAATGAGAGCAAATACCTCTCCGGGCGTTAGCAAAGCCTCGCAAAACGCAAACCACCGATCCAACTCAAGCCCTGGGTGCATTCAGTCCACCCGAATCAAATTCGGCAGTCCCTCAACACTGGCGAACGCCACCAGGCTCACCACAGGTTCATGTCCCTGATTGATCACGTAATGGGGTTCCGCTGGATGCCCCTCAAGAAAGCCCTCTCCAGCTGTAATCACGCTGGTCACCTCCTCCCCATCAACAATCCTGACATTGCTCAAAGCGCCCTTCTCAACCACAACCACTACGGGTGAAGGATGGATGTGCAATGGAATCTTGGCCCCAACAGGAAGCGTGAGCCGATAAATCCTCATTTCTGGGGTACCAGCTGGGTAAGCCACAGCTCTGCCACCGAGGGTCTGGCTTGCGCTGAACAGCTCTTCAATGACTGGCTTTGGGGTGGCCTGAACAGCGCCGGTAGAGAGAATCAAGGCGGAGGCTACGAGCCCCAGGAATGTGAAACGCATATTGGTTTGCGGAGCACCTGTTAGCCATTCAGGGTGACAGAAACAAGCAATCAGTTGATGTCAATGATGAACTTTGAAGCAGGACATCCTGAAGACTCCGATGACCTGTGACAGCTCGAGGCCATCACAGGTCCTACCTTCTCAAGGTGAAGTGTTTAAGGGGCTTTTTGATCCAAGGTCTTCAGAAATGCCTGAGGCCCGCTCTCTAAAGCTGGAAGCTCAAACGAGGCCTCACGGCCTTCAAGAGCAGCATTAAGCGACTCGATCATCTGAGCATTTCCACTGTCTTTAATAGCCTCAAGAGCAGTCTTGAGTCTTTCTTCACGGCTCCCCTCAAGCGGAGCTTCGGCCGGAGCAGCCCATGTGCTGTAGTCATAGCCACCGCCTGCACGCACGCTGTTCAACTGTGCAGCGAAATTGTCCCAGAGCAAAGGCATCGCTTGATGATTAAACGCAATGGCGAGATTTTCGATCAAATTCACGCTGGTCGATGAGAAACGAGATCATTCCTTACGTTGGCTTGGATGGATGGCATGAATAAACCGAACCTGAGACAGGGGAACAAGGCGGTCCTCGTTGACTAAACGAATTATTCAACCAGCATCAATTGCACAAAGAATGACTTGATAGCCTCTTCAAATTCACGTCAAAATTTTAGCAAGAGACCAAACCATTTATCTCGATCACCTGAATAAACCAGCCAAACATGAGCCGGATCTGAAAACAGCGAAGCGCTGGCTTTTCCGAATCAGAAAACCCATCCATGCAACATACTTCTTCAGTTTACCTAGGCAGTTTCAGCAAGAAAAGATCACAATTCACTTCGCACCTCTCAGGGATTTACAACACAAGCTTGAACACAAATCAAAGTTTATTTCCAGCCGCATGGACGTTAAAGCAGCTTCTAAAAGCAGCATCTTTATCAGAATGAGCACTCGCACACCTCCCTCTCAAGAGGGAACCCATTCACACGCAAGGGGGAAGTATTTACACCCGTATTTGGGGAGCTTGTAGAGAGTTCAATCATCAACGCTCATGGGCAAAAAACCCAGATCACCATCGTTCCAAAGCCAATCTGAACGCCATCGCCTTCGCGAATGTCGACGGGAACTACCGCTCCATATTCTTCAACGGAACGATACCGTTCTCAAACACCTTGGCCTCGCCCATCTCGGCGCGCTGCGTCAACTCAAACGTGGCGATGGCGAGCGGGATGACTTCATTCAGGAAGGGCGACTAGGCCTCATCTGTGCCCTTGATCAATTCGAAGCATTTCGAGGGCATCGCGTCAGCAGCTACGCCATGCCACGCATCACAGGGCAAATCCTCCATTACCGGCGTGATCGGCTTCGCACTCTGCGTATTCCCTGGCGCTTAAACGATCTGCATGCCAAAGGGATGAAAATCCAGACTGATCGACTGCATCGAGGAGAACCAGCCTGGGATGCATCAACACTGGCGCAAAGGCTTGGTGTGACCCTTCAGCGCTGGCAACAAGCCTGCATGGCTCACCAACACCGTCATTTGGTGTCGTTGCAAACGTCGACGCGCGCATTGGCAACCAGCAGCCATGACACCGCAACCCATCTCGAATCACTCCCTGCGCGCCCCAACCACCAGAACGACCCACAACTGACCTGGCTGAAAACAGCGCTACACGGATTGGATCCTGGACGACGACGCTGGCTTTGTGCTCACTGGCTCGACGGCCTGTCAATCACAGCCATCGCACGCCAAGAAGGCCTCGATCGACGCACGCTGCAACGACTCCTGAGCGAGACCCTCGATGATCTGCGGGTGCAGGCTTTGGCCGCTAACTCGTAAGACCAAGCAACCAGGCCACGAGCATGGCCAGACCTGCTGCCCAGGCCGTCTGCAAACCATTCACGAGCTCGTTGCTCAGCCAGGGCCAACGGTCCTGGCCAAGTGCGCCAAGGAGGCTTTCCAACAGGGTGGCAATCAACCCAACCACCAACACCAAACCAGCCGCTGCAGCGGAGTCAAGCAGTCCTAAAGCAACCATCACCACTGTCATCACCATGCTGCCAACAGCACTGGCAGCCGTACCCTCCAAACTCACCGCACCTTCAGTCCCTGGCGGAACCGGTCGCAAGGTTGTGATCAGCAGTGTGGTTCGCCCCCAGCGCTTGCCAATCTCGCTGCCGAAGGTGTCTGCCAGCTTGGCGGCAAAACTGGCGGCGAAACCAATCAGAAGCAATGGCACTGAACCCACGCGTGCAGCGATCAAGAGGGCCAACACAAAGCCGCTCAGAGCCGATCCCCAGACATTCTCAGGACCACGTCGTCCGCCACGGGCTTCAGCAAGACCGAGATCCTGCTTGCGGGCAAAACCCAGCTTGGTCACGAGGGATCCAAACGCCAGATAAGCCACCACAGCCAGCCATCCCCGCCAGCCAAGGGCTCCCCACAGAATGGTGCCGAGTAGTCCGGCGTGGCACCATCCTGCTCGCGTGAGCAGTGGAAGACGCTGGGCAAAGCCAATCAGCACAGCGTTCAAGACCAACGCAGTCGTCCATACAGAAACGCTCTGATCAGGAAGTGTCGCGGGCGCGAAAACCATCAGGCTGTGTTGCACTGCTCTAAGCATCGACGCTGAAGGGAGCATCGCCGCGGATAATCAGCACAGGTGATTTTCCCCTCTCCGGCATGGTGCTGAACCGCAAGGGCTTCTTCCTCGAGCTTGGAGAGCCAGACCCCGCTCTCGCGGAGAAGTACGCGAAAGAGAACAGCCTTAAGTCCAAAGCCGCAGTCAAGAAGAGCAAGAAGCCATCGAACGCTTCTTCTAGTGCCGAGCCCGTTCAAGCCAGCAAAGCCCAAACAGCACCTGACCCAACCACCCCCGAGGCCAAGTCATCGCTGACGACGGCAGAAGCTATTGCGGCGGAACTTGCGGCAGCAGAGGCCGCCAAACCTACAATCGAGCTGGTCAACTTCGCACCAGAGGCCCTCAGACCAGGCAATGATGTGCGCCCTGGAAAGCGCCGTCCTGGTAGCAACCTCTCAGGCTTCCGCTCCATGGCTTCCGACCTCTTCAAGAGCAAGTAGGCCTTAAAAACCCTTCGGCGTCGGTCGTTGACTGGAGAGCGAGATGTTTCCGCTTGCAGCGACGACGCCAGAAGGATTGTCTGCCACAGCTCTGGCGGCACCGGCCTGCTGATTAGGAATAGCCATGGCGTTAAACGCCAAGGACCAGCGCTCACCGTCGCCACGGAAAGGCATCACGGAATGCGGTTGCCAGGCTGGAAACACATAAAAATCTCCTGGAACGGGGAGCATGTACTGAGACATGCCAGTGCGGAAAGACTGGATATGCCAATCCTCAGGACCATGGAAGCAAAGTTGCCCATCAAAACTGCCGCCGTTGATCTGAGGGGGCACCTTCAGAAAAATCACCCCTGAAAAACTGCCGCCATGGGTGTGAATCGGGTTGTAGTCACCAGCCCGCTGGCAGTTCAACCACAAATCCACAGGCTGAAGCCTGTAGCGGCCCGGCACCCAAGGGCCACGCCCCTGCGGTGGCTGACGGTCAATCACGTGACGAATCCAGCGTTCACATGCCGGCAGGAGCTGTTCGTTCATCAGTTCCTGCACACCGGGCAAATCCGGTGTCAACTCGCGCTGCTCACTCAGCTGTCCAGCAAGCTTGGCGGATGCATCCGGACTGCGATCCGGTGCTGTCATCACCTGATCGCCCAAGGCGATCAGCTGTTGGAGCAGAGGGTCCGGCAGCTTGCCTTTGAGGATCGAGCGCGGAAACAGATCGAGTACGTCCAAAGCCGTTTCAAGTGCTACAGATCATCGTGCCAGCGTGAAAGGGGGTGCTGAAGTTCGGGATGACAGGATTGTTGAACCAGACGTTCGCAACGTCTGACACATTTCCAGGAAAGTTTCCGTGAACGGTCCAAAGAGCCTCTTGAGCCGCATTGGACGCCGCATGCGCAAGGCATCCGCATCGGTTCAACCTTCAGCGACGACTAACCAAGGTGCAGCGCCGCTCTCTCGCCCTCGCACCCAGGCATCACCTCCACAGCCCAGCAGCGTCAAAACAACCTTGCTGCAACGCATGAACGTCAAAGGCCGACCGCTCATGGATGCTTACCGCCGCGACATCATCAATCGCTGAGCATTCGTTTGGTGCAGAGAGCACTGATTCCTGCAACCGCGGCTGTTGAGCTGCGGAGAATGGTCTTGCCAAGAGCGACCCCTACCCAGCCAGATGCCTGGGCATCAGCTAATTCACGTTCGCTCCAACCACCCTCCGGTCCGATCGCCAGCCAAATCCGCGGCCATCGAGCTGAACCTTGATCGAGCCATGCTTCCAGATGCGGGCAGCCTGAATCCCTGGTCACCGCAATCAGACGCAGGTCTTCTATGGCAGGAGCCTCCCACCAATCTTCACTGAGAAGAAGCGGTTGCAAGTCAGGCGTCCAGAGCCTTTCGCACTGCTCAACGGCCTCTTGAAGAATCACATTCCAACGTTCTGGGCGATGCTCCGCTTGTGGCACAGATCGTTCGGCCTGGATGGGCTGCAACTGATCCACGCCCAATTCACAAGCCATGCGCATCACATCGTCCATTCCGCGACGAACCAGCGCCATAGCCAGGCCGAGCTGCGGCATGGGCTTCAATTCCGTTTCAACGGGTTGTGAAAGATCAGTGGTGAGCTCCAGCCGATCACCGGTGATCAGCGTTGCAGTCCAGAGATGCCCGTAGCCATCCACAACATCCACCAAAGCTCCTGGCTTCAAGCGCAGCACTTTGCGCAGATAGCGGGCTTCCTGCTCGTTGAGGGGGAAACAGCGATGCGCTCCAGAGCAGGGAAGTCTGCTGGAGTCGATTAACAGGCGACGTCGTTCAGCCACGAACCTCGTCAGCTCATTCCGGGAAAGACACTGTCGGGATGCTCTTCTACAGGCCAGTCTTCGTTGGAGCCTCCAATCAAAAGCTCTTCAAGCTGAACCAGGTCGGAATCAAGCTGACGCAGTGCATTGATCAACACATCCAGTGCAATCCCATCGCTTGTGCCCAGATCGACCCAACAGCGCCCCCACTCCTGCTGATACTCAAGCTGGCCCATGTTGTGCATCAAGGCAGGCATGGCCGAGCCGGCATCCTCGTTCTCATAGCTCATCCAACTGAGCTGATCACCTTCCTCATGCACCTGAAGGTTTTCCGCATTGAAACCCCCAAGTCGCCCCAGCACATACCAGCTGTCGAAGATGCCATCGACATAATTACGCTCTCCCTGACTAGGAACCTCAGCGAAGCGCAACCAGATCCAGCAATTGAAAGGATCAATCTCTCGGAAACGAACCTGCATGACCCACGGGCGTCTCCGACATCATCGCCGTCGAAGGAACGATCGACCATGCTGGGCTCCATGGCAGCCCGAGCAAGGGCATTCGATTGGGATGCTGGAACTGAACAATGTTCATTACAGGCCGGCCACTGCCGAGCAGCTGGTGCTCAACGGCATCCAGCTCAAGGCCTCACGTGGCAAGCCTCTGTTGATCTCCGGTGACAGTGGGAGCGGCAAAACCAGCCTTTTGGACGTGATTAGCGGCATGGCCAGGGCCAGTTCAGGACGCATTAGCTGGCAAGGACGAGCACTGAACCAGCGACAACGGCGATGGTTATGCGGGGTTGTGTTTCAGTTCCCAGAGCGCCACTTTCTGGGCCTCAATGTGAGCCAGGAACTGAAACTGGGACATCGTCGACTGCGCAGCGAAGATCAGGCCGCAGCACTGTGTCAGGTGGGGCTGAGTGGTGTGGATGGACGTCAAGCTCCGGAACGTCTGAGCGGTGGTCAGCAGCGACGACTGGCCCTCGCGGTTCAGCTCCTGCGCAAACCGGATGTTCTCCTGCTTGATGAGCCAACCGCAGGTCTTGATTGGTCAGTTCGAGGCGAAGTGCTGGAACTACTCGATCAGCTCAGTCGCGACCGATTGCTGATCGTGGTGACCCATGAGCCGGAACTATTCCAAGGCTGGAATTGCGAACATCTGCGCCTCAACAACGGCCGTCTGCACGCTCTGTCACCATGACGCCTGGATTGTTGAAGCGTCATGGCTGATCGCCTCGTGCGGGCCACAGCTGCAGGTGGTGGAATCAGATTGGTGGCCGTTACCACCGGAGAGACCACCCGCACAGCCCGGACCCGGCACGGATTGTCTTATCTCACCACCGTCATGTTGGGACGAGCCATGAGCGCCGGCCTACTGCTGGCCAGTTCCATGAAAGTGCGTCATGGACGCGTCAATCTTCGGCTGGGCTCCGATGGACCCATCGACGGATTGAGTGTCGATGCTGGGCGCGATGGTCGGGTCCGGGGCTACGTCGGCAACCCGTCATTGGAGCTAGACCCGATCCTTGGCGCTGACGGCCAAGCGAGCTTCGATTTCGCAGGTGCAGCGGGTATGGGCTACTTGCACGTCGTGCGAGACGACGGCAAAGGCGAACCCTTCAGCAGCACCGTCGAGCTCGTGAGCGGGGGCATCGGCGATGACGTGGCGTCGTATCTGGTGCATTCAGAACAAACACCATCTGCTGTGTTTGTGGGAGAAACGATCAACAGCGAAGGGTTGCAAAGCAGCGGAGGACTATTGGTGCAAGTGCTGCCCAAGGCCGCAGAGGAGCCTGCACTGGTGGCTCTGCTCGAGGAGCGCTGCCGAGAAATTCAGAATTTCAGCCAACAGCTGCACGCCTGCGGAGACCACCCCGAACAACTGCTGAGAGACGTGTTCCCGGATCTCGATCCACAGCCGATTCCAAGCACTGAACCCATGCAACCGGTGCAGTTTTACTGCCCCTGCAGTCGAGAACGAAGCCTGGGGGCCCTAACACTGCTTGGGCCGGAAGAGCTGCAAACCATGCTGGAGGAAGACAAGGGAGCCGAGCTCACCTGTCACTTCTGCAGCGAGATCTACCAAATCTCCGAAGTGGAGCTGCAGGATCTGATCAAGAACATGTCAGGGTCAGGCCAAAAATAGAGCTCCAACGAGAAGCACCACCAATGTGGGCAATGCTTGCCACTGCTCAACCGTCAGCGGCAGTGCTAGCGGAGCAATCACAGCAGTGAGCAGTGCGCCCAGGCTTAAACCAGCGATCAGCAACAGCAACGTCCATCCAAGCGAGCTGAGTGGACGTCGGCCGCGCTTGACCTGACTAATGAACACACCAATGGTCGAGAGTGCCAGCAGCAGCTCCACAGTCAAAGGAGCGATCAGAAGAAGAAGCAGTGCAAAAGACCCAGCCAGCAGACGCACCGTGAGCCCCTGGCCTTCCACCAATTGGAAATCAGGCATCACGCCTGAGCCACTTAAAGAAGGTGCAGGGATTGAAAAACCACGAAGCCTTGTCAGTAACGCAGCAGGGCCGGTGGTGGCCTGAGTTGCGTCGGTGGACCCTTGTTGACGTTCGATCCGTGATGCTGTGGCGGCATCAGAACTAACTCTTCCCGACTGTCGGTCGCGAAGACGCGCCATCAAAACAGCGTCATAAGCCGCTTCAACGCGCGCACGTGCAATGGCGTCATCACCGCACCCAGCAACAACACGATCACGTGCTTGTTGAACATCATCAAAACCGGCATCCGGGCTGATGCCCAGCAGAGAGTAAGGATCCTGCGAATCCGAATCCGGTCCTGGGTTCACCCCTGCAGCCATGGAGAAGAAGTCTTCTTGCTAAAGCGTATCGAGAGACTCGTCTGATCGAGCAGAACAGGGAAATTATTGAACGCTGAGCCAGGAGAGCTGCTTAAAACAGCGGCGGTCCATGACGAAAGCCCTGCTGCCGCTCAAAACGGTGACGGCATCGCGGCACATCGGCGCTGAGCAAAAGCTGACGATGCTTGATCAATGGCATTTGCGGAGGTAGGTGATAACCCTCCAAAACTTCAACGTGATCACGATGATCACGGAAACAGATGTAATCCGTCCCTCCGTCAGAGCAGGGGCGAAGCAGCCAGAGAGTGTCCATGGCAGACCGCTGGAGAGCGACAGTCTGGCGATTGCAACGACCAGGTGCGAACTGATGGCTTAGAGCGTCTGGGATTGCATATCCAGGATCAAGATTGAACGAAGAGAACAGAACGCTGTATTGCTCGGATCCTCTGGATCAGAACATCAGAAGGGGATATGCCGTGGTTTGAAACAGACCAACAGGCATCGATTGACCCTGTGCATGGCCTTCTGATGACGAACCTCCTCGATCAATGACCACGTTTGATGTGGGTGAGTGGTTCGGTTTCATCCCCGTTTGCCAGACCTGATCGACCCCATATGACATCAGCCGAAAGCGAACGACTAAGTGGCCTGCCGAAGAAAACAAAAGCTGTCGATACCACGCCCGTTCCTGATCACGGCAAGAGGCTGATCACAACCACGTGAAGTGCAATACAACAACGCACACAGCTCGTCTGCGGCGATGGAATCATCCCAACACCGATGACACGCATTGCCTGAATGATCACCCCCTCCTCCTTTCCTTCCAGGTCTTCGACGCACTCTTGATCCGAGGGAAGAAGGACTCATTGCCGTGAGGGAAAACGCAGAGCAGCCCGTGAGCAACAACGCCCGTAGCCTGCAAGAGAAGAGTTGATTGAAAAAAGACGGATTGAACAGTTGACGAACCGATGCACGTAATGCATAAATGAAATCAGATGGGGACTATCAATGCTCACCGGATCTGATCTACTGGCCAAGGTTAAAGAACTTGGCGACGTGTCCAAAACCGATTTGGCTACTGCCTGCGGCTACGTCACCGACAAAAAGGACGGTGGCCAGCGTGTGAACTTCACCGCCTTCTACGAAGCTCTTCTGAGTGCAAAGGGCGTTGAACTTGGCGGCGGTTCTGCCGGAATTGGCAAGGGTGGCCGCAAGCTCAGCTACACCGCAAAAGTGCAGGGCAATGGCAACCTGTTGGTTGGCAAGGCTTACACCGCCATGCTCGATCTAAATCCTGGCGATGAGTTCGAAATCAAGTTGGGGCGCAAAGCCATCCGCCTGATCCCCGTCGGCGGTTCTGAAGAAGACGAAGAGTGAGAATTCTCTCGATATCAAGGCGGATCAGCAACAGGCTGAACCTTCTTGAGTCTTGTAGGAGTCCCTCACTTTGCTGTGTTGAGCATTTTTAAGCTATCAAGCAAAGCTGACTATCGAGACCAAAAAGAAGCCCCACTCGCTGAGTGGGGCTTCTTGATGCTTGCGATTGATTCTGCAGAAGCTTGATGTGGCAGCCCAACGATCAGAGACTGATGGGCTCAACGCCACTCACCACAGGCGCAACAGCACTGAGCTGAAGATCGGGATGCTCTTCGTTGAGCTGGTTGAGGTTCCAGTCGTTCTTAAACAGCAGAACTGGGCGATTCCATGCGTCTCTGACGGTTTTGCAATTGAAAATCCTCCCAACCTTGTCGAGAGCTGACCAACCACCAGTGACCCAACGGGCCACTTGGAAACCGAGTGGCTCAAGGCGCGTTTCAACCCCATATTCGTTCTGAAGACGGTGTTGAACAACCTCAAGCTGCAACTGACCGACAGCAGCAAGAATGGGATCTCGTTTGCTCTCGTCGGTGTCGTAAAGAATCTGCACGGCACCTTCCTCGCGCAGTTCATTCACACCCTTACGGAAATTTTTGAATGCCGACGGATTCGGATTGCGCAACCAGCTAAAAATCTCAGGACTGAAGCAGGGAATCCCCTCATATTCAACCTTGGCTCCTGTGTAGAGCGTGTCTCCGATCGAGAACATTCCAGGGTTGTTGAGGCCAATGACATCACCGGGGTAGGCGTCCTCAACAACGGCACGATCTTGACCAAACAATTTTTGCGGGCGTGACAAACGAATGGCCTTGCCCGTACGGGCATGACGCACCGTCATGTCTTTCTCAAATCGCCCACTGCACACCCGCACAAATGCGACACGGTCGCGATGGCGAGGATCCATGTTGGCCTGAAGCTTGAACACGAAACCACTGAATTCTGGCCGCAGTGGATCGACAGGCCCGTCATGACCATTCCGAGCCACAGGTTTCTGAGCCATTTCCAGAAATGCATTCAGAAACGGGCGAACACCGAAATTGGTCATCGCCGAGCCGAAGAAAACAGGCGTCAGCTCACCGGCATGCACAAGCTCCAGATCGAGCTCCGCTCCTGCAGCCTCAAGCAGATCCAGTTCCTCAACAGCCAGCTCCAGAAGATCCTGTTCAACCAGATCCTTCAGCTCAGGATCGTCGAGGGATAAGTGTCGTTCCTCCGATTGCCGACCCCGTTCGGCACGGGAAAACAAGATCACCTCGCGGGTCCGTCGATCGATCACACCACGAAACTGTTCCCCACTGCCGATGGGCCAATTCACAGCCCACGGTGTTAACTCAAGTTCTGATTCAATTTCATCCAGCAGTGAAAGAGGGTCACGGCCAGGGCGGTCCATCTTGTTGATGAACGTGAAAATTGGGATCTGGCGCATGCGACAGACCTCAAAGAGTTTTCGAGTCTGAGGCTCGAGCCCTTTGGCGGCGTCTTCCAGCATCACCGCATTGTCAGCAGCCGCCAGCGTCCGATAGGTGTCCTCTGAAAAATCTTGGTGGCCCGGGGTATCGAGCAGATTGATCGTATTGCCGGTGTAATCGAACTGAAGAACAGTGGAGGTAATGGAGATTCCACGCTGTTTTTCCAGTTCCATCCAGTCAGATGTCACTTTGCGTTGCTCACCACGGGCCTTAACAGCACCGGCCTGCTGAATGGCACCGCCGTACAGCAACAACTTCTCTGTGAGTGTTGTTTTGCCAGCGTCAGGGTGGGAAATGATCGCGAAATTGCGACGACGCGCCACCGCATCAAGCAGCTCACGTCCGTCTTGAAGTGCTGATTCCGTGCTCATGGGCTGCGCTGATCAACACCAGCCTGACAGCCCGTGATCCAACCACACACTTCCAGGTACCGGTCCTCAACCTCAAACACCTGGAGATGTCCCAGTCCCGCAAGGGCGAGCTGAGCTTTCACCTCATCCGCAGTGAAAGCCGCATGCAGGGAGGCTCGGTAATCACGTTGCAGCACATCAGGTGCATCGGACACGTATCGCAGACACAGGGCATCAATGCTGGCTTCACTGTCTGGACGCTTGAGATCGCGGTGCATCACAAGGCAGCGCGACGCTGAAAGAGATTTCACCGATGACCAGAGATGCATCGGATCATGCAGGTGATGGAGAAGGCTATTGCTCACCACTAGTTGAGCCTTCAATGCCGGTGCTTCCAGTGGCAAAAAAACCCGTTTGTATCGCAATCGCTCAGGCATCACACCAGCATCAGAACCACGAGCCTCGGCAACTTGAAGCATGCGTTCTGCAGCATCAAGACCGAGCACAGAACACTCTGTCCAGCGCTGGGCCAAACGCAAACTGATGTTGCCGGGACCACAACCAAGATCTACCAAGCAAGCCTGTGGAGCAAAGTGTTCACCTGCAAGCCCAAGCAGCTGATCAATACGGTCCACCACTGCCTGATCGGAATCGTTGAAGTCAGCAGCTGCATAGGCATCAACCTGCTGCGGATCATTCATCACCTCAGGCTCAAGAACGCGTGGAATCATGAGCTGGGAGTATTGGAGTGCAGTTCGAGGGTTTGCGTGGGGAAAGGAATCTGTATCTGATGTTCCGCCAAAACATCAAGGATTCTGCAATTCAAACGATGAACACTGTCTTCGAACTCATCATGCACCATATGATTCGAACGAACTTCCAATTCATAGTCGTAACTGAAGGATGAGATTTTCACGAGCCTGCAAGCTTCAAATTCAAGGTTCGTGTCTTCCCTAACAACGTCCTTGAGCAATTCGGGGATGAGCCGAAGTTGGTGGGGAGTCGTGCTGTAGGCCACACCCACCATGATTTCGCAAAGGGTGATGCGTTCAAGCAGTTCTTCAAGAGCAACCAGGAGCTTTTCACGCACCTTCAAAAAGGCGTGCCATCCATGAAGTTCCACCATCACAAAAACGATCAGTTGACTTGTGCCATCCTCCAAGGATTCCAAGCTCACAACTGGCTCATGCAGATCAACTTCCTGGCCACTAGAAGAAGGTGAAATCAGCATGTTTTGGGTGATCCGAACCAATTCTTCAAGCTGGAATGGAGACAATTGATCTCGAATCGGTAGCCGAAGCTCTAGACCCTGCATGGGCTGACGATCAACGCCAAGGCCGCGCTTCGAATAGTTGACGATGGTTGCCTCATCGGCCACAGAATTCGGAATCGTCACGCGACTTTCCAACGTCTGCAGCTCCACAGAGCGCAGACCGATTTTGGTCACAAAGCCGAGCTTTCCACCCACTTCACAGAACTCACCTACCCGCAAAGGACGATCAGTTTGGATCGATAGACCTGCGAAAAGATTGCCGATGAGCTTTGTTGCGCCAAGACCAATGGCCAAGCCAGGAACGGCCGAGAACGCGAGAACTGTGTTCGAAGGCAGGCCGAGAAGCAGGAGCAACCGATAAACCAACACCACGGAAATCAACATGCCAACAGCACGGCTGGCAGGCATCACCAAGCTCGTAATGCGGCGAAGCTGAATGGCAGAGCGATGGCCTCTAATTTGCGCTATGAACTCTGCAGAACTACGTCCCAACGCCTCGAACAAGAAAAAGACGAGAACTGCTGCCGAGATATACCAAATCACATAGAAAACATAGATGGTTACGACTAACGGTGCACCCGTAAAATTAATGACATTATCGACGAGCTGTTCGATCAAATAAGTGAACGGCAAAACGGGAACTACAATCAGAACCCTCTTCCAAGCCACAGTGTCAAGATTGAAGAGACGCCGATTAGCAGACTCAAAATCCGGCTCCACCTCCTCAATAACTTGATAAGTCTGGAACAATAAGCGCATCAAACGCAGGTTAAAATAGGTGTAAACCAAAAGCAGAAAAACAGCACAAATCACCTGAAAAAGCGTCTGGTCGCCAATAGGCCATTCCAAGTAAGGCCTCCAGCCAATTGGAAGCGATAAATACCAATCTGGTGGAACCAGAAATCCAGGAGTATAGATAAAGTCCGAGTAAAAATTTGGCGACGCAAAAGACTGCGCAACCCGAGGAAGATCGCGAACCTCTTCATACATCGAACGAATCTGCTTTACAGTCGAAGCAGAGAAGTAATACCTTTCATTCTCCTTATCACCACTGATATCCGAGGTGAGCGTGATCGCCGTTCCAGGTATACGCCAAGAAGATGTTGGATTAGACCGTTCATCGTTACGATCCTTCATTCCCGCTTGATCGGGGATATAAATAGGCTGACGGCTATTGGTAAAAACATAATCAAGAACGAGTTTCAGCTGAATGGCCGCCTCTTCTGCCATGTCTTCTCGAACACTCTCAGGGAAAGAGCTCGCATCCAATGCATTAACAGCCAAATTAAACAACAATGTCGTGTCATTAATGGCTTCTTGGCGCTGCGCCTGGCCCGTGGAAGCTGAAAACCCAAGCAGGTCGGCGCGCAAGGCCACGTCCGACATCACGGCATAAAAGCTCAGCAAGGTTGACCGCGGACTGTCCCCAACCACGTCATCCAGCACCACCTCATTCCAAGCTTCCGCCTTTCTGAGTAGGTCATCAAAGAAGGGTTGACTCTCGATCGGAATGACAGGACCGAATGAACTTTCGCTGGACTCCTGATTCAGGGACGCTCCAGCCAGCGCCGAAGGGTGGGGCGCTGACACCACCAGGCACACCATCAAGGCAATGGCAGCGAACAGACCGGAGCGGAGAACGCGGCGAAACATCCCTCGCATCAAAGGCTGGGGCCGAACCATGAACAGTGATTCAGTGACTGTGGGAATGGTGCCAGCCACACATGCATCCGAGCAACGACACTGTGGATAGTGCTTTCAATCACTTGCGACCCCCATTGCTGGCGTTAGGGTGCATTCACTGACCTGTCTCATAACGTGACTCTGTCTCCCATCCGCAGTGGCACCGAGGACACGCTGACTGCCGTGTCCAGCAATGGCGACTTCCCCGCCACAGCTCCCGCTGCCAACCCGGTGTTTTACCGGACCTACAGCCGCCGCCGTACCACAGGCCGCGAAAGCTGGAGTGAGGTTGGTCAGCGCAATTTGGGTGGCTTGGAGACGCTCGGGAAACTCAAAAAAGAAGAAGTTGCTCTGCTTGCCCGTATGCAAGCTGAGAAGAAAGCCCTGCCATCAGGACGCTGGCTCTGGATTGGCGGAACACCCTGGATCGAACAGCAGCACAACTTTTCTGGGGCCTACAACTGCACCTCCACCAACCTTGTGGATTGGGAAGCCTTTGGTCTGATGATGGACCTGGCGATGATGGGTTGCGGCACTGGCGCCATCATCGAACCCCATCTGATCGACCGCTTGCCGGTCGTCACGAACCCCATTGAGGTGCTTGGCGTTTCAGACATTGGTGTAACGCCCGCAGGTCAGCGGCAAGAGAAAACCACCCACAGCATTGAGGGCGACATCGTTTCCATCCGTGTTGGCGACACCAGACGCGGATGGGTCGATAGCTACCAACTGATGCTGGAACTGAGTAGCGACGAACGTTTCGCAGGCCGCACCGTGAAAGTGCAAGTGGATCTGTCTGATGTGCGACCTGTCGGCGAAACGCTTAAGGGTTTTGGTGGAATGGCCAACCCGGTAAAGCTGAAGGACCTCTATGCACGCGTCGCACGGCTGCTCGGCAAGGCCGTGGGGCGAAAGCTCACCTCTGTTGAGTGCTGTTTGTTAATCGATGAAGCCGCTGTCACGATCGTGGCTGGCAACATCCGTCGCAGTGCAGGCATGCGGCAGTTCGCCTCAGCTGACAGCAGCGCCGCAGGTGCGAAGGACAACCTTTGGCAGCAAGACGACGAAGGCAACTGGCGGATTGATCCCGAACGAGATGCCTTGCGCATGGCGAACCACACACGTGTGTACCACACACGACCCAGCCGTGAGGTGCTGCTCGAAGCGGTGACCCGCCAATTCCACAGTGGGGAGGGCGCGATTCAATTCGCTCCAGAGGCCATTGCTCGTTCCAATGCCGATCTACTCATCACCCCCGAACTCCGTAAGGAATTCATTGATGTCTATTGCGATCAAGGCAAGGAAGAGGCCGGGCGCTGGCTGAATCTCAACCACGGCCCCATCGCCGATGATGAACTCGAGCATCGCCTTGGCCGCTACGGACTGAACCCATGCGGTGAAATTCTTGGAGCGGATTTCCATTGCAATCTCGCTGAGGTCCATCTCAATCAGATCGACCCCAGTGACGACGAGGGGCAACGCGATGCCTTCCGCGCTGGTGCACTATCGGTGGCCTGTTTGCTGAACCATGCGTTCGAAGTCAAGCGTTACCGACAAAGCCGGGCATGGGATCCGATCGTCGGCGTGAGCTTCACCGGCCTATTCGACTTCTTTGTGCACGCCTTCGGCACCCCATGGCTGCAATGGTGGGAAGCCGGACGCCCCGACACCGCAGAAGGGCAGGAATTCAAACGGCGTGAGGCTGAATACCTCAGCCGCTGGAAAACCACCGTCAACGAAGCAGTTTGGGAGTATTGCGATCGCCACGGTCTTCGCCGACCCAACCGCTGCACAACTGTGCAACCTGCAGGCACCAAGAGCCTGCTCACCGGTGCTGCACCCGGCTGGCATCCCCCCAAGGCTCAGCGTTTCATCCGCCGGATCACGTTCCGCAAGAACGACCCTGTCGCCATGGCGTGCATGGACTACGGCTACACCGTGGTTCCATCGCAATCAGATAAAGATGAACAGGGCCGACTGCTGGATGATCCCTTCGATCCCCGCTGCACGGAATGGCTGGTGGAAATTCCCACTGAGGTGAGTTGGGCGAATCTTCCTGGTGCCGACGTTGTCGACATCAATGCCTTCTCAGCGATGGCGCAATTCGACTTCTACATGCAGGTACAGACCCACTACACCGCGCACAACACCTCTGCCACGATTGAGTTCCGTGAGCACGAGATCGAAGCAATCACCGATGCTCTCCATGGCACGATTGAGCGTGGCGAGGGCTACATCTCAGCTGCACTGCTAGCCCGGTTCGACGCGAACGCCACCTTCCCCCGGCTTCCCTTCGAACCCATCGATGCCGAAACGTATGAGCAGATGCAGTCCGACGTGATTCAACGCCGGGTCAGTTCCGACTTCTTCGAAGCACTGCAGCGTTATGACATGGGTGAAATCACTGAAGCTGGCCCAGCTGGATGCGATTCCGACAAGTGTTTGCTGCCTCTCGCGAAGCCTGAAAACTGATCACAAAGGAGTCGCCCCAAAGGGCGGCTCCTTTAGAGTGGTGAAGGATCACAGAAACACACCGAAACCTGGAGAGGTGGTCGAGTGGTTTATGGCTCTGGTCTTGAAAACCAGCGTGGGTGCAAGCCCACCGTCGGTTCGAATCCGACCCTCTCCGTTTCAAAAGCCCAGTCATTGACTGGGTTTTTTAATGCCTAGGCCTGGCGCTACAGGCCCGATTCGGGCAGAGGGCACTGGTTTTTTCGCGAAGGATCTGGCATAAAAGCGAAAGATTTATGCCATGGATTTATGCCATCCCGCGCTGACGCCTTCGAGCAGCAGCTGGCTCTGATCAACCAGGGGCTGAAGGCTCAGCGTGCGGGTGTATCGATCAACCCCCGCTGCCGATGTGTCGCCCTGCCGGGGAATACCGGCTGACTCCTAATCAGTGATTAGGGGGCGAGGGCGCCCACGACGGTGGCAGCAGTGCCGGGGGCACCAGCACTGCTGAGCCCATCCACCTTTTGCCGCTGCCGACCGCTGCTATGACCAGGCTGTAGCTCCACGCCCTCCAATGTCAGAAGAGAAGGAAAGTATCAATGAAAACATTTCTGATGAGGAATTAGAAAACGCTACTGGTGGAAGTGAAGAGACAGATCGAGAGCGTCGTCGAAGAGAAAGGATGGATAGGAGACGAACAACTGAACCAGGAGAGTTCAAAAGGCGGCGGGCGTTTTAGAAACTCTCCGATTATCTTTATCGAAGCACCCAAGAACACCATAAATTAGCCTCTAATACCTGGCACGATTGAGCGCAGCAATTGTTAGTCAAAGACACTGCAGAAGACCGTTGCTATAACCATTAAAGACTCCTGAAACCCATGTCAGAAGAGCAACTCAAAGCGTTCTTGGAGAAGGTCCAAGGCGACACCACCCTTCAGGAGAAGCTCAAAGCAGCTGCTGATTCAGACGCAATTCTTGCGATTGCGAAAGAGGCTGGATTTAGTATTTCTGTTGAAGACCTAACTAAGGCTCAACCAGAGGTTTCTGATGAGGAGCTGGAAGGTGCAGTGGGCGGAATCGCGTGCGCGAATACGGAAGACCTGAATGAAACAGTCAATTATGGAGCCTTCTGCGAGATCTGGTGAGGAAATGAGGAATAGGGAACCTATGAAAAAAGTTTTCAAGAAGAGGAGATTGACAACTGATGAAAGATCCTAAGAATACTAAATCCGAGAAAGATGCACTTATTGATGGGATTGCCAAATCACTTATCTGCATCTCACTTGTAGTATTGGGTTTTGCATATGTTGCAGGGATGAATGAACATTGTGAAGACAAGTTTTCGAAAGATATAAACCCTGAGTGTTTTCTTTAGTTACACGGGATTTAAGAATTAAAACATGGGGAGGTTGATTGCTCCTTCTCAGTCGAGACTTCCTCAAGTGTTCCCCGCACCTGGCAGGCAAGCAAAAGGTCCCCGAATGGACCTGGTGAATCACTATGGCGTCGATGGAGATTTTTTGGGTTGATCGTTTCGGTAGATCGACGCAAAAGACGGCAAGATGGAGGTTGCTGAATTCTCCTCATGACGAATAAATCAGCCTTCAATACCTGGCACCATCGCCCGCACTTAGCGGGCTTTTTTATTACTCCGGGGCCTTGGCGTCACCGGCTTCCGCATTAGCTAATCACACGCGAGCCAGCACTCTTTCAGCGGCAGCAATCAACTCGGACTCCCGGGCATTGGTGCCGTAGTGCTGCACATAGGTCATGCGCTTTAAAAGTTATTTTGAACAGCAAAAAGGCCCTGCATGGAGCAGAGCCTTGTCTTGAGAAGTCAAAATTCCCCTAATTCCTTTTATTCATCGTCAGACTCCCATTCTTTTGCTTCTAGGCTGAGCAATCTTTCGAATCCCTCCGCCACCTCAAAAAGAGGATGATCTGAGTCTAGGGCCTGATCATCTTTGCTTGATGGTATTAGAGGGAGTGTTCCCAAAACCTCTACCCCTTCATCATGCAATCCTTTGACAAAGCATGAGAACACACTGCCTCGTGTTGAAGCCCGTTGGTTAGCGAAAGGAATTGCGAACACTAGCGAGCAATCGCTTTCTGCAGTAGCAACATCGATTTCTGTGCCTTCCAAGTCTTGGGAGAGCAGCGCGACGGGCCAACTGCTTAGCGGAATGTATATAAATACAGTTTTTCCGTTGCAGTGTGCGAGGAAGATGACGGCTATTCCCCATTCCGTTAATTGCCACCCTACTGGTCGACGAAGAATTGCCGTTGGCAACATTGTCACTCCCCATTAGTTGAAAAAGGATTGGATTAAGTGATCAGTTAATAGAGCGAATTCGCTCTCTTCAATTAGGATTAGTTTCTTTTTGCCTTCCGAATCGATAATCCTTACGATTCGGAATTTGCCTTGAAAAACCTGGAGGAAGCGATCAGTCGTCATGAAATTTCCCGGCTTCGTGTGTTAAGCAAATGAACTCGCGATCTAGCTCCAAATACCGAATAGATGGGAGCACCTTCAGAAAACTTTCGTGCAGGGATTTTTTAGAAGGTTCACAACCTTCAGGAGATTGTGTATCGTTTGGATTGATCTTTTTCAATTGCTTGAAGTGGCGCCCCTAAAAACTACCGTGAACAGTCTTCCGGGCTAAATATTTTTTTTGTGCATGGTTATGTCTCTAATTGCACGAAATTGCACAGAGCTCATGCACCGCATGTAACAATTAATATATCTTTGCTAAAGCCTCTTTAGGGCCGAGCCAGCACCCTCTCAGCGGCAGCGCCAGAAAGAGCAGCACTGAATTTCATGCCTGGTAAAACGATCCGTTCAGGAGCGAACCACCGCCAGCTGATCGGCAGCCGCACCTCGCTGGTCTTTCAAACCAGCTGGAGAGGCATTTATGCCACGCTTTTATGCCACACCATCGCTTCAGGGGCCAAAACTCCTGCTATAGCTGGCTTATCCTTTGGTCTTGAAAACCAGCGTGGGTGCAAGCCCACCGTCGGTTCGAATCCGACCCTCTCCGTTTCAAAAGCCCAGTCATTGACTGGGTTTTTTAATGCCCCTGGAGCCTCGGCGTCACCGGCGTCCCCGTGAGCTGATCAACAGCCACTGCCTGCCAGGGGAAGGCTCTTTCAAGAGCCTCCAAAAGCTCCGTGCCCACATCACTCGTTCGGGTGATTCCGAAAGTTTTTCCGAACTCGCTTGACCCATCACCCATCTCTGACTTAGTACACCTGTACTAAGTCAGAGATGGGTGATGGAGGAGTGGGATTTTGTGGATGAGCGGGAGTTGCAGAACTGGAAGGGAGCCCGGATCTGCCTGACTTGCCAACACTTCACGTATGGCCTGGATGGCCACTGCCGAACAATGGTGGCCTGCAACCTCAGGCAGCAGCAGCTCCAGCAGGGCGATCACCTGATCAAGCGCTGCCGCCACTGGAATCCCACCTCGCAAGACCAGGCCGGATGGCGCCCGGAGCACGGGTGACACTGCTGATGGATAGGGCTAATTCTTTTCTACTGGCAAATTAATTAAAAAGATCTTGAACTGGTAAAAGTCAATGCCTTAGACTCATAAAACTAGCGTTATCATCCACATTGTGGAAGATTCATGATTAAGTACAAACCATTAGGGCTACGTCCCAAACCTCAGAGCTGAAGAACAGACGAAAAACTTTCCAAAAAGTTTTAACTGATACCGAATAGCACATTGAACCTAGGCCTGATAGACAACAATCTTCAAGTCTCTTGCGAGGCCTCTTCTGATTTAGATTTCAAGAAACGCTTCCGTTGAGCTGATTCCAAACCAGAGGTTTGAGCCTCTTCCCGCTGAGGGCGATCAGTGTTTTCTTGATCAGACTTGTGCTGAGGGGAGTCAAGACCCATCAAAAGTGGATGAATACCTCTTCTGCTCATTTGCATCAATGTTTATTGAATTTCGTGTGTGGGCGTTAGCCATTTCACGTTGTGCAACTCTATCGATCAGCTCAAGAACCCGTGAGCCAACTCATCGCTCTTAAGCTTGTTTTTCAATTCAAGTACGGGCCTCAAGCAGGGGACTCAATGATCAAGGCATCAACTGCAAAGCCGCATGAATGACCAAGCAAAAAATGACGACTGCCGAAAACACGAATGTCCTCGGCAGTCACAACAAACAGATCCCAAAAGCCCCCCAAACAATGCTCAATCAAGGAAAGGGATGATGAGCCAGTAGCAAAAGCTACTAATCACAAATGCGATTGCGAAGGAAGCATTCGTGAATGTCATTGACTCGCCCCCTTCCTTGGAGTGAGACGATAAGCCATCAATGAAGACGAACTCACCAAAAGCGAAAGAATGGCGATAGTCAACAATTCCATGCATCAGAGAGCGAGGAAATATCTTGATAACTGACGATACCGATTTAAAAATGCAGCAAACATTACAGATCAAACCAACTAAGAATATCTACCCACGCCAATTCGGCGTCAATCAATACATTTCAAGGAAGGTATTGATGACGACACCAGGAAAAGCTCGAAAAAGAAATTATTCAAAAAACAAGTCAGGAAACTTGGATTTCTTAGTGCTCGTCTTAATTGCCCTAATTGCAGGACTCGGATCTCAAGTCTTTGAATAAACTTGGATCAGCCAGGATTACCTCACGGGCGCTGAGAGACCCTCGGCTGACATTGATCCCAATCTTGCGCCAATACAAGAGAAGCAGGCCTGGATGGATACAAGCCCCTTAGGGGCTCACCCATGGCGGCCAACCCTAGGGGCCTCGGGAGAAGGCGCTCCATCAACAAATCGAAGTCTCCACGCCAGCGACTCTCTTTTAATGGTTAGCCAATGTGCAGGAAGGCTGGCGAATCAGCTCATGAATGCGCGTACGCGTGCAGTCCATCGGCTGCAAGATCGTACTGAGTAGAACCCCATCGCGCTCCGCTTCAAGAACCAACAAGCTGCCACAGAAGACCAACTGGAAAGTCCAGGACTCAAAGCCAGAAAGCTGAAATTTCATTTTTCCCTGTTCCGCTCAAAGAAATTCGACTGCTGAGCAAACGAACTGAGCTGCATATGAAATGCAATTCAGCACGATGAACACAATCAAACTGATGCTTTTAGCTTGCAGCGAAACAGAAGATTTCTCTCTAAAACAATAGATTCTGATTGGGATCAGGTCTTTATATCAGCACGTGCGTCTTCGCCGGAAAGGCTACAAAGTCAGTTCCAGACGGCTCTTCCAGTGAATTGAACAAGGGAATCAACGCTGGATTCCAAGAAGGAGCTGCAATATCACGCCACCCTCTTGAAACCTCAAAACTCAGTACTTGACCATGCGATAGGTCTTGCTGAGCTGCTGGCGAGCAGCCTCAACATTCTCTTGATAGGTCTTGCGCTCGAAAGACAGCACTTGAGCTTTATGAAGAGGTTGAGCCATTTCGTAGCGAACACCACGATAAGTGCAAGTTGTCATGGGAGCAGTGAGGGCAGTCATCGCCACAAACATGGCAGGCCTTCACCAGCCAGCAAGTGCTTATGTATCAACCAGTACCAGAATTTGGAATGTTTTTGGCAACTTCGTATCTGGCGGATACGTTCAAGTTGCACGTTCTTGAAGAAACGTGGTGATCGGTACTGACCGATGAGCTCCAAAACTGCGTTGGGTAGGCATTCATCTGAGTGCTCCTGAGCAGCCGAAAAGAAATGAGATCCAACAGCATCAACAACCCTTTATGGTCCAAGCACGTTGCAGAAGGACCATGACCGTCAATCGACTGGTTGTGCTGATCGGCACCATTGCTGGATTGATCGGCATCGTCGCTTGGATCGGTGAACTGGATCTTGGGCTAGAGGAGTCTGTGCCCCCCAACATCGAACAGCAAAGCCAAGCCCAACCAGGCAATTGATCAAGTCAGATCAAGATTTAAAAGAAAACAGAAGGGTTTCCAAGCGCAGGCGCAGGGATTGGGTCAAAAATAAATGTTGGCTGACCAGGGCATAGGCCATCAAAGGCATCTTGCACAGAGCCATCAGGCATCACTGTGTTACAGAAAATCGTTGTCTCATCGATGACGGCACCTTGTAGATCAGCTCTTGTCAAATCAAGGTTTGTGAGGTTTGCACCACGCAGGTCAGCATTTTCAAAATCACAATTGATTGCATTGGCATCAGTAAAATCAGTTCCTCTGAGATCAGCGCTACTGAAGTCAGTTGCAAGCAAATTGGTAAACCGCAGATCAGCATTACGAAAACTAGCGCCAGTGAGATCAGCATTAGCAAGGCTGGCGAAGTTCCACTTAGAATCATCAAAATCAGCCCGCTGTGATGTGGCATAAGCAATAGACCCATTCACAAAATCAGCGCCAACAGCATTGAGATCATCCAATTGTGATGAGACAAACGAGGTTCCACCTAGATCAGCACCGGTGAGATCAACATCACGGAAATCGGTACCATCCAGAGAAAGATCACTGAGGTTGAGGCCGGAGAGGTTAAGACCTCGGGCGTTGGTGCCAGAAGCCAACTCCAAACTCCCCAGCTTGGTTCCATAGGCAAAGCGGCCTGGCGTTTGCTCCTGCAAAGCGGCTCCATACACCGAACTCTTTGATTCCACCTCAACAACGGTATTGTTCGCACCAAATAGAACCCGGCTTGGCTGTCTATTGATCGAGCTGAGAAGCGTTCCGTCCGGCATAATTGTCTCGTCAAAAACTGCTCCTCTAAACGTTTCTCGACTAATTTTTGCTCCGTAGAAGCTGCACCCAGTTAGCACAACATTTTGAAAACTTGCCCCGCGCAGATCAGAAAACTGAAATCCAGTATCCTTTAAAAGGGCACCACTGAAATCAGCATTTTGCAACTTGCCATACGAAAAGGTGGTCCCAACAATTTCGGCATCACGAAGATCAGTCCCTCGAAGTTCAACACCAGAGTTATCCATCAAAACCATCTGGGCTCTCCGCAGATCGGAACCCGTCAAATCAGCCTCTGCAAATGAAGTCAAAGACAATGCAGAATTTTGCAGTGATACACCACTAAAATCTCCATAAGAGATGGAACCCGCCTGGAGGTTAACGTTATCAAGTTTGCTACCTGAAAAATCGCTGAATGCAAGAAATCCCCCTTGAAGATAAGCACCGCTTAAATCTTGATTTTTCGCCTCGATGCCAGGGATAATCTCGACGCCATCGACAATTTCTCCCGCCAGAACTTGTCTCCCAGAATAAATCTTGATCAAGAGATAATATGGATTTGTATTCTTCACAAAGATTGGGACTTCTCTGGACATTTCAAGGACTAGAGAGTTTTATTCAGCATGACTAATCGGCTGAACTTCCGCAATAGTGCAATGCCCGACATTAATCACGTTGAGTGGATTCAATGAATCCACTCAACGTGATTAATTACCGATAGTGACAAGGGCTTCCTTGTTTTTCCACCACACCCAGTCGCGAATCGGTGGGGTGTTGCGCAGCTGTTCGCGCGTCAGACCCAGCCCCAGCTTTTGGGAGGCGCCGAGCAGCACATCCAACATCTCCTCACCGTCACTGCAGCGCGCCAGAGCCTCATTCGTTTTCTTGGCACCATCGAGAGCTCGCACCAGCAGATCAACCCTGCGAGCGGGAGACAGAGAACGAGGGTCCATAACTTGTCTTTGCGGCGTCTTAACGTAATCGCAAACTCTGGCAGGCCTCGTTTGGCTGGTCAGAATTCCGGGAGCGAAGGAATCGCAATGGCGTCTCCACGCGGCCACCACTGGGTCATTGGCGACGTCCACGGATGCGATGACGCCTTAAAGCGGTTGCTGGCGGTTCTTCCCACTACCGATCACTTGGTGTTCTGCGGCGATGTGATCAACAGAGGACCCGGCATCGCGAACTGTATCGATCGGGTCTGGAGTCTGGTGCGCTGTGGACGAGCGACTTGGCTACGAGGCAATCACGAGCAAGCATTGATTGAGAGTCTCCAGGGAGCTTCAACCGCAAAGGCCATAGACCTCCTGGCAATCGAGACCTATCACCAGCTTGGCGAAAGCCAGACACGGGAATGGCTGCAGAGACTCAACACGCTTCCACTCGCTTATCGCGGCCATGGCTGGATCGCCACCCATGCCGGTTTCGACGAGCGAGGGCAGCCGGATCTTGAGATCCGCGAATCATTTTGGGAGCGCTATGACGGCCGTTACGGCACGGTTGTGGTCGGCCATACACCCCGGCCAGCGGTTGAACATCGCGGACAGATCGTGATGATTGACACCGGCGCGGTGTACGGGGGATTGCTGACAGCCTTCTGCCCCGAAACCCATGCCGTTGTTCAAGTGACCGGACAACCCGCAGAACAAGCCGTTCATCACCCCAAACGAAATCTGGTCGTAGGGGTGCCTTGCTGAAGGTTTATCGCAGCAATCGCGCAGAGCTGCTGGCCCAGCTTCTGGCGCATGAGCTGAGGCTTCATCCCCCGCATCCCTTCGAACAAATTGAAGTGGTGGTCAATACCTGGCCCACTAGCCGTTGGCTTGGTGAGCAGCTCGCCGCCGTGAATGGCATCAGCGCCTTGGTGCGCTTCCCCTTCCCGGGCAGTCGGCTGCGCCAGCTGGTTCACGCCGTGCTCAGCACCGACGAAGCGATCGAAGATCCATGGCGCGCTGAACGTCTGGTGTGGACAGTGCTGAAGGTGTTGCCAGAGCTGCTCGCACACGACAGCGCCGTCAGTCTTCGCGAGTGGTGGGCGCGCCATCACAGCGAACCTGGGCACCTCAACAGAGACCAGTGGCAACTGGCGCGAGGCCTCGCCGATGCAATGGATGACTACGCGCTGTACAGGCCGCAGGAGCTGGCGGAGTGGCTGGCTGACGAAAGCGGACACAATCTCCCTGAAGGACTGCAATGGCAACCGCTGCTGGCCCGTGCCCTGGCGGAGCAACTGCCCTGCCAACCCTTCGGTCTGCAGGTTCAACAGGCTGTTCAAAAGCTGTTGAAAGGCCAGGAGCCGGCTCAACCTCTGCCGCCTCGCTTGCGTCTTTTCGGCCTCAGCAATCTGGCACCCGTGCAGGTGAATCTGTTGCAGGCGCTCGCCGGCCACATCAGCGTAGAGCTCTTCTTGCTAACCCCCTGCCCGGATCTTTGGCAGCGCTCGCAACAGCGCCGACGTCAGCTCGGCGACAACTGGACGGATTCACCGGATGGCTCCTGGCTCATCGAAGCCCCACGCTTAGAGGGAATCCTTGGCCGAATGGGGGCTGAATTTCAGCTGTTGCTCGAGGGCAGCGGTGACTGCATGCTCGGCAACTGGGAACAAGGCGATCTCTTTGCCGATCCCACCGCCATGAACAACGGTGATCCCGAAGCTCCAACCTTGCTGGAGCAGCTCCAGCGCCAGTTAGCAGGTGGAGAGGCGGAGCCGACTCACTTGTTCCTGTCTAAGCAGGATCAATCGCTCCAATTCATGGGCTGTGCGGGGCCATGGCGGGAAGTGCAGTTGGTGCGTGACCGCATCCTTGGCTGGATGGCTGCCGACCCAACCCTTCAGCCCCGCGACGTTCTGGTGATGACACCCGATGTGGAGCGCTATGCACCGCTGCTGGCATCGGTGTTCTCCGATCAGGATGCCACCGGGGTGGATCTGCCCTGGCGCTTAACCGACCGGAGCCAGCAGAGTTGCCCAGGACTGCAGCAGGCATTCATGAACCTGCTGCGTCTCAGTGCCGATCGCCTCACAGCCAGTGGGCTTGAGGCCCTGCTGGGCAATCCGGCGCTGCAAAGCCTGCAAGCCATCACCTCTGAGGATGCGATGGCCATCACCTCAGCATTGCAGCGCAGCGGCTTTCGCTGGGGTCTCGATGCCAGCGAGCGCAGAGGAGACGACACCCACAGCCTGCGGTGGTGCCTCGACCGCTGGCTGCTGGGCCTCACCCTTCCGGAGCAACCGGGGCTGGCCTTGGGGGATTGTGCACCGGCTCTGACCGATGTCAGCCTTCAAGAGCTGGAACTCTGGTGGCCATTGCTGGACCGCCTTGCCTCCTGGATCAGCCGATTACGCGTCAATGCGCCATGTCCGGTGTGGGTGGAACGTCTGCGGGACTTGCTCCAGGATCTGTTTCTCGACGGTGGCGATTGGGACTGGGAATGGCAGGCAATCCAGCAGAGCATGGACACCTGGCAACAGCAGGCTGCTGATTGCACGCTGCAATTGGATGTCGCTGTGGTGATCCAAGTGCTGGAGGAAGCGCTCTCAGCGGACAGTGGCCGGTTTGGCCATCGCAGCGGTGCCCTGACCATCAGCGCGCTGGAACCGATGCGGGCCATTCCTCACCGAGCGATCGTACTGATGGGGCTAGACGCCGCGTCATTCCCACGCCATCAGGAGCGTGCAGGCTTTCATCTCTTGGAGCTGCAACGGCGACTCGGCGATCCGAGCAGCACCGATCAAGACCGCTACGTGCTGCTGGAGGCGTTGCTCTCAGCGAGGCAACACCTGCTGATCAGTTGGAACAGTCGGGATGAACGTCGTGGCGAGGCTCTACCGCCTTGTCCACCCGTTCAGCAGTGGTTGAGCCTGCTTGAAGAGCAGCTCGGATCCCAGGCCATGGAACAGCTGAAGAGCGAGCCACCCGCCAATCCGCTGGATGCGGGCAATTTTCAAACCACAACCGAAACGGCTGCAATCAGTCGCGACCGTCGCCTGCTGGATGCGCGCCGCAACCTCGAAGCCCAACGGCAAGGTCAACCCCAGAGGCCCAGCCTGGGGTTGGCGATGCCATTGCATTGGCGACATTCGGAGATCCAGGCGGAGGCTGTGCTCAAGCCTGAGGCGATCGAAACCCTGAACCTTTGGCTTCACGCACCCCAGAACGACTGGCTCAAACGGCAGGGCATCGAAGCTGGCGAATGGTGCGAAGCCGTCGACGATTTCTCACCTCTGTCGATGGACGAGCTGAATCGCCACCGGTTGATCAGGGAGCGATTGGCAGAACAGCTGGATCATCTGGCTGAACATCCAGAGAGCCTTTGGGACCGACCGAACAACGTCGACTGGATGGTGCGCAGTCGTGGCCAGGGCCTGATGCCTCCAGGAGCAGCGGCTCAACTGGATCAGGACCGACTGGAACAACGCTGGCAGAACTTGCAGCAAACCTTGTTCAGCCTGGGCCCCGTGCGTCATCACCAGTCGGACACCAACACCCTGAACACCAGCCAACTAATGGCTGGCGAGCTTGCCGTGCACATCAGCACGTCGAAACTACGCGCCAGAACGCTGTTACAGGCCTGGCTGCAGCATCTCCTCGTGCAGTTGGGCGATGCACCCTGCAGCAGTGCCGTGATCTGCAGGCCTGAAGGGAGCTCCAAGGCGGACCAATTCCAGATCGCCATGCGCTGGAAGACGATGACGCCGCAGGAAGCAGCCCGTCAGATCGGGACGCTGCAGGGGCTCGCGGCACAGGGCATGGAGGAATGCTGGCCCGTACCACCGGAGAGCGGCCTAGCTCGAGCCCTGGCTCTGGCAAAGGGGAAGGACGCCGCGGACCGAGCCTTCACCAATCGCTGGCAAGGAGGCTTCAGCCTTTGGGCGGAGCGAGACCAGGCCGAATTGAGCCTTTGTTTCGGCGACGATTGCGACGCTCAACTGCTGCTGCAGGATCCAGGATTTGAAACAGCATTTGAGTCGCTCTATCAACCTTTGCTAGAGGCCCGCTGCCGATGAGTCCGACTGCAGCGGCAACCAATCAGCGTTTTGAAGCCAACAGGTATCCCCTTACGCCAGGCGTGCGCCTGTTGGAAGCAAGTGCAGGCACGGGAAAAACCTTCGCCCTCGCGCATCTTGTGCTGCGACTGGTGGTGGAACAACAGCTGAACCTGGATCAACTGTTGGTCGTCACCTTCACAGAAGCCGCTGCAGATGAACTGCGCGACCGGATCGGTCGCCGCCTCGATGGGGCACTGCAAGGCCTGATGCAACAGGAGAACAACCAGACAAAGCTCAACACCACGGATGCCGTGCTGGAGGAATGGCTGGAGCGGCACGGGCAAGACTCCGGCCAGCGCAGGATCCTGGCGAGCCGGTTGCTCGAAGCACTCGAAGCGCTTGAACGTGCAGACATCACCACAATCCATGGGTTTTGCCGGCGCACGCTGCGTCGACAGGCCTTGCAAAGCGGACAGGCCCTGGAACTAAACCTTGACGATGACCCTCAGACACTTGCCCAGGACGTTGCCCATGACCTCTGGCGTGAACAAGTTCTCAGCCTGGCCCCCGCCGATGTGGCGGGATTACTGAAAGCGGGACTCAACCCGGATGCGTTGACGCTGCAGCTCCAACGCCTGGATGGAGACTGCGCGGTGCGCATCGCCGAAGATGCGGAGCCGATCGACCCATTGCGACCCCTAAATCCAGCCTTCGAAGAATGGCTGCAGAGGCGCTGGACTGAGTTCGACCAGCAATGGATGGAAAGCGGCACCACCCTGGAGCAAGCCTTCCGAGCCTGCGCCGGCCAATGGCGAGGCCATGGCTGCAAGGAGACCAAACCCTTTAGCCCGAAACCGAGAAAGGATCGCCACCAGGAGCTCGATACCTGGCGACGGCACGTCAACGAAAAAGATCAGGAACGACCTCGTTACAGTGACGTGCGGAATCAAGCACTGCTGGGCAGCTATTTCCACCCCGGCAGCTTCGAAAAAACCGCTCGCGCCTGCGGGGAAAACAACCCAAGCCTCCCCGCACCAGACCTGCAAGCGGCCGTCGCCGATCTGTGGGATGGTCCCGCCGAGCAGACCTGGCGCTTTTTGCTAAGGCGAGGCCTGCAACAGATCACGGAGCGACGCCGTCAACGCGGCGTGATCGGATTTTCAGGCCTGCTGGATGCCCTCGACCCCGAACAGTCGTCGCAAGCGGAAACCTGGCTCAAGCCGCTGCGTGCGCGCTATCGCGTCGCCTTCATCGACGAGTTCCAAGACACCGATCCACTGCAGTGGAGGCTGATGCAGACCGCCTTCAGCACACCCGAACACCTGCTGCTGATGGTGGGTGACCCCAAACAAGCGATCTACCGCTTCAGAGGCGGAGATCTGAACACCTACAAGAGCGCACGTTGTGCAGTCGATCGCATCGACGACCTGCTCGACAACCGACGCACCACACCTCCACTGATGAAGGCGATGAATGAGCTGATGGCTCCTGGTCTGCAGCACTCTGAGCTGCCCGTGCCGTCAGTGACACCGCAAGCCTCAGCCACCCCACTTCCGTTAAACGATGGGAGCCAGTCTCTGCAGCTGCTGGAGATCAATCCCGATGACGATGCCGAGCTGACCAGTCGTACGACGCTTGAAGAGCGCATCCCCGCCATCACTACCGAGCTGATTCTCACGACCTTGTCAGACGTGAAAGATCTCGACCCCTCCGATATCTGCATTCTTGTCAGCCGTCATCGACAAGCTGAGTCAATCCGCAACCAGCTAACCGCATCGGGCTTGCCTAGTCGCCTTGTGAGTCAGGGCGATGTGTTCACCAGCCAGGGGGCGGCAGATCTCCAAACGTTGCTTGATGCACTGGCACGGCCCGCTCACTCCAGCAGCCTGCGTGAACTTGCTGTCTCGGCATTACTGCAGTGGACCCATGAGCAACTTGAGGCGGCGGAGACCAATGGTCATCTCGACATCCTGGCTGCGCAGATTCAGGACTTGGCGAAAGGGCTTCCGAAACTCGGATTGATGGGTTGTCTAGCCCAGTTGATGAACGGACAAACCGTGGCCGATCTTTCCAGCCGCGGCCGCCTTCTCGGAGACCTTCAGCAGTGCGCACGCTTGGTGCAAGACACCATGCATCGCCAGGGCCTCGATGTCGCAAGTGGTGCGGACTGGCTAAGGCGACAACGACTGCATCCACCGGAATCCATTCCTGAGCAACGTCAGCCTTACAGCGATCTCGCCGCTAGTTCGATTGCCGTGGTCACGGTGCACCGCAGCAAAGGACTGCAGTATCCCGTTGTGATCTGCCCCTACCTGTGGGAAGCCCCCGCACCAGCCAAGGGACCGCTGTGGCGGAATCCAGCGGACGATTCCGCGGCTAACTGGCGGGTGGCGCTCAATTCCCAATGGGGGCTTGGCCGTCGCCTGGCCCTGGATGACGAACAAGAACAGTTGGCTGAGGCGGAACGCCTCGCCTATGTCGCCGTGACGCGCGCGGAACGTCATCTCGTGGTGTTCCAAGCCAAAGCCGCCCATCAAGATGGCAACCCGCTCTCGCCCTGGCTGACTGGGCAGGCTGAATCCCCATCACCCTGGATCAGCGTTCATGCGGCCGAGCCCAATCCTCAGCCTGGTCGGTGGCGTCCACGTTTCAGCGCACAAGCGCTTGCGTGTGGAGACATTCCCAACCACAGCTTTGACCGCAGCTGGGGACGCAGCAGCTATTCCGCTTGGATTGCAGGCCATGCGACGCCTCCCATCAACCGTCAGGACCCGCGCAGTGTTGAAGAAGGACGCGATGTGGATGCCCGCACCGGTGACGACCTCAGCACCCTCACCACTGAAGAGCCCAGCGAAGGAAGCGATGACGAGGACAGCCCTCTTGGCGACTTTCCCCGCGGTGCCAATGCAGGGGATTGCCTCCACCGCATCCTCGAGCAAATCCCCTTCGAGCAACCGGTTGCGCGACCCGAGAACGAGGAACTTGTGCAGCACGAACTGCGTCGTTCCGGTCTCGACAGCGAGCTGACGGGTGCCGTTCTGGAGGGACTCACCACCCTGATGCAGACACCGCTCGGCGGCCCTCTGGGAGACCTCCGTCTCCAGGACTTGCATCCTGGCCGCCGCCTGCATGAACTGAGCTTTGATCTTCCCGTGGCACATCAAGGGCGAGCCGTTCGCCCGCAACATCTCGCGACAGCCTTCCGCACGGAACCCAAGCTGCGCTTCGGAGCAGACTATGCCGATGCCTTAGAAGAGCTTGATTTCATCAGCCGTGGATTTCTGACGGGATCCATTGATTTGGTGTTCACCGACGGCGAGGACCCCAGAACCGCACGCTGGTGGGTTGCTGACTGGAAAAGCAACTGGATCGGCGAGCGTGACACTGCTGGACGACCACTGCACTGCGGTCCCCGTCATTACACCCAAGCAGCGATGGAGGATCAGATGCGGCTTCATCACTACCCCCTTCAAGCCCATCTGTATCTCGTTGCCCTGCATCGATTTCTGCAATGGCGACTAGACGACTACCAACCAGAACGGCATTTGGGTGGCTACGCCTACGTGTTCCTCCGAGGAGTGTCCCCAAAGAACAGTGGTGGTGTCGTTCTTGAACGCGCTCCGCTGCGGCGTTTGCAGAAGCTCGATGACGTGCTGCGAGGTCACGCATGATCAACGAGCCTCCGAACAACCAAGCACCAGAGGCCCTCAGCCGGGGACTGATGGCGATGCTGAAACGTCGACGTCCGTTGCCCCAGCAACTGACAACCCATGAGCACGACGCACTGCAGGATCTCGTTCAGGCGCTGACCCATGCCCTGGGTCGCGGTGAAATGAGCGTGAATCTTGGCGATGATGCGCCCGAGCCGGAAGGCCTGTCGGCGGAGGGGTGGCCTACCACCCATCGCCAGGCGCTTGCACGCAGTGGTTGGCTCAGCGAAGACCCCGCGCTGATGGTCTTAGATAACAACCAGCTGATGTGGCAGCGCTGGCATCAAGGCATGACCAGCTTGGAAGACTCCCTGGTGCAGCGCAGCCGGCTAAGCCCCCATGCATGGGTTTCAGCAGGCAAACCCCACCTGCGTGCATCCGCCAGCGAGAGTAAGGAGCGGCTCAACGCCGCACAGCAGGCAGCGGTAGAGGCCATCAGCCGTCACCGGCTGGTGTTGCTCAGCGGAGGTCCAGGCACAGGCAAAACCAGCACCGTGAAGGCCATGCTGTTGCGAGCCATTCACGATCGCAGAGGCCTGCGGATCCATCTTGCCGCTCCAACAGGCAAGGCTGCCCGCCGCCTGCAGGAAGCGGTGCGTCCCGATCCGACCACCGCTGGACTGCCCTGCACCACCCTGCACCGATTGCTTCACGCCCGGCCTGGAGGATTCGGCCGCAACCGCAGAAACCCTTTAGGCGTTGACCTCCTGGTGGTGGATGAGATGTCGATGGTGGATCTCAATCTGGCCCAAGCTCTGCTTGATGCCCTACCGGGCAGCGCACAACTGGTGCTAGTCGGAGATGAAAATCAACTGCCACCCATCGGCGTTGGACCGGTCTGGCAAAAGCTGCAATCCGAGAATCTGCAAACGCGCTTCGGGGAGGCCTCCATCCGCCTCCAAGAGGTGTATCGCAACCGTGGAGATCTGGCTCGATTGAGCACCGAACTCTGTCAAGAGGGACCCGAAGCCTTCTGGCAAGGCATGACAGCACTGGATGACGCGTCAAACGTCAAGCAAATCCTCACAGCGTCAGCGCGGCTCCCCGAACCCGTTCTCATGGCCATGAATCAGCGGATGAATGTGCTGCGCACGGCGTCTCATTCGCTGACCATCAACGCACAAGGAGAGCCAGATCCGAAGCAAGCCCATGCACTCCTAGAGCGACTCGACTCCCTGATGGTGCTGTGTCCGCGGCGCCGAGGACTCTGGGGCGTCGAAACGCTTCACCAGCAACTCGTTTCGGGCCAAGGCTCAGAGACATGGCCGGAGGGACTGCCCGTGCTCTGCAGCGACAACCAGTCAGAACTTGGGCTCGCCAATGGCGATCTTGGGATCTGCATCGGCGGTGGATCCAACCGCAGGCTTCTGTTCCGGAGCAGTGATGATGCCGGAAACAGCTGCTTTCGTCTGCTGCACCCGGCTCGGGTCAAACAGCTCCAGCCGGCCCTAGCGCTCACGATCCACAAAGCGCAGGGCAGTGAAGCGGATGAGGTCATCCTGCTCTGGCCGCCCCAGGAGGAGCGCCCCACCTCATCACTGCTCTACACCGCAATGACTCGTGCACGTCGCCATTTGACCATCGTGCGACTGGCCTCCGCTGTCAGCGGCGGCATCCTTAAGGCATCAGCCAACAGAGGGCGAAGACGTGACGACACGGGTGGAGCGACCCTGGGGCTGGTACGAGGACCTCACTGAAGGTCCTGGCTACAAGGTCAAACGTCTGCTGGTCAAAGAAAACGCCCGTCTGAGCCTGCAGCGGCATCGCCATCGCAGCGAGCACTGGGTGATTGCTGCCGGCAACGGATCGCTGTACTGCAATGGCCGATGGCTGGATGCAAGCGCTGGAACAACCTTTGAGATTCCCGTTGGCGCCATTCATCGGGCCAGTGGAGGTGAGGGAGATCTTCTGATTATCGAAGTGCAGCGCGGCACTGTTTTGGAAGAATCCGACATCGAACGGCTGGAAGATGACTTCGGGCGGGTGATACCTTGACCCTTCACCTTTGAACAGAAGGCAAGCAATACTGCGCGGCATTTGCCGATGGGACGTTGCAGGCCTGATTTGAAGGATCAATCAGGCGGCAAGCCTTAACGACATGACCCAGATGCAAACGCAGGCGACCGAGCCTTGCGCAGTGGATCTCACTGTTTCCGAACTACCGGAAACTCCTAAAGCAGAAAGCGAAACCGAACTCTTCACAACCGTGATCGAACCAACGGTTGAGTCCAGCAGCTCAGAAACAAACTCCGCTGAAGCGAGCGGAGAGCCTGAGGCGTCTGGTTTCGCCG
Source organism: Synechococcus sp. (assembly GCA_047286215.1). Taxonomy (GTDB): domain Bacteria; phylum Cyanobacteriota; class Cyanobacteriia; order PCC-6307; family Cyanobiaceae; genus Synechococcus_C. The sequence continues at coordinate 1,057,481 of JBJBBS010000001.1, read as the reverse complement.
GCTTCGGTTTCAGCGAGGCCCTTCTCAAGACGCTCGACGCCAAGGGTTACAAAGAACCCTCCCCGATTCAGAAAGCAGCCTTCCCTGAGTTGATGCTGGGCCGAGATCTGGTGGGTCAGGCACAGACCGGCACAGGCAAGACCGCTGCGTTTGCCCTGCCTTTGCTGGAACGGCTGGAAGGCCGCAGCAATGACCCACGGGTTTTGGTGCTGGCTCCAACCCGTGAGCTCGCTATGCAGGTGGCCGACTCGTTCAAGGCCTATGCCGCAGGACATCCTCATCTCAATGTTCTGGCGATTTACGGAGGCTCGGATTTCCGCTCACAAATCCATGCCCTCAAACGCGGCGTCGACGTGGTCGTCGGCACCCCAGGACGTGTGATGGATCACATGCGTCAAGGAACTCTGAACACTTCAGGGCTTCGAAGCCTGGTGCTGGATGAAGCCGATGAAATGCTGCGCATGGGCTTTATCGACGATGTGGAGTGGATCCTTGATCAACTTCCCGATGAACGTCAGGTGGTGCTGTTCTCGGCAACCATGCCGAATGAAATCCGCCGACTCTCCAAGCGATACCTCAGTGAACCGGCTGAGATCACCATCAAGACCAAAGATCGCGAAGCAAAGCGGATCCGGCAGCGATCCATCACGCTTCAAAATGCCCACAAGCTGGAAGCGCTGAACCGCGTGCTGGAAGCGGTCACCGGCGAAGGCGTGATCATTTTTGCCCGCACCAAGGCAATCACACTCACCGTGGCGGAATCACTGGAAGCTGCCGGTCATGACGTGGCTGTTCTGAACGGAGATGTGCCCCAAAACCAACGCGAACGGACCGTGGACCGCTTGCGCAAGGGAACGGTCAACATCCTTGTGGCGACGGATGTGGCAGCACGAGGGCTCGACGTTGATCGCATCGGCTTGGTGATCAATTACGACATGCCCTTCGACAGCGAGGCCTATGTGCACCGCATCGGACGGACAGGGCGCGCCGGACGCACCGGCGAGGCCATTCTGTTCATCACGCCACGTGAACGCCGCTTCGTCGGCAACCTCGAGCGGGCCGTGGGACAGGCCATCGAGCCCATGGACATCCCCAACAATGCCGAAATCAACCAGAGTCGTCTGGATCGCCTGCGCGGTCGACTCAGCCAGCAGGCCACGGCTGACGGCACCGAAGAGACTGAACTCCTCAGGGAACTCATCCAGCGCGTAGGCCTTGAGCATGAGCTCGGCATGGAAGAGCTGGCCGTCGCCGCTCTCAAGATGGCTGTGGGTGATCAGCCCCTGTTGGTTCAGGGTGATGAAAGCTGGCTGAAGATGCCGATCCGAGGGGATCGCCGAGATGACCGTCGCGGTGAGCGCGGGCGTGATCGCCGTCGCATGGATCGTGAATCACGTCCCCCTGAAGAGAACATGACTCGCTACAGGGTTGAAGTCGGTCATCGCGACCGTGTCAAGCCTGGAAACCTCGTGGGCGCCATTGCCAATGAGTCGGGGCTTCAGGGCCGGATGATTGGACGCATCCAGATTTTCGACAATCACAGCCTTGTGGACCTACCCCAAGGGATGCCCGAGGATGTTTACAACGCTCTACGACGACTGAAGGTCATGAACCGGGAGCTCCAGATCACCCAAGCCTCCTGAACCCAATGGTCGGCCGCCTTTCGTTGATCAGTGTGGTCCTCGGCCTACTGATCACGCCCTCTCTCGCCTCCAGGGCTACGGAAGCGGAAAGCGTCATCAACCGTCTGTGCCTGGCCGGCTTCTATGCCGCCATGGCCCAGGCCGGCAAAACGCCTCCACCAGGCATGGGGGATTTCACCTGTGACTGCTTCCTGCAGCAAGTGAACGAAGGCCGTTCCATTCAGACAGCGCAAGACACTTGCAAGCAAAAAGCTGCGGAGCAGTTCGACATCTGACACGACAGACCCTTCGTTCGAATCCCCTTGAAGTGAGAGGGCCGAGCGGCAAAGTCACTGCGCCACCGTTCCCTGCGCGAAAGGTCACTGAAAAGATCACCCCACCTCCTCTCTGAAACGCTCCGACAGGGCTGTAACTTGGTTTGGTTCAGCTTCAACGTTCGGCTCTGATCGGCTCGCTCCCCCAGGCTTCAGCTTTTTGGCTTCAGCATCAAGGACTTTCCTTTTCGGACCACGGCTTCACTGATCACACCTCCATCGGTCCCAACAGGAAATGACCATCTACATCGGCAACCTCTCCTTCCAGGCTGAGCAGGAAGACCTGCTTGACCTGTTCAGCCAGTACGGCGAAGTGAAGAGTGCCAGCCTTCCCCTCGACCGCGAGACCGGTCGCAAGCGTGGCTTTGGCTTCGTTGAAATGAACAGCGACGACGACGAGCAAAAAGCCATCGACGATCTCCAGAATGTGGAGTGGATGGGTCGCATGATTCGCGTGAACAAAGCAACACCCCGCGAGCGCACCGGCGGTGGCGGTGGCGGCCGCGGTGGTTACGGCGGCGGCGGTGGCCGCGGTGGCGACGGTGGCTACGGCGGTGGCGGCGGTGGCGGATACGGCGGCGGTGGCGGTGGCGGCAACCGTTGGTGATCTGATCACCGAAAGGAGTCAGCTCAGAGAGCTGGCTCCTCATCCAGCATCAACTCCAGTTGTTCATCACGACAGAGTGCACGCTGGATCAAACGCTCACTGACGTCCAGAGGATCGAACGCGACGCGTTCGGGACGAAGGGTGGGGACACTGCGACGGAGATCCTGGCGGTGACGTCTGGCCAGGTACCGATGGAAGCGATTCATCGCACGTGAACGGGGCATACAACCTCCTCAGTTCCTAATCCCGGTTTATCTCCTCTAACGCTTCAGAACAGTGCATGAGCAACACAACGCTTGAATAAAAGCCTGGATGAATCGCGCGGATGCCCCCAGCAAACGTTCAAACCAAGCTTCAATCCAACATTCATTCCTCAGAAGCGACAGCCTCACCGCTGAAACGCTTGATTCACCACCTGCGGCCCTACCGGCAACGGGTATGGCTTGCTGCGGCCTGTTCTGTGATCAACAAAGTGTTTGATCTGGCACCACCAGTACTGATCGGACTGGCCGTCGACGTGGTCGTGGAGCAGGACACCTCTTGGCTGTCACGCCTAGGTGCAACCACGGTGACCAGCCAGCTAATCACGCTGGCGGCTCTGTCGTTTCTGGTTTGGACGGCGGAATCGCTATTCGAATACCTCTACGGCGTCTTATGGCGCAATCTGGCCCAAAGCACGCAGCACAGCCTGCGGCTCGAGGCTTACGACCACCTCCAGAAACTGGAGATGGATTTTTTTGAACGCGACAGCAGCGGTCGACTTCTGACGGTGTTAAACGATGACATCAATCAGCTCGAGCGGTTCCTCGATCATGGCGCCAATGAACTGCTGCATCTGATCACCACGGTGCTGCTGGTCGGGGGCGCCATGACTGTGCTGGCTCCGCAGGTGGCCATTTTTGCCTTCTTGCCGATTCCAATCATTCTCTGGGGATCGCTTCGCTTTCAACGTCAGCTCGCACCGCGATACCGCGATGTACGCCAACGGGCCGGAGACATGGCCAGCCGACTCACCAACAATCTGGGAGGCATGCTGACGATCAAGAGTTTTGCTCGGGAAGCCTGGGAACTCGAGCAGCTCCGAGGTGAAAGCGAGGCTTACCGGCAATCCAACCGACAAGCGATTCGCATCTCAGCTGCTTTCATCCCATTAATCCGCTTTGCAATTCTGTTTGCCTTCCTGGCCATCCTGCTGATCGGCGGGCTCCAGGCCGCTAGAGGCGTGATTGCCGTTGGCACATACAGCTTTTTGGTCTTCATCACCCAGCGTCTGCTCTGGCCCCTAACCACCCTCGGCCGCACCCTGAATGAGTACCAGCGCTCCATGGCCTCCACCAACCGGGTTCTCGACCTGATTGACACACCGATCCAGATTGCCGGAGGAGAACGCCGCCTCAACCCTCGAGACATTCAGGGAGAGATCCGCTATGAGACGGTCAGTTTCGCCTATCGAGATCGTCCGGAACTCCTCCAGAACTTCAACCTCACCATCGCTGCAGGGCACACCATCGGCATCGTGGGCGCCACCGGCTCGGGTAAGAGCTCTCTGGTGAAGTTGCTGCTGAGGCTGTATCCCCTCAACCGAGGCAGAATTTTGCTGGATGGCATCGCCATTGACCAATTGCAACTTGGCGATCTGCGACGCGCCATTGCGCTGGTGAGTCAGGACATCTACCTCTTCCATGGCAGTGTGGGCGACAACATTGCCTATGGCGCACCGGAGACAACGCGAGCGGCTGTGCGCGAGGCGGCACGTCAAGCCGAAGCGCTGGCGTTCATCGAAGCCCTGCCAGATGGATTCGACACGGTGGTGGGAGAACGCGGGCAGCGCCTGTCTGGTGGTCAACGCCAGCGGATCGCTCTGGCCAGAGCGATCCTCAAAGATGCACCGGTGCTGGTGCTCGACGAAGCCACTGCCGCCGTCGACAACGACACAGAAGCGGCTATCCAGCGCTCACTGATGCACATCACGGCGAACCGCACCACACTGGTCATTGCCCATCGCCTCAGCACGGTTCGCCATGCTGATCGCATCGTTGTCATGGATCACGGCAGGATCGTCGAAGACGGCACCCATGACCAATTACTGCATCAGTGCGGCGCTTACGCAGACCTCTGGCGCGTGCAGGCAGGGCTTCGCCGTGATGAAGCACTAACCCTTTGATGTTCCAACAGTTCGCGGCGGCACCACCGGGGCATGCGTCGCTGACGCATCTGATTCATCAACCCTTGGGGACCTTCGCCTTACTCGTGGCACTCGCCATGTTGGTGCCGCCTCTGTTCCGACGCACTGGACTACCTGACCTCATTGGCCTGCTGCTAGCCGGGATCTTGATGGGGCCCGATGCCTTGAATCTGCTGCAGCCCGACGGTGAAACGTTGCTACTGGTGTCCGACATCGGAGCCATCTATCTGCTCTTCATCGTCGGATTGGAGATCGACCTCGAGGAATTCAATCGAGTGCGTAGCCGATCGCTCACCATCGGCATTCTCCACTTCATGTTTGGCATGGCCACAGGTGGCCTGATCGGTTTTGTCTTCGGCTTCCCACTAGTCCCTTGCCTGCTGATCGGAACCCTGATCGCGTCCCACACGCCGCTGGGCTATCCCATTGTTCGCAGTTACGGGGCACAGCGGGATGAAGCCGTGGTCGTCAGTGTGGGAAGCACCATCCTCACGGACATTGCATCCCTGGTGGTTCTGGCCATTGCCATCGGCCTAGGGAAGCAAACGTTTTCCTGGAGCAATCTCGTTGGTCTAATCGCCAGTGTTGGGATCTTCGCTCTGACCGTTGTCAGCGTGATCCGCGTCGTCGGGCGGCGGATTTTCACGCGAAGCATTAACGATGAAAGTCGGATTTTCCTCACGATTCTTCTCATCCTGTTCATTGCATCACTGGGTGCTGAATTAGCAGGCGTTGAAAAGATCGTGGGTGCATTTCTGGCCGGACTCGCCGTGAATTCGGTCTTGCCAGAAGGAAAGTCAAAACAACAGGTGATCCTCGTTGGTGCCGCTCTCTTCATCCCCATCTTTTTCATTCACCTGGGGCTGTTACTCGACCTGGACAGCCTTGGCAGCTCGATCACCAACTTCCAAATGCCACTGTTGATGGTGCTTGGCGTGATCGGCTGCAAAGGATTGGTCAGCCTGATTGCGGGTCGAGCTTTCCGTTACGACGGCAGTCAGACGTTGATGATGTGGTCATTGGCCATGCCACAGGTCGCCGCAACACTGGCCACGGCCTTCATTGGATACGAGGCTGGGTTCCTAGATCGCACAGTGCTGAATGCTGTGCTCGCGATGATGGTGGTGACGGCAACCCTGGGCCCTTTGCTGACCGCTCGCTCGGTTCGGCGACTGGTGGAGCCCACCCGTCAGCCCGACGCAACGACACTGAATGGTGGGCAACAGTCCACCGGCGATGAAACATCCCTGGCTGTGGTGAGGCGACCGCTGAACATCGTGGTGCCGATCGCCAATCCCTCAACCGAGCAAGGATTGTTGGACATCGCCTCACGACTGCTCAGCGGTGGGGCCGAAACGCAAGGACGCCTGCTGCCATTAGCACTGGTCTGCCCAAGTCTCGAAGAAACAAGGGGAGGGGTCAATCACGCCGTGGCAGCCGCCAAAGAGCGCCTCACTCAAGCGGCAGTGATCGGCGACCAGCTCAGCGTCAGGACCCGATGCCTGTTGCGGCTGGATGAGGACATTGCCGGAGGCATGAGCCGGAGCGCACGGGAGCAAAGTGCTGATCTTTTGGTCATAGGTGCAGGGCGCCCAGACAAATTGAGGCGCTGGTTCTTCGGCGACCTCGTGGATGGTGTCTGCAGAACAGCGCATTGTCCTGTCGTCGTCGTCAATCTCGCCAATCGCCAAGTGGCGGATCTTCAAAAGATCCTCGTTCCGATCAAAGACTTATCCGCTAGTGCCCGAGAGCAGTTCGAATTGGCACAACGAGTGCTTGCGAGCACCTCTCCGGATGCCGGCTTGATCACCCTGTTGCACATTGTGGATCCAAGGTTCAACCGTATGGATCGGGCACGCATCGAACGGGAACTGCGGCGATGGCACCCGATCCATGACACCGGTACAAGCATCCAAATCCAGTTGGAACAAGGGCCTGGTGTCGAGACAATGATCGAGCGCCGTAGTCGTGATCACGACCTTGTCATCTTGCGCTCGCAGCGTCGTCAGGTGGCTGGGCTACCGATCCCAGCCAGTGATCGAACAAGCAACCTGGTTTCGCTGCTCAAGTGCGCTTCGATGGTGATCAGTGAACCGTTGACGTAAGCGCGAATCAGCGCAAGCAAATGCTTAAGAAAACGCAAATTCTGAGCTAATCTGAGGGAATGGATCAAGCGAAAAAAGTTCGCCCCGGAACCCTCCTTCTTTCAGCTGCAATCGGGCTGACGGGTGGTTTCCTGCTCGCTATTCCGCTCAGCAGATCCTTAACACCAGACGCTGAAGTGGTGCCGCTGCTTCCCGTCAGCAATCCCTTTTCAGCCTGGTCTGTTTTCGACAATCGCGAGATTCTCGTTCTGGGCGTCGATGAAGGGGGTGGCAATACCGACGCGATTTTTACGCTCCGGGTTGAAGGTGGTCGAACCTCCATCACGCAGATCCCTAGAGACAGTTACATCAACTCCAACAGCTTTGGCCCAGTGAAAGCCAATGCTCTCTATGCCTACGGCGGCCTTGACGGTGTCAAAAACGAACTCTCTCGGTTAATGGGTCGTCCAATCGACCATCACATCCTTGTGAATCTGAATGGCATTCGCACCCTGAGCGATCTTGTGGGAGGTGTTGAAGTTGATGTTCCAAAAAGGCTGTATTACCGCGACAGAAGCCAAGGATTGTTGATCGATCTACAGCCTGGGCCACAGGTGCTTCAGGGCCAAGACCTCGAAGGTTTTCTGCGTTGGCGTCATGACGAAGAAGGTGATCTGGGTCGCCTAGCCCGCCAGCAAATGGTGCTGAAAAGTTTGTTCAGCTCCATGACCCGGCCGGAGAACCTGGTGCGATTACCGGCGCTGATCCAAGCGGCAGGCCGCAACGTTGACACCGATCTGGGTGCCATGGAATTGGGTGGCCTGATCACGGCCATGGGCATCACGGAATTGGAGACCGAGCGTCTTCCCGCGCGCCCCTTCTATCAAGACGGCATCAGTTACCTCGATACGGAATGGCCGGTGTATCAGAACGGTCGCGACGCCAGCGAATCGAGCAGTCAGCGCTACCAGTTCATCTATTGATCCACAGGCTCGATCCGTGAACGGGAATCTGCTGAGACAGAGCCTCAGGCTCGGGTTGAGCATCCTGATTACCTGTGCGATTGCGCAGCACTTTCAACGCATCAGCTTTGCCTGGTATCCACTGTTAGCGGTCACCTTCGTGATCGATGACCAAGACGAGAACAGTCTGCGGGCCGCTCGAGGACGGATTCTTGGAACGATCGCGGGTGGATTGGTCACATTTCTGGTGCACTCGATCATGTCTGGGTGGATCGGCATCCTGGTGAGCTTGCTGATCACCATTCCCCTGCTGCGACGACTGGGCTGGAGCAATGGTTTATCGACCGCTGTGGTGGTGACGGTGATGTTCCTCGGCATTGATGCTTACGCCGAACTCGACTGGGCCTATGTGTTCAATCGCAGCCTCGACACGCTGGTGGGCATCCTCGTCGCACTGGTGGTGGGCCGTCTGCTTTGGCCCAAAAACAGGATGACGCGCTTGCAAGCCCTGCATGAGCAACTCAGTGATCTGCTGCAAGCTCGCCTAAAGGCCCATAGCCTCGCTCTCCAAGGACAAGCGGCAGCACCGACAACCATTGATCCATCAGTGATCACGAGGCTGCTGCTTGAAATGCAGAGCATCATCGAGGTGGAGCAGAGCCTGGGCCCACGCCACATCAGGCGGCTGGACCGACGTCGATGGCGTCAATGCCTGAGCTTGTGGCGATGTCAACAAGTGCGCTGGCTGCTGGTCGAACGGCTGATCGAGCGACTTCATCAGCAAGAAGCTGCCGACGAACTCCCCGCTTTGGGTCGTTACCTGGCTGGCGCGCATCGAACCCGAAGCCGCTTGAGCCTGGACCAGAGCAAGGGGGGACTATCCCTGGCTCAACGCATCGCTCTCGAGGAACAAGTGACGCGATTTGGCAGGCTGCTGAACAGCCAGCAATGTCTGAATGCAGCGCGGGGGGGGGCATGAAATCCGCCTCTCCAACCACCAGACCTTGGATTGTTCGCTCCGACTTGCGCCTCGCGCTGGTCACCGGGCTTGGGGCCGGATTCGGATTGCTCAGCAGCATTCCCTTCGGGTATTACATCGCTCTCACCACAGCCGCTGTGCTCTCCGGAAGCTATGGAAACTCTCTGCGGCTAAGCATCCAACGCTTGCTGGGATCGCTGATGGGCGTAGTGATCGTGGTGATCTTTTCCCGAGGTCTTGAGTTGCCACTTCCGCTCGGCATCGGCCTAGCCATGACCAGCGTTCGCCTGCTCGGTGGAGCCCTTGGTCTGCAGGTGGGTTACAAGGTCGCGGGCAACATCGTGATCATGGGTTGGCTAGTGCATAGCGCCGAAGAAACCACCTGGGGGTTCACCCGACTGTTTTGGACTGCGATCGGCATCCTGATTTCGCTTTGGGCAACGCGCTATGTGTGGCCCAGTGCGGCGATCCCTTCCCTCCACCGCCAGTTCGCGGCGTTCATCGACGAGATCATCCAGGAATTCAATTTGGAGGTTGATCGCCTTGAAGCGGATGCGCCCACACGATTGTCGATGCAGCAACGCCGCGAACGGCGATCTCAGCTGCTAGCCAAAATCAATTCCCTCAGAGTGCTCAAAACCACAGCACAAGTTGAGCTGGGTGTGAATCCTGAGGGGCATCCCCTGCATCAGCTCTGGGCTGAACTCGACCTTCTGTTTTCCCAACTGATGTCCGTGCTGGATGGCCTGCGTGGCCTGCCGGCTCCGATTCAATCGCCACCAGCGATCAAAACGCTCCACCGAGAGGAAGCACAGGTCATCCGGCACCAAATTCAGCTTCTGTCGCGCCTGGCCGAGATGCTGCGACAGCACGATCCAAGCGCACGCCAATCGCTGGAGATGGAGTCCTTGAAGCCGTTGGATCGCACTCTGGCCGCCGCGGCCAAGCAGATGACCAGCAACGTCGAGGATCACGTCGGCAGCGAAGTCCTCAGCACGGTTTCGACAGCGCGCCTGCGTCAGATCGTTCAACGCAGCTCCCTGATCCGCCATGGGGCTTCCGTGCTGCATGACTGCCTCCCGAGCATGGCCGGATCGAAGCCTGTCACTTCCAATCGCTGAAGCCTGGCAGTGGCGGCAAGATCAGCCAAATCAGCTTTCGGCGTCACTTCTTGATCCGTTCGTTCATCAAGGGTTCCCTCTTGATTCCCGTGATGGGCATGCTGTGCCAAATGGGTGCCAAGGCCCAAATCCAAGTGGATGCAGTCCCACGCCTGAACGAAGGCGGTAGCACGCGTCAGTTGGAGCGCAGCTGGGATCAATTGAACCAACAGCTCGACAGCCTCGACACCCTGCTGGGACCCGCTCCAGCGCTCGATGCCTCCGACGATCTACGCAGTCCAGAGCTTCCCAGCCGTTTGCTTCGAGCCAATGAACCGGCCAGTGGATCGCTAACGGACGACCAGAGCGTCCCTGATCCCCCACGGAGGCTGCCGAATGCGCAGAACGCAGCCGCAGGACTCGTCCGCGCGGTCACCCTGGAGCAGGCGATCGGCATCGCCTTCCGCAACAACCCCAACCTGGAGATCCAACGCAATCAAATTGCAGCGCAAGCTGCCACGGTGGCCTCTTTGTCTGGTGCTTACTGGCCCACCATCAGTGTGTTCGCTGATGCGGAAGGCTTTCAGAGCGGCAGCAGCACCTATTCGCCCTACGGCAACAACAATGACGGCTTCGGGCCCATCTTTGCGGCCAAAGGGCAGGGCGAGAACGTTGCACTTACCAAGAATGGCAACAGCGTTAGCAATCCATCCGCGGGTCCCTTCTATGTGCCCGCTGGCGGCGGTCTCTATGCCGTCGCCAATGGTGTGGATGCCGAAGCAGGGCTACAGCTCAACTATGCCGTGGTCGACTTTGCCCGGACCCCACGGATCCGAGCAGCGGAAGCAAGGCTGGAGCAGTTCGAACAGCAATACGCCAACCAGCTCCGAGCCCTGCAGCTGGAGGTGAGTGAGGCGTATTACCAGCTGCAACGCGATGAGCAGTTGGTGCGCATCCGCGATGCGGTGGTGCGCACCGACCTGATCGTGCTGGAAGACACCCTCAATCTCAAGCAGGCCGGCCTCGTTCCACGGGTGGACCTGCTGCGCCGCAGCGCCACCCTGTCGATCGACCAGGAAGCCCTGATTCAGGCCCTGGCAGACCGTGCCATCGCCAGGCGCGCGCTCTGGACGGTGATGAATCTTCCATCCGATGTCACGCCGAGTGCAGCGGATGCGATCGCCTTGGCACCAGCCTGGCCCTTGAACCTCGAGCAATCACTGCTCACGGCCTACGACAACAATCCAGAACTGGATGCAATCCTGGCCACGCGTCGGGCTCTGGCCCTGCAACAGGATGAAACTGCGGCGCAACTCCTGCCCAAGCTGAGTCTGTTTGCCTCCATAGGAGGCCTGGCATCGGTGGAACGACTGTTCGACCTCTCCGTCAGTGGAGGCGGCTGTTGCGGCTCCACCTTCCTGCCCCTGGCACAGGTCGCCGGTTACGACTGGTCCTTCGGACTCGCGTTCAACTGGATGATCTTCAACGCAGGCGCCACGTCCAACGCCATCAAGGCCTTAGCCCTGCAAGAAGAGGCCGCAAATCAGGCCTATGCGGCGACCCGCAATCAGATTCGTCTTCGTCTAGAGCGCGCTTTTCTGAACCACGAAGCCAGCCTCGCCAAGCTGGTCTCCGCACGTCGAGCAGTAGGAGCTAGCAAGGAAGCCTTCCGCGACAGCTCACTGCGTTACAAAACGGGGTTGAGCAATGAAGTGGATCTCTCCGTCACGCAGACCCAACTGGTGGAATCCCTTGTGAACAGGCTGATTGCCACCGTTGATGTGAATGTGACTTACGCAAGGCTGATGCGTGAATTGCTGCCGATGCCACGAGATCCAGAGCTCACTGTGCCAACGACGATCACCCTCGAAGGAATGTCTGCTCAAGAGCTGGGGCGTGATGCCCACCAACGTTCAACGCGATAACCGAAGATCACGACAAAAACCACGAGCCAAAACCAAAGCTCCGGCGGATTGGCATTGAGAAGAATCACCAAGAGAACAACTTCGGCAATCAGCCAGGGCAGCTCCTGACGCAACAGGGGACGGAGAGTCATCGAAAGTGCAGAGGCTTACTGAACGGTTCCCGGCTGCCGGAGGAACGGCAGATCCCAGAGTCGATCAATGCGGAGGGTTCTGAAACCGCCGGTGAGCGAGCGCAGTCCGGGAATGATGTAGGTCACCGGTGAGCGCCATTCCACATAAGCGAAGGTGTCGACGGTGAGTCCATCTCGGATCGGGAAGACACCACTGCCATTGGACAGGGTCCAGCGGTAGCCGTCGTCGCTGCGGGAATCACGATCCAGTTGAATTTCCGCGCGCATCACTGGACCGTGTTTGACCAAGGCCTCGGCCAACTGGCTGTTGCCGACGGTGGTGGCAATGTCCTCGCGGGTTGCCGGAAGACTGAGCACGCTGCTGACCGTCCCCTCAATTCCACCAAAACGCCCCCGTTGATTCCACAACGGCACCACCTCCACAGGCAACCCGAGCGGCAATCGGCGGGCATCGGCGGGCGGGAAGTAGGCAACTGCCATCAAATCGCCACCGGTTTTGTTCTGGTCAGCATCAGGGCTGGCACTGCGGCCGATGGTGCCGAGACGATCACCGGTCTTGACCGTTTGCCCCTGAATCACTTGCAGATCCAGCACCGCCCCATTGCGCTCAGCTGTGACGTTGCCGTCAAACGCAATGCGAGCTTCCATCACAGCAATTTCACGCTTCAGATCATCAATCTGGAAGCGTCGGTCAAGTCGCTCGGTCTCAATCTCCAGCTTGATCTGCTGAAAGGCTGTGATCTCCTCTTTACGCTGAATTTTGATGTCATCCAGCTGAACACTTGTGGTCGTCAGCCCCTGCTCGGCGGACACCACAGCCCGTGAGAGCGGTGCGACCACCTCGCGCTGGGCCAGCCAGCTGAGATTTTCGACCTTAGCGTTGTAGGTGGACTGCAGGCTGGCAAGACGCTTCTGATCGTCGTCGAGCTTGGCCAGCGTGGTGTCGAGAGCCGCCTGGGCAGTTTGAATCCGCAGGGCATCGCGAGCATCCAGCGCGTTGTTCTGAAGCTCCAACTGACGCAGGTTGCCCTTCTGCTGATCCAACTTCCGTTCCAGAACAGGCAGATAAAGGGTCATCAGCACCTGCCCTTTGCGCACGCGATCGCCCACCTTGGTGTTGATCCGCAACACCTGCCCGCCCGAGCGAGCATTAAGGATGCCGGCGTTATTTGGATAGATCAGAACGCCGCGGCCCTCCACCTGAGTGGGAACGGGCCAAAACAGCAGCCATAGCCCGAAGAGACCTCCTACTCCTGTCAACGCGACTCCGACCTGGCGGTGATCCGAGAGCCCATTCCATCGGCTCTTGAGATTCTCAACGCGGGAAGAGGTGGTCATACCAGCCATCTTGCTGGTGATGCACAAACGTTGAGGTTCAGCAGAGGACAGTTCAAGGCAACGGACCGCTGATTCAGATCAGCAAGGTGAACGAATGAATCACCGATTCGAACAAGCCTTTCACCTTGGGCCAGCGGACTTCATTAGTGCTTGTGGCCAGCGTGTAAAGACGCCCACGATCCACCACGACCGTGGCCAGTTCATGACGATCACGGTCCTGAAGGTGAACGGCAAATTCAAGGTCGTAGAAGGTATGACCTTCGGAGTCGCGCTCACTCGCCTCAATCAGATCAGCATCACGCCCGCTGCCATCGGGTGCGATCACCTCACGGCGAAGACGCTCACCGACCGCCACGGCGCTGCCAAGACTCTCCAGCTCATCGTCGGCATCAACATCCGAAACCACCAGGCTCACCGTCTCGTCACTGTTGATCAGATCGTGGAAAACCACCGCAGGACCACCGGTCACCGCCACCCGCGTCCATCCAGTCGGATACAGGAAGGCGTAACGGCCATCTGGGCTTTTGAAGGAGTTCAGACCGGCACCGGCACCACTACAAGCACTCAGCGTCATGACGCAAAGCAGAACGAGCAGTGACCGGAGCGGACGACGCAGCATGGAGCGCATGAAGAGGAGGACCGGATGGCGGCATTCTGCCCGGCCCATCCCCTGCCTAGATTTTCGCCAACTGCCTAAGAGCTCTGAGCGGCTTCACCCGACCCCTGGCGCGGCTGATTGATCAGTTCGAGCGACTGCCGGGGATCGGTCCCCGCACCGCGCAACGACTGGCCTTGCACCTGCTCAGGCAGCCTGAAGAACAGATCCGCAGCTTTGCAGATGCCCTGCTGGCGGCACGAACCCAAGTTGGCCAGTGCCAGACCTGCTTTCATCTCAGCGCAGATCCCACCTGTGAGATCTGCCGGAATCCCGAGCGTTCCAATGGTCAGATCTGCGTCGTCGCCGATTCCCGTGATCTGCTGGCCCTAGAACGCACCCGAGAATTCAGTGGGCGCTATCACGTTCTGGGTGGGCTGATCTCTCCGATGGATGGCATCGGACCGGATCTGCTACAGATCAGCAGCCTGGTGGAACGGGTTGCCGCCGACAACATCGAGGAAGTCATCCTGGCCCTCACACCGAGCGTGGAAGGTGACACCACAAGCCTGTATGTGGCTCGCCTGCTGAAGCCTTTTACCCAGGTCAGCAGGATTGCCTACGGCCTGCCAGTGGGAAGCGAGCTCGAATACGCCGATGATGTCACCCTCAGCCGGGCTCTCGAGGGCCGGCGGGTTGTGGAATGAGCCGCTACTCCGCCATACCACCCAAGGACCGTCTGCCGGAGTGGCTGCGCCGCCCACTGGGCGATGCCTCAGCGATTGAACAGGTGCAGGGCCTCGTCAAGCGCAATGGCTTGCACACCATTTGCGAGGAAGGCCGCTGTCCAAATCGCGGCGAGTGCTACGCAGCTGGAACCGCCACTTTTTTGCTGGGAGGAGCGATCTGCACCCGCAGCTGCGCGTTTTGTCAGGTGGACAAGGGCCAGGCTCCAGAGCCCATCAACCCATTGGAGTCCGAACGCGTGGCTGATGCCGTCACCGCTATGAACCTGCGCTATGTGGTGCTCACAGCGGTGGCAAGGGATGATCTCGACGACCATGGCGCCTCGCTGTTCACCACCACCATCGCTGCGATTCGGAAGCGCAATCCTCTGATCGCTATCGAGGTGCTGACACCCGATTTTTGGGGGGGCCATGTCGACCATGGGGCTGCCGTTGCCGCCCAACAACAGCGCTTGGAAACCGTGCTTAATGCTCAGCCGGTGTGTTTCAACCACAACCTGGAAACGGTGGAGCGGCTCCAGGGAATTGTGCGCCGGGGTGCCACCTACGCACGATCACTTGCTCTGCTCTCGGCATCTCGCGCTCTGGCGCCCGACATCCCTACCAAGAGCGGGCTGATGCTCGGACTCGGGGAAACACGCGATGAAGTGATTGCGACCATGCGCGATCTCAGGGCCGTGGACTGCCAACGCCTAACGCTCGGACAGTATTTGCGCCCATCCCTGGCCCACATTCCCGTGGACCGCTACTGGCATCCCGAAGAGTTCCAAGAGCTGGGAGCGATCGCTCGCGAGCTTGGTTTTGCACTGGTGCGCAGCGGACCGTTGGTACGCAGCAGCTATCACGCCGCAGCCTGACGCCAGCGTTCCAGGGCACGCGCCTGCACAAGCTCGCAGCTGCCGACCATCAGGGCACCGGCACCGCCCCACACCATGCGCAGGGGCAGATCCCATAAAGCAGCCTGAACCTCACGGACGGGTTCGAAACCGCGTTGTTTGAAATAACGCACCAAGCGGCGATGCTGTCGCTCGTCATCACGAATGGCCAAGAGCCTGGAGCGGCGACACGGCGTGACTTCCAAGGCCCAGGCCATCGTTGCGGCCCAGATCAAATCACCACACCCTGCAGGTGCTCCAGGCAGCACACGCATGGTGTCGAGCTGCAAACCATTGGCTCCGCTATAAGCCCAGGCCTTCATCTCACCAAGCAGTTGCAAGCTATGGGGCTGCGAACGGGCCACCACCAAGCGCAGGCTCCACAAACCGAGAGGTCGTCCGACCTGAAGTCGCAACAGCAGGTCTCGCTGACGCGCTTCCTTCTCCAATTGATCAAGCATCAGCTTTTTTAGCGAGGTATGGGCATGCGGCGGTCACCGCTGTCAGCGGCAGCGGGCCATAGAGATGGGGAAACAGTTCTCCGCTCGGAATGGCGTCGGCGCGCAGGGGAGCCGTTAGGGCTTTGGGATCAATGGTGAGCAGCATCACCGATCCAGCATCGGCGTAGAACCGTTCATAGGTGGCCGCCACCTGCTCCTGCCAGGAGAGATGCATGAATCCCACCTGGTCAACGCCAACTCCGCGGGTTGAGATCGCGTAGACCCCCGACCGCTGAGCTGCATGCCAGTCCTCTGTGAGTGCAAGATGGAACAAGGGCTGATCCAAGGGAACCGTGATGGAATCAGCGGGGAAATGCGGCTGGAGCCCACCAGGATCCCAGGGATCAGCTCGCTGCATCAAACGCTCGAAGCGTGGATCCCTGAGAAACCGCTCCAGCCACTGGCGCAATGGAACCAACGATGTCTCGCTATCGAAGCCTTCGGGATCCGCAATCCGCCACTGACGCACAAACGGCCAGAGCGCCGCATCCGCCAAGGAGCAACGCGCATCAAGCAACCAGCCACCATTGGTGTGAATCCGCTCAGACCAGCTGCCAAGGATGGCGAGACCAGCCTGACGATGCTGCTCCATCGACTCCCCGGGATAGCGGTCGGTGTACTTGAAGCGATCGAGATGGTGCTTAAACGATGAATCGTTGCAAGCGATCAGCTCCTGGATCTGGCTCTGCTGCCGAGCACAGTCCTGGCGTCGCCAATCCGATGGATCAGCCTGCATGAGAGCCCACTCCATCACCGCAAGGCTTTCGTCGATGACCGTGCCATCGGCGAGCACCAGCACCGGCACGGTTCCCTTGGGAGAAAGGGAGAGCATGTCGGCTGGCTTGGCCTTCAGTGCAACTTCCCGCCAGAGCACGATCAATCCGGCCTGCAACAGCGACCAGCGAGCGCGCATGGCGTAGGGGCAACGACGGAAGCTGTAGAGCACTGGAGTGCCAGTCATCCCCGGGCCTCATCCAACTGCTGCTGACGCATGGCAAAACGCGCACGATCCGCATCGGTGAATCGATCCTGGCAATGGAGGCACTGAACGCCACGCACATAGCTCTCCAGTTCCCTTTGCGCGGGCGTCAACGGCAGACCGCAGGCATGACACAAGCGATGCTCGCCCGGCTCGAGCTGATGATTTACAGCAACACGCTGATCAAACACAAAGCATTCGCCTTGCCAACGGCTCTGCGCTTCCGGAATGTGTTCGAGGTAGTTGAGGATGCCGCCCTTGAGATGGTGCACCTCGGGGAAACCGCGCTGCTGCAAAAAACTGCTCGCCTTTTCGCAGCGAATGCCACCTGTGCAGAACATGGCGATCCGCCTCGGTGCCGTTTGCTCCACCAGCGGACGCAGGTTGCTTTCAACCCAGTCGGGAAAATCACGAAAACTTTCGGTCCCCGGATCCAGGGAACCGGCGAAACTGCCGATCGCCACCTCATAACTGTTGCGGGTGTCGATCACAAGGGTGTCGGGATCATCCACAAGAGCATTCCAATCGCTGGGCTCCACATAGACACCAACGCTTTGACGTGGATCCGCACAGGGTTCACCCAGGGTGACAATCTCCCGCTTGCGACGAGCCTTGAAACGCCGAAACGCTTGCTTGGGGCTGCGACTGCGCTTCACCTGCAGACGCTCGAAATGCTGTTCTCCCAGGCAAAGATCGGCATGCAACCGATCAAGCAACACCTGAACCCCATCATCTGGACCGCTGATGGTGCCGTTGACCCCTTCCGGAGCGATCAGAATCGATCCGACCACATTGACGCGTCCAGCCAGCACGGGCAAATCAGCCAGCAAAGCTTCTAAACGCTCCGAATCCAGCGGCGTAAAGGCATAGAACGCAGCCACCAGAAAAGGTGCCGCCTCCTGTGAGGCCGTCATGCTGCAGCGATCTCCTGCCAGCGCGCTTGAACACCGGCAGCCTCGAGCAGAGCGCGATCAGCATCCACAGCTGGATTGCCCGTTGTGAGCAGCGTATCGCCATAGAAAATGGAATCAGCCCCAGCCTGAAGGCACAGGATCTGAGCCTCACGGTTCAGCTGTTCACGGCCGGCACTGAGACGCACACGACTGAAAGGCATCAAGATCCGCGTAACGGCAACCATGCGGACCAGCTCAAGCGGATCCACAGAAGGAAGCGATTCCAATGGCGTGCCTTCGACCGCCACCAAGCCATTGATGGGAACACTTTCAGGATGCGGATCGATGCAGGCGAGCACCTGCAGCATCGAAGCCCGATCTCTGAGCGATTCCCCCATGCCGATGATGCCTCCGCAGCACAGCGTCACACCCGCACGACGCACCCGCTGGAGCGTTTCAAGCCGCTCCTGATAGCTGCGGGTGGTGATGATTTGGTCGTAGTGCTCAGGGCTGGTATCGAGATTGTGGTTGTAGGCCGTCAGCCCTGCTTCAGCCAGCCGCTCTGCCTGGTCATCGGTAAGCATCCCCGCGGTCACGCAAGCTTCCAAGCCGAGCTCCCGCACACCGCGGACCATCTTCAACATCGACTCGAAGGCTGGCCCCTCACGGATCTCACGCCAGGCCCAACCCATACAGAAACGATCAGCACCGGCATCGGCAGCCGCCTGGGCTCGTTCGAGCACGGCTTTCACTTCCAGATCCGGCTGACCGGTCACATCACTGCTGTGGTGCATGGACTGGGGACAGTAAGCACAGTCCTCTTCACAGCCACCTGTCTTCACGCTCAGCAGGGATGCCAGCTGAACCCGGTAACCCGGGTTAGCGGCGCGATGAACACTCTGGGCACGCCAGAGCAGATCCATCAAGGGGAGCCGCAGGAGGTCTTCGATCTCCTCCAGGCTCCAGTCATGGCGAAGGTCCACCGTGTCCGTCATCGAACCAGCCACCGCTGCTGCAGCCTTCAGGATCCCAGAGCGTGGGTCTCCACCGCCTCCAACCCACCGAATCGGCGCTGACGTCCCTGGTAATCCTGGATGGCACAGATCAGAGCCTCCTCATCGAAATCAGGCCAAAACAGATCCGTGACATGAATCTCCGCATAGGCCAGCTGCCAGAGAAGGAAATTGCTGATGCGGCGCTCACCGCTGGTGCGGATGAGTAGATCGGGATCTCGCTCTCCAGCGGTGAACAACTCAGCGGCCAACGTTTTTTCATCGATCTGAGACGGCAGGAGGTCTCCGCTGGCGACGCGTTCTGCAAGGCGCTGGCTGGCACGCACCAGCTCACGACGACCGCCGTAATTGGTGCACACATTGAAGTGGATTCCGCTATTGCTAGCCGTTCGTTCTGTGGCATCAGCAATCAAGGACTGCAGCTTGGCGGGAAGGGCATCGAGATCGCCAAGGAAACGAATCCGCACTTGCTCGCTTTCGAGAGACTGCAACTCACGCTGCAAAACGCTCTCGAACAACGTCATCAAAAAATTCACCTCATCCCCAGGCCTCGACCAGTTTTCAGTGGAAAAGGCGTAGGCCGTCAGTGCTTCCACTCCCCAGCTGCTGCAGAGCCTGAGCGTCGACTTCAAAGCCTCCACACCGGCACGATGGCCCATCACGCGCGGAAGATTGCGGGACTTAGCCCAACGTCCATTGCCGTCCATGATGACGGCAACATGGGCTGGGATCCGAAGAGGATCAAGTCCTTGCGGACAGCACCGTGACGTGGGTTGTTCCGTACTAACGGCCAGATGACGGCTCAAGGCAAGGAATCCTGGGTGCCTGAGCTCACGCTACGCGCAGATGGTGATTTCACCGGAGCCGTTGACACAGAAGAGGCGATCAGTTCCGTGAGCAGGTCTTGCAAACGGGAGCTGGTAATGGGTCGCTCTAGACGCCCTTGATTGGCTAGCGACAGGGTTCCGGTCTCCTCCGAAATCACCACACAGATGCAGCGATCGAAGCGTTCGGTGATGCCGAGAGCCGCCAGATGACGCGTGCCATAGCGACTGATTCCCTGCCTTGAAAGGGGGAGGATCACGCCCGCCGAGACAATTCGATTGCCCTTGATCACCACTGCACCATCGTGAAGGGGGGTGTCGGATGCAAACAGATTGAGCAACAGTTCACTGCTCAACTGCGCATCGATGGTGATGCCGGGATTGAGAAAATCCTCGGGTCTGAGGTCACTGCCGAGGTCCACCACGATCAAGGCACCACGTCGACTTTTGGAGAGCCGCCCGGCAGCATCGGTGAGCTGCGCCACCGTGCTGGCCGTGGATCGCATCTTGCTTTGTGGGTTACCGAGCAAGACTGCCAAACGCCCGGTGCCGAGCAACTCCATCAGCCGTCTGAGCTCGCCTTGCCAGAGAATGGCCAGGGAAAGAGAGCAGGCAAGCACCAACGCATCAATCAACGTTGATGTGAGCGGAAGGATCTTGAAGCGGTTAACGAACCACGCCAGCGCAACAAGAAAGAGATACCCACGAAGCAGCCAAAGCGTTCGCTGCTCATTAACGCGAGTGAAGAGCAGGAATCCGAAGAGAGAAGCGCAGAGAACGTCGAAAAGTAGGCGTAGGTCAAACACCGCCAACACGTTCAATTACACCCCGAAGTCTCCTTAGGTTAGTCAGCGCAAACGATCAGGCAGCAGGTCGTAACGGAGTAAATCCTCCGGCTGCTCCCGGCGTTGAACCAATTCCGCATGGCCGTCATGCACCAGCACGGCAGCGGGTCTTGGGATGCGGTTGTAGTTGGAACTCATCGAAGCGTTGTATGCACCCGTTGCGAAGACCGCCAGCACTTCACCGCTGCTGCATGCGGGAAACGCAAGATCTTTGAGCAGAACATCTCCCGACTCACAGTGCTTGCCAGCGAGCGTGACGGTCTCTTCCGCCGCGGCCATGGGACGGTCAACAAGACAAGTTGTATAGAGCGACTGATAGGTAATAGGTCTCGGGTTATCGCTCATGCCGCCATCCACGGAGAGGTAAGTGCGCACGCCAGGAACCACCTTGCGGGAACCAACGGTGTAGACGGTCACACCTGCTGGAGCCACGAGAGAACGACCTGGCTCACAGAGCAGACGCGGCAGGTCGAGGCTGCGTTCACGGCAGGCGCTGGCAACGGCTTCAGCCACCACCTGCACCCAAGCATCGATGGACGGGGGGTCATCGCTGGCGACGTAGCGGATGCCAAGACCTCCGCCGACATTGAGATCCCGAACAGGATGGCCCAGATCACGCGCCAAACGAAGGGCATCGGCCATCACTGCCGCGAGATCGCGATGGGGCTCCAGTTCAAAAATCTGCGAACCAATGTGAGCATGCAGGCCCTCCACCCGTGCCCAGCTGGCGTTCTGCAACTGACGCAGGACGGGCTCCAGTTGATCGGGGTCGAAACCAAATTTGCTGTCGAGGTGTCCAGTGCGGATGTATTCGTGCGTGTGGCACTCAATCCCTGGGGTAAAGCGAAGCATCAGACGAGCAGGCGTTCCCCCAACCGGAACGATCTCCTGGAGACGATCCAGATCGTGTTGGTTATCAGCCACCACCATCACGCCATGGCGATAAGCCAGCGCTAGCTCTTCAACAGATTTGTTGTTGCCGTGCAGCACGATTCGCTCAGCCGGCATCCCGCCATCGAGAGCCGTGATCAGCTCTCCGGCAGAGACCGCATCCAAACCCAGTTCTTCCGACGCCACAACAGCGGTCAGAGCAAGGGAACTGTTCGCCTTGGAGGCGTAGATCGCCAGGGAGTCGCCTGGATAGTGACGCTGAAGTGACTCGCGGTAGGCCTGACAGGCCTTCCGGATGCTGATTTCGTCGAGAACGTAAAGCGGAGTTCCATACCGTTCAGCCAGCTCGCTGAGAGTGCAACCACCAACCGCCAGGCGGCCCTGATCATCCAGTTCAGCCGTGATGGGCGCGAGGTTGCGGTTCGGGCTGTTCTGATCGCAGCCAGATTCATAGGGCTGGGGCATGGAACGTTGAGCTCGCTCGGAAGGGCAATGTAAAGAGGCACCTCCTCAAGGCAGCGCCGGCATGAAGGGCGAGAGCGGCATTCACATTCGTGAACTCGGCGCTCAAGATGTCGAGGACTGCCTAAACCTCGACCGACAGGCACTCAATGGATTCTGGTCCTGGAAGCAATGGAAACGAGAACTCACTGATCCCAATCGTCTGGTGATCGGTGCTCAAAGGGGAGACGACACCTTGATGGCAGTGGCCTCGGCCTGGCTCGTGGTCGATGAATTGCAGATCACCGCGATTGCCGTGGACCCAGCCCATCAGCGCCAGGGCCTTGGCGCAAAGCTGCTGAACGCACTGCTGGGTCTCGGACAGACGCGGGGTGCACTGTCAGCGACCCTCGAGGTGGCTTCAACCAACCTGGCGGCTCAGAGGCTTTATGCGCGCTGCGGGTTCGAGAACTGCGGACTCAGGAAGGGTTACTACAGCGATGGAAGCGACGCGCTGTTGCAACGGCGACCAATCAGCATTGGGTAGGGATTCCCGCACTGATCGAACTGAATAAAGGAATACATTTCGGGATTGTTTAATACTTTTCCCAGCAATCAACCCCCGACAGCACTGGGATGTGAGTTGTGATCGATGAAACCACAACAACCCTTCAGCCCTGATAGGTTGGTGCTCATCAGCTGTCGGCCTTAACGATGTTTGAGAGGTTTACCGAGAAGGCCATCAAGGTGATCATGTTGGCCCAAGAAGAGGCTCGTCGCCTGGGGCATAACTTTGTTGGCACCGAGCAAATTCTCCTGGGCTTGATTGGCGAGGGAACCGGAGTTGCCGCAAAGGTTCTTAAGTCCATGGGAGTCAACCTCAAGGACGCTCGTGTCGAGGTTGAAAAGATCATCGGTAGGGGTTCAGGTTTCGTCGCCGTCGAAATTCCCTTCACTCCTCGCGCTAAACGCGTTCTCGAACTCTCGCTCGAAGAAGCCCGTCAGCTCGGCCACAACTACATCGGCACTGAACACCTTCTCCTGGGCTTGATCCGGGAAGGTGAAGGTGTGGCTGCACGAGTTTTGGAGAACCTTGGTGTTGATCTGGCCAAGGTGCGCACCCAAGTCATCCGCATGCTCGGCGAAACCGCCGAGGTCGGTGCCGGCGGTGGCGGTGGCTCTGGATCCAAAGGTTCCACCAAAACCCCAACGCTCGACGAATTCGGCAACAATCTCACCCAACTGGCCAGCGAGGCCAAGCTTGATCCTGTTGTGGGACGCCACAACGAGATTGACCGAGTGATTCAGATCCTCGGACGCCGCACTAAAAATAATCCTGTCCTAATCGGTGAACCAGGTGTCGGCAAGACCGCGATCGCCGAGGGGCTCGCCCAGCGCATTCAACAAGGTGATATTCCCGACATTCTTGAAGACAAGCGTGTTCTCACCCTTGACATCGGTCTTCTCGTGGCTGGAACCAAATACCGGGGTGAATTCGAGGAGCGCCTCAAAAAAATCATGGAGGAGATCAAGGCTGCCGGCAATGTGATCCTTGTGATCGACGAGGTTCATACCTTGATCGGTGCTGGTGCCGCGGAAGGCGCCATTGATGCAGCCAATATCCTCAAGCCTGCTCTGGCCCGCGGCGAACTGCAGTGCATCGGTGCCACAACGCTGGATGAATACCGAAAGCACATTGAGCGCGATGCCGCCTTGGAACGTCGTTTCCAACCGGTCAACGTCGGCGAGCCTTCAATCGAAGACACCATCGAAATCCTGCGTGGACTGCGTGAGCGCTATGAACAACACCATCGTCTGCGGATCACGGACGAAGCCCTCGAAGCCGCCGCAACCCTTGGTGATCGCTACATCTCCGACCGCTTTCTACCCGACAAGGCCATCGACCTCATTGATGAGGCTGGCAGCCGTGTGCGTCTTTTGAATTCCAAGCTTCCACCTGAAGCCAAGGAAGTCGACAAAGAGCTCCGCTCAGTCCAGAAAGAAAAGGAAGACGCCGTTCGTGATCAGGACTTCACCAAGGCCGGTGAACTACGTGACAAGGAGGTGGAGCTGCGCGAGAAGATTCGCACTCTGCTGCAATCCAGTCGTCAAGACGCCAGCAGCGATGCTGCCGTCACAGTCGATGCTGAGCAGGTAGTGGCTAAGGCCAGCTCCGAATCGGCGTTCTCCGCTGACTCCACATCAACCACCCCTGTGGTGAGCGAAGAAGACATCGCTCAAATCGTGGCGTCGTGGACTGGAGTGCCTGTTCAGAAGCTCACCGAGAGCGAGTCGGTGAAGCTCCTCAACATGGAAGAGACTCTGCACAAGCGTTTGATCGGACAAGACGAAGCTGTCAAAGCCGTCTCGAAGGCCATCCGCCGTGCACGCGTCGGTCTAAAGAATCCCAACCGCCCGATCGCCAGCTTCATCTTCTCTGGCCCGACGGGTGTGGGTAAAACCGAGCTCACGAAGGCCCTAGCTGCTTATTTCTTCGGCAGTGAAGAAGCCATGATCCGTCTTGATATGTCGGAATTTATGGAGCGCCACACGGTCAGCAAGCTGATCGGCTCGCCTCCGGGATATGTGGGTTTCAACGAGGGCGGTCAGCTCACCGAAGCGGTCAGACGTCGTCCTTACACGGTGGTGCTGTTCGACGAAATCGAGAAGGCACATCCCGATGTGTTCAATCTGCTTCTCCAGCTCCTCGAAGACGGACGCCTGACTGACTCCAAAGGTCGCACCGTTGATTTCAAAAACACGCTGATCATCATGACCTCGAACATCGGTTCGAAGGTGATTGAGAAAGGTGGTGGTGGACTCGGCTTTGAGTTTTCCGGAGAAAACGCGGAGGAAAATCAGTACAACCGCATTCGCTCCCTGGTGAATGAAGAGTTGAAGCAGTATTTCCGCCCTGAATTCCTCAACCGTCTTGACGAGATCATCGTCTTCAGGCAACTGAATCGCGAAGAAGTCAAGGAAATCGCTGAGATCATGCTGCGCGAAGTGTTCAATCGCATTGGCGAGAAGGGCATCACTCTCAGCGTGTCCGATGCCTTCAAGGAACGGCTGGTTGAAGAGGGTTACAACCCTGCCTATGGCGCTCGTCCCCTGCGCCGCGCCGTGATGCGTCTTCTCGAAGACAGCCTCGCTGAGGAAGTTCTCTCTGGTCGCATCAAAGACGGTGACTCAGCCCAAGTGGATGTTGAGGATGGCAAGGTGGTGGTGAAGCACCTCACCGGCACTGTTAGCGGTACGCCCGAATTGGCAGGAGCCGGTCTCTGACCTGGATGATCCAATCAGCCATCCGTGACGGCAGGGTCTCGACCCACTCCATCGCTCCAGCCCAAGTGATTCGTGGTGCTGGAGCCTGGACTCAATCTTTGTCCTCCATTCAGTCGCTGACACAACGTCCGATGCTGCTTGGCCGCAGTGCAGCCACTCAGTCAATACGCAACGACCTCCGTCGCGATTTAACCGGTCTCGGACTCAATGTTGTCCCCCAAACCCTTGATCACGACTGCTGCGAACTTGATCTGCAGCAATTAGAGAAGGCGTTAAAAACCCATGGCTGTGATGCCGTGATTGCGGCTGGAGGGGGGAAAGTGCTTGATGCCGGAAAGCTTTTGGCATACCGCGCCGGGGTTGCCTGCATCACGGTTCCGCTGAGTGCCGCTACTTGTGCCGGCTGGACAGCCCTCTCCAATCTCTATAGCCCTGAGGGCGCTTTTGAAGGAGACCAAGCCCTCGAACGCTGCCCCGATCTCCTGGTGTTCGACCACGACCTGCTGCTAAGCGCACCGCCGCGAACCCTTGCTAGTGGGATCGCCGATGCCTTGGCCAAGTGGTACGAAGCCTCCGTGAGCAGTGGCTCAAGTGGTGATGGCATCATCCAGCAGGCGGTGCAGATGGCGCGCGTGCTTCGCGATCAACTCCTGCTGGACAGTCTCGATGCGATGGCTGACCCTGGCGGTGAAGCCTGGCAGCGGGTGGTCGATGCCTGTGGACTCACCGCTGGCGTCATTGGCGGGCTGGGTGGAGCGCGTTGCCGCACGGTGGCCGCCCATGCGGTTCATAACGGATTAACCCAGCTCCAAGCCTGTCACTCCGTTCTGCATGGAGAGAAGGTGGGCTTCGGCATCCTCGTGCAACTCCGATTAGAGGAGCGGTTGGGAGGCAATCGCCTTGCCGCACAAGCCCATCGACAGCTTCTTCCGATATTGCAAGCGCTTGAGCTCCCTGTCAGCCTGGATGATCTCGGGCTCGGTGATGTAAGCCTCAAGCATCTTCAACAGGTGTGTGAATTTGCCTGCAGGGAAGGTTCTGATCTGCACCACCTTCCCTTCCCAGTCACTCCAGGAGCTCTGTTGGAAGCCCTTGTGGGCGCAGCCGAAGTCAGTCCAGTGCTGCCTTGAAATCACTGCTCGATACGCTCAAGCCGGAGCTCCTGGATCCAACCGCTCAAGCCCTGGTCGAAAACCTCCAGTGGTGGACGATGCCCGAGCTCGGCGTCAACGAGCCGTTTCCCGTCAGCGTGGTCGGTCAGGGTGAGCCCCTGTTACTGCTGCATGGTTTTGACAGCAGTTTTCTGGAATACCGGCGTCTGGCGCCGCTGCTGCGAGAGAGATTCCAGTTGTTCATCCCCGATCTATTCGGTTTCGGCTTTTCACCTCGGCCCCTCGAAGTGACTTATGGCCCGGATGCCGTTCTCACGCATCTAGATGCCCTGCTGCAACGCATGCCAGCGCAACCGATCGGAGTGATCGGTGCCTCCATGGGTGGATCCGTTGCTGTGGAAATGGCGCGGCGGCAACCCAAGCGGATTCATGCGCTGCTGTTGCTGGCCCCTGCCGGTCTCACCGGACGCCCGATGCCGGTTCCACCCCTGCTGGATCGACTGGGTGCCTGGTTCCTAGCTCGGCCAGGCGTCCGCAAAGGTCTTTGCCGTCAGGCCTTTGCCGATCCTGATGCCGATGTCGGTGCTCCTGAGGAACAGATTGCGTCGCTGCATTTGCAGTGCCCGGGCTGGGCGGAAGCCCTTGCTGCTTTTGCCCGCAGCGGTGGATTCGCTGGTTGCGGAATACCCTTGCCCCAACAACCGCTCCATGTGATCTGGGGAGCCAATGACCGCATCCTGCGGGCACCGCAGAAACAAGCAGCAGCAGCGATCCTCAATGAGGGCGTCGAAGAATTCGACAATTGTGGGCACCTCCCACATATTGACCAGCCACAACGAGTCGCCAATCGCTGTCTCAACTGGTTCCAAGAGGCCGCATCAGCCGCCTGATCGTGCGAATTCATCGGATGATGCAGTTGCGATCCTGCCTCGAGGTCTGAAGCGTTCATGCCCCAGTCCAGCTCCGGACCCGTTCTTCAGCTCCTGGCCAGTGGACTTCAGCGCTGGATTCGCAGCCAGTGTGATTCAGCTGACGAAATCAAACTGGCTCTAAAGGGATCGGCACTGGAACTGCTGCGAGGTCGACTCAAAGGGGTCTCTCTGGAAGCCAGGAAGGTGAGTTTCCAACAACTTCCCCTGATGCGCGCGGAGATCGAATGCGGTGAATTGAAGGCGACAATCCGACCGGGGCAACCCAATCAGCCCGTGCAACTCCAACATCCGTTTTCGATCGAAGGAGAAGTGGTGCTGGCAGGACAAGATTTGAACCAAGCCTTGGCCAGCGATCGCTGGCGTTGGCTTGGGGATCTACTGGCCGAACAATTGATGGGGTTGACACCTCTGCGGTCGCTTGTCATCGACAACGACCAACTGGTGCTCACAGCCGATGTGATCACCGGCAAGGATCCTGTGAAACGAAGTTTCAGACTCTGCGCAGACCAGGGAACCATTCGCGTCGACCACTGCGATGCAGAGGAATCAATGTTGCTGCCCATGGACCCCAACATTCAGATCAATGCTGCCCGGCTACAGGGAGGGCAGCTGGTGCTCAGCGGACAAGCCACCGTTCAACCTTGAGAGCGTTCAATCCTGAACAGCTCAGCCTCGGCCAACGACAGGGAGCAGCAGTGTCACCACATAGAAAACCACAGCTGGTGTGAACAAGAAACTATCGATGCGGTCGAGGATGCCGCCATGGCCTGGCAGGGCATCACCGGAATCCTTCACGCCGGCATCCCGTTTCATCATCGATTCCGTGAGGTCGCCCACCAGTGCAAAGAGCGCCACCAAAGCGCCGAGACAACCACCAGTCAGTGCGCCATAAGGCCAACCAAGCAGTGGACCAGCAACCACACCAAGCAACACCGATGAAGCCAATCCGCCATAGGCCCCTTCCATGGTCTTGGCCGGCGAAACGGGAGACAGCTGATGACGACCGAAGCGACGGCCGATCAGAAAGGATCCGATGTCTGTGGCAACCACCATCAGACAAGCCATCAATGTGATCGCCAATCCCGCCGTGATCCAGTCGCTCGACCATGAAGGGAGTTGAGCCAGATTCGGTGCCAAATCCAGATTGGTGAGATTGCGTAATCGAAGCCAGTGACTGGGCAGAAAGCCCAGATAAAACAATCCAAAGATCGACGCGGCGATATCGGCGATAGAGCCTGTGATCGGCTGCAAGAGAAGCCAGCCGCAGATGGCTGCCCCCGAAAGCGGTAACACCGCATCAGCGAGGTGGGAAGCAATACCCCCGTTCACCGACCACTGGGTGCAGATCAACAGCAGCTGGCAGGCCACCAGGGTGGTCTTGGCGGCCGGTCGCATGCCCTTGAACTGAGCCATCCGGAAAAACTCCAGAAGCCCGAGATGCACCATCACACCGAGGGCGATGGTGAACGACCAACCGCCCAAGCCCACAACCACCAGACCAAACAGGCCCACAAGCACACCGCTGACCAGGCGTTTTTGATCAGAAGCCCGCCGTTTGCTGGGGCTTGTCCCGGTTGTGACGTCTGCAATCACCGGCCTGATCCCAAGGCCTTTTAGGCCAGAACCTTCACCTTACCGGGCACCTGATCGGGCCACCGAAGGTGGTGCTGTTCGAGCCAGGCACAGCGTTGCGCATCCATCCGCTCTCCTGGCACGAGCAGGGGCACACCGGGGGGATACGGACAAACCAGCTCCGCCGCAATGCGATCGATGCAGCTGGCCACAGGCAAGGTGGTGACCGGCCGGCGCAATGCTTCATCCGGAGGCAACACTGGAACCGAGGGTTGATTGCAGGGCGGCGCCGGAACCGGGTCCAAGGGCGCATCCCCCGCCTCGTTCATCAAATCCCGCCAAAGCGTTCTGAACTGCCTGAACAAGCCGCGATGGCGCGCGAAACCCAGGCAAAAGGTGAGACAGAGCGGTTCCGGCAGTTCAGCAATCAACCCCCGCTTCATGCACCAGTCATCGGCCTGCAGACCACTGACGCCCGCCTGGCCTGTGGCCAGGATCAACCGCAGGGGGTCGTCACCGGAATGGAGTGGAACACCGGCACACCCCAGAGCCTTCACCAAGGTGGTGGCTTCACGCTGACGTGCATCCAACAGCACCGGCCAGCGTGGCGACAGCATCCAATCGATAGTGGCTTCACAGGAGGCCAGCAACAGGGCACTGGGACTGGTGGTCTGCAGTCTCTGCAGCGAAACTTTCACCCTCTCCGGATCGATACGCCCATTCCGTTGCCAGAGCACAGCCGTCTGCGCCAAGCCAGGGGCTGACTTGTGCAAAGAGTGCACCACGAGATCCGCGCCGGCATGCACAGCTGAATCCGGCCCAGCTTGCCGGGATGGAAAAGCCAGATGGGTTCCATGGGCTTCATCCACGAGAACCGGCAGCTCTCGGGCATGCAACAGGGCGATCAAGCCACGGATCTCCGCGGCATAACCGTGATAAGTGGGATGCACCAGCACTGCACCAGCGATGCGACGGCCTGGATCAGGCAATGACTCCAGAGAACGGCGCAGGCCCTCGGCGGTCATGGCGCCGGGATGGCCACGATCGGCATGGAACGGAACCGGTAGAAACACCGGCAACACCCCTCCAAGTTCACAGGCTGCGATTAAGGAGCGGTGGACATTGCGGGGCAACAGCACCGCTTCACCGGGCTGCGCCATGGCCAAAAGAGCAGCCTGCAACAGACCCGTGGCGCCATTGACGCCAAACCAACAATGATCCATCCCCAACGCAGTGGCCAAGCGTTCTTGACTGGTTGCTACTGCCCCTTCGGTCTCCAGAGGTCCGCCGATGTCAGGAAGCTCTGGAAGATCCCAACGGCCAGGCGGTTGTCGCAACAGACGTTTCAATGACGGTGGCAGGGCAGCCCCTCGGCCATGAACCGGCAGATGCAGCGACCGTCCCTCCGTGGAGTGCAATAGAGGAAGAAGCGACGTCATAGAAGAAGAACAGGCCTGACAGCAGTCGATGCACCTCGCTCCAGGGTGCCCCAGACCATCGCGCTGCGGCGCTGAGTTTCTAAGATCAGGCCCCCGAGGCGTCGCTGCGCTTGGAACCTCTTCGCTACAACTCCGGCCGCGACGCTCGATGGCTGCTGCTCCGTCCTTGGATTGGCATCCCGCGCTTCATTCAGATTCTCTGGGCCCTGCTCGGATTAGTGCTGAGTGTTCTGCTCCGAGGCGGTAGCACCGATCCGCGCGTGCAACGCAACCTTGCGCGCACTCTGCTGCGCACCCTTACCAACCTGGGACCTTGCTTCATTAAGGTCGGCCAGGCCCTCTCCACACGCCCGGATCTGATCCGCCGTGACTGGCTGGATGAACTGACCCGACTCCAGGACGATCTACCTGCGTTCAACCATGCAATTGCCCTCAAGACGATTGAAGAGGAGTTGGGTTCTCCCGCTGATGAGCTTTTTGAAGAATTCCCGGATCGACCGGTAGCTGCCGCCAGCCTCGGTCAGGTCTACAAAGCCAGGATTCACGATCAACACTGGGTTGCCGTCAAGGTTCAACGTCCCAATCTGATCTTCATGCTGCGGCGAGACATGGTGCTCATCCGCAGTCTTGGCGTTCTGGCAGCCCCTTTCCTTCCCCTAAACCTGGGATTCGGCCTGGGCGAAATCATTGATGAGTTCGGACGCAGCCTTTTCGAGGAGATCGATTACTGCTGCGAAGCCGCCAACGCCAAACGTTTTTCCAAGCTGTTCGCCGACAATCCGGCCGTGACCATTCCCGAGGTGGACGATGGTCTGTCGAGCCGCCGAGTGCTGACCACCAGCTGGATCCATGGCACCAAACTGCGCGATCGCCAGGAGCTCAAGTCCCAACGGCTTGATCCCGCTGCTTTGATTCGCACCGGAGTGATCAGCGGCCTGCAACAACTGCTGGAATTTGGCTACTTCCATGCCGATCCCCATCCCGGCAATCTCTTCGCGCTGAGTGGCCGCACCGGTGATCTTGGCCATGTGGCCTATGTCGACTTCGGGATGATGGATTCGATCAGCGATGACGACCGACTCACCCTGACGGGAGCTGTCGTTCACCTGATCAACCGAGACTTCGAAGCCGTCGCCCGCGATTTTCAACAAATGGGGTTCCTGGCACCTGATGCGAATCTGGCGCCGATTGTTCCGGCTCTGGAGGATGTTCTGGGCGGCAGTCTTGGCGATTCGGTGGGCTCCTTCAATTTCAAGGCGATCACCGATCGCTTCTCGGAATTGATGTACGACTATCCCTTCCGTGTTCCTGCCAGGTTCGCACTGATCATTCGCGCTGTTGTCAGCCAAGAAGGCCTGGCCCTGCGCCTCGATCCCGACTTCCGAATCATTGCTGTGGCCTATCCCTACGTAGCCAAACGACTGCTAGCCGGTGACACTCGGGAAATGCGCGAGAAGTTGCTGGACGTGATCTTTGACGAGTCCGGCAGCCTTCGGGTGGAGCGCCTGGAAAGCCTTCTGGAGGTTGTGGGTAACGACACCAGCATCCAAAGCGGTGGCGATCTTCTGCCGGTGGCAGGGGCAGGCCTTCGTCTGCTGTTCAGCCGCGATGGCAGTGATCTCAGGCAGCGTCTGCTACTGACATTGATCAAGGACGACCGCCTGAACATCTCAGATCTCAAAGAGCTGAGCGCCCTGATCAGGAGAACCTTTGGCCCCAGAAAGATCGCCGAAGGAATGTTGCAGCGGCTGAATCCACTGGCTGCATGACATCGCCATAATGGCGATCCCCAATTACTGACCGCTTTCGATGTCGCTTGCTCCGGACTACGCCCCGGTCGATCTCGACCAGGCTGAGCTCGATATGCTCACCGGAGCCTTCGGGGATCTCAGTGCTGACGAGATCCTGCTGGAGTTCGCGCCGATCCAGCAGCCTCCGTATCTCGTTGCAGGTTTGGGACTGGCCATCGGAATTCTCTGCGGCCTGACCTTCTCAAAACTGGTCCAAAACCGTCTAGACGGTTGGAAAAGCGACCGCCTGGCCATGCTGCCCTTGGGCAACGCTGAAACCACCATCAGCTTTTCCGGAACCCTTCTTGGCATCACACTCTTTATTGGCGGTTCCCTTCAGGTGTTTGGATTCGCCTCGGGCACGGCTTATCTGATTGCCATGC
The DNA here is from genome assembly GCA_047286215.1 of Synechococcus sp. Lineage (GTDB taxonomy): Bacteria > Cyanobacteriota > Cyanobacteriia > PCC-6307 > Cyanobiaceae > Synechococcus_C. The sequence goes on along the minus strand of JBJBBS010000001.1, from coordinate 1,025,098 downwards.
TGCTTTCACTGCTGACAGGTGGCGCCCTCTGGGTTCAGCTGGAACGGCTGATGACCCAAGTGGAATCAGGCAATTTCAAAGCTGTTGATTTCGACAATTTCGACGAATTCTTCTAACAGGGATCATTGAGTGGATCCGTGATCCATCGCCTCAGCTCATGACATAAGCGTCAAGTTGGCCCTCGCCACACCTGAGTAGCTCGAGGCCCTCGCGTTCCAGTTTTCGGGTTCGATCGCGACTCATTTTCAACGACTTGGCGATGGCTGTGAGGCTCATCGGATCCTCACCGTCCATCCCATAACGCATCCGCAGCACTCGCTCCTGCAATTCCGGCAGCTGCCCCAGTAGATCGCGCAGGTCTCCCTTCAGGCACTCGCCTTCCACCTGTTCGCTCGGAAGCTCTCCTTCACCTGCCAGCAGGTCCAGCAACTCGGTGTCATCACCGTCGCCCACCTTCATCTCCAAACTCACCGGCTGACGCGCGCGGCACATCAGGTCCTTCACATCGTCTTCCGGCAGGTCTACAAACGCCGCCAGTTCCGTCACCGAAGGAGTGCGGCCCAACTCCTGGCTCAGTTCACGCTGACCTTTCTTCAGCTTGTTCAGCATCTCGGTGATGTGAATCGGCAGACGAATCGTGCGGCTCTTCTCCGCAATCGCACGCGTGATCCCCTGACGAATCCACCAATAGGCATAGGTGCTGAACTTGTAGCCCCGCGTTGGGTCGAACTTCTCCACACCCCGCACCAAACCGATCGTTCCCTCCTGGATCAAATCCAGCAGTTCCATATTCCGCTTGGTGTATTTCTTGGCAACACTCACCACCAGCCGCAGGTTCGCCGCCACCATCCGCTCCTTCGCCCGGCGACCCGCCTGCAACTTCCGCTTCAGTTGCACTGGGCTCAATCCCGCAGCCTTAGCCAGCTCTGCAGCAGGCACCGCCTCACCACCACGCTGATCCCTTAACTCCGCTTCCTGCGCTTCCAAATCCATCAGCTCCTGCACCTGACGGCCCAGGGTGATCTCCTGCTGATGGCTCAGCAGCGGTACGCGGCCGATATCCCGCAGGTAAGAGCGCACCAGGTCCACATCAGGCAGTAAGGACAGGGGCGCCATCGGCGTATTACGAAACCAACCTGTTTCTTAATCTACCACTGATTATTTAATCCCCAAGTCAATTCGCGAAGTGCATATCAGGGCAGAATGTGATTAATTCTGATTTTGCCTGTGTCTGTTGTCGCAGCCAGTGCCATCAGCACAACACGGCTACTGGTCGTTGAAGACGATGACTCGATCAGAGAAACCGTGCAAGAAGCCCTCAAATCAGAAGGATTCGAGGTCACGGCCTGTCAGAACGGCAACGATGCTCTAAACCTGCTCACCACATCAGCAGCGGAAAGCATCGATGCCTTGGTGCTGGATCTGATGCTGCCTGGCATGGGCGGGCTCGACCTCTGCAGGGAATTGCGCAAACGGGGAATCAGCACACCGATCCTGGTGATCAGTGCCCGGGACAGTGAAACTGATCGCGTGCTCGGACTTGAGGTTGGAGCTGATGACTATCTGGTTAAACCCTTCGGCCTGCGTGAGTTAGTGGCCCGCTGCCGCGCCCTTCTGCGCAGATCACAGCAGATCCAGACCGGTCTTGAGGTGGAGGAAGAAAGCATCGAGCACGACAATCTCTGCCTGTACAGCCGTGAATGCCGGATTACACGGGATGGCCAAGATCTGAACCTATCGCCCAAGGAATTCAGAATCCTGGAGTTGCTGATGCACAACCCCAAGCGAGTCTGGAGCCGCGATCAACTGCTGGAACGCATTTGGGGCATCGATTTCGTTGGTGACACCAAAACCGTGGATGTGCACATTCGGTGGTTACGAGAAAAGATTGAAACCACACCCTCGGCACCCCAACACATCCGAACCGTCCGCGGTTTCGGCTACCGCTTCGGCTGATCAGCGTGAGCACGGGAACGTCGCTCTTTGTTGGTCTCGCGATTGGGGTGTTCGGCAGCTGGGTGCTACGCCATCGTTGGCCCCTGCCAGAGCGAAACCAGCAGAATTCCAGCCCAACGCCTCCTGTGATCTCGGGGTATGCGCTGAGCACGGCGCAACTACTGGCCTGGATTGACGCTGCCACCCAGGGTTGGCTGATCCTCACACCGGATCTGACCATCGGCTACATCAATTCCAGGGCCGAGCGCCTGCTGCGCTTCTCCAGCAATCTCCTGGTGCGCGGGCAACCGCTCGAGGATGTGTTGTCCGTCTCCCAACTTGAGGAGGCGATTGTCAGCGTGCGCCATCAACAGCGACCGCAACGCTGCGAATGGGACCAAAAAGGAGCTCCACTGGAAGCGATCGTTCTGCCGGGCTCGGATGAATGGCTTCTGGTGCTTCTGCAGAGTCGCCAATCACTGGAAGCTCAGCAACAACAACAGGAGCGATGGGTGAGCGATGTTGCCCATGAATTGAAGACTCCTCTCACAGCACTGATGCTGGTCAGCGACCGACTGGAAGGATTGGTGTCCGATCAGGACGGCGTTCTAGTCGAGCGTCTGCAACGGGAATTGAAACGCCTGCAGCTGATGGTGGAGGATTTGCTCGAGCTCTCCCGACTAGAGAACGTGCTTCCCCATGAGCAGGGGAGCTACTCACCGGTCTGCCTGGATCAACTGGTAGAAGGCTCCTGGAACAGCATTCGCCCCCTGGCGGATCAACGACAGGTGTCGCTTCTGCTGAACACCCAAGAGCCAGGTCCTCTCATGGGCGACCAGAGCCGTTTGTATCGCGCCGTGCTCAACCTGCTCGACAATGCACTGCGCTTCTCACCCGATGGGACATGCGTTGAAGTCGACATCCTTCCCAGTGGCGGGTGGTGGTTACTTTGCGTTCGAGATCACGGGCCTGGCTTAAGCGAGCGTGACTTGAACAACATGTTTCAACGCTTCTACCGTGGCGATCCATCCCGCGCCAGATCCAACCGGAGCGGCAGTGGCCTGGGACTCTCGATCGTGCAACAAATCGCCGTCAATCACGGCGGCAGGGTGCAAGCCAGGAATCACCCCGACGGCGGCACCTCCATCGAACTGCTCCTTCCCCGCGGCGTGCACTAATGCGAGATCAAGCTTGACGCAACAGAGACTGCAGAAACTCATCGCCGCTGCAGGACTCTGCTCGAGACGTCGGGCGGAGGACTGGATGCGCCAGGGACGTGTTGCCGTGAATGGACAAGTGGCGACAGTGGGTGATCAAGCCGATCCCGCTTGCGACCAGATCTTGGTTGATGGCAAGCCACTGCCTGGGAACACCAAACAGACAGTGCTTCTGCTTAACAAGCCGATGGGTGTGATCAGCAGCTGCCATGACCCCCAGGGGCGACGCACCGTTCTGGAGTTAATCCCGGCGGCTTTAAGACAAGGTCTGCACCCGGTGGGACGCCTGGATGCAGACAGCCGAGGAGCCCTGCTGCTGAGCAACCATGGCGACCTCACCTTGAAACTCACACACCCCCGCTATGAACACCAAAAGACCTACCGGGTCATGGTGACTGGGATTCCAAGTCATGAGGCTCTTCAACGCTGGCGAGAGGGCATCGAATTGGATGGATCCTGCACTCTGCCGGCCTCGGTACGCCTGGTCTCCAGCCATCGGCGCAACAGCCTGCTGGAAGTAGCCCTTCGTGAAGGAAGAAACCGGCAGATCCGCAGGATTGCAGCCAAACTCGGGCATCCAGTGATCGATCTGCAGCGGATCGCGATCGGACATCTGTCACTCGGATCCTTACCGGAAGGGTGCTGGAGAGAGATCCACGGGCAAGAATGGGGAAGCCTGATCGGCAACGCATGAGGCGAGGCGCCAAGCAGACATGGCTCTGATTCAACGTTTGCTCCCCTGGTTGAGGCGTCGTCAGCGTCACCAGGAGTCGACGGGAGTCGACCTTTTGGCCAACGCAAACCCTCTGATCGAGGCAGGTCTTCGATTAAGGGAGCAACGCGAGCAGCGAGGGCTGAGCCTGCGGGACCTCTCCCGTGAAGTGCGCATCACCACACCGGTACTGGAAGCCTTGGAACGGGGCTGGTCCGATCGCCTTCCTGAACCCGCCTACCTGGTCGCTATGCTCCATCGGCTTGAGCAATATCTCGATCTTGAGCCTGAAAGTCTGCGCGGCGCCTTGCCCGAGCACTACTTTCAGCAACAGCTTCCGCAGGATCAACGTCGCACGCGTTTCACGCTGGGCAGTATTGACATCTTCACCACCTGGCAAGGCAGCGTGGTGTATGGCGTCGTGATCACTGTTTCACTTTTGACGTTGAACCAGCAGCAACGGCAACTGGCGATCGACAACACCAAATCCTTCACTCCGGTGGCACTCAACCTGCAGAAGCCCCAGCAGAAGGAGGCTTCCCAGCCAACTCCTGGATTGTTGGAATTGAGTCTGTTGGAACCCAGCACCATCACCTTGAGCGGTGAAAACGGCAACGCCAGTGCTTTGAGCGGAGTGACCGGGGAACTGAAATTGCAACTTATGCCACCACTTGAGTTGCGTATCGCACCGGCACCAGACGAGGGGGCAGTTCAATGGAACGGAATCCCACAGCAACCCACTGAGGATGCAACAGGGACTTACCGCCTCGACCAGACCTCTGCGCGTAACCCATAGCCCAGAAGTGCACCCTCGATAACCTCATCCAACGAGGTCAGACGCCAGTCCCAGTTTCCCCCCACCGTGCCCGGGGTGTTGAAACGGGCAGAGTCATCGAGATGGAGAAGGTCCTGCAACGGGACGATCACCAGCTGAGCGGTGGAAGCCAGACCGAGTTCCAGCAATTGCCAGCCCGGCGCCTCAACAGGAACATTCAGGCAGGCCGCAAACCGCTGACGGGAGTCTTCATCCAGCCGTTCCCACCAGCCCAGGCTGGTGGGATTGTCGTGGGTCCCCGGGTAGACGACCCACTGAGACCCCTGAATGTTCGAAGGGAGATAAGGATTGTTTGGATTGCCGTCGAAGGCGAACTGCAACACCTTCATCCCTGGGAGGTGAAACCGATCGCGCAGGCGCTCCACATCCGGTGTGATCACACCCAGATCTTCGGCCACCAGCGGCAACCGACCACCGGCATCACGCCTGAGCAAACCGAGCAGTTCTTTACCGGGTGAACGACGCCAACTGCCATGCATGGCAGTGTCATCTCTGCCAGGAACGGACCAGTAAGACGCGAGGGCCCGGAAATGATCCAGACGAAGCTGATCCACCAACGCCCACTGACGCTTCAGCCGGTCTCTCCACCAACGAAATCCAGTGCGCCGGTGACGTCCCCAGCTGTAGACAGGCGTCCCCCAGAGCTGGCCGGTCGCTGAGAAGTAGTCCGGCGGAACACCGCTCTGTTCCCGTAGGCATCCATCTGCAGCGATGGAGAACAGCGAGCGGTGACTCCAGACATCGGCACTGTCGCGAGCCACGTAAAAGGGCAGGTCCCCGAGAATCTCCACCCCCAGCTCTGCTGCAAGACGGCGCAGACGCTGCCATTGCCGATCGAGATGCCACTGCAACAGCTCCTGCTCCAGCAGCGCATCGTGATGATCACAACGCCACGCCTGCAACGTGTGCTGATCGTGCCGAGCCAACCCTTCTGACCACTGCCACCAAGGCAGATCGTCATGCTGCTCCCTGAGCACCATGAAGGCAGAGTGATCCTGCAGCCAACGGGCCTGATCATTTCGCCAACGCAAGAAAGCACTGTGTCGCGCCATCGACTGCTGCGACCAGCGCTGGCGAAGACAGCGAGCAAGGCTGCGCGCTCGCTCCTGGGCCCGTGTGAAATCAAGCCTGGGTTGGGAGGTTCCAGCACCAGGCAGCGCATCCTCATCCGCACGCTCCAGGAATCCCTCTTCAATTAGGTCAGCCGCATCAAGCAACCAGGGATTCAGCGCAAAACTGGATGGGGAGCTGTACGGCGACCCTGTTCCATCAGGGGGAGCCAGCGGCAACACCTGCCAGACCGCGATGCCATGGCGTGCCATCGCGTGAAGCCAGCGACGGGCCGAACCACCAAAGCCACCACAGGTCGGGCTTCCCGGCAGTGCGGTCGGATGGAAAAGAACGCCAACCCTGCGGCGCGACTGGAGACGCTTGGATTGCGAAATCGCCATCACCGATCACCCCCAGGAACGAGCGACATCAAAACAGTGCCGCATCACCCAGATCCTGGCCTTCCATTCCATCGCGCACGACACGCTCAAAGAACTGCTCCAGTGTGTCTGTCCCATAAGACGGCGTCGCATCGCTGTCGTAAAGCTGGCGTTGTTCATCCCACACCAACATCGATTCCGCGGCGTAGTAACGCCCGATCTTTCCAAATTCGGCTGTGTCTTGAAGTGCTGGAAACCTTTGTGAAAGGAAATCCAGAACGCCAACGGGGATATCCATCAGGGCGATCGGCAAAGAAATCATCCAGGGCTTCTTGCCGAGAGCCTTGAACAGCATTTCACCCTGCTGGCGAGCACTCAAGGCTGCACCCGGTCCACCAATGGGAAGAACCTGATTGATTTTGTCGCGGTCAACGACGCAGTCGGCGATGAAAGACGCCAGGTCAGCCTCACTGATGGGTTTGCAACTGGCGAGCTCTCCTCCCTCAAACATCACATAGGGAGCTCCTTTGCGACAGCTTTCAACCTGGGCGCCCAAGCTTTTAAAAAAGGCGGTGGGTCGCACGATGGAGTAACTGACGTCTTCTCCTTCACGCAACTTGGCTTCCAAGGCGAGTTTCGCTTTTTGAAATTCAAGCAGCGGTTTCTGCACGCAGATGGCAGAGAGCAACACAAAATGAGCCATGCCTGCTTTACGCCCCTGCTCATAGGTATTGAGGGTGGCTTCGTAATCAATAGCCCATGAATCCTTGCGGCCACCTGTCCTTGATGCCAAACAGCTGATCACCACATCGGTGGGCTGATCAAAGGCCTGAGCTGCCAACGAGCCTGGCTGGGTGACATCACCGAAGCGAACCTCAGCTCCTGGGAAATCAGCGATCACGCTCTCTTGTCCCTGACAACCACCGATACCACTGCGATCACGTGCAAAGGCCACAACGTTGTAGCCACGCTGGACCAGCTCCTTGACCACGAACCGTCCGATGTATCCGGTGGCACCGAAGACCACAACGCGCACCTGGTCGGGCGAACGGTCACGGAACGCGTCGTTCAGAAGCATTGGCATATCGTCAACACCTCCCATTATTCGCGGAAAACCAAGCCAGACTGCGAGCCAGTTTTGGATGACACCGCGCAATGAAGGGTGAGGCAGCGGGGAGCGAAACAGCCTCGAAACAGCGCAAACGCTGGCTGGGCAGCCACCCCTTCCGAACCATCCTCCGGATTTCTGCCGCGATTGGCGGAGCAGCCTTGATCGCAGGAGGCCTGGGACTCATCTGGCCTGAACCAGATCCCATGGCAGACACACCGCCCACTAGTGATGATCCAGCCAGCCTGGCACCGCTGCCAAAACACACCGTGATGGTGCTGGTGGTGGGATTGGATGCCGATGGCCTCAATGACCCGAGCAACAGGGCGGCACCACGCGGGCCCGCCAACGCTGACAGCCTGATGCTTCTGAGCATCAGTCCCGAGAATCCTCTGCAAGTGCTGCAGCTGCCAACGGAGCTGGCGGTCAACCTGCCTGGTCAAAATGAACTCCAACCCCTCTCATCCGCATACCGCCAGGGAGGTGTCTCTCTCACAGCTGATGTGATTGCAGAAGTGGTGGGCCTCGATGAAGGGGAACCTGATCGCTACCTGGTGATGCCCCGCGAAGCCCTTAGGACTCTTGTGGATGGTCTGGGTGAAGTGGACGTGACACTGAATCAGTCTTATTCCCGCAAAGATCTCGCGCAGAACTACAGCGTCAATCTTCAAGCAGGCCGGCAAACCCTGAATGGCCAACAGGCCGAACAGTTGGCTCGACACAAACCGGTGCCTGGTGATGAGGAAGGCCGTCGCATGCGTCAGCAGAAGCTGGTGACAGGGATCCACGATCAATTGAATCAACCGAACGCCATCACCTTGGTGCCGACGGTGATCAATGCGGTTTCGATGCAGATGGAGACCGACCTAACCCCGTCAGAAATGCTCAGCCTCGCTGCTGCGGTGATGAGCAACCAAGAGCCTCCAATCATCAGTCAGCTCGACCTGGCACCTCGAGCCGGTCAGCAGCTGCTGCGGGAACTCAAACCTGACCAACCAGTGCCCCTTTGGCCACGACCTGCCAGCGAAGACTCAGGCAGCTGACCAAACCGCCAGGATCATCATCCGGTCCCTGGAGACAACCGCACCAAGGTAGTCCGTCTGTGCGGCGCAGCTCCGGGGACCAAATTCCGCCCAGCTGAGCCAATCCCAACAACGAAAGATTGCGTTCGCGAGCTAACGCTACAGATGCGGGCACAATGCCTCCAAAGCGCCCGTCTGAGCGCGGTTGAGCGAGCATCAACACCGGGCACCGCCATGCCGCCAACGCGTCGAGCCAACTCCCCTGACCACTTTCGTCGACTGCCGCATCCCCGCTGAGCCGCAGCAGGATCAAACGGTTGGAATCTGTCGAGCCTCGATCCATGAGCTCCTGCAGAAAAGCATGTGGCGGCTGACCGCAACCTTGTTGCACCAAATCTGCGCCGAGAGCAATGGCAAGGTCATGGCATGCAGCTGACATCGGCAGCTCTGGAAGAGCACCGGCACCAACCACCACCAGGAGGTTTTGAAGCATTGATACAGCCTAGGGGGCTCAGTTTGAAAAGCGCTCGTGAGTGATTGGGACCATGCAGCACTACGATCGGGTTACCGAGTTTCTCGTTCGCGGGCATCGTGACCGGATTCCTGACTGCAGCCCGCGCCGAACAGGAGAAGATTCAGCACGACACGCGTCGTCTGAGGCTCTTCAGCGGCACTTCCAACCCAGCACTGTCTCGGGAGATTGCTGCTTATTTGGGCGTGCCTGACGGCCCAAGGGTTTGCAAGCGCTTCGCTGATGGCGAACTTTATGTGCAGATCCAGGAATCCATCCGCGGCTGCGATGTTTTCCTCATCCAGCCCACTTGCGCTCCGGTGAACGATCACCTCATGGAGTTGCTGATCATGGTGGATGCCTGCCGGCGAGCCTCAGCGCGACAGATCACAGCTGTAGTGCCTTATTACGGATACGCCAGGGCGGACCGGAAAACCGCAGGACGTGAGTCCATTACCGCGAAGCTCACCGCAAATTTGCTGGTGACTTCGGGTGTGGACCGGGTTCTGGCCATGGATCTCCACTCCGCTCAGATCCAGGGGTATTTCGATATCCCCTGCGATCACATCTACGGATCGCCCGTACTGGCGGATTACCTGTCCGACCAGGACCTTGGCGACTTGGTGGTGGTGTCTCCAGATGTGGGCGGTGTCGCACGAGCGCGCGCCTTTGCCAAGCAGATGAACGATGCGCCTTTGGCGATCATCGACAAACGACGCACCGGACACAACATGGCCGAAAGCCTCACCGTGATCGGTGACGTTGACGGCCGCACAGCCATCCTCATCGACGACATGATCGACACCGGTGGCACCATCTGCGCGGGCGCTCGGCTGCTTCGCCAACAGGGTGCGCGCCGTGTGATCGCCTGTGCCACCCATCCGGTGTTTTCTCCTCCTGCAGCGGAACGCCTGTCAGAAGAGGGGCTTTTTGAGCAGGTGGTGGTGACCAATTCCATTCCAATTCCTGCAGACCGCACCTTCCCACAGCTACAGGTGCTTTCCGTCGCCAACATGCTCGGAGAAGCCATCTGGCGCATCCATGAGGAGAGCTCCGTCAGCTCCATGTTCCGCTGATCTAGCAGTCAGACTTAAAAGGGTTGTCGATCAGCAACTGACCGGCCTGCTTCTTGGTGTGCTCGCTCTTTGCATGGGTGCTCCCGCCGAAGCTGGCCTCCCCACCGTTCAACGCAAGCGAACAGTCGGGGTTTGGCTGACCAACAGCCCAAGCCGCCTGTATTACGACCACGCGGTGATGACTCGGGCCCTGAATGAACTGCAAAGTGCAGGGTTTACTTCCATCTATCCCAACGTTTGGAGTCGAGGCACAACATTCCACCGCAGTCGTTTTGCCCCTGTGGAACCAGCTTTAAGGGAGGCCGGAATTGAACTCGATCCCATCTGCACCCTGGCGATAAAAGCCCGCCAGAGAGGCATGAAAATCATTCCTTGGTTTGAATACGGTCTGATGGAACCGGCAGATGCGGCCGTGGTGCAAGCACACCCCGACTGGGTGCTCGCCAAGGCTGACGGCAGCCGCAGCATGACAATGCACGGCAAGCAGATGTCTTGGTTGAATCCAGCGCATCCTGAAGTGCGTGCGCGCTTTATCGGCCTAGTGATTGAAGTGATGCAGCGCTGCCGAATGAATGGCCTCCAACTGGATGACCATTTCGCATGGCCCGTGGAATTTGGCTACGACGCTTATACCTCCGCCCTTTATGAAAAAGAAACAGGTTCACCTCCTCCCAAAGACCACACCAACCGTTATTGGATGACATGGAGACGCCGACAACTGACGGGATTGTTGCGCGAGCTTCGCCAGCGCCTCAAAAAAGAATCCTTGCCACAACGCATCAGCTTGTCGCCAGGGCCTTTTCGATTTGCTTACAACCACTGGCTTCAAGACTGGGAACTATGGGCTGTGGGCGAACTGATCGATGATCTTGTGGTTCAGAACTATGCCTATTCCCTACAAGGATTCGCCAAAGACTTGAATCAACCAGCCCTCAGAAAAGCGCGTGAATGGGGACTTCCCGTGCAAATTGGTGTGCTCGCTGGATTCGGCAAACGCACGACACCAATTCCTATTCTTGCCGAGAAAAAACGACTTAGCAACGAACAAGGCTATGGCGTCATCTACTTCTACTGGGAAGGGTTATGGGGAGTCCATAGCGGCAAAGAGGGTTCAAGCTATCGCAGGAAAGCTTTGCAACAAATGGGGAGTGCGAACCCATAAGCCTCAATCCACAAACAACAAATCCCTGCAGAAGCAACAGCGCAAAGCTGAGAGAGAGTGTGTGTGTGTGGGGGGGGGCGGAGTTGAATGACGCAAAGACTACTTTATCTGCACTCGAAAAAACCAAACACCATTCTCGTTCCAGTCATCCAACACCTGGTCATCGACTAAAGAGCAAACCGGCGAGGGCAATCCAGGATGGCGAGGCGTCGACACAAAACAACGACAGCCCCGTTGACATCATCATCCGCCCACAAGCTAATTCAATGGGGGGGGGGGGGTAAGACTCTTTGCAGATAGCGATCACTTCCACCAGAGGGTCTTCAGTTTGCTTCTGATAAACAAAATCCGCAATACAGTCGCAGTACTTAGATTTCTGCTCCCTGTAGACGTTGTCATCCATTTTTTCATCTCCCATACAGTTCCTCTTGAAAACCTCACCCGCATTGGGTTCAACATCCGCGACCACAGGAGGTGTTGAGAGCAGAAGAGCTGAGATGAGTAGCGAGAATTTCATAATCCTGACGCCTGCAAAACTAAGACCTCAATCCAATGGAACTAAGTGTAGAGGTTATCGTTGATTCAATATTTGGGTTTGTAGGGCCACGGCGCTGTTAGGTTGACTCTCTCAAGAACCCTCTTTTCGTTGACATCCAAGAGGCAGCTTCGAATTTCCTGATCCTCGGTCAGCGCTTCATCAAGACTGACGCCAGTCGACTCAACCAACTCTGCATAATCCTGGCGCCAATCGTAACGACCAGCATTGGCTGCACTCCAGTAAACACTGTGGTCGAGCTTGATTCTGAGGCCACCCTGCAAGAAAAACTTCTCATCTTTCTTACGATCGTAAAAGCAGATGACATGCTCGTTATCCGGGTTGGCGAAGAGAAAATTGATGAGATAGACAAATCCTTGCGCCAAAGCAAAACCGCCTAAAGCAAGGATAGCCATCACGATCTCGAAGCGAAGAAACGCCATTGTTATCTGGAATTCAGCCTGATATTACAAAAGTCGATAACTTCGGCTGTCATGGATTAGCAGCCTCCTCAAACACTGAAGCACCAACTTCAACACACTGGCCTTTAAAGAACCAATAAATATCCCCGCCGCGGAGCTTGCCACCACCCGTTGAAATCAAACGCCCTGGCGGCTCAAGCTCAATGGAAAGCTTCGAGGTGTAGGCATCAGAACTCCGAAGATCAGGCACAGTGATCTTCAGCACACGACCAGAGACATCCATGGGCCACCATGTCTCTGAAGTCGATGGCAGCACGCGTCGACCCATCAAATCAATTTTATAAACCACATCAAATTGATCAGACATCGTCTCAGATTCTCCAGAAGGAAAAGACAATTTCGATTCATGCTCGATCTCACAACGCCGATAAATAGCTTGATCAGCCGAAGCATCAGCAGCATTGAGCAATAGAGCAATAACGAGGAGGTGATGGTTCAAAATCAGACGGCGTTTGATACGAAAGAATCAGTCTCTTGGTGTTCAGCATCTCCTTGGATCACCTGATCTTTGGCAAAGCAGTGAACACTCCCAGCCTTGCCCTCACGCGAAAGAGGAGCAAGGCAGGCGAAAAACCAACCGGTGATTGAGGCCATCAACTATGGCCGTTGACTGGCCACACAGCCTCTTAACCGGAGTCCTTTCGTGATGTTCGCAAAACCGAACGAATCTAGTCGGCTTCATGAACCCTCCCTCCTATATTTAATTCCATTCAAGATATCCTTTCCCAGATGGCTCCGTTGCACCCATTACGGAGATTCCGGTTCAGTGCTTCGCCATCCCAGACCTGAATTGATCGCAAAGAAAGCAAAGTGCCAAAACCAATCACTGGTCATCCAAGACAGCTGAGTGAGGGAATGAGCAACCCTTAAACCACCGAATTCAACCAATCAATGAACACCTGGTTCACTTGATCGGGAGTGAACTGCGTTTTCTTGAAAGCCGCCAGGATCGCGCCTGGATGTCGTTCACTGCAGGTGCAGCGTGCTTCATCCGCATCGGCAACACTGAGGCGGTCAATGCCTGCACCCCCCTGAGGAACGTGCCAAAACACCTCGTAGTTGTAATCCATGAACCCTGAGAAAGGAGGGTTCTCTCCTGGTAGCCACGGAAATGCAGCAATGGGCTGGATTCCCTCCAGTCGTGACCTGGAGGAATCCAGCAAACGCCTCATCAGGCCTGCATCAGGTTGACCACTTCCCGAGTGTTAGTGGAAAGGTCTGCCTCAGCGAGAACTGACAGGGCTTGTTTGACAACAGCCTGCCGCTCAGCGCCATAGGTGCGCCATCGACTGAAGACCTTGGCAAGACGGGAGGCCGTAATGGGGTTGCGCTGATCCACCGCAATGATCTGCTCGGCCATGAATCGATACCCACTGCCATCAAGTGCGTGGAACACTCTGGGATTGCCCACCAGGCCACCCAGAACGGCACGCACGGAATTCGGAGCCATTGGGTCGTACTTGGGATGTTCCAGCAAAGCCCCAACCCGATCGAGAGCATCGGGTCGGGGTGTGGACGCCTCCAAAGCAAACCAGGTATCGAAAATCACGGGACGCTCCTGCCAACGATCGTGAAATGCCTTCAAGGCCTGATCCCGTTCAGGGCAATCCAGAGGCTGCAGCGCCCGGAGCCCTGATCTAGCCAGCGTCATCGACGCGCCGTCAACAGCTTGAACCGCGGACAGACGCGCCCTGGCGTCGCCAGCAGCCGCGAGCCAGCTCCAGATCAGCCCGGTGAGCTGGCGCTCCCCTTGACCAGCAGGCCAAGGCTTAGCAAGCCCTGAAGCCACGGCATGGAGACGGGCTTGCAGCAATGACGCCAACTGCAATCCCAGATGTTCCCGCAACTCGCAGGCAGCGCGTTCAAGGGCCGGAGGATCCGCTTCTGACTGAAGCGCCTCAAGCTCTGGCTGACCTGGGAACGCCAACAACGTGGCCAACACGGCGGAGTCTTGCTCCCCCTGTTCAGACAACAGATGGCGCAGAGCCTCCAACAAACGCGACTCCAGCTCAGCCTCAGGCGTGCCGGCAGCGCGGGCAAGTATCAGTCGTTTCCAGAGCTGCTGGCCGGCATCCCAGCGAGCGAAGGCATCATCATCCCCTGCAAATAGTGCAAACAAAGCGTCGGTCGACTGACCGGCATCCCAAGTGACGGGCGCAGAAAAACTGCGGAACAGCGAGAGAACGGGAGGCTTTGCTGCTGGTGGCAAGCCCTCCACCACAACCGTTTGTCGCTCCTGATCGAGAACCAACAATCGTTCCTGACCGGGACTTCCATCGGGCTCAAGGGCTGCCCACAGCACGGGAATCACCAGAGGACGTTTCTCAGGCTGACCTGGCGTGGGATCCGTGGTCTGCTCCAGGGTCAGCGTCAAGCGTCCTTCGTCTCCGTTCCATTGCGAGCTGACCGTGACCCGGGGCGTTCCAGCCTGGTGATACCACTGGCGGAACTGCTCAGGATCGAATCCCAGTGCCTGACCATCGGATGACGCACCCTCGACGATTGCAGCCACAAAATCTTCCGTGGTGGCGGCTTCACCGTCATGACGATTGAAATAAAGGCGCATCCCACGCATGAACCGCTCGGGGCCAAGCAACGTGCGCAACATGCGGATCAATTCCGCTCCCTTTTCATAGATCGTTGTGGTGTAGAAATTATCAATCGCCTGATACGCATCGGGCTTCACCGGATGCGCTGTCGGCCCGGCATCTTCTCGAAACTGCGTGTTACGCAACATCGCTGCATCTTCGATACGTTTCAATGCCTCCGAGTGCAGATCAGCCGTAAAGCACTGATCTCGGAAAACGGTGAGGCCTTCCTTGAGAGAGAGCTGAAACCAGTCACGGCATGTGATGCGATTGCCTGACCAGTTGTGGAAATACTCATGGCCAACAACACTTTCAATCCGCTCAAGTTCACCATCCGTGGCTGACTCCGCATCAGCCAGCACCAGTTTGGAATTGAAAATATTCAACCCTTTGTTCTCCATCGCACCCATGTTGAAGTGACGGACGGCGACGGTGTTGAACTCATCGAGGTCATATTCCAAGCCGTACACCGATTCGTCCCAGGCCATCGAGCGTTTCAGTGATGCCATGGCATGAGCCGTGAACGGTTCATCGCCGGATTCCACATGAAGCCTGAGCGTGATTTCACGACCCGAGGCAGTCACGTATTGATCGCGAATTTCCCGAAGATCACCGGCAACAAGCGCAAACAAATAGGACGGCTTCGGGAATGGGTCTTCCCAGATCGCGACATGCCGAGAGGGATCGGCTGCCAGCGGTTCAGCGCTGATGGCATTGCCGTTAGACAGCAGGACTGGATAGCGCTGGCGATCCGCCTCAATGCGCACGCGAAATCGGCTAAGCACATCGGGGCGGTCGGGGTGGAAAGTGATCCGCCGGAATCCCTCGGCCTCGCACTGGGTCGTCAGCATCCCGCCACTGACATAGAGCCCTTCCAACGACGTGTTGGTCTGGGGGTCAAGGCGACTAACTGTGGTGAGTTTGAAAGGTTGGGTGGGAGGGCTCTGCAAGACAAGCCCTTCACCATCGAGGGAGTACTCACCCTGTTGAAGAGGTTGGTCGTTGATGGCGATCGACAACAGTTCGAGATCAACACCGCGAAGCTGCAGAGCCGTGGGATCCGAACCATTCTTCGGTTCCACCTGAAACTCCGCCGTGACAGTCACCAGCTGATCCACCACGACCACATTCAGGTCAATTGAGGGAACCCTGAAGGGATAGGGCTTGTAATCACTCAGACGAATCGTGGAGTGAGGTGTGGAGGTGGAGACCATGAGCAGCTCATGCTGGTGTGATCCTGGCTGGCATCCTCTGTTGCCGGTGGGAGGGAAAACCCCACCCCCCTGAGGGGCAACAACCATCCATCAAAAATCCCGGCAGTTGCAGTCCTGCAACTGCCGGGAACAGCAGCTTTCTCTTGAGCCGAGCTCAGTTGGAGCCAGCTTGCTTCTTGATCGCTTCCTCGACCTTTTCCTTCACATCAGCAGGAACTTGGTCGGGGCAGAACTGCATCGCTCCAGTGATGATCTGAAACTCAGCACCTGCGAACAGCTGCTCGTTGGTGAGCTTTTTGCTGCCAGCTGATGCAACCAGGCCGCCATGACGGCCATTCAAGAGCTGCACATAGGTGGCAGCGGCGATGCCCACTGCCTTGGGAAACTCAACGCCGGCAGCACGGGCATTGCAGACATAAGAGGAGCCCATGCCGCGGTACAGGAACACCTCGTCATTGGTGGCAGGCTTCGTCGCCTGACTGGATGCTTGAGCAAATACTGCTGGAGCTCCAAGAATGATCGGCATCAGAGCCAGGGGAGCAGCCATTGCTGCACGGAATCGACGAAGAGAAGCCAAGAGTCCTGACTTAAGAATGCTGTCATGGTGCCGCATCCAAACGGTTCCGCACCACCTGCTTCAGCACTGAATGCAAACCGTCCTCAAAAATCAGCTGAGGATGGGAGCAGATGCGTCTTCCAGGCGTGTTTCATGGTGGTGTTCGACAATCTCCAGTTCCCCTTTCTGCCAGCTGTAGATGGCACGAGAGCGAAAATGGTCCTGGTCAATCAGGCGGGTGTATTCCTGCACATCCCAGTCGAGGTAGTGCGACTCGAACACCACTTCATGCTCATCCACCTGACGGATCTGCGTGCGCGCTTCTACTTCTTCCAGATAGGCACGACTGCGTTGAAGCTGATGGCCCAGCAGAGTCGCTTCCATCACCCCCTCTCGCTGGTAGCGGGGTTTGCGCTCAAAAAAGTCGGTGTCGTGCTCGGGCCACCAACTCATCCGGTAGCGAGGCTTGCCAACTCTTGATTCAGCGAAGATTTCAACCCGAATCATCATGTCGAGGAAGAGAACTTCCTCGTTTTTGAAGACGTACTGACGTCGGGAGCGCCACAAACCGAGGTTGCGAGCAAACCACCGACGCAGATTGCTGTCGAGATGCACCCGCGTTGAAGCCGGCGGCTCTCCATCTGGAGGCTCAGCACCGCGACGTTCAACGGGGAGAAGGGGCATGAACGGTTTGACCTGACAACAGTCTGTTCAAAATCGTCTTAGCGGTTCTGCTGCGCTTTGCAAAAACCCATAAGGTGAGGCTCATCTTTCGGAGCAAAACCTGGTGGTCGGGATCGATCCCACACCTCGTCAGCAGCTAACACTGCTCCTCGTTGCAGGTCGTCATCACCTTTCCAGTGGTGATCTGCGTTCACTGATCCAGTTTCTGGAACATGAGGACTGCGGCTTTGATGTGACTCTCCAGGTGGCAGATCCGGTTCAGCAGCCGGAACTGCTTGAACTGCATCGGCTTGTCGTCACGCCGGCGTTGGTCAAACTGCAACCACTGCCAAAACAGGTGTTTGCTGGGAGCAGCATCTTTCAACAGCTGCGCGGCTGGGTTCCCCGCTGGCAACAAGATGAAGTGGTGAGTGGTCTTGGGTTAAGCCTTAAGCCCACCGAACTCGATGGCAGTCGCACCCAACGGGAACTGCAGCTCGAAGACCAATTGCTCGTACTGCGTCAGGAAAACGAAACACTGATCGACCGGCTGCAGTCTCAAGAGCGGCTGTTGCGGATGGTGGCGCACGAGCTGCGTACTCCGCTGACCGCGGCAACGCTTGCTGTGCAAAGCCAGCAACTGGGGCAAATCGACCTCAATCGTTTTCGCGACGTGCTGAAACGTCGGCTCGAGGAAATTGCCCTGCTTTCCAAAGACCTCCTGGAAGTGGGCAGTACCCGCTGGGAAGCCCTCTTCAATCCACAACGCCTGGACCTCGCCAGCCTGGCCGCTGAAGCGATTCTCGAACTGGAAAAGCTCTGGCTCGGCAGAGATGTGACCATTCACACCGACATTCCAGCCGACCTGCCGCTCGTCTATGCCGATCAGCGACGCATGCGCCAAGTGATTCTCAATCTTCTCGAGAACGCACTCAAATTCACGCAAGACGGCGGAACGATTTCTCTGGCCATGCTGCATCGCACCAACCAGTGGGTTCAAGTCAGCGTCAGCGACAGCGGCCCCGGAATCCCTGAAGCCGAGCAACAACGCATCTTTCTCGACCGCGTTCGCTTGCCGCAGACCTCGGGAGGTACATCAGGCTTCGGCGTTGGATTAGCCGTCTGCAGACGAATCGTTGAAGTACACGGCGGGCGGATCTGGGTGGTTTCAGAACCGGGCAAGGGTGCATGCTTCACCTTCAACGTTCCGGTCTGGCAAGGACAGGGGCAAGAGAAGTCCACATCTGTCTTGACGGAGGGTGCGTCGGACCCGTAATTTCTATTGGTGCTCGGGAGATCCCTCGAGATCACGGCCTCGCCCCCATCGTCTAGAGGCCTAGGACACCTCCCTTTCACGGAGGCGACAGGGGTTCGAATCCCCTTGGGGGTACTGATAAATCAGTCTTCAATTCCTAACACTCACAAAGGTGAGTGTTTTTTTATGACAAATCAAACCAGCCTGGTTTGTCGTGAAACCCTAAAAACCCACTGAATTCACCAACAGGTGATCATGTTCAAACGCTGAATCAGGCGAATCGACGCGCAGCTTCTGATTCAACGGCCAACAAATTGGCGCTGAGATCTTGGCGAAGACGCTGCTCAATTAGTCCAACGGGCATTCCTAAACACCCCTGAACTGTGAGCTCGTACAGAAGCAGAGTTGCATCCGGAACGGACTGCAGTCGCCAGGCACCTTCGAAGCGCCGGAAATCACCCTTGATCATCCGGAACTGGAGGAGTCCTTCCGGTCGATGCTCCGTGAGCTCAAGCTGAACCTCAGCGGAAAACTTCAAACCAAGAACCAGTTGCTGACTCCCCACTTGAGCAAGAGTGACGCGGTTTCCTGTTCGATCCAGAAGCTTGCTCTGACAGAGATTCGGGATGAAATCGCTGAGGCCTTCGTAGTCCGTTAGCACCTGCCAGAGCTGCTCAACGCTGTAGCGGGTGCGCAGTTGAACAGCCAAACGCCTGCATCCCTGCGGCAAACGTTCGACGGTCTGCTCGATCGTCTTCTGACGGCCTCGGGTTGCTCGCTGAAGAGTCGTCAAGGAGTCGGCGAAGTTCAACCTGAGAAAGGTAACAACATGATCCTAATAAAAGTGCGCAGACCGTCCAGCCAATGATCCGCGACAACCCGGTGACAGCTGGGAGACCAATCGAGTCATCACGCCTATAGTCGCGCGGTCTTAAACGTGAAACTTCAACTCATGCGTGTCAGCTCTGCGGGTACCAGCAACTTCAACGAACGGATGTTCACGTTGATCGTCGTTGGGCTGCAGTCCGGTTCTCAACGCAGATCCGAAGAACGCATCAATGTTTCCTATAACCAATTACAGGACACCGTCCAGCGCATCAATGCTGCAGGCGGACGCATTCAGTCGGTGACGGCTGCCGATGCTTCTGCTCCAGCCACTTCTGATGTGCCGGCTCCCATCCCGACGCCCGCCAAAGCCGCTGCGAAACCCGCCGCAACTAAGGCCAAGGCTGCAAAACCTGCTCACAACTCCGTGCCCGTCAATCTCTACAAGCCGAAATCACCCTTCATCGGCACCGTCACCGAGAACTACAGCCTTCTGGATGAAGGCGCCATCGGCCGGGTTCAGCACATCACTTTCGACCTCAGCGGTGGCGATCCACATCTGGAGTACGTCGAGGGTCAGTCCATTGGCATCATCCCCGAAGGCACTGATGCCAAAGGCAAGCCCCACAAGCTGCGCCTTTATTCCATCGCCAGCACCCGTCATGGCGACAACTTGGCCGGCAACACAGTGTCGCTCTGCGTTCGCCAACTCGAATACCAAAACGAAGCAGGCGAACAAATCAAGGGTGTTTGCTCCACCTACCTCTGTGACATCAAGCCCGGTGACAAGGTCAAGATCACGGGACCGGTCGGCAAAGAGATGCTGCTTCCCGACGACGAAGAAGCCAATGTGATCATGCTGGCCACCGGCACAGGCATTGCACCGATGCGTACCTACCTGCGTCGCATGTTCGAACCCACCGAGCGGGAGAAGAACGGTTGGAACTTCCGTGGCAAGGCTTGGCTGTTCATGGGTGCTCCCAAGACCCCGAACCTTCTCTACGACGCTGATTTCGAGCACTATCAGTCGGAATTCCCTGACAACTTCCGCTACACCAAGGCCATCAGCCGCGAGCAGCAGAACTCCAAAGGCGGTCGGATGTACATCCAAGACCGCGTTCTTGAGCATGCTGATGAGATCTTCTCGATGATCGAAGACCCCAAGACGCATGTCTACATGTGCGGTCTGCGTGGAATGGAACCCGGAATTGACGAAGCCATGACAGCTGCCGCTGCTGCAAAAGGACTCGACTGGTCGGAACTCCGCCCTCAGCTGAAAAAAGCCGACCGTTGGCACGTCGAGACCTATTGAGCTCGGCTGATCACCTGGCTGGCGTGAGAATCAGATGCTTCCAAGCCCGCCAAACGGCGGGCTATTTTTATGTGTCGAAGTTGTGATGAGACGGCGACAAAACGTGGCGTGATGTGCTGGGGAAGTGTCATCTCGATGATTCCTGGTTAAACCTGCGAGAGAGCTTGCAGTGCCATGAGCGCAACGATCACGAACCCGTTGAGGGTGGGCCTGCGTCAAGAGCGCGTGATCGCCCCTCAGTGTTTGGTGATCTTCGGCGCGAGCGGTGACCTCACGCATCGAAAACTGGTGCCAGCACTGTTTGAGCTCTTCAAGCAACGACGACTGCCAAGTGAGTTCGCACTGCTCGGTTGCGCTCGCCGGCCATGGAGCGATCATGAATTCCGCCAGAAGATGGCTGCAGCGATGGAGAACACCATCGCTGAGAACCACGACGCCTGGGAACAGTTCTCGGCCGGCATGTTCTATGAGCCCGTCGATCTTCAGCAACCCGAAGATCTGGTGAAGTTGGGACATCGACTCCATGAGATCGACCGGTTGAGGGCCACCCGCAACAACCGCACCTTTTACTTGTCAGTGTCTCCGAAGTTCTATGCCAGCGGCTGCCGTGCGCTCGCTGACGCAGGCCTGCTCAAGGATCCCCAGCGCAGCCGGGTGGTGATCGAAAAACCCTTCGGTCGCGATTACAGCAGTGCTCAAGCCCTCAACCGTGTGGTTCAGAGCTGCGGGCAGGAAAACCAGATCTTCCGCATTGACCACTATCTGGGCAAGGAAACCGTCCAGAACATCATGGTTCTGAGGTTCGCCAACACCATTTTTGAGCCGATCTGGAACCGGAACTACATCTCCAGTGTGCAGATCACGGCAGCGGAAACCGTCGGCGTTGAAGAACGAGCCGGTTACTACGAATCCTCCGGCGCGCTCCGGGACATGGTGCAGAACCACCTGACCCAGATGCTGGCGATTACGGCAATGGAAACACCCGGTCGCTTCGACCCGGAAGCCATCCGTAGCGAAAAAGCCAAGGTTCTTCAGGCCGCTCGATTGGCTGACGAGAACGAGCCCTGGAACTGCTGCATCCGCGGCCAGTACGGACCGGGTGGCACCCATGACTCGCCATTACCTGGGTACCGCCAAGAACACGGGGTGGATCCCAACAGCACCACAGAAACGTATGTTGCGATGAAGCTGTTCATCGACAACTGGCGTTGGCAGGGAGTGCCCTTCTACATAAGGACAGGGAAACGCCTACCCAAACGACTCAGTGAAGTGGTGCTCACCTTCCGCGAAGCACCGGTGCACCTGTTCGATGCCGCCGGGGGAGGCCCCACCGCCAATCAATTGATTTTGCGCATTCAGCCCGATGAAGGGGCTGAATTCAAATTTGAAGTGAAGTCACCCGGCTCCGGCATGCGTAGTCGTCCGGTGGAAATGGAGTTCTCCTACGACGAATCGTTTGGCGAACCATCCGACGAAGGGTATGTCCGTCTTCTTGCAGACGCCATGCTGAGCGATCCGACGCTGTTCACCCGCAGCGATGAGGTGGAAGCAGCCTGGCGCCTTTACACCCCGCTGCTGGAACTGATCGAAGACAGCCCTTGGCAGCTACCGATCCATCCCTATGAATCCCGCACCTGGGGACCCGCTGCCTCCGATGCCCTGCTCGCACGCGACGGACTGCTCTGGCGACGACCTTGACCTGACCCGCCTCCTCCGATCTGCTCCATCCAACGGTTTGCCATGTCTCCTCAGCTCACCCTTCAGACCCCTCTCGAACTTCCGCCGTCGGAAGTACCCAGCTACCTGGAACAGCTCTGGTCACGTGATCAGCCCAACAACGTCGGGGCGCACACTTTCTGTCTGCTGATTTGGCAACCAGCCTGGGTAGAGCAGCAACTGGTGCGGACGGGGCGGCTGGATGGGCCCATCACCGGTGTGCAACGAACACAGCTGATCGAAGCGGGACGGCAAGCCGTGGTCGATGGGGACCTTCCCATCAGCACCCCACCCCTGACCCAAGACGTGGCCCGTTGTCTGAGTCAGATGGAGGGCAACCACACCAGCGAAGATTTACGCGGCCAGCATGTGGATGCTGTCCTCAGCCACTTGCGCCCACGCCGGCTAATCACCTTGGCGCCCAGCCTCTCAGCGGAGCAACCGCTAGAAACCCTGGTGGCCGCCTATTGCCCGCTTCCGGAGGAAGGCGGCGGGACGGATGTTTGCGGCGATGTGGTGGTGCTGCGCGGCGGCAAACCGGCACTCCAGCAGGGGCTTTCCATTCTTGATCCGCTTCTACCGGATGAGCTGCCAGCTTGGGTGTGGTGGAACGGAGCCTTGGATGAGGCACCCGACCTGCTGCAACAGCTAGCCAGCACACCACGGAGACTGATCCTGGATTCAGCGCTGGGAGAACCCAGGTTCTGCCTCAACCTGTTGGCCGACAGGATCGCTGCCAATCAAGCCGTGAATGATCTCAACTGGCTGCGTCTTGGCAGTTGGCATCAGACACTGGCAATGGTGTTTGATCCACCGCACCGGCGCGATGCACTCGGCCACGTGGTGCAACTCGACATCGATGTGGAGGGCGATCACCCGGTGCAAGGCCTACTGCTGGCCTCGTGGATCGCTGATCGTCTGGACTGGACGCTGGAGAGCAGTCAGCACAATTCAGACCAAAGCATCACTGCCACGTTCAAACGTCCAGACGGAATTGCGGTGAAAACGCGTGTAGCACCGGTTCCCATGGGTCAGCCCAGCATCCATCCCGGTCAGATCGTGGGACTCCGCCTGATCTGCAAACCAGATAACAAACCTGCGATGTGCGTGATTCTCTGTGCTGAATCCGGGGGGTGCATGCGCCTGGAGGCTGGTGGAATGGCCAGTCTGGAGCTGATTGAAGAAGTTGTTCCTGTGCAATACCTACCGGTTGAAGCTGATGTCTCCCGGCTACTGGAGGGCGGCCACGACTCGACCAATCCGCTCTTGGCGGCGGCGGCTCCATTGGCTGCCAAGCTGATCAGCTGAACCCCCGCTGAGCGGGACCTTTCGTTGTTGTTCCGCTCAGCCCATGGCCTGCGTGATCGCTGCTCCGGCGAGCGGAAGTGGCAAAACCCTGCTCAGCCTCTGTCTGATCGCCTGGGCAAGGCGCCATCGCCACAGCATTCAACCCTTCAAGGTTGGGCCTGACTACCTCGATCCGCAGCTGCTGACGCTTGCAGCGGGCAGACCCTGCCGCAATCTCGACCTGCCGCTCTGTGGGAAGTCATGGCTCGATCTGAGCTTCAACGGCTATGGAGGTCGCTGTGAACTGGCCCTCATTGAAGGCGTCATGGGTCTCTATGACGGCATTGGCTCCAGCTCGGATGGCAGCAGCGCTGATATAGCCATCCAGCTCGGGCTGCCCGTGGTGCTGCTGGTGGATGCCGGTGGGCAGGCCCGCTCGCTCGCCGCTCTGGTGGCCGGATTCCGAGAGCTCGACCCACAGCTGCAGCTGGCGGGCGTGGTGCTGAACAAAGTGAACAGCCTCCGCCATCGGGAGCTGCTGGAAGAGGTGCTCCACCAGATCGGCGTGCGCTGCCTGGGGTGCTTACCAAACGACACCAGCCTGGATCTGCCCAGTCGCCACCTTGGCCTGGCACCGGCCCATGAACTCCGCCATCTCAAGCCACGGCTCGACCGCTGGGCCGACCTCGCCGAGAAGCATCTTGCGATGAGCGAGTTTCACATCCTTCTCAAAGCGCCCCCTCCCGGTCCGGACCCTATTCAGACCGCACTCAGCCCGGTCCTCACGACCGAAAAATCACTGGCTGAGTTGCCCGTGGCCGTTGCCCAGGACGAGGCCTTCCACTTCCGTTATCCAGAAATGCAGGAGTGCCTTGAAGCCCTCAACATGCCAGTGCTCCCCTGGAGCCCACTGGCAGATGTTCCACCGCCTAAAGAAGCAAAGGGGCTCGTGCTGCCAGGAGGCTTCCCCGAGTTGCATGCTGCCCGTCTCAGCGCCTGCAAGCGAAGCTTCTCAGCCCTCCATGACTGGATCCAAACGAAACCGATCTATGCCGAATGCGGCGGGATGTTGATGCTTGGCAAGGCGCTGGCCGATCCTGATGGCAGAGAGCACCCGATGGCGGGATTGCTGCCTTTTGAGGCCAGGAGAGGACGACTGCAAGTGGGGTACCGCACGCTTGAGGTAACAAGCGACACCCTGCTGATGCGCCCAGGCGAGCGCCTCAGAGGCCATGAGTTTCATCGCTGGAACTTGAACCAAGAGGCCGAAGCACCGATGGGCAAAAACGGTCCGCTGTGGCAGGTTGAAGGTTGGAAGATCAAGCGAAGAGCCGAGGGATGGAACAGACCCAACCTCCACGCAAGCTGGATCCACCTCCACTGGGCAGGATCCTCGACGATCTCATGCCGATGGCGCGGCGCGCTCGCGTCCGCAGCGATGCCGAACAACGCCGTTGGGTAAGCCGAAGCAATCGCCAACGATCGACAAGATTGCTGGAGCGTTGGCGTTTTTTGGTGGAAGGACACGTTCAGGGAGTGGGCTTCAGGCAGGCGTGCCGAAGACGAGCCATGGAGCTAGGCCTGAGCGGCTGGGTGCGGAATCTCTCCGATGGACGTGTGGAAGTTCAGGTGGAGGGCGAATCGCTTCCGCTCAACGAAATGCGGCTTTGGTGTGAGCAGGGCTCCAGCAGTGCGCGGGTTCGATTGGTGAGGCCATCCCAGATTCCAATCACCGGTGATGACTGGTTTGAGATCCGAAGCTGAAACATCAGCACCAGTCATCAGCTGCAGGGGCTTAGAGAAAACGGGCTGGAAGGATTTAGGTGCTCGCTAATTAAGAGAGAAAAACATGCGATCGTGCGCTGCAATCCACCCGCCGATCGTCGGTTCTGATGAGCGACACCACCCTTTGGGCTGAATTGCTGGCTTACGGCACCGGCATTGGCCTCTCGCCAATCCACATTGCCGTTCTGCTGCTGCTGTTGCTGGGCCCCCAACCCGTCAAAAGAGGAGGTTGGTTCGTGGCCGGCTGGGTCATCACCACCCTTGCAGCAGCAACGCTTCTCGTGACCGTCGGGCATACCCTTGTGCTGGACATGAGCCACGGCTCCCATCACCGCACGGGGCTCGATCTTCTGGCGGGTGGGGCCTTGGTCGCCGTTGGCGGGCGGGAATTGATCAAATCAGCCACCGAAGGCAGTGAGCCACCTGCCTGGACCAAGGGCATTGACCGTTTCGTGGCCATGCCGCTGCCATTGCTCCTGCTGCTGGGATCCGTTGGTGAGGTGGTGAGCCCCGACGATCTGGTGCTATTCGCGAAATCAGCCGGTGTGGTTCTGTCCGCCCAACTGCCTACCTGGCAGGAGGTGGTGGGTCTGATCGCGTTCACGCTTGGCGCCAGTCTGTTCCTGCTGGCTCCCCTGATCGCCGTGGTCATCGGTCGCGACAAGGTGATCCCACTGCTGGAGAAGGGCAAAGCCGTCCTTTTTGCACGCGGTGGGTTGGTGGTGGGCGGCGTCAGCCTTGGCCTCGGCCTCTACCTGGGATGGCAAGGCGTGAGCGGCCTCACGCTGACTTGAGTGCCGTTGTCCAACGCTCAGCCATCTCCGCTGAGGGAGAACGACCTGCCATCCAGACCCCCTCTCTGGCACGACTCACCGCGACATAAACCAATTGCCGCCTCAAGGCCTGATCCTGCGGCCAGAACACGTCATCCGACACGAAAACCTGCCCGAAACTGCTGCCCTGGCTGCGATGCACCGTGAGCACAGCCGCAGGTCCCAACGAAGCGAAAGCATCTCTGACCAGGAAATAGCGACGCCACAACGGCCGGCCACCGCGCTTGCCGGCCTCCCTCGCCTCCTGAGCCAGACGCTTCATCAGGGCATCCAACTGCTGCCGTGCCTGGCTGCCAGATGGTGGCTGCAGGCGCAGATTCAGCTCCAATTCCCCGCTGCGCACACGGGCATTGAGGGTTTCGATCACAGGGGCGCCAAGGCCAGCCAGCGACAGCTGAGTGTCTCCAGCAACACCGAACTCGGCCAAGTCACAGCGTTCAGGAGACACGTCTTCAACCACCACCTCGCGGTTAGAGCCGAGCACCAGATCCGGCTCCTCCCCCGTTTCACCGCCATCCCGTGAAGCAGGTGCCATCACCGCCGTGCGGGTGATCAACACTTCGCCTGGCAACACAGCCATCTGATCTGCCATCTCTCCATGAATCGCCCGGCGAGCATGGGGAACAAGCGCCTCCAGACGGCGATTCGTGAAGCAAAGAATCCTGGCTGCATCGGGGTTATCGCAGGCCGCGGCCTGACGAAGTCCTTCTTTGGCCCGCTCCAGCCAGTCGTTGCGGTTCAACACCCCCACCTGGCCAAGCTCGGTGCGCACAGGCGGCATGATGGGCGGCACTTCACAGGGCAGCTGCCCATCGCGCAGGCAACTGGCTAGCTGCAGCACGGGCCCCTGATGCCGCACGACCTGGCGCAGACAGGCGGTGACGGCACGGTTCATGGCAAACACGGGGCTTTCGCTCTCACCCACAGGCGGCAACTGGGCCGGATCACCCACAAACACCAAACGCGTCTTGAAGGGATGGGCGCATTGCAAGGCAATCGACAAGAGCGAGCTGTCGACCATCGAGGCCTCATCGATCAGCACCAAACCCAAATGTTCCAAGGCACCCGCGGTCTGCTCGGTGGCTTCACAGAGCTCTCGGTCCCCTTGGCGTTTGAGCTTCAGGCGCAACAAGCGGTGGATGGTGGAGGGATACCAAGTGGGATGAAGGCCCTCAAGTGTCAACGCCTGTCGCAACACCCCGACGGCCTTGTGGGTGGGCGCCACAACGGTCCAGCACAGACCAGTCGCCTCTACCTCACGCAGGAGGCGCATGGAGAGAAAGGTCTTGCCGCTTCCCGCAAAACCGCTCAGCACGAAGGGCAGACCTGGATCCTTCTGCTGCAGCCAGTCAGAAAAGGCTGATGCAGCTTGGGTCTGATCCTCCGTAAGGCGCAGGTCTGCGTGGGAAGACGATGTCACCCCAGGACGTCAGCAATGGTTTGCGCCAACTGAAGTGGAGAGCCCACAAACTTCAGACCGATTAATGCGATCGCTGGACCCATCAGGCTGCCCACTAGCACTTCGATGCGGGAATGCCCCAGCCGTTCCTTGAGAGGTTTCTCAGGAATGGTTTCCCACACGGCATCGGGCAGAGCATTCACCCGTTCTGCCGTAAAACCGGCGGCCCGCCGAACACCGCTGGCGTCGTACATCACAACGAATGCCACGGTGGCGGCCAAAGCAAACGCTGGCGAATTAAAACCTTCCTGCCAACCGACAGCCGTCGCTGTACCGGTCACAAGCGCCGAGTGACTGGAGGGCATTCCGCCAGTTTCAATCAGCACCGCAGGCCGCCAACGGCGATGCAGCACCAGTTCAATCACCAATTTGGAGAGCTGAGCCAGCCCACAAGCCGCAAGGCCCCATGCCAAAACCGCGTTATCGAAGATTTGCAGAGACATGGGCACAGTCATGACCGTCATGATCAACGGTCTCGGCTGGCGACGTAATCAGCCAAGGCCAGCAGGGGTAGGGCTTTATTTTTCCAGGGATTGAGTGCCGACTTGGCCTCAGCTACCAATTCGAGAGCGCGCGATCGGGATGATTCCAAACCGAGCAACTTCGGATAGGTGGTTTTGTCTGCGACCAGATCTTTTCCGGCGGTCTTGCCAAGCACTTCGCTGCTTGCCGTCACATCCAAGATGTCGTCAATGATCTGGAACGCCAGTCCGATGCCATTGGCATAGGTGCGCATGGCCGACACCTGGTGGTCATCGGCACCGCCGATCAGCGCACCGGTGACCACACAGGCTCGGAGCAGCGCTGCAGTCTTGTGGAGATGGATGTATTCCAGCGTTTCCAAATCGACTTGCTTGCCTTCACTCTCAAGATCCACCACCTGGCCGCCCACCAGACCGGGAGCACCAGACACCAGCGCCAACTCCCCCACCACCTTGACCAACCGATCAGGAGACACGCCTTTACTACGAACCGCCACCATCTCGAAGGCGCGACTCAGGAGAGCATCGCCGGCCAAGATCGCCATGGCATCGCCATAGACCTTGTGATTGGTCGGACGGCCGCGCCGGAGATCATCGTTGTCCATCGCCGGCAGATCGTCGTGGATCAGCGACATGGTGTGGATCATTTCCAGAGCCACAGCTGTAGGCATGGCAAGTTCCACGTCACCACCCACCAACTCACAGGCAGCGAGACAAAGGATCGGCCGCAACCGTTTACCGCCGGCTAGCAAGGAATAGCGCATGGATTCCCGCAGGGATTCCGGCCGCTCAGGTCCCATCGAGGCATCCAAAGCAGCTTCCACCCGTTCTCGGGCACTGCAGAGATAGGCGTTGAAATCGAAACTGGGCTTGGGCTCACCCGACGGCGGAACACCCTCAGGACTGGTCGCCGTTGCGGTCATGGGGAGCGCAATTCTGGCGGAATTCTGTCAGGCCAATGGCCATCTCAGGACCATCACACGATCAGATCGGCAAGATCGTGATCGATCTGGTGACGCCGGCACCAAGCCACCACCGTGTTCACGAGGAGCATGGTGACCGTCATGGGCCCAACACCTCCTGGCACGGGGGAAAGCGCCGCCGCAATCGGCTCCAGTTCGGCAGCTTTCACATCACCGCACAGCCCACCCTCCGGTTTGCGGTGGATTCCGACATCCACCACCACACTGCCCGGACTCACATGATCAGCTCCCAGCATTTCAGGACGACCGGCGGCCACGACCAGGATCTCGGCCTGACGGGTCACAGCGGCTAAATCGCGGGTGCGTGAATGCGCCACCGTGACCGTGGCATTGGCGGCTTGCAGCATCAGCGCCATCGGCTGGCCAACCAGGATGCTTCGCCCGACCACCACAGCCCGCTTTCCGGATGGTTCAATTCCCTGACTGCGCAACATCGCCATCACACCGGCAGGGGTGCAACTTCGAGGCCCAGGTTCGCCCTTCAGCAGTCGGCCGAGATTCAGGGTGTGTAATCCGTCAGCATCCTTCTCCGGATCAATGGCCGCAAGCAATGGGGCTTCATCCAACCCCTCAGGCAGGGGAAGTTGCAGAAGGATGCCGTCCACGCGCTCATCGGCATTGAGGGCGTGGATGGCCTGCAACACCTGAGCGGCAGATGCATCAGCTGGCAGATGGGAGCCGAAGCTCTCCACACCGATGCGGGCACAGGCCTTTTCCTTGTTGGCGACATAGACAGCACTGGCGGGATCGTCCCCCACACGCAAGACGGCCAATCCAGGTGGGCGCCCCGCTGCGCTGCATGCCGATTGGATCAGCACCTGCAAGCGCTGTTCGAGCTCCTTGGCCAGCGCCTTGCCATCCAATCTGAGGGCCATTGCCGTCTCATGTCTTTGAATCCAGCATGCCGCTCCGGCAGAGCTAGCGTTTGGTTTGGATGCTGACCGTGGATTTGCGCTCGCACCGCCTGTCACGGCTTTGGAGATCCTGGCTCAGGAGTGAATCGCCACGTCGTCCAGTGCTGCGCTGGAACCGTTTGCAGAAAGGCGCACTGCTGATTCTGTGCATTCTGGTGGCACTGGTGTCGAGCTGGCCATGGCTGGTGGAACCGGATCTCAGACCAGGACTGACCGCTCCATTCGATGCAGAAGCGCCGAAGGAAGCGCTAGTGGTGGACAGCGAAGCACTGGAACAACGCCGCTCAAGCCTTGGATCCAGCACATTCGTGCAGGTGCTGAATCCCAGCGAGAACCAACAGATCCGCATGCGGCTGGAGCGGTATCTCAACGAACTGGAACGCGTCGCCAACAGCGCAGAGGCTGAGCGCATCGGGCCTGTGAATTTGTCGGCCGACGAACAGCAATGGCTGGAACAACGCTCCCCTGAGCAAGCTCGCCAATGGGACATGGCACTGCGCCGGGCCCTCGAGCGCATGCTCAGCCAGGGACTGGTCAACAACCTGGCCCTGGAACAACTGCAGCAGTCCACTGCACTCCAGCTCAAAGGGCTGGATGCCATGAAGGCACCGGCAGCGCGCAATCTGGGCAGCAAGGTGCTCACCACAACACTTCAAGGCGCGAGCAACCTGCAAACCGATCCCCTGCGCAGCCAGAGGCTGATCGAAGAACTCATCACAAAACAGGGAATCCCCACTATTGAAGTGAGCAAGGGTGATGTGATCACCCGCAAGGGGGAGCCGATCAGCTCGCAGGCCTACGACGTGCTGGATTTCTTCGGCATGGTCAATCGACGGCCCAAGCTAGGGCTGTGGATCATCCATTTCACAGAAGCGCTCGCAGGCTGCGGTGTGCTGCTGCTGGTGATGCGCAGGGAGCGTCCATGCCTGGAAGCGCCCCACGGTTTGCTGGCTCTTGGATTGCTCCTGCTCTGCCAAACCTGCAAGTTGTGGTTTGGAGCCTCCGTCAGCCCTCTCGCCGTGATCGTGCCTCCCACAGTGCTGTTGGCACAGGGCTTAGGGACCACGAGCGCTCTGGCCTGGATGGCGATGGCCAGCCTGCTCTGGCCCACACCTGTTACAGGACTGGGGGAGGGGAGGCTGTTGATCGCTGCCGCGACAGCCACCGTTGCTGCCATTCAGGCTGGCCGACTGCGCAGCCGTGCTCAGCTGCTTCAACTGGCGGTGCTGTTGCCCATCGGAGCTTGGCTAGCCGAACTGTTGCTGCCATCTCAAGGGGGATTGTCCCTGAATGGAGCCTGGATTCCACTGCTCCCGAATGCCGGCGATCGAGCACCTGAAGCGCTGCTGCTCGGGCTGATGATGATGCTGGCCATCTTGGTCATCCCCTTGCTTGAGAGCTCCTTTGGACTGCTGACCCGAGCAAGGCTGATGGAGCTCGCCGACCAAGAGCGACCGCTGCTCCGGCGGCTCTCTTCAGAAGCCCCTGGCACGTTCGAGCACACCCTGATGATCTGCGGACTGGCCGAAGAGGGAGCCCGCGCCATCGGAGCCGATGTTGATCTCATCCGTACAGGCTCGCTTTATCACGATGTAGGCAAATTGCATGCCCCCGACTGGTTCATCGAGAACCAGACCACTGGGGAGAACCCCCACACCCGACTGAACGATCCTCTGGCTAGCGCCGGCGTCTTGCAGGCCCATGTGGACGAGGGTCTCAAACTGGCACGACGCCACCGGCTGCCTCGCCCGATCGCCGACTTCATTCCCGAACATCAAGGAACACTGCGAATGGGCTACTTCCTGCACCAGGCGAAAGAAAAGGATCCCAACGTTTCTGAAGCACGGTTCCGCTATCACGGGCCGACACCTCGTTCCAAAGAAACGGGAATCATGATGCTGGCGGATGGTTGTGAGGCAGCTCTGCGTTCACTGCCACCCAACACGAGTGAGCAAGAAGCCAAGAACACGGTTAGGCGAATCGTTGAAGCTCGAATCAGCGATGGTCAGCTCACCCAGAGCAGTCTCAGCCGAGCTGAACTGGAACTGGTCATGCATTCGTTTGTGCGTGTGTGGCGACGGATGCGTCACCGCCGCATTCCTTATCCGATTCCCGCCAAGCGCAGGTTCTCGGCCTGAGCCCAGCCGGGGTAATGCGCCCTAACCCGCACACGTCCCTGCGCGTAAGGATTCGGGAAACTCAAAGCCAGGGCATGCAAGTGCATCGTCCCGCCGCCATCAAACACGCCATAGATGGGATCGCCAACAATCGGCGTCCCCATCGCAGCCAGATGCGCCCGCAACTGATGAGAACGACCTGTGAGCGGACGAAGCCATAGGCGTGTTGTTCCAGGCAAGCGTGCTTGCTGTCGCCAAAGCGTGCGGCAAGGTTTGCCATCAGGGTGGGGGCCATAGCGGGGAGGATGACGCTCAAGCCGGGCCAGGGGTTGGTCTTGGCAGCCCCGCCGCATGGGAACTGTGCCAACCACATCGGCCAGATACAGCTTCTGTACCCGGCGAGCTGCAAAAAGAGCACTGAGATCACGCAGGCTGCCTTGATCGCGGGCCACCACAACCAGCCCTGACGTGTCGCGATCCAGTCGGTGCACCAGGCGCAGCTGCTGGCACCTAAGGCGGAGCCGCGTGATCAGCGAATCCTGCTGATGGTCACCGAGTCCTGGCTGACTGAGCAGGCCGGCAGGCTTATGAACAACAAGAAAGCGTGGGTGCTCAAGCACCAGCGCGTCGCCGGATAACCCAGACATCAGAGCCGGCCGCCCCGTCTGTGCTCGGAACGGCACCAGTAAATCAATGCAAGCACGTGGAGCACGGCCAGCAGTACGGACCACACACCAATAGAGGGCTGCGCCCCTAGGGCCAGGCGAACGATGCCGTAGGGGAGTGCGCCCGCAAGACTCATCGAGATTGCAACGATGGCAAGAATCACACCCCAGCCACGCTGAGCCAGCAGACCAGCACAGGCCACGATGCCGACGATTGTGGCCGGCCAAGCCAGAGAGAAGGCAAGACTGATGTTGGTGGCCTGAAAGCCTGCCGAGCCATCAGGACGAAAGGCCAGCACACCGATTGCAGGAAGCGCCAAGAGATTGGCCACTAGACCGAGCCAGGTCATGAACCAGTAACCGCGCAACCTGGGGCCCATAGAAAGCGAGTACGGATCTGATCACCGTACGGTCTGCTGGATTAATCGATCAGCCCCCTTCCGCCGAAGCGGCTTCATCCTCAAGGAAGGTTTCAAGAGTTGCCAGAAGCAGATCGAGAGCGTCATCGCGACTCAGCGACTCAGCGGAGACCTGATCCATCCAGCGTTGAGCGAGGCTCTCAATCTGATCCAACAGCAACCCCGCGTCGCGCAACGCATCGGCCACGCGACTGGATGTCTCTTGATCCACTTCGAGAGCATCCAGAACGACATAGCGCTGGCCATCCTCACCGATGTAGGTCAGACGGCCTTCCGCATCGAGAGTCGGACCAGCTCCGGGGGTGATGGGTTCCTCCTTCATGGCATTCATCAAGGCGAGTTCATTGGGGATGCCGGGGATGAGGTCGGAGCGCCACCATGCAGCTCGTCAGCACAAAAACTTCGGAACAACGCCTCCACTTCTTCAGGGGGCATGCCCTGCACCAAGCGGGCCTCAATCTCATCACGCTGCTGAGATTGGTGATAGAGACGCAGCTCCTTGAACGACGACCTGGACTGAGATTCGATCCTTGCCAAAGCATCGCCAACCTGATGGTCGGCCAGGAGGGACGCACCATGGCAGTGCTGCATCACATGGGCTGACTCATGGGCCAGCACGACCCAAACCTGCCGCGGATCGTCCTCGAGATTGTTGGCACAAAGAAGCAGGGCATTGCGAGGAGCATGAAAAGCCCCGAGCAGCATGTCTGGACAATCCTTGGCCACCATCGTCTCGGTGCCTGCGCGACGAATCAGTGCGGCGTAGCGGCCGATGCGATCCCACGTGTCTGCCCTAGCAAGCCCTGGATGCAGAGGAGCCAACAACGCCAGAACGAGCGCCATCGCGGCATGCACCCGACCTGACGAACGAAGACCCAGCAAAACAAAGCATCCAATCCCTGGTCTCATTCAAGACGCGCTGGACAGAAATGGCATCCCTTGCCGTCAAATTCATGGAACCAATCGACGCACGCTTTCGACTTTGTTGCGAAATGACTGGTCGCGATCAACCCGAGTATTCACCCGCAGCGAAGCATGCAAACGGGGTACGCCCTCGGCATGGAGACGCTCATGGCAAGCCTTGACGCAGGCGAACACGTCATCCCAATCGCCCTCGATTGCCGTTCCGTCCGGGCCCAGTTGATACTCCAGCCCCGAGGCCTCAATCACCTCCTGACAAAGAGCCACGAACGGGGCCAGAGAAACGCCTACACCAAGTGGAACCAGACAAAGATCAACACTCACCTTCATGGCTCACTGCAGTCACACCAGACCATGCTTGATCGGAGCTCGGGAGGACGCAAGGCGATCCGAACGAAGCCACGCAAAGCCGCACTGAGACAATCCCGTCAAACGCAGACATTCACGTCAGACAAGCAATGGGATATCCGAGCGTGCGCCATTCGCCACAACGAGTTTGCACCTCAAGCGCAATACCACGCTCACAAACAGAGAGAGATCGCCCCTGCCCGGCACACCAGCGACTAGCGGCCGCTTCAGCCGCAGCAATCGACTCATAGGGAGCGTCCAGCACGGGGTGAGGTGTTCCGTCCAGCGCCACGAGCCTGTACATCGGGCGACCGGGCTCGAGCATGGGACCACTTCTGCATCTGTCTACAGTGTTCCATGGCGCCAGCAAACCCGCCATCCCGGATGCTGAACCGAGCCTTCTTCTCGCGATGCCCAGCCAAGTCCTCGCCGACGCCTATGAGGCACTCCT
Source organism: Synechococcus sp. (assembly GCA_047286215.1). Classification (GTDB taxonomy): domain Bacteria; phylum Cyanobacteriota; class Cyanobacteriia; order PCC-6307; family Cyanobiaceae; genus Synechococcus_C. The sequence continues at coordinate 990,280 of JBJBBS010000001.1, read as the reverse complement.
GAATCGAGCTCCAGCCCCTCTGTTCACCCGTGCCAGGAAGCTGTATCTCGACAAGTACTGCCTGGAGGGGCGAGACACCGAAAGCCCACTCCGCCTATTCGTGGCCCGAGAAAACCTGCGCGAACAGATCGACACGGATCTTGAAGCAGGCCCCAACGGACGCATCGCAACCCTCACCTCTGAGACCAAGGAGCTGGCGCTCGTCCACTGGCAACAAGACTCTCCCCCTGACCACGACCTGATCGAGACTTACCTAAGCAACAGGTGGCAATGCCAACCAACGCTGATGACGCCAAGCGAGCAGCGCTGGTTTCGCAACAGTGGCTACCAGGTGAGAATCACGCTCTCCACGCCCCTGATCTGGGTTCGGAGCACCCGTTATCAAGAAACCGATAATCAATCGATTAAAGAAAAACCCACAAAAAGTTGAAGTGGATCTCACCTGCCACGAAGACCTGGCTAGGGATTGATCAGGACGCGTCGACATCACAATGAGAACTCAACGCCTTGAGCGCTATGTCCTCCGCCATGAGGCCAGTGGTGACTACTTGCGTCTCAACGAAGAGAGCCAGAAAATTGAACGAAGCAGCAGCCCCGAATTGGCCTGGGGATTCCACACCCATGACGGCGCTGTGACCCATGCGATCTGGATCGGCGAAGTGTTTGGTCAAACGCCCGATGTGGTGAAGATGATTTGAGGACCTCGTCATCAACACCCTTAGGGCGCTTAAAGCTCGTCTTCAACTTCGGTCTTAATGGTGCAATCTGACATCGGATAGCTCACACACAGCAAGGCAAAACCATTGCCCATCTGTTCATCATCAAGGAAGCTTTGATCAGTCTGATCAACACTTCCAGCCGTGACTTTGCCTGCACAAGTGCTGCAAGCACCAGCCCGGCAGGAGTAAGGCAGGTCGATTCCTTGCTCTTCTGCGGCATCCAGGATGTACTGATCATCCGCACAGGAAAAATCTTTACCGCCTTCAAGGGTGATGGTGAAAGTCGCCATGAAATTGAAACTGCCAACTTGTTAGTAGGCGTGTGCGCCCCTTCCAGACATTTTCGTCAGGAAATGCTGACAAACTCTTGGTGCGAAGGGCCATCCGTTGGTCATCAGCCCTGGATGAAATGACGCAAGCGTCTGGAGTCATCAGCCATGCGTCGCTGCAATTCGGACGACGGAACCGACGATTCTTCTCGCTGCTGCGCCAGGAAAACATCCTCTTCGGTGATCACAAGACCACGCTCGCGCCCGAGGACGATCAAGGTCTCCAACGAAAGAGGTTCTGCCAGACGTTGCGCCAGTTCGGGCTCATCATTTCGCCGCTGCAAGAGGGCATCAAGATCCTGAAGAGACATGGGCGGCAGCCTCACGCGCAAAGAACTCATTTCATCAGACCATTGCTAGACCTCGAGAAAGTGCCGCAAATACCCATGGCCCCACCACGGTTGACCGCTGTCGCACTGAGTCTTGGAGCCAGCCTGATCAGCATCGATGCTGGCTGGTCAGCCATGCATGCAGCCTGCAGCTTTCTGCCACCCGTCGGTGGAGACGGCAACAGTGACATCGTCAAAAAGCGCGTGGGCAAAGCCAAACTCATCGGCCACACCAACTGGAACACCGACTTCGCGGTGAACGGCCCCTACACGAGCTACAAGCTGTTCTTCACCGCAGATTCAACCGCGAGCGGAACCTATCCCGTGGAAGCCTTCCTCAAATTCACCGACGGCAGCAACTTACGCGTGGTCAAAGAATCGCTCACCCCACCCATCGGTACCGGCAAGATGTTTGGGCCATTTACCGTGCCCCGAGGCAAGCAGGTGAATCAGGTGAACTTCAAAATCGGCGCTGGCAGTGATCCGAATTCAACCGGATTCAGCTACCGAATTTCCGTTCAAGGTTGCAACTGAGCGCCGAATCTCCTATGCGTCAACGCTTCTGGCTCATCCTTACCGCCGCGGGATTCCCGCTACTAATTGTTCTGTTTTTGGTTCTCTGGCAAGCCGTTCAACGCCAGAATTTGGTGCTACAAGAGCTCGTGAAACGGGTCGAAGCGGTTGAAGGGTTTGACCGAGACGAGCAACAAACCAGTCAAGAGCTCATCGAACAACAACTGGGAGCTCTGCAATCACGTCAACGACGAATTCAAGGGCAGATCATTGATCTTGAAAACTGGCGAAGTGGATCGCGAGAGCGTGAACAGATGCTTATAGAGCGGCTAAACCAGGGGCCGATCATGAAACCTGAAACTCTGCAAGCTCCGCCTGCGCCAACCATTACCCCTTGACGGCATCACCGCTGGCACTGGGAAGAATGAAACGCTGGAGGAGAATAAATAACAGCAGCACGGGAAGAATCGACACCACCGATCCGGCCGCAACGATGCGCCAATCGAGAGAAAAGCTACTGGCCAGCTGCTGAAGCCCCAGGGGCAACGTGAACAACTTTGGATCATCAAGGATCACCAACGGCCAGAGGAAATCACTCCAGGTGCCGATAAAGACAAACATTGCCAAGGTAATGAGGTCGGCTCTGGCGGCAGGAATCATCACGTTCCACCACTCCCCGAGCTTGCTGCAACCGTCCATGCGGGCTGCCTCCTCGAGCTCCACAGGCACTCCGAGGAAACTCTGGCGCAACAGATAGAGCCCAAAGGCAGTAGCGGCCTGCGGAATCACCAGGGCCATCAAGGTGTTGCGCAGTCCCAACTGCACCATGAGCAGATAGAGCGGGATCATCACCACCTGGAATGGAATCAGAATCGTGGCGACCACTAGTCCGAGCACCAGACCACGACCGGCGAAGCGCATCCGAGCGAGGGGATAGGCCGCCAATGAACAAAACAGAAGATTGGCCGCAACGGCCACCAAGCTCACGATCGTGCTGTTGAGCAGATAACGACCGAGTGGATTGTCCTGAAACAGACGGCCATAAGCTTCCAAACTTGGCTGAGCAGGCAGCAGAGCCGGAGGACTCGTAAAGATGTCTTCCGCCGGTCCTTTTAGGGAGGTGCTCACCAACCAGAGCAGGGGCACCAGCACAGCCAGCGCCAAGAGAATTAAAGCCAGGAGCTGGAGAATTGCACCGGAACGACTGCCGGCACGGCCTTGGGACGCCTGCATCAACTCATCGTGTTGGGCTCGAATCCAGAGGTGCTGCATCTCTTTGGGGATGCAGCACTGGCTGAGCAACCGCAGCGACAAGACGATTTAGCGCGTTCACAAAGGCCTGAGCAGCAGCCACCACCACATCCGTATCGGCTGAATGACCGGAATAGAGCTCACCATCACGTCGCAATCGGATGGTGACCTCACCCATGGCATCAATGCCTTCAGTCACGGACTTGACCGAAAACTCAACCAGTTCATTGGGCTCTCCAGCCAAGGCATTCAGAGCGCGACAAACCGCATCCACCGGGCCTGTGCCGATCGAGGCCATGGTCTGCTCTTCACCGTCTTCATCCGCAAGGGTCACAGTGGCGGTTGGACTGAGGCTGCTCCCGCAGCTGACCTGCACAAGCTTGAGCTGGTAGCGGGCTTCCGGCTGCTGCACCTGCTCGCTCACGATTGCTTCAAGGTCACGGTCGGTGATTTCTCGCTTGCGATCGGCCAGGTCTTTGAATCGCGCGAAAGCATCATCGAGATCCTCCCGGCTGAGGTTGTAACCCAGCTCCTCTAAACGGGCACGCACGGCACTGCGACCACTGAGTTTGCCGAGGGAGATCCGGTTGTCGGTCAAACCGACAGTGCGTGCGTCAACGATCTCGTAGGTGAGGCGGTTTTTGAGAACGCCGTCTTGATGGATACCGGATTCATGCGCAAAGGCATTGGCACCAACGATCGCCTTGTTGGGCTGCACCACCATGCCGGTGAGATTGGACACCAGACGGGAGGTCTTGGTGATTTCTTCGGTGCGAACCGCCGTGAGTGGCGTCGGTGAATCGTCTTGACGTCCAAAGAAAGGATTGAAGTAGCGGCGACGCACATGAAGTGCCATCACCAGCTCTTCTAGAGCCGCATTTCCCGCCCGTTCACCGATGCCATTGATTGTGCATTCGAGCTGACGTGCTCCGTTTTTCACAGCCTCGAGGAAGTTGGCCACAGCCAGACCGAGATCGTTGTGCCCATGAACAGACAGCACCGCATCAGCGATGTTCGGAACATGTTGATCGATTCCAGCAATGAGCGCACCGAATTCACTCGGGGTTGTGTACCCGACCGTGTCGGGGATGTTGATGGTGCTAGCACCAGCTGCAATGGCAGCCTCAATCACTTCATAGAGAAACTCAGGGTCACTGCGACCGGCGTCCTCACAGGAAAACTCGACGTCATCCACCAGCGAGCGGGCGTAGGCCACCATGTCGGGAACGATGGCGAGCACTTCCTTCCTGCTTTTGCGGAGTTTGTGCTCCAGATGAATATCGCTGGTGGCGATAAAGGTGTGGATCCGTCGCCGAGGCGCAGGCGCTACAGCATCAGCACAGGCTTTGATGTCACCGCGGGACGCCCTGGCCAGTCCGCAGATCACTGGTCCACTTTCACCACCCACCTGCTGGGCGATCCGCTGCACAGCAGCAAAATCACCGGGACTGGCGAAGGGAAACCCAGCCTCAATCACATCCACACCGAGCCGAGCCAACTGCTGAGCGATCGCCAGCTTTTCCTCGAGATTGAGGCTGGCTCCAGGAGATTGCTCACCATCCCTCAGGGTGGTGTCGAAGATCAGAACGCGGCCTGGATCGTGGGCCATGGCAAAAGCCTCGACGCGATTTAGTCGGAATGACTATGAGTTAGAGCAGTCTAAGCGAGTGAGAGTGTCCATTCCTGCGGCACACGCGTGGAATCCCGGTACATTCACACGATTGATGGGACGGGAATGTGGCACCCGGGGCACTCGCTCTTGTTCTGCACGCACACCTCCCCTATGTCCGGGCAGCGGCAGCCCATTCCCTTGAAGAGGATTGGTTCTTCCAGGCACTGATCGAGTGCTACCTGCCACTCCTGGAAACCCTGGAAACAGCGGCAGCCGATCCGCAACAGGCTCCCGAGCTCACCATGGGAGTGTCGCCCACGCTGCTGTCGTTGCTGTCGGATCGAACGCTGCAGCAGCGATTTCCCACCTGGATTGAAGCTCGCCTCAGCCTGCTGAAACAGGCTCCAAACAATCGCAAGATCGCTGCAGAGCATCTGGGCGAGAGCTTCCACCGCCATCTGCATTCCTGGCATCAGTGCGAAGGAGATCTCATCGGCCGCTTCGCAGCCCTTCAGCGTCAAGGAGTGCTGGATCTGCTCACCTGCGGAGCGACCCATGGCTACCTGCCTCTTCTGCGCGAACACCCGGAGGCTGTGCGCGCGCAGTTGCGCACGGCAGTGCGAGAACATCACCGCCTTTTGGGTGAACGCCCACTGGGAATCTGGCTGCCGGAATGCGCTTACTACGAAGGCCTTGACCGCTGGATGCGGGATGCAGGACTGCGCTATGCCGTGCTGGACGGCCATGGCCTTCTCCATGCTGAACCGCGACCGCGCTACGGGGTCTATGCGCCCATCGTGAGCCGCCAAGGGGTGGCGTTCTTTGGCCGCGACAGCGATGCCACGCTGCCGGTGTGGTCTGCCAAGGATGGCTATCCAGGCGATCCCTGGTATCGGGAATTCCACCGCGATCTTGGCTGGGATCTACCAGCTGAAACCATTGCTGCCGAAGGACTCCCCACTGGCAGACCTCTTGGCCTGAAGCTGCATCGCGTCAGTGACCCCAGCGGTGGCCTTGATGGCAAACAGCCTTACCAACCCGACCGGGCTATGGAGCGCGCCAGCGACCATGCCCAACATTTCCTGCAAGGACGGCGACAACAACTCGACCGCCTGCAGGCAGGCATGGCTATCGAACCTTTGCTGGTGGCACCGTTTGACGCGGAACTATTTGGCCATTGGTGGTTCGAAGGTCCACGCTTCCTAGCAGAGCTCTTTCGGCAAGGCCCTAGTGAAGGCATTCGTTTCACCAGTCTTCGCAGCGTGCTGAGTGCACAACCCAACCTGCAGCTCTGCAATCCATGCCCCTCCAGTTGGGGACGCGGAGGCTTTCATGATTACTGGCTTAATGAAACCAATGCCTGGATCATTCCTGAATGGAGCCGGGCTGGCCAAGCGATGGTGGAACGCTCCAGCCGTGGGGTCGGCAGCGAATCGGATCTCCGCCTGCTGCATCAGGCGGGGCGAGAGCTCCTTTTGGCACAGTCTTCTGACTGGAGCTTCATCCTGAGAGCAGGGACCACTACGGAACTGGCAAAGGAACGCATCGAACGACACCTCCAGCGTTTCTGGCGCTTAATGGCGGCTATTGAAGGGCGCAAAGAACTGCCGGAGAACTGGCTGGATGAACTGGAACAGGAGGATGCCCTGTTCCCCCTCATTCAGCCTGCTGATTGGGCACGTGTGCGTTCCTAATCACACAAACATCTCTTGCAACCGCCACAAGCCAAAAACGTTCCAATCACAGGGAGATTGATCTTGAGATTTCTCGTGATCAGAACTGCCAGGTCATGCCCCCGCTAGCGCGCCAGTCTGTTCCTCTCTCTCCACCCCACACCTCCGCACCACCACGGACATACAGCTTCCAAGAGCCACTGTTGATGTTTGCCATCGTGTAATCCAACCCGCCTTCAATCAGCAGTCCGTTCTGGTTGTCTTCTAGAGAAGCCAACTCAACAATTTGGTCAGTAAACGCATAGCCAATCCTCTGATCTTCATTGTTCTGCTTCCAATCCCCCAGCCAGGCCACACGCAGGTTGGGAACCCATTCCGCGCGCTCGCCACTCTTAATCGGTAGCGCCAGCTTCATGCCAAGTTCCGTCTGCAGGAAGTTGGTCATGCGACTGCTGTAGCGCAGGTTCAACTGATTCGCTCCGTTCTCGGTGAATCCGCTCTCAAGGTTCTGCGTCCATGCCGCCGTGAACTGAGGTTCAAGCAACACCCTGCCGCTCTGGAACGGTGCTCCCAATCGCAACGCATAGGCATAACTAGTGACGTGTTTATCACCACGAGCCGTTTCATCGCCCAACTGCTCATTGATAAAAATAATGTTGCGTGACTGACTCCCGGAGAAGCTTGACGCCGAAATCAGGCCCTGCACGTAGAAATTCTCAGACCACCAATCGGCAGTGATGCCGCCACCCCAACCGGAGGGATTCCACGCACCCGAACCCGTCTCCCCTGAGTATTGATTAAGCGAGACATCGCCATAGTTACCAAACACGCCGATCTGCACATTCGATGCAATCGACACGTCAGCCCCTAGCACCATGCCGCTGGCACTGGCGTTGTAATCGCCATAGAGCGTAGACGTCGTCGTTGGACCAAGGTCACCACCAAAAGCGCGATACCAAGCACGCACTCCGTCTCGGCGTGCATATTGCGCCGTTAGCGATGGATCCTCCAGATAACCAATACCCTCCACCTCCATCACCAGCGATTCCTCAACCACCGCGTCGCCTTGCACCATTGGCTGACTCGTCAAGCCATTCACCGACTCAGCGACAGATTCCGGCTCAGGCTCAACAAGCACATCCGCCTGTTCCACAACCGCCGCCACCTCCACGGGTTGGAACTGGCGCAGCGGTAAACGCTCAAAAACCGTGTCGACCAACAGATTATTGTAGTTAAACAAGCTCCGACCAGGAGCGTCCACATTGCGCGGCAGCAAACCGCTCCCCACCAGTCGGGCTAGCTGGCCGTAATCAAAGACAAGCGGAAGGGAAAAGCCTTTCTTTCTTAATCCATCAAACAAGGCATCAATCACATCCGATGAGCTCTTTTCATCACGGCCAGTCGCGTCATCTTTCTGTCCAGGAATATCGCTAATGTTGTCGCAAAGATCATCACCATCTTCACAACCAGGCAGGGGCTTGAGCTCAGGGTCTGGATCAACAGGCTTGGGCTCTGGAGAAAAGGGTGGTTTAACAGGGTCCTCCTGCTGTGAACACTGCGGCTGACTTGGGTCAAGATCACAATCAACCTGTGAATCAGACTTCACCTCCACAACCAAATCGAGCGAACCCTCTTTTAAATACCCTTCATAAACAGCATTAATCGGCGTCAACGACTGAGGCCCAAGACCGTTGAACGACACAGCCTCCGAATCGCCGCTAACAACCAAAAATGTGTTAGCTGCAAGCTCTTCCGGATTCGTGACCTTACCACTGATGATCGACCAAACGCCTAAAGGTTCTGTAATATCTTCCTCTGCCTGAATCAACAAGCTCCCGCTCACATAATCAAAAGATCCTCCAGCACGGATCTGAATCGCTGCTTGTGATTGATCGTCAAAGTCCAGACGTGTAACAACACCTCCAGCACCATCTTCTGAGCTAGTCGTGCTTGAATTTGCAGCAAGCGTGATGTTATTAGAAACGAGCGGATGCTTACGGGAAACATACACAATTCCACCATCCGCAATCTCCAAACGATTGATATCAAAGGTCTCCTTGGATATTTCTCGAAGATTGAGCTGGCCGCTTCCATCCACACGAGTAAAGGACTCTGACGGAATAGACCAGGGCTCAGCAGCAATTAACAAACCCTCAGAAATTGTTGTATTACCGGCATACGTATTGCGACCTGAAAGAGTTATTGATCCGGCACCAATCTTCGTCAAACCACCACGACCTGAAACCTCTCCCGAAAATTCAGAGGCTTGTGTTAATTGATTCACACGAAGCACAGAAGAATCATTTTGAAGGATCAGCTCACCTGCACCCTGAAGTGAGCGAATCTCATTATTTGGGCCCATCAGGCGTAGACGCGCTCCGGCATCAATCAGAACATCAGTCGTCGCAGGAAGCCTCGTGCCTTCAGCGATTCGGAGTTCACCCTGCCGCACGGTCGTCGCACCGAGATAAGCCTGAGGGGAGGAAGAACCAAGCCTCAAATAACCTTCACCTTCTTTGATCAGGCCACCCTTTCCGGAAACAACGGACCGAATAAAAACATCTTGACTACCAAAAGAGGGGACATCGATGACCGAATCCTCCTCAAGAACAAGACCACCCTTTAAATCAATATAATTTCCGGTTATCTCGAGCTGACCACCCTCAAGAACCACTGGTTCCAACAACTTCACCTCTCGCTTTTGCTCTCCAAGCGGAGGAAGTCCACTAAAAGAGAGCCTCAGCAGGGCATCCGAACGCACCGTCGTGGAGCCAATAGCAGAACCCAAACCATGCCTGTGGGCCACATCAAGCACGCCAGCATCAACGACAACATCACCATCAAAATCATTCACACCAGACAACGTTGTGACACCTGAGCCTGTAAAAACCAATCCACCCAACGTTGCATCAGGCAAGTGATCTGAGAAATCACCAGAAAAAGAAATATCAAAACCAGCATTATCAATTGTGCCACCCAAAGACGACACATAAAAGTCTTGCTCTAAATTGACTCCTTGCGCAGATGCCACCAAAACACCCCCTTGAAAGACGGGGGCATACTCCGTCGATGAAACCTGATTTCCGTCATAAGAACAGAGATTAGAAATACCGTTTTGTATTAAAGAATTTGTTGGAACACGCTTATCAATAGCATTGACCTTACACCCACCAAATGCCTGGATTCGGTTGCCAGAACCACCGCCATAGGTAAAATATTTATTTCCATTCCAATAATAACTAATCCCGCTATTCTTTGATCCACCTCCAGCCTGGGGACGATTATCTGCACCTTCTGGAACTTGAGAAGACCAGCCAGAGTAGATAAATCCACCCCCATTATTCCCACCATTCAGACACAACGACGAAGCACTTGTAACACCGACAACATTCGTACAGCCTCCACCCAACAAGCCTTGCTCGTTCGCAAAAATCTCATAACCTTCAGAGAGCTTTTTAGCCAACGAAGGATCATCCAGCCAAACAGAAAAAAACTTGCTCAGGTTCTGATCATTGACCCATTGTTCCAGTGAAATACCAAACGGAGGGCCACCCGCATTGTCGTTGCTTGTGATGTAGTAACCAATCCCATAAAGTGCCCCGTCATCACCGACCAAAACCGTTTGCAGCTGTTCAGGGAGCGTATAGACATCAACCTTGTTGTCTTGAGCGGCAGGCGCCACGAACGTGCCTTCACGCACTGCCTGAGCCCCAACTGGCAACGCCGAGAAGGCCATGTGGGAACAACCCACGCTAATCAGCAGTGACGACCACCAACGCATTGCCATGCATCCAGGAATCCTGATGCTGGCAAAATCCTTGATTTTTTCAATCAATCTCTAGCAATCTCAGGAAAAAAGCTGCAGCATCACATTCAAGACACAAACCCGATCATTCCATTGAGCAATCAGAGCTCATTGTTTTCAATCGGATGGTCTGAAGAATCGGCCAGGTTGCTGATTGGGCGCCGCTCCCAGCACCAACCCCCGCCTCAATTCCCATGGGGACAACGCAAACAGACGCAGCATCACGCCCATCAGCCGCGGCAGGGGAAGCGTGTTGGTCAGGAAGCCAAACCACTCTTCTCGCGGCAGCGAAAAGAACGTGGCGAAATGAGTGCGTAACAGTGCTTCGTTGAAACCCATCAACCGGCCCAGCCCGAACTGATAGAGCTGATGCCGCAGCACTAATTCCATCGGCCACAGAGCCTGCCAACCCCGTTGTGCCAAAGCCCCTGATCCCAGTGCTGGATTAACAAGGGCTTCGGCCAGCGACTTGGCCAGATCAGGTCCGCGGCGCAACAATGAGCCCACCATGTAGCCGGAGGCGGGATGCACCATGCTCGCTGCGCCGCCGAAAGCCAGCACGGGCTGGCGGCGATCTGGCAACGGCAGGTTCATTGGAAACAGACAGAATTCCTCATGAATCACCTCGGTGATCTCCACTCCATTCCGCTCCAACCGCTGCTGAAGGCGTTGCTTCAAGACTTCGTAGGGAACGCCGGGGGCAAGAGCGAGTGAGGTCTCCTCCACGAAGAAAACCCCATCGCCAAGATCCATCGCATAGAGAAAAGTGGGTGGTTCGCTTCGCTGCTCATCGCTGAGGTGATCGCAGCGGTAGTCCATCAACACAAACCGACCGTTCTCGATCGGAGGCTTGGAGAAGCGCCCCACCACGCCATAGGCCGCCTGGCCCGCCACTGGCCCCTGATCAGGACGGCGAATTTGAGGGGTTCGCGAGCCGGAAGCATCGATCAGCAAGCGCGCCTGCAGGGTCGCGCCCGAAGCACACCCAATCGTGGTCGTCCCGCCACGCACTTCCACACGCTCCGCTGTGTCTTGGTGCCAAATCACACCCTCGGCCCGCTCCAGCCAATAGCGCTGAAGGGCGGCCCGATCGAACAAGCCATAGTCGATTCCATGGGCATAGCTCTGATCCTGAGCCGTAGAGCCGCCCTTCCCGAAATAACTAACCGTGTCGCTCCAGCGATGTTCGAGCAAGTGCTCAAGACCCACCACTTTCAGTTCATCGGCCCAGATGCCATAGGTGTTGGGCCACGGTGCATCGACTGGAGCTGGAGCGATGCCAGCAACGGCAACACCGCATTGGTTCAACTCTGAAGCAATGCAGAGGGCGGCCGGGCCGCCTCCCAGCACCAGCACATCCACGGGTTCAACCAAGATCAGCTGTCCTGTGGTTCGGCGTTCGACTCAGCTGCCGCAACAGCCTCAACCTCTTCATCAGCATCATCGCTTTCTGGCTGCGGCGGCACAAGCACCACCTTGAGCAAGCGATCTCCCTTATCGAGCTTTTGCAGACGCACGCCAGTCGCCGCGCGGGACTGCTGGGGGATGGCATCAGCACTGGTGCGCACGATCACCCCCTTTTCACTAACTAACAACAGCTCTTCTCCGGCACCCAGCACCCGCAGCCCCACAAGTTCATCCGCGTCCGTGCGGAATTTCATCGCTCGTAGACCCATGCCGGCGCGTTTCTGAAGACGGAACTGCGTCACAGGAACCCGTTTGCCCAGGCCAGCAGCCGAAGCAACAAGCACCCAGGGCCCTTCACTGGCGGCATCGTCCTCGTCATCGTTGCTGGCCGCCACCTGATCCGCCAGCTCAACGGGCAACACATCCATGCTCACCAGAGCATCGCCATCGCGGAGATTCATCGAGCGCACACCGCGAGCCGTGCGTCCAAGAGGCCTGAGTTCATCATCACTGAGGCGGAAATGAATGGTCATGCCGGCTTTAGAGCCGATCAGCACGCTGTCGCCCGGAACGGCAAGGCGCACCCAAGTCAATGCATCACCCTCTTCCAGGTTGATCGCAATCAAACCGTTGGAGCGAATGTTGCTGAAGGCCGACAGGCGCGTGCGCTTGATGAACCCACTGCTGGTGAGCATCAGCAGGTCGGTGTCGTCGTTGAATTCAGAGACAGCAAGCAGGGATGTGATCGCCTCCTCTCTGGGGATGGGGAGCAGCTGCACCACAGGGGTGCCCTTAGCCGCCCGGCTGCACTGGGGAACCCGATAAGCAGGTAGGGCATACGAGACACCCCGGTCGCTGAACAGCAGCAGGGTGTCGTGATCGTTGCAGCCGATGAACAGCTTGACCGCGTCTTCACCCTGGCTGCGGGTTCCGGCCTTGCCGCGTGTTCCACGGCTGGTGGCTTCGAATTCACTCACCGGCATCCGCTTGAGGTAACCGGTTTCGGTGACGAGCACGACCGAGCGCTCATTGGCGATCAAATCAATGTCTTCAAGCCCACCGCCCAGGTCGAGGATCTCGGTGCGCCGGGGGACGGCATGGCGATCTCTCAGCTGAGCAAGTTCGTCTTGAATGAGTCCGAATACGCGCTCACGCCTGCCAAGGATGTCCTTGTAATCAGCAATTTTGGTGACGAGGTCTTCGTGCTCGAGCCGAATCTTGTCAGCTTCAAGAGCTGTCAGACGACGCAATTGCATTTGAAGGATGGCGTCGGCCTGAATCTCTGTAAGGCCGTGACGTTCTTGAAGCTGCTGTTTTGCTGTAGCTGTATCAGATGCCGCACGGATCAACGCGATGATCGGATCCAGCTGATCGAGGGCCAGCAGCAAACCGAGAAGGATGTGATCACGCTCCTCGGCCTTACGCAACAGATAGCGCGTGCGTCGCTCGATGGTTTCGACCCGGAAGTCGAGGAACACCTCAAGCATCTTGCGCAGGGTAAGCAGGATCGGCTCACCGTTCACCAGCGCCAGCATGTGGGCGCTGAAGTTGCTCTGCAGTGGCGTGAGTTTGTAGAGGTTGTTGAGCACCACCTGCGGATAGGCATCGCGGCGCAGCTCCACCACGATGCGCATCCCGTCGCGATCACTTTCATCGCGGATATCGGAGATTCCCTCGAGCTTTTTGTCGTTGACCATCTCAGCGATGCGCTCGATCAACGCAGCCTTGTTGGTCTGGTAGGGCAACTCGGTGATGATCACCGCGTCCCGATCGGGACGGCCTGGCGCCTCAATGGTTTCAATCTCTGCGACCCCACGCATGGTCACGGAGCCGCGGCCACTGAGATAGGTCTCGCGGATTCCGGTGCGACCGAGGATTTGCCCTCCGGTGGGGAAATCGGGGCCGGGGATCAGCGTCATCAACTGCTGATCTTCGAGCTCAGGGTTCTCGATCAGAGCCAAGAGTCCGGCGATCAGCTCACCGAGGTTGTGGGGCGGAATATTGGTCGCCATTCCGACAGCGATGCCGGCGGATCCATTCAGCAGCAGCTGAGGAATCCTTGATGGCAGCACCGTGGGCTCCTGCTGCGACCCATCGAAGTTGTCGATGAAGTCGACGGTCTCGGCCTCGATGTCTTCCAACAGGCTGTCGGTCGTCAGCGCCTGAAGCCGCGATTCGGTGTATCGCATGGCGGCTGGTGGGTCGTTGTCCACAGAACCGAAATTTCCATGCCCATCGATCAGGGGCATCGACATCGAAAAGCTCTGTGCCATCCGCACCAGAGCGTCATAGACAGCGGTGTCGCCGTGGGGATGATATTTACCCAACACCTCACCCACCACACGGGCGCACTTCCTATAAGGGCGGTCACTGGTCAAACCCAGCTCGTACATCGCATAGAGAATTCGGCGGTGTACCGGCTTGAGGCCATCTCTGGCATCGGGCAAGGCCCGACCCACAATCACACTCATCGCGTACTCGAGGTACGAGCGCGACATCTCGTTGCGCAGATCCGTCTGGATGATCCGATCGTCCGAATCTCCGGGACCGCCGCCGGGCCCCACTGGATCCGCCATACAAGACCTAAATATCGCTTTTCAGTTTATCGCGAACGAGCGACCTGAGAACAGCCTGCACGTCTCCTTTTGCTGTCGACAAGGTGTGGATTACGGATCCTGCCCTTACGCTTTGGCGTCGCTGTGTGATCTGAAGACGATGTCGTCCGACAATTCCCAGGAAATTAAGGGCTCCGAGGACACCATCAGCAGCGAAGCACTGGACGCAGGCTCGAGCGGAGCCGACGCTGCAACGCCTGACGAGCTCACCACACCGTCCGAGCCCCCCGCGACAGCTCAAGCTGAAGCTGTGATCGAAGAAGCCGACCAGAAAACAGAGATCCCGTCGGCACCAGAGCCGCAAGCCCCAACACTGGATGAGGCAGCTCCAGCTCCGAAAGCAACCGCTCCTGCCGCCCAGCCCAGCCCGCCGACGCCCTCAATCGCCGAACGCGTCTCCGTTCCCGCCCAATCCCCGACCGATGTGAGCGATGAAAGCGGCGGAGAGTGGGAAATGCTCTCCGGACGCATTAAGGAGTTCTGGGAGTCAAACAACCTTGTCGAGTGGTGGAAGAGCCTTCGCCAGCCTGTGGTTGTGCTGGGTGCGCTGATCGCAGCAATCCTGGCTTTGAGGATCTACGGAGGCATCCTCGATGCCATTGCCACTGTGCCCCTCGCACCGCGCTTGCTCCAACTGGTTGGAACGATCTATGCCGGGTGGTATGCCGCTACACGACTAGTAAAAAGCGAGGAGCGCAAGAAGGCCTCTAGCAACCTCAAAGACCTCTGGACCACCATTCGTGGAGGCGGCAAGGGCTAGGGCCTGAGGCGGGGCGGAGCGCGAAGCACCGATTGGTAGTTTGATCAAACTCTGTTAAATCCTGCGGTGGACATTCAGCTCGGACGCTCAAAGGTTGTACGTCGGGCCTATGGCATCGATGAAATCGCTTTGGTGCCCGGCGGCCGGACCGTTGATCCGGAGGTGACCGACACCAGCTGGAGCCTCGGGGGCATCAATCGAGAGATTCCGATCATTGCCAGCGCCATGGATGGCGTTGTCGACGTGGGCATGGCCGTGAAGCTGTCCGAGCTTGGCGCCCTTGGCGTGATCAACCTTGAAGGCGTTCAGACCCGCTACGAAGATCCGAACACCGTTCTTGACCGCATCGCCGCTGTGGGCAAGGACGAGTTTGTGCCCCTGATGCAGGAGATCTACAGCCAGCCAGTTCAGGAATCTCTGATTCGCAAGCGAATCCAAGACATCAAGGCCCAGGGTGGCATTGCAGCTGTCAGCGGCACTCCCGTAGCAGCCATGCGCTTCGGCAAAGCCATTGCGGAAGCCGGTGCCGACCTGTTCTTCGTGCAAGCCACGGTGGTCTCCACCAACCACATCGGTCCGGAGGGGCAGGAAACCCTTGACCTCGAGGCGCTCTGCCGCGACATGGGCGTTCCTGTGGTAATCGGCAACTGCGTTACCTACGACGTGGCGCTTCAGTTGATGCGAGCGGGAGCGGCTGGCGTGATGGTGGGCATTGGCCCCGGCGCCGCCTGCACCTCCCGCGGTGTGCTGGGCGTTGGGATCCCCCAGGCGACGGCCGTCGCAGATTGCGCCGCAGCCCGCGACGACTTCCACAACGAAACGGGTCGCTACGTTCCGATCGTGGCCGACGGTGGCATCGTGACTGGCGGCGACATCTGCAAGTGCATTGCTTGCGGGGCTGATGCGGTGATGATCGGCTCACCCATCGCCCGCTCGGAAGAAGCACCGGGCCGTGGCTTCCACTGGGGCATGGCCACTCCGAGCCCTGTTCTTCCCCGAGGCACGCGCATCAACGTCGGCAGCACCGGAAGCCTGGAGCGCATCCTGCGTGGACCAGCCAAGCTGGACGACGGCACCCACAACTTGCTGGGCTGCTTGAAAACGTCGATGGGCACACTCGGAGCCCGCACGATTAAGGAGATGCAGCAGGTGGACGTGGTGGTGGCACCTTCACTACTTACAGAGGGCAAGGTGTATCAGAAAGCTCAGCAGCTGGGCATGGGCAAATAGTCACACAATCCCAGGCCGAGACACATTTGACCACTTGAGACATAGGTAAAGTTGAACGTGTGCGGGCTTCGGCCCACACACTCCTCACACCCCCCGGCCCGACGCGTTCGGGCTTTCTGTTTTCTCGCATCCATCACAGTTCAGGCGCACAGGGGCAGAGATCGAAGGCCAACACCGGAATCGGTTGCTAAATTTCGCCCATCTCGACCCATCTTGAATGTCCAGCGCTGCTGCTGTTACCGACGCCTCCTTCGAACAGGACGTGCTTCAGAGTGACGTTCCCGTGCTGGTGGATTTTTGGGCTCCTTGGTGTGGCCCCTGCCGCATGGTTGCTCCGATCGTTGATGAGATTGCCAAGGAATTCGAGGGCAAGATCAAGGTGTTCAAGTTGAACACGGACGAGAATCCTAATGTTGCCAGTCAGTTTGGGATCCGCAGCATTCCCACACTGATGGTCTTCAAGGGCGGACAGAAAGTTGACACCGTTGTTGGAGCTGTTCCAAAAGCAACGCTGTCTGGCACGATTGCCAAATATCTCTGAGGCCAACACTGACCTCAACCGCAGACACTTCGTCCAAGACCGTCACGAGACCGATCCAGAGGATCGGTCTGATCGATTACGGCATGGGCAACCTTCTTTCCGTCCAGACCTGCTTTGAGCGATTGGGGCAACCGTTGATTGCGGTACACCAACCGCAAGATCTAGAGCGATGTGATGCCTTGGTGCTTCCGGGTGTCGGAGCCTTTGATCCGGCCATGCAAAAGCTGCATGCCTCAGAACTGGTTCCCCCTCTGCAGCAGTGGCATGCAGAGAATCGTCCTCTGCTCGGCATTTGCCTGGGTCTCCAGTTGTTGTTTGAACGGAGTGATGAAGGCAACGCCGAGGGGCTGGGCCTGTTGAAAGGCTGTGTCCGAAAACTCCCGAACGATCAAAACGAGCGGATCCCTCACATGGGCTGGGGACAACTGAAACGGCACAACGCTTGTCCGCTTCTTCCGGATCATGCCGATGAGCCCTGGGTTTATTTCGTGCACTCCTACGCCGCTGTCCCTGCATCAGAGCAGGATCTGTCCGCGACCGTTTCCTTTGGCCATGGAGCTGCCACAGCGATGGTTTGGAATGGGCGCACAGGGGCCTGTCAATTCCATCCTGAAAAGTCATCCATTGCCGGATCACAACTGCTGCAGCGCTGGCTGGAATGGTTGCAACACGATTCGACTGACCGGGCGTGAGTAGCGGACAACTGCGCCTGATCGGGGGACGTCGTTTACGCAGCCCTGCCGGTCAGGGCACGCGACCAACAACCGCTCGGGTGAGAGAAGCATTGATGAATATGTTTCAAGCGGAGATTCGTGGCTGCCACTGGCTCGACCTTTGCAGTGGGAGCGGCGTTATGGGTTGCGAAGCCTTGCAGCACGGTGCCAAACGCGTGGTCGCGGTCGAGAACAACACACGCACAGCAGCGATCTGCCAAGCGAACCTTGAGCTCGTCGCTTCAGCCGACACCGAATCCGCTCAGGTGAGTGTGATTCGCAGGGATCTTCTCAGTTGGCTCAAGGGTGGACGTCCGACCGATCTACCCGCCTTTTCGATGGTTTATTTCGATCCGCCCTATGAGGCGGGGATTTACAACAAAACCCTCGAATTGCTCCACCACGGTGGGTGGGTGCAATCCGAGGGTTTGGTGATTTGTGAACACGCCAGTAAGAGCAGACTTGAAGCTCCTGACTCCTGGAATGAATTGGACCGTCGGCGTTACGGAAGCAGCAGCCTGCTGGTCCTCAGCCCCCCAGAGCACTGCCACGGCGATATTGATTCCAAGCAGCCACGAAGAGCCCCAGGAGCGTGACGGGGATCAAGCCCAGAACAATTCCGCAGAGCAGGGGTTCGATCATGGCGTCGCGCCGAATGGAAGGATTGACCACAATTGTTCCATGCGTGCGACACAACTGTGACCTCACCGTCATCAACTGCTGCAGCTTCGGAGCGCAGGCGTGGGTTGGTGCCAGCACTGGTTGCAGTTGCTGTGATCACCGCGTTGGTGCTGATGGGATGGCTCTACGCAGGAACCCGTCTCGATCCCTACAGCAAGGCGGCCTTGGCCATCAGCGGTGACATTCAGCATGGCGGCCAGATCTTCAGGATCAATTGCGCTGGATGTCACGGCATTGCGGCTCAGGGCCTGGTGGGCCCCAGTCTCCAGGGGATCAGCACACGTCGGTCCGACCGTGCCGTGATCCATCAGATTGTGAGTGGAGATACGCCACCGATGCCTCGTTTCGAAATCGAGCCGGAGGGAATGGCCGACCTGCTGAGCTACATGCACACCCTGGACTGATCGCCTCTTGACTCTCGTTGTCGTGCTGGTGGAGCCTGCCGGTCCGCTCAACGTGGGCAGTGTTGCCCGGCTCTGCGCCAATTTCGGAGTGACGGATCTGCGGCTGGTCAACCCGCGCTGCCACACAGATGATCCAGACGCCATACGAATGGCAGTGCATGGTCAGAGCGTTCTGCAGAACGCACAGCACTATCCATCTCTGCTGGTGGCCCTGGCCGATTGCCAACGCGTCGTCGCAAGCTGCGGACGTTTGGACCATGGAGACATTCCCCTCCAGCCACCGGAACAAGCCATGCCCTGGGTCGAACAGGGTCTGAAAGCCAATGCTCGCGTGGCACTGGTCTTCGGGCGAGAAGACCGTGGACTGAGCAATGAAGAGCTGCTGCTCAGTCAGCGCGTTGTGCGACTGCACTCGAACGAGGCCTACCCATCCCTGAATTTGTCCCACGCAGTTGCCGTGCTTCTGCACGAGCTGGAACGCATGCGCAGGCAACCAGAACCACCCCCCCAGGCGCCCGTTCAGGTGACTGAGGCGGCCCTACCTCCCCAGCTGGATGCCTGCCTGCGTGATGCTGAGGATCTCCTACTTGAAGCGGGATTTCTGCTGAAGCACACGGCCAAGGCACGCATGGCCAAAGTGCGAGCACTGCTGCAAAGAGCCCTTGCACGCCCGGAGGAAGTCGCATTGCTGCGCGGGATGGTGCGACAACTTCGTTGGGCGATTCGTTGCCACCGCCCGTAATCTCTGGCTTTCACCAACCGCCCTTGGCCTCCAGTCGATCCAGTCGCCAGGCCCCAGGCTGGGGGCGACCGCTGCGTCTGTTGCTTCGCCTTGTGCTGATGGGCGTCGGCCTCGGAGTGATCACCGGATCTGTGTTGAAACTTGCTGGCACAGGAGCACAGCGGGGCGAATGGCCGATTCCCAGCTGGCTGGTTTCAACAGAAACAGCACCAGATGACACCGCGGAAACGGCAGAACAGATCAGCAACAGCATCCTCTCCAAGCGCAACGACAACCTCGGTCGGTTTGAGACGCGCAATGAACTCACAGCCCTGAGTCAACGCTGGAAAGAACTGGCAGCCACCCAAGCGGACCTCAAGGTGAGCGCTTTCATGCTTGTGCTGGATGACGGACGCTATGCCCAGCTCGCAGCAGATACGGCCCTGCCAGCGGCGAGTTCGATCAAAACTCCGATCCTTCTTGTGACCCTCGAGGAGCTCGACGCCGGACGCTTGCGTTGGAACGAGCCGCTCACACTGACCAAAACCGTGGTTGGCGGTGGGGCCGGCTGGATGGCCTCCAAGCCCCTCGGAACCAGGTTCCCCACCCACGAAGTGGCCACAGAGATGATCCGTGTCAGCGACAACACGGCCACCAACCTCCTGATCGATCGCCTGGGCGGCAAGGAAGCACTCAATCTCCGATTCAACGCGTTAGGGCTGAGCGCCACAACGGTGAACAACTGGCTGCCGGATCTTGAGGGAACGAACACAACAAGTGCCAGAGATCTGGCCCACTCCATTGCCTTGGTCGACACCGGTGAAGCCCTATCGATCCGAAGCCGAGATCTGTTCCGTCAAGTGATGGGCACATCCATCACCAACACCCTGATTCCTCGTGGTCTGATGCGTGGGCTTGGCGGTCAGCAGGGCAAACCCGATCAAAGTCTGATGATCAAGGGTTATCGCGTGCTGAACAAAACCGGCGACATCGGCATTGCCTATGCCGATGCTGGGTTGATCGAACTGCCCGATGGCAGTCGAGCCGTTGCAGCCTTTCTGGTGAAAGGTCCGTTTAACGACCCGCGCTCAACAGAAATGATCCGCAAGCTCACAGCAGCGATGGCTCCGGTGCTGAAACCGAAACCGGCTGTCAGTCCTGCCGTCTCTCAACCCAGCAACAACGAGTGATGAAATGCTTCGCCCGGGCTCCAATGCTGGTCATGCTGGCCTCGTTAGCAGCATTTTCAGCAGCCCCGTCCACCCTCCAGCCAAAGGCCTGGGCGCAAGGTCAGGGACCCACCACCCAGGCTGCTGAAACCGGTCCTGTGATTCGGAGCCAGGAAGTCCGCCGCTTACCAGGCGGCTTGGATCAGGTACTGGTGCTGAATGACAACAACCCTGAACTGATCAGCGGGGAAGGGATTCTGGTCTCCACCTTCCCGGAGAGCCCAGGGCTGAATCTGGCCTTCAACGGCCGTTTCGACCTGTTCAGCCATCACGTGTATGCAGGAATGCCAGACCGTCTGGACTCCACGCTCTGGCTTGCCGTTGTCGCTCAGCCGGCAAGCGATCAATCAGTCACGCTGGAACTACTGGGTGGAAGCACCTCGCTCTCCCAGGCAGTCAGCAGCCAGCAAACCGCATCTCCCTTCCTGCCGCTTCCTAGCTTGATCGAAGAGAGAGGAACCCCCATTGCGGCAGGTCCAGGCAGTCGCGTAGCAGGAGATCTACTCCGTGGAGACTCTGCCGCCGAACTGTCCCGCCAATGGACGATCCAGCCAGGAAGAGCCACACCACTGGTTTTGCTCCCGATTCCTGTGGCAGGCCTTGACCCGCTCCTGAACGGTCGCAACCTGCAGATGCGTCTGCACAGCTCAGGGCCTGTGCATGTGGCCACTTTGGCCACCTACGGCGATGGACGTCATGCCCCCAGCGCAGCTGACTGGCAGGCGCTGCTGAATTCAGGCAAACAAAGCCCGAAGGAGCACAAGCCGACGCCTCGTAGTAGCAGGGGACGGATCATTTATTCCCGCGTCAGCGGCATTCAAATCGGCAGCACCTGGCAAGCAGAACTGACCGACCCTGGGTCCAAGCATCTCGACCTGAGCGCAACAGCCATTTCTTGGCCAATCAGCAGCCTTGCCAACGGAGATCTGAGAACGGGACAGATTCAGACAGCAGAGCTGGAAGTGTTCGATCCCGGCACAGCCTGGGCTGCGCACGGCAACTACGGGGTGGAATACGACCTGACGCTGCCTCTACGAAATCCCAGTGCCCAGAAACGAACAGTGGCGATCGCTCTGGAGTCTCCTGACAAGAACAGCAGCACCACCCAACAACTCGCGTTCAGGCGCACGAGTGGGGGACCGGTGATGTTCCGCGGGCCGATCGAAGTGACAGGACTTGATGATGAACAGGAGCAAGGCAGTGGACCAAGGCGCTTTCACCTGGTGCTGCGTCGAGGTCAGCAAGGACCTGAGCTCGGGCAGGTGTCCCTCGACCCCGGCGAAAGCCGGCGCGTGCGGGTGCGACTGGTTTACCCAGCGGATGCCACACCACCACAGGTGCTAAGCCTCCTACCTGTGAAACAATCCTCACCAGAATCAGGCGACCGTCCGTGAGTTCACCGCGCAAGCGCAGAGTCTTCCCCTTCACCGCTGTGATCGGACAGGAGGAGATGAAGCTTGCCCTGCTGCTGAATGTGATTGATCCCCGCATCGGCGGGGTAATGATCATGGGCGACAGGGGCACAGGAAAGTCAACCACCATCAGGGCTCTGGCCGATCTGCTCCCTGGCATTGAAGTGGTAGCAGGCGACCCCTACAACAGCTCGCCGACGGATCCGGATTTGCAGAGCAGTGAAGTGGTTCAGCGCCTGGAGCATGGGGAAACTCTGGGAACTGAGCAACGCCAGGTGCCCATGGTCGACCTCCCACTGGGGGCGACAGAAGACCGTCTGTGCGGCACCATCGACATTGAAAAAGCTCTGAGCGACGGCGTTCGCGCTTTCGAACCAGGCCTACTGGCCAAGGCCAACCGCGGACTTTTATACGTCGACGAGGTCAATCTGCTGGACGACCACCTCGTGGATGTTCTGCTCGATTCAGCTGCGTCTGGCTGGAACACAGTTGAACGAGAAGGCGTCTCAGTGCGTCACCCGGCCCGTTTCGTGCTGATCGGTTCTGGCAACCCTGAGGAAGGTGAACTGCGTCCTCAGTTGCTCGACCGCTTTGGGATGAGTGTGGAGGTGCGCACTGTGCGGGATCCGGAACTGCGCGTGCAGGTGGTGGATCAGCGCACGGCTTTCGACACGGATCCCGATCAATTCAGCGCTGCTGTTGAAGCGGGCCAGCAAGCCCTTCAGCAACGCGTGGTGGAGGCTCAGCAACGCCTCGACCAGGTTCAGATTGATGATGACCTGCGTCTGCGCATTTCAGCGGTGTGCGGTGAACTGGATGTGGATGGCCTCCGCGGAGACATCGTTACCAACCGTGCCGCACGTGCACTGGCTGCATTTGAAGGTCGCACCGAAGTGACCGAAGAGGATGTTGCTCGCGTGGCGTCGTGCTGCTTGCGGCACCGCCTGCGCAAGGATCCCCTGGAGCAGATCGATTCGGGCGACCGGGTGGTCAAGGTGTTCTGCAAGGTGTTTGAACGCAGCGAAAGCAGCGACCGGGCTGAGTTTGAACTGGCTTTGGCCGCTTAACGACGGGACGTCTCTCCTGTGCGCATCCTCGGCATCGACCCCGGGCTCGCCCGCGTGGGCTACGGGGTGATCGACACCACCGGGGGGCAGCAGACCATGCTCGACTGCGGCATCATCCGGACAGACCCCGGACGGACGGACGGGGAGCGGATGGTCGAGATCGCCAGGGATCTGCGACAACTCATCCGGGTTTGGCGACCCGAGTTGGCGGCTGTGGAGAAATTCTTTTTCTATCGATCCAGCAACACCATTGCAGTGGTGCAGGCTCGTGGGGTCGTGATCATGACCCTGACGCGCTTCGGACTGCCGGTGGTTGAATTCCCCCCGATGCAGATCAAGCAGGCACTCACGGGCCACGGCCATGCCGACAAGGATGAAGTGCTTGAAGCGGTGATGCGTGAGCTCACCTTGGAGTCCCCCCCGAGACCTGACGACGCCGCAGATGCCCTTGCCGTGGCCCTCACAGGCTGGTTTCAGCGGTGAGCGCAAGCCGGCATCAGAATGCTTCTAATGCTATTGGTGCTGAGATGGACCGAACCGAAAGCACCGTTGACATCACGCTGAATGCAGCAGGCTTGCGACTGCTGCTCAACTCCGTCACCCATGAACTCGAGCGCTGGCCAGGTGGTGATCCAGCCGAACAGGACGGACTCCAGGAGATGAAGACACTTCTGACTGCTGCTCTCCTGGAATGCAACTTTCAGGACAGCTGACACCAGCTTTAAGTTAAATCTCAAAAAAAAAGCCCTCGCAGGGGGCGAAGGCTCGACGCATTTCTTACAAACAATTTATACAACGAAGGCGTTGACCGGCAAGAGGCATGAGTGAATCCGTTCTTGGCCATCGGTTGGGCTTATCAGTCAGGCGTTAATGAGCTTCACCCCAAACAAGGGCTGGTTCGGTGATGTCGCCGAGAATTACGCCAGGATTCGCCCCCGCTACCCCGATGCGATTTTTCAATGGATAGCTGAACGGGCTCCTGCCCAAGATCACTGTTGGGATGCTGCCTGCGGCAACGGGCAGGCGTCAGTCGGCTTAGCGCGTTGGTTCGACCATGTGACGGCAACGGATCTCAGCCCCGAACAGATTGGTGCGGCTCAACCGCATCCCGGTGTGACATACGTCGTGGGGGCCGCAGAAAACTCCCATCTCAATGACCGCAGCATGGATGCCGTGCTGATCGCCGCGGCGATTCATTGGCTGGACGTGGATCGTTTCAACCATGAGGCTCTACGTGTGCTGAAGCCGGAGGGCTTGCTGGTCTGGCTGGGTTATGAACCGATCAAGGGGGCACCCGCGGCCTTACAGAGCTGGCTGGAGGACTTGTATCACCAACGACTGAGGACCTTATGGCCACCCGAACGCTTTCATGTGGACAAGCATTACGCCGATCTCAACTTTCCTCTCCCCAACCAATCCATTCCTCAGGGCTTTGCGATCGATGTGGAATGGACCCAGGAAGACCTGCTGGGCTTTATCGGCACCTGGTCTGCCATGAGACGTATCCAACAGACGCGGGAATCGCATCAACAACACCCTTCCTTGCTGGTGTCTTTGGCCTGTGAACTCACCGATCTCTGGCCGACGGGCGTTGAAACCCTGAAACTGCAAATGCCGCTCATGGGCCGATGGGGAGTGGCACCTTGAACAGCCCACCCAGCGGAACGAACAAACCAGCGCTGCGTCGGCACTACCGCCTGGAGCGACAGCATTGTTTCCAGCGAGATCACAACTTGGAGCGCCAAATCCAACAGCAGGTGCTGAGCGAAATCAGCTGCCGGCATCAAAACGGCAGCTTGAAGGGTTTCGTGGGTCTCTATTGGCCACTGGCCGGCGAGGCAGACCTGCGACCTCTGCGGGATGTTCTTGAACGCAACCATGGCCTCTCCATGGCCTTGCCTGCAGCGGATAGAAATGGCGCTTTGCGATATCACCCATGGACCGAGGCCCCGCTCTCGCCCGATGGTTGCGGAATCGCCGCACCCATCCATGAGCCGGAATTAAGACCCGAGCAGCTAGCACTGCTGCTAGTCCCGGCTTTGGCGGTTGATCGGCATGGCACGCGCTTGGGTTACGGCGGCGGGTATTACGACCGTCTGCGCTGCCAAGCAGGCTGGAATCAGCGTCCAGCCCTCGTGGTGGTTCCAGCAGCATGCGTTAGCCAACAGCCGCTCCCCACGGATCACTGGGATCAACCCTTCGATGGATGGGTCACAGAACAGGGGTGCCAATTCAGGCCTTAATGCTGGATGCTTGAAACGGACGATCCGTCCCCCAGGACAGGGCAGCACCCCATCCAGCCGCGACTGGCGCCCCAACCATTTGAACCGCAGGATGGGCACTTAGTGCTGAAATCGCCATGAAAGCCCTACCCCGCTTTGCCTTGATGAGCATGACCGCTCTGGCGACGGGACTTGGCCAGCTGGGGATTGCGAACGCCCATGGAGTGGAAAGCACACTCCGCTATCTGGACGGACACCTAGAACTCAGCAGCAGCTTTTCCACCGGTGAACCCGTAGAAGGAGCCATGGTGCGGTTGCTCGAAGCCGACGGCAGTCCAGGAGCAACACTGGGTCGGATTGACGCCACCGGGCGCTTGCAGGTGAAACTGCCTGATCTGGTCGATGGCGTTGTGGATCTACAGATCGATGGGGGGCCTGGCCATCGCGACTACCTGAGCCTGCCCCTCGAGCAGGGCCGGGTGAATCTCGACGAGGTGGTGACCACCCCTCATCCCTTCAACGTTCTCCCCTGGACCATGGCTCCAGCGTTGGTCGGGATGATTGGGCTGATGGTTAGGGTGCGCAGCTCAAAGCAGCAACGCTGATCCAGCCATGGCTGAACCAGGCAGCTCCACATCCCAATACGGCAGCCAGGCCCTGGATCAACTGGCCGAACGCCTTACCAGCACGGCAGATCCGCGAAAGCGCTACGAATACGTTCTCTGGCTGGCCAAGAAACTGCCCGCTATGCCGGCCGACCTACAGACGGACGACCGAAAGGTCAAAGGCTGCGTCTCCCAGGTGTTCATCGCATCCGAACTGGTGGATGGTCGGCTGAACTGGCAAGGAGACTCTGACGCCTTGATCACCAAAGGCCTTCTGGCTCTGCTGATCAAGGGTCTCTCCGACCTGACGCCAGACCAAGTCATGGCAGTGGATCCAGGGTTCATCGCGGCAACGGGCCTGCAGGCCAGCCTCACGCCGTCCCGAGCCAACGGCTTCCTGAATATCTTGCGCACAATGCAGGAGCAGGCGCGAAAGCTGAAACAAGCCGCTTGAAGCTTGGCGACAAGCGAGTCTGAACCGGCTGCTGCCTAAAATCGACGGCTCAGCGAAACCCACGGACCCGCCCCATGGCGACAAGGATCGGCATCGGCCTACTCGGCCTCGGAACCGTCGGCGCCGGCGTGGCCAGCATCCTGAGCAGCCCGGAAGGCCGCCATCCCTTAATTGCCGACCTCGATCTGGTGCGCGTTGCCGTGCGTGACCTGCAGCGCCCTCGACCGGTCTCCATTCCCAGTGAATGCCTGACGACCAACCCTGAGGAGGTGGTGGACGACCCCAACGTGAATGTGGTCGTGGAAGTGATCGGAGGCATCGAGCCAGCTCGCACCCTGATCATGCGTGCGATCGCTGCTGGGAAATCGGTCGTCACTGCCAACAAAGCCGTCATCGCCCGCCATGGCGAGGAGATCGCTGCAGCAGCCGCGGCATCCGGCGTCTATGTGCTGATCGAAGCAGCTGTCGGTGGGGGCATTCCCATCATCGAGCCGCTGAAGCAGTCCCTGGGGAGCAACCGTATCGATCGAGTGAGCGGCATTATCAACGGCACCACCAACTACATCCTCAGCCGCATGGCTGATGAGGGTGCTGACTATCACGCGGTTTTAAAGGAAGCCCAAGACCTGGGTTACGCCGAGGCCGACCCTGCCGCAGACGTGGATGGCCACGACGCTGCCGACAAGATTGCCATTCTCTCAGGACTGGCCTTTGGCGGCCCCATTGAACGCGCCGCTGTGCCTACCACCGGGATCAGCAACCTCCAGGGTCGTGATGTGGATTACGCCACGGAACTGGGCTACGGCGTCAAACTACTGGCGATTGCAGAGCGCCTGGAAAGCAACAGCGACCAGGGAAACTCTCTGCCCTTGGCCGTTCGGGTGCAGCCCACGCTGGTGCCTAAAGACCACCCCCTTGCCGGGGTGAATGGGGTCAATAACGCCATCCTCGTCGAAGGCGACCCCATTGGACGGGTGATGTTCTATGGCCCGGGGGCGGGCGCAGGACCAACGGCTTCCGCAGTGGTCGCCGACATTCTCAACATCGCTGGCATCCGCCAGCTCAACAACAGCGATGGGGGTCTCGATCCCTTGCTGGCCGCCAGCAGTTGGCGGTCATGCCATCTCGTTGACGGCAGCGAGACTCGCCAGCGGAACTATGTGCGTTTCCACACAGAAGATGCCCCTGGGGTGATTGGTCGGATCGGCAGCTGTTTTGGAGAGCAAGGCGTTTCCATTCAATCCATCGTCCAGTTCGATGCGAGCAATGAAGGCGCAGAAATCGTTGTCATCACCCATGAGGTTGGCAATGGAGCAATGCAAAACGCACTGAAAGCCATCGCCGCACTGCCGGAAGTGAGAACCCTGGCAGCCCACCTCGGCTGCTTCTGATCTGGACTCCAACAATTGTGATTGGACACGCATCAAACGCAACCCCCTGGCGGTCACCCCCTCGCATGAGGCACAGTTGTAAGAACCATCACAGATGAGGTCTGCATTCGCAGATCCATGCTGCAAACCGTTCATGTCGAACGAACTCTCAGTTCTGCAAGGGCAACGCTGCGTGAAGTCGGACCACCGATCCTTCATGAGGCTTCATCAAGGTGACTGCATCCGTCTGACAACCAATGCCGGCCTGTTCCAGGTCATCGGCATCGATGACGATCACGATCGCTGCTGGGTGCGTCAATGGCCCCTCACATCTGAGGGATCTCCCGTGTTTGAAGTTCCTTTTCACCAGATCACCCTGCCCATCAGTGCCGATTCAGCCTGAAGGGCCTTTGAATGGCGTTGTCCGAATCACCTGAAGCGTGATCGATCAACGCAGCCCGTCAGGCTCGGCCAACATCAACAGGCTGTTTCGCTGCTTGCTGTCAGTGAGCGCAGCCGCAGCAATTGGACTGAGCCAGAGCGCCTGTCAGCCGAGTCGACCCAGTGACCGCATCACGGTGGCCAGTGCTGGGCGCATCACCTCTCTGGATCCTGCTCAAGCGAGCACCTTTGGAGCACAGCAAGTCATCAGTGCTCTTGGAGACACGCTCTACAAACGGTCGATCGGCGGTGACCTAAGACCATCCCTTGCCGCAGGGCTACCGAAGATCAGTGATGGCGGTCTCACCGTCACCATTCCTTTGCGTGACGACGTGCTGTTCCACGACGGCACTCGGTTTGATGCAGCGGCGATGGCCTTCAGCCTGCGTCGTTTTTTGGAGATCGGCACACTCAGTTATGTGGTGGGCGATCGGATCAAGGCCGTGGAGACGCCCAGTGCCTTCGAACTGAGACTTCGTCTCAACCGGCCCTCCAGCTCCCTGGAGAACCTGCTGACCTCCACCAATCTCACCCCGGTCTCCCCGACCGCCTACCACGACCATCAGGACCGTTTCCTGAACGACAACTTCGTGGGCACGGGCCCTTATCGCTTGGCCAGTTTCCAAGCGGTGCAGCAACGCCTGGACCCCTTCGAGCAGTACTGGGGCCAGGCACCGAGTAACCCTGGACTGAATCTGATCTATCTGAGCAATTCCACAGCCTTGTTCGGTGCGATTCGCAGCGGCGAGGTGGATGTGCTGATCTCAGACTCCATCGACGAGGATCAGCGCCTTGCGCTCAATCGCATGGCCGACGAGGGCCGGCTTCGCGTCGGACAGGGCCCTGCACTAGTGATCGGCTACATCACGCTGCTCAGCAACATCGGTCCACTACAAAATCCCGTGATACGCCAGGCACTGGCCTACAGCCTCGATCGCCCCCTGATCAGCAAACGTGTCAGCCATGGTCTGCGTCCCCCTCTGCTCTCTCTGGTTCCTCCCGGACTGCCAGGTGGCAATGCCGAACCCTGGCCCCGTTATGACGCCGCTCAGGCCAGAAATCTGTTTCTCAGCGCTGGCTACTGCAATGGGCAGGTCTTCACCCTGCCGTTCACTTATCGAACCAATGTGCCGGCTGATCGGCTGATGGCGCTCACCTGGCAAGCCCAAATTCAGCGCGATCTTTCCGATTGCCTGGTGTTGAAACTGGATGGCGTGGAATCAACCACGGTTTACAGACAGCTTGGGGAAGGAGCATTTCAGGCCGTGATGCTCGACTGGCGTGGCTCCTATCCCGATCCCGCCGCTTATCTCACACCTCTGCTGAGTTGCAGCGAATCCAACGGCAGCATCTGCGAACGCGGGGAGGCCGCCATCAGCGGCAGTTTTTGGACAACACCCGGACTGGAGGAAATCTTGCTGCGCTCAGACCGCAGCCGTGGTGACACCCGCCTGCGCGATCTCGCCCAGGTGGAAGCCATGGCAGCCGAGGGCGCTGCTTATATCCCTGTGTGGCTTGTCACGCCGAGGGCCTGGAGTCTGCCCGAATTGGCAACACCAGAATTTGACGGGAACGGTCAGCTGAAACTGGCTCGGTTGCAGGAGGCGAGCTGATGGGGCGAAGTCGCGAACTACTGCGCTACACGGCAACCCGTCTGGCATTGGCACCTCTGATGCTGTGGCTCATTGCCACGCTGGTCTTTCTGCTCCTACGCGTTGCACCGGGTGATCCTGTTGATGCGGTGCTGGGAAGCCGGGCCCCTGAGGCGGCCAAGGCTGTTCTGAGAGCGCGGCTAGGCCTGGATCAGCCTCTCTGGCAGCAATACCTGGACTTTCTTGGCGGCTTGCTTCACGGAGACCTCGGTGAAGCACTGATCAATCAAGAGCCCGTCCGTCAGATCATTGGAAGGGCGCTGCCCGCCAGCCTCGAATTGAGCGTCACCGCCCTGTTAGTGGCAGCCGCTGCGGGGCTGGCCGTGGGCTTCACAGCCATTGCCAAATCCGAAGGGACCATTGATCTCGCTGGACGCTTTTACGGCATCGGCACTTATGCCCTACCGCCGTTCTGGGCAGCCATGCTGGTGCAATTGCTTTTCGCGGTGATCCTTGGCTGGCTTCCTGTCGGCGGACGATTTCCACCGGGAATGATTCCTCCAGATGGCAGTGGCTTTTTAATTGCCGACAGCATGCTTCAAGGGAACTGGACCGCTCTGCAGGGAGCGATCCGTCACCTGATTCTTCCGGCCTGCACGCTGGGCCTGCTCTTGAGCGGTGTCTTCACCAATGCCTTGAGGCTCAATCTCAACCGCAGTCTTCGCTCGGATTACGTCGAAGCTGCTCGCAGCCGCGGCCTGAGCGAAACCCAGGTGATTCTTCGACATGCCCTCCCCAACGCCTTGCTACCAGTGCTCACCATTGCAGGGATCACAGTGGCTTCCCTCATTGGCGGAGCGCTGCTGATTGAGGTGACGTTCTCCTGGCCAGGCATCGCACTGAGACTTCAAGAAAGCATCAACCAGCGGGACTATCCCGTGGTGCAGGGGATTGTGGTGGTGGTGGCTGCGCTGGTGGTGCTGGTCAGTGTGGCGGTGGATCTCCTGGTGGCCCTGCTCGATCCACGCGTGCGCTATTGATGACAGTCGAGACTGAATTTGAGCAATCAGAAGACTCTCATCAGCGCTTCACAGCAATCTGATTGCGCTTTCGTTTGGACAACAGATCATGTGAGCGTCGGGGTTGAATCGATGCAAACTTCAATCGTTTCTGAGCCGGAAGCATTCAGCATGGCTTGCCTGATTTACCAGGGGTTGGCCGTGCCAGGTCCACGTCAGATTCCCAGCGAAGAAGAGTCGAACCTCAGTCCTCTTGGTGTCTACAGGCTTCGGGATGAGCAAGCGATGCCCATCCTGGAAATGAAACTGGGGCAGCTACAGGCCACCGTTCGCAGACTTCAATCCAGCAGAAGAGCCGCTCCGGCCTGATCGAGCCGATGGAGATGCAAATCACCCACCATCAGGTGTTCAACGCCACCGGGGATGTCACCTGACAGCTGATCGCTTTCGAGGTTGATCAGAAATTGACTGATCTCCAGTTCCAACTGGGCCTGAACTTGGAGCGGTTGTACACCAACCAACTCTTCCCCGAGCTGAAACACATCCTCACCGCGACCAGCGCCGTTCTGACCTTCCACGCGGATCGGGGAGAAATGACTGGCGCCCTCAACCAGCACCGCCCGGCTGTCAGGGTGAAAGGGCAACGCCCGAAGCAACCCAAGCTGTTCGCTCAAGGGCGGCGTGATCAAGTCGAGGGTGCCACCACTCAGAAAGACTGGGAGGGGTTCTTTGAGCTCAAGTCGGCGCGGCCAGAGCAGACTGCCGAAGCTGTTGAGACCGACGACAGCAGCTAACTGATCAGGGGGGTTGAAAGACGGAAGCTCAACGTCCTCGATCTGACATTGCAGCAATCGAGACAAGTTGCTGACAGGAAGGTCATCCAGATCTTGTCCGCACCGCCGCGCCAACCCCTCTTGCGGACGAGCACCAGCTGCTAGCAGAGCTGTCAGCGCTCCAAGGGAATGGCCCGCCAACACCAAACGCTCACCAGGAAGCTCAAGTTCTCCGTTGTCACGGGCTGTCAACACGGCTGCCAGATCAAGAAGGCGATCCGGAATCACCTCAGCCCCCGGCGGTGGCAGACGTCCCTCGAGAAGAGCCTGCACGGCAAACGCATCACTGCCTGGATGCTCCAGCACGAGCACGGACCAACCCCTGCGGCTAAGCGAGCGGCCAAGCCAGCGGAAATGATCCGGGCTCCCTCCCAGACCTGGCATCAGCACTAACCAGGTGCTCTTGCGCTGACCATCTGGAGCTGACGCGGACCACAGTTGCAGCTTCAGCGGTCGATCCCGATGCTTGACAGCAAGCGAGACCCGGCGCAGATCACGATCGGAGATGAAGGCACTGGATGCTGTGGGTGCAATCTGACGGTCGTTAGCGGATAAGGGGTATTGGTGAAGGCTTTTGACCAAGGCCTGCTGACGCTGCAGCTGACGCCGCCAACTTCTGGCCACGGAAAGCAGCGCATCCAGATCAAGATGCACGCGCTCAGCCGGTAGCGCCTCCAACAGATCAATCGTGGTCACTTGCTCGCGCTCATTGAGGAGCGCTTCGAGGGTCTGCTGGACCTTCTCTCCAGTGACATCCCCATCCACCAGAACCAGATCCCCCACCTGATCCAGCAACCTGCGGCCTGCCCAACTGTTGAGCAGTTGCCGGGCCATGCTGCGGTCGTGGATCAAAGGGGCCTGCAGAAGCTCGATCACGCCTTGCCGGCTGTCTTTCTCCAACAGATTCAGCCAGATCCCTAGCTCAGAGAACGACGTCCCGTTATTACGCAGCCATCCGCCAAGATCATTGACGGGGACAGGAAGTTCCATCCCATCCAGACGCACAACAAGCTCCCGTGCCGCCTGAACAGGTCGCAGTGACAGGCCACCGAGCACCAGACTGAACATCAGTCCTACGGCAACCCGTTGTCCTGTTGAGCGTCTTCGCAAGGCCAAAGCCCATTCACTGGTGGAACCAGTTTCCCGCACCTTTGCAGGAATTGGCATCAATCCGGTTGATGGCCTCGCTGGGGGCAGGTGGTGTCATCTATCTGACACCGATGGTGTTCCATCTCGCCAGTTTCAGCGCCAGCCAGGTGACACAAGGTCTGGCAGCTTCAGCCTTGATCGGAACGACAGCACGGCTGTTGAGCGGCGTTCTGCTCGATCGAGGGCTCTCCTGCTCCTGGCCTGTGCGTGCCGCAGCCGTGATTGGTTTCATTGCCGATCTGACCCTGCTCCAGGCCGATGGCTTTGGCGGATACCTGGCCGGGCAACTGCTGATCGGTATCGCAGCGGGTTTGTATTTTCCCGCCATTGAGCTGGCCGTCCCGCTGAGCTGCACAGGGTTCAACTCGAGTCGTGGTTACGCACTTGCGCGCAGTGCCGACGCTCTGGGTGTGGCGCTGGGTGCACTGATCGGGGCCTTAGTCACTGCGCTGGGAATGATTCGATCGATCTACCTGGTGGAAATGGTTGCTCTGGCGGCGATGTTGCTGATCTTGAGTTGGCGCCCGCTTCCCGATGGACGCGCACCGTTGCTGCATCCAGACAGCCCGGATCAGACCACGCAGCCTCGAACACCCACAACAGAGGGCTCGAGCTGGCTGACACCTCTCCTGCCAGTCTTGACTGTGAGCATCGTGGCCACAGGGATCATTGCTCTGATGCAGAGCGCTCTCCCGCTGGACCTGGTGCGAGGAGGCCTCTCCCGTCCGCCCCTGAGCGAAACATGGAGTGGCGCATTGATCGCATGGCAACTAGGACTGCTTGTGCTGCTCCAGTGGCCCATCGGCAACTGGGTTGCCAAGCGCAGTTTGCGTTTCGGCCTTGGTGTGGGTCTGAGCGGTTTCGTTGCAGGCTGCTTATTGCTCGCCGGCTCCGCACTTTGGAGTGGTGGTATCGCCCTAATCGCTGTGGCCATGGTGCCGATTGCCTTTGGGGAGGCAGCCTTCCTACCGACTGCTGCTGAGGCGATGGTCGAAGAAACCCCGCTGGAACATCGCGGCTTAGCCATGGCGCTCTTTTCACAGTGCTTCGCAATCAGCGCCACTGGGGCACCATTGATTGCTGGGCTACTGCTCGATCGTCAGGGCCATGGCCTGTTGCTCTGGGTGCTCATGGCCAGTATTTGCTTGAGCATGGTCCCCATGCTCAAAACGGTGCGCCCTCGCTACACAGCAGGGCTGAGTGCCACTTTCTTGAAGAGCGAAAACGATGTCACGAACCCAAGAGCTGCTTCGATCGATCAAAAATCTCTCGATCCTGCGTGATCTCGCTCGAAGCCATGGCGGTCTCGACAGCGTTGGCGACCTGGTCGACAACTTCATCGATAGTGAGGCGATGGAGGTGTGCCTTGAACGCTTCAAGGCACTTCCAGGCGGAGCAG
This sequence comes from Synechococcus sp., assembly GCA_047286215.1. Lineage (GTDB taxonomy): Bacteria > Cyanobacteriota > Cyanobacteriia > PCC-6307 > Cyanobiaceae > Synechococcus_C. The sequence goes on along the minus strand of JBJBBS010000001.1, from coordinate 956,185 downwards.
AAATGGTGGAACAGCGTTATCCCCCTTTCCAACCCGATATCGCTGCTCTGGAAAAGCTTCCAAATGGAACCCTCGGCAGTGCCTATGCCGGCATGATTCGCCGACTGAACTATGACGCCGATTTCTTTCGCCCAAGGGACACGAGCACAGAAGCGCTGTGGTTGACCCAGCGGATCGCCACCACCCATGACCTGCACCATGTAATCGGAGGCTTCAACACAGAACCGGCAGGCGAATCGGGCGTTCTAGCGATCACGGCCACCCAGATCGGTTTCCCTGCCTACGTTCTTCTGAACATCCTTGCCAACTTCCGCGCCTTTCGTTTTGCACCTAAGGAGCAGGCGGTGATCAGTCGGTCGATTGCATTTGGCAATCGCATCGGCCTAGAAGCAGCACCACTCGCGCTGCAACGCTGGGAAGAGGGCTGGGACAAACCCCTGAGCCAGTGGCGCGAGGCTTTGGGGGTCAAGCACGCTGAACATGAAGGCTTCGGAGCCGTCTACTGACGCTCCGATCGAGATCCTTGAGCAACAGAGCATCGATCTCCATAAACTGCCGCGAGTGTTGCTGCTGCCATGGCACCGCAGACCCCTGGGCCCTCCCAACTTTTGCAGCGTGATCCGTCAAGACGCTGGATTGACACCTGCGGATTGCTGGCGGTATTGACCGGCCTGATTGGAACGTTGGCACTCCCGGCCGACGCCAATCAACAGGAAACACGCAAGGCACTCGTGGGGCTCGCTGCCTATGCGGAGTGCAAGGTGCTAAATGCGAGTTACAGCAGAGATCGTGCCGAAGCCATCGTTCGGACCGGGATTGAAAACAATGGCTGGCAGCAAGAAGCCAATTGGTTGCAATCACCCCAAGCCGTCCGCGTGATAAGACTCACCAGCGAAGCGATGAACAAAAGCTGCGACGACTTCGACCAAAGCAGCCCGAAATTCATCCCCGCCATGCAGGCGATCGATGCGATCTAGGGCAGATGCCGGCCTGAGGCTCTGAAGCATCTTTAGCGAGCTGCACGTTTTATGAATATTAGAGACAGGTTTTCAGCCAAGTTCGAAAAAGAATTTCAGGTTTTTCTTGTAAGCGAGCTTAGTCAGGAAGAGAAATAAAAGCGAAAGACGAAGCAAGTCTTAGCGAATAGCCACCAAAAGAAACCACAACACAATCTCTATTCGTAACTAAAACGTTCTTTTACTTCATCAACGAAAGTATCATATCCTAGATATTGCCTTGCTTCCTGATCAATCTGGCACTCAAGGTCAATTCTCTTTGGCATCAGCCGCTCAATCGTGTAAGTCTTTTTTATGGGTTGATCTGGATTAGCTGGGTTAGGCAAGGTATATGTGACTTCATCTGTTTTTGCACGGCCTGCCTCCTCTCTCCATTTAAAACATGCATTACGCGCCTCTTCCTTAGATTGATAGATGCCACTGTAATTAACATTGCAAGCTGAAGCAGCTACCAATAGAGCAATCAACAGGAGAGAGTTCGAATAAATTTTATCCATTCTGATCTTCTCGCACGCACCGCGAGCAGAGTTCATTCAAGCTAGCACCTCTTTCGTGGCTAAGCCCTGCAACGACATCTTTAACAGCTCAACACAAGCAAGCTTATTCTTTCTTTAATTATTCAACAATGCACCAAAACAAGCTGGATTCAACTCGTCGAATAGACCCCTTCTTATTGAATGGGATTGGTTACTCAATCCGCTAACTCTTCATAGCTACATAGCTGGTCAAAGTATTCCTTCAGTTGAAACCTATGCTTTCTAAGGTTCTTGACTATCGCATGATTCCATATGTCAACACCTACAGAATCAAGACCACCCTCGAGTGACTGACAAGAGAGCTCACTTGCCTGTGCGTGGACATATCTCATCCACTTTGAAAATTCATCGCGTTCTCTTTCCGAACCAAATGATGTGATGCCATCCTCAAATTCATAGGATGGATTAATTTCGCCAACAGGCGTGGTAGACAAAACGAACTGTTGATTCAACTTAGAGCCTTCAATATCTGCCACAACTGTCGCAAAAACGCTCGAGGATTTTAACACTGTCTCTGCATGCCCTTTCGGGAAAACTCATTACTAGACAAATCGTGAGAAGCCGTCATGCAACGTCATCATCAGCCATCTCTTGTCTCCTTAAGATGTTGATTAGAGCGCTTCTGCAGACCTCTATAAACCTACCAAACCCAGAATAAGACTATCTAACGGCAAAGATTAACGTTGCAAACCCCACGTGCATGATGTTATTTCCAAGAAAGACGTAAGGGCTCTGGCTAAATTCGGCCCAGCAAATTCATAAGCACTTTGAGACCCATCTGCTGCTAAGAGCGTCACCTGAAGGCTGGTGTCACTTTTGACATTCTGCAAGAAGGTTTTTGAGTTGCTCTTTGGACATGGCTCAAACAGAGTCAAAAAATTTATGGCAGTCGTAATTCAACGATACCCCTTTAAGCATTGTTCCTCAGAACCACTTTTAGATAAAGCTAATAAACAAATCCAAGGGTTTCATCTGACTGCTTTCAAACAACATCCAAATCAAAGAAAGGGCCTTCATCAACGACAATTTCATTCCCTCTTTCTTTCCACCATCAACAAGAATATGATGCTTAGCAAGAAGCTAGTGATTCCATAAAAGGAGGCAAGACGTATACCAATAAATCTGGACAAACAGCCGAATCACACGCATACCATCAATTTTAATTTTCGAAATCGCTGACTATTGCTCTCCTGAGTTTGAAGTAAAAAATGTCTAGACGTTAAACAAAAACTCCATCACATCCCCTTCGGCAACCACATAATCTTTGCCCTCACTGCGCAGCCAACCTTTGTTGCGCGCTTCCGCCAGTGAACCGGCCTCCAGCAGTTTCTCCGTGCCAATCGTTTGAGCACGAATGAAGCCACGCTCGAAATCGGTGTGAATCACACCAGCGGCCTGCGGTGCTGTCATCCCAGCCTTGAAGGTCCAGGCCCGGGTTTCCTTTTCACCTGTTGTGAAATACGTGCGCAGCCCCAACAGGCGATAGGTGGCCCGGATCAAGCTCTGAAGTCCTCCTTCGGTCACACCCAGACCATCGAGGTAATCCTTGCGCTCCTCATCACCGAGCTCCACCAGTTCAGCTTCCACTTGGGCGGAAATACGAATGGTCTCGGCGCCCTCTGCCTTGGAAAGAGCCACCACTTCCTCACAGAACGCGTTGCCACCCGCCAGGTCGTCTTCACTCACATTGGTGGCGTAGATGATCGGCTTGGCTGTCAGCAGCCCTAGTGGTTTGATCATGGCCGCTTCATCGTCTGCAAGCTCGACGCTTCGGGCGGCGCCACCGTCTTCCAGAACAGCCTGGATGCGTTCAAGTGCCGCATCTTCAACCTGCGCCTCCTTGCTGGTGCGCATTTGTTTCTTGAGGCGCTCTCGGCGCTTCTCGATCTGGGCCAGATCAGCCAAACCCAGCTCAAGATTGATGACTTCAGCATCGCGAGCCGGGCCCACTGAACCTGACACATGGATCACGTCGTCGTCTTCGAAACAACGCACCACATGAACGATGGCATCCACCTCACGAATATTGGCGAGAAATTTATTGCCAAGACCCTCCCCCTGACTGGCGCCCTTCACCAGACCGGCAATATCCACAAATTCCATCCGGGTGGGGATGGTCTCAGCGCTGCTGCTCAGCGTTGTGAGCTGCTGCAGACGAGCATCGGGAACCGCCACCGTGCCGACATTGGGCTCGATGGTGCAGAACGGGAAGTTCGCAGCCTGAGCCTGGGCATTGGCGACCAGAGCATTGAAGAGAGTGGATTTGCCCACGTTGGGCAAACCGACGATTCCGGCTTTAAGCATGGCGAGGAATCTATCGGCAGGCGTCAGCCCGAATGCCTCCGCCTCGACACATTCAGGACGGTCACGCGCGAGACTGCGTTACGAAAGATGTAAAAGGGGCCATGGGCAGCCGTCAAAGCCAGTCCCCAAGGGGAGTCAGTCACGACGCGCTGCGATCCCTGTCCCGCCTCAGCGGCATGAAACGACGACGTCGAAAGCTGATGGGTGCCGCAGCTGCGGCACTGGTGATAGTGGGTGGCGGTGTGATCTGGAGCCAGAGCTCAGGAAATAGTCGTGCTCGGCAATTGGATGAATTCACAGTTGAAGCAGAGCGGGGATCACTCCCCGGGGTGATCACTGCCAGTGGTGAGTTGGAGGCCATCCGCCGCGTGAATGTGAGCCCCAAGCAGCAAGGACTGCTCGAGGCCCTCTTGGTGGATGAAGGGGATGTGGTGCGCAAAGGCCAAGTGCTGGCTCGCATGGACAGCGGTGATTTCAAAGACCGCATGGATGAACTGGCCGCCCTTGAACGGCAGGCACGCGCTGAGTACGAAGCCAAACGGGCTGACTTCATTCGCCATCGTCAACTGTTAGACAGCGGCGCCATTAGCGCGTCCGACCTGGACGGCTTCCGCTCGGCCTTCATCAGCAGCCAAGAAGCACTGACAGCGGCTCGAGAGCGCATCGAACAGCGGAAAGTGGAAGGCAGTGAACTGCAGATCAAAGCTCCGTTCGACGGGATGATCACCGAACGGTTCGCTGAGCCTGGCGCCTACGTCACACCCACCACCACAGCATCCGCCAATGCCGGTGCCAGCAGCTCCTCGATCGTGGAGCTGTCAGAGGGGTTGGAGGTGGCCGCCAAAGTTCCGGAGAGCGATATCGGCCGCATCCGTTTGGGTCAGGAGGCCATCGTGCGCGTCGATGCCTTCCCTGATCAACGGTTTGCAGCACGGGTGCGTGACATCGCCCCCCGCGCCGAAAAAACCGACAACGTGATCTCGTTCGAAGTGGAGTTAACCCTGATGGATCCGCCGCCGAGCCTGCGCATCGGCATGACGGTGGATGTTGACTTTCAAACGGGTCGTACGGCGGAAAGCACCCTGGTGCCCACGGTGGCGATCGTCACTGAACAGGGCAAGCCCGGCGTGCTCCTGGTGGGCGACAACAACGAGCCCACGTTCCGGGAGGTGGAACTGGGAGCCAGCAGCGGCAGTAAGAGTGCCATTCTCTCCGGTGTGACACCCGGCACTCGGGTGTTCATTGACTTGCCGCCCTGGGCAAAGACGCGCGACTGACCGACACCGGACCTGCCCAAATCCATGCCTGACACCAAGGAGAAACCGCTGCTGCTGCTGGTGGATGGCCATTCCCTGGCCTTCCGCAGCTTCTATGCCTTCAGCAAGGGAGGCGAAGGTGGGCTGGCCACCAAGGATGGCCGTCCTACCAGCGTCACTTACGGATTCCTCAAGGCTCTGCTCGATAACTGCAAAGGGTTAAAGCCTGAGGGCGTCGCGATCGCCTTCGACACGGCTGAACCCACCTTCCGCCACGACGCCGATCCCAACTACAAGGCCCATCGCGATGTGGCGCCGGAGGTGTTTTTTCAGGACCTCGATCAGTTGCAGGGCATCCTGCGCCAACAATTACAGCTCCCGCTCTGTCTAGCGCCAGGATTCGAAGCCGACGATGTGCTGGGCACCCTCGCCAACCGCGCCGCTGAGTCCGGCTGGCGGGTGCGCATCCTCAGCGGCGATCGCGACCTGTTCCAGTTGGTGGATGACCAGCGCGACATCGCTGTGATGTACATGGGTGGTGGCCCCTATGCACGCAGCAGCGGCCCAACTCTGATTGATGAGGCGGGCGTGGTGGCCAAGCTGGGCGTGATGCCCAACAAGGTGGTTGATCTCAAAGCTCTCACCGGCGACAGCTCCGACAACATCCCAGGGGTGAAGGGAGTTGGCCCGAAGACGGCCATCAATCTGCTCAAAGAGAACGACGATCTTGATGGGGTTTACAAGGTCCTGGCCGAGGTTGAAGCCGAAGGGCCGAAAGCCAGCCGCGGCGCGGTGAAGGGAGCCCTCAAAGGCAAGCTGAATGCTGATCGCGACAACGCTTACCTGTCGCGCAAGCTGGCCGAAATTTTGGTGGACATCCCTCTTCCGGAAGACCCCGTTCTCGAACTGGGCCCGGTGGATGCCGACGGACTCCAGCAGCAGCTTGAAGACCTGGAACTGAACAGCCTGGTGCGCCAGGTGCCCGGATTCGTGGCCACGTTCTCCACCGGCGGGTTAGGAGCCAATGCACACCTGCTCGAATCAGCAGCACCGAAACGCAAGAGCAGCAGCAAAACACCTCCTGACGAGGGCACATCCGCACCTATTAACGACACGCTCGAAACCGCTGCAGCTCAACCTGGACTGCAACCCCAGGTGATCTGCACAGCACCAGGCCTCGAGGCACTCGTAGCGCGTTTGATGGGCTGCACGGATGCCGTAGCACCCGTGGCGTTGGATACAGAGACAACCGACCTCAACCCCTTCAAAGCCCAGCTTGTGGGCATTGGCGTGTGCTGGGGGCCCGAGCCAGCGGATCTGGCCTACATCCCAGTTGGACATCGACCTGCTTCAGAGCCCACCCTCGACAGCACTGACGCTTTGGTGCAGCTGCCGCTGGAAACCGTCCTGGCTCAGCTGGCGCCGTGGCTGGCCAGCCCTGACCATCCCAAGGCCCTTCAGAACGCGAAATACGACCGTTTGATCCTGCTGCGCCATGGCATGCCCTTGGGAGGGGTGGTGATGGACACCCTGCTGGCCGATTACCTCCGTGACGCCGCAGCCAAGCATGGCCTGGACGTGATGGCCCAGCGTGACTACGGCATCACCCCCACGCTGTTCAGCGATCTCGTGGGCAAACCCAAGGACGGCAAGGCCAGCTGCTTTGCGGAGGTTGCCCTCGATCAAGCCGCGTTGTATTGCGGCATGGACGTTCACCTCACACGTCGCCTCGCGATTGATCTCAGGGCGCAGCTGCAGGCCTGCGGCGACCAGCTGCCCCGCTTACTGGATCAGGTGGAACTACCTCTAGAACCGGTGTTGGCCGTGATGGAAGCCACCGGCATCCGCATCGATCTTCCGTATCTGGGAGAGCTGTCGAAGGAGATGGGAGACACGCTGAAGCGGCTGGAAAAAGACGCCAAGGACGCCGCAGGCGTTGACTTCAACCTTGCCTCACCCAAACAGTTGGGAGAGCTGCTGTTCAACACGCTGGGGCTCGATCGCAAGAAATCCCGCCGCACCAAAACCGGTTACAGCACCGATGCCACGGTGCTGGAGAAACTGGAAGGCGATCACCCGGTGGTGCCGCTGGTGCTCGAACACCGCGTGCTGAGCAAGCTCAAAAGCACCTACGTGGATGCTCTGCCCCTGCTAGTGGAAGCCGAGACCGGGCGTGTGCACACAGATTTCAACCAGGCAGTAACCGCGACAGGTCGCCTCAGCAGCAGCAACCCCAACCTGCAGAACATCCCTGTGCGCACGCAATACAGCCGACGCATCCGCAAGGCTTTCCTGCCTCAAGAGAGCTGGACGCTGCTCAGTGCTGACTACTCGCAGATTGAACTACGCATCCTCACCCATCTCTCTGGTGAGGAGGTGCTTCAGCAGGCGTATCAGAACGGAGACGACGTGCATGCTTTGACCGCACGTTTGCTCCTCGACAAAGACGAGGTAAGCGCCGATGAGCGACGGCTGGGCAAGACGATCAACTTTGGCGTGATCTACGGGATGGGCGCCCAACGGTTTGCCCGGGAAACCGGTGTCAGTCAGGCGGAAGCCAAGGACTTCCTCAGCCGCTACAGAGAGCGCTACCCCAAGGTGTTCGCATTCCTTGAACTGCAGGAGCGCCTGGCCCTGAGCCGCGGCTATGTGGAAACCATTCTTGGACGACGACGCCCCTTCCACTTCGACCGCAATGGTCTTGGACGACTGCTGGGGAAAGATCCCATGGAGATCGAGTTGGATGTCGCCAGGCGAGGCGGAATGGAAGCGCAGCAGCTGCGAGCTGCAGCCAACGCCCCCATCCAGGGCTCCAGTGCCGACATCATCAAACTGGCGATGATCCAGCTGCAAGCAGCGATCGAACAGAAGGGGCTGCCAGCGCGCCTGCTGCTGCAGGTGCACGACGAACTGGTGCTGGAAGTGGATCCTCAGGCCCTAGAGACGACGCAGGAGCTGGTGGTGTCCACGATGGAAAAAGCCGTCAAACTCAGCGTGCCATTAGTGGCTGAGACAGGGGTCGGCGCCAATTGGATGGAGGCCAAGTGAGATTTGCCCAGATCAATTGCAGTAACTGACTTGAGTCTTGATTGTGGTCAAATCGATACCTCACATCAAACCTCACACGATTCCTCGCACGGTCATCAAGAGCGTCAAGGCTCAAGCCCTGCACCCCAAGCAGGCTCAGCAACAGTCCAGCCAAGGCTCTTCAACTGAAACCAAAGAGACGCAGCATCCGCCCGATAATCGACTGCTCAATGCTCCGAAGGAGTAAACCCATGATCCACGCCTTCGTCGTCCTTACCGCATCACTGCTGTGGGCGACTCAAGCGCTAGCGACTGGCAAATGCACTTTCATTGAGAAATCGGGAAAGAGTGTTGTCCAGAAAGCTGAGGTCGGCGGTGCATTTGGAAATTATTGGATCGATTGGGGCGATGGTGGTAAGACGTACTTTGCGAAATTGCAAGATGGGTCGTTCGTCGACGAAGGCGGAAATAGCTGGATTTTGTGGAGTGCGAGGGGCAGCTACACGGAGATGCATCGCTCCGATGGTGCGAAGTTGATTTGCGACTGAAGTGAACAGAACTGTTATTGCGTAAAGAGGCTTCACCACCGCGGCGCACAGCACTTCCAGCCTGTCTTCTGCATGAAATGTTCAAACCATATCCGCAGTCTTTGGACTACAATGAGTATTTAGTTAGTTCTTTCTAGGACCATAAGCCATAAGTGCGGGCAGCGCAGATACAGGTGCCAGACCAAGCATTAAAGCTTTCAGTAACAGTGCTGGATAACCTTCCAAGCTGTTTGAACCAACCTGCCCAACAGGAATCAACGCGATCAATAACACCCAGATAAAAGCACCAAGACATATACCCAAGAAACAAAGCAGGTCATTTTTGCCGAACCATGGCTTCTTTTGACCTAAAAACCCAATTGCAAGGATGGAAACACCGAGACCACCCACAAGCAGAAAGAGAAGTGGAGGAAGAAGGATGACAGCAAACATTAAACCTCGCTTACTCGAAAGCTCATCCTATAGATCCAGAGTTGTGAAGCAACCACTACCCGAATGTAGGCAAATAAAAGGGAACTGACCTATGGAAGAAAATCAATCCAGATTTATTGCTGCTATGTGAACAGTAAGCCACGTTGTTCAGCTTCTGTGTAGCCATACGCGATCAGGAATCGCAGACCCGTCAATGGGGCGTAGCGGGTCTGGCTACACGTATATAAGGCTTCACAAATTTCTGTCATTTTTTATCGAGACTAATGCTGACGACATTTACCTAGTGGTGCTTCAGCAGCACCTAGAAATAAAATCAATCCAACGGAGTTCTACAGCTACGCTTAACAGTAGTCTTAGAGTCTTTCTGGTCACAGGTTAAAATTGACTATCAGCAGCCATACCATTCCCCATCAGTATTCCCGTGGCCTGAAAACACACAAGTCCACCAACAAGTGCCGCCAGCCACACCTTCCAGCTCCTCATCAGAAACCTCTGGTTGAGCCTTAGTTAGGTCTTCAACAGAAATACTAAATCCCGCCTCTTTCGCAATCGCAGCAACAGCATCAACATCAGCTGCTACTTTGAGCTTTTCCTGTAATTCATTATCTGCTTTGACCTTCTCTAGAAAGGCTTTGAGTTGCTCTTCTGACATGGGATTCAGGAGGCTTTAACGGTTATAGCAACGGCCTGCTGCAGAGTCTTTAGTTAAGAATTAATCCGCTCAATCGTGTCAGGCATTGAATGCTGATTGATGGGGTTATTAGGGTGATTGAAGTAATAAAAAACCCCTGTCAATAAGGGGCTTTGAGTGAGTAGGCTACCTCAGCAGCCGTTTAGCTTCATCAGGCTACCTAATACCACAGGAGTCTTTACAAGTATCATCTCTCGTGCCCCCAGTCGCACCCTCAAGCTCCTCGTCAGAAATCTCTGATTGAGCGTTATTCAAGTCGTCAGCAGAGATACTAAATCCTGCAGCCTTTGCAATAGCAACAACATCAGCTCCTTCTGCATTGAGCTGTTCCTGAAGGCTGGTGTCGTCTTTGACTTTCTCCAGGAAGGCTTTGAGTTGTTCTTCTGACATTGGTAATGGAGGGTGTATCTTCGGTGTATAACAACATCAGTCGTCAGGCGATGTTCGTTGAGGAACAATTAACTTGCTGGGAATCCTTGAACAATATTTAATTCCAGGTATTGAAGGCTGATTTGTGGGCTGTTTGGGGTGATTGAAGCAATAAAAAACCCCTGTCAATGCGGGGGCTTTGTTGATTAATTTTAATCAGAAACATGCAGCCGCCGTTATAATCGACACCACTGGATTTGCTATACAAATCATAATGTTTGGATTAACACCGCCAGCCGCACCTTCCAGATCTTCGTCTGATACTTCTCCCGATTCCATTGATTGAACATCTTCTGCGGTAATTGCAAACCCTGCTGCTTTAGCGATTTGAAGAGCAGCTTCAGCGGAGGCTGCTGCCTTGAGCTGTTCCTGAAGGCTGGTGTCAGCTTTGACCTTCTCTAGAAAGGCTTTGAGTTGCTCTTCTGACATAAGAATGAAGCTAATATTTCATCTTAGCCAAATCTTTTAAAACAGGCAACAAAAGGCTCTGTAAGACGTTTAACCTTCAAATGGATGTATCACCCATAGAAACAAATACAAGGCCATTAGAGAGGCTCCTAGCGAAAGTAGAAACCGTTATAACTAGGATTTAGCGGTAAGATATTTGGCAGTGCACCGCTCTCGCTTCGCGGAGAAGCGCTCATAGAAAGCTCCTCTGGCTGCTGCTACGCCACAGTTATGATTAAAGGTTTTGACATTCTGGTTATACGTTGTCAATTCAATAGCTTTTTCAGCCAGTTCACGTTCTTTTTTAGTCATTAGTTTATATAAGTAGTTACCACAACGAAGAGAGTCAGCTTGTCTGGCTCGCGGAGTTGTGGTGGGTATATTGTTTATCCCCTTGTGGACAGTATTTATCTCTCAAAAGGGGATGCTGTAGCTATGTTGTTTACAGACACTTGGTCAATTATGAAGCTGCTGATCGTTTTGCTTATGCTTGGCTTGGGCTTAACTGCAAGATCTCAATCAGTCAGTAATATCAAGCCCTTCTACGAAAATTTTCGTCAAGGTGTGTATTACTGGATCTATTTAATCAAGGCAGAAAAAGTTGGGATAGATAAATGGCAGATTAAAACTAAAACCACTTTTGACCCACCTAATGATCCTTACTTCATTGAATCAATCATTGACTGCAATGAGCAGACTATTATGGGGGATGATGGGCTTAAATCAACGATTCCTAAGTATTGGCGGAATACTGCTGAATTGGGATTACCTGAGCTTTACGAAGCAGTCTGCGAGAAGAAACCTGAATAAGAGAGCTGATGCAATTAGACTGTAAATCCGAAGGCTACGCCTCTATAATATCTTGAACAAACTTCCAGAGTTTCACAGCCTCTCTTTTCAGCACATCATCAGAAAAAGATCCATAATTTTTAGCTGTCTTTGATCCAATAGAAGAAGCATTGCCTGCGATGTTCTCACTTATTTGCCTATCTAAACCAGCCCTCCGAGAGAGGCTGTAGAAGGTGTGACGACCACTGTGAGGAGTACAGAGAGGGTCTCCGAAAAGACTTTGGATCTTTCCACGACTGTGAACCATTCTTGTCTTGTATGTCCTCTTTAAATCAGGAGAGACGTAGTCAGACGGAACAGGGACACGTCTGTAAGAGGACAAGGTCTTTGGACGCCAGTGCTCATTTGAACTAATCATCAAAGAAGGCTGTTCATCAATGATCAGCATGTCTCCGTCTAAGTCAGCAGGAAGACGAGATGCAAACTCACCAGGTCGAAGGCTTGTTAGGCACATCATGAAGACTTCTGGGCATTCCACCTTGATGATCTTCAGTTCTTCATCGGTGAACTCTCGTTTACCTGCATCAAGGCTTTCAGCAACGGTGTAGCCGACAGCTTGGAAAGGATTGAGAGAAACATGATCAGCTTTCAACAGGACAGTAAAAAGACCCTGTAAGAGCTTGAAATCAGCTTTAACCGAGATTGGTTGCTTGTGTAGCTCACGCTGTTTGATCCAACTTCTGACGCTGTCTTTCGAGATGTCAGTTGGTTGGCCAAAAGCTTGTATTGATTCAACAGAGCGTTGAAGAGCTCTGATGGTCTTACCTGTGAGTGGTCTTGCTTTCTCTCTATTCCTTGTAGTGACCCAAAGTTCTATTGCCTCTTGCCAGTTCAGTGGGATCTGTTGGCCGGTGCTGAGAGCCTTGTAGACCTGATCAAGTAGTGGGTTGTTTTGGTCCTCAGGGACACTTGCAGGGCTAGGGAGCAGGTCTGAAGCAACTATCTCCAGCAACTCACCAGCACTGAAGGTGTCATCGCCTCTGACGGCCTCCACCGCCTGTCTGAGGCCATCAAGGCCCTTTGGTTCAAGAAGATTCTTTAACTCTTGTTCCAGCGCTGTGTAGACCCCTCCATACCGCTTGAGTGCTTCGGCATGGCTGGTGGTCTTCAAGGATCGAATCAGCGTCCCTTTTCCGACTGTCTTCCTGTCTTTCTCAGGAACCCAAAGGCGTGCGTACCAGGTATCACCACCATTGAGTTGGACTGGACCTTTACGACGGCGACCCAAACCCTCACCTCACATTATACCTCACATGATTGAAGCCTAGCACTAGTTGCAGCAAGGGGTTTCAGCCAATCTTGTGAGACCTGGATGGAGGCGAAATAGACCTCAGGGGCTGATCTGTCGCGCGCAACCCACATGCGATCGCGCTCCAAGTTCCAAGCCCATACCCAACAACCATGGGTAACGACCTTTCAGGCTCTCAGGGATTCAAACGACAAGTTTGGAGGGACGGGCCGTAATCTCCAATCAGTGTCTAACCAGGCCTGTGTCGCTTCGCCTCACCAACAGTCTGAGCAACCGGACAGAAGCGTTCCAGCCACTGGAAGAAGGCAAGGCCACAATTTATTGCTGCGGTGTCACCGTTTATGACCTATGCCACCTGGGGCATGCACGTAGCTACATCAACTGGGATGTTCTTCGCCGCTATCTCATTTGGCGCGATTATGACGTCACATTTGTTCAGAACTACACGGACATTGACGACAAAATACTGAACAAAGCATCAGCAGAAGGAACCTCGATGGAAGAGGTCAGCGAGAAAAATATTGAGGCCTTTGAAATCGACATGGCTAGATTAAATATTCTCCCAGCCGACAAGATGCCACGAGCCACACGTTGCATCCCAGAGATTCATACATTGATCAAAGAACTTGAAGCCAAAGGAGCAGCTTACGGATCCAATGGCGATGTGTACTTTGACATTTCAAAAGCCAAAAACTATGGGCAGCTTAGTGGCCGAGACCCCAATGAGCAGCAGCAAGGTGCAAGTGGTCGCACCAGTGGAAGTGAAGAAGAACGAAAACGCCATCCATTCGATTTTGCTCTTTGGAAGAGCGTGAAAGATGGTGAACCCAGCTGGGATTCACCATGGGGCCCTGGACGACCCGGATGGCACATTGAATGCTCAGCGATGGTTCGCCAACAATTCGGCAAAACCATCGATATCCATCTCGGCGGTGGTGACCTGGTGTTCCCACATCATGAGAATGAAATCGCTCAATCAGAAACAGCCAATGATGCTCCGTTAGCGCGTCTTTGGATGCACAACGGCATGGTCAACGTGGGCGGCACCAAGATGTCGAAATCGCTTGGCAACTTCACAACCATCCGTGCACTTCTCGACAGCGGTGTGTCATCCATGACCCTGCGGTTGTTCGTGCTTCAGGCCCATTACCGCAAGCCCCTTGACTTCACAGCGGAAGCCCTTGATGCAGCCAGCACCGGCTGGAAAGGCCTCAACGCCGCACTCGGCCTTGGTGAGCTGTTCACACGACCCCTTGGATGGCCCCAATCGGAACCGTTGGCTTCGGGTGCCGTGAAATCTGAAGTTTCAGTCGATAGTGACGTCTTGCTCAGCGCCAAGAACCGTTTCATCGAGGCCATGGACCAAGACCTCAACACATCCGGCGCCCTGGCAGTGCTGTTCGATCTGGCCAAGCCTCTGAAAGCCCTTTCAAATCGCTTGGATCGTGGCGATCAGATTGATCACACCAAGGACGAACTGGATGAACTCTTAAAGCGTTGGCGTTTATTGAGAGAACTTTCTGGAGTGTTAGGCCTCCAATTGGAAACCGCCGCTGCCGATGCAGCGACCAACCAGATCGATGATGGTGGCGAAATCGAGGCTGCCATTGCTGCACGCAAGCAGGCCAAGCAGAACAAAGACTTTGCGACTGCAGACCGCATTCGTGATGACCTCACCGCCAAGGGCATCGAACTGATCGACAAGCCCGGCGGGATCACGGAGTGGCGACGCAGCTGAGCTCTAGCGCTGCTTGCCAGCCATCATTGCCTCGATCTTGCGAATGCGGGCCAGGGTCGTGGTCCACACCTCGAGTCGGAAACGCTGATCACCCAACGCGGGGTCTGCGGGATCGGCAGCGTCAATCCAGGCCTTGAGTTCAGCCAGCTTGGCGTCAGGATCCTGCCGGGCTTCAAAGGCATCCCAGAGCTCCCGCTCGAGCTTGGCCCGCTCGATGAAATTCCAGCGCTTGAGCCAGAGCATCCTGTTGGTGTGCATCAGGGCCCTGTCTACCTGATTCTCCCGGCACAAGGTCTAGGGTCCGCAGCGTTAAGGCTTCAGCGCATGCAACCGGAGAGCCTGTCCAAAGCCATCCAGCTGTCCGTCGCACCGGTGTTTCTACTGGCGGGCATTGGCATGCTTCTGAATGTGAGTTCTGGTCGTCTCGTACGAATCGTGGAGAATGCACGTCGTGCCAAGGAGTCGCTGGACGCTGGAGAGACGGTGGATGACAAGGAACGTTCCACCTGGCGAAAACGCGCACAACTGATCATTCGAGCGATTGAGTTGCTCACCGCAGCCACCCTGTTGATCTCCGCGGTGGTGGCGGTGTTGTTTCTGAGCGTGATCAGCCGCCTGAACCTCACCCTTGTGGTGGTGCCCATGTTCATTGTGGCGATGGTCCTGCTGATGCTGGCGTCGCTCTGCTTCCTGCGTGAAGTGCGCATCGCATCGGTGCACTTGAGGCGCGTTCTCTGAACCTTTGCTTGGGGATCAAGCCTGCTAAATCCACTTAATGATCAGATCCACAACACTGATCAGCAAGCCTGAGGCGATCACCCAAGGCGACACCCAGCGCAGGAAAAACAGGATGATCCCAGCCGTCGCGGGAGGTGTAATCCCACTGTTCTTGAGATCCTCCAGGAAGCTTCGCGGTGCATACCATCCCATCACCACGGCGATCAGCCACCCACCCGTGATCAACAACACGCCACCGAAGAGATCATCCATCGTGCCGAGCACGTTGAGATCAGTGGCCGCCGGCAAACCGACCGCGAAGATCATCGCCGCACTGACCCAGGCAGCCTTGCGGCGACTCCAGTTCCAGCGGTCCATCAGGGACGCCACGGGCACTTCCAGCAACGACACCGACGAGGTGATGGCAGCCAGATAGGCAAGGGAGAAGAACGCCACCGCAACAATCCTTCCCGTCAGACCGATGGACCCCAGGCCCGTGGGCAGGGACAAAAAGATGGTGCCGATCGTGGAATCAGTGACGGCATCGCCCAGACCGAAGCTGATCACCACCGGAAAGGTGAGCAGGCCAGCCAGCAGACCCACAGCTGTATCTAATCCGACCACGGCGACTGCTTCCGAAGGAATCGGCGCTTTGCGGTTGAGGTAGGCCGAGTAGGCAAGGATCGCGCCGATTCCCGTCCCCACAGAGAAGAACGCCTGGCTGAAGGCATTGCGGATGGTGGTGATGTTCAGCAGTTCCTGGCTATCCCAACGCAACAGAAAGGTGCGATAGCCCTCAGCGGCACCGGGGAGGGAGCTGGCCCAGACCGCCAGAACCACAAGCAGCACAAACAGCATTGGCAGGGCTACGCGGGAGAGGCGCTCGATCCCCGCCTGCACACCGGCCGCAACAACCACGGCGGTGAGCAGCATGCTGACGGCCTGACCAGCGATCGCACTCTGGCCGCCGCTGATGCCCGCAAAGAAAAACTCCGCCTCCTCCATGCTGCTGGGCAATCCCACCTGCAACGCGTGAAGCAGGGTCTGACCGGTCCAGCCCATCAGCACGCCGTAGAAGGCCAGGATTCCGCAAGACACCACCACAAACAGCCAGCCCATGGGCTGCCAGTTGCGCCCAGCCGCCTGAACGGGCGCCAACAACGGACTGCGGCCCGTGCTGCGACCCAGCACCATCTCGGCCACCAGAACCGGCAGACAGATCACCATCACAATCAGCACGTAAAGCAGAACGAACGTGCCACCGCCACCCTGAGACGCGCGATAAGCGAATCCCCAAAGGTTGCCCAGGCCAACGGCACTACCCGCTGCGGCCAGCACGAAGCCCAAACCCGACTGCCAGGACTCCTTCTGCGCTGTGGCCATGAACCCAGACACCGTGTAGTGGAGAAAGTTTGCCAGCAGACCGAATTGAAATGGGAGGATGGCGGCACTTGCCTGATTCCGTGTGAAAGCCATCAGCGTGCTGGGCTCCACCGGCTCCATCGGCACCCAAACCCTCGAGATCGTTCAGGACTTCCCGAATCAGTTCCGGGTGGTAGCCCTCACGGCTGGCAGGAATCTGGCATTGCTGGTTGAGCAAATCCAGCAACACAGCCCTGAAGTGGTGGCCGTTGCAGACGAAGCACTCCTACCTGAACTCCAAGAGCGGCTGAAGGCACTGCCGGCCGATCAACAACCACAACGGCAGCCGCATCTGGTGGGTGGCCCTGACGGATTGAACACGGCTGCTTCCTGGGATACGGCTGATCTTGTTGTCACAGGCATCGTTGGCTGTGCCGGCCTTCTGCCCACATTGGCGGCCATTCGTGCCGGCAAGGATCTCGCACTTGCCAACAAAGAAACGCTGATTGCAGCGGGCCCCGTGGTGCTTCCGGAACTGAAGAAGAGCGGCAGTCGCCTGCTACCTGCCGACTCTGAACATTCCGCCATTTTTCAATGCCTGCAAGGCACGCCATGGGCCGAGAACGCCCGACTCTCCACCGGCGTTCCGACGCCTGGGCTGCGCCGAATTCAGCTCACAGCATCTGGAGGAGCCTTTCGCGACTGGAAGGCCGCTGATCTCGAGAAGGCCACCGTTGCTGATGCGACCTCGCATCCCAACTGGAGCATGGGGCGAAAAATCACCGTTGATTCCGCCTCACTGATGAACAAGGGTCTGGAGGTCATCGAGGCGCACTATCTCTTCGGCCTGGATTACGACCACATCGAAATCGTGATTCATCCCCAGAGCATCATCCACTCGATGATTGAACTGGCTGATTCCTCGGTGTTGGCCCAACTGGGCTGGCCCGATATGAAGCTGCCAATCCTCTACTGCATGAGTTGGCCTTCCCGCCTCGAAACACCCTGGAAGCGTCTTGATCTCACCCAAGTGGGGCAACTCAGCTTCCGCGCCCCGGATCCCGCCAAATACCCATGCATGGAACTGGCTTATGCCGCAGGCCGCGCCGGAGGCACGATGCCCGCGGTGATGAATGCCGCCAATGAAGAGGCGGTAGCGCAGTTCCTCAACGAGAAAATCCACTTCCTCGATATCCCTGAACTCATCGAGACCGCCTGCGAACGACACAAGAACGATCGGATGGACGCACCGCAGCTGGATGATGTGCTCGCCGTTGACCTGTGGGCACGGCAAACGGTGCGCGATCAGGTGCGCCGCGGGACGCGTCGGATTCCTCTCAATGCCATGGCTGCATGATCAGCCATCACCTTCTGCTCTGCGCCACCCCAACCAAAGCCAAATGCTGTGACCCCGCCATCGGAGCCGACAGCTGGGAAGCCCTGAAGCAGGGGGTTCGTGATCTGAATCTGGAAGCACCAGGTCGTCCGGGGGGCATCGTGCTGCGCACCAAAGCCGACTGCCTGAGAGTGTGTGATCAGGGCCCGGTGCTCTTGGTTTGGCCCGAAGGCATCTGGTATGGAGGGGTCACTCCTGAACGTGTGCGCCGGATCCTCGTAGACCATGTGATCGGAGGCCAACCCTGTGAAGACTGGGTGATCCGCCGCAGCCCCTTCACCGATCTGGCGCAGAACTGAGCTGGGTCAACCAAGACAGAGCAATTCGGTCTGACCAGCAGCCGGTGTTCAGAGAGTCGCCAGGCGCATGAAAACCGTTATGGCCCCCCTGACGGGTCAGCAGCACCGATACAGGCTCCTGACCGACATCCATCGGAGCCTGCACCACAGAACTCACTTGTGCTGCTGCTGCTGCAGGCACCCACGGATCATCGAGAGCCTGAAGGAGGAGCGTGGGAGGAAGCGAGCGCCGATCACTGAGCAATTTTGGAAGCGGCGAGGCGCCTTCGTAATAGGCATCCACAGTGGAGAAGCCCCAACGCGGTGCCGTGACCGCGGCATCAAAGGCACGGATCGAACGGGGCGGTTCACCCGTGAGTTGAGCCTTCTCTTGGGCACTGACGCCAAAAGGATCCGCCAGCGTCTGGCGCACGAGTCGCTGCAGCAGCCAACGCTGGTACACCCGATTGCGCGGACGTTCGATCGAGGCACTGCAATCCGCTAAATCCAAAGGACTGCTGGCACAGAACAGACCATCCAGAAGAGGGTCGTGCCCTACAAAACCATGCGTTGCTCTCTCCTTAACGCTTGCCATGCATGCGTTGAGCAACATGGTGCCCCCCAGGGAAACCCCAGCACCGAACAACGGCAAAGCACGATCTGCCAACTCACCACACAACTGACGCGCCTTTTGGATCACCGGAAGGAGATCACTGTTGCAGCGAGCTGCATAGGTGCCACCGGCAAGGTGACGGCCCGGATCAGCTCCGCGCAGATTCAGCCTGAGCACCGCAAACCCGCCGTGCTGAAGGGTGTTGCCAAGACGCCTCAGTCCTTCTCGGCGACTGGAGCCACCGAGACCATGCAAGAGCAGGACCAGGGCGTGGGGCTGTCCAGTATCAGGATCGCAGTTTGAAAGAGGGCGATCCAGAAACGCCAACAACTGCCCAGCTGCTGCTGCACCACTGGCCAAGGCCGGAACATCGATCGGAATGGGTTCCCCACGATCAGGAGGAAGCGCAACAGGACGGAGCGTGTCTCGGAGAGTCTGCAAATCTCCACCGATCCAGGGAAAGCGCTGTTGATAAGGAACAACCCCCAACTGCCGCAGCAGCTGGGGGTTGTCTGGATGCTTCGAAATCAAGGCCTTCAAAAAGAGGATGAGATCGCGCTGATCACTTCTTACCCACACCAAGCTCTTTGAGCTCACCGAGAAGATCACCGAGAACCTTTTTGGCATCACCGAACACCATGGAGGTGTTGGCCAGATCGAACAGGTCGTTCTTGATCCCGGAGTAACCGGCACTCATGCCCCGTTTGACCACGAAGACCGTGCGGGCCTGCTGAACATCAAGCACAGGCATGCCGTAGAGAGGCGAATTGGGATCGTTCTTCGCCTGGGGATTGACCACATCGTTGGCTCCGAGAACCAGCACCACATCGGTAGCGGGGAACTCAGGGTTAATCACATCCATTTCCTTCAGCTGCTCGTAGGGCACATCGGCTTCAGCAAGCAGCACGTTCATGTGGCCCGGCATGCGACCAGCCACTGGATGAATGGCGTAATCCACCTGAATACCCGCAGCTTCAAGCGAACGGGTGACTTCCCGCAGGGTGTGCTGAGCCTGGGCCACAGCAAGGCCATAACCCGGCACAACGACAACGCGCTCAGCAGCTTCAAGCGTGAGCGCACATTCCTCAACACTGCAGCTGGTGATATTGGTGTATTCACCGCCGCCGCCCCCAGAGGAGGCGCTAGCACCCAAGGCACCACCAAATAGCACCGAGACGAGTGATCGGTTCATGCCGTTGCACATCACCTGGGTGAGGATCAAACCGGCGGCTCCCACCATGGCGCCGGCCACGATCAGAAGTTGGCTGCCCACCACAAAACCAGCTGCAGCCGCGGCCACACCGGAATAACTGTTCAACAGAGAGATCACAACGGGCATGTCAGCACCGCCGATCGGCAAGGTGACTCCGATGCCCAGAAGAGCCGAGGCCACCACGAGCAGAGTTAGGGCCTGGGTGCTATTTCCATCCGCAATCAGCTTGATGGCGGCAACCAGTGACGCCACAGCAAGGGCGATATTGACGGCATGGCGGGCCTTGCTTTGCATCCAGGCAGGGGTGGACAACCAGCCCTGGAGCTTGGCCATCGCCACGATTGAGCCCGTGAAAGTGATGGCACCCACGAACACGGAGATGGCGATGGACACCACAGCCACCAAACCCACCGCAGCCAATTGAGACGGGAAGAACGCCGCAGCCAGTGCGACGAGCAACGACGACATGCCGCCACACCCGTTGAACAACGCCACGGTTTCAGGCATGGAAGTCATCGGCACCCGTTGCGCGGTGATGGCACCGAGAACACCACCAACTGCCGTGCCGATGATGATCCAGGTCCAGGCAGCGACACTGATGCCGGACGTTCCTAGGTAGTTGATTAACAACCCGAGAACAGCCAAGCCCATGGCAACCGCAGCCAATTGATTGGCGCTGCGGGCGGAGCGAACTTTGGAGAGACCTTTGATCCCGAGAGCCAGCAGCAGAACCGCAACCAACTCAACGGCGTATTTCAGAAAATCCATCAGCGGTTCTCCTTGCGAGCGGACTTACGGCTGAACATGGCGAGCATGCGGTCGGTGACCAGGAAGCCGCCGATCACATTGAAGAGAGCAAAACCAAGCGACACCGAGCCCAGAATCAGCAGAACGGGGTTGTCACCTGAGCGGATGATGGCAGTGAGCGCAGCCAGCACCGTGATCCCTGAGACGGCATTGGCGCCACTCATTAGAGGTGTGTGCAAGGTGGGAGGGACCTTGCCGATCAGTTCCAGACCCAGGAGGCTGCCAAGCAGCAGCACCCAGAGGAACTCCACAAAGCTTGAATCCATCAGTTGGCTCCTGGGGTAAGAACGTCACTGCGACGGATCGTGCCGTCCTGACTGATCAGGCATCCGGCAATCAACTCGTCTTCGGTGTCGAGAGTGAGCTGACCATCGCTGAGGGTCGGCTGCAGCAGAGCCAGCAAATTGCGGGCATAGAGAAAGCTGGCGTCGTGGGGCACGGAGCAGGGCAGGTCGTTAGCACCGATCAGCTTCACGCCGTTTCGATCCACCGTCTTGGAGGGAACGGTGTCGGCGCAGTTACCTCCTTGAGCGACCGCAAGGTCGACCACCACAGCGCCGGGACGCATCCGGTCCAGCATGTCTTCACTGATCAGGCGGGGTGCACGGCGACCCGGCACCTGCGCAGTGCAAATAGCCACATCCGCTGCAGCCAGCTGATCCGAAAGCTGCTGACGTTGCGCAGCAAGGAATGCATCGGAGGCCTGCTTGGCGTAGCCACCCGACTCAGCTGGTTTGTCCTCCATTTCTGGAGGATCAATGAAGCGGGCACCGAGAGACTCCACCTGCTCTTTCACAGCGGGGCGGATGTCACTCACATACACAACAGCGCCAAGCCGGCGAGCCGTAGCCACAGCCTGCAGTCCAGCCACACCTGCTCCGAGCACCACCACCCGGGCAGGCTGCACCGTTCCAGCGGCTGTCATCAGCATGGGGAAATAGCGATCGAGCGCTGCAGATGCCAGCAGCACCGACTTGTATCCGGCGATGTTGGCCTGGGAAGACAATGCATCGGCGGACTGAGCCCGACTAATGCGAGGCAACAGTTCCAAGGCCATGGCGGAAAGCCCAAAGCGCTTCAGGGCTCCATCCAGCTCGCTATTGGCGTAGGGAGCAAGTAATCCAACCAACAGAGCGCCCTGGCGCAAACGCCCCAAGGCGTTGGCCGAGGGGGATTGAACGCACAGCAACGCATCGGCCTGGGACCAGGCTGACGGGTCTCCGACAGGCACCAGCTCAGCGCCGGCCTCGGAATACGTTTCATCGAGATAACCGGAAGCCTGACCCGCACCCTTTTCGAGCACGACCCGACAACCGAGGGCAGTGAATTTCTTGACGGTTTCCGGAGAAGCCGCAACGCGGGTTTCGCCCGCTGCGCTCTCCACCGGGATCAACAGATTGGGCAAGATTGTGATGCCGCCGACCCAGTTGAGATTACGAGGTCGCCTGAAGGCCTGCATCTTTTCTGAAGATGCAGCTTCACGACTGAAGCGTTGGCTAGGGAGAGGGTCCTGTCTTCAGCACCATGGGACTCACCGCAATCGAATGCCCAGATGGCGTCTGCCACAGCCACCACGGCGGTCATGCCGTGGAGCGAAGGGCCATGGAGCAACTTTTGACCGACCACGGCCGCGAATGGTGCGAGCGCCTGGCGGAGCGCATTTACGAGATGTCGGTAGACACCTTTTCGCAAACCGTGATGCCTAGTCTTCATGCGTCGGGCTGGCAGCGCCGTCATCTCGACTGGGAATTCAAGCTTCGGGAGCTGGATTCGGAACCCGACAAAACACTGATCGACGGCATCATCAACGCCACGGAAAGCTTCCTGCGCAGCAGTGAGGTGCATCGACTATTCATCCAGGAGCTCGTTCAGGGGACTTTTGACGAGGCATCCGATGACCACCTTCGCAGTGAAGCCGTACGCCAGTTGATTGAGCAGGAAATTCTGACCTTGCTGGATGACGAGAGGGATGAGTTGATGGAACGGCTCACCTCTCGGCTGATGGAACGAGCAGGGGGAAGGCTGGACCGAGCCCAGCAGGCAGCCCAGGAGGGATTTATGGATGTGGAACGACTGCTCTGCAATCACACGGAAGCCCTCTGAAATGCCAAAAGGGGGCGTCTGTCATCGATGTCCGCACATCAACCAGGAGCTTCAGAAAATCGGCTGAAGCTCCTCCTCGATGGCGATCGCCTGCCAGCGCAAATTCTGGCGGCGCAACCAACGAGCACGAAGAATCATGGCGTCCAAGTCGCAGTCGAGAGGCCAGCAACGCTCCAGGCAACGGCGTGACTCAGGTCCAGAGGATGATCGGGTACGACATCTGGCCATGGCGGCAGGGTCGCGAGACCAAGGGGTGATGGTCGGAAGGTAAAGGTGGCGCAGACGTTTGGAATGGTTAGAAAGACCTAATCCTTCTAAGTCGCTATCGACACGCCGTCATTCGCCCTTGGAATCAGCCCCCAAGGTCACTCCATTCGCCCCAGGCAATGGCAGCAGCAGCTGATCCAGCTGCTGCGGCGACGGCTGCAACCCGAGACGCATGCAGCGAGGGATGTGCTCATCCATGCAGGACCTGGGGCTGGCAAAACCCTCGGCGCCTTATTGGCGTTCCAGGCGATGCAAGAGGAGGGCTGGCTCGAACACGCCCTTGTCTTCTGCCATCGCACCTCCATTCTCAGTCAATGGCAAACCGCCGCGGCCCGATTAGGACTGAAGCTCGAGCTCTGGTCCGGTCAGGACAGCCTGAGCAGCAAGGCTGACGGCTGGCTGGTCAGCTACCAGGGAGCCGGTCGACAGCATCAGAACTTGTTAGACGATCTCAAGCAATGGGATACCGAAACGCTCCTCGCGATCGCGGATGAAGCCCATCACCTAGGCGTCGATCCCGACGAACCAGACGGGCCCGTCTGGGGTCGCACCTTTCTGGACCTGAGCAGCCGTGCCCGGGTGCGCCTCGGCCTAACAGGAACCCCCTTCCGAGCCGACAATCTGGCGTTCTGTGCGGCCCGACGGGTGCGCGTTGAGGAACAGGGACAGCTAGTGGAACAAATTCATCCGGATCTTTCGGTTGAGCCGAGAGAACTGATCGCCGCTGGGGATGTTCGACCGCTGGAATTCCGCTTCCAAGACGGCTGGGTGGAGCACAGCCAAGAAGGCATCCCAGACCGCGAGGTCTCGCCGTTGTCGGCAGAACAACGGGAAAGCTGGCGAGCACGAAATCTGCGTCGCGCCATTCGCCTCTCAGACAGCAGCAGCATTGCGCAGCAACTGCTAATCCGGGCACGCAAGCAACTCAAGAAGGTGCGGGACAAACACCCCCGTGCAGGCGGTTTGGTGATCGCACGTGATATAGAACACGCTCGTGCCATCACCCTTCTGCTGGAGGAAGAGGGAGACCAGGTGGATCTGGTGCACTCCCAAGACCCCGAAGCGGCCGCACGCTTGAGCGGCTTTCAGGCAGGCCAGGCTGACTGGTTGGTCAGCATTGACATGTGCGCAGAGGGCTTTGACGCCTCTCGGTTGAGGGTGGTGGCTTATCTCACCACGGTTGTCACCCGCAGCCGGTTCGTGCAGGGCATTACGCGAGCAGTGCGCATGTGCGGCGAACGGGCAGGCCTGGAATCCATCCCGCGCGAACCCTCCTACGTGTTTGCACCCGCGGACCCACTACTGATGCAGTACGCACGCAGCTGGTCACTCTCTGAGCCTTATCGCATCGCCATTCCGGCAGCTGCTGACGATGAAGACTTGAACGACAACGGCGGCTCTTGGAGAGGGCCGAGCCTGCCGATGGAGGCAGTCGAAGACGGAGCAGGAGCGGTGATTCGCATGAAAACTCCGGAATTACCCAGATTTTTGCAGCGTTGAAAACATTTGTGCGCCAAAAAAAATGCGACGTTTGACGAATTCAGGGCTGATGACGACCCATCAGCAATCAACCTGGTCAACATCTGGGAGACAGACATGGATGCAGCTCTTGAACGTCGCGTCAGCGTTGCCACCTGCTGGGCATCCACCCGGATCGCCGTACTCGACAGCGCTGAGCGCTATGAGGACAGCTACGCGCTGACCCAGGAATTTCAAGAATGGATTACCTGTCTTGGAGAACATCCAGAAATGCTCGAAGACTCTGTGATGAGCGTTAAGCAAGCTCCTGGCAAAAGCAAGCACCTTCACTTCGGACACACGGCCGAAGAAAACTGAAAAACCTAAAGAAATCCTTAAATCCTCTTTAATCGCTCGTTTTATTTCTCTCAGTGTGACGCCAAGGTCGACGTCGCATCAGTCTCAAGGCATCGGCCTCAGGGCAGGCCTCGCAGCTATAGAGTTAACTCATAGTCAATCCGCATAAGCCATGGCGGTCGAAAATCTGGTGATTGTGGGTTCTGGACCCGCCGGATATACCGCTGCGATCTACGCCGCTCGAGCCAATCTCAGCCCCCTCCTGATCACAGGATTTCAGCGAGGAGGCATTCCCGGTGGCCAACTAATGACCACCACGCACGTTGAAAATTTTCCTGGCTTCCCGGATGGAGTGCTGGGGCCTGAGCTGATGGATCTGATGAAAGCTCAGGCCAGCCGCTGGGGGACGCGTTTACTGGAGGCCGATGCTGATCGCATCGATTTGAGCCAGCGCCCCTATCGCATCGAGGCCGATGGCCAGATCATCGAAACCCATGCGCTGATCATTGCCACAGGAGCCAGCGCTAATCGCTTGGGACTTCCCAGTGAAGAACGGTTCTGGAGCAAAGGCATCAGTGCCTGCGCCATCTGCGACGGAGCAACCCCTCAATTCAGAGATGAGGAACTCGCCGTCGTGGGTGGTGGTGACTCAGCCTGCGAAGAAGCTGTGTACCTCACCAAATACGGCAGTCACGTGCATCTTTTGGTGCGCTCGGATCGTCTCCGCGCCAGTGCTGCGATGAGTGATCGCGTGCAAGCCAACCCTCAGATCACTGTGCACTGGAACACCCAGGTGGTCGATGCCGAGGGTGACAACTGGCTCAGCGGGCTGAAACTGCTTCGCCGAGACAGCGGCTTGGAAGAGCAGCTGCCGATTAGCGGAATGTTTTATGCCATTGGCCATACTCCCAACACCGACATCCTGCAAAACCAGCTCGACTGCGATGCCAAGGGCTATCTGAAAACTCAGCCAGGGCGGCCGGAAACCTCCATGGAAGGTGTGTTTGCAGCTGGAGACGTCGCCGATGCTGAGTGGCGCCAAGGCATTACAGCTGCAGGAAGCGGCTGCCAGGCCGCCCTCGCAGCTGAGCGGTGGCTCAGCCACAACGACTTGGCATCTCTGGTGAAACGGGAGCAAGCGGAGCCCGCCTCAGCTGAGACACCACAGGCAACACTTGAAACCACTGAAGCGACCTACGACCCGTCAGCTATGTGGCAAAAGGGCAGTTATGCCCTGCGCAAGCTCTATCACGACAGCACCAAGCCTCTGTTGGTGGTGTACACCTCACCCAGCTGTGGTCCCTGTCACGTGCTCAAACCACAGCTCAAACGGGTGCTGGATGAACTCTCAGGAGCTGCGCAAGGAGTTGAGATCGACATCGAAGCCGATCAAGCCATTGCTGAGCAGGCCGGCGTGAACGGAACCCCGACCGTGCAGTTGTTTTACGACAAGCAGCTCAAGCAGCAATGGCGCGGCGTCAAACAACGCAGCGAGTTCAAAAACTCGATCGAATCATTGCTTGTGGAGCACTAAAGCTCAACGACGGCGAGGACCACCGGGGCGGTTGCCACCCGGACGACCACCGGGAGCGCCTGCATTGCGTTCCCGGTATGTGATCCGGCCGCGTGTGAGGTCGTAAGGACTGATCTCCACCAGCACCTTGTCACCAGCAAGCAGCTTGATGCGGAATTTGGTGAGCTTGCCAGCGGCACGACAGAGGCATTGATGACCTGCGGGCTGCTCCAGAGTCACCAGGTAGAACCCATTCCCCTGCTCTTTCTCGATCACACCCGAGGTTTCAATCATGCGCTGGCGCTGACCTAACAAAACAGACCAGCATTTTAGAAGGCCGTCCGCTGCCGGATCATCCCCATGAAGAAGGTCATCTCCCTAGGGTCACGCAGCACTGCGATGAATCGATGATTCTCCCCCCCCTCACCTTGGATCTGGGGCTTCTGATGATTTCCATCGGAGCCGTCAATCTTTGGCGTGCGCGTCAGAAATCCACCTAACCTTTGTGAAGACGCCCTCCTTCCGTGTCCGAGTCCGCCCTCGCCGCCTTTGCTGCGCTTGTGCAATCCGATTCCGAGGTCCGCGAACAGGTGCGTCAAGCCGCCACACCTCAGCACGTGGTGGATCTCGCTAAAACCCAAGGCCACGAGTTCACGCAGGCAACAATGATGAGAATGCAGGCTGAGCGAATGCAGCACCTGCACGATGATCACATCAATGACGCCTCCAGCTGGGGCGAAGCCCTGCTTCTTTGCTTTGGGAACCACTCCTGACCCTGCTTCTCCATAAGCCCTTTGGGGTTCTTAGTCAGTTCACGCCGGAACCAGGCAGTCGATGGGGTTGCCTCGCCGATTGGGTCAACGTTCCTGGGGTCTATGCCGCTGGGCGGCTGGATGCAGATAGCGAAGGCCTTCTCCTACTAACAGCCAATGGCCGCCTTCAACAACGCCTGACCGATCCCCGCTTCGGCCATTGGCGCACTTACTGGGTTCAGGTCGAGGGGACCCCGGTGCCATCGCAACTTGACGCACTCCGCCAGGGCGTGGTGATCCAGAAACAGCGCACGCGACCGGCACGTGTTGAGTTGTTGGCCGCCGATTGCTGGCAAGTGTTGCCGGAGCGAGAACCACCGATCCGCACACGACTGAGCATTCCAACTTCATGGCTCAAGCTCAGCCTCACAGAAGGTCGCAACCGTCAGGTTCGCCGCATGACTGCTGCCGTCGGCCTTCCCACCCTGAGGTTGATACGCCAAAGCATTGACCTGATGGACGGAGGCCCGGCACTCAGCCTGAATACCCTTGCGTCAGGTCAATGGCGAACCGTCACGAGCAGCGAACAAGAACGTCTGAAGGCCCTGCTCAAGCGGCCGGCAACACGCCAGTCAAGGTCACGGACCTGAATTCAATTCCTTCCACAACACGCCAGGGCTGATCTGAGCGATCGGCATAAGCCACATCTTCAAAACCCAGCTTGCGGAAATCGGCCAAAAAAGCCTCTTCTTGCCAAGCGCCGCTGATGCAACCACTCCAGAGATCAGGATCCTGCTGCAGGTGCTCTGGCACGGGGCGATCGCAGACGATGTCGCTGATTGCAACACGTCCGCCTGGGCGCAGGACCCTACGGATGTTGTTCAACAGAGACGCACGCGCCGAAGGATTCACCAGATTGAGCACACAGTTGCTCAAAACCACATCAATGCTGGCGGCGGCAATAAGCGGTTCCCCCGCAGTCGTGGGTGCATCTAACGCCTCAATGGCACCTTCAACAAAGCGAACATTGTGAAAACCAACCCGCTCGGCCACCACCGGCGCAGCCTCACGGGAGAGAGCCAGCATGTCCGCGTTGCGGTCGACACCGATCACGGCACCAGATGCACCCACCACCTGCGCACAGATGAAGGCATTTTTGCCACTACCACTCCCTAAGTCCAAAACGGTGTCGCCAGGCTTAACCCATCGTGTTGGATCACCGCAGCCGTAATCCCTTTCCAGAACTGGATCAGGAATCACTGCCAATAGGGACGCATCAAACGCCACGGGCGTGCACAGACAAGCCTCCTGCTCCTGAGCTGCCGCGCCGTAGCGCTCTTCAACAGCCTGCGTCTGATCCAAGGATGGACCACAGCATCCTTCGCTCATCAGTTCAGCACCTCTTGCAATTCACGCACCGTCGACCATTGACCGTAGTAGTAGTTGGCACTGGCACGGCGGTCATTGTCCTCCAAGCTGTCGAAAGCATCGAAACCGATGCTGCGCCAGAGGTCGTGACCGCAAGTGCGATCAAGCTCGGTTTCCGCTTCACGGGCAAGATTGTCGAGACGGCGCTGCAGATTTTTGACTTGTGCGACGGACATCAAGCAGGAAGCATCACAGCACCATCTTAACGAAAACCAGTACAAATCAACTAGCGCTTCGCGCGAAAGCCCTGATCAGAACGGAAGTTTTTTCTTAGCGTCTTTATCGAGATCAGCTTCCATGGCGCGCAAGCGCTTCAGGATCGTGTCGTAGTACTCACGGATATAAGCCTCAAGCCCTGTGATCTCATCTGGATCGACCTCAAAACTCTTGTAGGTCTCCTCCATCGGGGCACTCAGGCTGCCTCCGCCACCGGTGACCGCAGCGAACGCCAAACGCTCAGCCACATTCACCGCAGGTTCAAAGAAGGAACACACCCCGGCAGTGATGTCCAGCAATGCCGGAGGGACTCGGAACACGCGTGCCGATTTGCCAGAAGCCAGTTCGCAGAGCTGAACCACCTCACCGGTGTTCCAAGCCTTGGGACCGACCACCGGAAATGTCTTACGAATGGTGTTGGGGTGGTCGAGAGCAGACACGGCAAATCGCGCCATGTCTTGGGTATTCATGTAAGCGATGGACGTTGGACTTCCGCTCACCCACACCGTCTGGCTCTCAAGAACAGGAATTGCAAACTGACTGATCACGCCCTGCATGAAGGCAGCACCCTGCAGAACCGTGTAGTCCAGCTCGGACTCCCTCAGCAGCTTTTCAGTGCAGTACTTGATGTCCATGAGAGGCACATCGCGGTGCTTCTCTGAATCGAGCAGCGAGAGGAAGACAAAGCGCTTAACGCCGGCGCGATCACAAGCCTTCAGCAGGTTGAGTTTTCCATCCCAGTCGGTTTGATAAATGCTCCTGGGATCATCGGGGCGGCTAGTGGCTGCATCAATGACGGCATCAACACCATCCAAGGCGTAGTCAAGGCTGGCGGGCTCAAGAAGATCACCGCGGGTGAGTTCAACTCCCCATTCCTGGAGGAATGACGCCTTTCTAGGCGTGCGCACCATGCAGCGAACGTCGTGCCCCTGATCGAGAGCCCTGCGGGCAATCTGCCGACCCAGGGTTCCCGTTCCACCAACCACCAGGACCTGCATGGGCTCTCAAAGGCAAGGAGGGAGCTTAATAGCGCTACCCGCTGAAGCGAGGGTCAGTCCTTCTGAAGCTTCAACAACAACGCACCGCCAGCCAAGCCAACAGGAATCAGCACCCAAAAGATCGCTGCAATTCCGAAAATCTCCGAGGCCATTGAGCTGCGATCACAATCAGCACCCATTTAACGACCCCCAGCCGCCAGATCGACGCACTGCTGTAACAACACGGCCATTGGCGCATCCGTACGCAGCTGTCCTGCCATCACAGCACTCGCTTGGGCGTGGTGACCTTGGCTGCGCAATGCGTCTACGAGGGCATGCACCGCAGGCGGTCCGCCGATACCAAGCCGCTTGGCCAGTTCCGCCGTCGACCAGCAGCAGACAGACTGCCCCGCATCTTGCTGAAGACGCTGGAGCAATCTCCGGCCCGCCGGCGAAAGCGAGCCAGGCAGCAAGGGATCAAGAGCAAGCAAGGCTTTCAACACTGACGTTGACTGCAAAGGACCGATCCAGAGCGGCCCCGTCACCGCCCAACGGCCCAAGCCGTCCTCACAAGCACAGGATCTCCAACCGGAGAGCTTCAAGAGCGACTGCACTGCCTGATCGCCGCAGCGTTCACAACGCGCCAGCAACCCCAATTGGGACTCCTCACCGGCCGTAGCTCTTTGGCGCAAGCGCACCGCCAGTCGGAAGGTGCGCCCATCGCTGAAACAGGCAATCGGCTCAACACCTCGCCCCAGCAACCAAGCCTCACGGGCGAGCGCAGCGAGTTGCAACCGCAGCGCCAGCTCCCAACTCGCAGGATGGGCACGCGCCGCAGCTCCATAACGACGGATGGCGGCCGAGCGGTCATGCCCGGTGGGTGAACGTCCATCCGTGCTGGCCAGGATGAGCAGACCACCAAAGCGGAGCACAGCCAAAGCTGACTGCAGCAGTGCATTCGGGCAACCGAAAGCATCGAGATCGATCAGATCGAAGAAGGTCTGGTCGAGGTAGGCCTGGCGCAACAGCCGTTCCGCCGCCAGGTGGCTGGTGCGCAACGTCACTCCTGAATCTCTGCGCAGTGGCTGAAGATTCGTTGTCAGCAACAAGCCACGTTCAGGATCAGCGTCATTGACCCACAGCTCAACGTCTGGCTTAGGGGTCTGCCGGGCCTCAAGTCCCCAGCGCAAGCTGCGGATCCCGCAACCGGCCATCAGATCGAGCCAGCGCAGAGGTCGCTGAACCTGAGAGGCCTGCAGAGCCGCCAAAAGCACCGAAAGATCCCGCGATGGACGGGAATCCCTCCGAAAGAAACCGGCACCTGTCTGCAGGCAGGCCGCTCCTTCGCGATAGTGAGGATCCGGTGATTCCAGCGCGTGCACGCAACCGTTCTCCAGCCTGCCTCCAAGGGTGCCGACTGGGGTGAAGCGGGTGAGTGGAGCTGGATGGGCATGCGATGCCATTGGCGCGTGCTGGGCTCTCCAGATGCACCAGCGATGGTGCTTGTGCACGGGTTTGGTGCCAGCAGCAGCCATTGGCGTCACAATGCCGGCCCTCTCGCAGCAGCGGGTTACCGAGTGTTCAGCCTTGACCTGATTGGCTTCGGTCGATCCCATCAGCCTGGACTGCACGATGGGCGCAGCCTCGACAACCGACTCTGGGCCCGCCAGCTCACGGCCTTTCTGAATGAGGTAGTCGAGAAACCCGCGGTGCTCGTCGGCAACTCCCTGGGCGGTCTGACGGTGCTGACCACAGCCGCGCTCTATCCGCAGCTTGTGCAGGCGGTTGTGGCGGCACCGCTTCCAGACCCAGCACTGGTGCAGCCCACACGCCGGCGTTCCTCGCGTTGGCTGCGACGCCTTCAGCGCGTGCTGGTGAGAACCACCTGCCAGTTGCTACCCCTCGAACTTCTGGTTCCCCTTATCACCAGAACACCACTGCTGCGGGCAGGACTCCAGGGTGCTTATCAGCGCTCGATTCGAAACGACAAGGAGCTACAGCGGTTAATCGCCCAACCAGCGCGACGGCCATCGGCCCCGCGCAGCCTGCGGGCGATGAGTGTGGGCATGGCACTGCGGCCTGAGCAGATCACAGCACCGAAGTTGCTGGAACGTCTGCGCAACCGGTGTGACGCACCTCCTGTGCTGCTGCTATGGGGACGCCAGGACCGCTTTGTGCCTTTGCTGATCGGTAAAAACGTCGAACAGCAACACCCCTGGCTGGAACTGAAGGTGCTGGAGAACACAGGACATTGCCCCCATGACGAAACGCCAGAAGCGTTTCATCAGGAGCTGCTGTGCTGGCTGGACCGTAATTTAGGTGACACACGACGCGCATCCGGGATCGAGCACCAGGCATGAAGCACACCCTGTCGGTCCTGGTGGAGGACGAATCTGGCGCTCTCAGCCGCATTGCCGGCCTATTCGCCCGCCGTGGATTCAACATCGACAGCCTGGCTGTGGGTCCGGGCGAAGCAGACGGCCGATCACGGCTGACCATGGTTGTTGAAGGGGACGAACAGACCGTCCAGCAGATGACGAAACAGCTCGACAAGCTGGTCAATGTGCTCCAGGTGCTGGACCTTTCTCAGCGGCCCGCCGTGGAACGTGAACTGATGCTGATGAAGGTGTCAGCCCCTGCACCGCAACGCAGCGGCATCCTTGAACTCGTTCAGGTGTTCCGAGCCAAGGTGGTGGATGTTGCCGACGACGCGCTCACACTCGAAGTGGTGGGTGACCCTGGAAAACTCGTTGCCCTGGAACGCCTGATGGCTCCTTACGGAATCTTGGAAATCGCGCGCACTGGCAAGGTCGCCCTCGAACGTGCTTCAGGAGTGAATACGGAGTTGCTCAAAGCATCCATTACGGGTGGACGCGTGCCCGCGTGATTCAGGGATGCTTTGGCGAGCTCAGACTCAAAGACCGGGCGTCAGCACCGTTGCTTTGATGATTTTGTCGTCTTGTCGAATGGCATCAATCACCTCGAGACCCTCCGTGACGCGCCCGAAAACCGCATAGCGGCCGTCTAGCTCCGGCAGGGGTTTTAGTGCGATATAGAACTGCGCACTGGCTGAATCGGGTGCCTGCGAGCGGGCCATGGCCAAGGCTCCACGCTCATGGGTGAGTTTCAACTGGAGCAGTTCACTCGGATTGCTCACGACGCGTCCATAACGCGGTCGCTCATCACCGTTGAAAAACAACTCCAAAGGAATGAAGCGCGCCTGTCCTGAGGAGGGATCGATAAAACTTCCAGTGCCGTATTGAGTCTTTGGTGTAGAGGAATCAGCTGAGGCCGGATCACCGCCTTGCACAACAAAAGGCACCGGATCGCGAACCACACGGTGGAAGACGGTGCCGTCGTAGACGCCGCGTTGAACCAAATCCAGGAAATTGCCTGCGGTAACGGGGGCCGCGTCACCATCAAGCTCCAAGGTGATTGCACCTTGATTCGTGGTGATCTCGACAGACGCTTTGCCTTGCAGGCAAGGACTAGAAGCCTGGTCACAGCCAACCGGAACGGAAGCCGTGGTCTCAGCGGCACAGCTAACCAACAAGGGCAAGCACAGCGCAAGGGCAACCAGAAGCTTGAGCGATTGCCGCACCATCTTTGGTTTAAAGACCTTCAAGGTTCACTCCCAGAAAACGAGCCAGTTCAGCGCCGTCTTGCTCGAGTTGGGCAAGAGGGAGGGGCTCACCCACGCGGGTCAAGGGCATGTCTCGACGACCTTGCACGCGCAGCGATACACGGCGACGGGTGTTGAAACCATCACGCACTTCCACCTTCACAGCCTGGATGTCCTTGATGGGAATTTCCACACTGATGGGTCGGCGGAAGCCACGCCGAGAGATCGTCACCAGCCCTGATGACTTATCGAAGCGGTTGGACCCGGCACCCACATCGATAGCGATCACTGACCAGAGATAGGTAGCCAGCAAAGCTGCAGCGATGCTGTAGAGGCCCATGATCAGACCCTGGGGCACAAAAACCAGACCAGCGGGATGCCCCAGAGGCAGAAGGTCTCGGCCTAAATAACTGGAGAGAGAAGCGAACAGAAAACCAACCCCCCCAATGGTGACCATGCCAGCCACCAAGACATTGGAAAGTCGTCGAGAACCGACAACAGATTGTTCGAGCAGATCAGCGGCCATCACAGCCCGGAAGCAGCGCCCATTGTGACCGCTGAAGCGTTGTGACTGGCGATCCTGCACATCACTGCCACAAACCAGTTCAGAAAACAGGAAGAAACCACGAAGAAACGTTCGAATACAAGCGATTTCAGGTGAATGATTTCAGCCCCGCAATGCCCGTCGAGATTGTTAAGGTCGCCGGGTATCCCACAGCCTGCGGGTAACCGCACCGTTCTCCTCTCATGACGATCGCTGTAGGACGCGCGCCACAGCGGGGATGGTTTGACGTCCTCGATGACTGGCTCAAGCGCGACCGCTTCGTTTTTGTCGGCTGGTCCGGCATCCTTCTCTTCCCAACGGCCTACCTGGCCATCGGTGGTTGGCTCACAGGCACCACCTTTGTCACCTCCTGGTACACCCACGGCATTGCCTCCTCGTACCTGGAAGGTTGCAACTTCCTGACCGCTGCTGTGTCTACCCCCGCTGATGCGATGGGTCACAGCCTCTTGCTGCTCTGGGGCCCTGAGGCTCAAGGCGATTTCGTTCGCTGGTGCCAGCTCGGCGGCCTCTGGGCCTTCGTGGCGCTGCACGGTGCTTTCGCTCTGATCGGCTTCATGCTGCGTCAGTTCGAGATTGCCCGTCTCGTCGGCATCCGCCCCTACAACGCCATCGCCTTCTCCGGTCCGATCGCGGTGTTCGTCAGTGTCTTCCTGATGTACCCCCTCGGCCAGAGCAGCTGGTTCTTCGCGCCCTCCTTCGGTGTGGCTGCGATCTTCCGCTTCCTCCTCTTCCTTCAGGGCTTCCACAACTGGACCCTGAACCCCTTCCACATGATGGGCGTCGCCGGCATCCTCGGCGGTGCACTGCTGTGCGCCATTCACGGTGCCACCGTGGAAAACACCCTGTTTGAGGACGGCGAGCAGGCCAACACCTTTAAGGCGTTTGAGCCCACTCAGGAAGAAGAGACCTATTCCATGGTCACCGCCAACCGCTTCTGGAGCCAAATCTTCGGAATTGCGTTCTCCAACAAGCGTTGGCTGCACTTCTTCATGCTGTTCGTGCCTGTGATGGGCCTGTGGACCAGCGCCATCGGCATCGTTGGCTTGGCCCTCAACCTGCGCGCCTATGACTTCGTGTCACAGGAAATCCGCGCTGCAGAAGATCCCGAATTTGAGACCTTCTACACCAAGAACATCCTTCTGAATGAAGGTCTGCGTGCCTGGATGGCACCGGCTGACCAGCCGCACGAAAACTTCGTCTTCCCTGAAGAGGTTCTGCCCCGTGGAAACGCCCTTTAATTCTGGTCTTATCGCCACTGGCGGTAAAGACCTCGACTCCACCGGCTACGCCTGGTGGTCCGGTAACGCCCGCCTCATCAACCTGTCCGGCCGTCTGTTGGGTGCCCACGTCGCCCACGCTGGTCTGATGGTGTTCTGGGCCGGAGCCATGATGCTTTTCGAGGTGAGCCACTTCACCTTCGACAAGCCGATGTATGAGCAGGGCTTGATCCTGTTCCCCCACGTCGCAACCCTCGGTTACGGCGTTGGACCTGGTGGTGAAGTCACCGATCTCTATCCCTTCTTCGTGGTCGGTGTTCTGCACCTGATCAGCTCCGCCGTGCTCGGCCTCGGCGGCCTGTATCACGCCATCCGCGGCCCTGAAATCCTGGAGAACTACTCCACGTTCTTCTCTCAGGACTGGCGTGACAAGAACCAGATGACCAACATCATTGGTTATCACCTGATCCTTCTGGGTGTTGGCTGCCTGCTGCTGGTCTTTAAGGCCATGTTCTTCGGCGGCGTCTACGACACCTGGGCTCCCGGCGGTGGCGACGTTCGCCTGATTACCAACCCGACTCTCAATCCGGGTGTGATCTTCGGCTATCTGTTCCGCGCACCCTTCGGCGGTGAAGGTTGGATCATTGGTGTGAACTCCATGGAGGACATCATTGGTGGCCACATCTGGCTGGGTCTGACCCTGATCTTCGGTGGCATTTGGCACGTGATCACCAAGCCCTTCGGCTGGGTGCGTCGCGCCTTCATCTGGAACGGTGAGGCTTATTTGAGCTACAGCCTTGGAGCACTGAGCTTCATGAGTTTCATCTGCTCAGCCTTCATCTGGTTCAACAACACCGCTTATCCCTCGGAGTTCTACGGCCCCACCAACGCCGAAGCCTCCCAGGCCCAGAGCTTCACCTTCCTGGTGCGTGACCAACGCCTTGGCGCCAACATCGGTTCCGCCATGGGTCCCACCGGCCTTGGTAAGTACCTGATGCGCTCTCCCACTGGTGAAATCATCTTCGGTGGTGAGACCATGCGCTTCTGGGACTTCCGCGGTCCTTGGCTTGAGCCCCTGCGCGGTCCCAACGGTCTGAGCCTCGACAAGCTTCAGAACGATATTCAGCCCTGGCAGGTCCGTCGTGCTGCTGAGTACATGACCCACGCTCCCAACGCGTCGATCAACTCCGTGGGCGGCATCATCACCGAGCCCAACTCGGTGAACTTCGTGAACATCCGCCAGTGGTTGGCAGCGACCCAGTTCGTGCTTGCCTTCTTCTTCCTGGTGGGTCACCTGTGGCACGCAGGCCGCGCTCGCGCTGCGGCGGCTGGTTTCGAGAAAGGTATCGACCGTCAGGCCGAGCCCACTCTCGCAATGCCTGATCTCGACTGATCGTTCCGATCAATCGATTCTGTTACACAAGCGATTGTCATTCACCCTCGCCTTCCGGCGAGGGTTTTTTTATTGCAAGCCACGACCGCTGATCAACGCACCCGCTCCAGCCAACAGGTGATCGACTTACGGCACAACGTGCTGGGGCCATGGCTGGAGCCCGATGGGATTTCCCTCAGAAACCCATATCCAACAGGGTGTGGCTCTCCGGTGGTTCGTGGCGTTCTTGACCAGCCGACGGCAGCGCCTGACCAGCATCAGCTCGACTCCGCTCCTCACTGGACTGCATGAAATAAGCCTGTTCAGCGGGAAGATTCAGTGACGCTGATCGCGCATCCGTCGAACTGACAGACAACGGCTCCATTCCCGAAGCGCTGAGGGCCAGAGTTCCTGAAAGCAGTAGTGCACCCGTAAGAGGGAGAAGACAACGAAGCATGGCCAAGGGTGTGAGGAGGGCCTGACTTCGAATTAGCTACGGGCGTCAAAAAATGGCAACAGCAGCACTGACGTTGCGTTACGAAGCAGACGACAACCATCGGCGCAAGAGCGGAAGACTCAAACCGATCACATTCGAGTAGCAGCCATCA
This sequence comes from Synechococcus sp., assembly GCA_047286215.1. Taxonomy (GTDB): domain Bacteria; phylum Cyanobacteriota; class Cyanobacteriia; order PCC-6307; family Cyanobiaceae; genus Synechococcus_C. The sequence continues at coordinate 918,822 of JBJBBS010000001.1, read as the reverse complement.
AGCCGCTCCACACAACTGCCACCGCGGCCTTCAAGCGCAAAACCCCCGGCGCATTGGAGCGGCTCACCACTATTCACATAGGTCTCAATCTCCGGGTCACTGAGGTCGGCAAACAACACACGGGTTGTGACGCACGCCAGTCGCGAACTGAGTGATGCTTTCGAACCAGTCGGCAGCAGGCAATGACCGGTATGCAGATCACCCCAGCGACCGCGCATGCTTCGCCAGCGCTCGGATGCCTGTTGGACATTTGCTGGCTTTCCGAACACCACGCCGTTGAACACCAGCACCGAATCACAGCCCAACACAGCGGAGATGGCTGTGTCAGCCAGCTGCGTCGCCACCGCTTCCGCTTTCGCCTTGGCCAGCAGCTGAACCAACGTGGTGGGGTCCGAATCGTGGATGGTGGACTCATCCACACCGCTGACCTGCACCCGATGAGGAATGGCCGCTTGCTCAAGCAGACGGCGGCGTGCCGGGGACGCGGAAGCCAGCAACAGCATGGAAGCCCTCAGTCGGGGAAGCAGAGCACGAGAATGGCATCAACAGACTCCAATAGGACCGGAAGCGTGATCCTTCAGGACCCCAGCGACTTGACTCGGCACGCTCTGCAGAGAGCCCGCCAAGCCGTGCGCTGCTTACCGTTCCAACGCAGCTTTTACCGTCACCTGGAGTCAGGTGCCATGAGCAGTGGCGAACTGGTCGCTCTCGAAGACTGGCCAGCCCAGACGCGACAACGACTGAATGCGAGCCAAACAGAAGATCACCTGATCTGGCTGATTCAACTTGGTGTGCTGCGCCGGGAAGTGGATGGTCAGGGCTTAACGGAGAGGGTAAGGATCACTCCACTTGGCCGTGAAGTGCTGAGCGATTGGTCGGATGCCATCCCATCAGCTGGCTTGGCTCATCGACTCGTGCACTGGTGCCGCCGCCACCGCCCCAGATGGTGAGAGCAAACCCATCGACAACACAGTTTGCAACTGATCATCGCGGTTCACCTGATCGATAAGAGCCAGACCGATGCCGGAAAGACCGGTGAAACAACCGGGAAGCAACAGATTGCTGTCCGACGTGCCGAAGCATCGAAACGTCCCACCATCACGCTTAGCCCTAGCGACCGATTGATTCACCAGCTGAGACGATCGCTCGATGGCAGAGCAGAGCAATGTCGCAGGCAACTGATCGGACCAGGGCCCCTCGGCCACGATCCTGAGGACCGAAGCATTGCCCATCGTTCCGCAGCAGAGGTGATCCGTCATCGGCAGAGGAGTGGCAATCAACGTCTTCAGGGCTATCGCCATCTCCTCAATGCACATCGCATCCCACAGTGGTGTTCCGAATAAGCAGGCTCGGCCGAGTGCAATTCCTGGTGCACCGTGGCACCAAGTCGTCATGAAATCGGTCGGCTTCTCAGGCTTGTAGTCGCGATAGTCGGGCCAATTGCCGTGCTCAGCATCAAAACGCTCACGCTCGTAGGCCAGAGCGCGCGATGCCGCTTCGATAAAACGGGGCGCGCCGACACACTGGCCGAGCTTGACCAGCGCTGCCGCAAATCCGGCGGTGCCGTGGGAAAACCCGAGAAGAGGATGACGGTCAGGTCTACCCATTGACCAGCCACCGTTTTCACCTTGATGCTCCAGCAGCTGATCGCCACAGAGCACAGCATTCTCCAAAGCACGCGCAGATCCGTTCTGCAGCAATGGGCCGATCAAGCCAGCCACACCTCCGATTACATCAAGAGCGAGATCAGCACGGATGTGTTCCGGCAAAAGGCCTGACAGCACTGATGTCTCCAGCTCTTGCAGTGCCTGACGATCATCGGTTGGTCCCCACGCTGCCAGCTGCTGAAGACAAAGCAACATGCCTCCACAGCCGTTCAACCCCAGGGCCTGATCTCGCCACCAACGCAAACGCATGCCATCACGATTGGATTCCCCCATCTGCAGAAGGGGCGGAATCAAGGCCTTCAACAGTTCAGACCGACCAGCGTCTTCAGGGAAATGGGCTGACAGCAGGGCCACTCCGGCCGTCCCGCCATAAAGCGAATTGCCGACGGGGCCGAAGGAGAATTTTTCGCCATCACTGCCGAGATCCATGCCCAACCAATCGACCAAGCCGTCGGCATCTCGGATGGCGATCTCTGCCAGAACATCGAGCAGTCGACCTGCTTCCAACCGCAACTGCTCAGGCGTCAATACGTCGACGTCAAGCTCGTCGTTTGAGGCTGTCATGCTCTGCCAGCCTTGTTCGGTGGTGACGCGAGCACGACTGGTGCCACGAATTAACTGCTCCTGAAACTGCACCGCTGAAGCATCAAGCGACGCAATCCGTTGATGGCTCGATTCAAGACCACTCGTTTCAATGAAATTCTCAACAGGGGGCAATCCATCACTAAGGGGAAGGTCATGACCATCAATGGCATGCACAAAGAAAGGAATATCAAGCCTCTCCATCTGGCGCACTTCCGCATCAAACACCGGCCAATGCTTGGGCTGATCGGTCGCCATGAGGAAACTACGGCTCAGCTGCTCCAGCACCAGTCCCTGGCTCAGTGGTGAACGCAATGCCGCCGGCTCGAGTTGTTGACGCTGCAACGCGAAATAAACGCGGGTTGCCCTCAGCACGATGCGCCGCGGAAGGCCACGGAAGCGTTCGAGCACACCATTGGCACCGATCCAGTGATCCCGGGTTCGTTCAAATTCGAGGCATTGTTCACGGAAGCCTTCGCAGAATGTTTCGAGATGGCGGTTCAGACCATTACTCTCACCACACCCCACCGGAAGACTGGTGGGCACCTCGGTAGGGCTCATGATGCGACCGGCCATCATTCCATCGCTATTGAGACCAAGCCAACCCGGGGTCTTCATGCTGGTGGAAGCAGGCGGAGCGATTCCGAGCGCACTGATGTCAACAGCAGCCCGAGCCTGGCCGATAAATAACCAGGTAGGCAGAAGTCCGGAACGGAGAACAGAATTCTGAAAGCGCTTAAGAAGATCCGACTGATTTACAGCTGTCTGATGATCGGATGCATCACCGATGTGATCAGGCAGATCAGCCTCCAGCAGGGTCTCGGTGTCGATCAACATCAGTTGATCACCAGAAGCGATCAGGTTCTCGTGGTGGCAATCGGTGCAACCGAATAGATGCAAGACGGAGGTCAGACGACCGGCATTGCGGTAAAAGCGTTTGAGCTCATCGTCTCCACGGCAAAGACGATGGTCCACATACTCCATATAGCCATAGTCGTCACCACAATGAATGCTCAGGCTCCGGAGTGGAGTTAATGCACTGTTGCGATTGAGATGGTCAAGAGCTTGTTGATACGCAAGGTCGACCCCCATGTCCTTCGGCTTATAGACCAAGCGTGATGTGCTGTTGCCATCAGAAGCGGCAAAGGTCAGAACGCTGACCGCCTGGCCGCCGTTGTGGGGGTCACTCAAGCCCTGCTTGATGTCGATGAGTGCGGCAGTGGGGGCAATGCCAAAGATCTGGCGGAGAGGCTCTACATCGGCATCAATTCTGCGAAGCATCCGTTCATTGCTCTGGCGCCAAAACAGGCACACCAGACCGAGATACCGTCCCAGCACCGGGAAGGTCTTGAGCAAACTGTCCAATCCATCAGCGCGATGCTGGCGAATGAAGCGCTCGTAGTATTCGCGCACCGGTGGCCCCTGACCATCGCCTTCAGCACCGAGGTGGGCCAGAAGCATCACACCAGGAGGGCGCAACAGGTTGAACTGCTCGAACAGCACCTGCTCAGAGACGCTGCAGAGTCGGCTCAATAGCGATTGCCCAAGAGTCTGAAAGGCACCATCGTCGAAGGAACGCGTCTGCAAATCTGTCAGGCTTTCGCGCAGCCTGGCCACAGCATCATCAACAGCCGGCAGCCAAAGGTCACAGAAAGGAAGCTGTTGGACCTCCGCATCAGAGTCCTCATCGATGTAGGGCTGTAGAGCACGCTCCGGTTCAGAGCGCAGAGCGCACTGCAAAGCGGTCAGTTCATCCCACCAAGGTTCGGTGCCTGAAGCCTTTTCAGGCTCTGAAGCCCTTGCCAGAACACGATTCAGTGTGTCTACATCCAGGCCTGACCAGGCAAAGCGACGTGACAGCTTGTCGTGCTCTTGGGGTGCGATCGCATCAAGCCAGGCTTGACCAAGTCCCTGCTGGAAACCATCGAGGTCATCGCAGGTGATCACTGAGTCGCTTGCTGTCTGCTTCTCCGTTTGCAGCAGTTGATGTAAGGAAGGCCATAACTCCTTCTCGGATATCAGCGTCACTGACCTTTGGACATCATCTGCGCAAGGTAGCCGTGCTGACTCAACGCGTCCCAGGTGCCATTTTCAGAATCAGATTCCTCGCACTGTCGTCAAACAACAGTTTCTGTTGTCGCAGCGCCTCTGAAGCGGAGTTGATATTCGGCTGACGAGTTGGATCGATAAAGCTCCAAGATGCCGTTGCACCCGGCTGCAAAACAGCTGTGGTGCTGAACTGCTTCACCTGACTCGGTGAATCCGGTGCACTCCCTGGTGACGGCACGACGAACTCCTGCTGAGAGTTGTAGAAGCGCTGGATGTAGGTGTTCGCGCTTAAACCCACGAATGGCGAACCATTCGACAACTCAAGCGTGGGGTACCACTATCGTTGAGCGGCGATTAATTGCCATTCGTACTGCTGGATTGCTCGGAACGCCGCGACCAATTCAGGGTTGTTGCGCAATCCAAGCGCAATGGCCTCCTGAAGGGATACCTGTTGCGATGAAGCGTCGACACGCGTTCGAAGTTGCCGAAGCGTGGCGAGTAGTGCATCAGCCCGTTGCTCCTTTTCCAAAGGATCCCGCTGATCCAACGGCTGTGGATCTGCTCTCAGAGGCGTCCAACAACCAATGAGCAAGGCGATGCCAAAAGGAACGAGAGCTGCACGCTTCACCAGCATTGGTCAGCGCAACCTCGTGCGACAACTGGGCATATCGAACCACAGGGTTTTCCACTGTCGAGACCAACATCAAGTGCCATCAACAACGACGGGAAAGGGCGATGAGTGGCTTGCGATGCTCAACATCAGCGGACCGCAGCCAACCCACCCGAATGAGCAGCCCCTCGCCAGCCCCCCTCATGGTGCTTGGCACCAGCAGCGGTGCCGGCAAATCGTTAATGACCGCTGCCCTATGTCGTGTGCTCAGGCGACGCGGAGAACGTCCGCTGCCCTTCAAGGGCCAGAACATGAGCAACAACGCCTGGGTGGATCAAAGCGGGGGCGAAATGGCGTATTCCCAAGCGCTCCAAGCCTGGGCCGCCGAGCTGGAACCCGATTATGCAATGAACCCCGTGTTGCTCAAACCCCAAGGCGACTCGACCAGTGAAGTCATCCACCTTGGGGCCTCGGTGGGGCAGTGCCGTGCTGAGCATTACTACCGCGACTGGTTTCGCCCAGGCTGGGCTGCCATTCGCCAGGGACTGAGAACGCTGCAGGAGTCGCACCCAGGCGGGCGCTTGGTGCTGGAGGGAGCTGGAAGTCCTGTGGAGGTGAACCTGCAGGCGCGCGATCTCACCAACCTTCGCTTGGCGCAGTATCTCCGAGCCCATTGCCTCCTGGTGGCTGACATTGAACGGGGTGGTGTGTTTGCCCAGATCGTGGGGACACTGCAGCTGCTGAGGCCCGTGGAACGGCCCCTGATTCGCGGACTACTGATCAATCGTTTTCGCGGCCGCCGGGAGCTTTTCGATGAGGGCCGACGCTGGCTGGAGGCCAACACTGGCGTGCCGGTGGTGGGCGTCATGCCATGGCTCGATGAGCTGTTCCCACCCGAAGATTCGCTGGATCTGCTGGAGCGTCGTGGACGCAAACGCTCCGCTGAGCTGGAAGTCGCCGTGCTGAAGTTGCCATCACTCAGCAACTTCTCCGACCTCGACCCACTGGAGGCGGAGCCCACGGTTCAGCTGCGTTGGGTGTCCCCTGGAGAATCGCTCGGCAGCCCCGATGCGGTGGTGATCCCAGGCAGCAAACAGACCCTGCGGGATCTGGCCAGCTTGCGCCGAACCGGTCTCGATACTGAGCTGGTCAACTTCGCCATGCGGGGAGGAGAAGTGTTGGGCATCTGCGGTGGCATGCAGATGATGGGTGAATCGCTCCATGATCCGGGCGGGCTTGAGGGAGACTCCAACAGCGACTCGTCGAGCAGGGATGCGTCAGGACTCGCACTACTGCCCATCCGGACCGTGTTCGGCGGAGACAAAGCGCTGCGACAACGGCAGAGCCCTGCACTATGGCCACCGCAATCGCCACCACTTCGGCTGGAAGGATTTGAACTCCACAGGGGGCTGACGGACGTCTGTGGTGACTGCAGCCCCCTCTGCGCCGACGAAGGACTCGGCTGGATCAAGCACCACAACGACCAAGCCGGAGCCACCGCAGGAACGTATCTGCATGGAATCTTCGACAATGGAGCCTGGCGTCGTCGTTGGCTGAATCGGTTGCGAACTCGACGTGGCCTGCCTGCACTGAACGAGGATCAACCCCATCACAGCCGTCAGCGCGAGGCATTACTCGATCGTCTCGCCGATGCTTTCGAGCAGCATGTGAATCTGGATCAATTGCTGTGATCACCCTTTGAGCGTCAGCCCCCCCCAGGTGGAGATTTGCTGGCCGAACGGCCATCGCAGCGTCTGCAGCAAAGGCGAAGACTGGCTGCAAGCGGCGCAACAAGCGGGGATGCACATCCCAACCGGGTGCCTGGGTGGCAGTTGCGGTGCCTGCGAAATCGAAGTGAACGGAACCGTAGTGAGGGCCTGCATCAGCACCGTGCCTGCGCCAGCATCAGGCCAGCTGAAGGTGGAGTTGGCCACCGACCCCTACTGGTGATCCCCTCCTCCACCTCCAGGCCGCGTTCTCTCCTTTGGTGGAGCATCCGCGCCCTACTTGCCGGTGCTGCGGGAGGCGCGCTGGCCGCTGGGGTGGTGGGTTTTACCCTCACCCTGCAGCAATGGGTCTGGGGGGCTGCAGTCCTGCAAGGACTCCCCGTCGACCGTCCCTTGATCTGGTGTCTTGCTTGGGCTGGTGGCATTGGGGTGGTGCTGAGCCTGTTGCAACGACAACGGCAGGCCAGCGGCCTGCCAGAGATGAAGGAAACCCTGGCGCAGCTGCGTGCCCCTGAAGGACTGAACACGCAGCATGGCCTCTCCCAATTGATCGGAGGCATGCTGGCGCTCACCGGTGGCGGCACCCTGGGCCCGGAAGCGCTCATGACCCGTCTTGTGGCCGTGGGCAGCCATCACATCTGGAGGGGGGCCGATCGCGATCTGGTGGCAGCTGCGATGGCGGGTTCTCTCGGTCTGTTCCAATCACCCCTGGTGGGAGGCGCCGCCCTGGCAGGCAAGCGCTGGCAGTTGATCTGGCGCTGGCTGCCGGGCACCATCGGCGGCATCGCCGGTTTCGTGGCATTTCACGGTCTGAGCGATCTCGGCGGTGGCATGCGCGGTGTTTCCTACCTCTGGCCCACCGATCAGGACCAACGCCTCAGCGCCATGGTCGCCGCAATGCTGGCTGGCCTGGTGGGCTGGCTAGCGGGCCAGACCATGCTGCGCTGGCGTCAGTGGCTGCACCAGCTCAAGTTGCTGGAACGGTTCTGGTGGATCCCGATCATCACCGGCCTGATCGTGGGGCTCTGCCTCTGGGGTTTGCCCTTGGCAACTTTTTCCGGCGAAAATCAGTTGAAACCCCTTGTGCTCGGCGAATGGTCGATCAGCACCTGGGTGCTGATGTTGTCAGCCATCGTGAAATTGCTGATGGTGGGTCTGTGCCTTGAAACAGGTTGGCGCGGCGGGCAATTTTTCCCGGTGATCCTTTCCAGCAGCGCTTTGGGAATAGCACTGCATCAATGGATTCCCTGGATCGGTGGTCTCGACAGCTGGAGTGCAGGCGTGGTGGGCGGCAGCCTGTCAGTGCTACTGCCATCCCCCTTGCTGGGCCTGGTGCTGGGTCTCACCCTCTTGCAAGGCCACGGTGCTGGAGCACTGGTCATCGGACTGTTGGTGGGACAACTGCTGCAGCGCGGCCGGTGATCGGTTTCATCGCTGGACTGGTGGCTGCTCTTGCCTGGACCCTGGCCAGCAGTCTGTGGCGCAGCCTGTCCACATCGTTGAACGCGATTCAACTGAATGGACTGAAAAATGCCCTAGCCAGTCTTGTGCTGCTTCCTGTGCTAATCACCCTGCCCTGGCAAGAGCAAACCCAACCGCTGTTATGGCTTTTGATGAGTGGAGGGCTGGGGATTGCCCTAGGAGACAGCCTGTATCTCGCAGCGCTGAGGCGTCTTGGCACACGCCGCACGCTCACGATGGAATCCCTCTCTCCGCTGGTCGCTGCCTGCAGCGGTTGGTTGGCCATGGGCGAACAACTTCCCGCTGGAGCCTGGGGTGGAGCGCTGTTGGTCACAGCATCCGTCGCCATCGTCGCCCTGCAGCAACCCCCTGAAACCACCCTTCAGCGCGACCGACAAACCAGCATTCAGCTTCAAGGCCTGTTGATGGCACTTCTGGCGGTGGCCTGTGGCGTAGCCGGAGCCGGCGTCTCTCGCAGTGTGCTGATTCGTGCCGATCTAAGCCCGCTTCAGAGTGCAGCCTGTCGGTTGCTGGGCGGCTTGCTGTTGCTACTGCCATGGATGCGCATCCGCTGGCAGCGCATGCGCATACCTTGTCCACAACCACGTCCCCGTGAACGTCGTTGGCCAAGAGTGCTGATCGCCACCCTGCTTGGCACGGTGCTTGGCATCGTGCTTCAACAGGTTGCTTTGCAAAACCTCCCTTTGGGGATCGCCACCACTGTGCTCAGCACGGCACCGGTGATGGCGCTTCTAGTCGCCCGCGCCGAGAAAGACCGTCTGCAGTGGCAGGGGCTGATGGCATCGCTGCTGGCAGTCACCGGCGTGGCAGTGGCCATGCTGAGTTGACTACGTTCTTTCTCAGTGATGCAACCAAGATGTCGGATCAAGCCACTTACTACGGCGCCAACGGTTGGTTGCTGGAGTTAGGGGGTCGACGCGTGCTTGTCGACCCTTGGCTGACCGGTCCTCTTGTGTTTCCGCCAGGCGCATGGCTACTCAAAGGAGAACTGCCACACGATCAAACCGTCCCTGAGGGCCTCGATCTGATCCTGCTCACCCAAGGGCTGCCGGACCACAGCCATCCAGACACCCTGCGACGACTGAGCAAGAACGTGCCAGTGGTGGGCTCCGCGGCGGCAGGGAAAGTGGTTGAGCGGCTGGGGTTCCAACACATCAGCACACTGCGGCCCGGGGAAAACCTCCTGATCGGTGATCTCTGCGTGCTCGCCACCGCGGGTGCTGCTGTGCCGGTGGTGGAGAACGGATACCTTTTGGATTGGCCAGGCGGCTCGCTGTATCTGGAGCCTCATGGGGTACTCGATCCTGAGGTGAGCTCGCGCGTGGTCGACACCGTGATCACACCAGTGGTCGACCTTGGCTTGCCACTTGTCGGGTCATTCATCACAGGCGCCACCGTGATGCCTGAACTGATCCGCCGGTTTCAACCCGAAACAGTGCTGGCCAGCACCACTGGCGGTGATGTTCGATTCAGTGGTCTGATCAGTCGTCTCCTTGATGGAGGCGATGCTGCCCTAAACACAACACCTACATCAGATGCCTGCAGAGTGGTGACACCCACGGTGGGGGAACCGATCCCATTGCTTTCGAAACAGCGCTAAAGAGTCATCAGTGGGTGGAGCCCTGGGGATGGCGCTGGATCAGCTGCTGACGCAATTGGAGATCTCCACCGACGGTGCAGGGTTCACGCCGCTCAATCACCGACTCAACCAACTGGTGGGCGAGGCAGGTCTGCATCAGGGCGTCATCCACATCACCTGTCTGCACACGAGTTGCAGCCTCACAATCAATGAAAATGCCGATCCGCGAGTGCTGAAGGATCTGGCCGCGTGGATGGACGCTCTTGTTCCACAGGACGGGGCTGGCCCAGCGGATGCTGCGGGCCAACGACGTCGTTATCTCCATGATGACGAAGGCGATGACGACATGCCCGCTCATATCCGCACGGCGCTCACCACACAAACAATGAGCCTGAGTGTGGTTGAGGGAAAGCTGCTGCTTGGCACGTGGCAGGCGGTCTACTTATGGGAGCACCGTGCATCCCCCCATCGGCGCCGGTTGTCTTGCCATCTGATCGGTGATCTCCATGACGGCACAACGGCTCAAGACCGGAGCCATGAAGCGAGCAGAAGCAACACTGCTGCGATGCTGCAACGCCGCAACGCTTCCAAGCTCAACGACTTGGTGCAGGCACGCCATGTTCCCGAAGCCTGGGCTGAAGACGGCGGCATCGAGACGGATGTTGACCTGCTAATCGACCGCTTGCATGAGATCTCGGACCAGCCTCAGTAACACCCTTTCAAGGCCTCCATCCAGCTGAGATCCAGAGCATGACCACGCTTCCGACGCCAAGACACCGGAGCCGAGTTCTCTTGGCCGGTCTGATCGGCAACCTGATGGAGTGGTACGACTTCGCGGTTTATGGCTATTTCGCCAACGTGATCGGACGGTTGTTTTTTCCCTCATCCAACCCGACCGCATCACTGATTGGAGCTTTCGGAGCCTTTGCCGCTGGCTTTCTTGTGCGCCCTTTGGGCGGATTGTTCTTCGGACGCATTGGCGATCTTTTTGGAAGGCGCCGAGCCCTGCAGTTGTCGGTGTTGGCCATGGCGATACCGACTGTGCTGATGGGACTCCTCCCCACCCACAGTCAGATCGGTATTGCAGCACCCATTGCTGTGGTGTTCCTTCGCATCATTCAGGGTTTGTCGGTGGGAGGCGAATACACCAGCTCGATCATTTTCCTGACGGAAAGTGCACCAGATCGCCAACGCGGCTTCTATTCCATCTGGGGGCTATGGGGATCAGTGGTGGGCATGCTGCTGGGTTCCGGCATCGGCGATCTGCTGGCACACACGCTCACCCCTCTGCAATTGGACCACTGGGGTTGGCGGATTCCCTTTGTGTTTGGGGCCTTCGTGGCTCTCACGGGTGTCCTGCTCCGGCAGGGGCTCGGCTCAGAGGTGATCGCTTCAACGTCGAAAGCCCCCGTTCGGGAGACTTTTGGTCGCTATCGACTCCAGGTGCTGAGAGTGATGGCCTTGAACGTGGGGAGCAGCGTTGGTTACTACGCCGCTTTCGTTTATGCCGTCAGCTACTTGGAAGCTATGGACCATTTCAGCCGGGCTTCGTCATTGAGCCTGAACACCGGTGTAATGCTCGTGCTGTTGGTGCTATTCCCAATCGCTGCCTGGCTATCAGACCGGATCGGCCGCAAACCGTTGCTGATCTCTGGAGCATCAATGCTCTGCTTCGGGGCCCTTCCGTTTTTCGGGCTCTTGCACAGCGGCGATCCTCAGCAGGTCTTACGAGGAGAACTGGGTTTAACGCTCGCCGTGGCGTTGCTGGCAGGAGGGAAGAACCCTGCCAATGTGGAATTGATGCCGGCGGCGGTTCGATGCACAGGGCTTGCCGTCGCCTTCAACGTGGCCGAAGGCTATTTCGGAGGAACCACACCACTGATCGCAACCTGGTTGATCGCGACAACAGGCAATCCGTTGTTGCCGGGAGCCTGGGTGGCCATCAGTGGGTTGATCACCTTGATCACCATCACAGGATTCACCAAAGAATCAGCGTTTCGAGCGATTGATGCGTGACGTTGTGCTGAGGGGGGGTAGCTACAACGTTTGAAGTTGTGGGATTGAGTTGATGTGCCTTGTTGCACTCATCGGTCTGATCACACCGCGTTTGATCTTGATCCTGATGTGGCTGTTCAGCCCGGCATTTGTGCTTCAGCCATTTGCTGGTCTCCCCATCCCCAATCCGATCATGCCGGTGCTGGGGCTTGTGGTGCTACCCACCACCACCCTCGGCTACTGCTGGGCGGAAGCCTCATTTGGAGGCATGGCATCGTTCAGCGGTTTGTTGATGGTGTTAATCGGTCTTCTGATTGATGTGGGGTTAATCGGCAATGGGCGCGGGATGGGCCGACGCTGAGCCGCAATCGTTACTCGCTCTGACCATCGTCCATCGTGCGTCGCACAAGCATCTGAGTCAGCCCAAGAAAAGCGAGAAAACCCGCAGCCACGATTAGGAGCTTCACCGACGCCAGGATCACAAACGTTCCTGGATCAGCCTATTCAGCCGCAGACGCATGCGATTCACGCGAACACGCTGCTGTTCGGCTTGATCAGTTCTTCTGGCGGCCACCCACAACACGGTCAGTGTGCTGAGCATCCCAACCATGAACAGAACCAAGCTGATCGGCTGAGAAGGTTCCATGGCTGGACCTTGGCATTGGAATTTGGCGCAGCCAACTTAGGGAGAACACACAACCGCTCGACAGCCAGGTGAACGATCAACCACCCATCAGCAAACGTCAGTGGATCCGCAGGCAATTCGCCAAGTTGATGGCGTTGATTGGCGATTTATCCAGCATGGGGTCTGCATACAACACCCTCGACCAATTTCAGGATCAGAAGCGACGGGATCGAGACGGGCGATGGTCTTAATGGCGTTGCGATGCAACCAAGGCCCTCCGGCAGAATGTTCGCAGCAATAGGTCCCCATGGCTGCCGAGCATGTGATCAATGGTCAGACGCTTCAACTGAAGGCGCAAAGTGACGTGAGAGTTGCCCAGCGAGTTGCCCAGCACATGCAACGACGAATCAACGAAAACGACTGGCGGCCCTATAGCTCTAAGGAGCAAGCGCTCAAGGCATGGAGCAGGCTTGGAGGGATCCGACTGCAGGTCATGAAGGCTTTAGGGCTGGTTTAAGTGCCACAAGCAGTGGTTTGCCACCTTCAACCACCATCACATCAATCAAAACGCCAAGGGAGAGGGAGACCCCAGTTCAATCTTCTCCGACGTGCCGTGATCTGAAGGTCGCATCACAACTCACTATGTGACCAAGATCACAGGATTGGATGACGCCGATCATCAGGTTTGCTGTTGATCGCTGGGATTGTGTGCGCATCGACAGGGAAGTCTCCAACGACAACATCCCTGAACTTCATGCTCATGCCAATCAACCTTTCCGACAATCTTGAAAGCATTATCGAACGGCCCGGCGATCAGGCAAATAGAGGTGGCTGTCCATGCAGTGCTTGTCGATTTGGCAACGAGAACATTGACCTGCAGAACACGTCGCAGAGCTCGAACGCAAGAGGAGGAGGTGCTCTAACAACCGACATGTTGACGGAAGCAGCCTTCGTCAACCACACACAGAACGCTTTACTGAGAAGTGGAGAAACCCTGGAGTATTACATTCACAATCCCCAGGGAGATTTGTTTTTCGAAGACGCTTCTTCAGGTGTATCCGTTGGACACTCTCAAGAAGAGGCGAATTTTATCCGTTCAATCTTCCAGACACTGGATCCATTGATCGACCTCGACTTCAACGAGGTTCAAGACTTTACCAATAGCGACCTAGATATTTACAGTCTTGCATCTCAAAGCACTTGGAGTGAAAACGTTGTAGGCAGCGTCAATCCGCAAGGGAGTGGAGGTGGTGCCTATTGGGATATGTATTGGAAAGACACAGATGGCCTGCCTTCCCTGAGCGAATTTGATGCCAGCACAATCGTGCATGAAATAGGCCACATGCTCGGCCTTTCGCACCCCAACAATGATCCAACCAACCCTGCCTGGACAACTGATGACACCATCATGTCTTACAACATCAGTCCTGATGGATGGGATACCTGGTTCTCTGAAGCCGACTTGATTGCACTTCAATCAATCTGGGGCGTCGAAGACGACCCGATCACCGGAAATCGTGAATTAAGCGAACCCCAAACTGCAGTGGATATGGATCAAGCCCGGATGAGCACCTACAGGGACATCAACTTTCAACAGCTTGCCACTCCACCAACGCTCATCAGTGGGGTAACAAAGGAGACTCTTCAAGCATCTAGCAACGACAATTTTTCCCAACGCAGAGAAGAATTTCGTTTCTTCGATAGCTGGGAACTTGCCTTTGGAATCCAAACTGATCTCCCCAGCTTTTTCTAACTCAAAGAGCCAAATGCCTGCTGCTTAGCCTTTGGCTTGCCTTCAAAGGCTGTCATGCGCAGGACAATGCCGTGACAAGCAGCTTGATCCAACGGCAGGCGTGACAAGCAACTTCGGTCGCGCCCTCCGAGAACGTCTGCCTTCAAAGCGTCCGCCTGATGCGTGACAAGGAACCCTTGGGGATGCCATGACAAAGGGATCTGGTGTTTCTCAACTTGACGACCCAACAGCTGCTGGCTCACCGCCCAAAGGAAGACACGTTGATCGACGCCTTGAGGGGCTGCAGGACTGTTCACGAGCTAAAGGCCATCGAACATCGCCTCACCACCACTGACTCGATCCCACTCTTTGACTGGATCTGCGATCTGCTGGTCCAGCGCAGAATTTCGCGGGGCCTTGCAGCACGCTTGCTAAGCCAACTGCATAACACCTGATCACAAAAAAAAGGAGGGCGACGCACCCTCCTCGCTTCCCCAATTTCAGAACGCCGACGCAACGGTGTTCTTAACTTCATTTTGGTAGCCAGGTGATACCAAAACCATCCGTGTAAATACCTGCACGTCCGCGAAGCACTTCGAGCCATCAAGAGGGATCACCCTCCTCGAGCGACGAAGAATCATCCTGATCACCCTCTGCCCGGAAAGCCCGTTCGAGAGCACTGACCCGCTCAGCCCTTTCAGGCGTTTCAACAATCACGTTCACCCGACGCATTGCCACAAACTGACGCCACAACAACACCAACAACCAAGCAGCTGTGGAAACAACAGCCGCGAAATAAAGCAACCGCACGATGCCGACGAATCATCTTCCTCATGGTTCTAATAGAGCTTGGGCCTCAACGGACGGGACCATCACCCTGATGGATAAGAGAATCCTGGAAGGCGTGAGCTCATCGCGCGTCGCCACTTGCAACGTCGCCATCAATGCCTGCAGCTGACTTTGAGCCGCCTCGCTGGATCCAGCAAAATGCGCAAACCTACAAACAATGGCTACAGCGCCAGGCTGTGCTCATCACGAAACACGACAGGAAGCGCGGCGGCATTTATCGGGTGAAAGATGCGATGGATGCCATCCATGCAGCAGCCCACCGGTCTGACGGGATCGATCCTTACGACGGTCGACCCATGGACGGATCTCTCCTTGGGCCTAACAAGAGCACTAGCAACAACATTGGCGCTCAAAAGCAAACGTCAGATCAACGTCGCCCAACGGTGAAACACACCCGTGGAGCCCTCATCTGTGACTTCGAGATCATGAGTCTTCAGACTGCGAAATCCAAAGGCACGATGACTGCTGAGGACCACCTCGAGCATTGCCGAGCCTTGGTGCGCTTTCGAGGCGACCCGAACACAAGCAACAACTCCATCTAGAGCGTGTTCATTGGCGACGGTTGCGCTCAGCGGCATCACCACGATTGCTCGGCGTATACGCGAAGCATTGGAGGCACTGCCAAAGCAGTTGACGCCAGATGAGCAGGTTTGCATCTTGGTGCAGGACGTGCTCGTCGTGAGATCCCAAACGTTGTCGAGGCGGCAAGGGCAGAGCAGAGCAAAGGCTGAAACGGAAATTCTTGAGAAGGGTCGTTGGAGTTAACTGAGAAAAAGTAGCTACTTCTGCCGTGTGCGGTATTGGCTAAGTGAATAGTGACAAGTAAGATCCTTCTCCGATAAATCGACTCCCCGCAAAGCCCCAGAAGCAGCAGGGTTTTTTATTATTTCAACAGTCTGACTAACCCCATCAATCAGCCTCCCATACCTGGATCGATTGAATGAATGAATCAAGCATTTGCACACTGAAAGCGAGCATCGCTGCAGGCCTTTGAAGGGTGTCAATGCAGACATCGACGACGATCTACCTGAGGATCTTTCGTCGGAGCTTCGGCACTGATCAGTGTACTGAAATTCAACGTTGGAGCCAGCCTTTGCACTCAAATCGAGCGCCGGTGAGATTGCCTTGAATTACAACAACTTGGTTTCATCTACCCCCAATCGTGGCTCTTTGATTTCGCAATATTTGTGCCGGATTGTTTCATCACGCCTAGGTTGCATATTCAATAGTGATGGCCTTGATGGCTGTGCTTCGTCATCCACGCCTTCAGCCGCACTTCGTCCCTGTGATCAGCCCTGGAGAGGGCGTCTTACTGCTGAATGAAAAAGCGGCGCGTGTGCTGCGTGGCGATCTCTATGAGCGTTTGATCCCCTTGCTCGATGGGACCCGCTCGGCCGATCAGCTGGTCCAGGCGCTGACTCCAGAGTTTTCCGCAGCGCAGGTTTACTTCACGCTCATTTCGCTTCAATCACGGAACTATCTCTGTCACGCCCTCACGACCCTGCCTCCAGAGGCGGCGGCGTATTGGGCTGATCTCGGTCTTGATCCCGAGCAGGCGGTGGGTCTGATCCAGGCGTCGCACGTGGCACTGCAGCCGGTGGGTTTGCCTCACAACCATTCCTCCGTGCAGCAGATGGGCCAGGCCCTGGCCAGCCTGGGACTGGCCGTGGTGGATGCAGATGCGGAGGCTGATCTCACCGTGGTGGTGTGCGAGAGCTACCTGCATCCGGATCTGGATGCTCTGAATCAGAGCTATCGCCGGCAGAGGCGCCGCTGGCTGCTGGTCAAACCCCACGGACGTGAGCTCTGGTTGGGCCCGTTCTTCGACCCCAAGCAACCGGGGTGTTGGGCTTGCCTGCACAGCTTGCTTGTGCGTCAACGCCAAGTGGAGAGGTTTGCTGCTGCTGTCAAGAAGACGTCCTTGGATCAGATCTCAAGGCCTTTGCAGGCCCCCGGTGGTGCTGTGGTGGCTTGTCACTGGTCGGCGCTCGAGGTGGCTCGGATCCTTACGGGTGTTTCGCCGCAAACCATGAACCATGTCGTCACCTTCAATCTGGTCGACTACTCCAGTCAGCGGCATGCCTTGGTCGTGGACCCCCATTGCCCAACCTGTGGATGTCCAGTTGAGCCTCGAATTGAACCCATCACGTTGAAGCCTTGCCAGGTTCGCTTCGACCACGACGGAGGTCATCGCCATGTCTCAGCCACGGAGACGTTGGAACGTTTTAGCGGCTTGATCAGTCCCATCACTGGGATCGTGACGGAGTTGCAGTCTGTTCCCAGCTCCTTGACGTCCGCACACGTGGTCGTGGCCGGCCATAACCCTGCGCAAGGTCTGGAGGTGGAGAGTTTGAACGATCTACGCCGCAACCTCCGCAGTTCCGCGGCGGGGAAAGGGGCGTCCTTGGAGCAAGCAAGGGCCAGTGCATTGGGAGAGGCACTGGAGCGCTTCTGCGCTGAAGATCACCCTGGTGTTCCGCGTGAGAGGGGCAGTTTGCGCGAGATGCAGCGGCGTTATGGCGATGCCGTGATCGTTCCCAATGACGTCATGCGATTCAGTGAACAGCAATTCGCTGATCGTGATCAGTGGAATGCCAAAGGCAGCCGGTTCAACTGTGTGCCAAGGCCGCTGGATCATGATCAGGAGATCGACTGGACACCGATCTGGTCGATCAATCGACAACGCCGCTGCTTCCTGCCAACGCAGTTGTTGATGGTGGTTCGGGGGTGCAGTCGTGACCTCACAGACGAGAACGCCGACCCCTGGATCGCCATGAGCTGTTCGAATGGCAATGCCGCCGGCAACACCCTGGAAGAAGCGGTGCTGCAGGGGTTCTTGGAGTTGGTGGAACGCGACTCGGTGGCGATCTGGTGGTACAACCGCCTGAAACGGCCCGGGATTGATCTGACCAGTTGCGGAGATGCGTGGATCACGCGCCTGATTCACGACTACAACGCCATCGGACGCGACGTGTGGGCCCTGGATCTCACCAGTGACCTAGGCATCACCAGCGTTGTGGCTCTCTCCCGTGATCACGAGGGGGATGCTGATCGCATTTTGATGGGGTTGGGCTGTCATCTCGACCCCCGCATCGCCGTGCAGCGAGCCCTAGCTGAAATGAATCAGATGCTTGGCATTGCTGACGCCAATCTCGAAGGTCATGCGGACAGGCTCGATGACTGGGAGACGCTCGAATGGCTCAAGACGGCCACCGTGGTGAATCAGCCCTATCTGCTGCCCGATTCGGGTGCTCCACTACGCCCAGTCGACGCGCTTGCCGATCACCACAGTGGTGATTTGCTGCACGACATCCAGCACTGTTGCGCGTGCATGGAAGCGCATGGTTTGGAGGTGCTGGTGCTGGATCAAACCCGCGAGCTGGTGGGGTTGCCGGTGGTGAAGGTGGTGGTCCCGGGCCTGCGCCATTTCTGGGCCCGTTTTGCCCCTGGGCGTCTCTACGACGTGCCTGTGCGGATGGGACAGCTACCCCAGCCCTTGAAGGAAGACCAACTCAATCCGATCCCGATCTTTTTCTGACATGGTGCTGCAGTTTCGTTTCAAGCACGGCGTGGAGCAGCGCCGCGATGCTGAGGATCTGCTGCTGGTGGATCAACGGGGGCGTGCTCTGCGGCTTACGGCACCTACGCAGCCTTTGCTCACCATGCTGCAGCGCTTGGATGAGGGGGGCGGCACGCTTCCGTCTTTGATGCAGGGGGCGTCCTCACTCGCTCCATTCATCACGCTGCAGCAGTTGGAACAGCGAGGTTGGCTGGCCCTGGAACTAGTGAGCGCGGAGCAATCGCTCGTCACGTTGGAGCCGCAGTCGACGGCGCTAAAGCGCTTGCATCCCCCTGCTGGCACCGTGTGTGTCCGCTGGTCGCGCTTTGTTCAGATCACGCCAGAAACTGGTGGCGTGCTGCTGGAGGGGCCGCTTCAAGGGTCCGGGTGTTACTGCAGAACGCTGGACTTTTGCCTTTGATCTGGGTACTGGCCGGTCCAAGCGAATGGACCACCGCAATGCGGGCGTTGCCGCAAGCGTTTCAAGAGCAGGGGGGTGATCTCTTGATGCTGTTGCTCACCGCCGGCGTGGCGGGGGTGGTGGATGCTGATGGCAGGCCAAGCTGCGATCGCCAGGCGGATCAGCAGCGTTGGTCTCGGGAGGATTTGAGCCTCCATCATCGTTCCCGAGACGGGTGGACCGAACGCAATCTGGGGGCCACATTTCCTGGTGCTGTGCGCAGCCCAGCTCCTCCTCTGCGTCATCAGAGAACAGGTTTCGATGCTGTTCGCCTGCCTCGACCGGGTCCTGATGCTCGAGATCCCGGTTTCTTCAGCGTTCTCGAACAACGCCGATCGCATCGTTGTCCCGGCCAGCAGCCGGTGACCCTTGAGCAGCTCGGCCAACTGCTGTGGGCATCCCTGCGCATTCGTGAGGTCTTTCCGGCCAAGCCAGGGCCGACCCACTCTTATGAAGCCGCTTCACGCCAGGCGGCATGCAGTGGTGGCATGCAAGAAATTGATACCTATCTGCTAATTCAACGTTGCGATGGAGTGGCGTCCGAGGTGTATCGCTATGACCCTCAGAAGCATCAACTGTTGCGCCTCGATGCGCTGAATGGCGCTTGTGAGCAGCTTCTCAAGAATGCTTGTCACGCTTCAGGCGTTGAGCAACCCCCCCGATGTGCTGTTTCAATTCGCTGCTCGTTACGGGCGCTTGAGCTGGAAATATGAGGGGCTTGTTTATGCCTTGATCCTCAAACATGTAGGGGTGATCATGCAGCAGCTTTACCTGGTGGCCACGGCATTGCATCTTGCTCCTTGCAGTATCGGAAGTGGTCATTCCGAGCTCTTTGCTCGTGCCACGTCACTGGATCCGTGGATCGATGTTTGCGTTGGCGAGTTGATGCTCTCGTCTCATTCAGACGGAAATCAATGATGAATTCATCCCAAAACTAGTTTGTCTCTGAGGTGCATTCATGAATCTGAAAGAAGTTCAGTTGTATCGACGCATGGCTGACGATGTTTTTCAGGTGTTTGGCCAGAGTACTGATCTTCAGGGCTAGCAGAGTTGCACGATGTTGGAGTGTCCTGGTGGTCCTAGTTCGTTCACCGTGGCGCTGGCTGCCGCAAGGATTGATGCGGTCGACTGCGATCCACTTGATGGCTTGTCTTATGCGCAACTTGGCGATGCGTATGCAACTTCTAAGGTCCTTTAGAGGCGCCTCCGTAAGTCTGCAATGCCCGAGGATTGGCTTGATCAAAATATCTAGATCAACAATCTGAGATTGAAATATTATTGGCTGAGCGTGATGCTTGCTTGAGCATTAACTGGCTGCAGCCCTTGCATGATCACCATTCCCGACTGATCACTTCGACGATGTTCTCAGTGGGCATCTGTTGTTCAGTTATGCGCCTGTCAAGGAAGTCGGCTTGATGGCGAGCGGTGGATTCAATTTGGATTGGCATCATGCTGCCGATCTAGAACTATCCAGAGTGAGCAAAAATGGAGGTGTGTATCTACCCTGCATATACGTATTTATTGATCGCCGAGCGGCATAACTATGCCCAATGGATGCTCAAACATCTTCTGCCCGGTTGGAGTGGTGAATTCACCACTCCTCGTTACTTTCAGGGCTTGATCGGTTACACCGATGGCTTGCATCTCTGGCGTGATTGATATGCACAGCTGAGCCACAGCAGAAACTGCTGGCAATAGGAGCTCTAATTGCTCTCCAGGTCAGCCAACACGGTCTGGTTTTCTTCCGCGCGAAGCAAATCTCTCTGCACTGGCGGCAATGGGCCATGAGCCGAGCGATGGTGCAGTTGCCCAAGCAATGCTTCTGTCTCAACCACAGGAGCAATGCCTCTGAATGGCACCTATTAAAAATGGGGCTATCCAGACCGCTCCAACAGCCTGTGGGCACAATTATCGGTTCCCTGGAAAATTGGACTCCTAAAGACAGCAAAAAACCCCGCACAAAGCGGGGCTATGTCTTTGATTAGCAAAATCTGATTCGGGCAGGAAATCAACCTGCGACAGCTGAAATACTAAAAGGAGCTTCGGGGCAAGTTGTAGGCATTGGATCGAGCTTGCCTTGAGCCAATGCTTTGGCACGGATGTACATCTGACTGGATGTTGCACCAGAGGCTTCCATGGCCTTGGCGACAATGTCCCAGTTGCGAACTTCGGTAGACATTTGTGGATCATGTGAACGTGATGCAACGTTCGCTAGCTCGCTGATGTGATCGTGACAGTGATAACCGGCAATGAACCGAACACGCAGAACGCGCCGTTTCTTGATAAGTCCACAGGTTCAGCCAGCCTGCCTCAAGAGCCCAGTCCACCTCATAATGTCCCTCTGCTCAGATGCTGGTACGGAAAGCCGAATCGCGGATGAAGTCTTGATTTCAATAGACCAACTGAAATTCTAGGTTTGGTTATGACAATCCATCTTTCAGGAGCATGTCCGATCGGCTCGTGGATCGATGACGGCAGCCACACTCCTTTTCATGCCTTGGCTTGTCCATTGCGTGTCAAAACATATGAGTATTCCGTGGAGTCTCTTTTAGAATCAGCACGAAGTCACCGTGCCCATCGTGCCTGAGCATCCGCCGCCGGTCTGTGGCACCAGTGGACTCGGCTGGATTGTTGGGCTGGAACTGCAACATTAATGGCTGCTGAGCGTAGAGGAATTTTCTGGCTGTTCAGGAAATTTCAACCAAAACCTAAGCAACATCATTTCTTTTTTCACCTAGATGTTTTTGCGTCACGTATTTTATCAAGGTTTTGTGTTCTTTTAATATTTCAATGGCTATGATGTAGTCATGGATTAATTTCTTGACCAGGAAGAATCCTCCCAACTCCTTTAAGAACCGAAGACATGTCGTCTAAATCAGCCAAAAGGAAAAGAAGGAAAAGGCCGACATTCAAAAGAACAGTGCATGCACATTCGCCGACAGCAGCTGAAGAGATCGTCGCCCTCGATGCACTAATTAATGCTTCTGGGATGCACAGTGATCACTTCGACGTTCATTACCATGAAGGGAAATGGTCTGCGGTTGCTAAACATGATGGCCTTCATATTGCTGAAGTCTTTACCATTATAGAAGAAACCAACTCAAACCATTTCACTATTGTATGCGATTCTCATGCAATTAATCCTCTTGAGGGTCGGCTCGTTGACGTCGAACCAGACCCAGAACTTGTGGCTCAAAAACCTTTACAAGGTTTAAAAGTCTATGTGCTTATGGAAAGCCAATTTGTTCCGCAGGAAATTGATCTTTATGAGCACAGATTCGCCCAGTATGGAGCAACGGTGGAGCTTGTTTCCCATTTGTGGGGTTGCAGCAGCCTCTGCTTTCATAGTCATTATGATCAAGGTCTGATTCCAAAGATTAGGCATGCAGTGGTTCATATTGATATTTCTGAAGTCGATTTAAATTCTCCAGAAACAGCTGCTGTTATTGCCCCAATCGATGTACATCAGCGCCTTTTGTATGACCCTAAAATCGTTGCTTCGAAGGATCCGGTGAAGGCAGCACGCTCAGCTCCTGCCGTCGATTTAATCAAGAGAGCGCTTGAACAACCCAGTGTTGTTGTGGGAGCTTTTGGCCATGGTGTTGAACTTCTTTCCCCTTTAACAGACCTCATCAAGGATGCTTCCATCACAGCCAGCCCCGGGAGTTTGTGTGCACTATGCAATGCAGGCGCTCGATGGTGTCCACCAGAAAATCCTGACGATTGGAGCACACATGTTGTGAAAGAGATTTCCACAAAACACCATCAGAATTTGAATTTAATCACAGGCACTTCAGTATTATCAGGAGGTGTTCAGGCTTTTGTTGACGAAATGACGCGCTTCATTGCTGAGATTAAGTGAGTTGACTGCTGATGTGGATTAATCTAGGAATTATGTTTCGTTCATGTCAATACATGGCCTGTTCTATTAGGTTTTAGCCTTAGGAAGTCCACACACACGCTTGCACTTTGGCCGATGCTTAAGGATATGCCTTGCAATAAGTGTTCCCGCAACTGCTCCCGTCAAAGGCCCAATGATATAAACAAATAAGTCCGTGTAGTTGTTAGAATAGATGGCAGGGCCAATGCTGCGAGCTGGATTAATACTTGTTCCTGTAAGAGGTGCCACTAATGGAACAAAGATCACTAAGTAGACAAATACAGCCAGGCCGGTGTATCGAGATCTGTCGTGACAAGCTGTCATCCAGAAAATCATTACTATAAATATCATTACGAGCAAAGCCTCAAGCAAAATCGCAACTCCAGGGGTGATGCTTTCGGCAACATTTGTGACTCCGTGGCCGACTGATGATGACAGGTTTGGCATTAATGTTGCGACGAGCCATGTCCCGGCTAAAGAGCCCAGGCACTGACTGGCGATATACGGGGCCAACTTTTTTGTTTCTATTTTTTCTTGCATCCAAAAGGCAATTGTTAGTGCTGGGTTTAAATGTCCACCACTTGTTTGGCCAAGTGCGGAGTAAACAACGACCACAACACCTAGTCCAAAGCCAGCACCCGCCAATGCAAGGCGAACCGTCTCATTGGGTATTAATGATGCGAGATATGCCTGGTCTCCAAAATTGAGACTGATCGCTGAAATCCCGGCAATCATTAAGATTGCAGTACCAAAAAACTCAGACGCATATGCCTTGAGGTCCTCAGTCATTCTGAAGTCATCCTGAGTTGATCTTCAATATATCAATCCTAAGTGAATTCGTCGACCTTTTTGTTTATTTGAATTCAAGATTTCGCGTTCATGGGTAATGGTGTCTTTTCTCTTTCTGAAGTGAATTCAAACATTCCCTTTTGAACTGTTATTCTTGTTGTGATCAGCCAACCATACTGTGGCATTTCCAAAGGCTTGACGGAAATCACAGTCACCTGTTTTTTGCTCTGAAGCCCGGCCGTCACGCCAGAAGAGTGAGCACCAGGCATCAACGACTTCAGCATTTACAGGAGTGACAAAGGCAGTGGCAGCAAGGAGTGCTGCAGTAAGTGTTGTCTGAATCATGGGTATGGCTCAATTCTTTAGAGGATCAGCTATCAGTTTGATGCGCTCTCGCGGCCATTTCTGGTGGTGATCCGCATCAATCAGAATGCTGCTGATAACTGGAAGCGCATGACGAGCCCTAGGGGTGTTGCCATGGCATGCGTCCGATGCGCAAGTGACTCTTTAGTGGCTAATCGATGACCGTTTGAGTCGTTGAAGCCGATCGTGACTGTCAAAAGGCTGTAGCTCCACGCCCTTTCATGTCAGAAGAGCAACTCAAAGCCTTTCTAGAGAAGGTCAAAGCCGACACCAGCCTTCAGGAAAAGCTCAAAGCAGCAGCCTCAACTGAAGCTGCTCTTGCAATCGCCAAAGAAGCTGGGTTTAGTATTTCTACTGACGATTTGAAGAGCGCAAACCCAGAGATTTCTGAAGCGGAGCTGGAAGGCGCGGCTGGTGGAGTCAACTCAGCGGTGAAAGACGAATGCCTGCGTTCCTGGGACTGTGGAGCCCCAGGCAGGAGGTGCTGGTTTTCATCTTTGTTCCCTGAATGAGTCAAATCCATGGGCAACTACGGTGATGCCTATTGCGGCCTGTGTGTTTTAACCCCTCCTGATTGAGTTAGTCATCTCATCAAAACCCCTGCAGCCGCAAGGGTTTTTCATTGCTTCAATCACCCCAAACAGCACACAAATCAGCCTTCAATACCTGGTACTAAATATTGTTCAAATCTGCTCATCAAGCTAATTGTGCTCTCTGGAACATCACCTGACCACTGATATTGCTATCAACAGCACGTACAACGTTCATCCACAATGTCAGAAGAGCAGCTCAAGGCTTTCTGGGAAGCCACTCAGGCGGATTCAGCGCTTAAGCAAAAATTGCAAGGGGTCACAGACCTTGGTGCCATTGTGGACATTGCCAAGGAAGCGGGATTTACGATTTCTGTTGAGGAGCTAGAGAAAGCTCAAGCTGAGCTTTCGGAAGATGAAGAGCTGAGTGGTGCGGCTGGCGGCTTGTGTGTTATTTTCACTCATCGTTAGTGTACTTAGGGAGTGCAGGCATATAAATACAAACAAATACCAGTCGGTAAGGCACAGTAGTGGAGCAGTAAATCCCTGCCGCTGCAGGAGTTTTGTATTGCTTGAATCACGTCAATAATTCTACAAATCAACCTTCAATGTCTGGCACCATTGAGCGCAGTAAATATTAGTCAACGACACTTCAAGACATTGTTGCTATCAACGTCAAAGACTTGCAATAGCCATGTCATGGATTGTCGGCTTTGAACTGCACCATCAGTTACTGCTGGGCGTTCACCAGCCAGCCCTCTCCGCCGGGTATGGGCGGATGACGATCAACGAGTGGGCGGTCCTTGTTAGGCATGCCTGAAGTGCAAGCCAGAGTGGCTTGCACCAATCATTCGCAGTAAAGACTGGATTAGAGGCCGAGGAACATGGCAGGTATACGGTCCAGTGCATGGATCCCAAGCATTTGAGACACCACATTCACCAACATTCCAGCGAGGTGAGCAGCACCAACAAGAGCCAAGCCTCTCCACAGCTTTTCATAATCAGCGGGCGGCTTATTTCCAACCCATGCAGGAGACACAGCTACGTATTCGGGCGCTGGGGCTACATCGATGGCCATGCTTACTCCACCGGCAAGGCTGCTGCGGATCGAGCTGTCGTTCCCTTTTGATCGATCGCTGCTCGCAAAATTTTTCTCAAGCGCAGCAATTCGGACAAAGTTGAGCATTGACATTCCACTTGCCGAGGTGAATGAGCGGACGTATGGAACCCCATGATCACCGAAAACTTCTGCATATTCCGCAGAATCAATGATTGCATCAACCAGTGCATCGAAACCTTGCGCTGATTGAATTGCAGCTGCATTTGCAACTTCTTGCTGATCAAGGGGTGGGCGACCAAGTAAATGCTTGAAATTCAGCTCAATCCCGCGATATGCAGAGACTTTGTAGAAATAACGAGACTTATAGAGTTCGCTTTTAGCGAGACCCCTAACAAATTCACGAGCACAAAGACGTCCATCAGCAAATTGCGCTTCAAGCACGCCGCAGCGTTCATGGTCCATCACATGTGCATTACCCAAAACCTGTCGGTATGCAGCCTCAATCCCCTGATACAAAGCCTCATTATCAGATGGCATAAAACGATCAAATGTCACTCGATGCGGACATTCAGAATGATCTCGAGGTCCTACAGGTATTTGCATCTGAGCGCATGATTGCCTTAAGTACTCAGCATTCGTCAGCGCAGCTTTGCTCTCCCCGACGGTCGACTGCGGCGATGAAAAACTGACGTCGGCCGCTTTTGACTCGGCACCGAATCTGAATTTTGGAGAGAGAGAAGCGTTCATTTAAACCAGAATCACTAAAAAATAACTTGCAAAGCAATTGCGAGCACGAATTTCGCCCATGCATCAATTGTTCTGAAGCACAAACATCAAAACAGTTCAGCGATTTTATTTATTTCATACGGCAAAGAAAATTCAATTAAACTATGGTTCGAGATATTATGCTTCCTAAATATTAACAAGAAAGTCCGTAACAATTTCTTTGTTGGCGATTGCTACGACGATCCAAGCAATACTGGAAACACCCAACTTCATCTTTCAATAGCTGAGCCCTGCGTGGGTGTAGAGGAGGGCAACCATGCCAAAGACCAGCAGGTAGACCAGGAAATCAGCCATGACCTACTTCTTGAACAGAGCACGCAAGGCGACATAGCTGCCGCCACCCAGCAGCACCAAGAGAAAGATCATCTTGCTGAAAGCCAGCAAGATGACTCCACCAAAGCTGATGAGCCCGACCTTCTTGACCATGGCCTGAATCTTGTCGTTCATAGTGCTCCGCTTAACCGCCATTACGACACTGAGGCGGGGGAACCCTTTGAGATGATCTGGCTCTTGAGGGCCAAGGCAATGAAAGGCAGGTCCTTTTCGGGTCCTCCTCAAGTAGATCCCCTCGGGGCCTTGAGGAGCTGGGGCTGGTCGTGGTGGATAAGCGACGCGGGACTTCCTGATGCCACTGCTGAGCGAGGCGGAAGCCGATCGAATGGTGGGCTGGAACTGGGGAGTGAACCTTTGAAATCCAGTCATTGCAGTACTTCTGCAGCCCTGTGAGCAACATCACAGGCACCTTTGACACAGGTCATCAGGTCAGCCGGTGAATCCGGAGATGGTGTGTGCATCGAGAGGGGACAAACCTCCACCGCTTCCACAGCAATGGCTGCTTTCCTCAAGCTCGGCGACATCAGGGGTGAATTTGTCAGCAACGCTGTCAACCATCCCAACTACCGCCGTGAAAAAGCTGTTGCTCAGCCTGGGGGCTTAGTTATTCCCACCGATGGTGATGACATCGTCATCGGCGGCATAGACAGGATGACCAATGTTTATGTCGATGGGGCGATTGGCGGCTTTCAAACTGACGCTCTAACTCACAGCGGACCAAGCCAAGAGGTCACAGAGGGTTATTGGGACTGGAGTTCGGAGCCGACCCCGCATGACCTCACCAGCCGCGGTCGTGGCTCTTATGCCGGTGGTGGCACAGCAACGTGCGATTCCAACGGCACCATTGGCTACGAGACCCAGCCTGATGAGTTCTTCAGTCACAACCCGGAATGGTTTGCTCCTGGCAGCGCCGTCGATGCACTCGTTACCAGCAACCCAATAGGCATCGAGCAGGATCAAATAGGTGGTGTCATCAGCCGTGGAGACATGTTTGCCGTTTCAAACGAACTCATGAGCGACAGCCGCTTCTGATTGGAACTAACCGAATGCCGGGTATCCTGATGCCTACGGGCTGAGAGTCATACAAAACCCTGACGGGAAAGGCAGGGCGGCGCATAAAACTGAGCAGGCATTAAAAAACCCAGGCTATACCTGGGATTTCTTGAATGGAGCCAAGGAGACTCGAACTCCTGACCCCCTGCATGCCATGCAGCCATTCTTGCGGCTCAAACCGCAGTCATAGCAACGCTTTTTGCAAAAGCAGAAAGACCAGATAGAGCAAAAGCTAGAGTAAGAATGGAGAGGTAAAACGGTTTTGCTCTAAATCCGTCCGTACGAACTCCAGGATTAAATCCCGCCGGATCAGCGAACACCGCGCTTGCCTTCGACTTCAACGTCAGATGTAGTTGACTCATTCACATCTGTCCCCGAGCTATGAGGTCCATTGCTGTTCTCACAGCAGCGGTGCTTGCAACTGTTGTTAGTCCCGCCAACGCCGTGAAGTTGAAGCTTCGCTGCGAAAACCCTCAAGTCGAGTATGCCAATTCGACTTTGTATATCGACGAAGTGAATGGTCGAATCACCCAAATTTGGGATGCCGACGGTTCCAGGGACAACAGCCCGGCCACATTTAAAGACGGGCTCTGGAGCTGGGTGGTCACTATCGATGGAGAGGCTGGAGAGCCCGATATTTCTATCCACCAGAGCCTTGATCGTCGAACCGGAGAAGTTTTCGCTGCAATCCAAGGGGACACGGATACGCAGACGCTCGTACCAACCGGGTCGTTTTGTCGTTGACATAACAACCCTTCCGTTTACGCCTGATGGCACAGCAGCAGCGCTCCCATCGCGGTGATGTACTTCATGTCACCACCTTGCAAACTTGATGTTCAGCTCGCCTGGTGCATGCTCATCAGAACCATTACGGCCCTTCAGATACCTGCCGTAGGTTTCCCAGCACCAGCGTTGGGGTGAGCAGGAGAGCTTGCGGCATGGTCAGGCGAAACCAGCCACGGTCTACTCCTTCTTCACACCTGACTACTTTCTGATGCAGCACGGATGAGAGTGAACAGACTTGGACTGAGCTGATCAAAGTCACTTGATTGCTTCAGCCTCAGCCCTTGCAGCATCAGCCTTGGCTTGAGCAGCGTCAGCTTTTGCCTCAGCCCTAGCTTTCATTACGGCTTTCAGACCTGTTGTGAAATATGGGTTGGTGACCTTTTCCGAGTACGCCTCAGGGTGAGGAAGGTCTAAAAGCTCATCGCAGGCGACCTGATTTCCCTGATTGCACTTGTTAGCGGACTGATCGAGTTCATAAAGAGCCCAAAAAACAAGGCACAAATAAACGGCAACCCCCCCACCAACAGTGCCAGCAACCCAATATCGCTTTTTCATGTCTCGCATCGGTTGAACGGGATCATCGCAAAGATGCGCGGGCGTCCTGTAATGAGAGTCAGACCAGTTAGCGGACCCGTATCCAGCAGTCTCCAGCTTCAGCGTGCTGAAGCCTTCCGAAAGACCGATTGACCCCCAACACCCCTGCCCGCTAGTCACCAGACTCTGCGTCATGCCCAACGAGGACCGCCCGCTTGCTACCCGCCAACTTGTTTCGTGACGAAACTGCAGTATTGGTGGAACTGCTCAGGCGATATCAATGAACCCCTTACGGCTTGTACTGATCGCTGCTGTTGCTAGCTCTTGCTTGGTTTCTGTGTCTGCTGCACGTCCCATCATTGGATTTCATGGAACATGCACTTTCAATGGCGTTTCAGAGGCGTGTTTCGTACGTGAAAGCACCAGCGAATTTGAAGTGACATACGCCTCTGACAACAAGCGAGTCATCTATGTGAAGCCTGGCGGTGGTGATGTCTCAGTTGTCAGCGATGGCACGGTTTTTCCCGCTACGTGGCAGGTTGATCGAAATAGGGATTTGTCCATCTTTCGCACCAAAAACGGTGTTACTGAGATCCCCCATCGCAGGCCCTCAAAGGCACGCTGACTCGCCATCGTGTTCGGATGACGATCAACGACTGGGCGGTCCTTGTTGGGTATGGCGCAGAGTCTGGCGAGCACCCGGATCAAACCGGGTGGCTGATCCATGACCGTTTGAGTCGTTGAAGCCAATCGTGACTATCAAAAGGCTGTAGCTCCACGCCCTCCAATGTCCAAAGAGCAGCTCAATGCCTTTCTAGAAAAGGTCAAAGGCGACACCAGCCTTCAGGAAAAGCTCAATGCACCAACCACTCCTGAAGCTGTTATTGAAATCGCCAAAGACGCAGGGTTTGCCATTACCGCAGAAGATATTCAGTCAATGCAATCGACAACGGAAGAAGTGTCAGATGACGAGCTTGAAGGTGCAACTGGCGGATTGGTGGAGGTCACTCTCGCTTCGCCTACTACGCCTACAACTTCGCCTACGGTTATAACTAGGGTTACTCACAACAGGTCCAGGCTTACGCCGAGGACGCCCAGCTCTCCCGCGCCTGCACCGATCATTAAATAAGCCAGCCTTCAATACCTGGCACGATCGCCCGCACTTAGCGGGCTTTTTTATTAGATACAGACACCGGTGCCGACCGTTGCTATGACCAGGCTGTAGCTCCACGCCCTCCAATATCAAAAGAGCAACTCAAGGCCTTCCTTGAGAAGGTTAAAGGAGACACCAGCATTGTGAAAAAGCTCAAAGCGGATCCTGAAGCTGTAGTAGCGGTAGCTAAAGCTGCTGGGTTTGTTATTACTGCTGAGAAGTTCACGGAAGCTCAGAGAGCAGTTTGGGATAAGGTTCTGGAAAGCGTCAGTGGTGGAACTGAGGAGTCATTCAGAGAACGTCGTATCAGGGAAATGAGGGATAGGGAACCTATGAAAAAAGTTTTCAAGAAGAGGAGATTGACAACTGATGAAAGATCCTAAGAATACTAAATCCGAGAAAGATGCACTTATTGATGGGATTGCCAAATCACTTATCTGCATCTCACTTGTAGTATTGGGTTTTGCATATGTTGCAGGGATGAATGAACATTGCGAAGACAAGTTTTCGAAAGATATAAACCCTGAGTGTTTTCTTTAGTTACACGGGATTTAAGAATTAAAACATGGGGAGGTTGATTGCTCCTTCTCAGTCGAGACTTCCTCAAGTGTTCCCCGCACCTGGCAGGTAAGCAAAAGGTCCCCGAATGGACCTGGTGAATCACTATGGCGTCGATGGATATTTTTTGGGTTGATCGTTTCGGTAGATCGACGCAAAAGACGGCAAGATGGAGGTTGCTGAATTCTCCTCATGACGAATAAATCAGCCTTCAATACTTGACGCCATCGCCCGCACTTAGCGGGCTTTTTTATTGGGTACAGAACTGCTGTAGAGGTTGTGAGATAATCGCCTTACACTCAACCCTCAAATGTCAGAAGAGCAACTCAAAGCGTTCATAGAAAAAGTAAAATCCGATACCAAATTACAGGAAAAACTCAAAGCAGCAGCCTCCCCTGAAGCCGCTCTTGAAATCGCTAAAGAAGCAGGATTTTCGATTGCTTCTGAAGACATTCAATCAATGGGACAGATGGCATCAGACGCAGAGCTGGAAGGTGCAGCTGGCGGATGCGGTCGCGGAACTCGCGATACTCACCTTGCGAGGGGTTGTGGGCCCCTCGACCAGTGTCAACAGACTGCGTTTGATGGTGGCACCACTACCCAGTGGTGGTGCGATTAGCGTGTTGCCGGGGCCGGAGGAGGCGACGAAATGAGTTCTAGTTCCTCACTTTTAAAAGCACCTTCGCCTTCAAACACCCTGCATTGAAAGTGGCTTTTATCGCTTGCAGGCACGGCTCCCGACCGTTGCTATGACCAGGCTGTAGCTCCACGCCTTCCAATGTCAGAAGAGCAGCTCAAGGCTTTCCTGGAGAAGGTCAAAGGCGACACCAGCCTTCAAGAGAAGCTCAAAGCCGCGGCTGATTCCGATGCAGTTCTTGCGATTGCGAAAGAGGCTGGTTTTGTGATTTCTGCTGACGACTGGAACAAGGCTCAGGAAGAAGTCTCTGATGCTGAACTAGAAGCAGCCGCTGGTGGCACTCATGGAAGGTGCTGGGATCAGTCGGCCGGATCGAATCTTCCAACGTGTCAGAACAGAGGTCCGGCTCCAAAACGTGAGGGCGGATCACAATATTACTGCCGGGGGTGATGTATTGAAGTCTTCTAGTAAACAGCATACGCCTTCAAAGCCCCTGCATTGACAGGGGTTTTTTTATTGCTTCAATCGTCTGACTAACCCCATCAATCAGCCTTCAATACCTGGCATCATTGCCTGCATTAAATATCAATTAGCGCACTGGTGGTGAACATCGCTGCCAGCCTGTTTTCTGCATCTGCTTCCAGGCGTCAATCGCGTTGTGCCTGAGCATCCGCCTGCGTGTCTGCGGCACCAGTGGTCGTGGCGGAATCCAGCTGTAGGTCCGTACTGACACCCACTCCGCATGAGCTGTTGGGTTGTCGGGTTTGAACTGCATCACAAGCTGCTCTTGAGCGTTCACCAGTCAGCCCTCACCACCAGGCTTGGGCGGATGGCGTTCAATTCGCCAGTGCGGTGATTAGTCGCAGCAGTCGCATTGTTGCGTGGCGACTACTGCGCATCCTTTTAAGGAGTCCACTGATACGCAGCTAACGATATTTGAATCTCTAAGGACCCGTACATGGACACCGCCACTGGCATCTTCAGATAATTCCACGGCGAGCCCCACTAGCTCATCCCCATTGGCATTCGTGTAGTTCAACAGCTCAACACGTTGGAGTTCTTTGGGAGTTGACACAGGCAATAAGGCGATCTTGAGAGCAATTAACGCTGATCTGACCCTCCTCCGTTGCGAAGTAGAGGGTCAGGCCCTTGCTTCCTGTGTCGGCGCGGCTACTAACGCTGACACTCAGCGCCCAATGGTCACTTGAGAAACCATTGGATGGAAGGCTCATGCGACTGAACTTCCCATAACACCCTCACCCCGATCGGGGTATCGGTGTTCTTCAGATGACGCGAAGGCAGCGGCCAAATGAGTCGTTGCCGCGATCAATCTGATCGGGGTGTTCGCCACCAGCTGCTCTTGAGCGTTCACCAGCCAGCCCTCACCGCCGGGCATGGGCGGATGACGATCAAAGAGTGGGCGGTCCTTGTTGGGCATGTCGCAGAGTCTGGTGACAAGCGGGGAACGCTCACGGCAGTTGCATCGAAACGATGACGCTGGAAACGCTTACGACCGTCACCCTGCTGACGGAGCTGTTGCTTGCGTTGCGAGCCAATGACCCGAAGGGGTTCAAGACCCTGCTTGAGATGGGCATGGATGAGTTGGGTCTGGACGTGCTCACGCAGCGACGACAACCCATACGGATCTGTCTCCAAATAAATGGCTCTCTTGACCGGCCCTACCCGCCGATAGTCATCTAGTTGCCCCTTGCGGTGCAATCGCGGAAACGTCACGCAAGACTTGAACCCAAGGTGAGCACATGCGTTGTTGAGGTTTAAAACAGTCATGGCTGGACTAGGTGACCATCTCAAAAATTGCTGTGCCTATCTGAGTAACGAGCCTTCGGATGACCCATAAAAGCTATAAAAGAAAGGACCCAATAACAACCAAACTCCAGCCAATCAATAGTTATTAGCCTTTGATTGACAACATATTATCTGTACAGCTTTGCATGTACTCCCAGGCTTCCTCGGCTGTATCCGAGAAATGAATCAGATCGAGGTCGTCATCTGAAATCAAGCCCGTTTCGGCGAGGTAGTCGAAATCCACCAGCCTGCGCCAGAACTCTGTGCCAAAAAGAACAATGGGCATGCTTCCTTTGGTGCCAACCTGCCTCAGGGTGAGCAGCTCAAACAGTTCATCGAGAGTGCCAAAGCCGCCCGGGAAGAGGATGGCGCCAATTGAGCGCATCACAAAATGGAATTTGCGCAGTGAGAAGTAGTTGAACTTGAAACAGAGATCAGGGGTGATGTAGGGATTGGGATGTTGTTCAAATGGAAGCGTGATATTCAGCCCAATCGAGCGGCAGCCGGCCTCAAAGGCACCTCGGTTAGCGGCTTCCATGATTCCTGGGCCGCCACCGGTCACGATCACATGGGATGAGCATCCATGGCTTTCTCCCTTATCGGCCTGCCCGTGCTGGGACGCCAATGAAGCGAATTCACGTGCTGCATCGTAAAAACGAGACAACTCCACGAGCTGTTTCGCATAGAAGACTTGTCTCTTCAACACCGATGAGCCCGGGGTTGAGCTGAGGCATTGCTCGGCTTGCGCCAGCTTCGCGGCAGCAGTGTCTTTATCGACGATCCTGGTGCCACCAAAAACAATGATCGTCGATTCGATCCCCGCTATTTCCAGATGCAGATCCGGCTTAGTAATTTCAAGCAGCATGCGCACACCACGCATGGCATTGCTGTTCAGCAAGTCGAGATCTTGATGGGCAATTCTATAGGTGGGGGAACTCAGAATCGCGTGCAGGTTGGCTTGCTCAGGTGATGAAGTTTTTTGGAATTGAATCATCGGTTCAACAGTCAATGGTGTTAGCAATGTCGGGGGTATCGGCGATGTCGGCTTGCGTCAGAGGATGTTGGCGGCCAGTTCGGCTAGTTCACTGCGCTCTCCTTTGGTGAGGGTCATGTGTCCCACCAGGGACTGACCTTTGAGTTTTTCCACCAACCAAGTAAGCCCGTTGCTTTCGGCATCCACATAGGGATTGTCGATTTGATATGGGTCGCCGGTGAAGACAACCTTGGTTCCTTCACCCACCCGCGTCACGATCGTCTTCACTTCTAAGGGCGTCAGGTTCTGCGCCTCATCCACCACCAGGAACTGATTGGGAATCGATCGGCCACGGATGGTGTTGATCGCTTCAACCTCCAACAAGCCCATTCCTTGCAGATCGGCCCAGGCGTTGCGTGGTTCGCGATGCCGCTGTTTCTTTGTCGACTCAGCCTCCTCGCTAGGGGACGAACCGGTGATGAAATCGATGTTGTCGATGATCGGCTTCATCCAGGGGCCGAGTTTCTCCTCAAGCGTGCCGGGCAGGTAGCCAATGTCTTTGCCGAGGGAGATCGGCGGGCGCGTCACCAACAGGCGGGCATAGTGATGGGTGTCGGCCACTTGGTGCAAACCCGCGGCGATGGCCAGCAGCGTTTTGCCTGTGCCGGCTTTGCCCACCAGAGTCACCAGAGCAACGGAGGGATCGAGCAGCAAATCCAGCGCGAAACATTGCTCGCGGTTTCTCGCTTTGATACGGCCCAAGTGGGCGCGATGCAGCCATTGCAGCGGTTTGATGCTGTTGCTGTTGCCTTGATGCCGGGCCAGCAGGGTGTGGCTGTCGTTGCACTGATCCACTAGCACCACGCCTTCATTGGCATGGAGATGCTGCTCCTTAGAGTTGATGACAGCCTCCAGGGGCAGCTGATCCTCGTCATGCAGGGTCTTGATCGTCTCCGCATCGGTGCTGAGTTCACGGAACCCTGCGTAGAGATCGTCAATCGAAACGTTGTCGTTGACGTAGTCCTCGGCCTGCAGGCCCACCGCATCGGCCTTGATTCGCAGGTTGATGTCTTTGCTAATCACCACCACCTCAGGTGCCTGCGTCAGTCCACTGCATCGCATCTGCTCAAGGGCTACCGCAAGGATGTTGTTATCGCCGCCTCCCCCCTGAAGTTCTGCCGGCAAAGCGCTCAGGGCTTGGGCCTGACAGAACACCACCTGCAGCATGCCGTGATTCGTGCCCTCAATCGGAACGCCCTCGGCAAGGCTTCCGCGGGCCCGGTAGGAATCCAAGAGCCTTGAAATCCGCCGAGCGTTGCGGCCTTTTTCTGAGTGATCCTTTTTGAAGCGGTCGATTTCTTCAACCACTTGCATGGGGATCACAACCCTGAGATCACCAAAGCGGTGCGGCGCCTCAGGATCGTGGAGGAGCACATTCGTGTCGAGGACAACAATTTTGTCTTTCATTGAATCTCACCATTGATGAAGTAATTGGTGCTGAAAAGACCATCAAGACCGTGATCTACAGAATCACAACAGCAGATCAATTCTCCCCGCAGCTCAGACGCAGGGAGAAAGAAGATTTAAACAACAAAACCGAGCAGGTAAGCCAAGTTTTGTTACTTGAACTAAAGAGAATCGATTGCGTTGCCTTGATGACGTCAACTGAGAAGTGCTGAGCTCAGTCGTCGTAGATCTTGCACCCAGGCGCAGTAGGGGACGTGTCACAACGCTCCTCCCAGTACAGATCGTGCTGAGATTTCATCGCTTGCTTGGGTTCATCAGCCTGGCCTGGATGCGTCTTGTCAAATGCATTGAGGGGAATGCATAGATCGAAAAACCTGAACAGATCGTTACCATCTCTCTCCTTGTCGCTGACTTATCCCTACTCCTCTCACCTACAAAATCAATAGGTACTTAACCCATTCCTTTACATAGAGGAAAAACCTCTTACTGGGCGGCAACAAGAAGAGCAGGTCTGATGGCTATATGCACGTCTGCAGCTACTGCAGCGGTACGGGCAGAAAGCTTTTCCTGACTCGTAAGTATGAAATAAAAAAAGGGCCAGCCTGACGCTGGCCCTAAGTTCAATGTCCTTGCAAAAGATCAGGACATTTTGGCGAAGAGCTTCTTGTGGTAGTCAACCACGTCCTGACATCCGATAACGGGAGTGAAGTCCATTTCGATACCGAACTGGGCACGCCATGGTGCGAAATGCTCAAAGATTTGAGCATCACTTTCAGCTTTAAAGAGGATGGTCACTCGGCCTGCGCCAGGAGCGTGCACGCGGAACAACATTTCAAAGCCGTCAAAGTTGTCCAGCTTTGCCATTTCGCCTGAATCCCACAGCTCACAGAAGCTCTTGTAGGCAGCCAGTTGGCCTTCAATCTCAGGAAAAATGCAATCCGCGAGATACATCTGCATCGGAGCCCAAAAGAAAGGGGGACGACCTCGTCTAGACCATCCCCAAGGCGTTTGCAGGTACACATGAACACGTACCGACAATCGGGTTAAGCGATTGCGTCCTGCATGTCTGAAAATGAATCCTTTGGGCGGCACACCAACACAGCAGGAATCCAGGTCCTCTAATCACATCCAGACAAAGCCCAGCACAATTGCCAAAACAACTGTGCCGAGTGCCACGCCGTTCAACACCCCTGCCTTGGAAGGGCACGGGAGACACAGGCTTACCTGGCGGCGCAGGTCGTGCTCCCAGGTGCCTTGCCTGGTGAATGTCTTTGGCATTTGCTCTAAAACCCTGCTTCATGCAGGGGGTCATCCATAGAGCAAGAGTTAGAGCAAAAAAGAGCAAACGTGCAATAGCAAGCCTTAGCAGGGCGGTGCAGAAAACCGTCGAGACATTAAAAAACCCAGGCTATACCTGGGATTTCTTGAATGGAGCCAAGGAGACTCGAACTCCTGACCCCCTGCATGCCATGCAGGTGCTCTACCAGCTGAGCTATGGCCCCATAAACGCGGTTGAACTCTTGGCTCTTCCGTCGTCGCGCAGAAGCTTACAACGACGGAGACCCTTCAGCCCAGGAATCACATCTGACGCCACACGGCTGCCAACTTGCCCTGCACCTGCACTTGATCAGCAGGCAACTCAATCGGGTCGTAAGCAGGGTTGGCCGCTTCCAGGCGCACCGTCACACCATCGCAATGAAAGTGTTTCAGCGTGGTGCCGCTACCGGGAACAAGAGCACTCACGATGGTGCCCTGACGGATACGCCCAGCATCCACAACCGGCTCCATCAACACCACATCCCCATCGGCAATGTGGGCGTCCACCATGGAGTCACCATTCACAGTGAGCGCAAAGAGCCCACGGGTTTCAAGCACTGGGCCCAGATCCAAACGCTCCTGAACATCGTCAAAGGCTTCCACCAAACCACCGGCGGCAACGGCTCCCAACACGGGAATCCCTGAGGTGATGCCACCAAGCAGCTGCAGGGTGCGAGCCTGGCCCTCTTGCCAAGTGATCCAGCCTTTCTGCTGAAGATGCCGCAAACGACTTTGCACAGGTGCAGGGGATCGCAGCCCCATGGCCTGCATCATCTGGCGAATGGAAGGACTGTGGTGATGGCTGCCGATGTAATCAGCAAGCCAGTCATAGAGCTCTTGCTGAGCAGTGGTGAGAGGCTCGGGAGATCCAGAAGGCACCGGCAATGCATATGTTCTTCAATACATGTGTACCGGTGTTTGCCCTTGATGGCAAGAGAGCAGGCTTCTCAAGGCAGGTCGCAGATCCACGCCACCTTCGCCGTTGTGTCGTCTCGGCCGACGTAATCCACCCACTGATTCTCAACTGAGCGACGCTGAAGCCTCTGCTGATTGCAAAGAGCCCGCATCCGCAGCTCCCGCACCTGCCAGGTCGCAGCAGCATTGCGGCGAAGCAACAAAGCAGCATCGAATTCCACTCCCGCAGTGGTACGGGAGCGGCCACTGAGATATTCACCCGCCATCACCTCAGGCGTCTCCAAGGCTTCCATGAACTGCCAAGGACGGTCCGTCATGGCCCCAGAGGCTTGAAGCTGCTGGCGAGTCTGCGACCAAACGGCAGGTTCCGGAGCTGGAGACCATCCTTCAGCGGCAGCAGACAGGGAGGAGAACACACCGGCTAACACCACCATGGCGGTTCGAACCTTGATGCTCATTCTTCAGTCTCCGCTTGCTGGCTGGAGCCACGTTGCTTGATGAGCTCGGCCAGCATTTCCAACTTGGCATTTTCCGATTCCGACGCTCGAGATGCCATCCATGAACTGGTCACTTTCATCTGACTTAACTGCTGCAACAACGACAAGGCCGTCTCTCTGAGGGTCTCAATGTCATTGCATTCACGGATGAACCGCGACCATTTCTCCGTTTCAAACGATTGCTCCAACCCGCGCTGAAGCGGATCAATACTCATGACCCTGCCTCCCATTCGACCATGGGATCCGCATCTCCGTTGCAGATAGCGCGAGCACGCAAATAGAACGCACTCTCTGTATCCCCAGCAGCTTCGAGGGAATCGAGCACTCTCTTCCAGTTGTCGCGTTCCTGCTGGTCCATCCATTGCGTGCAGTTACCAGGACCTTAAAGGCGTTCAAGAAACCTCAGCGTCTGATCGACCACCAACCGCCATTGCGCGTCTGCCGTGATTACGTGACCGCTGTGTTCAAGCCAGTGGAGGGCAACATGCTCAGACCCAACCCGACGCCTGAGCCATTCCACGCCACGGGCTGCGATCACCCGATCCCTGCGACTGGCCAGCACCAAAAGAGGTTGCTGCAGCTCAGCAAGCTGACAACGCGTTGCCCGAATCAAATCCAAAACGCGAACGCTGCAACGGCTGGGCCAGCGGCCATAGGTCCAGATGCGCTCTGCGGTTCTGGGATCAACAAAGTCCTCAGCCGGACGGGGCACTGAAGGAAGCAGACGAGCCAGCAATGGAGCAATGAGTGCCCGCGGATCGCCGCTGACGATGGGAGGCGAGTAGGCAATCACCGCCTCAATGTCTGGATGTCGCATCCCGGCCTGCAGCGCAAGAATTGATCCCAACGACAGGCCTGCCACGACAACCCTCTGGCCCTGATCGTGCAAACGATTCACCAAGACATCGATCTGCTCCAACCACTGGCGAGGTTCGATCTGCATCAGATCTTCCAGCTGGGTGCCATGACCAACCAGCAAGGGAACTTCTACGCCGTACCCCTCAGCATGCAGAGCATGAGCGAGCATTCGCAGTTCAGCTGGCGAGCCAGTGAATCCATGCAAGAGCAACACAGTGACGGATCCACCTGCCAAGCCAAAGGGCTCTGGAGAAGCCTGGATCGTCACGGCTGAGAGATCAGGCGTGACATAGAAAACGCAAACCGCATCCCGACGGCTCAAGCCTCAGATGTTGATGTCATAGCGAAGAACAAGGCTTTCGTTTTCTCCAAACTGAATCGCCCGCTGGATGATCTCGTCGTCCAAAACCTCTTGGGCCGTGCCCAGACACGCAGCATTCAACTCCCTAAT
This sequence comes from Synechococcus sp., assembly GCA_047286215.1. Lineage (GTDB taxonomy): Bacteria > Cyanobacteriota > Cyanobacteriia > PCC-6307 > Cyanobiaceae > Synechococcus_C. Next base: position 879,160 of record JBJBBS010000001.1, on the reverse strand, counting down.
CAACGGGGCGCCAAGTACCTCGTTATCGCCATCACGCATCACCGCGTCGAGACTCTTCACGGGCTTATCAGACGCATTCACCGCAGTGCGGGGGCTAGAAGAGCGCCATCGCTGACGTTGACGTTGGCGTCTTGGAAGCGTGATCGCTGCTGAATTTGACCCATGAACAGTCTTCATCGATAGTGAGGGCATCAGACCGTTCACCATGAAGATTGTCCTCCTGCTGTGTTCACTAATGGCCATGGGATCAGCACCGGCAATGGCACGCCCATGGCTTTATGTCTCCGCGTTTTCCTATGGCGGCACTGGTGACAGCTGTCTGAAAGATGCACGCAAAGCATTGGCATCTGCAGGATTCACCCGTGATGTGGAAACCATTCCTTTCGACAAACAGGAAGGCGGCCACATCGAAGCCCTGCTCTCCAATGCACCAGTGCGCGCCAAGATCGAATGCGATCCGAAACTTGGAGTCACGAGTCTTGCCGTCAGCGGTCTGAACAACGACCTCACTTACGACAAATACAGCATTCTTTTCAAAGCTGAATGGTGATCAAATTCACCAGCGTTTGACCAGTCTGCAAACAGCGATCAACCTCATCCGCTTTAGTCGCGCCATCACCCACTGTTGATGTTTCAGGTGTCCGGGAGACATCCCACACCTGATTCTCAACACCATGCAACGCTGCAAAAACTGGCGTCAGCGACCTACGTCGCAGCTCATCCTTCGCTGGTGTCTGTTTGAGAGCCGATCACTGAGTGGTTGGAGGCAACAAGGGTCGAAGCCGCCCATCGGCATGATTCTGCTCACCGATCCGCAGGAATGCTTACGACAACGCTTTGGTAGTGGCTGCCACACCACCAAACAAGCCGCCTAAGCCAGACCAAAGGTCTTGGTTGTTGGATCCGATGGACTCGTTAACCGCCTTTGCAGCAATCGGCTTCGCTGCCGTCTCCTGGGATGGACACTTCACCAAAGCCGGGACGCGGGCTTTTCGGCATGCACTGGACTATCGCGAGCCGTTTTGCAACATGCCGGATGCGGAGATGATCGGACTGCTCGATGAACTCTTGGAGCTGCGACGCGAGGTGGGCTCTCACAACATGATGCTGAGAGCCGCACGCTGCCTAACGCCTGCACAACGCATGACGGCCTATGCCATGGCATCCGAGATCATGCGCTCCGATGGTCCCTTTCAACGTGAAGAGCGCTCCTTTCTGGATCACCTGGCCGTGATGCTGGAGATCTCAGGATTTGAAGCTCAGCGCATTGATGCTGTGTTTGAGATCTTCCATTCCCGGCTCACCTTGAGTAGTCGCCTCGAATTGCCAGAGATGGAAACATCCATGGGCATGGGCTTTGAGACGCAACCAGACCCAATGGCCGTGCACTGAACGACCACAACCAATTCCCCATGTGCTTTCATCCAAGTGGCATGCGGAGTGATCCGGGCCAAAGTATGGGTTGAGAGCACAGGTTCACGCACACGCCATGTATCCGGAAGATGAAATCGGTCCCGTCGTCTTGGTCGCTGTGAGTGTGGTTGCAGTGTTGATGATTCTGGCTTTCAACGATTCCGGCATATTTGAATGCATTGGCGCTTGCGGGTGACGAGACCACATCTCTACTCAGACACATCAATACAGGCCAAAACCTGAAAGACGGTCGGGCACAAGCGACACAAGCATCCAGGCATAACAAGCTAGAGCTCACCTCTTCCTAGAAGAATCGTCGCGGAGAGGGAATATTGATATTGATATTAGTTTTTGGCTGAGATTCTTGTTCAGAGCCTGCTTGAGGTTGCCGACTGTTCATCGGGGCCACTCCATCGAAGCGGATATTGAGATTTAATTTGCCAGGCGCAATCGCGGTTGCCTGCGTAACCAACACAGCCACTTGACCACTGTTGACTCCATCGACTTTGACGTCATCTGGCATCTCCCAGGTGGCTGAAAATCCCCATGGGCCAATTGTGGTTCGGATGGGCTGCTCTGAATAGCCAGCCTTTTCCAGCGATTGCCTGAGCTGGTTGAGAAGTTTTTCAGGAGACGTATCCCGTTGCCCGTTTAAACCTGTTTGGCCGATGGCATTGGCCATGAACATCGGAGCAAGCGACCACGTCGTCGAGGATGGAAGCTCACTCAATACCTTCGCGGGTGGTTCTGCAAGCGCTGCCAACGGGCTTGCTGCAACAGCAATGAGGACTGAAAGGAGCTGTCTGACGAGCATCGTGGGAAGTGATTCTTACCCCTTGATAGCCATTCGAACGTGGATCGGGTCATGCTTGTTCATTAGCCCACGAAATGGAGATGCAACTGAAGTAGCCGAGCTAGTCGGGTTGTCTTCCTCCGCACTCGACCAGCACAAGCAAAAACAACCAGGAGATCACTAATACACGTTCATCCAATCCCTGAAACCACACCAGCCTTACCTCAGGTGGGTTTTCTTTTCATGCTACGCACTTGCATCGCAGCAACACAGGCCACCGTTGCTATGCACAGATTGGTGTTTGAACCCCTCCCCTATGCCAGAAGAACAACTCAAAGCATTCCTGGAGAAGATCCAAGCCGATACAAGCCTTCAGGAGAAACTCAAAACAGCAACCAGCGCCAATGATGTATAGAAAATTGCAATATCGGAAAGATTTAGCGTTACTGCTGATGAAATCCAGCAAGCACATTCTACCTCCATGCAGCTTTCAGCAAATGAATTGGAGGGCGTCGCTGGCGGCGGCGGCACGATGTGGCCAGTTTCAAATTGCCCCCCCAATTGCTAATTCGCAGCTTCGCAATGAAGGAACGATCAGAACACAATATTCACGCAAAAGATCACTTCATTCCTAGTTAAAAAAGCCAAGCATTGGTGTCTCTGAAACTATGCGTATTCAACGTGGATTGGTAAAAACCGAGAGTCTACTTTTCTTAATTTATTTATTACCACTTGAACAGGCCATCACGTTCAAGGTCTACAAACCACCCAAAAGCGCAGCCAGCAAAGCCTGCTGAGCATGAAGACGATTCTCAGCCTGATCGAAGATGCGGCTTGCAGGCCCTTCCATCACACCTGCACTGATCTCTTCGCCGCGATGAGCCGGGAGGCAGTGGAGCACGATGGCCCGTGAATCCGCCTCCGCAAGCAACTCTTCATTGAGGCAGAACCCTTGGAAAGCCCGTTCCCGTTCGGCCTGCTCTTGCTCCTGCCCCATGGAGGCCCAAACGTCGGTGTACAAAGCCTGAGCACCCCGCACCGCTTCCACGGGATCGTTAGTGACACTGATCTCAGCACCACCAACAGCCAGAGAACGTGCTTGCTCCACCACACCCGGCAACGGCTCAAATCCATCGGGGCAGCCAATGCGCACGTTCACGCCGAGCAGGGCCCCGCAGAGCATCAGGGAATGGGCCACGTTGTTGCCATCTCCCACGTAGGACAGGGTCTGACCCTGAAGATCCCCGAACGCTTCCTGCATGGTGAGGAAGTCAGCCAGGGCCTGGCAGGGATGTTCCAGATCAGTTAGGGCATTGATCACCGGAATCGTTGCCCAATGGGCGTAATCCACAAGCTCTTGCTGGGCAAAGGTGCGAACGGCGAGCACATCGCAGAAACGGCTGAGCACGCGAGCGGTGTCCTCCAACGGCTCACCCCGTCCCAACTGCGTGACCTGGGGATTGAGATCAACGGTCTGACCGCCCAACCGGGCCATGGCCACCTGGAAACTCACACGCGTGCGGGTGGAGGCCTTCGTAAAGATCAACCCCAGCACCCGATTCCCCAGATCAATGCGCCGATCGCCCGACTTCAGCTGACCGGCCAGCTCCAGAAGCGCAGCAGTCTGCTCAGCACTCACATCCTCGGAAGAGAGGAAATCTTGGCCGCTCAGAGGAGAAAGAACGGAAGCGACACCCTGAGAGGCGCTGACCATGGGGAAGCTTTCAAAGGAGTTTTATCGGGGATCAGCCCCCTTGTCGTCAAGGGGGCAGCCTTGAAAACCGGATCACCGGAGAGAGTCAAACCTTTCTTGCGTTAGCCAAGACAGGTCAAGTCCAACGCTCTTCGAGATCAAACGGCCCTTTCCAGCCGCGGCGACGAGACGAAGCGCACAGCTTGTCCTGCAACCAGCGGAAAGACCATTTTGAGCCAAAGACCCAGCAGCCAAGGTGATGGCAAAGACACGCACAAATTTCCTTCACACGGCAAGCAACGAGAACGAAACTCGTCACCGCCAAGCCCAGAAGGAGAGCAGATCATGCGACAAGATCACACCTCAACTGAGGTCAGATCGGTGAAGCAGAAACGACGTCAGAAGATATTTGGTGAACCTGCATTCAGCCACAACCGAATCAGATGCCGAGGGCGCTGAGGATTGTCTTCGTAAGCTTCTCGATCGTGGACCACTTTGTGGTTGTCAATGAACAGAATGTCTCCCTCCTGCATCTGGAAACAGTGGCAAAAGTTTGGATGGTTGAGGGCGGCATCAAGATCATCAAAAGCCCGTAGATCTTCCGCACAAAGTGCCTGACCAAGGCGCTCATGACCCTTCTCAATCCAGTAGCGCATGTAGCGCAAGGTTGGGCCATCAACAGCCTGAGAAAACACTGGAAAGCGGTTAAGAGCAATTAACCCAAGGGGATCAACCGCACCGGGTGTCACCACATCGCGATGGAAATTCTGCTGAAGCCGAGCGAGGCTCTTGGGATGATTCTCCTTCAGGAAATCATGCACCGACAGTGCTGATGCCAGACGCGACCCTCCCCCCACCGGCGCCTGCTGAACACAAGCCAGGCCAACCCAGCGGGGGTGTGTTTCAAGCCGGGAGCTGTCTGTGTGCATCGACGTGGCAGCACGCGTTTGGGAGACAGGAATGGATTTCGTCAGATGGGACTGACCGCTGTCGGTAACGTCGTAAAGCTCGCCATAGGTCAGATCAGGAGAACCCAAACAACGACCAATCGCGAGATAAAGCCGGCGAAACGTCGATTGCGGTTGCGCTGATAATCCACGAATCAGCACCACTCCGTAGCCATGAAGCAATTGATGCCGAAGTGGTGCAAACCAGTTCTGCAGTTGCACCTCCGTCAGCGTGGTCAAGACAGGATCAGCCTCCACAATCCACTCAGAACTCGCAGCCAGATCGGCAGCGCGCCATGGCTTCAGCCCCCCCTGAGACAGCGGCGTTGCCTTTCTCATCGCCGCAGCTCAAACAACATGTGCAAGGGCACACCCTCCAAGGGTCCGAAGAATCCCGGATCGAGGGCCAGATGATCCGATGTCACCCCCAATTCTTCAACGTGAGGAAGGGTTGTCCATCCAGCCTCCTTAAGGGCGTGAAAGTAGTCAGCGACAGTTTTATGCACAGACCGCACTGGAGCAGAGGCTCCGTCGCGCCGCCAGATTCTTCCTTCCAGGAACTGATCACTGGCCTGCAGGTAACGGTGACCAGCTGGATCGAGGAAAAAAGGAGGCTCTTGCGGCCTCAAGAAGGCCAATGACGGATGAGGAACGGTGAACACCAAACGCCCCCCAGGCCTTAGACGCTGACGGACATGGCGTAGGACAGCAATGGTGGGTGCCAAGGGGAGGTAGTTGAACAGAAACACCGCGATCGCCACATCGCACTGCCCCTCCGGCAACTGCTCAATCCGAGACAAATCACCAACCCGATAGCTAAGCGGTCCACCCCGCTCCACGCCACCGGCACCCGACTGGCGCCGAGCTGCCTCCACCATCTCGGAGGAGACATCAATGCCCTCCACGCAAGCGGGCTGCTGGCGCAGCAACTGACGGCCCATAAACCCTTCACCGCAACCGAGATCCCAAACGTGGAGCCCACGGACGCAGGCAATGCGCTCAAGAACACGAGGGCGTGCGGTGTAATCGCTGAGAAGCACAGGCTCACTGCGATTCCACGCACCAGCGTGACGGTCGTAGAGCTGCTGGGTGGAAGGGGCTTCGCTCATACCACAAACGCTTCGAGACTCTGACGGGCCTGATCGGGGTGAAGCGCCCGTTGATGCAACCAGTTCCAAAAAGCGTCTCGGAGCCCGAGGGCCTTCACCATTCCCTTCGCCAGATCCGCACGCCCTTGCGGATCCTTGGCATAGGCGGACGCGACCTCCTTGAGGGTTGCCTGGTGGTGATCATCCACCGCGGTATGCAAAGGGAAGAACACGGCATCACGGGGATCAATCGTTCCCAGACGATTGATCGCCTTCACAAAGGGTTGATAGAGGGTCTGCACAATCGTTTCGGTGCCCAATCCGAGCGCGCCCACAGCTTCAGCAGGTGAACCATTGGAAAGAATCGCCAGGAACATTTCCCGCCAACAGAGCACTTCGATGTGATCGTCTGCAGCCGCGGTGTTGGCGACCCCCAAAGCCTGACGGAAGCGTTGAAACAACTCAGGGTGAGGGATGCCCACAATCCAGTCGGCCTGAATCCCAAGAGCAGACAGTTCGTCGAGCTCCTGCTGCTCATACAAACCACTCTCTTCGGTGAGGTTTTCCAGCAGTGCATGGCGATGGGCAGGCTCCTCCAAACGGGAAATCAACGCCGTGAGGTAGCGGGGGAAGTGGGCGGAGTAGCCGTAGTAATGACGGGCGAAATCCTCCAAAGCAAAACGGAGATCAGGAAGACTGCCGCTGGCCAACGCATCCAAGTACGGGTGACAGACAGCTCGATGCTGTAAAGCCATAACGGTGAGATCATCCACCAGCTCAGTGGTGCTGCGTTGATCGGATTCAGCCTCCCGCTGCAAGCGATGACGCTGCAATGCTGTGAGAGCAGTAATCAGTTCATTGAGCAGCAGGGGCTGGTCACTAAGAGCCTGAAAACATTGCTCACGCTCAATGGCCCGCACCCGAACCGGGCCGCGCGCCAGCACCGTTGCAGTCCGCGGACGGTTGTCGAGAAAGGCCATCTCCCCTACAACCTCACCGCTTCCAATGGGAACGGACACATCATTCGTGAGGGCTGATAGACCGCCCTTCTCCACCAGGTAAAGCTGCGTTGACACGTCTCCTTGCCGAATCAACTGATCCCCATCAGAGAGATGAGCGGCAGCCCCAATCGTGCTTAAACGTTGCTGAAGAGGCTGAGAGAGCGAGGCAAGAAAGGACATCTGGCTCACTGGAGGCTCCCCCTTTTCAGTTTCAAGCGAGTACTCGAATCGTAATTACCAAGAACGGTTGCAGTTAGTCCAAAGTCGGTGATGGCCAGCATCAACAGAGGCGTCTCCTGAGAAGGGTTGTGGGTCTGATGCACGACCCAGCGAGGTACGAAGGCCACCATCCCAGGTTGGAGCGCTTGGGTTGTCACACCGATCTGAATTTCCGCAACGCCTTTCATCACCAAAAACAACGATTCATGGGCATGGCGGTGCTTCTCGTTCGAGGCCCCTGGAGCAATCCGCACCAGGCGTGGATCAAGCACCTGGGCTCCAAGAAAAGGGTTGTCCTCCACCAAGAAATCAATGCCACGCTCAGGATCGGTGTTGGCGTAACGCAGAGCAGTTGGTTGATCACTCAGCGTCCAGATGCTGTCGGTGAATGATGGCCTGGCTGGCTGCTGAGGCCGCAGAGCATTGAGCAAAGATTCGAGATCACCCTTTGCCCCCGAGCAGGGGGGTAGAGGATTGGGAAGGTGTTCAGTCATGGTGAGGGAGTCAGACGACCCGTAAGTGGATCTCGCACTCACTCTTTATCGAGCATGTGCACCCAGCACGCCTCAATTCAGATCAAAGCGAGCTGTGATCTCGAGCACAACCTTCACCAAAGAAAAAGCGGTCCCAGGTTGTACCTGGGACCGCAGAAGAAACTTGCAGGACACTGCCGAAACTTGAAAGCAATCAGCAGGGCATCACGCTGGCGTTGAGCATGTCTTTGAGCTCATCACCTTCGATCACCTCTTTCTCGAGGATCTTCTGGGCAATGGTTTCGAGCAGAGCCATGTTCTGGCGCAGGATCGACAGGGCCTGCTCATGAGCGTCATCGACGAGAGCCCGCACCTCTTTATCGATGGCCTGAGCCGTGGCATCACTCACCGTGCGGCGAGGGTTATTGCCACCGCCCAGGAACTGACCACCACCTTGCTTGTCGTAGGCAAGAGGTCCGAGCGTGTCGCTCATGCCGTAAGTGCCCACCATCTGCTCAGCGATGTCAGTGGCACGCTGCAGGTCATTGGAGGCACCCGTTGTGATTTTGCCGAAGACAATCTCCTCAGCGGATCGACCTCCAAGAAGGGTGGCGATCTGTCCTTGCAGGTCTTCCCTTGAGTTGAGGAATCGCTCTTCGGTGGGCAGCTGGAGGGTGTAACCCAGAGCACTCATGCCACGGGGCACGATCGAAATCTTGGCCACCTTGCTGCCACCAGGCATCAGGTGACCAACGATGGCGTGTCCCACCTCGTGATAAGCCACCACCTTCTTCTCGTCGTCTTGCAGCACACGGCTCTTCTTCTCGAGGCCGGCGACCACACGTTCGATCGCCTCACCGAGATCTTCCTGCTCCACCTTCGTGCGCTTGGCCCGTGCCGCCAGCAGCGCTGCTTCGTTCACCAAGTTGGCCAGATCAGCACCGGCGAAACCACTGGTGGCCTGAGCAATGCGATCGAGATCCACCCCATCGGCGAGCTTCACCTTCTTGGCATAAATCTCGAGGATGGTTTTACGACCGGAGAGGTCAGGACGATCCACCAACACCTGGCGATCGAAACGGCCGGGGCGCAGCAGTGCTGCATCGAGCACTTCCGGCTGGTTGGTGGCAGCCAGCACGATCACAGGCTTGTCTTTGGAGGCGAAGCCATCCATTTCTGTCAGCAACTGGTTGAGCGTCTGCTCGCGCTCGTCGTTGCCGCCGACCACACCCATCGAGCCTGAACGGCTCTTACCGATGGCATCGAGTTCGTCAATAAAGATGATGCAAGGAGCGTTTTTCTTGGCCTGCTCAAACAGATCACGCACCCGAGCAGCACCTGCACCCACAAAAAGCTCAACAAATTCCGAGCCACTGATGATGAAGAAAGGAACGCCCGCTTCACCAGCAACGGCTTTGGATAGCAGGGTTTTGCCGGTACCCGGAGGGCCTACCAACAACACACCCTTGGGAATGCGCGCACCGATCTCGGTGTAGCGCTCCGACGACTTCAGGAAATCGACGATTTCGGTGAGTTCGTCTTTGGCCTCATCCACACCGGCCACATCCGCAAACGTGACCCGTGACTGTTCATCAGGCACATACACCTTGGCCTTGCTCTTGGTGAAGTTCAGAGCACCTTGAGCACCACCAGCACCCATGGAACGCCGCGCGAAGAACTGCAGCACCAGAATGAAGATCAGCGGCGGCACCACCCAGCTCAGGATGGTGGTGAAGATGTTGGGCTTCTTCGGAGGAGCAGCTGCGAACTCAACGCCTTTGGTTTCCAAGCGCTGAGGCAGATCCATATCGAAGATCGGCGTGGTCGCCAGCACCGAAGGTGCACCCTCCTCGGGAGCCAACAGCTCGTAGCGAATTTGATCCTGGGTGATGTAGGCACGCTTCACAGCGCCATCGTTCACCTGATCAATGAACAAGGAATAAGGCACCCTCGGCACTTGCTGCATGCCTTGATTGGGAAGAAAGCTGCTCAGCAGCAGCAGCACACCGAAGCCGATCAAGACAAGGTTGATAATCCCAAAGCGGCGATTGGGGCGGTTGTCGTCCTCGCGGATCGGCATAAATCACGTCCAGTCCTCCACTAAGGCTAAAGCCGAGATTCACGTCACGGCTGGAGTGAGATGGCGGAGAACCGAACGGGGCGCGCGCAACGCAAGCCTCGCCAGAGAAGCCGAGGTGACTGCCAGCGTGCTGATGGGTGCAGCAACGGGATATCTCGTGCTGGGCCTCACCGCTGGGCTGGTGATGATGGGGGTGTTGATCGGTCGCTAGGCCGCGACGGTGGACCGCGAAGAGCGCGATCCAACCCGCGGGGATCTGGGCCGTTAAGGCGGATCAATGCAGATATGCCTGAAGCAAAAGGTCATCACCCAGCAGCTTGCTGGAATCACAACGCAGCAAGTGCACCTGATCCATCGCAGTGAAGCCAAGCTCCCCCAAAGGCGTGCGCGCCTGTTCGCCACCCAGCAGCTTGGGAGCAATCACCGCCGCGATCTCCTGCACACAGCCTTGCTTCATTGCAGCAGCCGCCAGACCAGGACCACACTCCCAGAGCACTGTGTTGCACCCACGCTTGGCCAAAGCGTTGAGCAACAGCTCCGGCTCCGAGGTCTTGAGCGGTTCCATCGCCACACCTTGCTCCTGAAGAACAGCGCGCAATGCGAAGGGCAACGAGGGATCGGCCTGCATCGGGTATGCCAGCAGCGTGTTCGCCACCTGCTGATCCCAGATCTGAGCACCAGCCGGCAGGTCAAGAGTGCGGCTTAGCACCACGCGCAACGGTTCCGGAGATCGACGCCCCCGGCTGGTGAGCACCGGGTCATCAGCGCGAACCGTGCCACCGCCGACGATCACCGCATCACACTGCGAGCGCAAGCCATGCACCCAGGAACGAGCCGGTGCGCCACTGATCCACTGACTCTCGCCATTGGGCAGAGCCGTGCGGCCATCCAGGCTCATGGCCCACTTGAGCACCCCCCAGGGTCGACCGGTCCGCACCCGGTGGATGAAGGCCCGATTCTGATGGGCGGCTTCAGCGGCCAGCACGCCACTAATCACCTCCAATCCTGCATCACGCAGCCGCTGCAACCCAGCCCCGGCGACACGCGGGTCGGGGTCGGTAAGCGCCACCACCACCCGCCGCAGTCCAGCCGCGAGGATCGCTTCGGTGCAAGGGGGTGTCCGACCGTAATGGCAGCAGGGCTCCAGGGTGACGATGATCGTGCCGCCATGGGCAGCATCACCAGCCTGAGCCAGAGCAACAGGTTCGGCATGAGGCTGACCCGCACGGGCGTGGAATCCCTCTCCGATCAAGCGTCCTTCGGCGTCGAGCACCACCGCACCCACCAAGGGGTTAGGGCTGGTTTGGCCTTCGGCGAGGGATGCAAGCAGGAGGGCCCTCCGCATCCAGGCAAACCAGGGCTGTTGCGCACTGCCGCAAGAGTCCATCAGCTGAGGGGCTGAGTTTGCACGTCACGCCACTCGGCCACCACATAGGGAGGAACAGGCATCTCGTTAAAGACCCCAGGCATGAACAGACGCAGCGGACGGTTGTTGCTCAGATCATTGAGCAGCGGATCGAGCGCGAACTCTGCCGCCGCCTCACGGCCATCGGCGGCTAGCACGGGATTGTCGAGTGTGATGTCGTCGAGCTGCCACTCCTTCACGCCGGCTTGCACCAACAACGGCGCGGGGTGCTCGAGGCGCAACTTGCCTGGGTAGCCCACGATGCGGAGAACCACAGGATTACCTGGCTTGCCTGTTCGGTAGGCCACCGCCTGCCAACTCTGGTAATCCAGATCGCGCAAGCTCTCGAGGCTGCGCAGCATCGGTGCACCGTTTTCGTCTTGATGCTCGTGAACCTGAGCGCTGACGGCCATGGGCGTGAGCAGCAAGAGCGTTACGGCAACCAGCAGCGTGCAAAGCAGACGACGCAACGCGAGCATGAATCGAGCGCGAACAGTGTTTCCATGATCGAGCATCAGCCACTGGAAGCGGGGTCTCTGCACGACCCACGTCTGAAAGCCTGCGGCACGGCATTGCGAGAGGTGGACGACATGACGCCACCCGGGACACAGGACGCGGACCTGAGTTTCGGACCAGGGAAGCTTCGTTATTACGTGATGCGCATTCCCCGCCGCACGCTGCAAGTGACGGCGATGACGCGCCACTTGAACGCCACCCAATGCCTCAGTTCCGCCGAAGGTCGCCCCTTCTGGTTGCTGCTTGCTCCGCCAGACACCGAAGGCCCCGTGCTCGATGCCTCGGCCACCTGGCTCTTGCGGATCGAGGCAGGCGAGGGCATCAAGTTACATCTGGGCACCTGGCACGCAGGACCGTTATTTGATGCCGACTCAGCTTCGTTTTTCAACCTGGAGCTGGCCGACACCAATCAGAACGATCACGAAACGCTGAAGCTCAGTCGCAGCATCAACGTTGCACTGAACTGAGCCCACCCCAGCACAGGCCGCAGATGACTAAGCCCGCTCTGCCCCGGGAACCCTGGCCCAATCGGTATGCGTCGCCCATAGCCCCCAGATCGCCATCGCCCGCAGGTAATGGCAAGCCCGAAACGTCTTCACCGCCGTGATCGCCTCCGGTGTGCGGAACTGCAGACCACCGCTGTAGACCTGATTCACCACGGCTGAGCAGATTGCTTCGGCGGTTTGTCCTTCGCCCATCAGACAGAAATAACTGGCGATGCCGAAGTTGATGCCCGTCCACACCTCCAGCGGATGGGTGCCATTGGGATCCAAGGGTGTGCCATCGCGGCGTAGCCCATTGGCGACCCCGAGCGATCCACCATCAAAGGCGTCAAAACAAGCTTCCTTTACCGCTTTGAGTGTGCTGCGGCTGTTGGCTTCACTCACCACTGGCTCGAGCCCAAGCAGACGGGCATAGAAATCACCGCAGAGCTGATCGGCCATCACCACTGGGGTGCCGCTCTCCGCATCGATGTCGTAATACTCGCCATTCCATAGCAACTTGTCGAAATTGCTTCGCGATTGCTCCAACCAACCGCTGAATTGCCGCTGCTCAGCCGATGTATCGAGGCCCGTCTTGAGCTGCAGCGTCTGGCCGATGGCCAAGGCGGCTTCCAGAGCGGCGATCCACAGGGCACCGCAGTAAGCACTCACCCCCTTCAGCGGCCAGTCATCAAAGGTCTGATCCGGAGCGCCGCCGTTATCGGGCAGACCATCGTCATTCACATCAAAAGTCTTGAGGTAACGCAAGGCCTCCACAGCGGACGGCCAACACTCAGAGAGGAAGCGCAGGTCTTCACCACTGGGTGACAGCTTGTAGGTGCGCCACACCTGCAGCACGTAATCGCTGCCCAAGTCTTTCCAGAGATTGCAGTCTTGATAGGCGGTGTAGTTGGTGGCATCCCAAGGCACTTCATTGGGAGCACCCAGATCGTGGGGCGTGGCTCCCTTCACCTTGCGGTCGGCTTCCACCCGACCCTTGCCTTGGGTGAAATACCAGCCGATTGGCCGCTGCGTGGCATCGGCAGCCGGAATGGCTCTGGCAAAGCTGCGTAGCACGGCCTTATCAAGCTCAGGCCACAGCTGCAGCAGGGCCAGTGAGCCATACAGCCTCACATCCAAACTTTCATACCAGGCGTAGTCGAGGCACTCGAGCACACCAAAACGACCGTGAGGATCGTCCGGCGACGCCGCGCTCCACAGACTGCCACCGCTGCAGAGGTCGTAGAGCTCATTGAACAGCGCCATCCGCAGCGACTCCGGCAACTCTGTGCGCTGCAGCACGGGCTGCTGCCAAGCCTCAATCTGCTCGCGCCAGTTTTTCCAGTCGCGCAGGGCTTCAGCGGCAATCGTTGCTGCTTGATCTCCACCAGTGCCAAAGAAATCGGTGTATCGGCGCAAGGCCTGGCTTCCGGTGGCAAACGCTGTCACAGGCAGGTCCCAACTGATCACCACTGGAATCTCGATGCTCTGCCCTGGCTCCAAATGGCATTGCACCGTTAGCGCAGCACTGAGAGGGTCATTGCCTCCACTGCGCCGGTCGTTATTGCTTTCGGGTATGGAGCCATCGGCGCTGAAGCTGTTCCACAGCTCACTGCCATCACCCGCAGGGTTCCAACGGCTGCAGCGCTGGATGGTGACACCCGGCTGATCGCAACTGGCAATGCACCATTGCCCCTCACCTTCCGCGATGGGACGGGAGACGTTGCCTTCCAAGACGACACCTTTCATAGAGCCGTTTTCCACCCAACGGTTGCGTTGCCCGTCGGTTTTGCCGATCGCCGGTGCGTAATTGTGCTCTGGGCTTCCGTCATCACGGAAGTGCACCTCAGCTGAGGCATCGGTATTAGTGAACCAGCCGGTGGTGTTGCGCCAGCTGAGCAACAACGACAAATCCAGAAGCTGATCGGTGGGGTTGCTCAGGGTCCACACAAACACCGCAACCGGGTAGCTGGTGCGCTGGTAGTCACCGGGCAGGATCGGACTGAAGGCCTCGCAACGCACCTCGGCGTCATAAATGCCTTCATAGTTTGTCCAGCTAAGCGGGTAACGCGCGGAATAGGTGCCGGTGGTGCACTCCGGCGTGCTGGCGGGATACCAATCCCAGGCCTGAAGCGATTCACCACTCTTGGGTCGCGATGCATCGCCATCGGGTTTCACCGCCAAAGCATGGGTGCGAGAGACGGTGCCGTTGCTTTCAAAAAGCGCGAACTGGCAATCCGGCAGCACCCCGAACCAGTGCTCGCCGCCATCCAGGTGCCAGAGGTTGACGTTTCCATCGGGCGCACGACCGATGCAGCCAGCGCCAAATCCGCCTAACGGCATGCCGTGATTGGGGCCATCATCGAGATTGCTCGCGTAGCGCACCGTGTAGGGCTTCTCCCAACCGAGACCGAAGGCGCGGCTCCAGCTGGCCTGCGGTGGCTGCCACGCTGTCGTCTTGCCCTGACGACCCAGCAAAGACTTCAGAGCGGAGAAACCGAGCGGAGCCATGCCCAAGGCGGAAAGTCGCCCCACACTGCCAGACCTGGCGGGGCTCGCCAGGGGCTGTCTACCAGCCGTTCAGCAGACCTCTGCAGGGAGAGGCATGAAGAAGACCATCTGGGTCATACCTCATGCAAGCCACCTACTTCGCTGTCAAGCAGCGCATCAAGGGTGACGGCAGTGCGCACCATCGCCTGATAGCGATGCAGCACACGCCGGTTGCGATCCAGCCAGCGCGCAGCTTCGGCTGAGCCTTCGCTAGAGGCTGCACCGGTCAGTCCGATGGGACCATCCGAATCCATCAGCTCGAGATCGTCTTCACGAGCAATCAGGGCCAACAGCAACTCGTGCAATCGTTGGCGGCGCGCAGCTGACGAGTCAGTCCCAGGCATTGCCGCACCGATTGCGAACGTAATCCTCCCGCAGGTCTCGGAAATCGCGCGACTGCCTAGATAACTGTGCACTGGCAGCGTCGGCTTGTTCACGGTTCTCACCCGTTTCCTGCGATGCCGCGATCAACATCCGGTTGCGGGCCATCGACGCACCAATGGAATTCATCATGCGCGTGATCAGGCTGCAGTCCTCAAACGCTTCCGCAGAAGGCGGGGCCCACACCAACAAGAGCAACACAGCGGAAAAAGAGCGAAGCACAGCAACCGTCCGAAGTGCAGCGTCAACGTACTGCTCGTGATGACTTCTGATCCCATTGAGGCAGAGATGCAGTCAAAACACTCATTGATGTGCATGGTGACGCAATGGAGGCACGGCCCTCCAAAACACCCCAACTAGCCATGCACACTTTGCTTCGTTGCAGGGTGCTGGCGGGCCTAACGGTCCTGCTCGGCAGCCTCAGCGCATCCGCAACGGTGGCCCAAGAGCTTTACAGCCTGGACACCACATGCCGAAGCGGCAATGCCACCTTCGCTTGCAAGGTGTCAGCAAGCAATGTCGACGACACCACTGAATACAGGCACCGATTCGGAGCACGAACAGTGAGCTATCGGGTGATCGACGATCCCTACGTGCGCATTGAAGGCAGGGCCAGCAACACAGACCCCTGGACGTCGGTGAGGAACACCACGATCAACTTCAAAACCGAAGAGCTCTGCTTCAACAACGACGCCTTTTGCGTCAAGAACCCAACCTTCCTAGCCGATGTGTTGATCAACAGCGGTGATGCCATGCAAGGCCGCACCAAAGTGGGGATGGTCTTCGGGAGCAATGGCCGCGTGGACGTGGCCTGTTTCGACAACGGATGTGATCGCCTGAAGGAGGCCGTCCAGCCATGACAACCCACACGCGCCGCATCGGCACCATGCTGAGTGTGCTTCTGGCGCTGCAACCAGCCGCAGGCTTAGCTGCAGCCACCACCACGCTTTCAGCGCCAGAAGGCACAGCTCAAGAGCAACTTTTGGCCCAACGCGGTGCACGCGGAGGCGGCGGTTCAAGAAGCGGCGGTTCACGCAGTGCGTCTCGCAGCAGATCCCGCAGCAACAGTTCCCGTAGCCGCAGTGGTCGCACAGGATTCAGCAACTACAGCGGCAGCCGTCAGGGGCAGGCACGATCCAACAGCAGCAGCCGACAGACGAGCCGCCAGAGCACACGCAACACGCGGCAAAGCGACCGCAACAATGCCTTTAACAACCGTCAAGACGGCCGGAGCAACCGGGTCGACACACGCCAGAGCAACCGCTCAGACCGCCTCGACAACAGGAGCGATACGCGGCGCAAGGCGATCAACAACTGGGATCGCTACGGCAGTGGTTGGTATAGCAGCAACGGCTGGTACAACAACCGTCCCTGGACTTCTGGCTGGTATGGAGGCTCCTACTGGAACAACTGGGGTTGGTATCCAGGACAGGCAGCAGCTTGGGGGCTGGCCAGCATGGCCACCTTCGGTGTGATCAACAGCTTGGTGAACTCAGCACAGTCCAACCAGGTGAGTTACATCGTGGTGCCGGACTCGAACTATTCGCTCTACTACCCGAGCGTGACAGCCACCGGAGAGACGGTGACCTTCGAGGCCGACAATGGCAGCCTCACAGCGCGTTACTACGGAGATTGCAGTGAGGGCACGCTGAATGGCGGAACACCCCTCAATTCCAACGAGGCCCAGCTGCTCAATGCCGCCTGCCAGGTGGCATTTGGTCAGTAACGCCTATGCAGCCGAGCTGGCGGCATCAGGTTTCATCAAGGCCTGCAGCCGTTGCTCAGCTTGCGGCTCCAACTGCACAGGCTTGGCGCGGTAAGACTTCGCCAGCTCGACCCGTGCAGCAATCCATGGCTGTGCCTCGTGCCAACCTTCAATGGATAGCTCCTTGTAAATCCGTTCCACAGTGGCCAACGGCGCTTCAATCAACTCGTCGTAAGCCACCTCCACCAACTGGCCAGCAGGGATCAAGTCACGGGCTGCTTCAAACGCTTCCATCAACAGGCGATGCGCTGACGCCGTTTCCTCTACCTGGCGCACATCATCGGGAGCAGGCTGCATCCCCACCAGATCCGCCAGATTCTGTTTGACCTGCACCAGAGAACGAATCGAATCCACCGGATCCCGCTGCAGCAGCACAAAGCGGGCTTTAGGAAAGAGGTCGAGCAAGAAAGGCACCCGCGCGGTGTGGGCTGAGTTCTTAATCACCCAATGGCTCTTGCCAGCTCCCTCATGCAGCAGTGTGAGGCGGCAGAAGTTCAAGAATTGCCTGCGAAAACCAGGCGTGCAGTTAAGAACACAGCGACGGAAATGGTGCGGATACTCCAAAGGGAAAGCCACACCGGCCATGTTCGTGTCGAAGCTGAGGCGTGCCAGGCCGATCTCATCCTCCTGGGGATCCAAGGCATCCCATGGCACAGCATCGATGGGCCGCGTTGCGGTCATCCAGCGGCGAAGTAGAGGCACAACAAGGGGTTTAAGCAGCAGTGCCACTTGGGGCGCAATGGTGAGCGCATTACGCGCCGTGGCCGCCTGAGGATCAGTCGCCAGCAATTGATGCACATAGGTAGTGCCACTGCGCCAGTGACCGATCACAATCACAGGATCAGGGGGCAGCGTCAGCTGACGCAACGCTGATCCCCAGAGCAACGCTTGCAGCCAAGCCAAGGGCTCGACAACCACCCCACTCAGACTCAACAAAAGAGCCTGAGGCCACCGCCGTGGTGACACACGGCTTTGTCGCAGAGCTAACGCCAACGTCTGAGGAGCGACAAAGCCTCCGGCCACGAGTCGATCAACCCAGTACGCCATGACGCGTTCAAATTCCAGTCATTTTTAATCGACTATGCAAAATTCGACTAATTTCTCAGAAGCTTGACTAGTTGCCCAGCATTGATGAGGGCGCTCTTGGCCAGTTCTGTCATTCGTGAATGCCACAAGAGTGGTGTTTGGGCACGGTCGTTTTCATTTCGATCAGCCAGTGAACTGGCTCAACTTTTCCGGTTGGCTGGCAAACAGTTCGATGCTTTGCAGCTCAGCCAAGGCGCTCTGGACGGCCGCTTTTGCATAGCCAATTTTGGCTCCGTCGCCCTCCTCAAAATCAGCACCTCTCAACGGTTGTTGCTGAATGGTGATCGGGGCCCGGACTGCATCAGCTTCAGTCTTGAAGCTTCCGGTCAAGCCCATGATCACAAGGTGTTCGCCGTTCCCATTGCTGCCTATTCCATCAACGGCTTCAGGCAAGGAATGACGGAGTCGCACTTCGAGCTCTCGGCCAACTCCACCACGTATCTAACGACGACCTCGTGCCAACGGTTCAATGCCTACCTGGAACATTGCGGTGTGGAGGGTCTAATCGAACAGATGCAAACAAGCAATGGTCTGCAGGTTTCACCGCAGATGCACCAGCACTTGGCGGAGGAGTTCGAGCGGTTAATCCAGTCCCCATTGTCCACAGCCAACCAACGCCAACAGGCAGGCCATCGCCTCTACAAACTTTTCCTGAATTGCCTCAGCCACAACAGCGCAAACACTTGCTTCATTCCCTTCACCACCTCACCCCGCCATGAATTGGTACGCGAACTGGTCAGCTGGGGCTTCCGCAATGGCAGTGAAGAGCTCAACCTCGATGAACTGAGCCAAACCCTTTATGCCTCTCGGCGCACCTTGATCCAAGGCAGCAAAGAAGCCTTTGACATCGGCCCGATGGAACTGCTCAAACGCATCCGCCTGGAGCAAGTCAACGGGATGCTGCGTTCCCCTGAGCTCCGGCAGGCAGCTCAACTCAACACCGTCACGGAAGTAGCCCAGCACTTTGGATTCCGGAGCCGAGGCCATTTCGCCAAGGCCTACCAACAGCTGTTCGCCGAAAGTCCGAGCACAACACTGAGCCAAACCATCCGCTGAGGAGCTCTGCTCACAGAGCTGATCCGATTCACGCCAGTTCTATGTCGGCCCTGATTTCACTGGCCCTGTTTCTGATCATGGTGTCGTTGGGACTCCATCTGCCCAACAAGCAATTGGTGCTGTTGAAACGCAGACCGGGCCTGCTGCTGCGGGTGTTGCTCACCACCTGTGTTGGCATCCCGGTAGCAGCCCTACTGTTACTTCGCTCGCCGCTTGGTCAGGCTCTTTCGCCTGCCATGACAACAGCCTTGATGGTGATGGCGATTTGCCCAAGTGCGCCGCTCATTAGCTTCAAAAGCTATGCGGTGGCTGGGAATGCTGAGCTTGCCGCAAGGCTTCAGCTGTGCTCAGCCTGTGCCGCGATCCTTAGTGTGCCGATTTGGATCAACCAGCTGCCGATCGACGCGGCAGAAACCCTCTGGAGGGTCTCAGCCAAAGAGGTTGCTGCACAGGTCTTCAGCGTTCAAGTGATCCCACTTTTGGTTGGCATGGGTTTGCGCCAAAGGTGCAGCGATTGGGCTGAGCGCTGGAAACCAGTCGTGCAGAAAGCGGCTTCAATCCTGCTGCTGTTGCTCTTAGCCGTGGCGTGGATCGCGGCGTTCCCGAACGTCACAACCGCTTTGGTTGCCGACCTGCGCGGAGCCTCTCTGATGCTGCTCCTCACCGCGCTTGCACTGCTTCTTGGGTACTGGATTGCCAGCGAAGACAAAGCGGAAAGGAGCACGGTTCCCCTGGTCATCGCCATGCGAAATCCTGGCCTCGCATTGCTTTTGGTGCAACAAATGTCCCCAGATACGAGCGAGCTGAAAGCTGCCATTGCTGGCTATGTGGTGATGACGGCCATTGGCATGACTCCCTTCATCCACTGGCGCAAGGGCCTTGCCGAAACGCCTCGATAACGTCAACCCATCAACGGCGCCCACCCATCACTGCTGCGCGACATCGGTGTCTTTGGGGTAAATCTCAAGTGTCACCTTGTTGATTTCACCGCCATAGGCGCTGTAACGGCGAGGACCGATGGTTTTCACCGTGACCGCCGAACCACGATCAAGCCCAACATCAGCACCTTCATCAATGGAGAAACGCGATGCAATCGTCTTCTCCAAGCGACCCTCCGCCACCACTTCACCGTTGAGCTTCATCCGAACGTCAGCACCCTTGCCAGCACCGCCTCCGTCATAGTCGAGCTCAAAACGAATCTCAGACTCACCCATCGGTAATGGCTTGTTGCTGGTGAATGTGAACAGCTGTCCCATGTAGTTGTAGGTGTAGGAGGGCCTGTTGTTTTCAACATAAAGCGACCAACCACCGAATCGACCGCCTTGGGAGAAAATCACACCATCTTCATCCCCCCCTTTCACATCCACATAGGCCGTCACACTGTTCGACACGTTCTTCATGTTGATGATCGAGTCTTCGACCATGTTCCAGGCATAGGGATACAAATCCATGGACGTCCGATCACCTAAAAGTGTCGGCCGACCGGCAACAGACGGCACAAGACGCTCGAGAAGACGATCATCGAGCGGTAACACCTGGTTCTCAATTGCCTCCTCCATGAACTTCGCCTTCATGGCCTCAAGACGATCAGGGTATTGAGCAGCAAGATCATTCGAAAGGCTGAAGTCAACTGTTGTGTCATACAGCTGCCAACCATCATCAGCCGCAACCGTATTCATCCTATTTGGCGCCATCCAGGGGTACATGATTGTTGTCCGAGCCATCCAACCGTTGTGATAGATGCCGCGATTACCAATAATCTCGAAATACTGCGTGTTGTGCTTTTCTTTCGCGCCTGGATTATCGAATGTATAGAGCAGGCTCGTGCCTTGCATTGGGATCTGCGGAATGCCATTGATCATGGTGGGCATCGGCAGATTGGCCGCCTCAAGAATCGTGGGGGCGACATCATTTACATGCGAGAACTGGGTGCGAATGCCACCACCCTGCCTGATGCGTTCAGGCCAGTGGATCACTGTTCCATTGCGCGTTCCACCGAAATCACCCGCCACCTGCTTGGAGAGAGCGAAGGGTGAATTAAAGGCGATCGCCCAGCCAAGGTGGTACATCGGATAGGTCGTTGGTCCACCCCATTCATCCAGTTTTGCCTCCTGCTCATCAGGGGTTTCTTCAACACCATTGAGGTAATGATTCCAATTCCAATGACCGCTCATGTCCCCTTCGACACTGGCACCATTGTCACCAGTGACATAAATCACCAACGTGTTTTCGAGCTCCCCCAGATCATCGATAGCTTGAATTAAACGCCCTGCTTCGTGATCAGAGTGCTCCGTGAAGGCAGCAAACACTTCTGCTTGACGGGCGTAGATTCGCTGCTGTTGGGGCGTCAGACTGTCCCATTTCGGAACGCTATCTGGTGCCTTCGCCATCTGAGTGCCTGCAGGAACCACACCTGCCTTGATCTGATTCTCGAGATTGCGCGCGCGGAGAACATCCCAGCCTTCATCAAATTTGCCTCGATATTTGGCAATCCATTCCTGACCCACATGATGCGGGGAGTGCGCACCGGCTGAGGAGTAATAGACGAAAAATGGCTTATCTGGCTTAATGGCCTTCTGTTGGCGAACCCAACCGATCGCCTGGTCGGTCATGTCTTCGGTGAAGTGGTAACGATCTTTCTTCGGTGCATCCACGACAGTGACGCCATCGTGGATGGTGGGTTCCCACATGTTGTCTTCAGCACCTACGAAGCCGTAGAACTTCTCAAAACCCTGCCGCGTTGGCCAACGAGTCTGGGGACCAGCCGCTGTGGTCTCACGCCCCGGTGTTTCATGCCACTTGCCAAAAGCCGCTGTGTTGTAGCCGTTGAGTCTGAGGATTTCTGCAACCGGCACGGCGTAATCCGGCACCACGGTGGAATTACCTGCATAACCAGTGGCAATCTCGGGAATCGAACCGGTGTTGACCTTGTGGTGATTGCGACCGGACTTCAACGCCGCCCGCGTCGGTGCACAGAGGGCTGTGGTGTGGAATCTGTTGTAGCGAAGACCATTCTGGGCAAGCTTCTCTGCAGTTGGCATGTTCACCACCCCGCCAAATGCGGACGGGGCTGCATAGCCGACATCATCGAGAAGAATGATCACCACGTTGGGGGCACCGGCTGGTGCTGTCACCTCCCACTGGGGAGGCAATGGCACCTCTGAGGGGAGCACCTTGGTGACCTTTTCAGGCCTTGGCTCCGGGATAGGGAGTTGCGACCGATCGAATTCACGCGCCTGTGATTGGCCTTGTGTCATGCCGGCAATCGACACACTTGTCGCCAACAACAAACCACCACCCACAGCCAGTCGGCGAAGCAAGCGAGGACATTTGATCGGATCAGACATGGCGTGACGTTGGTGAGGCAACGAGGCCTTGAGACTTTTTCTTGCCTAGCCATGGGTTGACGTCAGCAGGCACAACATCAACCAAATGTGCACCATTCGGATCAGCCGAAGATTTGCTGTGCCGGTGAACAGCGAAAAACCAAACTGATGCACCAGGCCTGATCCAGCGATGGAGTCGTTATGGAAGCGCCGCCGCTGTTGAGCCCATGACCAGCGTCACGCGGCTGGTTTTCCGTGCCTCATGATTCAGTTCCTCTTGAAGGTCGATGGGCTCGCGCTTTTTACGCTCGGCGTGTTGATGTTCATTGATCAACGGCAACGCGATCAAACCAAATCCGATGCGCAACGAAAACCCATGTGGCAGGTTGCGGTATCCGTGGTCTGACCCATCAATGCTGCCGGGCGGAACCGATGGCAATAATTTTCAGCACAGAGAAAGGAGCCGCCCTTGATGATCCGTCGTTCCTGTTCCCCTTGGGGGACAGGGAACAACGTCGACGTCCATTCCCAGACGTTGCCGCACATGTCGACCAAACCGTAGCCATTGGCAGGGAAGCTACCGACAGGGGAAGTCCAGAACCAGCCATCGCTCTGCTCATTGATCCAAGGGAAAGGCCCTTGCCAAATATTGGCCAACCACTGGCCACCAGGAGTCATCTCGGAACCCCAGGCGTAGTCCTGCTCGACAAGACCACCCCGTGCTGCCACTTCCCATTCATCCGCGGTTGGTAGGCGTTTTCCAGCCCACTTGGCATAAGCCAAGGCATCCTCATAGGCGAGATGCACGACCGGGTGCTGCATGCAATCGTCGATGGTGGTGGAAGGACCCTGAGGATGGCGCCAATCCGCACCTTCCACCAACGCCCACCAGGACAAAGGCTGGCTGCGATCCACACTGGCCGGAGGTGGAATGAACACCGCCGATTCAGGGCATTGCTCTTCTGGAGGCAGGTTGGGATACAGCTCAGGATCAGGAGGCTTCTCAGACACGGTGAGATAGCCGGTATCTGCAACAAATCGTGCAAATTCGGCATTCGTGACCGGTTCCACATCGATCGCAAATGCCTCCAATTGAATAGAGCGAACTGGTGATTCTTCTGGATAAAAAGACTTGGAACCGACGCGATACGTCCCTGCAGGAATGACCACCATCCGAGTGCCTTGATCACTCATGTTCAAAACCAGATTCAGCAACGTTGATGCATTGATGACAGCGGGATCAACCTCCCGTCGGGAACAGAAACTGAACCTGGGCGCGGAAAGTCCAATCGCCAATGAGCGTCTGGCCGAGCACCTCAGGCTTCACAGCGTTGTAGTAAGCACTGAGTGAGGCATTGATGGGCTGCGTGCCCAACACAAACACACGACCGACGCCAAGTCCAACAGGAACCGTCCAGCCCTTGTTGTCTTCCGAGGTCCAGTCCGCCGTGATGATCGGTGAGCTGGTGAGATACCAACCCTTGGGCAGGTTGTAGTTCAGGAAGGGCTGGATCAACATCTTGTTGACATCACTCTTGCCTTCCCCAGCAAATGACCAAATGTTGTTGATCAGTCCGCCAGCCACAATCGGACCCTTGGTGTAAACCAAAACCCCCGTCGGTCCAGCGCTCCAACGCTGCGAGCTCAGGCGGCTATCAGTGGCGGTCGGCATCACCAAGGTGGGGCCAACGCCCACGGTGAAATTGCCCTTCATGGTGGGCACGAAGAACACCGAAGGATTGATATCACCAATGGCCTGAATCGTGGTTCCCCGCGCCCAGGGTTGAGAGACGAAGGGAACGATCGTGCGCGTCACCAAGGTGAGACCATCACTCACTTTGAATGGAACTACCGGCTGAACGTTCACCACGTTCTGGGTTTGATTTGCCTTGAAGTTGGTGGAAATGGGCGGATCGTTGGGATCTGGAGAAGGAACCGTCAGGTTTGGTGCCCACTGCGTATTAGGCGTTGAGTTCCACTGAATCGGAACGCTGATCAAGCTGGCGATGGGGTTCTGGGCAGCTTGCGCCAGAGAGTCATCCTTTTGCGCACTCGATTCGTCGGATTCAACGGTGACGGGTTGATTGTCTGTGCCAGAAGACTGCTCCACGTCAGGCGCCTGGGCCAACTTCAGCTCATTCAGCTCAAGGGGAGAGAAATCAAAATCAGCGGGATTAGCGGCCAGGATTTGCAGTGGATCCTGCGCCCGAACGGATGAAGGAGCCAGCAGGGCAGCGAGACCGAGAAGCCAGGAGACTTTGCGGGTCATGAGCAGGCGCAACGGCATCGATCGGGCTTCATTGATGGGCGTTGTTTACTGCTTGCTTCAACAAGAACCAATCCTGGCCGCAACAATTCCGCACGAATGGGACCAGATTTAAAAGCAGAGATTCCACGCTGCCCCTACGGTTCGCGCAATTCAATCTCTGCTGCGATGCGAGCTCTTTCTCTGGCTCTTTTTGCGACCCTGAGCACCTTGAGTTTGGAGGTTGCCGCGAAGCCACTGGAGACAACCACTCCTGCAGAAACGAGTGCAGCAGAGATCGCCACACCACTTGTACTTAGCCAAGCCCCAGAGGTCGAAATTGAGATAGCTCCCTCGGAAGAAGACGACGATTCCTGGCGGGTTTATCTCGATCTCTATGCCTTTTTAGTGCCCACGACATACACAACAACAGAGATCAATGGCAACAGAACAGAGTCTGCGCTTCCCCTCTCCGCTGTGATCGACACACTCGATGAGGCACTCACATTCAAAGCCCAGGTGGAGTATGGAAGGTTTGGATTTCTGGCCGGTGTCTATCACGGCAGCCTTTCAGACAGCCAATCCGCATCGTTTTTCAAGCAAACCAACAACCCCTTGCGTAATCAACTTGGGACTCCAGATTTTCTGCGCGATCGCACCCTTCGCGTCAAAGGGGATTTAGATCTTGACGTCGATGCCAATCAAACCGTCATCGATCTGGCCTTCCGCTACCGGGGAGGAGCTATTCAAAAACCACGCATGGAGAAAGGCAGCAGCAGCTTCATCGGCCTGGTTGGAGCTCGGATCATCGATGCCAACATCAACACCAAATGGACGTTGGACAGCGAAGCCTCACTCACCGTGGAAGGACGACGCGTCAATAAGGAATACACCCGTGAGCTGCAGAAGTCTTCAGGCGAAAGCTACGGCAACACTTGGGTTCAACCGCTCATCGGGATCTATGGCACGTATGCCATCAGTGAAGACTGGCAAGCCTTTGCCTACTTGGATGCAGGCGGATTCGGGCTGAGCGGAGAACAAGATCTGAGTGGAACTGCCCAGGCAGGCATTGCCTACGCCTTGGGGAACTCAGCTCAGCTCTCGCTCTCTTACAAGTATTTCGGCCTTGATTACACCGGAGGAGGTGGTAACTCCTACAGCGTTGATCAAAGCGGCGTGAACCTAGGCCTGCGCTGGCTGTTTGACTGATTTACAGGTGAGCCTGAAGCGTCAGGCTGTCAGCCACATTCACAGCCGTGCGAGAGCCATGCAGGCGAGGGGAAGACAAGCCAAAGCAAACCTATCTCCCATCACTCCGAGCTCAGATCTTCTCAATCGCTCCCAGCTTCCAGGTGCGATCAAACCACTCCTGGCCTGGGCCATAGAGACGGAAAATGCCAAACCACCCCTTGCCTGGAATCGTTTTCACCCAATTGGCCTCCAAGCCTTCCGGGGCTTCAGGGCCGAAGTAAAGCGTGATACTGCCATCGCCGTTCTCGACCATGTCGGTGTTGCGCTTGTTGTTCTTGCTGGGATAAGGCATTTCCTCGCTCTGCAGCATTGAGCGGGTTTGAGGGTCATACACCACAAACGACCAGAACCTTTCGGCCGGAGGATTGGCGGGGATGGTGAGTTTGTAGGTGTTGCCACCATCGAGATAAGAGCCGCTGCTGTCTCTTGAACTGAAGGCGTATTGAGAGCCAACACCTGGCAGCTCCAGAGCCATCGCCGGGGTGTTTACCGTGGCGAGATAAAAGAACAGCGTGCGGCCATCCATGTCACGGCCGCCATTGCCACCATTCACGAGATATTCGTGACTGCCCCCAGGGAATCCGGTCTGCCAGTAACCAGCTTTGCCGGGATAGATGTAGGCCTTTGGGTCCTGGGGTGCAAACAGGATGGAGCGAGCCGTGGCATTGCCAATGGCAACCGCCTCAGTGAGCAAGGCCTTCTGCGCAGGCGATGGATCAAAGGGCTGGCCTTTTTGAACACCAATGGCCGAGGCCATCCCCAGCAATTCAGGTGAGAACACCTCCGAAGGCTCACGCTGGATCACATCATCCAGCTCCTCATAAAACTTGAAATCGTTGGCATGAATGGTGTTCACATTCAAACCGGTGAGATTCACAAACTGATTCGGAGCCGGATTCGCCCGCTGGGCATACGGATAGATTTTCAGATCATTCTTGAATGCATTTTTAGAGGTCTCGGTGCTGCCTTCAGCATCCAGGAAGCCACGCAGAATCACCCAGTTGATCAGACTCGGCGTGCTGGCAACGTAATAATCACCTGCATCATCAGGAGCCGACTGCCCAGGACCAAGGATCAGATACTTGCCGCCACGGCCCTTGTCAGGGCCCGGACCGCCCATGTCGATCACAAAGCGGAAGAAGGCATCATTCACAGTGCCCGGGCCCGTACCGGCTGGCACCTCAACCACCATCGGGCCTTTGCTCAGATCAATAAATGCTGAGGCGTAAACCGTGTCGGTGTTCCCTGTCAGCCAGAGAGACTCCGAACTCATCAGGTCTTCAAACACACCGATATCACGGTTCGTCTGAAGGCCATAGCCATCACGATGGCCCACATGCAGCATCTCGAGCGAAGCTGCTGGCATGAAGTTCAGGAAGGTCTGCACACCGCGGCCCAAGTCCACCTGACGGCGTGCCTTGCGCATCGTTTCATCATCAGGGAAACCATCGAAATAATTGAACGTGCCGATCCGGGTCCTCACCGAATCCGGCGTCAGCACATCAACAGGGATCGGCGTGTTGTAGCCCTTGGGCACCACATCGGCAGCATGAAGGGCAGAGCCGCTGCAGGCCAAAAACAATGCAGAAAGAACCGTGGAAGGGAGACGATTGAAAACAGTCATGGTTGAGGATGAAGGGTGAATTGGATCGATTCAGATCTCAACCGAGAGGCTGAATATCATTGAGCTGCCAGGTCTTATCGAACCAGGGCTGCAGTGGGCCATAAAGCCGGAAAACAGCGAACCAACCCTTGCCAGGCACGGTCTGAATCCAGTTCGCTTCCTTGCCTTCCGGCGCTGTGGGTCCGAAAAAGAGATCAATGGTGCCGTCAGCATTCACGACCATGTCTTGGTTGCGCTTGCTGTTCTTGCTCGGAAGAGACTGATCGGTCTGCAATTCGGAGCGCGTTTGAGGGTCGTAAACCACCATCGACCAGAAATCTTTCGCCGGAACGTCGGCGTCAACCGTGAATTTATAGGTCTTACTGCCGTCGAGGTAAGCGCCATTCGCATCCGTCGCCACCACACCGTACTGGGAGCCAACACCCACCATCTTCAACACCATGGCCGGCGTATTGACGGTGTAACCCCAGAAGAAATTGTTGCGAGCATCGAGATTCCGACCACCCTTTCCGCCATCAATCAGCCATTCATGACTTCCACCACCAAATGGCGTAAACCATTGCTTTCCCTCATAAAAATAGACCTCGGAATTGCGCGGCTTGCCCATATCAGCACGCACATAGGCAACACCCACCTGCACCGCTTCGTCAAGCACAGCGCGATCCTGTGCACTTGGCGCAAATGGCTTTCCTTTTTCAAGACCAATCGCCGAAGCTAAACCCCTTAATTCAGGATCAAGCAGGCTGATCGGCTCTCTCTGTATCACCACATCTAGCTCTTCGTAGAAATGGAAATTATTGGCATGAACCGTATTAAAAACTGCATCTCCTCCCAGAACAAAAGCCATTTCAGGAGGGTTATTCTTCAAAGAAAGAGGATATAATTTTAAGCCTTCTTTGTAGTTAGCAACTGCCTTGTCAGGCTTACCCTGATCATCAAGAAAGGCTCTCAGAATCAACCAGTTGGAATAACTAGGAGAACGGAACACAAAGTAGCCATCGGTGTTCGCCGGCTCAGCATCATCTGGGCCGAGAATCAAATAGTTTCCACCCTTGCCTCGGTCTGGTCCAGGCGCACCGGTATCCGCAACAAAACGGAAAAAGGCATCATTAATGGTGCCAGGGCCTAGTCCTGCAGGGATTTCGATCACCATCGGGCCTGTCTCCTTCAGATTGAAGAAGGCGGAGCCATACACCGTGTCAGTGTTGCCAGTTAAAAAGAGCGGATTTGAAGTGAGAGGTGCCATCAACATCACTTTGTTGTAAGCATCCACCCCCATCTCAGCATGGCCTGCACGAAGCATTTCAATGCTGGCAGCAGGCATCAATGTGAGAAAGGTTTCATAAGCACGAATGAACTTGAGATTGTCAAAGGTCGTGTCAACAGTGACGGCATCGGGCATGCCATCGAAGAAACGAAAGGTACCCACACTGGTATTCACCTGATCGGGCGTCACAAGCTCTTCAGGAATCGGGGTTGTGTATCCCTCAGGCACCTGAGCCTTCACACCATGGCCTGATACACCAACAGCGGCCAATGCCAACGTTGAGAGCATCAAGGCAGAAGAACGCCTGCGCCATTGGCGGGAAATACCTGACATACCCAAATCACTGACAATGCTGGTCATCATTTTTTCTAGCCACAACTCATCGAACGAAAACAAAAAACAATCAAAATCCGCCCGATCGGGAGCAAGTCTTCAAGACGCATTGAACACAAAAAGATTCAACTGCGATTCAACGTGAAAGGAATCGTGCCGAGATTCCGCATGCCATTTTTTATGGCAAAACTGCGCGAACAATGAGCCAGAGCACGTGTCTCAACAATGTTCAATCAAACGCCCGAGTTGCGAACCCAGGCTTTCAAAAACCGAGTCGGAGATTCACTTGATCTGCCGTTGGGGCTGCACCCAGGGCGGACGCCAACACGAACGAGACATGACGCAACGAACGACGAGGCGTGGTCATTTCCGAGAGCAAGAGTTTTTCGACGTCTTAGCCACAACAGCCTGGGAAGTCAGACAACCGGGCATGGATCCCCCGTATTTCGCACCATTGGGATCATCCAATGCATCAATGGCCTCGTTTGCCAGGCCAGCACAATGGCTTGATGATCGATGTGATCGGCACCGACGCCGGCGCCCCTGACACGCTCCCACCTGCGAGTCAGATGCTGGTGCAACAGGCCCACCTTGTGGCTGCACCGAAACGGTTGCTGCCGGCACTACAGCATTGGGCTGGATTTCCAGCCAACTCGCGCCTCATCTCCAGCGATGATCCGATTGCCTTGAGCAACGCACTGCTTGCCCTTGGGCCGGATCAGCAGGCCGTGGTGCTGGCCAGCGGTGATCCGCTTTGGTTTGGCATCGGCAGGATCCTGATCGATCGCGTGGGACGCGACAACCTGCGCTTCCATCCAGGACCGAGTTCACTGCAGCTGGCCTTCGCACGCCTGGGGAATCCTTGGCAGAACGCCGAGTGGATCAGCCTGCATGGGCGCGACCCAGCCCCCTTGGCTCGTCGCCTGCAGCAACGCCCCAGCGCTCTAGCCGTGCTCACTGATCCCAGTCGCGGTGGCGTGGCCGACGTGCGCAACACCCTGCGAAGCAGCGGCTTAGAGGCCAGCTACGAGATGTGGATTTGTGAGGCCCTTGGACATCAGGATGAAAGGGTGCAAAAACTGGGGCCCACTGATCGGATCCCACACGATCTCAACCCCCTGCACCTTGTGGTCTTGCTGGCGGCGTCAGCAACGGATCCCACCCCTGAACAGCTGCCCTTGTTCGGCATCGATGACGGTGTGTATCTCCAGCACGACGACCGTCCCGGCCTAATGACCAAGCGGGAGGTGCGCATCCAGCTACTGGCCGACCTCGAACTGCCATCCACTGGAGTGCTTTGGGACCTGGGGGCCGGCACTGGCAGCGTCGGACTAGAAGCCCTGCGCCTACAACCACAGCTACAACTCATAGCTGTGGAGCGGCGCAGTGGCGGAAGCACGCTGATCCAAGCCAATGCCCGTCGCCTGGGGGTACAGCCCTCAGCGGTGCTGGAGGGTGATGCGCTGTCCGTTCTGGAGCAGCTTCCCGATCCAGACCGGGTGCTGCTAGGCGGCGGCGGCCGTCAACGCAGAGAGTTGCTGCAGGCAGTGATCGAGCGCATGAACCCTGGTGGGGTGGTCGTGATTCCGATGGCCACCGTGGAGGCGATGGCGGAACTGAGGCCTCTGCTGAGTGCGGCGGGCTGGAGCGTGCGCATCCTCCAACATCAAACCTGGCGCGGGATGCCCCTGGCAGACGGGACGCGGCTGTCTCCCATGAATCCGATTTTGATGCTGCAGGGACGCACCCCCTGACACAGGCCTTCAGAATCGACGATCACGCATTGCTGATCCATGCCGCTTCAAAAAGACAAGCTGGTCTCGCCATTGCGGATGAAAATCACCCTCTTGATCGCGGGCTTCGGCCCTCTCGTCGCCATCGGCCTCTTTCTGCAATCCAAGGGCTTCTTCGGCTAACCCTTCCGTCAGCCGAAAAGCACGTTGCCGTTAAGTAGGCAGCACATCAAGGTGCTTTCAACGTGCTTATCGGTGCAATTCGAACAAGATCGCCCACTTGAATTCCAAGCCGTAAGGCCTCACCGGCACCGATTTCAATGACGCCATCCACAAAGTCAGCCCGGTCGTTTTGATCGGCGTCTGCCCAATACGACGGACATGGAAGTTCAGGGCAGACCGGCACCTGGGACGCGATGTCCAGCACCTTGCCATCGCGCACAAACACCATGTCGAGAGGCGCGAGAGTGTTGTGCATCCAAAAGCGCAGAGGCTGGGCGGGTTGCGCAGGAAACCACATGCCGCGCAGCGGTGGCAACGCCGCTCGTTGCATCAACCCCAGCTGCTGTTCCCTGGCAGTGTCGGCCACTTCAAGCGCGATGCAAAGCGATGGCTTGCGATCCAAACACCATTGCGATTCGAGCGGCAGGTTCTGAGGCGGCTGCGGCTGCACTGGTAGTGGAGGAACCTCCATCAGCGCGGGTCCAGCTTGGGGACCCCATCGCTGAGGCAATAGCCACGGCCACGGATGGTGTGAATCAGGCGGGCTTCTCCTGATCCCTCCAGTTTCTGGCGGAGGTAGCGCACATACACCTCGATCACATTGCTGGAGGATCCCTGCTCGTCGTTCCAGACCTCGCGCAAGATCCGATCACGGCTGACCACCGTGCCCCGCTGTTCCAGCAACAGCAGCAGAAGGGAGTACTCACGTGCCGTCAAAGCAATCGGACGACTGCCCCGACGCACCTGACGTGAGCCAAGGTCCACGCTCAGATCCGCAATCTGCAGCACTGGACGATGCTGATGACTCTGAGCCTGGATCGCCAGATGCAGGCGCAAACGCTGGAGCAGATCACTGGGCCCAACCGAGGTGAACCAGAAGTCATCGGCCCCGCAAGCAAACACGTTTTCCCGCGCCGCGACGCTGTCTTCCGGCACACCGATCAGAATTGGCAGCGATCCGAAACGACTGCGTAAATCGCTGATCCTCTCGGCTTGATCATCGGCAAGAATCGCTGCCACAGGATTGGATTGGCCATCCGCGGAAACCGCACTGGCAGCGCCACTGCTCCAATCGAGCGGCTTGTACCCAGAGGCATGCAAGCGGTCCGCCAGGGCCACCGCCTGGCCTCCCACCAACAGCACCAAATCCCCGCTGGTATTGGGAGCTGCGTTGGCATCAATACGCGTCATGGGCGATCCGGCTTGGCCACATGGGGGAGACCCCAGCCCAACTTGTTGCGCAACACCTGGAAGAACTCATGATCTGTGAGCCGCACAAAGCGCACTGGATGCTCACTGCGGCGGATTAGCACGCGGTCTTCCGGCCACACATAACAACCAGCACTGCCATCCACCACCATCATCAGGCGCTCGGGCGTGGCCGGAAACACTGTGACCGGCTCCGCATCACTGAACACCAGAGCCCGTGAGGCCAACGAATGCGGTGCGATCGGTGTGAGCTGTAGCACCGGACAATCCGGCGTGATCACCGGACCACCGGCGCTGAGGGCATAGGCCGTCGAGCCGGTGGGCGTCGACAGGATCACACCATCGGCAGAAATATCAACGGGCGCATGGCGTCCGATCGCAATCTCGAAATGGCACATGCTCGTGAGCGGTTCGCGGTGCAGAGCCATCTCATTCAGTGACAGTGCTTCCCAACGACGCTGATCACCACGCATCACGCTCACCACCAGATTGGCGCGCTCTTCAATCGTCCACTGCTGGGTGAGCACCTGCTCCAGCGCGCGATCCAGGTCATCGAGATAGGCCTCGGCGAGGAAACCAAGATGACCGGTGTTGATCGTGAGAATCGGTACGCCAACCGGTGCAGTCTGTCGAGCTGCCGAAAGCACCGTGCCATCGCCACCCAGCACGATCGCGAGCACCATCGCGTGATCGAACCCCTCGGGCACACAGGCCGCATAACCGAGCATGCGCAGGTGCTGATCGGGATTAGCGAAGCCGACCATCCCCCCTGAACTGCTGGCGCGCACCACCTCATGGCCGCCATGCTCCAGCCGTGACTGAATCGCAGCGGCAGTTTCAACAGCCACCGGCTTGCCGTCATTGACGATCAGTCCAACCCGGGGCACCGATCGCAGACGGCAACAGCACGATCACTTTATGAGAACAATCCTGACCTTGCCCACAGGATGCAAATTTGTGATTCAGCGCCGACTAGAACGCAGAAGCGACACCAACAGCCAAAGACCAAACAGGTTGGCGCCGATGAACAAACCCTCGCTGACATTGCGCAGCAATTGCTGTTGAGCCAGCGATGCCATCAAGGTGGCGCTAAGCAACAAAGCCGCCACAAGGATGGCCAGCGCCACCCGCTGTGACAGGCGATCCAAAGTCTTGCGCAACGATTCCAACCCCTCAAGCTGCAGGGCAAACACCAGCTCATCGCTGCTAAACCGGCGCAGGAGCTGGCTGAGCTGACGCGGTGCATCAATCGACAGATTGCGCAGATCGAGGCCGAACTGCATCAGCCGTTCCTGGGGCAGCATCACCGAGCGAGCCAACAGCTGCGCCACCAAGGGCTGCATCTCGCCGGTGAAACTGAAGGCCGGATTGAGCGCACAGCCCACACCCTCGAGATTTGTAACCGACTTCACGAACAACCCAAGCGTTCCCGGCACCCGCAGCCCCGTGCGGTTAGCCAGCTGAAGCAATTCCGCCAAAAACAGAGCGAAATTGAGTTCCTCGAGCGGTTTGGAAAAACTGCGGGCAATCAACTGATCCAGCTGACGCTGGAGCTGCTGACGATCCAACTTGACCGCTCGCGCCGGTGGGGCGATCTGCTCGAGCAGATCGGTAGCGCGGGCACCGTCCTGATTGATCAACGCCAACACCAGATCCAGCAGATTGCTGCGGGTGCGCGGATCGAACAACCCCACCATCCCTGCATCCAGCAGGATCACGCGACCATCAGCCTGAACCTTGAGATTGCCGGGGTGGGGATCGGCATGAAAGAAACCTTCCACGAAATACTGCTCCACAAAGGCCCCCAGCAGAGCCTTGGTCGTGGGAGCAATCCCCGGGCCCTCCTCAAGGGCCTGGCGGGCGTTGCTGGACAGAATCGGATCCCCGTCGATCCACTCCAGCACCAACACACTCTGCCCAGAAAGGTTTTGCACCACCTGCGGTAGACGCAGCAAACCATCTGGCACAAAACTCGACGCCTCCAAGCACCGATCGAGCCGCAAAGTGTTCTGGGCCTCGACCCGAAAATCCAGCTCCCGGCCCAAGGCATCCAGCACCTGATCGGCGAGGCCGACGAAGTCGTACTGACTGCCCAGCGCTGTCGCCGCGGCCAAAGCGGCGATCTTGCGCAGCAACCGACCGTCCTCCTCCACCTGGGCTTGGATGCCTGGCCGCAGCACCTTCACTGCCACCTGCATGCCGTCGGCAAGCGTGGCCTTATACACCTGACCAACACTCCCGGCCGCAATCGGTTTGTCGACAAATGTGGCGAAGGCGCTCGCCACATCGCAGCCCAGCTCAGCCTCCAGCTGAGGGCGCACCTCGTTCCAAGCCACGGGCGGCACGTTGGCCTGCAGTTGGCTCAATGCCTCGATGTAATCCTCCCCGAGAAGATCAGGTCGGGTGCTCAGCAGCTGGCCAAGCTTCACGTACACCGGCCCCAGTTCGGTGAGGATGTTGCACAGCACCGAAGGCAGGGGCAATCGCGTCTCGGCGGCATCGCCTCGGCGCAGCAGCTGAGAGAGAAACGACCACTCGTGGCCGGTGACGATGCGCACAATCTCGAGCGCGCGCGTCGAGCCGTCGAAGACTGAAAGCACAGACATCAGAAGTGCCCACAGCAAGCCACACCCGCATGGTGAGCCCTCCAGCAGCTGTCGTCAGCGCCTGCCCTGCAATCGGCTTCAGCTGATGGACGTTTACCTGAGCCCATCAGACCGTGATCTCGATCGAAATGTCGACCAAATGTTCACTTCTGTCTATGAATAAAAAAAGTACCGACATCCATGAAAGGCCTTAAAAAACTTGGACAGGCCATGGCCCTGAGCGCCCTTGCCATAGGGGCAGCAACAGGATCTGTCGAAGCCCGAGGGCAATCAACTGTGCAAGGACAGATCACATTGAAGGGTCAGCCCGTACACGGCTCATCGATCACTCTTTGGCAAGCGCAGGGCGGGCAACCCCCCAAACAACTGAGCACCCATCGCTCCAACAAAACCGGTGCGTTCGAAGTCAAGGTTCGATCAACGCAAGGGGTCGTCCATTACCTCGTTGCCCAGGGAGGTGCCATCGGCGATTCCAACGCCGACCAACTCACAATGCTCACGGTTCTCGGCGGGGATGAGCATCACAAAGTCGCCATCAACGAGCTCACCACTGTTGCTTCGGTTTGGCCCAATGCCCAACTGCTTGAGGGCACAACTTTGGGTGGGAGCACCAGCGCCTTAACGATCGGATCGAGTCAGGTCAAAAACCTTGTAGACCAAAGCACAGGACGCTATGGAACAACCTTACTCACAAGCACAAACCTTCTGAATTCTGAGACTTTGGCTCGGATGAATGTGCTCTCAGACTTGATTGCTTTGTGCGGGAAATCGACACAATTTCAAGGATGCATTCAACTGCTAACGCTGACAAATTCAAATGACACCCTCTCAGCGATGACTTCCATCGCCCGTCAACCCTGGAAGAATGTTGACGCTCTTTATCAGCTTTTTCAAACGTCATATC
This sequence comes from Synechococcus sp., assembly GCA_047286215.1. Taxonomy (GTDB): domain Bacteria; phylum Cyanobacteriota; class Cyanobacteriia; order PCC-6307; family Cyanobiaceae; genus Synechococcus_C. The sequence continues at coordinate 843,492 of JBJBBS010000001.1, read as the reverse complement.
CCATCAACAACGCAACGCAATTGCGAACAACAGCAACCGCTCCATACTTGCTATTTGAGCCCAAAAGTTTTTCCCTCTCACTGGCTTTTGATGGAGGAGGTGCTCTCGCCCTCGGGAAGTTGATGTTTGACGGAAAAGGGAACCTGTGGAGTGGAGCCAACTGGATGCCGGGCTCTCAATCCGGCGTGGTGAACAACATCGGCGGCGGAATGACGCACTTCGGTCCCGGTGGCACACCCCTCTCCCCAGCAATTAGCGGTTACAACGGCCAAGGCATCAACGGTGTGGGCTGGGGAACTGGAGTTTCAGAAAAGTACGCCTGGGTTGGCGCCTTCAACAATTTGGTCGGGGTGTTTGACCTCAAGAACGGCCAAGCTCTGGGGCCAGCAACCATTGACGGGGAGGTTGGGCAGCTCCAAGGCGTTGGAACAGCCTCCAACGGAGATGTTTGGATTGCCGACAACACCGCCAACCACATGATTCATTTCCCTGGTGGCGATTACACCCAAGGGAAACGAATCACAATTGATGGCCTCGAAGCACCCTTCGGTGTCGCCATTGACGCGCAGAACAGAGTCTGGGTGAGCAGTAGTTACAACAACAAACTCACTGTATTTCCAGGGGATGCTCCTGATCAGGCCAAAACGATCGAAGTCAACCTTGGAGCACGTGGTGTTGCCGTTGACTCAACAGGGCACGTTTGGGTTGCCCAGCAATCCAATTCCCCTCAAGGAGCACTACCTCCAGGCGGAAAAATGCCGCCCAATATCCCCGCCAATGCACCACAACCAAAGACCATCATGCAGGAGTTTGCAGCGGGTGCTGAGTTCTACAAATACAACCCCAACCTCACACAGGCTGGAATGGTTGGCTTGATTTCACCCGACATGAAAGTCCTTAATAGTGAGATTGCAAAAGGAACTGCGTACGTACCCTGGGGGGTCACCATCGACGGCAATGACAACGTCTGGGTTGGCAATCTCTATGGCCAAAGTTTGATACATATCTGTGGCGTCAACCCCGCCAATTGCCCCACAGGAAAAACCACAGGAGATGTGATTCACAACTATCAGAGTGGAGTTATTCAAATCACCACAGACGTGATTATTGATGACGCCGGAAACGTTTGGAGTGCTAACAACTGGTTCGATGGCAACGTCGTCATCAATGCCACCTACAGCGGTCGAACCTCCACATTCCCAGGGGGCCAAGGCGTTGTTGTGACCTATGGCGTTGCCGGGCCCGTTCAAAACCCCCTGATGGGTCCTGTGCGCAAGCCAGACGCCTATTGACCAGGCTCAGGCAACCTGCTGAACAACGATCTGCGCTCAGAATTGTTCGAGGAAGCGCAGATCGCTGGTGTAGAGGCGACGGATGTCATCGATGCCATGGCGAACCATGCAGAAACGCTCCACACCCAGACCTGCGGCGAAACCGCTGTAACGCTCAGGATCCAGCCCAAGCCCCTCCAGCACAGCGGGATCCACCATGCCGCAACCCATCACTTCCAGCCATCGGCCACGCCATTGCACATCCACCTCAGCAGAGGGCTCGGTGAACGGGAAATAGCTGGCGCGAAACCGCACCGGCAGATCACCGAAAAAAGCCTTGAGGAAGGCCATCACCGTGCCGCGCAGGTGGCTGAAATCCAAGCCCTCATCGATCGCGAGCACCTCCACCTGATGGAAGACCGGAGAATGGGTGGCGTCCACCGCATCACGCCGGTAAACGCGCCCTGGGGCCACGATGCGTACCGGAGGAGCGTTGTTCTCCAAATGACGAATCTGCACCGGTGAGGTGTGGGTGCGAAGCAGCAGGTTGTCCTTCAAATAAAACGTGTCCTGCATGTCCCGGGCTGGGTGGTCCGGGGGAATGTTTAGAGCGGTGAAGTTGTGGTGATCCGTTTCCACCTCGGGGCCTTCCTCCACCTGATATCCCAGCCCGCAGAAGAGATCAACGATCTCTTCGGTGGTTGTGATCAGGGGATGGCGGTGACCCACGGGTGTTCCCTGGGCAGGCGCTGTGACATCCAGCGTTTCAGCGGCGATGCGCGCCTCCATGGCGGCCTGCTTCACCGCCTGAAGGCGATCGCCCAGCAACGACTGCACCTGGGTCTTGAGCACGTTTGCGCGCTGGCCCACCAGGGGTCGCTCGTTGCCGGGCAGCTTGCCCATCGCACCGAGCACACCGGAGAGCCGACCCTTCTTACCAAGCAGGCCGACACGCAACTGCTCCAATGCCTCGGCATCGGACGCTGCAGCAATGGCTTCAGCGGCTTCTGCTTCAAGAGCATCGAGCTGATCGGTGAGCTGCTGCAAGGTGATGGTGGCGCTCACGGCTTTGAGAAGACGGCAGCTGACTGTAAGCAGTGGTCACGACTAGGTTCGCCCCACCGGCTCTTGCAACCTTGATGGCCCCGCTGAGGATCCTGATCAGCAATGACGACGGCGTGTTTGCCGACGGCATCAAAGCCCTGGCCTTGGCTGCCGCCGACCGCGGCCACCAGGTGACGGTGGTCTGTCCTGATAAGGAGCGCTCCGCCACCGGCCACGGGCTCACCCTGCAACAACCCATCCGAGCCGAGCGTGCTGACCAGCTGTTCGGCAACAACATCACCGCCTGGGCCTGCAGCGGAACCCCAGCCGATTGCGTGAAGCTGGCACTATTCGAGCTGCTGGAGGCGCCACCCGACCTGGTGCTCTCGGGCATCAATCACGGCCCCAATCTCGGCACCGACGTGTTCTGTTCCGGCACCGTGGCCGCTGCCATGGAGGGCACACTCGAGCGGCGGCCAGCGATGGCCGTGAGCAGCGCCTGCTTCAAGTGGCGCGATTTCGAGGGGGCTGCTCAGATCGCCGTTGACGCCGCCGAATCTGCACTCCGAGAAGGCTGGCCTGAGAACCTCCTGCTCAACCTCAACTTGCCGCCCTGCAAGGCGGAGACCATGGGACCGATGCGCTGGACCCGGCTGTCGATCCGTCGTTATGACGAGCAGTTCAGCCCACGCAAGGACCCCCAGGGACGTACCTACTACTGGCTCGCCGGCGAAGTGGTTGAAGATCTGGAATCAGGAGGGGATGGCCCCCGTGACTGGCCCACCGATGTGGCCCAGATCGAAGCCAACGCACCGTCACTCACCCCCATCCAACCGGAACTGTTCTGGCGCGGCTCGCTAGGAAGCCTTCCGCAACTGGAGCTTGGGGGTCAGCGCGTTCGATAGATCCGCTGCAACAACCACAGCGAGAACAACAAACCGATCAGATGCGCAAACAACACCTGGGTGTTGCTCAGCACCGAGAGCATCTCAAGCGAGGTGATCGCCAGGTTTTCAGCAACGCCCTGGCCACCAATGGCGATGCCGGGGGTTTGCTGAGATGCTTGAACAAACAGGGCACCGGCAAGCGATTGGTAACCCACCGCCGCAAACACGAGACCGAGCAGGTCGGCGAAAATTCCGCGCTTGATCAACCGACTGGCTTCACCCCTGCTGGGTCGAACACCACTGTCGAGAGCGCGGCCCAGGCGCACGATTAGCCATCCCTGCCAAAGGCTGAACAGCAACACCAAAAACGACAAGGTGGTGAGCGACAAGCCAGGGCTCAGGCCAACGGCCCGATCAGCGTTGCGAGAGAGGCTGCCGCCGATGTTGTTGAACATCAACACTCCCACCACCACCACACCAAGTGCGGTCTGAATCCAGAAGCGGATCCATGCGGTACGACGCAGGCCAAGGGCCAGCAACTGGAAGTCGAGCCGATCAGCCATGCGGGCGTGGAGGTCTGTCGTCCAAACTTGCCATCAACCACCGCACCGTGCACGGCCCGTTGATCCCTCTCTGCTCGCCACAGCAGGCCCGCACGCCCACAGCACTGGCCCTGGGCAGCTTTGATGGCCTGCATGCCGGACATCGGCGGGTCATCGATGCCGTGTGCCGCGAGCCGGATGGCGGCATTCCCACGGTGGTGAGTTTCTGGCCGCACCCACGGGAGGTGCTGCATGGCGAGCCGAGGCTGCGCCTCGACCTACCTGAGGAAAAACTGCATCTGCTTGAACCCCTCGGCATCGAGCAGCTGGTTCTTGTGCCCTTCAATCGGGAGCTTGCTCAGCTCAGTGCCAGACGGTTCGTGGAGGAGATGCTGATCGGAACGCTGCGAGCACGGCACATTGCCGTGGGAGCCAACTTCCGCTTTGGGCGCGGCCGCGAAGGTGGAGCCGAAACGCTGAAAACGATGGCGGAATCCGCCGGGGTAAGCGTGACCGTGGTGCCGATCCTGGAAGATCCGGTTGGCCGGATGAGCAGCAGCCGAATTCGTCAGGCTCTCAACGAGGGTGATCTGATCACCGCTCGCGACCTCCTCCAGCGGGCCTATCAATTCCAAGGAACCGTCGTTCAGGGCCGTGGCCTCGGTCGTCAACTCGGCTGGCCCACAGCCAATCTCCAGGTGGATGGGCGCAAATTTTTACCAGGGCTTGGGGTGTACGCCGCCTGGGCATGGGTGGATGGTGAGGAGGCTGCTCTACCAGCCGTGATGAACCTCGGGCCTCAACCCACCGTTGACCCCGACTCGCCCTCCGCAGTGGAGGTGCACCTGCTCGACACGCGTCTGGAGTTGGTGGGGCGAACCCTCAGGGTGGAGCCGGTGGAACGGCTACGGGGGCAGTGCCGCTTCTCCGGACTGGAGGAGCTCAGTGCACAGATCAGTCGCGATGCCCAACAGGCCCGAGCCAGGCTTCAGGCGACTGAGGGATAGGCGTTCGACAGCCCCCAAACGATGAAGACGCCGATACCACCCAGCAAAATGATTCCCCACACCAGCACGTGCATCGTGCTTTCTGATCCACCGTTCTCCATCGCCGCCTTAGGCATGAGATTCTGCCCAGAGTGCCATGGAACCGATGCCTGTCGCCCCCAGCACTGAGCCACGTGTTGCAAGGCTGATCGACGCCAACCTCGACCGGGCTCGCGAGGGACTGCGGGTGATCGAAGACTGGTGCCGCTTCGGATTGGACCGCGAGGATCTCGTGGTGCCCATCAAAGATTGGCGGCAGCAGCTGGGACTGCTGCATGCGGATGTTTACCGGCAGGCGCGCTCCACGGCCAGTGACACTGCCGCAGGCATGAGCCACCCGGCGCAACAAACACGCACCAACAGCAGCCAAGTGGTGAAGGCCAATGCCAGTCGTGTGCAGGAAGCACTGCGGGTGATCGAAGAATTTGCCCGCACTAGTGATGCGCCCCTGGCCGCGGTGGCGGCCAGGGTGCGATACGCGCTTTATGACCATGAAGTGCGGATCCTCGAGGCCTGCACCCACAACCATCGGCGTCAGCAGTTGGAACGCACCAAGCTCTGCCTGATCACCGATCCGGGTCGCGATGACGACAGCAGCTCAATGCTGAAGCGGGTGGAGACAGCGTTGAAGGCGGGCGTCACCCTGGTGCAATACCGACGCAAGCACGGCGACGATTGCCTGCGACTGCAGGAAGCCAAACAATTGGCCGAACTTTGCCGAACGCACCAATCCCTGTTCATCGTCAATGACCGCATCGATCTGGCGCTGCTGGTGGATGCCGATGGTGTGCATCTCGGCCAAGACGATCTGCCCCATGCAGAAGCGCGTGAACTACTGGGCTGCGACAAACTGATTGGCCGCAGCACCCACCGACTTGAGCATCTGACCAAAGCGCAGGATGAAGGTGCTGACTACCTCGGAGTAGGACCTGTGTACGCCACTAGCACCAAAGCCGAGCGGACCCCTGCGGGGCTTGAGTGGGTGCGCTCAGCCAAAGCATCCGCCACCGTGCCCTGGTTCGCCATCGGCGGCATTGACGCCAACAATCTCGGAGAAGTGTGTGCTGCCGGGGCCTCCCGCGTGGCCGTGGTGAGCGCGATCATGGCGGCTGACGATGCCGCAGATGCCAGTCGGCAACTGCTCGATCAGCTCTCCTGAGTTGAACCGCCTCCTCGTCAAAGGCTGCCTCCCCCCTCCCTGCTCCATCCCTCCGATCCCCCCATGCAGCTCAAGGTGAATGGCGAACAGCGCAACCTCGATCCAGGCCTGACTCACCTCAATCAAGTAATTGAAGCCCTAGGCCATCACCCCAAGTTGGTGGTAGTGGAATTCAATGGATTGATCCTCACGCCGGATCGGTGGGCTGAGCAAGCTGTGAAGGATGGTGACAGCCTCGAGATCGTCACCATCGTCGGCGGGGGTTCCTAGGATCAATTCAGCTTTTTTCGCTGTTTTGGCCAATTCGCCGAACCGCTCTGCCCGCTATCCCCTGCGCCGTTGGCTCTCCGGCCTGATGGTGCCAGTGCTCCTGATCGGACTGCTGGTGCTGCTACCGCAACCCAGCGAGGCGGCACGGGGTGGTCGCATCGGAGGAGGAAGCTTCCGGGCTCCCTCGATGCCGCGCAGCAGCGGCTATCGCGGCGGCGGCATGGGCGGTGGTTACAACCGCGGTTACGGCGGCGGCGGTTTCGGCTTCCCATTCATTATTCCGATCTTCGGGTTCGGTGGCGGCGGTCTTCTGGGCTTCCTGGTGTTGATGGGTGTCGTGGGCGTTCTGGTGAATGCGGTGCGGGGCGCTGGATCCGGTGGCCGCGCCGCCGTCGGCGGCTATGACAGGCCCCGCGAAATTGCCGCAGGCCCGGTGTCTCTGCTGCAGCTCCAAATCGGCCTTTTGGCCAGCGCCAAAGACCTACAGACCGATTTGCGTCAACTTGCAGCAAGCGCCGACACCAGCAACTCGGCCGGGCTGCAGCGTGTTCTGCAAGACACCACCCTGGCTCTGCTCAGGCAGCCAGACCTATGGGTTTACGCCAACGCTGAATCGGGCAGCGTTCCCTTCAATGCAGCGGAATCCACCTTCAACCGCCTGTCGATGACAGAGCGCAGCAAGCTGCGTGAAGAACTCACCACCAACGTGAGTGGCGTTCGCTCATCAGCAGAAACGCTCAGCAGCCGCGGCGAAGCCGATGCCACCAACGAATTCATTGTGGTGACCGTACTGGTGGCCAGCCGGCAAGCGGTGAACCTGAAGAAAGCCGACACCGGTGAACAGCTGCGCGAGACACTGCGCATCCTCGGCTCAACAGCCTCAAGCGACCTCATGGCTCTTGAAGTGATCTGGCAGCCCGATGGCTCTGGAGATGTGCTCAGTGCGGATGAACTGGTGACGGCGTATCCGAACCTTCAGCACCTCTAAAAAGTCTTCGAACAACCGCCTAATTCAACGAATTTCTTTCCATTCAAATCCACAATCTGTCGATAGGTTGGACAAACCTTTTGACAGATTTTTTGTGGTTGCCTCGGCTTCACCTCCAGATCTCCGTCTGATGCAGTGGCAGTCGAACGGTGAACTTGATCGTCGTGATCTGTTCCATTTACTTCGAATCCTCCAGAACGTCGAACCTCCTCTCCACAGCGATGAGCTGTCGCGGATGGAAGCGAAATGCAACCTCAGTAGCTAATCCGGAACCTCGACCGTCCCCTCTTGCTGCCTTGCCAACGCTCACCCATCCTGCGGAAATCGCACGGATTCCATGGCCGCTCGATCTCCGCTCTGGGTGAATTCAACGGTGCTGATGGAGGCCTTGCAGCGTTATGAGCAACACACGCTTCCCAGGTCCATGCGGCTTTGGGTGGAAGCGACACTGGAACTGGATCCCACGCAACCGATCCAACCGTTGATGCCGAGCCAGATTCACCCCCCCGCCAACTGAACGTGGCTGCCCTTGAGGATGCGCACAGCGGCCATGGCTGCCCCATAGCCATTGTCGATGTTCACCACACTCAGGCCTGGAGCACAGCTGGCCAGCATCCCGTCGAGAGCGGCACGGCCTCCAACGCTGACGCCATAGCCCACTGACACCGGCACGCCAATCACAGGCTGAGGAACCAGCCCGGCCAGCACGGTGGGCAGAGCACCCTCCATGCCGGCGCAGGCGATCAGCACCGGGAACGCTTCGAGATCGGGCAACACCGCCAGCAAGCGATGTAGACCCGCCACTCCCACATCGAGGAAAGACGTTGTGCTGACGCCGTGCACTCGCAAAGCCAGTGCTGCCTCCTCCGCCACTCGGCGATCACTGGTGCCGCCACTCAGCAGCGCCACCGAAGGCTGGCTATCACCTGCCGGAAAATCTCCCAGGGTGAGACAGGAGGCGGCCGCGTGCACCTGAACTTCCGGGCACCGGGCCTGCACCTCCGCAGCCTTCAGCGGGTCGACACGCGTGACAAAAGCCAGTTCGCCGGCTTGGCGCATGGTCTTGAGGATGGCCGCAATCTGATCGGCACTTTTGTGCTCACCCCACACGGCCTCAACCATGCCGAGCCTCTGGCGGCGTTGCAGATCCAGTCGCGCCTCAGGAGCACTCACGTCGGCAGCAACTCGCCTTCAAACACCAAGGGAAACGGATTGCCCTCGGCTTGACCGGTGGCCTCACGGGCAAGGGTTTCAAAGCGCTGCTGAACCGCTTCCACCTCCTGGTCGGGGATTGCTTTCCAGGCATCCCGGCTACTCCAACGGATCAGCAATGTGCCTTCCTCAGTATTGGGATCCCAGAGCAGATCCCGACCCAGGAACCCCTGCTGTTGCGCAAGCCAGGGTTCCCAGCTGCCGCGTTCGGCGTCCAGCCAGGCCTGACGCCCGTCACGGGGAACCTGAATGCGCAGATGCTCGATCACGGCGACATCGAAATGCCCATCCGAACCGGACAACGCTTCAGCGCGACCATCGGCAAGACCTGAAAGCAGAATCAGCACCGCCAGGCACAACCCGATCACCGTAGTGAGACCTCTGACCAGCCGCGTCATGACTTGCTCAGCAGAGCGACAGCGTGGCAGGAGATGCCCTCCTCACGTCCTTCAGGGCCCAGGGTCTCATTGGTGGTGGCTTTGACCCCCACTTGATCGGGATCGACTCCCATGCGCTCAGCGATGGCAGCACGCATGGACTCAATGTGGGGCTTGAGCTTGGGGCGTTCAGCGATCACGACGCTGTCCACATTCACCACCTCCCATCCACGGGCCTTCACCAGGGACACCACCTGCTCCAGCAGCACCAAACTGTCGGCCCCTTTCCACTGTGGATCGGTCGGTGGGAAGTATTTGCCGATATCTCCGAGAGACAGCGCTCCCAGCAAAGCGTCCATGACGGCATGCACGAGCACATCGGCATCACTATGACCATCCAAGCCAAGACCTTCGGGATGCGTCAGGCGCTGACCGCCAAGGATCAGCGGACGGCCCTGAATCAGGCGGTGGATGTCATAGCCATTGCCGATTCGGAGATTCATACGCGCGCTCGTTCAAGTCATGCCACTAGGGCCATTCTCCGCATCGATGCGTTGATTCCAGCGCTCCAGCAGATCGGGTCGGCGCTCAGCCGTGCGCTGCTCCCGTTGCTGCTGACGCCAACGGGCGATGGCGCCATGGTCGCCACTGCGCAACACATCTGGAACGGTCATCCCCCGGAACTCTGCCGGGCGTGTGTAATGCGGATGCTCCAACAGCCAATCGCTGTGACTTTCCTCCACCAGTGATGCCGCAGTGCCAACCGTGCCTGGCAGCAGACGAACCACGCCATTGATGATCGTCATCGCTGGCAACTCGCCACCGGTGAGCACGAAATCTCCCAGCGACACCTCTTCATCGGCCAGAGAGCGGATGCGTTCGTCGAACCCTTCGTAGTGGCCACACAACAGCACCAATTGGTCATGATCCACCGCCCAGCGCTGCAAATCAGACTGACGTAGAGGCCTGCCCTGAGGTGTCATCAGCAACACCCGCCGTCTGGGGTAAACGGGAATCGATTCAAAGGCAGCAAACACCGGTTCAGGTTTGAGCACCATCCCCGCACCACCGCCATAGGGTTCATCGTCAACCTTGCGATAGCGATCGGTGGCGTGGTCGCGGGGATTGTGCAGATGGAGCTCCGCACGACCAGCAGCGAAGGCCCGCCCAATCACGCCCAGCTCCTGCAAGGGAGAGAAGGCCTGAGGTGCCAGGCTCACCACATCCAGGCGGTACGTGCTCAAAGGATCAAGACTGAGGAGCGGAGACACGCCGGATCTCGGAGCAGAACCTCGCCTGCAGCGGCGTGCCATCGGCAGCTAGCGCAGTGGTGCTGCGCAAGCGCAGATTGGGCTTGATGAACCAGATGCGTTCCAGCACCCTGGCTCCTGCATCGTCATCGCCAAGCTCCAGTTCGACACTGGCATCAGGCCGGAACTGCCAGCGGCCATTGCGACAAGCATCGGCAGATGTGACCGCCAGGCCTCCGTCTTGGGCGAACTGCAGCTCACTGGCTGGGCCTTCAGCCGGCTGCACCGCGAGCACCGATTCACCGTCGTGATCACGGAAGGTCACCGTCACCTCACCGCGATCACTGGCATGCCAGTCGTCGTCGGAACCATTGAAAGCAAAGCGACTACGCAGGCTCATCCAACGGCCTTCACACAGCTGCAAAAAAGCCTTGAGATCGGCTGGAGGGAAAGCGGTTTCATCCATGAGCACATCCTCGCAGGAGACCGCTGCCCTTTAGCCCCTCTCCTCGGCATAACCCAGTTCAGCCAAACGCTGCGGTTTGCTGCGCCAATCAGGCACCACTTTCACGAACAACTCGAGATAAACAGGCCCATCGATCAATGTCTGCATCTGCAGGCGAGCTCCCTGGCCGATCGTTTTCAGCATGGCGCCGCCCTTGCCGATCAAGATGCCCTTCTGACTCTTGCGCTCCACCAAAACAGTGGCCAGCACAGCGGTGCGGGCCTTGCTCTTGCCACGAGCTGGCATCTCTTCCACCCGATCAATACTCACCGCCACGCTGTGGGGCACCTCCTCCCGGGTATGCATCAGCACCTGCTCGCGAATCAGTTCCGCCATCAGCAACCGTTCGGGCTGATCACTGACCATCTCGGGCGGGTAGAGACGAGGCCCCTCAGGCATCAGCGCACTCACGGCCGACACGAGTTCAGGGCAGCCCGCACCATCGAGGGCTGAGCAGTGATGCACAGGCCAACTGGTGTCTGCCAACAACTCGCGGTATGCCGCATCGGCCTCCGGCTTGCGATCACCGGGCACCAGATCCCATTTGTTCAGGACCACCTGCACCGGAAGACGCTGCTGCCGCAGCAGATTCACGATGAAGGCATCACCACGACCGGGCGGCTGATGCCCCTCCAGCAACAGCAGCACCTGATCCACCTCTCCGATCGCTGCGCGGGCGCTCTGAACCAGACGTTCCCCCAGCAAATGGTGCGGCTTGTGAATCCCGGGTGTGTCCACCAGGATTAATTGCGCTTCAGGTGTAGTGAGGATGGCGCGCAGACGATTGCGCGTGGTCTGAGCGACGGGTGATGTGATCGCCACCTTGTCTCCGACCAACTGGTTCACCAGGGTGGATTTGCCGACATTGGGGCGACCAATCAGTGCGATGAAACCGGAGCGGTGATTGTCCGGAAGAGGCGATGACTGCATCAGATCAGTCTGCGACGTCAATGCGCGGGGTCACACGCATTGGCTCATAGCCTGACGAGAGACGTTCTGCGCTGCCATGGCGGATCAGCAACCCAGCTTCCAACAGGCCATGGAGATCACGGCCACCTGGTTGAAGCAGTGGGACCACGAGGAGATCAGCGACGAGGTGCTGGCGGACCGGATTGGTGAATTAGTGGCCAGTCGGGACGGAGCCCGCGGCTTTTTCGTGGTGAGCCTTGCCGGTGACTGCACGTTGATGGATCGACTGCCGGAAGCCCTGGTTCTCAAACTGCGTGAAGCCGGCGATGGGGTGGTGGATCTCACCGCCCGAAACCTGGCCATGAGCGCAGCGATGGTGGTGCATCACCGCAGCAACGGCGATGACGCACAAGCAGCAGGCTCGGAACGGGTGAATCAGCGCTGCACGGAGCTGCTACGCCATCTGGATTCGCAACGGGTCAAAGACCGACTGGAGGTGCTGCTCGAGGCTGCGAACCAAAGCCGTGGCGAGGATCTGGCCTTTCTCGAGCGCTGGGGATACAACGATGATCAGAAGCAGGCCATCGGCGATGCCGTGGTAGCCGTGGCCGAAGCCTGATCCACCCAGGCACTAGATCTAGTGTTTCGCTTCATGAAGCGATGGCTTGCAACACTATTAGGCCAATCTGAAGTTGAGACACCTTTTAATCAAAGCTGACTAGTCTTCTCGCACGGCCGGGTGATGGGGATCAGCCGGAAATCATTACACCCCGAACATGTTCGGGGTTTTTTTGTGATCACAAGGGATCACATTGCCAAGAAAAAAGCCCCGGAAAATCCGGGGCTTTCTGTTCGTGACGTGAAGAATGCGACTCAATCGCGGCGGCCACCGCCCTGAATTGCGATCACCAGACGCAAGAGGAAAATGAACAAATTGATGTAGGTGAGATACATCCCCAAGGCACCTGCCAGATATTGATCATCTCGATACGTGCGGGGCATTGTGTAGAAATCGACAAATGCCATTCCCACAAACAACACAGTGCCCAAACCGGCGATGGCCAAGTTTGTGGCTGCGTAGATACCTGGAATGAAGAAACCGGCAACAAAAATGCCGACCATGGCGATGATCAAGCCCATCAAACCGAGCCCAACCACCGCTGACAGCGCCTGACCGACGCTGTCACTCATGCGCCGGCCCACCACCGAAGCCACAACAAAAGTGAGGCCTGTGGCCAGTGCAGCAATGCCGATCGAAGCAACACCAGCGACAGCGATCGCCTGCACCACCAAGCCCGTGAGCGTGAAGCCTGTCAACAAACTGAAGGTGGCCATCAACGGCAGTGCTGTGCCGTTATTGCCCTTGTTGGCTGCGTTCTGAGCCACAAAGAACAGGATGAACCACGGGATGATGGCCACCATCGACAGCCCGTTGAAGGCCGAGAAGCCGATGGAGCCGAGGGTGGCCATGCCACCCACCACTCCGGCGGCCGTCAGGGCCATGCCGCCTCCCACGTAAGGGAGAGCTTTGTTCACCACGTTGGGCCCCACGAGGGCACTCGATTGCGCCTCGCGAATGGCGTCTTGAAAATTGCTGCTGGCTGGCATGTCGCCCCAGATCACTGGGGTCATCCTGCCAGCTTCAGCCGGGTTGTGGTCTTCCACCCGGTGCGGATCTCCCCATCGAACGGCGATGCGGCGAGCCATCGCGGCGCGGGTGCGTTTTGTCACGCCGCGCATAGGCCTCAACCACCCGTTGCACCAAGGGATGACGCACCACATCTGCTGCCGTCAACCGGCAGACCGCCACACCCTCAACCCCATCGAGAACCTCAGAAGCCTCCACCAGACCGCTCATCTGGCCGGACGGCAGATCCACCTGGGTAGTGTCACCGGTCACCACCATGCGCGAGCGCTCCCCCAGTCGGGTCAGCACCATGCGCATCTGGGCCGGCGTGGTGTTCTGGGCTTCATCGAGAATCACAAAGGATTCAGCCAGAGTGCGGCCACGCATGTAAGCCAGTGGCGCCACCTCGATCACCCCCTTCTCCAGCAACGCGGCGGTTTTTTCTGCCCCCAGCAACATGTGCAGAGCGTCATAAAGGGGCCGCAGATAGGGATCCACTTTCTGCTGAAGGTCACCCGGTAGAAATCCCAGGCGCTCGCCAGCTTCAACGGCAGGGCGAGTGAGCACGAGACGCTCCACCTTGCGCTCCGTGAGCATGCGCACGGCCAGAACGGTGGCCAGAAACGTCTTGCCGGTTCCCGCCGGCCCGAGCGCGAAGGTGAGATCGTTGCGCTCCATCGCCTCCACATAAGCCTTCTGACGGAGCGTGCGCGGCCGCAGCATGTTGCCGCGCTGATTCTTGGCCAGCACCTGCTGCCCCATCGCTTCATGCTCACGGTTGCGCCCTGTATCCAGCGCCTGAAGCGCCGATTGCAGATCAACCGGTGAAATCGACTCGCCCTCTTCCCAAAACTTGCGCAGAAGCTCAACGACTGCCGCGGTGCGTTCCAGCTGGTTGGGCCTGCCACTGATCTCCAGTTGAAGACCCCGCATCACCAAGGAAGTCCCTGTGAGGGCCTCCAGTTGACGCAGGGTCTGGGAAGAAGGCCCACCCGCCAGAGCAAGGGCGGCCTCCGTATGGGGGAGATCAAAGACGAAGCGACCGATTGAGGCGGCTTCGGACATGCTGTCGATCAGCCTTCAGCAGCGGCTTCGTCTGATGCAGGCTGTTCAGCAGCTGCCTTGGCTTCGGCTTCAGCAGCAGCTTTGGCTTCTGCAGCTTCCTTGGCGGCCTGCTTGGCATCAGCCTCGCGCTTAGCAGCCTGCTTAGCCTTTCCGACGGTCTCGGCAGGACGCGTGGTCTTCTCGATCAGACCACCCTTCTCGAGCAGGGTGCGCACGACATCGGTGGGCTGAGCACCCTGGCTGAGGCGCTCACGCAGGGCTTCAGCGTCCAGACGAGTCTCTTTGGTGCGGGGGTTGTAGTACCCGAGCTCTTGCAGAGGACGACCGTCTCGGCGCGAGGTGCTATTGCAGGCCACGAGACGGAAGCTGGCTTCCCGCTTCTTACCGAACCGCTTCAGGCGGAGCTTGATCATCGTGGCGCTGGCTGGTGATTGGAACAATTCGGCGCAGCTGACAGTCGCGCCAAACAACCAACTTACCTTGCCGCCGGATCAGAGCTCTCCAAACCCTTTCTTCTTCTTGACCGGGCGCTGACGACGAGGTGCTCCACCCCCACGCCCGCCACGACCTGCAGGCATACCTCCCGGCATTCCACCAGGCATCCCAGGCATCCCGCCCATCCCAGGCATCCCCCCCATGCCTGGGAAACCGCCCATGCCTGGCATCCCCCCCATCCCAGGCATGCCGCCCTTCGTCATCTGCTGCATAAAGCCACGCATCTTCTGAAAATCGGCAAGCACCTTGTCGACATCCGCGGGCTGGTGGCCGCTGCCTTTCGCAATGCGACGACGACGGGAGGGCTCACTCGCCAGCAGGTCGGGATTCTCCCGCTCCTTCTGGGTCATCGAACCGATCATCGCTTCAATCTTCTTCAGCTGCTGCTCGCCCTGCTTGAGCATGCCGTCATCGATCTTGTTCATGCCCGGGATCATTTTCATCAAACCGCCCAGGGAGCCCATGCGCTTGATCAAGCGCATCTGCTGCACGAAATCGGAGAAGTCAAACGTCGCCTCCTGCAGCTTCTTCTGCATCTTTTCGACGTCGGCGAGTTCGACCTCCTTCTGGGCCTTCTCCACCAGCGTCAGCACATCACCCATGCCGAGGATGCGACTAGCCATCCGTTCGGGATGGAAGGGCTGCAGGGCCTCCACCTTCTCGCCGGTGCCAATGAACTTGATCGGCTGACCGCTCACCTTGCGGATCGAGAGGGCGGCACCGCCGCGGGAATCACCATCAAGCTTGGTGAGCACCGCTCCGGTGATCCCCACCTGGTCGTGGAAGGCGCGGGTGAGTTCGGCCGCTTCCTGGCCGATCATCGAATCCACCACCAGCAGCACCTCATCGGGCTGCACAGCGGTGCGGATCCGCACCATCTCCTCCATCATGTCGGTGTCGATCTGGAGGCGACCGGCGGTGTCGACCAGCAGCGTGTCGAACCCTTCCTCTTTCGCCTTGGCCAGACCAGCGGCCGCAATGTCTTCCGGCTTGGCCTCAGCACCGAGGCTGAACACCTCCACATCAATCTGAGCACCGAGCGTTTTCAGCTGCTCGATGGCGGCTGGTCGGTAGACATCGGCACCCACCATCAAGGCACGGCGTCCTTGATCCTTCAGATGCAGTCCAAGCTTTGCGGTGGCCGTGGTTTTACCGGCGCCCTGGAGGCCAGCCATCAACACAACGGTGGGAGCTTCGGCAGCCTTAGCCAGAGGCGCGTTGTCCCCCCCCATGACGTCCACTAGCTGCTCATGCACAACCTGGATGAACTTCTGGTCAGGGCTCACACCGCGCACCACCTCGGCGCCAACGGCTTTTTCCCTGACCTCAGCCACGAAGTCCTTCACCACAGGAAGGCTGACATCGGCCTCAAGCAGGGCGCGCCTGACGTCTTTCAGCGCACCCTCAACGTTGGTTTCGCTGATCTTGTCCTCACCTTTCAGCCCCTTGACGGCGTCTTCAAAGCGGGCTGACAGCTCGTCGAACATCGTCGGGTGATCGGTTTCAGATCAACGATCGTAAAAGTGGCTGGGCCGAGAGGGCTGAATCCAGCTGGGGATCACGAACATCATCCAGGCCTGAAGTCGAGCAAAAGCCATCTGCCGTCTTCGCGTCCAAGGATGTAGGTGCGCTTCAAGGATTGCTGCTTGGTGCGTTTCACCACGGCACCTGCTGCGTTCAAGGTTTCATCGCGGTACTCAACATCCGCACGCAGCTCGATGCGCCGAGGCTTTCGGCTAACAACACGCATGAAATCGATGTTGGCCTCCACCTTCTGGGTCACACCAGCCGCCTGATCGGCAGCTCTCTGACGGTTCACCTGGGTGATCAACCCAGCCCGGGCAATCGGTTTCAGCAGCTCAGGGGCCGAGCCAGCGCCGCTTAAAACGATGGATTTGCGATCCAGCCAAGCTTGCAGCAAGGCTTCCAACTCCGCTTTGGAGGGCGTCTCCGCCCGCAGAGATGGATCCTCCGCTTGAGCAGGAGGAGCTGTCAGCACGGCCTGAGCGTCTTCCTCCACCTTCACTTCTGAGACAGGTGGCTCAATGGATGTTGCAGCAACCTCTTCCGTTGCAATGGGCTGTTCCGCATCCCGTCGCAGACCCACCAGGCTGAAGCCACCGATCACCAGCACCAGCACGACAAAGGCTCCAGAACCAACCCAGGCAGCGCGGCCCGAACGAAGCAGTTCAGGCCTCTGGAGAGTCGGCATCGAAAGCTGTGGCACTGACAGCCGTGGCACCGATAGACGAGGGATGGAGGGCCATTGAAAGTTCCCGAATGCCGCTTCCTGCTCATCAGCTGGAGGCGAGAGGGAGCCCAGCGCCGGATCTGAATCCGGCGAGGACGGCGGAAGAGTTCCATCGGGATCGCGAGAGAACGGCGAAGCATCTCCCAGCAACCAATCATTGACGTCGCCCTTGCGAGCGTCCTGGCGGGTCTGCTGACGCTCGAGACGTTCTACAAACGCCTGCACATCGCGATCGGCAAACCAGGTCTCTAGGTCGACCACCTCGGCATCCACATCCCGGTAGCCGGGAAGCACATCACGCGCCAACCAGGTGCGGCAGTACTCACAGAGAGAGGCCAGGGTGTCGCCGGGATGTTCCAGCATCCAGGCCTGCAATTCCGGATCGGTGCTGGCCGCGAAATGGCGTTCAGCCTGATCCACGTCACCGAGCAGAAGATCAAGGCAGCCCAGCAATGGCTTGGTGTCGAGCCCTTCGAGCACCAGTTCTTGGAGACGCTGACGCGCGTCCTGAATGCGCTCAGGCTTGCGCTGGGTGAAACCTGCAGCCGCCAGAGCCATCGCCAGCAGGAACGAAGCATCAACAGAGCCGGCCTGCTGAAGTCTGCCGTAAAGATCCACCTGCTCTTGAACCGTCAGGAAACGGCGGATCTGCTGGAAAAACAGCTCGAAGGCCCCCTGATCCATGCCTGCAGGCAGATCCGTCGCCGCCCTGCCCTCGAGACCAATGCCTTCGAGCCCTCCGCGGACGCGGATGAACTCCTCCAACATCGCCAAACCTTCGCGGCGAGAGGATTGTTCAGCCAGATCCCGGCTGAGCAGATCAAGGATTCTGAAGGGGAGAAGCTGGGAGAGGTCAGTCTCCAAAGCAAGCCTCTGATCAGGAAGCTTGCCCATACGCTGCAACAGCTGCTCGCCGTCTTGCAGAAGATTCGCTGCCGACTCGTAGCGACGCTGCTCTTGATCCTGACGCGCAGCATCACGACAGGCCAATGCCGCCAACAACGACAGATCCGACTCACGACCACTTCCCAGCGCTGGAGCCTGCGGAGGTTGCAGCGCCTGACGAGCGAGCTGGAAGGCTTCATGCGGTGCATGGGCTTCCCAAAGCAGAATCAGGCCTGCGACCTCCCGATTGAAAGCCAGCTCAAGACCAGCCGTTTCAACCGGATTGTCTTGGCCCAGCTCCATTAGCGCCGCTTCATACTCACGCCGCCGGACCGGATCGGTCAGCAAGTCCGCTGACAGACGTAAAAGCTCAGCTCGCTGACTCAGGGCTTCATGGGTGAACCCTTGATCTGGACATCGATCCAACCTCAACTGAAGTGTTCGAAGCACAGCCTCGGGCTCGGCAGCCGGACTAACTCCCAACAAGCGGAAATGGTCGATGGGAAGGTCCACCAGCAGCGCAGCTATTGGCAGCAGACTGTAGGCAGTGTCAGGGATTTTGCCCATCGATCCGCCATCGACCCTTAAAGTCTGTGGTCAAACAGGTGGTGCCATGGGCCAGGACATCGCAATGGGCATGGATGCACAGGGCGCAACTGCTGCGGGAACCTCACTGCTCGGAGCGCACGCAGAACGGCTCTCAACCCTGGTGACATCCCAGCGGGCCAGCGTGGATCGGGAGACAGGTCTGGCGCTCTACCGCGACATGACCCTCGGCCGGCGCTTCGAAGACAAATGCGCGGAGATGTACTACCGCGGCAAGATGTTTGGCTTCGTGCACCTCTACAACGGTCAGGAAGCTGTGAGCACCGGCGTCATCGGTGCGATGAAACGCCAACACGACTGGTTCTGCAGCACCTATCGCGACCACGTTCACGCCTTGAGCGCTGGCGTTCCGGCCCGCGAGGTGATGAGCGAGCTGTTTGGCAAAGCGACTGGATGCAGCAAGGGCCGCGGTGGCTCCATGCACCTGTTCTCCAAAGAGCATCACCTGCTCGGAGGATTTGCCTTCATCGGCGAAGGAATCCCGGTGGCCCTCGGCTCAGCCTTCACAAGCCGCTACAAGCGTGACGCCCTAGGTGATTCCACCAGCAATGCCGTCACCGCAGCCTTTTTCGGGGATGGAACCTGCAACAACGGTCAGTTCTTCGAGTGCCTGAACATGGCGCAGCTCTGGAAGCTGCCGATCATCTTTGTGGTGGAGAACAACAAGTGGGCCATCGGCATGGCCCACGACCGAGCCACCAGTGATCCTGAGATCTGGCGCAAGGCCGGTGCCTTCGGCATGGCGGGCGAGGAAGTTGACGGCATGGATGTGCTGGCGGTGCGCGCTGCGGCTCAGCGGGCCATCGAACGGGCCCGGGCCGGTGAAGGCCCCACCGTGCTCGAGTGCCTCACCTATCGCTTCCGCGGCCACTCCCTGGCTGATCCCGATGAGCTGCGTGCCGAAGAGGAGAAACAGTTTTGGGCCAAGCGCGACCCCTTGAAAGCGCTGGAGCGCGATCTCGTCGGTGCTGGCCTGGTCAGCGCAGATGATTTGCGAGCGATCGAGAAAGAAATCGACGCCGAAGTTCAGGATTGCGTTGACTTTGCTCTGAGTGCACCCGAGCCCGACGGATCAGAGCTCACCAAATACATCTGGGCGGAAGACTGAGCTAGCGCTCAGCCTCGACACCAACACAACCAGCCAACCCGATCAGAGTCCGTGCAAACGGGCCTGGTCAGCTGCAGCACGAAACACCAGCGCATGACGCTTGACCAGGGGCGTCATGGAGTCGTAACCACCCCCGATCACGGTGGCAATCGGAATGCCCCGGCGCAGGCAGGCATCCAACACCAGATGATCGCGCTGCAACAGGCCGAAATCACTCAGGCAGAGGCGACCTAGTCGATCTTCCTGATGAGGATCAACACCAGCGTTGTAGAGAACTAACTGAGGCTGCAATCTGTCGAGAAGTGCGGGGAGACACTCACCCACCTGCGAGAGATAGTCCTGATCCCCCACCCCATCATTGAAGGGCAAATCCATGTCACTGACTTGCTTGCGGGCAGGAAAGTTCGACGCCGCATGGGCTGAAAACGTGAACACCCTTGCATCGCCCTGAAAAATCAAAGCGGTGGCATCGCCTTGATGAACATCAAGGTCCACAACCAAGAGGCGTTGCAGACCCTCCTGCTCCAGAAGCACGCGCGCCGTGATCGCAAGGTCGTTGAAGATGCAGAACCCACTGCCGAAGTCAGGGAAGGCATGATGGGTTCCACCGGCCAAATGGCAGGCCACACCATGCCTAAGAGCCAGGCGGGCCGTAAGCAATGTGCCGCCAACAGCAAGCCAGGTGCGCTGCACCAGAGGCGTTGTAGCGGGCAGACCAATCCTCCGCTGAGCCTGACGGTCGAGCTGGTCGCGAGCAAAAGCCTGGTGATACCGCCTCGAGTGCACCAATTCCAACCAACGTCGCGGCACAGGCAATGGTTGGTGCATCTGCCCATCACTCGCCAAACCCATCTCGCGCAAACAGGCATCCAGCTGTTTGAACTTGGCCATCGGAAACCGATGGGTGCTCGGAAGCGGTGCGCTGTAGGCCTTGTGATAAACGAGCGGGGGCTTCAACGGTTCGCGTCAGCCCCGAGAGTCTGGAGGATCAGAAGCTGGGAGCGACGCGACGCGTGAGGTTACGAAGCTTCCGCAAAGCCTTCAGCTCGACCTGACGAACACGCTCACGGGAGACTTCCAACAACCGGCCGATCTCGGCCAGGGTGTGGCGCTCATTCCCGTTGAGACCAAATCGCAAGGTAAGCACGTGCTGCTCCTGTTCGCTGAGATGGCTCATCCAGCGTCCGAGCTGCTCGTGATGGATGCGTTGCTCCACCTTGTCGAGCGGTTCGCCAAGCGAGGAATCAGCAATCAGATCGCCCAAGAAACTGCGACCTTCCTCACCATTCACAGGCGCATCCAAGCTACTGGTGGTAAGTGCCTGACGAAGCAGGGAGTCGAGCTCCTCAACAGGCATATCCATTGCTTCGGCAATTTCGATACGACTGGGCATCGCGCCGAGTTTGTGAGCCAAATCAAGACTCACCTTGCGGATTGTGGTGAGACGTTCACTCAAGTGCACTGGCAAACGAATGGTTCGTGACTGACAAGCAATCGCGCGAGTCATGCTCTGACGAATCCACCAGAAGGCATAAGTGGAAAATTTGTAACCACGGGTTGGATCAAATTTTTCCACTGCTCGTTCAAGACCAAGAGAACCTTCTTGGATCAAATCAAGAAGTTCAAGTCCTTTGCCTTGATATTTCTTGGCGACACTGACAACAAGCCTGAGATTGGCCTTCATCATGCGTTGCTTGGCACGCAAACCGACGCGAATCATGCGCCGCTGTGGACCAGTGAAGGTTTCACTATCCGAGGGAATCGTTCCGTCTTCAGTGAGCTGCATCAATTTTTGGACCTGATTGCCCAGCTCAATCTCCTCAGCGGGAGTCAATAAAGGAATCCGACCGATCGTGGCGAGATACCAACTGATCGGGTCACTACTTCTTCGTCTTTGGGTTTCAGAAACCCCTGCTGCCGCTGAGACCATGGGGATGAATGTCTGCTGTGAGGAGACTTTCCTATGAATTTCTCTATCGGCGATGTGTTTTCAGCAACCCTTCAGATTCATGCGTGGAAAACGACACAAAACCCCAAAGATCACAGCTAAAATCTTGAAACATGAACATTGCTCTCGTTTTCTGTCAAAGACGCGACATTTTCCGTGTCATCGCAGCCAACTGAAGGGCCACCGATGCAGCGCTACTGCCCTGATCACATTGTTTGGCTGACTGCGCATGCATGAGGGCCGATGCCGCGAGATCGGCGGCATGCACGGAACCTGCCGCTGCCAGACACCGCGCCCCCCAGCCTGCGGCATGCCCCGCCAGCAGGTCGCCAAAACCGGTGCGAGCCGCCTCAGGGTCTGTGCCTGTTAGCTGCCACACCTCACCGGATGGAGCCGCCACAACGCTGTGCGCACCTTTCAACAACACCACAACTCCCGAGAGCACGGCGGCCGCTGCAGCTTGCTCAGGCAGTGTCTCCCCGTGACAGCCGGGAAACAGACGGGCGAATTCGCCGGCATGGGGGGTGATCCAGGTCGGACCTGAACGCTTCAACAGCCAGCGCCAACCCTCACGCGACACCGCCAGCTGATTAAGACCATCCGCGTCGATCACCAGCAATCCCCGGAAATCCACAAGCGGTTCCGACCATGAATCCCATGGGTCCTCGCTCTGGCCCCAACCAGGTCCGATCAGGAGCGCATCAAGCCTGGAGAGATCCCGTGCCTCGATTGCAGGGCCCCAAACCAAAGCTCCGGCGGCGTCAGACGGCAAAGCCCCGCCAAGGACTACTTCCGGTACAAGCTGCCAGAGACGGTCTGCCACTGCAGCTGGAACGCAGGCCTCAACGCTTCCAGTACCACTGGCCAGCGCGCCCTGCAGCGCCAGAAGGGCTGCTCCGCGATAGCGATCACTGCCAGCGATCAGCAGCAGCCTCCCCCGCTGATATTTCATCGCCGTGGATGACTCAACAGGCCTGGGCAGCGTTGCCAGGTCATCGGCTATCAGGCGCCGCATCAGCGGTGTCGACAACGCTGCACACAAGCGATTGGGAACACCTGGATCAATGCGATGTAGGGCACCCACATGGGCCAGGGCCACATCTTGAACGAGTCCGCGCTTGATCAAGCCAACGCAGAGCGTGTCGGAAGCCCTGGCAGCCCCTCCCTCAATGGCACGACCGGAGTCAGAATGCAGCCCGGCTGGAAGATCAAGGCTGATCAACTGGTGCGGGGCTTGCAGGTGGCGACGCTGCAGCAAATCGACCAGGTCCGCAGGAAGAGGCCGCCTCTGACCAAGACCGAACAAGGCATCGATCCAGAGGGCTGGATCATTCGGTTCAGGAGGTGACGTCAGCGACGACACCCCAAGCCAGAGAAGATGTCGCCAGTGCTCCTGTGTGAGTGATTGACGCAAGGTCATTGGTGCCCAGACACGCACCGCCACGCCGGCCTCCAGCAACTTGCGGCCCAGCACCAAGCCATCGCCACCGTTATGGCCAGGACCGACGAGCACCAGCACACCGTGATGCAACCGTTCCGGTCGCTTCAAACACCAGTCAGCCATGCGCTGACCCACGGTTTCCATCAAGGCAGCCACGGGAAGACCACTAGCCAGCCATTGCTGCTCCAGCGCAAGCATCTGGTCAGCAGTGACCAGAAGATGGTCGGCATCGGCGGGTGGCCAGAGCACTGCCAGGTCCCATGGGACCTCACTATGGAAAGAGAAGCCCGTTCACGCCCGACCCTCCATGACGGCCGCGTCATCCAGCACTGCTGCCACACCAGCCGGAGCCCAGGCGTTGGAACGCCTGCAGGCCTGGCCCGGCGAACATCGGGTGGCCGTGGGTTTGTCGGGCGGCGTCGACAGCTCCCTCACAGCCGCGTTGCTGGTGGAAGCCGGCTGGGAGGTGGAGGGGGTCACGCTTTGGCTGATGAGCGGCAAGGGTGCCTGCTGTGCAGAAGGGCTGGTGGATGCCGCCGGCATCTGTGAGCAGCTGGGCGTTCCCCATCACGTCGTTGATTCACGCGACACCTTCGTGCGCGAGATCGTGGATGGCTTGATCGAGGGCTATCAGGCCGGCATTACGCCACTGCCCTGTTCTCGTTGCAATCGGGCGGTGAAATTCGGCCCCATGCTCGATTGGGCACGCCAAGAACGGGGCCTGGAACGCGTGGCTACCGGCCATTACGCCCGGATCCGACTGGATGAAACCGGTGGGCGTTGGAAGCTACTGCGCGGTCTCGACAGCCGCAAAGACCAGAGCTATTTCCTCTACGACCTGAACCAGGACGTGCTCTCACGCGTGGTGTTTCCCCTCGGGGAACTCACCAAACCCGACACTCGGCTCGAGGCAGGGCGCCATGGACTGCGCACCGCTAAAAAGCCTGAAAGTCAGGACCTTTGTCTCGCCGATCACCACGGCTCAATGCGGGCCTTCTTGGATGCCTACCTGCCACCTCGGCAGGGAGAAATTGTGCTGCAAGACGGCTCCGTCGTGGGCGAACACGATGGAATTGAGCACTTCACCATCGGGCAGCGCAAAGGACTGGGTGTGGCCTGGAGCGAACCGCTACATGTCATCCGTCTGGATGCAGCGATGAATCGCGTGATCGTGGCCCCACGCGCCGAAGCCGGTCGCAACGGCTGTGAGGTGGGTGCCGTCAACTGGATCTCAATGCCCCCCCCTGAGCCAGGCCAAAGCCTCGCGGTGGAGGTTCAGGTGCGCTACCGCAGCGCGCCCGTCCTGGCCCAGCTCACCTCCATGGATCCCTCCGAGACGGATCGCGCCGGAGGTCGCCCCCATCGCTGCCGCCTCACCTTTGCTGACCCGCAGTTCTCGATCACACCCGGTCAGGCGGCGGTGTTTTACGACGGCGAAGTAGTGCTGGGCGGAGGCCTGATCCAGAGCTCGTTTTAAACAAGGCCAGCCCGGCGGCCAGCAGGGCCCACCACAGAGGCCACTCACGCCAGAGCACATAGAACGTATGACCATCAGCGGGTCGCAACGTGGTCTGAAGCAAGCCAGGACGCATCGAGGCCAGGGAGGCCGACAACTGGCCGTGTGGCGTCAACATGGCTGTGGGCCCGGTGTTAGCAACAGAGGCCACCGGTCGTGCGGTTTCCAGACTGCGCAGCGCAGCGAGGGACAGAAACTGACGCTGCAACAGTGGCGGATAGGGGTCCAGGTTTGCCGCGGCCAGGATCCACTGCCCCCCGTCAGCCACCGCACGAGCTAAGGCCGTGCCATTGCTGATCTCGTAGCAGATGGCTACCGCTGCAGGAGGACCGCCCCACCGCCACAGCCTGGAGGCAGACCCCGCCTCCAGGCCACCAACAGCCGAGAGTCCGCTCAGTCCAGGCCATGCGGGCATCCACTCCCCTAATGGGACCAACCGGTGCTTGTCGATTGCTTTGGGCGGGCCTGAGTTCTGGGGGTCGAGCAGGAGGAGCGCACTGCGTTGCTGTCCGGCCACCCAGCGAAAGCCTCCGCTAATCACAGGCAAAGCGCTGTCGTTGAAGCGACGGCGATCTAAGGGCAGCGTCCCTTCCGGCGCCAAAAGCAACTGGGCACCAGCACGCATCGAGTGATCCTCGGCCTCGCGCAACCGCATAGGCAACTCCGCCTGACGGCGATCACTGAATTTCTCGCGCGTGGGAATCGCTGGCTGCCAAAGAGCCAAGGGGATGACCTCACGCGTACGCAGCGAGGGAGCGCCTTCGATCAGTGCCAGAGCGCCAAGGGCATGCACCACCACAAGGCCCAACACAGACAGGGTCAACAGCCGCCACGACGTTCCACTCTCCGACCTAGAGAACAGCCAAAGCTTCCAGAGCCCCCACCCCAGGATCAACTGCACCGTCGCCAAGCCGCCGGCACCAACCCAGCGAGACAGACCTGCCAGCCAGGGATCTCCGGGAAGCACGCTGCCGCCCACTCCAATCCAAAAGAGAGGTGCCCGGGCCAGCAGCGTTTCCGTCAGCCCCCAGACCAACGACAGCACCAGGGCATGCCGGCAGGTGCCAGCACATGGCAGGCAACGACCGACAACACTCCAGACGCCTGTCAGCAAAGCGGCAGCCAGAGCGCAGATCAGCCACACCGCCATCGCCAAAGGGAGGCTGAGCGGGTCCGGCACCCCCAGCCAGGTGAGGGGGTGAAGCGCCAGCAGCCAGCGATGGCTGATGGCGACAGCCGATCCACCCCAGAGCGCTGCTGCCCATGGTGAGCGCGCCGACGACCACAGCAAAGCCAGAGCAGGGAGCATCCACCAGGGACCTGACAAGCACAGACCCAGGCCAGCCAGAACACCACCGGCAAGTCCCTGCAGCAGCAGGGATCGGTCATTGCCCATGGTCAGCCCCATTGGATCCCGTCATCCTGAACTGAGACTGAACCGCGATCCGCGATGGAGACCGCCAATCCCTTGCAACAGTTGCTGCTCCGCGGCCTGGGAACCACCACGCTGGTGGCCGATCGCCTCCGTGATGTGACCCAGGACTGGGTGCGCAGTGGTCGCCTGGATGCCACCCATGCTTCGGCCCTGGTGGATGACGTCTTAAAGGCACTGCGCGGCGAAACCCCTGAGCTGGAAGAGCAGATGGGGCGCAACTTGGAGAGGAATCGCGACAATCTTCTCCAGGATCTCGGACTCGCCAGCCAGAAAGAACTGGATGAACTCCGTGGACGGATCGACCGGCTAGAGCAGCAACTGCGCCAACGGGAGCGTCAGGAATGAACCTGCCAGAATTGAACTGAACGAACAGACCTTCAGTGCGCGAAATCCTGATCAGTTCCGCCGTCTGCATTGCCTGCCTACTGGTGGCCCTCGTGAGCCAAATCGTGGCTCCCTCCACCGTCATGGCGGCTGCACCGGCACCAACCGCGCAATCGGCAGCGGTCCAGACCGCCGATCTGAACACCAGCTCCAGCCCCATGGAGCTGGATCCTGAAGAAAGCAACCCCACCCTTTTCGCCATGGCACCCGACTCCAACCAGGCCGATGCTTCTGCGCTCGGCGGCCCCATGGATGCTGAGAAGTCACAACTCACCGCCAGCGGCCTGCGCATCACTGATCTTGAGATCGGTGACGGCGCTGAGGCAACCGCCGGACAGACCGTTGTAGTGCACTACCGCGGCACGCTCGAAGACGGCACGCAATTTGATGCCAGCTACGACCGTGGCAAGCCTTTCAGCTTCCCTCTGGGTGCAGGCCGCGTGATCAAGGGCTGGGACGAAGGTGTTCAAGGGATGAAAGTAGGAGGCAAGCGCAAGCTGGTGATTCCCCCAGACCTTGGCTACGGCGCACGCGGAGCCGGTGGTGTGATTCCCCCCAACGCCACTCTGATCTTTGACGTCGAGCTCCTAGACATCAAGTCTTGAGCGACAGTTAGGGTGTATTCACGGCAGTTGACGATCCATTCGAATGTTCCGCACGGCACTTTCAGCCCTCTTCCAATCCCTGCCTGCTGAGGCAGCTCAGGCCCACTGTGACGGCCCTTGTGGCGTCTACGACCCGGCCTCCGCTCGCGTGGCAGCGGAAGCCGTTCTGTCCATGACCAAGAAACTCAAGGGCATGGAGGCTCCCGCAGCCGGTGATGCCGCTGCATTGGCGACCTACAACAACACCTTCTCGCGTTACGTCGCGATCAAGGAAGAGGAAGCCACCAAGGCCAAGAAGGAGCTGATGATCCTTTGGACCGACTACTTCAAGCCTGAGCACCTCGCCACCTTCCCGGATCTGCACGACACCTTCTGGAAAGCAGCCAAGCTCTGCAGCGCCTGCAAGGTGAACGTCGATCAAGCCAAAGCAGAAGAGCTGATGGCCTCTGTCCAGAAAATCCACGGCATGTTCTGGCAGTCCAAGGGCCGCAACGACGCCTGGGTGACCGCATCCTGAACATCCGCCTTTTGAGGTGAATCCATCACTCCCAGCAGCAGGTCCAATGGATCTGCTGCTGTTTTTTTTAGGACGACGACGCCTGTTTGAAGTGCAGGGCCCCTCGATGCTCCCAGGGCTGAAACCAGGGCAGCGACTACTGGTGAAGCCACATCGCCAAGGTCAACCGCTCCCCCAGATCGGATCGGTCGTCGTCTGCAGGCATCCCACGAACCCTGGGTTGATCATGACCAAACGCCTGTTTGGCAGCACGAATCAGCAGCTTGAGCTACGCGGTGACAATCCACTGGAGAGCACCGACAGTCGGCACTTCGGACCGGTAGCGGTGGACTGCCTGATCGGAGAAGTCAAAGCGCTCGTGGCCTGATCCTTCGATCCAAGCCAATTCAAAGCGAGTGCTGCCATACGATCATCCCTGCAGAGGAGACGGTAATGGAACTGTCACCCATTGCTCCGGTCGCCGCAGCACTGATCACCTGCCTGATTGGCCTCAGCGGTTTTGCACTGCGCCAAAGCCTGCTGACCAAATTGTTTTCCATCGACGTGGCTGCGACCGGTGTGATCACCTTGTTCATCGTGGTGGCCTCCCGCACCGGCCTGGTGCCGCCGATCATCAGCGATCAGAACAAAGTTTCAGCCTTCATCTCCGATCCATTTCCCCAGGGGGTGATTCTCACCGCAATCGTGATCGGGTTCTCCGTAGAAGCACTGGCGCTCGTGCTGCTGCGGCACATGGCCCGGGAGCATCCGCTGCTGCGCGTCGATGACTTCGACAGCGAGGTCACAGGACCATGACCGCCGCCAGCCTGATTCTTGGATGGCTACTGCTTCCAGCTATCGCTGCCTTTCTAGCTGCACTGAGACCAAAGCTCGAGAGGCTTGTGTTGTTCGCAATGCCCACCCTGAGCCTGGTGGTCGCCGCCAGCTTTCTAGGACCCCAAGCCTCCCTGTTGCCTCTCACCATCAGTGTGAACCCGGCGGTCACCCTGCAGCTCGATGCACCACAACTGCCATTTGTGCTGCTGAATGCCCTGGTGCTGCTGGCCATCGCTTTGCAAGAGCCTCGGCAACACAGCAGTCACCTGCGGGTGATCCTGCTGCTGGTACTACATGGAGCCCTCAACTCGATCTATCTCGCAGCCGACCTGGTCAGCATCTACGTGGCGATCGAGCTGATCTCCATCGTCAGTTTTCTATTGATGGTGGATCTCAGCCATCGAGCCAGCCTCTGGGTCGCGTTCCGCTACCTGTTGCTTGGCGACCTGGCGATGCAACTGTTCCTCCTAGGGGTTCTGATCGTCTATTCCGCATCGGGATCCTTTGCCATCGACTCTGCGGCAGGAGCTCCTGGAGTGGCGATCGTGATGATGGTCGTGGGTTTGTTGATCAAATCCGAAGCCTTCCTTCCTGGGTTTTGGCTTCCCAAAACCCATGCCGGCATCTCTGCAGACATGTCAGCGCTCCTGTCTGGAAGTGTTGTGACAGCTGGAATCGCCCCTCTCAGCCGTTTGGGCCTAATCAATGCTCAAGCAGCTCAACTGATGCTGATTCTTGGCCTGTTGAGTGTGGTCATCGGCGGTGTGGGGGCCTTTGTGCAAGATGACATCAAGCGCCTGCTGGCCTGGAGCACGGTTTCACAAATGGGGTTCGCGCTTCTGCTTCCAGCGGCGTCGGGCCTCTATGCCCTGGCGCACGGTCTCGGCAAGGCCGCGCTGTTTCTTGGTGTGAGCGGACTCCCCACTCGCTCCATTCGATCCCTGCAACAACAGCACATCCCAGCCAAGGTCGGGTGGCCGATGCTGCTCGCAGGCCTCTCACTGATCGGTCTGCCGATCAGTCTTGGCTACGGCGCCAAAGAAGCCCTCGTTGAAGCATTACCGACACCGGTCGCAGCTGTGGTGGGCTGGCTTGGCCTGATCACAGCTCTTGTGTTGGTGAAACTGCTGCCGGATCGCTGGTCAAGCCAACCAGCGCAACCTTCACCCCAACCCCGTGATGTTCGTGCCGCTCCCGTCACGGGCATCTGGTTGTTGTGCGGAACGCTGTACATCCTCCCTGCAGCGCTGGATCAACCCCTTGGTTTCAGTGGAGAGCCTCTTTTGAAAATTGCACTTTTGCTTGGCCTGGCTGTGCTCAGTGAACGCTCAGTGCGTCCAGCACTACGCGGATGGACGCCTCCAGACCTAGAGAATTTCCAAGCCCTCGTGGTGGCGACCGGACTCACCTTGCTGATCGGAATGGTGATCAGCAACAAGCTTGCGATGGGGGTCTCCCTGCCATGAAGCGAACCGCCAGCCCAATTCAAATCGCCGCAATCCTGGCGGCCTGGCTTCTGCTCACCTCCAGCCTCAGCACGCTCAATGTGCTGATCGGTCTAAGCATTGCCCTGCTGCTGCCGCCATTGAACCAACGCAAAACCAACCGCAGCAACTTGGTAGCCATGCTCCGGATGGTTCCAGTCACCACGATTCAAGGTCTCAAGGAAGGCTTATCACTCCCGCTCCAAGGCCTGCGGAGCAGGCCTCATGTGCAGGACGACCCATGGCCTGAATGGACCGGACGCGATCCACTGCTCCGCTTCAGCTGGTTGGTAATGGTCTCCTTCACACCGAAAACACTCGTGCTGAAAACCACCAGCGAGTCAGTGCGAACCCACTTGGAGAAAGTGTCATGACAGCCTCCGACCTTGCTCTCGATCTGATGGAAGTGGCCGCACTGCTGGCAATGCTGGCACTGATCCAAACCGGTTGCCGCATGTCGAGGATCGCGTGCCTGGGAAGTCTGTCGGTGCGCCTGCCCGTGATTCTTCTTGTGCTCTCCGTCATCCGAGATGACTGGATGCTGGGTCTGGTTGCTGTGGTGACCCTGATCAGTGGAGATGCCGGCCTTGTGCTCTTGGCTCGTTGGGCAGGAGACACGCCATGAATGTTCTGCTTTCAACGCCTGTGCTGCCGATCTTGGCCTGGTGCCTTGTAAGCGTCGGCATTCTGCTGTGGTTTTGGGGAACACTGCCTCTGCTGCTGCAGCGATCAATCTTTTTCCGACTGCATGCCCTCACGGTTGCCGACACGATCGGATCGCTGTTGATTGTGAGCGGCCTGCTGCTGCTCAGGAGTCGTGAATGGCCGTTGCTGCTGCTCAGTCTGATCAGCTTGGTGCTTTGGAACTCCACTTTCAGCATCGTGCTGAGCCGACTGGCGGCCGAGAAAGCAACGGATCCGCAAACCGACGTTCTGCATGAGGAGGCGGTCCGATGACCCCGACCTATGTCTTGCCCCCTCTGATAGGCATCCCCCTGATCGGCCTGGCACTGGTGCGCTGCAACGACCCGTGGAAAGCCTTGGTGCTGCGGAGCGCGCTGGGCGGTTTCGCAGCACTGCTATTTGCCACCTACGGCGCTGTCGACGTAGCACTCACCGAAGCCCTTGTCGGCACCTTGTTGTCCACCCTTCTGTATGCCGTCGCGATCAAGCACACCACCACATTCCGGCTTCTGCACGATCCACAGATGCCAATGCCACAGGAGCAGGAGGAACAACTCAAACGCTTGCTCACAACAGTGGGGCTGCAACTCGAGCTGGTCGATTTAGCCCCGGCTGAAGACAACGGAGATCTGCATGCCACCTGGGTCTGCGAAACGAACCAACACCCCACCATTCGCATTCGACACCGTTCCTTGCTGGACGCACTCAGGGCCCGAGATGCCAAGACGGCTCAAGCCATGAATCTTGTTTTGGATCCCTCGCTGAAAAGCCAATGATTCGTTATTTCGTGCCATTGCTTGCACTGATTGGTTTTGCGATCACGCTGATCAACGCCGGATGCGGTCTGGTGGAAGGCATGGAGCAGGTGATTCCGGGACCACTGTCAGTGACAGCTCTGGTCGAGCAATTCGGGGTTCCCAATGTGGTGACACCCATTGTTCTGGATCTCAGGCTTTACGACACAGTGGGAGAAGTGATCGTGTTCACGCTGGCCTCAATGGGTGTGCACCAGATGTTGCACAACGAAGTGGCGGCCGAGCAGCTGAAACCAGCCGACGACGAAGCTGCGGTGGTTCTGTTCCGGATCGGCGCCATCCTGAACACCTTGATCGCCGTTGAACTGGCTGTGCGCGGACACCTGAGTCCTGGAGGTGGCTTCGCCGCAGGAGTTGCCGGTGGAACAGCGCTGGCTCTGGTGCTTCTGTTTGGTGGATCCGCGGAAGCGATGCGGGCCTATCGAACCATTCGCGCCGATGTGCTCGAAGAAAGTGCTGTGCTGCTGTTCATCGTGCTCAGCTTGCTTCTTCTCGAGGGCGTCAATCTGCCCACCGGCAACTACGGAGCCGTGCTCAGTGGAGGGTTGCTGCCCATCCTCAACATCCTTGTCGGGATGAAGGTGACCCTTGGCTCCTGGGGCATGATTCAGCGCTTTTTAACCACCAATCAACTGCATTAACCGTGGATCAACTGACGCAAGCCCGCCTCAACATCCGGCTGACGCATTAGAGCTTCCCCGACCAGCACTGCCCCAGATCCAGCTTGCTGCACGCGGTCTAGATCGGCTCGAGCAAAAAGACCTGATTCGCTCACCAGCAGGGAACCCTGCTGACGGAGTCGATCACCGAAGCGCTCCATCAACCGCTCAGTGGTGGCCAGATCCGTCTCGAAACTGGTGAGATCCCGATTATTGATGCCAATCAATGGACATTCACCGACGTTCAGAACCCGTTCCAGCTCCTCTTCGTCGTGCACTTCCACCAACACCGTGAGACCCAGTGCCTTGGCCACTTTCTGGAGGTAGGCCAGATCTTGATCGGTGAGGATCGCAGCGATCAGCAGAGCAGCATCAGCCCCGGCAGCGCGTGCTTGATACAGCTGATGAGGGCTAAGGATGAAGTCTTTGCAGAGCAGGGGCAGATCGACAGCCTCACGCACTGCAATCAGCACCTCAAACCCACCCTGGAAGAAGGTTTTGTCGGTGAGCACGGAAAGGCAGCTGGCCCCGCCGGCTGCATAGGCTCGAGCGATCGCCACTGGATCAAAATCCTCGCGGATCACACCTTTGCTGGGACTGGCTTTTTTCACCTCGGCAATCACGGCCGGCATCACCGGAGCCGAGCGCAGAGCCCCAAGGAAATCCCTGGGTGCAGGCAGTTCAGCAACCCGAGCTTTTAGTTGCGCCAGCGGCATGCGCTGACGGGCCGTTTCGATTTCCCGATCTTTTTCCCAAACGATCTTTTCAAGGATGTTGCGGGGCTCGCTCTCCTCATGTGGGATTGCATATTCGAGATGGGCCACCTGCACCTTGGGGTTGGGTGGACGACGACGAATCTCCATGGCTGATAGCAACGCGGATTGAACTCAGGCAGCGGCGGGAAGCGCTGCGGCAGCCTGCTTGTAGGCCACTTCAACGACTTCACTGAGGGTGGGGTGGGTGTGCACCTCCGTGGCCAACTGACGCACGCTCTGACGGCGAGCCACGGCGTTGGACACCTCCTGAATCAGATCGGCAGCATGAAGCCCGTAGATATGAGCTCCAAGCACCTCACCAGTGACCTTGTTGAAGAGCAGCTTCATCAGTCCGTCACTTTCAAGCTCTGCCAGAGCTTTGGAGTTGGCTTTGAAATAGCTGCGAACAATACCCAACTCGAAGCCCTGATCAGCCGCCTCTTGCTTGGCATCGGCTTCACTTAGGCCAACCGAGCTGATCTCGGGATGGGTAAAGGTGGCGGCAGGGATGCTGCGGTAGTCAATTTCCCGGCTGTGGCCAAGGATGTTGTCCACCGCCACGGTTCCCTGAGCGGCAGCGGTGTGAGCCAGCATCAACTTGCCGGTCACATCACCCACCGCCCAGAGATGGTCCACAGGCTGACCATTGGCCAGCACACGCATCCGGTCGTCAATGGGCACAAAGCCCCGGTTGGTTTCTACGCCAAACGCATCGAGGTTGAGATCCTTGCTGCTGGGAACGCGGCCCGTCGCCACCAGCACCGCGTCCACCTCCAGTGTTTCCACAGGTTCACGGGTCTCCATGTCGACCAACTCGATCTCCACTGGAGCACCGGGCTTGATTGACTTCGCCAGCACACCGGAACGCGCATCGATATCCCGGCCGTCGATCAGCTTGCGGGCCGCCAACTTGGCGATATCGGGATCGAAGGTGGGCATCACCCGATCGAGAGCCTCGATCATGGTCACCTCGCAACCAAGGGCCGTGTAAACGTCGGCAAACTCCAAGCCGATGTAGCCACTGCCGATGATGGCAATCCAACGCGGGAGCCACTCGAGGTTCACTGCTTCATCGCTGGTGAACACACTGCGACCGTCAGTTTCAATCCCTGGGGGCACGAAGGGATCAGACCCCGTCGCCAAAATCACATCACGGGCTGTCAGCACCCGATCCACTCCGCTGACTTCTCGAACACCAACCTTTTGAGGACCAGCCAAGCGTCCTTTGCCACGAATGATCGTGACACCGGCCCGCTCCAGGGTCTTGGTGAGGTTGCTGCGAATCGTGGCCACGAGCTCATTGGCGTGGTCCGCAATCTTCTGGCGCTCAAATCTCACGGGTGCCGCATGGATCCCGAAACCGGAGAGATGCTCGGCATCGGCCAGCTCACGAACCCGGCCGGACGCTGCCAGCAAGGCCTTAGAGGGAACACAGCCGCGGTTGACGCAGGTCCCGCCCATATCTCGGGATTCGATGATCGCAACCTTCAGACCGTGGTCGGCGGCATGTTTGGCCGCATCGAAACCGCCATAACCGGCACCGATCACGATCACATCGAAGTCGAAACTGGCGTCGCTCACCCGGAGTGCTGCGTGGAAGCGGTCATTGTCGCCCGTCGACGTTCCAGAAGGAGAGGAACCGCTGCAGCTGCCACATTCAACGACTCCAGACGAGGGCTGTGCGGCAGCGTCACACCATGACTGCAACAGGCCTGGAGCATCGGATGCAGACCTGACCCCTCATTGCCGAGCACCAGCACCGTGGGTTGGCACCAATTCAGTTCCCAGTAAGGAACGACCGGAAAACCAGCAGCAGAGTCTGGCACCAGGGTCCCCACCACCTGCAGGCCTCGATTCCTGGCTTGGCGCAGTTGCAACGCGAGCTGTTCAAGGCCGACGTCGTCGGTTGGACCAAAGCGAATGAACGGCAAACGCATTACGGATCCGACAGCCGAACGCAGCACTTTCGGAGCGAGGGGATCAGCACCTGCAGCCAACCACACCTGATCCACATCGGCGCCAAGGGCGGTGCGCAGCAAGGTGCCGAGATTGCCTGGATCCTGCACGCGATCAAGAGCCAACACAAACGATGGTGCTGGCTCTGGGGATGGCAACAGCTCAAGCGGCAAAAGACACGCCACACCATCCGGATTCACCGTCGAAAGAGCCGCCTTAAGGGCAACATCCGTCATTGGTTGCAAACGGATGAAACCCGATAAACGAGCCATCAAAGCTGAATGGGAGTCAACCCAGTCAGCCGTCGCAAACACCTGGACCGGCTCGAGGAGCTGCTCCTTCAAGGCAATCAGTTCCTGGAGCTGGTGGGTGCCTTCCAGAAGAAGATGCCCATCCTGTTGTCGACCCGACGATGAAGCCAGAGAGCGAAGACGCCGGATCAATGGATTGCGTCGACTGGAAATCAGCTCGGCAGGATGTCCCTCCAAGGGGCTCACTTCAGAAGCTGGCGTGTTTACGCACTTTCAACCCTTCATGAAGGCTGATTTCAGCGGATTCAATATCCATGCCGTTGACAGCAGCAATTTCACCCTTGATGCCTTCAGCTGCGAGGTTCTCAATCAGCTTTTTAATCACTTGATCTTCAACAGCTGACTGGTCGATTTTGTCAGGTGTAAGAAATTCCAAAAACTTTCCGACCTTGGAAGCCACCACCTCCGATGAGTTGGAGATCTTCAGAACAATCATGGTCGGTTGTTGGAGCTTGACTCCAACAAGATAGTGCGGATGGGGAGACTTGAACTCCCACGACATTGCTGCCACTAGTACCTGAAACTAGCGCGTCTACCAATTCCGCCACATCCGCTGGCGTGCGTCGCCCAAGCGACACCAGAAACATACGACATCGCCACGCCGCACCAAACCCATTACAAAAGCCACTTTGAGGGCCGGCCGTCTAGACGGTCTCAAACGTTCTGGTCAAGATGGATATTCATCCAGGGACCCCAAGGAATGACAGCCGCGGCCCCCGCGTCTCAAGACATTCTCAAGCCTCATCTTGAGATTGATGGAGGGCACAGACTGAAGGGCGAACTGCGCGTCAGCGGAGCCAAGAATTCTGCTTTGGTGTTGATGACAGCAGCTCTACTTACAGAAGAGCCGCTGATCCTTCGCAACGTTCCACCCCTCACCGACATCGATGGGATGGCAAAGATCCTGATGTCGATGGGTGTTGGCGTCGAGCGGAGCCAGGAAACGGTTCGACTTCACGCCGAAACACTGACCAGCGCTGAGCCGCCCTACGAGCTTGTGAACGGTCTGCGCGCCAGCTTCTTCGCCATTGGCTCAATCCTTGCGCGCATGGGTCACGCCAAAGTTCCTCTACCCGGGGGTTGCCGCATCGGAGCGCGTCCTGTGGTGGAACACATTCGAGGTCTCAAAGCACTCGGCGCCATCGTCACCGTTGAGCATGGGGTCGTGACAGCCGCGGTGCCAGGAGAACGGCGACGACTGA
The DNA here is from genome assembly GCA_047286215.1 of Synechococcus sp. Taxonomy (GTDB): domain Bacteria; phylum Cyanobacteriota; class Cyanobacteriia; order PCC-6307; family Cyanobiaceae; genus Synechococcus_C. Next base: position 807,467 of record JBJBBS010000001.1, on the reverse strand, counting down.
AAGGCAATTCCATTGTTCTCGACTGCCCCAGCGTCGGTGCCACCGAAACAATTCTGATGGCGGCCACGCTGGCCGATGGCACCAGCGTGATCGAAAATGCAGCTCAAGAGCCGGAGGTTCAAGACCTAGCCAACCTGCTCAACGCCATGGGTGCACGCATCAGCGGCGCTGGTGGTCCCACGATCACCATTCACGGGGTCGAACGGTTGCACGGTTGCGATTACACCGTGATTCCTGATCGCATCGAAGCTGGAACTTTCCTACTAGCGGCGGCCATCACCCGCTCAAAACTGCGCGTCGCCCCCGTGATTCCCGACCATCTCAGTGCGGTGCTTCAGAAGTTGAAAGACTGCGGCTGCACCCTTGAGATCGACGGTGACGGCATCGTGATCAGCCCTGGCGTGATTCGTGGAATTGATATCACCACGCAACCCTTTCCCGGCTTTCCAACAGATTTACAAGCTCCATTCATGGCCCTGCTTGCGACGGCACAAGGGACCAGCGTGATTACAGAAAAAATCTACGAAAACCGCATGCAGCACGTCGCCGAACTACAGCGCATGGGCGCCTCAATCCGTGTTCAGGGGAACACAGCCGTCGTGGAAGGCGTGTCTCGCCTTAGTGGCGCCCCAGTGAAAGGAACTGATCTCCGAGCCTCAGCCGCGATGGTGCTAGCAGGCCTTGTGGCCAAGGGCAAAACTCAGGTGAGCGGGCTCAATCACCTCGACCGGGGTTATGCCGGCATTGAATCCAAGCTCACAGGCAGCGGGGCGCGACTCGAGCGCTACGGGTCCTGATCATCTTCATTGCCTGATCAAACTCCATGAGCGCCACAGATGCAAATCTGAACAGCTGGATCGAGATTGTTGAAATGGCAACAGCACCGTCTTGCCATTAATCGATGCTGGAAAGGCAAGCATTGGTTAATCAGCCAAAAAGCTGAGCGATGTCAGACCAGCCTGAGCAAGATTCAACCTGAGCGGTGAAAAAATCGCTTCAAGGAAAGGATGAATGATCATCATTCCGTTGCATCAGAAACTCACCAAGGCACAACATCTCGAGTGCCCTTCCCTTTGAAAAGGGCAGCCCGATGGGGAGAGGCGGTCTGGGTGAATCGTGCACATGACCCTTTCCCTTGGCAGAGCCAGGCAAACCTTGAAAACAGCCAAGCGCGATCCGAACCGATGCAACCCTCACACCTGCTCCGACCTGGGACGAGGGGTCAACCCAGACACTCAAGCAAACGATCAATCAGTTCAAGCGGAGATCACGGTCTTCCAGCGTGTAACATTCACTCAAACCACGTGCAGGCGTGGCGGAATTGGTAGACGCAGCGCACTCAAAATGCGCCGGGGCAACCCTTGTCGGTTCAAGTCCGACCGCCTGTATTTAACAAACCTCATAGTTTTCACCACATTGCAGCGTGGATTTGTATCGCGCACATTCACTGCCGAAACTCGAAAACCGAGAAACATAAACATCAGCACAAACAACAACTAGTCACTAACCCGCAGCCATCAGCACCACCCTTCAAGGCCCAGCACTACAACAGCTCAAACCAATTGCAGAGGATCGTGTGCAACTTCATAATGCGCACGAAGAAAACGCATACGTCAATTTAGTCATCACGAGTCATCATTCACGACGTGACTTTTCAAAGCGATCACAAGTCCAACAAGAGAGTGTGGCCACTCCATGACGACACGCATTAAGCATCAATGCGAAGTCTTCAAAAGATCTCAGACGCAGGTTAGAAAGCCCTTTCTCAATCGCAACGAAACAATCATATGAAGTGGTTACTTTCAATGCTTGGCTTCCCAAGCAAAAAACCTAAAACGGTCAAACCAGATACAGAAGAATTTTCGTTTTTAAGAACGAAGCTAATCTCAGGAGCGCTGCGCTGCCACTGGCAGATCAGACAAGAGACCAAAGCAATGATTGACCGAGACTTTGGCTCGAGACTTTTCATCAGAATTCGGGATATTTCAGGTGATCATTCAAGCTCTTCGAAAACAATCGAAGTGTTGTCAAGTCAGACTGAGACCACGATTGAGCTCCCAGCTTCTACCGGAAGAATCCTTATTGACCTTGGGTATCGCTATGGCGATGACTTCATCACCCTTGAGTACCAAGTTTTGAATTTTGGGCAAAAGGTGATTGAAATGGCACGCTATACCGACTGGTTCACCAAGGAATCGCCAAACATCCACCAAGAGATGTATGAGTTGGCCTCTGCAGGTAGGTCCTTGGGAGGATCAGAGATGGGGCAAAAACAATCAGAGCTTTAAGCAGCTCATGCGGCGGTTAATCCAACCAGTTGAAGACCACTCTGAAGCTCCTCTCAGCGGAGCCAATCAACAAGCGGAAGGCCACCTTCATCGAGACCACTACGCAGCTTCTGCGCTGGACTCTTCATACAACGCTTTGAGTTGATCCAGCTCAGACATCAGATAGCGGATTTCAAGCCAATCGGTTGAAAGATCAATATCCGTTTCGAGGCGCTCAATCTGACGCTTAAGAAGCTCGGACATGCCACCAAAGGCAACTGTGTTGGTGTCATGAAACCGTGCACAAGCTTGGATGCAAGGAATTGGGGAATTCCTGACAAGCCGGCCTATGAGTTCGCGTACCGCCAAACCAATGGTTGGTCCCCTCCAGGCACACGGCAGGGCACTGCGAGAGAATTCCAGCACGTTCAATCCCTTTCGGGACCAGCCCTTACAAACCCATGGTGGATGCCTCGTCAGTGACTCCGTCTGCCGCGGTGATGGGCACATACAACCGCTTCCCAATCACCTTGCTCCGGGGCAAGGGGTGCTGGGTGTGGGATGACCAAAGCCGACGCCATCTGGACGCTGTTGCGGGCATCGCCACCTGCACCCTGGGCCACAGCAACCGTGCGATTCGCAAAGCCCTGACGGGTCAGTTGCGCAAGCTCCAGCACGTGTCCAACCTGTATCAAATTCCCGAACAGGAACAACTGGCAGCCTGGCTCGTGAACAACAGCTGTGCGGACAGCGTTTTCTTCTGCAATTCCGGTGCGGAAGCTAATGAGGCCGCAATCAAGTTGGCCCGCAAGCACGGCCATCAGAAGCGAAGCATCGAGCGTCCGGTGATCATCACCGCTGCAGCCAGCTTCCATGGACGCACCCTTGCTGCCGTCAGCGCCACAGGTCAACCCAGGTATCACCAGGGATTCGAGCCCATGGTGGAGGGGTTCGAATTCTTCACTTACAACGACCTCGCTGATTTCGAACAGCTGCTCGAACGTCTTGAACAGAACGGGCCACGCGTCGCTGCCGTGCTGATCGAACCCTTGCAGGGTGAAGGCGGCGTCAACCCGGGTGACCCCGCCGTGATGAAGGCGATCCGGCGTCACTGCGACGCACGCAACATCCTGCTGATCTTCGATGAGGTGCAGGTGGGCATGGGTCGTACCGGCACGCTCTGGGGCTATGAACAACTCGGCGTCATCCCTGACGCTCTGACGCTGGCCAAGGGCCTGGGAGGCGGGCATGCCGTGGGAGCACTGATGGTTCGCAGCAATGCGGATGTGTTCGAACCCGGTGACCATGCGAGCACTTTTGGAGGCAACCCATTCGCCTGTCGTGCGGGTCTAACGGTGGCTAGCGAAATTGAACGGCGCAATCTGCTGATGAATGTGCGTGAGCGGGGCGATCAACTGCAGGCCGGTCTGAACAGACTTGTTGAGCGGTATCCAGATCAGCTGGCTGGAAGCCGTGGCTGGGGGCTCTTGCAAGGGCTCGTGCTGAAAGACGATTGCGGCATCCAGGCCGTTGATGTGGTGAAAGCGGCACTGGAGGAACAGCTGCTGCTTGTGCCCGCTGGTGCACACGTAGTTCGGATGGTGCCAGCGTTGGTGATCAGCTCGCGGGAAGTGCAGATCTTGCTCACTCGGCTGGAACGGGCTCTAGTCCAAGTGACCTGAGTGGAGCAATCATCAACAGCCCATCCGCAGGACCTCAGTGACCTGCTGCCGCGCTTTGATCTCCGAGGCATGGATCTCTCCTTGGAGAGGATGCAATCGGCTCTGCAACAGCTGCAAAACCCTGCCGGAGCGATCCCCGCTGTTCAAGTGGTGGGCACCAATGGCAAGGGCTCCATTGCCTGTCTGATTCATCACGGCCTCATGGCCGCAGGCGTGCGTTCAGGCCTGACCACCTCACCTCATCTCGTGAGCTGGTGCGAACGCATTCGCGTCAACGATGCCTTGATCAGAATTGAGACGCTGCGCAGCATCCTGGAATCACTGCAGCCTGTGGTTGAAGACTGTCGCCTGACGCCCTTCGAACAGCTGATCTGCACCGCTCTGATTCACTTCGATCAACAACAACTCGATTGGCTCGTGCTTGAGGCTGGTCTTGGCGGCCGTCTGGATGCCACAACTGCACATGCCCGTCGGCCCTTGATCGCCGTTGCCTCCATTGGTCTCGACCATCGCGAGCATCTCGGGCCAACGCTGCAAGCGATCACCGCCGAGAAAGCTGCGGCCATTGGTCCTGGAGCCCACGTGGTGAGTGGTCCCCAACATGACGCTGCGCGTGAGGTGCTCGAACAGCGAGTGAACGAGATGGCCGGAACCCTGGAATGGGTAGAGCCGCTGGATGACACCTGGACCCTGGGGCTGCCAGGCCTCTGGCAACAACGCAACGCTGCTGTTGCAGCCGCTGCACTGCGATGGATGCGACAACACTCAGAGGGAATCTCCGATCAGGCAATCCGTGAGGGATTGGCTGCTGCCCGATGGCCCGGCAGGTTGCAGTGGATGCGATGGCAGGGGCTAAGGCTGCTGGTGGATGGTGCTCACAACCCACCGGCTGCCGTCGAACTCAACAGGGAACGACGCAGATGGTCAGCCAACGGAACAGCACAGATCTGGATTCTGGCGATCCAGGCGCATAAGCAAGCTCCAGAAATGCTGCACCAGCTTCTGCATCCCGGTGATCAGGCCTGGATCGTGCCCGTGCCCGGTCACAAGAGCTGGAGTGCAGAGCAGCTGAAAGCAGAGTGCCCACATCAGGCCGATCAACTGAGGGAAGCTGCTGATGCGTCTGAAGCACTGCGGCAGCTTCAGGCGGAGGGGTGGCCGACCGTCGCGCCTGTGATCGCCGGATCGCTGTATTTGATCGGGCAGCTCATGGAAACCGGTGTGGTGCAGGCAGAGTGAACGCCATGCCACTCATCCATGCCATGCACGCGCTGCTGAAGGCCCTCGCCGCATTTGCTCTGATGCTCTGGCTCATGCCGGTGTCGGCCATCGCCCTCGACACGTCTGCAGGCGTGGGTCTGCAAGACAGAGCCCTGTTCCAGGAACGGGTCGACTACACCCTGACCAATCAAAGCGAGGTTGACTTCCACGGGCAGCAGCTGACCAACACCTCCTTCGCCGGTGCCATCGGTCGTGGTGCTGATTTCAGCGGAACCAACCTGGCGGGAGCGATCTTCACCCAAGGGGCCTTTGCAGATGCCAATTTTCATGGCGCAGATCTCAGTGATGCCCTGATGGATCGAGCCGACTTCTCTGGCACGGATCTGCGGGATGCCCTGTTGGTGGGAGTGATTGCCTCCGGCAGCAGCTTTGCCGGCGCACAAGTGGAAGGGGCTGACTTCAGCGATGCCCTCCTTGACCGTGATGATCAACGCCGCCTTTGTCAGGAAGCCGAAGGCGTCAACCCTGTCACCGGGGTGTTGACCCGCGACAGCCTTAACTGCTGAATCCGCCAAGCTTGCCGGGGTTCAGCAGTCCAGAAGGGTCGAAACGGTGCTTGGTCGCCACTTGATCGCCATCCACCACTCCGAGGCCACCGCCTTCCACGGTGAGCACATGCGGGTTGAAAATCAACGCGCCGGTATCTCGGCACTCCTGGATCAGACGCTCCAGCGCTTCAGCGCCGCGCCAACGCACCAGAGGGAGTGCCGCCAGCCGCTGTACCCCCTGCTGACGCACACCCTCCAGGTGCCAGAGCAAATCATCTCCCCAATCCTGTTTGAGCCTTTCAAGGCAGGCGATCTCGGGCTGAGGTAGCAGCATCTGAAGGTAGGTCCATCCCGGATCACGCTGGCGGAGATGCAGGGTGGTGTGATTCCAGCTGAGCTCCTTCAATCCATTGCCCTGCCGGTCGGCCTCGGAGCCCAGGTGCGTGACAACAGCCCCTGCTCCTGCCGCCAATCTGCGCACAGTACTGACAGCATCGGGCGCCACGAGCAGCAAAAGACGATCCTTCGTTGACACGGGCAGATCCCACCGGGGCAGCTGCTCCACCACAGCCGCCTCCAGCACGGTGCACAGGTGCAGATCAATCGCTGCTGCACAGCAACGGCGTGCGAACTCCACGGCCGACGACCAATCAGAGCAGTCCACCACCAGTTCCTGCCAATCGATGCTGGGAGCTGTTGCCAACGTCAGCGCCGTGATGATGCCATTGGTGCCATAGGCATGGTTCAACGCTTCAGCCTCAGAGGCATCGAGTTGAAGCACCCTGGGCTCTGACTCCAGCGTCACCACCTCCAGGCCAAGCAAATGTCCGGGATCACGCAGGAATCCCCAACGGACAGAGCCGATGCCACCAGAGCCGCCAGCGATGAATCCACCGATGGTGGCGCTGCGCCAGGTGCTGGGCATGAGGCGCAACTGACGTCCCTGAGCCACCAAGTCCCGATTCAGATCCTTGAGCAAGCAACCGCACTCCACCGAGACGTCGCCAGTGACCGGATCGATGGTGCGCACGGATCGGAGATGGCTCATCAGCATTACCACCCCTGCCTCGAGCGGTACACATTGGCCGTAATTGCCGGTGCCCGAACCACGCAGGGTCAGCGGCACGCCATGGCCCCGACACAGCCCCGCCACTTGCACCACCGCGTTGACGCTGTCAGGGCGCACCACCACATCAGCCCGGCAGTGCGCCAGACGCTCCCGCAGCACCGGCGAGTAGTCGTAGGCATCGCGGGAATAACGCTCCAGATCTTCCGGCTGGGTCAGCACGCTCAGACCGGGAATGGCCGTCAGCTCGTTTCGCATCGCATCGGTGAGCATCAGGCACCCCTCACAGACAAACGTTTTCATCCTGAACCCACTGTCCACCGGCCAGCACACGCCGTGAGGTGGTCAGGGCCAGCAACTCCGGCCAGCCCCCTTGAGGGAGATGAATCAGATCCGCTGGAGCACCTTTGCGCAGCACACCATCCCAGGCCAGCCCCATCAGCTGAGCCGCATCCGTGCTGAAGGGCTGCAACCCGTGGTCATCCCAGGGGGCCAGCTGCGCCAAAGGCAGGCTCATCGCCATCAAGGCCAGGGGATCGAGCTGACCACCCGGGAACCAAGGGTCCTGAACATTGTCGCCACCGACAGCCACGCGCACACCAGCTTTCTGCAGCTGCCTGATTGGTGCCAAAGGGCGACGTAGAGGGGTGTCGTCACCATGACGACCCAGCAGCCATCCGTTTGTGAGCGGCAACGCCACCACTTGCAGCTCCTGACGTGCCATCCGATCAGCAAGACGCCGCAAGGAGCTCCCACGCAGCAGCGCAAGGCTGCTGACATGACTACACGTCACAGGAACAGACACATCCATGCTTTCCATCACACGCAGGAGCTGACGCATCCCTGCGGCGGGGTGCGATGACGCTTCATCGATATGAAGATCAACAAGGCATCCATGCTGATCCGCCAGCTCTAGGAGTCGCCGCAAGGCCTGCCGTTCTCTTCTACCCCGGCAAGGGGGCTTGATGAAGCCACCGAGGGCACCACCAGCCGCAGCGACCGTGGCCGCCAGTTGCTCACCGTCGGGGGTCGACCAGTGCTCCACGGGCACCAGAGCCACCAATTGCAGCTCCAGTCGGCCACGCCATTCCTGTTGCAGGGCCGTGAGGGCATCCCAGCTGCAGGCAGCACCAGGGCCAACACTGTCGATGTGACTGCGCACGGCTCTCAAGCCATGACGCCAAGCCAACTGAAGAGCGCGCTGGCCCCGCGCCTGCACCTGTTGAAGGGTGCGCGTCTGATGCTCTCGGTAGTTGGCCGCGAGAGCAGCGTCAAAGGTGCCGGCGGGATTGGGATAGTCGTCCCAAGAGAAGGCTTTGTCTAAATGCGCGTGAGGCTCAACCAAGCGCGGGAGCACGAGACCCTTGGCTTCCGCCACGGGCTCGATCGAACAGATCACCCCTTCATGCCAGGTGATCGAAACGGGGATCAAGCCATCCGACGCAACGGGCGTCAAGCCTTCAATGGTGGTCTCGAGAAGCAACCGAGGGCACAGAGCCGTGAGTTCACCAGAAAAAGGTGTCTGCAGCAACGTGCTCATTCGCGGTCGTCGTTGTCGGAGTGGGCATTGAGCACAAGAAACTGACCTGCAATTCCAAGCGTGGTGACGCTATAGCTCGGAAGCCGCAGGCTGGGGAGAAGATCCTGACCTCCGACTTCCGTCACGTAGAGACTGGCCAGGCCGAGATTCCAGCGTCGGGTGAATTGATCAGCCAGAGCAGCCAAAACCGGTTGCTGATCAGCGATCAAACGCGGACAGTCACTGATCCAGAGCTGCAACACGAGTGGAAGCACCTGCCCTTGACAAATTTCCTCGGTGGCCAAGGTGACCAACTGCCGGCCGGCGAAGACGTTGTAGTCCGAACGACTCGGGTTGGACAGGGCGAGCGCAGCACTGCTTCCAGCCAGCAGCAGCACCGATGCAACGACGGTTGGGGAAGGCCAGCGCCGACGCGGCGAAGACATGCGCTTGGCCAGTGAAGATGAATTGGTAGATTCTTACCGACGCGGCGGGCGTCGCCAAGTGGTTAAGGCAGCGGCTTGTGGCGCCGCTATTCGGGGGTTCGAATCCCCTCGCTCGCCCTCTTACCTCATCACCCTCGGGTCATGAGTTCATCAATGCCGTCAGCAGATCGTCCGCGCCATGGCGGATCGGATCTTTGCAAACAATTCCGATGCGCTCACTGAGCTTCTGGGTGATGTTTGAGGCTTCAGCGTGGTTCAGACGCGCTGTGTTGATGGCCAGGGCCCGAACCTTGGGAGGGGGTGAACTGCCGATCGGCCGGCCGATCGCTGCCAAGGCCTCACAGAGCGAGATCAGCTCCTCCAGCGGTGGCAAGGAAATCTGCGGGAGCCGTTCAATCCGCGTCTGGCACGCCCGATGCACCATCAACAATGCCGTCGGCTGGCTCCCTCTGAGCAACGGCAGGGTGGCCGTAGAGCCCGGATGACAGAGCGAGCCCTGCCCTTCCACGAGCACAAGCCCCGGCTTTCCAAGCGTTGAAGCTGCATCCATCACAGCCGCTTCAACCGCTCCGGCGGCGTAGTCCACGCGCACAGCATCCAAGGGAACACCCTTCCCACTAATCAGAATCCCGGCCTGACCGGTGCCGACAAAGGCCGAAGGCACACCGGCGCGAAGCGCAGCCTCATGCACAGCCAGGCAGGCACTCATCTTGCCGACGGCCATGTCCGTGCCAACGGCCAACACACGCCTGCACGACAACCCGGCAGCCCGAGCTTGCGCCACCTGAAGATCCAAAGGCTCCCGGCGTAGATCCCAAATCCACCGACCGGGTTGCACCGCCGCATGCAACTCAGGATCATCATCCAACCGGGTATGAAGACCGCTGGCGATAGACAACCCGGACTGAAGTGCTGCCAGCACATCCGCTCGCATCGCTGCAGGCAGCACCCCACCGGAAGGCGCCAGACCCACGACAGCAACGCTGGGGCCAAAGGGCAGCGCCGCGGACAGATCAGCCACCACGGGCACTGACCTGGGAATACCGGTGACGTCTTCCAGCCGTTTCCCAGCATGAGCCGGGTCAATGACAGCAACAATCGGACCCTGGCGGTGTCGCAGCATCGCCAACCCGGTTTTGCCGCTGAGGCTGTCTAGCCCTCCATGCTGCAACAACACCACGGGATCCCCTGCCCTCAGCATCACCGCACCTCCTGGCGATCGATGCCGAGTCCAGAGGCACAAGGAACCTTGAGACGATCCCCATCGAGCTGCAGACCCGTGTAGGGGTCATCCACCAAATTGAGATGGCTATCAAGATCGGGCCAGCGGATGAACGGCAGCAACTGCGCAGCAGCTCCGTTCAGCAGGGAGCTATCGGAGTAACAGCCCACCATCAGATCCAGTCCCAGCCGCTGGGCGACGCGAGCCATCAACAGGGCTTCCGTCAATCCACCTGTTTTCAGCAGCTTGAGATTGACCCCGTTCACATGGGGCGCCAAGCGCAGTAGATCGTCAAGAGACCAACAGCTTTCATCGGCCACCAGAGGCAGATGGCAGTCGGGCTGCAGTGCAGCGAATCCCTCGAGGTCACGTTGAGGATCTAAATCAGCCGCCACCGGCTGCTCCAACAGCACCACGCCAGCCGCATCAAGAGCGGGGAGCATGGCCCTGGCCTGGTTCACCGTCCAACCACCGTTGGCATCAACCTGAAGCTCAACCGGCCTTCCCGTTGCCTGCCGCCTGCTCTCCAGCGACTGAGCAACAGCTGCCAGTAGTGCACGATCGTGATCCAGACCGTCAGGGCTGCCGAGTTTCAGCTTGATACGGGTCGCAGGCACCTGGTTCCACCAGCGCTGAAGGCGGCGAAGCACCGCTTCGACCGTGGCCAACCCCAGCGTGACGCTCGTGGCGACGGCGATGGATCCATCGAGAGCACACAGACGCCAGACAGGCTGCTGCAACGACTTCCCCCACCAGTCCCAGAGGGCCAAATCCACCGCACAGCGCGCCGGTGGTGATAAATCGATCAAGCAGGCATCAAAACCATGGCGATCGAGAGGGGTGAGCTGGTTCAGCGTGGGTAACAAGACCTGAAGCTCAGCCTCGATACCGGCCAGCTGATAAGCGCGGTGGCCGGTATCGAGGCCACCTGTTTCACCCAAACCGAAGACCCCGTCATGGTCAAGGCGTAGCTCGAGACGTTCAACGGCTGAGGTCGTGCCCCGACTGATGGCCAAGGGAACCGCTTTGGTGAGCGGAAACCGACGCAAAGCCCAGCCCATGCCAACGGTGCACCGATCTTCAAACTGACACAAGACCCCGGTGACCGACACTAAAAGGAGCTTCCACCGCCGCCGGCCCCCAGGACGGCCCCCCCGCCTTGACCGCTACCGCTTCTGCCTCAACCGCCACAACGTCGACCCAGGAGCGAGGGAGTTACTGGATCACCACATTCGGCTGCCAGATGAACAAGGCCGATTCCGAGCGGATGGCAGGGATTCTTCAATCCATGGGCTACCGAGAAGCCGGGGCCGAGCTGGATGCCGATCTGGTGCTTTACAACACGTGCACCATCCGCGACAACGCGGAGCAGAAGGTTTACAGCTACCTCGGCCGTCAGGCTCAGCGGAAACGGACGAACCCGAATCTCACGCTTGTGGTTGCAGGATGTGTGGCCCAGCAGGAGGGGGAATCCCTGCTACGCAGGGTGCCGGAGCTCGACCTCGTGATGGGGCCGCAACATGCCAACCGACTAGAAACCCTGCTGGACCAGGTGGACAGTGGCCAGCAGGTGGTCGCCACCGAAGAGCACCACATCCTCGAAGACATCACCACAGCCAGACGCGACAGCAGCATCTGCGGCTGGGTGAATGTGATTTACGGCTGCAACGAGCGGTGCACCTATTGCGTCGTGCCCTCGGTGCGGGGCAAAGAGCAGTCGCGGCTTCCTGAAGCCATCAAGCTTGAGATGGAGGGGCTCGCCGCACAGGGCTTCAAAGAGATCACCCTTCTGGGGCAAAACATCGATGCCTACGGCCGAGATCTTCCAGGCATCACCCCTGAAGGACGCCGTCAACACACCCTCACCGATCTCCTCCATCACGTGCATGACGTGGAAGGGCTTGAACGCATCCGTTTCGCGACGAGCCACCCGCGCTATTTCACCAATCGCCTGATTGATGCCTGCGCCGATCTACCGAAATTGTGCGAGCACTTCCACATCCCTTTCCAGAGCGGGGACAACGACGTGCTGCAGGCCATGGCCCGGGGCTACACCGTTGAGCGCTATCGACGGATCATCGATTACATCCGTGAACGGATGCCCGACGCCTCATTGAGCGCCGATGTAATCGTGGCCTTCCCGGGTGAAACCGACGTTCAATACCGACGCACCCTGGATTTGATTGAAGCGATCGGGTTCGATCAGGTCAACACCGCCGCCTACTCCCCTCGCCCCAACACGCCTGCAGCCAACTGGGACAACCAACTGCCAGAGGAGGTCAAGGTGGCGCGGCTGAAGGAAATCAACGCTCTGGTGGAGCAGTGCGCTCGGAAGGCCAATGCTCGCTATGAGGGCCGCACCGAAGAAGTGCTGGCCGAAGGAATCAACCCGAAAGATCCCACACAGCTGATGGGACGCACCCGAACCAACCGACTCACTTTCTTCAGCGCAACCGGATCAGATGGCAAGCAGTATCAAGCCGGTGATCTGGTGAAGGTGCGCATCGACGCCGTGCGCTCCTTTTCACTCAGTGGCACTCCCGTGAGCAGCTGATACCTTTCGGGTTCGCTTATTGAGTCAACGGCCACACCATGCCGACTTCCCTTCTCCGCGTTGGCGTGGTGTTCGGAGGGGCATCCGGAGAGCATGACGTGTCGATCCGTTCGGCAACGACCGTGATCCGTGGCCTCTGTGATCCGATCAATCAAGAGCGTTTTCAAGTAAACCCCCTTTACATCGACCGAGACGGTCGTTGGTGGCCTGAGCCCATTGCCCACCAGGTGCTGAACCAGGGTCGAGCGCTTGAAGCCGAAGAACTTCCTGAACCACTGCCAGCTCCGGGGCTGCGCCAGATTCCTGTGGATCCCGACAGCATTGATGTCTGGTATCCAGTCCTGCACGGTCCCAATGGTGAAGACGGCACCGTTCAGGGGCTGTTCACCCTGATGCAACAACCCTTTGTCGGTTCCGGGGTGCTGGGTTCTGCGGTGGGTATGGACAAACTGGCGATGAAAGCGGCCTTCGCCGCGGCCGGGATTCCCCAAGTTCCTTACATCGGACTCAATGCATCGGATTTGCAGGATCCTGAACAGCTAGAGCGTCTGCTGACCCGCCTGGAAAACGAGCTCGGCTACCCCTGCTTTGTGAAGCCCGCCAACCTGGGCTCATCCGTGGGCATCAGCAAGGTGCGCAACCGGGATGAACTGCTCGAAGGCCTAAATCAAGCTGCAAACCTCGATCCTCGGGTGGTGGTTGAGCAGGGCGTGAACGCACGGGAACTGGAATGTGCCGTTCTTGGCCGAAGCACGCTCAAATCATCCGTGGTGGGAGAAGTGCGCTTTGACTCCGACTGGTATGACTACGAGACGAAATACACCGAAGGGCTCAGCCACACACTGATTCCAGCGCCATTAACTGCATCTGTAACGCAGCAAATCCAGGCAATGGCCATCCGTGCCTGCCGTGCAGTGCATGCCTACGGCCAGGCCAGGGTTGATGTCTTCTACGACGAAGAGGGCGGCCACATCTGGCTCAACGAGATCAACACCCTCCCCGGCTTTACCTCACAAAGCATGTATCCCACGTTGTGGGAGGCCTCCGGCATTGGTTTGCCACAGCTGGTGGCGGAGCTGGTGGAGTCAGCGCGAGAATGAGCCGATTGCCGCTGGTGCCCCCGCGATGATGCATGGATTGCTCTGGATCCCGCTGCTGCTGGCGTTCGTGCTGCTAGCCGCCCTTGGCTGGCTCGAACGGCGCCGGCAGAACCTTTTCAGGGTGTGGAGCGAGTCTGCTGAACTGGCCAAGCTCGACGGCTGTGGCGCCGCCAAGCTCAAAGATGGCGAACTGCGCTGGAGCAGCTTCCATGCAGGCAGCTTCAAGGAGGAAGGGCGCTTCGTGATCAACACCCTTGAGGTGGTGGAGCTGATGTCGCTTGCCTCCGGGGAAGCACCACTGGCGGATGAATCCCAGGGGCAATGCCGCCTGCGGTTGATCGGCGAAAACAAGCAGATGGACGTTCCCTTCTCCGATGCGGAACGGGCCCGAGGCTGGATGAATCAATTGATGGCGAAGGCACGCTGCGATCTGTGATGACGCGAACCAAGCCAGGGAAGCGCGAGCGTCAAAGCACAGGTCCTTTGCCTCCTGGCGTGGAACGTCGCCGCCGGCTTCGCCAGGAACGTCGTCGCGATCGGTTGATTCAGCTGTGGAGGATCACGATCTTCAGTGGCAGCTCTGCAGCACTGGCATGGCTGCTCATAGCTGCCGGCTGGAGTTTGCGTTCACCAAAGCAGATCACGGTTCAGGGAAGTGCACGGTTGGGAAGTGATGCGGTCGTTCAGGCCGCCGGCCTGCGCTTCCCAAGCCCGCTCATCACCATGCAGCCCGAAAAGCTGGAGCGGCGATTGATCGCGGAACTACCGGTTCAGTCGGTCTCGGTGCAACGTCGCCTGCTGCCTCCTGGCCTCGACATCGTCTTGGAAGACCGGCGCCCGATTGCTGCCGCCAGCCGAACCGCAGCACGCGGCAGGGAACAGGGCATGGTGGACCGCGAAGGCAACTGGATGCCGCTCACCGTGGCTCGCCAAGGCGATGCGCCTGCCACAGCGGTCCGCATCGAAGGATGGATTCCTAGTCGACGATCGGTGATTGCTTCAGTGCTGGAGCGTCGGGATCAGCTCGGTAGTCCCTTGCTGTTGATTCAGATCGCGCCGGATGGCGACATCAGCCTGCGCACGAAAGCTCTGGGTCTGATCAAACTTGGCTCCAACCAACAGTTGCTGAACCAGCAGTTGAACACCATCGCCCTGCTCTCCAGCAGCCTGCCTGAAAACCTGCGTGGGCAGACCAGTGATGCCATTGATCTATCCGATCCATCCAAACCTGAACTTCAGCTGAAACCGAAACCGAAACCCGTTTCAGACCCAAAAACGAGCAAACCCTGACCCCCGGTTGCGGATTTCAGAAACTGCAACGAGTGTGCTTTCAACGCGGCAGAAGTCACTCGCAGGGACATAATGCACACGCAGCTCAATGGTTCAAAACCGACGATGGAGATGGTGAGCGGTCAAATGTCCTCGTCTCCTGAATCAGCGGGGATCAGCCCCAGCCAGTCAGCTCGGATCGAAGTGATCGGAGTTGGTGGCGGTGGCAGCAATGCTGTGAATCGGATGATTCAGAGCGATCTCGAGGGTGTCGCCTATCGAGTGCTGAACACTGATGCACAGGCTCTGCTGCAATCATCCGCGGAGAACAGAGTCCAGCTGGGTCAAACCTTGACCCGAGGTCTCGGTGCAGGCGGTAATCCGAGCATCGGCCAGAAAGCTGCAGAAGAATCCCGGGCTGACCTTCAGCAGGCACTACAAGGCGCTGACCTTGTCTTCATCGCAGCCGGCATGGGTGGCGGCACCGGCACCGGTGCTGCGCCAGTGGTCGCCGAGGTTGCCAAGGAGAGCGGAGCACTCACCGTTGGCATTGTGACTAAGCCTTTCGGATTCGAAGGGCGTCGACGCATGCGTCAGGCCGATGAGGGCATTGCTCGATTGGCCGAGCATGTAGACACCTTGATCGTGATCCCCAACGATCGGCTTCGCGATGCAGTTGGCAGCGCCCCGCTTCAGGAAGCGTTCCGCAGCGCCGACGACGTTCTGCGGATGGGCGTAAAAGGCATCACCGACATCATCACCTGCCCTGGCCTGGTGAACGTTGATTTTGCCGATGTTCGCTCCGTCATGACCGAGGCCGGCACTGCCCTCTTGGGCATTGGTGTGGGTTCAGGGCGCTCTCGAGCCATCGAAGCGGCTCAGACCGCGATCAACAGCCCATTGTTGGAAGCAGCCCGCATTGATGGAGCCAAAGGTTGTGTGATCAACATCAGTGGCGGACGCGACATGACCCTTGAGGACATGACCAGCGCATCCGAAGTGATCTACGACGTGGTCGACCCTGAAGCCAACATCATTGTTGGTGCAGTGGTCGACGAGCGCCTCGAGGGTGAAATTCATGTGACGGTGATCGCCACCAACTTTGAGAACGGCCAGCCTTACCGAACGGAGCGCAGTGTTCCCAGACCCGCATCGTCATCCTTCTCAGGGAATGATCCGCAAGACTCGGGCGCACGCATTCCTGAGTTCCTGAGGCAGCGTCAACAACGCAACGATGCCGATCTGAGCAACTAACCGTTAGTTGACAATCCACTCCAACGCTCTGAATCGTGACCGGTTCAGAGCTGCAATGTGGTGACCCGGAATCCACGCCTGTCCTGAGCATCCCGTGTGGCTGCTGCCTTCCGGTTCTGACCAGGTTTGGGCGTCTGGACCGCATGGGTCCGAGTCGGTTGCAATGCTAGCAATGGACCTCCGCTGATTCGAGCAATCGGTTGCGTGCCTCCGACCTGATCCGGTTCAAACAGACCGGACAAACGATCACCATGCTCACGGCCTGGGATGCCCTGAGTTCATCTCTTGTGGAGGCCGCCGGTGCCGATGTGGTACTGGTGGGCGACTCCCTTGCCATGGTCAGCCTGGGCCACAGCACGACGCTGCCAGTCACGCTCGAACAAATGCTCCTGCACACGCAGGCGGTCTGCCGAGGCTTTCGAAAACCTCTGGCGGATCAACCCTTAGTGATCACCGATCTGCCATTCCTGAGCTATCAATGCGGCCTCGACCGGGCTGTTGCAGCAGCGGGCAGCCTTCTGAAGCAGTCCGATGCTGCGGGCGTGAAGGTGGAAGGCGCCGAACCGGAAACTGTGGCGGTGATCGAACGGCTGGTCCGCACTGGAATCCCCGTGATGGGACATCTGGGGCTCACACCCCAGGCCGTTCATCATTTGGGGTACAGGCGGCAGGCTCAGGATCCCCGTAGCCAAGATCGCTTGTTGCAGCAAGCCATGGAACTGGAATCGGCCGGTTGCTTCGCTGTGGTGCTGGAGCACGTTCCCAAGGAGCTGGCCGGCCGCGTCAGACGCCAACTCACCATCCCTGTAATCGGCATTGGTGCCGGACCGGATTGTGATGGCCAGGTGAGCGTGACAGCTGACCTGCTCGGTCTCACACCATCACAACCCCCCTTCAGTCAGGCTCGGATGGATGGTCGCGGCCTGGGCATCACCGCCCTGCAGAGCTGGCTGGATGAGCAACGTCAGCAGACACGTCCTCCCACCACGCCACCAGCTCCACCAGCACCGCATTGCTAACGGCCATACCCAGGGGATCGGTGAGACGCCACCGGGATCCGTGGCATTGCATCAACCCGGTCTGCCGGAACGGCTCCCAACGCTGCTCCAGCAATGGCAACCAACGTCGACAGTCCGCAGAACTCCAACCACAACAGGCGGCATGGCGGATCAGATCGACACCCTCATGCCGACGCAAGCCCACCAGCAAGCGATCCTCTAGCGACAGGGTTGAGGCCGTGGCCTGCACCAAAGAGCGGTCCGGACCTCGCCGATGCTGCTCCTGGAGCCAGAGTCCATAGGCCTCGCGAGTGCGAGGGCGCGCCAAGCGTTCACCCCATGGAGCACTGGTGGCACCAAGGCCAAAGGCCCACCACCCAGCGCCGCTCCAATAGACCCGATTGTGACGGGAGGCATGACCTGGCAAGGCGAAATTGGAAATCTCGTAGCGGCAATAACCAGCCCTCGAAAGCCGTTCGCTGGTGGCAGCAATGCGATCCGCCGCACCATCCTCATCGGGCATCTGCAGATCCCCACGCTGCTCCAGGCGAGAGAAGACAGTGCCAGGCTCAAGGCTGAGGTCGTAGATCGAAAGATGTGGAGCCTTCGAAACGAGAGCCTGCTCAAGCTGATCTGCCCAAGCAGCGTCAGTTTGATCAGGCAAATTGCGAATTAGATCAAGACTCCAGCTGGTGAGACGGCCTTGAAGGAAAGCTGATTGCAGCCAGCCGCAGGCTTCCAGCAAATCCGCACGGCGATGGCGACGTCCCAAGGACGCCAGCACCTCATCGTTAAAGCTCTGCCCGCCCAGGCTCACACGATTGACTCCCGCCTGGATAATCGCGTCGAGATCGAACTGACCAAAACTGGCGGGATCCATTTCCAGGCTGATCTCCGCACCTCTCTGCAGCCCGAAATGCTGTCGCAGGGCCTTCAGGACCTGACCGACCTGAGCGGGTGTGAGAAGAGATGGTGTTCCACCGCCGATATACACCGTGGCCAATGGTGGGCCTGGAGGGCACAGACCGATCTCCTCAAGCAACTGCTCGAGATACAGAGCAATCGAACGACTCCCTGGGCCACCACTTGCGTCGGCATTATCGCCCAGGGGCACCACGGCGAAGTCGCAGTAAAAGCACCGCCGATGGCAAAAGGGAATGTGGATGTAAGCGCTTCGGGGCGCGGGTGCGGTCATCATCCCGAGCCATAGGAGACAAGATGGTGCATGCTGCCTGCAAGTCGACTGAGCAGCGAGAACCGACGACCATGGTTGAAGCGCTCATCATCATTCTGTTCCTGATTTCCGGTGCAGCCACCGGATGGATGGGCGTTCACCTGCTTCCCCAGGAACTTCTGGATGATGTCAATCCCCAAGAGGTGCGTTTGGGTCTGAGCGCCGCCGGCGCCGTGGTGGGTCTGGTGGCAGGCCGGGTGTTCCGCGGGCTGCGCCAGCAGCTGATGAATCAGGTGCGGACCATGCCTACCGATCTCCTCGTCAGCAGAGCCGTGGGGCTGATCCTCGGCCTGCTTGTGGCCAATCTGCTGCTGGCACCCATCCTGCTGCTCCCTCTTGCGGGTGCCAGTTCCCTGGTCAAACCACTTGCCGCCATTCTCAGCAATGTGTTCTTTGGCGTACTGGGGTACAACCTTGCTGAGGTTCATGGCCGCACCCTGCTGCGCTTGTTCAACCCCACCTCAACCGAAGCCCTGCTGGTTGCGGATGGAGTGCTAACCCCTGCAACAGCCAAGATCCTCGATACGAGCGTGATCATCGATGGCCGCATCCGCGGAATGATCGGTTGTGGACTGCTGGAAGGAAAGGTGATCGTGGCGGAAACGGTCGTTGATGAGATGCAACAGCTGGCCGACTCCAACAACCTGGAAAAACGCGGCAAAGGCCGACGTGGTCTCAAGTTGCTCAACGAACTACGTGAGGCCTACGACAAACGCCTGGTGATCAACACCACCCGCTACGACGGTGCCGGCACCGACGATCGTCTACTTCAGCTCACCGAAGACACCGGCGGCACCCTGGTCACAGCGGACTTCAACCTGGCCCAGGTGGCACGGGTCAAGAAACTCAAGGTGATGAACCTGAGCGAACTGGTCATCGCCTTAAGGCCCGAAGTGCAACCCGGTGATGAGCTGAATCTCAAGATTGTGAGGGAGGGCAAGGAAGAGCATCAAGGCGTGGCATACCTCGAAGACGGCACGATGGTGGTGGTTGAAAACGCCCGCGCAGCCATCGGCGAACGTCGATCGGTGGTAATCACTGGCGCGCTCCAGAACCCCAGTGGCCGCATGGTGTTCGGACGCCTCAACAAAGAGGGAACACCTGTGAGCTCCACCAAAGGAGGAGCCACGGGAAAATCAGCTCGTAAAAACAAGCGCAACGAGCGTCCAACCTCAGGATCCCGCTAGGCTCCAGCCACTCAAGGCGGTGCGCTCGGATGACCACATCAGCTCCTTATTACGGCGATTCATCGGTGATGCGGACGCCGCCACCTGACCTGCCTTCACTGTTGTTGAAAGAGCGGATCGTGTATCTCGGTCTGCCTCTTTTTTCCGACGACAACACCAAGCGCCAGGTAGGGCTGGATGTCACGGAACTGATCATCGCTCAGCTGCTTTATCTGGAATTCGACAATCCAGAAAAGCCGATTTACTTCTATATCAACTCCACGGGCACAAGCTGGTACACCGGCGATGCCATCGGTTTTGAGACTGAAGCTTTCGCCATCTGCGACACGCTCCGCTATATCAAGCCCCCCATCCACACCATCTGCATTGGTCAGGCCATGGGAACTGCTGCTGTGATCCTCTCCGCTGGAACCAAGGGACAGCGTGCAGCACTACCTCACGCATCAATCGTGTTGCACCAACCGCGCAGCGGTGCCCAGGGCCAGGCAACCGACATCCAAATCCGTGCCAAGGAAGTGCTTCACAACAAGCGCGCCATGCTGGAAATCCTGTCAACGAACACTGGACGGAGCGTTGAAGAACTCTCCAAGGATTCCGACCGGATGAGCTATCTCACACCTGAACAGGCTAAGGACTACGGCCTGATCGATCGCGTGCTCACCAGCCGCAAGGATCTGCCGGCTCCGGTCCCGGCTGCCTGATACGACGCCTCCCAGTTCAACTTTTCCCAACCCCCCTTACAGCACTCAAAACAACAGCCATGCCGATCGGAACTCCAAGCGTCCCCTACCGACTTCCTGGCAGCCAGATGGAACGCTGGGTCGACATCTACACACGACTCGGCGTTGAGCGGATCCTGTTTCTTGGATCCGAGGTGAATGATGCAGTGGCAAACAGCCTCGTCGCCCAGATGCTGTATCTCGATTCAGAGGACAGCAGCAAGCCGATTTACCTCTACATCAACTCCCCCGGTGGATCCGTGACGGCCGGCTTAGCCATCTACGACACCATGCAATATGTCAAAAGTGACGTGGTCACCATCTGTGTAGGCCTGGCTGCTTCGATGGGTGCCTTCCTGCTCGCTGCAGGCACCAAAGGCAAGCGCCTGGCTCTGCCCCACAGCCGCATCATGATTCACCAGCCCCTGGGTGGCACCGCTCAGCGCCAGGCCAGTGATATTGAAATCGAAGCACGTGAAATTCTTCGCATGAAGGAGATGCTCAATCGTTCGATGGCCGAGATGAGTGGGCAGAGCTTTGAAAAGATCGAGAAGGACACTGACCGTGACTACTTCCTCAGCAGCGAAGAAGCCAAGGACTACGGACTGATTGATCGTGTGATCTCCCATCCCAACGAAGCTTGATCGAACAGGCGCTTGCGTAAGCTCGGTCGTTACCCAGCTCCACGTTCATCGCCCGGATGGCTCAGCTTTTCTACGACTCCGACGCCGATCTCTCGCTGCTTAACGGCAAGACGGTTGCCATCATCGGCTACGGCTCCCAGGGTCACGCCCACGCCTTGAACCTCAAGGACAGCGGCGTGAACGTGGTGGTCGGCCTCTACGACGGCAGCCGCTCCGCGGAGAAAGCCAAAGCCGACGGCCTGGAAGTGCTGAGCGTGGCCGATGCATCTGCCAAGGCCGACTGGATCATGGTGCTGCTGCCCGATGAATTCCAGAAGGACGTTTACGAGAAGGAAATCGCTCCCCATCTCAGCGCTGGCAAGGTGCTCAGCTTCGCGCACGGTTTCAACATCCGCTTCGAACTGATCAAGCCCCCCGCTGATGTGGACGTGGTGATGATTGCCCCCAAGGGCCCTGGCCACACCGTGCGCTGGGAATACCAGAACGGTCAGGGCGTGCCTGCCCTGTTCGCCATCGAGCAGGACGCCTCCGGCAATGCCCGTGGCCTGGCCATGGCCTACGCCAAGGGCATCGGCGGCACTCGCGCCGGCATCCTGGAAACCAACTTCAAGGAAGAGACCGAAACCGATCTTTTCGGAGAGCAGGCCGTGCTCTGCGGTGGTCTCTCCGAGCTGGTGAAGGCCGGTTTCGAGACTCTGGTGGAAGCGGGCTATCAGCCTGAGCTGGCCTACTTCGAGTGTCTGCACGAGGTGAAGCTGATCGTGGATCTGATGGTCAAAGGCGGCCTGAGCTCCATGCGCGATTCCATCTCCAACACCGCTGAATACGGTGACTACGTGAGTGGCCCCCGCCTGATCACCGCCGACACCAAGGCGGAGATGAAGCGGATTCTTGGCGATATCCAAGACGGAACCTTTGCCAAGAACTTCGTGGCCGAATGCGATGCCGGCAAGCCTGAAATGAACAAGATCCGTGAGCGCGACCGCGGTCACAAGATCGAAGAAGTGGGCAAGGGACTGCGTTCGATGTTCAGCTGGCTGAAGGCCTCCTGATTCATCAAGGCTCAATGAGGCTGGAGGACGAGTCTCCAGCCTCTTCTTACAACAACAAGGCCAAGCCGAAAGGATCTCCACGGTGCGTGAGACCTCAGCTGTCGGCAAGGTGATCGATGAATGATCCCTCGATCAAGCCATCGATGAACGCCCGATTGCCTGCGCCGCCGTCTTTGCTTCAGGGGTCTGCCCAGGCAGGCGTCAATCTTTCGTTGGCTGCAACCGCATGGATGGTGAGTGGCATCACCGCATCACCGTTGCTGAACACCTTGCTACCTGCCCTGGGTGCGCTGCCTTTTCTGCTGCAACTGAAACGAACCCCACGCGGATACTGGCTTCAAATTTTGGGTGTGCTGCTTCTGTTGGGCGTCAGTGTGGCCCTGAAGGCGATGGCAGAAGAGAAAACCGTGCTGCTTCTGGGAAGCTTCTTGGCTGTCTTGCTGTTGGGGATTGGACAGGAGATCTCCATTCTTCCCCTGCAGCGACAGCTGATTCTCGAGGCCGGTAGCTCGATGAAGCGCTTGCGCAGCAGCCAGGAGATCGGGGCCCTATGTGGAAACGTTTTGGCAGCACTGCTGTTTCCAGCGCTGCGTCAATTTCTGCCTGCGCTGATCCTGCTGCTGCCTCTCGGTGTTGTGTCCTCACAACCTGCGGCTCAGCCGATAACGATCCCAGCTGCGAGCAATGCCTCCAGCAGATCGCCATGGGACCGCTCCTGTGCCCTACAGGGACTAGTCATGGGTGGATTATTCGCGCTGCTGGCTCTCTGGGTGCGTGAGATCGATGGTGGCAGGTGCTTCGACTTCGGCATGGTGCTGGCGGCCTATGGCCTCGGTCGAGCCCTCGGTCGCTGGATTCCCCGACTGCATGACGCTCTGCCCTATCTCGTGATCTGTGCCCTCCTGCTAATCAGTCAGGCCACAGTGCCCCCCTGGTTTGCCGTGCTGCTGTTCGTTCCCATCGGAGCCCTGGCAGCGGTGACCGATACCGCCCTGGTTGATCGGCTGACGCCTCTAGGGGATGAGCCGTTGCGCTGGCAAGTGCTTATACGTTCCGGTGCCGTCGGCGGGCTGGTCGGCAGTATCGGTCTGGGATTGATCTGCCAAGTGCTGAGCCTTTCCGTTGCATTGCCAATGGTCGCAGCAGGATTCATCACCCTGGCCATCACGCAAGGCCACAGAGCCACTCAGGCATGACCCTGGAAGCATCAACACTGGCCATCGCTGGAATTGTTCTTGCCGCAGTGGTGGATCGCAGCCTTGGCGACCCAGCCAGCTGGCTCCATCCCGTGATGGTGATGGGAGGTGGCATTCAACAGATGCGGTTGCGTGCCGAAACGTGGGCGATGAACAGCCCCCTCAAGCTGTCATTCGCTGGGTTCGTCATCACCGTCACGCTTGTGCTGACGAGCGCATGCAGCGGCTGGTTGCTGGAACAACTGGTGCTTGGGCACTGGCTAGGCAGCCATGGCTGGATCAACAGCATCGCTGCCGTGCTCTGGGTTTTAGGCCTGGCCAGTGCCTTGGCAGGGAAAAGCCTGGAAGACGGTGTGCGCAGGGTTCTGCAGGAACTGCCATCCGAAGCCACATTGGAGCCCATCAAAGCCCGTCAACACCTCAGCTGGATCGTGGGACGTGACACCACTGAGCTCAGCGTGGATGAGATCCTGCGCGCCACGGCAGAAACAGCCAGTGAGAATGCGGTGGATGGCCTGTTCGCCCCCTTGTTTTGGATGTTGGTGGGTGCGGGTCTTTGGTCAGCAGGACTGAGCAACGCACCAGGTCCTCTGGCTCTGGCATGGGCATTCAAAGCGGCCAGCACGTTGGACTCGATGCTGGGCTATCGCAAGGGACGACTGCGCTGGCTCGGGACGGCCGGTGCACGCTTGGACGATCTCCTGACTTGGATCCCCTGCCGGATTGTGATGCTGACGCTCCCGCTCATCAGTCAACCCCTTTGGAGATGGTCATCGCTGGTGCAAGCCGCAGAACGGGATGGAAAGAGTGACCCATCGCCCAATGCCGGGCGTTCGGAAGCGATTTACGCCCACTGCGCAGAAGTGCAACTGGGGGGCCGAAACCGTTATGGCCGTCGTTGGGTTGACAAACCATTGCTAGGCAAGGGTTTCAAAGCGCCCGACGCCAGAAGCGTGAACACCATTCTGAATCTCAGCAGGAAATTGGAATGGCTCTGGCTGCTCGTTGCGATTGCAGGAATCCTCAGGATCTGACCGAAGGATTTGCTCCCAACAAGGGATGAGAGGTCAGTAGGCGCCGCGATCCATGGGCAGCAGAAGCACACCGAATGTGCGGAGGATGATGGCCAGATCGAGCAACAACGAACGGCCTCTCGCGTAGGCCAAATCCAAACGCACGCGCTTCGGGTAACTGAGATTATTCCGGCCGCTGACTTGCCAGAGCCCTGTCAGTCCTGGGCGGACCGCGAGCACTTCATCCATGTAATCGCCGTAACGCTCAATCTCCTTGGCAACGATCGGACGAGGACCGACCAAGCTCATTTCTCCGCGAAGGACGTTGATGAATTGGGGGAGCTCATCAAGGCTAGAGCGACGCAAGAAACGACCAATCGAGGTGATGCGGGGGTCATCGCGAAGCTTGAAGTCACGCTCAAATTCTTCGCGCATCATTGGAGACTGTTCCAAGACATGAGCGAGCACAGCATCCGCATCAGGGCGCATGGTGCGGAATTTGATGCAGCCGAAACGGCGATAACCGCGCCCAACCCTCTGCTGCACGTAAAAAACAGGTCCTGGGGAGCTGAGCTTGACCAGCACAGCCAGCAGAAGAAACAGAGGAGAACCAATCCCCAGCGCAGTTAAGGAGAAGAACACATCCCCAGTACGCTTCAGAGAGCGCCCCAAACGGCTTTGGCGACGCACCAGTGAAACCGCTGGAAGACTAGAAGGAGGCGCCGAAATCAAGCGCAGGTGTCGCCGTGATGCTTGTCGCTTCAGCTTGGAAGGGGACGTCGGAAGACCATTGCGACGCAAGGAACTCACCAAAAACTGTCCCTTCCGTCTCACCCCAATCAACCTCAGCGGCTCGCATTCGTCAGAAGCCAAGGGCCAGAAACCGCAACGGCACAGAGCAAGACAAAGCCACGCGAGCAATCCAAGGGGGTCTCAAAACGCGACCGCATAGTCAAGAAGTTTCTCAGGCCATTGCCGTCAGTTGCCCTGATCACGAAGCTTGGCGCATGGCTTTCACCAGCACCTCTCTAAACGGCCTCCTCGACGAGTCTCTCGAGGAACCCTCAATCGGCGAAACCACGCATTTCCACTGGCATGCCACCCCTGTGGGGATTGCTGCACTCTGGCAAGGAGACAAATCACCCTCAACACCACCCTTCGATGAGGCACTGACAGAGGGGCTGGAGGTAGGACTAGACCTCAGCAGAGAAGAACGGGAGTTTCATCAGGTCACCAAAGGATTGGTTCTTCTCTTTCACTCGTAATCAAGACAACATCAATCCTGACATCCAAACCACAACTGGGTAAGTCAACGAATCGAAAGGCTCGAGACTCAAACCAACCCACGATGCCTATTTGTTTCAAACAAAAAGCATGGCGACGCATAAACGAGCAACGTCACAACAATGAGGGCTGCTGCAGCGAGATCAAAAAGAAGGATGAATGATGAAAGCTCTAAAAGACCAACGCTATAACCACAAAAAAGGGTAAATAAAGACAATGAGAGGTTGATAATTTCAATCACCACGAAGAAAAAAAAGACAAAAGCCATTCCAAACAAAGAGAACATCAAAGCAACATTTGGCTCGCCTAACGAAGCAGGAAAAGTGGAGTAATGAGCCAATAGAGACCACAGATGGCCTCAGCCTAAAGGGACGCGAAACGTCAAGACCATCACAAACTACGCCAGCAAGAAGAAATCAAATTGAAACGAAGAACAAAAGGGTAGAAAAATATGAGCTAAAAAAGCCCGCAAGAACTTGTCAGCAAAACCGAAAGCAGGGATAGCGACAAATAAAACAGAATCAGATCAAAACAACCTGAGGCCTAAACCAAGGAAAGCCAGAATCAAAATCAAAAAACCAAATTAATTATTAAGCAGAAGGAAGGCAAAGATTAAACTTCTAGCATAGAGAAAAGAAGTATTGACCATGGCAAGGCTGGAAGACCTAATCAACGCAAAAACTATTGGCCGTAAAAAATTCGAAGAGTGGTCAAGGAATGCAGGCCTGGAAACCGATCCTCGAAAAAGCAGATTTTTGAATGTGCTTCCCCAGCACCAAAAGGATATTGACATAACAGGCGGTTGGCTTGATTGGCAAAAAGCAAACAAGCAGCATGATCAAGGGGAGTACAAAAGGACCAATAAGCAAGGGACATTTTTTTCGAGTTGGGGACCAAAATTCGATGAAGTTAGCGTTGATCTCTCACTGGCAGCCAGCAACAGAATTTCGATCGACGGGTTTGGCGAACTAAGAACACGCGAAGAGTTTTCAAGGAGCGTCTATGACAATGAGTTCTGGCTCTACAACGGCCAAACACCAGGACCGGTCATCATTGCAGATCCAGGGGATACAATAAAAGTTAAATTGAGCAATAATTTAACTGTAGATGCTCAAACGAAGCAATGGAATTCACGAGCTGAGCACACAAACCTGCATTTGCATGGCTCACACGTATCACCCAAAGGCAAGGGTGACAACGTGATGATTGCTGTCGACAATGGTGACAGCCAAGAATATATCTATCAAATCCCAGAAAATCATCCCAGCGGTTTGCTGTGGATGCATCCGCATCTGCACGGCACAACATCATTATCATTGGCAGGTGGGGCCGCTTTACCGGTCTTTGTTTTGCCCGATGAAGAAGATACAAGCAATTTAGATGAATACGATCCAACAACATCGAACATCCATCTACTCAGCCTGCAGTCGTGGGCGGTTGAACAAGAAAACAATCCAAGTGTTCCGCCTGGGGAGAACAATTGGGAGAACACAAAACAAATGCCCCCAAGGGTATTCCAGGAGAATGGAACCAACTTTTACAAGTATGGATCATCACCATTCAATGGAAACAATTATCAGCCTTTAGCATTTTTTTCGGATAGTAACATTTTTGCAAAGGGTGGTGCCACCTATGCAGACTACGTGGCTGCTGAAACAACCGAAAATTTAATCCATACGGTTAATGGCCAATATAATCCAACTATTAATGCAAAAACAGGTGAATGGGTCACCTTTGGTTTTCTCAATTTCTCATTGAATTCAAGCCATGTTATTCAGCTTGTTCATGCTGATGAAGAAGGTAACCTAACGTTAGAATCACCCAACCTGCTGGGAATCGATTCCGATATTTCCCGTTGGGCATCTGATGATGACACCTCAGTAACCACTCTTCCTGGGATATCACCCGGTGGAAGGATCACCATCCAACATTCATTTAACAAGCCAGGAAGTTATTATTTTATTAGCAATGCAAGCAATGAAGTTCTTGGTGATTTAGCTCCAATCGAAACGAATAGACCAAAAAACTCAAGCGAAACATATCTAGGATACAATGATGGATTTCAAATTACGCCATCACAAGTATTAGCAACGGTGGACGTCTCAGGTAAAGCCGTTGAAGCTTCAAAACAACCGAATGCCTGGGACTATCTAGAGGAGCAAAGAGATCACGCGCTCGGTCTCAAACAGGAAGCAGCAAAATCCGGAGTAAGCCGAGCGAGGGAGTTTGTATGGAACACAGATCCACAACAGATTGACACAGAAGAACAACGAAAAACAAATATAGGTCCAGATGGAAAGGAATACATAGATCCTGGATATAACGACCCAGAAGACTGGGAAGGTGTATGGACGATTAACAAACAATACTGGACACACAAAGCGACACAAAGTCCAACACTAACCATTGCAATGTTGGACACATTGGAGAGATGGTCCCTGGTCAACAGTTCATCATCAGCCAAACGAAATATATGGCCAGAAGAGAATCCCAGGACTGAAATTCAAATAGGACAATCACACCCATTTCACCTACACCAAAACGAATTTATAGTCGAATCAATTAATGGTTTAGATGTGGGAACAACTCCGAAACAAAACAAAGTTGGAGATGCCTTCGTAGGCGATTCATTGGTTGATGTCTATCAAATGGGGCCTGCTTATGTAACGGGGAGTGCAACGTCAGACAATCCATTTGGAACACCGATGATCTTGGATGAGAGTGGTAATTTTATTGACGCTAATGGAATCAATTGGGGATCAGAAGGAAACCCTCCTCCAGGCTACTTAACAAATTCAAAAACAGACATCTTAGTTCGGTTTGAGGACTTCACAGGATTGTTTGTCGATCACTGCCACTTGTTATTCCATGAAGATGGTGGAATGATGGTGCCAGTATTAACCATCCTCAATACCAATGACAGTTGGATTACGAGTGGTTCAACCACAAGTAATAGCATTAATCTATCCCTAGGGTCAAACAAAGAAAAAACGATTCAATTTCAACCATTTATAGAAACACTTTCATCGGGAGTCAATGTCGCCAGTGGTGATATCAATGCATTGAACTTTGAGCCTGGACCCGAAGCTAGAACAGTAAATGTCAGCGATAACATTGAAGATATTGCGGTCATCGAAGCCACGTCTTCAAACACAGGAACATTCAAATTAAATGTTTTTGATGGTGAGAGCGCGAAAGATTACTATTCAAACAAGATCAACGGCAAAGATCCATCCTTAGATTCTCTTCAAAAGCTTAAAGAGTTAACAATCAACGCAAGTGGTCAAGGAAGCGTCCAAAATTTGAAATCGTCAATCGCAGTTGGGGATATCAATGGAGATGGATTTGATGAGATTGTTGTTGGGATCTCGGGAAGTGAATACAAGCCCGAAATACGTGTATTCAGCGGTGAAAATTATGAGGAGCTTTATACGCTAACACCATTCGATGGTGCATTAAGCACCGGAATTGATGTTTCAATTGGAGACATTAATGGAGACAACTATGGAGATATTATTGTTAGCCAACTTGAGGGAGGGGAAGGACTTGTTGATGGCTTTAATGGGAAGAAACTCACAGATAATTTAGCCGGCAACAAAAGCTCAATGATGCTATCAAGTATGAGCAAGCTCTGGAATGCTCCATTTAATCCACATGGAAAAACAAGTAACGCCATACGAGTAGCAATTGGCTATTCACTTCCGGATGAGCAGCCAAGTGGTGATTATAAATTCATGGAAAATACGCATAATCAAACATATTTGGCAAATTTATCAACATTAGAAGTCACTTCCGATGCAGCAGTTCAAAATACCACTGTTAAAAACTGGTTGTATGACTCGAAGGACGGGGCACATGCGGGGCATGGCTCAGATGATCAACATACTGGCCACAGCATGATGAACGATGAGATCATCAATCCCATGGGTGCGATGAACATGGAAAGCATCAAACCGATGGAAATACTATCCAATGGGGAATTTATGTTGAATCAATTATATACAGATATCGATTTTAATTATTTCGATATTCAGGCCAATCAAAGAGGAGAGGGTGGTTTTCTGTTCACGCAAGCTGATGGAGCATATACATTGCTCCATCTCAAAACTGCAGGCATCAATAGTTCGAACGATTTTGATTTCGATGCCTTTACCTGGTCCGGCAACAATTTGGCGAGTATTTAGCTAAAGCGCTCACTGGAGAACTTAAAGAGTTCATCAGTGTGGTGATTTTGAGATCATCACTTCGCAATGATCATGGAACACCAATGATTGTCGATAAGAGAGGAAACTATATTGATGCAAAAGGAAGACATAAAAATGAATAAACTAGGAACTAATGAAAACAGTAGAGGTTATGCTCTTAGAATAAGGAAAAGTAAGATGTGTTTTGGCAAACCTCGAAGACCTGCGTAATGCAAAAACGATCGGCCAGAAAAATTTTAAAAAATGGTCGGCGAATGTAGGACTTACAAGAATTGCTCAAGACAGCGCATATCTCAACGTACTCCCACAACATCAAGGCGTCATCAACATCGCAAGCGGTTGGCTGGATTGGCAACAGGCAAATAATGAACACGAGAAGGGTATCTATCAACAAACAAATCAAGGTGGAACATTCTTTTCAAGTTGGGGACCAGAATTTAATGTAGTCAATATTGATTTATCACTAGCATCACACAACAAAATAACGATAGATGGTTTTGGCGAAATAAGAGTCAGAAAGGAATTCTCACAGAGCATTTACGACAATGAATTCTGGCTCTACAACGGTCAGACGCCAGGGCCTGTCATCATCGCTGATCCAGGAGACACTATAAAGATCAAGTTAACAAACAACCTTGGCATAGATGCACAAACAAATGAGTGGAATGGAGTAGCTGATAGTACTAACCTCCATTTGCACGGCTCCCACGTATCGCCTCAAGGTTATGGCGATAACGTAATGATTACCGTGGGGAATGGTGAAAGCAGAGAATATGAATACAAAATTCCAGAAAATCATCCCAGTGGATTGCTTTGGATGCATCCACATCTGCATGGTTCAACAGCATTATCGTTGGCCGGGGGCGCGGCATTACCTGTGTTCATCTTGCCAGACTCGGAAGATACAAATAATCTCAGTGGATATGATCCAACAAAAGAAAATATTCACCTGTTAAGTTTGCAATCATGGGCGGTTGAACAAGAGATCAATCCCAATGCTGTGCAAGGAAAAAACAACTGGGAAAACACAAAACAAATGCCCGCGAGGATATTTAATGACAACGGAACTAGCTTTTACAAGTATGCATCTGCACCTTTCAATGGGCAGAATAACCAGCCACTGAATCCAAGTAGTGGATATGGATCTGCTGTAGCATCAGAAGCAACAGAGAATTTAATACATACAGTCAACGGGCAATACAACCCAATAATTAAAGCCAATACAGGTGAGTGGGTCACATTTGGCTTTCTGAATTTCTCTTTGAATTCCAGTCACATAATTCAGTTGATTCGTGTTGATGGTGACGGAAACATAAGCTTAGAATCGCCAAACTTATTGGGTATCGATTCAGATATTTCGCGATGGTCTTCGGAATACGACACCTCTGTGTCAACATTGCCGCTGATATCACCGGGTGGAAGGGTAACAATCCAGCATTCCTTTGACAAACCAGGTGAATATTATTTTATTAGCAATGCTAGCGAAGAAGTACTCAAAGATTTAGCGCCTATTGCATCAAATAGGCCCAAAAATTCTAGTGAAACGTATCTTGGATACAATGACGGCTTTCAAATTACGCCATCTCAGGTCTTAGCCACAGTAGAAGTTACAGGATCGACCGTAGAAGCTTCTAATCAGCCTGATGCTTGGGACTATCTGGATGGGCAGAGAGATCATGCAATTGGACTCAAAGAGGAAGCTGCAACATCGGGAGTAGCTCGGACAAGAACATTCACTTGGAAGACAGGCGGAGCTTTTGAGGGAGAGAGCAGTGGACCAAAAATAGGTCCTGACGGCGAGGAATATGATGATCCTGGATTTAATGAACCAGTGGGTTTTGAGGGGTTATGGAGAATTAACCAACAATATTGGTCAACCAAACCAGCGCTGAGTCCAACAATAACAATTGCAATGTTGGACACATTGGAGCGCTGGTCACTCGTGAATGCTTCAACATCAGAAAAAAGGGCAAGTTGGCCTGAGGAAGCCCCAGTAACACAGATACAAATAGGGCAATCCCATCCTTTTCATCTGCATCAAAATGAATTCATTGTTGAAACAATTAATGGCCTAAATGTAGGAATTAATCCCAATACAAATCAAGTTGGTGATGCATATGTAGGAGATTCAGTAATCGATGTCTTCCAAATGGGACCGGCCTATGCCAAGGGAACTGCAACAACAGAAAATCCATATGGCACACCAATGATTCTTGACGGAGAAGGGAACTACATCGACGGCAATGGGAAGAATTGGGGATCCGATGGATCACCACCAAAAGGATATTTAATAGACTCAAAAACCGATATTTTGGTTCGATTTGAAGACTTTACCGGCTTGTATGTCGATCACTGCCACTTGTTGTTCCATGAAGATTCAGGAATGATGGTGCCCGTGTTGACCATCCTCAACACCAACGACAGCTGGATCACGAATAGTTCGCCAAGAAAGGACAGCGTTGAACTATCACTTGGATCGGACCGGGAAAACAAGATTGAATTCAAGCCATTTGAGAATTCACGATCAAAGGGAGTGAACATCGCCAGTGGAGATATCAATGCATTGAACTTTGTGCCCGGGCCAGAAGCTAGAACAGTCCATGTAACCGATAACATTGAAGATCTGGCGGTAATTGAGGCCACATCTTCAAATAAAGGAAAGTTCAAACTCAATATTTTCGATGGGCAGAGTGCGAAAGGTTTTTACGAAGAGAAGCTAAGGGGGAATGATCCAAAATTAGAAACACTGAAAAAATTGAAAGAGTTGACAATAAGCGCAGAAGGAAAGGGAAACCGAGAAAAGTTAAAATCAGCCCTGGCACTAGGCGACGTTAATGGTGATGGTTATGACGACATCATCGTTGGTATTTCAGGTAAGAACTACGATGCAAAGATTCATGTCTTTAGTGGGGCAAATTATGAGGAGCTCTATTGCTTAACGCCCTTCAATGGGGCAAAAAGCGATGGAATTGATCTTGCTGTAGGAGACATGAATGGTGATAACTTTGCAGATATCATTGTTAGCCAACTAGAAGGTGGGGAGGGCATCGTAGATGGCTTCAACGGAAAGAAACTAACGGATCATTCTGCTGCAGGGTGCGAAGACGAGAGGCTCTCCAGTATGGCGAAACTTTGGGATAATCAATCATATTTTAAACCACATGGGAATACTGATAATGCAGTTCGAATAGCGATTGGTTATTCACTTCCAGATGAGCAACCACAGGCACCTGATGGTGAAGAATATAAGTTCAAAGATGAGAAGTATAACCAGACCTACTTGGCTAATCTATCAACTATGGTGGTTGATTCAAAATCGAAAGGTAAAAATTCAGAGATTCAGAACTGGCTACTTAATTCAGCAGAAGGTGCTCATGCTGGTCATGGTGCTGGTAATCATGATAATAGACATAGCATGATGAATATGGAGGATGAAATAACAAATCCATCGAAAATGGAGAAGCATAAAGGCAGCCAGGCTACTGAATTATTAATGAATGGAGCAATCACATTGAACGAGAGATATACAGATATAGATTTTCAATATTTTGATATTGATGCAGACAATAGGGGCCAGGGAAGCTTGCTTTTAACGCAAGATGATGGCAATGCAACACTTATGCACTTAACCAAAAGTGCATTTTATAACGGAGAGGGAGATAACAGGCAAGCTATTTGGGATTTGCAAGCTAATTACTATAGTTGGACATAACGTCAATCAAAAGGACAAATTAGATTAAAAGCAGCTCACTTAAGAGCCCTGAAAATATGACTGCTAAATTGAAAAACCATTGTCAATTACACAAAATGTGGCCTCCATTCCAAGGGCTTTCATCTCAGCCTTCATTTTCACAGTATTATCTTCATTGGCAACAATAACTAGATTTTCCACCTCAAGCATAGAGAAAAAATCATGCAAGACATCTTTAACGGTGTCTAGATGAACGTGAAAAGCATCCAGATCAATATAGCTTTCTCTTAAAAAGAGATGTGTTTCACTGAAGGCTGCGGTAAATAAAAGAGTGCCTGCTTCGTGGTGCCCGCGTTTGATGATCTCGTTAGTCAGCTTCTTAATGGAAGACATTTTGCCTTCCTTAACACGAAAAAGAGGATAGATGCTGATAAAAGTATCGGCTCGTTTCATGAGACAAAATCAGATTAATAGCACTGTAGACACAACAGAAGCGACGGTATGAAAATGAGCATTCCATGACAATATTGATATTTTATAGTGCTATCGGTTGAAGTTTTGTAGCACCATGCCATGACGTGATGGCTTAAGCCACAAGTGAAGACAAAAAAAGTCATCAGAGAGACGACTCAATGATGACAATCATTTATTCAGCTTAAATAGAGTTCACCGATAAAAGCCTTGAAAAGAAGTCATTTGAACTGGTGATAGTGCACTAAGTGCAGCTGTCAAATCATCCGTTGGAAAGCCATAGGCAACAACCTTAACGGGTGTCAGAAGGCTCATAAAATCTGAACCAAACAAGTCTCCGAAGGCTTTCATATGCAGAAGTGCTTGCGAAGAATTGGCATAACGCTCATACACATGAATCTCATCGTGGCTTGAATTAACACTGAACACGAAATTGGTTGTATCAGGTTCATTTGACTGAAAATACTCAGTCATTTTGGATGCAAGAGCTGTAATTTGATCAAAAGATTCAGGCTTGCAAGAACAAGTGATCGTCCAAGAAACCCAGGTATTGGAGCCAGAAGAAATCAATGTCATGTGAAAAAATAGAGAAAATTACGGATAGAAAAACTAATGACCAGCCCTTATGATGTCGACTAGTCGTTCAGCAATAGCGTAGCAAGTCAGCATTGGATTACGTGATACATGATCGGGAATAATCGAGCAATCAACAACTCTCAAAGAGGTACATTCATGCACCTTTAGATATTGATCAACAACAGCATGATTGTCGCTGGCAGGACCCATTTTACAGGTGCCAACTGCATGCCATATTGTGGCAGAGCGATCAGAGACGTATTGCTCTACAACTCGCGTATCATTAATCATCTCCTCAGTAAGAACTGCTACGCCCTCTGAAATATCCTTCAATGCTCCAGAAGTTAGCAACCCATAACCACGGCGAACGCCATCAACCATCTTGCGCATATCTTCTGCATGAGAATTCAAGCGATGGTCAATACGAGGCTGTTGATTAGGATCAGAGGATTGCAACGTGACACGTCCACGAGACTCAGGACGATTAATCACAATACCAGTACCGAACATTAAACCTCGAGTTGGATCAGCACCTGGGAAACGCTCTGCACCCAATTTACCAAGGCAATAGATTTGCATATCGTTAATATGACTACTGCCTGGGGCAGTGTAGTGAATGACCATTTGAACATCATCATCAGTGTCATTCACAATCCCAGCTTTTGGATAGGCAGCAACAACAGCCAGTGAGTGATCAATTAAATTGCTGCCAACACCTTGGAGATTATTAACACACTTTACATTCAGTCGCTCCATATCATCGATGGGGCCTACACCAGAGCGAAGAAGAATCGAAGGAGAATTAATCGTACCGGCGCTAAGAATAACTTCACCGCCATAAATACTTTCTACAGAATTGTCTGAGTTGATCACTTCTACACCAATAGCATCCTTACCTGAAAACAAAACCTTGTTGACCATTGTTCGATCTTTGATCGTCAGATTCGGTCTTGATTGGGCATCTAAAAGGTAAGCAATCGAACTCGAGACACGCAGTGAGCCGTCACCTGCCCGATTCATGGGGATCGGTCCCACACCGTCATAACCATTGGGATGATTGTGATCTGGGACCCAGGCATAGCCTTGAGCCGTAGCTGAATCCTTAAACGAGGAGACTACTGGTGAATACTGATCTGGCCTAAAACGCTGAATGGGAATTTTGCCCGAACTCCCATGGTATGGAGCATATCCAAAATCAATATCATTTTCGATTCGTTTATACATCGGCAAAATATCTTCCCAGTCCCAACCAAAATTGCCAGCTGCAGCCCAAGCTCTGAAATCCTGCGGGAGGCCTCGAAGCGAAATGACACCATTGACGGCGGAGCATCCACCACTAACTTTGCCCCTGGCGTAAGGGAAGTCTCGCCCTGGTGTTACTTGTGTGATGTAATGCCAATCGTGTGCATCAACAGATACTGCCCGAGAATCCAAAAGGTCGCGAGGAGTT
Organism: Synechococcus sp.; assembly: GCA_047286215.1. Lineage (GTDB taxonomy): Bacteria > Cyanobacteriota > Cyanobacteriia > PCC-6307 > Cyanobiaceae > Synechococcus_C. Next base: position 771,599 of record JBJBBS010000001.1, on the reverse strand, counting down.
TCTTCAATAGAGGGGAAGTGAGGACCCGCCTCAAGAAGCAAAACCTTGATATTTGCATCTTCAGTTAACCGAGAAGCAATGACTGCACCAGCGGTCCCAGCGCCGACAATTATATAATCAAAATTCTCCATGAAGAAAAAGAAGTACTCTAGATTTTTACTTTAGTCATGCGACATAGGCGGCAATCGAGAATCAAGATTCTTTTTATGATGGGTTAAAAGAAGCCAGTGTCTGAGATCGGAGAGCCACTTAAAGAAGTCAGGACGTCATCTCTATATTGCGAGAAAATAGAATTGGCATCCGCCCAACCGCTGACTGCTCCGGAACCAAGAATTAAATTGGAGAGCTGAACAAACGATGGTTCCTTAGACAGGAAACCCTGACCAAAATCGCCATCGATGACAGCATTGGTACCCCATTGCGTTTGGGACCACTTGCTTGCTGCAGACAACAAGCCAATCCGATAAATATCGCGTTCACTCGTAGAACGTAGAATAGCCATTGGCAAATCATTGTTAGAAAGACCATTATTAACTGCGGAAGTCCACGTTGACAATTCAGCAGAATTAGGGTCTCTATCATAAAGTGTATTGAAAACTTTTTTCGTTATCGACTCAGAAGACAACTTATCAAGACTACCTCCATAAAATGATTGAACTTGATTAGAGTAATCATTTAGTATCCTGTCAACCAGTGCACGAGAGGTTAGCCCAGATTGATCACTGCTAACTGAGAGACTCGCCAAGTCACTAGGTTTAATCATTGTATTTGTATATGCCTGATAAGCCAATAGAGCAAGATTTATACGTTGCTCAGCATTGCTAGCGGTTTCAGACAAGGTTGAATTGTTAAATGGTAAGCCCTGACTTGATAGTGTAATTCCTGTTAAATCATCAGAATCAACACGATTAATACCCTGCAGATTGAGATATAGATCTTGAGTACTATTATTCATATCACTTGAACTAGACGGATTACCGATAAAGTATTCACCATCCGAAGCACCTTGGCTAAAGACCAAATGGTCATCAATCACCAAAGCCCCATTAGCGAGAGCACCTGCAAACGTAGGAGTTGCAGAAGACATACCAGGGTCAATACTTTGGTGATTCGTAAGGCTGAGCATGAATGCCCCCCCAACCTGAACGACACCCTCTAACGAAGCCGTAGCCATCTGATGGCCTTGATGAGAACTATGATCACCACCCATATCGCTATGACCACCCATATCGCTATGACCAGCCATAGCGCCGTGGCCACTCATATCGGCCTCATCTGACTTTGTTGATCCTGTAGCAATGAAGTGTCCAGAATTAAGCTGGAAAGTTAATACATCACTATGACCCGATTGCGATTCGGCAGTAACAATTAGATTCTCAATTGCCGATTGTGAATAACTATTGAAACCTGAGGTGATTGAGAGTGACTTAAGGTCATCGAAACAACATGTTGATGTTGGCGTATATTCAATGTCCGTTAAGATATCAGTATCAGGTAAATAACCCCCCTCAAATTGACCGGTTTGATTGAGCAGAGAAACAGAGGCACCATCGAGAATACGAATCCTCAAAGTACCATTATCAACATAAGCAAAGGCATAATCATCGAAATTATCTAAATTATAATCTCCGACTCCGAAAGAAGTTGAAGTGCTGGCAATCTCTAGAGATTTTGCATCACTAACATTTTCCCAAGGACGGTAGCTATATAGATTAGACCAATCAAAATCAGTATCAGCTTGCCAACCAATCAGTTCCAGATCGGAAAGTTTAACTTGATTATCCTTATTTGGAGACTTGACAAATCCTGCAGTGATTAAGTCTCTCTTTCCATCACCAGTAAAGTCACTATTAAAAGCCCAAGGCGATAACGTTGAATCCTCATAAGGCTTAAAAGAAGACAGTAAAACAGCTTTTTGCTTATTCTTTAACGAAGAACCATCGTAAATACGAACTTGTCCAGAAGAGCCTTTAAATCCACCAAACGCCAAGATAATATCCTGAACGAAGTCATTAGAGATATCACCAACTTGGGTTCGCTGAAGTGTATTGCTAAGTTCCGGCTGTAAATCAAGAGTCACTTGTTCCAGTGAATCAGCTTCACGTAAAGCCAAACCATTATTATTAATGGCGAAAGACTCAGCCGGCAAAAGCCAGCTGGAATCAGTGTTTTCAATAACAGAAACAACTTGCATCATTCCTGCATCTTCATGTTCAAGCAAGTGACAATGATGCACATAGGTTCCAAGAAAATCTTGATATAGCATTCTTATCGTCGTCTCATTGTAGCCAGTTGTGTATAAAGAATCTGAAGAAGATGGATTCAGTGCATCTTCAATGGGAACAAATTCTCCAACAAGAGGATCGAGCTTGAAACTATTCCCTTCTTTATCAACATAATTATATCCAGAGGAATTTAATTGAGTAACATCCTCAAGGCTCCGCTTATTAGGCAACTCATTATCACTTTGTTTAACCTGATAATCATTGACGTGGATATGAAATGGATGAGAAGTAAAGAAACCACCATTAGCCACAGACTTACCACCCCAGTTCCAGTTTCGTAATGACCACTCTTCCATTGTTCCAAGCTGAGCAATCACCAATGGCCCTTGAGGAAAAACATGGTCATTAATGAGATCAGGACTGACATAACCAAGCCAAGGATTATCGATAGACGTTTTAATCATTTCGTTCTTATTGACAGCCAAAGCAGTATTCGCACGCTTAGCCACTGCCTTTTGAGTGGGGATATCCCATTGATCTTCAGGTCCCACTAATTGCAAAATTTGATAATTAAACTGGCGTTGGCGTGTAGGACTCCAATCTTTTTCAAACAAATCAACGCTGGGAATCGCATCCGATGAATAGTCTTCACTGCGCGTTTGTGGGGTTATCTTCTGAACATCAATTTGCTGGTTAGCCTCATTAATAAAGGCATCTAAAGCTGGAGTGTTGATAAATGGAGAATCATCATTAACTTGAAAAGTTGCTATCGCACCAGGACCAGAATTTGGGTTAGAAAGATCCGTATTTTCGGCTGAAAGTTCGGCATATTTATCAGCCTGCCAACGCAAGTTGTTGATATCAAATTTTTGACCATTCTTTCCCTCAAAACTATAGGCACTGATCAATTCTGATTTGCCAGCCGGCAGATTAACAAGGACATCAATTCTTTTTCCAGAAGGCAAGGAAACTAGATTCGAGGCTTGTTCATAGGCGGTGGCATTGATATCATTTACACCTTGTTGATAACCTAAGACACCCTGAGTCGCAGGACGGATCTGAGGATAAGTATGTCCATCTTCACCATAAATGTAGAGTGGTAGTTCAACCCAAGAGCCATCACTTTGCTGATGTCGTATTGCTAAATTCATATAGTAATTATTGTCTTGATTACTAAAGCTAAATGACTGCCAACCGCCAGAATTCATATTAACTTCTGGTTGGTATTCACCATTGATCGTAAACATGCTTGCCCGATTAGCAGCAAGACCTTGAGTGCCTAATATATTGCCATTGACTGCAGCAAGTTGATAATCACCTGAGTTTGGATCGATGCCAACTTGCATCGTTTTGATGACACCTAAGTTTCTTGGTACATCCTTAAATGCAGGTATTAAACTTAAGGGATCCCCAACTTGCATAAATCCTGAAAGGCCACCATAAACTTGTGTATTAACAGCAGGGTGAAAATGAGGGTGATACCAGTAAGACCCCACTCCATGATCTTCGGGAATATCAATAATTGTTGTCCAATCTTGACCAGTTGTGTATCGACTAACGACATTATCTCCAAACCCTGTAGGTGTAACATGGCCACCGTGCATATGAAAATTGGTGCTATCCATGCCACCGGCCATAGCACCACCATTCAATCCATAGGAATTATTCTCAACCATGGAAGCCATTTGAGCTTGCTTCCCTGTTAAGCCTGCAATATTGATGTTGTTATCGAATTCAAGCTCTAAAGTCTCACCAGGCTTAATCATTAAGACAGGGCCTGGATAAGATGTTCCCTTATCCTTCAAACCATAGGTATATAGCATTGACGGATACCAAAGAGGAGGTGTCTCCTCGGAGGCTCCGCTCATCGCTGCTAAGTTTTTGAGTAGAGAATTGCTATCAAAGTCAGATAAGATGGTGTCAACTTTTTTATCTTTGCTCCACACCTCTTCAGGAAAATAATTCTCTTTTTTTAATACCTCCTCATAAAGCAAGCCAGATGAAGTAGATGTTTCGGCCCAGAAACCAGTTTGATTGGCCCCTTGATCAAAACCAAATCCTCTGTATCCAATATAAGTGAGTGCTTCTATGAGTTGATTATTGGCATAAGCCCCCCAAGCGCCTGTTCCATCGCTTGCGAGACTTGTAATCGATTTAAGGTATTGGTTGAAGATGCTACTCTCATCTTCTTTATTAGTTAGTTGGGGAATCAGCCAATCAGTAACATACTTGCTGACATTTTTAATACCGACCGGATCAGTCGTGATTTCTAGGGTCGCCTTAAGAGAACCATTGCGTGAACCATTTTCACTGACATAAAACCCTTTACTATCCTCACCAAGGGTATAGCCCGATGATAGAAACACATTTGGCATCCCATCTCGGTCGACGGGATAAAGGGAGCCGATACGAAACTGACTCACAACCAAAAGATCCGATGATTAATCAAAGAGTAGCCACGATTTTTCTCCGCTCAAATGTTTTAATTTTGACTTAATAAAGTGATGAAGTTAATTAAAAGCCTTCATCTCTGTCAGGCTATATGTTTTGCTTTTGGAACGAGTATGCAGTCATCGACATGAGAATGAGATTGACAACAACGAGGGCAAGACCGACATAAAAAATCAAAGTCACCGAGAAGGTTGATATGTATCCAGCTATAAATGTCATTGCCACGAAACCAATGCTCAAAAGAAAGCTAAACAAAGCCCATGCCGGTCGTACGACGTGAGGTCCAACAACTTCTGTGAGGCGAGCTACGATTAAACCGATGTAAGCGCCATTCCAGAAGGCGAAGAGAAAAGCGCCAAAATTAACAATCGACAATATTGGAGAAAACACAAACAGACAAGTTCCAAGGGTTCCTATTGCTACAGAACTAAGAAGAACTGAATCTGTGGGAATCTTTTTTGGAACCAATCCTGCAATAATGGCGCCCAATGTATAGCCAAAGCCCACCAAAGCAAATGAGTTACTAGCAACTTCACTTGAAACCTTAAAAACCGAAGTTAGATATAGTGGTTGATATGTCAAAATTGATACCTGAGAGGCACCATAAAGAAGAGTGGTGACTGCAAATATTTTCAAAGCTGGAGACCAGTTAATCGCTCCCGAGGAACTTTTACCTCCACTAATATTTTCCTGAGTGGTGGTGTTTGGTGAATCATTCGCGACTTCACTAGACAGTTTTAATTCTCTTTCTTCAGACAAGCCCCTAGAGATCAACATCCAAATTGGGATCGCAAACAGAATGGAGAACAGGCCTGTGAAATCCCAAGCTGCTACTGGGGAACTTTTAACAAAAAATGGAAGCAACACAGAATCTAAGAGAGGCGCAATCCCCGCTCCTGCAAAAATAATTCCCATCGCCAATCGTTTTTGATCAGCATGGAGCTTGCGTGTGCCAAAACCAGGCAAGCCTGTAACCAGGTGAGCACAGCCCCAACCGGAGACTAAGCGCCAAATCGTATTCCACCCCATAGAAGAGAAGAGTGGTTCAATAAAAAATATCGCAACACAAACGATGAGTGCAATTCGAATCATCCTCAAGGACTGATCCTCTCTTTTTATGATCGTCTGATGAACACACCCAGCCAGATATCCAGCTAAGTTTAAACCTACAAGTTGTCCAATATTGTCTGATGTAATCCAATTGGCTTCGACCATCATATTCCCCAGAACAGCCAATTCTGTTCTCTGTAGCCCAACCCCTATAGCCAATGCGGAGGAAGCTGCGATGACACCTAAATAGTCGTAGCGTGACTCTTTAATTGTGCTTGAATAACTCATCTCAAAAAATCAATTAAATAATCAGTGCTTTGTGTAGACAATTTGCAGAGGAATACAAGATGATGTCAATGGACAATAACAACCATGTACCTTATTAATTTATACAATTAATAATCAATCATGCATTAATTTTGGAAAGATTTAATCAATGTGTTGCGTAAGACAACAGAGCGGATCTACATTTCGAACCCCAAAGGCCCTTTAGAGCTACTTATTTAAGAACCCTAGAAGACTGACAGTTAGCCATGCCCAGGAAATGAACATCAAGCAGATCAATGGTTAAGTTCCATCCTCGATGAATCTAAACGACTTCTCGACAGAGATCCCACTCAAGATCCAAGATGATGTGGTCGAGTAAAATGAACAGAGATCTTCTGATTGTGTTCCTGCGAGCATCAGAAAGAGCTCTACGGAACATGTTGGCAATTCAAGTGGTGAGCGAGGAAGGTCACACACACTATGGGGCATAAAATTATTGATTATGATAGGATGATCCCCATATAAGCGTAGAAAAGCATAAAAATTCTTCAATGCTATTTACATCTCCGACCTTTCTATATTTTTTCTTGCCGTTATCACTGTTGTTGCATTGGGGGAACTTTAAAAAGTTTAGAAATGCCTCACTATTTGTAAGTAGCTTAATCTTTTATGCGTGGGGAGAACCAAAATACATCGTAATTCTTCTTTTTTCTATTTTACTCAACTGGTTCATAGGAATCTTGTTGTCATCGAAGAAGAACAGGAAATTAATTCTGTTCATAGGGTGTTTTGCGAACCTAAGCCTTCTCGCCTTCTTTAAATATCTAGGATTTTTTCTTGGTTCGCTTGGGCAAGCAGAAACGATTGAGGCATATTTCGGTCTTGATGTATCCCTTATTCACCTGCCAATCGGGATTTCATTTTTTACTTTTCAAGCTCTCTCTTATCTGGTTGATGTTTACAAGGAAGAAGTCAAATCTCAAAAAAATATAATAAAGTTTGGTCTTTACCTATCACTCTTTCCGCAGTTAATTGCTGGTCCAATCGTTCGTTATATTGATGTAGTGAAAGACTTAGATAAAAGAATTTTTGATTATGAAAATCTTGAGAAAGGATTCACAAGATTTTGTATTGGCTTGTCGAAAAAAGTTTTAATTGCAAATCCTGCAGGCGCCCTATCGGATGGAATTTTTACGAGTGATTATTCTCTTCTTAATTTTCAGGCATCATGGCTTGGAGTCGTTGCATACTCAATTCAAATTTTTTATGATTTTTCTGGTTATTCTGACATGGCAATTGGAATCGGAAAGATGCTTGGATTTGATTTTCCAGAAAACTTCAACTACCCGTACATAGCCAAATCAATACAAGAATTTTGGCGCAGATGGCATATGACCCTTTCAGGATTTTTTCGAGACTATGTGTATATCCCACTTGGAGGAAGCCGAGTTGGTGAGGCGAGAACCTATGCCAATGTCATGATTGTGTTTTTGCTGACAGGTCTATGGCACGGAGCAAGTTGGAACTTTGTTCTGTGGGGTTTGTATCACGGAATTTTCCTATGCCTTGAAAGATTATTTCTTCATTCATTTTTGAAAAACATATATTCGTGGGTTTCTCATATCTATGCTCTCTTTGTTGTAGGCATTGGATGGGTTATTTTTAGAATTGAAGACGTGACACAATTAAGAATCTATCTTTCGAGGATGTTTGATATCCATAGCAATTTTGATTCTTTTGATATCACGACAGTTGTTGTCAACTACTCCGAATCAATTTTAGCTATTATTTTAGGGACGATATTAAGCATGCCGATAATTAACATTTTAAGGGCTAACAAAAAATTAATAGCCTTCAAACCACTACGCATCTTGCAGCATGAATCAATTCAATCTTTTGTCACCGGAATCTCTATGAGCATGCTTTTAGTTTTCTGCCTGGCAAAAATATCTGCTGATACATACAACCCTTTTATTTACTTTAGATTTTAATTATTATGATGACTTTTCGTTCTCTTCCTCTCTTAATCATTGTTTTCTTAAGTGTCGCCGCACTTTTTGAGCAAGACCAAAAGTCTTCTGAGCTTGAAAAGCGTCAGCTTAAAACGCTAGAAGAGATCAACCTCACTATTAACAACCTTGAAAATATCCCTTCTGAACTTGACGACTATTTTAAAGATCAGTCATATCTGAAAGATACACTTTTTAATTTATACACACGCTATAAGCTTTTTATCGGTGACTCTCCATCTGAAGATGTGACTCTTGGGAAAAATAATTGGTTTTTTCTAGGCTCTCCCATTTCAAGAAAGTATCCAAATTTAATCAATCACCCCTCTCAAAAGATTCCGTTTCCTGATCCCAGCGAATACATTCAACAAAAAGCACAGTTAAAGTCTTATTTAAACACGAAAGGAATTGAGTATCTATATGTTGTGGCCCCTGACAAGCCTTCTATTTATCCTGAATATCTTCCTGAAAATTATCGTTATTTTATATCTAAAAAATCATCTTTGTCTGATCAAGTGGCTTATCAATTTGCTAGTGAGCTTGGCCTAAGCTTTCTAAACTTAAAAGACGATCTTATGGCCTCTAAAAAAACTTCGGATCGGCCTCTTTACTATTTATGGGATACGCATTGGAACCCAAGAGGCGCCACCATTGCCGAAGCAAGCATTGCGAAAAGGGTAAAGTTTTTAATTTTCAATCAAGACGTAGACTTTGATCGATTTGAGTATATTACACAGATAAAAAGTGGTCATACAGGTGATTTGGCAATATATGCAGGTGCAATGCATTTACGGGAAGATGTCTTAAGCATTCATCCTAAGGAATATGTTGGTGCTCAGTGCGTCGAATATATTCTTGGGGATCAGAGCGTGCTCTGCAATGGAGGGAAAGAAGAGCTGAAAGTCCTAATGATTATAGACTCCTTCTCTGAAGCTCTTCTCCCCTTCATATCCCAAAGATACGACAATATCATTGCTATTTGGGATTATGCTCCTAACTCAAGAATTAAAAATTGGGTTGATCAAGTAAAACCAGATATCGTCATCGACCAAGTTGTCGAAAGAGAATTCCTTTATTTTTCAGGGGTCGCTAGGTTTCCGCTTGGGAAGTGACTGGAGACTAGTTGAGCTCCATTACGCAGATTTAAAAGCTCTCCATACACTAAAAAATCCATCAGAGAAGTCCCACTTAATACGTGTATTGACTATCAATATTGTTCTTATGGTTTTATGCTTCAATGCAAAAAAGCGAATTCATCTCAAGCATCAATTGTTGCCCAATTTTAGATGCTCATAGATAACTTTGGAAATGATTCACAGCTTTCATAGCCTCAAAATTAGCTCTGTTCACAAGCACGTGGGAGGCAACAACCAAATATCAATGATCAATCCGAAACAGTTTCGGTCAAGAGGAAAAAACAACTAATATTCTCTTCGCTTTCCCAAAAAATCTCCACGATTCCTTTGAATAGCACTCTCTGCCAAACATTCGAGCACTTTGTGTTTGGAGTCATGCTTCCCACAAAACACTTTCGGGACATCCTGGGTTTGCGCGGGACCAACTAAGACCACCATGCAGCAAAAAAGTCACTAACCACTACGGGTTTGGGATGATCCAAGACCTTTTAGGACGCAATCAGAACGGAGAGGGTGGGATTCGAACCCACGAGGGTGTGACCCCTACACGATTTCGAGTCGTGCGCAATCAACCGGACTCTGCCACCTCTCCATGCGCATGAAGCGCACTTTCATTGTAGAGGGACGCCATCTGCTGCCCCCACTGGTTGGCACGGGTACGGGTCTCAAATCCCGACGACGGAGCCATTGCGTCCGCGGCCCGAGCTGGACCCGCAAGATGCGGCCATGGGGATCGGCAACCGCAACACTCATCCCATCACTCTGCAAGCGCTGGCCTTTCGACAACGGGAAACGGCCCTGTTGTTCCGCATGCAGCGTATGAGCCAAAGCCTTCCAACAGGCCCGTTGATCCATTCCTACCGGATCCAACACGGCAACCCAATCCAAACGTTGATGCCCCATTCCCCGACTCAACCGCTGTGCCTGATGGCAACTGAGCGCATCACCATGGGTTGTCAGCAATGCGGCCCTGCCGCGATGGCGCAGGAGGAGCCAGTGACGCCCCCACTGCTCCACATGAATCCAACGATCCTGCAGCCTTCCAACGGCTTGCACGCCCACCACCAGCAACAGTGGCACCAAACACCACCGCAAACGCGAGCGCGGCACCAGAGGCAGCATGAAGGGAAGACATGCAAGCAGCAATAAGGCCAACTGCCATGGCGAGATCCGACCGGCAAACAGCTGAGCACCAGGCCAATGTCGGATCCAAAGAACCAGCGCGATCAGCGCTCCCGCCAGCTGCTGCACAGGCCAGATCAACCAGGGCAGCATTTGTGATGTGATCGCCGCAGGCAACAACAGCACCATCAAGGCCAAGCCCATCGCCGCAAGGGTGAGGGGTGCCAACAGAGACGCCGCCAACAGATTGCTCAGCACGGCATAGAGAGGGACAGCCCCAAAGTGGAACAACTGCAGGGGCAGGGTCCAAAGCAGTGCCGCCATCGGCACAGACAAAAGGGGAGCAAGCAGACAGAAGGGAAACGGGCAAAACCTGCGCAACCACTCCTCGATGGGGCCAGCAGAGATCACCAAACCGGCAGTAGCAGCACCACTGAGCTGAAAGCCAATCGAGCGCGCCCAGCTTGGAGACACCAGCAGCATCACCACCAGCGTGATCAGGAGCACACCCAGTGGTCGACTCTGATGACCACTCTCGCGGATCACCAACACAGCAGAACCCATCAGCACCGCTCGCACCACCGAGGCCTGGGCACCAGCCAAAACCAGAAAAAGGGCCATGGCACCGCTGCCAGCTACCAGACGAAACACCGTTGGCCAGCGTCGTGTGCAGACCAACGTGGTGCCCAGCAACACCGAGAGATGAAACCCTGAAGCAGCCAGTGCGTGGGACAGCCCAGCGACTCTGAAGCCGTCACGCAGCGGCTCAGGCAAAGACACGTGAGCACTGCCAAGAACCAGCGCCGACAGCAGACTGCCTCGCTGCTCACCGGCGGCTTGGATGAAGCGTCGCGTGATACGTCGGCGTGCATCAGCCAAGGGAGTTGTGTCCTGACGCAACAGCCGGATGGAGTCGGTGCGCAAGCGACTCCAACAGGCCTGCGCGGCCAGGCGCCTGGATGCATCCGAAAAGAGAGGATGAGCCGATGGCTGTGGCCTCGTCAACGGCCCACGCGCTTTGATCCAGGCACCCTCTAGCAGTGGGTCTTCGCACGCTTCAATCGTGAGCTCAGTGCGGCCGTGACGGATCGCACCATCAATGCGACTGACCTCCACCAAAGCTCTGCAACGGTGCTCACGAACAGGAGCATCGGCACGGACGCGACCGATCAGTTGCACCACCGGTGCAGGACCATCGAGGGGAACCAGGAGAGAGGGGTCGCCGACATGTGGGTTCGGCACAGCCGCCATCCCGCAGCGGGTGCTGACCAGACAGAGCAAGAACCCGAAAAGCGCCAGCTGGCTCCAGGTGCGACCACACATGCGTGTCCAGCCGACCAGCCCCACCATCAAAACGATGGTCAACGCGATGGCATGGGAAGGAGAACGCACATGGGCTGCCCCCATACAAGCCAGGAGCAACAGAAATGCACCCGGAAAAGCCGGATTCATGCACCACCCACGCAAGGTGATGCAAGGGTTCCCCGCTTGTCAGGCTGCCGTTGCCGCTTCCCGGTCAAGCAGCGGGAAACCCAGAGCCTCCCGTTCTGCCAGCCAAGCTTCCGCCACCTTGCGAGCCAGGTTGCGAATGCGACCAATGGTTGCGGTGCGCTCGGTTACAGAGATCACGCCGCGGGCCTCCAGCAGGTTGAAGGTGTGGCTGCACTTGAGCACAAAATCAAGAGCAGGGGCAGGCAGATTCTTGTCGATGAGGTCGGCCGCTTCCGCCTCATAGATGGCAAACAACTGCTTGAGACGCTCCGGATTGGAGGCCTCAAAATTGAAATGACACTGGCCCTTCTCAAATGGAAGCCAGATGTCGCCATAACTACGGTCAGCATTCCAGCTGAGATCCCAGATGTTCTCAACGTCCTGGAGATACATCGCCAGTCGTTCAAGGCCGTAGGTGATCTCAATGGACACCGGCTTGCAATCCAAACCGCCGCACTGCTGGAAGTAGGTGAACTGGGTCACTTCCATGCCATCCAGCCACACTTCCCAGCCCACACCCCAGGCGCCGAGTGTCGGGGACTCCCAGTTGTCTTCCACAAAACGGATGTCGTGATCAGCAGCCCGGATACCCAAGGCCTCTAGGGAGGCGAGATAGGTCTCCTGAATACCGTCAGGCGATGGCTTGATCAGCACCTGGTATTGGAAATAGTGCTGGGCCCGGTTCGGGTTGTCGCCGTAACGACCATCGGTGGGACGACGGCAAGGCTCGGGGTAGGCCACAGCCCAAGGCTCAGGACCAATCGCTCGCAAAACCGTGTGAGGGCTCATGGTTCCAGCCCCTTTCTCCGTGTCGTAGGGCTGCAACAGCAGGCACCCCTGTTCGGACCAGAAACGGTTGAGGGTGCTGATGATGTCTTGGAAGTGCATCCGAGCGCTGGAGCCAATCCCCAGCATTCTCTCGTTCAGACCCTCCGCCCTCAGCTCAAGGAGAGGCAGCGGTGCAAATGGGCGATGGCATGGTGCCGATGCGGATGACTCCGACCGGGCCCCATCGTTCCCAGCCAGAAGCTTCCATCTGCCTGAAACACCAACACCGGCTTGCAAGCGCCTTTGCCGTGGGTTTCCAACAAGGACATGCAGAGTTTTTCAGCCACCTCGGCCCCACTGGGGCGCGATCGCAGGCGACGCAAGACCGGATCCACCTGAGAGAACGAAACAAAGGTGGCTTTCTGCGAGTCGGTGACCAAGATCATTCCGTCCAGCCACTGGACTTCGTCGAGCAGGTCCTCAATGGACGGCAGCAGAGACGGCAGCGGAAAGGCCACGTGACTCCCCCTGTTTCTTAATCATTTCTTTCTAGTTCACCGGTCTTACTTGTCGCAAGCAAGACCGGCCAAGCGACTAAAATCTCATGCTTTCACCAACAGCAGTCCCATCAGACCTCCAGCAACCGGTCGATGGCTGGCCTCGCGGAAACCGGCCTGAAGCGCGAGACGTTCCTGCTCAGAGCCAAGAGGGAAACGCGCGAGGCTGGCCTCGAGATAGGCGTAATGGTCTTCCAGACCGGCGCGAGCCGCGACCGGCACAACCACGCTTCGCAGATAGGTCCGCTGAAACGCAGCGGCAGCCGAGCCCACTGGCAACCGGTTGAAATCCAACAGACCGGCTCTGCCATCAGCACGCAGAACGCGGCGCAATTCCCTCAAACCAGCAGCGGGGTCCGACAGGTTGCGCAATCCATAGGCCATCACAGCGCCATCAGCACTTGAATCCGGCAAATCAAGAGCCAGTGCGTCACCTTGTTGCCACATAACGGGAAGCCACGGTTCACGGGCGGAACGATCTGCAGCGACTGCAAGAGGTGCGGCCGCTGCATCCACACCAATCACCTCACCGCCCGGACGTATACGCCGGGCCAGCGCCAGCGCCAGATCACCTGTTCCGCAACAAAGATCCAACCAGCGCTCTCCGCGCTGCGGAGACAACTGCAACAACATCCGGCGCTTCCACTGCCGGTGCAGTCCGAAGCTCAACCAATCATTGAGACGGTCGTAGGTAGGTGCTGCGTCATTAAACAGCTGTTCGACCGCCTCGGCATCACCAGGTTTCACAGCATCAGACCGTTGAGTGTCATCACCATCACCGTGGCCAACCCCACAGCCGCCGAACAGACCAAACATCCAGCCAGCATCAGCGAGAACTCCTGTTGATCCATGGCGGCCTGCATGAGCTGAAGAGCCCAGGCCACCAGGGCAATCACCACGACCACCAGCAAGACTCCCAACGGGAGCGTCCAGGCAGAAGGAATCAGAGGCTGGGCTACGGGCTGCACAGCGTTCTCAATGGTGATTGACGCGAAAAGCAACGTTTGGATGACTTCAGACTGTCCCCTCTTCACACGTTAAGAAGAAGTCTCATCGTTCCAGCGGTCGCACAGTCAGCCCGCGGCGAAGCAGATCCGCTTTGATCTGCTCCACGGTGAGCACGCCGTCGTGAAGCAGGGAAGCCAAAAGCGCAGCCGAGGCTTGGCCACCCTCAGGTCCGGCGTCGAGAGCCTCCGCGATGTGGTCCAAACATCCGGCGCCGCCCGAAGCGATCACAGGCACAGGCACGGCCTGAGACACCGCCCGGGTGAGCGCAAGGTCGTAGCCAGCCTGGGTGCCATCCCCATCCATGGACGTCAGCAAAATCTCACCAGCCCCGAGATCAGCAGCACGACGCGCCCACTCGATCACATCCAAGCCAGTGTTCTCGCGCCCGCCTTTGACGTACACATCCCACCCTCCGGAGTCGCGACGGCGTGCGTCGATCGCAACGACGATGCATTGGCAACCAAAGCGATCAGCGCCCTCCTGCACGAGCTCAGGACGTCGAACCGCGGACGAGTTGAGACTGACCTTGTCGGCTCCAGCACGAAGAAGCTCGGTGATGCCATCGACCGATCCGATTCCACCTCCAACAGTGAAGGGAATCGTGACCTGCTCGGAGGTGCGTCGCACCAGATCCACGAGTGTGGCCCGGCCTTCGTGGCTTGCTGCGATATCGAGGAAGACCAATTCATCCGCTCCTGCCTGGCTGTATCGGCAAGCCAATTCGACTGGATCTCCGGCATCACGAAGGCCGACAAAATTGACCCCCTTCACCACCCGTCCTTCGGCGACATCAAGGCAGGGAATCAGGCGGAGAGCGACCATGGCATTCGAGATATGGCTGTTAAGGTGCAGCCTCTCTCCAAGCCTCGCAGGCCATGCTGGGAAGTCTGATCAAACGGTTCACCGGATCGGAGCCACTGCCGACCCCACAGCTCGATTCAATCGATGTGGGCAGCAAGGTGCGCGTGACTCGCGTTCGCGACCGCATTCCCCAGGGCATGGTTGAACTGCTCAAGACCGATGCCTTTGGCACTGTCACGGAGTTCCGCACCGTGGATGGCAAAGGTATCGGCGTGGTCGTCGAGCTCAGTGACGGCTCCAGCTCCTGGTTCTTCGAAGACGAAATCGTCGCAGCCTGAGGTTCGATTCTGTGAGTGACGCGCGTCAGCTGCTCGGCATGAAAGGTGCCAGCGGCACCACCAATCTCTGGAAGCTGCGCTTGCAGCTCATGAAACCCGTCACCTGGATTCCGCTGATCTGGGGCGTTGTATGTGGAGCAGCAGCGAGCGGGCATTACGAATGGCGTGTTGACCATTTTTTGGCCGCTTTGGCTTGCATGGTGATGAGCGGGCCACTGCTGGCCGGCTACACGCAAACCATTAACGACTACTACGACCGGGAGATTGACGCGATCAATGAGCCCTACCGGCCGATCCCGTCTGGTGCCATTCCTCTCGGTCAAGTCAAACTACAAATCTGGGTGCTTCTGCTGGGTGGCTTAGCCGTGGCCTGGGGTTTGGATATTTGGGCGCACCACACCACGCCGGTGCTGTTCCTGCTGGCGCTTGGCGGCTCGTTTGTGAGCTACATCTATTCAGCTCCGCCGCTCAAACTCAAGCAGAATGGATGGCTGGGGAATTACGCGCTGGGTGCGAGCTACATCGCGCTTCCCTGGTGGGCGGGCCAGGCTCTGTTCGGTCAACTCACCTGGGCGACGGCAATTCTCACGCTTGCCTACAGCCTGGCAGGGCTTGGTATTGCGGTCGTCAACGACTTCAAAAGCGTTGAAGGTGACCGTGAACTTGGGCTTCAGTCACTTCCAGTTGCATTCGGAATTCAGCGCGCAAGCTGGATCAGCGCTGGGATGATCGACATTTTTCAGCTGTTGATGGTTGCGGTGCTGATCGCCATCGGTCAGCATTTCGCTGCCGTTCTCCTTGTGCTCCTGATCGTGCCCCAGATCACCTTCCAGGACATCTGGCTGCTGCGTGATCCCGTGGCCTACGACGTGAAATACCAGGCAAGCGCACAACCTTTCCTGGTGCTCGGCATGCTCGTCACCGCACTGGCGGTTGGGCACAGCCCCCTGACCCAAGGCATGTGATTCGAACCCGACGTCACTGGTTGTTGATCGGCGGCTCGGCCGTCGTCTTCGGCAGTGGTGTAGCCCTGGCGCAATCGGCGCTGGTTCGATCTCTCGATGCCACCCTGCCTGATGCCCGTGGCATCAGCCGTTTCACTCGCCCTGGAACGATCACACTCCTGGCCAGCAACGGTGCTGTGATTCAGAAGCTGGGACCTGCGACACGGGAGAAAATCGAACCCGGTCAGATGCCGCTGCTGGTGAAGCAGGCCTTTATCGCCGCAGAAGACCGACGTTTCTATGACCACAACGGTGTTGATCTCTGGGGCATCGGGCGTGCCCTGGTGCGCAATGTGCGCCAGGGCGCTGTTCGTGAAGGCGCCAGCACGATCACCCAGCAGCTGGCGCGCACAGTATTTCTCAGCCAAGACCGCACCCTCACCCGAAAGCTCAAAGAAGCGGCGTTGGCCTACAAGCTCGAACGCCAGCTGAGCAAAGAGCAGATCCTTGAGCAATATCTCAATTACGTGTATCTCGGCTCAAGCGCTTACGGCTTGGCTGATGCCGCTTGGGTGTACTTCTCCAAGACACCCGACCAGCTCAATCTGCAACAGGCAGCACTGATCGCAGGCCTACCTCCGGCTCCGTCGATCTATTCACCGCTGGTCAACCCAGAACTGGCTCTCGAGCGGCGAGGGATTGTGCTCGATCGCATGCAACAGGCCGGCTTCATCACCAAGGACGAAAGGGATGAGGCCAAAAACAGTCCACTGGCTCTCAAACCGGCCATCCCCAAATATTTCAACAGCGCAGCTCCCTTCTTCACCAGTTGGGTGGCCCAGCAGCTCCCGCAATTGCTGACACCGGAACAACTTGAGGTGGGTGGTCTCAAGATCCGCACCAGTCTCAATCTTGACTGGCAGAAAAAAGCGCAACAGGTGGTGCGCCAATACGCGCCGTTCAATACCGAAGGCGCCATTGTCTCGATGGAACCGGGCACTGGTCTGGTGCGGGTGATGGTGGGTGGAAAGAGCTTCAGCAGCAGTCAGTTCAACCGCGCCACCCAAGCCCTGCGCTCTCCAGGTTCCACCTTCAAGCTGTTTCCCTACGCAGCAGCCATCAACGCTGGCGTGAAGCCTGAAGACACCTTCATGGATGCGCCCCGCTGCTGGTCGGGTTACTGCCCCAAAAATTTCGGCAACAAATATTTCGGCAAGATCTCATTGGCTGAGGCGCTCAAGAACTCCCTGAACACCGTGGCGGTTCAGTTGCAAGACAAGGTGGGTTTCGATGCGGTCATCGCCACCGCCAATCAGCTGGGGATCGGCAATCAGCGTCCACTGGGCAAGTACTACCCGATGGCAATCGGTGCCTATGAGCAAACCGTGCTGGAGATGACCACGGCCTATGCCGCTGTCGCCAATCGGGGCGTCTACGTGAAACCGATGGCATTCGAGGAAATTCGTGGGCCGGAAGGCAACGTGCTCTGGAGCCGGCGCGTGGATGGCGACAAAGGCCGACGGGCCATGGACAGCGACGTTGCTGATGCCATGAACTGGATGTTGCAGCGCGTGGTAACTGGAGGAACAGGAGCCGCAGCACGGCTGGATGACCGCCCCGTTGCCGGAAAAACAGGCACCTCAGAAGGTGCTCGCGATCTCTGGTTCATCGGTTCCATTCCCCAGCTCACCACCGCCGTATGGTTCGGCTACGACAACAACGCTGAGACCAAAAGCAACAGCGGAGAAGCCGCCTGGGCGTGGAAACAATTCATGAATCAGGTGAAGAGCAGCTATCCCGTGCAGAACTTCCCTCCCAAACCGGTACTCACACGTACCTTCAATGATCGGCGCCGCCTGGGGAGCAAACGCACAGCCGAAACCAAGGTGGATGGCGATCAGACCGAAACCGATCCAGATGTGTTCAGCAGCGGAGACAAGCCACCCGAAGGCGCAATGCCCCCGCCTCAGTACGTGGCTCCAGCCGGCGGGCCTCCTGTAGACGAATTCTTCAGGCCCCTGCCGGTGCAGTGATCACGGCTGCATAGAAGCCGTCACCGCCCGATGGATCTGGCCAACGTTGCTGCTCAGACTCAAGCCTGAGCTCAGGACGGCGCTGCAACCACCCATGAATCTGCCGGGTGTTTTCGTCAGGATGAATGGTGCAGGTGGCATAGACGAAACGTCCACCGGGAGCCAGCAACGGCAACAAGCCATCCAACAACCCTGCTTGCAACGGCAACAACTCCGCCACCGATTGAGCCGTAACGCGCCAGCGGGCATCGGGATGACGCGCCAATGTGCCCAGTCCTGAACAGGGAGCATCCAGCAGGATGCGCTCGAACATCCCCTCCCATGACGGGCGCTCCTTAAGAAGCGCGGCAGCATCCGCCGCAAGGGCGTTGATGCTGCTGCAACCAAGACGCGCAGCATTGGCAGCCACCCGTTGCAGACGACCAGGGGAGCGATCCACCGCCCAAATTTCACCGTTGTCGCCCATCAACTCAGCCAGATGTGTGGCCTTTCCCCCTGGGGCAGCGCAAGCATCCAGCACCTTCTGCCCCGGTTGTGGATCCAGCAGTGGCGCCACCCACTGCGCCGCCCGATCCTGAACACACCAATACCCCTCGTCGTAGCCAGGCCACTGACGCAGATCTCCAGAGGGCTGCACCACCCGCAGCCCGTGGGAACAACCCTCAATCACCGCCGTGGCAATTCCTTGTTCGGCCAGCAAGGCCGCCACCTTCTCAGGGGTGGAACGCAGCCGATTGACCCGCAGATCCAGCGGGGGCACCTGATTGGAGGCCAGCGCCACCTGATGAGCCTGCTTGGGGCCACACCACTGCAGTAGCTCCCGACAAAACCATTGCGGCAGTGACTGATCCTGAGCCAGGCGATCGGCTGGCTGCTCAGATGCGGGCAAGCCCTCCCCAGCCTCATGAGCCCGCAACGCAGCCCGCAGTAAGCCATTCACCACCGGCGCCAGACGCGCCAGCTTGGTGGTCTTGGCCAATTCCACGCTGGTATTCACCGCAGCGGCTGCAGGAATGCGCTCCATCCGCAGTAACTGATAAAGGCCGATGTGGAGCAACCAACGCAGACGTGGAGGCTGCTTGCGCGCCGGCACTTTGCCCAGCTTGTCGATCCAGGCATCCAGCCACTGGCGCCAGCGGATGGCGCCATAGGCCAGTTCTGTGGCCAAACCTCGATCCGCGGCACTGAGGGGACGATGCCGCAAGGCACGTTCCAGAGCCACATCGGCATAGGCCCCAGCTGCCACAGCCTCCAGAACATCCCAGGCCAAACGCCTGGAGGCGAGACCGGGAGCATCCGATCGAGACGGCGACTCACTCACGCGTCAGAGAGGGCACAACCTCCAGAGCTAGCGCCCCGACCATCTGATCGGGATCAGGAACCCAGAGAAATTGCTTGAGAGGCAAACGTCCGTTCTCATCCACCGGGATGCCTTCGGCCAAGAGCAGGTCGCGCTGCATCCAATCGGAGCCTTCCCGGCTCAGACTCATGGAGATGCACCCCTGGGCATTCACCACCCGTTGCCAAGGAATAGAAGACGGCAAGGCGAGCCTGCGCAAGGTCCAGCCCACCTGCCGAGCGCAGCCGTAAGCACCAATCCAGTCGGCCACTTGGCCGTAGGTCGCCAAGCGTCCATGGGGGATCAATGCCACAGCAGCGAGCACGCGGCTGTCAAAGCTCGCCTGGCGATCGCACCCTTCAGCCGCCATCCACCTGACAACCGATCAGGGCACCAGCAGCACCACCAAAAGGCACGCCAACCCAACGGCCATTGCCACGGGAAAGCGCAGCACCCAAACCAGCCCCGAGCAAGCCCCCAATCACACTGCCCTCCAGACAACTGTTGGTGTCGGCATTCGGATCAGCAACCGACGCGTGTTGATCGCGACCGTAACCCTGTTCGTAGTCATAAACATGCAGCGGTTGCTCCTTAGCCCATCGCGGCGTCGCCGTCGCGGGAAGGCTCGCAATCACTGACAGTGCTGCCGCAATGCTGGCGAAAACAGTGCGTTTCATGATGGCGCCATTCAACGTCAGATCTATCCTCCTGAGCTGCTCTGCCAGCAGGTGACTGAACCTCGACCAGCTTGCATCCAGATGTGACCAATCGGGGATTGCATAGCCTCGAACCAGAGTTTCGACGGATCCGAACGGCTGATGCCTCTGCTTCCCCGACGCTTTGAGCGGTTGCGCTCCGTGCTCAATCAACGGATGGCCGACCTCACTGTGCTGGTGGAACACGTGGAGAAGCCCCACAACCTTTCAGCGATCCTGCGCAGTTGCGATGCAGTCGGCGTGCTGGAAGCGCACGCCGTCAGCTTCAGCGGACGCCCTCGCACGTTCAACAGCACCGCCCAGGGGAGCCAACGCTGGGTGCCGCTGCACGACCACACCGATATCGGCAGCGCCATCAGCCATCTCAAGGCGCGGGGCTTTCGTTTGTTCGGAACCAACCTCAGCGTGGATGCCCGCGATTACCGCGAATGTGATTTCACCGGCCCCTGTGCCTTCGTCTTGGGGGCCGAAAAATGGGGCCTGACGGAGGAGGCAACAGATCTGATGGATCAAGCGGTTTACATCCCGATGCGGGGCATGGTGCAGTCCCTCAACGTGTCCGTGGCCACAGCCACACTGCTGTTTGAAGCGCTGCGTCAACGCCAGGTGGCTGGTCTGGCTCCGCAAAACGGTGAAGGCATCCCTGCAGGTGAGTACAAGACGCTGCTGTTCGAGTGGTGTTACCCGGAGGTGGCGGCGTGGTGCCGCGAACAGGGGCGTCAATACCCAGAGCTGGGAGATGAGGGAGAGATCCTTGAAGATCTGCCACGCACCGCGCGATTGCGTTGCTGATTAATCCCCTGCTCAGAAGGGCATCAACACATCCTTGCTGCCCTGGGTGCGTTCCATCACAGGGTGATTGCGTCGTGCGGCAGGAAGGCGGAGCGCAAAAACCAACGTGAGGATTTCCAATGGCAAGCTGCGACCGATGAACAACACCACAAGACCGAGCGCGATCGCCAGCATCTGCTCCAGCAGACCAATCACATCGTCAGGGTTGCTTCGGCCCGACACCCAAAGCGTGAGCATCAGAACCAGCAACACAAAGGTGGCCCAGAACGGCATGGTTTAACTGGTTCCTTTTTTTATTTTGCAGCGTCACGTCCGGTGCTGCTAACCCAAGCTTCCAGACCCTCACCGAGGAACGACAACCCCAGCACCAGCACAAACATCGCCAAACCTGGATAGAGGGCCGTCCACCAGATGCCTGTGGGAACTGCGGCTAGCGCCAAGTTGAGATCACTGCCCCATTCCGGAACCGTTTCCGGCAGGCCCAGGCCCAGGAAACCAAGGCCACCGAGCACCAACACAGCATCCGCAGCATTCAGCGTGAGCAACACCGGCACCGACGTGATCACATTCCGCAGCAGATAGCGGCGCAGGATCCACACCGGCCCTGCACCCAAGGTGCGTGCTGCTTCTACGAACAATTCCGCCTTCACCTGAGCGGTCTGGTTGCGCACCACCCGGAAGTACTGAGGGATATAAACCACACACAACGCCGCTGCTGCATTGGGGATGCCACGGCCCAGCAAGAACGCCAGCACCACCGACAGCAAGAGCACCGGCAATGTGTACAGGGTGTCCATCAGCAGCACCAGAACCCGATCCACCGCACCACCGAGATAACCACTCACCATCCCCAGCGGCACACCGATCACCAAGGCAAACGCCACCGCCAACAGCACCACCTGCAGGGCAACACCACTGCCCTGCAGGGTGCGAACACACACGTCACGGCCCAGTCGATCCGTGCCGCACCAGTGCTGAAGCGATGGGGGGGCATAAATGGGATTATCGAGGCCAGCATTGGGATCTGGCAGCCAGCCCGCAGACAACAACACGGGGGTGACGACAGCCACGAAGGCGTAAATCGCCACGATGACCAATCCCCAACGCGCCATACGGGACGAAAGGCTGGGCCGGGTGATGCCGAGGGGTGACGAGGCGAAGCTCAAAGACGCAGTGGATCTGCTCAGCGCATTCTTGCCCGGCTTTGCATCCTTGATCAGGATTGGTCCATGAAGCAGACCGGCCGCTGGCGCTCACGTCTGACGGGCACCATGCTCGGACAGTTGCAGCTGGCGACCTATGCCGCGGTGCTGCTGGGATTCACCGGTGCCACAACCACTGGGCTGTGGCTGAGTGAACGCAACCAACAGCGGCAGGGTGAGGCGGAACTCCTGGCGGCAGCAGACTCTCTGACGCGCTCGCTGTCATCCGTTGGCCAGGACAACATCGCCGCGATCCAAGAGGCACTCCAGCATCACTCCAGCTTGCGGACCCATCTCTGGCTCGAGCAACCCAGCGGCACGCTGATCACGCCGTCCAAGAATCTTCACCCCATCCCCGATGAACTGGTGCCTGCCGCCATGGCCGCCAACCGGCGGCGCCGATTCGGCCAAGGGAACGTGATCGAACTGAAGGGGCGGGATCACCTCACTCTGCTGACGCGCCAGTTGGAGGCAGGGCCCTGGCTCTGGGGCAGCACCGAAATCACCAGCGTGGGCACAGCCCAGAGCGAATATCTGGCATGGATGATCGTGATCTGGGGTGGGTCGCTAGGGGCGTCACTGCTGCTGGTGAGCGTGCTGGTGCAGCGGATCACACGCCCCCTGCAGGAGCTCAGTGCCCGCACTGCAGAACTCACCGCCGATGAGCTCAACCACGCCGGCTTGCCAGTTCCGAAAGGCCCCGCAGAACTCACCCAGCTCACCCTCACTTACAACGCCCTGACCCAACGGCTGGCGCAGTCATGGAGCCAGCAACGCCAGTTCGTCAGTGCCGTCAGCCATGAACTTCAAAACCCTTTGACCCTGGTGTCTGGATCCCTTAGGCGGGTAATTCGCAAAGCATCAACCCTGGAACCGCCTCTGACCCAGCGGCTCCGCGATGCCGAGGAAGAAACCCGCAACATGCAACAGCTGCTCAACGACCTGCTCGATCTCTCCCGCAGTGATTCAGGGCGCCTCCAGGTGAAACAGGAACCGGTGGCCTTGCGCCCCTTGCTGGACACAGTGGTGCGGCTCCAGGCCCAGATCCTGGGCCGCACGATCCAACTGCAGCTGCCGGGCACAAACAGCAACGAATCCGAGCCGTCGGAACGCGCACTATGCGATGAGGCTCGGCTGCATCAGGTGTTGCTCAACTTGATTCAAAATGCACATAAGTATTCCGCACCCGAACAGCCCATCCAGTTGCGACTGCTGAAGCACAACCACACCCTGTTACTCGACGTGGAAGACCGCGGCATTGGCATTCCAAAGGCAGATCTCGCCCATGTGTTCGATCGCTTTCATCGTGGCTCGAACACCGCTGGCCAAAGCGGCAGCGGCATTGGACTCTCCGTTGTGAAACTGCTCGTCAATGCCATGGGTGGCAACATCTCTGTGAGGAGCGAACCCGGCAGGGGCAGCTGCTTCAGGATCCAATTGCAGGAGGCGCCATGATTCCCTACCTGATTGTGGTGTCACTCCTGGTGCCTTCGAATCTTTGGGCCGCGATCACACCGCACTTGCACAGCGACCTGAGCATGCGGCTGCTGCATGGAATCAGCACCGCTGTGCTGTTGCCACCACTTTGGAGCCTTTGGCACCAACGACAACGTGTGCAAATGCTGCCTGCTGTGCTGCTGGCGAGCTTCGCGGTGGTGCTGGTGGTGGTGAACAGCCGAATCACGGTGATGGGAATGGGCGTGCGATACGGCTGGGTCGACCATCTTTTCCTTGCCGTCGTCTGCGTAGCCGTGCTGGGGTTTTATCTGCTCAGCGAGCCAGAACCGGAGAACCAGGAGCGGCACACCTCCTAAGACCCAACACGAACACGGCCCCGCCGCCCGCCGCATCCTCAATGTGCACACTGCCGCCCATCTGCTCGACCAGGGTCTTGACCACCGCCAGACCGATGCCGGTGCCGGGAACATCTGCCTTATTGCGGCCGCGCCTGAATCGCTCAAACACCTGATCGCGCTCATCGTTTGGCACGCCGGGGCCGTGATCGCGAACGCTCAAGAACACCATCGACTGTTGGCGACGGCAGCCGATCTCGACCGGTGAACCAGGAGGGCTGTATTTGCAGGCATTTTCAATGAGATTGACCAGACACTGCACCACGCGATCGCGATCGGCGAGGGCATGGATCGTATGGGGATCGAGGTTTTCGGGAGGACAGAGGAAAACGCGATGTTCGCCGGATCCCTCTGACAGGGCGATGGCCTGCTGGACGGCATCGCAGACGCAAAGCGGCTGCAAATCCGTTTGAAGGTTGCCCATCTCGGCACGGGTGATCGCCAGCAGATCCGTCACCAGGCGCCCCAATCGGCGACTTTCCTCCTCAACGATCACAAGCTGATCACGCTGATCGTCGGTGAGGTTGTCGGCACGGCGCAACAGCCGTCGGCTGTAACCGGCGATCAAGGTGATGGGATTGCGCAGTTCATGGCTCACCGTGCTGGCGAACTGCTTCTGGCGCTCAAACGACTCTGCTAAACGATCCAGCAGGTTGTTGAACGTGACAGCCAGCGACTGCAGTTCCTCAGGTTGCTGCTCCGGCTGAAAGCGCTGCTGCTGCAGAGAGTTGGAACGCACCGAAGCCAGCGAATCGCCGAAGCGCCTCAGCGGGTCCAAGCCACGCTGAATCCCGCCTCGATTGATCAGGATCGACACCACGGATGCCAGCACGGCTGCCAACAAGAGCAGACCATTGAGTTGCCGCTGAAAAGCAACCGCATCGCTCACATCGCGAAGGAGATGAAACGTCCAGGGTGTGCCGCCCCAGTTGAGCTGGGTGCTATTGAGCATGTAGCTGCGATCAGCATGCTGAAACAGCTGAGGAGCCATCCTCTGCGCAGAGCGTTCCTCAGCCTGAAACAACAAACCCGGGCTAGAAGCCAACCGATCGTGGTCGCTGGTCTGCGGCATCACCATTCCGGAAGGGAAGCCATCGGGGTGCCCCCAGAGCACCAGATCAAACGAAGAAAAATCGCTGAGAATCCTTCTGAGTGCTTCGGGATCTTCTTGATCTTGGCTGCTGCGCAACACCTGTTCAGCCCTGCGCATGGTCTGAAGCTGACGTTGGTAGCGCTGCTCCTTGAACAGTTGGAGATTCACCGCCAGCAACAGGCCATACCCCAACAGCAGCGCCAATAATCCTGTGCGCTCCAGTCGGCGTTGAATCGAACGGGATGAGGCGATCGCCGCTGAACGGCGCCAGGGCATGAACAAGCGAAAGCAACGCTCCCACAGTCCAGCGCCGATGCTCATGCTTGTCGTCCCCCATTCGAGGGATTCACAAATCCGCGTTGCCACCGCTCATGCGGCGATGCGGCGACGTAGAACACGGCTCCCCCCCGTAGACACCGGCAACGCCTGCTCGATCTCCAGTTCCAGAACTGGAAGATAGGGGTGCTGGCGCACCTGAAAGCCAGCGCCGGATTCATGGGGAAGTGCATCCAGCAGAACCCTGTTCTGGAAGGCACCCTGAAGATTAGGCACGCCATTGAGGCTGTAACCAGGGCCGCAGCGCATCAATACCCACCCGCGCCAAATCCTGTCAGGAGCTGGCCCAACGGAATAAACGATCACCTGTGCTCCACGGGCCTGTTCATCGCCAGGCTGAACGGCAATCGCGAGCACGGGTCGTCGTCCGGCCATTCGGCAGGGCCAGTGAGCCGATGGTGGTGGATCCACCATCCAGCCATGGGCCAGTGCCAGCTCTTCACGAATGAGCTCGAGGCTGCGCTGCTGCCGGGCCGACTCACGCAACCGCACGGCCATCGCCTGACCCAGCCGCAGATCAGCTCCGATCCATCGCAGCATCACAGCAAAGACCAGGCTGCCCAGGCTGAGGGCGAGCATCAGCTCCAACAGCGTGAAGCCGAACGCATAAGCGAACTGCTTTCGACGTTGCATTCGCTCAAGCCTCCTTCCGGTCGGGAAGGCAGCGCCGACTGCTAAGCCGTTGCCCCTCAAGAAGTGACCCCCCTTCGTACCTCCCGAGCCGGCTCACCCCCAGAGGCAAACTCACCACCAAGCAGCGAGCATGGTTCAAGCGCCCATGGCTGAGGACCGTGGTGCCACCATCCAGCAGGAGACCGTTCGCCGAAATGCGCAGCACATCCGGAAGGTTGGTGTGCAACTGGATGGGGCCCTGATGGATGGGTTCTTGCATTGCCAAAGACACCCCAGGGCATGGCTGCAAGCCACCCGGAAGTGCATCTTGCGCAGGAGAGATCCAGGCATCGTCTGTCAAAGCGATGCCGCAGGCCCGCTGGCTACGTCGTGCCACCGAGCGGGCTCGCTCCAAACCGAGAAGCAGGCGACGTGCCGCTGCATCGAGCTGCAAACGATCACGATCCTCGCCTCCATGCACCAGCGGCAGAGACACCATCAGTCCCACCAAGGCCACAACGCAGAGCATCTCCACCAGCGTGAATCCGGCCTGAGAACGCTTCATGGCTGGCAGAGTCCGAAGGCGAAAGGGCTCAGTAGCTGATGGCGCTTGATCCGCACAGATCCGTCGTCGTCGTGCAGCGACAACTCCAGCCAAAGGCCGCGATCTTCAGGATCCTCGTGCCACCGCCGTGTGATGCGCTGAGGAAGCGGCAGCGCTGCATCTGCGGCAGCAGAAACCGAAACAGGATCCCAGCGGCAACGATCCACATCAAAAGCGAGTAAATGTTGAGCAGAGGCTCCTTCCGCGAGCCATCGGTGACTGGCCAAGCGCTGCATCTCCAACTCAGCAACCTTCTGCTCCATCTCAGTGCTGTGCTGCAGCACAACTGCTGCTTGGTTCCAAACGCCCAGCGCCGCTGTGCTGCTGGTGGCAAGAACCAGGGATGACACCAGCACTTCCATCAGGGTCATGACGCACCCCTTTCGGCAAGACGACCCAACAACTGGGGCTGACCAACGGCCAACACAGCAGGGCCATCGGGATCAAGCCGCACGTGAAAGCGCGCAGCGCGACCATCACCCAGGCGCAGATCGAGTTGCGCTCGATCGAATTGGGGATGCCAGGCCAGCAGCTTCCAGGCCTGCAACTCCAGCTGGCCATGTCGGAGCCGATCAGGCTCGGCATTGGGGCACTCGCCAGCCAACACATTCCACTGATCGGAGGAGAAACCCAGCAGACAGGCATCCACGCCATGGGCCGCTGCAACAAACGCATGGGCTGCCGAACGGAGCTGATCAGCGGCCTCCTGCCTGCGAACAGTGGCGTGGTGGTGCAAAGGCCCCTGGAGAGCGAGCGTGTGAATCGATGCACTCCCAAGCAACAACACAGCAGAGGCCGACAAGGCCAGGGGCAATACGAATCCAGTTGAAGGCTGGTGCTGCAACCGCTTGCGATACAACAAGGTCAACAACGGCACTGAAGATCCGCGACTGGGTGGAGCATTCCCCGCAAGCAACAAGGGACAGATCGCAAGACGCCCCTCGCCAAATTCACCTCATGGAACCGAGCTCATCGGCAACAGCTTTGCCAGGCGACCGTGTCCGTTGAAACCGTCAAAAAAACAGACACGAGCGATGCGTGAAGCATGAGACGTCGAAACAGAGCCTGACAATCGCAGCCTCAAAACGACGCTAAGAACCTTCTCAGAAAGCTCTAGTCGTTCTTTCCTCTACGAGCCAAAGAAACGAGTGATGGTGAATCCGTAAGCACGAATCGTGCCGAAACCAATTACCAAAAAACGGACCAGCCATGACCACTCTCAACAGCCGGCTGCAGCTGGCCATGCTCAACCGCAAAAAAGCACACAACACACTTCAAAAGGGCTTCACCCTGGTGGAGCTGATGATTGTGATTGTGATTGTTGGAATACTTTCTTCTGTTGCTCTTCCAAATTTTCTCGGTACAAAGAACAAGGCGGAAGCTCAAGCCCTCATTGGAGCCATGGCAGGACAAGCAAAGCTCTGCGGCTCCAATATGGTCATCGGTGACGCAGCAGAGCTACCTGACATTACTGGTATTGAAGTGAGCGGTGCATGCGCAGGTGGCGGAACTAATGTGACCATTAGCAACGAAGATGCATTCCCGGACGCGACAAAAATAGGCGGTGTCAACTGCGGCGGAGCTGTGCATGACGGCGCAACTGGAACAACGTGCACATTGACCGTTGACGGAAATAGTGGCTCATTCACGGGAGCCTGGAGCTGACACAAGCAAAACAGGAGAGGGAGGCCCACCACACCCTCTCCTCTCAATACACATAAACAAGGCTATAAGGAACATGCACAAAATCCAAAGGAGGAGCAAAAAACTCCAAAATAAAGACCGAACAGCCTCAGGCTTCAGCATTACCGAAATCATGGTCGCTACTGCAATTACAGGAATCCTTGGCGCAGTAGCGCTTCCAAACTTCATCGACACGTTGCATGGCAGTCGTCCCAAGGAAGCGATTACAACGATTGCTTCAATCCACGCAACCGTTGGCGCCTTCATCGACGCAACAGGAGAGCTTCCTACAACCTGGGATGAGCTTTCAAGCATCGCCGCCGTCATGACAGAAAACGGTCAAGCGACAGGAGACCTCACCCAAGAAATTACCTTACCGGGATCTATTTATAACCTCAAGCTTGTCTCATTAAACGAAAACGTATACACATTCAATGCAGCAAGAATTGACAACATCAAAAATTACGATATCCAATCCTGCTTCAACGTGAGCAATGGAGCAAGCGACATCAAAAGCGGCGACGGGACAACGAATGCAACAGCGCCTATTTGCAGCTGAAAGCCATGACAATCCGAACCAATCCGGCAAGAACCAACAAATTCTTGCTGAAGCCAAGACCGGCCAAAGAAGAAGGCATGGCAATGATGATCTCCCTGCTCATGGGGGTCGTCTTGTTAGCCGGGACAACAGGCTTGATGGTTCGACAACTGATGGCTCGCAAGCTCGGCGCCTCCGAGAGCTATCAACAAATGGCAGAGTCGGCATCACTGAGTGGATTGAATCGCATCATCAGTGATCTGAACCAAGACAACCGAGAGAGATATACAGGCTTCCTTCTTTCACTCAACAACAGTGAGGGTCAATGGGGCTGGAGCACACCCAACACATCAGGGTATGAATTGGTGGAGCTCTGCACCCCTGTCACCAACGCCACAGGTGCCTATCCAAGCCAAACAGCAGGAGACGCTCCAGAAGTCGGCATGAACGAGGGCAGCATGCGGATCGATGGAGTCGAAGGCGACATTCAGCTGGCATACCGATTACGCAGCTACAACACCACAGCCACGGCCGGAAGCGGTGAAGGTACATTTTATGTGGAAGGGATCGTCAAACGCAATAACAATATTTTGGCCCGAGCACTATTAAGACGATCACTTTATGTGAACTCACGCGTTCCTGGCGCTGGAGATTGGGGCGTGATGAGTGGATACTCACTGCGATTAAATAACACAACGATTAATGGGCCAGGCCATATTTTTTACCTCACCAATTCGCCGGGCAGCTATTCAGCATCACGGTACGCCACAGCATGCAGCAGCAGCAACCTGCTGGACAGCGTAGGCTCAAGCAATTCATCCCTAGCAGGAAAGGATTTAACCAATCAGATTTGGCCAATCAACATCAATGAGTCACAGCGCGGTGTCAGTGGAATGCCACCACCGATTCTATTTGAAAAAGAACCAGTAAAGGATACAACTGCAGAAGGTAACGGAACCATGGTTCGCATGTGGAGCATTGATGACTCTCCGCCCGCACCAGGGGATCGTGATGGTGACGGAGACATTGATATGGAGCCCGATGGAATCACACCTGATGGAATGAAACCGATCCTTTACTCTGCACTACCTTGTGGCGAAACAATCTGCATTCGCGATGCCGATGAAGCAAGCGTGGGAGATTACACCAGTGATAATCCCGGCGATTTTCGAACGCTCGAAGAAGAAGGCATCAGCCTTAACTCCGATTCAGGAATGATCACGCTGAAAGCCAATGATATTTGCCAGGGATCAGGAAAGTTTGACTGCCACATTTACATAGACCACATCAAACTCAACACCACAAAACTGCACTTCGAGACGAGTGAGTCAAGGGCCGTCGTTCTGCATCTTGAACAACCGATCACCTATCCAGAGGATGAACGCATCTCTCAAGCGATCCATCTTGCAGGGGATTCAGAACTCTGCGCTGTCAATCGAGGCAGTTCAACCTGCACGAAAAGCCCAGAACGCCTGATCCTTGTTGCCGCTAGTGGAGGCATGGCCCAAGACACATGCAACGCAACCGAGCGATCCTTGCGCTTCGAGGGCGACAGCCTTCCCTATGCACTGATCTATATGCCCACAGGAACAGTACGACCCAATAACGCCACACTCAACGGTCTTCTCTGGGCAGGCAGTGTTTGCGTGGTCAATGAAGACAACCAAGCCTCCTCATTCACATTAAACACAGAGGTCAGCGGCATCCCCATCGTGCAACGCGCTAACAACACATGGGGCTGGGTCGAACGGTTCAATTACCCGGGCTATGGAAGGATGGTCACTAGGGCGATTCGAGGCACCAGCCTCGACACCTTTGAACGCTGGTAGTGGATCAATCACGATGCAGATCTCAGAAAGCTCTCATCACACTTAGGAACAATTCACACAGGAAGCAAAGACTTCCATCATCGAAAAGCCTGCTTGAACGACAATCATAAGAGGGTGAACTAGCCCAGCAAAACTGAGAAGCTTTGTTCAAGACAAACGACTGATCAGAAACAATCTGCACTGATCAAGATGAGGCAGCAACCGGCACCACTCAGGCAAAAACGAAAGAACCGTCGTCAATCATCTGGTTTCACCTTGATTGAAACCCTCATTGCGGGTGTTGTGGTCGGCGCTGCAATGACAGCCGTCGGTCGGCTGGGAGCCTCCTCGATGGTCACCAGCAGGCACCAATCCAGCCGAAATACGATTGAGGCCGCGATCAATGATCATATTCAATTGGTGCAAATGCAGGATTCATATCTCACAGCCGAGGCGATTCAATCAGAAACAGGACTGAACACTGACCTAGCCGTGGCATGTGAGCGACCCAGTTCATTTCTCAAGACCCACCTTCAAAAGCCAGAGATTTCAGGAAACAGCCCCAACCCTCTGGTAACGATGTTATGGAATGACAGTAATCCTTATCTACTGGTTCTCACCTATAGCTTTGACGGCCCAGAGTCGTCCATCGGAGCTGAACAACGCATCGTAGAAATCAATCCAAACTTTTCATCTCAGTGCTATAGCCTCCAATGAAACAACAAACCAACGGCTTTACACTCATTGAAATGGTGGTAACAGCAGCACTACTTGGAATTGCTGCTGCATCAACAGCACCGGTGATCTCAAGAAATCGCTGGCAGGGAGATGTTAACCGCTACGCCCTGGAACTCGAAACCGGCCTGATGAGTTTGAAAGCGAAATTAGGGCAGCAAAAAACCAGCTGTTTAATCACATTTGCAGAAACTTTTTCATTTCAAAACCCCAATCAATTGGTGGAGTTCAGCAGCAAAAACGAAGCCAACAACACCAGCATGCAATGCTGCAACTCAGAAATCAGCGAGCTTGCATCAGATCCAGACTGCGAAAGCGGGTATCCAGGCCATCAGATTGCGGAATTGACAGGCCGAGCACAAGACAACCTTCGCCTCGTTCAACATGAATCCACACCTGCATCAAAAGCTATTCGTGTGGCTGTGAATAAAAACAATTTTGGATTCACGCCTCCTGGCACGACAGCCAACTCAGAGCAAATCACATTCCTTGTCTGTCATCAGAAAGCTCTTTCCGAAAACAATCCAACAACCTGCATCCCGGAACAAAACAAGCTCAGCATTGCCTGTGTTCAGATTGATGGAACCGGAGATGTCACAAATGGAACATGGGAGCTATCTAAGGCTACCGACCCGATGACAAGCGGACGCTGCAGAAAGATCTGAGCCACATCTCATGATCTTCTCAGATCAGCTTCACTCATTTTTCGATTGAACAAACATGCAATCGTGCCAGATTGATGAAATAGGCAAAGCCTGGGGACATGGCAATGATGTCAATCTTTTCACTGCGAACACCCCGCAACAACAGGCCAAAGCGAAATGGGTTTACGGCACCAGAACTGCTAGTGGGGATTACTGCAGGCACATTGATCATGGGCGCCGCTTCCATGGGACTTCGCACAACACAAACATTGATTTCAGAGTCGCAAGGGAAGGCCACCTTGCGTCAGAACACAACCAATGGTTTGCGCTTGATGCGTTCAGAAATTGAGAGGAGCATGAACCTCTTGGTGACACGCACCGAAGGCGTACAAGAAGGAGCAGAAGACACAGATCTACTGCTTCACAGCGAGGTGATGACTTACTGCCAATCGCTTTCTGGAGACAAAGGCTTCCGGCCAATTTTTGGCATCAACATGGTTGAACTTGATCAGCCCGTGATTTACGGCATCGGTATCAGTGGAGATGGGCGCGGCTATTCCTTGATGCGCTGCGGAGCTCCACTCAAGATGGATGGCACTTATATGACAGACGAAAACAAAAGCTCCAGCGGCGATAGCGATCAATATGAGTCTGACCTTTTCATCAGCAGGGTATTGGATGATATCGGCAGCATTCCCTGCAAAGTAGATGATCTGGCAGAGGATGAATTATGCCCCCAAAGCGGGGATTTGAAAACCATTCTAGATGCAACAAGTTTTGAATTCACAGGCGACAAAACACCACCACGGTTCGTCCAAGAACCTGCAATCCGAATCCAGACAGACCTCAACACGAAGCTTGTGAAATTCATCGACCCTTATGAACTTGATGACAACAAGAATGATGATCCCTACCAGATTTCAGCCAGCTTTCTTGAAAACACCAATGGCGTGAAATCGCAATCCAAACAGGATTTGTATTTTGCCGCATTTGCACGTGCCGACAAACGCGTGAGATTTGGATTTAATTCCACAGACAGTGAGACTGGAACTGGCTACAGCGGCGGGGCATTTTTCCAGAACATCACGAGCAATAACCTCCGTTTTGTGCTTGATGGCTCTGGATCCATGAGCGCTTGCGTTGCATGGAGCGGTGAATATGGAAACACACGTCGTCGTTTTTACGATCCAGAACGGGGCTATTACCGAACTTACAAAATCTGCAGCTTCACAAGAATGGAAGCCCTTCAACACGAGATGATTGACATCATCAACAACCTACCTGACTACACAAAGATTGGCTTGGCCGCGTTCAGCACCACCGGCAAACGAAACAACAAAACCTGGTCAGAAAGTGTGGATCAACTTGTTGAACTAGGGCCACCCAATTCAGCAGCACGACAATCAGCCATCACGTTCATCAATAGCCTGAGCGCCAGTGATCCGATCTACTGGGGAGGAACGATGCCATGGGACCCACTCGATCAAGCCTTCAGCGACAACCTCACTGACACCATTTATTTCCTCTCCGATGGCAAGCCCAACAAGGATCGCAACGGTGGCTCCTGGTCAAACTCCGACTTTGAAACCGTTACTGATCACTATGCAGGTCTGAACGCTTCCCGCATTAGCGGAGGCGACAAAGCCATCAAAATCAATGCCACCAGTGTTGGACTCAATTCCACATGGATGCAATTGCTCTCAAGCAAAACATCCGGTGAATATGTCAAAGTTGATGATCTTTAAACAAGACAGATCAAGGACTTTGATTTAACTTCAACACGGCCATAAAGGCTTCCTGAGGCACATCCACCTTGCCCATGGCCTTCATCCGCTTCTTACCCTTGGCCTGCTTCTTCAGCAGTTTCTTCTTGCGGGAAATATCACCGCCGTAACACTTAGCCAACACGTCTTTACGCATGGCACTGATGCTGGTGGAAGCAATGATGCGGCTACCGATGGAGGCTTGCAGTGGAATCTTGAACTGCTGTCGTGGGATTAGCTCCTTGAGCTTCTCCACCAGGCCCTTACCCACGTTGTAAGCCTTATCGCGGTGCACGATCGTGGTGAGGGGATCGGCCCGCTCGCCATTGATCAGAACATCCAGGCGAACCAGCTCGTTCTTGCGGTAGCCGATCAAGTGGTATTCCATCGAGGCGTAACCCTGGGTGCGCGTCTTCATCTGATCGAAGAAGTCGGTCACCACTTCCGCCAGCGGCAACTCGTAGATCAACGTCACCCGATCGGTGGTGATGTATTTCATGTCGACGTACTCACCCCGCCGCTCCTGGCAAAGCCCCATCAGCGCGCCGTTGTAGTCGTTGGGCGCATAGATCTCCATGCGCACATAGGGCTCTTCGATCGACTCTCGCTGCTGAGGATCCGGAAGCGTGGCCGGGTTATCGACCATCACCTCCTCGCCGTCAATCATGTTGACCTTGTAGATCACCGAAGGCGCGGTGACGATCAGATCCAGGTCGTATTCACGCTCAAGGCGCTCCTGCACGATCTCCATGTGCAGCAGGCCCAGGAAACCGCAGCGAAAGCCAAAGCCCATGGCACTGCTGGTTTCAGGCTCGAACTTCAGTGCCGCATCGGACAGCTGCAACTTGTCGAGGGCTTCACGCAGATCGGGGTACTGATCAGCCTCAGTGGGGAACAGGCCGCAAAACACCATCGGCTTGGCCTCGGTGTAACCGGGCAGCGGCTCTTCAGCCGGTGCATTCACCAAGGTGATCGTGTCGCCCACCCGGGCATCAGCCACCGCCTTGATTGATGCCGCCAGATACCCCACCTCGCCGGCGTGCAGCTCATCCACCTTCTGCTGATCCGGCGCCATGATCCCGATCTCATCGAGTTCATAGGTTTTCTTGCTCGCCATCAACAGCACCTTGTCTTTGCAGTTGATGCTTCCGCTCATCACGCGGAAATACACGATCACGCCCCGGTAAGGGTCGTAATAGGAATCGAAGATCAGCGCCTTTGTGGGCTCCTCCACCGTGTTGGCCGGTGGTGGCACCTTGTCGACCACAGCCTGCAGGATTTCAGGCACACCCAAGCCTGTCTTCGCCGAACAAGGAATGGCATTGCTGCAATCCAGGCCAATAATTGCCTCGATCTCTTCTTTGATGCGATCGGGTTCCGCGCCCGGCAGATCAATTTTGTTGAGCACCGGAATGATCTCTAGATCGTTCTCCAGTGCCAGATACACATTGGCCAAAGTCTGAGCTTCCACCCCCTGACTGGCATCCACGACCAACAACGCGCCCTCACAGGCCTGAAGGCTGCGACTCACCTCATAGGAGAAGTCAACATGCCCAGGAGTGTCGATCAGGTTGAGGGTGTAGGTCTCCCCGTCAGCGGCGGTGTAATTCATCCGCGCCGCCTGGAGCTTGATCGTGATGCCCCGCTCCCGCTCCAGATCCATGTTGTCCAGGAACTGGTCCTGCATGTCGCGGTTGGCCACCGTGCCCGTGTCCTGCAGCAATCGGTCCGCCAGCGTCGACTTGCCGTGGTCGATGTGGGCAATGATGCAGAAATTGCGAATCCTTGAGACGGGAGCGTCGGTCATGCGATTGGCGAAATCCCGGCTCGGGCTGATCAGTTCGTTAACTCAATCCTAGGGAGCAGCCAGCAGGCCCCAAGAGCAACGCGCAACACCACCAGCGCCTTGAATGGCTCGACGAAGCCCAGTTCGTGATGGTCTCCCCTTGGCTGCTACTTCTGGTGGCGATCGGCGCCGAAGTGGTCGGCACGTCCTGCCTAAAGCTCTCTGAAGGGTTCAGCCGACCAGGTCCGACCATCGTGGTGCTAACGGCATACGCCATCTCGATGACCTTGATGTCGCGGGTGGTGCAGGTGCTGCCGATCGGCCTCACCTATGCCCTGTGGAGCGGCATCGGCATCGTGGCGATCGTGTTGATCGGGATGCTGGCCTACAACCAGATGCCCAGCTCAGCGCAACTGATCGGTATGGGGCTGATCACGGCGGGGGTTGTGATCGTCAATCTGTCGGGTTCGATGAAGAACGGCTGAATCAGACACCCGTTCCGTGGGAGCCTCGTGACCTGTTTTGAAGTGAAGCCCCAATGCAGCGTTGGCGTCGTCTGCTGCTGATCACTGCTGTTGTTGCCGGCCTCGCCGTGCTGTTCCATCTCATCCATGTGCATGGACTGGAACCGATCCGCGCCCAGGTGGAACAACTGGGGGTTTGGGCGCCTCTGGGGATCTTGCTGCTGCGCGGAGTGAGCATCCTGTTGCCTGCCTTGCCGAGCACGGCCTACTCGCTGTTGGCCGGAGCGCTGCTGGGTTTCCAGTCAGGGTTCATCACCATCGTGCTGTGCGATTTGATCTTCTGTCAGGTGGCATTCCTGTTGGCTCAGGTCTACGGCCGTGGACCGGTCCGACGCCTGGTGGGGGAGAAGGCGATGACGACCATCGAAAACTTCGGGCGCAATCAGCTGGAAGGCAATCCCTTCCTGCTAACGGGAATGTTGATGACCGGGTTCTTCGACTTCGTGAGTTACGCCGCTGGTCTGAGTGGCACCAGCTGGCGTGGGTTTGCTCTGCCGCTGTTGGTGAGTGTGCTGTTGAGCACGGCCCCGATCGTTGCCCTCGGCGCCGGCATCTTCCAAGACGGCCAAAAACTGCTGATCGGTGGCGTGCTTGGGGTGTTCGTCTTGGCGTGGGTGGCGGGCATAGTGAAACGCCGCACAGGTCAAAAAGCTTGATCAGGCACTCAACCCGAGCAGGGCATCGCTGCGCTGACGCGTGTTGACCAGCAGCTCTGCGTCAGCGTTGAGGTCTTGTCCATAACTCGGGATCAGAACGTGGAGGCGCTGCTGCCAGACATCGCATGCAAGCCGGGACGCGAAACAGCGTTCCAGCACCTCAAGCATGATCCGCACAGAGGTGCTGGCCCCAGGTGAGGCCCCCAACAAAGCGGCCAACGATCCATCGGCAGCTGTCACCACTTCAGTACCCATCTGCAACTTGCCGCCCTCTTTCGTGCGCTTGATGATTTGCACCCGCTGACCGGCCACCGACAGCGTCCAGTCCTCATCGCGGGCTTGCGGCAAGAACGCGCGCAAGGCCTCCATGCGATCGGTCTCGCTCTGGCGCAATTGATTGATCAGATATTTCACCAACGGCAGGTTGTGAACACCCACCTGAAGCATGGGCAGCAGGTTGGTGGGACGCACTGACAGCGGCAGATCGAGCAGTGAACCGGTTTTCAGAAACTTGCTGCTGAATCCCGCGTAGGGGCCAAAAAGCAGTGAGCGCTGACCATCAATCCAGCGGGTGTCGAGATGGGGCACCGACATCGGTGGAGCTCCCACCTTTGCCTTGCCATAAACCTTGGCGTGATGCCGTTCCACTAACTCCGATTTGCCGCACACCAACCACTGACCACTCACCGGGAAACCCGCATAGTCGGCCGCTTCAGGGATACCGCTGGTCTGCAGCAGCGGTAGCGCTCCACCACCGGCCCCGAGAAACACAAAAGGCGCTTGCACAGACCGGCGCCCCAAGGCTCCCTTGAGCTCCACTCGCCAATCACCCGAGGTCATGGCTGGGGTACGCAGTCGCTTCAGACCCTGCACTGTGGTGCCGAAGCACACCTCGAGCGCACCGGCGGTCTGCAAGGGCTGAAGCAAACCCCGCGTCAGCGCGCCGAAATCCAGATCGACACCCCGTTCAATTCGGGTTGCCGCCAGGGGTTGATCGCGCCGGCGCCCCTCCATCACTAAGGGCATCCAATCAGCGATTTCGGCGGGATCCTCGCTCCATTTCATGGCGGAAAAAGCCGGCAACTCACTGAGCTGGTGATGCCGCTGCTTCAAAAACGCCACATCCCCTTGCCCCCACACCAAACTCAGATGCGGCACCTGGTGCAAAAAGCTGCCTGGATCCAGCAGACCCGTCTCAGCGAGCGAAGCCCAAAACTCCAGGCTGCGTTCAAACGCAGCATTAATCGTGAGCGCTTTGGCCGTCGCCACGGTTCCATCTGGCTGCGGCGGCGTGTAGTTGAGTTCGCAGTTGGCGGCATGGCCGGTGCCGGCGTTATTCACGGCCGCGCTGCTTTCCAGTGCAGGGCCCTCAAGTCTCTCCACCAACAGCAGTCGCAGCTCTGGATCGAGCGCATGCAGCAGCGACGCCAGGGTGGAACTCATCATTCCCGCACCCACAAGCACAGCGTCGTAACGGTCCATGGCAGCGACGGGTCCTGAGTCCTAAGGCTATGAATCCGGCAGGACGCACGGCTGCCTACGCTGCGCTCAATCCAGATTCAAGTCAGTCATGAGCACCGAAACGATGCCTCTCACCAGCGAGAACGTTGAGAAGGTTCTCGATGAGCTGCGTCCTTTCTTGATGGCCGATGGCGGCAATGTGGAAGTGGTGGAGATCGACGGACCCGTCGTGAAAGTGCGCCTGCAAGGTGCCTGCGGCAGCTGCCCCAGCAGCACCATGACGCTGAAGATGGGGATCGAGCGCAAGATGCGCGAAGCGATTCCTGAAGTGAGTGAAGTGGTGCAGGTGCTCTGAGCCCTGGACCGACTGTTCGTTTACGGCAGCCTCAAAGCCGAAGGGGAAGCGCATCACCTCCTCGATGGCTGCCTCAGGGAGGCCGACGGAGCTCTCAGCCAAGCGCAGCTAATTGAACACAACGGCTATCCGATGCTGACCGAAGGTTT
This sequence comes from Synechococcus sp., assembly GCA_047286215.1. Lineage (GTDB taxonomy): Bacteria > Cyanobacteriota > Cyanobacteriia > PCC-6307 > Cyanobiaceae > Synechococcus_C. The sequence goes on along the minus strand of JBJBBS010000001.1, from coordinate 732,750 downwards.
CGGAACAGTGATCGGCGAGGTGTACCGCATCCCATCGCAGCGATGGCCAAACTTGCACGCTTGGGAGGGATACCCCAACGACTACGGCTGTGAGCGCCGTCAGTTGGATGACGGTCGCTGGGTGTGGGTGTATCAGCGACCCAATCGTTGACCCGAGCAATCAAGCGATCATGGGAACTGGATCGCACATCCAACCTTGAGAGACCTCTGCCCCGCGCTGGCGAATAAGACCTACTTCAACTACGGCGGGCAAGGACCTTTACCGACACCTTCTCTGGAGGCGATCACAGCCAGCTGGAAGCGCATCCAAGAACTTGGACCTTTCACAGCAGAGATCTGGCCCTACATCAGCAAAGAAGTCAACAGCACGCGTGGACAGCTCGCCCGACTCTGCGGTGTTGCACCTCATCGACTTGCCCTCAGCGAAAACGTCACCACCGGCTGCGTGCTGCCTCTCTGGGGCCTGCCTCTAAAGGAAGGTGATCAGATCCTGATCAGTGATTGTGAGCATCCAGGAGTGGTGAGCGCCTGCCATGAATTCGCCAGGCGCCTCGGGCTCACGATCACGACCCTGCCGGTGAAGCACCTGCGCAGTGGACGCCATGAACAGCAGCAGACCGATGAGGCCGTGCTGAGCGGCCTGGAGCAACACCTTGGCCCGCGCACTCGGCTGGTGGTGCTGTCCCATCTGCTCTGGAACACCGGACAAGTCATGCCGATCCCGGCCGTGGCAAAACGGTTGGAGCATCACCCTGCTCACCCCTACCTGTTGGTGGATGCCGCCCAGAGTGTGGGACAGATTCCCGTCTCTGAAGCCGCCTCAGCCGCAGACATCTATGCCTTTACCGGTCACAAATGGGCCTGCGGACCTGAAGGTCTTGGAGGGCTGGCCGTATCTGAGCGTGTGCTGGCGGAAGCCAACCCCACAATCATTGGTTGGCGCAGTCTTCAAGACGAGAGCCGAGCGATTGCGGGTGACCCGGATCCGTTCCATCACGACAGCCGCCGTTTTGAAGTGGCCACCAGCTGCATTCCGCTGATGGCAGGACTGCGCATCTCCCTGGGGTTGCTCGAGCAGGAGGGGTCCGCCGACGAGCGCCTGGAACGCATCACCACGCTTAGCGCCATGCTCTGGCAGAACCTCAACGCCATCCCAGGGGTGAAACCGTTACTGGAAGGGCCACCGCCAGCCGGACTGGTGAGCTTTCAGATGAGCCAGGGAGCCGCTGAGCTCGATCCCACCAAGGTGGTGCAACAGCTTGGTGCACAACAGCTATGGATCCGCGATCTTGCTGATCCCTCTTGCCTGCGCGCCTGCACCCACATCTGCACCACGGTCGATGAGCTCGAACGCCTCACCACAGCTCTGAACCGGGAAGCCAACGCCTGCTGATCACACATGACCGGCAGTCTCTACCGGATCAGACCCAACGGCGCAGTGCTTTTTCCGCCTCTTCTCGATCATCGAAATGCACCTTTTCGGTGCCAAGGATTTGATAGTCCTCATGTCCCTTGCCGGCGATCAACACCAGATCGCCAGGCCCTGAAGCCGCGATTGCCTGCGCAATCGCCTGCGCACGGTCGGCTTCCACCACACGCTCAGCATCCGAAGGCAAACCCTGCACCACATCCATGAGAATCTGCTCAGGATCCTCCGTGCGGGGGTTATCAGACGTCACCACCACAGCATCAGCCAACTCAGCTGCAATCGCTGCCATCTGAGGGCGTTTACCCCGATCGCGGTCTCCACCGCATCCGAACACACAAATCAAACGTCGGTCCGCAAAGGGGCGGCATGCCTCAAGAGCGCTGCGCAATCCATCGGGAGTGTGGGCGTAATCCACCAGCACTGAGGGGCGTTGCTCCGCTGTTGGAGCAGATGGCAACACGCGTTCCATGCGTCCGGGAACCCCCCGGAACTGGGGCAAGGCCTGAAGCAGCAACGGCAGGGGTAAGCCTTGTTGAAGCAGAGAGCCAACGGCCTGCATCACATTCATCAAGTTGAAACGCCCCACCAAAGGCGAGTGAAACCGTGCTTCTCCTTTGGGCGTGATCAACGATCCCTGCACACCAGCGGAGGTCATCTCCAGATCGTGCATGAACAGATCGGCCTCCTGCTCCAGGCTGCATCGCCAGGCGCGCTGGCCTAACCGATCCGCCAGTCGACGTCCCCAGGGATCATCCACATTCACCACCGCTCGTGGGCCTTCCCCCACCAGAAACGGATCCGAGAAAAGACGCGCTTTGGCTTCGAAGTAAGCCTCCATCGACGGGTGATAGTCGAGGTGATCCTGCGTGAGGTTGGTGAACACGGCGCCGGCAAAACGACACCCGGCCACCCGTCGCTGATCCAGGGCATGCGAGCTCACCTCCATCGCCGCCATTTGGGTGCCGCGGGCGAGGGCCTCAGCCAGCTGCGCCTGCAGTCGGTCCGCCACCGCTGTGGTGTGGGTGGAGGTAATGCTGTGACCAGGCCAGCGATTCACCAACGTGCCGAACAGTGCAGCGGGCCGTCCGCACTCAGCACTCAGGTGCTCAATCAAATGGGTTGTGGTGGTCTTGCCATTGGTGCCGGTCACACCGATCAGATGCAACCGCGATGAAGGGTGTTGCCAAAACGCCGCGGCCAGCTCACCCGCCCAATGGGCCACAGGAGCGGGGAGCACCAGCACAGGATCCTGACTAGTGGGTGGATGGGATGCCGCCGCTTCGGCTCCAATCAACGCTGCCGCTGCACCGGCGTCCAAGGCAGCTCTCCAGAAATGACCACCATCCACCCGCTCGCCGGGAAGCCCCACAAAAAGACAACCGGACCCGACGCTGCGGGAGTCGCAGGTGATCGCTTTGATCCCCGGGTTAGGGAAGCCCTCTGGCACCGGAAGAGCGGCTGTCGTCAGAAGGGAATGAAGCGTCTGCGTCACGAACAACCCCCTGTGTTGCAGCCGTTCTAGTCCGATCCTGCGCAGGTGGGGGATAGCCGTTGCAACCAACTGAACAGTCCCTCTGCGCTCAACCTCGGTGAGACGCGGGGCAAGGGTGCATCCTGCAGATGTAAGACCGGCACCTCGAGGTCATAGCGGGCGCGCAAATCAGGTTCCACACCCGGGCCGTCGATATCGATCACGGTGAGATGAAGAGGAGGGCATAGCTGACTGAGATCCAGCTGCCGCAGGCGCTGCTCCAACCCCTCACAAAGGCAACACCCCTGCCGGCTGAACAGGGTGAGCTGAAGCGGTTCAGTCGGGGACGGGGTCACAGCCGCAAGGGGTGAAGGGATGGCACCGGCTGATCCGGCGCAGGGTGAGCCAGCCACCACGCCATGGACCATGTCGCTGAATGGCTTCCAGTCCGTAGGCGCTGCAGGTGGGAATAAAACGACAGCGAGGTCCCATCATCGGCGAGATCCAGCGGCGATAGAAGCCGATCAGAGCCAGCATGAAGCGGGCCACAGCCTGGTTGAGGGATTGCGCAAAGGCGTGAGGTGTGTCGCCAGATAGAGTGCTCGATTCGCGCATGTAAAACCGCGATGCGGACCATGAGTCCAGCATGACGGTTGAGCGGCGCGGATGCTCCAACACCTTCCTTCCCTATGTCTCGTTACCGCGGCCCTCGTCTGAGGATCACGCGGCGCTTGGGAGACCTCCCCGGTCTCACCCGGAAGGCCGCAAAGCGGTCCTATCCACCCGGTCAGCACGGCCAGGCCCGTCGCAAGCGCTCTGAATACGCGATCCGTCTCGAAGAAAAGCAAAAGCTTCGCTTCAACTACGGCGTTTCTGAACGCCAACTCGTGCGCTACGTGAAGAAAGCGCGCGCCCAGGACGGTTCCACTGGAACCAACCTGCTCAAACTGCTCGAGAACCGTCTCGACAACGTCTGTTTCCGTCTTGGTTTCGGCCCCACCGTGCCTGGCGCCCGCCAGCTCGTGAACCACGGTCACGTCACCGTGAACGGCCGCGTCACTGACATCGCTAGCTATCAGTGCAAGTCTGGTGATGTGATCGCAATCCGCGAACGCAAGGGCAGCAAGAAGCTGGCTGAAGGCAACCTCGAATTCCCTGGCCTGGCCAACGTGCCTCCTCACCTGGAGCTCGACAAGTCGAAGCTCAGCGCCAAGGTCGTCAGCAAGTGCGAGCGCGAATGGGTCGCACTGGAAATCAACGAACTGCTGGTGGTGGAGTACTACTCCCGCAAGGTCTGAAACCTGGTCAGCCTGTTCATGGTCAACAACCCCGCCCAGCAACGCTGGAGCGGGGATTTTTTTGCCGAATCAGCGGATCAGGTTGGCCTTAAAAAAGCCCAATCCAAGGCCAAAGCCCTTGGGTTTGTCTTCTAGAAACGTGATGGCAAGTTCAAAATCCATCAGCCCCGCCTCCTCGATCAGCTGGCGCGACAGCTGGCCCTCACGCTGCTCGAGATAGCGGGCATGAATCTGCTCCTTGTTTTCGCTCAAGAACGTGACGATCTCGCTGAGCACGTGATCCCGCCACTCATCTTTTTCAAGCTGCTGCGGAGCGCTCTCAGCCACGGCTCAAGATCAAGATCAGCCCAGACGCTAGCGGCGGCCAGCAGGCCGTTTCCTAGCCTTGCTGCTTGACCGCAGCCGTGCTTTGCAGCGTCCAGCACCATCACCGGCCGACAGCACCCGAGCCATTCATCACGGCGAGAGCTTCGCAGAGGGCACGGGCACGGTGATGCCGCCAATCTTCACCACCTCAACGTTTGCCCATGGCAACCAGGAGGGATTCGACTACACCCGCTCCGGCAACCCCAACTTCCGGATCCTGGAAGGTGTGTTGGCCTCTGTGGAGCACTGCGCACATGCCACGGTTTTTGGCTCCGGCGTGAGTGCGATCACTGCGATTGCCTCCGGACTGCGTCAGGACGATCTGGTGCTATGTGAAGAGAATCTCTACGGCTGCACCGTCCGCCTGTTTGAACAAGTGTTCGCCAAGTTCGGCGTGCGCACGCAATGGGTCGACTTCACCGCGCCTTCTGCGGTTGATGCGATTGCCGCGAGCAAGCCAGCCATGGTCTGGTTAGAAAGCCCCACCAATCCCCTGCTGAAGGTGATTGACCTGGAAGCGGTATGTGCAGCAGCCAAAGCGGCAGATGTTCCCGTTGTGGTGGACAACACCTTTGCCACCGCCCTTGTTCAACGCCCCCTGGAACTGGGGGCCACCCTGTCGCTCACCAGCACCACGAAATACATCAATGGCCATTCCGATGCCCTTGGCGGAGCGGTGTGCACTAACGATTCAGGCTGGCACCAGAAGATGGTGTTCGCGCAGAAGGCTTTGGGACTCCAACCCTCGCCCTTCGACTGCTGGTTGATCACGCGCGGCATCAAAACTCTTCCCCTACGCCTAACGCAACAGATGGCCAATGCAGCTGCTCTGGCCGATCACCTAGCGGATCACTCGCAAGTGAGCTGGGTGCGTTACCCCCACCGTTCAGACCATCCCCAACAAGGAGTCGCGCTCAAGCAAATGCGCAACGGGGGAGCCATCGTCACCATCGGCATCAACGCCAGCCGTGATCAGGCCTATGCCGTCTGCAAAGCACTGCGCTGGTTCACGATGGCTGAAAGCCTCGGCGGCGTCGAAAGCCTGATTTGCCATCCAGCCACCATGACCCACGCTGCAGTTGCCGCTGAAGTGAAGCAAAAGCTGGGAATCAGCGACGGACTGATCCGCCTTTCCGTGGGCTGTGAGGATGTCTCTGATTTGATCGACGATCTCGACCAGGCATTGTCACAGCTGCGATGAGTGCTCGCGATTTACTGCGCGATCCCTGCTGGCAAGCCGGAGATCTCGGCCATCCGCTGCCCGATTCCCCTCACGCGGTCTCGGTAGCCCTGCCCCGTTGGCGTGATGTGATTGCTTACGAGGAAAACGATCCGTCCTGCCGCGGCGCACTGAAAACGGTATACCCGCGCTTCGGTTTGCATCCCCTAGTGGCTGAGCTGGCCCAAAAGGCTCTGGAACGCTCCGCTCCATCCTTCCCCCAGGGGTCGAGTAGTTGGCTTTACCCCACTCGATCGGCAGCAACCGCAGCGCAGATGCACTGCAAGAAGCAAACATGCCACGGAACAACGCATCTCGAAACCACCCATGGACTGAGCTGCCTCATTGCCGATGCCATCAGCACACCAGCGGCCAAAGCCTTCTGGCAACACACAGGGCTTGGCGCTTCCTCAAGGCTTGCCGCTATCGCCCTCGGGCATGCGGGCACACCAGATCCTGAGTCAGGTCCATCAGCACGGTTCAGCGTGATTCAGCGTCTGGCGAAGATCTACGGCTGCAAGCCCGAGGCGATCAGCCTGCATCCCTCCGGAATGGCAGCCCTGCATCGAGCGCTTGAACTGGTGTGCGATGCCAACCCGACACGAGCGGTGCTGCAGATCGGTTTTCCTTACGTCGATGTGCTGAAACTGCCGCAGGTGGTATTCGGCGGGGCTGAGCTCCTGCTGGATGACAGTGAAGCAAGCGTGACATCAGCGCTCGATTCACTGCAACCTGCTGCGGTGGTAGTGGAGCTACCCAGCAATCCCCTGCTGCGCTGTGTCGACCTCGCCGTGATCGCCGAGCTCGCACACCAACGCAACATCCCTGTGATCGCCGATGACACCATCGGCTCTGGCCTGAATGTCGATGCCTTGTCGCACGTCGACATGGTGTTCAGTTCCCTCACCAAAAGCTTTGCGGGTCGAGGCGACGTTCTGGCAGGCAGCCTTGTGTTGAGCCCCCACTCGCGATGGCATAAGCAACTCGCACAAACATCACAACAACGGAAACCCCTGGCGCCACTGGCAGACGTCGACGCCACGGTCTTGGAGCAAGGAAGCCGAGATGTCGGCGAACGCATCCCCCGATTGAATGCCAACACCTTGCTGTTGGCTGAACGCCTACGTCAGCACCCTGCCGTGGCAAGGGTGTTTCATCCTGGAGAGTGCCAGAACTTTCGACAGCTTCAACGACCGGGTGGAGGCCATGGCTGTCTGCTCTCCTTCGAATTGAAAGGCGGACGTGAGCAAGCCCAACGGGTCTACGACGCCCTAGCGGTTTGCAAGGGCCCCAGCCTCGGGACCTCGTTCACATTGGTGTGTCCCTATGTGCTTCTCGCTCACTATGAGGAACTGCCCTGGGCTGAGAGTTGTGGAGTTCCATCCCACCTCCTGCGAGTGTCGGTGGGTCTTGAAGAACCGGAGGAACTGTGGTGCCGCTTCCAACAAGCCCTGGAGGCTTAGAAGCGAAAGCAAACACTGACGAAAACGAATTTCACGATCTCCACCTCCTGCCTTCGCCTATCACCACACAGAAAGGGAAAGGGATGGATCTATCAGAGTTTGAACAAGCCCTTAAGAGACAGGGGGGTAATCGTTTGCTCTACCTAAATTGCTGAAATTGGCCAATTTCCGACTTCCCATGTCTCGCGTTTACGCCGATAACAGCCAGGCCATTGGCAACACCCCCCTGGTGCGTCTGAACCACGTGACCAAAGGCTGCAAGGCCACCGTTCTCGCCAAGGTCGAAGGTCGCAACCCCGCCTACAGCGTGAAGTGCCGCATCGGCGCAAACATGATCTGGGACGCCGAGAAGCGCGGTGAGCTCACCGAAGGCAAGGTGATTGTGGAACCCACATCCGGCAACACCGGAATCGCCTTGGCATTCACAGCAGCAGCACGCGGTTACAAGCTTGTGCTCACGATGCCCGAGTCAATGTCGATCGAACGTCGCCGCGTGATGGCCGTTCTCGGAGCTGAGATTGTGCTGACCGAAGCTGGCAAGGGGATGCCCGGTGCTATCGCCAAGGCCAAGGAGATTGCCGCCAAGGATCCATCCAAGTACTTCATGCCGGGGCAATTCGACAATCCGGCCAACCCTGAGATCCACGAGAAAACCACCGGTCCTGAGATCTGGAACGACTGCGATGGCGCCATCGACGTGCTCGTCGCTGGTGTCGGAACCGGTGGAACCATCACGGGTGTGTCGCGCTACATCAAGAATGAAGCAGGCAAAGCGATTGAATCTGTCGCTGTGGAGCCCACCCACAGCCCGGTGATCACCCAAACCATGAACGGTGAGGAGGTCAAGCCTGGCCCCCACAAAATTCAGGGCATTGGGGCTGGCTTCATTCCCAAGAACCTTGACCTCTCCGTCGTCGACAAGGTGGAGCAAGTCACTAACGACGAATCCATCGAGATGGCTCTGCGTTTGGCCAAGGAAGAAGGATTGCTTGTGGGCATTTCCTGTGGTGCAGCAGCTGCTGCTGCCATTCGCCTGGCACAACAGGACGCCTACGCCGGCAAGACCATCGTGGTGGTGCTGCCTGACCTGGCCGAGCGTTACCTGTCCTCTGTGATGTTCGCCGATGTTCCCACCGGCATCATCGAGCAGCCCGTCGCGGTCTGAGCCAAGCCGTATTCCTGCTTAAGCGGAATCGAAGCCCTGCTTGATGGCGGGGCTTTTTCATGTCAGCGCTCAGGCGGTAAACAAACTGGCAATCGCTGAAATTGCCGTTGTTGCGAAGAGAAAAGCCAACATCGACTGCACAAGGATGATCTTGCGAATCTCGGTTGATTCGGCACCAACATCGGTCATCCCAAACGTCATGCCGATGGCGTAGGCGACGTATAGGAAATCGAACAACACTGGCCGAGTATCATCAGGAAAAGAAAATACTTTTGTGGCAGACTCCGGATGATTAACATCATCCAAATCGGAATTAACGTGAAAGAAAATTTTAGCGTAATGCATGGCATATCCATGATGCAAACTCATCCAGATCAACAAAATCGAGACGAAATAAATAAAAATGCGAAGATCTTCCGGCAGCACAGGCCGCGAAGAACCCAGATCGCTGATGCAAAGGCTCATCACTCCCAAACCAAGAAAATTGAGGGCAACCGTGCTTTGAATCAAAAGACCGGGGCGAATCCTTTCATGATCAAATAATGCCTTCGTCTGCTCAAAATCTAATGACCATGTTGCTCTGCAAAAGAGCACAGCATCCACAATCAAAGCCGCCAACATGCCAACAGACAGCGCTTCCTTCCCTGTAAATGGGACATAGAACGCCAACGTCAAGATGGTGCCAACAATGAGGCTTCGACGCAGTCGATAACGATCCAAAAAAACATGTCGTTGTCGTGGCAGCATCAAGCGTGTTCCTCTGTTTGAGATGGTCTTGATTGGGGGTCCGAGGAAGTCGTGCGATGGCGACATCGCGCTTCAAGCAACACCGCCTCTGGAGCGATCCACATCGCATCGCCGTAGGAATAGAAGCGATACAACTGCTGAATGGCGACTTCATAGAGATCCAGCAAGCGTTCACGCCCGATCAATGCGCTGACCAGCAGCAGCAAAGAACTCTTGGGCAGATGGAAATTGGTCAAAAGCCCCTCCACCACAGCGAAGCGGAATCCTGGCTGAATCACCAGATCCACTGGCCCTTTCAACGGTTGCAGCGTTCCTCCTGCCGCCGCCGCGGCCCCTTCAAGCGCCCTCACACTCGTCGTACCAACGGCAATCACTCGTCCCCCGCGGCAGCGACAAGCTTCCACAGCAGCCACCAGCTCAGGCGTCACCTCCACCCACTCGCTGTGGAGGCTGAGATCACGAAGATCCTCCGTTTCAACGGGACGGAAGGTTCCCAGTCCCACATGGAGGGTCACAGTCGCAATCTGCACCCCCCGGTCTTTGATCGCCTGCAACAACTCATCGCTGAGATGCAAGCCAGCGGTGGGAGCCGCCACCGCTCCAGGCCGGGAGGCGTAACGCGTCTGATAGCGCTCCTGGTCGGAGTCGTCATGGCGGGTGATGTAGGGAGGCAAAGGCACCTCGCCATAGCGCTCCAACAGGCCCTCAATCGCCGCAGCATCAGCAAAGCCCTGCGGGAACTGGATGATGCGACCGCCACTGGATCCATCGGTGGCCAGCACTTGCAAAGGCATGGGCTCTTGCTCAAGAGCTTCAAGCCACACCTGATCACCAGGCTTCAGCTTCTTGCCTGGCCGAGCCAAACAGAGCCACCGCCCCTCACCAAGAGGTTCGAGTACCAACAGTTCGGCGAGACCGCCGCCTGACCTGCGAACCCGAAGTCGTGCACGCAGCACACGGGTGTCGTTGACCACGAGCAGATCACCCTTCTGAAGCTGCTCCTGCCAATCCCACACTTGAAGATGTCGCGTCTGCTCGAGCGACGAATCCAATGCCGGAACGGACAGCAACCGTGCGGCATGGCGAGGCTCGAGAGGCGACTGAGCAATGCGCTCCTCCGGCAGTTGGTAGTCGTAGGAGCTGAGCTGGAGATCCCGGGGGTCAGCCACGGAGCGTGATCATGATCTTTCCATGCTGCCTGAAGGCGGAGAGCCAGCTTGGCCGCTCCCTGTTGGCACGAAATAGCGCACCATCGAAAAGACGCGGCTCTGGTCATCGGAGAGGGCCTCAAACAATGCAAGTGCCCGCTGGTTGAGCAAGGCAACATCGAGACGGTCTCTCGGGATCGCTACCGGCATCACCACGGTGGTGGTGACCTCAGGGTGCCGGCGCTCCTCCGCCGTCACAAAGTCACAGAAGGGATCCAGCAGTGAGCTGAACGGGCTCTCGAGCAGCACCAACTCGAGCGGACCGGTGTCGGTGCCCACGTAGCGATCCCACATTTGACTGAGATGTCCGGCGTCCTGATCGTTCTGCAGCACCACCACCGCCGTGACCAAATCGGCAAAAGAGCAGGCATAACGCACCGCCTCAAAAGCGGGTCGCATCATGCTCGGAATCCACACAATGGCGTGATGCCCGGTCGGAGGATCGCGGGGGACCAACCGCAGAGGAGCGCCATCAGGATCGGGTGCCAAAGCGGCAAAGATCTGGCGGTAACGGCGTCGGATCACGGCCAGTCCCCAAACCAACATTGGGATGGCGATCACAACGGTCCAGGCCCCTTCATCGAACTTGCTCACCACAATCACCACCAGCACCACGAAGGTGGTGAGTGAGCCGAGTGCATTCATGGCCATGCGGCCGCGCCAGCCATCACCACGTTGCGTCCACCAACGACGCACCAAACCCAGTTGCGACAGGGTGAAAGCGGTGAACACCCCCAGGGCATAGAGATTCACCGCAACGGTGGTGTCCCCACGACAGATCACGATGATCAACGCCGTGATCCCAAGCAGTACACCAATGCCGTTCTGATAGACGAGCCGGTCTCCCAGCAGATTCATCTGCATCGGCAGGCAACGGTCCTCTGCGAGCATCGCCGCCAACCTGGGGAAGCCGGAAAATGCAGTGTTGGCAGCCAACACCAGGATGAGCAGGGTGGTGATCTGCAGAGCCCAGAGCAGAACACTGCCATGACCGAAAACGCGTTGTCCGATCTGGGCCAACACGGTGATGTCGGGGTTGGGCGCGATCCCATACATGAACCCCATGCCGCTGACGGCGAAGAACATCGCCGACAGCAGGATGGCCATCACCAACAGTGTCTTGCGCGCATTGACCGGTGCCGGCTCGCGAAACACCCTCACACCATTGGCGATTGCTTCTATGCCGGTCATCGCCGAGCACCCGGAACTGAACGCCCGCAGGATCAGAAACAGACCGATCGGCTCCAGGGCCGCTTTCAATGGCGGTGGATCGGGATGCCAGCCGTGATGGAAGGTCAGATCCCTAAGACCTGCCACCGTGAGCAGCGCGATCATCACCACAAAGGCATAGGTGGGAATCGCGAACACACGACCCGCTTCCTTCACCCCGCGCAGATTGGCCCAACCCACCAGCACCAGCAGCACGAGGGCGATGGGCACCTCGTAGGGCAGAAGCGTTGGGTCGAGCGATGACAGGGCCTGGGTGCCCGCCATCAGGCTGACCGCTGCCGTCAGCGTGTAGTCGATCAACAACGCCGCAGCGGCCACCAGACCGACATTGCGGCCAAGGTTGTCGCGAGCCACCACATAGGAGCCGCCACCATTGGGGTAAGCAGCAATCGCCTGCCGGTAAGACAGAACAACGATCACGATCAAAGCAATGATCGCGAGAGTGATGGGCACCGACAGCTTCAGTGCTGCGCTTCCGCCCAGGATCAGAATGCCCAGTGCAGCCTCAGTGGCGTAAGCGACGGACGACAACGCATCCGAGGAAAGAATCGGCAGAGCCTGAATGTTGGGCAGTCGCTCATCTCCTGCACTGGAGCGGGGCAGCGGTCGTCCCAACAGACGCGAGAACAACGGAACGGACACAGGAGTCGTTGGACATTGCCGCTCCAAGAGTGGCAATGTCCAACGACTCCGGCAGGTGCTCCACGTGAGCCGACTAGCTCAAAGGGCCAGGCTTTCAGGCCGGGTTTCGATCAGCTCAGCAAGATCCTTCAGGAAGGCTGCACCATCGGCGCCGTAAATCACACGATGGTCAGCGGTCAGGTTGACCTGCATCTGACGCTTCACAGCAATCGAGCCATCCTTTCCAGCCACAACCATGGGCCGGGAAGCCGCCACAGCAAGGATCGCACCGGTGCCAGGCGGAAGGATGGCATCAAAACGATCGACACCGAACATGCCGAGGTTGGAGAGGGTGAAGGTTCCGGTGCTGTACTCCTCAGGCTGAAGCTGCTTGCTGCGTGAACGGCTTACCAGGTCTTTCCACTGTCGCGACATCTCGTAGAGATCCGTGCGATCGGCCTGACGGAGAACCGGCGTGATCAGACCACCGTCCTCCATGGCCACGGCGACAGCAACATTCACATCGGCGGGGTAGGCCATGCCAGCGGCCGTGGTGGCGGCATTGACCTGGGGATGACGCGCCAGGGTGACGGCAACGGCCTTGGCCAGCAGGGCCGTCATCGTGACGCCCTTGGCCTTCACCTGCTTGTAGAACGCATCGAGCTTGTCGGTGGTGATGGTGTAACCCACGCGGAAGCACGGCACCGCAAGGCTGGCTTCCATGTTGCGGTTGACCGCCCCCTGGAGGGTGTTGAACGCAACGGTCTCACCGGGGCGCCCGAAGCTGTTGCCAGCGGGAGCGCTCGGTGCCGGAGCCGAGGCAGCCGCTCCGGCAACAACAGCAGCAGCGGAGCCCTCACCCACCCGAGGAACACTCACAGGACGGCCAGCGGCGCGCTCCACGTCTTCCGCCTGAATGCGTCCGTTCGGACCACTGCCGCGCAGAGACGAGAGTTCGATGCCCATCTGGGAGGCCAGCTTCTTCGCCCGAGGGCTGGCAATGACGCGTCCGTTGGCGGCTGGTGCAGCAGGCGGTGCAGGTGGTGTAACGGGGGCTGGCGCTGCAGGAGTGGCTGCGACCGGAGCAGGGGGCGCTACGGCTGGAGTAGGTGCAGCGGCTGGAGCGGGGGCGGAGGCTGGAGCAGCGGTGCCACTACCAGAAGGTGATTTGGCTTGAGCTTCGGCAATCTCAGCCTCAGTCTCAACAATCAGTCCAATCGTTTCTCCTACTGGAGCAGTGCTGCCCGCAGGCATCAGCACCGCGGCCAGATACCCCTCGTTGAACGACTCCACATCCATATCAGCCTTATCGGACTCGACCACGAGCACCGACTCACCGCGACCGACCTTGTCGCCAGGCTTCTTGAGCCACTCGACAATCTTCCCCTCCGTCATCGTGGAGCTGAGGGCAGGCATGAAGATGTCGTGGGTCGCCAAAACCGTCTCCAGAAGGGCTGTGTAGGGGGATTTTACGGGCCGACAGGGCGGCCCTCTTCAGCGGTCAGCCCTGCTGGATCGACTCGATCACCCCATCGCGGACCACAACAGACACCTGCATCTTGCTGACCAGGTTGTCACCCACCTGGATGTCACAGAAGCTCTCCAGCTGGCCCTGCTCAACGATCTGTTCCATCTCCAGCTCACGAACCTGAGCCTGCTGCTGCAGCAGATTGCGCTTCTGCTCCTCCAGTTCAGCCCGCTTGGCAGCCACCTGCTGTTGCACCTGGGCCACCTGCTCCTGAACGCGGGGATCCAGAGGATTCGCGCTTTGCCGGCGCACCTCATCAACCACCTGCTGACCCTCCTGTTCCAGCTGGGCCAGCTGCTGATCGGTGGTGGAGATGGCGCCACTGAGCTCCCGTTCGGCTTCCTCTTTCCACGCTGGAGTCACCACCGCGCGAATGGTGATGGAGCGCTTGATCGACAAGATGGTGCCGTCGGACATGAGGGCCAGGAAACAGCGCCAAGCGTCTCAGCCCCACGCCGGATGGTCAAGCCACCGAAGCAGGGGCCAGATCAACGGCCATAAAGGCCTTCGATCACACTGCGGTCGCGGTCGGTAATGCGATCGCGGCGCTGCTTGAGGGTCTGGGTCAGCAAACCGTTCTCAATGGAAAACGGCTCAACAAGTGCCACGCCTCCCAGACGCTCATCCGCCCTGGAGCCGATGCGGGCAGCGAGCAAACGATTGAGCTCCCCGCGCAGCAAACGCAGCAAAGCGTGATCACCAGGGCGGCCTCCAAGGTCCTGGCCTGGATCACAGCCCTGCTCTAGGGCCCAGGCTTTGAGCGCATCCAGCTTCGGCACGACCAACGCAGCGAGCTGCCGCTCGTCTTGACCCACCAACATCACTTGTTCGATCAATGGAGACGACACGAGCGCTTCCTCCAAGGGACCCGGTTCAAGGTTCTCGCCACTGCTGAGAACGATCGTGTCCTTGGCACGCCCGGTGAGCACAACAGAGCCATCCGGCAGAAGCATGCCCAGATCACCGGTGTCGAACCAGCCATCGGCATCCAACACCTTGGCTGTCGCCTCTGTTTTGCCCAAATACCCCCCCATGACCTGGGGGCCACGCACCAACACCACGCCGCGTTCCCGAAACGCCAGCGGGGCACGAGTCTCAGCATCAACAACACGAAACTCCGTCTCAGGCATCGGCAGACCGGAACTGCCGCGGATGTTGCGCCAGGGGCGGCGGCAACTCACCACCGGACTGGTCTCGGTGAGGCCGTATCCCACCAAAAGTTCGATGCCCACCGCTTCGAAGAAAGCATCCACGTGGGGAGCGATGGCGCCACCACCGTTGATTGGATAAAGCAACGCACCACCGCTGAGCTGCTGGCGCAACTTGGGCCAAATCAATTTGGATGCCAGAGCATGGGCTGGCCAACGCCCTGTCGCCTCCGCCAGGGCTTGCAAACGGTCGCGCTTGCGCAGGGGCTCGATCATCAGGTCAAGGCTGCGGCGACGGGCCAGCGTGTAGGCCTTGCTGTTGGCCAGTGCCGATCGGAGCAGACGCTGACGTGAAGACGGCAAGGTCTTCACCACATCTTCAAAACCCGCTTGGACCGCCTCCCAGAGTCTGGGAACAGTGGCCATGATCACGGGCTTCACGCGCGGAAGATCCTTCTTCAGCTGCTTGATCGTGGTGTAGCTCTGCGAACAGCCGCAGGAGAAGAAGTAGTACTCAGCACTGCGCTCGTAGGAATGCCAGATCGGCAGCACGCTCAACACCGGTGATCCGGCATCCGGGCGGGTGACGGTGGCCAGGCTGCGCATCTGGTGCAGGAGATTGGCATGGGTGAGTGGCACGCCTTTAGGACGCCCGGTTGTGCCGCTGGTGTAGAGGATCGTGGCGATCGTGTCAGGGGCTGAAGCTTGCTCGCGACCGGCCTTGGGATCCGGAGGCTGATGTCCATCCCCACGGCTCAGAAACGTGTTGAAATCCAGTGCCCCCGCGGGCGCCTCACCCTCCAAGACCAACACGAAGCGCAGACGAGCTTGCAGGTCTGTAGACAGCTGCAAACGCTCCAACAGATCAGCGGTTTGAACCACAAGGGCCGCAGCCTTGGAATCCTCAAGGATGTAACGAAGCTCCTCCACCGGCGCGGCCGCCCCACGCACCGCATCCACAACACCCGCACGCATCAATCCCTGGTCAGCAACCAACCATCGGGGACTGTTCTCGGCAAACAGGCCGACCACATCACCAGCGTTGAGACCAAGCTGCTGGAAGGCTGTGGCAGCGCGCTCAATCCGCTTGGCCAACTCCGTGTAATTGAAACGCTCGGGATGGGCCGCGTGGGGCGCATCGACTGCCATCACATCGCCATGTTGAGCCGCCAGCCATGGCCAGACCTGATCCACACGCCCGAGCGCCTGCACATGGGACTGACGAGCGAGTGCCTCCTGCTCTCGGGGAGTGGGGCGCCAGGAAGCATGAGCGGCAGCAGTCACAGGAACGGAGCGCAGTCGCCCAGGCCTATCACCTTGCCGAAGCTTCGGCAATCGTCATCGGTCCACCGTCCTGATGCCAACGGAGCCCGAATCGTCGCGCCAGGGCATCACGAAGCAGAGGACGCACATCATCCAATGCCAGTCCTGGGATCCAATCGCTGAGACGACCGACCGACCGACCTGTGAGACCGCAAGGCACCACAGCCCGAAACCCCTCCAGATCACAGGTCACGTTCAGAGCTAGGCCGTGCTGGGTGATCCAACGCCGACAACCGACGCCGATGGCCGCAACTTTTCGCTGATCCAGCCAAACCCCAGTGAGTCCATCGATGCGCTCCCCATGCAGATCCAAACCTTCCAACACATCCAGCACCACTTGCTCGAGCTGACGCAAATACCAATGCAGATCGGGTTGATGACGGCGGAGATCCAGCACGGGGTACGCCACCAACTGCCCGGGGGCGTGATGGGTCACCTCACCGCCGCGGTCGATGCGGTGCAGCGGTGAGGGAGGCCGGAGCGGATCAAAGCGAAGATGCTCTTCGGTGGCACCACGACCGAGCGTGTAGCAGCTGGGATGTTGAAGCAGCCAAACGGCTTCTGCACCACCAACAGCAGAAGGCTCTGCCAGCAAGCGCTTTTGCCACTCCTTTTGCAGCTGCCAGGCCTGCTCGAAGGGAACAGGTTGCTGCGGCTGAAAAAGAAATGCCGCAGACCCGGTTCCGGAATCAGGCGGCGTCACTAAGTTGCCGATAGGACCAGGCACCGGAGGGATGCATGAAGCTGTTGATCCATGGTCGCAACTTGGATGTGACACCCGCATTGCGGGACTACACCGAAACCAAGCTTGACCGGGCCATTCATCACTTCAACGATCTTGTCCAAGAAGCGGATGTTCACCTCTCGGTGGCCCGCAACCCAAGGGTTCCTCAGCAGACGGCCGAGGTCACAGTGTTCGCGAATGGCACCGTGATCCGGGCCCAGGAACGCAGTGAAAATCTCTACGCCAGCATTGATTTGGTGGCGAGCAAACTGGCCCGTCAGCTGCGTCGTTTCAAGGACCGCAACAGCGATCACCATCACAGCCACGGCCATCGCGCCACTGAAACCCCCACCACAGAAGCGGTGCTGAACGACAGCCCAGTCGACGAATCACTGCTGGATGGAAAGGAAGCTCAACTGCCCACACCCGGCGTGCGGCGCAAATACTTCTCCATGCCGCCCATGAGCGTCGACGATGCGCGTCATCAGCTCGATCTGATTGATCACGACTTCTACTTGTTCCGCGACAGGGACAGTGATGAGTTGCAGGTGATCTACCGGCGCAATCACGGTGGATACGGCGTGATCCAAGCTCGGAACTGAACCTTTCGTGACGGATCGCTCCGTCTGTTCCCCAGCGATGACCATGTCACCGCGGCGGCAGGATCTGCCGGACCTTCCCCCGCTGATCCATCAGGCCCTGCTCAACCCACTGCTGCAGGAGGAGGAGCTTCACACCCTCTGCGATGCCTCCAGACAACTGGGCTTTGGAGGCGTTTGCGTCAGCCTGAGCCATCTCCAAGCCGTGCGTCAGCGTCTGGGGGGCCGAGGCCCGGTCCAACTGGCTGCCACCGTGGGTTTCCCATTCGGAGCGCTCCCGGCCGAACTCAAACAGGCGCAGGCCGAGTGGGCCGCCGCCCATGGCGCTGACGCTCTCGATGTCACACCCGACTGGTCCGCGCTTGTGAATGGCCGAGCCAACGCCTTCGCCGAGGAACTGGCTGCCATTGCCGCACTGGATCTGCCGATGACGGTGGTTCTCGACGTCAATCAGCTCGAGGATGATCTGCTCGCACTCGCAGCGGAAGCCGCGATGGATGCGGGTGCAGCGGCACTACAGGCCGGCAACGGCTTCGGGCCGGCTGTTACACCCGAACACATCAAGCAGTTGAGGCAACACACGCGCGGACGCTGTGCCATCAAGGCAGCCGGTGGCATCCGGGAGCTTGAGCAGGCGCTGGATCTGGTGGAAGCGGGAGCCAGGGCCCTGGGGACCGGCCATGGTCCTTCTCTGGTTCAATCCCTTCGCCAGCAGCGATGAGCGGTGACAGACGCCTCCAGGGGTTGGCCCTCAAGGTGGGTCCGCTTGGCGAGCACGACCGGCTGCTGACGCTGCTGAGCGACGAGGCCGGGGTGGTGAGGCTGGCCGTGCCCGGAGCTCGCCGGCCCAAAAGCAGCCTTGCGGCAGCAGTCCCCCTCACCCTCCTGGATCTGCAGGTGGTGGGGCGCCGCGGCCTCCAGCGCGTGCGGCAGCTGCAGGTGCGTCACAACTACAGCGGCGTGGGCCAGCAACTGGAAACCCTGGCGGCTGCCCAAGCCCTGGCGGAGCTGTCGATCGCCCTCGTCAGTGACGACGATCCCATCCAGGGCCTGCTGGAGACCGTGCTCATTCACCTGGAACGCCTGGAGGCCCTGAGCCGCTCCCCGCAACCGGACCCTGACCTCTGCCTTGCCATGCTTGTTCAAGCTGGAGTGCACTTGCTGGCGCTCGGGGGCTATGGCCTGCCGCTTCAAATCTGCTGTCAAAGCGGCGCTGAACTGATTCCACCGATCGGACAGTGGGAGTGGCGCTGCAGCCTGCTGCCGGAGGAAGGCCTCGCGCTTGGCAGCCTTCCCGGCGCCAGGTTGCAACTCAACCCCTCCGAACTCGCACTGCTGCAACGGCTGCCCCGGGCCGATCTTCCGAAACGGTCCAATGGTGAGCTGATGGGTCCTCGTCCGGTGTGGCTCAAGCTGCTGGCACTGATTGATTGCTGGTGCCGGGCCCATCTGCCTCGCCCAGTGCGCTCGCTCAAGATGGTCAGCGAATGTCTGCCGCCGCCATAGGCGATCATGAGCCGGTCATTGCAGACACCGTGAGCGGATCTTCCCTGAACAGTCCGGAACCAGCGCTCCCCACCGGCGGGAACCCGGAGGGTCCTCGGGGCCTGCAGACGGTGGTCCGCATCGACGGCTTCCGCCGTCTCTGGATTGGCCAGATCTTTTCGCAGCTCGCCGACAAGTTCTACATCGTTCTGATGGTGTATCTGATTGCCCAGTACTGGGTAACCAGCACACCGCAAGACAATGGGGCCCTGGCGGAGATCGCGTCAGCGATCCGCATGGACTTCGAAACACGAGCGCAACGGATCACCCTCCTGGCCACGGGGGTATATGTCGCCAACACCATTCCAGCAATGGTGTTGGGTTCAGTCGCCGGGGTGTGGGTCGACCGCTGGCCCAAACGGCGGGTGATGGTCGCTTCCAATGGGTTGCGAGCTCTACTCGTTGTGTTCACCCCGTTGTTCCTGCTGCCTGGCCCCCACTGGCTCGGCCTCAGCTGGGGGTACTGGGCTCTGCTGGTGATGACGTTTTTAGAGTCGGTGCTCACCCAGTTCTTTGCGCCAGCCGAGCAGGCCGCCATCCCTTTGTTGGTGCCGAAAGAACACCTCCTGGCAGCCAATTCGCTGTATCAGGCCACCAGCATGGGCGCCACGATCGTCGGCTTTGCACTAGGAGATCCAATCCTCCGAGGACTGAACAGCCTCTTCCAGTCGGTTGGCCTCCAGGGCGGTGAATTTCTGCTTCTGCCCTTTTGTTACGGCATGGCGGCCATCTCGCTCAGCACGATCCGCATGCGCGAGCAGCCGCGGCCCCGCCACGGGGAATCGGTGTGGAGAGAAATCGTGGCGGGGCTCCAAGTGCTGCGTGAGCGGACCTCTGTGCGCACGGCCATGCTGCATCTCGTGCTGCTTTACAGCCTGCTGGCGGCTCTTTACGTGCTGGCCATCAGCTTGGCATCAGCCATTCAGGGGCTTGGGCCTACTGGCTTCGGAAGCCTGCTGGCCATGAGCGGCCTGGGGATGGCCATCGGAGCCGTTGTAGTGGCACAGGTGGGGCATGGATTCAGCCGTCGGCGATTAGCAGCCACTGGACTTGGCGCCATCACCTGGAGCTTGGTGCTGCTTGGGCAGCTGCGCGGCAACCTCACCTACACCCTTGGCCTTTGCGGACTGCTCGGCATCGGCGCAGCCCTGGTGGCCATCCCAGCGCAGACCACCATCCAGGAAGACACGCCCGAATCGCAGCGCGGCCGAGTGTTCGGACTGCAAAACAACCTGATCAATATTGCGCTCAGTCTTCCTCTTGTGCTGGCAGGGGCTCTCGTGAGCAGCGTCGGTCTGCTGCCGGTGCTGTGGTTGCTGGCTGGCCTGGCGCTGGTGGCCGCTCTGATCGAGCGCCCCTGGCAGCGCTGCTAGCGTTTGTTGAGCCCTTCAATCGGTGGCGGTGACGCATATTGCCTGGCTGGGCAAAAAAACTCCGTTCTGCGGCAATGTCACCTATGGGCTGAGCACCACGGAAGCCCTGAAGGCTCGTGGTCACCAGACCAGCTTCATTCATTTCGACAACCCGAAAGCGCCAGGCAGCAGCACATCCCTTCTGGCGAACGACCCAGACGTGAGCCTTCCCTATCTGGTGAAGTCGCAGGTCTACACCATTCCTTCCCCAGGTGCTCAGCGCGAGCTCAGGGACTCTCTGGAACGCCTCCAGCCGGATCTGGTGCACGCCAGCCTCACCCTCTCACCGCTGGATTTCCGACTTCCCGAGCTCTGCCAACAACTTCAGGTTCCCCTGGTCGCAACCTTCCACCCTCCATTCGATGCCGGCCTGCGCAACCTCACGGCAGGCACACAACAGCTCACCTATCAGCTGTACGCACCTGCACTCTCCCGTTATGACCGGGTCATCGTGTTCTCCGAGCTGCAAGCCGAGGTGCTCGCACGTCTCGGTGTCAGAGAGGATCGCCTAGCAGTGATTCCCAACGGCGTTGACACGGCTCAATGGAGACCGGCGGATGCCATGCCCTCTGCGAACAGCAGTCAGCTGCAGAAGGTGCGCTCACGGCTGGGGCCAGAACGCGTGTTCCTCTATATGGGACGGATTTCCACCGAAAAGAATGTCGAAGCCCTGCTGCAGGCCTGGCGACTGGTCGACACCCAGGGCTGCCGTCTGGTGATTGTTGGCGATGGGCCGCTGCGCAGCACGTTGCAAAACAGTTATGGCGAGGCAGACAACGTCATGTGGTGGGGCTACGAGTCAGACCTGTCCACGCGCGTGGCTCTCCTGCAATCCACCGAAGTGTTCCTGCTGCCGTCCCTGGTGGAGGGATTGTCTCTGGCACTGCTAGAAGCCATGGCCAGCGGATGCGCTTGCGTGGCCACAGATGCAGGGGCTGACGGGGAAGTGCTGGCCGGAGGAGCCGGGATTGTGATGAACACTCTTGGGGTGACCAGTCAGCTGCGCACGCTGCTGCCTGTACTTCGAGATCAACCAGTGCTCACCAATGCGCTGGGCCGGCAAGCGCGCGCAAGGGTGATGCAGCGCTACACCATCAGCCGCAACATCGATGCCCTGGAACGCCTGTATGGCGAACTCACGCAGACGGCACCTCTGGCGGCCTAGCGCAAGGACCTGCCATGTTCTGTGGCGGCAAGGACCGCTTCGATCAGAGCCGACCGCAGACCTGCCTGCTCCAGCTTGCGCACGGCAGCCATCGTGGTCCCCCCGGGCGATCCGACCATGTCTTTCAACTGGGCTGGATGGAGATTCTGCTGTTGCAGGAGTGCTGCCGTCCCGCCAAGGGTGCGCTGCGCCAGGTGATGCGCCTGATCACGAGGAAGACCCGCCGCCACAGCACCATCAGCCAATGCTTCAGCAATCAAAGCCACGTAGGCGGGACCTGATGAGGTCAGGGCCAGAAAGGCATCCAGCCTTGACTCAGGCAATTCCAAAACCTCACTGACCGGAGCAAACGCGTCACGAACCCACTGCTGTTGGTCGGGGGTCACGCCCTCGCCCCAGGCCAGGCCACAGAGACCCTCTCCAACCAAACAAGGCGTGTTAGGAACCGCTCGAACACAGACACGGCCTGGGAAGGTGCGCTGCAGTCGATCCAGGGTGACGCCGGCCAACACGGAAATCACCAGGGACGACGTTGAAGGGGCTGGGGGCAGAACGCCTTCCGCAACGGCATCGAGCTGTTGGGGCTTGACAGCCAGCAACTGGACCGGAGCCGTCCAGGCTGTTGCAGCCTGGGGGTCAGAGGCCGCAACAACGGTGAAGCCTGATGGCAACTCAGCACGGAGACGCTGAGCACTCTCCTTTCGTCCCACCACACCGATGAGATCAGACGCAGCAAGAACATCACGCTCAATGAGCGGCCGCACCAGAGCCTGAGCCATCCGGCCCAGACCGATCACACCAACGGAAGCAGTCACCGAGGAAGGCGCGGGAATCAGAGTGCCGTGGCCTCAGACGCTGCCCAGGCTGGAGCTGGTGCAACGCTGGCTTCTGCAGAAGTTTGCTCCACATCCTTGGTCACGACTGTGGGAGTGGTGCTCTCTTCCTGGCTGGCATTGGTCACCGTCACACAACTTGGCGCAAACAAGAAGATGCTTTCGCCCACCCGCTCCTGATGGCCATCAATGGCGAAGGTGCCGCCAGCTACAAAATCCACGGCGCGCTGAGCTTGATCCGGCTCCATCATCGTGAGGTTGAGAATCACGGTCTTCCTTTCCCGCAGTGCCTGAATGGCACGAGGCATCTCATCGAAGCTGCGAGGTTCCATCAATGACACTTCAGCCGCACTGGAGCTGATGCCAGGCATTCCGATCACATTGGTGCCAGAAAAACTCTGATCCATCTCGAAAGGATTAGATGCGTCGAGTGGAGCAAGAGCGCTGCTAGCAGATGTCATCCCCGACACAGCATCGTCATGCTCACCCGTGTCGTAATCGAGCTCGTCATAGTCGCCGTCCAGGTAATCATCTCCTGCAACGACCGCACGAAGGCGAGAAATCAGCGACACCGGAAATCTGCAGAACCTGAACCTTGAATAGCGCTCCGCGGAGTTGTGAGCAAGCGTGTCCAGATGGATTGATGTCCATTCGGAAAAGTCGGGTTGATCGGCCGCTCTCAGGGCCCTTACTGGGGACGAGCACCAAAGAGGCTGGATCCAACCCGCACCCACGTGGCACCGGCAGCCGCGGCCTCAGGCCAATCTCCGCTCATTCCCATCGAACACTGCGGCAGATCCAGGGCATCAGCGAGCTCTCGGCACTCGTGAAACAGACCGCGACGCTCTGCTTCCGACAACCCCAACGGTGCCATTGTCATCAGCCCACAGGGATCAAGTCCCTGCAACTGGCGCAAAGCAGGCCAAGCCTGCTTTAGCGCAAGAGGATCCCACCCGGTTTTGTCAGGATCCGGCCGGAGCTTGACCTGGAACAGCACTGCAGGACGCCTGTTCTCTTCCAACGCGATTCGGGATGCACGCTCGGCGAGAGGCAGCGAGTCAATGGAGTGAATCCAATCAAACGCCTTCACCACCGCACGCACTTTGTTGGCCTGTAAACGGCCAATGAAATGCCAACGCAAACCCACAAGATCAGCGAGCTCTTGCTGCTTGGGAAGAGCCTCCTGTACACGACTTTCACCGAAGTCACACTGACCGCAGCGGGCCAGCTCACGCACCGCGGAGGCAGGCTGACGTTTGCTGACCGCCAGCAGCTTCACGCCACTCGGAAGACCTGAGCGCAACTGCTCCCAGCGGCTCTGAAGCTCCGTCATCCTTGCCGTTCCACGAGCATCGCTCAGATGAAGGTCTGATCGAACAATTGCTTCCAGCTCTCATGCTCCGCCGGAGAATCCCGACGGCTCCGGGCAAGGTTCAGCTCAGCATGATGCCTGGCATCCAAGTAAGGAATGACCTCAAACTGAGCCCCCCGTGGTTGCAGGGTCACCAGAAAAAACATGCGCTGCGCATACAACGTGGCGTAGACATCCCGTCCCTCACCAGCGGGCGCCACTTTGTAAAGCATGCCAAAGGTGGGGTGATTGAGATAACCCTCAGCGCTCACAGATCCACGAACAGTGATTACAGGGCACCGTACCTGCCGCGGAGGACAAGCACCACGACAAGACCAATTCCCGCTAGGCCATTGAGAAGCCGTTGACCTCGGATCCTTGACGAGGGCTCGGGGCGGAATGCTTCGGCGGGCAACCAAGTTCCTCCTCGAGCCATCAGAGCCTCAGCTCCCTGTTCAGCACGAAGCAGGATGTTGGCCAACAGACGCTCACCCACCGACAGCACCAGTCCAAACGAGGCCTTGAAGCCAAGCCGGCGCAGATTGACGGCCCGACTAGCAAGTGAGCGCAGCAGATTCTGGAGTTCTTCCTGCACCAAGGGGAGGAACCGCAGAGCCAACAACAGCTGAAAACTGAGTCGATCCACCGGCACACCAAGCCTCGAAAGCGGAGCCAGCCACCAGCTGAGCGCCCACATCAACTCTTCGCTAGGCGTGGACAGCAACATCAGATTGACGCTGTGCACCACCGTCACGATGAGCGTGGCGCTGTTGAGGCCCAGTTCAGCCGAGCGTCTGTCGACCACAAGCGGGCCTAGCTGGAACGAACCGAGCTGGAGGGGGCCGAAACGCAGGAGTTCCCAAGACGGCGATGCCAACAGGAGACCAGAGATCTCATCGGTGGAGCGGAGGTTCAGGCTGGCACCGGGATCACCAGTGGGTAAAAGCATGGCAAGCAGGCCGATGCCACAACCCAAGAGAGAAACAAGCAGCAGCGAGCGCCACCACAAACGTGCCGGTAAGCCACTCATCAGCGTGATCAGAACGAGAGCCACGACAAGAGCCACCCGCCAGATCGGGCCTGCCAGCACTGGCGTGAGTAGAAACATCAGCACCCACAACAACTTGATGCGCGGATCGAGCTGACGCAGCCATCCAGCGGCACCATCCACGTACTGACCAATCGGGATCTGCCTAAGCCAATCCATTGCGATCAGCCCTAGCGGTTTTGCTGCCTGGCGAGATCCCGTTCGGCATCACGCTGCTGCTTGCCCCGCCAGAACAACTTCAGCGGTGATCCGTCAAAACCAAGACCCTCACGGATCTGACGCTCCACATATCGGCGATACGTGTCACCAAACAATTTGGGATCATTCACGAACAACGTGAAACTTGGCGGGCGACTGGCCACCTGCGTGCCGTAATACAAACGCCCCTGCCTGCCGCCTCGGGTGGTAGGTGGACTGCGCCAGCTCAGGGCTTCCTTCAGCACCTCATTCACCACGGAGGTGCTCACGCGGCGGCGATGCTGTTCGACAGCAAGCGCGGCTAGGGCAAAGATGCTGTCCACCCGCTGGCCTGTGAGCGCAGACGTGAACAGCATCGGGGCCCAGTCAAGGAAATAGAGCTTGGCGCGCAGCTCTTTCTCCATGGCCGTCATCGTATGGCTGTCTTTTTCGACCGCATCCCATTTATTCACGACCACGACACAGGCTCGACCGTCTTCCTCAATTCGACCGGCCAGTCGCTGATCCTGCTCAGTGACGCCATCAAGGGCATCAATCACCAACACACAGACGTCACTGCGTTCGATGGCCTTAAAACTGCGGTTGATCCCAAAAAACTCTGGGCCGTAATTGACACTGCGACGACGACGGATGCCTGCGGTATCCACCAGACGCCAAGGCCTGTTTTCACGCACGATGCTGGTATCAATCGTGTCGCGGGTTGTGCCGCGAATCGGGCTCACGATGGCGCGTTGTTCCCCGCAAATCGCATTGAGCAGACTGGATTTACCCACATTGGGACGGCCAATGATGGCCATCTGGATGGGCTCTTCTTCATCACCCTCCTGATCTTTGGGAGGGAAAAACTTAAGGACCTGGTCGAGCACCTCAGCCGTACCAGCACCATGAATGGCCGATACCGGGTAGGGCTCCCCGAGACCGAGGCTCCAGAACTCGGCGGCCATCGCCAAGCCCTGCTCGGCCGACTCGCATTTATTAACCGCAAGCAGAATTGGACAGGGCTGGCCACGCAGAAATTCAGCGATGGCCTCATCAGCAGCCGTCAGCCCCTGCTGGCCATCAACAATCACTAAAGCAACACTGGCTTCCTCAAGGGCGAGAGCTGCTTGCTCTCTGATTTCAGGCAAAAACTCACTGTCGTCGTCAAACACCAGCCCGCCAGTGTCCACAACTTTGAACTCACGATCACCCCAGTAGCCGTCTTGATAAGTGCGGTCACGGGTCACCCCTGGCTCATCGTGAACGATGGCTTCTCGGCTTCGGCAGAGGCGATTCACCAGCGTGGACTTGCCGACGTTGGGGCGCCCGATGATCGCGACGACGGGACGCGCCAAGTGGGTCTCAAGCGAGGACTGACTTGACAGTACAGAGGCGCCTGCTCCACAAACCCGCAAGACCTGCGCCCGAGACACGAATAGGAATTCTTTCCAGGCGAGACTCGCGAGACCAAGGCGAGATGGCTATGGCTAGCGCAGTGCTGTCACTGTCACATCGTCATGCTTGAACTGATCGCCACCCTCGTGGTCGACCTCTCCGACCAAAACCTCACCGTGTATGACGCCAATCAGGAAATCGTGCGGGTGATTCCTGTGAGCACTGGCAAAGCATCCACACCAACACCCACGGGAGAGGCCCAGGTGCTCACCAAATACCGTTCCGTCACCATGCGGGGACGGGGCTATGTGGCTCCAGGCGTCCCGTACGCCATGTGCATCACTGCGAACGAAATGATCTGCATGCACGGCGCTCCCTGGCAGGAGGATGCTGGCCAGGCGTTTGGCGTTCCTCGCAGCAATGGATGCGTGCGCATGCCCACCCACCAGGCGCGTTGGTTGTTCGAAAACACCCGCAAAGGCACCAAGGTGGTGATTCAAGTTTGAAACTCTCCTAGCCCACGAGCAGATCTCCAGGGTGGCCCTGCACCGGATCCGCCGGGGCCTTCAACAGCGGCGGCAACTCTCCCTCCTCAGGCAGCGGCCGCCCCTCGCTCGCCAGCGTGGCCAGCAGCCAGTTGACCACCGTTGCTCGGCGGGTCCGACGTGGATAGAGCTCACCAATGCGATACCCAGCGAATTGGAGTTGCTCTTTTAAAAGCTGCTTGTAGGGCTTGGGTACTGAACGCGTGAGACGCACGGAGGCCGGCCTTGTGGCGATGACCTGGGGTGCCTCCGGAAAAGCTTCACTCCAGTCTGCGGGTGTCTGAGGACCAGCCATCCAGACACCATCAAGGCCAGGGGAAGGGCGATAGCCAAGCCTCTCCCACACCAGTTGGGCAACGAACTGATCACTCAAGCGATCCTCGAGAATCGCCATCAGCAAAGGCCGACTCAGACTCCAGCTGAAGGCAGACATGAGCAGCGCGCAGGTCTGACCATGCTTCGCCGCAAAGGCCACCATGGCAACCCCCGAGCAGTTGCTTTCGCGTCCCCGCCCTCGATGCGTCACCTCCGCAGAGGCTTCAAGCCTCAGCCTGGTCTGGACACTCTTTGGCTGGATTCACTCGTGCCCAGCCACTGGTGAGAATGGAGCCATGGCAGAACCGCTCATCCCCGGAGAACTGCGGCTGCGAGGCAGCCAAATCGAACGCACGTTGCGTTGCCGAGTGCTGCAATCGCCGCTTGCAGGAGTAAGCGATCGAATCTTCCGCAAGCTGGTGCGGCGCTGGTCTGAAGATGCCTTGCTGTTTACCGAGATGGTGAACGCCACCAGCCTGGAACTCGGCCATGGCCGAACCAAGGTCGAAGAACTGCGTGAAGAAAGCGGACCAATCGGAGTCCAACTGTTCGACCATAGGCCTGCGGCCATGGCGGATGCTGCCCGGAGAGCGGAAGACGCCGGCGCCTTTCTCATTGACATCAACATGGGATGCCCAGTGCGCAAGATCGCGCGCAAAGGGGGCGGCAGCGGCTTAATCCGCGACCCAGACCTGGCCTGTGAAATCGTCGATGCCGTAGCCACCGCAGTGGGCGTGCCAGTGACCGTGAAAACACGACTCGGCTGGTGCGGCGCAACGGAACAGAAGACGTCCCATGCCGATGCCGTGACATGGGCACGCCGGCTGCAAGATGCCGGGGCACAACTGCTAACCCTGCACGGCCGAACGCGCGAACAACGCTTCAGCGGCAACGCTGACTGGGAGGCGATCCGGGCCGTCAAGCAAAGCCTGCACATCCCAGTGATTGCCAATGGCGATGTCTACAGCCCAAACGATGCATTGCGCTGCCTGAAGGTCACCGGTGCGGATGGAGTGATGGTGGGCCGAGGAACCATGGGTGCCCCTTGGCTTGTCGGCCAAATCGATGCGGCTTTAAGCGGACGCGCCATCCCTCCCACGCCTGAACCCAGGGAACGCTTAATGCTGGCGGCCGAGCAACTGCAGGCCTTGGTCGAGGCACGAGGCGATCACGGCCTGCTGATCGCCCGAAAACACATGAGCTGGACTTGCACTGGATTCACGGGCGCGTCGCAGTTCCGACAGCAACTGATGCGGGCTTCCACTCCTGATCACGCACTGGCGTTGCTGCAACACCAACAAGAACAACTTGCTTGAGCTGATCCATCACCAGGGTGCTGGGCATGGAATCTTGGATAACTCAGCCCAGCAGCAGATCACGGGTGCCAGTGATCGCTTGCGTTGCCAGCAGCAGTGCCACCAGCACATTCATCGCAACATGGAGCCGGCGCATCCAAAGTCTGCCGGCGATCTCCCGCTGAACCGCCATGGTGAACAGCAGCAAAGCCAAGAGCACAAGCCCACCCCAGGTGTGGGATTGCCAGATGGCGGGAGCTGCGAGGGACCGTTCGGCAATCAGGAAGGGCTGGAAGCTGATCAGCAACAGAAACAGCCAGCAGCTCCAGGCGAACAGCAAGCGAAGCATCAAACGTCGTGCGCACAGAAGCGCAACGAACGCACCTGCCACGGCTGCAGCCTGCAAGACAACAACAAGCCAGGCCGCCAAGCCCGCACCCGCAGCCGAAAGACCGTGACCAAGGGCGAAGAGTACAGCCACCAGAAGTCCACCTGTTGCCCAGCGACCGTGCTCCACATGCTCCACGGGAACCGTGGGCGCAATCGGATTGAGCTGCAGCCGGCGCTCTCTAGCAAGAATCCCCAATCGAATCGTGGCGCCGATCACGGGATACACAAACAGAATGATCAGCACTGGATGCACCAGCGCCAACCATTGGCTCAGAGTCATCGATGGATGGGCAGCAATCAAGGCAACACCTCAGGCCAGAGCTGACGAATCAGCAGAAGTGAGAAATAGGGTCTCGCATCGGGGGGCACATCAGAGGCGGCAGCCACGCACTGATCAGGCCAACCCACCCGTTGCGCAAACAGCGCTTGATCTAACAGCCCTGCCTCGTTCAAGGCCTCACACACCCAAGGCCAACGATGACCCACTTTGATCAGTCCAAGCACGGTGGACGCCTCTCGTGCACGCTCCAGCAGATCTTGAAACCCAAATGCGGTCTCCGGACAAGGACGGATTAAAAGTCCCTCCTGCTGCAGAGCCAAGGGAAGATCAACGGCAACCTGTGCAGCCGCTGCCGCCGCCGCACAGACCGAGGGGATCCCAGGAATCAGCGCAAAAGGAAGATCGGGATGGCGTCGGCGTAGAGCCAGTTGCACGTAGCTACTGGTAGCGAACAAGGACACATCCCCTTCGCAAAGCAGAACCACCCTGCGACCAGCCCTCACGTTGCTAGCGAGCACATCGGCTGCCTGTTGCCAGGCGGAAAGTCTTGGCTCAGCCTCCGCAACCATCGGGAACGAAAGCGGCAACAGTTGCTGATGAGACTGCAGCCACCGCGACGCAATCGCCAAAGCCATCCCGGGTTGTCCTTCGCGCGCCACAGGATGGGCCACCACATCCGCGTGTTCCAGCGCCTTCACCGCAGCAACAGTGAGCAACTCCGGATCACCAGGACCGACACCCACCAGCGTCAACTGGCCGGGAGCAAACTTGGGCGACACGGACACCGATGCGAAGGAAGATCATCCATCCAGCATGCTGAATGGGTTGGTCGGCACCCTTCTCCAAGGCCATTTGCAGCATGAGTGAGCTGACGATCTTTTCGGATCGCTCCAATGACGTGGTTCTACAAACCACCGATAGAGCACAGATCGAAAACGAACTGAAGCAGCGCGGAATCGGCTTTGAACGCTGGCCCACACAGACAAAGCTCCAGCCAGGCTGCAGCCAGGAGGAGATCCTTGCGGCTTACAACCAAGACATCCAGCGCACCCAGGCGCGCGGGGATTACCCCACCGTTGACGCCATCCGAATCCAGCCAAACCATCCCGATCGCGTCAGCCTGCGTCAAAAATTCCTAAGTGAGCACATTCACAGCGAAGACGAAGTTCGCTTTTTTGTGGAAGGTCAGGGCCTATTCAGCCTCCACATCGGGCAAGACGTGGTCCAGGTGATTTGCGAAGCAGGTGACTGGATCAGCGTCCCAGCAGGAACGCGGCACTGGTTTGACATGGGTGCAGCTCCAAATTTCTGCGCCATCCGCTTTTTCTGCAATCCAAGCGGCTGGGTAGCCGAATTCACTGGGGATTGCATCGCCAAACGCTATCCCCTCTTAACAACACCAGCAGAGCCGACTTAGCAACTCCGGCGTGAAGCGCCCTCAAGCGGCAAGAAGAAGACGCGAATCCACGGCAGACTTGAACACAGTTGTCTTGCCGGATGCCACCTTCAACGTGGCTTCATCGTTGAGGAGCAGAGCTGCTTCCAGATCCGCACAACGCCCGATGAGATCGCGGACGAGGGGGTCAGCTTTAAGGCCATTCCACTGCTCGTCAGTGGTGCCGTTTCGCAGAGCCTGCAGGGAATCAGCAACAGCGGTCACTGGGTCAATCATTCGACATCGCAACGTGACTGGGTCAATCTTAGAAGCGGCCCAGGAGCCATGGCGCGTCTCTTCAGACTTCTTTTGGTCCACTGTTACGAAGGGCTGACTTGAACGCTTTCAAGCGCGAGCGAGATCACGACTCCTTTCACAGAACAAAATCAGTGACGCATTTCGCTTTAGCGCCCTTAACCCATGGGAAGCGCCCGAGCGCCACGAACCTACGGTCGCCCTTTTAACAACATCTTGCATCAGCCATACATTGCATTTTCAGGAATGGCATGGGCAAACCAAGCAATGTCCGCTGAAGCATGATCAGCAGAATCCACACTGAGTGGATCTGTATACCACCGGTAGGCAACAGCCTGATCGTCGAATGTTCGGTAAACAGGTATGAGATTTTGAGCATCATCAATATCGTCAAAGACTCGAAAATCTTCGCCAATTAATTCGTATCGGAAGCTGCTCGACCAAGCTTTGCGCTCAGAAGGATCAGCAGTCCACACGGTCTGCCCGGTGATCTGATCACGGAAACGCGCTGTCGACACAGAATCGCTGACGTCTGCCGTGCTCAGGAACAGAGGATCAGGATCCCCAACGCCCGAACCCTCGCTGAATAGCAGAGTCCACTCCTGAGGCAAAGACGACAAGTATTGATTGCCAGTCGATGAAGCATCGAAGGAATACACAGGTAAACCCTGCTCTTCGGTCGCGATCTGGCTGACAAGATCCGCATTCAAACTGGTAAACCACATCGATCCATCAGGTCCCTGACCGATCCGGTGCATCACACGGTTACGCGAACCGATGTCAGGCAATGGGAAAAGAGTTTGATCTCGGCGTCCTAATTCATCAACATCCAACCGAACCAAAGCATTTTCCTGGTATTGGAACCAGACAGAATTCGGCTTGAAACCCAACACACCGCCAGCTCCTTTGGAAAGAGTCTGGGGATAGGCCGTGAAAGTTTCAGATGAAGGATCGAAGCGGGCAATACCACCCAAACTTTGCTGTGAACCAACCAGCTCAGGACTGTTGTCGCCTTCAATGGTGACCCAAATAAAGCCTTCAGGTCCTTGATAAATGTTGATCGGACGTGTGTTATCGGTCCCGAAGCCTTCGATCTCGAAAAGGGTCAACTCATCGCTTGAATCAATCCTTCCAATCTGGTTAGTCTGTAGGTTCACAAACCATGCGTTACCCTCCTGATCAAACTCGATATTGATTGGAGCACTCGCCTCTGGCTTCACAGTTTCATGATCAAAATTAGGAGCAAACGCTTCTCGCGTTGACAACACAAAACGCTTTTGCTCACCCGTGGCTGGATCAACCCAACCGAGAACATCGGAGGTGCGCCCGGTATACCAAAGCCTGCCTTGGGGATCAATCGCGAAGCCGTGAGGGCCTACAACACCTTCTTCTTGAGGATTGTCAAAAGCAACGCTGTAAACAGCAACGATCGAGCCATCACGCTTACTAAGCTCAACAATTTGATCGAAATTTTCCAGGGTGACGTAGAAGTGGCCGTCATCACTGAAACGCAGACCATGTGGTCGTGAGCCTATTGGAAGTTCAAATAATTCAGCACGCCCATCAAGCGTGAATCTTCCAACACGGTCATGCAAGCGCTGTGTGAAATACACCATGCCATCTGGGCCGGCATAGATTTCATGGGTGTCATAAAGATGACCGTCTGAAGTCAAGTGGACGCTGTAATCAACAACATCACCCGAATCACGACCAGCAACTGAAGCGAAATACTCCCGAAAAGACTCTTGTGACCACCACTGCCCCTGTCCAATCGGACGGAATTCATTCACATTTTGGACTTTCTGGATATCACCATGGGAATGTCCGCTTCCACTCATCAGAATCTAGCTTTTGCGCAAGCCTAAACACGGTGACAGCGCGCCTCAGGCATCGACACCGACGGAATGCATCCGCACATCATCCGGATGCTCGAGCTCTCCACGAAGGGCATCAACTTCTGCTTCAGCCAACTGCTCCAGGCGGGGCACGATCACATCTCTTGAATATCTCTGCTCACAGAGAACCCAATACACCCCGAAGTGGCGGGCCTCGCTTTGGAGCAAGCTGCTGTAAAGCGCCCGTAAGGCCTGATCAGGACTGTGTTCTGCAAGCAAAGCCATCCGTTCATGACTGCGCGCCTCAATCAGACCCGCCACGAGGAAAGAATCCAACATCCTATCAGGCTCCGCCCGTCGCACATGCTTGGCGAGAGCCGCCCCATAGCCGGGAGAACGCAGAGGCTCGAGATAACGACCACGCGATTTGAGCAAATCCAACACTTGCTCGAAATGCTCAAGCTCTTCTCGCGCCAGCGGGCTCAACACCTCACCAAGCCCTGGCTCACAGAGATAGCGGAACATCAACTGAACAGCTGAGCCGGCCGCTTTGCGCTCGCAATGAGCATGGTCGATCAACACCTGCATCGGCTTGGCGATCGCCTGCTCAACCCACAGGCGACTGGTGGGAGCAGCCAACCAACGGATGCTGCTCACGGCGGATGTGATGGAGGCCTCTTCGAACTGATAAGGAGTTGTGGACGCTGTAATGGTCATGCTTCCACGTGACGCAGGTGATGCAGCAACCCGTCAAACGCGAGGTCGTAACTGAAGGGTCCAAAGCCGCTCACCACACCAACCGCCCGATCCGCCAGATAGGAATGATGACGAAACGACTCACGCGCATGGGTGTTGCTTAAGTGAAGCTCCACGTAAGGAATGGCCACACCGAGCAGGGCGTCGCGTAACGCAATAGAGGTGTGGGTGAAGGCACCGGCATTGATCAAAATGCCGTTGACCGTACCCATGGCCTGGTGGATCCGCTCCACAAGGGCACCTTCAAAATTGCTCTGGTAACAATCCAGCTGCACACCGGCAGCAGCGGCACGCTGTTTCAGTTGTTGCTCAATCGCATCAAGCGACTGATGCCCGTACAGACCCGGCTCCCGCTGCCCGAGCAAATTGAGATTGGGCCCATTGAGCAGCAGCAGTTGCATCGCCCGCGGAAACGGTGTTGTCCGATCGTATCCAGCAGGGCTGTCCTCGTGGGCTGGTAAATTATCGCGGTGTGTCGGGTCGGTGCCCGAGTGGTTAATGGGGGCGGACTGTAAATCCGCTGGCTCTGCCTACGTTGGTTCAAATCCAACCCGGCCCATCCACACATGCCCTTGTAGCTCAGCGGTAGAGCACTCCCTTGGTAAGGGAGAGGTCTCGAGTTCAAGTCTCGACAAGGGCTTCTTCACAACACCCAGGCACCGGGTGTTGATCCCCCTCCCCCTGTGAGACCGAAGTGATCCTCACAACAAAGGAGCCAACAATTTGTCGAGTTCAAGGGAAGCTGACAATGAAATCATCCATCCCCGGAATACGAACACTATTCGCCGTGATATTGAGCGCCGCATTGAGATCAATATGGTTGGGATTTAATCCATTTTAAACAACTGTATTATCTGCACCGATGGAAAGCCCATCGCAAAAATCAAGCTGGGTTGTTCATTGCGCTTTTTCGAAAAAGTACCAATTCTATAATTGATGCTGCTCACAGGATCTCAATGCCATTTGCGAATGCTGAGCAACCACAAATAGAGATTGCCCCAAAAGAACTGTTTCTTTAGACGCAGGGAATCAGCATGTCTCATTAAGAAAACTCTGCCAATGCTGCAAAAGCTGATTTGTGCAAACTGCATGGAAACTCCTTGCAGGCAGCCTTACTGCACCGGAGTGGAGACCCTGTGCTGGTAAGGTTCCGTCTTGTGTTCGGGTCGGTGCCCGAGTGGTTAATGGGGGCGGACTGTAAATCCGCTGGCTCTGCCTACGTTGGTTCAAATCCAACCCGGCCCATCCACACATGCCCTTGTAGCTCAGCGGTAGAGCACTCCCTTGGTAAGGGAGAGGTCTCGAGTTCAAGTCTCGACAAGGGCTTCTCACAACACCCCGGCACCGGGTGTTGGATCCTGGGGTTGGACAAGCCTGCAGGATCAAAGTTGAACCTCTTGGCTGCCGTTGCATTGCCAGCCTTCTTTGGCTGAGAACAGGCACCAAGCGTGATGAACAAGTCAGCATCTATTACTCATCCATCAATCGAAGCCAGGATCAATCTCCTCAATCCAGAGCGAGCTCACAGCTGAACAAATACAGGGCTAATACCCGATGCATCAAAACACCTAAAAACCCTATCGATACACAAAAACTTGACGCAAGTCCTTGGGAAATACTAATATTAAATCAGAAAATAATCAGTCAAAAAATTCGAAGCGGATTAGAGCCAGAGCGCAATGATTGTTCATCTTTGCTCCCTAGCGAGACACGATAAAAACCATCCAGAGCAACTTCCGTGACAACTCAAGCGAGAAGCCCAACAAGATGTTGCTCTGGTCACGAGGCGTGCGCACAACAAAACACTTGTTTCAAAATTTTCTTATAGAGCTTGAACCTCGAATGAACTATTACCAGTTGAAGCAGCCTGAAATTCAACGCATTGTTTCGTCAACAAATCCGTCTGCAATGGCAAGAAATAAATGAGCGTGTCTGATTGGATAACGGAATTCTTGGCTTAGACCGAGAGGCATCTCTCAAACACTTCAGTGTTCCCCACGCTCCTTTGCAGGACCATGCCCCCACCGCTAGCACATAAAAAACAACTCCCGCATGGCTGCACCGCCACTCCTGCTGGCACTGGATCAAGGCACCAGTAGTTCCAGAGCCGCGCTCTACGACGAACGTGGATGTGCGATCGCCAGCGCCACAGCCCCCCTAGCGATCCATTACCCCGCTGATGGCTGGGTGGAACAGGACCCCATGGCCATCTGGGAGAGCCAGCGCCTGGCAATGAGTCGCCTAGAGCAAACCCTGACTCCAGAGCAGCGCAATGCTGTCGTCGCCTGCGGCATCACCAATCAACGAGAGACCACCGTTCTTTGGCGACGTAGCGATGGCCAGCCCTGTGGCCCAGCCCTGGTCTGGCAGGACGGCCGCACTGCCGATGTCTGTGATCGATGGAAGCAGGACGGCTTGGAACAGGAGTGGACA
The DNA here is from genome assembly GCA_047286215.1 of Synechococcus sp. GTDB lineage: Bacteria > Cyanobacteriota > Cyanobacteriia > PCC-6307 > Cyanobiaceae > Synechococcus_C. The sequence continues at coordinate 696,746 of JBJBBS010000001.1, read as the reverse complement.
ACCCGTACGGGACTCCTTCTGGATCCATACTTCAGCGCCAGCAAAATCCAGTGGCTGATCCAGAACGAAACGGCAGCCAGCCAAGCCGCAAGCCAGGACGATCTCTGCTTCGGAACGGTTGAGAGCTGGCTGCTTTGGCATCTGAGCGGTGGCACCCGGCATTGCTCCGATATGAGCAATGCCAGCCGCACGCTGTTGATGGATCTGGAGCGGCGCGAGTGGGTGAACGCATTTTGCGAGCAGGCACAGATTCCAACCAGTGCCCTGCCAAGTCTGGTGCCCTGTCGAGGCGATTTTGGCGCGATCGCATCGGGCCTGCCGTTCGCTGGTGTGCCGATCTGTGCGCTTCTTGGTGATCAACAAGCCGCCACTCTCGGGCAGTTATGCCTTGAACCTGGGGAAGCCAAATGCACCTATGGGACGGGTGCCTTCCTGGTGGTCAATACCGGTAGAACAATCCGCCGCAGTGATGCCGGGCTACTCAGCACGCTGGGATGGACGGATGAACATGGAAAACCCACGTATTGCCTCGAAGGCAGCCTGTTCAATGCCGGCACTGTTGTTCAGTGGCTGCGTGACGGGCTCGGCATCATCAAAACTGCCGATGACATCAACCAGCTTGCTCTTGGCGTGAAGAACTCTGGCGGCGTGATGCTCGTGCCGGCCTTCACAGGCTGGGGGACCCCTCATTGGGATCCAGCGGCCCGCGGATTGCTGATTGGACTCACCCGTGACAGTGGTCGTGCCCAGATCGCTCGAGCAGCGCTTGATGGGATCGCGCTCTCCGTGGCTGGCCTGGTGCAGCTTGCGGAACAAGCGATCGGCCAAGGATTGGGGGAGCTCGCCGTTGATGGTGGTGCGGCAGCATCAAATCCGCTCCTGCAGGCACAGGCCGACAGCACCGGGCTACACGTGCGACGTCCGGCACATCTTGAAAGCACTGCGCGGGGAGTGGCCTTGCTCGCAGGCCTGCAATCAGGATTGATTTCAGATCTGAGTGATCTGGTTTCGGACCGGAAGCAGCAGACCGAGCTCTTCACCCCCGCAATGGAGATGGAGGAGCGACAAGCCTGGCTGAAGCGGTGGAACGATGCCGTATCAAGGAGTCTGCGCTGGCATGGATGACACCTGCTACGACCTGCTGATCATCGGTGGCGGCGCCAGTGGGGCATGCGTCGCCTATGAAGCCGTCCGCCGCGGCCTGCGGGTTGCCTTGCTCGAAGGGCATGACTTCGGCAGCGGCACCAGCTCACGCAGCACCAAGCTCTTGCACGGTGGTGTGCGCTATCTCGAGCTGGCGTTCAAAACTGCTGATCGGGCTCAGCTGCGTCTAGTGAGGGAGGCACTGCTGGAGCGCGGTCACTGGCTTAAGCAGGCTCCATTTCTCGCGCATCGCCTGGAGCTAGCCCTGCCCACCGACGGCGTGTTCGGCCAGCTCTATTACCGCCTTGGCCTCGGTGTCTATGACGCATTATCTGGTCAGTCAGGCATTGGCAGCAGCAGGCTGTTGTCTCGGGAGCAACTGAAGGTTGCTTTGCCTGAACTTCGCGACGACATCCGCAGGGGGGTCGCTTACAGCGATGGCCAATTTGATGATGCCCGGTTGAATCTTTTGTTGGCGCTCACGGCCGAGCGTGCAGGTGCTGTCGTCAACAACCGCACACCGGTGATCGAGCTGGAGAAGAACAGCCAAGGTGAGGTGTGTGGCGCCATCAGCGAAAACGCACAAGGTGAGCAGCAACGCTGGCGTGCACGCGCCGTGGTCAACGCCACAGGACTGCATGCCGATGCAGTGCGACACATGGCTGAGCCGGATTGCCATGAACGCTTGCTCACAAGCCGCGGTGTGCACATCGTGCTGAAACAGAACCTCTGCCCTGAACGGATGGGGCTGCTGCTGCCCTCCACTGATGACGGAAGGGTTCTGTTCATGCTGCCGTTCTTTGGCGGAGGCACGCTGGTGGGCACCACCGACACGGCCTGCCCTCGGGTGCAGGCGGCACACCCGTCCGATCAAGAGCAGGCCTACCTGCTCGATTACGTGAAGCGATGGTTCCCTGATGTGGGAGCCCCCGAGATCGGGAGCTGCTGGGCGGGTGGCAGACCTTTGCTCAAACCCTCCGATGCCGATGTGAACAGCAGCCGCGTCGTGAGAGAGCACGAAGTGGAGACGCTACCGAGCGGACTGGTGAGCGTGATGGGAGGCAAATGGACCACCTGCCGACCGATGGCGATCGACACGCTGGAAGCGGTTGCCCAGCGACTGGACATGCGTCTGCCACCCCCAAAAACACTCCCATTACTGGGATCCGACATCGATCCATCCAGAACCTTGGCACGCCTGGCACATCAGCGGCAGCAGCTGAACGATCTCCTGCCTGACTCGCCCTGGCTTCAGCACCAAATTGAGCACTTGCAGGGCAATCACGGGCTAGCGGCAGCTGAACTCGTGAGCCGTTGGACACCCCAACAACGGGAGCCTCTGAGCGATGTGATTCCGATTTGTGAAGGCGAGCTTCGCCATGCCATCAATGCGGAACATGCCCATGGCATCACCGATCTGCTGGCACGACGGAATCGCCTGGCCATGGTGGACAGCAGCGAAGCGAACCGACTCACGCCTGTGGTGAGGACGATTCTTGAGGCATGCGGCAGGGATGAGAGCTCAGCTCTTGAATTGAGTGCTTGACCGCTGGGCTCAGTTCAAGAGGGCAGCGACACATCCTCCGATTTCTGAGCATCCTCCACGTCTGCCACCTCGCCGATCAGCCACCAGCTGAATCCATGAGCTGGCAAATATACAAACCACTCATCAGATGCAGGAGGGTATTCAGAGCCCCAGAGCACCTCTCGGGTTCGTTCACCACGCCAGCGACTGAGGTCGAGTCGCAGTGAGGCTCCAGCAGCGGACAAATTGGCGGCGACCAGCACTGTCATGCCCCTATCGCAGCGCACATAGCTGATCACACTGGGGTGGGCGCAGTGCAACAGCTCGAAATCACCATGGCGAAGGGCTGGCAGCAGCCGCCGGCAGGTGAGCATGCGCCGATGCCAATTCAGCAGCGAAGCAGGCAGCTGCTTCTGAACCTCCACATTCACCACGCGGTAGTCATATCCCGGCGATGTGATCGGTGGGAGCACAAGCAGAGGATCAGGTGCTGTTGAGAACCCACCGTTTCGCGCTGGAGTCCAAGCCATGGGAGTGCGGTTTGGATCGCGATCGCGTAATCCAGGCCAGTCCCCCATGCCCAACTCATCGCCGTAATACAGGCAAGGCATGCCGGGAAGGCTGTAGAGCAGGGCATGCAGGACGCGGTTGGAGCCTGAATCACCATTGAGCAAGGGCGCCAAACGCCGATTAATGCCCCAGTTGAGCCAATGTCCTTGACCTTGGTGTAAACCAGCACGAATGGTCTGAATCACCTCTTCAGGGACCAGGTGACCGTCACCAAGCCAAAGCTCGTCGTGATTGCGCAATGGCAGGGCCCAGCGGCATCCATGCACGGCCTGCTGCGCGTCTTTCAGACAACTGCACAAGTCCTTAACCGCACCACTGGCGATGGCAGCAAACAAATGGGCGGTCAAGACGAAGTTGAACGCTCCATGCAGCTCATCTGACATCAGATAAGGCGCGATCTCATCCAATGGCTGAATCGCCTCCCCGAGCAGGAGCACATCACGGCCATGGGAGTCGACCCGCTCGCGCAAACGCTTGAGAAATGCATGCGTTTCAGGCAGACCTTCACAGCGGGTGCCTTCTGCTTCATAGAGAAACGGCACAGCATCCAGCCGAAAGCCGTCTACACCTCGCTCGATCCAAAAATCCACCACGTCCAACATCGCCTCTTGGACGATTGGGTTGTCGTAGTTCAGATCGGGCTGATGACGCAAAAACCGGTGCAGGTAGTACTGACCAGCCACGTCGTCCCATTCCCAGTTGGACGACTCGAAATGGCGGAACAGCACTGGAGCATCCGCATAACGATGCGGGTCATCGCTCCAGACATAGATGTCGCGTTCAGGGCTGCCCTGAGGTGCCCAGCGCGCTCGCTGGAACCAGGGATGCAGGGTGCTGGTGTGGTTCATGACCAGATCCATCACCACTTTGATGCCCTGCCCATGCGCTGCAGTCAGCACCCGATGAAACGCAGAAAGGTCTCCAAGATCGGGATGAATCGCCTTGAAATCGGTGATGTCATAACCACCGTCCTGCAGCGGTGATGGATAGATAGGCGTCAGCCAGATCGCTTCCACGCCGAGCCAGCGCAGATAAGGGAGACGGCTGGCTAAACCCTGAAGGTCACCAATTCCGTCGCCATTGCCATCGGCATAGCTGCGCACAATCAACTGATAGATGACGGCTCCGTTCCACCACGGCAGCTGCTGACTCATCAAGCCGATCACTCTCTCCACGTAGTAGGCGCAATCGGCTCCCTTCAGCAACGGTTGATGGGACGAAACTGCGAGCATGACCTCCACATAGCGCTCATTCCCGACGTCATGGCCCAGGCCAGCACAGCCACCGCTTTCAGCGATGCCGATCTGCACCGGATGCGCGAACCTGTCCTAAGGGGCGAAACCCAACCGGAAAGCTGGCGCAGAGAACAACTGCGGCGCTTGCGTGACCTGGTAACCGAGCACGAATCGGCCATCCTCGATGCTCTGCATCAAGACCTGGCCAAACCTCCACTGGAGGCAATGGCCGAGGTGGTCGCGCTGCTCCAGGAACTCAACCTGGCCGAACGTCAGTTGCGCTCTTGGATGCGACCGCAACGCATCCGCGTCCCACTCGTGCAAAAGCCGGGTCGTGCCGAAGTCATCCCAGAGCCCCTTGGATGCGTTCTGCTGATCGGCCCCTGGAACCTGCCCTTCAGTCTCACCTTGTGGCCTCTCGTGAGCGCACTTGCCGCAGGGAACACCGCCGTGATTAAACCCTCAGAACACGCTCCGGCCACCGCCGAGTTGATTGAACGGCTGATTCCCATGCACTTCGCCGATGACGTAGTGACAGTGGTGAATGGAGATGGAGATGTGGCCGCTGGCCTAGTGCGGCAACGCTTCGATCACATCTTCTTCACCGGTGGCGGCAGGATCGGAGCCAAGGTTTTGGAAGGTGCTGCTGCGAACCTCACGCCAGTGACCCTGGAACTTGGGGGAAAGAACCCGGCCATCGTCCTGAACGATGCCGACCTATCCGTGACAGCGCGTCGTCTGGTGTGGGGGAAGGGTTTCAATGCCGGTCAAGCCTGCATTGCCCCGGATCACCTATTCGTTCAGGAGGGCGTGCGCGCCCCACTCCTAGACGCCATCGCCCAGGAAAGATTCAAGCTGTATGGCGACCAGCCTCTCGACTCTGAAGATCTGTGCTGCCTCATTCACGACAGGCACTACAGCAGGCTTGAAGCACTGCTGCGTGAAGCAAAAGCGGAGGGGAGGGTGTTGCTTGGGGGCGAATTTGACCCTAAACGCCGCCGGATCGCACCAAGCCTGATTGCCGTGCGCGATGAAAGTGACCCTTTGATGAGCGATGAACTCTTCGGTCCACTGCTACCCGTTCTTTCCATCCCCCATTTAGATGCCGCCATCGAAAAGATCCAGACGCGAGACAAACCCCTTGCCATCTACTTGTTCGGCGGTGACAAGAACCATCAGAACCAGCTGCTGCGCCAAACCAGTTCTGGAGGGGTGTGCTTTAACGATGTGGTGATGCAGGCAGGCGTTCCAGATTTGCCGTTCGGGGGGGTCGGTGCCAGCGGCATGGGTGCCCACCATGGCGAAGCAGGATTCCGCACCTTTTCCCATGAGCGCTCTGTGCTGCGTCGCCCCTTCTGGCTCGATCTACCCCAGCGTTACCCCCCTTACACGCTCAGCCCAGACACATTCCGTCGTTTACTCAGCTGAGCATCTCAAGCCAATGCTCAGGCAGGGACTGGCATCGCGCCGAATGCACCTTATGGTTCGCCAAGCCACCGGAGACGCATGCGCCGCACCCTCCTGACCATCCTGACCCTGATGGCCCTTTCGCCCTTGGCAGGTCATGCGGCTTCTGTGACTGTCAAATCAGGCGAAACCCTGTCGGATATCGCAGCTCGCTACGGAGTCTCCATCAACAGCCTGATGCGCTTGAACGGACTGCGTGATTCGGATTTCGTGCGGGCAGGCCAACAGTTGCAGATTCCCGGAAGCGTCAGTGCTGGCTCCGGCCGCCACAAGGTGAGATCCGGCGACACCCTGAGCGGCATCGCCGCTCAATACCGGGTAACAGAACGGCAGCTGATCGCCCTCAACGCCTTATCGAGTGCCGATCATGTGGAAATCGGGCAAACGCTGAAACTTCCTAGCAATGCGGTGCTGCCACAACCCGCACCGAAGCCAAAACCACGCGTTCAACCTGTGCCGATCAAGGCCAATCCCAACGCCACCTCACACACCGTGGCCCGGGGGCAGACCCTCACGCAGATCGCCAAGGCCTACAACATCCCCATGGCGTCGCTGATCAGCATCAACGCCATCGCCAACCCTAATCAAGTGGAAGTGGGCACACAACTGATGCTTCGCTCCAGCCAACCCAAAGTGGAGACAGCAGCGGCAAGCGATTCCGTTCCGGCGGAACAAGCATCCGAGACTGCACCAGACTCGGTTGCCGACACCACCCAAAGTCAGCCTGACGCCCAGCCCCAAGCCACACAACCGGTGGTCAAGGAGCCGGTCGTGACCGCGGCCGCCAGTTCTGCTCCCACCACCACCAGTGCTCAGCCAAAGCAGGCCTCCTGGAGAACCTACGGACCGCTGCAAGTCGACTGGAGCAACTGGCAGTCAATGGCAGGCAGCGAGGTAGCACCCACCCTCAATGGCGACGGACAATCCCTTTACGTGGCGGTGAACTGTGCTGCGAAAAAAATCAACGTGACGGGGGCCAATGGGATGTGGAAAAGCTGGATTGCACCACAGACCAAATTCGAACGTGCCCTGTTGAAAGACCGCTGCTCTGCCATCAAAAGCTGAGTAGCCGTCAGGCTGCGTAATGCAGAGGCCAGGGCTGCCGCAGGAAACGTCGGCCACTGTCTTTCAGATACAGCCTCTGACTTCCATCATTGCTTTCGTGGATCAGTTCCTCCTGCACCAAACGGCGGGTCAACCAACCCCAGTGCGGTGCACGCCCCTCCTCCACATTGAGACGGTCACTCAAACTGCGCGCATCAGTGCCGTGATCCTGGGCGAGACACTCGAGCACAGCTCTTGCTTCATCAGACCAATCCAAGCGCGGAGCCTGCGAGAGGCATCGATCACAACGTCCGCAGGGAGGCACCAACTCACCGACTGACAGCAAAAGGGATTGCTCTCTGCAGTGCTCGCCTTCCGCCACAGCTTCCATGCGTCGCAACTGCTGCTGCGCTAATTCAATTCGCCGGGCCTCCTCCACCGCATCCGTAGCGGATGCCCGCCTCAGAGTGTTTTGCATGGCCCAACCAAGGCTGGTGCGGTCCCTGGGAGAAAAGAGAACCAGACAGTGGGCCGGACGGCCATCACGTCCTGCACGCCCGGATTCCTGCAAATACCCCTCAGGCGTGCTGGGGAGATCCAGATGCAACACCAGCCCGACGTCCGCTCGATCGACACCCATCCCGAACGCCACCGTGGCAACCAGCACGGGGGCCTCAGCCTCAAGGAAATGTTCCAGTGCCCGATGCCTCACGTCTGGCTCAAGACCGGCGTGATATGCAATGGCATGGACACCGCTTGCACAGAGCCGTTCGGTCCATTGCTCAACAGACCGTCGGGTGCGCGCGTAGATCAGGCAGGCGCCATGCGCCTGCTCAAGCGCCTCAATGACGTCTGGCAAGGGATCCTTTGCCCGCCGACGCATGGCGTAGTGCAAATTCTCTCGGCGCGCTGAACCGACCTGAATCAGAGGCCGTCTCAGATGCAGAAGGCGCAGGATATCGGCCCTTACACGGGGTGCGGCTGTGGCACTGAGGGCCACCATTGGCACTCCCGGACACAGATCTCTGAGCTGCCCCAGACGGCGATAGTCGGGCCTGAAGTCGTGCCCCCAGGCGCTGATGCAATGGGCTTCATCCACGGCAAAAGCAACCAGCTGACCTGTTGCTGCATGCTCCTGAAGGATGGATTGCGTGGCTTCTCCCTGAAGTCGTTCGGGAGCCAGATACAGCAAGCGAAGGTCTCCTTCGGAGAGCTGGCGAAGGGTCTCTCGCCGTCGTTCAGGCTCGATGCCGCCATGCAGACAAGCTGCTGCGATGCCACGACGACGGAGCTGCAGCACCTGATCCTCCATCAGGGCCACCAAGGGCGAAATCACCACCACGAGCCCAGAGCGCACCAGGGCGGGCAATTGATAACAAAGAGATTTGCCGCCGCCAGTGGGGAGAACAGCAAGACAATCCTGGCCGCGAAGGAGACACTCCACCACTGGCCGTTGTCCAGGGCGGAACTCATTCCACCCGTAATGGCGCTTCAGCACATCCAGCAGCAGGTCCAAGGCACACCACGGATGGCGTCCACAGCCTACCGACCTCCAGATCTAGGGGATAGGAGGTGGATCCAGCTGGTCAGGCGATTCCTCCACCAACTGCAGGCGCACGCGTTTGCCACCAGCCAGTTCGCCGAGCGAGACCCGGAGCGTCGCCCCACTCAGGCTTTGCAGCGCCGACAGAACATCACGCAAATAGGGCGTGCTGCTACCGCTCTCGACCCAAAGACGCTCTTGGAGGCCGCCTAATCGCCGCCACGACGTGTGCAATTTGAGAACAGCCGATTCCAAAGCCTGCGCCTGACCGACAGCATCGGCAAGAAGACCAAGAGCATCGAGACGCTGTGCTTCCTGCATGGCCTTTTCCAGGTCAAGCTCTCCCTGCTGGAAAGCACGCACTGCCACACCAGATTCTGTTGCTTTGGTGATCCATCGCGCTGTGTGGGTCACATCCTTGATGCGGTCCAGCTCTGGCTCATCCCGCAGCACTTTGCGAAGGTCGTCTTGTTGCGGTTCCGGTAGCTTTGCCAGCTCTCGGACAAGCGGCGCTACAACCTTGGGAGGGAGGAGATTCTCCTGCGTTCGCTGACGAATTTCCTCAGGGAGCAAAGGGCTGGTTGCCGCTGTGAACTCATCAGTTAGCCGTCGCACCTGCTTTCGGGTGATCTCCTGGCCCTCATTCGCTGCTTCCGAAATCATCATCTGCACTTCCGGAGCAGCTTGAGCCGTTTCCATGAAGGCCCGTTTGGAGAACTGATTGACACTGCTCTCCTCCAACACGCCCTCGCCCAACATCTCCTCAGCCGACTCCGCCAGCTGAATCAAGCCGTAAGCACGGGTCTTGCTGATTTCTCGCTCGCGCAACCACTGCAGGAATCCGGCACCGCGACCTTCCCCACCACGCTTTTCGCGATCGCGAACAGCCTTGAGGATTCGCCCCCGCCAGATTTCGGTTTGCAGGTCGAACTTGTCACAAACCGCCCAGGCCTGCTCGAGCCGGGCAAGAAACTCCATGGTGCTGATGTCATCCTGCTCGGGATCAGGAAGATCCAGCTCCAGCACTGGAGGCTCAGGTTGAGTGGGTAGCAAGGTCAGCAACGCACCGAAGGCAGGATGCTGCCACGGCACTCAACATCCGATTGAGGCGCAGGACGACATTGTGTGTCACTCGATCCCCCAAGGGGAGACACGGCGATACGCTCTGCATGCAGCCGAGTTTCAGCGCAGCGATGGCGATCTCCCGCGGTGACATGGTGCGTATTAAGCGCCCTGAGTCCTACTGGTTCAACGAAGTGGGCAAGGTGGCATCCATTGACACCTCCGGAATCCGCTACCCCGTTGTGGTCCGCTTTGAAAAGGTGAACTACAGCGGCCTGCAGGGCACTGATGGTGGCATCAACACCAACAACTTCGCTCTTTCCGAACTCGAACCCGCCTGAGTCTTGCCGGAACTCCCGGAGGTTGAGACGGTTCGCCGAGGATTGGCGAACCGTCTTGATTCGTATGTGATTCAACAGGTTGAGATCCTGCGGGAACGGGCTGTGGCTAGCCCGGGCGGGAGCGACCAGTTTTGCAAGGGCCTTCGAGGCCAACGCGTGGGTGAATGGACACGTCGTGGCAAATATCTAATGGCCACGTTGCTCGACCCTGGCAGCAGTCAGCCAAATGGCGTGTGGGGGGTTCATCTACGTATGACTGGCCAATTCCAGTGGCATGACGAGCCGAGCGATCCCTGCAAACACACCCGTGCACGCTTCTGGAACGAAGCAGGACAAGAGCTCCGCTTCGTTGACATGCGCAGCTTCGGTGAAATGTGGTGGGTGCCCGATGGAACCCCCATCGACTCTGTGATCACCGGCCTGAAACGTCTGGGACCGGAACCCTTCAGCGATACATTCAACGCCACTTACCTGCAACGCCAGCTCAAAGGATCCACACGGTCGATCAAAGCAGCACTACTCGACCAAACGCTGGTGGCAGGCACTGGCAATATTTACGCAGATGAAAGTTTGTTTGCAGCCGGAATCGCTCCGCAAACACCCGCTGGCCGCCTCAATCGCAAACAACTTGAGCGCTTGCACGACAGCCTGGTGCATGTGCTGGAAATCAGCATTGGCGTGGGCGGAACGACCTTCAGCGACTTCCGCGATCTTGAAGGGGTGAATGGCAATTATGGAGGGCAAGCCGCCGTCTACCGCCGTACAGGCAAAGATTGCCTGAGCTGCGGGACACCGATCGAACGGATGAAACTGGCAGGGCGAAGCACCCATTGGTGTCCCAGATGTCAGAGCTAGGAGTTGCGTGCGATAGGACGGGAATAGGAAGCGAACTTTGCGTTGAATGTCCGCTGATCACAAGGCAAGTGAACTGATCTCGACAATGCAGGATCTGCACCGAAGGGGCTGGTGCGATGGAACGGGCGGAAATTTCAGTGTTGTCACCGATCGAGAGCCTCTCCATCTGCTGATGGCACCCAGCGGCGTCAATAAAGGAAACGTCTCTACCAGCGATCTGATCGTTGTGAATGCCGATGGAGAGGTCGTAAAAGGCAACGGACGAGCCAGTGCAGAGACGCTGATGCATTTACGCATCGTTGATCAATGTGGAGCAGGGGCTGTTCTTCATACCCATTCCGTGAATGCCACATGGCTATCCAGAAAATTTCTCAAGCAGGGATCTCTCTGCATTGAGGGCTGGGAAATGTTGAAAGGCCTGGAGGGGGTCGACACCCATGCCACCAGCATCGAACTACCCATCATCAACAACGATCAGAACCTGACAACACTGAGCGAAACAGCATCTCAACGACTCAACCGAGCGCCTCATGGATTGCTTGTTTCGGGTCATGGCCTTTACGCATGGGGGAAAGATCTTCAGCAAGCTCATCGCCATACTGAAATCATCGAGTTTCTGCTGGAGCTCGCCTGGAGGCAAACACTCGTCAATCACCACTCGTGAACCAAGTAATCCTGCTGGACATCGAAGGAACCACATGCCCAGTGGATTTTGTTGCGGGAACACTCTTTCCTTACGCAAAAAGGCATCTAAAACAGATGCTCGCAAGGGAGAATAACGACCCAAGAATCGCCAAAACCATCCAGGAAGCAATCAACGAATGGCACGAAGATTCAGATCCAACGTGCAAACAGATGCTGGCCAATACGAAGGGAGCCTCACCGTCGAATGCAGAAGTAGCCGAATACCTTCAACACCTGATCAAATCAGACAGAAAATCAACAGCACTGAAAGAACTCCAGGGGATGATCTGGAAGCAGGGCTATGAATCCGGCGAACTGAGAACACCATTATTTGAGGACGTACTGCCACGGCTTGATGCATGGAAAGACAATGGAATAATGCTTGCTGTGTATTCTTCGGGAAGCGTGCAAGCACAAAAACTGCTCTATATGCATACCGACCAAGGCGACATTAGCGACAGATTCAGCCATTGGTTTGACACGCGCACTGGGCCTAAATTAAAACCTGACAGCTACACATCAATCTGCCAACTCATCAAAGCAACAGAAGAATCTGTGCTCTTCATCAGTGATCATCCTGGGGAATGCGACGCAGCGCACTCCGCTGGGCTACAAACAAAATTCTGCTTACGGACGGGCAACCCTCATCAAAACCCCGGCCAACACGCCCTGATTCAAAGCTTCCGCGACCTTTCCCTCTAGCGGAAAAAAACGATCAGTCCAAAGCCGCTATCAATAGCCACAAAAAAAGCCACCCCATCGCGGGGTGGCTTTCTTTGGATCACTTCCGTGATCAGAATGTTTTACCTGGCATCGAGCTATTTTCTCAGGGGGCTACCCCCCAAATATCGTCGCCGCTGCTGCGTTTCACAACCGAGTTCGAGATGGATCGGAGTGGGACCACAGCGCCATGGACACCAGGATAGAAAACATTCCCAAGGTTGAACCCTGAGAACTGCATAGGTCATCAACTCAAACTTTCGCTTCAGATGATGTGTCTTAATCGAATAAAACTTGCCTCAGACAAGAGCCAAATTAATGGTCAAGCCCTCGGTCTATTAGTACTCCTCCGCTGCATCCATTGCTGGACTTCCACGTAGAGCCTATCAACGGGTGTTCTTCCCGTGACCTTACTGGGTTACCCCATGGGAATACTCATCTTGAGGTGGGCTTCCCACTTAGATGCTTTCAGCGGTTATCCACTCCGCACATGGCTACCCAGCGTTTACCGTTGGCACGATAACTGGTACACCAGAGGTGCGTTCCTCCCGGTCCTCTCGTACTAGGGAGAAATCCTCTCAATATTCCTACGCATACACCGGATATGGACCGAACTGTCTCACGACGTTCTGAACCCAGCTCGCGTACCGCTTTAATGGGCGAACAGCCCAACCCTTGGGACCGACTTCAGCCCCAGGTTGCGATGAGCCGACATCGAGGTGCCAAACCTCCCCGTCGATGTGAACTCTTGGGGGAGATCAGCCTGTTATCCCTAGAGTAACTTTTATCCGTTGAGCGACGGCCCTTCCACTCAGAACCGTCGGATCACTAAAGCCGACTTTCGTCCCTGTTCGACTTGTAGGTCTCACAGTCAAGCTTCCTTCTGCTTTTGCACTCGTCGGCTGATTTCCAACCAGCCTGAGGAAACCTTTGCGCGCCTCCGTTACCTTTTAGGAGGCGACCGCCCCAGTCAAACTGCCCACCTGATACTGTCCGCTCCCCGGATAACGGGTGAACGTTAGAACCCTAGCTCTGAAAGAGTGGTATCTCACCATTGACTCCCTCGTACCCACGAGCACGAGATCAACGTCTCCCACCTATCCTGCGCATTCAGAGCCCGGGCACAATACCAAGCTACAGTAAAGCTTCATAGGGTCTTTCTGTCCGGGTGTATGTAGTCCGCATCTTCACAGACAATTCTATTTCGCCGAGCCTCTCTCCGAGACAGCGCCCTGATCGTTACGCCTTTCGTGCGGGTCGGAACTTACCCGACAAGGAATTTCGCTACCTTAGGACCGTTATAGTTACGGCCGCCGTTCACCGGGGCTTCAGTCGCCAGCTTCGCTTACGCTGACCGGCTTCCTTAACCTTCCGGCACTGGGCAGGCGTCAGCCCCCATACATCGTCTTGCGACTTAGCGGAGACCTGTGTTTTTGGTAAACAGTCGCCAGGGCCTCTTCACTGCGACCACCTTGCGGTGGCACCCCTTCTCCCGAAGTTACGGGGCCATTTTGCCGAGTTCCTTAGAGAGAGTTACCTCGCGCACCTCGGTATTCTCTACCACCCCACCTGTGTCGGTTTCGGGTACTGGCAGTTATGCCTTAACGGGTATAGAGCTTTTCTTGGAAGCTTGACATCACCAACTTCGCTGCCGTAGCAGCTCGTACTCACGCCTCAGCTCGGAACGTTTTCGCCGCTCCTCAACGCCTTGAACGCTTGAACCAGTAACCAACATCTGGCTTGGCTAGCCTTCTCCGTCCCTCTTCCCAAAACATAACCGGTACAGGAATGTTGACCTGTTATCCATCGACTACGCCTTTCGGCCTCGCCTTAGGTCCAGACTAACCCTCCGCGGACGAGCCTGCCGGAGGAACCCTTAGGGTTTCGGTGCATGGGATTCTCACCCATGTTTTCGCTACTCAAGCCGACATTCTCACTTCTATGCAGTCCACGCCCGCTCACGCTAACGCTTCGCCCCACATAGAACGCTCCCCTACCATAAATCCGCAGCTTCGGTACAACACTTAGCCCCGTTCATTTTCGGCGCAGGATCGCTCGACCAGTGAGCTATTACGCACTCCTTTGAGGATGGCTGCTTCTAGGCAAACCTCCTGGTTGTCTGGGCAATCCCACCTCCTTTATCACTTAGTGTTGATTTGGGGACCTTAGCTGGCGGTCTGGGCTGTTTCCCTCTCGACCATGGAGCTTATCCCCCACAGTCTGACTGCCTCGCTACACACAGGGTATTCAGAGTTCATCTCGATTTGGTACCGCTCTCGCAGCCCGCACCGAAATGGTGGCTTTACCCCCCTGCTGGAGCACGAGACGCTACGCCTCAACGTATTTCGGGGAGAACCAGCTAGCTCCGGGTTCGATTGGCATTTCACCCCTAACCACAGCTCATCCGCTGATTTTTCAACATCAGTCGGTTCGGACCTCCACTTGGTATCACCCAAGCTTCATCCTGGCCATGGTTAGATCACCCGGGTTCGGGTCTATAAACACTGACAAACGCCCTATTCAGACTCGCTTTCGCTATGGCTCCACCATTTCCGGTTTAACCCGCCAGTGCCTATAAGTCGCCGGCTCATTCTTCAACAGGCACACGGTCACCCGATAAGTCGGGCTCCCATTGCTTGTAAGCTCACGGTTTCATGTTCTATTTCACTCCCCTCCCGGGGTTCTTTTCACCTTTCCCTCGCGGTACTGTTTCGCTATCGGTCACACAGGAGTACTTAGCCTTACGAGGTGGTCCTCGCAGATTCACACGGAATTTCACGTGCTCCGTGCTACTCGGGATACAGCTAGGTCAGTTCAGTTTTCGTGTACGGGGCTTTCACCCTCTGTGGCGTGTCTTTCAAACACTTCCACTAACATTCCTTTTCCACATTGCTGTCCCACAACCCCGATAGTCGAAACTATCGGTTTAGGCTCTTCCCCGTTCGCTCGCCGCTACTTAGGGAGTCGTTTTTACTTTCCTTTCCTCCAGCTACTAAGATGTTTCAGTTCGCTGGGTTGGCTCGCGTCCGCCTATGGATTCAGCGGACCGTTCTAGGGGTTGCCCCATTCGGAAATTCCCGGATCAAAGCGTGTTTCCAGCTCCCCGAGACTTATCGCAGGTAACCACGTCCTTCATCGCCTCTGTGTGCCAAGGTATCCACCGTGAGCCCTTTGTAGCTTGACCATATAATCTCCAAAACGCTTGCCGTCGTTGAAACGGATTCTCACTGATTTATTGCTAAATCAATGATCAAACTCCTGATTGCTCGACACAATCAGAAGAACGTGATGGAGTCTCGGCTCTTGCTCAAGAATCAACATCATCCTAAAAAGAATGATGCATCCATGAGAGATGCTTTATTCTTTCCAGACTCACCTATGCAGTTGTCAAGGTTCTGCTAGACATCAAACTGATTGCTCAGTTCGAGCCCAGCATCTTATCAACCAAATTCAGAGAAAAACTCTTCACTTGGAATGACAGGAAGCTGAGTTCATGCCAGCGGACACATCTAAATCACACACACCTTCGAGTTCACCTTCCTTTGATTCAGAAGATGGAGATTAAGTTCGGTCAGTGGAGGTTAGGAGACTCGAACTCCTGACATCCTGCTTGCAAAGCAGGCGCTCTACCAACTGAGCTAAACCCCCAACACCGAATGGGCCATCCTGGACTTGAACCAGGGACCTCACCCTTATCAGGGGTGCGCTCTAACCACCTGAGCTAATGGCCCAGGAAGACTCAACCCTTATGGGGTGTGACCTAGACAAAGTTTAGGAACTGAAAATCTCCATCAAGCAATCAACATTGCTGCTCATTCTTGATTTCAAAACTGAGGTACCGATCGACCTAAGGTGACAGGATTTCGGCCTAAGAATAAAAGTACTCAGGCATCAAAATCATTGTGTTGTCTCCCTGTTAGGAGGTGATCCAGCCGCACCTTCCGGTACGGCTACCTTGTTACGACTTCACCCCAGTCATCAGCCCCACCTTCGACGTCCTCCTCCACAAGGGTTGGAGTAACGGCTTCGGGCGTGGCCAACTTCCATGGTGTGACGGGCGGTGTGTACAAGGCCCGGGAACGTATTCACCGCAGTATGCTGACCTGCGATTACTAGCGATTCCTCCTTCACGTAGGCGAGTTGCAGCCTACGATCTGAACTGAGCCACGGTTTATGAGATTTGCTTGTCCTCGCGAACTTGCTGCTCTTTGTCCGTAGCATTGTAGTACGTGTGTAGCCCAGGATGTAAGGGGCATGATGACTTGACGTCATCCACACCTTCCTCCGGTTTATCACCGGCGGTCTCTCTAGAGTGCCCAACTAAATGCTGGCAACTAAAGACGTGGGTTGCGCTCGTTGCGGGACTTAACCCAACATCTCACGACACGAGCTGACGACAGCCATGCACCACCTGTCACTGCGTTCCCGAAGGCACTTTCTCGTTTCCAAGAAATTCGCAGGATGTCAAACCCTGGTAAGGTTCTTCGCGTTGCATCGAATTAAACCACATACTCCACCGCTTGTGCGGGCCCCCGTCAATTCCTTTGAGTTTCACACTTGCGTGCGTACTCCCCAGGCGGAACACTTAACGCGTTGGCTACGACACCGGAGGGGTCGATTCCCCCGACACCTAGTGTTCATCGTTTACGGCCAGGACTACAGGGGTATCTAATCCCTTTCGCTCCCCTGGCTTTCGTCCATGAGCGTCAGTGATGGCCCAGCAGAGCGCCTTCGCCACTGGTGTTCTTCCCGATATCTACGCATTTCACCGCTACACCGGGAATTCCCTCTGCCCCTACCACACTCAAGCCCAACAGTTTCCACTGCCATGATGGAGTTAAGCTCCACGTTTTAACAGCAGACTTGAAGGGCCGCCTGCGGACGCTTTACGCCCAATAATTCCGGATAACGCTTGCCACTCCCGTATTACCGCGGCTGCTGGCACGGAATTAGCCGTGGCTTATTCCTCAAGTACCGTCAGATCTTCTTCCTTGAGAAAAGAGGTTTACAGCCCAGAGGCCTTCATCCCTCACGCGGCGTTGCTCCGTCAGGCTTTCGCCCATTGCGGAAAATTCCCCACTGCTGCCTCCCGTAGGAGTCTGGGCCGTGTCTCAGTCCCAGTGTGGCTGATCATCCTCTCAGACCAGCTACTGATCGATGCCTTGGTGAGCTCTTACCTCACCAACTAGCTAATCAGACGCGGGCTCATCCTCAGGCGAAATTCATTTCACCTCTCGGCATATGGGGTATTAGCGGCCGTTTCCAACCGTTATCCCCCTCCTGAGGGCAGATTCCCACGCGTTACTCACCCGTCCGCCACTAACCCGAAGGTTCGTTCGACTTGCATGTGTTAAGCACGCCGCCAGCGTTCATCCTGAGCCAGGATCAAACTCTCCGTTGTAGATCAAATCCTCTTGATAACTTGCGCTATCGCAATTTGATTTGCGTCACCCATTACTCAGCGTTCGCTGGAAACAGTTGAGGCCTCCTTTCAGCTGACACAGAAAGGGTTCTTAAGAGTGCACTTCTAGATTTCTCTATCAATGACTTTCCAGGATCTCAGATCCGGTTGTTGCTCCACATCGCGCACACCGACAACTCAAAAGCTCGTGAAAACTTTCAAGCTGTAAGCACGATGCTTCTTTGCAACGAATAATTGTTGACGGGACCTCACACCTTCATCGCTCTTTCATCAAACTCACGCAACACACATCTCGCGATGTCTCTCACGGAATTCGACGCGATGAAAGCGTCAGTTCCTAAACTTTTCGATTGTCCAGGTTCTGCCTTCGCGTCCCCTCTCAGGAACGGTTGGCGGTGCGGTCTCGCGACCGCTTGTGAAACTTACAACACCGTGGGATCGCTCCCTCTTGGTCTCGTAAGCACTCCTGAACACTACAAGCTCGCGCTCTTCATGGTCAGAAGCTGCGCTTCAGGCTTCCGCCCCCCGCGCAGTCCAAAACCATAACCCCTCGGGTTCCCATTCGGCAAGAACAAGACCTTTTTACTGCTTCAGAGAACGCTCAAACACCCTGGGGCACAGGGGAACTCAAAGATAAGGACAACAAGCAGAATGGACAGCTGAGCTATTCAACTGATTGCATCTCAAAGGTGAGTGACCGACAGGATGAGGCCACGAAATCGGAGAACGCGAACGTCTGAACTAGACATTTCAGAGCATCCAGATGCAGGCCCAACCTGAGATCGATTGGATCGACTTATCTCATGTTCAAGCAACCATCAAAGACATGAAAGCTCAAGCGAAGGCACCTGATCTGCTTGAAGAGCAGATGTCTGCAGTCAGAAGTTTCCTGAAATAGATGTCATCCCCCCTGCCCCAAAGCGAGCACGATGCACGTTGGGGTGAAACCCAGAAACATGGCCAACTTAACGAGACAGAAGACTGAGGGCCTGAGAGACATCAATCACCGAAGCACAAGAGCCCATAGCCGAAACAATGGCGCATTGAAAGCTCTTCATCAGTGATCATCCTGGGGAATGCGACGCAGCGCACTCCGCTGGGCTACAAACAAAATTCTGCTTACGGACGGGCAACCCTCATCAAAACCCCGGCCAACACGCCCTGATTCAAAGCTTCCGCGACCTTTCCCTCTAGCGGAAAAAAACGATCAGTCCAAAGCCGCTATCAATAGCCACAAAAAAAGCCACCCCATCGCGGGGTGGCTTTCTTTGGATCACTTCCGTGATCAGAATGTTTTACCTGGCATCGAGCTATTTTCTCAGGGGGCTACCCCCCAAATATCGTCGCCGCTGCTGCGTTTCACAACCGAGTTCGAGATGGATCGGAGTGGGACCACAGCGCCATGGACACCAGGATAGAAAACATTCCCAAGGTTGAACCCTGAGAACTGCATAGGTCATCAACTCAAACTTTCGCTTCAGATGATGTGTCTTAATCGAATAAAACTTGCCTCAGACAAGAGCCAAATTAATGGTCAAGCCCTCGGTCTATTAGTACTCCTCCGCTGCATCCATTGCTGGACTTCCACGTAGAGCCTATCAACGGGTGTTCTTCCCGTGACCTTACTGGGTTACCCCATGGGAATACTCATCTTGAGGTGGGCTTCCCACTTAGATGCTTTCAGCGGTTATCCACTCCGCACATGGCTACCCAGCGTTTACCGTTGGCACGATAACTGGTACACCAGAGGTGCGTTCCTCCCGGTCCTCTCGTACTAGGGAGAAATCCTCTCAATATTCCTACGCATACACCGGATATGGACCGAACTGTCTCACGACGTTCTGAACCCAGCTCGCGTACCGCTTTAATGGGCGAACAGCCCAACCCTTGGGACCGACTTCAGCCCCAGGTTGCGATGAGCCGACATCGAGGTGCCAAACCTCCCCGTCGATGTGAACTCTTGGGGGAGATCAGCCTGTTATCCCTAGAGTAACTTTTATCCGTTGAGCGACGGCCCTTCCACTCAGAACCGTCGGATCACTAAAGCCGACTTTCGTCCCTGTTCGACTTGTAGGTCTCACAGTCAAGCTTCCTTCTGCTTTTGCACTCGTCGGCTGATTTCCAACCAGCCTGAGGAAACCTTTGCGCGCCTCCGTTACCTTTTAGGAGGCGACCGCCCCAGTCAAACTGCCCACCTGATACTGTCCGCTCCCCGGATAACGGGTGAACGTTAGAACCCTAGCTCTGAAAGAGTGGTATCTCACCATTGACTCCCTCGTACCCACGAGCACGAGATCAACGTCTCCCACCTATCCTGCGCATTCAGAGCCCGGGCACAATACCAAGCTACAGTAAAGCTTCATAGGGTCTTTCTGTCCGGGTGTATGTAGTCCGCATCTTCACAGACAATTCTATTTCGCCGAGCCTCTCTCCGAGACAGCGCCCTGATCGTTACGCCTTTCGTGCGGGTCGGAACTTACCCGACAAGGAATTTCGCTACCTTAGGACCGTTATAGTTACGGCCGCCGTTCACCGGGGCTTCAGTCGCCAGCTTCGCTTACGCTGACCGGCTTCCTTAACCTTCCGGCACTGGGCAGGCGTCAGCCCCCATACATCGTCTTGCGACTTAGCGGAGACCTGTGTTTTTGGTAAACAGTCGCCAGGGCCTCTTCACTGCGACCACCTTGCGGTGGCACCCCTTCTCCCGAAGTTACGGGGCCATTTTGCCGAGTTCCTTAGAGAGAGTTACCTCGCGCACCTCGGTATTCTCTACCACCCCACCTGTGTCGGTTTCGGGTACTGGCAGTTATGCCTTAACGGGTATAGAGCTTTTCTTGGAAGCTTGACATCACCAACTTCGCTGCCGTAGCAGCTCGTACTCACGCCTCAGCTCGGAACGTTTTCGCCGCTCCTCAACGCCTTGAACGCTTGAACCAGTAACCAACATCTGGCTTGGCTAGCCTTCTCCGTCCCTCTTCCCAAAACATAACCGGTACAGGAATGTTGACCTGTTATCCATCGACTACGCCTTTCGGCCTCGCCTTAGGTCCAGACTAACCCTCCGCGGACGAGCCTGCCGGAGGAACCCTTAGGGTTTCGGTGCATGGGATTCTCACCCATGTTTTCGCTACTCAAGCCGACATTCTCACTTCTATGCAGTCCACGCCCGCTCACGCTAACGCTTCGCCCCACATAGAACGCTCCCCTACCATAAATCCGCAGCTTCGGTACAACACTTAGCCCCGTTCATTTTCGGCGCAGGATCGCTCGACCAGTGAGCTATTACGCACTCCTTTGAGGATGGCTGCTTCTAGGCAAACCTCCTGGTTGTCTGGGCAATCCCACCTCCTTTATCACTTAGTGTTGATTTGGGGACCTTAGCTGGCGGTCTGGGCTGTTTCCCTCTCGACCATGGAGCTTATCCCCCACAGTCTGACTGCCTCGCTACACACAGGGTATTCAGAGTTCATCTCGATTTGGTACCGCTCTCGCAGCCCGCACCGAAATGGTGGCTTTACCCCCCTGCTGGAGCACGAGACGCTACGCCTCAACGTATTTCGGGGAGAACCAGCTAGCTCCGGGTTCGATTGGCATTTCACCCCTAACCACAGCTCATCCGCTGATTTTTCAACATCAGTCGGTTCGGACCTCCACTTGGTATCACCCAAGCTTCATCCTGGCCATGGTTAGATCACCCGGGTTCGGGTCTATAAACACTGACAAACGCCCTATTCAGACTCGCTTTCGCTATGGCTCCACCATTTCCGGTTTAACCCGCCAGTGCCTATAAGTCGCCGGCTCATTCTTCAACAGGCACACGGTCACCCGATAAGTCGGGCTCCCATTGCTTGTAAGCTCACGGTTTCATGTTCTATTTCACTCCCCTCCCGGGGTTCTTTTCACCTTTCCCTCGCGGTACTGTTTCGCTATCGGTCACACAGGAGTACTTAGCCTTACGAGGTGGTCCTCGCAGATTCACACGGAATTTCACGTGCTCCGTGCTACTCGGGATACAGCTAGGTCAGTTCAGTTTTCGTGTACGGGGCTTTCACCCTCTGTGGCGTGTCTTTCAAACACTTCCACTAACATTCCTTTTCCACATTGCTGTCCCACAACCCCGATAGTCGAAACTATCGGTTTAGGCTCTTCCCCGTTCGCTCGCCGCTACTTAGGGAGTCGTTTTTACTTTCCTTTCCTCCAGCTACTAAGATGTTTCAGTTCGCTGGGTTGGCTCGCGTCCGCCTATGGATTCAGCGGACCGTTCTAGGGGTTGCCCCATTCGGAAATTCCCGGATCAAAGCGTGTTTCCAGCTCCCCGAGACTTATCGCAGGTAACCACGTCCTTCATCGCCTCTGTGTGCCAAGGTATCCACCGTGAGCCCTTTGTAGCTTGACCATATAATCTCCAAAACGCTTGCCGTCGTTGAAACGGATTCTCACTGATTTATTGCTAAATCAATGATCAAACTCCTGATTGCTCGACACAATCAGAAGAACGTGATGGAGTCTCGGCTCTTGCTCAAGAATCAACATCATCCTAAAAAGAATGATGCATCCATGAGAGATGCTTTATTCTTTCCAGACTCACCTATGCAGTTGTCAAGGTTCTGCTAGACATCAAACTGATTGCTCAGTTCGAGCCCAGCATCTTATCAACCAAATTCAGAGAAAAACTCTTCACTTGGAATGACAGGAAGCTGAGTTCATGCCAGCGGACACATCTAAATCACACACACCTTCGAGTTCACCTTCCTTTGATTCAGAAGATGGAGATTAAGTTCGGTCAGTGGAGGTTAGGAGACTCGAACTCCTGACATCCTGCTTGCAAAGCAGGCGCTCTACCAACTGAGCTAAACCCCCAACACCGAATGGGCCATCCTGGACTTGAACCAGGGACCTCACCCTTATCAGGGGTGCGCTCTAACCACCTGAGCTAATGGCCCAGGAAGACTCAACCCTTATGGGGTGTGACCTAGACAAAGTTTAGGAACTGAAAATCTCCATCAAGCAATCAACATTGCTGCTCATTCTTGATTTCAAAACTGAGGTACCGATCGACCTAAGGTGACAGGATTTCGGCCTAAGAATAAAAGTACTCAGGCATCAAAATCATTGTGTTGTCTCCCTGTTAGGAGGTGATCCAGCCGCACCTTCCGGTACGGCTACCTTGTTACGACTTCACCCCAGTCATCAGCCCCACCTTCGACGTCCTCCTCCACAAGGGTTGGAGTAACGGCTTCGGGCGTGGCCAACTTCCATGGTGTGACGGGCGGTGTGTACAAGGCCCGGGAACGTATTCACCGCAGTATGCTGACCTGCGATTACTAGCGATTCCTCCTTCACGTAGGCGAGTTGCAGCCTACGATCTGAACTGAGCCACGGTTTATGAGATTTGCTTGTCCTCGCGAACTTGCTGCTCTTTGTCCGTAGCATTGTAGTACGTGTGTAGCCCAGGAT
The DNA here is from genome assembly GCA_047286215.1 of Synechococcus sp. Taxonomy (GTDB): domain Bacteria; phylum Cyanobacteriota; class Cyanobacteriia; order PCC-6307; family Cyanobiaceae; genus Synechococcus_C. Next base: position 673,678 of record JBJBBS010000001.1, on the reverse strand, counting down.
GTAAGGGGCATGATGACTTGACGTCATCCACACCTTCCTCCGGTTTATCACCGGCGGTCTCTCTAGAGTGCCCAACTAAATGCTGGCAACTAAAGACGTGGGTTGCGCTCGTTGCGGGACTTAACCCAACATCTCACGACACGAGCTGACGACAGCCATGCACCACCTGTCACTGCGTTCCCGAAGGCACTTTCTCGTTTCCAAGAAATTCGCAGGATGTCAAACCCTGGTAAGGTTCTTCGCGTTGCATCGAATTAAACCACATACTCCACCGCTTGTGCGGGCCCCCGTCAATTCCTTTGAGTTTCACACTTGCGTGCGTACTCCCCAGGCGGAACACTTAACGCGTTGGCTACGACACCGGAGGGGTCGATTCCCCCGACACCTAGTGTTCATCGTTTACGGCCAGGACTACAGGGGTATCTAATCCCTTTCGCTCCCCTGGCTTTCGTCCATGAGCGTCAGTGATGGCCCAGCAGAGCGCCTTCGCCACTGGTGTTCTTCCCGATATCTACGCATTTCACCGCTACACCGGGAATTCCCTCTGCCCCTACCACACTCAAGCCCAACAGTTTCCACTGCCATGATGGAGTTAAGCTCCACGTTTTAACAGCAGACTTGAAGGGCCGCCTGCGGACGCTTTACGCCCAATAATTCCGGATAACGCTTGCCACTCCCGTATTACCGCGGCTGCTGGCACGGAATTAGCCGTGGCTTATTCCTCAAGTACCGTCAGATCTTCTTCCTTGAGAAAAGAGGTTTACAGCCCAGAGGCCTTCATCCCTCACGCGGCGTTGCTCCGTCAGGCTTTCGCCCATTGCGGAAAATTCCCCACTGCTGCCTCCCGTAGGAGTCTGGGCCGTGTCTCAGTCCCAGTGTGGCTGATCATCCTCTCAGACCAGCTACTGATCGATGCCTTGGTGAGCTCTTACCTCACCAACTAGCTAATCAGACGCGGGCTCATCCTCAGGCGAAATTCATTTCACCTCTCGGCATATGGGGTATTAGCGGCCGTTTCCAACCGTTATCCCCCTCCTGAGGGCAGATTCCCACGCGTTACTCACCCGTCCGCCACTAACCCGAAGGTTCGTTCGACTTGCATGTGTTAAGCACGCCGCCAGCGTTCATCCTGAGCCAGGATCAAACTCTCCGTTGTAGATCAAATCCTCTTGATAACTTGCGCTATCGCAATTTGATTTGCGTCACCCATTACTCAGCGTTCGCTGGAAACAGTTGAGGCCTCCTTTCAGCTGACACAGAAAGGGTTCTTAAGAGTGCACTTCTAGATTTCTCTATCAATGACTTTCCAGGATCTCAGATCCGGTTGTTGCTCCACATCGCGCACACCGACAACTCAAAAGCTCGTGAAAACTTTCAAGCTGTAAGCACGATGCTTCTTTGCAACGAATAATTGTTGACGGGACCTCACACCTTCATCGCTCTTTCATCAAACTCACGCAACACACATCTCGCGATGTCTCTCACGGAATTCGACGCGATGAAAGCGTCAGTTCCTAAACTTTTCGATTGTCCAGGTTCTGCCTTCGCGTCCCCTCTCAGGAACGGTTGGCGGTGCGGTCTCGCGACCGCTTGTGAAACTTACAACACCGTGGGATCGCTCCCTCTTGGTCTCGTAAGCACTCCTGAACACTACAAGCTCGCGCTCTTCATGGTCAGAAGCTGCGCTTCAGGCTTCCGCCCCCCGCGCAGTCCAAAACCATAACCCACTACTCACCCTTTCGCCAACCCCCCTTTCTCAAGGGTTGCTTCCACTGCCGGCATCAGTCGCCATCACTACGTTTCAGATGAATGAAGTGCAGTGATGGCAGGACGGTTTAGCCAACAGAACCAGCGTGTTCGTCCGAGCTCGAAGGAAGATCAAGTGGTGCAAAAGGCTCGCGAGCACTTCGAGCGAACACTGATCCCCCTGCGTGGTCATCTCGCCGGCAGCGTTGCCGCACTGGAACACCCTCGCCATGACGAAGCCGCCAACTACGGCGAGATCTTTCTGCGGGACAACGTTCCCGTGATGGTCTATCTGCTCACACAGAAGCGGTTTGACATCGTTCGCCAGTTTCTGAGCATCTGTCTGGATCTACAAAGCACCACTTATCAGACGCGTGGTGTCTTCCCAACATCCTTTGTGGAGGAGAACGGTCAGCTCATTGCTGACTACGGACAGCGATCGATCGGTCGCATCACATCCGTGGATGCAAGCCTCTGGTGGCCAGTCATCTGCTGGATGTACGTGAAGTCAAGCGGAGACGAGGACTTCGCCTCCAGTCAAGCCGTGCAACGCGGGGTGCAGTTGCTTCTGGATCTGGTACTTCACCCCACCTTCGAGGGCACACCAGTTCTCTTCGTTCCGGACTGTGCATTCATGATTGATCGACCGATGGATGTCTGGGGCGCTCCATTGGAAGTGGAAGTGCTGCTGTATGGATCGCTGCGCTGCTGCACCCAGCTAATGGAACTGGGAAGAAAGCATCAGAGCAGCAGACTCCTGGATCAACGGCTCGTGCTCACCCGCCAATGGATGCATGACCTGCGGCAGTTTCTGCTCAAGCATTACTGGGTCACCAGCAAGACCATGCAGGTGCTGCGTCGGCGACCAACCGAACAGTACGGAGACAATCAACACCAGAACGAATTCAATGTTCAACCTCAAGTGATCCCTGACTGGCTGCAGGACTGGCTCGAGAACCGTGGTGGCTATCTGATCGGCAACATGAGAACCGGCAGACCCGATTTCAGGTTCTACAGCCTCGGAAATTCACTCGGTTGCCTGTTCGGGCTGCTGACAGCTCCTCAGCAACGCGCACTGTTCAGGTTGACCTTGCACAACCGTGACCACCTCATGGCTGAGATGCCGATGCGCATCTGTCATCCACCGATGGACAGTCTCGAATGGCAGAACAAGACGGGGTCCGACCCCAAGAACTGGCCTTGGAGTTATCACAACGGTGGACACTGGCCAAGCTTGCTTTGGTTTTTCGGAAGTTCGATCCTTCTCCATGAACGGCGTCACCCCCATGCAGATGTGCTGCTAATGGGGCAGATGAAGGCACTTCTTGAGGAGTCGTATTGGAGCCATCTGAATCAGCTGCCCAGACAGCAATGGGCGGAATACTTCGATGGCCCTACCGGCACATGGGTGGGACAACAGTCCAGGACTTACCAGACATGGACCATTGTGGGATTTCTGCTCATGCATCACTTCCTGCGCGTGAATCCAGACGACGTTCTGTTGTTGGATCTTGAGGATGGTGCCGTGCCGGAACCAGGGGAAAGCCAAACACCAAGCAGCTCGACGCCCTCAGTGGACTTGGCCTGAATCGAAAAGCGATCAGCCATGGCATCAAAGCCGTGGCACCAATGAGGTGCCGTCAACGCGATGCACAAAAAAACCCGGCTTTCGCCGGGCTTCACAAGTGATTGATCTGTGTCTGATCAGAACAAACCGAGAGTCAGAGATTTATCGATGGGCAGAGCTGCGCCAATACCGAGGTAAATCGTGGTGGCGGTGCCAAAAAGGAACACTGCCATTGCGACGGGACGTCGGAAAGGGTTCTGGAACTTGTTGAAGCTCTCGATGAAGGGAACCAGCATCAGTCCCAGAGGAATCAGAGTTTGAAGAGCGATACCCAGCAGCTTGTTGGGGACCACACGCAAAATCTGGAACACGGGGTAGAGGTACCACTCAGGAAGGATTTCCAGAGGAGTGGCGAAAGGATCAGCCTTGTCGCCCAGCATGGCGGGATCAAGAACAGCCAAGCCCACGATGCAGGCGATTGTTCCCAGGATCACAACCGGGAAGATGTAGAGCAGATCGTTCGGCCAGGCAGGCTCCCCGTAATAGTTGTGGCCCATGCCCTTGGCGAGCTTGGCGCGCATCTTGGGATCGGTTAGATCCGGCTTCTTGAGAATGTGCATGGATCAGAGGGGCGTTGTTGAAACCTTAATCAGATCGATAAAGCTGAATGCTTGAGACTCAGAGACTGAAACGGATCACAAGGGACCGGAGATGCCTTGCTTTCGAATCATCAGGAAGTGCATGAGCATGAAGACCGCAAGCAGCCAAGGCATCACAAAAGTGTGAAGGCTGTAGAAGCGGGTCAGAGTGGACTGACCAACACTTTCACCACCGCGAAGCAGTTCCACCATGAAGTCACCAATCACAGGGATGGCAGCGGGAACACCGGACACAATCTTCACAGCCCAGTAACCGACCTGATCCCAAGGGAGGGAGTAGCCCGTCACACCGAAAGACACTGTGATCACCGCCATGGTGACGCCTGTAACCCAGGTGAGCTCACGAGGACGCTTGAACCCACCAGTGAGGTAGACGCGGAAGACGTGAAGAATCAGCATGAGCACCATCATGGAGGCACTCCAGCGATGCACCGAACGGATCAACCAGCCGAAGCTCACATCCGTCATCAAGTACTGAACGGAGCTGTAAGCCTCCGCAACCGTCGGCTTGTAATAGAAGGTCATCGCGAACCCTGTCGCGAACTGGATCAGGAAGCACACCAGGGTGATTCCGCCGAGGCAGTAAAAAATGTTGACGTGGGGGGGCACGTACTTGCTGCTGATGTCGTCAGCAATGTCCTGAATTTCAAGACGTTCCTGGAACCAGTCGTAGACAGGTGAGGAGTTCGCCATGCAGAGGTGGGCTTGGATTGCGAGAGTCTACTGATGACGTTCCTGTTGCGCGCCGGGATGAAGCCAATGTTGCCGACTGTTAACGGGTGGTCAGAGTGCCTGCGGCGTCTGGCCTCTGGAGCAATGGTAATCGCACTGATCCTGTTGTTGGTCGGTCGTCCCGCGTTAGCGCTGAACGATGCGCAGCAGCTCGTGGTGGAAAGCTGGCGACTGGTTAATCAGGGGTATCTGGACCCAGATCAGTTCGACAAGGTCCGCTGGAAACGCTTGCGCCAAAAGGCTCTTGAAAACACCATCGAAACCAGCGAGCAGGCTTACAGCGCCATCGAAACCATGCTGCTGCCACTCGACGATCCCTACACCCGCCTGCTAAGGCCTGATGACTACGCCGTGATGAAGGCGAGCAATGAAGGAAGCCTCAGTGGCGTGGGACTTCAACTTGGGCATCGACAAGACAGCAACGCCACAGTGGTGATTGCTCCTCTGGAAGGTTCACCTGCCGATGATGCTGGCGTGATCAGTGGCACGGAAGTGCTGGCAGTCAACGGTGAGTCGGTGGCGACACTTGGCCTGGAAACGACTGCAGCTCGGTTGCGCGGCGCTGTGGGAACCCAGGTGGTGCTCACACTTCTGCCGCCGCAAGGTGAGCAACAGGAGCTGACACTGGAGCGTCGCAACATTGATTTGCGCCCTGTACGTACCCGTCGCCTCCGCAGTGACGCGCACACACTCGGGTATATCCGAATCACACAATTCAGCGACGGCGTGCCCGATCAGGTGCGTGAAGCCATCGACGATCTTTCCGACAAGGGTGTGGAAGGCCTGGTGCTGGATCTGCGCAACAACTCCGGCGGATTGGTCAGCGCAGGCCTGGCAGTCGCCGACGCCTTCCTCAATCAGCAACCGATCGTGGAGACCCGCAACCGAGAGGGCATTGCCGATCCAATCCAAGCAGGGCCTGAGGTTCTCTATTCAGGGCCGATGGTGACCCTTGTCAATGGTGGAACGGCAAGCGCCAGTGAAATCCTTGCGGGCGCTCTTCAAGACGATGAACGTTCTCTTCTCCTTGGCAGCAACACCTTTGGGAAAGGCCTGATCCAGACCCTCACCAATCTCAGTGATGGCAGTGGACTGGCTGTGACTGTGGCCGGCTATGTGACACCCAGCGGGCAAGACATTCAAGGACAGGGCATCACTCCCGATCGGACACTCGACGGGCCAGAGCCGCTCAACCCTGGAGGCGAAGGAGATCGCTGGCTCACCGATGCGGAACGGGTGCTGCAGTCTCTGATCGACCAAGAAGCCAACCAGGTGGAAGAAGAGCCTCTCTCCCCGCCGCTCGATAGCAATGACGAGGCCCTGAGCTGAATGTCCTCGAGGACTTATCACGATCCTCTGCATCACGGGATCAGCCTCGACGCCGATCAACCCGCGGAAGCCATGGTGCTTGCGCTGGTTGATTCAGCCCCTTTTCAAAGGCTTCGACGCATCCGGCAACTCGGTCCAGCATTTCTGACATTTCACGGTGCAGAGTCCAGTCGGTTCACACACTCACTGGGGGTCTTCGCCATTGCACGCCGCGCCATGGGCCGGCTCATCGAACTCGATCCCTCCCTGAAATCCGAAACAGGAGTGCTCTACGCAGCGGCACTCCTGCATGATCTCGGCCATGCACCTCTCAGCCACACCGGCGAGGAGATGTTCGGAACGCACCACGAACCGTGGTCAGCCCGGATCATCCGCGAACATCCGCAAATCCGAACGCCGCTTGAGTGTTTTGCGACAGGCACAGCTGACGCTGTGGCAAGTCTTCTGGAGCATGGTCGCTCCAAGCGCGGAGTGATCAAGGCGCTCGTGAGCAGCCAATTGGATTGCGACCGGCTCGACTACCTGCTGCGCGACAGCTACAGCACAGGCGCCCGTTATGGACAACTAGATCTTGGACGGATTCTTGCTGCCATCACCCTGGCCCCCGACGGGGAAATGGCCATTCATCCGAAAGGGCTGATGGCAGTGGAGCACTACCTGGTGGTGCGCAACCTCATGTACCGCAGTGTCTACAACCATCGCCTGAATGTGGTCTCCAATTGGTTGCTGGAGCAGCTGATCCGTCAGGCCAGGCGTCTGGGCCCTGAGCACATCTGGGCTGACGCCACGATGCAGCAGTGGTTGTGGGGAACCACAGAACTGGATCTGGAGTCTTATCTCGCCAATGACGATGTGCGCACCAGCTACCACTTGCAACGGTGGAGAGAGGAGGCACCCAAGCCTCTGGCGGAACTCTGTGACCGTTTTTTGAATCGCCGTCTCCTCAAAGCTCTCGACGTCAGCCAGATGTCTGCGTCCTCGCAATTAGAGCTGCTGGCCATGGCACAAACAAGTGCTGACAGCGCTGGTTTGGATCCGGAGCTGTGCTGCGGTCTGCGTCACCATCAGATTCATGGCTATCACCCCTATCGCGGCGGATTACGCCTCTGGGATGGCCACAGCCTGCAAGCCCTCGAACAGTGCTCACCACTGGTGAACAGTCTGGCAACACCAGCGGCCACGGCCTGGTTGATTCACCCCCGAGAAATCACAGACGAACTGCGTAAAGCGCATGCCAACGCGCGCTAGGCACGGCTGACCGATCTAGCGTCCGGCCATGAATGCCGATTCCATCCCAAAGCCGATATTGCGTCTTCAGCTGCCGCCATTCCAGACCAGTGCCTGGCAGCAGTGGCTTCCCGCTCAACTGGGTTCAATACCAGCTGGACCAATCGACCTCGACACCTGTGACTGGAGCCTCAGTTGCCGAGATCTTTCAGCAATGCTTGAGGTTTTCGAGCACACAGGCCATCAGCTCCATCAAGTCACCAGTCACTGCCAACAGACGCTGATTAGTGCAGCCGCTTTAGGAGTGCATGCTCGGCAAGCTCTTGAGAGCCCAGATCGAGGGGAAGCCCGCCGTGATCAAGAGAGCGCTAATGACGCAGAGCTAAGCATTCACCAGGGGACACTCAGGTCAGGAGATCACCTGGAAGCCAGTGGTCACCTTTTAATTGTTGGAGATGTGAATCCTGGTGGCTCCGCTTCCGCTAATGGGGATGTGTACATCTGGGGAAGACTGCGCGGTCGCGCACATGCCGGTCGGAATGGGGATCGAACCGCGCGGATCGTGGCTCTACAGCTCAGGCCACTGCAGCTGCGCATCGCTGATCTCGTCGCCAGGGGACCGGAGGACACACCACAACCTGGTTTAGCCGAGCAGGCTTGCGTCCGTGATGAAGCCATCACGATCGAAGCGGCAAGGCCTCCTTTCTCAGCATTGCAGCCATCACGATTGCAGAAAGACGCAATGGATTGATGCCATTAATGTGGCTCGACCAACCGGGACCCCGTGACCAATTCGCGAACGATCCTGATCTGCTCGGGAAAAGGGGGTGTCGGCAAGACCACCCTCACCGCCAATCTGGGCATTGCCCTAGCAAGACAAGGGGCCAGCACTGTTGTTCTGGACGCCGACTTCGGCTTGAGAAACCTCGATCTGCTTCTCGGTCTTGAGAATCGGATCGTGTACACCGCTCAGGAAGTGCTTGCTGAAACATGCCGCCTGGATCAGGCGCTGGTGAAGCACAAGCAAGAGCCAAATCTGGCCTTGCTGCCTGCAGGCAATCCACGCATGCTCGAGTGGCTGAAGCCCGAAGACATGCAAACCATTGCGGGCATGCTCTCTGGACGCTTCGACTACGTCTTGATTGATTGCCCCGCGGGAATCGAGGACGGATTCAAGAACGCCGTAGCCGCGGCCAAAGAAGCCATCGTGATCACAACGCCGGAAGTCTCCGCCGTGAGGGATGCCGATCGTGTGATCGGCTTGCTCAACACTCATGGTGTTTCGCCCGTGCAGCTGGTTCTCAACCGGGTAAGGCCCAAAATGATGGCCAGCCAAGACATGCTGGCGGTCGACGATGTCACCGACATCCTGGCGTTGCCTTTGCTGGGCCTTGTTTTGGAAGACGAGCAAGTGATCGTCAGCACCAACCGGGGAGAACCGTTAACCCTGAGCGGGAGTGGTTCGCCGGCGGCCAAAGCCTACGGAAACATTGCCCAACGTCTTCAAGGTGAGGACATCCCTCTCATGGACCCTGCCCGCGAAGGCCGCCGTGGATTCCGCGCCAAGGTGCGCCGGCTGATTCAAACCAAGATCTTCTGACTGTTATGAATTTGCGCGACTTCATCGACAAAATTCTGCGCCGTCAGACGGCCAGTGCCACCACTGCTCGAGAACGTCTTCAGTTGGTTCTGGCGCATGACCGCAGCGACCTAAGCCCAGAGCAATTGGATCAGATGCGACGAGAGATCTTTGAAGTGGTGGCGAAGTATGTCGACATCGACTTGGAAGAAGGAGATGTGAGCCTTGAAACCGAAGATCGCGTGACCGCTCTTGTGGCCAACCTGCCAATCCGGCGATCACTGGCGACGACCTCACAAGATTGATCACGCCACCGATTGACCACAGCCCTTGGGGGAATGCTTCCAGCAGTCATTCCCCTTCCCATGGCCAATCTCGAACTCACTCCGGCCGAAGAAGCCATTCTCAATTTGTTGCTCCAAGGCATGAGCAACCGGTCCATCGCAGAAGCTCAGCGGGTAAGCGTGCGAACCGTTGAAAGCCACATCAGCAGTGCGCTGAACAAATCGGGGTTCAGATCGCGGTTGCAACTCACCCTCTGGTGGATGGAACGGACTCAAGCGATCCAGGGAATGTCTACCGGTACAGTGCCTCCAATGCCGGCTTAGCTCAGTGGTAGAGCAGCGCTTTTGTAAAGCGAAGGCCGTCGGTTCAAATCCGTCAGCCGGCTTTCTGGTCTCGTCCAGCCGTTTTCTTTAAGACGAACGATCGCCACTCGTCCCACCGGAAAGCAGCCAAAGACCGACTGCAGCCAAAACCCAAGGCATGAAGCTGAGCTCGAAGAGCGGCGTCACCCCTTGAATCACAGGCTCCAGCATCCAGTGGAAAGCGGCTTGGAGCACGATCACAAGTCCAATCAGCCAGAGCATTATTGGGATCGTTGGATCACTTGCACCATCACAGCGCCCTGACGGAGCAATTGCCACTTCCCAGGGGAGTGCCAAGCAATCACAGTGCTGGCTTGCCCTGAAGGAGCAGACCAAGGGAGCGGCGCAAGAAGAGGCAATGACGGGAACGCCATGGAGGCTTCTATTGCGTTCTGACTCGCTGGAGCGCCTGAGCGATTGGCACTTGTGGTGGCAAGGGGACCACTCGCTCGCAAAAGTTGACGGGTCGCAGCGCAGGCAGGAATGCGCAAACCCAGCGTGTTCATCCCGGGATTGAGCTTGGCAGTGAGGTCACCCCCGACCGGCAGCACAAGGGTGAGTGCTCCGGGCCAGTAGCGCTGTGCCAAAGGCTCAGCATCCAGACGAGCTTCCTGCGTTGTGAGGCTGAGAAGGGAATCGACATCCGCCGCCATCAAGATCAGTGGCTTGTCCTGAGGACGTCGCTTGAGGGTCCAGATTTGAGCCGCATAGTCTGGCGTGGCAGCCAGAGCCGGGAGCGTATCGGTGGGGAGCAGAGCTGCTCCTCCATGGCGGAGATGAGATGCCATCTCACGGACCTGCATCAACGGCAACGGGTCGTCGGTCATTCGAGAGACGGGAACGTGGCTGAAGAACTTGGAGCTCGACGGGCCATGGCGAAACGCTTCACACCGCGAAGATCGCATCGAGCTTCGGAGGCGACCAGTCCGGAAGAGTGCATTAACTGAAGCACCTGATCACTCTGATCGTGGTGATGCTCGATCAGAAGCCAACCCCCTGGCGCAAGCACTTGGGGCGCAAGGTCAATAATTTCCCGACAGGCATCCAGACCGTCTTCACCACCGCAGAGTGCTTGACGGGGCTCATGGTCTCGAACAACAGGGTCAAGCTCATCCACCACGCGGGAAGGGATATAGGGAGGATTGGAGACCACAAGATCGAATTGCCCCCACCAAGGGCGGAGCGGTAACCACCAACTACCTTGATGCAACTGCCATTCACCTGCCGGAGCCAACCGTTGGAGATTGATCTGGGCCAGCTCCAGGGCCTCTGAGCTGAGATCAACAGCATGTCCACGCCATCCCTTCAGCGCACGGGCCAGAGCGACAGCCATTGCACCACTTCCTGTTCCAAGATCAGCCCAACGTTCTCCTCGAACGCGAGGAGCGAGGGTTGGATCCCGCAGGCGTTCCAACGCTAAGTCGATGAGGAGCTCTGTCTCCTGACGTGGGATCAATGCGGCGGAACTGATCTGAAGATCCAGATCACGCCAAGGGCATCGACCCACGAGGTGCTGCAGAGGAACTTGATCATTCAGATGCCGCCACCAGAGATGCTCAAGGGCTTCAAAAGAACAAGCCAACATCACCGTTGACTCCGGAAGGATTCGCAACCGCTGAAGCTCGGTCCAACTCAACTCGGCCTCCATATCCAGAAGCCAGTCGAGATCCACTGCATGGCCTCCGAGGGCAAGCTGGCAACGACGCCAGGCCAGCAGCTCGTCACCGGAACAAGCTTGGAGATCCATGCGATCAACCTAAAGCCGTGTCCAACGCAGTCCGGGCTGAGCCAAAATCAATCCTTCTAGCTCCAGTCTGAGCAACTCAGCAGCAACAGTCTGTGGATCCAGTTGCAACGCATGGGCCATCTCCTCAAGTGTCGAGCAGGCATCCACGAGCTGAAGGAGTTGCTTCTGAACACCGCCCGTAGGCGACGTCGCAGGCTGCGTTCCAATCGCAACTTGTTTGGTGCGAGAAACCGGCCCGGGTCCAGTACCAAGCGAATCCAATAAGTCTTGGGGATCCAGAAGCGCATGTGCTCCAGAACAAAGCAGTGCATTGCTGCCTCGCGCTGAATCACGCAGCGCATCTCCAGGCACCACCCATACAGGCACACCCAGGCTTTTCGCTATGGACGCGGAGAGAAGCGCGCCGCTGCTTCTCGGGCACTCCACTACGACCACAGCGCGAGTCAACGCAACAAGCAACCTGTTGCGCAAAGCAAAACTAGACCGCTGAACCCTGGCTGAGCGACGAAGTTCGGTGACAAGCAGCCCAGACTGACCCACTGCATGCTGAAGAGCATGGTGCTCGGGCGGATAAACACGATGCAGAGGGGTACCCAGCACAGCGACAGGCCAACCACCAGCCTTTAAGCAGGCGCGATGTGCAGCGGCATCAATGCCTTCTGCCAGACCACTAACCACAGGCCAGCCTGCACCGGCCAGGTGCCGCCCAATCACGTCGGCCATGCGCATCCCATGGGAGGAGGGGTGTCGCGTGCCGACCACAGCAACGGCCTGCTGAGATGCGAGCCAAGAGAGCAAACGTTGATCCCCTTCCCACTGAAGAGACAAGGGAGGTCTCTTCAGACGATCCAACGGCTTCGGCCAAAGGGAATCACAGGGCAACAACACCTGAGCTGGAACCTCGGGTGGTTGAGTGCAGTCGCACGCGGAGCGGTACGCATCAACGCCAGCCAGCACCGACTCAGGCCAACGGAATTGATGACGCAGCCGCTCCAACGGCCAACCCCAAAGCTCCTGCCAACCGCCTGGCAATTCGCCTGCAGCTTCAGCGAGCTGACGCATCCTGGCTGACCCAATACCGGGACACGCCCCCCATAACCACCACCAGGAACGCAAGAAGAGCCAAAGAGATAGTACAAATAAACTACTCTTTTGGCTGCGAAGGCCCCCGCCGCAAGGCCGCGAATGCCTTCATCACTGACTCAGGAGCACGACGCAACACCTGACGAGATGCAACGCGCACCAACACCAGATCCACCTGAGCCTCTGCGATACAAACCCCATGGCGCACCAACCGGGTGGTCCATGGCCAGCGGACACCCTTCTGAGGCTCGGATTGGCTCATCAGAACAACCTCATCACCAAGTTTCAAAGCTTCCCTGTATCGGATTTGCAGCCCCACCACCGGCATTTCCAAGCCCGCGGCTGTCATCTGCTCGTAGGGAAGTCCAGTGGCAGCAAGGGCCTCCACCCTCGCCTCCTCAAGCCACCCCACATAGGCCCCATGCCACATAACACCGCCATGGTCGGTGTGCTGAGGAAGCACGCGCTTGGTCAAGCACCAGGGGGCCGTAACGCTCTCACTCACCATCTCTTCCCGACATAACAATCGGCCATAGGCTGCTGCATAGGCTGATGTTTCGCCGTGTTTAAGAACCTTCTGATCGCCGACTCTGGCAAAGGCCATGTTGGAGAAATGATCAACATGCTGCGTGACTTACCAGCATTCAAAGCCGCGCGGGTGAACCTGCTGCACGTGGTGACGGAGCAAAGCAAAAACGAGTCCGAGGAACACTGGTCGGAAGCAGGAAATCTGCTGTCGACATCGATCCAAAAGCTTGGTCTCAATCCAGAAGAGGTCAACTCGATCATTCGACACGGCGATGCCAAGCAAACCGTTCTCAAGGTCGCTGACGAGCTCAACGTCGATCTGATTGTGATGGGTTCCCGAGGACTGGGGCGCCTCCAATCCATCCTCTCGAACAGCGCGAGCCAATACGTCTTTCAGCTGTCGACACGGCCCATGCTTTTGGTGCGAGACGACCTCTACGTCAGACACCTCAATCGAATCATGGTCACCATTGATGGCACAGGCGTCGGGGACGATGCGCTGAAGCTGGCTTGCGAGATGATGCGCGACATTCCCGGCGGCCAACTGACAGGCGTGCACGTGGCAAGGCAGGAGCCAACACCGTCAAGAGGCGCTTCCAACAGCAGCGACAGCTACCTCGACAAAGCCGTGCAGCGGGCACGAAATTTCGGCGTTGATCTGAAACCTCTGCATGTCACCGATACCGATATCGGCAAAGGAGTTTGCCGCGCGGCAGAGGAAATCAATGCCGATCTCGTGGTCTTGGCATCACAAGATCGTCGCCCGCTGGTGGCGAGGGGACTGGTGGACCTCGACAAACTCCTTGGAGGCTCGGTGAGCGATTACATCAGGGTGCATGCACCTGCACCGGTTCTCCTCGTGAGAGAACCAGAACAGGGCTGACGAGCGCCAGATTGATCAACAGCCGCAGGGACTCACCCTTCGCGGCTGTTGGTCTGAATGAAAAGGATGATCAGGAAGACGGTCGGCACCAGAACAAACAGCAGGCTGGCTACGAAGCCGAGATCGTTGGTTTCCATGAACGTGAAAGAACCTGCTGGAACGTATCACCGTCCGGAAAGCTTTGACACGAACCGATCAGCGCTCGTCACCGGGCGTTGCAGGCGAATCATCAACATCGGCATCCGCCTCCTCCCCAACTGACCCCTCAACGACGCCCTCCTCATCGTCATCAGCACCGGCAACACGTGGCCATTCCACTGGCCCGGTCGGCAAAGGCGCCTGCAATGCAGCAGCGATTCGCCTTTTCTGATCAGGCATAGACGTCTGAGGCTTGGTCACCACCACCACCGATTGCTCGACCAGAGCCTGGCAAGCCAGACGCCAGCCTTCAGGCCGACGCTTGAGCTTCACGTCTTCAACAGCTGTTCGACGGCTAAGAGCCTGCGATGAGGAATCACCTTCAATCTTGACGAAACAAGTGATGCACTGGCCACAACCACCGCAATTACCAAGCTGACCTTTCAGGCCATACAGCTGAACCCCCTCGCGAAGTGCCACCTCACGCAGATTTTCGCCGGGGTAGCACTCCACATCCCGACCTTCGCGAACGAAACGGATGACGGGCATGGGACCTCCGAAACTAAAGGCGTTGCAACACGCCGAAACGCAACCACTTTGTCTCCAGAGGTTGCGTTTTGTAACCCCCCTGGAGGTGATCAACTAGGGCGCCCCCGATCCCAAGACACATACGGAGCCGAGAGCTTCGATCCATGAAAACGGACAGACCAGGACATTGCAGCTCACGACAGCTGGACGCGTGTCTCGAAGTGAACGGCCTACGATCGCCGGGTCTGGCTGCATTGGCAGCTCCGTTCCCCCGAACCTGACCCATGGGATTGCCCTGGTATCGGGTGCACACGGTCGTTATCAACGACCCCGGCCGACTGTTGGCCGTGCACCTCATGCACACAGCCCTCGTTGCCGGCTGGGCCGGCTCGATGGCTCTTTATGAACTCGCCATTTTCGACCCCTCCGATCCAGTCCTGAACCCCATGTGGCGTCAGGGCATGTTCGTGATGCCCTTCATGGCCCGCCTGGGCGTGACGGACAGCTGGGGTGGCTGGAGCATCACCGGCGCCACCGGTGTTGACCCTGGCTTCTGGAGCTTTGAAGGTGTCGCCGCCGCGCACATTGTTTTCAGCGGATTGCTGATGCTCGCGGCGATCTGGCACTGGACCTTCTGGGATCTTGAGATCTGGCAGGACCCCCGCACTGGTGAGCCAGCCCTTGATCTGCCCAAGATCTTCGGCATTCATCTTCTTCTTGCAGGCCTTGGTTGCTTTGGCTTCGGCGCCTTCCACCTAACTGGTGTGTTTGGCCCGGGTATGTGGATTTCGGATCCCTACGGCGTCACTGGCCACATGGAAGCCGTTCAACCCGCTTGGGGCCCTGAAGGTTTCAACCCCTTCAACCCTGGTGGGATCGTGGCTCACCACATCGCCGCAGGAATCGTCGGCATCATTGCTGGCATCTTCCACATCACCTCGCGTCCCCCGGAGCGTCTCTATAAGGCTCTTCGCATGGGCAACATCGAAACCGTGCTTGCCAGCGCAATTGCGGCTGTGTTCTTTGCAGCATTCGTTGTTGCCGGAACCATGTGGTATGGCGCAGCAGCTACCCCGATTGAACTCTTCGGCCCCACCCGTTATCAGTGGGACCAGAGCTATTTCAAAACTGAGATCAATCGCCGCGTTCAAACGGCAATGGATGAAGGTGCAACTGCCTCCCAGGCCTATGCATCGATTCCTGAAAAGCTGGCCTTCTATGACTACGTCGGTAACAGCCCCGCCAAAGGTGGTCTGTTCCGTGTTGGCCCAATGGTGAATGGCGATGGCCTCCCCACAGGTTGGCTGGGTCACATTTCCTTCACCGATAAAGAAGGTCGCGATCTTCAAGTGCGTCGTCTTCCCAACTTCTTCGAGAACTTCCCTGTGATCCTCGAAGACAGTGACGGGGTGGTGCGCGGAGACATTCCTTTCCGTCGTGCTGAAGCGAAGTATTCCTTCGAGCAACAGGGCATTACCGCCACTGTTTACGGAGGAGCCCTTGATGGTCAAACCTTCACTGATCCCGCTGAAGTGAAGCGTCTTGCTCGCAAGGCTCAATTGGGTGAAGCTTTTGAGTTCGACCGGGAGACTTACAACTCTGACGGCACCTTCCGCAGCTCCCCCCGCGGCTGGTTCACTTTCGGTCACGCCACCTTCGCACTCCTCTTCTTCTTCGGCCACATCTGGCACGGTGCTCGCACCCTGTACCGCGACGTGTTCGCTGGTATTGACCCAGACCTCGGCGAACAGGTGGAATTTGGTCTCTTCCAGAAACTGGGAGATCGCTCCACCCGTCGTCTGCCCGAAGGCTTTGTGCCCCCGGCAGGCACCCCCCTCAGCTAATCGCCCTCTAGGAGATAACCGATGGAAAGCTTCGCTTACATCCTCATCCTCACTCTTGCGATTGCCACCCTGTTCTTTGCGATCGCCTTTCGCGATCCCCCGAAGATCGGCAAGTAATCCCTGTAGCCCCGCCATCTAGCGGGGCTTTTTTTATGTCAAACAGCGTGAATTCAAGCTCAAGCGGTCATGGGTGGACGCAACACGTACAATTCACTCAGTAACGCGAATTTGCGGGCATGCAGTGCCCTTCTTGCCAAAACACCGATAGCCGGGTGCTCGAATCCAGAGCCGCCGATGGTGGAAGAAGTGTGAGACGCAGGAGGGAATGTCTCAATTGCGAATTTCGCTTCACCACCTACGAAAGGGTGGAAACCGTTCCCATCACGGTGATCAAGAGGAACGGACATCGCGAAACATTCAGCCGCAGCAAACTGCTGCATGGTTTGAGTCGTGCCTGCGAAAAAACGGGTATTTCTCCTGAACGACTGGAAACCATGGTTGAGGAGCTTGAACTCAGCCTGCAACAACGCAGTGGACGGGAAGTCTCCAGCAGTGACATCGGAGAACTGGTGCTTGAGCAACTCAAACTGATTAGTGAAGTGGCTTACATCCGTTTTGCCTCCGTTTATCGCCAATTCAGCGGCGTGAGTGATTTCGTGGCGACTCTCGAAGGCATCAATGCTTCGAAGACAGAATTAACCGCAGCAATTTGATCCTGGCCGCCAACCTGTAAAATGGGCGATTGCTCGATTCAGGTCGGCGGGCCTGTCTCGGTTTCTCTCGCTCTGTCCATCGGACAGACCGCCATCGCTCCATGACTGTCACGCCCACAGATCCTTCCCAGGACTCTGCAGTGGACTCCGCTGAAGCCGTCGCATCCGCGTCAGACGCAGTGGTTGAAGGCGCAGCTGATCAAGCTGACTTCGGCACGGATGAAGACCTCAGCATTCCTGAAGACATCCCGACCGCTGATGACCCCAGCAGCAGGGCTGCCAGCAGGGACATGGACAGCGCTGGTTTCACGCTCGACGAGTTCGCCGCGCTGCTGAGCAAGTACGACTACAACTTCAAGCCTGGCGACATCGTCAACGGAACGGTCTTCGCGCTCGAGTCGAAAGGCGCCATGATCGACATCGGTGCCAAAACAGCGGCCTTCATGCCTCTTCAAGAGGTTTCGATCAATCGTGTTGAAGGCCTGAGCGACGTGCTCCAGCCCGGTGAAATCCGGGAGTTCTTCATCATGAGTGAAGAAAACGAAGATGGTCAGCTGTCGCTGTCCATTCGTCGGATCGAATATCAACGCGCTTGGGAACGTGTGCGTCAGCTGCAGAAAGAAGACGCCACGATCTATTCGGAAGTGTTCGCCACCAACCGCGGCGGTGCGCTAGTTCGAGTTGAAGGTCTGCGCGGATTCATCCCTGGATCTCACATCAGCACCCGCAAGCCCAAGGAAGAGCTTGTCGCCGACTTCCTGCCACTGAAGTTCCTTGAGGTGGATGAAGAGCGCAACCGCCTCGTGCTCAGCCACCGTCGTGCGCTGGTCGAGCGCAAGATGAACCGTTTGGAAGTTGGCGAAGTCGTTGTTGGCACGGTTCGTGGCATCAAGCCCTACGGCGCCTTTATCGACATCGGCGGTGTGAGCGGTTTGCTGCACATCTCCGAGATCAGTCACGAGCACATCGAGACGCCGCACTCCGTGCTCAATGTGAATGATCAAATGAAGGTGATGATCATCGACCTCGATGCTGAACGCGGTCGCATCTCCCTCTCCACCAAGGCCCTTGAGCCCGAACCCGGCGACATGCTCACCGATCCTCAGAAGGTGTTCGACAAAGCCGAGGAAATGGCAGCCCGTTACAAGCAAATGCTGCTGGAACAGGCTGAAGAAGGTGAAGAGTCTCTTGGCTCAATGATGATCTGAGGTGTCTGAGCCTGTGGCTCATCTCCAACTCAACGGCCGTTCGCTCGGCTTGATTCAAGGGGTGCTGTTCGACAAGGACGGCACCCTTTCCCACAGCGAGCCTCTCCTGATTGCTCTTGCAGACGCTCGTATCACGGAAGCCATCGAACGCTTCCAAACGATGGGCGCTTCCCATCGCGAGCTCAGCGAACTCCACGACCTTCTGGCAAGAACCTATGGCCGTTGTGAA
Source organism: Synechococcus sp. (assembly GCA_047286215.1). Lineage (GTDB taxonomy): Bacteria > Cyanobacteriota > Cyanobacteriia > PCC-6307 > Cyanobiaceae > Synechococcus_C. Next base: position 655,291 of record JBJBBS010000001.1, on the reverse strand, counting down.
TCTGGGGTGACTCCCGACGGAACTCTGGCCGTTGCCTCTCGGCAGCACAACCTGCTGAGCACCGCGACCGTTTTCTGCCAAATGCAGCTCGGCTGGCCACGCGCACTGGTTTTGGCCGATGAGATTTTCAATGCGGTAGACCAACGCCAAGAAGCCAAGAGCTCCACGACCAACTCTGCTGCACTCCTTCCAGGAGCTGCAGAGCTTCTACGGGAACTCAATGAAGCAGGTGTGGTGTGCGCATTGATCAGCAATGACACAACATCTGGCATCGAACACTTCATCGACGCGCATCACCTCGGTCACTGCATTTCCGATATTTGGAGTGCAGACAACCACCCCACCAAGCCTGATCCTGGCGCCGTCCAGAGCCTCTGCTCACAACTGCATCTGAAAGTGGAAGATTGCGCCCTGATTGGAGATGCCGATACAGATCTTCTGATGGCACGACAAGCCGGAATCGGCATCACCCTTGGTTACGTAGCCGGCTGGCACCAGTGTCCAGAGCTCACAGCACATGAGCACCTGATTCATCACTGGAGTGAACTCACGATCGCGGGCCGGTCCAAGAAGGCTTGAGGTGGTGACGCCTTACAGTCCCGGGCAATTACCGAAGGTCATGAGTCGATACGTCTTCACCTCCGAATCTGTGACGGAGGGCCATCCAGACAAGATCTGCGATCAAGTCAGTGATGCCGTACTCGACGCCCTTCTCGCTCAGGATCCCTCCAGCCGGGTCGCCTGCGAAACGGTTGTGAATACCGGCTTGTGCATGATCACCGGCGAGGTCACCTCCAAGGCCCAGGTTGACTTCATCCACCTGGTTCGCAATGTGATCAAAGAGATCGGTTACAGCGGAGCCAGGGCTGGTGGATTTGATGCAAACAGCTGTGCCGTTTTGGTCGCACTCGATCAGCAGTCACCTGACATTGCTCAGGGTGTGAATGAAGCCGATGACCACGCGGGGGATCCTCTCGACCTGGTCGGTGCAGGTGATCAAGGCATCATGTTTGGCTACGCGTGCAATGAAACGCCAGAGCTGATGCCCCTCCCCATCAGCCTGGCCCATCGTTTATCACGACGGCTGGCTGAGGTGCGCCACAACGGCACACTCGCCTACCTGCTGCCTGATGGCAAAACACAGGTGAGCGTGGTCTATGACAATGACAAACCGGTGGCGATCGACACCATCCTGATTTCCACGCAACACACCGAAGAGGTCGCAGGAATCAGCGACGAACAAGGAATCCGTGAGCGCATCACCGAAGACCTCTGGACCCACGTCGTGGAACCCGCCACCGCAGATCTAGCCCTGAAACCGAGTCGCGAAACGACCAAATATTTGGTGAATCCAACCGGCAAATTCGTGGTGGGAGGGCCGCAAGGCGATGCCGGGCTTACAGGACGCAAAATCATCGTCGACACCTATGGCGGTTACGCCCGCCATGGTGGTGGTGCTTTCTCCGGCAAAGACCCCACCAAGGTGGACCGCTCTGCGGCCTATGCAGCGCGTTATGTCGCCAAGTGCCTAGTGGCCGCTGGGCTTGCCGAGCGCGCTGAGGTGCAACTCAGCTATGCCATCGGTGTGGCGAAGCCCGTTTCCATTCTTGTGGAGTCCTTTGGCACCGGTGCGCTCGCGAACGATGCTCTCACTGAGTTGGTGCAGAAACACTTCGATCTGCGCCCCGGAGCGATCATCGAATCCTTCGATCTTCGGAACCTGCCACAGCAGCGTGGTGGGCGGTTCTACCAGAACACCGCGGCCTACGGACACTTTGGCCGCAACGATCTGAAGGCACCCTGGGAAGACGTGGATGCCAAGGCAGCGGAACTGCGCAACGCCTGATCGCAACATGGGCGATCAGCTGGTGCTCGGAATTGATCTGGGCACCAGTGGTGTGCGTGTTGCTGTCCTGAATGAGCAGTGCGACCTGCTGTTCAGCAAAGCCGTTGGTTATCGCCGAGGACTGAATGATCCACAGGACTGGATCGTTGGTTGTACCCAACTGGTTGAGTCCATTCCCAGCGATTACCGCACGCGAGTGGCGGCAATCGCTGTGGATGGCACCTCAGGCACCCTTCTGGCCTGCCGAGACGACGGCAGGCCACTGGGCGATGCCCTGCCTTACAACCTGGCCTGCCCTGAACACCTCACCACGATTGCAACGCTAGTGCCTCACGGAGGGCCTGCTGCCAGCGCGAGCGGCAGCGTGGCCCGTGCGTTGCGCTTGATTCAACAGCATCCGTCACCGCTGCTGCTACGTCATCAAGCCGACTGGATCACAGGCTGGCTGATGCAGAACTGGCAATACGGAGAAGAAGGCAACAACCTCCGTCTCGGCTGGTCATTGACCGCGAACAAGTGGCCGGACACCTTCCAACATCAGCCCTGGCAGGACGCGCTGCCCGAAATCCGTCCTAGTGGAACACCCCTCGGCACGATCGCACCGAAGCTGGCCAGCCAGCTCGGTTTGCCTGAACAAGTGAAGCTAATTGCGGGAACCACCGATGCGAATGCGGCTGTTCTCACGGCTGATGCCGCTGACGACGAGGGCATCACAGTGTTGGGGAGCACCCTGGTGCTCAAACGCTTCACAGATCGCCCCCTCAGCAGTGGGGCTGGCACCTCGACCCATCGCGTCGGTGGCCGTTGGCTGGCAGGAGGCGCCTCAAACAGTGGCGGTGCAGTTTTGCGTCAGTGCTTTCCAGGCATCGACCTGGCAGAGCTCAGTCGTCAAATTGATCCTGATCACGACAGTGGGTTCGAGCTGCGTCCGCTGATCGGTCGGGGGGAACGCTTCCCTGTTGATGACTCGGAGATGGACGCCGTGCTCACGCCTCGTCCTGTTAGTGATGCCCTCTACCTCCAAGCTCTGCTCGAAGGAATGAGCCGAATCGAATCCGAGGGGTGGGCCAAGCTCACCGAGCTGGGTGCACCAGCGCCGAAACGCCTTGTCACACTGGGCGGGGGAGCCCGTAATCCGCAATGGCGACGGATCCGGGAACGCGTCCTCGAGATGCCGATCCGCAGTTGTGCATTGCCCCCAGCCGCAGGCGTTGCACGGCTGGCGCTGGATGCTCTGCAACAGATGGGTGAAGAATCGATGGTTTCCAAGGGAGAATCGAGTGCGCCTTCATGAGCCCTTGCCGAACCGACTTCGCGAAGTACTTTCCATCGGGCTGTTCATCGTGCTGGCCGGATACGTTGGATTCAGCGGTTTCCGCCTGGCCCTGCTGCTCTGGCAGCGTTTCAGCTGACCTTTTCCTCTTCACCCAAGTTTTTCTATGGCCGCCGATCCGCTCACCCCAGCTGTAAGCGAACGCATCTGTCGTCACATGAACGATGACCACAGCGATGCAGTCCTGCGGTACGCCCATCACTACGGCGGTCTGACCAATGCCACAGCAGCCAAGATGACGGAGGTGAATACCGAGGCCATGGTCTTGGATGTGAACGGTCAGCCGGTCAGCATTCCCTTCGATCACACCCTCACCGATAGCGAAGACGCCCATCGCACGATGGTCGCGATGCTCCGGGCCATGCCGGCAGCAGCAGAAAGCGGGGAATCCTGACGGCAACGCCGGTTGCCATCCCTTGCTGATCTCCCTGAAACGCTGCCTGAGTGATTTGCTCATTCAGCCCATCTGCTGGCATTGCCAGAAACCAGAGCCTTTCGCTCCTGATCAGGAACGCCTATGCCAGAGGTGCTGGCAACAACTCGGATTGAACCAGGGCGGGCTGCAGGGGTCAGAGCCGATGCCCTGGCGGGCTGCAGGCTGGTATGAGTCTGAGTTCAGGCGGATGATTTTGCGCCTGCGCTCAACACCAGACCGTGCCGCTCTGGACAGCATCTTCCGGGGGATCAGCACCACGCTCTCAGAGCGCACCCTTCTGATTCCCATCCCTGGGTGGAAGGCAGAGGCCCGTGCCAATCCTCTTCCAAGCCTGTTGTGCAGCAGCCTCAAGAGACCAAGGGTGCCTGTGCTCAAACGATGCCGCCCCACCGTTGGCCAACACCACCTCAACCGCAGCCAGAGGCTGCTCAATCAACGAGGAAGCTTCGAGGTGCTGAAGACAAACCACCCTGAGCTCCCACCGTGGCAAACCCTCAGGTCGAAGGACGCGCAAGTGTGGCTGGTGGATGACATCGTCACAAGCGGAGCCACAGTGATGGCCGCCCATGACGCCCTGCATACATCTGGAATTGTCACCCGAGGGGTGATCTGTCTGGCGAGAACGCGCCTCCGCGTCGCGCCGTGATTTAAGATTCGCAGGTCGCGCAGACAATGCGCCGGGATAGCTCAGTTGGTAGAGCAGGCGACTGAAAATCGCCGTGTCCCCAGTTCAAATCTGGGTCCTGGCATTTCGCTGAATCGCTCCTTGATCCCTGTTCCGATCAACGACGATCGCCAGTTCAATAACGCCGATGGATTCGCCATGGTGTTCGATCCCGCCTGGCAACGCTGTCTCAAAGCTGGTGAGCTCGACAATCAATCGCTCGAGGAGCGGATCGAGACCGTGCTCCAACATCTCGAAGACCATCCTTTTGTGCAGTCCGAACCAAAGCAAGCCCGACAAGTGGCACGGTTCCGCGTGCGCCTTCTTGACCTGGACAACTGAACACGAGGCCTAGGCACTCAGCAGATCAATTTGATCATCGTGGCCTTCATGGCTGATGAGCTCCTGCTGCTCCTCAAGATGATCAATCTGGGGATCATCCACGTACACCGTCTCGTGGAGATCACCCTCAAGCTGTTCTTCCGACTCCATCAAATCGTCCTCAATGGCGGGACTGCTACTGGTTGGCACCTCTGGTTCATCAACACCTTTATGGGCATTGGCGTCAACAGAAGCCATGTCATCCAGCAGACCTTGGAGATGCTTCAGGCGATCACTGCTCTCAACCAACAACTGTCGGGAATCGTCATCATCATCCGATTGATGAGCTGCACTATTGAAAGAACTCTCGATCTGACCAAAACGCTCTTCCAACGCCAGCATGCGGAGCGTGAGCGATTCGGCAATTTCACTCACAGCATGAAGCTGTCGACTCAGCTGCTGAACCATCGCGGAACTGGATTCACCTGCAGCCATAGGACAAGCACCGAGACGGCCCGATGGTATCGATCGTCCAGAGCTTGTCCAGAACGTTTTTCTCTCCCGTTTGTGGCAACACCTGTTCGTACGGGGGGTGCCTTCAAACAACACCGATAAAATTGGCTAGGCCTGAGTCGAGCGATGAACGAATCACCACAGGCGAGCCTTAAGTCGTTGATGGAGAACCTCGGGAAGGAGAACGAACAGCTCCACACCATCAATGAACAAGTTTTGCGGCTCAACCTAAAGCCCGATGATCTGACGCTCTGGCAGGACACCTACGCCGCTATGCCAACACCAGGGAACATTCTCTTGGCCTGCGAAAGCGACAGCTGCGCCCTTGAATCGACCCGTCTGACCTGGGTGGTGGGGGCCGCAATCCGATCGGCCGTGGTCGCATCGGCAAGCGATGCAGGAGCTTTGTTGGAACACCTCGGCATCAGCCCGGTGCTCTCGGAGGCCATGCAAGAGATCTGCCCTGGCGTTGGAGGTGAGATCGTCTGGGCTTTCTACCTAGAACGCCATGGCTGGCTCACGGCATGCCCAGTGATGCCGAAAAAGCCTTCGGAGCAAGCATCACCATGACAACGGCGAATTCAAACCAGATCAGAGCTTTGGCAAAGCAAGCAAAGGTGTGCGGACTCGACCACGACGACGCCATCCCGCCAGAGCTGCGGCAGATCATTGCAATAGCAGACCGTGATCAACGATTGCTCACCAAGGATGAATTACTGCATTGCTGCCGCTGGTCAGGGACTGATCCAAGAGCACTGGTCAATCTGCAAGAAGAACTCCCTGCATTAGTGGACCGGTCGCGATCGGCTTTACTCAAAGATGAGCCGGCCCTGGTCAAGCCGGGCGGAAAACTCCACCCTCAAGAGCGTGCAGACGCTTGCTGGCGAGATTGTTTTCATTTTTTGCGCGTCAGCCTTTACGGAATAGCTCTAAAGCGCACGGAGATCACCGACCGAGAAGGGATGGTGGCATTAGCCGAGCTTTATGCACTTCTTGATGTACCTGTACCGGCACTCTTGCGAGCGCTGTCACACCTTCGCCATCACTCGACGCGTGCCTATGCACAACTCAGCTCAAACAACCAAGCCGAGGCCCTAGGGGAAACACTCGACCACATCAGCAACACGATTCGAAACGTGATGAAGAGACACGAAGGCACCATCGCCTAAGCCGCCTAACCATCGAGAATCCAAATAGACGAGTAAGCATTTTTACCGATGGCGCTTCAATTGCTGGAGTACCCCCTCGCAAGCCAAAACCAACGCGTTGCAGCACTGCGCGGGCTCTCAGCGGAGCAGAACGTCGCGAACATTGAATGCAAAAAAAGTCGTAGCGCACAAATTGAGCAGGCCTACCGGCAAATTTTCTTCCATGCAATGGGCTACGACAGGGAAATCAACCTTGAGTCGCAGTTTCGCAATGGGAGCATTACAGCGCGTGATTTTGTTCGCGGGCTACTCCTGTCACGGCGGTTTCAAGAAGGGTATGTAGCCTGCAACACCAACTATCGCCTTGTTGAGCAGGTCATTGGCAGAGCACTGGGTCGACCAACGCACGGGGAAAGCGAGAAAATCAGCTGGTCAATTCTCATCGGCGAAAAAGGTTTCAGCAGTTTTATTGATGAGATCTTGAATAGCGAGGAATACATGCAAGCTTTTGGATACGACGCAATACCAACACAACGAGCACGGACCCTTCCTGGCGCACCTGAGGGCGAAAGACCAATTTCTCAACAATTACCGCGCTACGATGCCAAATGGCGAGATGCTCAGTGGAAAGAGGGGCTGCAAACGAACAACGCACCTAAGACGGAACACACGCCGAAATGGGCACTAAAAATATGGCTAATACTTGCCGCGATTGGAGGCCTAGAAGCAACAAGAATTGCAATTGCAATCATTGGAGAGATTTACTCAACGCGATAATTGAAGAGCCTAAGCACTAATACAAAAGACCATTTGAGCTAACACAAAAACAGGCTAAAAAAACATAGCGATTCATGTGCTCAACTCAACAAAATGGAAGTCAAGCACATTAAAAATGAAGAGACCTTTTCTAAAATATAACAAACAAACACTTAAATCAAGCGTGACACAACCGACATGAACAATCAGAACAATTAAACGAGACCCGGAACGGACGAAACAATTTGTTGCGGACAACGAAGAAGAGCGAACTGGCACCGAGGAGGACACTTAAAGTCGAGCAGTGATATTGAAAGCACCACACCATGGTCGTAATCAAACCGACACGGGATTTCACCAGTGAAGACCGCGTGTCATATGCGGCCAACAACGCTGCGAAATCACGCCAAAACACCGCGATTAATCGCTATCGGGAAGAAATTTCAACTGGCAAATTAATGCCAAGAACTGGTAAAGCGGCGAAAACTGTTCAAGAATACAAAGAAAACCACTGCTCAGCGATGGGCCTTGGCATTGGGCCAAGACTTCATTCAGAGTGTCCATTCAGCAGTATCGCTGACCAGTATGCAAGCACCGGCCAGGAATCACTGCAGGTGGCTATTGAAGCGGCATATAGACAAGTTTATGGAAACCTAAGGCCTAATTCCTCACAACGCTCAAATGAGCTTGAATCAAGGCTAAGCAATGGTGAAATTAATATCAGGGATTTTGTGGCAGGCCTTGCAAAATCAGACCTCTACAAGGAGAAATATTATTCTCGAGTTTCTCCCATACGTGGTATTGAGCTAAGTCTTAAGCACCTGCTTGGACGCCCCCCACGCAACCAAGCAGAAGTCAGCAAATACATTGCAATGATTGCTGAACAAGGATTTAATGCCATGGTTGACAGCATCACTCAATCAGGTGAATACCTAGAGGTATTCGGGACAGACACTGTTCCATACCTCCGTGCATGGAATTCGGAAGCTGGGTCTTATTGCTCGACTTTTGTCAACCTTGGCAGAGTCTCAACAGGAAATGCCGCATCCGACACCATCGTCGAAGGTCGGAGCCAACTGGTCATGGAATTTGCTGCTGCCCGGAACCTAAGCTCGGCCAAAGGTGGAGACGTGAGCGGCTTCAAGTATTCGTCGGCCGTAACAGACCCGAGATCGAGAGCATTTCAATCGATGTATCAGCCCAAAACAACAAAAACATGGCGCTGAAGCATCTCTGAGATGCAATTTAGTAGTCAATAAATAGCCAATAGACTACAGAAAAAGCTGATGCAGCCAATTTGTTGCATCAGCTTTTCCCATTCAAGAGCCGGAACAAGTCTCAAATAAAAAAGCAGACGGAAACGACCAAAGATCGCATGGTGAATCACGACGATATTCAGCAAGAGCAATGTTCTAGACTTTGGCTAGAAAGTGCTACTTAATCAGATGTCAGACACTGGCCTGCTGGACTTGAAATCATGGTCAGAACCAGAACTCTGCGAGCCTGAAACAATTCAGAGCAACAAAGATGCTAGAGGTGCTGATTGGCGAAACAAAAACCTCGGTGAGCTAGACCTAACAGATTCAAAGCTATGCCGGAGTGATTTAAGGGGTGCCGATTTAAGCCAATGTAATCTTGCTGGGGCTGATTTAAGACTAGCCCTCTATGACGATGCTACAAAAACACCAGAAAACTTTGACATCACAAAATCAGGAGCCATAGGGCCAGGTGCCAAGCTAAGTGGGGTTTATTTAAACAACACTGATTTAAGAGGCATTGATTTACGTGGAGCTGTACTCCTCGGTGCTTATCTTAGTGGTGCAAATCTAAGTGGGGCATTATTAGACAATGTGTCTCTTGCAGGCTCGGATCTTAGATCAGCAACGATGCGAGGTGCTATGTGCCGCAACACCCGTTTCGGCACATGCGAAATGGATTTAGTAGACCTAAGAGGTGCAGATCTTGAGGGTGCAGCACTCGACACAGTTGAATCCATCAAAGGTGCAGATTTTTCACTGTGCAAAGGCCTTGAAGACAAAATCGATAGTTTGCTTGGCAGATCTGTGATGGAACTAGATTGCTGGAATCCATACACAAGATCAACAACGAGAACGAGCCTTGAGAGCCTGCGCAATCAGAAAGAAAACACGATGTGATCCATAACACGTAGCCGACACCCAGCGCGACTAAGCCAAACAAGCTTAATATACAGCAATGTTTGGTCACGGTTGATTGAGGTTTATAAAGAACCCGTCCTCAAACAGGGGCAGTGACCGAGTATTGCTAGGCGACATGCGAGAACCTTCATGCCCTTCGGTCCTGCTTCGCTCCTCGGGGTCGAACGCTTCTCAGAAGAGAGTGAAGCGCCTCTAGAACTGATCCCAGGCGATGACGACGCCAAAAAGGAGCAGATCATCAGGGCTGTTTACAAGCAAGTGCTTGGGAACGCCTATGTCATGGACAGTGAGCGACAAGTCATCACTGAGTCTCAATTCAAGTTGGGAGAAATCAGTGTTCGCGAAATGGTTCGACGAATTGCAAAGAGCTCTCTCTACAGCAGCCGATTCTTCGACACCTGTGCTCGATACAGATACATCGAACTAGCCTTCCGGCACCTACTGGGCCGGGCCCCAGAAAGCTACGACGAGATGCGCAGCCACGCAGATCGGTTAGATAGCGCCGGCTATGAAGCAGATATCGATAGTTACCTGGATTCATCTGATTATCAAAATACTTTTGGTGAATGGATTGTCCCTTACCAACGTGGTTGGAAAACCGAAAGTTGTGGGACGATGCAGGAATTCACCTGGAGTTTCCAACTTCTTCGAGGAAATAGCAGCAGCAGCTTGAAGGGTGATCTAGCTGGCATTAGTAGCAAGCTTGGAGGCTCTGCTTATCAGAACAGGCCCATTGCGGTGGTCCCACCATCCTCAACAGAAGCAACTGGCTGGAGTTTCCGTCCATCGAAGAATCTCGAGGATGCAGCAACTCGATTGGGAGCCGGAGCAAGCGATCAAGGACAAACCTACAAGATCGAAGTCACCGGCTACAGCACAAGCAACCTAAAAAGAGTTTCTAGATACACAAGAAGTAATCGAATTTACTATGTTCCGTTCGATAAACTTTCGGAGCAATTCAAACGAATTCACAAGGAAGGCGGAAAAATTGCAAGCATTACACCAGTGACATAAGACACAGTTAGCACTCTTCCCACATCACCCCCTCAATCCCTCAACTCGACGCAAATCATGGCTAGCAACGCTTCTTCACTCGGCTTCGGTGCAACGTCAAAATGGAATAATCCCGTTGGTTTTCAAAGGAAAAACCAGGGTGCATCAAAACCTGCTCTCACAATTGGAGAGTTTCTGAAGCAATCATGCGACAGCATGGCAATTGGAGTGGGTCCAAGGAGCCACGAAGATTGCCCGCATCGAGTAACCACGGAGTGTTACAGCCCCGATGACTCAAACTCTCTAAACGAAGTCATCGCAGCTGCATATCGCCAAGTGTTTGGCAACGCTCATGTGATGGATTTTGAGCGTTCAACTGAACTCGAAGTTCAGCTCAAAGATGGAAGACTGAGCGTCAGAGAATTCATCAAAGGGCTTGCAAAATCAAGTTTCTACAAATCTCGTTTCTTCAGCTCAGTAGCACCTCAACGAGGTGTTGAACTTAACTTCAAACATTTGCTCGGTAGAGCTCCTGAATGTCAAGCAGAAATCACATCAAAGATTGCTCTGCTTGCTGAACAAGGCCATGACGCTGTAATCGATAGCATCGTCGACTCAGCTGAATATCTTGAAGTCTTTGGAAGCGACATCGTTCCTTACGCACGATCCTGGAACTCACCAGCTGATCTTTCAACTGCAGCATTCCCAATGCTGGCAGCTCTGCAAAAAAGTTTCGCAGGTAGCGACAGCGCAAGAGGCGGTAGTCCAGCGCTAACCAGAAGTCTTGCCAGCGGAGTGGCACCAAGGATCAGCGTTCCGAGTCAAGCTGTTGGTGTCATTCCAAGCAAAACCTTTGCAAAAGGACGCTTCGATGGCAAACAGCCTGGTATTACCTCTGGCAAAGACAGTGCGCCCCTCCGTGGTGATTCATATGTGACCTTTGGTCTTGGACAAAGGGAGCAAGAAACATACCAGCGGTGCCCAGGCGACTCAACCGATCAACTCAATACCCTCATTCGGGCAACCTACAAACAGGTGATGGGAAATCCTCATCTCATGGAGTTTGAAAGAGCACTTTCTGCTGAAAGTAAGTTTATCGATGGTTATTTGAGTACTCGCGAGTTGGTTCGTGCTATTGGACTTTCCGCGGAATACAAAAAACGCTTCTTTGAAACAAATGCACCTTATCGGTTCATTGAACTGAACTTCAAGCATTTCCTTGGAAGGGCACCACAGTCTCAGGCCGAAGTCAGCGCACACACCCAAATTCTCGCTGAGGGGGGGTATGAAGCAGAAATCGCAAGTTATGTGGATTCGGAAGAGTACCAAAGTGTGTTCGGCGAAGATACTGTTCCCTTCGCAAGGATTCTGAGCGAAAGTGGACGTTCACAGGTTGCCTTTAATCGGCACTTAAGCCTCGCCGAAGGATTTGCGGCGAGTGACACTGTTTTGAGCAGTTCATCACTTGTGCGATCCGTCGCGACAGGAACTGTTCCCAAAGGTTGGAGCAGTACAACGACACGGATTAATCGCACTGGCACACAATCAGGTGCACCAGATCCGACCAAAAAACGCTTCAGAATTGTTGTTGCCAATCAGACAGCAATGTCTAGACAAAGAACGTCTGGAAGCACCTATCTTGTTTCAGGCAAAGACATGTCTAGCCAAATGAAATACATCCATGCAAGAGGCGGAAAAATTGTATCCATCACAGAAGTGATGTAAACCAAAACCAACAAATTTATTAGAGGGTTTCAGCGAAAGAGACCCTCTATTTTTTTACTTCCTCGACACATGACAACCACAACAACTCTTGCTTCAAAAGCAAACATTGACACCAGCCACGCAGCTGAAGTGATTCAGCAAGCCTATCGCCAGGTTTTCGGCAACCGGCACATGATGGAGCTTGATAAAAATGAGTCAATCGAGGCCTTGTTTATGAACGGTGATTTGACCGTTCAAGCCATGGTGACAGCAATGGCTCAATCCGAAACCTATAAACAATTATTTTTGGCGCCCAATAGTCCCTACAAATTTGTTGAACTGAATTTCAAGCATCTTTTGGGTAGGCCACCTAGAAATCAAGCAGAAGTTATGGAGCACGTCCGACTTCTTCAGACCGAAGGCTATGAAGCCGAAATGGCAAGTTATACATATAGTGAAGAGTATTTGGCATCTTTTGGTATTGATACAGTGCCATACAACAGGGCAACTAATTCAATTGTAGGTGGGCAAACAAATTTCTACACTCGTGCAAGCGTAACTGATGCTGGATATGCTGGGTACGATGGTGCAAGAAAAGAATCGGCACTGCTCAACAGTATTTGTACGAATCAGTCGCCAACCATTCTGGAAAGAAAGAGTGTTGGAAATAGCGAGGCTCTCACAATTAACTGGACCTCACGGCGTCAAGTGGGTGGAAACCGGCGGGCAGTGCAAAAGTCTGTTGTAATGCAAAGCTCAATGTCGAGCACCATTCGAAGCATCCTTGCACAAGGCGGCAAAATCATTTCTATTACGAAGGCTTAAACCTAAGGCAAAAACCCATAGCCAATCACTGCTTTCAGCGATAATTGGTTATGGGGAAAACCTTAATCCCTACTTCATTCGAAAACAAATCAACCCTGAAAAGGGTTTGTCAAATGCCGATTCTTCGCCCTACATCAAGCGAACAACCCAATCAAGACAAAGCCTTTCATCAGTCTGTGTCATCCAAGCCAATGGCTATGTCCATGATGATCGACTCTATGGTTAACATGATGCAGAACAACCGTCCTGCATTGGATGACCGTATCATCTCCGGAATTAATCGATCAAATGAATATTGAGCAATTCGTTGCTCAAAGTGAAGGCCAGTGGCGGTCGATGCGATCAGGTCATTCACTTGCGTTCCAATATTTCGAAGATGTTCTAAGCGAGATTACAATTGAAAAAATTGATATAAACGACAGTAGAGTTCAGCAGTTAGTTGATTCAGTATATCCAAATTCAGAATCTAATAGTTCAACAATAACTTCTCCATTCCGAATGGAGTGGTCAGCAGATAGTGATTGGGAACCTGATGATCCATCTGAAGTTTCACAAGGAAGTTGCATTATCGTCCCCATTTCTAAAAGTGATTCATCAGGTGAATTATTAAGGAGCGTTGGATACGCAGAGTCAGAAACTGCAAAATCAAAATATCGTTTTTTGGATGACGGAACATTCATTCTAACGACGCAATATGAACAATCAATTGCAGAGGAACGGATCTGGTTTGCATCTGAGAACGTAAGGTGCCGATCTTCAATTCTTAAAACATCAGCGGGATCAGGCATTTTACAAGCATCATTTGCCTCGGAAGTTCGTCGGTTACAATCCTAGGATTAGGCAATGGACAATACAAAACTATTGGAGTTTGCAAAAACTCTTTCCGGCGTCTACGACAATTTGGAACAGTCTCAACAAAACCCGCAAGATTTCGCGAGAATTAATATCTACTTCCGTCCATTGCCATGGGAGGTATTTAATGCTCCGGGATTTTATTCAGAGCAGTGCTATGATTACGCCCCTTGGGATCCATATCGTCAAGGCATTCACAAGTTAACCTGCAGAGAAAATTTATTTGTGATGGAAAATTATGGCTTTCAGAAGCCCAAAAGATTAGCTGGCGCAGGTAAAAACCCTGACATACTTGAAGGAGTAAATGGCTTATCAATGAACGAAAGATGTGGATGTGCAATGCACTTCGAATATGTCAATGATGGTAAATATGTTGGCAAAGTTGAACCTGGCAAAAAATGTCTAGTACCTCGTGATGGGAAAATGACTTATTTAGTCAGCGAAGTAGAGGTCAATCAAGAAACATGGATTAGTCGAGACAGAGGATACGACCCGAAAACAGACCAACAGGTGTGGGGATCTGAGCATGGGCTACTAAAATTTAAACGAATCCAATATTTAGACCAAATGATTAATGATAGCTGGATTAATCACTTAAAATGAAAAATGCTTGAAGCAGATAAACAAATGAAGGCATGGATTCGCTCTCATCATTTAATTTGCGAGGGCAGCGATTTTATGTTTGAAACTGTTGACCAAACTCAACTGGAAAAGTTTGAAGAGTGCCTAAAAATAATGGGTGGAAAAATTAGATCAGTAAAAGCTGTTGGGAATTGGCCCATGGGACCCAACCGTACATTTAAAATATTACGAGCAACAGCAGCAGTACCAAGGCCAGGGGGTGAAAAGCTAGTTACATATTGGGCAAAAAAAGGGAATAAACAAACAAGATATTCAGATATTAACAGTTAAGCTCGGATTTATTCCCCGAACCAGCCCATCCAAGTATCTTGTGAGAAGTCAGTATGCTTGCTCCACTTTCTTAAAATAGTAGTTGAATCAAATGAGTATCCCAATGAGGCCGCGATATCAATAACTTGATCCTGGTTCAAAGCAGCTTTAACTTGTGCTTGTAGTTCAGAATCGTTGCGCACAAGTGTTATAAACGATTCAAGAACAGCATCCTGTTGGGCGCTGGAAACAGACAAGTCCATACTCGAGCTAAGAATCGTTTCAATCATTGTATTCTAAGCTTGCGTAAACTGCAAGCTTATGCTCCATCCATCAGCATTGATCTCCATGACTGAACCCGACGGAATGCCCAGGACCAATGCTGAGGGGAAACGTTATCAATGCGTTCTATTTCTGCTGTCGTCAAACACGCATTATCTGATTCAACATAAGCCAACCAATCCTGATATGTGATATCAAAGCCAAGCTTAAAAGCGTAGTTGACAATTTGCTGATCAGACTCGCAGGCTTTTAGACCCGTAGCAATTGAGTGATCATAGACAACTTGTGCCACAAACTCCTTGATTGAAGAAGAGGTCATATCAACAACTTTCAATCCACAATGCAAAATTTACGTTTTTACAGATCATCTGCAAAACCAACGGCCCACCAGGGCAACGCAAAAGCCTCCAAGGTATTTGTTCTTGCAAGATTCCAGAATCAATGGTGATCTTGGGCGGACTGGTTGCCTGCTCATAAGGAATCAGAGCGGCACCAGTAATGATCGGATCAATTGAAGCGACGATAGTTTTAAGCTGTTCGAGATCCGTAATCTCATTTAATTGAGATTGAACGGTAGCTTTTTCTTTAACAGCATCTACAAAGCGATGAAGAGACTGCTCAATTTCTGGAGAAACTGGCATCACAGAAACCTAAAGACGAAAGAATACTAACAGACGCAGCCATTTAATATTTATAACAAAATGGAACAAGGCTCAATCCATAGGCCCAGCTCATGACTTAAGAGGCAACTATTGTTAAGCAAGACTGGACAACCGTTGAGTGCTAGAATTAATAGATAGATCCTACAATCCTCCAGCAGAGACCTTATTCTGCAAAATAAGATTGTATTCATCAATCAACCAATGACATGCCTGAAAGGTTTGACAACTTAGTAGAGGGGCTATCTGAGGAGCGTGCCCTCTCGGTCATCCTTGCCGATCCAGACACTCTGGAGCGACCGGTTGATAAATACATGGCGGCGACAAGGCTAGGAGCAAGTGATACCGATATTTCACTCGAATATCTGCTCAAAGCGTCAGACTTAAATCCAGAAAATCTATACGACCGTATTACACGACGAAAAGCAATTGATGCCTTAGGCAGAAGAAAGAATGCAAAAGCACTTCCATACTTATTTAAAGCGCTCAGAAGCGACGACGAAGCAGCCGTCATCAATGCAATTGATTCGATTACAAAGATTGGTGCGCCACTTTCAGAACAAGATCATGACAAATTATTAGCAACACTCAATGGTGAGGCGATCCAACAAAGAGCAGTGATTCAAGCCCTCTGTAGGATGGGAATCACGAAAGGGCTGCAGGCAATCAAAGCCAAGGCCAGTGATGCAAACCCATTGGTCGCCGGGGCAGCTAAAGCTTATCTAGCCAAAGTTCATGGTGAATTAAAGGGGTTAGACGATCTCATCCCTCAACTCACTGATCCAATTGCGGGCAGACGCCGTTCTGCGGTCATCGATCTTGGAGATGCTGGAGACGTGAATCGATTAGAAGCCCTTGTGAATGCTCCTGTGTCTATGTCGCTTCGAGCTAAAAGTGCATTCCAGTTGGTTGATCCAGAAAAAAATTGCCTAATTCCAAATCAATACGTTGATCCAATTACACGTCTCTTACAAGACAATCCTCAAACCTTAAAGCTGAGAGATGAATGGATGTGCCCAGCGGAACCCACTGACATCGAAAATAACCTGCAACATCGTGATGAAGCGCGTCAATATGGTGGCGCAGCAAGCCTTATGGCAATGCCTGATGCTGAGAAGCTTCAAGTCATCGACACGATCAAAGAAAAATTGTGGAGTGATTACGTCACTCACTATTATTTAACAGCAGTCGTAAGCCTTCAAAAAATTAACAACCGCAGTGATCTGGTTCGCCTGGCACTAGCTGAAACCATCCCTCAATACACCAAATCAAGAATTGCTGCGGCCTGGGGTTGCCTGGCCATGGGACTCACCGATCAAAGACCACTGCTTCAGGAACTTGCTGATACAGCAGCATGGGTTCCCCTTAGGTGGACCTGCCAACAAGTGCTTAAGGAGTTGTCATAAACAGCCCCTAGCGAAACCAGCACAGGCTGATGGGAAGCGTATTAAATCAACACCGAAGAAGTTTTTGTCAACTTGTGTTTCCTGACAGGCTTGCCCGAAGAGAACAGGAAAAAAGCATGGTTAAAGTCACTCGTGATGCGGAATGCATCTCCCTCAACAACGTATTCCTCAACCCCCATGCTCGACGCATTTTCCCGGGCTGCCGTATCCGCCGATTCCAGCGGCGCTTTTATTGGCGGTGGCGAGCTCGCTTCTCTGAAAAGCTTCATTGCTGATGGCAACAAGCGTCTCGACGCAGTGAACGCCATCACCTCCAACGCTGCTTGCATCGTCTCTGACGCTGTCGCTGGCATCTGCTGCGAGAACACCGGACTGACCGCTCCTAACGGTGGTGTGTACACCAACCGCAAAATGGCTGCTTGCCTGCGCGATGGTGAGATCGTTCTCCGCTACGTGAGCTACGCACTGCTCGCCGGTGACGCTTCCGTGCTGCAAGACCGTTGCCTCAACGGCCTGCGCGAGACCTATGCCGCACTGGGCGTTCCTACCGGTTCTGCTTCACGCGCCGTTGCCATCATGAAGGCTGCTGCTAGTGCCCTGATCACTAACACCAACAGCGGTGCCAAGAAAATGGCTCTGACCTCTGGCGATTGCTCCAGCCTGTCTGCTGAGTCCGCTAGCTACTTCGACATGGTGATCAGCGCCATCAGCTGAACAACAGGTTGATTTTTCGATAAATCTTCAAAAAACCATTTTCAATCATGAAGTCCGTCATCACCACCGTCGTCGGCGCAGCCGATAGCGCATCCCGCTTCCCTTCCTCCTCCGATATGGAGTCGGTTCAGGGTTCCATCCAACGTGCTGCCGCACGTCTTGAGGCTGCTGAAAAGCTGGCCGGCAACTACGACGCCGTTGCTCAAGAAGCAGTCGACGCCGTGTACGCTCAGTACCCCAACGGTGCCACCGGCCGTCAGCCCCGTAAGTGCGCCACCGAAGGCAAAGAGAAGTGCAAGCGTGACTTCGTTCACTACCTGCGTCTGATCAACTACTGCCTGGTCACCGGCGGCACTGGCCCCCTGGACGAGCTGGCAATCAACGGTCAGAAGGAAGTGTACAAGGCACTCAGCATCGACGCTGGTACCTATGTTGCAGGTTTCGCTCACATCCGCTCCCGCGGTTGTGCACCTCGCGACATGAGCGCTCAGGCTCTGACCGCTTACAACCAGCTTCTCGACTACGTCATCAACTCCCTGGGCTGATTTTCAGCTTTAGCTGATTGATGTTCTCGATTTGATGGAGGGGGTGGGCGAAAGCCCACCTTTTTTTTACCTACCAACATCACACAAACAATTCGGGTATCACCCTGAAACGTTTGTAGATATGGGTAAGTTATTGCATCTTCGAGAACGTATCAATTAGCTAATTAGTTACGTTGGTGGCAGGCTCTATCAACGAGCGAGATGTTGGTGATCAGATAGGTATCAACCAAAAGTTCAGCTTTTACAAGCATTGGTCAGTGCAGATTCCTCTCCAGCAGGCTATCAAAAGTCACTTCACTAAGAAATGACTGGCATGCTTGAGAGAGAATAGAATTATCTAACTCAACCCTAATTCTCAACATGCTTAGTACTCAAACAAGCCCTGAAGGGATGGCTGCTGCCAGCCGTACAAAGCCAGCGTCCTACTCGATGCCCAGCAAAGCTGGAAAAAACACAGTCCATCGGACTGTTGCTGGATCCATCGCTGAGTTCAAACGCAACACATGTTCCAAAATGGGCCTTGGCATTGGTCCGAGGCTTCACAGCGAATGTCCCTATCAGGTGACCTTCGACGAGTATCACCCAAGCAGCAGTGAGGCCCTAGAGCGCACAATCATTGCCTCTTACAGACAGGTGTATGGAAACCTGCCGCCAACGGAAAACGAGCGCTGCACATCGCTGGAAGTTCGCCTGATGAATGGTGAAATCACAGTGCGCGATTTTGTTAACGGACTGGCAAAATCACCGTTCTACAAAAATAATTATTTCCACTCAGTTGCTCCCCAGCGTGGAATTGAACTCAACTTCAAGCACCTGCTGGGTCGTGCACCGTTGAACCAAGCAGAGATTCAGAAAAGCATCAAACTTCAGGCAGAAGAAGGCTTCGATGCCTTGATTGACAGCCTGACTGATTGTGCTGAATACGCTGAGGTGTTCGGATCCGATATCGTTCCTCACTGGCGTACAGCCGACTCTTACGCTGGGATGATGACATCATCATTCAATATGATGAGAGAGCTTGCCAGCACAAAAGTGGCGGTGAGCGACAATGCGCAAGGCAGCAGAAGTAGAACTGTCAATCCCCTGGCTACGGCGGCTGCAAATGCAGTGAAGCCTGTACACTTCACTTATAAGTCTGTGGCTAAGCCAGCACCTCGTTTGCCTCAACAGCAATACACGGGTCACCAGCCTCCCAAGCAGAGTGATTACGTTCCATTCCGGCCCTTTGGCGTTCACTTTTAAAGTGAATGCAAAGCTGCAAAGGCAGCTTGCTCATTAAAAGTTGACCAGCAAGCACCCTAGCTCTATAGGGTGCTTTTTTAATGGCAAAGAACGACCAGAAGTCAAACAGGGGAAGGCGCGAAGAGCATCATGTAGATTAGAAATTGAATGAATAATGCGTTCAGTGTCTGACTATTCCAATGCAGAGTCGCCAATCAGCGATAGTCAGCTCACTGAAGAAGAGGCTCTTCAATTAGCAGAAGAGCTAGGAGGTCAATTAAGTGATGGCGAAATACCAAGTTCCGATGCTGCATCAATTCAAAAAATGGTTGCAGGCTTAGGCGATAAAAGAGGTGCACTACGGCTTACCTTTGCAAAAAGCCTTGGTGCCGTAGGAGATACGGCATTACCGATGTTATGCGATGCGCTACGTCATCACCAAAATGTTGTTGTAAGGAGAGCATCCGCAAAAACAATAAACTTAATTGGGAACAAAGCAGCATTACCATTTTTATTAGAGGCATTTCTAGAAGATGATGACCCTGTTGTATTGGGATCTTCAGCCGGTGCAATGGCCACAATCGGTCCTGATGCCATGGAAACATTACTGGGAATTCTGAAAAATCCAGACTGCACACCATTCCAAGTTGGTTTAATCAACCTTGCGCTTAGCTTTATTGGTGCAAAGGCACCGGAGGCATTATTAAAGGCTGCTGAATCTGAGTCTGCTGAAGTGAGAGTCGCTGCAATTTCAGCTTTGGGAGACCAAATACAATCACTAGGTGACACAAAAGCCCAGAGAAAAGTATTTGAAGCCTTAGAAGATGTTTCGCCAGATGTTAGAGCAGAAGCTGTAACACTGATAGGAAAATCGTGTGATGCCGAGGACGTCGAAGAACTATTGGTCAAAAAATTGATTGATGAAGACCTGCAAGTCAGGAAAAATACCGCTATGGCATTGATGAAGCTTGGAGCTATCAATACAATTGAAGCGATAAAAGAGGCAAAATCGATAGAAAGCGACGAATCAGTTGCGGCAGTCTTCGGTGTAGCCGTCAACATCTTGAGCAGAGATACACAAGAAGAAAGCGACTAGAAAGCAACGCTCGTTCAAGACCTAAGACCTCAAATCGAAGAGATGGCAGCAAAATGCAAGAGCGCATTTAAATTATCAGAATAAATTTACCAGCCAAATAAAGAGTCAATAAGCAATACAGATTGCACGCAGATTTGATCATTGAATGATAAAGTGTGTTTACAAGCAGATGCCTCATGTCACGTGCTGAATTTATCCGGTTTCTTCAGGTTCTAGAGGAAGATACCTCCTTCAGGGCACTATTTGCACAAGCCGAGCCTGAGGAAATTCTTAGGTTAGCCGATCAAAATGGTTTTGATTTTTCTGACGAAATTAAAGGACGTTTCTTGAACCGCTGGGCAGGCGTTTATTTCTGTCCTTTTGCTAACGACGTCGGAAGGCTCTGCCCAAAAATGGTGCCAGATGGCTATGAAACGCTTTTGCATTACTCTCAAACTACATGCAGCAAAGATGACAAAGTTGAACGCTTTGACTTCAGAGCTGGTGGATATTATTCAGGAGTAGAAACTGTTTCATGAGTAACTACTGATTCTGTTGCCTCGACATAAGATTCTCAAGCCTTGCCAGTGAAGATTCCGCGGCTCCGCGAATCATCGGATCACTGGCACCGCTAAGGAGAGCCTTCAATGCAACTTCAGAGTCAGGATCAGGAATATCGGCCAGTGCTTGAGAAGCACTAAAAACCAAAGCAATATTTTCACTCTTGAGTGAGTTCGAAAGGATTTTAATCGCATCCTTAGATCTCATTTCTTGCTTTCCGATTTGCCCAAGACACATCAAAACACCTTGAACAACGACCATATCATCATCATCAACTCCTTTTTCCAGAAGGGTCATCACTTCTTCAGGGAAGGGTTGATCTGGAAAGTTCTTAAACAACTGAACGAAAGCCTTTGGAACACAACGCCTTGCAGTTTGGTTATCAGTTGATGCATAAACATCTAATAAAGGAAGGAATGCAGGGCTACCAAATAAACCAATACCTTTTACCGCTGCACGATAAACCTTGGGATCTTTATGAGTTAAAAGATCAATTAATTTAGGAAGTGCTTCTTGAGGGTAATGTTCAGCCATCAATGCACAGGCATCTTCCTGAATCCTCGGATTCGGATGTTGAAAATCAGAAAACAATTCATCAATCGAGGGGAAAGAAGAATTGCTTTCCATTTACCCATACATAAAGATCGAGTAATATCTTAGCATTCGGAGTGACTTCAGTTGCTCCTAGACCTGCATATAGATTCACACAGTACGCAGAATTGACTCAGCTTTATATCGCACAGCCCAATCAGGATCTGTGCACGAAAGTTGCTTGATTGGCTCATAAAACTGTTGAATCTCGAACCATTTAGGATCAGATTGAATAACCATCAGAGCCACATAACGATGATCCCAAGACTGTTCACCTTCTACACCAAGCCATTGCTCTATGAGATCATGACAATCATTAGGGAACAACCTTGCATGTGAAAGAAAAGCAGCAGGAGCAGACTTTTTAAATTGAGGACGCTTGTCTGCAATCGCTTGGCGGAGAATTGGCTTGATCAGATTTAGCGCTTCCACACTCCAACCCTCCATCAACCCAAACAAACGCATTAAGAAGTAATGAGCGCCGTAATCATTGTATGCTCGAGAATTCCAGCAATCTTCAATTAAAGGCCAGAGCTCTTCTACGTCTCTAGATAATAAAGATTGCATTGCAAGATAACAACGACTGAAATCGGGATGGAACAAGCTCTCAACGAGCAATGAGGTTGTAAGAGACGCGTCATAACGATGGACCACAACAATATCCCTTGGATCGTCTAAAAGAACCTTTTGAATCGCTTCAAGGCCACACTGCTTTCGTTCGAGATTATCGGATTGTTTGACTAAAGAGCGGAGGGCTCTCATGCGAAATGCAGGGGAGATCGGCGCTGTCAGTAGATCTGGCAGTATCTGAAATGCATCAGCGTCAATAATGTCCTGAACAGCCGATTGTCGATCCATCTGATTGGCTTCATAAAGGTAATCAGATAAATCGTCAAGGTTTGAACGCTCCCCTGATAAGCGGGAGAGCGCCGCCAATGCAGCACCTCGAATTGGTGTTTTTTCACTTGCCAACAAACACTCGATGGATGGAATAGCAGAAGAAACTGAAAGCTTTGACAATGATTGAATTAACACCCTCTGATTTTGAGAAGGGTCATTCAGCAAAGAAATCATGGATTCATGAATTAACCCATCTGAACAATTCAATTCACCCAATGCCCAAGCAGCATTCTCAACTGTATAAGTATCAGAGCTTTCAAGAAAACCTGCAATGATCGATTGTGCACGTATAGACTTTAATCGCGCGAGAACTTCTATCGCTTTGCGTTGCGCCAAGCGCACAGCATTGTCTGCTGATGATCGACTCAGGAATAGGATAAGAGCCTCTTCTGTTTCATCACATGGGAAGTTAATCAGATGAGAACATGCCATATAAAAATCACTTGTACTTTCTAAATCAACAACTTGTTTGGCAAGGATTGCGATTGCGTCATCACGCTTAAGCCCCAAATGAATATTGTCAAAAAGTCCTGCCATCACTGACACCTTTCATAGGCAATAATTCTACACAGCCAAAGATGTGGACCGGACTCACCCCGAAGATAAGAAACGTTTTAACGGTCTTTCCAAGGTTGCTGAGAACCTGCAAGATAATCACTAGATGATCTCTTAAGGATGGGACCCTTCTCAGGACAACGTCTGCATATCTCAACAAGTGTCATGGACGGGTCAAGGCCTTCAACAAGTCGAACAATATCTATCGACACCAGATTCATGAATCAATGGATGCAAGCAACACATCGTTGTGGTGTGTCAATCCTCCATGTTTCAAAATCGACAGTTTCAACAAATAGCAATATCAAGCCTTTGATTCCATTAAAGAAAGAGACCTCTTCTGCGCCCAAAAAACCCTTGACAACAGAAAAGGTCGAGGAGCGCAAAGACAACAAACGAAGCGGTCGACGTCGCAATCGGCGGAAAGCCTCCTAATTTCGTTCGATCAACCGAACGAAGTAGACACTTCAAACACGCTTTCAACTGGGCGATTTCCCTTGAGGCTCTCCCAGTTGATGGCATTTAAAAAAGCCTTCTGGTCAACAGTCTCAACAACATCAACACCCCAAAACCCCTTCTGCAAAGGTGACCCAGGTGTTGCGTCAGAGTCTTTCCTTCCCCCGAGAGCTAAAACAACGTGATTGGCTTGATGACCCAATTCATTCCTGAGTTGACTCCAAGCCTGAACAAGCTCCAGAGCAAGATCTTGAGGAGAAAGAGAAGAAGTTATTGACATCAACCAATGCGGATGAGCAAGCAAGTCGATATTCTGTATTGAATTAGTATTTCGCTTCAATCCTTCTGACAACTGAGTCAAGTCAAAAGGTGGAACATTCTCAGACTGAATTTGAAGATTATGTGAAATCAAAAAGGTTGTCATTACTCTTCGATAAAAAAAGACTTTAAGCGAGGGATCATCATTCTGTGATGATCCCTCGATACGGTTATCACGACCCATAAAAAAGGGGGGGCTTACGCCCCCCGACAATTCTCAGATGATCCGATGGATCAGGAGAGAGCATTGATTGCATAATCGAGATAGCTCTTGAACTCGTTCAGAGCCTGTGCACTCATGTCGCGAGGTGCGCATGCACGATCACGCGTATAGGTGAGTGCTTCGATGTAAGCATTGGTTGGCAGACCCAAGGTGCGATACACCTCACGAGCACCAGCAATGCCCCACTCATCCAGAGGGCCAGTACCGCCAACAATCAGGCAGTAGTTGATCAGACGGAGATAGTGGCCAAGATCGCGGTAGCACTTGTCAATTTTGACTTGGCTATCGCCAGCTTCGCCGGGCTGCTTCAAATAGGCGTACTTGTTGAAGCATGCGTCGCCCGCTTCACGGGTAACGTTGTCCAAACCAGAAGCCAGCTTTTCAGCGGCCTCAAGACGAGCAGCAGCTCGCTGAATGTTGCCTTGAACGGCTTCGAGATCGTTCTGAGAAGGGAAGCGACCTGCAGCATCTGCTGCAGTCACAACAGTGGTGACAACGGATTTCATTTGTGATCCCTAGATGGTGATGCTGAAAAAGAAAAAAGAGTCGGAATCAGACGTGGATCAGCTGATAGCGCCAATCACGCGATCGAAGTAAGAACCAGCTTCAGACACCAGTGCAGAGCAGTCGCCCTGGGTGGTTTCCATCTTGCGGTACTTAGACCCACCACTTGCAGGGGTGTTGGTCTGATCGATCAGTGCCGTTGCTGCGGACTTCATGATGGCCACAGCACGTGCTGCCGACTGGGTGGGAACACCCAGAGCGATGTAGGTCTCCTTCAGACCATTCAGGCAACGATCATCGAGAACCGAAGCATCACCAGCGAGGAGGGCGTAGCTGATGTAGCGGAGAACAATCTCACCATCGCGCAGGCAAGCAGCCATGCGACGGGTGGGATAGCAGTTACCACCGGCTTGGATCAGACCGGTGTTCTCACAAATCATGCCGGTGACAGCATCGGAGACGATGCAGTAGGCATTGGAAGTGATGGCGTTAACGGCGTCAAGACGCTTGTTGCCGTCACGCACGTAGGAACGGAGGTCAGCGAGCTCGCTACCACCAACAGGTGCAGTTTTGGCGTCAGCGCTGACGACTGTACGAGAAAATGCGTCGAGCATTGGGGGCCAGACAGTTTTGGAGATGCAGTGCTTCTGAAACCGCCCGGGGAACAAGCCGCTTAGGCCTGACACCGCCAGGAAGGGGTGGAAGCGCCATGTCAAGCTAAGCCCTTGACGAGGAGGGCCCCAAAAAGGGCGCTCATCACGCAAGGGTTTGTCATCTTGCACAGACGAGCGCGGTATTAGATCAAAAAATATGTAGAACCAACGCAGTTACTGCGTGATAATGCTTAGAGCCTTAAGCAGATTAACGACGACCAGTTCGCCAAGATCTTCTCAATAACCTAAAGTGTCCCAGTCTTTTTTCTTGTGATGACCGATCCACAGCCTTCCGAAAGGCCTTCTCTTCAAGAATTACAAGAGTCCATCGACGAGCTAGCAGCTTATAGAGAAAGATTGTATCAAGATGTTGTCAATCTTGGGAAAAAATTGCGACTTTCTCAAAAGAAAATTGATGCCACAATCGCAGCCCACCCCGAACTTCAACGACTTGATGAAGTCATGGCTCAACTTGTGAATCAAAGAAATTCACAAAAAGCTGATTAATCCAACGCCTGGAGCCTCAACACACCCATCTCAAAACAGGCGCTTTATGGCCAATCCATTACTAACGACACCAATGAGCATGGTGGACTTTTTTGAAGCAAGCCGTGGAACTTGGCTCAATAGGCGTGCTGTTCACCATCATGACCACCAAGACGACGAAGCGGCCGATTCAAATCTGATTATCGAGCCCTTCAATAGCACAGACGCTGTAGTCAGCTCAGTTTGCGGACAACTGAACATCCATCCGCAAGACTGTCAAGGCGGAGCAAGATTTTGGTGGGAAAGCAACAACAAGAAGGGAGTGAGAAACGATGATTACGCCGCTGTCGTCATTGATGTACCAGATCAAGACAATCCTCGAAAAGGTTTCTTACTCAGAGACGTTGGATACGTCGAAAAACAGCCTGTACTCAGCACTTATTATTTTGCAGACGACGGAGTTGTAACAATTACAACTCGATACGACACCAACATAGGAATTGAACGATGCTGGTTCGTAACAGATCAAATTCGTATGCGTGTCAGCTCTGTTCAATGCCTCAATGGTGTTGCCATGACCACGTATTGCACCGAATTCAAATGTCCCACCGATGAAGAGATAATCAGCACAGCTAATGCTGCCCGCAAACTAGCCACAAACACTCCACCCAATATTTAAATCGAATGTTTGACCCCTTCCTCAACGAATTAACTGATGGGATCAAAGCCCGTGGAGGCGTGAGCATTGATGTTCCAAAGGGTTTAGAAGTTAACCATTCTGCCAAAGGCACAAGCACCATTCGCAGTTGGCTATGGAGTGTGCCTGGCTTTCGGCGCTGGCGAGTGACGAGGCTTGATGCAGGCGAGCAACTCCAAGTGCTCAATTCAGTGGCATATCCCAACTATGAACTTGACCACCCTTTGATGGGCGTTGATCTCCTATGGTTTGGAGCACGAAAAAAGCTTGTAGCAGTTCTAGATTTTCAACCCTTGATTCAAGATGAAAGCTATTTAAATCGATATTTTGATGGTCTCAAGGAATTAAACAAGCAATATCCAGAACTGAACGGCGAGGAAACAATGCGATCTTTTGATCCAAACCAATACTTTTCATCGTGGTTGCTTTTTTGTAGGGGAGGTGCTGAGCAAGCTGAAACTTCATTACCACCAGCTTTCAGCTCCTTTCTTAACGCCTATTGGAAACTCCATGACAATGCCACGATGAGGACATCGACCATTGCTCCTGGTGAGGTCAAACAACTCCAAGAGCAGTACGACGTGTATAGCGCTGAACGAGATCCTGCTCATGGCCTATTCACCAGTCACTTTGGCAAGGAGTGGTCAGATCGCTTTCTGCATGAATTTCTCTTCCCTTCCTCATCCAAGCCATGAGCCAGAAACGACACGTCAGCACTTCTCCCGTCGACATTCCAGGCTGGAGTTGGCAGCCTTTTCTCGATGATGCTGTTCAGGCGTTGGAACCACTTAGGGTCGAGCCCTACCCCATAGAAGAAAAGTTTTTACTAAAAAAAGGCATAACCGGATCCAAAGCCAAGCCTACAGCCGTTACCACTGCTACATGGGCTTGTAAAACAACCAAGTTTCGTCAAGTTCGCGCGGCCTGTGTCAACGCGGGAGCATCAGCATCGGTTCTCAATTTCGTCATTAACCCACACCCGGATTTTGACTTACCTTTTTTCGGTGGCGATCTTGTAACGCTTCCATCAGGTCATCTCTTAGCCCTTGACTTACAGCCTGCTTGCAAATCAGATCAGGCTCACACAGAACATGTGTGGAACCGACTGGTTCCACGTTTCGAAAATTGGCGAACGAAGCTACCAGATGGAGGCCCCATTCCAGAGGAAGCACAACCTTTTTTCTCGCCTGGTTTTCTTTGGACAAGACTTCCACTTGGAGATGAGGGGAACCTCCTGATTGAAAGCGTTGTTCGTCCTGCCTTTAATGATTATCTGTCTCTTTATTTAGAGCTCGCTTCCGAAGCAAAACAAGTATCAGCTGCCAGACGCGATGAACTGTTAGCTGGTCAAAAACGATACACCGAATACCGTTCGGAAAAAGATCCAGCCAGGGGCATGCTCACGCGTTTTTATGGAAGCGAATGGACCGAAGATTACATCCATAACGTGCTTTTTGATCTCTAAGGCTTGCTGTTGCTCCTCAACCGCGAGAGCTAGAAGCCTCGCAAGGCCTTACGGATTAAGCATTATGAACAGCTTTCGGGTGAGCCACGAGCATTTCGCGAGAATTGCAGTCGCGCCCAAAGGGACTTTCTTTCATGTCCCTTAGGTGTCTATGACCCGCATTTAGACGCTGCTAGAGGAGTTCACCCATGTTCGACGCCTTCACCAAGGTTGTCGCCCAGGCCGATGCCCGGGGACAGTTCATCAACGCAAGTGAGATTGATGCGCTTGCCGCGATGGTCGCCGACAGCAACAAGCGCCTTGACGCTGTTAATCGCCTCTCAAGCAACGCATCCAGCATCGTTGCTTCTGCTGCTCGCGATCTTTTCGCTCAACAGCCCGCACTCATCGCCCCCGGCGGCAACGCCTACACCTCCCGCCGCATGGCAGCTTGTCTGCGGGATATGGAGATCATTCTTCGCTACGTCACCTACGCAAGCTTCGCCGGCGATGCTTCCGTGCTCGAGGACCGCTGCCTCAACGGTCTCCGCGAAACCTATCTGGCACTTGGTACTCCCGGAGCATCTGTTGCTGCTGGCGTGAACCTGATGAAGGAAGCCGCCATGGCGATCATCAACGACAAAGCCGGCATCACCTCCGGTGATTGCGCTTCGCTGAGCAGTGAAATCGGCACCTACTTTGATCGTGCCGCAGCTGCTGTTGCTTGATCATCTCGTCAGTTATTCAGTCGTTTTAATCATCTCCAAGGATCAATGAAAACTCCCCTGACCGAAGCCGTCGCAGCAGCCGACTCCCAGGGTCGCTTCCTGAGCAACTCCGAAGTTCAGGCTGCCTCCGGACGTTTCAACCGTGCCAAGGCAAGTCTTGAAGCAGCAAAAGCACTCACCAGTAAGGCTGATGCCTTGGTGAACAGTGCAGCCCAGGCTGTTTACACCAAGTTCCCTTTCACCACACAAATGGAAGGTTCGAACTATGCCTCATCCCCAGAAGGCAAAGCCAAGTGCTCCCGTGACGTGGGCTACTACCTGCGCATGATCACCTACTGCCTGGTTGCTGGTGGTACAGGCCCCATGGATGACTACCTGATTGCAGGTCTGGCTGAAATCAACCGTACTTTTGAGCTTTCACCCACCTGGTACGTCGAAGCTCTCAAGCACATCAAGGCAAACCACGGCCTTTCCGGTGATGCTGCTACTGAAGCTAACAGCTACATCGACTACGCCATCAACGCTCTGATCTGAACACAACCATTGCAAGGTCTAATCAAGCCCCCATATGGGGGCTTTTTTTTTCGTTAACTGCCGCGATGAAACCGTCCCTGCAACGATTCCTCAATCTTCTATGCGGAGAATACAGTAACCAAGAACAAGCTTTTGAGAATCCACCCCTATTTGCCCACATAGTGCTTCGATATAAACCAATCGAACATCTTCAGCCAGGGTCGATTCTTCTCGAACAAAGTTATGCTGTTGACCCAGGAAATCCTTACAGACTTAGGGTGATAAGAGCTGAACAGGCAAGAGATGGAGTATTTAAACTCTGGAACCATATGATTCGAGATCCCAAACGATTTACCAAAGCAACACTAGAACCTCAACATCGACAGCTCATAGAACTAGATGATCTCATCGAATTGGATCAATGTCACTACCAAGTAACTGAAAAAGCAGATGGTTATCACGGGGAAATAGAGCCAGGTTCTCGCTGCATCGTCAACAGGGATGGAAAAGACACAGTCTTATTCAGCTCTTTTCACCTTCAAGGAGACGCCTTATCAACGCTGGATCGTGGCCTCGATCCCATCACAGACGAACGCTGTTGGGGCTCCATCGCAGGTGAATTTCGCTTTAGGCGAACTGAATCATGGGAAGCAAAATGGGATCGTGATATTCACATGTCATGAAAAGAGTAAAATGCATCTTCAAAGCGGTCGAAGCATTACATGCGGCTTTTAGACTGCATACAACGTTCCATTTCTAAAAAAACAGACTCACTTGATCACAATCAACTCAGTCAAAACCGCTCTGGAAGCACTCGAGCATGAAGATGCAGGCATTCGGTACCACGGAGCTTGGTGGCTGGGTAAGAACAGAGTCGTTGAAGCCATACCTCAATTGATGCAATGCCTGAGCGACGAGAGGGACAAAACAGCTGCAGGCGGTTATCCACTCAGAAGGCAAGCTGCACGATCATTAGGAATGATCAAAGATTCCTCCTGCATACCAGAACTTCTCAAAACACTTGAAACGGATGATGTCCAACTTCACGAGGCAACACTAAGAGCACTGATTGAAATTAAAAGCGATCAATGCTCACCCTCACTCATTAGCTACCTTGACCGAGACCTTCACAACAAGCCGATCGAAGCTCTAATTGAAGCTTTGGCAGAACATGAAGCATGGGAAGTTTCAGAAAAAATCCGACCATTTCTCAACTCCAGCTCTGAAAGAGTTGCAAGCTCAGCAGCGGCTTTTTTCTTCAGTTATACAGGTGAACAAACCTACCTAGACCAAATCACCTCCCGCCTCGATCACCAAAATCGCTTCATCAGGCAATCCGCGGCATTCGATCTTGCACGCTTGGGGACGACAAAAGCAGCATCCCCGATCTTAAAATCAAAAATACCGAATAACGTCAAAATGTTCGTCATTAAATCCATACTACAAAATGCAATTGAGCAGCGAGGGGAAACAGAAAGACCCCCATCAACCCAAACAGAGTCAATACAGCTTTCTCTTTACAAGGCTCTTGATGAGCTTGCCAGAGAAAATTTTGCAGGCAATTTACTGATCAACCAAGAGGGGCGAGCCGGCAATGCCAGCCCAAGCAAAATTTCAATCGCAAAAGATGAACTTCTTACGGATGCTTTCAAGAATCTGCGATCACCATCCCTCACAGAAAGACAAGAAGGAATCAAGCAAATTGTTTTCGGACACCAATATCTAAAGAATGACCTTAGCGAGCTCTACTTTGAAGAATCGGACCAAGACATCAAGATGGGATTAATCAAAGCCATGGCAGAAATAAAAAATACGTCTTACATTTCGGCATTCATTGATGCCATTGGAGCAGAAATTGGCAATCACTGCCAAGGCAACATCAGGCGTGTTGCAGCTTGTGCACTTGGCGACCTTGACTGGAAAGGCAAAAAAGATTCGACATTATTGACCTCGGTTGTCAAAAAGCTTGAATGGACGTTGCAAACACCTGAGGATTGGGGTTTGCGCTACAGCGCCTGCTTGGCTTTGGAGAAAATCAACAATGTTGATTCAGCCAAGATTTTGCGTAAGGCCAAAGCAGATGAATCTGACTCAGTAGTTTCAACTCGCCTCGCAATGGCATTATCAACATAAAACTACCCCCTGAACAAAAGGTTCATAGGAAACCTCTACAGCAATCATGAAACTACTGTTTGTTTGTCTCGGCAATATCTGCCGTTCTCCTGCTGCAGAGGGAGTGTTTCTGCATCATTTACAGGAACGCGGCCTCAGCGACCGGTTCGTGGTCGACTCCGCCGGGACCGGCAGCTGGCACGTGGGAAACCCAGCCGATCGAAGGATGCAGGCTGCAGCACAACGACGAGGCATCCACCTACCGAGCCGTGCCAGACAGATCGAGCTCAGCGATCTGGGGGAGTTTGACTTGGTGCTCACCATGGACGACGCAAACCTGGCAGCTGTCACCAGCCTCGCCGAGGAAGCAGGTGCTCGAGCCTCGGCGCAGATCCGTCCAATGCTCAGCTACACCAAGCGCTTCAACGAAACAGAAGTGCCTGATCCCTATTACGGAGGGGATGAAGGGTTTGAGCATGTTCTGGATCTCCTCGACGATGCCTGCACAGGTCTTCTTGAGGAGCTGCTGCAAACAAAGCAAGACAGCCAACGCCAACCCTGAGGGTCAATCGCGTGTCGGCGTTGGCCAGACCTCTTCTGCCACCTGGAAACGAAAGAGATCTTCAAGAGCATCGATCACCGATTCAATGGTCATGCCATCGGTAATCACTTCCGTGGCATCCTCCGCCTGAACCAGGGGCGCCACTGCGCGGGTGCTGTCGAGGCGATCGCGTTCGACGATCTGCGCTTCTAGTTCGGCAAGGTCAGTCACCGCATGGCCGCGCGCCTCAAGATCTTTGGCCCGGCGGCGGGCTCTTTCCTCAGGCGTTGCCGTGAGAAACACCTTCAACTCGGCATCAGGGAATACGGCCGTGCCGATGTCGCGTCCTTCAGCCACAAGCCCACCTCGTTCGCCGAGCCGCTGCTGCTGCTGTGTGAGCAGCTGCCGAACACAGGGATGCGCAGCCACCACCGAAACCGAGCCCGTCACCTTGGGATCTCGAATCGCATCGGTGACATCGTTGCCATTGACACGAACGGTCTGTACACCGTTTTGCAGAGGAGAAAGATCAACCTCTAAATCGGTGATCAATCCCTGAACCGCGAGCTCATTGGCTGGATCAGCACCCTGTTGCTGCACCCACCAGGTCACCGCCCGATACATCGCACCGGTATCGAGATAAAGCAGGCCCAATCGTTCTGCGAATGCACGTGTGACCGTGCTTTTGCCGGCACCGGCAGGGCCATCAATAGCAACGATGGGAGAACGAGTCATAACGAAGACGTGATCAATCAGACGGGTTGAACCGCACTGCACCGCAGCAGCAAGAAGACGCAGCGACCGAGGGGTTGCCAACGGATGCAACGTGGCTGGATGAACGACCTCTACATACTCCACCTTCAAACCGGCTTGGTGGAGTTGCTGCTTGTGCTTGGAGAGCACTGGATTGAGATCTTGATCAGTGTTGCGAAGGTCTTTCGAGGCTTCACGCAGCACCGCAGACAGCACAGCAGCACTGTGGCGCTCGGCAGGGGAAAGATATTGGTTGCGCGAACTGGCTGCCATGCCATCGGGCTCTCGCACCGTGGCGCAACCCCTCACACGCACCCTCAAACCAAGATCAGCCACCATCCGGCGCACAATGATCAGTTGCTGCCAGTCCTTTTCGCCCAGCCAAATCTGATCAGGGCGCGCCAATGCAAGCAAACGGCTGACAACGGTGACAACACCGTCGAAGTGTCCGGGTCGCCATGGACCACAGAGCCCCGATTGCAGCGCTGCTGGGGCAGTCAGCTTCCATCCATGATCTAGGCCCTCGGGATAGATCTGATCGTTATCTGGACACCAGATCGCATCAGCCCCAGAGCGCTCCACCAGAGCACAGTCCGAAGCAAACGAGCGGGGGTAGCGATCAAAATCTTCTCCCACTCCAAATTGCAGTGGATTCACATACACACTGACCAACACTGAGCCCGCCCTCGAGCGATCGGTCAAAGCGGATTGAATCAAGCTGGCATGGCCGTGATGGAGACCACCCATGGTGGGAACGAAATCCACTCGCCCCTGCCGTGATGCTCGCCAAGCGCGAAGCTCAGCGAGATTGCGCAGCACAAGAAGACTCAGCGGAGCACCTCAAGACGGACTTGGGCAATTCCACTTCTCACCAAACCCAGCTCATTGGCTGCACCGTGGCCAAGGTCAATGACCCTATGCCCAACGAAAGGGCCGCGGTCATTAATCCGAACAACAGCAATCCGACCATTCCAGAGATTGGTCACGCGCACGCGGGTTCCAAAAGGAAGGGTCCTGTGGGCAGCTGTCATGGTTCCGGGTTTGTACACCTCACCATTGGCGGTGCGGTTGCCGTAGAAGCCAGGTCCATACCAACTGGCTTCACCTGAGTGGGTTGACACCACAACAGGTCCGCGCGGCTGAGGAGGCGGAGGCGGGAGCACAGGCTCAAGCTCGACGTCCTTCGGCTCAACGATGGCCATCTCCGACTGATCGAGCGACTCAATGCCAGGCGCAGAGGGCTCAAGAGCAGAAGCCGGCTCCGAAGGGATCACAAGATCGAGAGGGTCGGTGAATGTGAAGCCTTCAAGATCTTGCGCAAACACTGGAAACAGCGCCGCCGCGGGAAGCGATAGGGCGGCGACAGCAGCGGCCGAGGGAAGAAATCGAGCCATAGCGAGCGGTCGACCGGCTTCGACTGAATCAAGACCTCTCCAAAACCAGAAGAGATCAGGCCGTTGACCTGGGCATACGAAAGCGATATGAACGTAAAAATGCTCAGGCCTACTGCCAAGCACACCTCATCGAACGTCCAACCTTCGGATTGCAGGAGAGCAAGTGTCGGAACTGCCTGCAGCAACTGGGATGCGTGGCAACAGTCAGCCGAGAACAAACATCAGCCTGCGCAATCCAATCAACAAGCCCTGCTAATCAACTCAAGACCGGCTGAGCGATCGCCACAGGCCCTTATGGCCCTGCTGTGCCGGCGAGGGGAGAGGATCAGATGAGAGCTGTTGCTGCGAATGGACTACCGAGCCGCCGGAGTGGACGTTGAAGCGGGGCGTGCCTTCGTGAATCGGATTAAAGCTGGCGTGGAAGCAACCCACCGACCGGAAGTCGTGGGAGGCCTCGGCGGCTTCGGCGGAATGATCCGTCTTCCTGCGGGAATGAAGCGACCACTGCTGGTTTCAGGCACCGATGGCGTAGGGACCAAGTTGGAGTTAGCTCAAGACCACCAAGCCCACCACAACGTTGGCATCGATCTTGTTGCGATGTGCGTTAACGATGTGATCACCAGCGGGGCAGAACCGCTCTTTTTCCTCGATTACATGGCAACCGGTGCTCTCAGTCCGGATGCCATGGCCACTGTGGTTGAGGGAATTGCCGATGGCTGCCGCCAAAGCGGTTGCGCTCTTCTCGGAGGAGAAACGGCTGAAATGCCTGGCTTTTATCCGCCCGGGCGCTACGACCTCGCTGGATTCTGCGTGGCCGTTGTTGATGAGGAAGCCGTCATTGATGGCCAAGGCGTGCAAGCCGGCGACCGCATCCTGGGGATCAGCAGCAGCGGAGTTCACAGCAATGGCTTCAGCCTGGTACGAAAAATTCTGGAGGCCAACGATGCGACTGCAGACACTCGCTTCGGCCCAGAGAACGCTTCACTGATCGACTCCCTCCTGCGTCCGACACACCTCTACGGCGCACTTGTGAGAGAACTGTTGGACCAGGGGACTCCCATTCATGCCATGGCCCACATCACAGGGGGCGGCATTCCTGAGAACCTGCCGCGCTGCCTTCCTGCCGGCCTGATCGCCGACGTGGATGCTGAGAGCTGGCCCCGTCCGGAGCTCTTCCGATGGCTCCAACGCGCGGGCGCGATTCAGGAACGGGATCTCTGGCACACCTTCAACCTGGGGATTGGCTACTGCCTTGTGATCCCCGAAACAGCGATACCAGCCGCTCTTCAGTGTTGCGAGGCCAGGGGTTTCCAGGCTTGGACCATTGGAGCCATCAGCGAATCGGATGCCAATGACGGCGCTCCTGTCCGCGGATTACCGGCCTAAACCAACCTTCATCCAACAATCTCCAACAGCCTCGATCGAAAACTCTCTGGGGTGCATCGCCCTGGTTATCGTCAGCACAGACTGATCGACATGCTGTCGATCCATGCGTCGTCACATACGTCTTAGAGACATGCCATTTGATAGGCCTCAACGCACAACTCGACGCCGTTCATCGGCAGGCCCGACACCTCCCAGACGTCCAACGCCACTGGGATACGACAAAAACGGACCCCAACGCCAAGGAGGCCCGAGGCCCACATTTTTGGCACTCAAGGATCACGGCAAGGTGTTCGTTGCTGATATGCCCTTTCTGGCCGATGGACAGCTCGCCAACATCAGCAAGGAAGCTGGTGAAGTCCTCGTCAGCCTTGAACGGCGCATCAGCGAGCTGGAGCAGATGCAAGGCGACCGAGACACCCTGATCAAAGCTTGCACCAAACGTGACGTCACCCATCGCTTTTTAAGAGCGATTGAGGAGGAACAACAACAGCGGCGGGACAATCCAGCCATCCGTATGGCGGCCGGCGAATCCCTGCCCCGTACCTTTCTTGAAATCGCACGACACCGGCTGCCTGGAGCCACCTTCGACTCTTTGCTGCAAGAAGCACTCACAGCCTGCGAGAAAAGCGCTGACCAGCCCACCCAGGACGACAAGCCGCCTCTCAAGGTGGTTTCCCTGCAACCACAGGCCTCCAGCCTTCCAGTGGTCGTGAGTCCTGATCCTGAGCCTACTGATCAGGCGCTCTGAAAAGGGTTGTCTGGCATCCTCACCGCCGACTCGAAACTGAGCTGATCGAGATGTTGACGCTCCTCTTCGTTCAGCTTCCAGTTCAGAGCTTGTCGGGCATCGATGACGTGGGATGGCCTGCGAAAGCCCGGAATTGGGCATGCTCCATGGGCGCGGCACCAGTTGAGAGCCACCTGCATCTGAGTGACACCTCTGGCGGCTGCCATTGCAGCCATGGTCTGACGCAAGACTTCTGTTTCAGGGAGCAGACGTCGGTAAAGGCTTGACCGCAACAACGTGGCGCCCTCGGGAGTCCAACCTGGCTGACGAGCCAGAACACCTAAAGCCAGAGGGCTATAGGCCAGCACCTCGACTCCAAGATCACGCGCTACATCGAGAAGGCCCCCGGGTCGTGAGGGCTCTGGAGCAAGTAGCGAGAACTGCACCTGAATGCTGGCCAGCCTCACACCGCGCTGCGCAAGTCGGCTGTGCAGAACCCGAAGACGACGTGGGCCCACATTGGAAAGCCCCAGTTCGCGCACTTCTCCCTGCTGCACCAAATCGGCAAGTCCATCAAGCAGAGGGAGCTCTTGCCAAGGGGCATAACGCGCAGTGCTCCAGTGGAGTTGGATCCTGTCGAGGCGCCCCTGCAAACGCTGACGGCTGGCCTGAAAAGCCTTCACAAAACCTTGACGCCCAAGACGCCAAGGGAATGGAGCAAGTTTGGTGGCAACCGTCATGTGCCGGGAGGCTGACGGCTCCATCTCGGATAAAAACTGACCCAGCAGGGCTTCGCTGCGTCCGTTCAGTCGGCCCGTTCCGTAGGAATCCGCCGTATCAACAAGACAAAGACCGGCTGCGACAGCAGCTGAAAAGGTGGCCCTCAGCTCGGGATCATCCTGCCCGGGGCGGTACCCCCACAGCAGCTGATTGCCCCACGACCACGTACCGAATCCGATTCCTGTCACACCGGCCTGGATCGCTCCACGCCATGATCGCTACAGAACGGCTCATGTGATGTCTGTCTCCGCGGCTGAACCAGCTCCGACCCCCATCAATGATGAGACCGACGATGGCTTCAGCCAGGGAGATCGCATTCTCTGCCCGCATTGCCGACGAACCGCCAACAACGGGATCCGCTGCATGGGCATGTGCGTCGCAGACAACGAATACTGAACCGATGCGTTCATCCAACCTGCTCCGATGGACAGCCATCACCACAAGCCTTGGGTTGGGACTCCTGCTTCCAGCAACAGCTCAACCCACCCTCGAATCGTTCACCGGTCGCTACGAGACCGCCGTTAGCAAATGTGTGAACGTGACGTCAGAAGGAACAAGCGCACGGTGCTGGCGAATTCAAATCGACGGGCGAACAGCTTCAGTTCTCAGCATCCACTTCTTTGGCGATGGACAGGAGAAAGGATCCATCGAGAAACTGACGTTTGTGGTCTCCCTTTCAGACTCAACCGCTCCCCTTCGCTGTCATCTGGGTCGCTGCCAACTGGAAGCCCAGCGCTGGGTGGGCCGAGTGAACAGCGTCTCGATTGCCCGTTATGACTCCGACGGTCTCGCCATTAGCGTTCCCAACGCCTGGCCAGCCAAGACAGGCCAATGCGCACGCGAAGACAACAGAATCCGTTGTTTGGCCAATGGATCCAATGGAGGGCAGGTCATTGCTGAAGCAACGATCTGAACCCAGGAGTCATCTGAGAATGACGAAGGCGGCACCCAGATTCGAACTGGGGATAAAGGATTTGCAATCCTCTGCCTTACCACTTGGCCATGCCGCCGTCCGGAGCGCTATAGCTCCACTGGCGGATCGTATCAGCGAGACCGCCCCTGCCCTGTTGGTAGTCAGCAACGGACATGGTGAAGATCTGATCGCTCTGAGGATTCTCGAGGCTCTGCATCGACAGCAGCCAGCGTGGAGGCTCAAAATTTTGCCCATGGTGGGCGAGGGTCGCTGTTTTCAAACAGCAGAACACGAAGGATGGCTGCAGCGGATCGGCCCGGGTGCCCGGCTCCCCAGTGGTGGGTTCAGCAACCAAAGCCTGCGAGCCCTGGTATCTGACCTGCTGGCAGGACTTCCGCTCATCACTTGGCGCCAGTGGCGCTGCTTACGCAAGACACGCCATGACCTCGCAGGGATTCTCGCCGTGGGAGATCTGCTTCCGCTGCTGATGGCCTCGAGCACAGGCATTCCCTTTGGCTTCATCGGCACCCCGAAGAGTGATTACACCTGGACCAGTGGCCCTGGACGGGCCCTCAGCGATCGCTATCACGCTCTGAAAGGCAGTGAGTGGGATCCCTGGGAGTGGCACTTGATGAGGCACCGCCTCTGCAAGCTAGTTGCGATGCGGGACAGGCTCACAGCTCGAGGTCTGCGGCGCCATGGCGTGAAGGCGAGCAGTCCTGGCAACCCGATGATGGACGGGCTCGGTCAAACGCCACTACCCAAGAGCCTTGAACGCTGCCGGCGCATCCTGTTGCTCTGCGGCAGTCGAATGCCGGAAGCCCTGTGCAATTTCCGCCGTCTGATCAGCGCACTGATCCGATTGCACAGCCCAGTCCCTGTGGCAGTGATGGCCGCCCTGGGCTCAGCACCAGCACACCACGACCTACGAGCCCTCCTCAACGAGCTGGGATTTCGCAGCTGCCCTCCCCCGAGCATCGATCTCGAAGCAACGGAATGCTGGGTTCGAGGGCCGCTGCTGCTGCTGCTCGGCCCAGGCCGCTTCGGCAAATGGGCTGGATGGGCCGAGGCCGGTGTTGCCACCGCCGGCACAGCCACAGAACAACTGGTGGGACTAGGGATTCCCGCCCTATCTCTGCCAGGTCGTGGGCCGCAATTCACAAAGGGATTTGCCCAACGCCAAAGCCGCTTGCTGGGAGGTGCAGTCCGCATCTGCTGCTCCGAGGAGATCCTGAGCCAACGCCTGGAACAACTCTTGAACAACGAACGACTGCAGCAGGAGATGGGACGCATAGGCCGACAACGCATGGGTCCCGCCGGGGGAAGCGATGCCATTGCAGGAAGTGTGATTCAACAGCTCGCACCC
Organism: Synechococcus sp.; assembly: GCA_047286215.1. Lineage (GTDB taxonomy): Bacteria > Cyanobacteriota > Cyanobacteriia > PCC-6307 > Cyanobiaceae > Synechococcus_C. The sequence continues at coordinate 616,329 of JBJBBS010000001.1, read as the reverse complement.
GAACGCTGATACTGGAGCCTCAACCCGCAGGAAGACCTTCCTTCTCTCCGTCATGGCTGCTATTCAGGACCGCGACTATTTGAGGCTTTGCGCGGAACTGGCCAGCCTTCTCAGCATCAGCCAAGCCTCAGCACGACGTCGTGTGGATCAGCAGGCTGCTCGGGATGGAGCCCGGGACGTCGCAAGTCGCCGGGCCATGGCTCAAAAGCTGCTTGACGAAGCCCGCGCGGATCAAGCCAAGACCCCCGCGGGGAGCAATCTGGACCGCTTGCTCGAAGCGGATCCGAAGGACGAACATTTCATGCTCGAGGACTGAATCCATGGGAGCCCGCCACAGAGGCTCCACACGGGAGAAAGCCAGTGCTCATCAATGCTCAAAAGTGTTGATGAACCGAAAGCGATCCAGATCAGACATCACCGGGATACAAGCAAAGCACCGCTCTGCCAACTCCCAACGCCCCTCACGGCGCAGCATCATCTCGAGCTGCTGCCGAGCGGGCAATAAATAACGGGCATCATTGGCGGCGTAAGCCAACTGCACATCGCTCAATTCATCGACGCGCCCCCAATCACTGCTCTGGGCCTGCTTGTCAAGCTCCACGCCCACCAGCTCGTTAACGAGGTCTTTCAAACCATGCCGCGGCGTGTAAGTGCGTGCCAACCGACTGCCCACCTTCGTGCAGAAGATGGGATTGACCCGAATTCCCAGGCCGGAGGCCAGAGCCGCCACATCAAAGCGGGCGAAATGAAACACCTTCTCGATCGAGACAGATTCCATCAAGGCTTTCAGCCGTGGAGCATCTGATTGTCCGCGGGCGATGCGGATGCAAGCCACCTGATCGTTGTCGTCGCAGATCTGCACGAGACAGAGACGATCCCGACCGTGAATCAGGCCCATCGCTTCGGTGTCGACCGCAAGCGCGCTAGCCGTGGAATACCGATCGAACCAATCCTGATCCAGGTCGCCATCAAAGACGGCAAAGGCGCAGGGTTCATTGGGAATCTCAGCCATGGAGGAGGAACAGGGAGCAGGCGAACCAGCTCCACTCTGACGCCACAGCGACTGCGCACGAGTTTTAACTGGACGCTTGAAAATCAGAATGAGACGAGGTTAGACACAACTGAGACAGCAGATCCTCATGCTCACCCAACGGAAACCCGCGCGCGCCTGCCTTGCAGACATCGAGCATTACTTCCAGCAGCCGCCACCGCTATTCCTGGATCTCGAGCTGGCCGTCTGCTGGGTTCTGGCCTGCCTCCTGCAGGACGACAACTACCCCTCCGGACTGCTTCATCGTCTGCAGAGCGATCACCCGCAACTGAGATTGTCAGAAACAGTTCTGCATCAAGCCGTCGACTTCCTCGAACGCCAAGAGATGCTGGATTCCTACACCAAGCGCTGCCCAAGCCGCGGCCGGCCTCGGCGCATGCTGCATCTGCATCAAGACGCAAGAGGCCAGGCGGAGCGACTGATGGAGCCCTGGCACCGCTGGCTTCACGAACATGGCCCCATGACCACGTAGAACAGTCAAATCGTTCAAGCAGCAACGGATGCCATCGCCTCAGACATCCACCCTGCTGCTCACCGTGCTCTTGGGCATCGGCCTGGTCTTCTTCCTACGGGCGGCCAGCAAAGACCGCACCACCATCGTGGAAGTGCATTCCCCTCGTCCACCCGTTGAGGTGCTCGAGGGATTAGATGCATGGCTCAAGGAGCGCGGCTGGAGCCAACAGGGCGGAAACGCCGAACGCTGCGTCCTGGAATACAGCGGCCAAGTCGACAGCAGCATCCCTCTGGCGGTGCTGCTCTCACTATTGGGAACTGTGGGGGCAGGCAGCCTCGGCCTGGTCGTCCGCCAGGTGAATCCCGCACTGAACTGGTGGCCGCTGCTGCTCGCCATGCTCGGCCCACTCGCGGGCTGGATTTACACCCGTCGGTCACGACGAACGGAAGAGATTCAAATCCGGCTGATTGAACCTGCACCCCGCGATGGCAGCACTCTGCGTCTGCGCGCCCATCGCGATGAGTTGATCGCCCTTGAGCTGGAACTCTCAGAGTCGCTTGAACTGGCCAGCGACGGGGCACTGTTGTCATCCCCAATCTGACCATGCAAAAGCGGCGGCTGACACTGATCACCGCTCTCAATGCATTGGGCATTGCCGCCCTGGCAAGCCTTGCCACGGCCGCCGACACCCCTCACCTCCTGACGGTGGACCCTTTAACAGGGGTCCAAGCCTCAAAACAAGCGTCCTGGACAGGTCGCCAACGGCATCAATCGGATGTCTCGATCCTTGTGCTGGCTGGGCATGCCGATTCCCAGGGCATCGCAGGCGCAGGAACATCCGGCGCGGCCGTCGACCGGCGTGGAGCCTTGCCAATGGATCCACGCATGCGCGATGAACTCTTCTGGAATCGCCACATCCGCGACGCGGTTGTGATGGCGGGCCAAGCACGTGGCCTCAACATCAGCGGATATGAACCTGATCGACTCAGCATTGCGAACCCAGAAGATCCAGACACCAACTGGTCCGTGGGGCGTCGTCACCACGACAGGGGCGGCTACGCCCTAGAGATCCATTTCGATGCTTATGGGAAACATGGTGTGGGATCAGGCCTGATTCCGAATCTGCGCAGTCCTGCAACGCGGATCGATGAAAGCCTGGCGTTGAATTTCGGCCGTTATCCCCTTCGCTTTCGCGGGGGACTCGGTGCGCCGAGACGCGGCATCAGCATCCTGGAAGTTGGAAAACTGGAGGGGGCTTTGGAGGCGAAATTACGCGATCCATTGAGCCGTGACGCTGTGATTGCAGCGCTGGGGCATCGGATTGTTGAAGCAATCCAGCTCGGAATCGATGCCCCCAAGGCTCAGGTGCCGATCAGTTCACAGCCTGGTGTGGACGGCAGCGCTCGTCCAACGATGGATCATCAAACCAGCTCTGAGGGCGCGTAAACAAATCCGTGAGCAAAGCTTCTCGTGATCCTTCCTGAGCCTGATAGCCGTACTCCCAGCGAGCGAGAGGCGGAAGCGACATCAAGATCGACTCGGTCCGTCCATTGGTCTGCAAGCCAAAAATCGTTCCTCTATCCCAAACAAGATTGAACTCCACATAGCGTCCGCGCCGGTAGAGCTGGAATTGGCGCTCACGATCGCCGTAAGCAAGGCCATTGCGCTTCTCAACAATCGGGGTGTAGGCCGGCAGGAATGCTTTGCCGTTGGCCTGGGCGAGATCGTGAAGCTGCTCCCAGCTCAGATTGACGGCTCCAATATCACCAGCCTTGGTAGCCGCTGGCCCCTCAGGATCCTGGCCGCGATACAGCCGCCCAGAACCATCCTGATAGTCGTAGAAAATGCCACCGATGCCCCGGGTTTCCTGGCGGTGCTTCAGGAAGAAATACTCATCGCACCAGGGTTTGAACACCTGATACAGCCGTTCGTCAACCGAATCACAAGCCTGCTTGTGGGTGCGGTGGAAATGACGAGCATCGTCCAAGAAAGGGTAGTAGGGGGTGAGATCAGCACCACCGCCAAACCACCACACCGGGCCAGCCTCGAAATAGCGGTAATTCAGGTGGACCGTGGGGACGTAGGGATTTCTGGGATGCAGCACCATCGACGTGCCGGTTGCAAACCATGGATGCCCCTTCGCCTCAGGGCGCTGCTTGAGGATGGAAGGAGGCAACTCTTGGCCTTGAACCTCCGAAAAGTTCACGCCGCCTTGCTCGAAGATTCGGCCTTCACGCATTACACGGGAACGACCACCACCACCCTCGGGCCGATCCCAGCTCTCCTCCTGAAAACGGCCAACGCCATCGAGCTGTTCGAGCCCAGCACAGATCTCGTCTTGCAAGCCCGTCACCAAAGCGCGGGCGCGCTCGCGAGAATTAGCAGGCGGACGCTCGCCAACAGGAGCAGCCGCAGATGATGACCCAACACCCAGCACGCGGCCCTTCACACGCTTCAGCAAGGAACGGACCATTTTGAGAAGGACAGAATACTTCTGACCTTTTCAGCACAGACCCTCCTCCGACAAGTGGGTGTGAAGGACTGTCATGGGAAGCGCCCCTAAGATCCAGCCCATCGAAAGGGATGCATGACCACAGCAGAACAGGCGACGCAGGCCCTCAGCGACCTCCGCGATGCTGGAAGCGATCGCTCACTGCTGGAACTGGGCTGGCTTGATCAGGTGCGCGTGGCACCCCCTCGAGCCGTGATCCGACTGAACCTGCCTGGTTTTGCACAGAGCCAACGCGATCAGATCGTGAGCGAAGCAAAACAGCGGCTTTTGCAGCTGGAAGGCATCGATGACGTTCAGTTTGAGCTGGGCCAACCTCCCTCCCAGGGCGGCATTGGCCAGGCTGGTCATGGGCAGGTTGCTGAACGGCAATCCATTCCGGGGGTTCGGCATGTGATCGCCGTGAGCAGCGGCAAAGGCGGCGTTGGCAAAAGCACCGTGGCCGTCAATCTGGCGTGCGCGTTAGCAGCCCAAGGCCTCCGCGTGGGATTGCTCGATGCGGACATCTACGGCCCCAACGCTCCAACCATGCTCGGAGTCGCTGATCGCACTCCTGAAGTGAGCGGCAGTGGCGAAAACCAGACCATGCAGCCGATCGAAACCTGTGGTGTGGCCATGGTGTCGATGGGTCTGCTGATCGAAGAAAACCAGCCCGTCATCTGGCGAGGTCCGATGCTCAATGGCATCATCCGCCAATTCCTTTATCAGGTGAATTGGGGCGAGCGGGATGTGCTGGTGGTGGATCTGCCGCCGGGCACAGGCGATGCTCAGCTCTCTTTGGCGCAAGCGGTGCCGATGGCAGGTGTGGTGATCGTGACCACACCGCAGCAAGTGGCTCTTCAGGATGCGCGCCGCGGCCTGGCGATGTTCCGCCAGATGAGCATTCCGGTGCTGGGCGTCGTCGAGAACATGAGTGCCTTTATTCCCCCGGATCAGCCCGACAAGCGCTATGCCTTGTTTGGCAGCGGCGGCGGCCAAACCCTTGCTGACGCCTTCGACGTTCCTCTGCTCGCACAGATCCCGATGGAAATGCTCGTGCAAGAAGGAGGCGACCAGGGTCAGCCCATCACCCTGGCCCATCCCAACTCGGCAAGTGCTCGCACCTTTCTCGAGCTAGCGGAGCGACTCACACCGACGGTCATCGAGAAACGCTGATCATGGTGTCCGGAGTTGGCCTCAACGGACAGCCTTTGGTCAGACGGCCAGGGAAACGGCAGGGTCGAGATCGCGACTGGATTCTCTGGGGTGTGCCACTCGTAATGGTGACAATTTCCAGCTTTTTAATCCTCAGCATCGAGCGCCAAGAAGCATTGGAAGGATTGTCTTCATTCTCCCTTAGCTTCACAGGCCTTCTTCGATTCATGAACACACAGCTGTGGCTATCGCAGCTTGTGACAGCTTTTTTTGGCATCCTTGTTGCACTTTTTTTGGCCAAATTAAGGCTCGAGCGTTTAAAGCCTTTATTGCTTCCTATTTACATCTTTACAGTGATCAGCCTGATCGCTGTTCGAATGATCGGGGTCACAGCCCTGGGCGCCCAACGTTGGATCAGCATCGGACCTTTCAATATTCAGCCCTCGGAATTTGCAAAGTTGTCAGCCATTCTTTTACTGGCAGCTGTGCTTGATCGGCACCCTGTCGAAAGACCGGTCGATCTGCTGCGTCCTTTAGGAATCATCTCGATTCCCTGGATGCTGGTATTCATCCAACCCGACCTGGGCACCTCCTTGGTCTTCGGAGCCTTGCTGCTCACGATGCTCTATTGGTCGGGGATGCCTTTTGAGTGGCTTGTTCTGCTGCTCTCTCCCCTGATCACAGCGCTGCTGGCTGGACTGTTTCCCTGGGGCCTGGCCCTGTGGATTCCTCTCACTCTTGCCATCGCTTACCGATCGCTTCCCTGGAAAAAAACAGCGTTGGCGTTGGTTCTGGCGATTCAAAGCGCAGCTGCAGTCGTGACCCCATGGCTCTGGGAAAACGGCTTGCAGGATTATCAGCGCGATCGACTCGTGCTGTTTCTCGACCCGACCAAGGACCCTTTGGGTGGTGGCTATCACCTCCTGCAAAGCACGGTGGGGATTGGTTCCGGAGAACTCTTTGGGACCGGCCTGCTGCAAGGACAACTCACAAAGTTGCGCTTCATTCCCGAACAACACACTGATTTCATCTTCAGTGCACTGGGCGAAGAAATGGGCTTTTTAGGAACGATCTTGGTAGTCGTCGGCTTCGCGCTGCTGATGGGGCGTTTGCTGCAGATTTCAGGGAAAGCTCGCACCGACTTCGAATCTCTGGCAGTGATCGGCGTTGCCACGATGTTGATGTTCCAGATTGTGGTGAACATCTTCATGACGATCGGACTTGGCCCTGTCACAGGAATCCCGCTTCCCTTCATGAGCTACGGACGTAGCGCCATGGTCGTCAATTTCATTGCTCTTGGCCTGTGCCTCTCTGTGGCGAGACGATCCAGGCGAGCCTTGATCCGTTGAAAGATTCCACGCCGCTATTGCAGTCCATCCATGCCTGCATGGCCGCGGGCGTTCCTGAGGGACATGCCAACGATGCCCATGCCCGCCGGCTCTGGTGGGCGGCCCTGGAAGTTCTGCAGAATCTGCTCGGGTCCAATCACGACGCATCTGGAGGCGTCTGGCTAGCGGCGCCGCTGCCGGCCCTGTATGCACCGGAACTGCTGGAGCGGTTTCAGGGCTGGGTCTGGGCACCGCAGGCCCTCGAGGTGCTGAACGCCGCTGAACGATCCACACTTCTTCCTCCCGATCGAAGGCGCACACCTGATCTGGATTCGGAAGCGACCAGTTCCTGCAACCGATTTCAGCGTTTGCCGCTTCAAAACTCCGACAGTCAAGACCCGCTGCTGATCGTGATCACTGGGAAGCTGCAGGTTGCCCTCGCCCTCTACGGCCCGGAAGGCCAGCGTCAGCTCCTGATGCGCAGTGAGCCAGACATCCTCGGACAAGTGCTGACTCTCGTGGAGCAGCGACTACGCCGCGACGCACCAGACCAAGCCAACGATCTGCAGAAGGCAATACGTCTGCTGGGACCGCTCCAGAGCAGCAGTGACCTTGCCATGCAGTTTTGGCCGCAGCTTGCCGAGCGTCTGGCGGGCATGGTTCCCACCGTCACACTTCAGGCAGCCCACGCGGCTGATCACACTCCAGAGCAGCCGCAGCGCGAATCCGGCAAAAACAACGTAGATGCGGAACTCTCATTGCTTGAGGCGATCACTCATGAGGTCCGCACCCCTCTCGCCACCATTCGCACGTTGATCCGCTCCCTGTTAAGACGACAGGACCTACCAGACCAGGTGCTGGATCGCCTCTCTCAGATCGACACCGAATGCAGTGAGCAGATCGACCGCTTTGGCCTGATCTTCCAGGCCGCCGAACTGCAGCGACAGCCAGAAAGTCCATCGACCCTGGCCCGCACGGACCTTGGAGCGATGCTGCAGACACTTTCTCCAGGCTGGGAACAACAGCTTCAGCGCCGTGGACTGAGTCTTGAACTCAGCCTCGACCAGGGGCTACCTCCGGTGCTCAGTGACCCTGGACGCCTGGAGCCCATGCTGGGGGGCCTCATCGATCGCTGCAGCCGCGGGCTGCCAGCGGGCAGCTGCCTGAAACTCACCCTGCAACCTGCTGGCGCCAAGCTCAAGCTTCAACTGCTGAGCCGAACCCCCGACCAAGCCGACAGCAGCGACAGCGACAACGTATCGCAGGAGCAACTGGGCCCCGTCCTCAGCTGGAACACGAGCACAGGAGGCTTGCAACTCAGCCAGAACGCCACCCGAGACCTGCTCGAGCGACTAGGGGGTCGGCTTACCCAGCGCCGTGATCCAGGACTGACTGTTTTCTTCCCGATCGCGGGGCATTGTTGACGGGTGTGAAGGTCCTCCCCAGAAGAGGATTTAGCCCCGAATCATTTGCTACTTTCCAGCCATATCGGCATTCCGATCTCACGAGGACAGCCATGGCGTTGACAGGACAGCTTCCCCAGTTCATTGGAAGCACCGGCGGGCTACTTAATTCCGCAGAGACGGAAGAAAAGTATGCAATCACCTGGACCAGCAATTCGGACCAACCGTTCGAGTTGCCCACAGGTGGCGCGGCCATGATGAACTCGGGCGAGAACATCATGTATTTCGCTCGCAAGGAACAGTGCCTGGCGCTCGGAACACAGCTCCGCACAAAGTTCAAGCCCCGGATCGAGGACTACAAGATCTATCGGATTTTCCCTGGTGGTGACACCGAGTTCCTGCATCCCGCAGATGGCGTCTTCCCCGAGAAGGTGAATGAAGGGCGTTCCATGGTTGGCCACAACGCACGTCGCATCGGTGACAACACCGATCCCGCCAAGATCAAGTTCAGCGGCCGCAACACCTTCGACTCCTGATCGCCTGATCACCCAGCCATCATGCCGGGCAGCCACCCGGCATGATGGTCTGCGGTCGGTTTTGACGATTTCAACATGCTCAGCCCCGACCGCAATGCTTTTTTGGAAGCCGCTGAATCGGGTTCCACACTGATCCCCGTAGCCTGCAGTTGGCCAGCGGATCTCGAAACTCCACTCACCACCTGGCTCAAGGTGGGTGATGGCAACCCTCCAGGGGTTCTGCTCGAATCAGTTGAAGGTGGTGAAACACTCGGTCGATGGAGTGTGGTGGCCTGCGATCCCCTTTGGACCCTGTCGGCCGGGCCCAACGGTCTTCAAAGAACCTGGAGAGACGGCCATCGGGAAGCCTTCGCGGGCAACCCCTTTGACTGTCTGCGCACCTGCTTGAAGCCCTATATCCCGACTTCGCTACCTGGTCTTCCACCCCTTGGTCAGCTGTACGGGATGTGGGGCTATGAACTGATCCGCTGGATCGAACCCTCCGTTCCCGTCCACAGCCCAGCTGAGGGATCTCCTCCAGACGGGGTCTGGATGCTGATGGACAGCATCTTGATCTTTGATCAGGTCAAACGGTTGATCACAGCTGTTGCTTACGGCAATTTGAGTGAGGAGCGTGGCGCAGCATCCAGCCCCGAGGACGCCTGGGATAGCGCGATGGCTCGGATCAATGCCCTGCGTGAACGGATGGCCGCACCTCTGCCTCCCGTGCGGCCCTTGAACTGGTTGCCGAACCGTGGCAAGACACCCACCACCTCGAGCAACAGAACTCAGGAAGAGTTCCACCAGGCCGTGGACACGGCAAAGGAACACATCGCTGCAGGGGATGCCTTCCAATTGGTGATCAGCCAGCGACTAAGTGCAAATGTCAGCCACCCACCGCTGGATCTTTACCGCAGCCTGCGGATGATTAATCCGTCTCCATACATGGCCTTTTTCGATTTCGGCGACTGGCAGCTAATCGGCTCCAGCCCGGAAGTGATGGTCAAGGCGGAGCCAGATCAAGGCGGAATCCGCGCCGTTCTTCGCCCCATTGCAGGCACACGCCCTCGCGGTGCCAACCCGGTGGAAGACCGCAAGTTGGAAGCAGACCTACTCGCCGACCCCAAGGAACGCGCGGAACACGTGATGCTGGTTGACCTGGGTCGCAACGATCTCGGCAGGGTCTGCTCACCAGGCTCGGTCGCTGTCGGAGACCTGATGGTGATCGAGCGCTATTCCCACGTGATGCACATCGTCAGCGAGGTAGAGGGGCGCCTGGCACCTGGCAAGGACATTTGGGACTTGCTGATGGCGTCATTCCCCGCCGGCACCGTCAGCGGCGCCCCCAAGATCCGGGCCATGCAGTTGATTCATGAGCTGGAGCCCGATGCACGAGGCCCCTACTCCGGCGTGTATGGCTCCGTTGACCTCGCCGGTGCCCTGAACACCGCGATCACGATCCGAACCATGGTGGTGCAACCCAAAGAAGAAGGCGGATGGACGCTGCATGTGCAGGCTGGAGCCGGAATCGTTGCCGACTCCCAACCTGAATCGGAATTCCAGGAGACCCTGAACAAAGCCAGAGGAATGCTGACGGCACTGGCCTGCCTCGAGGATTCCCAGGCATGAGCAGTGACCGCCTGCTAAAGGGATTCGAAGTGGAGCTGTTCACCGGCCGTGAGGATGGGCGCAACGTTGGCGTTGCGGCACGCGCCAAACAGGAGCTGGAAGGGTTCGTCACGGAGCCTGACCATCGCAATCTGGAATATGTGACCGCTCCCCAAGCCGACTACGAAGGTCTATCGGAAGCTTTGCTGGCACCACGGCGAAAGCTTCGCCACTGGCTTATGGGTCAGAAACTCACGTTGTTACCTGGCAGCACTCTGAGTCTTGGCGACACCAATCACTTCGAACGTTCGGATCCCAACAACCCTTATCACTCATTGATTGAGGCCACCTATGGCACCGCGGTGGTCACGGCCAGCGTGCACGTCAACCTGGGCATTGATGATCCAGAAGCCCTGTTCGCAGCTTTGCGCTTAGTGCGCTGTGAAGCCGCACTATTGCTCTCCCTCAGCGCAAGCTCACCCTTTCTCAATGGCAAGGTCACCGGAGCCCATTCCCAGCGATGGCTGCAGTTCCCCCTCACCCCATCGCGCGTGCCGCTTTTCCGCGATCACCAACACTTCATCTCCTGGACTGAAGCCCAGATTGATGCCGGCACCATGCACAACGTTCGGCACCTCTGGACCTCGGTTCGTGCCAATGGACCGGATCGCCCCCATCAACTCAACCGGCTGGAACTGCGCATTTGCGATCTGATCACGGATCCAGAACTCCTGTTGGCGGTGACTGTGCTTCTTGAACTGAGAGTGCAGCAGGTGCTGCGTGACCCGCAGTCCCACGACCCTCTGCACTCCAGCAGCCTGAGCCTCGAGGAGCTGGAACTGCTGAGCATGGACAATGATCGAGCCGCTGCTCAGGCAAGCCTTGAGGCCACTCTGCGTGACTGGCATAACGGGCGTGAACGCTCGTGCCGGGACTGGCTAACGCACCTGATCAAGTCTGTATCCCCGCTCGCCCAAGAACTGGGACTGCACGACCAGCTTCAACCACTCGAAACCATCCTTCTCAATGGCAATCAAGCCATGCGCTGGCTGGATGGCATTCGTGGTGGCAGCACCATTGAATCGGTGCTGCGAAACAGCATCAGTGCCATGAGGGACGAAGAGATGCGTGGTGTTTGTGTCTCAGCAGAACGCGCTTTGGGATGATCATGACGACTTCTGATCCCGGCCCGCTGTCCATGTCCTCTTCCTCCGCAATGATTCCTGCGAGCGATCAGCCCAGGGCGGAGGTTTCCGAGAGCCCTGGCAACGGCCAGCTGCTTCAGCAGCGACTGGCCCTTGTGGAGGATCTTTGGCAAACGGTGCTGCGCAGCGAGTGTCCCGCTGATCAGGCCGAGCGCCTGTTGCGCATGAAGCAGCTCAGCGACCCTGGCGTTCCGGAGAGCAACGAACAAAGTAGCGGTGGCGTGGCGTCGCTGATCCGCGACATGGACCTCTCCGAAGCGATTGCTGCGGCCCGTGCGTTCTCGCTTTATTTCCAGCTGGTCAACATTCTCGAGCAGCGCATCGAGGAAGACAGCTACTTGGAAAGCATCGTCCGATCCCAAGAGCTCGTTGACCAAATCGACCCCTTTGCACCACCGCTCGCTACCCAAACCGAGCCTGCCACGTTTAGCGAGCTATTTGAGCGTCTGCGCCGACTAAACGTGCCGCCTAACCAGTTGGAAAGACTCCTTCAGGAGCTGGACATCCGGCTGGTGTTCACAGCTCACCCCACCGAGATCGTGCGCCACACGGTGAGGCACAAGCAGCGTCGGGTTGCCAGCCTGCTTCAGCAATTGGAAGCCAAAACCGACAACAGCCCATCGGAAACCGCAGGCATCCGTCTTCAGCTCGAGGAAGAGATCCGGCTGTGGTGGAGAACTGATGAGCTGCATCAGTTCAAGCCATCGGTGCTGGATGAGGTGGATTACGCCTTGCACTACTTCCAGCAGGTGCTGTTTGATGCCATGCCTCAGCTGAGACGCCGCCTCTCGACGGCACTCTCCAGCAGCTATCCGGATGTACAGCTGCCGCCTTCTTCGTTCTGCACCTTTGGCTCCTGGGTCGGATCCGACCGAGACGGCAACCCCTCAGTCACCACTGACATCACCTGGCGTACAGCGTGCTATCAGCGGAAATTGATGCTGGAGCGCTACGTCCACGCCGTCCAGAACCTGCGTGATCAGCTGAGCATCTCCATGCAATGGAGTCAGGTGAGCGCGCCTCTACTGGAATCGCTGGAAATGGACCGACTGCGGTTTCCTGAGGTCTATGAAGAGGGCGCGACCCGCTACCGCCTGGAGCCCTACCGACTCAAGCTCAGCTTCATGCTGGAACGGCTCCGCCTCACAAAACTGCGCAACGAGCAGTTGGCGGATGCAGGCTGGCGCGCCCCGGCCGATGCTCTGGCACCCTGCCCCCCTGACGCCCAACCGAGTGAAGCGCTTCACTACGGATCCGTCTCGGAATTCCGCAGCGATCTTGAACTGATTCGCACCAGCCTTGTCAGCACGGATCTCACCTGTGAACCGCTCGACACGCTGCTGACGCAGGTGCATATCTATGCGTTCTCCCTGGCCGGCCTCGACATCCGTCAGGAAAGCACCCGTCACAGCGATGCCCTCGACGAACTAAGTCGTTACCTCAATCCTGAGCAGGCTTACGGCGATCTCAACGAAGAGGAGAGAGTCGCCTGGCTAATGCAGGAGTTGCAGACGCGACGACCACTGATTCCCCCTTCCGTGGACTGGTCAGCCACCACAGCGGAAACCGTGGATGTGTTCCGGATGCTGCATCGTCTTCAGGACGAATTCGGCAGCCGCATCTGTCGCACCTACGTGATCTCGATGAGTCACAGCGTGTCTGACCTGCTGGAAGTGTTGCTGCTGGCGAAGGAAGCCGGCCTTGTGGATCCCTCCGCTGGTCATGCTGATCTGCTGGTGGTCCCTCTCTTCGAGACTGTTGAGGATCTTCAGCGGGCTCCTGAAGTGATGGAGAAGTTGTTCCAGAGCCCGCTCTACCGAGATCTACTGCCTCGAGTGGGCAGCCAGGGCCTGCCGCTGCAGGAACTCATGCTGGGCTATTCCGACAGCAACAAGGATTCCGGCTTCCTCTCCAGCAACTGGGAGATTCACAAAGCCCAGATCGCTCTTCAGGATCTGGCGTCACGCAACGGGGTAGCCCTGAGACTGTTCCACGGCCGCGGTGGTTCCGTTGGCCGTGGCGGTGGCCCCGCTTACCAAGCGATCCTGGCGCAGCCCAGTGGAACCTTGCAGGGCCGGATCAAGATCACCGAGCAGGGTGAAGTGCTGGCTTCGAAATACAGCCTGCCTGAACTGGCCCTTTACAACCTTGAAACCGTGACAACCGCGGTGGTGCAGAACAGCCTGGTGACCAACCAGCTGGATGCCACACCCAGCTGGAATGACCTGATGGCACGGTTGGCGCAGTGTTCTCGGCGTCACTACAGAGCACTGGTGCACGACAACCCCGATCTCGTGGCCTTCTTCGAACAGGTGACCCCAATCGAAGAAATCAGCAAATTGCAAATCTCCAGCCGACCTGCCCGACGCAAGTCAGGGGCTAGGGATCTCTCCAGCCTCCGCGCCATTCCTTGGGTGTTCGGCTGGACCCAGAGCCGCTTCCTGCTTCCCAGCTGGTTCGGCGTGGGCACGGCCCTCAGTGAAGAACTGGAAGCTGATCCCGATCAGCTCTCGTTGCTGCGAACACTCCACCAGCGGTGGCCCTTCTTCCGGATGTTGATCTCCAAAGTGGAGATGACCCTCTCCAAGGTGGACCTCGACCTTGCCCGTCACTACGTGAGCAACCTCGGAAGCAGCGACCATCGCGACGCCTTCGAGCGGATTTACACCACCATCGCCGATGAATACAGCCTGACCAGGCGCCTGGTGCTGGAAATCACAAGGCAAGAAAGGCTTCTGGATGCCGATCCCGCACTGCAACTCTCCGTTGGTCTGCGCAACCGCACGATCGTGCCGCTCGGTTTCCTTCAGGTAGCTCTACTCAAGCGCCTACGCGATCAGAACCGCCAGCCGCCCATGAGTGAATCGTCAAGTGATGGAGATGGACGCACCTACAGCCGAAGCGAGCTGCTTCGCGGAGCTCTACTAACCATCAATGGCATCGCCGCAGGCATGCGCAATACCGGCTAAGTGGGACTACTTCCTTTTCGCCAACAGGCCGGGATCCCACGGCTCCCGGAGCGTTATCGCTTCAGCATGGAGCATGTTCCCGACGGCGAGAGCATCAACGCGCTGTTGCAAGCGTGCGGCGACCAACCGCATCCGGTTGAGCGCTGGCCCCTGGCCCTGGAACGCAGCCTCTGGCATCTCTGCATCCTTGATCAGGAGGACAATCAATTGGTCGGATTCGTCCGAGCCACCAGCGACCAGGCCCTCAACGCCAACCTCTGGAATCTGGCCGCGGCCGCAGGAGAAGATCAGCGCAAGCTACTCAAAGCACTTGTGCATCGCTCCCTGGCCTGTCTGCGTCGAGATCTGCCAGGGTGCAGCATCTCCATCGCAGCTCCTGCTCAAGCCTTGGACGCGATCAAATCGCAGGGATTTCTACTCGATCCGGGAGGGATCAGAGCGATGGGGTTGAGGCTTCGGTAAGCGAACAACCTCTCAGAACACGAGCATGGAGGGACTCGAACCCCCGACCCTCAGAACCGGAATCTGATGCTCTATCCAACTGAGCTACATGCCCCCGCTTGGCTGTGAGATCAGCCGCGAGACAGTTACCTTAGCCACACGCCGCACCCGGACCGATTCGGCTTCTCCGGCTCGAACTGCAGGAGTTCCGCAACCACTGCCAGCTGCAGCTGGAGATTGATGCGCCGCGCCTACTTGTGATCGGAAGCAATGGCATTGGCAAATCCAACCTGCTGGAAGCCGTAGAACTGCTGGGCAGTCTTCGCTCGCATCGCTCCAGCCAAGATGCGGACCTAATCCACTGGAATGCCTCGAGAGCACTGCTCAAGGCCACCTGTCCTGACGATGAACAGGTGGAACTGGAACTCAGGCGTAAAGGCGGCCGCCAGGCCAAACGCAATGGCAAGGTGCTGCAGCGCCAGATGGACCTGGTGGGTCCGCTGCGCTGTGTAGGTTTTAGTGCTCTCGATCTGCATCTGGTGCGCGGCGAGCCCGCCCTGAGACGACAGTGGCTGGACCGAGTAGTGCTGCAGCTGGAACCGATTTATGCCGATCTGATCGGTCGGTACAACCGGCTCCTACGTCAACGCAGCCAGTTCTGGCGGCGCGGCGGCCTCGGTTCCTCATCGGAACAGTTGGTTTTACTGGACAGCTTCGACACGCAGATGGCGCTGGTCTGCACCCGCATTCACCGGCGCCGGCGCCGAGCGCTTGCCAGGCTTGAGCCTCTGGCCGCGGCCTGGCAGCAACGCCTCAGCGAAGGGCAGGAGGAGCTGGAGCTTCGCTATGCCCCCGGCAGCTGCTTAGACGGTGAAGAGGCCGAAGAACCCTGGCGTCTCTCGATCGAAGAGCAATTACGACGTCAGCGCCCGGAAGAGGAAAGGCTTGGAAGCTGCAGGGTGGGCCCCCACCGCGATGAAGTCGAGCTGGTGCTGAATGGAACAGCCGCGCGCCGCTTTGGTTCTGCGGGTCAACAACGCACCATCGTGTTGGCCCTCAAGCTGGCTGAACTGGAACTTGTGGGTGAGTTATGCGGACACCCACCGCTGCTGCTACTGGATGATGTGCTCGCGGAACTTGATCCACGCCGGCAACTGGCTCTCCTGGAAGCCGTGGGGGATACCCATCAGTGCCTTGTGAGCGCAACACACCTGGATGCCTTTGAAGGAGGCTGGCGCCAACGATCCCAGATTCTCAACGCCGATCACTTGAGAAACGGGATGAGAAAAAGCTAAATTCGGCGACTCTTTGTTGCATCTCTCTGATGGAGCAGTCCCCGTCATGCCTGCATCCCAACCCAGGATGGGGCGGCGCCCAAACCAGTCCTGTTTTCAGCTCAGCCAGCACCAGTGCCACCGACATGGTGGGAAAACACTGCATCCTCGAGCTTTACGACTGCGATCACAGCAAGCTCAACGACGAAGCATTTCTAAGAACCACCATCACGACAGCAGCGAAACGTGCTGGTGCGACTCTTCTCAATCTGATCACCCACCGTTTCGAGCCCCAAGGGGTCACTGGGCTTGCACTCCTCGCGGAATCGCACATCTCGATCCATACCTGGCCTGAAAACGGTTATGCAGCGGTTGATGTCTTCACCTGTGGAGACCACACGATGCCCGAATCAGCCTGCGAACACCTGCGGATCGAATTGAGTGCCAGGAAGCATGCCTTGCGCAGTTTTCTGCGTGAGACCCCTGCAGCGATTGCAGAAGCTGAACGCACGCCGAGCCCAGAGCACGGATAAACGAGCCCAGCACGGCCTTAAACCCTATTGAGCTTCCCGCTCACCAATCCTTCGAGGTCGAGGCTGACGCTGGTGAAGCCAAGTTTTATCAGCGCCTCAACCACAGCAGTGCGAAGAGCGGGAGCGAGCAGCTCTGGCAATCGCTCTTGGGGAACTTCAATCCGTGCCGATAGCCCCTGAGAGCGCACTCTCACCTGCGAAAATCCCTTTTGAATCAACCAGGCTTCGGCCTGGCCCACCTGCTTCAGACGGCTGTGGCTGATTGCCTCGCCATAGGGGAAACGGGATGCGAGGCAAGGCTGAGCCGGTTTGTCCCACCAGGGGAAACCGAGCGCCTTAGACAGACGGCGCACTCCAGCCTTATCGATCTGCAACTCCGCAAGAGGAGACCGCACACCAGCGTCCCGAGCGGCCTGAATGCCAGGACGATGGTCACTGAGATCATCCAGATTGACCCCATCCAGCACCTGGGCGCCCCGCGCCGACTGCGCAATCGGCGCCAGCTGACTGTGCAGCTCACGCTTGCAGGCGTAACAACGATCCGTTGGATTGCTGCTGTAGGCGGGATCTTCCAATTCACGGGTTTTGACCTCGCGATGCTGGATCTCCAACCAGGAGGCCTGCTGCCGAGCTTCAGCGAGCAGATGGGGTGCCAGCGCAGGTGAAACACCGGTGATCGCCCAAGCGCGCTCATCCAGCTGCTCCTTGGCAATGGCTGCCACCAAGGTGCTGTCGACGCCGCCGGAATAAGCCACGCAGACCTGGTCACAGTCACGGATCCATTCCCGCAGAAGCTCGAGCCGCTGTGCGTCCTCGGAAGACAGGCGTTCCAGCAGGCGAAAAGTCTCTGAAGCCACTGCTGAACGCGGGAATCTGGGTATGCTCCGATCGTAGGAAGCGCCATCCAAGGCCTGACGATGGACGCCATTCGGTCATCCGGCAGCTCGAGCGGATCACGACGTCGCAGCAAACGTGACATCGGCATCGTGACCGCTGCGGATAGCCGTGAGCGCAGCCTAGGGCAGCTACATGTCTACGACGGTGAAGGCAAGGGCAAAAGTCAGGCAGCTCTCGGAGTGGTGCTGCGCACCATTGGTTTGGGCATCTGTGAGCAGCGACGAACGCGAGTGCTTCTGCTGCGCTTTCTCAAAGGACCAGGGCGTGCATACGACGAAGACGCAGCGATCGAGGCTCTCCAGCAAGGCTTCCCTCACCTAATCGACCAAGTGCGCACTGGCCGGGCCGACTTTTTCAATGCAGAGGAAGCCACGAAGTTCGACCAGCAGGAAGCACAGCGCGGTTGGGATATCGCCCGTGGAGCCATTGCTAGCGCCCTTTATTCCGTGGTGGTTCTCGACGAGCTCAACCCGTTGCTCGACCTCGGCTTGCTGGATGTAGACGATGTCGTGAAGACCCTCTCCTCACGCCCTGAGGGCATGGAGATCATCGTCACAGGGCGGGCAGCACCACAGCCCTTGATTCAGATTGCCGATCTGCATTCGGAGATGCGCGCCCATCGCAGAATCGAACCAGCTGACGACACCCTGCTTCCCTATACCTCTCCCGGTGCCATCGAGATTTACACCGGTGAAGGGAAAGGCAAGTCCACCAGTGCTCTCGGCAAAGCCCTTCAGGCCATCGGACGTGGCATCAGTCAGGACAAAAGCCACCGCGTGTTGATCTTGCAGTGGCTCAAAGGAGGAAGCGGATACACCGAAGATGCAGCGATCGCTGCACTACGCGAAAGCTACCCGCATCTTGTTGACCATCTGCGATCGGGTCGTGATGCCATCGTCTGGAGAGGCCAACAGGAACCCATCGACTACGTGGAGGCAGAGCGAGCCTGGGAAATTGCCCGGGCGGCGATCGCCAGCGGTCTTTACAAGACCGTGATCCTCGACGAACTCAATCCCACCGTGGATCTTGAGCTGCTGCCGGTGGAACCGATCGTTCAAGCCCTGGTTCGAAAGCCAGCCGAAACCGAAGTGATCATTACGGGGCGCTGCAAACATCCTCCGGCCTATTTCGATTTGGCCAGCGTTCACTCCGAGATGGTATGCCACAAGCACTACGCCGAGCAGGGCGTAGATCTCAAGCGCGGGGTTGACTACTGACGGCTACCAGCTTCCAACCATCAATAGATTGGGACCCTGGCATCCACCTCTTGGGACCATGCGTTGATGCCACCGGTCACGTTGGTGGCTTCAATTCCATGCTGAGCCAGCAGCTCCACAGCACGGGCTGAACGGCCACCCATTTTGCAGTGCACATAGATCGCTCGTGTGCCCGCCAGACTGCGCACCGTCTCCACACCCTCACCGCTTTCAATCGTAGCGAGGGGCACCAACTGAGCACCTTCGATCTCAGCCACATCAGCTTCAGCAGGGTTGCGAACGTCGATCAAGACCCACTCAGTGCCCTGACCCATCAGGGCACTGAGTTCGCGCACGGAAATGCTGTTCACCGCTATCGACTCCTCGCCGCACATGGTTTCAGCGGCATTGCAGAACGCCTGATAGTCAACCAGGCCCGTGATCGGTAACCGGCCTGGTCTGCGCTGGAGCCGGAGCTCTCGGAAGCGCATCGACAGCCCATCAACGAGCAGAAGACGTCCATCCAAAGGTTCACCGATCCCCGCGAGAAGCTTGATCACTTCGGTGGCTTGTATCAGACCGATCAGTCCGGGCATCACTCCCATCACACCACCATCAGCGCAGGATGGGACAAGACCCGGCGGTGGTGGTTCCGGCACCAAATCGCGATAGTCAGGTGACGCGGGTCCCTGATTGAACACGCTCACCTGACCTTCGAACCGTTGAACAGAGCCATAGACCCATGGCTTGCGCAAAAGCGCGCAGGCATCACTGATGAGATAGCGAGTGGGGAAGTTGTCTGAACCATCGACCACCAAGTCGTGTTTCGCAATCAGATCCAGGGCGTTAGCAGCTGTGATTCGGCAACGATGCTCCTCCACCTGGCAATGGGGGTTGAGATCAAGCATCCGCTGACTAGCGGACTGTGCTTTTGGCTGGCCAACCGTTCCTTCGCCATGAATTACTTGACGCTGAAGGTTGGAGACTTCCACTCGGTCGTCATCAACGATGGCGAGCCTGCCGATACCCGCTGCAGCGAGATACATCAGCAGTGGAGACCCGAGCCCTCCGGCACCGACACAGAGCACTGATGCAGCCTTCAATCGCCTCTGACCCTCAACACCAAGTTCCGGAAGCGTGAGATGCCTGGCATAACGCCCCCGCTCTTCAAGGCTGAGATCGACCTGGGCTTGAGGTTCCGTCATCGCGAAGGCAAGGGAAATTGGGCTGAGCGGGGGTTGTGTGGCAGGTCACCAGCGGCAGTGAGCGCACATCACCTGGCGAAGGGCCCTGAAGCCACCATGCCGCGAGCCCTCCCCCGCCCGCATCGATCAGCATCACACCAGCTGCAGCAGCCCATCGACGATCGATGGCGCTGGGCACCGGCTCACCGCCTGGATGGGAATGAGCACTGCCCAACACCTGCCAACCACGAGCACGTGCCCAGCGTTGTGCTGCGATTTGCTCACGTGGATCGAGCGCAAATCGCGAACATCGCGATGGCACCGCCAAGGGGTCACCAACCCGCCTGGATTCCTGTTCGGGAAAGCCAGGAAGCCCTGGGGTCCAGACGTTGCAACAAGGCCACACCTGACGAATCCGGCACTCCGTGGTCATCTGGCCGATCAACAGCGCACATCCTTCCTCCGGTGCAACGGCCTTCAACGAGGACTTGAGAATCATTAGACACTCAACATCCATGTGGAGCCGCCATGGCATTCCACTGAGCTTGCCGATATCGTCTCGGAGTATTAATTCCAAGCCTAGGCGTCATGAGCGACGAAACCACCACTCAGGCGACCGAGACCACCGGTAGCAGCGCTGACACTGTCGATTTTGCCGAACGCTACAAGGACATTCTCGGCAAAGTGAATGAAACCCTCGACAAGGTCGACTGGAGCCAGGCCGGGCGCATTGGCAAGGTGGTGGGGATCTTCGCCGCTGTGATCGTGGCGCAGATCTTGATCAAGGGCATTCTCGACACCATCAATCTTCTGCCGGTTGTCCCCGGTCTGCTGGAGCTGCTTGGCGTGGTCGTCGTGGGTCAGTGGAGCTGGAAGAACCTCACCACAAGCGACAAGCGCACTGCCCTGGTGACACGGGTCCAGTCCCTGCGTCAGGAGTATCTGGGCTGAGGCCCTGAGCTGACCTCTCAACGCATCGCGCTCCCTCAGAGCCAATCACGCCGCAGCGCCTCCAAGGTGCTGCGGCACTGTTGTTTGTACCCACCGCCAAACAAGTTGGCGTGATTCAGCACGTGATAGAGGTTCAACACCTCGATTCGCTGCTCCGCCCCATCATCCAAGGGCCATTCCTGCTGATAACCCTCTCTGAAACGGCTAGTGAAACCACCGAAAAGCTCGGTCATGGCCAAATCCACCTCACGATCGGCCCACCAACTCGCTGGATCAATCAAAAGCCCGCGTCCGTCGTCAAGAACCGCTGCGTTACCGGCCCAAAGGTCACCATGCACCAAGCAGGGTTGTGGCTCGCGCTGGTTCAACCAATTCATCAGGGGTGAGAGCAACGGCTCCCAATCCGAGCCGACGAGGCCCCAGTAACGGGCAAGTTCCAGCTGAGGACGCAGGCGCAACCGTGTAAATGCTTCTCCCCAGGATTCGCACCAGCCTCCAGGCTGAGGTCCAAGGCCGATGAAGCCATCCTGCCCCCAACCGAAGCGGCTCGGATGTGACTGCGCTGATCTCTGATGCAGTCGAGCCAAGCCGCGACCGAGCTGAAACTGATCACCACGTCCGGGACTCCACCAGGCCATCACAAGAGCGGACCGCTCACCCAAGCGCAGATGAGCGAGCACTTCAGGGACTTCGATCAGATCAGGATCCGCCCATTGCCTTAGCGCCTCCAACCCGGACTGCTCAGCCATCAGATTGTCCGGGCGAGCCACCTTCACAAACAGGGCATCGCCATTGCTGAGCATCACGCGCCAGCTGGAGCCGACACTTCCACCGCCCACAGTGCTCAGATCGACGATGTGGCGACCAGCCAGCAGGTCTCCAGCCGCCGTGAGGGCCTGCTCCAGCTGTTCCCGCATCCACGCTGATCCGTCTCTGCTGCCAGCATGACGCGAATGCGATCGCCTAATGGAGGCTGCCCAAGATGGACGCCGGCCAGGATGTGATTGTGATCGGCGGAGGGATCGCCGGCCTCACGTCCGCAGCCCTGCTCGCTCACGAGGGCGTTGATGTCACCCTGCTGGAATCACACCATCAACTGGGCGGATGTGCTGGCACGTTCCGACGCGGGCCTTACACCTTTGATGTTGGTGCCACCCAGGTGGCCGGTCTCGAAGAGGGTGGCAGCCACGCGCGTCTGTTCGACCACCTCAACATCAATCCGCCGGAGGCCAAACAACTCGAGCCAGGGTGCGTGGTGGACCTCAACGACGGCTCGGCCCCTATTCATCTATGGCACGACCCTCAGCGCTGGCATCAGGAGCAGAAGGAACAGTTCCCTGGCAGTGAACGGTTTTGGCAGCTTTGCAGCTGGATCCATCAGCAAAACTGGCAATTCGCCGCCGCGGATCCTGTTCTTCCCGTTCGCAACGTCTGGGATCTGAACCGAACGGTCGCAGCGTTGCGCTTAGGCAATCTGATCAGCGCCCCTCTCGGTCTGCTGACTGTGGGCGACCTGTTGCGGCTGACGGGTTGCAGCGGGAACAAAAGACTCCGCCGCTTTCTCGACCTCCAACTGCGCCTCTATTCCCAGCAGCCATGTGACCGCACGGCGGCCCTGTATGGCGCCACGGTGCTGCAAATGTGTCAGGCCCCTCTGGGGCTCTGGCACCTTCAGGGTTCGATGCAGAGTCTCAGCGAATGCCTCAGAAACGCGATTGAACGTGACGGCGGCCAAATATTGCTGCGCCACCGGGTCAAGAGATTGCAACGCCGTCATGACGGTTGCGGATGGGCTGTTCAAGTGGAGTTGCAAGGGGGAGCTCGAGGGAGCCTCCATGCCAACGATGTGATCTGCAGCCTGCCGCCCCAGAGCCTTCCAGCGCTGTTACCTGATCGTGGGCTGTTGCCCGATGCCTACCGACGCCGCCTAGAGACGCTACGCGCACCCAGCGGCGCCATCGTTTTCTACGGAGCATTGGAGCGTCGACACCTGCCTCCGGACTGTCCAGGCCATCTGCAACGCGATCAAGCTTCTCCTGGTTCTCTCTTTCTCTCCATCAGCCATGACGGTGATGGGCGAGCCCCAGGAGGTCAAGCCACAGTGATCGCCAGTGTGTTCACCTCTCCAGAGGGTTGGCACACCATGGACGAGGAGGCCTATCAGAGCCGTAAACAAGCGCTACTCACCGCCATTCGACAAGGGGTTAACGCCGCTCTGGATCTACCCGATCACGCCTGGCTACACCAGGAACTTGCCACACCCCGGGGCTTCGCCCGATGGACCGGTCGACCTGAGGGGGTTGTGGGTGGACTCGGGCAAAGTCCTGACCGTTTTGGTCCCTTCGGCCTGGCCAGTCGCACTCCAGTTGCCAACCTCTGGTTGTGCGGAGATTCAATTCACCCTGGGGAAGGGACCGCAGGAGTGAGCCTCTCGGCACTCATGGCGTGCAGGCAGATGATGGCGGCGCGCGGGCAGGAACTCAGCCTGACGCGCTAGTGGAAGCCGGAGGACCGGCCAGGAACTCCGGCCGTAGCGCGCGCGTGTTCTGCAATTCCTGCTCGAGCTGGGCCCAATGACCATTGAGGATCGCCTCCTCCAACTGTTCAAGACTCCAGCGATAGGCAGCAAGCGCCCTCATCAAGGATGCGGTGTTGCGTGAAGCCATGGCCGTTCCCAGAGCGGGATTGCCGCCACCGACCCGCGTGGTGTCGGCAAACCCGCTGGATGCCAGTTGTTTGGCAAGTTCCCTGACGCGTGGGTCACGCTCCTCACCAACAGCGCGCAGCAACGCTGCGCTCACCATCACAGGGAGGTGCGAAATCAGTCCAACAGCCTGGTCATGAATCAACGGGTCAGCATGAATCCAATGCGCGCCGAGGGCCTCAGCCAGCTGCTGCACCTTCTGCACAGCATCCATATCCGTGCCGGCCTCTGGGGTTCCAACCCAAGGTCGTCGGCGAAACAGGCCGGCGCAGCCCGATTCAACTCCCGACTCCGCTGTTCCAGCCATCGGATGCGATGCCACAAAACGGGGATGCCGATCTCTCCACACATCGAGCACCGCCCCTTTCACAGACCCCACATCCGTCACGGCAGCGGCTTCGGGGAGTGCCTTCACCAGCTCCTCCTGAGGATTCAGCAAGGCCTCTAACGGCAGTGCAAGCACCACCAGATCACAGTCTTGAAGACAAGCGGGGTCACAACTGACGGCATCGACCAGGCCCCTTTCCATCACCCGCTCAGCGGTGCTAGCGCGATGAACGAGCCCCTGCACAGGCACACCAAGCGCGCGCAGATCAAGGGCTATCGAACCGCCGATGAGGCCAAGGCCGACCACACCCACGCGGTTGTCGCCGATCAGTACTTTCATCCGCCCGTCGTCCATGCCCACGCTGCGCAAGCCATCCATGTTGCTTGGCCATCAACCGTGAAGGAACAGCTCAACCTGAACCGACCATGAGGTGAGCGCTTCTTAGGGTGGCGCGCATGCTGGAAGTTCAGGCCCATCAGCAGCTGAAGCACCTCCTACGAGGGAGCGCAGGGCACTGGGAGCACGAACTAACGCTCAGTCGCCTGGTGGGACGCAGCCTTCGCCGTCAGGATCGAACTCAGATTCAACTCTCAGCCGGCAGTAACGATCGCTGGTGGCTAGCTCTGATGGTGCCTCTCACCCTTCAAAGCCGTCACACGGTGCTGGTGCTAGATCCAGTGCAGCAGCAGCGATTGCTTCAAGTAGAGCGTCCTCGACTGCTGGAGAGCGGCATCCGACTGAGTTGCTGGACAGGTCATGAGCCGCCGCCGGGAGATCAGCTCTGGCTGGTGACACCGCAGCAGCTGGTGACTCTGCACCGCTGCGAGAGCCTGCGCCCCCAAGACCATCTAGTCATTCCGGAAGCAGAAACCCTGGCGTCACGCCTTCGCCTGGCCATGGCGATTCAGATTGACTCCATCCATTGGGAACAACTGCGCACAGCCTTCCCTGCGGCCGGGGAAGGCCTACTCGAACTGCACGAACGCCTCAGCCGTCAAGTCGTCTCCCGCGGAACAGGAACCGACCGTGACATCGCCATGCCTGAGGGCGCTCTCACGGTGGTGCGAGATCTCCTCCAGTTGCTTGGTTCCACACCAGCACCCTGGTGCGACTTGATGGCACTTGACCAAACATCCTGGGCCAGTTGGGCCAGCTGGAATGCCTCCACGCTCCAGTGGAGCTGGCATCTCCAACCCCTCGATCCCCTGCAATCTCTCGAGAAGCTGTTCAGCGCGCACCCCTGGACGCTGCTGCATGGGGATGGGGGTTGTCGCCGCCACGGTGACCAGGCCGAAACGCCCGACGACGCGCTGCACATTGATCTACGCGACGCCCCACGCGCTGAACCAATCCCGCTTTATCTGCCGAGACGTCAGCCTTTGCCCAATACAGAGATCTACTCCAGCCACCTGCTGGAACAAAGTCGACGCCTGGTTCTTGGTCGCACCGGTTTAACCGTTGTGTTGCTCGACCCACCTGGAATGCGTCAGCGCCTCTGCAGCGAACTCGCGGCAGAGTTCGGCAGCCGAGTCACCCTGGAAAGCACGGCACCCGAGACCAATGGTGTGATCTGCTGCCGTTGGAGTTGGTGGCTCAACCATCAGCATCAATTGCCGGCCCCCGATCAATTGATCGCAGCCATGCTGCCAATTGCCAGCCTGGAGGAACCACTCACAGCAGCGCGCGTGGCAGCGCTCAAGCGCCAAGGCAAGGATTGGTTCAGGACCCTTCTGCTACCCGAAGCCTTGGCCAAACTCACACCCGCCATTGCGCCTCTTCGGCAAAGCGGCGGTCGCCTGGCCATGCTCGACGGGCGCGTGCGCGGACGCAGCTGGGGTGAGCTGGTTCTGCGCACCATGGAACCTTGGGAGCCGTTGCAAAGATTGCGACCGGAGTGAGTGTCACTTCTAGGCTGCCTTCGAGATGAATCCCGTGTGATGGGTGAAGCCCGCCGCCGTGCCAGCCAGGGTCTCCCACCCCGGCAGCGCAAACCAGACCCCAAAGAGTCCGAACGTTTCATTGCCTGGTTGCCCCTTACCCGCGCCCAGGGGACTCAGTTCGTTGACATCACCACACGCGGTGCCTGGATCGGCATTGGGGCTCTGGTCGTGCTCTGGATTGTGGTGCGCTTCATCGGGCCTGCCGCAGGCTGGTGGACCCTGGCCGACACTCCCTGAGGCGGGCGGGCGACAACAAAATACTCAAATCAAAAGAAAACCTTTAGACTCGAAAGACTCTGGGGGCCGCATTCCGTGTTTCTCCGACTATCCGAGCAGTACCGCTCGGTCGTCCAAGACCTGGTCATGAGCCTGCAAGCTCTGGCATCCAGCCTAAAGAAAGAAGGCATCACAGCCACTTGCTACGTCTGTGATGACGGCGAAGGTCGCAGTGGCAGCGGCGCTTCATTCATGGCTGA
Organism: Synechococcus sp.; assembly: GCA_047286215.1. GTDB lineage: Bacteria > Cyanobacteriota > Cyanobacteriia > PCC-6307 > Cyanobiaceae > Synechococcus_C. The sequence goes on along the minus strand of JBJBBS010000001.1, from coordinate 590,229 downwards.
GCTCGGCGACCAACACATGGTCAGATTCCTTGTGTCCGATTTCGGCATCAGTTGGGTCGAATCCCGCAATGGACGCGAACTAGTGAAATTCGAAGGCGCAGAAGCCATTCAGGAACTTCAACGCATTGCCGGCTCCCTACACGGGAGCCGCCATGAAAGCAGCTCCCCTCAGTCCCTTCAGGGGTGATCAGGCAGCACCCTTCGCTGGCGCTGTGGCTTCAGCCTTAGCCGCAGACTTGGACGCCGCAGACCGAGCTGCTGCAGCCAGCGGGCGCATGGAATTCGAGGTCACTTCCGAGCCTTCCGTCAGCTTCTGACGCACCAGCACTTCAATGGCCTCCTTCGCCTCAGGGTTCTGCTCCAACCAGCCGATTGTGTTGTCACGCCCCTGGCCAATGTTGTCGCCCTCGTAGCTGTACCAGGCACCTTTACGGGTAACGACACCGGTTTCTTCAGCAAGGTCAAGCAGACAGCCGAGCGTGCTGATGCCACGCCCAAAGAGAATGTCGAATTCCGCGATGCGGAACGGAGGTGCCACCTTGTTTTTGGCCACCTTGACCTTGGCCCGGATGCCGTACTCCTCCGTTCCACGCTTGAGCGTCTGAATGCGACGGATATCGAGACGCACCGAGGCGTAAAACTTGAGTGCGTTACCACCCGTGGTGGTTTCAGGATTGCCATACGTGACGCCGATCTTCAGCCGCAACTGGTTGAGGAAGATCACGGTGCAACCGGATTTACCGATGTTGCCGGTGATCTTCCGCATCGCCTGACTCATCAGACGGGCCTGACTGCCGACGGCCAAATCACCCATCTCCCCTTCAATCTCAGCCCTAGGGGTAAGAGCGGCAACGGAATCAACCACCACGATATCCACCGCAGCGGAACGCACGAGCTGGTCGACGATCTCCAGCGCCATCTCACCGGTGTCGGGCTGCGAGACCAGCAGATTTTCGATATCAACACCGAGCGAAGCGGCATAAACCGGATCGAGCGCATGCTCCGCATCAACGAAGGCCGCCACACCGCCCCTGCGCTGCACCTCAGCAATGGCATGGAGCGTCAACGTCGTTTTACCGGAACTTTCCGGGCCATAGACCTCGACCACACGGCCCTTGGGATACCCGCCACCCAAGGCAAGGTCGAGCGTGAGGGCACCGGTGGAGATGGTTTCGACCCGCATCCTGGAGGCATCTCCAAGACGCATGATCGATCCCTTGCCGAAGTTGCGCTCGATCTGCCCGAGCACAAGATTGAGCGCCTTATCGCGCTCACCTGGGCGGATATCTCCGCCGGAGGATTGAGAGGCTTTCACGTCGGCTGGCATGGCTAAGACAGTTAAAGAGCAGAAGGACGCCGCAAGCAGCTGATCGGGACGGCGGCGGAACCGACGTCGCGGTGAGATCAGAGACCGGACGAACCATCCAGTGCCCCGACCCAGGCCATCCGTCTCACGTAGTACAGATGTACGTTATCGAATCAGGGCCACTCCGCCAAGGGGGAAGCGAAGCAATCTCGACTCAGCATCCGAATGCCCTTCGGAAGCTGTTGTGAATCCGTGGGCCGCAGATAGCCCCAGCTGACAAGCCAGCAAGGAAGACTCTTGAGGCCTGCAGTGGCACGGACAACCTCAAGGGTTGGGCGACGATCTTCCACGAAGCCACGTAGACGCCACTCGCCGGCCAAACGCAACAGCACCTCAGGCTTCGTTCCCGACTCATGACCGTCGAGACGCGCAGGCACGAGCCCCATCGAATCCAGCAGCTCCGCCGTGAACGCTTTGCCTTTGGTGGTAAGCACGGCCCAGGCGATGCCCTCCTCAGCCAGAGTGTTCAAACGAGCAGGCACATTGGGATAGGGCTGATGCAGAGCAAGCCAGCCTTCGCGATCAGCCTGCACCGCATCAGCGCGCACCGCCTCAAGAGTCGCCTGTAGCAATAACGGCTCCCAGCCAAAACGAGCGAGTGCGGCCTTGCATTGGCAGCTGTAGTCGGCGACGAACGCCTTCACACCAAGCTGCTCCAAAGGGCCATCGGCTTCCGACAGCAAAGCAGCCATCAGCACCATTTCCCAACCGTGATGAATCCAAGGCCTGAGTTGGCGGAACCGTTCGGGAACACCTGCCTGGAGGGATGCTCTGGGCTGAAGCCTTAAAAACGCACGCCTGGCACTCCACCAGTACTCCTGCATGCCATCCACGATCACTCCGTCGAAGTCGAAGACCAGAAGGTCGGGTGAATGCACCGTGATTCGAGAAAAACTGGGCCGCTAGGATTCGAACCTAGGAATGGCGGGACCAAAACCCGCTGCCTTACCACTTGGCGACGGCCCATTGACTCCAGCTTTGCAACTCCCAGCGGAGAGCAACACCGGCGTTCAAATAGTTACCCACAGCGGAGTGACCTTCGTCAATCCACTCTGGACAGCAGCGTGACAGTCAGGGGGGAAAAACCCTGAGTCTGCGCTGATCTGACGGACCGTAGACATCACTACGCAAGCTGTAGCGTGAGACCAGGTCTGCTTGCATTTGCAGCACTGCTTCGCTGCGAGGAAGCAATTCCACGGGTCGCCCCTCCGCCATCACCACCTGCTCGACCGCCAAACGGCATTCCTCCAGAGCGGCGAGAGCATCACGGCGATCCGAAGACGCCGTGGACGATGGAGAGGCTTGATCGGAGTTGGCGCTGCTTCGACGGCTCAGCAAACGGTCTAGAGCACGCTCCACTTGGGGAAGCGAATCCGACTTAATCACCAAAATCGGCACACCGGCCTCCCGGGCCTGACGTCGCAAGGCAGGCTGACGGCCGAGCCCCTGCCGGACACTGAGGAGTACGTCCGCATCTGCCAAATCGTCTACCGCCTGCACAGGCCATCCATGGCAGCGCACCGCTTCCTCAAGGCGCTGGCGGCTGAGTCCACAACAGAGAACCTGTAGATCGTTCGCTGACGCTGCTCCGGGCTCCGTCTCAACTGCTTCGCTGGCCACCGTTTCAGCGTCAAGATCGGCCCCAAGCGGTTCCCTTGGGGTGCTACTTCGACCTTGCCTGGGATCCGGCATCGGAACCACTGCAAGGGTTGGACGGCGCTGAGGCGGCCTGATCTCCGACGGCTCAGGCATCACCAGGCGGACCTGGCCGTCTTCCAGCAGCTCACGTTGCTGAGGCCTGGGGTTTTGGCCACGCAACAGCAAATCCACTGTGCGTCCCACATCCTCATGGATGGCCCATTGATGACGACTGTGCATCTCAACCGCCAGTGGGAAGGTCGGCTCTGCAGCGCGCTCCAGCACGGTCTTCTGGCTCCGGCGACGCCGGGCCTCCTCATCGCCGAGCGTGACGGATTCGATTCCCCCGACCAAATCGCAGAGCGTGGGGTTCTTGATCAAGTTGGCCAGTGCATTGCCATGCGCTGTGGCCACCAGCATCACGCCACGCTCGGCAATCGTCCGAGCCGCTTGGGCTTCCAATTCCGTACCGATTTCATCAATGACAATGACCTCGGGCATGTGGTTTTCAACCGCTTCGATCATGACTTGATGCTGAAGTTCTGGCCTGGCCACCTGCATCCGGCGAGCGCGGCCAATGGCCGGATGTGGAATATCACCATCTCCAGCAATCTCATTGCTGGTGTCGATTACCACCACGCGTTTTTGCAGGTCATCGGCCAGCACGCGCGCGATTTCGCGCAACGCTGTGGTCTTGCCCACACCAGGGCGACCCATGAGCAACAGCGACTGACCGCTGTCCAGCAGATCACGAACCATCGCAACCGTGCCAAACACAGCACGACCAACCCGACAGGTCAGCCCTACCACCTCTCCTCGGCGATTGCGGATCGCACTGATGCGGTGAAGGGTCCTTTCAATGCCAGCACGATTGTCGGCACCGAACTGACCGAGACGGTTCACCACCTCCAACAGATCTTGGCGCTCAAGGCAACGATTGCCTAGCTCAATGGAGCGTCCCGGATAACGCGCCTCAGGGACCCTGCCCAGATCGAGCACCACCTCGAGGAGCTGATCACGCCGATCATCGGGTGCAAGCGCGTCCTGCACCAAAGCTGGCAAAAGCGCCAATAGGCGCTGCAGGTCATCGGTAATTCGCTCAGTGCTCATGGTCGAAGGCCCCATGGCAGATCGGACCGCTCTTGCCTTTTAGCAGGAGTCAAGCTGCTGCTGGGGTCTCTAACCACGTGCCAGCCACGGAACCACCAAACCGCGAGCCAGATCGAGAGCCTTGGTCCATCCCTCAGGCCAGTCGCGGAGGCTGCAATCTCGCCCCTCTGCCTCCTGCAAAAGAGGCTGCACCAGTGCACGCGCCTGGCCACCGAAGGCCACACCGGCAGGACCGCGACTACGCGGAAGCCCAAGACCAACAAGAAGCTCGAGTGTGGCCGCATTGGTTCCCCCAGCCAACTGAAGAGGTCCTGGCGGTGCACTGGCTTGCACCTCCTGCCAAAGACGCAGAGCAGACCGCGCAGTTCCAACGCCGACATCTCCGCTCATCGGACGTCCATCCAGTTGCCACAGAGGCCTAAAGCCCAACCGTCGTACAACCTGATGACGGCCCCAAAGCTCGCGTATTAGATCGTCGGGATTCAAGCCATGACCCTCAAGCCCACAGCTCACAGCAAGCCGTCGCAACGGGGTTGAAGCAGCGAAGACTTGATCCACCGTGCGTTGAAAGTCATCCAGGCGCCCCGGGGCGGTGTGAATCTCCAAAGCATCCGGACGCAACTGCTCCAGCACGGATACGAGGTCTTCAAGACCGACGCGATGATCCGAGGCGCCGATCAGCCCGAGCGGGCATGCGGGCAGACAGCGCCCGCAGCCATAGCAACGATCCTGAACGACTCCACCTCCCGCATCAATGGCATCGGCGGGACAAACCGACTCGCAGGGCCTTGGACAATCCGGCGGGCAGTGAGACGGATCAAACGCAGCTTTACGGAAATGGGCATCAGCACCGTCGCTGACGCTGACCATCAACCAAGGGAGACGACCGGTTCGTTCAAAGGCCCATCGGAGACCGATGCGCGCCGCTCGCACCACGGCAAGGTCAGCCGCCACATCGACACAGTGGACACCCGCCACGGAATACAGAGCGCAGAGATCGGCAATGGACGCAAGGTCCTGATTGCTCGCACCACAAATCAGCTTGACCCAACGCCCCTGCGCGAGAGCGTCGTCACCGGACAAGTGAGCACCGGTGGCATCCAAAGCAAAGGTGGTCAGACCCCGAGAAGCTGACTCAGAGGCTGCCAGCGGAGACTCCTGGCTCCTCCCATCTCCACCACAACTTTGAGCCTTGGTTCGCGGCGGCACAGATCACACAGAGACAACAACTCTGAGCGGGAAAGCACCTGACCTTCAAGCAGCCAGAGAACCACGGGCTTATCCCCGAGCAGCAATTCACCGAGCTGGGGCATGACCTCCTGCACCTCTCCAACCGCAGCGCCACGACCAACACTCTGATGACCAAGATGCGGCGGACGGATTCCGTGTTTCTGGAACAGAAAAACTTCGGGATCACCTAACCCACGGGCGGAGGTGATTTGCGTGCGATACCCGGCGCCGCGAAGGCGCCTTAAGAGGCGTGTCTCAGCACCACCTTCAAGCGGGGCATAAACGGCCATAACCCCAGCCGACTCCAGTTCACGGCGGAAGCCCCGACCTGAAAGCAGCAACGGCATGGATTTGATTCAGATGGTGGGGAGTCTGGCAGCTGAAGAGGGGTCTCGGGAATAGGGAAAGGCCGTGGTGTAGTGTTTTTGTTTGCTCTGCTGATCTGTGCCCGTCCGCTAGCCGGGCCTCCAGTTCGAAGAGCAGGTCCGGCGAGTGCGCCGGATCCCCAGGCCAGAGCAGCACAAAGAATTCGTTCGATGCGCTGCCGGGAAACTACTGATCATTCCGATCGGGCAAGTCCCAGCCAGCTGATTCGCTCGCTAGCCCCAATCCGAAATCCCCAAAACGGTTTCCGTTTTGAGTTTTCCGGTCATGACTGCGTCCAATCGATCAGCGCCCTTAGGCCGTCATCACTGCAGCGTTATGCCGCAGAGATGAAGGTTGTCCACGCTGGCGTCCTTACCTCCCATGTCCATCGGCATCCTTGGGAAGAAGCTGGGTATGTCCCAGTTCTTCGATGAGCAAGGCAAAGCCGTCCCGGTCACCTTGATCGAGGCGGGTCCTTGCCGGATCACCCAACTCAAGACAACAGAAACTGACGGCTATGAAGCCGTCCAGATTGGCTTTGGCGAAACACGCGACAAGCTGATCAACAAGCCCGCCAAGGGTCACCTCGCCAAGTCAGGCGATGAGGTGCTCCGTCATTTGCGCGAGTACCGCGTCGACGACCTGAGCGGTCTCGAGCTGGGTGGCGCCATCACCGTCGGTGATTTCGAAGCCGGCCAGAAAGTTGATGTCAGCGGCGACACCATGGGCCGCGGATTCGCTGGTTATCAAAAGCGCCACGGTTTCAGCCGTGGTCCGATGACTCACGGTTCAAAGAATCACCGCGAACCCGGTTCGACCGGTGCTGGCACCACGCCCGGCCGGATCTATCCAGGCAAACGGATGGCCGGTCGCTACGGCGGCAAGAAAACCACGACACGCGCTCTGACCATCCTCAAAGTGGACAGTGATCGCAATCTGCTTGTCGTCAAAGGCTCTGTGCCCGGCAAGCCTGGCTCACTGCTGAACATCCGACCCGCCAATCGCGTGGGTGCCAAGCCCGCCAAAGGAGGTAAGTGATGGCCAATTGTGTTGTTCGTGATTGGCAGGGGAAGGAAGCCGGCAAGGCATCCATCGACCTGAAGGTGGCGAAAGAATCCACCGCCCTCGATCTGATGCATCGCGCTGTGCTGCGTCAGCAGGCCCACAGCCGTCAGGGCACTGCTAGCACCCTCACCCGCTCAGAAGTGCGTGGTGGTGGTCGCAAGCCCTACAAGCAGAAAGGTACCGGTCGTGCCCGTCAGGGTTCGATCCGCACCCCTCTGCGTCCCGGTGGTGGCATCGTGTTTGGCCCGAAGCCTCGCACCTACAACCTTGCGATGAACCGCAAGGAACGTCGACTGGCCCTGCGCACAGCGCTGATGGCTCGGATCGATGACGTCACTGTGGTGAAGGATTTCGGTGCGTCCCTCGAGGCTCCCAAGACCCGTGAAGTTCTCGATGCTCTGGGTCGTCTGGGCATTGCGGCTGACGCCAAGGTTCTGATCGTTCTCACATCACCCTCCGAGGTGGTTCGCCGCTCTGTGCGCAACCTCGAGAAGGTGAAGCTGATTGCTGCAGATCAGCTCAACGTCTTCGATCTGCTCCACGCCAATGCTCTGGTGCTGGGCGAAGAGGCACTCGCAACCATCCAGGAGGTCTACGGAGATGACTGAGCGCTTCACCGCACGCCTCGCGGATGTGATCCGCAGGCCTCTGATTACTGAAAAAGCCACCCGAGCACTGGAACAGAACCAGTACACCTTCGAGGTAGACCCTCGGGCAGCCAAACCCGACATCAAAGCCGCTGTTGAACAGCTGTTCGATGTCAAGGTCATCGGCATCAGCACCATGAACCCTCCCCGCAGGAGTCGCCGGGTCGGCCGTTTCGCCGGCAAACGCGCTCAGGTGAAGAAGGCTGTGGTGCGCCTGGCCGAGGGCAACTCCATCCAACTCTTCCCTGAGTCCTGAGGGGTCTGAAAAGTCATGGCAATCCGTACCTTCCGCCCCTACACCCCCGGAACCCGCACCCGGGTGGTTACCGATTTCAGCGAAGTCACCGGCCGCAAGCCGGAGCGTTCCCTTGTGGTGGCCAAGCACCGCCGCAAAGGACGTAACAACCGCGGTGTGATCACTTGCCGCCATCGCGGCGGCGGTCACAAGCGGCAATATCGCCTCGTCGACTTCCGACGCAACAAGCACGGCGTGCCCGCCAAGGTGGCCGCCATTCATTACGACCCGCACCGCAATGCGCGTCTGGCGCTGCTCTTCTACGCCGATGGCGAGAAGCGCTACATCCTTGCTCCCGCAGGAGTAGCCGTCGGACAAACCGTGGTGTCCGGCCCTGAGGCACCGATCGAGGTTGGCAATGCCATGCCGCTCTCGGCCGTCCCCCTCGGTTCCAGCGTTCATTGCGTTGAGCTTTACGCCGGCCGCGGTGGCCAAATGGTGCGAACGGCAGGCGCTAGCGCCCAAGTGATGGCAAAAGAGGGTGATTACGTCGCTCTCAAACTGCCGTCCACTGAGGTGCGCCTCGTTCGTCGTGAGTGCTACGCCACGCTCGGCGAAGTCGGCAACTCGGAGATCCGCAACACCAGCCTGGGTAAAGCCGGCCGCCGTCGTTGGCTCGGCCGCCGTCCTCAGGTGCGAGGCAGCGTGATGAACCCCTGCGATCACCCTCATGGTGGTGGTGAGGGTCGGGCACCCATCGGCCGTTCCGGCCCGGTGACCCCTTGGGGCAAGCCCGCCTTGGGTCTCAAGACCCGCAAGCGCAACAAGCCGAGCAACAAGTTCGTCCTCCGGAAGCGTCGTAAGACGTCCAAGCGGAGCCGTGGCGGACGCGACTCCTGATGTTCATCACTGTTCTGCCGTTCGCCTAATCCGCCATGGGACGTTCACTTAAAAAAGGCCCTTTCATCGCTGACAGCCTTCTTCGCAAGGTTGAAAAGCAAAATGCAGCCGACGACAAGTCGGTGATCAAAACGTGGTCCAGGGCCTCCACGATCCTGCCGATGATGATCGGCCACACCATTGCCGTTCACAACGGGCGCACCCACGTGCCCGTGTTCGTGACTGAGCAAATGGTGGGTCACAAACTGGGCGAATTCGCGCCCACCCGCACCTTCAAGGGCCACATCAAAGACAAAAAAGGAGGCCGCTGAGACCATGACAACGTCATCCCCAACGGCAACCACTGCCCAAGCCCACGGCCGCTATATCCGCGGTTCCGTGTCCAAGGTGCGGCGGGTGCTCGATCAAATCCGTGGTTGCAGCTATCGCGACGCGCTGATCATGCTCGAGTTCATGCCCTATCGCTCCACCGGTCCCATTACCAAGGTTCTGCGCTCCGCAGTGGCCAATGCCGAGCACAACCTCGGTCTTGATCCTTCAACCCTGGTGATCTCTGAAGCGAGCGCCGACATGGGTCCTGCCATGAAGCGTTATCGGCCCCGTGCCCAAGGCCGGGCCTACCAGATCAAGAAGCAGACCTGCCACATCAGCATTGCTGTGGCAGCCAAGACCGACTCCTGACCCCCGAGCACACCGACTGATGGGACACAAAATCCATCCAACCGGCTTACGCCTGGGGATTACCCAGGAGCACCGGTCCCGCTGGTACGCACCCAGCAAGAGTTATCCGAGCCTCCTCCAAGAGGATGACCGGATTCGCAAGTTCATCCACAAAAAGTACGGCTCGGCCGGCATCAGTGACGTGCTGATTGCCCGCAAAGCTGATCAGCTTGAAGTGGAGCTCAAAACTGCTCGTCCCGGCGTCCTCGTTGGCCGCCAGGGCAGTGGCATCGAAGAGCTGCGCGCTGGCATTCAGAAAACCGTTGGAGACCGCAGCCGTCAGGTGCGGATCAACGTTGTTGAAGTGGAGCGTGTGGATGCAGATGCCTTCCTGCTTGCTGAGTACATCGCTCAGCAGCTTGAGAAGCGCGTTGCCTTCCGTCGCACCATCCGCATGGCCGTTCAGCGTGCTCAGCGCGCCGGCGTTCTCGGCCTGAAAATCCAGGTCTCAGGGCGCTTGAACGGTGCGGAAATCGCACGCACCGAGTGGACGCGCGAAGGGCGTGTGCCTCTGCACACGCTCCGCGCCGACATCGATTACGCCACCAAGGTGGCCAGCACGACCTATGGAGTGCTGGGCATCAAGGTTTGGGTGTTTAAAGGCGAGGTGCTGGGTGATGAAGCCCAGCAGCAACTGCCTGTGGGGGCAACCCCGCGGCGACGGGCCGGTCGCAGGCCCCAACAGTTCGAAGACCGCTCCAACGAGGGGTGAACAGGAGGCCTGAACCATGCTGAGTCCAAAACGCGTCAAATTCCGTAAGCAGCAGCGCGGCCGCATGCGCGGTGTCGCCACTCGTGGCAACACCATCGCCTTCGGTCAGTTCGCTCTGCAGGCCCAAGAGTGCGGTTGGATCACCTCCCGCCAAATCGAGGCCAGCCGTCGTGCCATGACCCGCTACGTCAAGCGTGGCGGAAAGATCTGGATCCGAATCTTCCCGGACAAGCCAGTCACCATGCGTCCTGCCGAAACCCGGATGGGTTCCGGTAAGGGCAACCCCGAATTCTGGGTTGCGGTGATCAAGCCCGGTCGGATTCTGTTCGAGATGGGCGGTGATGAAATCACCCCCGAAATCGCCAAGGAAGCCATGCGCCTCGCGCAATACAAGCTCCCTGTGAAGACCAAGTTCATCACCCTCGATGAACAGGAGCAGTCCTCCGGTGCCACGGCTCCGGCAGCTGCTGCCGCCTCCGTGGAGTCCTGACCATGGCCCGTCCCAACGCTTCCGAGCTGCGTCAACTCTCTGATGCAGACATCACCGAACAGATCAACGGTCTCCGTCGCGAGCTCTTTGACCTGCGTTTCCAGCAAGCCACCCGGCAGCTGGCCAACACTCACCGTTTCAAGGAAAGCCGCCTCAAGCTGGCCCAGCTCCTGACGGTGCAGAAGGAGCGTCAAAGCTCCACCGCCTCCTGATCCTCCGCTTCATTCCCATGGCACTCAAGGAAAGGGTCGGCACCGTCGTCAGCGACAAGATGGACAAAACGGTGGTGGTGGCGGTGGAAAACCGCTTCCCCCATCCCATCTATCAAAAGACGGTGAGCCGCACCACCCGCTACAAGGCTCACGACGAGAACAACAGTGTTCGCGTCGGTGACCGTGTTCGCATCACCGAAACTCGTCCGCTCAGCCGCCACAAGCGCTGGGCCGTGGCAGAAGTTCTCAGCAACAGCCCCAAATCTGAGGAGGTTGCCAAGTGATCCAACAGGAATCCTTCCTCACTGTCGCTGACAACAGTGGCGCCAAGCGCATCCAGTGCATCCGTGTGCTGGGCACCAACCGTCGCTACGCCCACGTTGGCGATGTGATCGTGGCAGCCGTCAAAGATGCCATGCCCAACATGGGTGTGAAAAAGTCAGATGTGGTGAAGGCTGTGGTGGTCCGCACCAAAGCCACCCTGCGCCGTGACACCGGTAACTCGATCCGGTTCGACGACAACGCAGCCGTGATCATCAACGACGACAAGAACCCCAAGGGCACTCGCGTGTTCGGTCCTGTCGCGCGTGAACTGCGTGATCGCAACTTCACCAAAATCGTCTCCCTCGCACCGGAGGTGATCTGAAAATGGCAACTGCAACACCAAAATCTGGCTCCACGCAACGCATCAAAATGCGCTTGCGCAAGGGCGACACCGTTCAGGTGATCACCGGCAAGGACAAGGGCAAGACCGGAGAAGTTCTCCGCACCCTTCCGACTGAAAACCGCGTGATCGTCCAGGGCATCAACATGCGCACCCGGCATGTCAAGCCCACCCAGGAAGGTGAAAGCGGGCGAATTGTCACGGAAGAGGCTTCCCTGCATGCCTCCAACGTGATGCTTTATTCCACCGACAAGAAGGTGACCAGCCGAGTCGAGCTGATCACCGAGAAGGACGGCACCAAGAAGCGCCGCCTCAAGAAAACCGGCGAAGTGATCGATTGATCACTTCGAACCGCCTTCTGACCAAGTCCAGAAGTTTCATCCCCCAGCCATGTCACTGAAACAGCGCTACAGGGAGACCATTCAGCCCAAATTGCTGAAAGACCTGAGTCTCTCCAACGTCCACGAAGTTCCCAAGGTGCTGAAAGTCACCGTTAATCGGGGACTCGGCGAAGCCGCCGCCAATGCCAAGTCTCTCGAGGCTTCGGTTAACGAGCTCGCGCAAATCACCGGCCAGAAGGTCGTTGTAACTCGCGCCAAGAAAGCCATTGCCGGCTTCAAGATTCGCCAAGGCATGCCCATCGGCTGCGCCGTCACTCTTCGTGGTGATCGCATGTATGCCTTCCTGGAGCGCCTGATCAACCTGGCACTGCCCCGCATCCGCGACTTCCGCGGCGTGAGCCCCAAGAGCTTCGATGGACGGGGCAACTACACCTTGGGGGTGAGAGAGCAAATCATTTTCCCTGAGATCTCCTTCGACCAGATCGACGCCATCAGGGGCATGGACATCACCATCGTGACCACTGCCCGTACGGATGAAGAGGGCCGGGCCCTCCTCCGCGAGATGGGAATGCCATTCCGCAGCAACTGAGCCCTCCTCGGAAACCACCATGGCCAATCACGACCCTATTTCCGACATGCTCACCCGCATCCGTAATGCGAGTGAGAAACGTCACCAGAACACGAAAGTCCCCGCTTCCCGTATGTCACGCAGCATTGCCAAAGTGCTGCAGCAGGAAGGCTTCATTGCCGAAATCAGTGAAGAAGGCGAAGGCGTCCACACCAGCCTGGTGCTGGAGCTGAAGTACAGCGGCAAGCACCGCCAGCCCACCATCCGCTCAATGCAGCGGGTGAGTAAGCCTGGCCTTCGCATTTACAAGAACACCCGCGGCCTCCCCAAGGTCCTCGGCGGACTGGGGGTGGCCATCATCTCCACCTCCAAGGGTGTGATGAGCGACCGCGACGCCCGCAAGCAAGGCGTCGGCGGTGAAGTGCTCTGCTACGTCTATTGATCCGGAGCCGCAATCATGTCTCGTATCGGTAAATCCCCCATCCCCGTTCCCGACAAGGTGACCGTGAGCCTCAATGGCCTCGCCGTCACCGTGAAGGGACCCAAGGGCGAACTGAAGCGCACACTCCCCGATGGCGTGAGTGTCGATCAGGTGGACAACACAATCGTGGTGGCTCCCACCAGCACCAAGCGCACCTCACGGGAGCGCCACGGCCTCTGCCGCACGCTGGTCGCCAACATGATCGAAGGTGTCAGCAACGGTTATTCCAAGAAGTTGGAGATCGTCGGCGTGGGTTCCAGGGCTCAGGTGAAAGGCAAGACGCTCGTCGTCAGCGCCGGCTACAGCCACCAGATCGAAATGTTGGCCCCCGAAGGCATCACCTTCGCGGTGGAAAACAACACCAACGTCACGGTCTCCGGCATCGATAAGGAGCTGGTGGGCAATGAAGCCGCCAAGATCCGCGCGATCCGCCCCCCCGAGCCTTACAAGGGCAAGGGCATCAAGTACGCGGGCGAGCGCATCCTGCGCAAGGCAGGCAAGTCAGGCAAGAAGTAATCCACTGCCAGACACCCTTCCGCTTTACCCACCATGTCGACCCTTTCCCGCAAACAACAGACTCAGAAGCGCCATCGGCGCCTGCGTCGTCACCTCATTGGCACAGCCGCACGTCCCCGTCTGGCTGTGTTCCGCTCCAACAGTCACATCTACGCCCAGGTCATCGACGACGATGCCCAGAGCACTCTGTGCTCGGCATCAACCCTCGACAAGGACCTGCGCACCAGTCTCAAAGACACCAGCAGCACCTGCACCGCCTCTGTCGCCGTCGGTGAACTGGTGGCCAAACGTGCCCTGGCCAAGGGCATCCAACAGGTGGTCTTCGATCGCGGCGGCAACCTTTATCACGGCCGGGTGAAAGCCCTTGCCGACGCCGCCCGGGAAGCGGGCCTTCAGTTCTGATTCCTGCTTAACCCATGACCGATTCCAACCCTCAATCCAACTCCAACGCCGTCCCGGCAGCATCCGACGTCCCTGCAGCAGCCGAAGGGCAGCAGCAGGAGCAGCGTCGCGGTGGTCGCGACCGTGGTGACCGCCGTGGCGGACGCCGCGGAGACCGCCGAAACCAGGAGCGTGACTCCGAATGGCAAGAGCGGGTGGTGCAGATCCGCCGCGTCTCCAAAACCGTGAAAGGCGGTAAGAAGATGAGCTTCCGAGCCATCGTTGTTGTCGGCAACGAGCGCGGTCAGGTCGGCGTCGGCGTCGGCAAAGCCGGTGACGTGATCGGCGCCGTGCGCAAAGGCGTTGCTGATGGCAAGAAGCACCTGGTGAAGGTGCCACTCACACGTCACAACTCCATTCCGACCCTGTCGAACGGTCGTGATGGCGCGGCAAGCGTCCTGATCCGCCCGGCAGCACCCGGTACAGGTGTAATTGCGGGTGGCTCGATCCGCACCGTGCTCGAACTGGCTGGCATCAAGAACGTGTTGGCCAAACGTCTCGGAAGCAAGACACCCCTCAACAACGCCCGGGCTGCAATGGTGGCTCTGGACAGTCTCCGCACTCACAAGGAGACAGCCAAGGAACGGGGGATCTCCCTCGAGCAGATCTACTCCTGATTCCCCATGACTCTTCGACTCGAATCACTCAAAGCGAACAAAGGCGCCCGTCGCCGCAAACTGCGCAAAGGTCGCGGCATCGCCGCTGGCCAGGGCGCAAGCTGCGGCTTCGGGATGCGGGGACAAAAGTCCCGCTCAGGCCGTCCAACTCGCCCCGGCTTCGAGGGTGGCCAAATGCCTTTGTATCGGCGCGTTCCGAAGCTGAAGCATTTCCCGGTGGTGAACCCCAAGAACTTCACCGTTGTCAATGTGTCAGCCCTGAACGAGTTGAAGGCTGGAAGCACCGTCAATCTCGACTCTCTCGTGAAAGACGGCATCGTCACCAGTCCCAAGCATCCCTTGAAGATCCTTGGCAACGGCGAGCTGAAGGCCAAGCTGACCATTCAAGCTGCTGCCTTCACAGCCTCTGCACGGACCAAGATCGAAGCAGCCGGTGGCACCTGCGAACTGCTGGACTGAGATCCACACTGATCAACCTCCACAGATCTAAGGTCAAAGCCGTCCGCTGGATGTCATCCGCGGACGGCTTTGCTGCATCAAGCCCAACCCACACAACCTCTGTTCCATGCTCGTCAGTCGGGGACGCAACCCCAGCGCTGCTGAAGTCATCACCCAGCTAGTGCAGAATCCAGAGCTGAGAGGCCGGGTTCTCACGACGCTGGGCCTGTTGATGTTGATTCGGCTTGGCATCTACATCCCGATGCCAGGGATTGACCGAGTCGCTTTTCAGTCGTTCATCGAACAAGGTGGGCAGCTGATCGGCTTCCTCGACATCTTTACCGGTGGCGGCATTTCAACTCTCGGCGTCTTCGCTCTGGGCATCCTGCCGTTTATCAATGCCTCAATCATCCTTCAGCTGCTGACTGCCTCGCTGCCGCAGCTGGAAGACCTTCAAAAGAATGAAGGAGAAGCGGGTCGGCGCAAGCTCGCCCAGATCACGCGCTATGTCGCGCTGGGTTGGGGTCTGATCCAGAGCATCATTTTCGCGATGATCCTCCGGCCCTATGCCATTGAAGGGCTATCCGAGGTGGTTTTTGTTGCCCAAACCGCCTTGGCTCTGGTGACTGGATCCATGGTCGTGATGTGGCTCAGTGAAGTGATCACCGAGCGCGGAATTGGTCAAGGCGCTTCATTGGTGATTTTCCTGAACATCGTTGCGACCTTGCCCAAGGCCCTGGGTTCGACCATCGAGAAAGCCCAAACAGGCGATCGCAACGACGTCTTTGGGATTGTGATTCTTGTGCTGGTGTTCCTGATCACCATCGTGGGAATCATCTTCGTACAGGAAGGTCAGCGACGACTCCCGATTGTGAGCGCCAAGCGACAGGTCGGGGGAGGCGCCGTTCTTCCCAACCGTCAGAGCTACCTGCCGCTCAAGCTGAACGCCGGCGGCGTGATGCCAATCATTTTCGCCTCGGCACTGATCTTCCTTCCTCTCACCCTGGCCAATGTGAGCAACAACCCGTTCTTGATCAGGGCGGCCAGCGCGTTGAATCCAGGGGGCCCGAATGCCTGGATTTATGCCCTGGTGTTCTTCTCGCTGATTCTTGGCTTCTCGTATTTCTACGCCTCTCTGACCTTCAACCCAGTTGACGTGGCCAGCAACCTGAAGCGTGGAGGGGTCGCCATCCCTGGCGTGCGGCCAGGCACGGCAACTGCGACGTACCTAGAAGGCGTAAAAAACAGGCTCACCCTTCTCGGAGGCTTGTTCCTCGGGGCCGTAGCCATTATCCCCTCTGCAGTGGAACGCGCCACCGGCGTGACCACCTTCCAAGGCCTGGGTGCCACCTCCTTGCTGATCCTTGTCGGTGTCGCGATCGACACGGCCAAGCAGGTGCAGACCTACGTGATCTCTCAACGTTACGAAGGCCTCGTGCGTCAGTAGATCAGACGACGACAAACCACTATCGACCAGCCTCTGAATTCAATGAAGCAACGCCTCCTCTTCGTTGGCCCCCCTGGTGCCGGCAAGGGCACGCAAGCAGCCCGCCTGTGTGCCGCACATGATCTTCGACATCTCTCCACGGGAGACTTATTGCGAGCTGAGGTTTCCGCAGGCAGCGAACTCGGCAAGGAAGCTGAAGCTGTGATGAATCGCGGAGAGCTGGTGAGCGACAGTCTGGTGCTGGCGATCGTGAAGTCACAGCTGTCAGCTCTCAATGGCCAGGGCTGGCTGCTTGATGGATTCCCTCGCAACGTGGCCCAGGCCGAAGCCCTCGAACCACTACTCCAGGAGCTGAACCAAACCATTGAAAGCGTTGTGTTGCTCGAGCTCGACGACGCAGTGCTGATCGAACGGCTATTGGGTCGTGGCCGTGCAGATGACAACGAAGCCGTCATCCGCAACCGACTCGAGGTGTATCGAGAGCAGACAGCCCCTCTCATCGACTACTACCGAGCGAAAAACCTCCTGGTCTCGGTCGAAGCCCACGGGAACGTCGAAGCGATCACCAGTCGGATTGAAGAGGTGCTTGCTTGACCCGCTGTGATACGTTAGCTGTTTGGAATTTTTGGAGAGCCACACCATGAAGGTGCGCGCCTCGGTCAAGAAAATGTGTGACAAGTGCCGGGTGATTCGTCGCCATGGCCGCGTCCTGGTGATTTGCGAAAACCCCAAGCACAAGCAGCGCCAGGGATGACCCTGGACGACTGATTCTGATCGCCCCCCTCGCCGCCTTCCGGCGGCAACTGTTCCCCCTCGATTGTTAGCTCAGTGGCACGGATTGCTGGTGTCGACATTCCCCGCGACAAGCGGATCGAAGTCGCCCTCACCTACATCTACGGAATCGGCCCCACCCGGGCCAAGACCATCCTCACCAAGACCGGTGTCAATCCCGACACGCGTGTCAAAGACCTCGAGGATGGCGATGTGCAGAAACTGCGCGGTGCCACTGAGGCTTTCACCATCGAAGGTGATCTGCGTCGCCAGGAGGGCATGGCTCTCAAGCGCCTGCAGGACATCGGCTGCTTGCGTGGACGCCGTCACCGCATGAGTCTCCCCGTGCGCGGTCAGCGGACTCGCACCAACGCCCGCACCCGTCGCGGCGCCCGCAAAACCGTGGCCGGCAAGAAGAAGTAAGCCTTCCGCGGCAGATCGGATCTTTCTGTTCCATAAGCCCTCTCCAACTGCAGGCCCATGGCCAAAACCGTCAAGAAATCAGGTCCCAAAAAGGCCAAGCGCAACGTTCCCAACGGCGTTGCTCACATCCAGAGCACCTTCAACAACACGATCGTTTCGATCACCGACACCACTGGGGAAGTCATCTCCTGGTCGTCGGCTGGTGCAAGCGGCTTCAAAGGTGCTCGCAAAGGCACACCCTTCGCGGCCCAAACCGCAGCTGAAGCAGCGGCTCGACGCGCCCTCGAACAAGGCATGCGTCAGATCGAAGTGCTGGTGCGTGGACCTGGGTCAGGCCGCGAAACCGCCATCCGAGCTCTTCAGGTGGCAGGTCTTGAAATCACGCTGATCCGCGACGTCACTCCGCTTCCCCACAACGGCTGCCGTCGCTCCAAGCGTCGTCGCGTCTGATCAACGCGTCCCTGTTCAGGTCCCTCTCTCCCCCGCCTCAGACCGTGCTGCAATACCAGATCGACCGTATCGAGCATCAGATCGCTGACGATCGCTCCCAAACCGGTGTGTTCCTCATCGGCCCGTTGGAGCGTGGTCAAGCCACAACGCTTGGCAATTCGCTGCGTCGGGTGCTGATGGGCAACCTCGAAGGCACTGCTGTGACAGCCGTGCGAATCGCCGGTGTTAATCACGAGTACGCCACCATTCCCGGTGTCCGGGAAGACGTTCTCGACATCCTGCTGAACTGCAAGCAGATCACGGTTAACAGCCGCACAAGCGAACTGGAAATTGGTCGCTTGGTCATCGCCGGCCCCGCCACGGTGAAAGCGAAGGATCTGCAGTTCTCGTCTCAGGTTCAAGTTGTGGACGGAGAGCGGGTCATCGCCACCGTGAGCGACGGCTACAGCCTGGAGCTAGAGGTTCATGTCGAACGCGGCGTGGGCTACCGCCCTGTTGATCGCCACAGCGAAGACACCAGCGCCATTGATCTTCTCCAGATCGATGCGGTGTTCATGCCGGTCCACCGGGTGAATTTCACCATTGACGAAACCGCTGTCGCAGAGGGTGGTTCAGCCCGCGAGCGTCTGCGGATGGAAGTGGTGACCGATGGCTCCATCACCCCCGATGACGCCATTGCTCAATCAGCCAATCAGCTCATTGAGCTCTTCCAGCCCCTGGCCACCGTCACCATGGTGGAAGAGGTTCCCGCTGAACCCGAACCCACTGCTGAAGCTCAAATCCCTCTCGAGGAACTGAATCTGTCCGTGCGTGCTTACAACTGCCTGAAGCGCGCTCAGGTCAATTCGGTCTCCGACCTGATGGGCTTCAGCTATGAGGACCTGTTGGAAATCAAGAACTTCGGTTCCAAGTCGGCTGACGAAGTGATCGAAGCTCTCGAGCGCATCGGCATCCAGATTCCTCAGAGCCGCACCAGCGCCTGATCCCCTCCTTTTTCTTACGTCTTCAGTCCCGACAGAACCATGCGTCACCAATGTCGAGTCCCGCAGCTGGGTCGCCCCGCTGACCAACGCAAAGCCATGTTGCGTGGTCTGACCACGCAGCTGATCCGCGAAGGTCGCGTCACAACCACCAAGGCACGTGCCAAGGCCTTGCGTGATGAAGCCGAGCGCATGATCACTCTCGCCAAAGAAGGCAGCCTTGCTTCTCGTCGTCGGGTTCTCGGCTACGTGTACGACAAGCAACTGGTGCACGCTCTGTTTGAAAAGGCTCCCGATCGTTACAGCGATCGCAAGGGTGGCTACACACGCATCACCCGCACAGTCCGCCGGCGTGGTGATAATGCCGAAATGGCCATTATTGAACTGGTCTGAACCCCACTGTTATCGGCATTTCAGAACGCTCCCCAGCTGATCCCCTGACTGAACCTGTTGGCAATCGTCTTCGACGGATTGCCCTCAGCCTTCAGTACGAGGGGTCTTTTTTTTGTGGTTGGCAACGTCAGCGTCAGGGCACCAGTGTTCAAGGGGTGCTTGACGAAGCCATCGCAGCCCTCGATCCCCATCGACCGGTGCTCAGCGTTGCGGCCGGGCGCACCGATTCCGGGGTTCATGCCGCGGGACAGGTTGTGCACTTCGACTGCAGCGGACCCATCCCCGCCAGCCGCTGGGCGCCCGCACTGAACGGACGCCTGCCGGGCTCAATCCGCGTGCGCGAGGCGGTAGAACGCCCGCTCGAGTGGCATGCCTGCTACTCAGCTAGCTACAGGCGATATCGCTACACCATCTACAACGGTCGACGACCCAACCTGTTTCTTGCACCCTGGAGCTGGCATCGCTACCAAGCCCGGCTTGATGAACAGGTGATGAAGCAGGCGCTGCAAGGCCTGCTTGGCAGCCACGACTTCGCAGCGTTTCAGCGAGCAGGCAGTCGAAGATCGCACTCTCGAACCACGATTCAGGACGTGTGCATGCATCGCAAGGGAGATCTGATCCACGTCGAGATCCAGGCCAGTGGATTCCTCTACGGCATGGTCCGCCTGCTGATGGGCCAACTGGTAGCTGTGGGAGAACACCGACTAACCCTGGAACACTTCGAGCAACGCTGGCGTGAACGCCGCCGGCATGAAGTGAAAGATGGTGCACCTCCCCAGGGTCTGTGTCTGCTGCGCGCTGGGTACCCCGAGGAGATCTTTAGCAAGGGCGGCTGGTACGATTGTCAGCCGACGTTTTTTCTGGTCTCGGAAGATCCTCCACCGGATCCACCACCCTGGCCACACCCTGCCTGACCGTTCGGTTCTTCCTTGATTGATCAAGGGGGTGCCCCTCGGGCAGGTAAAGTCGATCTTTGAGCTCTGGTCAGAACGCCACGGCGTCACTGATGCTCCCTGCCCAGCTTCGTCGCCTTGCGACGGGGCATAACCGAACCGGCATGCCGGCGCGATGAACAAGACCTCCGTCCCTTCCATCGATTCGATCGAACGCCAGTGGTATCTGGTGGACGCTGAGAATCAAACCCTCGGCCGCTTGGCGACCGAAGTGGCTTCCGTGCTTCGCGGCAAGAACAAAGCCAGCTACACCCCCCACCTGGACACCGGCGATTTCGTCGTTGTCGTAAATGCCGACAAGGTGCGGGTCAGCGGCAACAAGCCGCAGCAGAAGCTGTACCGCCGTCACTCTGGCCGTCCCGGTGGCATGAAGGTTGAAACCTTCGCCCACCTCCAGGAGCGACTGCCCGAGCGCATTGTGGAGAAGGCCATCAAAGGCATGCTTCCCCACAACGCCCTGGGTCGCCAGATGTTCCGCAAGCTCAAGGTTTACAAGGGTGCCGAGCATCCCCATGCCGCACAGCAGCCCCAGCCCCTGCAGCTCGATCCCGCCGCTTCCGCCCAATGAGCACTTCTAATTCCGTCGTCTATTGGGGCACCGGTCGCCGCAAGACCTCCGTTGCTCGCGTTCGCCTCGTTCCCGGTAATGGCACGATCACTATCAATGGTCGTCCTGGTGACAACTACCTGAACTACAACCCTGCATACATTGCTGCCGTCAAGGCTCCGCTGCAGACTCTGGGCCTCACGGCTGAGTACGACGTTCTGGTGAACGTTCGTGGAGGTGGACTCACCGGTCAGGCTGATGCCATCAAGCAAGGTGCCGCACGTGCCTTGTGCGAACTGTCAGCTGACAACCGCAAGCCTCTGAAGACTGAAGGTCACCTCAGCCGTGACCCAAGGGCGAAAGAACGTCGCAAGTACGGCCTCAAGAAAGCTCGCAAGGCTCCCCAGTTCTCCAAGCGCTGATCTCTGTCATGCCCAAATCCGACATTCATCCCACCTGGTATCCCGATGCCAAGGTGATTTGCAACGGAGAAGTGGTGATGACCACTGGCTCCACCCAGCCCGAAATCCACGTCGACGTCTGGAGCGGCAACCACCCGTTCTTCACAGGCACCCAGAAAATTCTGGATACCGAGGGACGTGTGGATCGTTTCATGCGCAAATACGGAATGGGCAGCACCAGCGCAACATCCGACGACAAGACCAGCGACGCCAAGGCCGATTCCTGAACTTCAGGCCATTGATCCAGAACCCCGGAAGCAGAACAATCTCTGCCTCCGGGGCTTTTTTCTGATTGAACACTTCCGTCCGTTCCCGCTCAAAACAGCGCACCCGTGGCGATGGATCCCTCAACCCTGAACAGTCGCCTTGACGCGGCAACCAGCAGTTTCCACAACCTGGAACGTCAGCTTGCAGACCCTGATGTGGCGGCCAATCCTGATCGCCTACAGACCATCGCCAAAGAGCGTTCGCGACTGGAACCACTGGTGCTCGACTACGCGGCTCTGCAAACCGTCATCCACGAACGCGAACAGGCACGGTCACTGCTCCGCGACAGCCGCGGCGATGCAGACATGGAGGAGCTAGCGCAGCAGGAGCTGAAGTGTCTGGATGAGCGTCATGATTCATTGCTTCAACGACTGACGTTGGCATTGTTGCCACGGGATCCCCGTGATGAACGCAGCGTCATGCTCGAAATCCGAGCCGGTGCCGGGGGCGATGAAGCCTGCCTTTGGGCGGGGGATCTGGCACGAATGTACGAACGGTTCAGCAGCCGTCGAGGCTGGAGCGTGCAACCAGTGAGTGCCAGCGAAGCAGACCTGGGGGGGTATCGAGAACTGATCCTGTCCGTGAAAGGAGACGCCGTCTTCAGCGAACTGAAGTTCGAAGCCGGTGTGCACCGGGTTCAACGTGTACCGGCGACGGAATCTCAGGGACGCGTCCACACCTCAACAGCAACGGTGGCCGTGATGCCGGAGGCGGATCCTGTGGAAGTTCAAATCGATCCTGGCGATCTAGACATCAGTACAGCCCGCTCGGGCGGTGCTGGAGGGCAGAACGTGAACAAGGTGGAGACCGCCGTTGACTTGCTGCACAAGCCAACCGGGATTCGGGTGTTCTGTACCCAGGAGCGATCACAGCTGCAGAATCGGGAAAGGGCCATGGAGATCCTTCGGGCCAAGCTTTATGAGCGGCAGCTAGCCGAAGCAAACGAACGCGAGAGCTCAGCCCGTCGCGCTCAAGTGGGTACAGGTGATCGCAGCGAAAAAATTCGCACTTACAACGCGAAAGACAACCGAGTCACCGACCATCGTCTAGGACGCAACTTCAGCCTTGATCCGGTGCTTCAAGGACAGATGGAAGATGTGATCGATGCCTGCATCGCCGAGGAGCAGCGCAGCAAACTTGAAGCCCTGAGTGATCAGTCAGACGACTGACGTCCCAGCCATCAGACACCGATGACGTACTTTGCCCACTCTCGGTGACGACCCGAATCGATCTGACGCACTGCCTCGAAACTCAGACTGCTCAGAGGACGACGCGGTACACGCTGCAAAGGCATCTCTGCCTCATCAGGGGTTCGACTGCCCTTACGAACATTGCAACTGGTGCAGGCGGTGGTCACGTTCTCCCAGATGTCTTGACCACCCCGGCTGCGGGGAATCACATGATCGATGGAGAGCTGCTCGCGACTGCCGCAGTACTGACAGGTGTGGTTATCGCGTTGGAAGAGATTGCGGCGCGTAAGCGGAATCCGACGAAACGGCACTCGCACGAACTGACGCAGCCGAATAACGGTAGGCACATGCAAGTCAGTGCGTACAAGCCGCGCAGAGTCGTGCTCAAGGCTTTCGGCTTTGCCTTTAATCATCATCACAACAGCACGACGCCAAGTGGTGATGTTCAGCGGTTCATAGGACGCATTGAGGACGAGAACCTGTCCCATGCCAGCCCCTTGAATTCACGCCATGCTAAAGGCGTCACAAAGTCGGATTTGTGACCTTCACTACCCTGGCCCGCATGCCCGATTTGTCCGCCGAGCCCAACAGCGCTTCAGGACCAGAAAGCGCTGTTGGGACTGATCCTCGCCAGCGCGCCTGGATGGAGGTGTCAGCCGCGGCCGTTGAAGCCAATGCTCGGGCGATCAAACGCTTGCTGGCCAACAACTGCGCCCTGATGGCAGTGGTCAAGGCTGACGGTTACGGCCATGGAGCTGAAACCGTGGCCCGCGCGGCTATTTGCGGTGGAGCCAGCAGTCTTGGCGTCGCCACGCTGCAAGAGGGCATCGAACTCCGCCGAGCAGGATTGGAACTCCCTGTGCTGGTGCTGGGCAACTTGACCCAGCCGGAGGAGCTGCGCGCCTGTCTGCACTGGCACTTGATGCCGACGTTGAGCAGCATGCGCGAGGCGTTGCTCTGTCAGAACCTTGCCAGCGGAAGCGGCCGTCGCTTCACAGTGCAGCTCAAGATCGACACGGGCATGACCCGCCTTGGCTGCAACTGGGAGGACGGCGAACGACTGACCGATGCCATTCTTCAGCTCGACCAGCTTCATCTCCGGGCTGTTTACAGCCATCTGGCACTGGCTGATGGCGAGCTGGACGGTGATGCGGAGCGCATCACCCGCATCCAACAAGAGCGTTTTGAAGCGGTCACGCGTGCCCACCGAGCCCAAGGCCTGGAACGCCATCTCGCCAACTCAGCCGGAACACTCCGCCATGCCTCTCTGCATCACGATCAGGTGCGGGTCGGCCTGGCCCTCTATGGCCACGCGCCCAGTGCCCACCTTGAACAGAGCTTGGATCTGCAGCCAGCCATGGCCGTCAAAGCACGCGTGAGCCTGATCCGCGAGGTGAATGCCGGCGTTGGCGTGAGCTATGGGCATCGCTTTATCACCCAGCGCCCCAGTCGACTAGCTGTGATCGGCATCGGCTATGCCGATGGCGTCAGTCGTTGTTTATCGGGTCGCATCCACGCACTCCACGGCGGGCGCACCCTGGCTCAGGTTGGTTCGATCACCATGGATCAGCTGGTGCTGGATGTCACAGACCATCCGGCTGTCGAAGTTGGCGACGTCGTCACACTTCTGGGTCAAGACGGTCAGAACGTGATTCGGCCTCAGGATTGGGCTGAACTAGCGCAGTCCATCCCCTGGGAGGTGCTGTGTAGCTTCAAACATCGCCTCCCGCGTCTGGTGGTCTGATCGGACGTCAACTTGATATGGTGGTCGAGCCGCTGGAGAGGTGGCTGAGTGGTTGAAAGCGGCTCCCTGCTAAGGAGTTACAGGAGGCAACTTCTGTCGAGGGTTCGAATCCCTCCCTCTCCGTTGAACTGAATCCAAACCGTCAATCGGTCTCATAGGCAGCTAAGGCTTGTGCGATTGCAGGGAGCAAGGTTTGGTCTTTTGCTCGTGTCTTGCCCTCAGAGAAGACGACCAAAAGCGAGGGTGACTGATCATCCATCACCCACCAGGCCGCATCGTGCCTCGCCTGACTCATCCAGCCGGCTTTGCTCCAAAGCCGGGCCTCCAGCGGCAGACCACCTCCAAGAAATCCGTCCACCTGATTTTCTGGATCCGCCGCTCGCGCGGAGGGATCAAGGGATCGGCCCAAACGATCGCGCAGACGCTGACAGCCGGGTGGCGAAAGCACCCCATCGGTCATCACCGCTTCAAGCATTCGTCCGACAGCCGCGGTGCACAGTGCATTGCGATTGCTGTTGTCATCGCGGTAAAAGTCCTTTTCGCGGCCGTAAGGACCATCTCCCCAGGTTTTCTGACAGCAATTGATGTGCTCCAGCTCAGACCAGCCAAAGGTTTGCAGCCATTCGTTGACAACACACCGCTGCTGTTCCCATTGCTCTCGAAAGGGTGAGCGCAACGACGGACCACTGGTGGTCCCGGTGAGCAAATCGACGATGAGACCTGTGGCGTCATTGCTCGAATCCGCAAGCATGTCAAGAAGGGCCCGGCGAAGTTCCTCGCTGTCGGGGATCAGATCACGCTGCAACCAATGCTCAGCCGCCACCGCGTAGATCAACTTCACGACGCTGGCGGGATAACGCTGTTTTTGATCAGACCATCCGGCACCCATACCGCTGCCACTGGTGGGAGAGGAGCCGTCGTAGCGGACCCAGGTGACAGCAATCTGGTCATGAAGGCCTGGACGACCATCGTCCGCCAGCCGATCGATCAACGCAGCGAGATGACTCTGCATCCCCTGCTCGGGGCGGTAGAACGCCATGGCAATGGCTTGTGGCAATGCCGACCCTAGGCACCCCGATCGCACCGGACCTCATGCGCGCAGGCAGCTGCTGGAGTCTGCAGCGAAACCTCAATGGTTACGCCCAAAACCATGGCGATGGCCTAGCCACCCAGGCTGCAGCAGGTCGACGTTTCAGGATCGTCGAACCGATGGCGTCTGAGGTGCACGACCGGGTGCGGGTGGTGCTGATGGAGGACGGATACCCCTGTTGGCTCTCTCTCAGCGAGCTAAACGGGGATGCCAGCGCCTGCTCGGACTGGGAACCCTCCTTGCTCAGTGCCGATGCCATCCATGCACGCCTTGACAAGGTTCTCAACTGGCTGGACAAGGCAGCACAGCGAAGCAACACCTATCTCTGGGGCGGCACGGTCGGTCCTGATCTCGACTGTTCCGGTCTGGTGCAGACCGCCTTTGCCAGTGCTGGCATCTGGCTCCCGCGCGATGCATACCAGCAGGAACGGTTCTGCCAACCGGTGGATATCAGCCCGGAGGATGCAAGCCTGCTACTGCCGGGTGACCTGATCTTCTTCGGCCAACCGGAGCGCTGCACTCATGTGGGAATCCATCTTGGGGACGGCCGCTACATGCACAGCTCAGGACGTGAGCATGGTCGCAATGGCATCGGCATCGACCACCTTGATCCTGCGGATGCGCATCCTGTGGCCAACCACTACAGATCGGAACTGCGCGGGGCGGGGCGGGTGATCCGTTGCCATGACGGCAGTACATTGCCCTGATGCCGATTCAATCCATCTCTGTTCGCTAGCAGAGTAGAAGCCAGTAGCAGAGTGGCTTTTGAGCGAAATAACTGCGTTGCTGGTGCGACGTGCGTGCTCTGCTTGTGCGCTGCCTCTGCGTAGCGCCTGCGTATTTTCCTGCGTATGGTGGTGGAGCGTTTTAGGCACTACATGGTTTCCGAGAGGTGGGTTCAGACGCTCAGAGATTCCGTCGCTGATGCCGGTTTCGCTGATGGTTGGTCTGTCCTCAACCGCAACGGCAAGGTCCAGGTGCAGCACTCCTGGCTCGAACCAGGGGGCAGCCGTAAGAAAGCCACCGCCATGCTTCCGATCGCTTGGGAGCGTGGATGTGCTGCTGAGGTGATTAATGCCCTCGGCGTCATCAGCGGGGCAATGCTCCAGGGCAGAACCCTCAAGGATGCGGTCAAAGTTTTGGGACAGCGGAATGATTCCGCTGATGGCGGGTTGGATTGGGATGCCGCATGGGAGCAGTTCAAACGCTCCAAGGTCGGCGGGATCGTCTCTGAAGAGCGGGGTTTTAACCGGGAAGACGGTGCCCGCTGGAAGTGGGTGCGGAAGGTGATGGAAGAGCGCACACCACAGAACGCCACCCAGCTCCTGGAATTCGCGACCCTCAGCTCCAAGAAAGATGCTGATGGGGAGTGGATCGAGCTTGGTCCTGGTACGGAGATGCGGCGGCGGAAGGTTCAGACCATCCGGCAATTCCTCGTTTTTTGCCGTGATGAGCTGGGATTTGAAGAGCGCTGGCATCCACCCGCCAGCATCAAGCGCCTGATCGGGGTTGCTCCAAGGGCAGCCACCCTCGGCAAGAAGCAGAAACACAAGAAGGATTCCGTTCCAGAGGAAGCTCTAAAGCCGTTGATGGCGTCTTTCCCGGAGACGCCGGCTGGCAGGAGCTGGAGACTTGCTGTCGGCCTTCTGGCCTGCTTTGGGCTTAGGCCTTGGGAGCTCAAATTTCTGGAGGTTGAGGGCCGCTTTCTGCGGGTTACGGAGGGCAAGCGCAACTCAAGACGCCAATCCGATCCACGCATCGTGATGGGGATCGATCCAGAGGGGATGCCTGGATTGAGTCAGCAGCTGCTCCTGGAGCTTTCGACCGGGACCACCAAACTTCCCGCACTTGGGACACAGATGGGGCACGTCGGAAATCTCACGAATGCCTACCTGGAGCGGCAGCCCTTCTGGAAGGAGCTGAAGGCCTCAGCCAAGGCAAAGGGTGAAGTGCTGGCCAGCTATTCATTCCGCCACCGCTATGCCTACGCCGCGGATCGGATTGGGCTGAATGATCGGGAGATCTGCCAGTTCATGGGCAACAACCGCATGACTTACGTGCAGCACTACGGCACCAATGCCAGGGAGTCCGAGTTGATTGCTGCCGCTGAAAGGGTCCTGGCTCGGGCATAAGCAGCAATCGTGGCTAGTACTGGTGTCCTAGTTTCGCCAGCATGTCAGTTGATCACGGGGTTTACAACTCGCCCGAGTCAGAGAGGCCAGTTTTCCTGGATGTCGTTCCAGGGATGACGGTCATCGTCCAGCACGACCTTCAGATCGGAGAGAAGCGCGACAAGGATTGGTGGATGGGGCAGGTGATCCACGGCGACGGAGCTGCCCGCGATCCGAAGATCCACAACCTGTTCCAGATCGCTGATGTGGATTCAGGCGTGATCCGCTGGGTGAACGCTGATCTGGTGACGCACATCCTGCCCTCGGCTTATTGAAAGGCAAGTTCACCCATTTGGGGGATGCGAAAGGGGGTCTCATCGATTGATCATTCACTCATGAGAGGAATGCCAGACCCAAAACCAGGAGAACTCAGAGCTGGGTCTTACTTCGTGAAAGAAGTTCCAGGCGTTCAAAGGCGTGGACGTCCCGAAGGACAACTCCATAGGCGATGGCAAATGAAATGCGGGATATGTGGGAGCAAGTTTGAAATAAATGTCAGTCAGATCAATCACGCTCAAAGGAAGGGCGAAACAAGGCATTGCTCAAACCGGCACCTCCACACAGGAGTAAAAATTGGCGATCGATTTCTAAAGACTGTTGTGATCGATTGGGAACCTCCTAGCGATGAAGTAGTTGATGACCGCTGGACATGCAAAATGCAGTGCGACTGCGGAGAGATTCACTACGCCAGACCAGATCAATTGAAGAAAGGCGACATTAAGTCATGCGGATGCAGAAGAGCCGAACTTTCTAGAGAAGCCTTAACGACACACGGTCTTTCAGGCACTCACGCTTACAGCATGTGGTGTAACTCCAAACAGAGAGCAACAAAGGAAGGATTACCCTTCAATCTCGAACCGAAAGATTGCATCCCTCCTGAAGCTTGTCCCGTGCTGGGTATTGCTTTCGACTTCTCAGAAAAAGGAGACAGGAATGATGAGAGCCCTTCACTCGACAAGTTCATCCCCGAGCTGGGATATGTCAAAGGAAATATTGCTGTAATCAGCTGGAAAGCAAATCGAATGAAAAGCAATGGCACTCCTGAGGAATGGAGACGAATAGCTGCTTGGGCTACGGCAGAGGAACTCAAGAGAAGTTCAGCTAAAGCGGAAGCCGGTGACGCCAAGGCTCCGGAGTAACAAAAAAGCCCGCTAAGTGCGGGCGATGGTGCCAGGTATTGAAGGCTGATTGATGGGCTTTTTGGGGTGATTCAAGAAATAAAAAGCCCCTGCATTAGCAGGGGTTTTAGGCGGCTAACCTTATACCTAACTTTAATACAAAATAACATCACAACGCCTAACATCTTACTAAAATAGTATACACAGACCTCCCTTCACGCATTTTGCAATATCGTGCACCCGCACATCCCGATTGCTTGGCGTTGATGTTAGTGCGTTGATAACAGCATTGGTTTTCGACCCTTCTTTGCTAAGACCGCCATTGGTATTGAAGCGCCACTTGATGTCAGCTGAGAAGCGTGTATCAAATGCCTCGTCATAGGAGAGGTTGGCACCAACGGTGAGGTCGTTGTTGATGGAATACGCGAGGCGACCCAGCACACCAGATCCATCTGCTGTATTGAGGTCACCGTGCTGGTAGTAGTAACCAACGGATGCCTGCAACTCTGGGGTGAGGTTGTAGCCCGCATCCAGCCCATAGGTATTGAGGCTGCCGCCTTGATAAACGCTGTTGAGTTGCGCTTCTGTTTTGCCTGTGGGAAGCAGGGCGTATGCATTGAATGCCCAGGTGTCGCTTACCGCTTCTGCATTGACGGCAGCCTGCTGGAAAAAGACGGTGCTGCGATTGCTGACCGAAACGCCTGTATCGGCATAACCCGTTGCCATGGGTCGGGTGTCATAGCCCGCATTCAGTCCATACATCCAACTGCGGTCACCATTGAGCCATCGATAGCCCAGGCGGGATGAGGTGGAGATGGTGGTGCCAGCAACGGTGGTGTTGATGATGCTGGAGTAGTTATTGAAGTCAGCGAAGTTGGCATTCGCCAGGACATCAACAAAGAGGACGCTGTTGTCACCTACAGACAGGGGCAAGAACCCGCCAATGCCTGCTTGGTTGGGCGTGCCAGCAGCTTGCGTTTGACCTTGGATACCGACCCGAGGTTTGACGATGTCCTTGAGGCTGATGCTCATCACATCACCAAGGCCTTCTGCGGTGCCGTCCTGCGCCTTGAGCGGTAGCGGGGCGATGGCAACAGCAGAAGCCATCAGCCCAAAGGAGAGACGCCGCAGCATAGAGAGTAAATAGTTTCCTAAAATATGCCACTCTTGTGTTGCTGGCAAATAATGACGTGGCCAGTTTCAGCTTTGTTTTCTTCAGAAAGCAATAAAAAAAGCCCGCTAAATGCAGACGATGATGCCAGGTATTGAAGGCTGATTGATGGGGTTAGACAGACTATTGAAGCAATAAAAACCCCTGTCAATGCAGGGGCATTGAGGGCATAAGCTCAACAACAAGGGCGCGCATCCCACCAAGTCAAACTTATTCTACCGCCAGCCGCACCTTCCAGCTCATCGTCTGAAACTTCTACCGTTGCCGATTGCATTGATTGAATATCTTCTGCGGTAATTGCAAAGCCTGCGTCTTTGGCAATTTCAAGAGCAGCTTCAGGTGAGGCTGCTGCCTTGAGCTTTTCCTGAAGGCTGGTGTCAGTTTTAACCTTCTCCAGGAAGGCTTTGAGTTGCTCTTCTGACATGAAAGGGCGTGGAGCTACAGCCTGGTCATAGCAAGGTTCGGCAGCAGCATTCAGCCCTTGTGCGTCAATGCTCAGGCAGGAATTAGCTGATCTCCAAAACAAGGCCAATTGCCGATATTCATGCTGCCGTCCGGGCAGGTTGTTCGGAACCAAATCGCATCAAATGCATTACGTGCTTGACCCAAATTGAACGCACGCCACAGGTCCGCATCCCTCAGGTCTGCACGCCACAGGTCCGCATCCCTCAGGTCTGCACGCCACAGGACTGCACGCTCCAGGTCCGCATCCCTCAGGTCCGCACGCCACAGGTCCGCATCCCTCAGGTCCGCCCAGCTCAGGTCCGCCCAGCTCAGGTTTGCATCAATGAGATCTCTCCTTGCGCCATCTGGGAACAATTCAGGGCGCCATCTCACACCAGGTCCTTGATAAGTGGTCGGAAGGCTTTCGGCACCAATGATCTCGTCGTCTTGTGCCTCTTTGCCAAAAAAGCTTTCGAAAGACCCGATCAGGGTGTCGGTGAGGGGCCCTGGCTTATCGCAATCACAATCTTCTGGTTTCTCTATTGGCGTCGTCTCTGAAAAGGTATACGAATCGAAGTAGTCGTACCAGTTGGCATTTGCCATAACAGGCAACAGGCAATCAATAGCGATTTGATAGCAGTGTTGGATGACTGCTGAAGCCGATTGTCAGCTAACGCGCTTGGGTCTGGCTGGCAGAGGCATCGACTGCTCAAACGGCCATTGATGAGCCACCAAATCAAGCCCTAGCTCACCCTGAAGCCAGTCACGCCAATGCTCCAGGGCAGCAATCCTTTCTGTAGTGCGATGCAGGCATACCCGAGTGCATCAGCCATGTGGCTGTGATCGCTCTTTGGATCGGGGACACTCGCTCCAGCCCGGTACTCAAGATTGCTCAGGGAGCGGATCACGCGTTTGCAGTGGGGATCCACTTTCAAGCGGCGATGGCCGTTGGCGTCGCGGATCATCAAGCGCGTGGCGCTCACCTTGTCGCGGATGCTCCAGGGGGCGCGGGGTGCCTTGATGCGGAAGCTGTATTTCTGCAGGATCGCGTGATCGCTCAGCCCCATCGCTGATGAGGTTTGGAGCCTACGGCCGGTTGGGTCCGGGCAGCACAAAATCTCCTGGTACGGGAAGTCTTTGCGGACCGCTTGCGCCATCTCGTGCGTATCCGAGTTGATGAGGACGTATTCCTTCAGGACAGCGAGCCGGTCGCCCTGGACTTGGAGGATGCAGCCGCAAAATGGCGTCCGGTTGAAATCAACGCCAAACACCAATCGCTCGTTCTGCCAATAGTCCGTAGGAGTGATGTTTTGACGGTTGAAGTCGGGGTAAACCGCTCCAAGCAGAGACTCGATCGAGGCCTCGAATTCCTGGCGCCAGAGGATCGGATCCATCGTGGCTTTTGCTTCCTCCACGAATGTCTGATCGATCCAGCCGCCATCGGTGCTTTTGAAGCTCCAGCGCTGCCAGCCGGGCGTGTTCTTGGCGCGGTCCCAAAGCTCGCTGGCGAAGTTGCCGCCACCCGCTGGGGTGCTGCAAAACACCACCCGGCCGCGGGTTGTGCCGAGCATCGGGAGCAATGCGCCCTCCCACATCTCCTGCAGGTCGGCGACATAAGCAAATTCGTCGCAGAGGATCAGGTTTGCGGCCTGGCCGCGTAGGCCATCGGCGTAATCCGCACCAGCAAGGATCAGCTTCGATCCATTCCTGAAGTGCAGCGCCAGCTGCGATTCATAAGTTCGCTCCAGCCAACTCGCCGGGACCATCGTTTTTAGGTCGGCCCAGGCGATGTCTTTGGCCTGCTTGCGGCTGGGAGCCAGGTAAAACACCTTCGCTCCAGGGTTCGTCAGGCATTCTTCGATGCCTGCGGTGAGCATCAGCCGGGTTTTGCCGAAGCGGCGGCCGCTGAACACCACCTTGATCTGCGCGTCAGAGCGGTGGATCTCAGCAGCGGCTGGCTTGAGTTCGATCTGGGCGATTGCCATATCCCATTCTGCCTACTCCCTCATATAGGGGATGGTTCGGCGATCAATATCCCTCAGATGAGTGATGCGAATCGAACGAATATCCCGGAAAGTAATCGAGTTCATTGATGTGTATCGATTTTGGGCCTCACTATTGATCTCACCACATATGAAAAAAGAGTTTCTTTGGGCGGAGGAAGCTTTGGCAGGGACTACGAAACAGTTGGATATACAGACTCTTCTTTTGTGCAACTCGCAGGCGACGACACACTTTATGGACCCCAAGATGGTGCAGACTTAGAAGCAAGACTGTTAGGAGGCAACGACACTGCAGCGCTTTATTCTGGATTCCACCGGGTCAATACAAATGCAGGCAATGACACTATTTTTATCGAGGGGGGTTCAGGATTTTTACTAGGTGGATCTGAAAATGACACGATTCAGATTGCTGGAGGCGAGTTCTCTAGCATCAATGGAAACAAAGGGAATGACACGATTACCAATTTCAATGGGTTCTTTAGCAACATTCGCGGCGGATCCGACAATGATGTTTTGATTAATTCTGGAGGAGGAATGGGTTTGTTTTATGGCGACAGCGGTGCAGACACTTTCATTCCGTATGCCGTCAATCAATATGGAGCAGTACTAGAAACTTTTATGCTGATCAAAGATTACGAGCCTGGAATTGATACAATTGATTTATCAAATGTTGGGGGTGCAGACATTAGGTACAGCGGGAGTGACACCTTGATCGGGTCATTTGCTACTGGGCAATTAATTGCAAAAGTTGAGGGCGTCTTGCTCTAGTCAATTCGTCGTAGGCACTCGGGATCGTCTCCCTTTATTCGGCTGATGGTGTCGCTGGAACAACGCCGCAGCGACACCGTGGATGGACGGGATATGGCACTGGGAAATCCTCCATTCGGCGCTCAACGCGGCCATCGAGGGGTGCGCAAACGGGACAGGGGCCTGTCTCCGATAGCTCGGGACGCGTGACCCATTGCCAGGCCAAAGGTGTGCTCCAGGTGATCTGCTCCGTTCTGGCGCCAAAGCTCCAGACCGCTCCCTCGATCAGTGAATTCACCGAGTTGCGGATCTTTTCGGTGCTCGCTCCAAGCAAGTCACGCATCCACCGTGACGGGGATTGGCGATCGAGCCAGGAAGACAGTGGGGCGGGGCCTTTTTGGCAGCCGTATTCAACGGACTTGAGCAGTTCGTTGGGGGATTGCATGCGCTGCTGACGGCCGGGATAGGCACGCAGGCAGATCGCTCCAAGCTCACTCTGTGTGGTGAACATCGCGGCGCCAAGCTCGGCCTTGAGCGCGTCGTTCAATGCTCCAAGGAATTCGGCGTCAGGCCTGGTGGGGTCGTAGATCGCCAGCGTTCGTTCCAGGGTTGGGGTGATGGCGCGGGTGATCTGGGCCTGCATTCGCTCCAGCACCGCTTCTTTGCTGTCGAGATATTCGCTGCCGGTCATCGGTTTGGTGTTGATGGTTGGGTGGGATGAGCAGCCCCCTGCTCATCCCTTGGCGGGGATCCCCAGGTCACTGACTCAGGTGCTGCACCCACCACCTGCTTCTGCCTTTTTGGATTTGTAAGGACCGCGTTTTTGTGAGGGCTTGGCGGTTAGGAGCTCCATCGCTCCATCCAGAGCGGCAACTTTGTGGCGGATCTCTTTTTCGACGTACGCGGAGAGGTGGTCTGCCTCCACCTGGCGGCGGAGATTGTTCACCGTTCCAAGGACGATCGAATACTTCGCGTCGAATTCACGCAGCCATTCGGTGCCGTGTTCCTGGAACGGACTCATGTCGACTGCTCCTGGAATTTGATGATGCGGGCCGCTTTGTTGATCAGCTGGCGGTTTGCTGATGCGGCGGCTTTCAGCTCGCCAATCTCCTGCTGAGCTTCGGAGAGTTGCTTTTTCAGTTCCGCGATTCCGCGGGTGGTGCTGCTGATCGCACCATTGGCGATCTTTTGGTTGCTTTTGATCACCGCCATGGTGCGGTCACGCTCGGCATTCGCCTCCCGGTAGAAGGTTTCCGCTGAATCCAGCGTGTATTGGTGCTTTTCGGTGGCTTCGCGGGCTTGCTGTTCCAGGGCTTGGAGTTTTTGATGGATCGAAGTACATGGCATCGATGTACTTCGATCCATCGGGTGCAGTGACAGCAACGGATTAGCTGCTGTTTTATTTGTGCCATGACGGGAGCACATTGCCCTGAAAGAAGCAGAAGATGGAGGAAACCCTCCTGTCGATGCATGGATCTGTTCTCACTCATCGCCAGCTCGTTGATCGCACAAAAAGGTTTCAGAACTCCAGACATGACGCCTGACAGCTTGATCGGGGCGCGAGGGGAATTTTTTCAGGGCAGTCAGCCGATTGATCAGATCACAGTGGAGCGCATCATCTATCGGGGTGATTGCCCTGGCGAAGATGTGTCCAAAGTGCGGAACGTGAGCTTTCTGGCCCCCATTCCACCTGCAGGGCAACAACGGATCGTGGTTCGCAATCGGCGCACCGGTGGTTTCACCAACCGCGAATACGGCATTGGTCGGCGCCGCTCTGAACGTTTCAACATCAGCTTGGGCACCCGGCAGCACGGCAGCTTTCTGTCGGTACGGCCAGGAGAAAACATGTTCCGCTGGAAAGTCACCAGCGCCGGAGATATTGATGGACCAAAGGAGGGCACCGCTGTGCTGATGGTGATGACCGAAGACCGGGTGCGCTACCGCGATTTCAGATCAATCAATGAAGATGCTTACTGCCCTGGGGAGAAGTACTCCAGCTCGCGCACTCCTCTTGGACAGTGCAGTTCCGGCTACTACAAAGTGACCCGAGAAGGGGTCTGCCCCAATGGCAAGACCGTTCAACTGGGAACTCAGCAGATCTACCGCCGTTATCGGTCCTGGTGAGGTCACTGAAGCCGATTAAGTTGCTGTGAAATCGATCGGATCTTGATGACGGCTGGGCTGGACCTTTCGGTCGTGGTTCCCCTCTACAACGAGGAGGAAAGCCTGCCAGAGCTAGTGGAGCAGCTGCTGAATGC
This sequence comes from Synechococcus sp., assembly GCA_047286215.1. Lineage (GTDB taxonomy): Bacteria > Cyanobacteriota > Cyanobacteriia > PCC-6307 > Cyanobiaceae > Synechococcus_C. The sequence continues at coordinate 554,844 of JBJBBS010000001.1, read as the reverse complement.
GCTTCGCCCCACTGGTGAACGTTTCGAGCTAGTGCTCGTCAACGACGGATCCACCGATGGGACCTCCCAGGTTTTGGAGCGCATCAGTGCCGAAGTGCCCGAGCTGGTCGGAATCTTGCTGCGCAAGAACTACGGCCAGACCGCTGCCATGGCAGCCGGTTTCGACGTGGCTCAGGGACAAGTGATCGTGAGTCTGGATGGGGATCTTCAAAACGACCCTGCCGACATTCCACTGCTACTTAACAAGCTGCGTGAGGGCTACGACCTGGTGAGCGGCTGGCGTTTCGATCGCCAGGATGCGGAGCTCCAGCGCAAACTCCCCTCCCGGCTCGCCAATCGACTGATCGGTCGCGTCACCGGTGTCCGTCTCCATGATTACGGCTGCTCACTAAAGGCTTACGACCGCGATGTGCTCTCCGATATGCGGCTTTATGGGGAGCTCCATCGCTTTCTCCCGGCACTGGCCTTCATCGAGGGGGCTCGCATCACCGAAGTGAAAGTGAATCACCGGGCCAGACAGTACGGAACTAGCAAGTACGGCATCGACCGAACGTTTCGTGTGCTGATGGATTTGCTCACGGTGTGGTTCATGAAACGCTTTCTCACCCGGCCGATGTATGTGTTCGGATTCGGAGGATTGATTGCGATCGCCACAAGCCTGGTCGCCAGCACCTATCTGCTGATGATCAAGCTGATGGGTGCCGATATTGGCAACCGGCCTCTACTCACTATGGCGGTCGTTCTGGGGCTGGCGGGCATTCAGTTGTTCTGCTTTGGCCTGCTGGCGGAACTCCTAATCCGCACTTATCACGAAAGCCAAGGGCGGCCGATTTACCGCATCCGGGCCACATTGCGAGGCGGACGAGCCTGCTGAATCGCGGGAACCCTGGTAGCCCCACGGTGACGCGCGATCGCTGCAGCAGCAGCTTCGACAACACGGCTATCCGCATCACGCAAACCACGGCGCAAGAGCGGCAGAACACTTACATGGCCCCAGGCACCAGCTTTGAGAATGGCGTCGAGCCTGAGCATTGAATCGCCTTGATCCATCGCCTGGCGCAACTGCCGTTCCAGGGCGATGCGCTCAGACGCGCCAACAGGGGACAGGAATTGAGCAGGCGCTGTGTCGGCACTGACAGCTGCGACGGAGGACGTACCTCCTTCCTTAGTCAGCACGGCTTCAACCACACCCAACTGTGCTCTGTTGATCGCGGCAACTGATGCCGCATCCGTGCTGCGGAGCAAGACTTTTCCTGGGCGACGGCCCAGTCCCCAAAGGACAGCCATCAGCACGAGTGCGGCACCACCTGCAAGGAGCTGATTCATGGGCACTGAGCGGCAAAGGCCGTATGGATTGAACTTTTATGTCGCCGTCCAGCCTGGTCAGAGACCAGTAGAAAGGCAGTCCCTACAGTAACGGCGGACCTTTTGGCCGCTGCCATGACTGGAGAATTTGCAGCCGCATGGCTGCCGGTGATCTTTGTGCCGATCATCGGAATTGTTTTTCCCGCAGTTTTCATCGTTCTTGTTGGACGCGTGATTACAGCAGCTGAGTGATCGCTGGCTGCAAACCCTTCAACCTCGGCTTTTTCATCCAATGACCGTTACACCCGCTTCGGATCCCTGTGTCGGGAATCTGGCGACACCCGTCAATAGCGGCTATTTCATCAAGGCACTGATCAACAACCTGCCCCTCTACCGGCCAGGGATCTCTGCCAACTTCCGTGGAATCGAAACAGGAGCTTCGTTTGGCTACCTGCTCTATGGCCCGTACACGATTTGCGGACCTCTTCGGAACACCGAATACTCCCAGACAGCAGGACTTCTTGCCGCCATCGGAGCTGTTCACCTCCTGACGCTGCTGTTCCTGCTCTACAACCAGCCGGGTGCTCAGCCCAACGTTCCTCCTTCGGATCCCACCGTGGAGAATCCTCCCGCTGATCTCTTCACCCGGATGGGATGGGCTGATTTCACCAGTGGTTTCTGGCTCGGCGGCTGTGGTGGTGCCGTGTTCGCCTGGTTCCTGTGCAACACCGTCCACGTTCAGGACCTGTTCAAGATTGCCGCAGGCGTTTGGAGCGTCGGTTGATCAGCCGAATTCGTTTCTAAACCCAATCCTCACTTCATCCCTTCCAATGATCAGCGATTGTTGGAAGGGATCTTTATTGTCTGTCTGCCACTGCGGTTGAGAGCGAAGCAGTGCGGTCCATCTCCCAGCCATTCCTGAGACGGCCCGTCTTTACGATCGTCTGCAGCCTGTTGGTGTTGCTGGCTGGTGTGGTGTCCCTGTTGGGACTCGGCCTGGAAGACCTACCCCCATTGGCGCCAACACGTGTGAGTGTGCGCGCCAATTTTCCAGCCGCTGGGGCTGAGGTGGTGGAGCAAAGCGTCACTGCCGTTCTGGAACAGCAGCTCAACGGACTCGACGGGCTGGAGAGCATGACCTCCAGCAGCCGGCAGGGAGGCGCCAGCCTGAGCTTGCGATTCGCGTCGGGAGACCCAGAGCTCAACGCCATCAAAGTGCAGAACGAGGTGAACCTCGCCAGCCGCCGCTTGCCGCAGACGGTCACCCGTCAGGGACTGACCGTGAGCCAATCCAGCAATGATTTGCTGTTGATCCTCGGATTCAGCGCGCCAGCTGGCATGTATGAGCCGATCTTTATCGGTGGATGGCTAGATCAAAGCCTGAGCGAAAGCCTGCGTTCCGCACCTGGAGTGGGTGATATCCAAGTATTCGGCAGCAGCGAACTGGCCTTCCGCCTCTGGTTAGATCCCAACAGGTTGGAGCAATTCAACCTGTCCACCAACGACATCAGCGCCGCGTTGGCAGAACAGAACGTTCTGGCTGCGATTGGAAACCTTGGCAAAACGCCGGCACCCGGCGGTCAGCTGTTCAGCCTGCCGGTGGATGCGGAAGGACGCCTGCGAAGCATCCGCGACTTCGAAGACATGGTCGTGAAGCGCACGGAGGATGGTGGTCTGGTGCGGCTGAAGGATGTCGCTCGCGTAGAGCTTGGACAACGCAACTACGGCAGCAGAGCCTTGAACCTGCAAGGTGAAAGCTCTGTCGCCATGGGCATCTATCAGCGGGACGGCACCAATGCACTCGCCGTTAGCAGGGCGGTCAGGGATGAGTTGAAGCGGCTGGAAAGCAGCTTTCCTCCAGGCTTAACGATGCAGGTGATCGTCGACGTGGCCGACAACGTCCAGGCCAATCTCGATCGCACCATGGCAACGCTTCGGGATGCGGTGGTGCTGGTGCTCGTCGTGCTGGTGTTGTTTCTTGGACGCTGGCGACTGGCGATGATTCCTGGCCTCAGCGTGCCCGTGGCATTGATCGGCAGTCTCGCCGTGGTTCGGCTGAGTGGTTCGAATTTGAACAGCTTGATCCTATTTGGGCTCGTTCTGGCCACGGGCATCGTGGTGGACGACGCGATCGTGGTGAGTGAGGACATCGCTGGGCGTATTGAAGCGGGGGAGGAACCGCAAGGGGCCGCCGAGGATGCCATGGCCGAGCTCGGTGGGGCCGTTCTCGCCACCTCACTGGTGTTGGCAGCAGTCTTTCTGCCGGTGCTGCTGATCCCAGGCTCCATCGGCCGTCTGTATGAGCCCATTGCTCTGGCCATTTGTGGCGCGATTCTGTTTTCCACATTCAACGCTCTCACCTTCACACCAATGGCGTGTGCGCGCGTGCTTTGGCCAAGCGGCGGCCGATTGCCTGGACCGCTGCAGAAGCTCAGTCGAGGTCTACGCCATGGGATGACTCAGCTCCAGCAGATCTACAGACATTTGCTGTCTATATGGCTGCCACGAGGCCGCATGGTGATAGCCCTCGTGCTGGCCGGTTTGATGATCACAGGCATCGGCCTGGCCACCATTCCCACATCCTTCATCCCCAATGAAGACCAAGGGCAGGTGCGCGGCTATTTCACCTTGCAAGACGGGGCAAGCCTGGAGCGCACGGAAGCCGTGATGGAGCGGATCCGCATGGTGGTCGCAGAAGAGCCCCTGGTGCGGAGCGGCAACTTCTACGCGGGAAGTTCCTTTGGTCAGAGCGGAGAGAATTCAGGTTCCTTTTATCTGCGACTGGTGCCACTCAAGGACAGGCCAGGACGAGACAACAGCAGCGAAGCTGTGAAAAAACGCCTGAACCGTGCCTTGCGGGAGCGCATCAGCGATGCACGGGTCATCGTGACCACGCCTCCCACTGTTCGGGGGTTCAGCAGTGAGTCAGGTCTTCAACTGGAGTTGCTCGACCGAAGCGGAGGCCAACTCAGCCTGCAGGCCTTTGAAGACCAGGCTCAACAATTTATTCAGGCTGCTGAAGCCACCGGGAGTTTCCAACGTGTAGGCACCCGTTTCGATGCCAGCTCACCGCGATGGCGACTGGAGATTGATCGCAGCCTGATGGCGGCGCTCGATTTACCTGTGGGGCCAACACTGAGAGACATCGGCACTGCCATCGGTGGCCGCTACATCGACGACACCTTTGAAGGCGGCGAGATCCGCAGCATCTATCTCCAGCTGGAGGGACGAGATCGCAGCACGCCAAGCGATCTCAGAAGCCTGATGGTGCGCAACCGCAGCGGGGAACTGGTTTCGGTCGCGAACGTGGCCCGCCTAACCCGTGACACCGGTGCCAACACAATCAACCATTTCAACCAAAACCGCTCGATCAGAATCACTGCGGTGCCTGGGGAGAACATCAGCAGCGGCCAGGCGATCGATCTACTGGAATCCCTCAGTGAACGAACTGGCGGGAGCAACTTAGCCCTGGCATTCACGGGACTCGCCAGGGAAGAGACCCGCGCAGAGTCGGTGTCGTGGGTGCTGTTTGCCCTTGGGCTGACTGTGGTTTATCTACTGCTAGCGGGCCTCTACGAAAGTTTCGTGGATCCCTTGATCATCCTGCTCACCGTGCCCCTAGCGCTCCTGGGAGCACTGATCGGTCTGAAACTGCGTGGACTCAGCCTTGATGTCTACGCGCAAATGGGTCTGCTGGTGCTGGTGAGCCTGGCTGCAAAGAACGGAATCCTGATCGTGGAATTCGCCAATCAACGACTCGCACAGGGGATCGATCTGCTCGAGGCGATTGAAGGTGCTGCGATCAACAGGATGCGACCAATCCTGCTCACAGCCGTGACGTCGTTGGCAGGCTTTCTGCCACTGCTGCTGGCCACTGGCAGTGGAGCTGCGAGCCGGATCAGCATTGGCACGGTGGTGTTCAGCGGTCTGCTGGCATCCACTCTGCTATCCCTTTTTGTCGTGCCCGCGACCTACTTGTCGGTGAAACGCTGGCGCGGAGTCGGTCCTGCAAGACCAGAGCTGGATGGTTGAGCAAGAAAATCGTAGGACTGAACACGCGCTTGCAATCACTTCGATCAACAGGGCTCAAATCGTTCGTTCAACGCTGGTCCGCCACCCACTGGAACGGTGCAGACTCCTGAGCCGATGGCCAAGGAACCAGTTGCTGAAGCAGATTGGGCGACCGACATGGACGTGTTGAGTGCATGCCCCGGCCTAGAGATTTGAGGATCGTTTCTGTTTGCTCGTCGATCTTGGGCATCCAGTTGTGCCAGGTTGATGCGCTGACTTGGCAGGATTTGAATCGTGAGGTTGTAACCGACTACAGCTCCTGCAAGAAGCACAACGAGCTCGAGCCTTGGTGGTAGAGAAGGCAAGGACATGGGAAGGGAGGACAAAATTGGGATTCCCTTAGTCCAAACCAACCATGCCACCAAGTCGTGACTGACTCCTGGTCAAACCATGACGCAATGCATACCACCCACGGATGCAGCGATTCGTAATGTGGGTGACCTCAGTTTTTAGACGAAGCCGCGCAATGGTGATCAGCACGACCCAAAGGCTGGCTTCATCTGAGCAAGCTCGGTTCTTTTCCTACGGCGAGGCCGCGAATCCGCTCCGTAGCGGCCTGACTTCAGTGGTGCCGTATCGAAGCTTCTCACCGGAATTCTTCGAGCAGAGCGGCAGTGCTGTGCTGTCACTCGACCTGAGTGAGGAGCTCAACTGCAGCGGACCGGCCACCGGCCCTTCGCTGTGCGCGAACTTCGTTCGCGTGCATGACACCGAACTGCGCACAGCAGCAGTCGCCACCAGCCAACTGTTTTTCGTCGCCGATGGGGAAGGAGAAACAGAAGCCTGCGGCCAACACTTCCGTTGGAGCAAAGGTGACATGTTCGTGTTGCCAGCAGGCGGAGATGCCATCCACACCAGCGGTGGGAAAGGTTCTCTTTACTGGGTGCACGACGCGCCACTACTGCGCCATTTAGGCGTGACGCCCATTGAATCCCGCTTCAAGCCCACCTTCTACAGCCATGTCGACAGCCATGGGCGGTTGGCAGAAATTGCTGCGAGCCCGAGCGGCGCCCGTGCTAATCGCGTGAGCGTACTGCTTGGCAACGCAGCGTTTCCGCAGACACGAACCATCACTCACACCCTCTGGGCGATGCTCGGCATTTTGCCCGCCGGTCAAGAGCAAAAACCTCACCGACATCAGTCGATTGCCCTGGATTTTGCCGTGGGCTGCGAGCCCGGCTGTTACACCCTGATTGGAACCGAACTGGATGAGGGGGGACGGATCCGTAATCCTCACCGCGAGGACTGGGTCGCTGGCGCAGCGTTCGTGACACCACCGGGGTACTGGCATTCCCATCACAACGAGTCAGAAGCCGATGCCTATGTGCTGCCCATTCAGGACGCTGGACTGCACACCTATCTGCGCACACTCGACATTCTGTTCAGCAACTGACCAAGTGATCAGTTGATCCACCGATCTGCTGACGCAGTTGTAAGCGATAACCAGCCGTTGGCAAACAAGAAGAAACCCCCGCCCGGCAAAGCCAGGCGGGGGTGATTTCGAGAAACGACGTGGGTGTTCAGGACACCATCAGCTGGATTAGCCGAACTTGCCGGACGTCGAAGCGATCAGGAATGCCGCGTAAGTGAGGACATAACCCACCGTGAAGTGAGCCAGGCCAACAACACGAGCCTGAACGATGGACAGTGCGACAGGCTTGTCACGCCAACCCATCATGTTGGCGATGGGGCTGCGCTGATGAGCCCAGACGATGGTCTCGATCAGCTCTTGCCAGTAACCACGCCAGGAGATGAGGAACATGAAACCGGTAGCCCACACCAGGTGACCGAAGAGGAACATCCAAGCCCAAACAGCAAGGTTGTTGCTGCCGAAGGGGTTGTAGCCATTGATCAGCTGGGAGGAGTTGAGCCACAAGTAGTCACGGAACCAACCCATCAGATAGGTGCTGGACTCGTTGAACTGGGCAACGTTGCCCTGCCAGATGGCGAGGTGCTTCCAGTGCCAGTAGAAGGTGACCCAACCCACTGTGTTCAGTGCCCAGAAGACAGCCAGATAGAAGGCGTCCCAAGCAGAGATGTCACAGGTGCCGCCACGGCCGGGGCCATCGCAGGGGAAGGAGTAACCGAAGTCCTTCTTGTCGGGCATCAACTTGGAGCCACGGGCATCCAGTGCACCCTTCACGAGGATCAGGGTGGTGGTGTGGAGACCCAGTGCAATGGCGTGGTGAACCAGGAAGTCACCAGGGCCGATCGGCAGGAACAGATCGTTGCTGCCACGAACACCATTGATGGCATCCATCCAGTAATGCTCTCCAGGAATGTTCTGCGACGCAAGGGTTGCAGAACTGGAGGCGTTAGCCAGGAAGACGTCAAAGCCATAGATCGCCTTACCAGAAGCGGCTTGGACGAACTGTGCGAAGACAGGCTCAACGAGGATCTGCTTCTCGGGAGTACCGAAGGCCACGACCACATCGTTGTGGACGTAGAGACCCAGGGTGTGGAAGCCAAGGAACAGAGTGACCCAGCTCAGGTGGCTGATGACAGCTTCTTTGTGCTCGAGCATCCGGCCAAGGACGTTGTCCTTATTGGCTTCGGGGTCGTAGTCACGGATGAAGAAGATCGCACCGTGAGCGAAGGCACCGCACATCAGGAAGATGGCGATGTACTGGTGGTGGGTGTAAAGGGCAGCCTGCGTTGTGTAGGCCTTCGCGATGAAGGCGTACGACGGCATGGCGTACATGTGCTGAGCAACAAGGGAGGTGACCACGCCGAGGGAGGCGAGAGCCAGACCAAGCTGCATGTGCAGGCTGTTGTTCAGGGTGTCGTACAGACCACTGTGACCTGCACCGAGGTTTCCAGGAGTGCCCTTCGGAGGATTGTGGGCTTCGAGGATCTCCTTGATGGAGTGACCGATGCCGAAATTCGTCCGATACATGTGACCGGCGATCACAAAGATGCAACCGATGGCCAGATGGTGGTGAGCAATGTCTGTCAGCCAGAGAGCTTCCGTTTGAGGATGGAAGCCACCCAAGAAGGTGAGGATGGCGGTGCCAGAGCCTTCGGCTGTGCCAAAAATCTGAGCTGTGGTGTCAGGGTTCTGGGCATAAACACCCCAGTTGCCGGTAAAGAAAGGAGCCAAACCGGCGGGGTGAGGCATCACGCTGAGGAAGTTGTCCCAACCAACGTGCTGACCACGGGACTCAGGAATCGCAACGTGAACAAGGTGACCAGTCCAGGCGATTGAGCTGAAGCCGAAGAGCACAGCCAGGTGGTGATTCAGACGCGATTCAGCGTTCTTGAACCATGCCAGGGAAGGCCGGAACTTGGGCTGAAGGTGCAGCCAACCGGCGAAGAGAGCCCAGGCTGACAGGATCATCATGAAGATGGAACCCTGATACAGCTCGGCATTGGTCTTCATGCCGATTGTGTAGAACCAGTGATACAGGCCTGAATAGGCGATGTTCACCGGTGAGGAAGCTCCCGCTTGGGTAAACGCCGTAATGGCGCCTTCACCGAAGTGGGGATCCCAAATTGCATGAGCGATGGGGCTTACATGCAGAGGGTCTGCGACCCACTGCTCGAAGTTGCCCTGCCAGGCGATGTGGAACAGGTTGCCCGAAACCCACAGGCCGATGATCGCGAGGTGACCGAAATGGGTGGAGAAGAGCTTTTGGTAAAGCTTCTCCTCCGTCATTCCGTCATGGCTCTCGAAATCGTGAGCCGTGGCGATCCCGTACCAGATACGGCGGGTTGTCGGGTCCTGTGCCAGACCCTGGCTAAACGAAGGAAATTTCGTTGCCATTAGAGGGAAAGGTCAGGAAAGGTCAGCCCACCGCAAGGATGTGGGCGTGGAAGAAGGCCCACGTCACCGTGATGCCACCCAGGAGGTAATGGGCAACACCGACGGCACGGCCCTGGATGATGGACAGCGCACGAGGCTGGATGGCCGGGGCCACTTTGAGCTTGTTGTGAGCCCAGACGATGGACTCAATCAGCTCCTGCCAGTAGCCGCGACCGCTGAACAGGAACATCAGGCTGAAAGCCCAAACGAAGTGACCTGCGAGGAACATGATTCCGTAGCCGGCCGTGTTGGATCCATAGCTGTTGATCACCTGTACAGCCTGAGCCCACAGGAAATCACGCAGCCAGCCATTGATGGTGATGGCGCTGTTGGCAAAGTTGCCATTGGCGAGGTGCTGGACGGAACCGTCCGACCCCACCGTTCCCCAGACGTCGCTCTGCATCTTCCATGAGAAGTGGAAGATCACAACAGACAGGGAGTTGTACATCCAGAACAGACCGAGGAACACGTGGTCCCAAGCAGACACCTGACAGGTGCCGCCACGACCAGGGCCATCGCAAGAGAAGCGGAAGCCGAGGTTGGCCTTATCGGGGATGAGACGGGAGTTACGGGCGTAAAGCACACCCTTCAGAAGAATCAGCACCGTCACGTGAATCGTGAAGGCGTGAATGTGGTGCACCATGAAATCAGCGGTGCCAAGGGGGATCGGCGCAGCGGCAACTTTGCCGCCAACAGCGACCACAGAACCGTTGAACACTTCACTCACGCTCGCAAGAGCGTTGGGTGCTGTGCTGCCGGCAGCGGAGGCGTGCAGACCCTGAATCCACTGAGCGAAAATCGGCTTCAGCTGGATGGCGGAATCGCTGAACATGTCTTGGGGACGACCCAAGGCACGCATGGTGTCGTTGTGCACATACAGGCCGAAGCTGTGTGCACCCAGCCAGATGCAGACCCAGTTCAGGTGGCTGATGATGGCGTCACGAGCTTTGAGCACCCGGTCGAGCACGTTATCAACGTGCTTAGCGGGGTCGTAATCGCGAATCATGGCGATGGCCGCGTGAGCGGAGGCGCCAACGATCAAGAAACCACCAATCCACATGTGGTGGGTAAAGAGACCAATCTGAGTTGGGTAGTCGATAGCCATGTACGGATAGGGAGGCATCGCGTACATGTGCTGAGCAACGATGATGCTCACAGAACCGCCGATAGCGAGGTTCACGGCCAGCTGAGCGTGCCAGCTGTTGGTCATGAACTCGAACAGACCGTCGTGGCCCTTCGTTGCAGGGAAGAGGAGGGGATCGCCCTTCTGACCCTCGAGGATCTCCTTGATGGAGTGACCGATACCCCAGTTGGTGCGGTACATGTGACCGGCCACGATGAACATCACCGCAATCGCCAGGTGGTGATGAGCGATGTCGCTCATCCACATGCTTCCCGTCACCGGATTCAGACCACCTTTAAAGGTGAGGAAATCGCTATAGGCAGCCCAGTCACCACGGAAGAAAGCGCCAATACCAGCGCTGAATCCGGGGTAAAGCTGAGCCAGGAGATCCTGGTTGAAGAATTCGTGAGGGAGGGGAATGTCCGCCACAGAAGCAATGGTTTTGCCGTCGAGCACCAGCGGCTGGCCGGCGTCGATGGCATCCATCAACTTGGTGGTGGGCAGAGACACATGCAGCAGGTGACCAGCCCAGGAAAGAGATCCCAAGCCGAACAGACCGGCCAAGTGGTGGTTGAGCATCGACTCAACGTTCTGGAACCACTCGAGCTTTGGAGCTGCCTTGTGATAGTGGAAGACGCCTGCATTAAGCATCAGACCGGCCATCACCAGGGCGCCAATGGCCAGAGACATCAGTTGCGTCTCGTTGGTGATGCCCCAAGCCCGCCACATGTGGAACAGGCCTGAAGTGATCTGGATGCCCTGGAAGCCGGCACCCATATCGCCGTTGAGGATTTCCTGGCCGAACACCGGCCACACCATCTGAGCACTGGGCTTCACATGGGTGGGGTCGGCGAGCCAGCCGGAGAAATTGGAGAAGCGAGCGCCATGGAAGAAGGCACCGCTCAGCCAGATGAAGATCACGGCCAGATGGCCGAAGTGAGCACTAAAGATCTTCCGAGAGACCTCCTCAAGGTCACTCGTGTGGCTGTCGAAATCGTGAGCGTTGGCGTGGAGGTTCCAAACCCAGGTGGTGGTTTTGGGACCTTTCGCGAGGGCTCGGTCGAAGTGTCCGGGCTTACCGAACAGCTCGAAGGTCGCTGGATTGTCGACCTGCTCGACCTGAGTCTTCGCGGTGCTCCCACGCTCTGGTGGGCTGATGGTCATCGAGTCGTTCCTCGAGGGACGGGATCGAGGTGGTGGGACACCCCTCCAGCAAATCCGGAGATTCACCGGGGCCCCGGACGTAGCTCAGAAGAACCTCACCGCGTCCGGGCACCAGTGGTTTTCAAGGATCGAAACCCCTGACAGCCACTGGAGCTGGGGCCCCTGATGAGGGGACCGCTGGCGGAAGCATAGGAGCGGAGACCCTCATCACACCCAAGGGAGTTACAAAGGTTCAATCCGGCTGCGGGCCTGTCTCCGCCTGGGGTTTTCGCCAGGCCGAATATCAGCGAAGCAAGATTGATTCACGGAACTAAACATCACCGAAAGGCAGAAATTATTCGACTAAATAATGCAAATTGCACCAACGAGTGACGACCTGTCGCGGGCGACCAGAATGGCGGCAATCAAGCTCGGCTCCATGACGGCATCAGGCCGGAAACACTTCCTTCAACGCTGGCTGCCTGCCGTGCTGGTGCTCTCGATCACCTTTTGTCCAACCATGGCGGTTCAGGCCTGGCCATGGGGCGGGGATCACAGCAGCACAACAGCCCGTAGCAGTCGCAACGTGGATGCCAGCGCGCCGACAGGACCTCTGCAGGAAGTGAGCCCCCCCGGTGGCGTGCAGCAACTCCAACAGGTCCTGAACCGTCATGAACCACATCTGAGCTTGATCAGCCCAAGCGATGGAAGCCTGCTGAAGAATCACCACGCTTTGATTGAGCTCCAGGTAGAGGACTGGCCGCTTGCCGAAGATCCTCAGCTGGGGCTCGGCGCACACGTCGCCCTTCAAATCGATGATGAACCGCCGTTGCGCTTCAGCCATGCCAGCAATGGTCGACTGACCATTGATCTTCCTGACCTCTCCCCAGGCAGTCATCGCTTCAGCGCCTACGCAGCCATGCCCTGGGGGGAAGCCGTGAAATCACCTGGCGCGAGTCTCCAGTGGCGACTTGATGTTCTTCAGGAACTGATCGGCACACAACCCGAACATGACGCTCCATGGCTCGCGGTCGTCAGTCCTTCGGAGTGGGGACGCAGCGAGCCGCTACTGATCGACTGGCTGATCTGGAATGCGCCGTTGCAGAACCTTCGAGAGGGAGATGGCAGATGGAGACTGCGCATCAGCGTGAACGGAGACAGCTTTCTGGTCGACCGCCAGGACGCCCTCTGGCTGAAGGGAGTCGGCAACAGCGGTGTTCAGATGGAACTGTTGGATGGCATGGGTGAACCGATCAACCCGGTCTTCAACAATCAGTTCCGCGCCCCTCAGCCCATTTCGGGGAGCAGACCCATTTGGATGCAATCCAAGCTCTCCGATGAGCAGGTCGCAAGACTGCTCGGAGAGGCCCTTCCAGAACCGCCGCAACCAACCCAGGAAGAAATTGTCATCCAGACGGATCAGACGGCTGCCGCGGAAGCCATGACTGACAGCGCATCACCAGCCAATAAAAAGTTGAGCCTTGAGCCTGAGTCCGTTGCGCTCGACAACGATGCGATCTCGCTGGAATCGCAGCCCGAACCAAGCACCGACAGGGAGCAAGACACACCCGACCCACCGGCCGACCCAAGCTCAGCGGCTGAACAGCCCAACAGCACACTTAACAACGAACCCAAGACGAGCGCTTTGTCACCGGCCCCTGAGGAGACGTCAAGCTCCAATGCCCCAAGCACCAGCCTGGGAGGATCGGCCAGGGAGCTGTTGAAATCCGACGGCACCCAGCGCTGATCTCCCGAGGCTTCTCGCCCTGAACGTTGACATCGACATCACCAACAAGCACCGGGTTGGCACCGTGACCCTGGCTCTTGGCCTCTCAGCGAGCGCCTGGCCTTTGCTGCAGCGCTTGCAGCAAATGAAGCGAATCGATCAACTGGCCATGACCCCCGGGGCTGCATCAACACTGCAGGAGATCCCCGAGGGTCTGCACATTGCACCGGCGTCAAAGCTGCTGGCTGAGTACTGGACCAGTGGCGGCAGCTTGCTGGTGATTGGTGCCGTTGGGGCTGTCACGAGACTGATCGCACCCTTAGTAGAAGACAAGCACTCCGATCCAGCTGTTGTGGCGATGGATTCACATGGCCAGCATGTGGTGCCACTTTTGGGGGGGCATGCAGCTGGCGCAGAGCAGCTGGCAGAAGACCTAGCTGCTGCACTCGGAGGCAGTGCCATTCTCACCGGTGACGCCAGTAGTCAAGGTCGCCTGGCACTAGATGCCTTTGGCAAATCATGGGGTTGGAAACGTGGGGGCGACGCGAGTGATTGGCATCAGCTCATGCGATCCCAAGCCATGGAGCACTCCCTGCCCTTGGCGCAGCACAGCGGAACAACGCTCTGGTCCAACAGCGCGGGCAGCCAGCGACTGAATCTCCACGCTGAATCCGATCACTTCCCCGCATTAAGCATCGGGCCCAAAACTGACGCCGCCGCCTGTCGTTGGCATCCCGCCACCCTCTGGATCGGCATCGGCTGCGAGCGCAACACCAGCTTTGGTCTGGTCGAACGAGCCGTCGCCGCGGTGCTCGCCCAAGCATCACTGGCACCCGAAGCGGTGGCCGGGATCAGCAGCATTGATGCCAAGGCTGATGAGCCGGCACTACTTCGCCTGAGCGAACAGCGTGCATGGCCGTTCCGCCTGCACAGCGCTTCCACCCTTGCCGACGTTTCCGTTCCCACTCCATCTCAGGTCGTGAAAGCGGAGATGGGCACGGCATCAGTCGCCGAAGCATCGGCTCTGCTGGCAGCAGGGGAAGGTGCACATCTGCGTCGACCGAAGCAAATCCTTCATGCCGAACCAGGCGAACAGGGTGCCGTCACCATCGCCATTGCAGAAGCAACCAAGGCCTTTGCACCTCAACGCGGAGAACTTCATTTAATCGGCAGTGGTCCAGGAGCCCTTGAGCTGCTCACACCTGACGCGCGGCAAGCGCTGAGCCGGAGTGTGTGTTGGGTTGGCTATGGGCTGTATCTAGACCTTCTCGAACCCCTACGACGCCACGATCAGGTGAGGGTGGATGGACAACTCACACGTGAACGCGACCGGTGCCTACAGGCGCTGGACATGGCCTGTCAGGGCACCAGGGTTGCGCTGGTTTCTTCTGGCGACAGCGGGATCTATGGCATGGCCGGACTTGCCCTGGAATTGTGGATGGACCTGCCAGAGAGCGACCGACCTCTCTTCCAGGTGCACCCAGGACTTTCGGCGCTACAGCTGGCGGCGGCCAAAGCCGGTGCACCACTGATGCATGATTTCTGTACTGTCAGCCTGAGCGACCGTCTCACCCCTTGGGAGGTGATTGAACGACGGCTAAATGCAGCCGCGGCCGGAGATTTTGTGGTGGCGCTCTACAACCCTCGCTCCAAAGGTCGCGACTGGCAGTTGCAGCGAGCCATTGAGATCCTGCTCACAGGACGACCTGGCACCACGCCTGTCGTGATGGCCCGCCAACTCGGCCGGAAGGAAGAAACCGTGAGCCTTCTCAAGCTGGCTAGCCTTAAGCCAGAGGAGGTTGACATGCTCACCGTGCTGGTGATCGGCAACAGCACCAGTCTAGTCGTGGGCGGGCGAATGGTGACTCCACGCGGATACACCGGAGCCGAACTCAGTTAATGCCGGCCAATGCAGTCGGGATGACAGGATTCGAACCTGCGGCCCCTTCGTCCCGAACGAAGTGCGCTACCAAGCTGCGCTACATCCCGATGGCCCGACTGTAGAAGATGACCTCCGCCCTGAAACCTGACTGGCTCCGCGTTAAAGCCCCTCAACGAGAACGCATCGGAGCCGTTGCAGACATGCTGCTTGACCTGAAGCTCAACACGGTCTGCCAGGAAGCCAGCTGTCCCAACATCGGGGAATGCTTTGCCGGCGGGACGGCGACATTTCTGATCATGGGGCCCGGTTGCACGCGTGCCTGCCCCTACTGCGACATCGACTTCGACAAGAGTGTTCGGCAGCTCGATCCCACGGAACCTGAGCGGTTGGGTGAGGCGGTGGCGAGGCTCGGCCTGAAGCACGTGGTGATCACATCCGTGAACCGGGATGACCTCAGCGATGGTGGTGCCAGCCAATTCGTGGCCTGCATCAAAGCGGTGAAGCAGCGCTCACCGCTCACCACAATCGAACTGCTGATCCCCGACTTCTGCGGTAACTGGGATGCCTTGGCAACGGTGATGGAGGCAGCGCCGCACGTGCTGAACCACAACATCGAAACCGTGCCGCGTTTGTACCGACAAGCCAGACCCCAGGGCATTTACAGCCGGTCGCTGGAATTGCTGAAGCGTGTGCGTGAAGGCTGGCCCAAGGCATACAGCAAATCAGGACTGATGGTGGGGCTTGGCGAAAACGATGTGGAGGTGCTTGAAGTTCTCCGAGATCTGCGTACCCATCAGGTCGACATCGTCACCATCGGCCAATACCTCTCGCCCGGACCGAAGCACCTAGCGGTGGACCGTTTCGTCACCCCGGAGCAGTTCGCCCACTACCGCGAGGTCGGGGAAGGAGATCTGGGCTTTCTCCAGGTGGTGAGCACGCCTCTCACGCGGAGCAGTTACCACGCTGGAGAGGTGCAGAAGCTCATGCTCAGCCATCCCCGCTAGGCAAGATCCCGCGCAGTAGCAGCAGGTCTGAGCGCTGGCTTACCAGCCATCCGAAGACGGCAAGGCGTCCGCACAGACAGGGCGCCAGGCGTGAAGCGACCAAGTCACCAGGCCGCGATGAATCATGGGATCACGCGTGACCCAAGCAAGGGCGGTTGCATAAGAGGTGGCCTCAAAGATCATCAAGCCACCGCCACCGGGTTTCTCATGCTCATCCACAAGAAACCCGCTGTAAAGCTTCCACCCTTTCTTGCGCTCGGTGGCAAGCCATGTTCGATGAGCCTCGCAATGGGAGCGACGCACATCCGCTGGCAAGGCACGCATGGCTGGGGTGAACACCTCCTGCTTGATGAACCAAGGCATGAACGCAAAGAGATCAGGCCGCCACTGCAGCCCGATCATGCAAGCCCATGGCCTCACGTTCGCTAGGAGGGATGAGCACCTTGAAGCGCCCCTTCGCTGCTGCCCAATCCGCCAGCAAGGCTGAGGCCTTCTCACTGCCGGTGGCGACCACATGCGACTCGAGAAGTTGCTTTAGGACCGACTCCTGCTCGTTGGTGGTGATGCTGCACACCTGAACGATTTCGGGATTCACGCGAGGGGTGACCCGGTCACCTTCGTCGAGCAAGAAGGTCACTCCACCTGTCATGCCAGCACCGACATTGCGTCCGGTGCTTCCGAGCACCACCACAACGCCACCTGTCATGTACTCGCAGCAGTGATCACCGGCACCCTCAACGACGGCGCGGGCACCGCTATTGCGAACACCAAAACGCTCACCGGCACGACCCTGAGCAAAAAGTTCGCCACCCGTCGCCCCGTAGAGGCAGGTGTTGCCAAGGATCACCTGATCGCCAGGGTTGGCGGTGGCATCGGCTGGTACCAGGGTGATGCGACCACTGTTCATGCTCTTGCCGACGTAATCGTTGGCCTCACCCTCGAGGCGCACATTCATGCCCTGCACCAAGAAGGCACCGAAACTCTGGCCTGAGGCCCCATGGAAGCTCAGGTCGAGCTGCCCGTTAAATCCGCGGTTGCCATGGCGTTGCGCGATTTCACCAGCCAATCGAGCGCACACGCTGCGATCGGTGTTGATGATCTCCACACTGCGGCTAAGCGAGCCATGGTTCTCCACCGCTGCCATCAGATCCGCATCAGCAAGGAGCTGATCCTCAAGGATCGGTCCATTGCCATGCGCCTGGGCACTGTGGCAAAGCCAGGAGCGATCCTCAGCACCCTGGATCGGAGCGAGCAAGCTGGAAAGATCCACACACTTGGTCTTGGCCAGATCAACGGAACGCGCTTGAAGCAGATCGGTGCGTCCAATCAGATCTACGAGGCTGGTCACGCCAAGCAGGCTCATGAGCTGGCGAACTTCCTCGGCGACGTACCAGAAGAAATTGACGACGTGCTCGGGGACGCCAGTGAAGCGCTTGCGCAAGTTCTCCTTTTGCGTGGCAACACCGACCGGACAGTTGTTGGTGTGGCAAACGCGCGCCATCACGCAGCCTTCGGCGATCATCGCAATGGAACCGAAGCCATACTCTTCGGCGCCGAGAAGTGCAGCAATCACAACATCCCAGCCGGTTTTGAGGCCACCATCGGCTCGCAGCAAAACACGGTCCCGCAGCCCGTTCTCCAGCAACGCTCGGTGAACCTCGGTCAGGCCCAATTCCCATGGACCGCCGGCATGCTTGATCGAACTGAGCGGTGATGCTCCGGTGCCGCCGTCATGGCCGGAGATTTGAATCACATCGGCATTGGCTTTTGCCACACCGGCAGCGATGGTGCCGATCCCGATTTCAGCCACCAGCTTCACGCTCACAGGCGCTGCGGGGTGCACCTGGTGGAGATCATGAATCAACTGTGCGAGATCCTCAATCGAATAAATGTCGTGGTGGGGCGGGGGAGAAATCAAAGCCACACCCGGCTTGCTGTTGCGCAGCCAGGCGATGTACTTGTCGACCTTCGGACCTGGCAACTGGCCGCCTTCACCGGGCTTGGCCCCCTGGGCCACCTTGATCTCCAGCTGTTTGCCACTACGCAGGTATTCAGCCGTCACCCCGAAACGACCTGAGGCCACCTGCTTGATGGCCGAGCATGCGGTGTCGCCATTGCGCAGACCCCCGATGCTGGGGAATGCAGCCGATCGCCCCTCACCATCCACATCCGTGAGCACCTGGAAGCGAGCCGGGTCTTCACCACCCTCACCGCTATTGCTCTTGCCACCGATCCGATTCATCGCCACAGCCAGCACTTCATGGGCTTCTCGGGACAGCGCACCGAGGCTCATCCCACCGGTACAGAAGCGCGTACAGATGCTCTCCACGCTCTCGACCTGATCGAGGGGAACAGGTTTGGGCGCCAGCTTGAACTCCAGCAGATCCCGGAGAGCCATCACAGGACGGTTCTCCAAGAGCGCCTGGTAGGTGGAGAAATGGTCGTACCCAGGGCCCTGGGCCACTGCCTTATGCAACGCCTTCGAAAGCTCAGGATTGTTGCGGTGGTATTCGGCACCACTGCGGTATTGAACAAAGCCCATGAACTCAAGCTTGCTGCGATTGAGCTCAGGGAAGGCCTTGGCATGCATCGACAGAGTCTCATTGGCCAATTCCGACAAGGTCATGCCCGCCACCCGACTGGTGGTGCCACTGAAAGCGATGTCGATCACGTCGGCACCGAGACCGATCGCCTCAAAGATCTGAGCTCCGTGATAGCTGGCAAGCAGGGAGATACCGATCTTGGAAAGAATCTTGCGAAGGCCGTTTTCAAGGGACACGCGCACATTGGCCTGCACTTGATCAGCATCCAAGGCCGGTAATTTGCCCTGCTCGATGCGCTTCTTGGTTTTGGGATGCTCCAACCAGTGGCGGGTGGTTTCCCACGTAAGCCATGGGCAGACGGCACTGGCGCCATAACCGATCAGGCAAGCCATGTGATGGGTGCTCCAGCACTGGGCGGTATCGACCACCAGGGAGCACTGCAATCTCAGCTTCTGGCGCAACAGGTGATGGTGAACCGCTCCAACGGACAACAGCGATGGCATGGCAACCGTGGTGGGGGAGAGCTGAGCAGCGACACCTGAGGCGTCGACGCGATCAGAGAGCACCAGCACCTGAGCACCACTGCGCACCGCTTGTTCTGCGGCCTGACAAAGCGCTTCGAGGGCTGGTTGGAGACCCCCAGCACAAGCTTCAACCGCCACTTGGGTGGACAGGGTCTTGACCGGGAGTCCCTGCTGACTGATGGCAGCCAACTCGGCCTCGTTCAAGACAGGGGTCTCCAAATGAATCACGGCGGCAGCTTCCGCCTGTGGCTTCAGAGCCGGACGGCGTTCCCCGAGATGCATCTCAAGACTCATCACCAACTTTTCTCTGAGCGGATCGATCGGCGGGTTGGTGACCTGAGCGAAGCGCTGCTTGAAATAGTCGAAGAGCAGGTGTGGCTTATCGGACAGCACCGCCAGTGGGATGTCGTCTCCCATGCAGTAAGTCGGCTCCTTCCCGAGGGCCGCCATGTCTTCGATGATCAGATCGAAGTCCTCGGCGGTGAAGCCCATGGCGGTCTGCAACCGCAGAAGGTCGAGTTCTCCAACCTGCCGGCTCTGCGTCCAGGGCTGCGGTTCCACACTGCGGCGGTGCTGGTGCAGCCAGTCGGCATAGGGGAACCGACGCGCTGCGTCCTCCTTGACCGACCAGTTGTCGAGCAACTCTCCGCGTTCAAGATCGACAGCCACCATCTGTCCGGGACCGAGACGGCCCTTATGAACGATCGTTTTGTCGCTGAGATCCACAACACCGGTTTCCGATCCCATGATCACGAAGCCATCTTCGGTCGTGCACCAACGCGCCGGGCGCAGACCATTGCGGTCCAGCGTGGCACCCACCCGCTTGCCATCGGCAAACACCAAAAGGGCTGGGCCGTCCCAAGGTTCCTGGATACCGGCGTTGAATTCATACATTGCCGTCACATCAGGACGGCTGTCGAGATCGGGCTGATTGCGGAATGCTTCCGGCACCAACGTGATCAGGCTGTCGGTGATCGACCGCCCACTGCGCACCATCAGCTCCAAGGTGGCATCAAGGTTGGCGGAATCACTGAAGGCAGGATTCACAACCGGAATCAAGTCATTTGCGGACTCACCCCAAACATTTTCAAGACTGGCTTCCGAGGCCTTAGCCCAGTTGAGGTTGCCCAGCAGCGTATTGATTTCACCGTTGTGCCCCAGCAAGCGCATCGGCTGAGCGAGAGGCCAACGGGGCAACGTGTTGGTACTAAAGCGTCGGTGATAGACCGCGAAACTGACAGCAAAGCGCGGATCTTTCAGGTCGGCGTAGTACTGAGCTAAGACCTCAGAACGCACCATTCCCTTGTAAACAACGGTTCGGCTGCTCAGAGACGCCACGTAAAGATCGCGACCACCGTCAGCACCAAATTCAGCGCGGAGACGAGCACCAATTCGGCGGCGCAAACGCAGCAGAAGACCTTCGAAAGCTGAGTCGTCGACATTGCCATCGAGCACCCACTGCTCAATCACCGGTGCCGTTGCTCGCGCCATGGGACCCAACACAGTCGGATCCACAGGAACCGTCCGCCATCCCAAGGGACTCAGACCGAGGGCGTTGGCTTCCGCATCACAAACGCGTCGAACATCTTCGCGGCAGCTGGAGTCGGTCGGCATGAACATCATGCCGAGGCCTTTCGCGGCAGCCGCTTCTGGCCAAACCTCCCTCAAATAGGCCCAGGGGATCTCACAAAGCACACCGGCACCATCTCCAGAGTCACCATCTCCACCGCAACCGCCGCGGTGCTCCATGCATCCGAGACCACGCAACGCCTGCTGCAGAACCCAATGGCTGGTTTTGCCCTGAAGCTGCGCCAGGAATCCCACCCCGCAAGCGTCCTTTTCACCGGCCACGGCCTCAGGCGCAGCACTGTCGCTGTAGGGCCAAGGGGAACCGGGAAGGTGAGTCATGACCTGGAAAAGAGTCGGACGAATGCCGCAACTGGATGTCTCATCCACACGGCTCAATCTCAAATCCTAAGGATTGACCACCCCGGCTAGCGTCGGCATATGCCTCTACCACCTCCTCCTCCACTACCAACTATTGAGATCCGAGGAGTTGAGCAGAGTCAAGGTGATGAGCTGCGCATCGGAAGCATCAGCACGGATGCAGCCTGGGCCTGGATTGGCGGCAACCAGCAATCACCTCAAGAACTTTGGATTCCACTCGACATCCTCACGGGGAGGCTTGGATTCCAACGGGTTCAAGCGCGAGCTGGTGAATCACTCGAGTGGTTCGGAGAGCGCCGTCTACTGGCATCCCTCCCCACGCGGACTTTGGACGACGAAGTCGCGGTGGATGCGGCCCCCTGGTTCAGAAATCTGAACGTGGCCACCAGCAAAAGCGGCAATGTGTTGTCGCTGCAGCTCCCCTCACCTCGCGTCCTGGGACTTCGTCAAGGGAAAGGCAGCACTGCGGGGCGCCTGGTGCTCGACCTCAGCGGCCCCGCCCTGATCCAGCGAAGAAATGATGATCTGGTTCTGGGCGTAACAACCACCGCTGCACAGAACGCTCAGCTGAAGCGCATTGGCTTAACAGCGCAACACCAGTCTCAGACTCTGATTTTGAAGGGCAAGGGAGAACAGCCCACGCTCACGTTGGCTGGTCCATGGCGGATCGTGATTGATGGTCTGAGCGCCAGTCAGAGTCCGAACCCGGTGACCGCAGGCAATGCTCTGCAAGCGGCGTTGCTAAGCCCAGCGATCAAAGCAGCACAACGCCACGGACTTGTGCTCGATGTGCGAACCGTGCGAGTAGGGGTCAAACCGCTCGTGGTTTACCGCGCTGGTGCGCGCTTTGACAGTGAAAGTCTCGCCCTTCGTCCGCTAGCCGCCCGTGGGTCCCAAACAGGACTTCGGTTTCTCAACCGCTTGGCCCAGCAGGAAAGCGCTCTCACCGCGGTGAACGGTGGCTTTTTCAATCGTGTGCGTCAGCTCCCGCTTGGTGCCATCCGAGTGAATGGCACTTGGGTCTCGGGTCCAATTCTCAATCGCGGCGCCATCGGCTGGTCCATTGGCCAGCCCCTGCTGTTCGACCGGTTGCGCCTGGATCAGACCCTCCAGGTCGACGGTGGGCGTCGCTGGGGGCTTGGCCATCTGAACAGTGGTTATGTGCAGAGGGGCCTGAGTCGTTATACGCGCGCCTGGGGGCCGGTTTACAAAGCCCTTAGCGGCGAGGAGAAAGCGATCTCCGTGCGCGGCGGGAAAGTGACCGCCCAGCATGATCTCGCGGCCCTGATGCGCGGTGTGCCTCTCGCCGCCAACAGCTCACTGATCGTGTCGCGGGCAGGCGCACCTCTTCCAGCCAGACCAGGCGATCAGGTCACTATCAGCCAGCGCTCCTCCAGTCCAGTAGGGGAACAGCCTCAGGTTCTGGCTGGAGGTCCCCTACTTTTGAAGAGTGGCCGAGTGGTGCTTCAAGGACGGCAAGAAGGCTTCAGTCAAGGATTTCTCTCCCAATCAGCCCCTCGCACCGTGGTGGGACAAGACGACAAGCGCGTTTGGCTTTTCACTCTGAAGGGCGGCTCCGGAAGCGATCCCACGCTTTTGGAAACCACACTGGCTCTGCAACAGCTGGGCATCCGTGATGCCCTCAATCTCGATGGCGGCAGTTCCACGACCTTGGTCGCCGCCAATCAGACCCTGATGACCGGACGAGGCATAACACCACGCGTTCAGAACGGGCTCGGCTTTGTCAGACCTTGAACCGGGATGCTGCGAAAGTAGTAGCCCCGTCTTGCCGCAGATCATGGGAGCCATGCTGCAGATCACCGCAACAGCTGCCGCTGAGTTAGGCCGCCAGGCCGCGGTTGCTGGCACCCCAGGCCTGATGCATCTCGACTTGACCAAGGGACACTGCGAACAGAATGTGATTCGCCTGCAGCCAGGACATCTCGCCGGCACGCCTGTCGCCCGGGCTGACGGCGTCACACTCCACGCACCTGAAGCGCAGCTCAAGCTCCTTCAGGGGCTAACCCTCGACTACCGGAGCGACATCAGTGGTGGCGGCTTTCTGATCCTGAGCAGCGATCAAGTGCGGTGCTGCGCCTGCGGCAGCGCCTTCAGCCGGATCTGACCTAAGCAGGGAAGGCGACCCGGTATGGTGATGGATTGTCGAACCAGGTCGGATCTCCGGCCGCCACGCGACCGTCGATGCCAACCATCCAGCAACTGATTCGCACCGAGCGCCAGAGCTCCAAGGCGAAAACCAAATCCCCCGCCCTGAAGGCCTGTCCCGAACGCAGAGGTGTGTGCACTCGCGTGTACACCTCCACACCCAAGAAGCCCAATTCGGCCCTTCGCAAGGTGGCCCGTGTGCGCCTCACCTCCGGATTCGAGGTGACCGCTTACATCGGCGGCATCGGCCACAACCTTCAGGAGCACTCGGTGGTGCTGATCCGCGGTGGTCGTGTCAAGGATCTTCCCGGTGTCCGCTATCACATCATTCGCGGAACGCTTGATACCGCTGGTGTGAAGGACCGTCGCCAGTCCCGTTCGAAGTACGGCGCCAAGGCTCCTAAGGAGTGATGCAGCACGGTCCATTTTTGGATCGTCCCGTACCCGTCACCCACAACTCCCTGTTCTTTATTCAGATCTGACAGTCCATGTCACGCCGTAACGCCGCCGTTAAGCGCCCGGTTCTTCCTGATCCTCAGTTCAACAACCGCCTCGCCACCATGCTGGTCGCACGGTTGATGAAGCACGGCAAGAAGTCGACCGCACAGCGGATCCTTTCCGATGCTTTCAGCCTCATCGGCGAGCGCACCGGCGGTGACCCCATCGAACTGTTCGAGACCGCGGTCAAGAACGCCACACCTCTGGTTGAGGTGCGAGCTCGTCGTGTTGGTGGTGCTACCTACCAGGTCCCCATGGAAGTGCGCCAGGAGCGCGGCACAGCCATGGCACTGCGTTGGCTGGTGAGCTTTTCCCGTGCGCGCAATGGCCGGAGCATGGCCCAAAAACTGGCTGGTGAACTGATGGACGCTGCCAACGAAGCCGGAAGCGCCGTTCGCAAGCGCGAAGAAACCCACAAGATGGCCGAGGCCAACAAGGCTTTCGCCCACTACCGCTACTGATCCTCTTCGGGTCAGCCTTTAAACGAATGTTCATGGCTGACCTGTAGAGTCTCACCCGCCTTTTCACGCCTCACCCCCGGAGAACTCCTGTGGCCCGCGAATTCCCTCTGGAACGCGTCAGAAATATCGGTATCGCCGCTCACATTGATGCTGGCAAAACCACCACGACAGAACGGATCCTGTTCTATTCGGGTGTGGTTCACAAGATCGGCGAGGTGCATGACGGCGCCGCTGTGACCGACTGGATGGCCCAGGAGCGTGAGCGTGGCATCACCATCACTGCTGCTGCCATCTCCACCAGTTGGAATGATCACCGCATCAACATCATCGACACCCCCGGGCACGTCGACTTCACCATTGAGGTGGAGCGCTCCATGCGTGTGCTCGACGGCGTGATCGCTGTGTTCTGTGCCGTGGGTGGTGTTCAACCGCAGTCGGAGACGGTTTGGCGTCAAGCCGATCGCTATTCCGTGCCCCGGATGGTGTTCGTCAACAAAATGGACCGCACCGGTGCGGACTTCCTAAAGGTTCACGGCCAGATCAAGGATCGCCTCAAGGCCAACGCGGCACCCATCCAGCTCCCCATCGGGGCTGAAGGTGAACTCAGCGGCATCATCGACCTTGTTGAGAACAAGGCTCACATCTATAAGGATGATCTGGGACAGGACATCGAAGTGACCGATGTTCCTGACGACATGAAGGATCAGGTTGAGGAATGGCGCAACTTCCTCATGGAAGCCGTGGCCGAGACCGATGAGGCTCTGATCGAGAAGTTCCTCGAATCAGGCGAGCTCAGCACTGAAGAGCTGAAGAAAGGCATCCGTGAAGGGGTGCTGAAGCATGGCCTGGTGCCGGTTCTCTGCGGCTCAGCTTTCAAGAACAAAGGGGTCCAGCTGGTTCTCGATGCCGTTGTCGATTACCTGCCTGCGCCGATCGACGTTCCCCCCATCCAAGGCGTGCTGCCCGATGGCAAGGAAGCCGTTCGTCCTTCCGACGACAACGCACCCTTCAGTGCACTGGCCTTCAAGGTGATGGCCGATCCCTACGGCAAGCTCACCTTCGTCCGGATGTATTCGGGTGTTCTTGAGAAGGGCAGCTACGTGCTCAACTCCACCAAAGGTGAGAAGGAGCGCATCTCCCGCCTCGTGGTGCTCAAGGCTGATGACCGTGAAGAAGTTGATGCCCTGCGCGCCGGTGATCTTGGCGCCGTGCTCGGACTGAAGAACACCACCACGGGTGACACCCTGTGCTCCTCTGACGACCCGATCGTCCTTGAGACCCTGTTCATCCCCGAGCCCGTGATCTCCGTGGCTGTGGAGCCCAAGACCAAGGGAGACATGGAAAAGCTTTCCAAAGCTCTCGTAGCACTGGCTGAAGAAGACCCCACCTTCCGTGTCAACACCGATGCGGAAACAGGTCAGACCGTGATCGCCGGTATGGGCGAACTGCACCTCGAGATTCTCGTGGATCGCATGCTTCGCGAATTCAAGGTGGAAGCCAACATCGGCGCTCCTCAGGTGTCCTACCGCGAAACCATCCGCAGCTCTGCTGGTGGTGAAGGCAAGTTCTCCCGTCAGACCGGTGGTAAAGGTCAGTACGGTCACGTTGTGATCGAAATGGAGCCCGGCGAGCCTGAATCCGGCTTCGAATTCGTCAACAAGATTGTTGGCGGTGTGGTCCCCAAGGAATTCATCAAGCCCTCTGAAATGGGCATGAAGGAAACCTGCGAGTCTGGCGTTATCGCCGG
Source organism: Synechococcus sp. (assembly GCA_047286215.1). Taxonomy (GTDB): domain Bacteria; phylum Cyanobacteriota; class Cyanobacteriia; order PCC-6307; family Cyanobiaceae; genus Synechococcus_C. The sequence continues at coordinate 528,902 of JBJBBS010000001.1, read as the reverse complement.
ATTCCCCATGATCGACGTCAAAGTCACCATGGTCGACGGTTCATACCATGATGTGGACTCGTCGGAGATGGCGTTCAAGATCGCCGGCTCCATGGCTTTCAAAGATGCAGTCAAGAAGTGCAATCCTGTACTTCTTGAACCGATGATGAAAGTCGAGGTCGAGGTCCCCGAGGATTTCCTCGGCTCGATCATCGGTGACCTGTCCTCCCGTCGAGGTCAGGTTGAAGGTCAGGCAATTGACGATGGCACGTCGAAAGTCTCGGCCAAGGTGCCCCTGGCCGAGATGTTCGGCTACGCCACCGAGCTCCGATCCATGACCCAGGGTCGGGGTATTTTCTCGATGGAATTCAGCCACTATGAGGATGTTCCTCGCAATGTGGCCGAGGCCATCATCTCCAAGAATCAGGGCAATTCCTGATCTCTAAACACCCTTAATTCACCCCTCGATTCTTTACACAAATGGCACGCGAGAAGTTCGAAAGGAACAAGCCCCACGTCAACATCGGCACCATCGGTCACGTTGACCACGGCAAGACCACCCTCACCGCTGCGATCACCAATGTGCTCGCCAAGAAGGGTCAGGCTGAAGTTCAGAACTATGCCGACATTGACGGCGCCCCTGAGGAGCGTGAGCGCGGTATCACCATCAATACAGCTCACGTTGAGTACGAGACCGAGAGCCGTCACTACGCTCACGTGGACTGCCCTGGCCACGCGGACTATGTGAAGAACATGATCACCGGTGCCGCTCAGATGGACGGCGCCATCCTGGTGTGTGCTGCCACCGACGGTCCGATGGCTCAGACCAAGGAGCACATCCTCCTGGCCAAGCAGGTGGGCGTTCCCGCTCTGGTGGTTGCACTGAACAAGTGCGACATGGTCGATGACGAAGAGATCATCGAGCTGGTGGAAATGGAGATCCGCGAACTGCTCTCCAGCTACGACTTCCCCGGCGATGACATCCCCGTGGTGCAGGTTTCCGGCCTGAAGGCCATCGAAGGTGAGGCTGAGTGGGAAGCCAAGATCGAGGAACTGATGGCGGCTGTTGATGCCAGCATTCCTGAGCCTGAGCGGGAAGTGGACAAGCCCTTCCTGATGGCTGTTGAAGACGTCTTCTCCATCACCGGTCGCGGCACCGTGGCCACTGGCCGTATTGAGCGCGGCATCGTCAAAGTCGGCGAAGAAATTGAGATCGTCGGCATCAAGGACACTCGCAAGACCACCGTCACCGGTGTGGAAATGTTCCGCAAGCTGCTTGATGAGGGCATGGCTGGCGACAACGTTGGTCTGCTGCTGCGCGGCATCCAGAAGGAAGACATCGAGCGCGGCATGGTGCTGGTGAAGCCCGGCTCCATCACCCCTCACACCAAGTTCGAGGGTCAGGTCTACGTGCTCAAGAAGGAAGAAGGCGGCCGCCACACTCCCTTCTTTGCTGGCTACCGCCCGCAGTTCTACATCCGTACAACGGACGTGACCGGCCAGATCACCGCCTTCACCGCGGAAGACGGTTCCAACGTGGAAATGGTGATGCCTGGTGACAACATCCAGATGACCGGTGAGCTGATCTGCCCCGTCGCCATCGAGCAAGGCATGCGCTTTGCTATCCGTGAAGGCGGCCGCACCATCGGTGCTGGCGTGGTCTCCAAGATCATCGAGTGATCTGATTCCTCGGATCCTCGGGGATGGTCCGGCTCTGACCGGGCCGTCCCCTACTATTTTTCAATCGAGTCGAATCGTCTTATTGACATTCGATCAGCACCTCGACAATCCACTTCTCGTCATCTCCCTAGGAGATTTCTTCGCGCTTCATGTCCACTGCCATCGCTCAGCAGAAGATCCGCATCCGTCTGAAGGCGTTTGATCGCCGCATGCTGGATCTGTCCTGCGACAAAATTATCGAAACCGCTGACAACACGGCTGCAACCGCCATCGGCCCAATCCCTCTCCCCACGAAGCGCAAGATCTACTGCGTTCTGCGCTCTCCTCACGTCGACAAGGACTCCCGTGAGCACTTTGAAACGCGGACGCATCGCCGCATCATCGACATCTATGGTCCGTCTGCCAAGACAATTGATGCCCTGATGAAGCTGGATCTTCCCAGTGGCGTCGACATCGAAGTCAAGCTCTGAGTCGAGCACAACGATCGGATCAGCTGCCTAGGATCATTCTCTCCGATTGATTCCTGCGTGGCTGATCTGTCCGTCAGAGAACTGCCTCTCTTTCCTCTGCCGGATGTCGTTCTTTTTCCAAGCGACGTTCTGCCGCTGCACATCTTCGAGTCGCGTTACCGAATGATGCTGCAAAGCGTGCTTGAGAGCGACCGACGATTTGGAGTGGTCCGTTGGGATCCTCGCAGCCAGAGCATGGCCCCGATCGGCTGCTGTGCGGAAGTGATCCAACACCAAACCGGCGACGACGGCAGGAGCAACATCATCACGCTTGGCCAACAGCGGTTTCGGGTGTTGAACGTGACGCGTGAAACCCCGTATCGCAGTGCGATGGTCAGTTGGATCGAGGACGATCCAGAGGACAACATCGATGCTCTGCACACACTCACCGAATCGGTGACCACCGCCCTTCGCGATGTGGTTGAGCTGACTGGAAAGCTCACCGACTCTCCCACCGCACTGCCGGACGACCTCCCTGACCTGCCTCGTGAACTGTCGTTCTGGATCGGAGCACATCTGGGCGGACCCGTTGCTGATCAACAACAAGAACTGCTGGAGCTCACAAGCACCCGCACCAGGCTCGAGCAGGAATTCGAGATGCTCGATGAAACGCGCCGTCAGCTTGCTGCTCGAACCGTGCTGCGCGACACCCTCTCCTCGGCCGATTCCGGCAACGGTTGATGTCTTTACCCACTTTTCTTGCCCCAACAGCCGTTGGGCTCGCTGCTGCTGCAAGCGTTTATGCACTGTGGAGTCGCCGTAATCGGGCTTATCACTCCAGTGAGAGCGTGGCCTCTGCCTACGACTCCTGGACGGAAGACCGTTTACTGGAAACACTCTGGGGTGAGCATGTTCACCTCGGTCATTACGGCAATCCCCCGAAGCGTCGTGATTTCAGGCAAGCCAAAGCTGACTTCGTTCACGAACTCGTGCACTGGAGTGGATTGGACCGCCTGCCAGCAGGTTCCAGGGTGCTGGACGTTGGTTGTGGCATCGGTGGCAGCGCCAGAATCCTGGCTCGCGACTACGGCTTTAACGTTCTTGGCATCAGCATCAGCCCGGCCCAAATCCGACGTGCAACCGAATTAACCCCGGAGGGGCTGTCGTGTCGATTCGCCGTGATGGATGCTCTAGACCTGAACCTCACCGATGGTGAGTTCGATGGTGTTTGGAGTGTTGAGGCTGGCCCCCACATGCCAGACAAGCAGCGCTTCGCCGACGAATTGCTGAGAGTGCTCAAACCTGGTGGCGCACTGGCCGTTGCAGATTGGAATCGTCGGGATCCCCGCGATGGAGCTCTCGATTCACGGGAGCGCTGGGTGATGCATCAATTGCTAACCCAATGGGCGCATCCGGAATTTGCCAGCATCCCTGGGTTCCAGCACAACCTGGAGTGCAGTGATCAATATCGCGGCTTGATTGAAACCAGCGACTGGACCGAGGCAACGCTTCCATCCTGGAACGACTCCATCCTCGAAGGTCTGCGCCGACCGGCTGCCGTTCTCAGGCTCGGACCACCGGCCGTGCTGCAAGGATTGCGCGAGACGCCAACCCTGATGTTGATGCGCTGGGCTTTCGCACGAGGGATGATGCAATTCGGGGTATTCCGACTCAGCTCTGATCAACTGAGTTCAGAACTCGGATAGGCACCAAAGTCCGCCAGGTGCTCACAGAGTGGCTCAAGGCGGCTGGCGAGTTCGGTGAGCGCCGCCGAAGAGTTTTGCGCAGGCAATTCCACATCAACAAAGAACACATATTCACCGAGTTCACGCTTGGATGGACGTGACTCAATCCGGCTCATGTTGAGCCCCAAACCAGCAATGGCCTGGAGTGCCTCGATGAGGGCACCCGGTGCATTGCGATGCAGCGAGAACGCCAAACTCGCCACTTGTCCTTCCCGTAGAGGATCCCCTCGATAAAGCAGCAGAAACCGTGTGCAGTTGCCTGCCACATCGTTAATCGGGAAGGCCAGTTCATCGAGCCCCTGTTGTTCGCCCACCGCCCGATCAGCGATGGCCGCACGGAAGCGACTTCCTTTCACCATCCGGGCGGCTTCAGCTGTGGAGGTGGTGGGCAACTGCAGCGCCTGCGGCAGATGCATGGCCAACCAACCGCTGCATTGCGCCAGAGCCTGGGGGTGAGAGAGCACTTCGCTGATGCCCTGCAGAGAGCCACTGCTGAGCAGCGCATGACGAATGGGCAATACCAGCGCACGGCGGATGCAGAGCTCACGATGCGACCAAAGCGCATCAAGGCTGGCGGTGACGCCTCCTTCAACGGAGTTTTCAACCGGCACCACAGCGGCCTCACAGCGGCCATCTGCCACATGCTCCACCACGGACCGCAGCCCGGTGCAAGCCACCAGATCAGCATCACCGAGCTGCTCTAACCGCAGCATTTCCTTCGCAGCCCGCTCGCCATAGGTGCCCTTCGGCCCCAGAAACGCCACCCGCATCGGCATGGATCCCTGCACTCGCATCGATAGGATCATGCCGCGTCAGCACAAGGGGCATGACCCTGGCCTTCCGCGCCAGTCAGCATCTCGACCTGCCGGTCGCGAATCAAACAGACCGCCTGTATCGCTATCTGCAGGAAGAGGACAGGGTGATCAAGGCCTTGCTTGACCCGCAGCAGCTAGAAGCGACCGGCCCCTCCCGGTATCGCTACACCGTGACAACTCTGCAGGTGTTTCAACTGCAGGTTTCACCTGTTGTGTCATTGAAAACAGAGTGCGAAAACGGATCCATCTCGATTCAGGCGACGGATGCCACGCTTGAGGGGCTGGGCCTAGTGGACGATTTTCAGCTGAGCCTGGAGGCGCTGCTGGAAGTCAGCGATCAGGGTTTGCAAGGAGAAGCTCGACTCGGTGTCACGGTGAGTCAGCCACCGCTGCTGAAGTTGATTCCAAAGCGTGTCTTGGAAAGCACCGGTGAGTCCATCCTCAACGGCATCTTGGTGACGATCAAGGGCCGAGTGGGTCGGCAACTGGTGAGAGATTTTCAAGACTGGTGCGCCCAATCCCCTCCTCAAGGTGCAGGCCTCAACGAGGCCAGTTCATGAAGCAGAAAACACCTTGGTGAGAAAGCTGTGACGATGCATCGGCGTCGGCCCTAACTCGAGCAGCGCAGCGCGATGGCGAGCCGTGCCATAGCCGGCATGACGTTCCAGCCCATAGCCAGGAAATCGCAACGCCATTCTGCGAATCAGAGCGTCACGCGCTTCCTTGGCCAGCACGCTAGCTGCAGCAATCGAGGCCTCTTTGCTGTCTCCTCGAACAATGGTGCGCTGTGCACCCGACCAAAGCCGCAGGGGAAGAACACCGTCGACAAGCACCATCTCTGGCGTCTTCGGCAACCGTTGAAGGGCACGCAACATCGCCAACTCAGTCGCCACACGAATCCCACAAGAATCCACCTCGCCCGCAGATCCCTGACCCAGTGACCAGTAGGTGGCTCGGGCCTCGATTTCCGGCACGAGCGCAGCTCGACGTTTTGGAGACAGCGCTTTGCTATCGGTCAGGCCGAGATCACACAGCGCTTTAACCGCCTTGGGAGTGAGGCAGACCGCGCCAGCAAAAACGGGCCCGAACCAACACCCACGACCGACCTCATCAACACCAACGATCACTCAACCGCGGCCGAAGAGCGGCGGCGGCGGCGACCGGGTCGCACCTCGGCTGCAGGCATCTCAGGCTCTGTGACGGCAACGGCAACAGGTTCCTGCGTCACCGCAACTGCAACCGGAGCGGCCTCTGATGACACCACCGTGATGGGTTCGGGTGGCAGTTCGATGAGAGGCGCAACCTCCAAAGGTGTGATCTCCACCAACAGTGGTTTGTCCTCCGCACGAGGGGTTGCAGGTTCAGGCGCTGGCGTGGCGGAGGAAGAACCGCTGCGCGCACTGCCCCGGCCACCACGGTTACCGCGACGCCGGCGACGACCGGAACTTGCGGACAGTTGCTGACGCGCTTCCTCGAGCACGGCCTCGGCATCTTCTCCAGGTCGCACCACACGCACCATCAGGTTGTCGGTTTCTGGCGGGGGATCCAGCAGCAACACAGGATTCAGGCCAAGCCAGCCATACACTTTTTCCTGATCGTCATCCATGGGAACGGCGACCAGTTCTGGATCCTGGCGCCGGTTTGCCGCTGCAGGTTCCGTCGCCTCCGAAGTGGACTCACCAGCGACCTGGGGTTCGAGGGGAGATTCGACTGGGCTTGGTTCAGGCGAAGCGCCATTGCGGCCACGACCACCACGGCGGCGGCGACCACCGCCGGCCTCAGACGGCGCAGATACCTCCGCCCTTGCAGAGGCCGCCGACCGTACCAAGCCCGTAGCCGTCGCCAGAGGCTGCAGAAGATCTTTGCCGGGCAGCACAGCCACATGACCCAGTCCGCCGCAGCTTGGGCAGGCCCGCCCAAACAACTCGTATATGTTCTGCCCCTGACGCTTGCGCGTCAGTTCCACTAGCCCCAACTCGGTGAGCTGAGCGATTTGAGGGCGGGCCGAATCATCACGGATGGCGGTCGTGAAATGCTCCAGAAGCTGGAGTTGATCCCGACGGGAATCCATGTCGATGAAATCGACGATGATCACGCCACCGATATTGCGCAGCTTCAGCTGACGGCCAATCTCCGCAGCCGCCTCACAATTCGTCCAAAGAACCGTCTCACGGGCGTTGGCGGAACGAGTGAACGATCCCGAGTTGACATCGATCACTGTGAGCGCCTCCGTGGGCTCGATGATCACGTATCCGCCCGAGGGGAGATCAACCCTCGGCTTGAGCGCATCACGGATCGCTGCATTCACTTTGAAGTGCTCCAGCAGCTCATCGGATTCGCTGTGAGCGTCCACCAGCACATTGGCGCCTTCCTGACCAAGGAAGCTGGTCACCCGATCGACGGCATCCGCCTGATCGACCACCACCCGCACCAGATCGGGGCCCGTATGGTCCCGAAGGATGCGATGGATGAAATCCTCATCTCGATTGAGCAGAACCGGTGGTGATGCCGTTTCGGCAGCTTTCTGGATGGCTTCCCACTGGCGAAGCAGTGACTCCAGGTCATCGATCAGCAGATCTTCGCTGATTCCTTCCGCTTCGGTGCGGATGAGCAGGCCGGCACCCGGTGGCTTGATCAGCACACCAAGAGCACGTAGACGATTGCGTTCACCTTCGGCACCAATCCGACGGGAAATGTTCACGCCCTGACCACTGGGTTGCAGCACGAGGTAACGACCTGGCAGAGCAAGATTTCCAGTGAGGCGTGGGCCCTTGGTCCCGGTGGGCTCCTTCATCACCTGAACCAGCACCTTCTGGCGTGGCTCAAGCAATTCCGTAATCCCCGCTGCTCCTTTCTTGAGCCGCAGCGGGCCGAGATCCGTCACGTGGATAAAACCGTTCTTTTCGCTCTCGCCGATGTTCACAAAAGCGGCATCGATGCCGGGCAGCACGTTCTCCACCGTGCCGAGATACACATCGCCGATTTGATAGCGGCCCTGCGCCACGATCAGTTCATCAACGCGGTCATCAGACAGAACTGCCGCGATACGCAGCTGCTCGGCGATGACGATTTGCTGGGGCATAAACAGGAACTGACGAAGCCCGTCAGGACAAATGCCGATCAACGGACCCGCAGGGCCGTCGCACGGGAGGAAATTGAAATTGCTTCTGAGAAGGACCCGCAGGTCGCAATGGCACGGAGTGGAACACTCCTATGGTCGAACTGCTTCAGCGCTGTGACGCCGGCTGGAACGAAGGCTCAGGCCTCTCGTTCCAAACAATGAATGGGACAAGAAGTCCGGGACACATCCATGGCTCAAGCCTCTGGATTGAAGTCCTGAACTCAATTTAACACTGCACGAGGGTGAGCTCCATCCGCCGCACGCGCGACAGTGACAACTCAAAACCCAGTTGCTGAGCGAGCCACATCTGCAGCTGCGCCGGTTTAAGACTACGGCCTTGAGAATCAACGGCAGCCGTCAACTCAAGCTCGGCAGCGCATTGATCGGAAGCAGGATTTCCCGTGATCAGATCCACAAGGCTGAGGCTTTGGAGCAAATGACGCATGTCGCGTCGACGCGGCCGTCCTTTCTTGTCGGTGTCTTCCCAGGTCAGCTCCTCCTGATCGAGAAGATCACGGATGGCCCGCTGCCAATGGGAGGCTCCATCCAATGGCTCGGCAGCAGAACCACTGAGCACAAAACGCCACCGACTGGCCTGCAACTGCTGCGAGAGCTTGGGCGACGACACCGGAACCTCCTGAGCCTCAAGCAGGCACAAACCCGGCGGCAATGCCTTTTGCCAACGTTCCATCACCTCGGAGGGGCCAACGGGCTGGAGAAATTCCAGATCCATCCATTCACCTTCCGCCTCAACACCAAGCGGAAGGGCCAAGGCCAACTGCAGGCGAGGCAAGGGGTGGAAGCCACCGGTGTAACTCACCGGCAATTCACTGCGACGCAAGGCGCGTTCAAGCAATCGCACCAGATCGAGGTGACTGAGCAGGGCCATAGCACCGGTTTTACTGAACCGAAAACGCAAACGGCAAACCCGCTCACTGGGGGGGGCTTGCTGCGCAACAGCACCGGGCACCGGAGGAGGAGGCACAACAACGTTGTGCCCCAGATCAGGACCGCAGACGCCACAACTGCTGCAGCCTTCAAACGAGCAGTCAGGCACGACGCTGGCAGCCAGAGCCTGCTGAAGATCATCCGCCAGCCAAGCCTTGTCGATGCCGCTGTCGATGTGATCCCAGGGCAGTGGCTGAGCACAAAACCCCTTGAGATCCTCGCGGTCCAGAGCGGCCACGGCACTCCAGCCACCCAGTTCCATGTCGCGATATCGCCCGTCCAATCCAGCCGCTGCAATGGCACCAGTCCAGGCTTCATAGGTGCGATCCAGAGCCTCAAACCAAGCGTCCATCCCGGCACCTGCGCGCCAAGCCGCCTCGATCACGGGTGCCAAACGCCGGTCTCCCCGCCCTACAAAATCCTCCATCGCCGAGAGACGGACATCGGTGAAGTTGAAGCGCACACCACGCAAACGTCGTCCTGCTTCACGCAGCAACTTCTGACGTCGGATGAACTCCGCCGTCGACACGCTGTGCCACTGAAACGGCGTATGCGGCTTCGGCGTGAAGTTGCTGATGGTGACGTTCAGACTCAGGCGTCCAAGATCTCTGCACCGCTCTTGCAACATCCGGCAGGTCTCTGCAATGCCCAGCACATCGGCATCCGTCTCTCCCGGCAGTCCGATCATGAAATAGAGCTTGACCTTGCGATATCCGTTCTGCATCGCCGTTCGAATGCCATGCAGCAGGTCGTCATCGGTCAATCCTTTATTGACGATGTCGCGCAAGCGTTGCGTGCCTGCCTCTGGGGCGAACGTCAGCCCCGCCCGACGCGCTCCACCGAGAATGTGAGCAATGTCTTGATCAAAGCGATCCACCCGTTGGCTGGGTAGCTGCAGGGTGACATTGCGGTCCGCGAGCCTGTTCCGCAGCTCAACGCCAACTGCAGGCAGTGCCAAGTAATCGCTGCAGCTGAGCGACAGCAGCGAAAAATCGCTGTAGCCCGTCTTGCGCATGCCTGTCTCGACAGCCTCGATCACCGCCTCAGGCTCCACATCACGGGCAGGGCGCGTCAGCATTCCTGGCTGACAGAACCGACACCCACGGGTGCAGCCGCGACGGATCTCCACCGTGAGCCGGTCATGCACCGTCTCCACATGGGGAACCAGACCCATGGCGTAATGAGGCATCGGCGTTGCGACCCGCCGCAACACCCTTTGAGGGAGCCCCGGTTCCAGGGGTTCGATCGTGACCCCATCGGCACCGGGGGCATAAAGCGAGGGGACGTAGACCCCAGGCACCAAAGCAAGATCTCGAAGCAACGCGGAGCGACTCAGCCCCGCCTCCTTGCCCTCCGCCAGCACGAGACCAATCTCGGGCAGCAGTTCTTCACCGTCGCCTAGCACGATGAAATCAAAAAATGCGGCGTAGGGCTCCGGATTACTCGTGGCCGTCGGGCCTCCAGCGAAGATCAGCGGGGGAGCATCAGGGTCACCGAGTGGACAGTCACCTCGATCAGCAGCAAGGATCGGCACCCTGCAGAGATCCAGCATCTGCAGGATGTTGGTGGCGCCAAGCTCGTAACTGAGGCTGAAACCAAGGATGTCGAAAGCATCCAACGGCCAACGACTCTCCACACCGAAGAGAGCCTGTTCTCGCTCCTTCAGACGTTGTGCCAGATCGGCTGCAGGGAGATAGGCCCGATCACACACTTGGCCCGGAAGAGCATTGAGGATCGAATAGAGAATGATGTGCCCGAGGTTGCTGGAGCCCACCTCGTAGACCTCGGGATAGGTGAGCGCCCAACGCACGCGTGCTCCCTGCCAGTCGCGAGGCTCCACACCGAGTTCATGCCCCACGTAGCGGGCTGGCCTGTTGATGCCGGCGTCCACAAGCTCGTCGAACGCCACCGGGGCGATGGATGGGTTCAGAGCGACGGTCACGATGTGCCGACCCGGCTCCTTTCATCGTATGTAGGAGGATGCCCGCAATACAGCGGCTTTTCCGTGGTTCAGGTCAACGGCAACTACCTCAAACTCAAAGCGGGATATCTGTTCCCTGAGATCGGCCGTCGCGTGAAAGCCTTCAGCACTGCCAATCCCGACGCGGCACTGATTCGCCTCGGAATCGGTGATGTCACCGAGCCCCTGCCGCTGGCCTGCCGTGAGGCCATGAAGGCGGCCATCGATGAAATGGGAACAGCCGAGGGGTTCCACGGCTACGGCCCTGAGCAGGGTTACGGCTGGCTACGGGAAGCGATCGCCAAGCACGACTTTCAAGCGCGGGGCTGCGACATCAGCGCTGAGGAAATTTTCGTCTCCGATGGCTCCAAGTGCGATAGCAGCAACATTCTCGACATCCTCGGGGAGGGAAACCGCGTCGCGGTGACCGACCCGGTGTATCCGGTGTATGTCGACAGCAATGTGATGGCCGGGCGCACCGGTGACGCTGGTGCGGAGGGGCGCTACGCGGGTCTGAGCTATTTGCCGATCAGTGCCGACAACGGCTTCGCAGCACAGATCCCCAGTGAACCGGTCGATCTGATTTATCTCTGCTTCCCGAACAACCCCACCGGTGCGGTGGCCACGCGGAACCAGCTGAAAGCCTGGGTGGATTACGCGCGCAGCAACGATGCCCTGATTCTTTTCGATGCTGCTTACGAAGCCTTCATTCAGGATCCGAGCCTGCCCCGCTCCATCTTTGAAATCGAAGGAGCACGGGAGTGCGCCATTGAATTCCGGTCGTTCTCCAAGAACGCAGGCTTCACAGGCACCCGTTGCGCCTTCACGGTGGTGCCCAAGGGGTTGAAGGGCAAGGCCGCTAACGGCGAATCCATTGAACTCTGGGGACTCTGGAACCGTCGCCAGAGCACAAAATTCAACGGCGTCAGCTACATCATTCAGCGCGGTGCTGAAGCGGTGTATTCCGAAGCAGGGCAGCAGGAAGTGAAAGCCCTGGTGGGCTTCTACATGGAGAACGCAGCGATCATTCGCCGTGAACTCAATTCCGCTGGTCTCACCACCTACGGCGGAGAACATGCGCCTTACGTATGGATCAAAACTCCCGAAGGAATGGATTCCTGGGGATTCTTCGACCACCTGCTCAACAAGGCGAATGTGGTGGGCACACCAGGAAGCGGTTTCGGTGCGGCCGGCGAGGGTTACTTCCGGCTGTCGGCTTTCAACAGTCGCGAGAACGTTGACACCGCCATGGCTCGGATTAAGGCCCTCTGATCCCACCGTGACCTCAGCCGCTTTACATTTCAATCAGCTGAAAACCATCGCGATGGCAGTGGAGTCTCCCAGCTCGAAACCCGGTGGCGCCGCCGTACTGGACAAAGAAACGGAGCGGGTGCGAAAGCGCTCGCCCCGCTACAAGGTGCTGCTACACAACGACCCTGTGAACTCCATGGAGTACGTGGTCGCCACCCTGCGTCAGGTTGTCCCCCAGCTCAGCGAACAGGACTGCATGGCGGTGATGCTCGAAGCCCACAACACCGGTGTCGGGCTCGTCATCGTTTGCGACCTCGAGCCTGCTGAGTTTTACTGCGAAACGCTCAAGGGCAAAGGCCTGACGAGCAGCATCGAGCCGGAAAACTGATCGTCAATTTCATCTTGAAGACCTGGAGACGCTTGCTCCAGGCTCATCCGCGCTGGATCACAACGCTGTTGCTGATTCCGGTGCTCTACGCACTGGGCTGGCTCCTGGCTCAACCGCTGGCACAGGTGCTTCCGGAAGCCTCGGCCTCACGGCTGTCACTGATCGGCACGATCGAAAGCTTGCTGCTGTTCATTCTTCTGCTGCCGAGCTGGGTACGGCAGCGTTGGAACAGTCGCCATCCCTGGTTGACGCTGGGGTTGCGCAGTCGCAGGGGCGAACCTTCAGCTGCTCTCTGCCTGGCTTACGGCCTGCTTCGTTCCGTCGGCCTACTGGCACTGATCTGTTTGCCGCTGATCCTTGGCTCCTGGGGGCGGTGGCTTGGAGAACTCACAAGCGGAGACGTCCTGAATGCGATCTTGCTCTGCTTCGGCGTCGGCCTAGCTGAAGAACTACTTTTCCGCGGCTGGCTCTGGGGCGAGTTGAACGAGCTGGCCGGCAGCCGGGTGGCCGTCATTGGCCAGGCGATCATTTTTAGCTTGGCGCACACACGTTTCGATCAAGGGTTGCTGCCGATGATCGGGCTGTTAACAGGACTCATGCTTTTAGGTCTGGTGCTTGCCGTGCAACGGAGACTGGATGGAGGCTCCCTATGGGGATGCGTTGGCCTGCACGGGGGCCTAGTCGGAGGTTGGTTTGCAATGAAGTCTGGGCTTTTGCAGATCTCGCCAAGTGCACCGGAGTGGCTGATTGGTCCAGGAGGTCCACATGCCAATCCCCTTGGAGGGATAGTGGGAATCGCAACTCTCAGCTTGCTGTTGGTTCGTCAGCTGACGGCTTTGGCCAAGGCCGCGCGGCCTTGAAGCGAAGCACGGAGTGCTTCATTGAGCGGCGCTTCTCCATAGTCACGCTCCAGTAAGCCCATCACCGTGCGCCCGAAGTCGGAGGGATTGCGGTCAAAAGCCTCAAGACAGATCTGACCGAAGGTGCTTCCCATTGGCTCAGGGTTCCAGAGCAGCTTTCGAGCTGTCCAGGGCATCATGCTCATCGGGTTGTAGCCAGGTTTGATCAGCCCCTGATCAAAGCCGTATTGCTCCAGGTGCGTATGAGGTTGCAGCCCGATGAAGAAAATGGCCGGCTCCACTCGATCCACGCCAAAGATGCGCTCCAATTCACGGTGATAGGCCACCGTCTGACGAATCGTGTCTGGACGCTCATCGATCACGTTGAACGAGTAGTTCACCGAGACATGGTCACGGAATCCGGCATCGGCCAGCATCCGGCAACTCTCGAGCACCGTGCGCAGGTTGTATCCCATGCGCATCTTGCGAACGAGTTCCTGGGAACCCGAGGTGATGCCGATTTCGAAATAACTCATGCCGGTCTCAACCATCAGCTGAGCCAACTCGGGATCGAGATTGTCTGCACGGATGTAGGCCGCCCAACGAATTCCTGTCAGGCCCTCAGCCTTGATGGCACGTAAGAGCTCCTTCGCGTCCTCGATGTAACGCCGCGCGGGAATGAACTGGGCGTCAGTGAACCAGAAACCACGCACACCCCGGTCGTAGAGCTGACGCATCTCCTTGACGACCTCTTGCACAGGATTGAGGCGCACTTGCTTGCCCTCAACCACCGTGTAAACGCAGTAACAACAGTTATGTGGACAACCTCGCTTGGTCTGAACCCCCACATAAAAATCACCCCCCTCGAGATACCAATCGAGCTGAGGCCAAATGGAAGCGATGTAGTCGTAATCGCAGGCCGTCTTGGGGCGACTTTCCGGCTGCTCATGAATCAACCCTGGTCGGACCGCTTCACCAACCACAAAGCAGCGCTCACTCTGAACCGATTGTCCGCGGATCAGCTTTTCGAGGAGGGGTTCACCCTCGCCGATCGAGACAATGGTTCCCTTAGGTAGTGAACGCCCTAGCTGTTCATAAAACACACTGACGGCACCTCCACCCAGCACGGCTCTGGCGTTGGGTTGGTGACGACGCGCTCGCTTTACACCTTGGCGAACTAAAGCCTGATTACGGAACAATTCGCCGTAGTGACTCGTCATCAACCGCAGACCGCCGAGCGCTCCGTGCATCCGTTTCAGCGGATTGCGGGCGTAGAACACTTCAAAGGAGTTCTGCAGTGGATTGCCACCTCGACCATCGACCGGGGCATAAATCTGGATGTCTCTCCAAGAGAACACCAAGAGCGTGGGACGAAATTGATCAATGGTGATGCGCAGCACGCGGTGCACGTCCAACACCGGCAATGCGGCGAGATCCAGGATGCGCTGCGGCATGCCAGGGAAACACTTGTGCAAATGATCGGCCAGATAGATCGGACCGATTGGAAAAATGGGGTTGCAGGGCAGGCGAACAAGAAGTACCCGCTCATCTGACGGATCAATCAGAACCGATGGCGCTGGCTGGTGAGTGGATCCGTCCATGGCCCGGACGCTAACAAGCGCCTCAGCTGAAGCGCCGCCGCCCGAGCTCAACGCTTCTTCACGTCAGCTTCATAAAGCTGTGTTCACGTTGCGCAATGTTGCTTTACACTCTGACTCGGCAGGGCTTCCTGCCCTTCCATAACCCGTCTCCTCGGAGACATTCTTTCCCGTTCTCATGACCACCACCATTCAGCAGCGCTCCGGCGCCAATGGCTGGCAGTCCTTCTGCGAGTGGGTCACCTCCACCAACAACCGCCTGTATGTGGGCTGGTTCGGTGTGCTGATGATCCCCACCCTGCTGGCTGCCACCACCTGCTTCATCGTTGCGTTCATCGCAGCACCCCCCGTCGACATCGACGGCATCCGTGAGCCCGTTGCTGGCTCCCTGATCTACGGCAACAACATCATCTCTGGTGCTGTTGTGCCCTCCTCGAACGCCATCGGCCTTCACTTCTATCCCATCTGGGAAGCTGCTTCTCTCGACGAGTGGCTGTACAACGGCGGTCCTTACCAGCTGGTTGTCTTCCACTTCCTGATCGGCATCTTCTGCTACATGGGCCGCGAGTGGGAACTTTCCTACCGCCTCGGCATGCGCCCCTGGATCTGCGTTGCTTACAGCGCACCTGTGGCTGCTGCCTCCGCCGTGTTCCTGGTGTACCCCTTCGGTCAGGGTTCCTTCTCTGACGGCATGCCCCTGGGCATCTCTGGCACCTTCAACTTCATGTTGGTGTTCCAGGCTGAGCACAACATCCTGATGCACCCCTTCCACATGATGGGCGTCGCAGGTGTGTTCGGTGGATCCCTGTTCTCCGCCATGCACGGCTCCCTGGTGACCTCCTCCCTGGTCCGCGAGGCCACTGAGAGCGAGTCCCAGAACTGCGGCTACAAGTTTGGCCAAGAGGAAGAGACCTACAACATCGTGGCTGCCCACGGTTACTTCGGTCGCATGATCTTCCAATACGCCTCATTCAACAACAGCCGCAGCCTTCACTTCTTCCTGGCTGCCTGGCCCGTTGTCGGCATCTGGTTCACTGCCCTGGGCGTCAGCACCATGGCTTTCAACCTGAACGGTTTCAACTTCAACCAGTCCATCCTTGATGGTCAGGGCCGCGTCCTGAACACCTGGGCTGATGTGCTGAACCGCGCCAACCTCGGCATGGAAGTGATGCACGAGCGCAACGCTCACAACTTCCCCCTCGACCTGGCTGCTGCTGAGTCCACTCCTGTGGCTCTGCAAGCTCCCGCCATCGGCTGAGGCTGAAGTCTCCAAAAGATTCAGCTTCGGTTGAATCGGAAAGCCCCCTCCTCGGAGGGGGCTTTTTGTTGGCTTGAAGACCAATCGATGGGAAATCCTTGGCTAAAAAGAAAGCGCAAATGGGCGAAGAGGCACAAGCATGAGAGACCTTATTAGCGAATCAAAAAGCTATGACCGAAATGGAAAAGTTCTAGAAGCAATTCGAGCCCAAAATGCCTACCTACCGCAGGAGTCGAAGCAGATCAAATATCAGAAGATGGCGCTATCCCCGTATATCTTTTATCGCGGGACTAACCACTTATTCTGGGCAGATTTTGCAGGATCCTGGCGACTCCATCAATTTGGAGGAGCCGCGTGGTCAAGAACATGGCTTCAAGGCGATTCTCACGTCTACAACATGGGCGCCTTCAAACATCAAGGCGAAAGCGTATGCTTTGGCTTCGACGATTTCGACGATTCCCTCGTTGCCGACTATCAATATGACATTTGGCGATTCTCAATCAGCATCGTGCTCGACTGCTGGGAACGGAATCTCCACGACGCAACAACAATCAATACTGCTCTCGACACATTTTCGCGTTCTTATCTAAAAAGCTTCAAGAAGACGGTTAAGGCAGAAAAACTATTTACCACCGCATTCACCTCAAACAACAGCTGCAAACCACTCGCAGAATTCCTAAGGAAAACAGAAAAGAAAAGCTCAAGGCGACGAATGCTCGAGAAGTGGACAAGCGGTTCAGACAACCGCCACTTCAGCCATAACCCAGACAAAGTCAAGCCCCTCGACGATCAGCAGCGAGAACAATTGACGGAAGCTCTCAACAGCTATCGACAACGCCGCAATGAATCGATAGGCCTCGAGCTTTCAGAAAGCCCCATGCAAATTCTTGATGTTGTTGAACGCCTCGGAGCAGGCACAGGTTCATTGGGCAATCAACGCTTTTATGCCCTGATCCGCGAAACAGATAAAGACTCTGAAGAGCACGACCTGATCCTTGATATCAAGCTCCAACATCAACCCACGGCCTACGACTATTTGAGCCAAGAAGAGATAGATGAATACAACAACAACTTCTCAAGTCATGCCATCCGTCATGCGGACGCCTACACGGCACTCTCTGATTTCCCAGATCATCATCTGGGATGGCTCAACCTCGAAGATGAAAGTTATTCAATACGTGAGCGCTGCCCTTACAAACAAGACTTTGATACAACGAAACTTTCCTCCAAAGCGTTTCTCCTGATGGCGAAACAGTGGGGAGAAGTGCTCGCCCTCAAACATCGACGAGCAGCACGGCGTCTCATCAAAAATCAAGCCTCATCCCTTTTCGAGGAGAAGCTAAAACTCATCGCCCATGATCAGCCCACACAATTCCAATATTTCCTGCGTTCAGTGGCACAACCTTATGCAGAGCAAGTTCGTCGCGATTGGAATGCTTTTCATGCCAATTCAGATGCGCTGATGATGCAGTGAAAACACGTTGATCGAGAGCCTCAACTTGTGCTTTTACCGCCACGGTTAGTCTCCCTTACACGTTTTGCACGGCTAGACCGCCCTTGATCGAGCTCGTTCTGTCCGCTGGACTGGCCTTCATCATGCTGAGCCTGGGTCTGTCGCTGCGACCAGCAGACTTCACGCGGGCCTTCCAACAACCCCGAGCGCTTCTGGCCGGCGCGCTTGCACAAGTGGTTGTGCTGCCCATGGTGGCCTTCATCCTGTTGCGACTGTTCGGCCTAAATGGCGAGCTAGCTGTCGGCGTGATGATTTTGAGCTGCTGCCCAGGAGGCATCACCTCCAATGTGATGACGCGTCTTTCACGCGGAGATGTAGCGCTATCGATCTCCTACACCGCCCTCGCCAGTCTGTTCACGGCCATCAGCTTGCCGCTGATTCTTGGATTTACGGCCCCGTTGTTCGTGCCGGACCAAGCCATCGAGATCTCAATCCTGCCGCTCAGCCTGAAGGTGTTTTCGATCGCCACCGTGCCGGTTCTGATCGGTGTCTGGCTCAAACAACAAGCACCTCGCTTCTGTGAACACCTGGAAAAGGCAGCCAGTCAACTAGCCAATCTGCTGTTCTTTCTAATCGTCATCGGCACCTTGATCAGCCAGTGGAGCGTGTTCACCTCCAACCTTTTGATCATTGGCCCCACCCTGCTGAGCCTCAATCTGTTGATGCTGGGCGTCGGTCTTGCAGTCGGTGCTTTGCTCCAGCTGCCAACGGCTCAGACCACAACACTGTCCATTGAAGCGGGCTTTCAAAACGGCACAATCGGGATCGTCGTCGGCTCCCTGATTGGTCCCGCACTAACGCAGGGAGAGCTGAACAGCTTCAGCCTTCCATCAGCGGTCTACGGGGTGCTGATGACGGTCACCATCATTCCCTTCATCCTGTGGAGACGGGGTCTACAACGCGCAAGACAAGCAACATCTGCAGTGAGTTGAGGATCTACCAAGACCTGCACCACAAGCATCGATCTCGGTTGCGGCCTGGTCATGATCAACCAGAGCTCTCTGATTGTGATCAACACCCAATCCTTCGATTTGAGCGACTTGGGAGCTTGGATGACGCCGATGGGCAGTGGCTTGACGCTGACCGAGAAGCCAGGCTCTTCTGGATGCGAATCCGCTTCATCCAACCTCCGACCTGATGCCTGCCACTCCCTTGGACTCCGAGTCAGCGCCGCGATCACCACAACAAGTGGTCAATCAACTGATCAAGGAGTGGCAACTGAAGCCTCATCCAGAAGGGGGTTGGTTCAAAGAGTTACACCGCAGCCCATTGTCTGTTCAGCGCGACGATGGCCAGCAACGCTCTGCCATCACAACGATTCTCTATCTATTGGAC
Source organism: Synechococcus sp. (assembly GCA_047286215.1). Taxonomy (GTDB): domain Bacteria; phylum Cyanobacteriota; class Cyanobacteriia; order PCC-6307; family Cyanobiaceae; genus Synechococcus_C. The sequence goes on along the minus strand of JBJBBS010000001.1, from coordinate 510,023 downwards.
GCAAGCTCCAAAAGCCGTTGGCACGCCGTACATCATGCGGACGAGGTCTGGACCCACTTGCAAGGCTCACCACTCAGCCTCTGGACCCTGGAACCGGATGGAGGCGTTGCCGAACAGACTGTGCTGTCTCTACATCGTCCAGTTCATGTCGTTCCCGCCGGTCACTGGATGGCGGCATGCGTGGAAGGGCAATATTCCCTGGTGAGCTGCTGCGTTGGTCCTGGCTTCGACTTCAGTGACTTTGAAATGCTCCGGGACCGCCCCTCTGATCAGCACCCGCCTGGAGCCTTAACCGAGCTGATCTGAGCTCTCTTACGCTCGTGCCAGAGAAGGCATTCCATTGGGCAGCAGTTTCGGCACCCTGTTCCGTATCAGCACCTTTGGGGAATCCCACGGGGGCGGGGTTGGCGTGATCCTCGAGGGTTGTCCGCCGCGGCTGGAGATCAACCGTGACGCCATCCAGGCCGAACTAGACCGACGCAAGCCTGGCCAGAGTCGCATCACAACACCGCGCAAGGAAGCCGATCAGGTGGACATCCTCAGCGGCGTCATGGATGGCATGACGCTGGGGACACCCATCGCCATGGTGGTGCGCAACAAAGATCAGCGGCCTCAGGATTACAAGGAAATGGAAGTGGCCTTTCGTCCTTCGCATGCAGATGCGACCTATCAAGCGAAATACGGCATCCAGGCCCGCAGCGGCGGCGGCAGAGCCTCCGCGCGCGAGACGATTGGCCGCGTAGCAGCCGGTGCCATCGCCCGGCAGATGCTTCTTAAATCGCACGGCACCGAAGTTGTCGCCTGGGTGAAACGCATTCACGACCTGGAGGCCTCCGTCGACATTCAGACGGTCAGCAGGGAAGACGTGGAAGCCAACATCGTGCGCTGTCCCGACCCAGCCATGGCGGATCGGATGATCGAGCGCATCGAAGCCATTGGCAGAGAGGGCGATTCCTGCGGAGGCCTAATCGAATGTGTGGTGCATCGTCCACCTGTAGGTCTGGGCATGCCGGTGTTCGACAAGCTGGAGGCTGACCTGGCCAAAGCGGTGATGTCACTGCCGGCAACCAAGGGATTCGAGATTGGTTCCGGCTTTTCAGGAACGTTGCTGAAAGGCAGTGAACACAACGATGCCTTCTTACCAAGTGACGACGGCCGGCTCCGCACCGCCACCAACAATTCAGGCGGTATTCAGGGCGGCATCAGCAATGGCGAGCCCATTGTGATCCGCGTGGCCTTCAAACCAACCGCAACGATCCGCAAGGAGCAGCAAACGATCAACGACAAAGGGGAGGCCACCACCCTTGCTGCCAAAGGACGTCACGACCCCTGCGTTTTGCCAAGGGCCGTGCCGATGGTGGAAGCCATGGTGAACCTGGTACTCGCTGATCACTTGCTGCGACAACAAGGCCAATGCAGCCTCTGGTGACGCAGTCACCGCACGCTTACATGGGCATCAACTCCTGGCAGGCGAGCTGATGCCGTTGGCGCTGGCCAGCTGAGCAGCGGCTTTGGCCATGCGACCGGCTGCTGATCCGACAGCGGCAGACTTGGTGGACTTGCGCGCTCGACGTGCCGGTCGTGCTTTACCGGCTGATGCCACCGATGCGGTGGTCTTTGACTGAGCTGTCTTCGATGCCGTGGACTTCGAAGCTTTTTTGGTGGTGCGCGCCGTTGTCGTTTTGGCAGCCGACTTGCGAGACGAAGCAGTCTTCGCGGCTGTTTTGACTGTGGCAGTGCGTTGCTTGGCAGCAGATTTGCGAGCAGGCTTCGCAGCAGCTTGGCGGTTGCGATGGCTGAGCACCATCACCCATTCTTCATCGCTCAACGAGGAAGGCTTGCTGCCATGGGCGTTGGCGAGCTTGGCCGCTTTTTCGATGTCCTGGATCAGATTGACCCAGGAAGTAGCGAAACGCTTATCGGATTGCGAGCGTGCACCACTCTCAACAAGGGTCTCGACAACACCGGCAGCGGTGACCTTCTTTCGCCGTCGATTGAAGATTTCCTTCTGCAACTGAGCAATTAAGGCATCAGCCTTATCGCTCAACTTGATGGATAACTGAGACATTGGCGCCGTAATACCTATCTCAGGTGTAGCAGATGAGTCTCATATCTACCACTCATGGCTTCAGCCATGAAGCCAGGCATGGATCCAGGCGATCGTGCGCAAACACGGTGCGGCCCAGAGCGATGGCGTCATAGCCAGCACCGAGCCATGAGCAGAGATCCCCAGCACGAAGCCCACCAGCTGCAATCAAAAAGGGAAGCGAGCCCATTGGAGCAGCAATCTGACGACGAAACTCACAACCGAGCACGCTGGCGGGAAACAACTTGACCAGCCGACAACCAAGCTTGGCCGCCTGCCGGATCTCGGATGGAGTCATCACCCCTGGAACCAGCAAACAATCGAGCTGGGATGCTCTGTTCTGCAGTGATGGGTCCAGCAAGGGAGACATGGCGTAACTGATGTCGAGCTCGGCCACCTGTTCGAGGGCTGACAACTCGGTGATCGATGCAGCACCAAGATGCAGCCGAGGGTGGCGGCACTTCAATGCCGTGACCAAATCAGCCCAATGAGGATCTGCATCCCAGGCCACTTCCACATGAAGAACACCCGCCTCGGCCAGCTGATCCAGCTGATGGCAGAGACGGGTACGAGGCAACGCTGTTTGGAAATCGTTGGCGTCTGGACGCAGAACCACCAGCAGAGGCTGAAGACGCAAGCTGCGAATCAGCCTCTCAGACAGATTAGACGTATTCGGCAATGCGGACATCGCTGCGAATCAGAAGTTCCTGGAACTCCTCAGCATCAACAGTCTCTTGGTCCACAAGCATGTCAGCAAGCTCATCGAGCACCGAACGGTTATCAACCAAAACCTTGGTGGCACGCTTGTGGGCAACGGCAACCAATTCAGAGACTTCCTCGTCGATAGTGGCAGCAGTGTCTTCCGAAAAGTCGCGTTCAGCTGCGATGTCTCGGCCAAGGAACATTCCGCCCTGAGAACGGCCGAGTGCCACAGGTCCGAGCTTGTCGCTCATCCCAAAGCGAGTAATCATCTGGCGAGCCGTAGACGCCACCTGCTGAAGGTCGTTCGAGGCACCGGTGGTGACTTCGTCTTCGCCGTAAACGATCTCCTCCGCCACACGGCCACCAAGAGCGACGGCCATCTGGTTCTGCAGATAGGTGCGGGAATACAGGCCCGATTCCATCCGCTCCTCGCTAGGGGTGAAGAACGTCAAACCACCGGCATTGCCACGGGGAATGATGGAAATCTTCTGAACCGGGTCGTAATCGGGCATCAAGGCACCAACCAGGGCATGACCGGCCTCGTGGTAAGCAACCAAACGCTTACGGCGATCACTCATCACGGAATCTTTCTTCTCAGGGCCCGCCATCACGCGCTCGATGGCATCGCTGATCTCGTCATTGCTGACTTCGCTGAGGTCTCGGCGAGCCGCAAGGATTGCGGCCTCATTCAGCAGGTTGGAAAGATCTGCACCGGTATAGCCGGGTGTACGGCGCGCCACTTTGTCGAGATCGACATCTTTGGCGAGGGTTTTGCCGCGGGCGTGAACGCCGAGAATCTGGAGACGTCCGGCGTAATCAGGACGATCCACAGTGACCTGACGGTCAAAACGACCCGGCCGCATCAGTGCGGCATCAAGAACATCGGGGCGATTGGTGGCAGCCACGATGATGATGCCGGTGTTTCCCTCAAAACCATCCATCTCGGTGAGGAGCTGGTTGAGGGTCTGCTCGCGTTCGTCGTTGCCACCGCCTAAGCCAGCGCCCCGCTGGCGGCCAACAGCATCGATCTCGTCGATGAACACGATGCAGGGAGCATTCTTCTTCGCTTGCTCAAACAAATCGCGAACGCGGCTGGCGCCAACACCAACGAACATTTCGACGAATTCAGAGCCAGAGATGGAGAAAAACGGCACTCCAGCTTCACCGGCAACCGCTTTGGCAAGCAAAGTTTTGCCAGTTCCAGGAGGACCAACGAGCAAAACGCCCTTGGGAATCTTGGCGCCGACAGCCGTAAAGCGATCTGGGTTTTTGAGGAAGTCGACGACCTCAGTGAGTTCGAGTTTCGCGCCCTCAATGCCGGCAACATCACCGAAGGTAATTTGCGTGGAAGGCTCCATCTGAACCCGTGCCTTGCTTTTGCCGAAGTTCATGGCAGGGTTGCCACCACCCCCACCTGACTGGGCACGGCGGAAGAGAAAGAACAGACCACCCAGCAACAACAAGGGGAAAATCAGGCTGGTCGCAGCCTGCTGCCAGGCACCGGGCTGACGGGAAGGCTGAACCGCGATATCGACGTTGTGGTCGGTGAGCAGTTTCAGGAGGTCCTTGTCAGGCGCCAGGTTCACTTCGGCTCGGCGACCGTCGGTCTCCACAATCTGAGCTGTGCCACGGTCAGGTGACAGCAGAACCCTGCTGACCTGATCCTCCTGCACACGCTCAACAAAATCGCTGTAACGCAGTGAGCGAGCCTCGGGCTGAGAACCGCTACCACCACCGAAAAAAGCCGGAGCGATCACAACGATCGCCAGCACCAGCAAGGCCCCAAGGCCAATGTTCCGCCAACGCTTGTTCAAGGGTCTTCCGCCTCTGATGAAGGAATGTTAATAGGAAGCTGAGAGCTCAGGCGGCTCGAAGCACTTCCACAACGCTGCGGAAGGCAAACCACTCAGGAATCTCCTCACCGCCACGCAGCATCTTGCGGAACTGGGTGCCGCTGAGCTTCTTCACGTGAAGCCCACGCGCTTCGGCATGCTCGGCGGTGACATAGCCCTCTTCTTCGGTGTAAACGAGGTTGAGCGATGGCACCGTCTCCATCGTCAGCTCAGGGGCACATTCCTTAGCGAAGTTCTGCGCGTCATAGGGACCATAGAAATCATCGCCACTCAGAGATGACTTACAGCCGGCCATGTCGCGGCCAATGATGAAGTGGGTGCAGCCGTAGTTTCGGCGGATAATCATGTGCTGCAGGGCTTCACGCGGGCCTGCCATATGCATCGCATAGGGCAGATAGGCCCAGCGAATGCTCTCGTTGTTCACTTCCGCTGCCAGACGCTCATAGGTCTGGAATCGAACGGCTCCAGGAATGTCGTCCTGCTGGGTGGGACCACAGGTGGGGTGCACGAGCACTACAGCATTTTCACTGACGTTCTGCGCGTGCAACGCACGGGTAAACAGCTCGTAGTGGGCACGGTGAATGGGGTTGCGGCATTGGAACGCCACGACGTCTTCGCCATCGGGGAGGCCGGCACGCACTTCGGCGGGGGTCTTGCAGGGGAAGACGCGCTGAGGAAGTTCAAGGCCATGGACGCTGCCACCGAGGTAGTAGCGCTTGCGCTCCATCGTGATCATGCGCACCGCTGGATGCTCAATCGAGGTGGTGCCGTAACACCCTTGCGCTTCAGCAACTTTATTGGGCTCCCATTTGTCCTCCACCTCGAGGACGGCAAGATCCTGCCCCTTGTAGGTCAGCAGAAGCTTGTCGCCCACGACAACGTCATCACGATCGGTATCCATGACGATCGGCAGACCGAACAGCTGACCTGCCGCCAACCGATGACCGCTGACCACGGCGTCGTAGTCCTCCTGATGCATAAACCCACGCAGCGGAGAGAATCCGCCGACCGTCAGAAGCTCCACATCACAGGCATTGCGATCGGAACACTCAACGGTTTTGGTTGCAGAAGCTTTGACGGCGGCTCTATCGGCCTCCGGCACCATGAGGTCAACGAGCGTGCCGCCATAGGGGGCGATCACACCGGTCTTGGAGGTTGAGGTGCTGGCGGTCATGACAGGCCGGAGCGGATGGATATCGGCGCGATTCTCCCAGACCGCAGCCTGAAGGCCGGCATCAAACATCAAGACATCAAAAAAGGGGGGCTAGCGCCCCCCTTCTGTTGCTCTTGCCTGAAGGGCTGATAGGTCAACGAAAGATCAGATCAGGCCTCTTCAAGACGGCCGAACAGCTCACCGTTGATCTTCACATCAACGATTTCACGACCACCCATGTCGGAGTCAGAGGGCTGAATCGCGGAGAACACACCGGCGAACTCACCCGTTTCAGGATCCACTTTGGTGATCGAAAGACTCATCACACCCTCGCCGTCGATGTAACGCTTGACGTTTTCGGTCTCCAGCTCCTTGTAATCGCCACCGAGACCAATCAAACCCTGGGGATAGTCGACGCCGGTGGTGAGGGCACGACCCTTGGGATCGATGAAGTTGCTGGTGCGATAGCTAGGTGTGCGATAAGTGCCCTCGAAATCGGTGCTGGTGGTGATGGCTGCGCCTTCAGCTTCAGCCTGCAAATTCTTGCTGGAGAAGGTGAAAGGGAACTCCTCACCACCGGGGACGAGCACGGTGATGGGCTGGAAGTCGATCCCGCCCTCTTCCTGGAAGGCAAGGCCGTTCTCGCTCACAACGAGGGAGCCGTAGACCTCATCAAGACTTGAGGTGTAGCGGGTGAGGATCTTGCCCTCAATGAATTGAGCCTCCTGACGCTTGTTGGCGGGCTCACCCTTCACGAAAACCTGTGTGGGGTGCATGCAGATGCCACGCAGCTCGTAGGCACTGCCAGGGGTCAGAGGAATGGAGCCGCGTGCAGAGTCAGAAAGGTTCGGACAATTATTGGCCTTACCTGTGTTGACAATGTCTTCGTACGTGTAGTTACCACGTTCGACAGCCTCAGAACCACCACTGCAGGCAGTCACAAAGGTGAGACAGAAAGCCAGCACCAAGGCCAGCAGAGGACGGAAGCGCATGAAGGAGAAGCCCAAAGGCCGAACGATGACGGTATCCACCGATTTTGCGGATCCTACAAGGTGCAAATAGCCGTTCCGGCTAGCCTTTTGCACGTCTCAACAACGTGAAGCGTTCTCCGTGGAGAGCAAGGGCACTCAATCCATTCACAGCACGTTGCAGCCGGTGCTTGATCAGCTGCGCCATTTGTCAGAGGAGCACCGGGGCGATCCGGAGACGTTGCTGATGCTTCTAAGGGATCTCGAAGCCCTGCATCGGGAGATTCAAGAAGGCGCTTTCAGGGCCAGCCTTCCTGAAGACCGCCAAAAACTGTTTGGCCTGCTTCAGACCATGGAACGCAGCGGCGGCTGGCCTTATATCCCCCGCCTGCAATTGCGCACGTTCATTGATCTGCTCGATCAAGCGCCCGCAGATATGGCGGCCTGAGCCGCAACTGCCAAAGCAGCCAACGCTTAAACAACCAACGCCGACAGGCGGTCGAGCAATTTGTGAGCCAGCCCCAGCTTGTGCTCCATTGCACACGCCTCGATCTGTTCAGCTGGGCCGAGCAACCAGCCACCATTCCACGCACTGCCAAGGCCCTGACCTGGGCGATCGATTGGGTTCACCATCATGAGATCGCACCCTTTGGCGCGGAGCTTGTCGCGACCGCGAGAGAGCATTTGCTGTTCAGAACCAGCCATTGCAGCGAAACCCAGCACAAGCTGATCTTTGGGGCGTCTGTTCACCAATCGACTGAGCAGGTCAGGCACCAGCTCCCATCCCACCTCCATCACTCGCAGCAACTGATCTTTGGGCAACTTGCGATCAACCTGTCCAACGGCATTAGCACGACGCAGATCAGCAACAGCTGCACACATCAACACGGCATCAGCCTCGGGTTGAAGCCGCTCAAGGCAATCACCCATCGCCGTACTGGTCTGCACCGGATGGCAACGCAGCCCTTCCAGCCAGGGGAGGGGAACCTGCAGCGGGCCATGCACCAAGTCAACGGTGGCTCCACGTAGGCGAGCGGCCTGGGCCAAGAGAACACCCATCCGGCCACTGCTCCGGTTGGATAGCACCCTGACGCCATCCAACGCTTCCTGGGTTGGACCGGCACTCACCAACACATGGCGCCCTTGCCAATCTCTTGGGATCCGGCCATCGCCATCCGCCCGCAGCAGTGCACTGGCAGCAGCCAGTTCGATCTGTCCTGGATCCGCCATCCTTCCTGTGCCGATGCGGTCACAAGCGAGCAAGCCTCCCTCAGGGAGCAGCGGCAGCACACGGGAATCCTCATGCAACAAGCGCCAATTGCGCTGCACAGCTGGGTTCTGCCACATCGCCGTGTTCATCGCTGCAGCAGCCAGAACTGGACATTCACAAGCCAGAAGCAGGCTGGCCAATAAGCCCTCCCCATCACCGTGAACCCAGCGGGCCAGCGACGACGCACTGAGCGGAGCAACAATGACCAGCTCAGACCATTCCGCCAACTCGATGTGCAGCGGCCGAGGTCTTGAGGCATCCCACTGGTCGGCATCCTGCAGGCAGGGCTGACGGCTAAGGGTGGCAAGCGCCACTGGACTGACCAATTGGGCTGCGCTTTTGGTGACCACACAACGCACCTCGGCACCGGCCTTCACCAATGCACTGACCAGCAGTGGCGTCTTCACGGCAGCGATGCTTCCGCAGGCCGCCACTAGAACCCTTCGCCCCTTGAGCAGACCCTCCATCGCTTCAGTCCTCGTCGAAGGGCTCCTGATCAATCAAATGGACGTAGGGAGCCGTCAGTTCCGGCCGATGAATCGCCAGGGCTCGAAGCAGGTGCCAATCACCAAGACCCTCGAATGGCGTCGGGTAGTCGTCATCTTCGAGACGACGGGCCAACGTGGCCACCGAGGCCTCATCGAAGGCAGCCAGTCGCTCCGGTGTAATCGGCATCCAATCGATGGAACTTTCTTCCATCCTGCCTCCAGAAGTTCAAGAACACAGGCGCTAAGTTGCGCAGCTCGGGGAATTAGCTCAGCTGGTAGAGCGCTGCGATCGCACCGCAGAGGTCAGGGGTTCGAATCCCCTATTCTCCATCGAAGAATGGTGGACTCTGAGTGAACTGGAGCGCTGAGGCAGAGAAATCACTCAAAGAAGTTCCTTTCTTCGTGCGTTCTGCTGTGCGACGAAGAATCGAATCGATGGCCAAGGAGCGTCAGCTCGGATCAATTGATGCTGCTTTTTATGCCGAAGCCCGTGCACAATTTGCACAACGTTGAGTGATGGCACGCTCTCTGACCGGCTACCGACGTTCAATCCGACCGCTGCTGCTGAGCGCCTTAACGATGACAACCTTTTTGTCAGTGCTGATGCGCCCTTCGGCACTGCTTACCTATGGCCTGATCTTGTTGGCTGGAGGGCTTGCGCGCCGGTGAATGTTCAGCGGATGGGTCCGCGGGTTCAGGTCATGCGGTAAAAGAGAGGCTGAGAAAGCCACGATTGATGTCTCAGTCGAAACGCGAACAGGTGGTCAGCCACCTGCGCTACATCCGTCAGGAACTGCGCGAAATGCATCAAGGCGTGATGGAAGACGGCCTCCTTCCCGAAGCTGGAGAGGTGCGCGGAGTCATGGCACAGATGGAAGCATTGCTTGAACTTCTCGAAGGCAAGAGTTCCCGGAAAGCCAAGGCTGAATCCAGCTAATCCAGACACACAACCTTTATCAGACGGGACTGATCAGGCTTTCCTTCTCCAGTCCCCATCATCTGGCCCGGACAATCTCCGGGCTTTTTTCATTAAAACCCCCAATATGTAGCGCTTGATAAAGGCAAACACGCCATAAATGGTGTATACATTTGAAGGCAGGGCACGGGCCGGGTGATGGGGATCATCGGTTGTCCTCCCTGCCCCTTTTGTGGGGGACTTTCACTGTGACAGCGCGCCTCCAATCCACACGCCTTCAACGCAGCGTCGGCGAGGCAGCGACCCGACTGGATCTCTGGGCCACCAATCCCTGGAGACGGGCGTCTTTGTTGCTGATTGCTCTCACCGGCAGTTTCATGCTCGGCAACGGAATTGCCTCTATCTCAGGCAGCCTTGGCCTGATGGACCCCGTGGCCGCCATGCTCAGCGTTGGCCTGATGGAAGTAATGGTGCGAGTGCGCCGCCACTGGGCACGCGACAAGCGCAGTCACCTTGGCCGACAACTGCTCGACATGGCTCGAATCGGTCTTCTTTACGGACTGCTGCTAGAGGGATTCAAACTGCTCTGAAAGTCGAAATGTGCTGCGAAAAGCGCAGACAAATCGTTTCGGCATCCATACGCTGCAGAGAACCTGCTGCCGTTGCATCCATGGCTGGAGAGCACTATTTCCTCGAGCTGGAGCCACCTGAGGAGCACCTGCGCAAAGCGCCCCATGTGGTGATTGTCGGTGGTGGATTTGCAGGGGTGCAGGCTTGCAAAGCGTTAGCCAAAGCTGATGTTCGAATCACGCTGATTGACAAACGCAATTTCAATCTCTTCCAGCCATTGCTCTATCAAGTAGCAACGGGACTGGTATCACGAGGAGATGTCGCCACACCACTCCGCCAGCTCGTGGGACGGCAGCGCAATGTGCAGGTGCTACTCGGCGAAGTCACCGAAATCAAAACGGACACCAAGCAGATCGTGTTCAACGGCAAAACCTATGGCTACGACCATCTGGTGATGGCCACAGGGTCCGGCAGCACCTATTTCGGACATGACGATTGGCGCACCTTTGCACCACCGATGAAGATCCTCGAGCACGCCGAGGAAATTCGACGTCGTCTACTGATGGCCATGGAGCAGGCCGAACAGACTCCCGACCCAGAAGCTCGGCGTTTCCTGCAAACCGTTGTGATTGTTGGCGGTGGGCCCACAGGTTGCGAAATGGCAGGCGCCACATCGGAATTGATGCGTAATGCCATGCGCAAAGAGTTCCGACAGCTAGATCCTGCCGACACCCGCATCCTGGTGGTGGATCCAGGTGAGAGGGTGCTGCGTGCCATGCCAGAAGAACTCTCTAAGGCTGCACAGAAATCCCTGAGCGATCTCGGTGTTGAGTTTCTGTTCAAAGGCCGAGTTCAGACGATGCGACCCGGTGAGGTGACGGTGGGGACACCCGACGGTGATCGGTGCCTTCAAGCCGCCACGGTGATCTGGACCGCAGGGGTCCGTCCCTCTCATCTGGGACGCAAGCTGGCGGATTCAATTGGCTGCGACACCGATCGGGGCGGTCGGGTTGTGGTGGAGCCTGACTTTTCGGTGGCTGGCCATCCCGAGATTCGCGTGGTGGGGGATCTCTGCTGCTACAAACACACCCGTGATGGCAAGCCGCTTCCCGGCATGGCAGGACCGGCTACCCAAGCCGGTGGATTCGTCGGCAAAGACATCGCCGCCATCGTTGCCGGCACGCCACGACCCAGCTTCAGCTGGTTTGATTTCGGCAGCATGGCGGTGCTCGACCGCATTGATGCCGTCGCCGATCTACGGGGGTTGAAATTCAAAGGCGGCATTGGCTGGCTGCTGTGGGCCGCAGCTCACCTGGCCTTCATGCCCACCCGTGAAAACCGCGTCACCCTCTTGGTGAAGTGGATGTTTGCTGTGGTGTCACAGGCTCGCGCCTCCATGCTTCTCACAGGCATGCCCAGCCAGCACATGGGTCTGGATGCGCCGGATGCCGCATTCCCCATGGCTCCCGAAACAGGACCCTCAATTGCCGAACCCGGAGCTGCACTACGCGCAGCGATGGATTACTACTCCAACCAGGTTTCGGGCCATTCAGCTCAAACCAGCGACGGTGGATCCAGCGCGGATTCAGCCGCCGCCATCAAATAGAGCAGCGCCATGCGGATCGGAATACCGTTGCTCACCTGACGTTCCACGAGATTGGCGCTCAGGTCATCCAGCAGGGCACCGCTCATCTCGATGCCCCGATTCACAGGCCCTGGATGCAGCACCGGAATGCTGCATCCATTGCGCCGCAGGCGCTCATGGCTGAGTCCGTAGTCGCGGTGGTAGCGATCGAGATCGGTGAGCATGTGCTGGCGCATGCGTTCTTTCTGCAGACGCAGCGTCATCACGGCGTCCGCTCCTACCAGAGCAGCATCGAGATCCCGGCTGAGGGTGAGAGACCCACGTTGTGACACGGGGTCCTGCTTCTGCCCAGGCGGTGGAGCATCGAGGAAATAAGCAAAGGCTTCCGGCACCAGGCTGGGAGGTCCGCAGAGCACCACGTCTGCGCCACAGGCGCTCAGCGCCCAGAGATTGGAACGCGCCACTCGTGAGTGGAGCACATCACCCACGATCACAATGCGCCGTCCACGCAAGGCCTCGGGCAACGGATTTTTGGGGTCGAAGAAATGGGCGAGCGTGTAGAGGTCCAGCAAGCCCTGGCTGGGGTGGCTGTGCAGCCCATCACCGGCATTGAGCACCACCGTGCGTTCACCGGTGCGCTCCAATGCTTCCGCCAGCTGTCGAGGAACACCCGTGCAGCGATGCCGCACCACCAGCACATCCGCACCCATGGCCACATAGGTACGTGCTGTATCCAACAGCGACTCACCCTTGCTCAGTGAGCTGCTCGAAGGCGAAAAACTGGAGACATCCGCCGAGAGCCGCTTGGCGGCCAACTCAAAACTGCTGCGCGTACGGGTGCTGGGCTCGAAAAACAAGGTGGCCATCAGCCGGCCTTGCAAGGCCGGCAGTCTCCTGGCACCCGTTGCTGGCATCGAACTGAAGCGATGGGCCAACTCCAACACCACAGCAAAGTCCTCGCGGGAGAAGTCGGCGAGATCAAGGATGTGACGGTGGGTCCAGGCGCTCAACTGGGCGGCGGCTCACTGCTCTAACCGTAGAGGCCCACCGCGCGTCCGCCCACGGCTCAACATGGACGAAAGGCATCAGCAGGCTTCGGGGAACGATCGCCGCGCGCGCGCTTGCTCACACTTCGGCTGGCCTGCAAATACCAACGCCAGGGCAGCTCTTGCCCCTGGGAAATGCCAATGCGGGTGGTGGTGGTCAACATCGGATCCATCAGTGCGGAAGAGCGCGGCGCCAGCCACAGGTCATGCTCACCACAAACCGAAGAGGCATCACGCTTGCGATCGATTCCAAAACGGCGCGCCAGCAATCCAGGCCCTGCCGCCACCCGTTCGGGTTCATCCGGAAGAGCCACCGCACGCAGCAACACGCCATTCGCCCATTCAGCCCGATCCGTCACCACATTCACGCAGTGGTGGATGCCATAGCTGACATACACATAAAACCGCCCTGGCTCTCCAAACAGGGTTTCGTTTTGGGGTGAACGGCGTCGGTAGCCGTGACAGGCGGGGTCGTCCTGGGAATACGCCTCCGTTTCCACAATCACGCCCCACAGCAAACCTCCATCCGCTTGGCGTTTCACCAGCCGACAGCCCACCAACTCAGGTCCGACAACTTCTGCGGGGCGGCAGAAGAAAGAGAGAGGCAGGGCTGGGAAATCCTTAGCGATGCGCCGGGTGGCTATGGAAGTGGCTCAACATCAGAACTTGCTGACTGGCGTAGCGGCAGGAACATCACCTGACGACTGAAATCGCTAACAACTGCACATATATCCTCCATCACCAATGTCAGAAGAGCAACTCAAAGCCTTTCTAGAGAGGGTCAAAGCTGACACCAGCCTTCAGGAAAAGCTCAAGGCAGCAACGTCCCCAGAAGCTGCTATTGAAATCGCTAAAGAAACAGGCTTTTCAATTACTGCAGAAGATATTCAATCAATGCAACCTGTGTCAGAGAGGGAGCTTGAAGACGCGGCTGGGGGTAGGGGGATAGGGGGGTGTGGCGATGTGTGTTTCTTCGCTCGTGTCACTTCATTAGGGGCTACACGGATAGATGATTTTCTATGATCTTTATATGGGACAAATAATTTACTCGTCAAAGCCCCACACGGAAGGGGCTTTGATTGCTTCACTAGCTTAACCAATCTCACAAATCAGCTTTAAGCACCTGGCACCATTACCAACAAAACACTCAAGGCTTTCACCCGACCAGTCGCCTAATCAATCCACACAAAAACGCAATGCTGCACAAATAAAGCCTCAGTATTCTTTAGCCTTACATCTACTCATATCTCTTCAACACAACTGCCAAAACCTTCGCTCCCTATCACCATCTCGGATGCTATTAGCCTATCTAAATCTCACTGCTACTTGATACCACTCCTCTGGAATTTAATTGAGCCGAACATCAATCGCAAACGACAGTTGCAATTGCCCTGGCACGCCGAATAGGGCTTCGTTCTGCGGTGAACGGCGGCGGCAACCGTGACAGGCGGGGGCATCCTGGGAATACGCCTCCGTTTCCACAATCACGCGCCAGAGCAAACTTCCATCGCTTTGACGTTTCACCCATCTGCAGCCCACCAGCTCAGGCCCCACCACCTCTGCAGGACGGCAGAAGAAGGCTTGTCGCAGAGCTGGGAAATCCTTGGCGATGGACATATCGGCGACGGGGACGACAACCGTGTTCATTTCATCCAGACAACGCTGCATAGAGAAGCAACAAAACCCGCCTGAGCCGAGACCAGCAATCACGGAACAAATGCTTCTCTAATTAACCTGAAAGTGATTGCTTGACGGGTTTTAAAAACATTGAGAAACGCATGGATTTCAACAGACGCCAAAATCAACAAACACTGAATGGGTTGCAATGACCAAGCCTGAATCAACCATCTCGCCCTTTCAGTACAACCCAGGGTCTTCGCCTGAGGTCGTCACTTACTTACAGGGAATCAAAGGCGGCGAGACAGACAACAGCTATTTGCTGGTCGGCGCAAATAACTCGTCGGGCCCCAATCCGGTCGGCCTGGTCTATCAAGGCCCCTTAGACGGGTTGCAATCCAATGGCGTTAGTGGATCAGGGCGATGGTCCATCGTTTCCATCCCTGAGCGATTCGAAGCAGCTGGCACCAGCGTGTACGGACCTGATCGCCTGCCGGGGGTTGACCGGGTCAATTACGTGGGCGCTTTCACCAGAGATACCGAGGGCAGCCCAACCCCCTTCGACCCGGCGGTTGTGGGCTTCACCTATGCCGGACGTTCGGACGGCTCCACCACCCGTGGCTGGAGGTCCATCCAAGGCATCACCAAGTCCAGGCAACGTGCGACTTACACCTTTGTCCACTCCGTGGACGGTGGCTTGGCCGTTGGCAATGCCGACGAGGGGGATCGCGACGGCAAAACAGGATATTTCAGCTTGAAATCCACAGCTTTTCTCGTCGACCTTCAAAGCGGAAAACAGTCATTCATTCGCTTCCCTGGAGATCGCAACCCCCTGGTCACGCATACCGCCTATGGCATCTGGCAGAACAACAAACGATTCTACACAATTGCCGGAGGAAGCGGCTCAGTCCTCAACTCAAAAGATGACACACTCGCCATTGGCGATGGCTACTTAATTGACTACGACGCAATCACAGGACGATTTTTTAATTATCAAACTTTTTCTTACAACAATGGAAACGATGGCGCCGATTTAATCACTCACTTTGAAGGAATTTATCGCGACGACGATGGGGCTTATCACCTCCCTGCAACATCGGTTGATCTGAACGGTGACGAAGAACTAGCCATCGCCTCAGTGGCGACCATTGAACGCGATCGCAGCGGTGCCTTTAAGGAGGCAGCGGAGTGGAACACCCTCGACATCATGAAAAGTGGAACCGACGTTGACAGCGTGTTCAGCACAGCCAATTCGATCTATGGCGATCAAGTGGTGGGCTTCGCCAACTATCCCGATGGTGATGGTTCGGTTGAGCCACTGAGCTTCGTCGTGGATCTGTCTTAAAACCAAGGTTTGATCGGCCACGGCCAACCGTGCTGCCCCCACTGATGCTCGATGCTCAGCAAGCCAAGGCCTTTCAGGCCAGGCGAGATCTGACCTTTCTGGTGCTGGCAGGACTGTTCCTGGGGACGTTGGCCATGCTCAACATCCTTGGGCTGACCCGGTTTCTGGCCCTGGGGCAGATCGGCTCATGGCCAATTGTGGTGGCGGTCGGGGCGCTTCCTTACCCGATCACCTTCCTGTGCACGGATCTGATCAGCGAGATCTGGGGAGAGGAGCGCGCCGCCCAGGTGGTGTGGGTGGGCCTGCTGCTCAACGGCTGGGTGGTGCTGATTCTCTGGCTTGGGGGTCTGCTTCCCGGCCTAGCAGGAGCTCCAGACGACACTTTTTTTGAGATCCAGCGGCTGGCATTTGGAGCTGTATTCGCGTCCATGGCGGCTTATCTCACCGCGCAGTTTGTGGATGTGCGCATGTTCCATTTCTGGAAGCAATTCAGCCATGGGCGGGCGCTCTGGCTGCGCAACAACGGCTCCACCCTTGTCAGTCAACTGGTGGACACCAGTGCCGTGGTGCTGATCAGTCACTACGCCGCAGGCGTGCTTCCTGTGAGGCCCGACGAGCCGGTGGCACCGCAGCTGCTTGCTTTCATTGCCAGCGGCTATCTGTTCAAAGCGGTCGCGGCCCTGGCCGACACCCTGCCCTTCATCTGGATCACTCGGGGCTTACGCCAATGGCTCAACATCCCCAGCACCGGCAGTGAAATCGGCGGCGATGACGATCCGCTCATGCAGGCGATGACAACCGGCTCGTCCCTGCCAGGCTGAGAACACACGAGGCAACGCCATGGACGCCGCACTCTCTGGATTCAATCTGCGCTTCGATAAGAAGTGCGCGAAGGGAAACTAAATCGATGTCATATGAAAATCCAAGTCCTAAAAAAACATAAAATCCTTGAAAGAGTATCAGCCAACACACTGACTCAAGCGCAAGCAATTTATTTTTAGATATATCATTAATTGCCCAATGTCCAAAGATCAACTAAATGCCTTTATCGAGAAAGCAAAATCAGATCCTGAACTAGTTAAAAAACTAAGCGCATGCTCCGATGAACAATGCGTTTTAATTGCAAAAGAATATGGATTTTCGATCGACCTTGACGAGCTTAGTTCTCTTCTTGCTGATTCTGAACTTCAAAGCGCTTCAGGCGGGAATGCAACCTTCAACCTCGTGCGCGTTATTACGCATTTGTAAGAACGGAAATACCAGCAGATCAAATCTTTTAAAATAAATTTTAACCCTTGCAAATTTATTAATATAACCTCCCGTATTAGACGGCAATTTTATACAATTAATATGCGACTATCAGCCACATTTATGATTTCAATTTCTCGTCAAAAGTTTGTTATTATTTCATATCAAAAATCCATGTCATCACCTTGATAAGAAGGTGATTTATCATCAATTCATTGATCAAAGATCAGATTTCGCCCGAATCAAGCCTACTTTCAGTCAACATTCAGTTTCAATTCAATGTTTCGCCTCCGTCGATACATTTTTTTTCAACCGCATCGAATAACATTAAATTTTCAATTCAATATGACTAATCAACTCAACGAATTTCTTGAGAAGGTTGAATCTGACCTCGAACTCCAACAAAAGCTCCAGTCAATAAATACTCCAAGCGATGCAGTTGCGATGGCCAAGGATTGTGGATTCACTTTATCCGAACAGGATTTCATTCTCGCCATGGAAGATGCTGAACTGGACAACGCTGCAGGGGGCATAAGAGGGGTCGCCCGCGCGTTCAGATTTAACAATAGAAATAGCAACCTAAGAAACGCCCTTTAACAGATGAAAGATAAGCAACAAAAGTCATTATCGCAATAAGATCACATTATTAGCAGGCTTTACGCAATTTTACGACCAAGTAATTCATCCACCGGGCAAACAAATCTTGAGTTGAAAAAAGCCTTATGCAAATCTAAATTCTGCGTCAACTATTAATTATCCTCAATGGTATATCAGGGCACATTATTCAGAATCCAATCTGCTTAGTGTTTAATTTTCAAGCTTTCAATGTCTAAAGAGCAATTTTCAGCCTTCATTCAGAAACTCCTCGACGACAGCGAATTAAAAGAAAAAATGGAGGCAGCAAAGTCTGATGAAGAGACTATTCAGATCGCCAAAGAGTATGGTTTTTCCATCGAACTATCTGACATACCTGAACTTGAGGATTCCGAGCTTGAAGAGGCTGCTGGAGGTCGTGGAGTTATGCGAGGTATTGCAAGGACAGCCAGGATAGGGAGAGATGGAGCAATTGCTACAGCCATCATTGGCGGTCAGTGATTGGAGATCATTAGCAATTGCCGACGGCTTCAAATCTGGAGTTAGTTAGAGCACTCACCTCTATCAATTTTCTGCATTCATTCCCCTGCAAACGCAGGGGTTTTTAATACTTTGCTGACATAAATAACAATCGCGCCAATATTTAAATTGAAAAAATATTAGGTCAAGATTATTTGAAGAGCAGTGGTGGACTGCTTAACGGATAAGCAGCTTACCTGTGCAATTCAAACGCTATGATCTCTATCACTCAAATAATTGGAGCGAGTTACTTGACGCGATTTCTGTTAATCAGAATATAGAGACAACTAGCGGGCAAAGGCCTCAGTCGCAACAAATAAATGCAATGTCGGCATGGCTTTAAAAAACCGAATCGGAAAACCCAAGTTCATCAAAAGCGGGCCGGAATAAAAAAAAATTTTGACAACACAGACAATCCAATGCTTGACGATTGGGCGTCGATGGTGGCCTATCTCACCGCGCAGTTTGTGGATGTGCGCATGTTCCATTTCTGGAAGCAATTCAGCCATGGGCGGGCGCTCTGGCTGCGCAACAACGGCTCCACCCTGGTCAGTCAACTGGTGGACACCAGTGCCGTGGTGCTGATCAGTCACTACGCCGCAGGTGTGCTTCCAGTAAGGCCCGACGAGCCGGTGGCGCCGCAGCTGCTTGCTTTCATTGCCAGCGGCTATTTGTTCAAAGCGGTCGCGGCTCTGGCCGACACCTTGCCCTTCATCTGGATCACTCGGGGCTTACGCCAATGGCTGAACATCCCACAAGCTGGCAGTGAGATCGGCGGCGATGACGATCCGCTCATCCAAGCGATGACAACGGGCTCATCCCTGCCAGGCTTTTAGAACACGAGGCAACGCCATGGACGCCGCACTCTCTGGATTCAATCTGGGCACCGTGCTGCTCTTCGGCAGCGGCCTGTTCGTGCTGGCCACAGCATGCTTCGGCATCCGCGGCGGCTACTACAACACCGACAAGTACGACGGCAACGGCACAGCTCACTGAGCGCCATCATCAGGATCTGCTCGGATGTGGACATGACCGCTTCGCTCCCAGGCCCTGTCGCCAGCACAGACGCCATCCGCCTTGCTTTGCAGAGCTGGCCGGACGTGGATCGCTACCTGGAAACATGCAAGGGCGTGATCATCCCGCTCGGATCCACCGAGCAGCATGGCCCGACCGGCGCCATCGGCACCGATGCCCTCACGGCCGAAGCCGTCGCACTGGAACTGGGCCGCAGGAGCGGCGTTTTGGTGACCCCTGTGCAGGCCTTTGGCATGGCCGAGCACCATCTCGGCTTTTCCGGAACGATGAGCCTGCAGCCGGCCACACTGCTGGCTGTGCTGCATGACCTGGTGCTGTCTTTGGCCACCCATGGATTCGAGCGGATCCTGGTGGTGAATGGTCATGGGGGCAACATCGCCACCGCCAAGGCCGCGTTCGCACAGGCCTATGGCACCGCCGCCAGCCGCGGCCTCGAGGTGGCGCCACGCCTGCGCTGCAGGCTCGCCAACTGGTTCATGGCCGGCCCCGTGATGCGGCGGGCCCGTGAGCTCTACGGCGATCGCGAAGGCCAGCACGCCACACCCAGCGAAATCGCAGTCACCCTCCATCTGCACGACAGCCTCATCGGCAAACAGCGCGCGCTGCCAGAGGCGGCCCCCTGCGGATCCATTCATGGACCAGCCGATTTCCGCCACCGTTACCCCGACGGGCGCATGGGATCGGATCCCTTTCTTGCCCAACCAGAACACGGTGAGGAGCTGCTCCACACGGCCGCGGAGGCGCTGCGCGAGGATCTGAGCACATTTCTCACCGCCGCATGAGCAAGATCACGGCCGACGACGTCCGCAAGGTGGCCCATCTGGCACGTCTGGATCTGCCCGAAGACAAGATCACGACCTACACCGGACAGCTCGAGCGCATCCTCGACTACGTCGATCAGCTGCAGGGTGTCGACACCGATGGGGTGCCACCCACCACGCGCGCTGTGGAGGTGGTGAATGTGACCCGTGAAGACAAGGTGGTGGCCACCGAAGTCAGAGAAGAACTGCTCGATCAAGCCCCCTTGCGGGAAGGCGATTTCTTCCGTGTGCCGAAGATCCTGGCTGAATAATCAACGCTGATTGGGCCGGCGCGGCTGGGTTTTGATCGCAATGCAATCAACGAAGTTCAGCCAGCTGCGCTGCAGGGATCGACCGGGAATGAAGCGCGCCGCGCGACGCATTTTGCCGCTGTGATGTTTGTGGCTGCGCACTCCCACAAGGATGTCGTAGAGGAAATTGGCACCATCAGCGCGGGTCTCGAAGATGCCCAGGCGTTGCGGTGACCCCTTGGCATCAAGCAGCGGCTTAGTGGCTTCGTAGGCAGGCTTGTATTCAAACCAGGGCACCGACGGCCATAAATGGTGCACTAGGTGATAGTTCTGACCCATGATCAGCCAGTTCATCATCCTTCCGGGATAGATGCGCGCATTGGTCCAGCGATTGCGAGACGTGAACGGCCGATGGGGCAGGTAATCGAAGAAAAGGCCGAGAGTGACCCCCACCATTAGCGCTGGTGCAAACCAGCAATTGAAGATGAATGAAAGGAAATCGAAGCTCACCGCAGCGGCGATGATCGTGAAGAACACAGCACGCTCTAGCCCCCACTGCATCAATTCCCAGCGCTTCCAGAGCTTGCGCTGAAAAAAGAAAACCTCGTGATAAAAAAATCGCGGAGCGATTAACCACAGAGGCCCGAACGTGCTCACGATGTGATCCGGATCATTCTTCGGATCGTTCACATGAGCGTGGTGCTCCAGATGCACGCGAGTGAACACCGGAAAACTGAAACCAAGCAGCAAAGCGGAACCATGGCCCATCGCCTGGTTGATCCAGGGGACGGGGTGGGCCGACTTATGGCAAGCGTCATGAACAACGGTGCCTTCGAGATGCAGGGCTAGAAATCCTGTGCACAACAGCACAAGCAACGGCCAGTCGGCGACAAACCAGCCCCAAATCGTGAGTGCAGCGAGGGCATATCCCCCAAGGAATAGACCAACCGTTGGATTCCAGGCCGCTGGGGGATCGACAAACCGCTTCGGCACAGAACGCAGACGCCCCTCAGGGGACGGCGTTGCAGGTTGTGCGAAAGCCTGAGTCATTCAGCGAAGGCGCGTTGGCTGTTGACAGATATCGGAACCAAATTAGGAAAACGGATGCCCACCGGGGGACTTGAACCCCCACGACCAAAGCCACTGGTACCTAAAACCAGCGCGTCTACCAATTCCGCCAGATGGGCAGGCGACAACTCTAAGCAGCGAACCCAGAATGAGCTCAGACATCCCTGTGTGCTGATGCTGGCCACCCTCGCTGGAGACGTCTGCTTGCTGTTAGGCCTGGTGGTGGTGCTTCTGCCACTACTCGCCACGGAACTCAGCCGACCGCGGGATGGTGCATGGGGAGGAGTGGTGCTGCTGCTTGGCCTTGTGCTGATCACCAGCAGCGATCGACTGCGCGGTGCCCCGATGCTTGCCGTTATTTGTGCGGGCTTGCTGATCAGTCGCCTCGCAATGGAAGTGGCGCAAGGGCGCTGGCAGCGCCTCAGCCCGGAAGAACAGCAACGCCTCCAGTCGCGAGAACGCTGGTCCACCAGCCTTCAGCAGCTCGTCACTGCCCTGAGCACCCTCCTCAGCAACACCAGCCAGGCCGTTGGCAGCTTGCGATCTTCAACACCCGTCGCGGAGAGACCAGAAGGCAGCAGTCGCAGTGGCAAACGCTGGGTGCGTCCTGAGGAACCAAAGCCACAGG
Organism: Synechococcus sp.; assembly: GCA_047286215.1. GTDB lineage: Bacteria > Cyanobacteriota > Cyanobacteriia > PCC-6307 > Cyanobiaceae > Synechococcus_C. The sequence goes on along the minus strand of JBJBBS010000001.1, from coordinate 488,281 downwards.
ACGCCTCAAACGATGACTCCAAAAGCGAGAGCGAGAGGCCCGCTAGTAACACGGCGACCATTCAGGCCAACGAAGACGGATAATTTCGTCTGCAGCTGCCCCAACGTGAGCAAGGAGACGCGCGACGCCACCGCCGAGGGACGTCCCTCCTACAAAGAAACGCTCAACCTGCTGCAGACGGGCTTCGGCATGCGCGCCAATGCCGTGAAGCGTGAGCCGGAACTGCAGGCCTTCTGGAAAGACCAGGGCATCGACGGCGAGCTGGGCCTGAACAACAGCGGCCCAACCTTCACCCTCCATGACGGCCCGCCCTACGCCAACGGTGCCTTGCACATGGGCCACGCACTGAACAAGGTGCTGAAGGACGTCATTAATAAATATCAGGTGCTGAACGGGCGGAGGGTGCGTTACGTGCCGGGCTGGGACTGCCACGGCCTCCCCATTGAGCTCAAGGTTCTGCAGTCGATGGATCAGGAGCAGCGAAAAGCGCTGACGCCGATCAAGCTGCGCAAGAAGGCTGCCGCCTATGCCCGCAAGCAGGTGGACGGCCAGATGAAGGGCTTCCAGCGCTGGGGCATCTGGGCCGACTGGGAGCAGCCCTATCTCACCCTGCAAAAGGAGTACGAATCTGCTCAGATCAGGGTGTTTGGCGAGATGGTGCTGAAGGGGCACATCTACCGGGGACTGAAGCCGGTGCACTGGAGCCCGAGCTCACGCACAGCGTTGGCTGAGGCCGAACTGGAGTACCCCGACGGCCACACCAGCCCCAGCGTCTACGCCGCCTTCCCTGCCGTGGAGCTGCCGGCAAATCTTCGCGATGCGCTCAAGGCTGAAGGCCTTGAGTTGCCAACCGAAACGGAGCCCCTGGGCCGGGCATTACAGGTGGCGATCTGGACCACCACACCGTGGACGTTGCCGGCCAACCTGGCGGTGTCGGTCAACGAACGGCTCGATTACGCCCTGGCCGATGACGGCAACGGACGCCTGCTGCTGGTGGCTGCGGATCTGATCGAGACCTTGAGCACAACTCTGGGCCGCCCTCTCACCCGGCGCGCCACGGTGAAAGGCGCCATGCTTGCGGGTCTGACGTACCGCCACCCGCTGCTAGATCGCACCAGCCCTGTAGTGATCGGTGGCGACTACATCACCACTGAATCCGGCACCGGGCTCGTGCACACCGCTCCTGGCCATGGCGTCGACGACTTCCACACGGGCCAGAAAAACGGCCTGCCGGTGCTCTGCCCCGTGGACGAGGCAGGCAACCTCACCGAAGAAGCCGGGCCATTCGCAGGCCTGAATGTGCTCAAGGATGCCAACCCCGCAATCATCGAGGCGCTTGAAGCCGCCGGTTTTTTGCTCAAGCAGGAGCCCTATGGCCACCGCTATCCCTACGACTGGCGCACCAAGAAACCCACCATTTTCCGTGCCACGGAGCAGTGGTTTGCATCGGTGGAAGGGTTCCGGGAACAGGCACTCAAGGCGATCGACCAGGTGGAGTGGACACCGGCATCCGGTCGCAACCGAATCGAATCAATGGTGAAGGAACGGGGTGACTGGTGCATCTCGCGTCAGCGCACCTGGGGCGTTCCTATCCCCGTGTTCTACAAGCGCAGCGGTGGTGAGGTGCTGCTGAATGCCGACACCCTGGCTCACATCGAAGCTCTAATCGCCCAACACGGTGCCGACGCGTGGTGGGAGAAAGACGAGGCAGATCTGCTGCCGCCCGCCTATGCCAACCAGGCCGACCAGTGGCGCAAGGGCACCGACACCATGGATGTGTGGTTCGACTCCGGCTCCAGCTGGGCCGCCGTCGCCAGTCAGCGCGACAACCTCAGCTATCCCGCCGACCTTTATCTAGAAGGGTCGGACCAGCACAGGGGCTGGTTCCAGAGCTCACTTCTCACCTCTGTCGCCGTCAACGGCCACGCCCCCTACAAGCGTGTGCTCACCCATGGCTTCGCCTTGGATGAGAAAGGCCGAAAGATGAGCAAATCCCTGGGCAATGTGGTCGACCCGATGGTGATCATCGAGGGGGGGAAGAATCAGAAACAAGAACCTCCCTACGGCGCCGATGTGCTTCGGCTCTGGGTGAGCTCCGTGGATTACTCCGCCGATGTGCCCATCGGAGCCGGGATCCTGCGCCAGCTGGCGGACGTTTACCGCAAAGTGCGCAACACCAGCCGTTACCTGCTCGGCAACCTGCACGACTTCAATCCAGCAACCGATGCGATCTCGATTGCAGAACTGCCGTTGTTGGACCGCTGGATGCTGCAGCGCACAGCGGAGGTGATGGATGAGATCACGGACGCCTTTGAGAGCTACGAGTTCTTCCGCTTCTTCCAGTTGCTGCAGAACTTCTGCGTCACCGATCTGTCGAACTTCTACCTCGACATCGCCAAGGACCGGTTGTATGTGAGCGCCCCCGCCGATCGGCGCCGGCGCAGCTGTCAAACCGTGATGGCCCTGATCATCGAACGTCTGGCCGGTGTGATCGCTCCAGTGCTGTGCCACATGGCCGAAGACATCTGGCAGAACCTGCCCTATGCGGTCGAGGAGACCTCGGTCTTCCACCGCGGTTGGCCAACGGTTCCAACCGAATGGCGCGATGCCGAGCTCAGCGCTCCTGTTCAGCAGCTGCGCGAGCTGCGTGCCGCCGTGAACAAAGTGCTGGAGGGCTGCCGCAGCCGCCAGGAGCTGGGCGCATCGCTGGAAGCATCAGTTCGTCTAGAAGCCCGCAGTGCTGAGCTGCAAACCGCTCTGAATTGGCTGAACGAGAACGGCGATGCGGAAGTGGATGGCCTGCGGGACTGGCTGCTGGTCTCACAACTGCAGATCGGTGGAGAGCCTTGGGCAGAACTGCTCGCAAGCCAGGACGACGAGCTTGCCGTGATCGAAGTGAACCGTGCCCGCGGCAAAAAATGCGAGCGTTGCTGGCACTACGAAAGCGATGTGGGCCAGCATTCCGACCATCCCCACATCTGTGGTCGCTGCGTTGGTGTGCTGGAACGCCGGACTCACCAGCTGGCCTGATCCAAGAGTTCGGACGGAGCAACCGGCCCGACGAGCACAATCTCTGTTTCCGGGTTAAGCGGGCCTTGAAGAAGTTCGCCGCGTTGAAGCTGGATGCCTTCCGGAAGCACGGTGGCATCCGGATCGAACGCGGTTGGGTGAGTCGTGCTGCTGCTGAAACCGCGGAAAATCAACAATTCAAAGGGATCTGCGTCAACCACTCCCTGGAGACGAACCACCCGATCGGGCTGTAGCCGGGTGCGTTCTTCCAGCTTTTGGACCAATGAGAAAGGGTCCATCTCAGAAGTCACCAGCTACCCGTCCCTGCCGAGGAAGCCGGACTAACGCCCACTGCAGCAATCCCACCGCATAGGCCACCAAAGCCACATAACCAATAAAAGCGGCCACGGCCATCGTCCACTCGCCGCCGAAGACAAAATCAAACACTCGCTCCACCACCCGGTGCAGTCCCTGGGGTGCTTCGAGCCAGAGGAGGCAGGTCCGCGCCTCCAGCTGGCGCGTGCAAGCGAGCGCTGAACCCGACATCACAGCCGCGAACACCGCAAAAAATGTGAGGGCCCAGCGCCAGATCCGAACGGTCATGGGCAAAGCCCGACCCGGAGGGCTATCGGCCAGTTCCTCGTTCAAGTCAACCCAGAACCAGAGGGAGGCCGCCATCAACAAGGGGGCGAGAAACGCGGTGAGGTAACCCATGGGCCTCTGATCGGTCAGCAGCAGAACACTGATCGCCAGCAGGCTGGCCACCTTCCAATAAATCCCCAGCAAGCGCACCAAAGCGGGTTCCCGCTTCATGCCTGACCAGATCAGCAGCACCAAGGGCAGCCCAAGAGCGATCGTGGCTCCGAGGCGATAGGTCAGCCACACCAGGGTGCGTGTCGTGAAGTCGGGCACCGGCCAGGGTCATTGGAAGGCTCATTATCACGGTCATCCGTCAAGTCCACAGGATTGGTAAGGTCCAGTTCATGGTTCCGCTCAATCCCCTCGACTGGTTCCGGAGCCGCGGGCAAGAGCCGCGATGCCGCCATGCGCTCTCCAGCCAGTCGTCCATGGAGGAGGCGACTCGCGAGGTGATCAGCAGCCTGGGTTCCGCTGAAGCAGATGTGGCACTGGTGTTTATTTCCAGCCATTTCGCCAGTGACCTGACCCGCCTACTGCCGCTATTGCAGAAACGCCTTAAGGCGAAGCATTGGTTGGGATGCCTCGGCGGCGGCGTGGTGGGCACGACAAATGCTGGTGATGCCCATGAGCTGGAACGCTCGGCAGCCCTCAGCGTCAGCCTTCTCAGTCTTCCGGGCGCTGAGCTGACCAGTTTCCGTCTCGACAGCACTGAGCTGCCGGATCTCGACGGAGCCGCACAGCACTGGCAGGACTGGGTGGGCGTGGAACCCTCTCAAAGCCGATCCCTGCTACTGATGCTGGACCCCAGCTGCAACAACATCAGCGATCTAGTGAGCGGATTGGATTACGCCTATCCAGGCATCGCCAAGGTCGGCGGGATCGCTGTGCCCAACAACGCCGGCCACGGTTCACTGCTCTTCGGCGATCAGGTCGTCAGTGGAGCCGTGGGTCTGAGCATTGGCGGCAGCTGGAGTCTCGACCCAGTGGTCGCACAAGGATGCCGGCCGATCGGTCCGGTATTCGCCATCGAACAAGCCCAGAGAAATGTGTTGCTCGAACTGAGCGACGGTGATCGACGCGCTAGCCCCGTGGCTTGCCTCCAGCGGGTGTTGGCCGACCTGAGCGACGAAGACCGCGAACTGGTGCAGCATTCGCTCTTCCTGGGTGTGGAGCGTCAGGAGCTCAGCGCGGGTGCTGCACTCGCGGAGCTCCAATCCCGCGAACGTTCCAACACCCAGCCTGAGCGGGCCTTCCTGGTGCGCAACCTGATTGGCGTAGATCCTCGCAATGGAGCCGTGGCCGTGGCGGATCGAGTGCGCGCCGGCCAGAACGTGCAGTTCCAGCTGCGCGAAGCCGAGGCTTCCAGACAGGACGCACGCCAGCTTCTGACGAACAGCCGAGAACAGCATCCGGCCTCAGCCCCACTGATGGGCATACTGTTCGCCTGCTTGGGACGCGGAAGCGGCCTATTCGGCGGCCCTGACGGCGACATCAGCATCGCCCGCGACGTCTTTCCCAACCTTCCTGTTACTGGCAGCTTTTGCAACGGCGAGCTCGGTCCACTTGGGGGTGCCACCCATTTGCACGGCTACACCGCCTGCTGGGGCCTGCTTCGCCGCGATCCGCCAGAAACCGACAGCCAGCCCTGAATAGCCAGTCCTGATGCGTCAGCACGTCAATCCCCTGAGCCGCTTCTTCCAGCTACCCCTTGAGCTGCCAGGGCCAGAGCAGTTGTTTGATGCACCCAATCAACCCATTCACTTGGACATCGGCTGTGCACGAGGCCTATGCCTCCTGGAACTGTCGGCCCTGAAACCCAACTGGAATCACCTCGGTGTGGAGATCCGCCGTCCCTTGGTGCTGGCGGCACAGCGCGACCGGGATCGGCTCGAACGCCACAACCTGCATTACCTGTTCTGCAACGCGAACATCAGTCTTGAAGGCTGGCTGGCTGCTCTCCCGGAGGATCAACTGCGACTGGTGAGCATTCAGTTCCCAGATCCCTGGTTCAAACGACGCCATCGCAAACGCCGGGTGATGCAACCATCGCTGCTACGCGCCATCGCCAGAGCACTCACCCCTGGACGGGAGCTATTCCTGCAAAGCGATGTGCTGGAAGTGATCGAACCGATGGTGGCGCTGACAGAACTCAGCGAATGCTTTGAGCGTCCGAACGAGGACACTCGTCCCTGGCGGGCTGACAACCCGTTGCCGGTGCCAACCGAACGCGAGCGCTATGTGCAGGAGCAAGGCTTGCTGGCGTATCGCGTCTTGTACAGACGCAACAATCGGGCGGTGCCGGAGCTCAAAGCCCTGGAGGAGGCTTGGCAACGGGTCGATAATCCCGCTGAAACCGCTCTCACCTCCTGATGCCAGAGGCTTCGGCCCCAACGCCATGGTTGCTGCGCTGGCAGGGGCTGCTGAGGGGATCGTCCGCGCAACAGCACCGCCTGAGCTCGCTTGCTGGCCTAGTGCTGATCCTGCTGCTGGGATGTCTACCGGTTCTGACCCGCACCGGGCTGGGCCTGATTGTTCTGGCCTGCGGAGCACTGTGGGCGCTGTGGTCACTGACACGGGCACCAGGCCGAATCGGTTCGATCAGCGGCTGGGTGCTGCTGTTTCTTGCCGTTGCGGTGCTGGCCACCGGCGTCTCCCCCGTTCCGGTTGCCGCAGCCAAGGGTCTCGTGAAACTGATCAGCTATCTGGGTGTCTACGCCCTGATGCGACAGCTGCTGGCGGACGCACCGCAGTGGTGGGATCGCCTGGTGGCAGCCCTGCTGGGCGGGTCCCTGCTGAGCAGCATGCTGGCCTTGCGGCAGCTCTATGGCCCCACAGAGGAACTGGCGCGCTGGGCGGATCCCAATTCCGTAGCGGAAGGAACCATCCGCATCTATGGCCCTCTGGGCAATCCCAATCTGCTGGCCGGATATCTAGTGCCGATCCTGCCGATTGCCGTGGTGGCAGCCCTCCGATGGCGCGGCTGGGGATCCAAGCTCTATGCCGCCGCTGCAGTGGTGCTTGGCGTCGCATCAACCCTGTTCAGTTACAGCCGTGGCGGCTGGCTGGGAATGCTGGCGGCTCTCGGCGTGCTGATGCTGCTTCTAGTGCTGCGGCAGATCCGCCACTGGCCGCTCCTCTGGCGCCGCCTGCTGCCTCTTGCCCTGCTCGTGTTGGCCGGCGTGGCGATTGCCTTCGCTGCCACGCAAGTGGAGCCCATCCGAACCCGCGTGGGCAGCCTGCTGGCAGGACGAGGCGACAGCTCCAACAACTTCCGTATCAACGTCTGGCTAGCGGCGATCGACATGATCCAGGACCGCCCCTGGCTGGGGATCGGCCCTGGCAATGCCGCCTTCAACAGCATCTATCCGCTGTATCAGCAACCCAAATTCAACGCACTCAGCGCCTACTCCCTACCCCTGGAAATCCTGGTGGAAACAGGCCTTCCAGGCTTGCTGGCCTGCATCGGTCTGGCCACAGCCAGCCTACGACGTGGTTTACGGGCGCTCAGCACAGACAGTGATCTGGCGCTTCCCTGCCTGGGCTGCCTGGCGGCGATCGCCGGCCTGATGATGCAGGGCGCTGCAGACACGATCTTTTTCCGACCGGAAGTGCAGATCAGCGGCTGGTTTTGCCTAGCCACCCTCAGTCTGATGACACGCGAGCCGTGAACCAGGCACAGTTCCTACTAGCCGGCTTCGATGCCGGGCAAACCACATGCCGCTGTCGGCTGAGTCGCTGGGACGGCGAGCGTTTGCAGGTGGTGGGCGAGGGAAGCGGCAGCGGCGTCTCCCATCTGGATGCCCACGATGGTGAAACACGCTTCCAACGTGCCATCCGCACCAGTCTTGAGGCGGCCTGGGAGCAAGGCAAGAAGGGATCTCAGGAAGCAGCTCTGGGCAGAGAGAGTCTGCGTGCTGCAGCCATCGGGGCCAGCGGCATCGAAGCCGGCACGGATCTGCAGACCCGCGGCGCTGCCCTGCTCGCCAGTGCCTTGGCACTGCCTGAGCACCGTTGCCTGGCCACCGGCGATGAACGCACCGCGTTGCGTGGTGCGTTCCCTGATCGGGCCGGAATCGTGCTGATCAGCGGCACCGGGATGATCGTGGTGGGCCGCGATGCCACCGGTCGAGAGCACCGCTGCGGAGGCTGGGGCTGGCAGCTGGATGGCGCGGGATCCGCCTTCGACATCGGGCATCAAGCCCTGCAACTGACCGTGCGCATGGCCGATGGTCGGGTTCCCGACGGCCCCTTGCGCCACAGCCTATGGACTGCGCTTGATTGCCGCAGTGCCGCCGAGCTCAAAGCGCTGGTGGTGCGCGAAAGCCACGCTGTAGCGGACGAAGCAAGACTGGCGCCCCTGGTGGCTGATGCAGCCGCAAGTGGAGACCAGGCCGCCCGATTGATCCTGCAACGCTCCGCCTCAGCCTTGGCAGAAGCAGCCAGGGCCACCGCGCGTGCTCTGGATCTCCAGGCCCCCTACTTGGAACCCCGAGGCGGAGCCCTGGAGCACCTACCACTGTTCCGCCAGCTGGTGCAAACATCGCTTGGCGAGCATCTCCCTAACTGTCATTGGCAAGCCACCAGTGGTGATGCCTGCGACGGCGCTTTGGCCTTCGCCCTGGATCGTGCGGGCCTTAGGCCGCATTGAGGTGCTGATCGGCTGCCTCAGCCAGCCGTTCCGTCCAACGCTCCACGACCGTTGCATCTGCCGCTTCGACCATCACCCGCAACAACGGCTCTGTGCCGCTGGCACGCACGAGCACCCTGCCGTCTTCGGCCATCACATGCTCGGCTTCCTCCACCAACTCACGCAGAGGGCCGCAATCGGCCCAACCTTTGCGTCGCGCCAGATCCGGCACCCGCACATTCACAAGCTTCTGGGGATAGGCCTGGAAGCTGCGGTCCAACCAATCGGCGAGAGTGATTTGCTGGGCATGGCAGAGGGTGGCGAGCTGAAGCGCTGTCAACACACCATCACCTGCAAGGCCATGGGCTGAAGACAAGATGTGGCCCGACTGCTCACCCCCCAGCGCTGCTCCACTGCTCACCATCGCAGCATGCACGTGCTGATCTCCCACAGGCGTGCGCTCCAGCTGTCCACCCCTTGCCTGCCAGGCCCGCTCAAAGCCCAAGTTCGACATGACCGTGGCCACAAGGCGGTGATCCGGGAGGGCATGGCTGTCTTGAAGCGCTGAGCCCCAGAGATAGAGAACGTGATCGCCATCAACGATGCGGCCACGACCATCCACCGCAAGCATGCGATCGGCATCGCCATCAAACGCGAACCCCATCGAGGCTCCGCGCTCGACCACAGCGCGACGCAGCGGCTCGAGATGGGTGGACCCGCAGCCCACATTGATGCGTTCACCATCAGCATCACCGTGCAACACCGTGAGGTCAGCACCGAGAGCGCGGAACACCTCGGCACCGCAAGCCGTCGCGGATCCCCAACAGAGATCGAGAACGATCGGCACACCGGACAAACTTTGATGCTGAACGCTGCTCAGCAGGCTGTCGCGATAGTGATCCAGAAGCTCGGCGCGATGGCTGGCAGCACCACAGGCACTCAGCGGAGGAGCCTCCTCAACGTCGCCTCTCAGGCCGGATTCAATCCTGTTTTGCAAGGCAGAGCCGAGCTTGCTCCCGTCAGGGCCGAACACCTTAATGCCGTTGTCCTCCGGGGGGTTATGGCTGGCTGAAACCATCAAACCGCCCGCAGCCTGACAACGCCTGATCAGCCCAGGGACCGCCGGCGTCGGGCATAGGCCAAGAGTCCACACCTCCCTTCCTGCAGCGGTGAGACCTGCCGTCAGCGCAGCCACCACCATCGATCCACTACAACGCGAATCCATCCCGATCAGAACGGGACCCTCTGCCGGCAGCACACGGCCGCACCAAAAGCCCACCTGCAGTGCAAGAGCTGGTGTGATGGCATCTCCGACTCGCCCACGCAGGCCATCCGTTCCGAAACTGATCTCAGGCGACTGAAGGGAACCGAGCGGATGGGCAGCAGAGGAGGCCATGAGGTCTCATTTGTGGACTGAACCCTAAGAGCCCTGAGACACCAGACCGTTCGATCGGTGACAGGCACTCAGCTGCACGCTGGTGATCAGCGCCAGCGCCTGGGAATCAACAGCAGGGCAGCCAGCTCAAGGAAAGCCCAAACAATGATCAGCAGCAACAGCCAGCCAGGCAGCCATTGCAAGGGCCAAAGCCATCGGAAGCCCCAGAGCAGCAAAGCTAGTCCGCAGACCACAGCACAACGCAACTGCTGCTTCTGAGCCGGACGAGGCCTCCTTCGCTGCGCAACCATCTCGATCAGCCCCGCTGGCCACAGAATGCCAACCGTTCAGTGCCTTGGCTTGGGCAGTTCACTCGCCTGCATTGGCGCAGAGCACCCTTCATCGCAAATCTCACCGGAATCAGGAAGAAGCGTTGGTTCGCCTCTGAACTGAGCGCGTTCGTTCAAAGGGCTTAACAGACATATCATCGAAAAACGGGCATCGGTTTTAGCTGGATGGTCACCGAAGAACAGCTCACTGCTCTCGATCTGACCCTCTGGCTGGGATCAACGGACCATGCTGCAGATGTTGATTACACAAGCCAAAGCACCATCTCCCGCCGCAACCATAAGGTTCTCAAACAATTCGGAATTCAACTGAAGCGCAGTGGATATGCGTTGGTGATGTGCGGTGATCTGCAGCTTCTGAATCTGGAGCGGCAAGTGCACCAATTGGCACGACTGAAACGCCGGAAACATCTTCGCCTTCAAGTTCCTTACTGGCTGCAGCACAGCGGCGGGCTTGTTCTTCCCGAGGGCTGGACCATGAACGCATCCCGAGCAGACTTCAGTTGCACGGATCCCGTCACACTGCTGCGAGAACACGTGCTGGATGCCTGTCTGGCCACACCTACACAGATGCCTCGCGAGCGCGACGATCTGATCGTGGTTGAGCTGCATCAACGCCCAATCAACATCAACCTGCTGAACAAGAACGATCAGGGTCGAGGCGAGCTTCAGGATCACTTCCGTTGGAGCCTGGAGAACGGTTGCCTGGAACTCAAGCTGATGCCCTTCCTGCCTACAAGTTGCCTTGAGCGCTCGAAAGAATGGCTCAAACAGCTGGAATCCATCAACGAGCCCAACCGAAATCAAGCCAGTGATCTTCGGCTATCACAGCATTCACGACAAGGCTTTGTGATGTCTTATCTCACACCTGAAATGCGGTTGGCTCATCCACTTCCATGGCAAGTGAATGAGCACTTCGAGCCTTACACCTACACCGAAAACCTGGTGGTTCTGAAGAAAAACGCCAATGAGCCAGCGATCGTGGCCTTAATGGAGAGCTTGGAGCAGCAAATCGGCGACTAAGCCAACAACCAAATCAGCATCCATGGCCGCAGAATGCCAGCAGTTCAGTGCCTTGGCTTGAGCGCTCGACTCACCCGCATTCGCGGCCTGCTGCTTCTCGGCGGCACCTCACTTTTTGCTGTGCTTGCAATCACAGGCGGCCGCCAGCTGCTGCTCATTAAGCAGATCCAACTCACACCCCAGCTGAATGACAGCGAGCTCTGGAACCGCTATCGGTGGTCCCGTGAACCCCAGCAGCGAAGGGAAGCGGCACTCCTGCTGGCCAGTCGCAGCGCCGCATCACCCAACCGTCGATGGCGTCTGCTGCGAGGCCAGGCCTGGGGGCCTGCCCCCCTCGCGGCTGTCGCACTCAAACAACAAGCACTGGCAGCACGTGCTTTGGGGCTGAAGGCCCAAGAGCAGCGGCTCTGGCTTGCACTCCTCCAACGCTTTCCCGCTACTGCGGCCAGCGCTGATGCTCGTTATCACCTTGGCCAAGACCAAGCCGAGCTCCATCGCGAGCTACTGCGTCAACAACCTGGCCATGACGCAGCCCTGGCCGCTGCAGCTGAACTGCCAGACGATGCTGATCAGCAACGTGTTCTCACCAGTGCGCTGCACCTGGCCCGGTGGGGTCCCCGATGGCCAGGAGCGCAATCCCTGCTGCGTCAGGCCTGCGGAAGAATCACCGGCCAGGGAATGGAACGTGAGGAGCGTCTTCAGCTGGCCGGCGCCCTTGCCGAACTCGGCGATGGCAAAGCTGCGGAGCTCTGCCTACAAGGCACCCCCCTCGTTCCCGAGCAAGCCCTCACGATTGGCCGCAGCCTGCTGCGGGGCAACCCCATGCAGCAAAAAAGGGGTGAAGCGATGCTGCTTCAGCTCGCCCAAGATCAACCAGACCACCCGGCAGCCATGACTGCCGCCGCGCTGTTAAGTGAGCCTCTACGCCCCAACCCCGCACTGCTCGATGCACTGCCCGAGTCTTTGCAGAAAACTTCCGTGGCTGTGGCAGCAGCACGGGTGCGATTGGCCGGCGGCGAGGGTGGAAGCGCGGTTCTACGACGCTGGCCCGACGAGCCAGCCAGCTGGCAACTGCAGTGGGATCTTGCACGTGAGGCCTTGCTCAAAGGCCGATGGGCACAGGCGGAAATCTGGCTGGACGCGATTCCTCAGGAGCACCTACCCGACCCACTGAGTGCTCGCCAACAGTTCTGGCGGGGATTCAGTGCTCTCAAGCTCGGCAACGACAACGCCGCTAAGCAGATCTGGGAAGCGCTAGTAAAAACGCAACCACCCGGTTACTACACCTGGCGGGCTGAAGCCCGTTTGAACGGGGCACCCCTCCCGGTGTTGTCTGACGATCAGGCCGTCAGCGAATTGGAGGCGGAGGGGAGAGCTGATCGCGGCCAAGCCTGGTCGATGCTCAACAGTGGCGATCCTTTGATCGATCAGCTGTGGCGCCTGGGCTGGAACCGCGAAGCCCTGGAAACCTGGCAAAGCCGCGAACGCGAAGGTGATGGCAATCCCTCACCACAGGAGCTGTTGGTGGAAGGACGGCTACTGCTGAGCGTGAATGATTACTGGAGCGGTCTCAGTCGCCTATGGAGATCCAGCTTGCGCCTGGTAAATCCCGACTGCTCGACCCGACAACTCCTGCACGAAAGCCAACATCCCAAGCCACTGCTGGCCCAGTTCCAGGACGCAGCCCAACAGGAAAAGGTCAACATTGACCTGCTGCTGGCGATCGCCCGCCAGGAATCACGCTTCTCGCCAGCCGTGGCCTCCCCCGTGGGCGCCCAGGGTCTGTTGCAACTGATGCCAGCAACAGCCGCCGAGATGGCAGGAGAGCCCCTCAGCAACGAACAACTGCGCCAGCCGAATCTCAATGCCGTTCTAGGAGCCCGCTACCTAGCAGCACTGCTAATGCAATGGGACGGCAACCCATGGCTTGTCGCCGCGAGCTACAACGCCGGCCCGGGAGCTGCTGCGTCGTGGGTGAGCCCCGAACTGGATGACGATCCCGAGCTTTGGACAGAACGCATCCCCTACCCGGAAACGCGTCTTTACACCAAAAAAGTGCTCGGCAATCTATGGGCTTATCACCAGTTGAATTCAGCTGATGATCGCTGCACTGAGTGAAGCAGCGGGATTCGGAAGGCCGTGACCAATCCAGATGCCAGAGACAACAATCAGCGCCAGCCAGAAGGCCAAGAGCTGCGGGGGAGGAACCACTTTGATGCGGCTCAGGTCAAGGCGTGCCAGCAACGTCGCAGACGCCAGAATCAAAACATCCGACAACAGGCTGAGGCTCAGCACATAAAGGCCCACCGTGATCACCAACGTCAGGGTCACCACAAGACTGAGCACACGGCTTGAGGCCATCAGCAGCGACAGCTGCCGCAACAGCAGATCAGGCATGGTGCAGATGACCACGACCACCAGAGCCTGAGTCAATTCGATGGCCCAGAAGGCGTTGACGGAAATGGAGTGGGCCTCGGCCAGCCATGTTTCCTGAATGGCCCAGTGATGCCCCAGGAACAGAGACACCACAAACAACACGAGCAAGAGCGGCGCCCGCAGCGGCAGAAACAGAAATCGCAGAACGAACATCAGCTTGATGGCAGATTCGCGGCGGATTAACGACGTGTTTGGGCTTTGTTTTCTGCGCTCAGACGCTAGCAACGGCAAGCGGTTTGTCCTGTCAGAGTGGTGATCCCGATGTCAGTCGACGATGACCGACAGCTCTCCAAGCGCCAGCCTCACGCCTCTGCAAAAAGGGTTGTTGCTATTGGCAGCCATCGCCTTGGCCGTGAGTCTCTTCCTACTCCGCAACGGTGGCAGCCTGGAATCACCGTTGGACCAACTGGCGCGACGATCTCTGCCTCCGGAAGTTGCCTTAAGCAATGGTCGACCAACGATCTTGGAGTTCTACGCCGACTGGTGCGAGGTCTGCCGCGAGATGGCGCCAGCCATGCTTGAGATGGAACGGCAGCACGGCTCAGCCCTGGATGTGGTGCTGGTCAATATCGACAACCCTCGCTGGTTGGATCTCACAGATCGCTACGACGTCACAGGCATTCCCCAGCTGAATCTGTTCGCTGCCGACGGCAGCATGCGAGGCCAATCTCTCGGTGGCCGCAGTGCTGGCGAGCTGAATGCCATCGCAAGTTCCTTACTGGACAGCAGTCCATTGCCGGTCCTCGCAGGCGTCGGCAGCACCAGCCCCTTACCGGAACCTGCCTCTTTTGACGCCACCGGACCACGAAGCCACTCATAAAGTCCGCCCAAAGCCATCCGATGCGGCCATGATCAGCCGACATCCCCTCCCCACAACTCAACCGCTGCCATGGACTGCCGCTTCAGGGTTGACCTGATCTCCGCTACACCCAACCCCCAGCAGTGTGTCTATGCAGGCATGCATCAGGACTACAGCGAAGGGTTCGTCGCAGGCGACCGAGAGCAATGGCCGGATGAGACCCGTGCTGGCGAAATCTGCGTTAAGCGTCTTCTTGCTGGAGAACGTGGGCACTACGGACCTTTGGAGCATGCCCAGATCGTGCTGAATGTGGGCTGGTTCCCCCACTCAGTGATGCAGCAAGCACGGACCCACCGTGTTGGAGTGAGCTTCGATGTGCAGTCGATGCGTTACACCGGCGAACGTATCTGCCGTGCCGCCGAGGGAGAGCTGGAACTAGAGGAGGTGTTCTACCTGCGACCTGTGGGGGACTACAGCGATCGCCAGGGGAAGAAATACACCTACAGCGAAACACTGAGAGCTGACGATCTGACCCTGTGCCGGCAAGCAGCCGAGCGTTACCGCGACCTCCTGCGCTCTGGCTTCGCCGAAGAGCACGCCCGCGGAATCCTTCCTTTCGACTACCGCCAGCACTTTGTGGTGAGCTTCAGCTTGAGAGCCTTCCTCCATTTCATGGACCTCCGAGCCAAGCTCGACGCTCAGCAAGAAATCCGTGAGCTCTGCGATCTGATGTGGCCGCATCTGCAGCAATGGGCCCCGGAATTCGCCGCTTGGTATGAAAAAACACGGCTTCACAGGGCACGTCTCGCGCCCTGAGGTCTTAGGTCTCCGTACTGCTCAAACTTTCGCCAGCGTCACCCGTTCAGGCTGATGCTGGTATTTGCCCTGACGGTCGCTGTAAGTCGTGTCACAGGGATCACCCTCAAAGAACAACAGTTGGCAGATCCCTTCGTTGGCGTAAATCCGGCAATCGGCTCCGGAACTGTTGCTGAATTCCAGCGTGAGATGACCTTCCCAACTGGCCTCTGCTGGCGTGGTGTTCACGATGATGCCTAACCGTGCATAGGTGCTCTTACCCAGGCAAATCACCGTGATGTTGGGCGGCACTTTCATTTTCTCCAGCGCCACACCAAGCCCATAGGAATGGGCCGGAAGAATGAAATATTCACCGTCTTCATCCCGATGCAGTTCGGTGGGCTCCAGGTTGGCTGGGTTGAACCGCTTGGGATTCATCACCGTGCCTGGCACGTGTTTGAAAATCAAAAACTCCTGAGACGACAACCGCAGGTCATAGCCATACGACGAACATCCAAAACTGAGCACCGGATGCTCTCGATGATCAGGGTCGAGATGACGAACCAAGCCATCCTGAAACGGCTCAAGCATGCCGGAAGCAGCTTGTTCCGTGATCCAGCGGTCGTTCTTGAGCATCAGAAACCCCGGCGCAGTTCTGTGACCTGATCCGCAAGCCCCATCAGGGACTCAGGAATAGACGTCCCTGTGATGATCACATCCATCGATCCGGGACGAGCTTCCAAACTGGCACGCACATCCTCTTCATCCAGATACCCCAGCGCAATGGCCAAACCCAGCTCGTCCAGCACGAGCTGGTCAAGATCGCCACGAGTGAGATGAGCACGGCAG
The DNA here is from genome assembly GCA_047286215.1 of Synechococcus sp. Classification (GTDB taxonomy): domain Bacteria; phylum Cyanobacteriota; class Cyanobacteriia; order PCC-6307; family Cyanobiaceae; genus Synechococcus_C. Next base: position 472,382 of record JBJBBS010000001.1, on the reverse strand, counting down.
ACAGTCCAGACCGCCTGCACCGCATCGATCGTGGCTGGCTCAGATGCACTGGCCGGCTGCGATAAGCACTCCATCACAGCCGGACGCATCCAAGTCATGCGATCACACAAGGTGATCGCAGCCTGAGGGCCTTGAGCAACACCCCCTTTAAGAAACTGCACCACCGCGACCCTGCTTCCCAAACCGGCGCTGCGCAATGCCTGACTAAGCACAGTGCCGAAACTGCCGCGGTAAGGAGCGGTATGCACCTGAAGCTGCCCTTCAGGCGCCACCAAATGCAGGGGTGGGCGTGGGTCGAGAACCGGCAACGACTGAAGACGCGAGCGCTCGAATGCCCCGTGATCGGCACCGCTCCTGTCGCGGGATCGATGGCTAGAGCTCAAGCTTGCGGTCATCGCAGTCGTCTGGGCCGGCCCACAACAGCCAGCGGAATTCGAATCTAGCGGTGAAAATGCGATTCACAAGACCTTCGACACCATCCCTGGTGTCTCATGCCAGGTGGCAGGCTCATGAACACCCGCTGTTGACCGATGAGCGAGACCTCCCGCAACGATGGCCGGCTGCCCGCCGACTTGAGAACGTTCTCGGTGGAATGGGATCCGATGGGCTTTGCCCTGAGCTCCGTGATCGTTCGCACCGGCCGAACCGCAGTGCTCTGCAGCATTTGCCATGAAGAGGGCGTTCCCCGCTGGCGACGGGATCAAGGCCTGGGATGGCTCAGTGCTGAGTACCGCCTGCTGCCAGGGTCTACTCCAGAGCGTCAGCGACGGGAGCTGATGAAGCTTTCCGGACGCACGCAAGAAATTCAGCGCCTGATCGGTCGCAGCCTGCGGGCTTGCCTCAACATGGAAACGCTCGGAGAAAACACCTTGCTGGTGGACTGCGACGTGATTCAAGCCGATGCAGGCACCAGAACCGCGGCCATCACCGGTTCCTGGTTGGCCTTGCAGAAAGCCTGCGAACGTCTGGTGGACCAGGGCCGCCTGAGCAGCAACCCTGTGCAAGCGCAGGTAGCCGCTGTGTCCGTCGGCCTGCTGGATGGCGCCCCTCTGCTGGATCTCGACTACAGCGAAGACAGTCGTGCCGATGTGGATCTGAATGTGGTGATGAACAACGCCGGGGATTTGCTGGAACTGCAAGGCACAGCAGAGGGTGCCGCCTTCAGTCGCCAGCAACTGAATCGCCTGCTGGATCTGGCCGAACCCGGCCTCAATCAGCTGATGACATCACAGCAAAAGGCTCTCCAAGACTGACAAGCCGTGTGAAACGTGTTGATTGCTACAGGGTGACCCTGCATCGCTCCGTAACTTCCCACCATCAGCCGGGTGGAGATGGCTCAAGCGATGCGCGGATTCAGCCGTACCGTCCCTCAAGCTGGTCGTATGCCTGAAACCAGCCTGACCAACGCACCCACGCCTTCGAGTCGCACGCTGCTGGAGGTCATTCGTGATCTCGAAGGTGCCAGCACCGAAATGGTGGAACGGAACAAGACGATTTTCTTCCCGGGCGACCCGGCGGAACGCGTTTACCTGATCCGCCGGGGCGCCGTGCGTTTGTCCAGGGTCTATGAATCCGGCGAGGAAATCACCGTTGCGCTGCTGCGAGAAAACAGTCTTTTTGGCGTGCTCTCGCTGCTCACCGGTCATCGCTCCGACCGCTTTTATCACTCCGTGGCCTTCACACGCGTGGAGATGGTCACGGCGCCTGCCAGCTCCGTGCGCCAAGCCATCGAAGCTGACACCAGCGTCGGCCTCCTCCTTCTGCAAGGCCTGTCCAGCCGCATTCTCCAGACTGAAACCATGATCGAAACACTCACCCATCGCGACATGTCGTCGCGACTGGTGAGTTTTCTGTTGGTGCTTTGCCGCGATTTCGGCATTCCCAGCACGCAAGGCATCACGATCGACTTGCGTTTGTCCCACCAGGCCATCGCCGAAGCCATCGGCTCCACACGGGTCACGATCACCCGGCTGTTGGGAGACCTACGCAACTCAGGTCTGGTGGAGATCGACCGCAAAAAGATCACCGTTCTTGACCCCATCGCACTAGCCAAGCGCTTTAGCTAAGTGCTCGACGGGTGAAGATGGGCACTACTTCAGCGGCCTGCCGCATGGTTGAGAGCACGTGACAGGCTGGTTGCTTCTGCTGACTCTTCTCATCCTGGGCGGGGTGCTCTCGACACTCGGAGATCGCCTGGGATCAAAGGTAGGGAAGGCCAGATTGAGTCTGTTCGGCTTGCGCCCGCGCCAGACCGCTGTGGTGATCACAGTGCTCACGGGAAGCCTGATCAGCGTTCTGTCGCTTGGTCTGATGCTGCTTGTGAGCCGCCAGCTACGGGTCGGCCTATTCGAACTCAATGAACTTCAGGCTCGTCTGCGCAGCAGCCGCACGGCCTTGAAGGCCAGTCGAAAAGCAGAGCAAACCTCACGCGACCAGCTCCAGCAGGCCCGCACCGACGAAATCGAAGCCCGGCAGAGTCTGGCTGATGCCCAAGCCCGTGCCAACGAATTGCGAAGCACGCTGCAACCACTGCAAGAACAGACCCGTCGCCTCGAAGCCGAACGTCGACGTCTCAGCCAGGACGTGAGCAATCGTGATGCTGAAATCCAGCGCACAGACGCCGAACTGAACGCCGTGCGGGAACAGATTCGAGCCGGCGAGGCTGAACTGCTGCAACTAGAGGACAATCTGCTGGCCCTGAGACGGGGCAATGTGGCGATCACCAGTGGTCAGCCTCTCGCCACGGTCACCCTCAAACTCGAACGGCCAGACCAGGCACGTCAGGTCATCGACCAGATCCTGAGAGAAGCCAACCAACGGGCTTATCAACAGGTTTTGCCTGGGGAGACCCCGGATCGCCAACTTCTCTTGGTACCAAGACAGGACATCAACCGGCTCGAACAGGCCATTCGCAAGCCCGGCACCTGGGTCGTGCTCCTGCGCTCCGCCGCCAATGTGCTCCGTGGTGAACGGGTGGTGTATGCCTTCCCGGATGTGCGTCCGAATGTCACGATCACCATCGAAGGTGAAGTGCTTGCCACAACTGCGATCAACCGTGACGAACGCGATCCAGAAGCCATCCGCAACCGGCTCAACCTGCTGCTTGCATCAACGCTGGCCGAGGCTCAGCGCCGGGGCTCCCTCAGCCAGGGATTGCAATTTGACGGCAATGCACTCAATCGCCTCGCCAAGGAGCTGATCGAGCCTGGACGGGGACGCGTTGAACTCGAAGCGGTTGCGTTACGCCGCAGCGAAACGGCCGATCCAGTGGTGATCGAGCTCAGAATCAAGCGAAACTTCAACGCCAACTCAGATGCCGAGAGCCCATGAGCTGGATTGCTGCTCTCGATCCAGGCCGAAGCAAGTGCGGGTTGGTGCTGGTTGACCTGGATCAACGCTGCGTGATCGAAGGGCATGTGCTTCCTGTAAATGCCGTGGTCGACACGCTGAAACGTTGGCAACGCTCCACGCCTCCGGAACGACTGATCATGGGCAATGGCACCTCCAGTGACGACTGGATCGCGCAACTTCCGGCCGACCTGCCTGTGACCATGGTCGATGAACGGGGCACGACCTTGAAGGCACGATCCCGGTATTGGCAACTATGGACACCGCGTGGATGGCGCAGGCTTGTGCCCCTTGGTCTTCAACTGCCGCCAGATGAACTGGACGCGGTCGCTGCTCTGGTGATGCTGGAAGAGGACCTGGGGTTCCAGTTGCAATGGCTGAAACCGTCGCCAATCAGAACCGGGCCCTCACGGTGAAGCTGTAGTCCCCTCCAGCCTCTAGCCGATAATCCGACTTAACCAAAAACCGCTGAAGAGCGTCCTGAATCAGAGCGCGGCCGAGCGAAGGTTCAACGCAAAGTTCACCGCGATCAAAGAACCACTGGAATTCCCAGTTGAATCCGCCTGCTTGGACTTCGCCCTGAAGGCATTGATCACGGAAGCTCTGGTGATGCACCCGCAGGTGAGCCGTGGTAGCTGGCAACCGTGCCATCAGCCTGCTTCACCCTCTGCCACCGGAGCAAGATTCAGTCCGTTGAGATAATTACCGGCACGATCCAGACCTTGTCGCTGAATGCGTTCAAGCCCTCTGAGCACCTCACGCAACACATCATTGAGAAGCGGCTCCTCGTCACGATTGAACTGACCAAGCACATGGGAAACCGTGCGGGCACGACGCTCTTCAGGGGTGCGTCCAGGAGCACCAATCCCGATGCGCAAACGGGCGAATTGCTGCGTTCCTAGATGCTGAATGGTGCTTTTCAAGCCGTTATGACCGCCAGCGCCACCACCAGCACGCAACCTCATCCGGCCTAGCGGTAGATCCATATCATCCACAAGCACGATCAGCTGTGGGATCTCAAAACCGAACCAGTCGAGAGCAGCACGAATCGAGCGACCGCTTTCATTCATGAAGGTCTGCGGCATTAGCAAACGCAGACGGGAATCACCTGAGCCGACATCCGCCAGTTCTCCCTGAAGCTTGGTCATGGCTTTGAACCGCCCCCCCTCGCGAGAAGCCAGTTGCTCGAGAGCCATAAAGCCAACGTTGTGGCGGGTGGAGGAGTACTTTTCGCCGGGATTACCCAGGCCAACCACAAGCCGGAGGTCTCCACTTTGCATCAAGGTTTTAGCCCTCTGTATCCGTGGACGAGGACTTGGACTCAGAGATTGATTCCGGTAATTCTTCGGGTTCAGCCATGGCTTTGCTGATCTCCCGCTCGAACTCCTTTGAAGCCGATTGAAATCCCTTCAAAGTTTTCCCAAGCGTTCGACCGAACTCCGGCAAACGCTTGGGACCGAACACCAGCAGCGCAACAGCGCCGATGACTGCCATTTCAGGCAGGCCAATACCAAAGATGTTCATGGAAGGGACCTACACAGCCGAATCAGCCGGCACCATTCCAGTTCACATTGATGCCTTCCAGGATCAGCGACTGGTTGTACAGCTGAAGAATCACCAGGAGGAAAACCAAGAACAGCACCATGAAGATGCCCATGACTGGAGTGGTTCCCCAGCCAGGTACAACCTTGCCGTACTCGGAGTTGAGGGGACGGAGCAGATCGCCCAGACGGGTGCGTTGAGCCATAGCGGCGCTGAAGTCTCGGGTGAAGTTGAGTCTGGATACTGTAGGGGTCCTGGCCCAGAAGAGGGCCAATCCTGTCGAGAGATGTGATGGAAAGCTCCTCCCCGGCCTTGTCCGTGGCGATTGCGGTTCTGGCCGCCCTGCTTGGACTCACCGGTTTTGGGGTCTACACAGCCTTCGGGCCGCCGTCCAAGCGATTGGACGATCCGTTTGACGATCACGAGGACTGACGCACCAGCCTGAGTTCACGCAGGGACCCAGGTGGAATCAGTCCAGCATCTGCCCCACCCTCCAGCCTCCAGCCGGAACCACGGGGTGACCAAAGCACGCGGGATGCCCCAGCATTGAGCACCTGCAATACCACCGTCCTTACGGATGCACTGCGCCCCAACTCGGAGCGCAGCGATAGGGGTGTGAGCCCATCAGGCAATGCCGGGAAACCTTCCCAGCGCTCCGCCAAACGCATCGGTCCTTGCCAGCCGGGTTCGCGAAAAGCAATGGCGGCCTGCGGAACACCGTCCCGCTGCCAGCCTTGTGGCAAGGGCATCAGAGCTAGTCGATGTCGATGCCGGCCGTGATCGGCCGATGGATCCGGCCAGGTTGGTCCACGCAGCAAGGAAACACCGAGATGATTCGGTCCGGCATCCGCTCCCTGGGGCCCATCGAGCAGCAAACCCAAGCCTCCACCTGGCGCCAGTGCCTCACTGGCCACCCAGGAAATCACCGGCAACTCCCATCGCGCTTGTTCACCAGGCGTTTTGGCAATCGCAGGTCGTTCGAGTACGCCTCCACTGGTGTCTGCTGCCCAGCGCACGGCTGAATCAGCCAGCGGGCAGACCAAGCGCAGCAGTTCATGGGTTTGACGCCAATCGATGGTGAGCTGCAGCTCAAGCCATGGCGTATCAGCGCGCAGGATTAGGTCCATGCGCGCTGTGCTGTCGTCAAAGCAGACGCGCAGAACCATCCGCGCCAGCAGTGGCCCATGCTCCAGCATCTCCACCTGCCATCGCTGCGGCAGTGGCAGCGGATGCTGCAGATAGTCGGTCGCAAGATCCCAAGCATCCCAGAATTCGCCATGGTCCTGGTAGCGCTTGATCTGCAACGGAGCGGAGAGCTGATCCACGCCCTGGGCATCCTGCAGACGAAACAACCCGCGCTCATCCACCTCAAGCGTGAGCCGACCATTCCCAAGACGCCAGTGCTGCTCTGAAATGGCATCCGTCCAAACGGGATGGCGGATCTTCACAGGCAAAACACGATCAGCGATCACATCAGTCCTGCGCTCAAGCGGTAAAGCCACGACGCCTTCAGCTTCCGGAAGCTGAACCCACACACCGCCACCGCATGCCTGCTGTGCCGGCAGGTCACGCCCTTCGCACCGCCAGTCACCACTCGGCAGCCTCAGGAGCGGAGACCAACGCCGCAACGGCTGCAGTCCACACCAGGCCCAAGGCTCCACCCCTGGCGGCAATGGCGCTGCAGTGGAGAACGAGCCATCGAGCAAGCTTTGTAAACCGGCCGTGCGTGCCCCTGCCGCTTGACGACGCGCACGACGCCACTGCGATTCCGCCTGATCGAAGACTTCGGGAATCGACGTGCCAGGAAGGATGTCATGAAACTGCTGAAACAGAAGCGTCGCCCAGTCCCTGCTTGGCATCGTCCTTGCTCCAAGGGCCTCCACCAGATCCGCCTCTCGGAGCAGCCTTTCCAAGGTGCGGTTGTGGCGTTTCTGATCAGGACGCGAGGTGGCACACCCTCGATGCAACTCCAGATAGAGCTCGTCCCGCCAGATCGGCATCGACGCAGCGCAAGGCTCCAGCGTTTGCAGGTAACCACGCACCGTTCCGCCGCTGCGTGAGACCGCCTGAGGGTGGTCGTTCCAAAGCTGAAGCTGATCGAGCATCTCCTGCGTTGGACCACCGCCGTGATCACCAACACCAGGGAGCCACAACGCCTGGTTCACACCAGTGGCCAGCGCGAAGCTCTGCTGTTCCTGCTGCATCGCCAAGGGATCGGCATTCGTGCCGATCCCAGGCAGCATCAGCGCCAGCACCTCTGCGTCTCCTCTGCCGCGCCAACGGAACAGACGATGGGGGAAGGAATTCTCTGCATTCCAGGCCAGCTTGTGCGTGCAGAACCAACGCACACCAGTTGCCTGAGCAACTGCTGGCAGGCCTGCTCCGAAACCGAAGCTGTCAGGGAGCCAGGCCAAGTCATGCCGCCATTCCGGAAACTGACGACGACTGGCCTCCTGGCCCAGCAGAAACTGCCTCCAAAGCGATGCTGCACTCACCAGCACACAATCGGCTTCAACCCAAGGACCATTAATGGGCTCCCAGCGCCCCTGGCGACTGGCTTGCTGAATGCGTGCGAACAACCCCGGACGATGGCGCTCCATCCAGCTGTAAAGCGCTGGTGTGGAATGCGCGAAATGCAACTCAGGGAATTGCTCCATCAGCTGCAAAGCGGAACGAAACGTGCGTTCTGCCGCCTGCCAGGTATCGGCGACGGGCCAAAGCCAAGCCAGGTCGAGATGGGCATGCCCGACCCAATGCAGGCCTCCAGCAGCCCTTGGCAGGAGAGCGAGGTGCTGTCGCACCAGCTCCACTGCTTCCTCTGACCCCGGCTGACATGTCAGCCAGCTTTCAGGCATGGCATCAACCCCGACGCCGGCCAGACTGAGAGCCTCAGGCAGCAGACATCCCTGGGGATCACGGTCGGGATGCCTTGGCTCACGCACCAACGCACTGGTGATCAGAGCACCATCGTCGTGGCAGGGACTGCGCAGCTCCAGCAACACATGGATCCCACGCCCATGAGGCCAGTGATCCGGCAGCACCCACCGACATCGGGTATCGAAGAGATCCCCTTCATGCACCAGATCACCGTCCACCCAGAGACGCACCTGGTCAGCCCACCAGCTCAATTCGAGACGTTCACAGCTCTCCAAGCAAGGCCGCCACTGCTCAGGCCAGGTAATCGTTTGCTCGATCTGCAGCCAGGCGCCACCACGTGGCCAGATCAATAAGCCCCGCTCAGCCCAGTCAGGACGGGCCTTTGCCCCCCACGGCTCTTGCAAGACAGACCGCTGCTGGCGATCACCATGGCGGTGCCAGAACGACAGCAGATTCACCCGGCTGCGACTTCGAAACGTTTCAATCCACGCCAATCGTCGGGCTTCCGGAGGGGGCTGCATCGTGATCTCCCAACCTTGACCCATAAGATGATGGCGCTGTAAAGACGCCGGTCGGTCTCCATGCTCGCCCTCAAGATCTCCGTTTACTCGGTCGTCTTCTTCTTCCTAGGAATCTTTGTGTTCGGATTCCTCGCGAGTGATCCAAGCCGGACACCCAGTCGCAAGGATCTGGAAGATTGATTGGCCATCGGATCTAAATCCAAGACAGATCTGACCAAGCTCGGGTCGAAGGGTCACGACGCACACTGGTCATGTCCAGCCAATTGGACGTGATGGCCATGTGAGGATCACCGGCCACTGCGCCGCAGGTTTGTCAGCGTTCCGGACATCGATCACGTTTACCGGCCTGCTGGCAATCGCTGCAGTTCAAGGACGTCCCTGCCTCTCGAGCGACGTCATCAACCTGCAAAACAGAGATGGCATCTCGTCTCTGGTGGCCAATTCAGCGTCACAATCCCTAGTTGATTCAGACCCTGTTCCTGAACCGCCGATCGAACTGAGGCTAAAAGCCGATCGTCAGAGTTACGACGCGCGTCGACAGCTGTTCATCGCCGAAGGCAATGTTCGCCTGATGCTCAACGGTGGCGTTCTGCAGGCTGATCGGCTGGAATTTGACAGCGATTTCAACAGCCTCTTCGCCAGAGGCAACATTCGCTATCGCAAAGGCGCTCAGTATTTTCAGGCCAGCACCCTGCGGTTCAGCCTGGTTCATCGCAACGGCGCGATGGAGGACGTTTATGGCGTTCTTGACCTCGACTCAGCAGCAGCTGATTTCAACCCATTCCCCAACAATCTGGGCGAAGCAGACACCACTCGCACCAAGTCCTTGAACGCGGGAGGCAGTCGGTCTGCGAACCCAACCCGCAATCCCAACACGCTGCTGCCGGTTATCGAAAGCTCCGGGCTTGGTTTCCCAACATCGATCGACATCGAGCTGGAATCCAGCACGGCCAATCGCATCAGTCCCCAGGGAGACAGCGCAAGCTTCTGGGAAGAGGAGCAACCCATGCCAGCGATGGAATGGGCGGTACCGAATGAGCCGAGTGACACCCCACCGCGGTCAAACGCCATCGCCTGCCCGGCCGTGCTTCCCCCGATTCCCGATTGGCACCCGCATCCCTGGGCCGTTACGGCTTGGGGTGGGCAGATGATCGACTCCAATTTCGGAGACACGTTTCTGTTCAACGGCAGGATGCGACCGGAGTATTTGCTCGGCGTAAGCCTGCAAAAACGCATTTGGCGCGCGGGGCCGTTGCAACTGGAGCTTGAGGCGGATCTCTTCGGCCACCAGGCCTACACCCAGCAGGGGGGACCGTTCAATCAAAACGTCCCTAACGCTGACACGCCCGGGCAATTTTTTGGCGAGGGCATCCTCGGAATCGGAGCCCGCCTATGGGTGCAGCCTTGGCTGAGCTTCGGTTTCGTGGAAGGAATCAGCTACAACACCTCCGTTAGTAACTACGAGAAGACCTACCGAGAAAATTTTTCGCAACTGCTCAACTACCTCGGCTTCGAACTGGAGGCCACCGTGTCAGAGCAGCTTTCACTGGTAGGTCGCATCCACCACCGCTCCGGAGCCTTCGGCACCTACAACGGCGTGAAGGAAGGGAGCAACGCCTACCTCGTGGGGGTGCGGTATCGCTGGGGGCAAGACAAGCCGGCATCCATTGGCACGGAAGTGCCTCCACCATTGGGATGTCCAGATCCCGATCGAGCGTCCAGGCTTGCACCCCAGTCACTCAGCGAGCAGCTAGAAGACGTCACTCTCGGAAATCCGGTGCGTGACTCACAAACGGCAACCACAGCGGGGATGACGCCTGAACCCCTTGCCCAGACCAGCGCATCTCGTCTTTCCCCCCGGGAACAGGAGCGGCTTCGCAGTGAGGCCATCGCCGCCCTCGATCAACGCATCACCAGCATTCAGCTGCAACAGCGCTTTGTGATCGAGCAAACTCAGGGAGGCTCCGACGACATGCGCAACAGCGAGGCCCTGGCTCAGAACCGCTACGGCGGCGTGAGGCCATCGCAACTAAACAAGCGTGGAGACAGCAAGCTGATCAGCGGAGAAATCAGTCGCTGGCGAATTCAGGCTGCTCGCGTGCAACTCACCCCCGAGGGTTGGACGAGCGATCGGATGGGTTTCACCAACGATCCCTTCACGCCTGCGCAGACCCGCATTGATGCTGAAAATGTCGTCGCCACGGAAGTGGAGAACGGCGACATCCTGATCAAGAGTCAGCGCAACCGACTGATCGTTGAAGAACGGTTGCCGATCCCCGTCTCCAGAACCCAACGGATTCAGCAACAGGAGGACGTGGAAAACCGCTGGGTCTTGAGCGTCGACGATGAAGACCGCAGCGGCTTCTATGTGGGACGACAGCTTCGTCCGATCGAGCTCTCAAGCGACATCACCCTGGAGCTGGAACCACAATTCATGCTGCAGCGCGCCATTAATGGAGACAACTCCAGCTATGTGGGTCCTGGCACTTCGATTGACAGCTCAAAAGTGACCCAGGCAAACAGCCTGGGTGACCTCTTCGGCCTGGAAGCAGAGCTCAGCGCTGATGTGATGGGCTGGACGGCAACGGCGGAAGCCGACATCAGCACCCTCAATCCCAGCAATTTCTTGAACGGCAGTCGCTTCTGGGGAGATGTGAATCGCTTTGTCGAACTACCCCTCCTGGGTGAAGTGGAAGCCCGTCTCTTTGGTGCCTACCGCTATCGCACCTGGAACGGCTCACTGGGTGAGACGGATGTCTACAGCGCTCTCGGTGTATTTGGGGAGAAGAAAGGCAATTGGAAGTGGGGGAAGCTCAGAAACGACTACATCTGGCGTTTCGGCGTCGGCAACTACCAAGCTGAAAGCTTCACGGAGACCAACGCAAGCGACAATCCGCTGATCGACACCACGCGGGCGAACTTCTATGGGTCGCTGAACAGCAGCTATCCGCTCTGGCGCGGCAAGCCTGCAGCACTCACCCCAGAAGCGGCTTACCGCTACTCGCCCGTAGCCATTGTTCCGGGCCTGAGCCTGCGTACCAACATCAACAGCACCATGGCGGCATTCGGCGATGGCCGAAGCCAGGGAACCATCAGCCTGACGGGTGGACCGACCCTGACCCTCGGCACCTTTAGCAAGCCATTCCTGGATTACACCCAGCTGTCCATTTCAGGGGGAGGCACCCTCAAGCAAGGCGAGAGTCCCTTCAAATTCGATCAAGCGATTGATCTCGCCACCCTCGGGATCGGCATCACACAACAACTGGCCGGTCCGTTACTGCTCAATGCAGGCGTGGGGGTCAACATCGATCCCGCATCAGACTTCTACGGCAATGTGATCAACTCCAATATCGAACTGCGCTGGCAACGCCGTAGCTATGACCTCGGGTTCTACTTCAATCCCTATGAAGGCATTGGCGGCTTCCGGTTCCGGTTGAATGATTTCAACTTCACAGGGACAGGTCGGCCCTTCGTTCCTTACACCCCAAGAAATCTGCCCAACGAATTGGAAGAGAGACCGTTCTGATGCTCAAGGGCATCAATCCGAGCCACCGCCATAGATCAGGTGGCTACCAGTGAGATCAGCACCTGCAAAACGCATCCCCTCAGTGCGCACATCGGGTGCATAAGCATTGATCACCACCGCCCCCCTCAAATCGGCACGCCTCAAATCCGTTCCAGACAGATCAGCATTGCTGAGACTGGCTCCCTGAAGATCAGCCCCATCTAGGCGTGCTCCGCTGAGATCAGCGCCTTCAAGGTTGGCTTCTCGAAGATCAGCACCTCGAAGATCGGCTTCTCGAAGATCGGCGCCAATGAGGTGAGCACCTTGCAGACGAACACTGCGCAGGTCACAACCAGCACAGCTGCCGGACTGAATCAAGCGCTCCCTTGGAGATCCATAAGGTTCAACCCGCAAGAGCTCGACGGTTCCAGCATGCAGGTGCAAAGGGGAAAGACAGCTCACCAACAGAGCAGCGGCCATTGGAACAGAGCTGAACTGAGTCATGGCCGAGGAACCTCTCTCTTTTAGTCATAGACAATCATTCAGCTGTCCGCCGCGAAATCAAAAGCCGTACAAATAAGGCAGGCCTGCCATGGTGCGGGTGAGCTCTGCATCTCTGGCCACCAGCTGACCGGTGGCATCCCACTGACCGCTGAGCAGCATGTCGAGAGCGCCACCTGGCAAGCCCAACGCTTGAGTCGTCGAGCCGTCGCTGACCGTCAGCGATTGGAGGTCAAGGCTCCATTCGGCAGCTGGATCAGCCTCCACAGCATCCTGAAGCTTGCGAATGTCATCCACACTGGCGGTGGCGCAGGGAATGCCAAGCGCCAGGCAGTTGCCATAAAAAATCTCAGCGAAGCTCACGCCGATCACGGCTCTGATGCCCCACCGCATCAACGCCTGGGGAGCATGCTCACGGCTGGATCCACAGCCGAAGTTGTCGTTCACCACGAGAATCGAAGCCCCTTGATGCACCTCCTGGTCAAAGGGGTGCGCACCGCCAAGCTCCGTTCGGTCATCCGCGAACGCTTGATCACCGAGAGCATCGAAGCTCACGCATTTGAGAAAACGAGCCGGAATAATCCGGTCGGTATCGATGTCATCACCCCGGAGCACCAGTCCACGACCTAAGACCCGAACGATCGGGCCCTGGGGGAATGCAGTGGTCTCAGTCATGAACGAAACAGACAATGGGGGCTTGAGAAAACAACAAACAATGATCAGAGCAGGGATCAGCTCAGCTGACGCACATCACTGACTCGACCTGCAATCGCCGCAGCAGCAACCATGGCCGGGCTCATCAACAGCGTGCGACCGCTGGGAGAGCCCTGACGACCTTTGAAGTTGCGATTACTGGAGCTGGCACTGATCTGACGACCCTCCAGACGATCTGGGTTCATGGCGAGACACATCGAGCAGCCTGGCTCCCGCCACTCAAAACCAGCCTCCCGGAAGACCTGATCTAACCCCTCTTCAACCGCAGCCCGGGCCACCTGTTCAGAACCAGGCACCACGAACGCCTTGATGCCATCAGCCACGTGGCGACCGCGGGCCACAGCCGCTGCAGCCTGCAGGTCACTCAGTCGACCGTTGGTGCAACTGCCGATGAAACACACATCAACAGGTATGCCCTCGATGGGCTGACCTGGTGACAGATCCATGTAGCGGTAAGCCTCCTCCGCAATCGGGCGATCAGCTGCTTCGAGCTCCTCTGAAACCGGAACACACTCGTCAACACCAATGCCCTGGCCAGGGGTGATGCCCCAGGTGACCGTGGGCGCGATCGTGGCGGCGTCAAAACGAATCTCGTCGTCAAAGCAGGCATCTGCATCGGATGCCAGTGAGCGCCACCACGTCACCGCACGATCCCAAACCTCCTCTGAAGGGGCCTCAGCACGGCCTTTGAGGTAATCGAAGGTGACCTGATCAGGATTCACGTAGCCGCAGCGCGCACCACCTTCAATCGCCATGTTGCAGAGGGTCATGCGCTCCTCCATCGAAAGGGCCTCGATGGCTGGTCCCGCGAATTCATAGGCATAACCGACCCCGGCCTTCACTCCCAGAGTGCGGATCACATGAAGGATCAAATCCTTGGCAAACACACCCTCGCTGAGGCTGTTCGCCACCCAGATGCGGCGCACCTTGAGCTTGTTCATCGTCAAGCTCTGACTGGCGAGCACATCTCTCACCTGACTCGTGCCGATCCCGAAGGCAATCGCGCCGAAGGCTCCATGCGTTGAGGTATGCGAGTCACCGCAAGCCACCGTCATTCCAGGTTGCGTGAGGCCCAGCTCGGGAGCGATGACATGCACAATCCCCTGTCGACCACTTCCAAGGCCATTGAGCGTGATGCCATGCCGTGCGCAGTTGCGCTCCAGCGTGGTGAGCATTTCCTCCGCCAGAGGATCCTCGAAGGGACGAGCCTGACTGAGCGTGGGCACGATGTGGTCAACGGTGGCGACCGTGCGCTCAGGGCATCGCACCGGCAGCCCTTTCTCGTCAAGGGCTGCAAACGCCTGTGGACTAGTCACCTCATGAATCAGGTGCAGACCGATAAACAGCTGTGTGGCACCGCCTGGAAGATCCGCGACTCGATGCAGATCCCAGACCTTGTCGTAAAGGGTTCCGCTGCTCATTCCAGGCCAGCTGTGAACAGTTAACCCTAAATGGGCAGCCGTCAGGATTCGGCAGCCATCAGCCGCAGACGTAGGCGGTTGAGCGCCTCACCGGCACTGACCATCCGGATCCATTCACGACCCCGGCTGGACCCGAGCCGAATGGGGTGACTCTCACATCCATCAGGACCGGCCACTGCGAGATGAACCAAACCAACGGGTTTGGACTCGGTGCCACCACCTGGGCCTGCAATCCCTGTGATGGCAAGTGACCAGTCACTGCCAGTGAGGCGACGGGCACCCTCCGCCATGGCTTGAGCAACGGGATCACTCACAGCACCGACCTGCTCAAGCAGAGAGATCGGCACACCCAGCACCCGATGCTTGATGGCATTGGAATAGGCAATCACCCCTCCCAACAACACATCTGAGGATCCGGGCACGGCGGTGAGCTCAGCGCCCAAGCCACCTCCAGTGCAGGACTCAGCCACTGCCAGGGTCTGACCGCGACGACGCAGTTGCTCAAGCACCACGACGGCCAACGATTGATCATCGACCCCAAAACAAAGCTCGCCGGTGCGATGGCGCAGATCGTCTTCCGTAGCCATGACCAAACGTTGTGCCTCGGCCTGGGAAGCGGCTTGCGCTGTGATGCGCAGTTTCACCTCTCCGCGTCCTGCATACGGCGCCACTGTTGGATTGGACTGGTCCAGTAAATCGCTGACCTGCGAGGCCAGAGCAGATTCGCCAATCCCCCAGAAACGCAGCATGCGGCTGACGTAAGCACCACTGGACAAACCGGACTGCCGGAACCAAGGCGCTGCTGTCTGATGCCACATCGCCCGCATCTCACTGGGAACACCAGGGAAGGTGAGGAGCGTGAACCCTTCGATGGGCGACCAAATCATTCCTGGTGCAGTTCCAGTGGGGTTGGGCAAAACATCTGCGCCACGCGGTAACAGGGCCTGACGGCGGGTTTCGGCGCTCGGCTCACGGCCGCGACTACGTGACTTCGCTGTGATGTCAGCCCAGACCTCCGGCCGCTCCTCAAGGGGGATTGAGAACGCTGCGGCAATCGCTTCGGTGGTGAGGTCATCGGGGGTGGGTCCCAACCCACCGGTGGTGATCAGCACCCGGGAGCGTTTAGCGATGTCTTGAACCTGAGCGATCAATCGCTCACGGTTGTCGCCAATCACGGTCTGGCGGTAATGCGGCAGACCCAAGGCCGAAAGCTCTTCTGCCAGCCAACGGGCATTGCCATTGAGGATGTTGCCCAGCAGCAGCTCCGTACCGATGCAGAGGATCTCCACACCGGAGGCCTGCATCGTCTCAGCCATGGGGATCGGAATAGCAGGACTGCGAACAATCCTCCGGAACCGATGACTCGCTCGATGTGAGCATCATTTCAGGATCGAGGTCGGCGCCCCGCTGACGCTGGATCACCACAACGGTGCCGACCAGAATCGCGGTGGCAAGTCCGAGCCAGAGAAAACGCATCTCCACATTGGCAACGACCATCGCTAGAGAAGCCAGCCACTGGGTGAAGACGTAAATCAGCAGAACGGTGCGGCGATGACTAAAGCCCGCCCGGAGTAGTCGGTGATGGAGATGACGACGATCGGGATAGAAGGGAGAACGCCCTGAGCGAAGCCGGCCCATGATCACGGCTGACATGTCGGCCAATGGCAAGGAGAGAATCAGCAGCGGCAGCAGCAGGCTGACGGTGGTCAGCCCCTTAGCAGGACCGACGATGCTGATGGCGGCCAGGCTGAATCCAAGGAAGTAAGACCCACCGTCACCCATGAAGATGCGAGCGGGATTGAAATTGTGACGGAGGAAGCCGAAGCAAGATCCCGCGAGTGCCGCTGCAAGAAAAGCGGCAGCAACTTGATGCAATGAGAAGCTCACCGACACCAGACCGATGGCAGCAATGCCTGCCACTCCGGCAGCAAGCCCATCCAATCCATCCAGCCAGTTGATCGCATTGGTGATGCCAACAAGCCAGATCACCGTGGCCAGGAGGCTGACCAAGTCAGGAAGCACCACCGCCTCTGCACTGCTGGACAGCCAGGGAAGATCGATCGCGCCAATTTGCACCCCCTGCGACCAGACCACCACGGCCACGGCCACTTGACCTGCAAGCCGCGGCCATGGAGACAGTGAAAAGAGATCGTCAGCCAGACCGATCACAAAGAAACAGAGCGAGCCAGCGAGCGTCGTCCAGATCAACTGATCGCGTGCTGGCGAAAGCAGTCCGAACCCGCCGAACAACCACGTCAGTCCAAGAGCCAAGCAAAAGCCCAAAACCATGGCGACACCACCCAGTCGCACCATGGGAACGCTGTGCTGCTTACGGGAATCAGGCGTGTCGGTGAAGCCATGCCGTAATCCGAGCCGCCTCACCACCGGCGCAAGCACCGTTGTGATCAACGCCGAAACGACGAAGATCCCAATGGCGACTGCGAGGGGAGTGCTCGCGAGAGTCACGCAAAACTCCGAAGGTGGCAGCCCGGAAAGGGCCGTAATGAGGCAATCCTAGGCAGCTCCCCGGAGAGGATCCAGGGGGCCATGGTCCAGTCAGACAAGCGCTGGCTCAGCCGCTGTGGCGTACAGAGGGAAGCGGCTGCAGAGGCTTTCCACCCGTTCAAGGCATCGGGCCTGAACCGCGTCATCCTCTGGGTTGAGGAGACGATCCGCGATCACATCAGCCACTTCGCGGAAGGCCTCGACATCGAAACCACGCGTAGTCAACGCGGCGGTTCCAAGACGTAGACCGCTCGTTACGAAGGGGGATTCAGGATCAAAGGGAACGGTGTTTTTGTTGGCCGTGATATGCACATCACTGACCAGGAGATCGGCCACCTTGCCGGTCATGCCAATGCCTCGCAGGTCGAGCAGCACGACGTGATTGTCAGTGCCGCCGCTCACCACATCGATACCGCGAGCGATCAAACGTTCCGCGAGGGCTGCGGCATTGGCCACCACCTGCTGAATGTATTGCTTGAACGAAGGCTGCAAAGCCTCACCGAACGCCACGGCTTTTGCAGCGATCACATGCTCAAGGGGGCCACCCTGACTGCCAGGGAAGACCGCCTTGTCGAATTTCTTAGCAAACTCGGCATCCCGGCAGAGGATCAGACCTCCGCGAGGTCCCCGGAGTGTTTTGTGCGTGGTCGTAGTCACCACATCGCAGTGAGGTATGGGGCTGGGATGCACACCAGCCGCAACCAGGCCAGCGATGTGTGCCATATCGGCCAATAGATAGGCCCCGACCTCATCGGCGATGGCACGGAAGGCAGCGAAATCAATGATGCGCGGATAAGCGGAATAACCACAGACAATCAGCTTCGGCTTGTGTTCCAGCGCGAGCTGGCGGATGGCCTCCATGTCCAGACGCTGGGAATCCTTGTCGACCCCGTACTGGACAACGTTGAACCACTTGCCGCTGACGTTGACCGGCGAACCATGCGTGAGGTGGCCTCCGTGGGACAGATCCAGGCCCATGATCGTGTCGCCAGGCTGAAGCAGGGCCAGAAACACTGCAAAGTTGGCCTGAGCGCCGCTGTGGGGCTGCACATTGGCCCAAGCAGCCCCGAAGAGCTCTTTCGCACGCTCGATCGCCAGTTCTTCAATCGAATCAACGTGCTCGCAACCGCCGTAATAGCGCTTGCTCGGAAGCCCTTCCGCGTACTTGTTGGTGAGCACCGAGCCCTGCGCTTCCATCACAGCGCGGGACGCAAAATTCTCCGAAGCGATCAGCTCGAGGTGGGTCTCCTGCCGCTTCTGCTCCTGATCGATCAGACCGGCAATGGCCGGATCCATCGCGGCCAAGGATGCATTGATCGGGGCCGAAGCAAAATCCGTCATGCCTTGCAATGTTGCGTTGCCTAAATCGTAAGCAACGGGCCTTGTGAGCAAAAAAAGTCAAAAAAAAACTGCCCGAAGGCAGTTTGAAAGCGCGCCTGGAGAGATTCGAACTCCCGACCCTCTGATCCGTAGTCAGATGCTCTAATCCGCTGAGCTACAAGCGCTGGCGTGACACCATCTGACCCCACTGGGGTGCCCTTCGTCAACCGGGGTCCATCCCCACGCCACAATCACTTCACTGCAACGGCCCATCCCCATGCCCATCCGCTGGTACGGCCCCGCCGACCCCACCGATCCCACCTACAGGCACTTCAGTCGGGTGGTGAATTTCGTCCTGCACGCCATGGTGTTTGCAGCGGTGAACAGTGGCCTGTGGTTCATCCAGCAAATGCGCCATCCCTGGGGTCATCTCGATCTGTTCACCGAGCTCTGGCTCGGCGTGCTCATCACCAATCTGGTCATCGTTCTTCGCCTACGTCCAGGCAAGGAGGCGGACAGCTCCGCAACCTGAGAGCAACATGACGGCAGCCACGCCATCGCCATGACCCTGGACGCCGCTGATCTACAGGACCTCACCGCTGCTCTGGGCGATCGCCTTTACCTGCAGGTGGCGGGCTGGCATCTGTATCTGAGAGACGCAGGCCTAGCCGAAACCCTTGCCATTGAGTGCAGTGCTCTCCTCGACCAAGGTGCCGCCGTTTGTGCCCGGCGTGCCCTTGAAGCCGTACAGGTTCCGATTGGAGGCGGGAGCAGTCGTCTGCCCCTGGCACGCTTATTCCCATCATCGCAACTTTGCGAACTCGAGCAGATTCTTGAGGACCACTGCCGATAATGTTGCTGGGAACCTGGAGTGCCCGTGCTCATCATCGAGGTGACCAACGCAAGAGAGGTGGTGCGCCAAAGAATCGGACGGCTGGGTGAACGGCTGATTGGCAAGGTTGTGGATCCCGAAGCCCAGGTTGAAAAAGCCTTGATCCAGGAGATCGATAGCGCCTTTCGCGAGTTTGGGATCGAGGCAAGGATTTTGTCTGTGGAAGGTCCCCAGGTGATTGGACGCCAGCATCTCGAATTACCCATCCAGGTTCGCGAGGAACGCGAGGTGCGACTCAACGACGTGTGATCCGGCGCCGCAGCCCCCCACTGATCTGGCTGACTTCAGGAACCCCGAGCAACTGACCGAGACCAACGAAGATCAGCAGCCCCAAACTCCCGGCCAGACCGACCTGCAGGCCACGTCCAATCAAATCCTTCGGCCAAGCAAAGCCAGCACTGATGCCCCAGGCGAGCACACCAGCAGCGACTGCAGCCAAAACGAGCTTGAGAGTGTCAAAGCCCCATTCCTTCAGTGGAAGATCACCGAGGCGTGCCTGAAGGGCCAGCAGCAGCACCACACAGGTGAGGAGATTGATCAGAACGGTGGCCAACACAAGTCCAGGCGCCCCGAAGTTGATTGGCAGCTGAGGTCCCCAGGGTGTTGGCCCTCCTACCAGAGCCCAATCAAAAAGCACATTCAAACCAATGCCTGCCACCGACAGACGAAAGGGTGTTGTCGCATCTCCAAGGGCATAGAACACACGCACGAGCACATCTCTGCCCAAGTAAGCCGGCATGCCAATGCCATAGGCCATCAGCAGCCCAGTGACCAGCTGCACAGCCTGCTGGTCAAAGGCACCCCGCTCGTAGATGAGCGCCACGATCGGCGCTGCCAATGCCAGGAACAAGGCCCCGAGAGGCAGCATTGAGGCCGTCGACAACATCACCCCCTGGCGAATCCTGGCGATCAGCTGAGGCCTGTCCTCTAAAGCCGTCAGTCGAGAAAACGTGGGCAACAACGGCACCAGCAAGGCATTGGAGATCAGGCCAAGCGGTGTCTGCACCAGAAGATTTGCATAGCCGAGTCCTGCTGCTGCACCCAAGATTCCCGATGCAAAAAACAGATCCGTGAACACGTTGATCTGAAGCATCCCCGACGAGAGTGTTGCCGGACCCATCACCCGCCAAACCTCGCGAACACCAGGGTGACGCCAGTCCCACACCAGGCGCAGACGGACTAGACCCTGTCGCGCCAGCGCCGGCAGCTGGAGCAACCACTGCAACAGTGCCCCCACGAGCGTGGCCAAAGCCAGCACCACGCCTCCCCAAAGCGCATGAATGGGTTCGGCAATGGAGGCACCCAATTGCCACCACAGAAGACCCACTCCAACGATCAGAGCCAGGCTCGACATCAAAGGAGAGATGGCAGGAATCCAGAATTCGTCCGCCGCGTTCAAGGATCCAAATCCAAGGCCGATCAAACCGGCCAACAAAGCCATAGGAGCCATCACCTGCAACTGCGCAACGGCAATGCCATGCAGCTCGGGAGTCAGCCCAGGTCCCACAAGCGTGATCAACGGATCAGCAGCCAACACCAGCACCGCAGTCACCACCAGAAGCAGGCCACTCACCGTGGTGTTGAGCGCGGCGAGAATATGAGCTCCGTCCTCGCGGGGGCGACGGCTCAGAACGCTGACCATGGCGCTGTGGAAAGGCCCATTGATTCCTCCAAGCAGGATCAACAGAAAGCCAGGCAACACGTAGGCGTAGTTGTAAGCGTCATAGGCCGCACCAACGCCGAAAGCGGCAGCGATCACTAATTGGCGAATCAACCCACCCCCTTTGCTCAGGAGGGTGCCGTAGGTGACCACCAGGGCAATGCGCTTGAGGGATCTCGCCATTGACGCCCGCAGGCCTCTTCCATTACTTGCGGGGATTCTCGGTGCATCCACAAGGCACGATGACGGCAGTCAGCCCGCCCCGATGACCGTCACCCCGCTGCTCCAGTTCGAACCCTTGACGGAAGGCGTGCTGATCAAGCGCTACAAACGATTCCTCGCGGATGTTGAACTTGCAGACGGCACCATGGTGACTGCCCACTGCGCCAACACCGGTCCCATGACTGGGGTGCTGCATCCCGGTGGCAAGGTGCGGATGCGCTATGCCCCCTCCCCCAAGCGCAAGCTGGCCTGGACCTGGGAGCAGGCGCAGGTGCCAGGTGCCGACGGAAAGCTCTGCTGGGTAGGCATCAACACCGCTCTACCCAACCGTTTGATCCGGGCAACGATCGAAGCCGGCTGCCTGGAGGCCCAGCTAGGTCCGATCGCTGGAATCCGGGCTGAGGTGGCCTACGGGGAGAACCGCCGTAGCCGCATCGACCTATTGCTGACACCAGACGCTAATGCGAAGGATCAAAGGCCGATTTACCTGGAGGTCAAGAACACCACCTGGAGTGATGGGCCCTTGGCCCTGTTCCCCGACACCGTCACCGAACGCGGCCAGAAACACCTGCAGGAATTGATGCATGTACTTCCGGAAGCCCGAGGCGTGCTGGTGCCATGCCTCAGCCGACCGGATGTCACAGCTTTTGCCCCGGGCGACAGCGCTGACCCGCGCTATGGAGAACTCTTCCGCGAAGCTGTGGCTTGCGGCGTCGAAGTCTTTCCCTGCTGTTTTCGCTTCGAATCCGACCGCGTGCTTTGGGAAGGGATGAGGGATGTGTGCCTTCCAAAACCCCTTAGCGACTGAAATGCAGCGTTCGTTACCGGCTATGCACAATTTGCAATACCCAGCATCGTTTGTGTAACAACAGACACTTGCCATGTGCCTGTCGACGTGCACATTGCTAACTAAGCGGTGAGGAAATCCTCACTGTGATTGCAGCCCTGCTCCTCATTCATGACAACTGCTCTGCATACGCCTTCAAGGCGGAGCAAGTCGCGGCTTCAGGAGGTCAGCCTCCTGAACGGACCGATGCTTCTCCTGAAGAGCATTCGCGGTTTCCGCACAAACCGTTCGCTTACCTGGCTTGCCTGCGTGCCTGTGGCCCTTTTGGGTCTGGGCATCTTCAACCTGACTGCTCACGCTGCTGAACTTCCCGATCTCAACGCTGCGTTTCTCGCCAACAACCTTTGGTTGCTCATAGCAACCATTTTGGTGATCTTCATGAACGCCGGTTTTGCCATGGTGGAAGCCGGGATGTGTCGCCAAAAGAACGCCGTCAACATCCTCGCCAAGAACCTTTTTGTGTTCGCACTGGCGGTGACTGCTTATTGGTTCATCGGCTTTTCGCTGATGTATGGCAGTGCTTTCTGGGACGGAATCCTCTACTACGGCAAGGGTGGGGCTTTTGGACTGTTTTTTGATCCAACAGTGACCCCTGAGATGGTCACGGATGGAAGTCTTGTTCCCTCCGTTGATTTCCTTTTCCAGGCTGCTTTTGCAGGAACTGCCGCAACCATCGTTTCTGGACTTGTTGCTGAACGCGTCAAGTTCGGCGAATTCGTGATCTTTGCGCTTGTTCTCACCGCCTTCATCTATCCGATTTCCGGCTCATGGCAGTGGAACGGTGGCTGGCTGGCTGAGATGGGCTTCATCGATTTCGCTGGTTCTTCCATCGTTCACTCCGTGGGTGCCTGGGCCGGTTTGGTGGGTGCCATGCTGCTCGGACCCCGCATCGGCAAGTACGTGAATGGCCGCACCCAAGCCATTCCTGGCCACAACATGGCCATCGCCACACTGGGTGCCTTGATCCTGTGGATCGGCTGGTACGGCTTCAACCCAGGCTCTGTGCTTGGGATGGACGAAACGGTTGCCTATGTGGCCGTGACAACCACCCTTGCCGCAGCTGGTGGAGCCATTGGCGCCACGATCGTGTCCACCATTACGTCTGGCAAGCCTGACCTCACGATGATCATCAACGGCATCCTTGCCGGTCTGGTGAGCATCACCGCAGGTTGCGGCAACATGACGATGGTCGGTTCCTGGGTCGCCGGCCTGGTCGGCGGCATCATCGTGGTGTTCTCAGTGGCTGCTCTCGATAGCGCAGGTATTGATGACCCTGTGGGTGCTTTCTCAGTGCACGGCGTATGCGGAGTCTGGGGAACACTGGTTGTTGGCCTTTGGGGTGTTGACGGTGCAACCGGCATCGGCCTTCTCAACGGCGGTGGCATCTCCCAGCTGGGCATCCAAGCACTTGGCTGCGCGGCTTATGCCATTTGGACGGTTATTACCTGCTGGATCGCCTGGACCCTCATCGGTGCTCTGTTCGGAGGCATTCGCGTCACCGAAGAAGAAGAGATCAATGGTCTCGACATCGGTGAGCACGGCATGGAGGCTTATCCCGATTTCGCCTCTGCCGGAAACTAAGTCTCGTCCCTTTCAACGCATCAACCCCAGCCCTTACGGGTTGGGGTTTTCTATTGGTCACGCCCACGGGACTGTCCTGCCAATGGTCATCTCATGAAGACGACCATGGCCCACAGCCCATAGAGTCACCGAACTGCTGCCGCGCCCATGGATACCCACGCCTTCAAGCGCTCCTTGCACCATTCCGATCGTTACAACCGGCGCGGCTTCGGACGGGCTGAGGAAGTGGCTGGAAGCCTTGAGCAGGCCTACCAGAGCAGCCTGATTGGATCAATCAGAGAAAATGGCTACAAGCTCAGCCACGGCCGCTTAAACGTGCGTTTGGCCGAAGCATTCGGGTTTTGCTGGGGCGTGGAACGCGCCGTTGCCATGGCTTACGAGACCCGCAAGCACTACCCCAGCGAGCGCCTGTGGATCACCAATGAGATCATCCACAACCCTTCGGTCAACGATCACCTGCGGGAGATGAACGTTCAGTTCATACCTGTTGAGGATGGCGTCAAGGATTTCTCTGGGGTCACCAATGGTGATGTGGTGATTCTTCCAGCCTTCGGTGCCACCGTGCAGGAAATGCAGCTGCTCAATGAGCGGGGATGCCACATCGTGGACACCACCTGTCCTTGGGTCTCGAAGGTGTGGAACACCGTCGAGAAACATAAAAAGCACACGTTCACCTCCATCATTCACGGCAAGGTGAAGCACGAGGAAACGCTGGCCACCAGCTCATTTGCTGGAACCTATCTGGTGGTTCTTGATCTGGAGGAAGCCCAGATTGTTGCTGACTACATCCTCGGGGAAGGTGACCGGACCAGTTTCATGGCCCGCTTCTCCAAGGCCTGCTCGCCAGGGTTTGATCCTGATCGTGATCTGGAACGACTGGGTGTCGCCAACCAGACAACGATGCTCAAGCGTGAGACCGAAGAAATCGGAAGGCTGTTCGAGCGAACGATGCTCAGCAAGTTCGGCCCCACACAACTGAACGAACACTTTCTGGCTTTCAACACCATCTGCGATGCGACGCAGGAGCGGCAAGACGCCATGTTCTCGCTCGTGGATGAACCACTAGATCTGATGGTCGTGATTGGCGGCTACAACTCCTCGAACACCACCCACCTGCAAGAAATTGCGATCAGCCGAGGCATCCGCTCCTTCCATATCGATACTCCGGAACGGATCAGTGAAGACAACAGCATTGAGCACAAACCTCTGGGCGAGGCGCTGACCCGCGACCAAAACTTCCTGCCGAGTGGTCCTATCAACGTCGGCATTACCTCTGGTGCCTCCACGCCCGATCGCGTCGTGGAACACGTCATTCAACGCTTGATTGCTCTCAGTGATGAGAACTGACCACCCAAGCGCTTTACATTGGTTCACCTTGTGCGACTGACCCGCCAGGGACTCCCATCCGTGCTGCTCTTGTCGAGACCATCAGCCGAAACCCTGCGCTCTCGGCAGGATCAAGACCCACAGGTGCGCTGCTACCACAGCCACTTCAGCGACCGCATGGAAATGCGCTCCGACACGCGGACGGTCTCGGCTTATCTCGATCAACACGAAGGATGGTTTCGTCGTTGCGCGGCTCCCATGGACGTGGAAGCCATCGACGCTCAGGCCTACGCGCTGACCCTTGGACGTTTCGGGAACTTCGGATTCGAGGTTGAACCGACCATCGGCTTGCGCCTGCTTCCGAGACAGGAAGACCAATACGCCATCGAGACAGTGACGCTGCCGGACCTTGATCCCAGCCTTGCCAAGCTCTATGACGTTGACTTCCAGGCCAATCTAGGTCTGGTGAATGATCAGCAGGATCCTTCAGGTCTCGCTCAGACCTGGGTGAGCTGGACCCTTGATCTCACGGTCTGGGTTGCCCTTCCTCGAGTGATCACGATGCTTCCCGACCGTTTGGTCCAGTCCAGTGGTGATCATCTACTTCGCCAAATCGTGCGACAAATTTCACGACGGCTCACCTGGAAAGTTCAGGAAGACTTTCATGCCAGCCATGGCCTGGCATGCCCACCCCGTCGTCGGGCGGCCTTCTGAATCACGATGTCAGTAGCGCCAAGACCCGCACTCAATCTCGATCGATTTGAAACCGCGAAACTGAAGGCCGAGCTCAGCGACGATGAAACGGAGATTATTGACTACGTTCGCTACATCGGGGTTTTCAACGAATTGTCATTGAGACAGGCGCTATCACTCGCATCCAAGCCCCCTGCCCTCTACAAACTCTGCAAAGCCTGCGAAAAAATTGGTATTCACTGCGCGAACGATTTTGCAGAAATGATGTCTTGGTCTCAAGCACAAAGTGATGACAACATTGCCTGGCATGGAAACCTTGTCTGCTCCATCGCCTACTCATGCGATGGCCACAAGCTTCAGCCCGAAGATGGCACATCGCTTTATCACACCTTTGCGGTGCACCAAGAACTCTTCAACGGCCTCGAGAGCAGCTAACGACACCTCGGCTTCGAAGCCAACATCCTTGACGCCTTAAAAAAACCCCCTCCACGCAATGAAGGGGGTGGGGAGTCTGCACTCACGATAAAAACTGCTTGGGTCAGCGGTTTTCCCAGATTCGATTGAGGATCTGCATACCGCTGACGGCTTGCCAAAGAAACAAGGTGATCATGCCCATATTGAGACCAACATGGGCTTTACGAGCAATCAGGTTGCCCCGCTGCATCAAAGGGGACAGAGCAGCAGCAGCAGCGATCATGGCGGTCATTGCCAGCCCAACCAACAGGTGAGGACCAACAAAAAGCTTGCCGTTATTGAGATAGGTCACGGCCATCCCGCCGATGGTGCCAAACACCATGAAGGCGAGCAGGCCACTTCCCCAGAGGTAGTGGCGCTGGGCGAACTTGCCAGGCAGTAGTGCCTTGCGTTGTTCGGCCGTACCGGTACGGACCTTTTTGGCCTTAATGCCCAAATACATGGCGTAACCGCCTGCAGCGAGCAACGACCACATCATCAAGGGATGAACGAAATTGAGGCCAAAAGACAGGGTCGCAGGCATCAAAGATCACATGGATTCCAATGACCCTAGAACTGCATCAGCCCAGGCTGATGCCCGGGACAGTGATGGAACGGACAACTCAGTGCAGGAAATGCCGGCGTCCAGTCAGGAGCATCGCCACTCCCAGTTCGTTGCAAGCGCGAATTGAATCGTCATCTCGCTTGCTGCCACCAGGATGAATCACAGCGGTGATGCCGTGTTCAGCCGCCAGGCGGACCGTGTCATCGAATGGGAAGAAGCCGTCACTGGCCAGCACAGCCCCCCTAGCCCCATCGCCAGCGGCCTCCAAAGCAATTCGGGCTGAACCCACCCGGTTCATCTGGCCGGCTCCCACGCCCAAACTCTGGCCGTCGCGGGCCACGACGATGGCATTCGAGCGAACGTGTCGAACCAGCTGCCAGGCGAAGCAAAGATCATCCCGTTCGGTCACGCTAGGGGCACGCTCGGTGGCAACAGTCCAGTCGTCAGGTGTGACCAGCTCGTCATCGAGATCCTGAACGAGCACACCGCCGAGGATGCTGCGAATGTGGTCTCGCCCAGCCGAATCGATGGCTTCGGGAGCCAACTCCAGCAAGCGCAGATTTCCCTTGGCAGAAAGAATTTCGCGAGCTTCTGAAGAAAAAGAAGGGGCGACAACACACTCCAAGAACAAACTCGTGAGCTCCCGAGCTGCGGCAGCATCCACACATCCGTTCAAGGCCACGATGCCGCCAAAAGCACTAACGCGATCGGCATCCAAGGCGCGGGTGAGCGCCATGGCCGTGCCATCTCCAACGGCCACACCACAAGGGTTGGTGTGCTTCACCACGACGGCCGCAGCACGACTGGCGGGATGGAGCCCCCCGCTGCCGTAGCCGAATTCACGCACCGTGGCCAGAGCCGCCTCCAGATCCAGCAGATTGTTGGTGCTTAGCTCCTTGCCCTGGAGCTGAATCGCACCACCCCAGCCTGAAGTCTCAGCGCTATACCAGCCGGCCTGCTGATGCGGATTTTCGCCGTAACGAAGCTGCTGACGCAGAGGGAGAGCCTCCAGCCAGGGCAGCGCCGCGGCCGAACTCTCTGGCTCCACGTCGAGTTCTGGCCGGGCCTGCATCCAGCGGGTGATGGCGGCGTCATAGGCCGCTGTATGTGCAAACGCCTCAAGCGCCAGTTGCCGGCGGGCCGAAGCATTGAGAACGCCACCCGAAGCCTTTAACGCCGCCAGGACTCTGTCGTACTGGTCGGGGTCGGTCAGCACCGCCACGTGCTCATGATTCTTGGCGGCCGAGCGAACCATGGTGGGACCGCCGATGTCGATATTCTCAATGGCTTTGTCCCAACTGACGGCGGGATCAGCGACCGTTTCGCGGAATGGATAGAGATTGACCACCACCACATCGATCAGATCGATGTTTTGAGCGGCAAGGTCGGCCTCATGGGCAACATCACCACGTCGGGCCAGGATTCCGCCATGGATGCGGGGATGCAGTGTCTTGACGCGGCCACCAAGGATTTCAGGTGCACCGGTGTGATCAGCCACCTTCGTCACGGGAAGCCCTGCCTCTTGAAGCACCTTGGCCGTGCCACCGCTGGACAGCAGCTGATAGCCGAAACGGTGATGAAGAGCCTCAGCAAGAGGCACCAATCCGCGCTTGTCGGAAACGCTCAGCAGCGCAGTGGGAGCCATGGCAGCAGGACACAGAACAGACCTTGGGCCAACCTACGCAGCAGCAGGACACGCCCCCATGCCCGATCCCGTGCTTCATGCCGCCACAACTCCTGCCACCGCACGATTGGTGCTTCTGCATGGCTGGGGTGCCGATGCCGATGATCTGATGCCCCTCGGAGATTCCCTTAGCGCCAGACTTCCTTTAGCCATTGATTGCCTGGGCTTGCCAGCCCCTGAGCTGCATCCCGCAGGCATGGGACGCCAGTGGTATGGCTTATTCCCGGCAGATTGGCAGGCTGTGATTCCTGCTGTGGAGCAACTGCAGAAGCGTCTTCAGGCACTCGAGCAAACGCCGATCCCCCTGTCCAGAACAGTCTTGATTGGTTTCTCACAGGGTGGTGCCATGGCAGTGCATACGGGCTGCAACCTGCCGCTGGCGGGTGTGATTGGCTGCAGTGCCTATCCACATCCGGGCTGGACGCCTCCACAGGTGCGTCCTCCGGTGCTGCTACTGCACGGTCAAAACGATGAAGTGGTGCCGCCTGAGGCTTCGGTCAAGCTTCAAAAGCAACTGAAAGAGGGATCATCCATCGACTGCGGCTTGATGCACTTTCCTGGAGGGCATTCAATCCCTCAGCAAGCGGAGGAGGTAATGGTGAAAGCAATTAAGTCCTGGCTGGATTCATCCAGCCAGGACGTCTCCTGAGCGTTTCTGTCAGCCCAATGGCTGTGGATCAGACGAATGCATATTCGTACTCTTCCATCTCTTCCCAGTCGTCGGAGGCCAGCTCGAGGCCCTCGAAGATGACCTCCTCGCCTACGTTGTCAACAATGCTGCGCAGCGAAGGGAACAGAAAATGGTTCTCTTCTGCGTATTGAGCGCTGAACAGACCTTTCTCCCCCCAGAAAAAGCGGTCGGTGGTGTGCTCGTTACGACGGACGAACAGAAGGGCCGGGGCTACAAGGTTTCCTTCAGCAATGAAACGGCGAGCGGCTGTCACAGGCTTGTGTTCGCCGGTTTCAAGATTGAAAGTGGGCACATGCGCGAGAACGCGCTGGCCAGCAAGGCGACGGCGACTGATCCGCTTGCGCTTCTTTGACATGAGAGAAAAACTCCCGCGTGCGGGAGTGGATAAAGGACGGGGGAGCGCTGATCAGCTGAGCTGCAGTTCGCAACAGAGAGTGATCACCTCGCGACAAGCGTCGGGCAATCATCAGCGCAGGAATCAAAGGGACCCGGGATCACCGGATCGCGTATGGACACACTCCATGGCTCACGACGACGTGATGTCGACGTCAACAGGGGATACATCAACCTCTGCTGTAACCTCGGTTGAGCGCAAAGCGCAACCTCAATTGGAGCAACGAAGAAGCACGGCCACCCGAAGGGTGTGCTTTTTGTCGTTCATCTGATCTTAAGACTTTTTCCCAAATTGGCAAGCAGGTCGGGTCAGGCACCGGCCACTCGTCTGTATTCATCAACACGGTTCCGCCGATGCACCTCTCCGATCGGTTTCTGGAACTCGCTCACCAGCAGCTTGAGACCCTCGCTGAGGATGCCGCTCTGGCGCGCCTGGCCCTTTACATCACCGATCGGGATCAGCATTCCACTCCCACCCTGACCCTTGTGGCGCAGTGGCCTCGCGACAAGAGCCTTCCACCAGCAATTTCGGATGATCCCAGCCTGCGCAGCGCAGCACCGGAACGCCGCTGGTACCCACTGCGCCATGACCAGAACCTGCTTGGCGTGCTGCGTGCCGAGCAGCAACCATCACCTAGCCAGGAAGCGCACAATGCCCCACGCCTGCAGGTGTGCGCAGACACCCTCGCCTGCATTCTTGGCCTCGAACTGGAACGCCGACGCCTGCACGATCAGCTGGACCAGCAACGCAATCAACTGAACTTGGTGGTGCACCAGCTGCGAAACCCTCTGACGGCCCTGCGGACCTATGCCCAACTGCTGCTGCGCCGCCTCGGGCCGGACGACCAGCAACGATCACTAGTGGAAAGCCTGATGCAAGAGCAAGCTCAGCTCGATCTGTATCTGCAGTCTCTCGACCGGATCGGACAGGGAGACCCCCGCCTTGAAGCAGATAATGCCACCCCTCTGCTGCTGCCGCCAGTTCCAACGGATGCGCCAGACCTCACCATGTCGGATCTGCTCTCTCCTCTGATTCAGAGGGCCGCAGCCACCGCAGCGCTGCAAAGCAGACCCTGGCATGGGCCATCTCGTTGGCCCGACTGGACTCAGACTCCCCGCGACGCAGCTGATGCAGTCGTGGCTGAGATCGTGGCCAACCTGCTGGAAAACGCCTTTCGCTACAGCCCACCTGGATGCGAACTGGGTCTAACACTCCTCGATCACGGCCTCTGCATCTGGGACGCAGGACCCGCGATTCCTGCCGAAGAAAGGGATCGGATCTTCGCGCAAGGGGAGCGGGGCAGCAGCAGCACCGATCGACCCGGCTCAGGACTGGGGCTCGCTCTCGCTCGACGCCTGGCGGAAAATCGTGGCGGCTCGCTCACACTGCAGACCACCCCGAAAACGCTGGATCCGACATTGCCAGCCCTAGGCAACGCCTTTGTCCTCAAGTTGCCGACGTCAGTCCAGGCAACACAACAGCCGTGATGATCAAGATCAGAGTCTCCGTCGCCATCAAGCTTGCGCCATAGGTATCGCCCGTGTGCCCCCCCAGGCGACGACCCAACCACTCAGCCACCAGCACAGCAGCACCCAGCGCCAGCAGAACGCAGCAGATCAGCATCGGCAGCAAGCCTGGCTGCAGCACCAGGGCCATCACCAACACCAGTGCCAGCAAAATCAGCGTTGGCCGAGCTTCCCGCAAACCGCGGTGATAGCGCCGATGAAAAGCAGCCGTGCCATCACGGCGCAGGTAGCTGAAACGCGCCATCGCCCACAGGGGCGCCACCCGTCCGGCCACGGCAGCCAGGATCAACACCGCCGGCGCCATTGCGTCCAAGCGCACGAGGGCAGCGAACTGCAGCAGCAGAACAATCACTAGAGCCTGCACACCACTGGCCCCGACGCGACTGTCATCCATCGCCTCCAAAAGGCGGGATTGCCCGGCTGCGAGGCCATCCGCTGTGTCCATCAGACCATCGAGATGAAGCCCCCCGGTCAGCCATAACCCAAAGGCCAGCACAACTGGAGTCACCGCCACCGGATTCCAGCCCAAGCCCGTGAGCAGAAGCCAGAGACCCGCCATCAATCCCCCGACAACAGCGCCAATCCATGGGGCAAATCGCGCGATGCGCTCAAAACGTGGCGCAGGCCAAATCCAGCCAGGCAAGACGGTGTAGAAGACCCAGGCACCGGCCAGATCACGCAGCCAGAGAGGAGAACTCAACCGAAGGAGGGCGACGGGATGGGGATGCGCTCACCGTAGGTTCAGAAGTTGGTCGGAGAGGCGGGTGTTCGACTTCACAATCACGGATCAATGCCAGCGCACGGCCGCGCGCTGCGGCAGCTTCACCACTCCCCACGGAACAGTCACCACACCTCGCTTCATGCCCGTGGGGACCTTGGCGACGGTGAAGGGCGTGACCACGGATCAGCTCGCGGCAACGGGCGCTCAGATGGTGCTGTCCAACACCTATCACCTGCATCTCCAACCAGGAGAAGCGGTGGTCGAGGCCGCTGGCGGACTGCACCGCTTCATGAACTGGGACGGACCGATGCTCACCGATTCCGGTGGCTTCCAAGTTTTCAGTTTGGGCGACCTCAATCGGATCGACGACCACGGCGTGGACTTCCGAAACCCACGCGATGGCAGCCGCATCCTGCTCACACCCGAGCGCTCCATGGAGATTCAGATGGCGCTCGGAGCTGATGTGGCGATGGCGTTTGACCAGTGCCCCCCTTATCCAGCCACAGAGAACGATGTAGAGGAAGCGAGCCGTCGCACCCATGCATGGCTTGAACGCTGCGTGAAAGCACACCAGCGAGACGACCAGGCCCTGTTCGGGATTGTTCAAGGCGGTTGCTACCCGCACCTGCGCGAACGCAGTGCCCATGCCGTGGCCAGCTTTGATCTCCCTGGTATCGCCATCGGGGGGGTCAGCGTCGGAGAACCCGTGGAAGAAATGCACAAGATCGTGCGCCAGGTAACGCCACTGCTTCCGGATGATCGCCCCAGGTATTTGATGGGTATCGGCACGCTTCGGGAGATGAGCGTGGCGGTCGCCAATGGGATTGACCTCTTCGACTGCGTTCTACCCACACGTCTGGGACGGCACGGCACCGCCATGGTGGGCGGAGAACGCTGGAACCTGCGCAATGCCCGTTTCCGCCATGACCACACACCCCTGGATCCAAGCTGTCCGTGTCCGGCATGCAGCCAGCACAGCCGTGCCTATCTTCATCATCTGATCCGCAGCGAGGAGCTCCTGGGCCTGACCTTGCTGAGCCTGCACAATCTCACCCACCTGATCCGCTTCACCACAGCAATGGCCAAGGCGATTCAGGACGGCTGTTTTTCAGAGGATTTCGCTCCCTGGGATGAGGCCTCTCCCGCCCATCACACGTGGTAGCGTCCGCACACTGACTGTTTATTGCCGGGATGGCTGCACTTTCCCTCGATCTGCTGGCCCAACTTCCTGAGGCTTATCAAGCTTTTGGTCCGCTGATCGACATCCTGCCGATCATTCCTGTGTTCTTCCTGCTTCTGGCATTCGTCTGGCAGGCATCGGTGGGCTTCCGCTAGATCCTTCAGCGTCGTTGTTCTCCACGGCGCAACACAGCCCAAACAAATTGAGGAAGCACCAGGTACCGACGCCAGCGACTCGGCTCCTGGATCAGGCGATACAGCCACTCCAAATGGAGTCGGCTGCTCCATTCAGGTGCGCGTTGTTTTAAACCCGACCAAACGTCAAAGCTGCCACCGACACCCATCCAGATTCCTGGCATCCCCTGCCGATGGCGGCATGACCAGATTTCCTGCCTAGGAACACCGAGTGCCACCAGAACGAGATCCGGTCTGAGGGTGTGCAGGCGTGATTCCAACGCCGGCCAAGCCGTGGGTTGCTGATATCCGTGTTCCGCAAACACCAGCTGCAGTTCAGGGAAGTGGGAACTGAGGCGACCTAGCAGACGCTCCATCACCTCAGGCGAGGCACCAACCAATGCGACACGCCAGCCATGGGCAGCCGCATATTTGAGCAGTGACCAGGCCAGCTCAATCCCCGGACTGCGGCGTACCTTCACGCCCTGCCGCCCCAGAGCCCAGACCACTCCAGCACCATCAGGCACCACAAGATCCGCAGACTCAATGACGGCACCCAAATCGCTATTGCGACGAGCATTCATCGTCATCTCGGCATTGAGGGTGACAATCTGACCACCGCCATCGCTGTGCAGACTGATGGCAGCGGATGGAACATCTCGGCAGACGTCAACTGGGATGCCGAGCACGCGGCACCGGCGTCGATCGCGCGGACCAGTGGTAATTACTTCCATCCAGGGATCGCCTGCGAGGGAGAATCTAGGTCCGGTCGCGCTTGAAACCATGGTTCTGTCGCAGCCGACAGCTGAAGAGCAAGCCCAAAAACTGGAGCGGCTGAACACCCTGGATCAGGCGATCGAGGCCGTGGTGCTCCAGCGCCAGAACCCAATCAGCGGGCTGCTGCCCGCCAGCACGGCCCATACCGTCCATGGCAATTACGGCGATGCCTGGGTGCGGGATTGCGTCTATTCCATCCAGTGTGTGTGGGGCCTGGCGATGGCGCATCGTCGGATGAAGGGACCATGCCAGCGCAGCTGGGAGCTGGAGCAGCGCGTGGTGGACCTGATGCGCGGACTGCTCAACGCGATGATGCGTCAGGCCGAGAAGGTGGAGCGCTTCAAACGCAGCCTGGATCCACTCGATGCCTTGCATGCCAAATACGACAGCGCCAGCGGTGAGCCTGTGGTCCCAGATGACGGCTGGGGACATCTTCAGATCGATGCCACATCGTTGTTTTTGCTGCAGCTGGCGCAACTCACCCGAAGCGGCCTCACCCTGATCCACAACCACCACGAGGCTGCTTTCGTTCAAAACCTGGTGTATTACGTCTCGCGGGCCTACCGGGTACCGGACTATGGGATCTGGGAACGGGGCGACAAAGGCAATCACGGACTGCCGGAGCGCAATGCCAGCTCCATCGGCATGGCCAAAGCAGCACTCGAAGCCCTCGACGGCATCGACCTCTACGGCGAACACGGTGACGGAAGCACCCAGGTCTTGATCCCCCACGGGGCCGTGGTGCGACTGCGACGAGCCCTGCTTGGGCTATTACCAAGAGAATCCGCCAGCAAAGAAGTCGACAGCGCCTGCCTGTCGGTGATCGGCTATCCAGCTTGGGCCGTCGAAGACCAAGCCCTGATTGAACGCACCAGCGCCCGCATCCGGCGTGAACTCGGCGGCGCTTACGGCTACAAACGCTTCCGCCGCGACGGTCATCAGACCGTGGTGGAGGACCTCAGCCGTCTGCACTACGAGCGAGAGGAACTGGCCAAATTTGAAGGGATCGAATCGGAATGGCCCCTATTCCTGGCCTACGAATTGATGACAGCCTGCTGCGAACAGCGCTGGGATGATGCCAAGCAGTGGCGGCATCGCTTGGAAGCGCGTCAGGTGGACCGTGATGGACAGCGTCTCTTCCCAGAGCTTTATCTCGTTCCCGAAGACCTACTGGCAATGGAACGACGCAACCCAGGCAGTCAGCGGCGGGTTGCCAATGAAAACGTTCCACTGCTCTGGACCCAGAGCTTGGCCTGGCTAGGAGAGATGCTCCTGGAAGGGTTAATCGAAGCAGAGGATCTTGATCCATGCGGGCGGCGACTTCAGGGATCCCTGGGAAGTCACACCGTTCTGGTGTCGCTGGTCCCCGCTGATGCGGCCATCGCCGAACGTCTGAAGGAACTGGGATTACCGGTGAGCGAACCCGAGCAGGCTGGTCTGCAGGTGTTGCCCTCCGATGCTTTGCGGGAGCGCCTGGAACACGTCGGTGCCGATGCCGCACTCGGCCTCACAGGACACCCACCACTGAGACCGGAAACCGCCGTGACAGCGCGCCTGTATCGACAAGGGGACCGGTCACTCGCATTTACACCCGCCGTACTGGAGGAAGGAACATTCTTTCTGAGTCATGACCCGCGTCATCTTGTGGACACGGTCGTCAACGAACTGCATCTACTGCAACGGCACTGGCAAGGTCCTGGAGCACCTCTGTTGCTGATTCCTGTGCAGGCCGCCCTGCTTGAACGCAGCTGCACCCTGCTTTTGGAACTCACCGGGCGCCTGCAGAGCGGCTGCGTGGAAGGTGTGCGCGTGCAGTTCGGCGACCTGGAGACCCTGGCGCAGCAAGCCCAGTGGCAGGAGCTGCCAACAAACGCAAACCGTTCCATCCCGACCTCTGAAGGTCATGCAGCGGAGCTGCTTCAGGACTCAACGGACTTGAGCGACCTCACGGCAGCACAGGAACAAGAACTCGATGATGTGCCTCTGAAAGAACTCAGCCGCAGGCTTTGGAGCAGCCACTCACTGCGCGAACAGGCGGAAGTGCTGGAACTGCTCACCCGTCAGCTGGGGCATCAGGCCATCCTCAGTGGCCCTCAGGGCGTTCCTGTCGAGCTCATCACGCTTGTAGAGGAGATCTACCGGCGCGGGCTCAGCCAAGAGGACTGGAACGTGGCACGGCGTTGCGCTGGTGCCATGGGGCTGATCCATCCGCAGCTTGAGGATGCCGTGATCGACCTCCTAAGCCGCCAGAAGCAGGTTGTGGTGGGGCGGAACTACACCAGTGATTCACGGCTTGTCAGTCCTATTTCCAGTCAGGCCATTGCCGCTCTGATCGATCGCACCTGCGGCATCGACAGCCGAGAACGGATGTTGCAGCAGGAATTACTACTCGCCCTCGACGGCATCGCTCGACGCGAGCCCGACATGATCAGAGGATCCTTGACATTCCAACTCGGTCAGCTGCTGCTGTTGCTGACCTCGGAACTAGCCAGTGAGCGGCAGCTCAGCCAGGACGAAGCCTTTGAGGCCCTCTGTGATGAGCCACCCCACCAAATCAGCCTGCGCTTGCGAACGGTGCTGGCGGACGTGGACCACGCCCGTGCAGAGCTTCAACGCCGAGAACTGCTTCACCTGAGCGGACAGGTGCAATGGAACATTCCTGAACCCCTTGACGAGCGCCCCGGCGGCAGCGACTGGCTGCAGCACCGCATTCGCTTGGGATCCCTCCAACAAGTTCCCAAAGAGTTCTACGCCGGGATCTGGTCACTCCTCCACCACTGCCGAGGACTCGTGATTGGCGACAAGTTGGAACGACGCAACCGGCTCACCAGTTCGCTGCTTCTTGAAAAGACACCTGGCGAAAGAAACTTCGCCATTCAGGTAGAGCACTTACTCAGCCGCATTGGTGCTCCGGAATATCGCCAACTCTGCACCGAAAGCCTGCTTTCCTTGATGGCCTTCGCCACAGCCAATCCGACCATGCGGTTCGATGACGACATTGCCCTTGATGTTGTGATCGGACATGCGGTCCGCGTGGGTTGGCGAGACACCCATCCCCAGCAGCTCACGGAGGACTATCCCCTCCATAAAGCTGCAGCGTGGGATCAGTTCTACCGGTCCTCTCCAGCCGAATGCCGCCAATGGCAGATTCAGGCTTTGCGTGAGCTTGCCGAGCAGGTGGGGCTGAACTAACTGATTTGCCTCAGATCGGGGCCTGAATCGGAACGCCGACGCCAGGTTGCTCAACAGCTTGTTCGATCAGGTCTGCCAGCTTCAACGCTCTCGACGCTTGCTGTCCATCCACTGCTGGGGTCTCCCGTCCCCTAACGCACTGGAGAAAATGCTCCAGCTCGGCATAAAGAGGCTCAATCGAGGTGGTGCTCACCTCTTCGATAAATCCGTCATTGCGGTAAAGCAGCTCTCCGTGATCGGCGGAATACCACTCATGCGCCCTGCGATGAATGTGCAGGTTGTGATTGAGGAAATCGGTTTCAACCAGGCTTGAGCGGCAGTGAGCACTGAGGGTGCGGATCTTGCGGTGACTCATCTTGCTGGCCGTAAGGCTGGCCACCACACCGTTCTCGAAGCCCAGAGTCGCGTTGACGTAATCAATTGGGCCATCGGAACTGCGGCCTCCGGCCGCGGCCAGATGTACCACGGAGGAACCTGCGAGCTCGAGCACGAGATCGAGATCATGAATCATGAGGTCGAGCACCACTGACACATCGTTGGCACGGTCAGCGTGAGGACTGTGACGGCGGGCCTCGAGCACCACCACTTCCTCGTTCGCTACGACCTTGGTGAGCTCTCGGAAAGCGGGGTTGAATCGCTCGATGTGTCCCACCTGAAGCAACCTGCCGACACGGCTGGCGGCATCACTGAGAGCTGCGGCTTCCTCCTGACTGGCTGCAATCGGCTTTTCGATCAGAACATGCAGTCCCGCTTCAAGGCAGGCCAGACCAACTGGATGATGGAGGAGCGTCGGCACTGCGATGCAGACCGCCTCCACCTCGCTGAGCATGTCGCGATAATCAGCAAACCAGCGGCATCCGAACTGTTCGGTGGCAAGGGAACCACGTTGGGCATCCGGGTCAGCAACACCAATCAGCTCCGCGTCCTTGAGAAGACTGAGCACGCGGGCGTGATGCCAGCCCATGTTGCCAATCCCGATCACACCGACCTTCACCGGAACCATGGGGTCGGTCATCAGTGCGGCTGCGCGAACCGGCTGATTATCGGTGATCGCAGAGAAACCCAACGGTTTACATCGAGCCCTGTTCCCGATTGTGAGGATCCAGAGGCACTTCAGGTTCCTCCGTTTGCACGAGATAAACCCTCGCAATCCTTGGCCCAGCCATGGACACGATCTCGAACTGCAGGCCACCGTGACTGAGCGCTTCGCCAGGTGCAGGGATGTGCTGGAGGCGTTCCAGCAGGAATCCGGCCAGCGTGTGATGGTCGTCGGCTTCCGGCAGATCGAGGTGCAACTGCCTGTTCAGCTCCACAATTTCCAGATCCCCGGCCACCGACCATGTTCCTGGCTGCTCAGCTACCGGCAACAAGTCAGGCTCGTCGGTTTCATCCTCCGGCTCATCGCCGACGATCTCTCCGGTGAGGTCCGCCGCCGTGACGAGTCCTTCGGTTCCGCCGTGCTCATCGACAACAAGCAGAAAAGGGTGTCCGGAACGAATAATCGCCAGCAAGTCAGCAAGATTGCTGGTCTCAGGCACGGTCTCCACCGGTGTGAGGTAAGGCTCCAGCCATGAGTCCTCACGCAGCTCACCCCGCGCGATGGGTTCGGCGAGATGGCGCAAATCCAGCACGCCGCGCACATCATCCAAGGTTTGACCAATCACCGGAAAACGGGCATGTCGGGTGCGATGAACGGCTTCCATCAGCTCAGCGAAGCGCACTTCCACAGGAAGCGTGACCATGCCCGAGCGCGGCACCATCACCTCACGCACCTGGGTGTCACGGAGAGCAAAAACACCCTCGAGGATGTTGCGTTCATCCGGCTTAAGACCGGTCACAGCTCCGCTCTCAATCAACGACTCAAGCTCACCGGCGGTGAGGGCAGGCACCGGTTCATCCCAGCGTTGGGTCAAGCCAGCCAATCGCAGCAGCAACGAGGCCAGGGCATTCAAAGCGGAGAGCACAGGGCGCATCACCCGGATGGCACCCTCCAACACAGGGCCGAGTTGCAGGGCGGCCATGTCTGGACGGCTGAGCACCCAGGCCCTGGGCAACAGTCCTGCCACAAGCGTCGCCAACACCACCAGCAGAAGAAACCAGGCCAGATCCCACCAGCGACCGGAGGGCATTCCTAGGGGCCACCAGCGCTGCCCAAACCCACGGCCGATCCAGCCCAAAGCCACAAGAGATAGGCAGGCTCCGAACTGCGTCATCAACAGGGCAATCCGCAGTCGCCTCTGCAGACGCTGCACCGACTGCGCACCGGGACGCCCTTCCTGAGCTAGTTCATGCACCTGACTGGGGCGAAGCCGCAGCAGCGCCACCTCTGCTGCAGCAAAAAGGGCCGGAAGAACCAGCAGCGCGATCAGCAGCAGAGTGCGCATCAATCCAAAATGATGGGGGTCGCGGGGATCGAACCCGCCTTAGGCGAATTATGAGTTCGCTGCATTCACCAGATTGCTAGACCCCCTTCCTCGGTGGTCTTACCACAGGGCAGGCACCGGCCGGAAGGTGGTGTCAGCCGTTGCTCCCACTGGAACGGAGGAACGCACTTCCTCCGCAAGGCTGCCGTCGAAGCCATTGAAAATATCGACAGTTCGCCAGGGCACGGGTTCGCTCTGTTCCTCCAGCAGAACTTCATAGGTGTTCTGAAGCGCCGTGCCGTCCCAGATGATCGTCTGATCGGGAAAACCAAAGCCCATGATTCGGTTGCCCTGGACGCCGCCCACAGCGATTCCCAGTACATCAGTGACCTGATGCAACAGGTCAACCCCACTGGAGAAGGGTGCGGTCCAGGTGTAAAAGCGCTCTTCGACAAGAGCTGTAGTGGTCTGAACCGGTGCGCAGCGAGTCACCTCTAGCGGAGTTGCAGGCTTCTCAGCGGGTGGAGGCGCTTCAAGCGTCGTCGAACAGATCACCGGCCGTGACTGCGCAGCCGGGGTTACACCCAGTGTCAGCACCACCAGCAGAACTCCCAGCCGTTGCCGATTCACAAGGGGATCTGTCACCACTAAGCGCAAACTAGGCAGAGGATCAGCTGCGCACCAGTCCCCATGCCCGATCGTTCCGACCCGACCATGGACCGTGATGTCCTGCTCAACCGCTTGGCCAGAGAGGCCTATCGGCACGGACAGTTCACTCTGGCTTCTGGCCGCAGCAGCAACCACTATGTGAACTGCAAGCCCGTCGCGCTCAGCGGCAGTGGCTTGGCGCTTCTCAGCCCCGCCATGCTTGAACTGGTGGAGGTGGATGCCGTGGCAGTAGGGGGGCTAACGCTTGGAGCTGATCCGCTGGTGAGCGGTGTCGCCATGGCAGCCGCACAACAGGGCCGTGACTTGGATGCGCTGATTGTTCGCAAGGAGGCCAAAGGCCACGGCACGGGCGCCTGGCTCGAAGGTCCGCTGCCGGCAGCGGGGGCTCGGGTGACGGTGCTCGAGGACGTGGTCACAACGGGAGGGTCGTCCATCAAGGCCGTCAACCAACTCAAGGAAGCCGGCTACAGCGTGGAGCGAGTGGTGACGATCGTCGACCGCGAAGAAGGCGGAGAAGAAGCAATGGATGCTGCAGGTCTTCAGCTGCTGAGCCTCTTTCGCCTGAGCGAAATCGCGGCCCGTTCCACGGCACTGGCCTCGTGATCAATCCCATACAACCGATGGACAGCCTGATTTGGGACGCAACCTTCCCTCTCCTCCGCCTCGAGGGCAGCGGCTGCGCCAGCTTTTTGCACGGCCAGACCAGCGCAAACGTGAATGACGCCAGTGCCAGCGACCTGATTCCAGCGTGTTGGCTAAATGCCACGGGCCGCGTGCAGGCTCTTCTGGAGATCCGGCTGGATGCCGCAGGAGCCGATGTGCTGGTACTGCACGGCGACGCCGATCGCGTGATGAAGGGCTTCGATCGGGTGATCTTCCCGGCCGATCGGGTGCGACTAGGCCCGAAACGTAATCAACGCCGGCTGCAGCGCCTGCATCAGGGACAGCTTCCGGCAGCGGAAACGGTGCTCTGGCTAGATGACAGCGCCGAGCCGCCGGCGGCCTGGGAGGCACCCACGGCCAGTTCTACGGAGGTGCTCGATGCCTGGCGACTGCGGGAGGGCTGGCCTTTAAGTGACGCGGAGCTCAACGGAGACTCCAATCCCTATGAATTGGGCCTGGCCCACTGGGTGAAGCTCGACAAGGGCTGTTATCTGGGGCAGGAGACCGTGGCCAAGCTCGCGTCTCGGGGTGGCGTCAAACAACTGCTGCGCAGCTGGTGCGCCAAGAGCACCAGCGATTCCACCCAACTAGAGAGCGGCGATCGACTGACGCTGAACAACGAGCGCGCGGGCGTCATCACCAGCGCAGCAAGGGACCCGCAGTCAGGCCACTGGTTCGGTCTGGCCATGGTCCGCCGTCAGGCCCTCGATGCCGAAACGCTGGATGCTGGCGCCGACGCGATCACGCTCACTCTTCAACGGCCAGGAGGATTCTGCGATCCACCGATGGGGGACTGAATGGAGCGATCGTGAGCCAGCATCCAGGAGGCCACTGTCCACGTGGCCATCCCATCATCCCGGTTGTAGGTGAAGATCCAGCGCAAGGTTTGAACCGGTCCACGATCCCGACGGCCGGTCCCGCGCCATTGCCTCCACCAGAGCAGAGCCCGAGCACCATCAACACCGATCTGACTCCACCGAAAACCGAGCCAATCCGCCACGGTTTTCAACCCATAGCTATTGAGTGGCAACCGCCAGTGGAGACGCAAACGAGCGTGAACATCCACCAAACGCCGCTGCAATTCCTGTTGATCTGCCTCAATCACACCCTGCCGCTGGGCCATCTTGCGTAACGCCAGAGATTCCGTCTCCCCGTAGTGGAGCACTGGCCAATCGGGATAACAGGCCAGGAAGTGATTGAGACGCGCCCAGCAACGGGCTTCACCATGCTCCTGCAGGACCATCAACGGGTGATAGGTGGCGCGATGAATGGCCCAGCCCCCGTCGGCGTCCCGAGGCAAACGCACGAATCCATGCAGAAAGTCGTCACGGGCATCCGGGTCGGATTCGATGTCATAGAGCAACACCCCGGGGGCATTCACGAGTTCCGGCAGTGCAGGAGATGACAGCAGTGACTCCACCAAACCATCCCGTTGGGCCCGAGCCTGAGCCACCAGCGGTGCAGCCACGGCGCCGTGCTGCTCGCCGAAGTGCTTCAGCTGCTCTTCCAGTTCCCCTGGATCCGCATCGGCCAGTGCATCCAAACTATCGATGCCGAGATCCAGAAGCATGTCCCGCCTTTTGGCACCGATGCCACTGACTTCACTGAGATGCCCCTCCTGATGCGCCTCGACATTGCAGACACCCCGCCAGCTGCAGAGGGTGCATTTGCGCCGATCTGCCGCTAACGGTGGAGGTGTGGGGCGATCCAGATCGACCGCCAGCTTGCGCAGTGCCTCATCGAGCTGGCGCTGCAGGCTCTCACCGAGAGCCACCGTTTCCTTCTCCAAACGCCGGCCCCCTCCAGCGAGAGCCAAACCATTCGTGACTGGTGCCTGCTGAAAGGCTGACAGCAGTCGAGCCGTGAGAGCCAGTTGAAGGCGATGCTCTCGCGTCAGACGTCGTCCCTGGCGGGCCAACACCGGCCTGTAGCTGTACTCGCCCCATCGGCTCTGACCTGACTGACGCTGCAACAGCGCCGGATGGGCGTCGATGCGTCGTCCATCGACGGATAAGCCAGTCAGACGCAGGCCAACCACCCCCGCATCACCGCGTGCACAAGCCTCAATGCCATGGCCCGGCTTTCGTGGCAGTAACGCCACGAAACTGCGCTGCTGATCGTCGAGCTGAAGGGTTCGATGCGCTGTGTAAACACGCAAAGCAGGGTCACCATGGCGATCAAGCCAGGCACGGCGCCGACAACGGGTCCAGCTGCGTAGCAGTCTGTCGTTGAGTGGCTTGTCAGCGGAAGGGGTGTCACCCATCTGCCGACGTTACGGCGGCCGGCTGCTAGATCCACTTGCAACACAGGCATCCCATGGCGTCGGCTCCCCTCCCTCTGGCAGCGGCACCCATCCGCTTCGGCACCGACGGATGGCGCGGAATCCTTGGCGTCGACATCACAGTGGAACGGCTGCTGGCCGTCGCGGCCGCGTCGGCTCAGGAGCTGGTGCAACAGGCGCCAGCAGGACTGGAAAGTCGCACCATCGTGATCGGCCACGACCGCCGTTTCCTGGCGCCAGAACTGGCTGAAGCGATTGCGTCAGCCGTGCGCGGGGTCGGCCTTACACCTCTGCTCACCACCACGCCCGTTCCAACTCCAGCCTGCAGCTGGACCGTGGTGGAACGCAAAGCCCTCGGTGCCCTGGTGATCACCGCCAGCCATAACCCACCGGAATGGCTTGGCCTGAAAATCAAAGGTCCGTTCGGTGGATCCGTTGAAGGCGATTTCACCGCAGCTGTGGAACAACGCTTGGCCGCTGGAGCGATAAGGGTGCCCATCGCCGGCGAACTGGATCGCTTCGACGCCCGCAGCGAGCATCTCGAAGGTCTTCGTCGCAAGCTGGATCTAGATGGGATCCGCTCAGGCCTGAAGGCGATGGGTCTGCGCGTGATTGTGGATCCAATGCACGGTGCGGCAGCCGGATGCGTGCAAGACCTGCTGGCCGCTGATGACGACGGCCTGGTGTCGGAGATCCGCAGCGAACGTGATCCCCTCTTCGGTGGCTGCCCGCCTGAACCGCTTGCGCCTCACTTGAAGGCTCTGATCGCAGCCGTACAGGCATCCGGTCAAAAGGGGCAGCCGGCTGTGGGCCTGGTCTTCGATGGTGACGGCGACCGCATCGCCGCTGTTGACGAAAACGGCGATTTCTGCAGCACCCAACAGCTGATGCCACTGCTGATCGATCACCTTGCAGGCACCCGCAAACTGCCGGGAGCCGTGGTCAAAACCGTCAGTGGGTCCGATCTGATGCGCTTGGTGGCGGAAGATCTGGGCCGCGAGGTGCTGGAGCTGCCCGTCGGCTTCAAATACATCGCCTCAGAGATGCTGTCCAGAGACGTCCTGATCGGAGGAGAAGAGTCTGGAGGGGTGGGCTTTGGCATGCATCTTCCGGAACGGGATGCTCTGTTTGCAGCAATGCTGGTGCTGGAAGCCTTGGTGCAGGGCGGTCAACCGTTGGGAGCCAGGATGGATTCGCTTCGCGAGCGATGCGGTGGCGCAAGCCATTACGACCGTGTTGATCTACGGCTAGCCGACATGGAATCCCGTCGCCGCCTCGAATCGCTGCTGTCCACCACACCCCCACAGGAGGTAGCGGGGATGCCAGTAAAGGAGGTGATCACCACCGACGGAGTGAAATTGAGAATGGGAGCCAGTCACTGGCTGATGTTGCGCTTCTCGGGCACCGAACCACTGCTGCGGCTGTACTGCGAAGCTCCCGATGCCGAACGAGTGGCAGCTGTGCTCACCTGGGCCCGCACCTTTGCAGAGGCAGCCTGACCATGGGCACTCGCACACTCGTTATTGCCAGCGGCAACCAGGGCAAGATCCGGGAATTCGAGAGCCTGCTCAGCGACCTGCCACTGCTGGTGCGACCTCAGCCTCCAGGCCTGGAGGTGGAAGAAACCGGCAGCACCTTTG
Organism: Synechococcus sp.; assembly: GCA_047286215.1. Classification (GTDB taxonomy): domain Bacteria; phylum Cyanobacteriota; class Cyanobacteriia; order PCC-6307; family Cyanobiaceae; genus Synechococcus_C. The sequence continues at coordinate 427,935 of JBJBBS010000001.1, read as the reverse complement.
CAGCCAATGCTCAGATCAAGGCCCTAGCTGTCGCCGCCGCGACAGGGGAATGGGCCTTGGCTGATGACTCTGGTCTGAGTGTCGACGCCCTTGATGGAGCACCGGGTGTTCACTCCGCCCGTTACGCCCCAACCGATCCCGAACGGATTGCACGGCTGCTTCAAGCTCTTGGTGATCAGCAGGTGCGCACCGCCCGTTTCTGTGCAGCCCTGTGCATAGCAGCTCCCGACGGATCGGTGTTGCTGGAGGTGGAGGGCCGCTGTGAGGGACACATCACGCATTCACCGCGTGGAGACCAGGGTTTTGGCTATGACCCGATTTTCGAAGTCGATGGCACCAGTCGCACCTTCGCTGAAATGTCACTGAAGGAGAAGAAAAGTCACGGCCATCGGGGCCGAGCCTTCACATTGCTGGAACCGCAGTTGTGCCAATTGCTGTCAGCAACCTGAACCCACTGGACTGAGCGAATCGCGAGCCTGATCAAGACTCGCTCTGTACGGTGGGCCTTGACGCTGACGAGGTCCATGGCCATCGCCATGACCACGGGTTACAGCGCGCAGACCGAAGGCGCTCTCCTCTGCATCGAAGCCGCCTCCGACTGGGCCCTGACTTGTGTGAATCAACTGACTGTCGCTGACAGCCATGTCCTGATCGATTACGGAGCTGCCGATGGCGGCACCGCTGTCGGGCTCTGGAACCAGGTGCTGGATCGCCTGCATGCCAACCAGCCAAATGCTCACATCACGCTGATCGGCAACGACCTGCCAAGCAACGACAACATTGCGTTGGCCGAGAACCTGGCTCTTCAGATTGATCGAGCACCCAAACCCACGGTCTTAGTGAGTGCCCGCAGCTTCTACGAGCCTTCCGTGGCACCGAACTCGGTGAGCTTCGGCTTCTCCGCCACCGCCATGCATTGGCTGAGCGCCTCCCCTGGCCCCCTCGACAGCCACACCCACGTGCTGGCCTCCGGTGATGCCAACGCGCTCCAGCGATTCACAGCCCAGGCAATGAAGGACTGGACCCACATCCTCGAGCTGCGCAGCCGCGAGTTGAAGGTGGGCGGCCGACTGCTGACCGTGAACCTCTCCCGTGATGAGGCGGGCCTTTATCTCGGCCACAACGGCGGCGACACCCGCAACGTGCATGACCAACTGCACCAGATCTGGCGTGGCATGGCGGACGAAGGCCTGATCAGCGAAGAGCAATACCGCAACGGAACGGTTCTGAACTTCTACAAGTCCCCCGAGGAGTTCATGGCTCCCGTGAAAGACAGCAACTCGGCGCCCTACCGCAACGGTCTGCGCCTGGTGGATGAGCGCACGGTTTACGTGAAGTGCCCCTACCGCCGCCGCTGGAACGAGAACGGCGACACGGCGACCTTCGCCGCTGGTTTGATGGCGACGATCCGCAGCTGGAGCCGCCACAGCTTCGCTGGTGCCGCCGGCGAGGCCGCAGCAGATACCGTGTTCGAGCGCCTCCAGAAGCGCATCGCCGAAGCCCCCAGTGAGTGGAGCCTCGATTACGTCGAGCACCACCAGATGATGGAAAAGGTGGCCTGATGAGCAGTGGCAAGACACCAGCGCCGACTGTGTCGGTGCTGGCGGAACACGTCTCCGACCACCTCTCGGTGTTCGTGGTAGCGGAAGACACCGATGCCAAGCGCCCGGCCAACGGGGGCCTGCGCCTGCTCAATTACCCCAGTGATGAGGCCTGCATCGCCGACGGACAGCGGCTGGCGGGGTTGATGACCCACAAGCACGATCTCTATGGCACCGGTTTCGCCGGGGGCAAGATCGTGGCCAGAGCCGCCGAGCCGGAAGCGGTGAAGGATGAACTGATCAGCGTCACCGCCGAGCTACTGGAGTCGCTCCATGGCGCGATGATCACTGGCTGTGACCTCAACACCAGCCTGGAGGACATGGAGCGTCTGACGGCGCTCACCCCCCACGTGCTGGCGGCTGTCGGCAGCCCAGTAGACGCCAGTGCCGCCACTGCCCACGGCACCCTTGGCGCCGTGGAGGCCGTGCTGGAGACAGAACTCAAGGACGTCAGACCCGGCCGGGCCCTCGTGCACGGCTGCGGTGCCGTCGGCGGCACGGTGGCCAGGCATCTCGTTCATCACGGCTGGACGGTGTTCACCGTGGATGTCAACCCAGAACGGGCCGGCTTTGTGGGTGCGACCCCACTCCCACGCGACTGCCCGTGGTGGGAGCTGAAACTGGATCTGCTGCTCCCCTGCTCCATATCTGGGCTGATCACCACCGAGATCGCTTCAGCCCTGCAGGTGAAATCGGTTGTTCCGGCTGCGAATGCTCCGTTTCAGACGCCTCAACTCGCCGATGATTTGCGTCGCCGAGGCATTCGCGTGCTCCCAGATCCCCTGGTGAATGCCGGTGCCGTGATCGCCGACTCCATCGAACGCTTCTCACCCGAAGCCTGGAAGCATGCCGGTGCTGAGGATGTGTATGCCTTTGTGCGCAGCGAAGTGCGTCAGCGGGCCAGTAAATACCTTAATCAACGCGAGCAGGGTTTATCGGTGGGTGCCGCCCTCGAAGAAGTGTCCGCTGAACGCGAACGCGTCCCCATCGGACTGAGCTTCGGAGACAGCCAATGACCCCCCAATCCCTTCCGACCCAAGCGGCGGTCGTCATCGTTGGCGGCGGCATGGCAGGCCTCAGCTGCGCTGCATCTCTGGCCCGCCGCGGCGTACGCGATGTGGTGCTGCTCGAAGCTCAAACCTTGGCCCATGCCAAGGCCAGCAGCTACGGCGAAACCCGGATGTTCCGGGAGATGTACTCCGACCCGGTGCTCTGCCGTCTGGCCCAGGAAGCCAACCGTCTGTGGCGTGCGGAGGAATCCCACGCAGGTGAACGGCTGCGGGAAACCCACGGCTTGCTGTTTTACGGCGAAAGCTGGGACGAGGAAACGATCGAAGGCTCGATCCCCGGAGCCCGACGGGTGATGGACGATCAGGGCATCCCCTACGAAGCCCTCGATGCCGACCAGATCGCTGCCCGCTTCCCGCTAAAGCCAAAGGCGGGCTTCACCGGCCTGTTCGAACCCACCGCCGGTGCCGTGCGCAGCGACAAGGTGGTGGCCCACTGGATCAGCACCGCCCGTAAGGCCGGCCATCAGCTGATCGAGCACTGCCCCGTGGCGGGCCTTGATCCCGATGGCGGTGGTGTGACCCTCGAGAGCGGCGAACACATTGCCGCCGGACAGCTGGTTGTGGCCTGCGGGATCTGGAGCCAGATGTTGCTGGCCCCCCTGGGATTGGCGCCCAAGCTGGAGGTATGGCCAATGCTCTGGGCCCACTACACCGTTGACCCGGCGCTGGCCGATCGCTACCCCCAGTGGTTCTGCTTCCAGCAGGAGCGAGGCGATGACGGTGGCCTGTATTACGGCTTTCCTGTGCTGAGCCACACGGCGGATGGCCGCCCCCGGATCAAGGCCGGCATCGACTGGGCCCCGCGGGAGCTGCGCGTCGCCGAACCCAACGCAATGGTCACCGAGCCACCCGCTCGCCTAGTGGAGCTGCTGGACACCTTTCTTTTCAACGAACTGGACGGTGTTCAGGAGCGGGTGGAGACCGTGATCAGCCCCTACTCCATGGCCAGCGATGTGAACTTCGTGCTGGATCGGCTCACCCCGAGGCTGAGCCTGTTCGCCGGTGGCTCCGGCCAGGCCTTCAAGTTCGCCCCCCTGATCGGTGATTCGCTGGCACGCCTCGCCAGCGGAGAACAACCAGCCGTCGATCTCTCCTGCTGGAGCCACCAACGCGACGCCGTCCGCGCCTGACCCCTCACCCCTCAACCGATGTCTGACATCCCCGCGAGCCAGCGCTCCTGGTGGCGCCAGCCCCCCCTCTGGGTCGGCGCCATTCCTCTGCTGATCTTTCTGCTGGTGTCGGCGATTGACCTGGCCCTGGCCAAGCAGTTCACCGACAACGGCAAAGCCGTGATCAGTGATGCCCTCGGCGGGGTCTGGCAGTGGATGGTGGTGCTGCTGTTTCTGATCGCGCTGTTCGTGGCCATCAGCCCGATCGGAACACTCCGGCTCGGTGGAGCGGACGCCAAGCCAAGCCTCAAATTCTTTGATTGGTGCGCGGTGCTGATCTGCACCCTGCTCGCGGGGGGAGGGGTGTTCTGGTCCGCAGCCGAACCGCTGTATCACTTCCAGACACCATCACCGGTATTTGCAGGTGTCGAAGGCAGCACTCCGGCCGCAGTCGACCCAGCCCTCGCGGTGAGTTTTCTGCACTGGGGCTTTCTGGCCTGGGCCCTGGTGGCTACCACCACCACGATCACCTTTTCAATCCAGGAGCGACGCGGTGAACCCCTGCGTCCCCGCAGCCTGCTGGTAAACATCGTGCCGCGCAGCTGGGTGGATGGTCCCATCGGCCACCTGGCCGATGGCTTGTCAGTGGTGGCCGCGATCGCCGGCACCGTTGGCCCCCTGGGTTTCCTGTCCCTGCAACTCAGCAACGCCGCAGGTCAACTGCCCTGGCTCACCGACAGCGCCGGCTTGCAGTCCCTGGTGGTGGTGCTGCTGACCGCCGTCTTCGCGACCTCCACCGTCAGCGGTATTCAGAAGGGCATCAAATGGCTGTCGGAGCTCAACGTGTGGCTCACCATGGCCATGGCGGCAGGGCTACTGCTGCTGGGCCCGGGCCTCTGGCTGATCCAGCACTTCTTGAGCGGCTTCATCACCTACCTGATCCATCTGCCGCAGATGGCCCTCACACCCAACGCCGTGCCGGCGAACTGGGTGAACAGCTGGACAGTCTTCTACTGGGGCTGGTTTCTCGGCTATGCGCCCTTGATGGGGCTGTTCACCGCCGGCGTCAGCCGCGGCCGCAGCATCCGTGAACTAGTGCTGGCGGTGGCCATCCTTTGCCCGATCGTGACCAATCTTTGGTTCACCCTGCTTGGCGGCACGGGGCTGTATCTGGAGTTGGCTGGAGGTGGCATCAGTGAAGCGCTGGCTCAGAATGGCGCCGCAGCAGCACTGCTGACCATCCTCAGTCAGTTGCCCCTGGCGGGTGTTCTGATCCCCATCGGCCTGGTGCTGGTGGTGCTGTTCATGTGCACCAGCGCCGACTCGATGAGTTACGCCGCGGCCATGGTGGTCAGCGGTCGCAAGGAGCCCCCGGCACTGCTGCGGCTGTTCTGGGCCTTAATGATCGGTAGCCTCACCCTGGTACTCCTGCGCATCGGCACGGGCCTGGGGGACAGCACCTCCATTGATGCCCTTCAGGCCTTCATCGTGATCACAGCAGTGCCGGTCACCCCTCTGGTGCTGTTCACTCTCTGGACGGCGCCTCGCCTGGCCTGGAAGGAATGGCGCCATCGCTAGCCCGAACAGGGCAAGCGCTCCGGTGTGACCAGAGCATCAACTCAGGCAGTAATCCAGAGCCAGATTGATGCTTCCAGTCGGCAATGGAGCCTCTTCGGGTCTGAAGCGAGAGGAGGCATCAGCAGCCATCGCCAGCCCGCGAACCGGAGGTCTGCTGCGCTGGTCAATCCGCAGCAGCGACACGCGGCGAAGACCCAGCGCGGATGCGGTGCGGTCGGCCTGGCGCTGACCACGCTCCAACGCACGCTTCAGCAAACGCTCCTCAAGCGCCTGCTGTCCGCTGGCGGAGGCCAGCGAGGTCATGCCCTGCAGCCGCACCCCCGGCAAGCGGCCAGCCCGTTGCATCAAGGCGTCATAGTCGCTGCGGCTGACCTGGCCGCTGATCGTCGTCGCAGCGCGATAACGGCTTGCAGGATCTGACGATCCGATCGGAAAGGTGCTGGGCGCCGGAACCACCAGGCTGTCTTGCACCAACGGTTTCAGAGCTTGGCGCAGCGCAGCGAGTCGACCGTTGAGCTGCTCCAGCGCAAGCGCAGCGCTGACGGCCTCAGCTTCCAAGCGCAGGTTGAAGCGAAAGCGTTCGGAGCGGGCTTGACCACGCTCCTGAATCATCAGCTGCAGCAACGTGCCACGACACTGAGGCCCCTGATTCGCTGCTCGCACGTAAGAGGGAACAACAACTCCCGCCAGCAGTGACGTCGCCACAGCCAGACAGGGAACAGAGACAAGCCTGGAACACATCAGCGGAGCAGGGATCAGAGCCAGCACCGATGTCTAGACCCCCCAGCAAGCCAAGAGGTGACTGGCACATGACTGATCAACGAAAAGTGATCACTGGATCCATCCCGTCAGCTGGCAGCCACCCAACTGCCATGCAAGCCATGGGGGATGGCCAGGGGCAACTCCAACACAGCCAATTCACGCAAATCGGCGGCATCAAGGATCACAAGATCAGAGCCTTCCCGCTCCCCGTTCCACACCAGTTCCAACACCCATCCATCGTCTTCGGTTGAGGAACCGGGCCTGGGGACCATCAGAGGCTCACTCACAAACCCATGCGGTGCCGCACTCCAAATCTGATGCTCACCCGTGCTGAGATCCAGCTTCTTGATCACCTGCAGGGGATCATTGCCCTGCTCGCGCGCCGCTGCCGCCATCCAGGCAAACCGACAGGACAGACCCTCCCGATGAGGATTCACCATGGCGAACTCACAGCAGCGCTCACTGAGGCGCGTGGTCTCCACCGTGCCGCGATCGAGATTGATGCGGCACTGCTCCAGCAAACCTTCGGGGATCAGGTCGAAATCCACAGCCGCGAAATCCACGTCCGGGCCAATGGAGGGGAAATCGCTGTAATAGATGCTTTCCACCACCACATCACCGTCCTGTTCCCAGGCGTTGAGGTGATGGAACACGAACCCATCGGGAGCATCGATGATGCGAGGCGCTTGCCCTGCAAACGCGCCGCTGTCACGGGGAATCAACCAGAACTTGGCCTGCCCGTTTGGATTGGAGCGAAGGCACTGTGCCGCACCTTTTTCTCCGAGTACGAATGGCAGTGGGTTGAAGTCAACTGCGTTCTGTAGGAACACCGCCCAGTTAGGGGTGATCGCGAAATCGTGCAGGAACGCAAACCCGCTGAAACTGTCGCGGCGGTCATTGAGCAGATCACCGGCCTTGATGCTGGCTGCAGCGTCATCCTCTGTGGCGAATTCCATCAGCCGGATGGTGCTGCGTGGCCCAGTGTTCACACCGAAGGTGACCATGCGGGGACGGTCGTGGTGACCTGGATCGAAGCGGGGATGGGCACTGAACGCCTCACCTTTCTTCAGCACGCCCCCCAGTAGGCAAATGCCATGAGTTTCAAGGCTTCGTGGATCAAGCGCATGGGGTTCGGCCGCCTCCCAGAGAGCCAACAGCTGATCGCCAAGCTGGACCACACCGGTGTTGGCGATGTTCTTGAGGCGCAGGTCAAAGGCATTGGCCAGACGACCACCCGGCTTCTGGCTTCCGAACACGCCGCGGTAGAGCACCCTGCCAGCAGTCTCTTCCGCCTGCCAGCCAGCGGTGCGCACGAAGCGGTTGGTGAGCGACACACCACCCGCATCGAAACGCAGGGCGGTGATCATGCCGTCCCCATCAAAGGGGTGATGCACGCGCTGGCCGGCACGCTCGAGACGACCGGGGCCGTTGCGATACAGCGTTCCCAGAAGCTCGGCAGGCACCGTGCCCCGGACGGGCTTGACCGGCAGGGCGGTGAGCTCGTCCTCCACATTGCGGAATGCACTGGCCCACTCCGCTCGTTTGAAGCGTTCAGCAGCAGGAGCAACGGTCACGGAGCGGTGGCAGCGACCTCCATCCTCTCGTAACGGACTGTGAAGCGCGGAGGCTAATCAGCTGGCACCCGCCTGCTCCAGCACCCCCTTGCTGCTGGGAACAGCACCGGCACGACGCGGATCCAGTTCCGTCGCCAGTCGCAAGGCCCGGGCAAAGGCCTTGAAACAGGCCTCCACGATGTGGTGCGAGTTGGCACCATCCAGCTGACGGATGTGCAGCGTCAGTCCGCTGTTGTTGACCACGGCAACAAAAAACTCCTTCACCAGTTCGGTGTCGTAGGTGCCGATCTTCTGGCTGGGAATGTTCAGGCTGTAGCTGAGATGTGGACGACCGGAACAATCGAGAGCCACCTGCACCAGAGCCTCATCCAGGGGTGCCACGAAGTGGCCGAAGCGATGAATGCCGCGACGGTCACCGAGGGCTTGAGCCAAAGCTTGTCCCACGGCAATCCCCACATCTTCATTGGTGTGGTGATCGTCGATGTGGGTGTCGCCCACCGCATTGATCTCCAGATCGATCAGGCCGTGACTGCTGATCTGATGCAGCATGTGATCTAGAAACGGCACGCCAGTGCTTGCTTGGCACTGGCCAGTGCCGTCCAGCCCAAGCCGCACCTTTACATCGGTTTCACCGGTGACCCTGTGGATCTCACCTGTACGCATGCTGTCCAGCTCCAGCGGCGACGTGGATGAACCGATCATGCCGAGTCACATGCCGTTAATGCAGTAGCCCGCATCCACATAAATGGTCTGTCCGGAAATACCACTGGAGAGATCACTGAGCAGGAAGGCGGCTGTGTTGCCCACTTCGGTCTGCGTGACGGTGCGACGCAATGGAGCTTTTTCCTCGACGTTGTGGATCATGTCGAGGATGCCGCCGATCGCCGAGCTGGCCAGAGTGCGGATCGGACCGGCACTGATCGCGTTGACACGCACCTGCTTGTCAGGGCCCAACTCAGCCGAGAGGTAGCGAACGGAAGCCTCAAGAGCGGCTTTGGCGACACCCATCACGTTGTAGTTGGGGATCGCGCGCTCAGCCCCGAGATAGGTCAAGGTCACCACACCGGCCTTCTCGCTGAACAGCGGCTTGGCGTGACGGCACAGAGGCGCCAGGGAGTAGGCACTGATCTCAAGCGCCCGGGCAAACCCTTCAGCGGTGGTGGCGCTGTAATCACCGATCAGCTCTTCCTTGCCCGCGAAGGCCAGGCAGTGCACCAGGCCATCCAGCACACCCCACTTCTCCTTGATTTCACTGAACACCGACTCCATCTGAGCCGCATCCTGAACATTCAGAGGCAGGAAGAGCGAAGGCTCGAGAGGTGCGGTGAGTTCACGCACCTTGGCCTCGAAGCGGCCCTTGTCGTCAGGGAGATAGGTGATGCCCAGCTCGGCACCCGCGGCCCTGAGCTGCTGAGCGATGCCCCAGGCAATCGATCGGTTGTTGGCGATACCGGTGACGAGAATCTTCTTGCCCGTGAGATCGAGAAGCATCGGACCGGAATTCGCTGAACTGTTGATGGATTCTCACCCATCCCGGCCCCAGCACTGCCAGCAAGAGTCGCGGTTGCACGATCGGATCGACAGGATGTCCGCACGACGTGGTCCAGATCGGTGCCGCTGCAGCCCTCCCAAGCCCCCTTGCCATGGCCTGATCTGCCAGGCGATCTCCCCAGGACAGTTCACGATCGTTCCGATCTCGAACAGCTTCTGGCAGAACAGTTTCCAGAAGCCGAAGGTTCACTCAGCCCTCTTAAAGGAGGACGGCAGGCTGCTGAAGAGCGTCTGAACCAAGTCGATCCAAGGCGCTACGCCAGGAGCCGCAACCATCTCAAAGGTGCTGTAACCGGTCTCTCCCCCTACATCCGCCACGGCGTGCTCACCCTCAGCGAGGTGCGAGACGCCATTTTCCAGCGCATCCGCAACAGGGATGAAGGCACAAAGCTGATCAATGAACTGGGTTGGCGCGATTTCTGGCAGCGGATGTGGAGCGACCTCGGAGACGGCATCCATGACGACCAGGAAGATGTCAAAACCGGGCACGATCCGGCTTCTTACCAGCGTGAACTCCCTGTCGACATCCGCGATGGCCGCACCAACCTGGCCTGCATGGACGCCTTCCAGAACGAGCTCGTCACGAGCGGCTGGCTGCACAATCACGCCCGCATGTGGATGGCCGCCTACGTGGTGCACTGGCGACGCGTGCATTGGAAAGCCGGTGCCGACTGGTTCCTCCAGCATCTGCTCGATGGGGATCCCGCCAGTAACCATCTCAGCTGGCAATGGGTGGCCAGCAGCTTCAGCCACAAGCCTTACTTCTTCAACAAGAGCAACCTCGAGCGCTTCAGTGACGGGAGCTTCTGCGAAACCTGCCCGAGCGCGAGTCAGTGCCCCTTCGACGGCAGCTACGACCAACTGGAATCACAGCTTTTCGCGCCGCAGACAGCGATTCGTGATGTGCCCGGCAGACGTCGGGACAACAACCGCCGCGGCCAGCAGGGTCGCGGCAACAGTGCCCGTGCTGCGATGGCCCGCCCTCAGCGATAACCCCTGATGACCTTTCAACAACCAATTCTGTGGGTGCATGAGGAAGCTCTGGGTCCCAGCAATCCCGCTCTGATGACCCACCCGGAAACTCCAGCCCTGTTCGTGTTTGACTCCCATTGGATTCAAGAAGCAAACATCAGTCGCAAGCGCCTGGGATTTCTCTACGAGAGTGCTCTTGACCTTCCAATCACGCTGCGCAAAGGCGACGTCGCGCAGGAAGTGATCGCGTTCGCCAAACGCCACAACGCCGATGGTGTGATCAGCAGCCAACCGGTGGATCCACGCCTGGAAGGCATTGCAGCTGCGATTGACGGGCAGATCGATCTGGAATTGCTGGAACCGGAGCCTTTCGTGCAACTACCGAGGCCGCCGAGGCTCGGCAGATTCAGTCGCTACTGGCGTGAAGCGGAACCAGTGGTCTGGCAAGGGTTCTAACCGTCACCCAACAAAGCCTCTTCACGCCGTAGTTCCTCGGCTGGATCGGTAAGCAAATCTTCGCCCTCATAGGCCGGCAACAGCACCGGGATCACCTCCGATGGTTGTGTCGGTGGTTCGATCCACTGCCAACGCGCCTGTGGGGCCCGTTGCGCACACAGCGCTTTCAATTCGGTCTGCAGCGCCGCGAGCACCTCCTTGCGGCGCACCACAGCGAAGAATTCGTCTCGAGGAGCCAAACCAGCACTGAATGGTGCCGTCCCATTGCCGTTGAAAAGGCGGGCGGCATCAGGAAACCAGCGGGGTTCGCAACGCGCCGGATCACTGGTGTTGGTCTCCAAAAACAGATGGAGACCAAAGCCGTCGGGCTGACTGACAATCGCAAGGCCGTCATGGGGGCTGCGTCTGGACAGCGGGAACACCTTCCAGCTGGGGTCGTTCTTTGCCGAACAACCCACGAGCAGCAGGGCCATGGACAGGCTAGGGAGTCGCATCACCAGAGCACGCCTGCGCACACGATCACTGACCAGCAGGGCCGGAGTCTGGCGGAGGATAACCACCTGTGCAGCGATTCTCCGCTGGGTGTCATGGCTCTCACTCCCTCCACGATGCTGCCGCTTGGCACGCCTTTGCCGGCTTTCAAGTTGGCCCTGGTGAGCGGCTGCCTTGAGGGTGGATGGTCCCCGGAAACATTGAGCAACGCAGAACTGCCATCAAGGCCCGTGCTGTTGATGCTCCTCTGCGCCCACTGCCCTTTCGTGAAGCATGTGGAACCGGAACTGAGCCGGCTCGAACGCGACTACGGCAGCGCGGTGATACTGATCGGCATCGCCAGCAACAGCCTCACCACACACCCCCAGGACGGCCCTGAAGGGCTACGAAACCAAGCCATGCAGCACGGTTGGAGCTTCCCTTACCTGCTGGATGCGCAGCAGACCCTGGCCAAGGCGCTCCGGGGCGCTTGCACACCTGAGTGTTTTCTGTTCGCCCCCGACCTCAGCAACCGTCAGACCCTGCGCTATCGCGGCCAACTCGACGGCAGTCGCCCAGGCAATGATGTGCCCCTGGATGGTCGTGATTTACGGGCAGCCCTCGATGCCGTCCTGAAAGGAGAGGCCGTTAGTGAACGCCAACAGCCCTCCATCGGCTGCAACATCAAGTGGCATCCAGGACAGGAACCCCCGTGGTTCGGGACACCGGCTTAAGGTGCCCCCATGCAGGTGCCTCCCTTCAGTCTCAGCCAGCAACTTGCCGATCTGGGACCGGAACTCGATGAAGCCGTGCTGCGGGTGCTGCGCAGTGGCCAGTACATCGGCGGCCCCGACATCAAGTCGTTTGAAACCGCTTTTGCTGCGGCTGTTGGAACGCCCCACGCCGTGGGCTGCAACAGCGGAACCGATGCGCTGATTCTGGCTCTTAGAGGTCTGGGCATCGGACCTGGCGATGAGGTGATCACCGCCTCCTTCAGCTTCTTTGCCACCGCCGAGGCAATCAGTGCGGTGGGGGCCACTCCGGTGTTCGTGGATGTGGACCCAAGCACCTATTTGATTGATCTTGAGCAGATCGAATCAGCGATCACATCAGCGACGAAAGTGCTGATCCCCGTGCATCTGTTCGGGCGTCCGGTGAACATGACCCGACTGATGGCTCTTGCGCAGAAACACCATCTGAGGGTGGTGGAGGATTGCGCCCAGGCCACCGGTGCCTCATGGGATCAACGCCCCGTGGGCAGTTGGGGAGATGTGGGTTGCTTCAGCTTCTTTCCCACCAAAAACCTCGGTGCAGCTGGTGATGGCGGCGCTGTGACCTGTCATGACGCCACCATCGCCCAGAGCATGCGAGAGCTGGCGGTGCATGGCATGCCGCGCCGCTATCTGCACACCGAGCTCGGCTACAACAGTCGCCTCGATGCGCTGCAGGCCGCCGTGCTGAACGTGAAGCTGCCGCGCTTGAACGCATGGGTCGCCAAACGCTCGGCCATCGCAGCGCGCTACCACGAAGCCCTCGCTGATCTCGATGGACTGCAGCTGCCTGACCCAGCCCAGGGCTGTGGCCATGGCTGGAACCAGTTTGTGGTGCGCGTGAGCCTCTGCCCAGACGGGCAAACCCATTGCGCTGGTCAATGCGGCGACAGACCCAGTGAGTTCGGTCTGCCCAGCAGCCGCTGCCGCGACTGGCTGAAACAGAGCCTGCAGGACCAGGGGGTGAACACGATCATCTACTACCCAATCCCCATTCACCGGCAACCGGCCTACGCGGATCTGAATCTCGCGGCCGGCAGTTTCCCAGTGACCGAGCAACTCTGCAGTGAAGTGCTGAGTCTGCCGATCTTCCCTGAACTGTCTGAAGACCAGCAGAACCGCGTGATCTCAGTTCTGCGAAGCCTTTTGAAGAAACGCCCCTCGACCAACGATCAGGCCTGTCAGGTCGCCGCCTGACGATCAAGATCGGATGGTGGCATAGAGGGCTTTGAAGCGAGCCTGCTGCTTCTTGTGATCGATCAGCGGTTCGGGGTATCCGCGACGTTCCAGAGCGCCGATGTCACCGCTGAGCAGGTCCTTAGTGTTCACATGACGCAGCTCCGGCAGCCAATGCCGGATGTATTCACCATCTGCATCAAACTTGGATGACTGCGTCGCGGGGTTGAAGATGCGCAGGGGTTTGGGATCCATGCCACTGCTGGCGCTCCACTGCCAACCGCCGTTATTAGCTGCGAGGTCACCATCCACCTCCAGCTCCATGAAGGCGCGCTCTCCCCAGCGCCAGTCGCAGATCAGGTCTTTGACCAGAAAGGAGGCCACGATCATGCGGCAGCGATTGTGCATCCAGCCGGTCTGATTCAGCTGACGCATTGCCGCATCAATGATCGGCATGCCGGTCTGACCGTCCTTCCAAAACTCGAACCAGTCTTCGTTGTTGTCCCAAGGGAAGCGACGCCATTGCTCCCGATAGGGCCCATCCGCCAATTCGGGAAAGTGAAACAGCGCCTGTTGATAAAACTCGCGCCAACCCAGCTCCTGCTCCCACACCGTGATGGCTTGACGCTGCTCATCACTACGTGCCACGTCCTTGATCTCCTGGGCTACGCACCAGGCCTGACGGGGGCTGACGGTGCCCACACTCAAGGCAGCACTCAGAAAGGACGTTCCGGGCATGCCAGGGTAATTACGATCTGGCTCATAACCCAGCAGCGGACCATCGGCGAAAGCAGCCAACTGGCCTGCTGCCGCCGCTTCACCAGGACGACAGGGGCAGAGGTCCGTGCCCTGGAAGCCATGGCCGGAGCGGAGCTGCTCCAGCTCGCGCTGTCCTTCAGCACAAAGCTGACCGAGCTCACCAGCGGCCGTCTGCAACGCATTCAGGCAGCCAGCATCCAGATCGATTAGCCCCGTCGGAGCATCGACCGTGCCGGGTTCGCTGCGCTCCACCTGTCCACGCCAGTTGCGCAGAAAGGGTCCATACACGCGGTAGGGATCACCACCACCGGTCTTGAGCAGCTCTGGAGCCACCAGCAACTGATCCCAATCGACCAGCACCTTGCGGCCAGAGGCCTGCAAAGCTCGTGCCACCTGACGGTCGCGCTCGCGCGCGTAGGGCTCCACATCCCGGCTCCAGACCACAGCAGGAGCCTCCAGAAGAGAAGCCAGCTGCGGCAGACGCTGCACCGGATTACCGGCAACCACCAGCAGACGACTGCCGGCATCACGCCAACGCTGCTGCAGTTCCACCAGGCTCTCCACCAGAAACCAAAGACGCGCCGGCGCCATCGGCGGCAGCTGAGGGGGAGGATTGAGGATGACGGGGTCAAGCACATACACACCGGTGACCGCAGGCCCGAGGGCCGCAGCTGCGTGGAGACCTGTGTTGTCCGCCAAGCGAAGATCGCGACGGTGCCAGAAGAGCGTGCGGGGAGCAGTCATCGGAGCGGTCTTGATCAGAGATTGAGCAGTTGTTTGGCGCGATACCAGGCGGTGACGCTCTTGCCATCCAGCCACTCCTCTCCTGAGGCCAGTCGGGCATCTAGCTCGGCTGGGCTCATCAGTACAACTTCCAGGTCTTCATCGTCATCGCCTGCAGGCGGGTTCTCCAGTGCCGTGAGATCCCTGGCGAGGAAGCAGTGAATCACCTCATCGGAATACCCAGGGCAAGGAAGCATCGGACCCAGCACGTCCCAGCGAGCCGCGCTGTAGCCGGCCTCTTCCCCGAGTTCCCGCTGCATGGATTCCAGCGGATCTTCCCCCTCCTCAAGCGTGCCGGCGGGAAATTCCAGCAAGCGCGCTTGAACGGCGAATCGATACTGACGCAGTAGCACCACTTGCCCGTCATTGGTGATCGGCACGGCGAGTGATGCGCCGGGATGGCGAATGATCCCGAAGGTGCCCTCCACCCCCATGGGCAACTTGATGCGATTGCGCTCAAAGCGCACCTTGCGGGCATCCAGGGCTTCGATGGTCTCCAGAAGCTCATAGGGCTCCGGGGCCGGCAGAGATGCCATGAGAGAGAGCAAAGCGGGCACCAGCATGGCGGTTGCGCGGCAGGATCGTCAGCACACCCCCTGCTGGGCCATCCGTCCTTGCACGATTACGCGCTAACCACCGCTTCTCCACCGACGGCTCCAACCGTGCTGCCCCGTCGGCGACAGCTTCAGCTCCTCAGGGCGCTGGCCCAAGAGGCCGGGTGGGGACATCTGGGCCGCCTAGCCGGATTGAGTGCGGTCAGCAGTGTGCTGGACATCGCAGGACTAGGCCTGGCCATCACGCTGCTGCTCGGCAACGGATCAAACCCAAACGCGATGCAGGGCCTGAATGTCAGCCTGCCGCTGACCGCCAGCCTTGCCCTGCTGGTGGGCCTGATCCTCCTACGCGGCCTCATCCAGGGACGGGTGGCAGTGAGCCGGGAACGTCTGCGCTCCAGCTTCACGGATCGCCTGCGCGAGCAACTGCTGCAACAGGTGTTTTCAGCGTCATCGAACCAACTGGATCAACTCGGCCGCGGTGATTTGCTCGCTCTGCTGATGGCCGACATCAACCGCACGGCCCTGGGGCTGGACCAGGCGGTACGCATGCTGCAGGCCCTGCTGGCGATGGTCATTTACCTGGTCAGTGTGCTGCTGGTGGGACGAACCGCCGCCTGGCCGCTGCTGCTGGCGCTGATGGCAACGGCAATCGCCGCGCTGTTGCAGCGTTCTGGAAGCTGGAGCCTGGGCCGGATCCAAAGCCGCCTGAATGCGGCACTGCAGCGCACGGTGGGTGATGGCCTGCATGGACTTAAGGCCGTGCGGGCTGCAGCAGCCGAACACTGGCTCCTGGAACGCTTTGCGCAGGAAACCGCCAAAGGGCGCTGGCTGCTACGCGAACGTGTGCGCCGGCGCACGAGCTACAACGCCTGGAGAGATACCCTCGTGGTGGCGATCGCCAGCCTTTGGCTGGTCATCCAAGGTGACGCCTTAACGGCGGAGGTGCTCACCACCACGCTGGTGCTGGCTTACCGGGCCGGATCCTCCTTGAGTGGCGTGGTTCAAGCCCGCCGTCTATGCCTGGGCAACCTTCCCGGCTATGAGGCCCTCTGCCTGCGGCGCGAGCAATTGCGCCCAACCCCAGAGCAGGCGAAAGGCACCGTTCTGGATGGTTCAACACTGATAACGCTGGGCAGCAAGCCCTGGGCCCGACTCGAATGGTGCAGCACATCGAGGGAGAACGGCCGAACCCACAATTTGCGCTTGCTTCCCAACCAGCTGATCGCGGTGACGGGGCCCTCAGGTTGTGGCAAGACCACCCTGCTGGATCAGATCAGCGGATTGCAGGAGGAAGAGCACAGTGCATGGACAATTACTTGCGGCAATGAGTGCTGGCATCTCTCTGGACCGGCCGGCGCCCGACAACTGCATGCGCTGATGGCCTGTGCTCCACAGCATGCGGCGCTATTCGAAGCCAGCCTGCGCGACAACCTGCTTCTGGGCCGCGAGCTGCCGGAAGCAACGATCGAGTCCTGGCTGCAGCGGCTGGGGCTTCGTCATCTACTGGACCGTCAAGACGGCCTGGATGCCCCGATGGCCCTTGCGCAGAGCCCCTTCTCAGGGGGAGAGATTCACCGACTCGGACTGTTGCGCGCCTGGCTACGCAACCGACCAGTCGAGGTGCTGGATGAACCCACGGCATTTCTGGATGCCGTCGCTGCTGCCCGGGTGCGCGAGGTGATTCAGGAACGATCCAGACAGCGGCTGGTGCTGGTGAGCAGCCATGACCCTGAATTACTGAACCTGTCCGATGCAGTGATCAACCTTGGTGCGGCCGGAGTTCGCAGCTGAATCACGACTGCCAGAGCGTGGAACGCTGCATGGCCGCCAATAGAGGCTCCATCACGAAAGAACGAAGGTGCAGACGCGGATGCGGCAACACCAGCTGGGGATGCTCCAGCCGCAACTCCCCCCAGAAGAGCAGATCCAGATCCAAAGATCTGGGCCCCCAACGCTCTTCCTGATCGCGATCACGGCCGTACTGCGCCTCAAGAACCTGGAGACGATTCAGCAACGCCAATGCTGCCTCCGAGTCGGGCCGACCCGGCACACCCTGGATCAAGAGCACGGCATTGCAATACATCGGCTGACCGAGTGGCCCACCCACCGGCGCCGTTTCGATTAGTGGAGACCACGAACAACAACACCGGGCAGCACTGGTCTGGGCCCAGTCGAGCAACAATTGTTCGAGCTCTGGGCGCACGTTGATCAGGGTCCGCCGGGGACTCCCCACCGGGCTCGCACGATTGGCTCCCAAAGCCACAGCCAAAGAACAAGCCTGATCAGCGAGACTGGCGCTCACGCGATGAGCTGGCAAACGTTCATGGTTTCAGGTGGAGGGGTCGCTAGCGGGGTGACCAGCACAGCAGCGATGGATCAAGCCAACCGCGCCTTTCCGTTGGCGGCGATCACCGGGCATGGGACCTTGAAGCTCGCCTTGATGCTGGCCGCTGTGGATCCCGGGCTGGGAGGCGTGATCATCGCCGGCGGCCGAGGCACCGGAAAGTCGGTGCTGGCGAGGGGTCTGCATGCCCTGCTCCCCCCGATTGAAATCCTCGACTCAACCAATGCCCAGGTGCCTGTCGGACCGGGTCGCAATCTGGATCCGAAACGGCCAGAGGAATGGGGCAGCAGCCTCAGGGAGACGCTCGGTGACGAACCGCCCTCCACGGTCATTCCCGCTCCATTTGTGCAGGTCCCGCTGGGGATTACGGAAGATCGCCTGGTCGGAGCTGTCGATGTGACGGCCTCGCTGGCCAGCGGCAGCCCCGTGTTCCAGCCCGGCCTGCTTGCGGAGGCCCATCGTGGCGTGCTCTATGTCGACGAGCTCAACCTGCTGGACGACGGAATCGTCAATCTGCTGCTCGCAGCCGTGGGAGCAGGTGAGAACCAGGTGGAGCGAGAGGGCTTAAGCCTCAGTCACCCCTGCAGGCCGCTGCTAATCGCGACCTACAACCCGGAGGAAGGCAATGTTCGCGACCACCTGCTGGACCGTTTTGCAATCGCTCTATCGGCCGACCAGCTGGTGAGCACCGAGCAGCGTGTGGAGATCACCAACGCCGTGCTCAGTCATGGCCAGTGCAGTCGCAGTTTTGCGGACCGCTGGAAGGAGGACACCGACGCGCTGGCCACCCAACTGCTACTGGCTCGCCAGTGGTTACCGGATGTTTCGATCAGTCGGGAGCAAATCGAGTACCTGGTGACCGAAGCGATCCGCGGGGGTGTTGAAGGGCATCGTTCCGAGCTTTACGCCGTGCGTGTCGCCAAGGCCCACGCCGCTCTAAGCGGTCGGGATCAGGTTGACGCGGAGGACCTTCAGGTGGCGGTGGCCCTCGTGATCGCACCACGGGCCTCGCAACTGCCTCCACCGGATCAGCAGATGGAGCCGCCGCCGCCGCCGGAGCCGCCCCAGGACGAGAATCCACCGCCGCCACCCGACACCGGCGAGCAGAACCCGGAGGACCAACCACCGCCACCAGAGGGCTCCGACCAAGACCAGGAGGATCAGCCTGAAGACAACAGCGACGACAACGCCGAGGACGACAACACCGACGACGAATCGGATGAAGACCAGGCACCACCTGCCGTGCCTGAGGAATTCATGCTCGATCCAGAGGCAGTGGCCATTGATTCCGACCTGCTGTTGTTCAACGCCGCCAAGAGCAAAAGCGGCAGCAGTGGCAGTCGTTCGGTGGTGCTCAGCGACAGTCGCGGCCGTTATGTGAAGCCGATGCTGCCCCGCGGGCCGGTGCGTCGGATTGCCGTCGACGCCACCCTGCGTGCAGCAGCTCCTTACCAAAAGGCGAGACGCGAGCGTCAACCAGGTCGGACCGTGATTGTGGAAGAAGCCGATCTGCGAGCCAAACTTCTGCAGCGTCAGGCAGGCGCGCTGGTGATCTTTCTGGTGGATGCCAGTGGCTCAATGGCGCTGAACCGGATGCAGAGTGCCAAGGGGGCCGTGATCCGTCTGCTGACCGAGGCCTATGAAAATCGCGACGAAGTGGCTCTGATCCCCTTCCGTGGTGATCAGGCCGAGGTGCTGCTGCCACCGACACGCTCGATCACCGCAGCCCGAAGACGGCTTGAATCGATGCCCTGCGGGGGCGGTTCACCCCTAGCTCACGGCCTCACGCAAGCGGCCCGAGTCGGCGCCAATGCGCTCGCCACCGGTGATCTGGGTCAAGTGGTGGTGGTCGCCATCACTGACGGGCGGGGCAATGTGCCCCTGAGCACATCCCTTGGTCAACCCGAACTGGAAGGCGAAGACAAACCCGACCTTAAGCAGGAGGTGCTGGATGTTGCCAGCCGCTACCGGATGCTGGGGATCAAACTGCTAGTGATCGACACCGAGCGCAAATTCATCGGCAGTGGCATGGGCAAAGACCTGGCCGAAGCCGCTGGTGGCAAATACGTGCAGCTTCCAAAAGCCAGCGATCAAGCCATCGCCGCTGTCGCCATGGATGCCATCAACTCAGTGACATGAAGCACAGGGGCTAATTCTTCGACGTTCCGGTCTCTGCCGGATACACCTCTTCGAAGAAAGCCCCCAATCCGATCATCACGTTGCGCAGGCCATTCATGAAACGCTGATCATCGGTGAGTTGCTCGATGTCACCACCCACGGAATCGAGGCGAGCCGTGAGGTCACGGGCGTTGGAAACCGTCTGCTGGAGGTCACTGACGGTCTCGGGGTTGTTGAAAGCCTCCGCGAGGCTGTTGATGTTGGCAGCGGCAGCAGCAGCCTCTGCTGTGGCGCGGTTGAGATTGTCAACCGTGGGACGGGCGCGGGCCAGCTCATCGCGCAGTTGACGCACCAGCGCATCGACGTTCTCTGCGGCCTCGTCAGCCGTGTTCAAAAACTTGGAGGCATCCTGACTAGTAATGCCGAACTGCTTGGTGGATTCCACCAAGGCAGGAATCAGGTTGGATCTCTCCGCCTCACTGAGCAGCTGTTCCAGAGTGGCGGTGATCGTGGCGAGGCTCGCTGCGGATTCACCGCGGATAGTCGCTCCATCGCAAAGGATTTCACTGTCCTTGCAGCGGCGTGACTTCGGCCCTGGCGCATCCTTAGGCAGGGGAACAGCCGTGGTAACCAGTTCCACCTGAGAGTCACCACCCAGCAACGATGCGGACGACACCGCAGCCTTCACCGGAAGAGGAAGCTGCAGGGATTCATCATTGATTTCCAGGGTGGCCTTCACCGCCATCGGCGTGACCTGAATGGAGCGCACTGTCCCCACCATGATTCCCCGGAATGTCACCGGTGAACGAGCCGCCAAACCCCCGGCATTCTGAAAGTCGGCTGTAACAGTCCAGGTTTCAGAACCAAGCCGAACGCCTCTCAACCAAAGCATCGTGCCGGCAAAACCAGCGATCGCTCCAACGATCGAGAATCCAACGATGGCTTCGCGGACACTACGGCGCATGGCTCAGTGATCGGAGGGTTGCATCGGTCCGCGCAGGTTACCCGTCCTGAACTGAACGACATAGGGGTTGTCGGTGACGCGATATTCCTCGACCGTTCCGTCCCACTGGAATCGGCCGCCATACAGCATCACAATCCGTTCCGCTGATCGCTCGATGGTGCTGTGCACATGACTCACCACCACAGAGCAACCACGCGCCACCGTGGTGGTCTTCACGATCAGGTCTTCGATCCGGGTGGATGCCACCGGATCCAGGCCTGCGGTTGGCTCGTCGTAGAGGAGCAGAGGCATCGCTCCTTCCTCACGGTCAGGGTCATCAATTAGGGCTCTGGCAAAGCTGACCCGTTTTTGCATCCCACCGCTGAGCTGGCCGGGGTACTTATCTGCCACATCGTTCAGACCAACTTCTTCCAGGCATTGCAGCACCCGATCGCGGATCTGCTGCGGTTGAAGCCTCCCCAACCGCATCAACAAAAAGCCCACGTTCTCCTCCACCGTGAGAGATGCGAGCAGAGCGGGGTTCTGAAACACCAGGCGCACATCCGGCGGCCGCCTTTGATCCAAACGCAGATAGGTCTGCGGCTCGCCAAACAATCGCAATTCCCCTGCATTCGGGAGCTGCAACCCAGCTAGCAAACGCAACACCGTGGACTTGCCGGCGCCGGATGGACCAACGACAGCGATGCGCTCACCCGGTTGCATCGTGAGAGAGACCTTATCGAGCACAGGTCTGGGTCCCCACTGCATGGTGAGGTTCCTCATCTCCACAACGGGAGACTGCGATGAAGTTGTCGTGAAGTCCGGCCGAGCTTGCACGGGGCCGCAGTGCATGTTGCGCCCATACTGCCGCGTCTGAAACGAAGGGATGGCCATCAGGGACAACTTCCGTACAGTTCGCTCATCTCAAGAGAACTGACGCGCTCAGCCTGGATCGCACTTGACCACCCCCATCCGCCGCGGACAACGTCAACGCATCCGAGCCATGCAGGCACAGCGGCAGCGCGATCTGATGATGCGCTCACGCCGAGCCATGCGCTGGCTGCAACCAGGGCTGGTGGTGAAGCGCTGGCTGCTCACATCAGGGATCGGCCTAGTGCTTGCCCTGCTTGGCGCAGCGGTCTGGGCAGACCTTCAACCGATCTACTGGACGTTGTGGGCCATCCAGGAATCCTTGGGCTGGATCACCCGAGTGCTGCCGCGTGGAATTACCGGTCCCCTGGTGCTGGTGGTTGGCATTGGCCTGTTGCTATGGGGGCAAAGCCGCAGCTTCGGATCGATCCAACAAGCCCTTGCACCAGAAAAAGACACAGTTCTGGTGGATGCACTACGCGCCAAAAGCCGCCTCAACCGCGGGCCTAACATTGTTGCCATTGGTGGCGGCACC
This sequence comes from Synechococcus sp., assembly GCA_047286215.1. Lineage (GTDB taxonomy): Bacteria > Cyanobacteriota > Cyanobacteriia > PCC-6307 > Cyanobiaceae > Synechococcus_C. Next base: position 405,936 of record JBJBBS010000001.1, on the reverse strand, counting down.
GGACTTTCGACCCTGCTAAGCGGCCTGAAGCGGTATAGCAGTCACATCACGGCGATCGTCACCGTCGCCGATGACGGCGGCAGCAGCGGTGTACTGCGACGGGAGCTCGGCGTGCAACCACCAGGTGACATCCGCAACTGCCTCGCCGCTCTGTCGACCGAAGAGCCACTGCTCACCCGTCTTTTCCAGTATCGCTTTTCTGCAGGCGGAGGCCTTGAGGGTCACAGTTTCGGCAATCTGTTCTTGTCAGCACTCACGGCCATCACAGGCAGTTTGGAAACAGCGATCACGGCTTCAAGCCGGGTGCTAGCTGTCCAGGGACAAGTGGTCCCGGCCACCAACGTCGATGTGAGGCTATGGGCAGAGCTAGAGGACGGCCGACGCATTGAAGGCGAATCCTCCATCGGCAAGGCCCCGAGTCCGATCGTGCGTCTGGGCTGTTTGCCGGAACGCCCGCCGGCATTGCCAAGAGCACTGGAAGCGATTGCCCATGCTGATTTGATCCTTCTTGGACCAGGCAGTCTTTACACCTCACTGCTGCCCAACCTGCTGGTTCCTGAACTGGTGACGGCCATCCAACGCAGCCGCGCCCCACGGCTCTATATCTGCAATCTGATGACCCAGCCCGGTGAGACCGATGGGCTTGATGTGAGCGGCCATCTCAGGGCGATTGAAGCTCAGCTCGCATCACTGGGCATCAGCCAGCGATTGTTTGACTCGGTGCTCGCCCAAGAGCCGATCGGCGACTCTCCACTGATCAGTCACTACCGCTCACGAGGTGCTGAACCGGTGCGTTGCGATCGCCGTTCGTTGGAAGGAGAGGGGTACGACGTGATGGAAGCACCCTTGCAGGGCAGTCGACCCACAGCAACGTTGCGACACGATCCACGCAGCCTTGCCCTTGCTGTGATGCGCTTCTACCGCCGACATAAAAAAGAACCAACCACAACAGCCGGTTCACAGATCCTTCAGCATTAGGAGAAAGCTGACCATCCGTTGCGTTTAGTAGGCGTCCTGCATTTCGTAGAAATCAGGCTGCACATAATCCTTGCGCAACGGCCAACCCGTCCAGTCTTCGGGCATTAACAAACGCTTGGGATGTGGATGACCTTCGAAGTTGACTCCATACATGTCGAAGGTTTCGCGCTCCTGCCAATCAGCCCCCCGGAACAAGCCATAGAGCGTTGGAACGCTTGGCTGCCCCTCTCGTGAGAGAAAAACCTTCAGCCGAACTTCGCGAACAGAATCTGCACGACCCTCCGCCACTTCCGCCATGGCAACAAGGTGATAAAAGCAAACGAGACGTTCACCAGGGCCTTCGTCGTACCCCCCCTGACATTGCAGATAGTCGAACCCATGACTCTTCAAAGCAGCCCCAATCACGGGGAGAAAGAGGGACTCAACGCCGATCTGCTCAATCTTCAGATGATCAGGCTCGAGTACGTCATGCTCGAACCCCTGCTGGGTCAACCACTGGCTGACGGGTCCAGGTTGAGGGGCCGCGACGACGGGAGTGTCGGACTTAGCAGGCTTATCGGGTGTGGCACTCATGACGGATCAGAGGTGGTGACAGCTTCAGCGGTTTCAAGCGCAGGCATGGGAAGACCAGCTCCGGGTTTCAGAGCAGCAACCTGGGTTTCAGCATTGAGATAGGCGCCAGTGACAATCGGCTCAACCGGTGTCATCGCATGCTCCACCGTGCAGTAGCGATGGGTCTGACGGAGCTGGCGACGGTCTGCAACGGACTCATTACCAACTTTCTTACGCAACTTGATCACCGCATCGAAAATGGCTTCGGGGCGCGGGGGGCATCCGGGAAGGTAAAGATCCACAGGGATCAGCTTGTCCACACCCCGGACGGCTGTGGTGGAGTCAGCACTGAACATCCCACCAGTGATGGTGCAAGCACCCATGGCAATCACGTACTTCGGCTCTGGCATCTGCTCATAGAGGCGAACTAATGCCGGTGCCATCTTCATGGTCACCGTTCCGGCCACAATCAGCAGATCAGCCTGCCGCGGGGAGCTTCTGGGAACCAAACCGAAGCGGTCGAAATCGAAACGAGAGCCGATCAGCGCGGCGAACTCGATGAAGCAGCACGCCGTGCCATATAGCAGGGGCCAAAGGCTGCTCAGCCTCGCCCAGTTATGCAAATCATCAAGGCTGGTGAGAATGACATTCTCACTAAGGTCTTGAGTCACAGTCGGGGCGCCTTCAGCAGCTCCAGCCACAGGCCCACAACTGGCTTCGCGCAGATCTCTCAGAGCCTGAATAGACGGTGATTCACCTGCCATGGCAGAACGGTCGATGGATGAGGTCATAAATCAGCTCCACTCCAGAGCGCCCTTGCGCCAGGCATAGGCCAAAGCAACAACAAGGATGGCGATGAACACCAGTGCCTCGATGAATGCCAGCAAACCGAGACGGTGAAAAGCCACCGCCCACGGATAGAGGAAGACGGTCTCCACGTCGAAGATCACGAAGACCAGAGCAAACATGTAATAGCGAATATTGAATTGAATCCAGGCACCACCAATCGGCTCCATCCCGGACTCATAGGTGAGCTCCCTCTCCCCAAGTTGGCTTTTTGGAGACAGCAACTTGTTGGTCACCAATGCCAGCACCGGAACGGCACCAGCGATCAGCAGAAAGCCGAGGAAGGCGTCATACCCCGGAAGCACAAACATCTGAGCTGATCCGATCTGGGGGCAGTCTGGCATTTGCGGCCACAGGCTGACGTTTGCCATGTCGGCGTCGATAGAGTGACCGCCCCTGCCCGACTGCGGTGAGCGAAGAGATACCAGCCCCTCAGGACACGGCTGTCGAAGAAGAAGCTGTCGAGGGCCTTCCACCTGAGGTCAGCACCACCGAATCCCCTGCGGGTGAAGCCGGTGCGGTCGAAACCATTGCGCCAGCTGAGGAACAAGCCAGCGGAGTAGAGCAGGAGGACGTCTCCGACCCCCGCACCCACAGATTCGAATGCCGGAGCTGCGGCTATGTCTATGACCCCGAGGAGGGGGTGAAAAAACTGAACATCCCCGTCGGCACTGCCTTCGAGGATCTTGATGAGATCACTTTCCGCTGCCCCGTGTGCCGCAGCAAGGTTGGGGCTTTCCGCGACATCGGCCCCCGCTCCAAGGCAAGCGGCTTCGAAGAGAACCTCAACTTTGGGCTGGGCGTGAACCGCCTCACCCCCGGACAGAAGAATGTGTTGATCTTCGGAAGCCTTGCTCTGGGCTTCGCGTTTTTCCTCTCCCTCTACTCCTTGCGCTAAGCAGCAATTCCTGCCTTACGCCTGCCATCCCACATCCCGGCATGAAATCCCTACTGAAAACCCTCGCTCAATTGGTTCTGGTGGCCTTCATCGGCTTCAGCCTGGGCGGCTGTGTCACGACGCGCGTTCCCACCGCTACCACCAGTCCCTGGCAGGTCGTCGATCTCAACACCGAATCGAATCCTCTTGATGTGGCGTTCACGGATGCCAAACACGGCTTCCTGGTCGGCAGCAACCGCCTGATCCTTGAAACCAACGATGGTGGAGCCAGCTGGAACGAACGCAGTCTCGACCTGCCGGATGAAGAGAACTTTCGACTGATCAGCATCGCGTTTGACGGTGATGACGGATGGATCGCGGGCCAGCCAGGACTGCTGATGCACACCACCGACGGTGGCCAGAACTGGACCCGCCTGTTCCTTGACACGAAGCTGCCCGGGGAGCCTTATTTGATTACTGCTCTGGGACCGAATAGCGCTGAACTCGCTACCAACGTGGGCGCTGTTTACCGCACCAGCAATGGTGGTGGCAGCTGGGACGCCGAGGTGAGTGATGCAGCAGGAGCCGTGCGCGACCTGCGCCGCAGTGCTGACGGTTCTTACGTGAGTGTCAGCAGCCTCGGCAACTTTTATGCCACCTGGGACAAGGGCCAAGACGTCTGGCAAGTGCATCAACGGGTCAGCAGCCAGCGGCTGCAAAGCATTGGCTATCAACCTGATGGGCGCCTTTGGATGGTGGCTCGAGGTGCTCAGATTCGCCTGAATGACGACACCAGAGACAACGAAAGCTGGAGCAAGCCAATCATCCCGATCACGAATGGCTATGGCTATCTCGACATGGCTTGGTCTGACGATGGCGCCATCTGGGCCGGCGGCGGCAACGGAACCTTGCTGGTCAGCCATGATGGAGGAGACAGCTGGGAGCGCGACCCTGAAAGCGCTCAGGCTCCGACTAACTTCACTCGCTTTGTCTTCGACGACAGCAATAGCCAACGCCATGCCTTCCTTCTGGGCGAACGCGGGCTCATGTTGCGTTGGGCGGCCATCAGCTGAAGCAAAAGAGACCCCCCAGCTAACAACGCTCTGTAACCAACACCGGGGGGCTGGCGCAGTGGTCGAAGCCCTACCTCTAGGATCACCGAGCTGATACACCCGAAGCCATGGCTGCCGGCTCCACCGGGGAACGCCCGTTTTTCGAGATCATCACCAGCATTCGCTACTGGGTGATCCACGCCATCACACTTCCCTCCATCTTCTTGGCCGGGTTCCTGTTTGTGTCGACAGGCCTTGCCTACGACGCTTTCGGAACTCCCCGCCCTGACGCTTACTTCCAGGCCAGCGAAAGCAAAGCGCCTGTCGTCAGCCAGCGTTACGAGGGCAAATCCGATCTTGACCTGCGCCTGAAATAACTCGATCCATGACTCAGTCTCCTTCCACCTCTACGCCACGCAATTACCCGATTTTCACGGTGCGCTGGCTTGCTCTTCACACCCTGGGGGTTCCCACGGTGTTCTTCCTTGGCGCCCTGGCCGCCATGCAGTTCATCCGCCGCTGATCACCCCACCAAACACCATGGAGCGCAACAAAAACCCCAACACCCTGCCTGTTGAACTCAATAGAACCAGTCTTTATCTGGGTCTGCTGTTCGTCTTCGTGACCGGCATTTTGTTCTCCAGCTACTTCTTCAACTGAGGACTTGAATCATGAGTGGTAAGAAATCAGGTCTTCCTGACGGTCGTATTCCAGATCGCCTGCCGGATGGCCGACCTGCAGTTGCTTGGCGTTCCCGCTGGACCGAGGGGACTCTCCCTCTGTGGTTAGTGGCAACCGCTGGCGGAATGGCGGTGATTTTTGTGGTGGGCCTGTTTTTCTACGGCTCTTACACAGGCGTGGGTTCCGCCTGACATAAAGCAATCTGCATCAGCAGCGAGAAACCGGCTTGAAAGCCGGTTTTTTATTGCCTGCACTTCTTGACAACTCAATCAACTGAAAGAATCCGTTCAGACCGCATAAAACTCGCGGTACCAACGCGCGAATCGATTCACACCTGTTTCGACAGGAGTGCTTGGCCTGAAACCGACCCAGTTCTCCAACGCCTGGGTATCCGCAGCCGTGGCCACCACATCACCGGGCTGCATGGGCTCAAAATTCTTCACCGCTTCACGGCCGAGAGCTTGCTCCATCACTTCAATGAAACGCAGCAACTCAGTGGGCTGACTGTTCCCGATGTTGAAGACCCGATGAGGGGCCGCAGCCGTTGCAGGGTCTGGAGCCAGGGGATCAAAGTCGGGATTGGCCGTTGCCGGCTTATCGCAGCAGCGCAGAACACCTTCGACAATGTCATCGATGTAGGTGAAATCGCGCTGCATTTTGCCGTGATTGAACACCTTGATGGGTTCACCAGCCAAGATTGCTTTGGCAAACAGCATGGGGGCCATATCCGGACGGCCCCAAGGTCCATACACGGTGAAAAAGCGCAGACCAGTGGCCGGCAATCCATAGAGATGGCTGTAAGTATGCGCCATCAGCTCATTGGCTTTCTTGCTCGCGGCATACAAACTCACCGGGTGATTCACCGGTTGACGCTCATTAAAGGGAAGATTGCGGTTGCCTCCATACACCGAACTACTCGAGGCATACACCAAATTCTCCACACTGTGATGGCGACAACCCTCAAGAATGTGGCCGAAGCCCACCAGGTTGCTTTGGATGTAAGCCGCCGGATTCTCGAGGGAATAACGAACCCCAGCCTGTGCCGCCAGATTCACAACAACACGAGGTTGTTCCTCGGCGAACAGGGCCATAAGTGCCTGGCCATCCTCCAGAGCCACTGACTCGAAACGCCATGCACCGGGTTTGGCCGCAGCTTCAAGACGCGCCAGCCGGGCACGCTTGAGCGCGGGGTCGTAATAGGTGTTGAGGTTGTCGATCCCCACAACCCGCTCGCCACGTTCGAGCAAGCGCAAGGCCAGTGCGGCACCGATGAAACCGGCAGCTCCCGTGATCAGAACAGGTCGTGTCATGGACGCGCGATTTGTACTCATGGTTGACCTTCACCCACGCGCCAGAGTTGCAATCCTGCCTCCAGCACCGCAGAGGGCTTAACGACTGAACGGGCATCAAACACCCAAGCGGGCTGGCGCATCAAAGGCGCCAACTGAGACCAGTTGAGGTCTCGATACTGCTGCCATTCGGTGAGAATCAACACCGCATCAGCACCACGCACTGCAGCAGCGATGTCGGCACTGGGCCACCACGTGCCTTCGCCACTCAACGCTGCTCGTGTGGGACCCGACTCTGCATTTGGGATGGAACTGGCTGGAAGCTTGAGATCACGGGCAATCTGCTCGGCATCCACCTTGGGATCGTGAATCGCCAGCTGGGCGCCTTCCTCGAGCAGGTCCTTGGCGATTCGGATCGCAGGAGCTTCTCGTGTGTCGTTGGTGTCGGCCTTGAACGCAAAACCGAGAATCGCCAGTCGTTTGCCGGTCACCGTGCCGAACAGCTTCTGAACCACCGTGCGAGCGATGCGGTGCTGCTGCCACGTGTTCACGGTCACCACAGATTCCCAGTAGTCCGCCACATCCGGCAGGCCGAAGTGTCGGCACAGGTAAACAAGATTGAGAATGTCTTTCTGGAAACAGCTGCCACCGAATCCCGGACCAGCCTGGAGAAATTTGGGGCCGATGCGGGTATCGGTACCAATCGCTCTTGCCACTTCACGAACATCCGCCCCTGTCGCTTCACAGAGAGCACCCACGCTGTTGATCGAGCTGATCCGCTGCGCCAAAAAGGCATTGGCCGTGAGTTTGGAAAGCTCACTGCTCCAAAGGTTTGTGCGCAGAATGCGATCCGGAGCAACCCACGTTTCGTAGATCGAGGCCAGTGCGTCGATGGCTTCGGCATGCTCGCCACCGATCAACACACGGTCTGGTGATTCCAGGTCGGGAATCGCCGTGCCTTCAGCCAGGAATTCAGGGTTGGAAAGCACGGAAAAGCTCTTCTGTGCTCCCTCTGAAGATTGTTCTGTGGCACAAAGAATGGCCTTAACTGCCTCAGCCGTGCGCACCGGCAACGTGCTTTTCTCCACAACAATCGTGTGACCCATGGCCGACTTGGCCACCTGCCTTGCGCAGGCTTCCACCCAGCGCAGATCACTGGCCTGACCTGCACCCAAACCCTTGGTTTTGGTGGGAGTGTTCACGGAAATGAACACCATGTCCGCAGCAGCAATGGCGTCATCCACTGCCGTGGAGAAATGCAGGTTTCGGCCCCTGGCCCGTTCAACCACAGCATCCAAGCCTGGTTCATAAACAGGCAGCTTGCTCAGATCGCTGTCGTTCCAGGCATCGATACGTTTCTGGTTGATATCAACAACCGTCACCTGCACATTCGGACAGCGATCTGCGATGACCGCCATGGTTGGTCCGCCCACGTAACCGGCACCAATGCAGCAGATGGAGCGGATGGGGGCACCAGACATCGAGCAGATATGGCAAAGCCGACAGACCGAGGAAGGTTATCGCTGATCTTGATGACTGCCACCGATCTCAGAGCCGGACTGAAGGATGGCAACAAGAGCATTCAGCTCAGCAAGTTGCAACGTCTGCTCAGCCCCGTCGCCCAGCAGTGGCTTCAATCGCAATGATCCAGTTTCCGCCTCCTGATCACCAATCACAATGGCCCAGGCGGCGCCACTGCGATCAGCCCGTTTGAACTGCTTGCCAAAGGCCGCTCCGGAGCCATCTAGTTCGACAGCAACACCGGCTTCTCGAAGTTGACGAGCCAGCACCAGTGCGCAGGCTTCCGCCTGCTCTCCTCGGTTCACGAGATAAAGATCCGGAGGCGTTCCGGCCGTCAAACGTGCCGCGGGCCCCTGGGGATCGGCAACAGCGGCGGCTTCGAGCACCAACAACAACCGCTCCATCCCCAGAGCCCAACCGACAGCAGGTGCCGCTTGGCCACCTAGCTGCTGAACGAGCCCGTCATAACGACCACCACCACAGACAGTGGCCTGAGCACCCAACTGATCGCTGGTGATTTCAAAGGCGGTATGGCCGTAGTAATCGAGTCCTCGCACGAGGCGTGTGTTCACCCGGAAAGGAATGTCCAGTGCGGTGAGGAAGGACTTCACAGCCTCAAAACGCTCAGCACTCTCTGGGCAAAGCGCATCAAGGAGCGTGGGAACATCCGCTAGCAGCTCTTGTGTCTGTGGGTTCTTGCTGTCGAGAATGCGCAAGGGATTGGTGGTCAGTCTCTGCTGCGAATCAGCATCCAACTGATCGGATCGTGCCTCGAGCCAAGACACAAGTTGATCGCGGTAGCGCTGGCGATCATCCGACGTGCCAAGACTGTTGATTTGCAGTTCCAGCCCGCGCACACCGAGAGCATCGAGGAGGTCCCAGGCCAAAGCGATTACCTCCGCATCACTGCGGGCGGAACTGACTCCCAGCCACTCCACGCCGATCTGATGAAACTGCCGCTGACGGCCGGCCTGCGGCCGTTCGTAGCGGAACATCGGACCGCCATACCAAAGCTTTTGAGGACCTTGACTGAGGAGTCCGTGCTGAACAACGGCCCGAACAACAGATGCGGTTCCTTCAGGGCGCAGCGTGCAGAAGCGATCGCCACGATCGCTGAAGCTATACATCTCCTTTCCCACGACATCGGTGGCCTCACCGATCCCTCGGGCGAACAGCTCAGTGACCTCGAGCAGCGGTGTGCGGATCTCTTCGAATCCGGAACGGCCAAAGTGTGACCTCGCCACCGCTTCCACCGCCTGCCAGCGATGTGTCTGGACGGGCAGCAGATCCACCATGCCGCGCAGGCTCTGCAGCTGACTCACGCAATTCTCGAGACCGCTGACCAGTCTGCCCCTCTGAGGATGCCCACTCAAGGGGTCTGCCATAGGGTCGGGCCATGGCGAAGCTGCTCATCACTGGAGGTGCAGGGTTCATCGGCAGCCACACCTGCGTGGTCTTGCTGGAAGCCGGTCACGACCTGGTCGTGCTCGATGACTTCAGCAACAGTTCGATCAGAGCACTTGATCGGGTCGCCGAGCTGGCTGGGATTAGTGAATCCAGCTCGAAACAGCTCGTGACTGTGACAGGGTCCATCAACGACAGCCTTGGCTTGGCAAAGGTTTTCAGCGAGGCGAGAGAAGCAGGACAACCCATTGAGGGTGTGATCCATTTCGCGGGGCTCAAGGCCGTGGGCGAATCCGTGTCTGATCCGCTTCGCTACTGGGACGTGAATGTGGGAGGCAGCCTCACCCTGATCCAAGTGATGGCGACGTTCTCTTGTCACACGCTGGTCTTCAGCAGCAGCGCGACGCTTTATGGCTATCCCGATCAGGTTCCGGTGCCTGAAACGGCTCCAATCCAACCCATCAATCCCTACGGCCACAGCAAGGCTGCTGTTGAGCGGCTTCTGAATGACTTAGCAGCGAGTGCGCCCGAAAAATGGAGAATCGCCTGCCTGCGCTATTTCAATCCTGTCGGGGCACATCCCAGCGGCAAGATCGGCGAAGACCCCCTGGGCATTCCCAACAACCTCTTCCCCTTTGTCAGTCAGGTGGCCGTGGGACGACGCGAGCGCGTTCAGATTTTTGGGGGAGATTGGTCTACCCCTGATGGCACCTGCATACGGGATTACATCCACGTGATGGATCTGGCAGAGGGACACAAGACAGCTCTTGACTGCCTGCTGACGGAACCGCCACAGCTGCTCACCCTCAACCTCGGTAGCGGCCGAGGCATCTCCGTGCTGGAGGTCGTGAACGCCTTCGGTCATGCCTGTGGACAGCCAATCGCCCACGCGATCGTTGATCGGCGACCAGGGGATGCCGCCATCACCGTCGCCGACCCATCGGAGGCGAAGCGACGACTCGGCTGGAGCACCCAACGCTGCCTTGATGACATCTGCCGTGATGGCTGGGCCTGGCAATCGGCCAATCCAGCCGGTTACGACCAGCGCGGATGAGTGGTCTGCTGCTGGCTGGAGGAGGCCACAGCCACGCCCTGCTGCTGCGCCGCTGGGCCATGCGGCCTGAGAAGCGTCCCGAAGGCCTGATCACCCTCGTAAGCCGTTCCAGCACAGCACTTTATTCAGGGATGGTGCCAGGACTCATCGCCGATCTCTATCGACGGGAGCAGGTTGAAGTGAATCTCCGCGACCTCGCTGAGCAAGCAGGGGTGGCCATCGTGATCGCAGAGATCACCGGAATTGACATCGCAGCCAGTCAGCTGCAACTAAGCGATCGCCCAAACCTTCCCTACGACCATCTCAGCCTGAATCTGGGCGCGGTTACCAACATCACCTCCACGTCAGTGCATGGTCTCGTGCCAATCAAACCCCTGGAACCAGCGCTGGCTTACTTGAACCAACAGGACGACGCCATGGTGTCCCCAGCAGTTGCAGCCTCACCCTTCTGGGTGGTGGGCAGCGGACTGGCTGCGGTGGAAACTGTTTTGGCACTGCGGCAGCGTTGGCCAGATCGGCCCCTGAAACTCCAAGCCCTGAGAGACCGCATACCAGCTGCATTGCAGAGAGCCATGCGCCAATCTCAAGTTGAGCTCGTTGATCGCATCGACCAACAGGCATCCGCTGAGATACCCGCGGCAGCTGGACTGCTCTGCACTGGCAGCCAGGCACCGTCCTGGCTTGCCGAAAGCGGACTGCCTTGCTGCCCCAGCAGCGGCCGCCTGCGCACGGGCACCAACCTTCAAGTGCTCGGACAACCCAAGGTTTTTGCCGCTGGTGACTGCGCCGTGTTGGACGAACACCCTCGTTCCCCATCAGGCGTCTGGGCCGTGCGGGCCGCTGCACCCCTGGCACGCAATTTGGAAGCAACGGTGAAAGGGATTCCTTTGAAGCCATGGAAACCGCAACGCCAAGCCCTGCAGCTGCTGGGCGGCTTCCACAACGGCCAGCCAATCGCATGGGCCCTGCGCGGATCCCTTCTCTTCGGACCTCATCCTCTGCTTTGGCGCTGGAAGCGCTCCATCGATGCTCGCTTCATGGTGATGTTCGAACGCAGCCAAACGATGGATCGCACCGTGGAAATGGCCTGCCGAGGCTGTGCGGCCAAATTGCCTGCGGCTCCGTTGGAAAGAGCCTTACAGCAGGCCGGCATAGGCAGCCTTGGGACTGAACCAGAGGATGCTGCTGAATTGCCCGTGCGCAGTGCAGAGGCCATCGCGCCCGTGCTGCAAAGTGTGGACGGCTTCCCTGCTCTGATCAGTGATCCCTGGCTAAACGGACGCCTCAGCGCCCTGCATGCCTGCTCGGATTTATGGGCGTGTGGAGCGCTGGTGACGGCGGCGCAGGCCGTGGTCACCCTTCCTGAAACCAAGACTGAATCCCAGGAAATGCTGCTGGCTCAGACCCTGGCCGGCATCCGATCAGCCCTCGATCCCCAAGGTGCCCAGCTGATTGGAGGACACACTCTGGAAGCCCGCGATGGAGCCTCTCAAACGCCACTCAGCCGGGCGGTGCAAGTGGTGCTGAACGTGAGTGGTCAGCCCCGCGGTGCGCTCTGGCCCAAGGCAGGATTGCAAGCCGGTGACCGCTTGCTGCTCAGCCGCCCGCTAGGAACTGGCGTGTTGTTCGCCGCGGCCATGAGCGGCGCAGTTCGTCCTGACTCAGTGGATGCGGCCCTGCGTCAGATGGCGACCAGCCAGCACTCTTTGGTGGAATCGCTTCAAGCTCTAGACGCCCAACACCCTGGCTTTGTTCACGCTGCCACCGATGTCACCGGCTTCGGACTGCTGGGCCACCTGGGGGAAATGCTGCGCAACCGATCGCTGCGTGTTGAGCTCGATGGCCTAGAAATTCCAGCCCTGCCTGAGGCCCTCACACTGCTGGAGGCCGGTCAGGCCAGCAGCCTGGCCCCTGCCAACCGGCGAGCCTGGGCTCGGCTCGATGACGGCAGCGTGGATCTGCAATTGAGCGGGATCCGGGCCGGAAGCCCGCAACACCAGGCACTGCTCGAGCTATTGGTGGATCCTCAAACCTGCGGTCCGCTGCTAATCAGTGTGTCGGAAGCCAACGCCGCTGTCTTGCTCAAAGCAGATGACACGGCCTGGACCGAGATCGGCCGTGTGAAACCGCGGTAACAACCTTCCGTTTCAGCTGTCGAGGGGCTCAATCGGAGCCAAACGCGGGTCGAGGATTTTGGGCCCCATCCCGGCGAATTTCACAGCGATCGACACCTTTTCGCCACTGCCGAAGGTGTGGGTAACTTGGCCCTCACCAAAATTGCTGTGCATCACCCGGTCGCCCACTGTCCAGCTCTTGCCAGGGGCCGGGCCGGCCTGGCGACGACGCACGGCATTGGCTGGAGCCACCGCTGCAGAGCTGGATTGATCGCGATCAATGCGAGTGAGTCGCTCCAGGCGCTGCTCACGGCGGATCGCTGCTCCTCCTGAGCGGGGGATATCCCCCTGCACCAACGCTTCCGGCAGTTCAGACAGAAACACACTGGGCACAGCCGGTTCACGCATCCCGCCCCAGAGACGCCGTTCACTGGCATGGGAGAGAAACAGACGCTCCTTCGCCCTGGTGATGCCCACGTAGCAGAGGCGACGCTCCTCCTCCAGCGATGCCGGGTCATCCAGGGAGCGGTAGCTCGGGAACAATCCCTGCTCCATCCCCACCAGACAGACCACTGGAAACTCCAACCCCTTGCTGCTGTGCAGAGTCATCAGGGTCACCCGATCAGCAGCAGTGTCCTTGCTGTCGGCATCACTGGCGAGCGCAGCTGAAGCCAAAAAGCCTTCCAAGTCCCCTTCATCGTTCTCTTCCTGGTATTGCAGACCGGCATTGACAAGCTCCTGAAGGTTGCGCCGCCGCTCTTCGGCTTCGTCAGTGCCCTCAGTGATCAGCTCACTGACATACCCGCTCTTTTCCATCACCAGCTGGATCAGTTCTGAAGGTGGCGTGTCATGGAGCCGCTCCCGCAAACCGTTGATCAGGTCACAGAACTGCAGCAAGCCCTTGGCGGAACGTCCACCGAGGGAACGAACCGCTTCCGGATCACACACCACATCCCAGAGCGGAATCCCCAGCTGATTGGCGGCATCCGTCAGTCGCTGAATGGTGGTCTTGCCGATGCCTCGCTTAGGCACATTGATGACCCGCAACAGGCTGACGGTGTCCGCTGGGTTGATCAACAAACGCAGATAGCCGAGCACATCCTTGATCTCTCGTCGGTCGTAAAAACGCAGGCCGCCTACCACCACGTAAGGAATCCGCCAACGAACCAGCGATTCTTCAATCGCACGCGACTGGGCATTGGTGCGATAGAGGCATGCCATATCTCCCCAACTCAGCTCGGGATTGGCGGCCTCCATCATGCGCAGCCTGTGAACGACAGCTTCAGCTTCAGCAATCTCGTCATCGCAACGGGTGAGTGAGATCAACTCACCCTCGCCGCGCGTCGGGCGCAGCACCTTGTCGATCCGCTCACTGTTATTGGCGATCAAGGCGTTTGCTGCCTCCAGGATCGTGGCGGTGGAGCGATAGTTCTCCTCCAACTTGACCATCGTGCGGGTGGCCTCATCCGAGGCCTGATCCCCGAAGTCGTCCTGGAACCCCATCAGGATCGTGAAATCAGCGGCCCTGAAGCTGTAGATGCTCTGGTCGGCATCCCCCACCACAAACACTGAGCGTCCAGACCAGTTGTCGTACTGCTGAGGATCCCTGCCATCTGTCACCAGCAGCTTGATCAGGTCGTACTGGGTGCGATTGGTGTCTTGATATTCATCCACCAAAACATGCGCGAAGCGCCGGTGCCAATAGCTCCGCACCTGCTCGTTCTGCTGAAGCAGCTGGACGGGCAACAGCAGTAGATCATCAAAATCAAGGGCGTTGTTGGCAGCAAGCGCCTTGCGATAACGGCGATACACATCGGCAGTTAGCTTGCCGCGTTGCCCCTCCGCGTTGGCTTCCAGCTGCTCCGGCAACCAGCCCTGGTTTTTGGCATTGCTGATGGCCCAGCGCACCTTCTTCGGCTCAAAGCGTTTGGGATCAAGCTGAAGTTCCTGGGTGACGATCTCCTTCACCAAACTCTGGGCATCGGCCTCGTCGTAGATCGAGAACTGCTTGGTCCAGGTCAGGCCTTCCGCATCCTTGAATTTATCGATGTCGTAACGGAGCATCCGCGCAAAAAGCGCATGAAACGTGCCGATCCAAAGTTCTTTGGTGACTTCCCTGTAAATGCGCGATCGCAGTTGCCGCTGCTCCACAGGCGGCAAGGTGCTCCAAGGCTGGCCGTATTGACTCTGAGCGAGCCTTTGAGCAAGGAGAAGTTCCAGCCGCTCTTTCATCTCACGCGCGGCCTTGTTGGTGAACGTCACCGCCAGAATCTGGGCTGGATCCGCACCGTGCTCACCGATCAGGTGCGCAATGCGATGGGTGAGGGCTCGGGTTTTGCCACTGCCGGCTCCCGCAACCACCAACAACGGACCTTCATGGTGATCCACCGCCCGGCGCTGGGCGTCATTAAGACCGGCGAGAAAGCTCATGGGCTGATGGTACGGAAGTTCTCCTGCGTCGGCGCCCTTGGAACCACCCAGGCAATGGCCAGCAGATAACCACTAATCACCTGCTGCAGAGATGTTTTCAGAAGCGTGGACTCCACCAGCGAAGACGCGAGGATGAAGAGGGCACAGGCCAGGCCTGTGAAGCAAAGGGGTGCGGCATCACCAACCAGGCCCATCAATAAACGCTGCAGCGTCAGAGCAAGAGCAATCACCATCAGCACCAACGTCACCAGACCCTGGTCTGCTAACGCATGTAAAAACACGTTGTGTGCATGGGGAATCCCCTCGGTGCGGCCGGGAAGAAACACCTTGGCAGCACAGTGATCCGACACCCGGTCATAGCCCTGTCCAGTCAACAGATCTGGCAAGGAGCGCGCAGCCTGACCGACAAAACACTGCGCGATGTTGGCTCGGCCCACATCGGCAGGATCACCAGCCGCAACTGGGCTGGAAGGCCAATACAGCAACAGGTTGAACACCAACGACAACAACAACACCAAAGCCGATAGGGATCGAGCTCGCTGAGCCACCCAGTGGCGGTATCGCCAGCACACTTCGACGAGTAAAACCGAGGCGATAGGAAAAACGAGAGCAGCTCTGGATCCTGCGCCAAAGGCCAAGACAAAACTCAGGCAGCCGATCAACGCAGCCAGGGCCGACTTCCAGCGAACCAGCTCAGAACGCCAAAGCCCATAGCCAATCAGCGAAAACAAGCCGTAGAGATAAGCAGAACGATTGATCGTGATCTTCTGAATGCGAACCGCCCCCTGGGGCAAAGCATCACGCAGAGCCCTCCAAGGGATCGCATTCAAGTTCTCATTGACACGAGAGAACTCCACAAACGGCAGGGAAACGACCACGGTCGCCAGCACCAACCAAAGTGCGACTCGCCACTGATCCTTGGTTTGTTGAAAGCCTGCCGCGAAAGCAAGCAACACCAGCAGAAGATCCGTAGGCGCCGAGCCGCTGATGGGATGAATCAGCGCACTGAAAATGACGGTGAGCACGCCGATCAACACGCCGTATACCGGTTGAGAAGGCAGCCATCGAGCAAACTTGAGGGCACACCAGATCACAAGAATCCAGATCATCCCCGCTGGATTACCGCTGCGCTCCCAAACGAAGCCCATCAACGAAAGAGGAAGCAGCAGATCCAGCCAGGGAGATTTCAGATAGTGGATCAAACCTGCCAAGTGACGCCAAGGGAAGGATCCTCAGCCTGCCAGAGCCAAAAGAGCGAAGCGTTTGGCGTGAACGAGAATGCCGGCAGTTGAGCGATCCAGCGTGTCCGCACTCACCCGCTGCCTTCAGGAGGAAGCGGCCGCCATTGCTGCGGCGGCGGAACGGCTCAGCAGCGAGCAGGTGGAAGGAGCCCTGACCTTGCTTGAGCATTGTGCTGACCGCAAAGCCAAGCTGGTGATCACAGGGGTCGGAAAGAGCGGCATCGTGGCCCGCAAGATCGCCGCCACCTTTTCGTCCATCGGACTGATGGCCCTGTTCTTGAACCCCCTTGATGCACTGCACGGTGACCTGGGCGTTGTGGCTCCTGATGACGTATGCCTGCTGCTCTCGAACAGCGGCGAAACCAGCGAGCTACTGGCCATCCTTCCCCACCTCACACGAAGGGGAACGGCGCGGATTGCCCTGGTGGGCCGCAGCGATTCCTCGCTGGCCCATGGCAGTGACGTGGTGCTGGAGGCCTCCGTTGACCGGGAGGTGTGTCCCCTGAATCTCGCACCAACAGCCAGCACAGCCGTGGCCATGGCCATCGGGGATGCCCTAGCAGCCGTGTGGATGGAACGGCGAGGCATCTCGCCCGCCGATTTTGCCCTGAATCATCCCGCCGGCTCACTGGGCAAGCAGCTGACAATGACCGTGGCCGATCTAATGATTCCAACGGCCAACTTGAAAGCGATCCACCCGCAAACACCCTTACCGGATGTCATCAGCACGCTCACCCAGGGCGCCATCGGCAGCAGCTGGGTGGAAAATCCTGCACGTCCAGGACGCCTGCTGGGCCTGATTACCGATGGAGATCTGCGCCGAGCGCTCCGCGCTCATGGTCCTGAGCGCTGGCCAACCCTGACGGCGGAAGAGTTAATGACCTCTGACCCGATCACCATCAACGCAGATCTATTGGCTGTTGAAGCGATCCAGCGCATGGAACACAACCGGCGCAAACCAATTTCCGTGCTGCCCGTGGTGGATGACAACGGACAGTTGCATGGACTGCTGCGCCTCCATGATCTGGTCCAGGCCGGGTTGGCCTAAAAGGAGGACCGATCGGATGCGACGACTGCTGCGTGAATGGCGCTGGCAACGGCTGAAGACTCCACTGGCCCAGTTGCAGCTTCTGGTCTTGGATGTCGACGGCGTGCTCACAGATGGAGGCCTCTTGCTGGATCCAGAGGGCCGGCTCCAGAAACGCTTTGATGTTCGTGATGGGCTCGGTCTAAAACTGCTGCAAAAAGCAGGGGTCCAGCTGGCATTTCTGAGTGGTGGCCATGGCGGCGCCACGGAAGTAAGGGCGCGCCAACTGGGAATCGACCACTGCCTAGTGGGGATCAAAGACAAACCGCCGGCACTGAATGCCCTGCAAGAACGCGTCGGAGTCACGCCAGAACAAACCGGCTATCTGGGCGATGACCTAAACGATCTAGCCGTCCGCCGCAGCGTGAAGCTGCTCATCTCGCCGCGAGACGGCTGCCGACCACTGCGTCAACAAGCCGATGCCGTGCTGAATCGCAGGGGAGGTCATGGCGCCGTGCGCGAACTGGCCGAACGGATCCTCAAGGCTCGTGGTGCCTGGAGAGAACTATCAGAGCAGGGCTGGCGAGATCGCAACGACTGACTCCTTGCCTCAGCGCATCTGCCGAAGCACCTCGTCGCGCCGTCTTCGAAGCGCTTCACCGAGCTCCGGACCAGGACGCATGCCTTGAGCGATGAGCGCACGTGCACTCACCGGTGAGGTCACATGGCGCCAGCGCCCCCACCAACGCAGCAACGGTCGGCGGAATGAGGTGTTGTCGAGCACCGCAAGAGCGACCACCTCAGGCGACCAACGCCTCTGCTCCAAGTGCTGTGTCCAACCCTGTGCATCCCAGCTGCTCCAATCCATTCGGCTCACCTCATCATTGAGCCACTGACGGCAATCCATCAATTGCCCAAGCCAAATCTGTTGTTGGCGAGGAATTTGCAAACGCGACGCCAGCGAAACAGGATCAGAAGCCGCCGCCACCAAAACCACCAAGGCAGGCAAGCCGAGACGCATGCCCTGAACAAGCCGTCGACTGAGCCGGGAGTCCCGTTGCAACCCACGATCCAGCAAAGGCATCGCTGACCACTGCTGCAGAAGCATGAGCGCTTCATACCAAGGCTCGCGATCAAGTAGCAGCTCCAGTTCCATGCGCAAACGCGTGCCCAGGGCAGGGGGCACAGCATCCACGCAATCTCCAGGGCGCCAGGCCCAAGGCCACACAGCCAGTGTGGATTGAATCTGTTCCAGGGCATCAGGTGCCAGCTGGAATCCCAGGCGGGCGCCGTAGCGGGCGCCGCGAAGAATGCGCGAAGGGTCATCCGCCACGCTGACCTCATGGAGGAAGACGAGCTGACGTTTCGCCAGATGCTCCCGACCACGATGAGGATCACACAAGTAATGGGATCCATCAGCCCGGAACACCAAAGCCATGGCATTCACCGTGAAGTCACGGCGCGCAAGATCCTGCTCAAGGCTCCCAGCAACAACCAACGGGTTCTCTCCTGGAGCGGGATAGCTCTCCGTGCGGGCGCTGGCCACGTCGAGCAGCAAACCATCGAGCACCAACTCGGCGGTGCCGAACTGCTCATGCAGATGCAACTCAGAAACACGCTCAGGCCCGAAGTGGTCTTGCAAATGCTGGACAAAGTCAACAGATGAACCTTCCAGGAGAAGATCAAGATCCGGCAGTGCACGCCAAGGATCGCGGTGAACGTGATGCAGCATGAGGTCACGGACAGCACCACCCACCAGAGAAAGCCGACGAACGCCAGCAAAGTCCGCCTGATCCACCAGAGAAGCGATGAGATCCCGGGGCAGACCAGGAGCATCAACGGGGAGGTCTGGGGTCATACCGCCCCGATCCAAAGATCGGGCGCACCAATCAAGGGCAAAAACAACAAACGCACCAAGACGCCGGCATGGACACTTGGATGATCACGCAGTAGCACCACACCAGACAACATCTCGGGACCCAAGAAAACGCAAAAGGATCGATCATTCAGATGATCCACAGCCCAGCAATGGCGAAGAACAAAACCAAGGCAGGCGATCCAGCCAATGATGGCAGGGCCATGAATTAAACTGATTACATGAAAGTGCAAGCTATGAAGACATCGATAATCATTCCTTGTTACAACGAAAAGAATGCCATTCGCGAGACAATCGAATGCATTTGGTCGGTGATTCGGGAATCGAAACTCAATGAAGTCGAAATCATTGCTGTGAATGATGGATCCACTGATGGATCGGAACATGTTCTTAATGCCCTAGCCGCTGAAAGCGAGACTGGCAACCTGCTTGTTGTGCATCACAAGCGCAACCAGGGCTACGGGGCGGCCCTCAAAACAGGAATCCGACGGAGTCAGAGCGATTACATCTGCATCACCGATGCAGATGGAACTTATCCCAACGAACGCATTCCTGAACTGATTGAGCAAATCAAGAGCAGAGACCTCGACATGGTCGTTGGGGCCCGAATCGGGCCCAACGTTGACTACTCCAAGATCCGCTCCATCCCCAAGATGATCCTGGTGCCATGGGTGTCCTTTCTCTGCGGCACGGATGTCCCTGACATGAACTCAGGCTTGAGAATTTTCAGACGCGATCGATCACTTCACTTTCTCAAGTTGCTGCCAGACGGATTCAGCTTTACAACCACCATCACCATCTGCCTTCTGCGCAATCGCTACGCCGTTGAATTCACACCCATCAGCTACGCAAAGCGCATCGGCAAGAGTCACATCAAGCCCATTCGCGACACACTGCGATTCACACAGCTGATTCTGCGCACGGGCATGTACTTTGCACCCCTACGACTCCTCTCTCCACTCATCGTCATCCTTGCTGCCCTTTTTACCGTCAGCGGAATCTATGACTTAACTGTGCTCAATAACCTCACCGACAAAACGGTGCTTCTGGGCTTTGCAAGTTTGAATGTTTTCATGTTCGCACTACTTGCTGACATGATCGACAAGCGGTCACGCTAACCATCCACTGGCCAAACTCAAGGCTCACAAAAGTCTGACAAAGGGCAACCTTTCTGGATTAATGCGCTTAGATGCCCTTCCTGCAAAATCGACAATTAGCATACTCAGGCAAACGAGAGAAGCAGGAATAAAAGGGGCAGAATAGCGAGGCAAAAAATGACTCAAAAAGCTATAAAAGATAAAAAATGAAACTGGCGCAATTGATACCATCAACCAAGAAGACCTCCGCTCAATCAACGACAACAACGGAGCCGCGAGCAAAGCCAAATACGCCGCAGCATTCAAGACAATGTATTTCCATTCCCTCACACGAAACCCCCAGAAGCCCCTCCAACCAATGGGGAGACCCGTCATCAGGGCTTGCAGCGGTTCGCGCCGGAATTGCTGAATAGCAAAATCTTTTTGCTCATCACGCTTGAGACCTAACTCACGTGGAATGCTCCTCTTCCCCCGCTGATAAAACGATTGAACATCGCCATAGCGCTTTTCCTCCAAAGCCTCTTGGTCGCAGTCAAGATCTCGCGTGAAAACCGAAAGTCTGCCCTCACAAGAAAAGTCGTCATCCGAAAGCCCCATCCATGGGCCCAGAAGGTCACGACGCAGATCCCTGGGAGCATAGGCATAGAAAGCATCACCAAACTGCTGCCAGCTCATCTGATTGAAAACCGACCGAATCAACAGCACATCACCCCCTCCCTGGGAAATCACAGGCTTCGAAAAATGGATTTGATTCCGCACGACCCATGGCGTCACGGTGATCAAAAACCCAAACGAAATCGCAAGAAAGGAAAGCCAGATACGCTTACCGAGTCCCCCGATCACCAATGCCATTAGCGGCAACAGAAGCAACGCCACATAAGCCCCAGTCGCTTTCGTTAAAGCCATCAATCCAATAGCCACGCCAGAGACCAAAAGCCATTGCCACGTTCTCGACCGCGATGCCATCAACAACACGACACCCAGCCAAACCAGAACCGTGCCAGCAATCAACTCTGTATTCATGCCATCAACTGCCTTGATCACAAAAAAACGGTTGGCAACCACGATCTGAACCAATGCCAGACCATGTGCAGCAAACAAGGGTGAAAAAACCAGCTGCGAAGTCAACCAAAGACCAAGAAAGAGACCAGCAGCCCAAACCAGGTTGATCTGCTTCACAAACATCAGGAAGGCATCTGTAAAGGGTTGACCCATTTGATCGAGCAAACCAGGAGACCACATACCTGCAAGCTTTAGATAAAAAGCAAGCAGAAAATTAGGAAGAGGCTCGCGTCGAAAACTGGGAGTCACATCCGGAGAAACCATCTGATTGCTATAAATACCGTACTTCGCCAGATTGATGCCATAGCGAACATTCTGTGATGCATCCTTACCCAACCCATCTGGACTAATCTCATAAAAATCTTGAATTAAAATCCAGATAATTAACAAGCCAACAGCGACACCTAATACTGCAGTAAGACGTCTGACGTGGATAGATGACATACCGATTTAAGTGCAACAATCTGCCAGTCGTCTCGCCTCATCCAGCTGCTCCGGCGTATCCACAGACAGAGATGTTCCTTCCACTTTGAAAGTGGCAATCGTGTGCCCCGCTTCGATCAAACGCAGTTGTTCCAACCGTTCCAAATCTTCCAACGGGGAAGCGGGTAACTGATCCCAGCTGGCAAGCACATCACCACGGAAGCCATACATCCCCACATGCCCCCAATAGGAAGCGTGATGATGCCAATCCGCCGGATCCACATCCCTCACATGGGGCACCGCAGAACGCGAGAAATACAAAGCGCGGCCGTCATGCGCTAACAAAGTTTTCACCACTGCTGGGTTGTGAATGGTGGCGGCAGTCAGGCGATACACAGGAGTCACCACCGCGGGCACCGGATCACACTTACCGAACTCAGTCACCATCTGGGTGACAACAGTGGAATCGAGAAAAGGCTGATCTCCCTGCACATTGATCACTGCGGTGCTCCTCAGGCGTTGCTGCCGCTGCGCGTGATCCCAAGCATCCGTCTTCTCCCCCCAGGCCAACGCCACCAATTGGTCAGCCACAGAGGCAATGCGCTCACTACCGGAACTACAGGTCTCTGCTGTCATCAACACAGGGAACCCCCACGCCGATGCGAGCTCCTGCAGCCGCTCACTATCGGTGCATAGCACCACGGACGACGGCCCCTCGGCCTGAGCGCAGCGATCCAGCACACGTTGAATCATCGGCTGACCACCGATGTCAGCCAAAACCTTGTCGGGCAGCCGCGATGAAGCCAGGCGCGCCGGCACTGCCACCACCGATCGCTGGATGGAGCGAGCTGTCATAACTGTCAATCCCAGAGCTTCATGGCGTCATCGCGGGCACCGAACCACTCGGCAGCCAACGCACCACCCATGGTGCGCTGCTCTCGAAACCAGGGTCCACCCAACGTCCAGTGCAACAGACGAGGTCCGCCCTGCTCAGCGGTTGCCGTCGGAGCCTGCTGAACATCAACCAGATGATTCCAACCTGCATCCAAGGCACCGATCTCATGGTCACCCTCCAGCCAGTGAAAGCGGTGCAACTCCAGCCCGGTTGCTGTGTTCACGTAGTCAACGGTGAGACTGCTGCACCGATTGCAGTTGAGCAGCATCAAAGAGCTCCAGTTTTTCTTGGGGTAAGCGCTCTGCACTTCACCCAGAAACTTCACGGTTTCATCAGGCACATGCTCGTGCTGCACGCACATTGCCCCATAGCGGTCATCCCTCTGCTGCCAAAGAACGTTGATGTCCCCTCGACAGAGCATGTCGCAGTCCATGAACAAGGCCCAACCCTCGTATCCCATCAGATGGGGAACAAGGAAACGAGTGAATGAGAAGGCTGTGCTCTGCTTTGGATCACGTTCACGGCGATAAAGCCCCTGGGCCTCCAACTGAGGCGTCACCAGAGGGGTGATCGCCAGGGGAGCACTGCTGTGCTGATAGAGGCTGTCAATCAGCACGTTGGTCGCAGCCCGCTCGCGTGGGTCGTAACCGATGAAGATCGGAATCGGACTCACAGTCACCACGGCGTCACTCCTGTTGGAGCGCAGATTACGGCCAGTCCAGACATCGGCCCTAAGCTTTCGCCCCGAAGCAGTCACACCATGAGCGCGCGGCAGGTCGCCCTCGGATCCATCACCTTCGCCAATGACGCTCCCTTTGTCTTGATCGGTGGCGTCAACGTGCTGGAGTCTCGCGACTTTGCACTCGATGCAGCAGGCCATTACAGCGCAATCTGCAAGCGCCTGAACATCCCACTGGTGTTTAAGGCCTCCTTCGACAAGGCGAATCGATCATCGATTCATTCCTATCGGGGGCCAGGGCTTGAGGAGGGCCTGAGCATCCTGAAGGCTGTGAAAGACACCTATGGCATTCCGGTGATCACAGATGTGCACACCCCAGAGCAGGCCAAGCCTGCTGCTGCTGTCTGCGACGTCATCCAACTGCCGGCGTTTCTGGCCCGTCAGACCGACCTCGTGGAAGCCATGGCTCAAACAGGGTCGGTCATCAACATCAAAAAACCACAGTTCCTAAGCCCATCGCAGATGAGCAACCTGGTTGAGAAATTCCGCGAGTGTGGCAACGATCAACTGCTGATCTGCGAGCGAGGCACCAACTTTGGCTACGACAACCTGGTGGTGGACATGCTGGGTTTCGGCGTGATGAAGCGCTGCTGTGATCAGCGACCGCTGATCTTCGATGTGACCCACGCACTGCAGTGTCGTGACTCTGGCGGAGCGGCATCAGGTGGCCGTCGCAGCCAAGTGTTGGACCTGGCTCGTGCTGGCATGGCCGTCGGCTTGGCAGGCCTATTTCTGGAAGCTCACCCCGACCCCGATCAGGCTCTTTGTGACGGGCCCAGCGCGCTACCACTGCAGCAGCTGGAAGCGTTCCTAAACCAAGTGAAAGCGATCGACGACGTTGTTAAATCCATGCCCCACCTCGACATTCGCTAGCCATACGCAAGTCGACAAGAGGCTTTCAACAAGGCTGGAACATCAACTGGATCTTGCATCATCAGCTGCATTTGCATCCACCAACCTGCTTTCAAACCAGCCACTCACACCAACAGCGGAGCCAACTGCGCTACGCCAGCTGGCTGGTACGACCAAGCACCGTCGTAGCGAATTGATGCACCTCGTCTGGCATCAAAGCGCAAATCACAGCGGCGCTGAGCAGGGCCTTCGTGCTCAGCTCCCGGTGCAGGCCGCTCAAGAATCCGAGCCGCCTCGCCAAGGCCGACGCGCTGCGGATGGGCCCCAAGGCCCAGATCCGGAATCGTGGTGCGGCGGCAGCCGAGGCCACGGATCAACAGGAGGTATCGCGTAGCAACCGAACACCCGTCATGACGACCTTGCCCCTCTGTCGTCGATGACTTGATGCAGCAGCTGCTCAACCTGCCGGAGGTGATGCTCAATGGTGAATCGCTCCCGAACGCGCGTACGCCCGCAGTCACCCAAACGTGCCGCCAGATCGGGATCCAGTAGCAGCCGAGCCATCGCCTGCGCCATGCCGCGTTCGTCGCCCTCATCCACCAGCAGACCGGTCTGGCCCTCCAGCACCACCTCAGGAATACCGGCATGACGAGTGGCCACAACCGGGAGACCACTGAGTTGAGCTTCCATCACCGCCACGGGATTGCCCTCGCTGTCACCATCCGGAGCCACCATTGAATGCTGCACAAAACCCCGCACCTCGCGCATCAGCTGCGCCACCCGCTCTTGGGAACAAACACCCAAAAATCGAACCTGCTCTTGGAGGCCAAGCTCCACCGCCACCGTCCGTGCTGATGCCAAGAGCGGGCCATCTCCCACCATCCAAAGCTTGGGCTTCAGAGCGGCCGCACTTGGATCACGACAGAGCAGGGCAAACGCTCTGAGCGTCTGAAGCGGACCTTTCTTGGCCACAAAACGCCCGACTGCTAGCAGCACCGGTGGAGCCGCGGCCGGAGTGCCTCCCTCGAACAACGCTTCGTTAGCTCCAGAGGGACTGATCAGAAGGCGATCGGCTGGCGCACCCAGCGCGAGCAGGGTGTTCGCCATGGGTCTGGATTTGACGATCACACCGGCGGCAATCGTCAGCAGACGCCGGTAACGCGTCTTCAGTAGACCCAAGCGACTCTGAGCCGAGGCATCGGATCCGCGGAAATGCACCACGAGGGGCACACCCGACCAAGCGCAGGCCTCCATCACGCGGACTGCTTCAAAGCCAAACTCCACCATCACCACATCAGGTTGATGGCGACGGATCAAGGCGCAGGTCACACATGCTGCTGGCAAACCAGCTAAGTGGAGCCAATGCAAACGTGTGAACAGCTTGCTGAGCAGGATCGAACTGCCGTAAGCGAGTCGCCAGGGCTGATTGAGCGGAACTTCATCGCCGAAGTAGGCCGTCAAAGCAAACGACAATCCTTTGAGATTGGCGCGAATGAAGGTTTCACTAGCGGCGCGAGCTGTTGGGGCCAGCACCAGCAGACGCTCACGGCCGTCGCTGCGCCCTGAGGCGACCTCAGTCATGGCTGCGCAGGCAGTGCAAGCACCGAACGCCAGTGGGGCTCCACCACATCCCAATCGAGTGCTCTCAACGTGGTCTTGGCCGCATCGCCACAGCGATGACGTAGATCGCCATCGAGCATCAGCCGCTGGAGCGCTGCCGCAAAAGCGCTCACATCGTCACAGGGCACCACCAGGCCCTGCCTGCCATCACTCACCATCTCCAGCGGACCGGGAGAGGCATCGCTCACCACCGATGGCAACCCTGCCGCCATGGCCTCAAGCAGTGCATTGGGCATGCCTTCAAACCGAGAAGGCAACGCAAAGATCGACGCTCGGCGCATGAACACCAGCGGATCCGACCGAAATCCCTCAAAGCAAACCGAATCCTCGACCCCTACATCGGCTGCAAGCTTCTCCAGAGCTTGGCGCTCCGGACCCTCACCGACCAGAGTGACGCACCAACCGTCCCGGACCGACTCCGGCAGAGACGCGAAGGCGCGAAGCAGCACATCCAACCCTTTCTGAGGCACCAACCGAGCCACCGCCAGCACCTCACGCTGCCGATGATTGGATTGTTCTTCTCGCTCGACAACGCTCAGTCCACCAGGAAGTGGATTCGGCAACAGGTCCAGACGTTTCCATGGCCCCATGGCCTGCAAAGCCTCCAACACCCCCTCGGTGTTGGCAGTCACCACATCGGCACGGCGGTAAAAAATACGGCGCAAATGGCTCCACAGATGATCGAGTCGCTGCCGTCGAGGGTCGTTGCGCTCAGAAACCACCAAATGCACGGGCAGATCCCAAACCGCAGCCGCGCAAAGGATGTTGGTTTTGGTGAGCAGAGCCAAAACCCGCCTTGGCCTTTCTTTCTGCATCAGCTTCCGAAGCCGGTCGTAACGAAGGCCTCCAATGCCCTCCATACACCAACACAGCAGCTGCGTCACAAAAGAATCAGAGCCTGGGTAGACCATGTGTTCGCACCAAGGCCAAGTCAATTCAATGAGCAATAAACCGACTCGGCTTACATACCTCCTCAGCCGTAAAACCTGAGCAAAAGTGAAGCGACGCCCTCGGGCCAACAAGGAACGATTCCAGCTGTCTCGCAACAAAGGATGCAGGTCGAACTCATCCTGCGGTCCCAAATCAAAAACCTCTACTCCGGCAGGAAGTTGATGCTTAACCGGATGCTCATGGCGGAGCGAAAGGATCCTTACTGTGAAACCTTGCGTCGCGAAATGCTCAGCAGCTAGGAGACCAACTTTTTGAGCTCCACCAGCTCCGATATGGGGCAAAACAACCCATAAATCATCCATGGCGGAAGGAACTCATGGCTTCCAGAAAATCACGCCGCAGGCGTTCTGAGGCATAACGCTCACGCACTGCTGCAGCGCTTGCACCAAGCTGATGGCAACGATCAGGATCCTGGAGCAAACCATCAATCGCCTCCACCCAATCACCAGTCGCAGCCTGAGCGGACAGCAACAAACCGTTCTCTCCATGCCGGATGAGATCCGATGGTCCTGTCAGACAGTCACTCGCAATGCAGGCACACCCTGCGGCCATCGCCTCGAGCAACACATTAGGGAATCCCTCGAAGCGCGATGGCAACACGAAGACCGTTGCCCGCTCATACCAACGCGCCATGCTTCCGCTGACACCGGGCAAAAGCAAGCGGCGTTGCAAATCAGAGCTGTCGCCTAGGAGTTGGCGCAACTCTGCTTGTTGGTCCCGGCCGTGGTAGGTGCCTGGAGCGAGTCCAAGCAAAGCCAAATGCAGGTTGGGTATCCGCCGCCCCAGCTCAGCAAACACCGGCATCAAGCGATCAAATCCCTTCTGATGTGACTTCGTCCCCGCCGCAAGGATCAGGGGCACTTTGGCTGGCAGCCAGTCGTCTGGAGACAGCACGGGTTCTCGGTCGGGGAGCGGCCAAGACACCGGATTGGGCAACAACGTTTGCCGTGTCACACCACAATGATGTCGCAGCCATGAACCGACAGGCTTGGTTTGCACGAGATGCAAATCAGCTCTTGGGTAGGTGAGACGCCGCAACCAACGCCAAGGCAGTGAAGGAGGCTTGGCCGGGGGGTAGTTGCGTTCTGAGACGACGGTTCTCACCCGCAAACCCATACTGGCCAACAGCACTTTCACCGCAGGCAGAGTGGTCACACCCACCACCACATCAGTGCGGTAGTCACACAAAAGCTGACGCAAGGCAAGCAGCCGCCAGGGGAAAGCGAACCAACCCAGCCGCTCCAGTAGGGGCGAGAGCCTGGGCTCCACCCACCGTTCCACTCCTTCCGGCACGGGGTAGGCATCACGGCCGGATCCATGCCGCGTAATCACCAACACCTGCCAACCTTCATTGCGGCCCCAGCAGGCCCAGCGCAGCAATACCCGTTCAGCGCCGCCAAGCTTGAGCGAATCAATCATGAACACCACCCGCAACGGGGTCATCAAAGCGACCCAAGCGACTGAAGAAAGCTCTCGGCCTTCTCAGCGCGTGCACGACGCAAGTTGGGGAAATAGACAAGCAGAACAGGATCCACCAATTTCTCCAGCGATGGACGACTCGATCGCTCAGCTGAAGTCCAACGGCAGGCGTTGAGCATCGTCACTACTTCATCGGCAAAGCCCCTGTGATCTTCGTGGGTTTTCGTAGAGATCAGATCAAAGCGATCGGCATGGCATGCCTGGCGCAGACGCTCCATCTCATTGACCGCGACATCAAAACGCTGCGGATCGTCGGCATGCCATGCCATCACCGCTGCAATGGTGAGGCTGCGCATGATGTTGCGGGTCATGCGCGTGGCCGTTGTGCGATCAATGGCGAACGGGTCATACCGTCGCGCGCTGGCCAGCAGTTCGAGCGAGGCCTGCTGCAAAGCCACTGTGTCCTTCAATGCCATCAAGGCCCGAAGACGCGTGAGTTGGGCTGAGATCAGCAGCTTGGCCCGGTTCTCCCGATTAGGCTTGAGGCATCGATAGGTGTCGGGATCAGCCTCCAGCTCAGCCAAAATCGTCTCCAGCCCTTCTACCCCCCGACGCAACGCCGCCACATCCTTGGCGTCGATGGCCCGATAGGTGCGCACAACCCGGCAATAACCGGCGTAATGCATCGGCAAAGCTGTGCTGGAAGCCAGCACATCGAACATGGCCAGCTGATCGATGCGGCTGCCAGGTCGAGACCCGCGGCGGAACAGCAGCTGATGCAGTATTTCGGCTTTACCGTCTTCTTCCCAGACCCGTTCAATTAGGCGACAGCCTTCTCGGTTGTCGCCCTGGGCGAAACGACGCCGGGCCAGATCACTCAGCAATGTGATGTTGGACGGCTCACGCACCAGCCAGCGTCGCAGGCAGCCTTCTGCCCATGCCCGTTGGCCTAAGCGCTCCAGCACACCCAGCATGGCGAGACGTAGCTGGGCAGAAACGTGGGCCCGACTCCACTGATTACGGAAATGATGGTAAGTAGGAGCCTGTGGAGCGAACGGCTCATCAGGCATCAGTCCGTGCTGACTCAGGCAATCGAGCATCGCCTTGGTCCGCGTTCGGTAGGTATGTCGCTGCGCACGCTCAAGCCGGCGCTCCAGGGCCGGCCCCTCTCCAGCCAACGCCTGCTGAATCGCGGCTTCAAACGCAGACACTTCAGGCTGACAAAGCAACGCCACATCCCCCTGATCACGTAATGAGGGGATCGCCGTCGCCACCACCGGGCGACCGGCCGACAGGTACTCGAAGAATTTCATCGGGTACATATGACGGGTGTAGTCGTTGAGCTGCAGCGGCAACAAGGCCACATCGGCATGGGCGAGATAGGCGGGGAGGCTTGCATAAGCCCTCGGGCCCACCTGATGCACATGCGGGAACCGCCGCCAACTGCTGACGTCGGTGCTGGGATCGGTCTCACCCACTGGACCAATAAACAGATAGGTCCAATGAGGGGTTCGCTCCATCAAGGCCTCGAGCATGTGGAGATCGAGCTTGTAGGCATCGATCGCACCGATAAAAATGAGCACTGGCCTCTTGGTGGCTGGCCAATCCACTGGTCGGGGGAGATCCGCCAGGAGAGCCTGACCGAAATGGGCAGCGTCCGCCACATTGCCGAAACCATGGCTGCCGGCATTCAGCGGCCCAAGCGACGCCTGCAGTTGCGGTGAGGTGGTGAAGAGCGCATTGGCGACGGTACAGAGATCACGCTCAGCCGCCTCCAGTGCCTGCACCGGCATCCCGGGCTGCGCCTGAATCCGATCCACGCAGAGATACACCACGGCATGAAACCGGCTCAAGCGCAGATAGGCGCGGGTCAGGGGATTGAAGGTCCAGAGCAACGGACGGCGCAGGTCAAGCAGACAATCGGCCACCAACAGGCTGAGATTGAAACTCCAGTGGTTGAGGAATCCAGCCCATCCGCGGGTCCGGCCCGGCAGCACCAGAGGCGACAGAACCCACACTCCCGGCCTCACCTTGCGCGGCCCACGCAATCCCCTCAACAACCGCCTCAGGATCCGGCCCGAATCAGAGCGATCAACACGGGGGCCGCGGACCCCCAAAGAATCCACATACAGCACGCGATGACCCAGCTCTGCCAGCGCACAGGCCACATGCTGCTTATTGGTCCAGAGCGGATGGTCCCAGTCTGAGGTGGCCAGAAGAACGATGTCGGCCATGGCTAGCTAAACCGCATCCAACATGGTCATTTCACGGAAGCTTGCTGAGGTCTTCGTCAGAGACTGGAAGTCTCCAGAGGCAATAATTCGCCCCTGATCCACTTCATAAATGCAATCGCACTTTTTCACAGTAGAGAGACGATGTGCGATGACCACCATGGTGCAGCGCCGCCCCACAAGATCCAAGGCCTGCATCACATCGTGCTCTGTTTTGTTATCGAGAGCGCTAGTCGCCTCATCAAGCACCATCAAGCGAGCACGACGATAGAAAGCTCTGGCAAGCGACAATCGCTGGCGCTGGCCACCTGAAAGCTTGATGCCATTTTCTCCACACATCGTGAATAACCCATAGGGCATCTGCGCGACATATTCTGAAAATTGGGCTGCTTCGAGAGCGGCCCAAACCTGATCATCATCGATGGTGTCGGGGTCTTCGCAGAAGGCCACATTCTCGCGAACGCTTGCATCGAGCAGCCGGATGTTTTGAGGAACGAAAGCGCAATTAGCCTGCCAAGCAGGCATATCTTCGTCAGAAACAGGCACTCCGTCGAGCAATAGCTTGCCGCTTGTCGGCGCGTAGAGACCAAGCAAAATATGGGCCAACGTTGTCTTCCCGCTTCCTGTACGACCAACAAGCGCGATGCGAGACCCCACAGGTATCGTTAAATTGATTGACTGAAGAACCTTTGTATCGCTACGAAAATAACTGAAGTCAACATCATTTAACTGAATAAAGCGCCTAGGCATGACCCCTTCTGGAGAAGGAACCCCTGGATCACCAAGCGACAATCGCTGGGGCGACATTCTCAAAAGCTCGAGCGCATCTTTAACCTCTGGAAGGCCGCCACGCAGCTTATTAATATTGCGAAATACAGCCTGTAAAGGACCAGCTATCCTCAAAAGAACAACCATAGTAGTTGCTAACTCAGGGAGCACATCCCTCAAACTTTCATTGTTTCCTGAAGCAATAACAGGGGCTAAACCCACAGCAAACAAAATCGTAATCCCAGCTGGCTCAATCACAAACCGAGGGACATTAGGCAACAGTGTTGATATCCTGTCATTTCGTTTGGCGACAACTCCTTCCCGAGAAAACCGAGACACAAAATAATTATGAGAAGAGTATAACTGAATGTCTCTCATTGACTGGATAGACTCAGAAAATATGATTTTTAAACGCCGCGAATATCTATTTTTTTGCCTTAAAGCAAGTCGCAAATAGGGGGTGATAATTTTTGAAGAAAGCGCATAGGCCGCTAACATTAATAGAAAGACAAGCAAAGTTGATCCGCCCAGGACAAATACGACCCCAACGATCAAAGAAACAACTGATAACAGACTTCCCGCGATTGCAATCATCGGCGTGATCACAGCACCCGTCACTCTGCTTAAGATTCGATTAAAACGCTCAGAAAGGACAGATGTGCGCTTATGCATGAAAAACTCATACCGCTGCAACATCAGGTTTCGATAAACCTTATTAACAAGATCCGCCCATATTTCAGCTGTTAATAGTGATTCAAGAAGCGCCACGCCGAAGCGAATCCCTGAAGCCAGCCAGTAAGCAGAGATCAGCAGAACAACAATCCAACCCGCTTGATCCAGCAGTCCTCCGCCGAAAAAGCGTATCCCTGGAATTTGATCACCCAGCTTGGCGCCTGCTAGCAGACCCACCAGACGAGCCAGCAAGCCCACAAGCAGGATGTCGATCAGACCCTGAACAAACGAGGCCAACAGCACAAGGCCAAGGAAGCGCACACGCCTGGGAGACAGTTCCTGCAGCAGCAGCTTCAGTTCATTCCAGGTCTGGCTTTTCAGGGGCATGGACAAAGGTTCTGGCGCCAGTGCTTCGGTGGCAAACACCAGTCCTGATAATGCTTATTAAAGACCGCAAGCTCGCTAGGTCAGGGCGATAGCAGCCAGCCGGGCAACCGATTGGCCACTTTGCCCTGAAGACGATGCCATCGCTGCATCCAACGCAACCGTCGCGTGGAGGGCGAACGCAACGCCACGTCCCCTGACACCCCCATGGCGCCATGGGCACGCAGATCCTCCAGCTGCGTCAGAACATGGCTCCAACGCTGACACCAGCGCAATTCAGCCACCTCGTCAAGCAAACCGTTCAACGTTGCGGCATCCGGCAACCACTCCTCAGGGTTGGCAACCGCCGCAACGACGCGGGCTTGATCATTCGCCAGCGTGCCCTGACCAATCTGATGAGCCGTGACCCCGGGCGTGAGCGTGTCTGCCAGAGCGTGATTCAAACTGCTGAACACCACACAGCCGCAGGCAAGCGCCTCCAGAGGCGGCAGCCCGAAGCCCTCGCTTACACCACGACCGCGCCAATACTCGGCTGAGTCGTAGAGATACAGCTTGGATCGGTTGAACAATTCCACAAGATCGTCGACCCAGCCGGCCTGTACCTCCACACGCAGTCCCTGCGCTTTCAAGGCCGGCACGAGCTGATTGAGAACGTAGGGGCTGCTCTTGCGAAGCTGGACCAGCACATCAATCGGCCGCTCAGACAGAGTGCTACGAGCGGAGGAACCAAGGCGCGCACCTCGCTCCAACCACTGGGGTTCAAGGGCGTTAGGCACCAAAAACAGAGGATTGCGGGGAGCACGATCGGCCCAGTAGCCCAAGGTGTTACGACTGACCGCAACCACTGGCACCCCAGGCGGGAGATCAAATCCATAGCCGCTGCTATGGGCCTGATACACCACAGGCCTGCCACGCAGACGCTCCAGGGAACGCGGCACATCAAACCCCCAACTCACGATCCAGAGCGCCTCGCCTGGAGCCGACTCATCGCGCAGCAGATCATCGAGGAAGAGGTGCTGGTCACTGCGCTCCCGATAGGTGACCACCTGGGTCGGCCGCAGTGTGGACAACAAGCGGGCGGTCTGCAGCGCAACGCTGAGACCACCACAACGAAAACGGGTTCCAGTGCCCGGCACCAGAACCCGAACGGCATTGAACCTCCCAAGGGAGGACTCCGTTGCTGTCATCAAGCAGCTGCTGCTTCAGTGCTACCCGCACGCTGACGGCGGGTGAGGAAACCGAAGAGCACTTTGCCAATCGCAGCCACCAGATTGCCCTCAAGCTCCTTGAACATGTTCATGTTCAGGTGGAACGCATTGTTGGCCTCTTCAACGATGCGATCGGCTGTGGCCTGATCGATCGGCAGCTCGTCCATGGTGGAGCGATAGGTGGTCTTGAAGGCCTTTTCGTCGGCGATGTCGTCGAACACGTAGAAGCGGAGACCGTCGTCACCATCCATGTTCATCGCTTTCTGGGCAATATTCTTGAGGATCTGTCCACCAGAGAGATCACCCATGTAGCGGGTGTAGTGATGACCCACCAACAGCTCAGGCGACTCCTTGGCCAGAGCATGAATCCGCTCCACATAAGCGGCAGCAGAAGGGGACGGCTGAATCTGATCCTTCCAGTTCTCACCGAAGTAGTAAGCGAGATCCTGCTCGAGAGACTCACGACGATTGAGCTGCTCCATGCTCACCGGACCCACCACAGGGTGATCGGTCAGCTGACCCATTTCGTCTTCCATCGCGGAATAGACGAAATAAAGATCAGCCACCAGCTTGCGGTAACTGGACTTGTCGACGACGCCTTTGAGGAAGCAGCTGACGAAGCCAGTGTTTTCGGCCATGGTGTGAGCCTTTTTGGTGCCTTCGCGGAGCTGAGCGGCCAAAGCGACGGACATGGAACGGACTCGTAATCAATGAGAACAACCATAAAATCGATCCCATGGAGCGCGCCCAAAGGGTTGCGAAGGGTTACGCCGCTGTATCCGTTGCTGCGGCACTCGCGAACAGATCAAACAAGTCTCTGCAAATGCCCCGCAGCTGCTCCGCCTGCTCCGGCTGGGGAGGATGCGGGCCTTCCGGTTGCCAATCGCCCATCGTGGCTAGGCGCCAGCGCTCACCGTCGTAGGTCATGCCGCGCATCAGAACTCCCAGCAGCTCAGGAGCGCTCACCGCATTTCCAGCTCCATCTGATTTCAATCGCAGCTGCAACAACAGGCTGCGGCACTCAAGCCGTGGACTCCAACCGGGGAAATGAAAAGCGAGATCAAGGCTTTCGGCCTCCTGCCAACGCCTGGTCTGGGGATCGTCACGCCAGGGGCTGAGATTGGGCCGGGCCGCAGGGAAACGCTGCCGTACGAGCGTCACTGCCGAAGCCAGTGCCTGAGCCAGCGCCACGCTGTCAACGGCTTCCCCTGCGTTCACCCGATTCCCATCAATACCCACAGGTTGAAGGTTGCTGACCTCATGCGCCAGTGGCCGTTACGGTTGCGACCATGATTCCTGGATCTCTCAGATCCCGACTGAGCTTCTACGGCCTTGTGGGTGTGGCCGCCTCGAGTGTGCATGCTCTAGTGCTTCTGGGGCTGGATCTCCTGATGCCTCTTTGGCTGGCCAATCCCCTGGCCTTCCTCGCCGCATCACTGGCGGGTTATCTCGGACACGCGCGCTTCACCTTCAAGCCCGAAACCGGCGGCCAGCGCTTCGCGAGACGCTGGCTGGAGCGGCAGCTGGGACTGGAAGTGGAGGCCCAGATCCGGCAATTCCGAACTCTCGGCGCTGTTGGACCAATCCACTTGGCCGGACATCAGCACATTCACCTGGTGCCGTTGGTACTGGATGCGGTGCTCAAGCATGCCGCCACGCAACAAATCATTTGGTTGCGGCGCACCGATGAGCCTCTGCCCACCGGGCTGCCCCTGTCCGATTGGTGGCAAACGATTTGGGACGCAAACCTCCTCACGTGGTTGGTGCTTCAACTGCTCAGCCGACGCGCCCAACCCGCCATGCGCCGCCATGGCATTGACAGCAATCAGAGCTTCGCCGGCGTGCTGTTCACCGGTCGCATGGCCGGCGACCCGTTGCGAGCGGCATGGTCGACCCTGCGCAGCACCAAAATGGATGGGTCTGACACCGCACCAGTGCTGCTTTCCCATCCTGCAGCTCCACTCGCCATCGATTTGAACCAAGCCGGTTTCGCCATGTCTCAGCCCTTTGCCTCCTCACCCTGGAGACAGAAGGAATGGGAAGCCCTTCAAGCGTTGTGAACGCGGCGAATGAAGTAGTGAGGGCGTGACTTCGACTCCAAATAAATTCTGCCGATGTATTCACCAAGCACCCCAATGCTGATCAGCTGAATCCCGCCCAAGAACAACACGGCAACCATCAAGGAGGCGTAGCCCGGAACATCTCTGCCTAAGAAAAGCGTGCGCAGCGCAACCACTAAGGCATAAAGAAGACTGAAGCTCGAAACAGCCAAACCCAGTCCGGTCCATAGCTTCAGGGGAAGCACGGAAAAGGAGACAATTCCATCGAAGGCATAGCCAAACAACTTGAGGGGACTCCATGAGGTTGACCCTCCAACCCGCTTAACCCGTTGATAGGGGAGTTCCACAGCTCGGTAACCCGTCCAAGGCATCAGACCCTTAAAAAAGCGACTGGATTCACGCATCGACGTGATGGCATTGACGACAACTGCATCGAGCAAGATCAGTTGGTCTCCAGCACCTTCCTGAAGCTGAATGGAATCAACCAATTTGTTGAACACCCAATAAAACCAGGAGGCCGTGACAACCTTCAAACGCGATTCTTGGTCGTGATCATCACGCACCGCCGCCACCACCTCGGCACCTGCATGCCACTCGTCCACCATTGCTTCAATCAACTCGGGCGGATGCTGAAGGTCTGAATCAATCAGCACAACTGCAGGGCATCGACCACGGACATGATCGAGACCCGCAAGCATGGCGGCTTCCTTGCCGAAGTTGCGGGTGAGTTCCAGCAGCGTGATTGGGACGGGTGCAACCAGGCTGCGGTGATGGGCTTGAAAGCCGCGGATTCTTTCCACCGTGGCATCCCTGGATCCATCGTCGATCAACACCAGCTGGTCCACCCCAGGCACAGCCAACACCCTCTCCATGAAGCTGGTGATCACAGCTTCTTCGTTGAAACAAGCTGCCACCACGCACACACCATCACGGGTCGTCATCAGACGGGTGCCAGATTCAGGTGAACTTTAGAGATTGCACCTCAAGTCATAGGCTCGCCGCAACGTGATGCCGCGAGGCAGCGACTCAGCCATGGCCCAGTTCGAGAAGCTCACCGCCCCAGCCCAGGGCACACCGATTCGCTTCGAAAACGGGCAGCCCGTGGTTGCCGACAACCCGATCATCCCCTTTATCCGCGGCGATGGCACTGGTGTAGACATCTGGCCCGCCACCCAGAAGGTGCTCGATGCGGCTGTAGCCAAGGCCTACGGAGGGACCAAGACGATCGAGTGGTTCAAGGTTTACGCCGGTGATGAAGCCTGCGACCTTTACGGCACCTATCAATACCTGCCCGAAGACACCCTCGAGGCGATCCGCGCCTACGGCGTGGCGATCAAAGGTCCTCTTACCACCCCCGTGGGTGGCGGCATCCGCTCGTTGAACGTGGCCCTGCGCCAACTCTTCGATCTGTATTCCTGCGTGCGCCCCTGCCGCTATTACGAAGGAACTCCCAGCCCCCACAAGCGTCCCCAGGATCTGGACGTGATCGTGTATCGAGAGAACACCGAAGACATCTATATGGGAGTGGAGTGGGAAGCTGATGACGCCATCGGCCAGGAACTGCGCAGGCACCTCAACGAAGTGGTGATCCCCGCCAACGGCAAACTCGGGAAGCGCCAAATCCCTGAAGGCTCCGGCATCGGGATCAAACCGGTGAGCAAGCACGGCAGCCAGCGTCACATCCGCAAGGCGATTCAGCACGCCCTGCGTCTAGAGGGCAACAAGCGCCACGTGACCCTGGTGCACAAGGGCAACATCATGAAGTTCACGGAAGGCGCCTTCCGCGACTGGGGCTATGAACTGGCCACCACCGAATTCCGGGATGTCTGCATCACGGAGCGGGAGAGCTGGATCCTCGGCAACCTCGAGACGGACTCAAACCTGAGCGTGGAGGCCAATGCCCGCATGATCGAGCCGGGCTACGACAGCCTCACCCCCGAGAAGAAAGCGGCCATCGACGCCGAAGTGCAGGCCGTGATCGACACCATCGGCACCAGCCACGGCGGCGGGAAGTGGAAAGAAATGGTGCTGGTCGATGACCGCATCGCAGACAGCATCTTCCAACAGATCCAGACCCGACCACAGGAATATTCGATCCTGGCCACACTCAACCTCAACGGTGACTACATCTCCGATGCCGCAGCGGCGATGGTGGGCGGTTTGGGCATGGCTCCTGGCGCCAACATTGGCGAAAACGCTGCCATCTTTGAAGCCACCCACGGCACCGCCCCGAAACATGCCGGCCTGGATCGAATCAACCCCGGTTCAGTAATCCTTAGCGGCGTGATGATGCTGGAATTCCTTGGATGGCAAGAAGCTGCTGACCTGGTCACGAAGGGACTGAGCGCCGCCATCGCCGACAAACAGGTCACCTATGACCTGGCCCGGCTGATGGAGCCGAAGGTGGATCCGGTGAGCTGCAGCGGCTTTGCCGAGGCCATCATCCATCGGTTCTGATCAGGCAACAACAGCAGCCCAAGACCACGATGTTGACGCCTAGCAGCCCAAAAGACCGATCAAATTGGCATCGGTCTTGAGGTTCAAAGTGCCTTGACTTCGTTGCTTCATGCACAGCAAATCAAATCAGGTGCCAATTAGCCATGCGTGATCAATTCGATGCTGGCACAAGCCTCGGCAGGACACCTGCACTGAAAAGACTGCTGGTCGTGCTGACCCTCGTTAGCACGATCGGCATGACCGTCTGGGGATGGTTGCAACAGAACAGAGCTTTTCTCCCCACACCAGATTCAAAACCAGGAAGAGTTCTTCGCTATCAATACCAAGGGCTAACCCATGACATCTGGCTGATTTTGCTGTTGATCGCAGTGGGTTACCTGATCAGCAAAATTTTCATTAGCAGGCAACTAGAGGAGCGAGAGACTGAATACACCTCTCCAGGCCCCGTGAAATCCAGCTTGGAGTTCATACGCAACAATCCACTCACCACAGCCCTATTCGCTGCTTACACAGTGGCAATGATTTCAGGAACAACATATTTCTACAAAGATATGTTTGGTTGGTATCCAGACGTGGTGCAAGGATATTTTCTTGACAACTTCTCACTACGAGGAAGCTTCATCGCAGAGACGATGCGTCGGACTGACTATCGCTTCTTTCCTCTTGCCCATCAAGACCTTCACATCCTGAGCTGGTTCACCATTCACATTAAAACGTGGATGCTATTCAGCGCGGCAGAGCTGATCGGGATCGCGCTGCTTAGCGTGCACTTCCTCAACAATCTAGGAGAGCAGCACAAGGCCAAGTCTTCAACTGTGCTTTTGCTGACAGTGCTGCTACTCATACACCCTTCAACGGGAACTGCTTTTTTTCATGTCATTTATTGCGAGCGCTTGCTTTGCCTCATCTTCATTCTGTACGTCAATGCGTACCTGCGACATCTCAAGACGCATAGTCCATCATCATTTTACGAAACCCTCCTTTGGGCACTGATCGGGATCTACATCAAAGATATTGCCATTTTGCTCTTTATTATCCCGCCGGCAAGCCTTTGGACCGCAGATACGATTCACCATCGTCTTCAGTCACGGAACAAACCTCAAGCCTCTTTACCAAGCAACCGAAGCCATCGACTCGAACATTGGCTTTGCAGCCTCTCACTATTATTCATAGCCAGCTACATCATCCTGGCCCTAATTCCAAGCAGTTACAGATTAGAAGGGGCTTACAACATCGACGCCGAGCACAAAATCTTTTTTGATCTTCGCACTTACATCTTTGCACTCATTGCGATAGTACGCACCATAGCGATTGCAAAAGGAAAAATTCAATTCTGCCTTCTTGACGCGATTAACCTCTCAGCACTGGGGTACATCAGCGCCCTTGCAGCAACCTATGAGTTTGATGCAAGCAGCTATCTTGCGCTCCCAGCTCAACTCATTGCCACCATCAACATTGCCTGGGCATGGATTGAACTCGTCGAGAAACGCAACCAACAAAAACTCACAAATAGAAAGAAAACAATTTATGCAATTCTCGCCTCTACAGCTCTAATCAGCGCAGATCACATGACGTCTAAAAATACTTTTGCAAGCAGAGCAATTGAACAGAAACAAGAACAAAACTACATCCAATCAACCTACGAAAAACTCTGGGAAGTCAGCACTGAAATACGCGAATCAGGCGATGATGTCAATATTATTATCAGCGAAAAGTCAAGATTTTCGAATCACAAGGATAACCTCGATCAAATACCCTACAAATCACTCATTGAATTCAACCCCATCAGCGAAAAATTCACCGTAGCTAGAGGCGCAAAAAAGGATTCAAATTACACACCAAAAGTAGGCGATCTCATCGCAAACCTTGATAAAAGGATTGATCTCATCGAGCCCATCCTGCACAACTACAAGACGGAGTTGATCTATCGGCACAACTCGAGCGATCGCACCGGGATCATCCGAAGAATCACAGCCCTTCAGAAGTGAGATTCATTCGACATCTCAACCAACAACGATTGCTTGTTCAGCCCAGCCGGCAATGGGCTGACAGAGCCAGACTCTGATCATGAGCCACCCACGCGGCGCTGAGCCCACGACCACCACCCTCCCCGGCCTGCCGGAAGGCGTCACTGATCCTTGCGTGCACTGCGGCTTCTGCTTGCCGACTTGCGCCAGTTACCGCGTGCTGGGCACGGAGATGGACTCCCCACGCGGCCGGATCCACACCCTGAAAGCCATTGCGGCCGGTGACCTTCAAATGAATGCCACGGTGGCGGGACATTTCGACAGCTGCCTCGGCTGCTTTGCCTGCGTGAGCGCCTGTCCTTCCGGCGTGCGTTACGACCAGCTGATCGAAGCCACGCGTCCGAGCCTGAATCAGCCCGAACTGCGCAACCCCTGGCAGACCAGCTTCCGCAAGTTGCTGCTCGCGGTGTTGCCCTATCCCAGGCGACTGAGAGCCCTGCTCACTCCCCTTCGCGCCTACGCCGGAACTCCACTGCAGAGGCTGGCCCGCAACAGCGGTGTGCTGAAGCTGCTTGGCCCACAGCTGGAGGCGATGGAAGCTCTACTGCCACCTCTTGCAACCGAAGGGTTCTCCGATGGCTTCGCCCCCGTCAACCCGGCTATCGGACCACGCCGCGGCCGGGTTGGACTAGTGCTCGGCTGTGTGCAGCGCTGCTTTGACCCCAAGGTGAATACCGCCACGGTTGCCGTGCTGCAGGCCAACGGCTTCGAGGTCGTGATTCCAAAAGATCAGGGTTGCTGCGGAGCCGCTAGCCATCACCAAGGGCAGATGGAGCAAACCCGGGAGCTGGCGAAGGACCTGGTGGAGCACTTCAAACAAGCTGGTGACATTGAACCGCTCGATGCCGTGCTGGTGGCAGCGTCCGGCTGCGGGCACACGCTCAAGGCCTATGGCGAGCTTCTAGGCGACAGCACGAACAGCTTCTCCTGCCCTGTGCAGGACGTGCATGAATTCCTCGTAGAGCAAGGGCTGGATCCAGGCTTTCAGGCCGCTCTGCAGCCGCTCCACCATTCCGATGGCAATCCAGCGACAGAGGCTCGCCCCCTAACGGTGGCTTATCACGATGCCTGTCACATGATTCATGGGCAAGGGATCACCAGCCAGCCTCGGCAACTGCTTCAGACCATTCCCCATCTGCAGGTGCGGGAAGCCACCGAAGCCGGGGTCTGCTGCGGCAGCGCCGGCATCTACAACCTGGTGCAGCCAGAGGAAGCAGCAGAACTAGGGCGCATCAAAGTCGACGACCTCACTGGCACCGGAGCTGAGCTGATCGCCAGCGCCAACATCGGCTGCACACTGCAGCTTCGCCGACACCTAGATGGCACCAGCGTTGCGGCAACAGTTCGCCACCCCATGGAACTGCTGGCCCAAAGCGCCCAACAGACCTCGGCCTAGACCGACTCCTTCTGAAGCGGGGCACCATCAGACGCCTTGGTCCATCAACCTCCAGGCATCCGCCAACGTCGTGGCATCGCCCAGGTTGCCGGGGAAGGTGATGATCGGCAGACCTGCAACCTCGGCAAGCGGAGCGGGATCAACCGCCGAACCATCGCAAAGCAACGGCCGCACCAATGACAACCCCGGCAACAGCTGGCCCTCCAACTGAACCGCCTGCAATGCAAGCCCTTCCGCCAGAAGGGTTCCAGTGGTGATCCCCCCTTTGCTGATCAAGTAGCCAAGCTGAGACGCGCATGCGGCGGCGAGCCGGGCCGAGAACCGAGCCAGGTCCATGCCGAAGGCCAGACGGCGCCGGTCAGCGTGAGCCCCCTGCCCGAAGCGCAGCTCTCCACGACTGGTGAACAGCACCGGCGTATGGCCATCGGCCAACACTTGCTGTAAGCGCTCTCGCCATTCACGCATGAGGTCGTTTAGCAGCAGATCTGGGGTACCGCCCTCCAGCACCCGGGCGATGCGCGCCACAGGCAGCTCAATCCCGACGCAATGAGGATTTTTTAGCAACAGCTCAAGCTGTTGATCGGCCAAGGGCACATGAGAGCCCACCAGCACCAGCCCGGGAAGAGCATGCCCAGCTGGATCACGGCGACGCAGAGCAGCCAGCCCCTCAGCCTCAAGCGGCTGCGGGCCAAGAGGCTGGCCTCCACCATCCACCAGACCATTGATCAAACTTGCGGCAGACCGAAACAGAAAGCGTCGCTGGCTCTGCAACGCACACACGGCAGCCCCCAGTGCATCCAGCTGCTCCTGATGCTCAGCATCCACCACCACCGGTTGGTTGCCCTCCAGCGCTTTGAGCCATGCCACCAGTGCCTGAAAGGGTTGCGATGCTGCAGCAGTATTCGCACGGCGAGCCGCGGCTGCTCGCGATAGCTGGTCCCCCTTTAGACGCAGCACCGAAGCGGCCGGAATGGCTCCAGCACTTTTTTCCTCAAGCCAGGCATCCAGGTGACTGGTGCTAAAGCCGAAGCTACCGTCGCGGGCGAAGGCTGTGGTGTGCACCGGTTGGCCATCGAGCCGATGCACGCCATCGACAGTGGTGCGGCCACCGGGGAGAAATGCCGGCACATGCAGCGTGGCGTGCACGGGGCCGAAGCGATCGCCCAATGCTTGGGCCAGCACTTGCGGTTCCAACACGCCATGGCCACGCAAGGTGGAATCACCCCGGCTCACCAGCACCAAATCACTGGGATGCAATCCTTCGAGCTGAAGCGCCTGCTGGAGAGCCGCCACAATTTCGCGGTTGCGCGCGGCAGCGGCATCAGGCGGCAGGGCTCGAGTATTGGCGAGCACAAACAGCAGCGGTGAGGGATGACGAAGACCCCGCCGCAGGGTGTCAACATCCCAACGCAGCAGCAGCGGACAGCTGTGCACCGTCTGCGAACCGGTGGGATCGTCGTCGATCACAACAATGGTCATGGCACGATCATCCCGTGCATCCCTTGCCCACCATCGCTGACGCCCTCTCCGAGACGCTGTTGCTGCCGGACACTGAAGCCGAGCTGAAGGAGTTGGTGCGACAGCTGCACAGCGATGTCCAGCCCTGGACTCCGGCAGGACTGGCCACACGCCTTGACTGGAGCGCCCCTCTTCAGAAGGCAGGACCCAAGCTCAGCGTTCAACAACTCAAGGGGGTGATCGACCATGCGGTGGATGACCTCACAATCACGGTGCAGGCTGGTCTGCCTCTAACGGATCTGCAGAGTCTGCTGGCCAAACATCAGCAGTGGCTGCCG
The DNA here is from genome assembly GCA_047286215.1 of Synechococcus sp. Lineage (GTDB taxonomy): Bacteria > Cyanobacteriota > Cyanobacteriia > PCC-6307 > Cyanobiaceae > Synechococcus_C. The sequence goes on along the minus strand of JBJBBS010000001.1, from coordinate 362,937 downwards.
GTGGACTGGCCTTGGGGGACATGCCCCCAACAACCATCCAGCGCCGGCACCGTGGGCGGGCTTATTGCACGTGGTCTGTCGGGCAGCCTGCGGCAACGACACATGGGCGTGCGCGATCAGCTGATCGGCATCGGTCTGATGCGCAGCGACGGAGTCGCAGCCCATGCCGGCGGGCGTGTGGTGAAGAACGTGGCGGGCTACGACCTGATGCGCCTGCTCTGCGGCAGCTGGGGCAGCCTGGCGCTGATCACCGAGGTAACCCTGCGGGTGCAGCCTCTGCGCCATCACCGCCATGCCTTGCTGATTCGTGGAGAACTCAGCCAGCTCGAACCCCTGCGCGCGAAGGTGGTTGGCAGCGGCTTCACCCCCGACTGGATCGATTGGGAACGCACTAGTTGCGGCAGCTGTTCTCTGCAACTGGGGGTTGCCAGCATCAGTGATGCGGCCGTGAAGGATCAACTGGATCAGGTCGCTCGGCTCGCCACCGAGATGGGCCTTGCAACCACCCACACGAGCTGGGCTGAGGCTGTCCCCGATCCCATCGACATGGGCATCGATCAGCCAACACCATGGTTGCTGCGCCTTTGCCTTCCACCGGCACGATGCGTTGAGCTGCTGGCCAGCGAAGCCTGCGAACAACTGCAGGGATGGCACTGGAGGATGGCGGCGGGCCGGGGCAGCGGTGAGGCCTGGCAGAAAGCCGATACGATCAGCTCCGCTGACCAAGTGAACGCCTTGCGCCAACGGGTCGCTGACCTAGATGGCGAGATGATCGTGCTGAAACAACCGACCAGAACCCCAGACAGCCAAGACCTACCGGCTTGGCTGGATGCACCATCAAAACCGGTGATTGAGGCGGTCAAACGCCAGTTCGATCCCAAATTTCAACTAGCCCGTGGTCGTCTGCCGGGGGTCGAAACGCCCCTGCACTGAGCCTCCCTCAGCTCACCACATAGCGGCAGCGGAGACTGGTGCTCTGGCCAGCGGCCAGCTCCAGCTTGCAATCTCCACTGATCAACGCCTGACGTGGGCCGGTCCAGGGCTCGAGGCATACCATGGAACGCGGCGGCTCGGTCCAGACCACGGTGAGGTCCATGGGCGCCTGATGCTGAAGTTCAACGCGGGTACCAGCGAGCGCATCCACCAGGGTCACAGGACCGGCAGGACGAGTGAGGAAATCAACGCCCTCAGGCAGACGACCCACCTGTTGGGTGGTGTCAGCGTCAGCCATCACCAAATGGTTGAGGCAACGCGGTGCGAGGCCCTCGAGACGGGTCTGGCTAAGGTCAGACACGTTGAAATAGGGATGCAGGCCGAAGCTGAAGGGCATCGGCTCACTACTGGCCTTGGAATGGTTATGGATGGTGGTGACAATCTCCAAAGCACCGGTGAGAGGGCGGATCTCCATCAGCACCTCAAAGCGAAAGGGGTAAGCCGCCAGCGTTTCAGCCGTGGCCTCTAGCGAGAGCTGAACACCACTCTGGTCGTCGAGCAAAGCGATGCTCCAGGGCAGATCGCGTGCAAACCCATGCTGCTTGAGGGTGAAGTCACCACTTGTCAGCGGCAGGCGATCACCAGGAAGGTTGCCGCAGATGGGGAACAAAACCGGAATGCCACCACGAACGCTTTTGCTGGCATCGGAAAAACGATCCTGGTCGAGATAAAGGATCTCGCGCTCATTGCAACGCCACTCCGCGACCAACCCACCCCGCTCTGGCACCACACGCAGGCGATCGCCACTGGTGGAATGCACAAACTCCCAGTGGGCATAAGGAGCTGACTGCTGGCGGAAGGTCATGGCCAAGGACCGGCAACCCCAAGACTGGCCAGAAACTACAGGGACGGCTCCAGATCGGATGTGTTCGAGCCGACGGGCGTTGCCGCCAGAGCATCGAGCCAGGACGCCAGCGCTTCATTCACCTGTTCAGGCACCTCATCGTGGGGGCAGTGGCCTGCCTCCAACACCACTTCGGTGGTGGCCTCCGGCGCATGGCGCTGGAAGCTCGAGCGCCGCCCGGCGGCATTGATCCAAGGATCGCGGATTCCCCAGAGCAGCAGCAACGGAGCGCTGAGGCAGGCGAACAGTTCATCGAGGGGCTGCCCCCGGGGTATGTCGAACACGGTGCGGAACACGCCAAAAGCTCCGGGATCAAGCGACGGACGCCGGATCGACTCCACCAACCAATCGTCGACATTGGTCTTGTCGATATAAACCTGATTGAGAGTGCGCCTGATCGTGGCCGGGCGGCGCAAATTCTCAAAGAGCAGTCGCTGCAGCACGGGGCTTTTGAGTAGCGCGGTTCCGATGGTGCGGCGGGCGATCGCACCCCAGCCGGCCGGCGTCGCCGACTGCTCATCACTGAAGGGACCTGCGGCGTTGAGCAGCACCACGCCCGCGGCTTGATCCCCTAGTGCAGCTCCCGCAGCTAGGGCCGCAAAGCCGCCCAAGGAATTGCCAGCGATCACCGTGGGACGACCGATCCGTTCACGCACATACGCCACCAGCTGGTCACGCCAGAGCGCTCCGCCGTAAGCCAGGCCTGGGGGTTTGGCGCTGCGTCCGAAGCCGAGCAGATCAATGGCATGCACCTCATGCGTGCGTGCCAGCACGGGGATGTTGTGACGCCAGTGATCCGTGGAAGCACCAAAACCATGCACTAACAGCAGCGCGGGACGCTGAAGATGGCCACCCTCAGGCGCTTCGCAGAGCCCATGCACCGCGTGACCTTGGAATTGCCACCAGGACTGCTGAGCTTCGCTCACCACAACTGCTTCTTGGAGGCGCGATGCTAGGCAGCCCAATCTCCTTTCGCCCTGCCGGGCCCACGACGCTGCGATGTTCGATGAGACCCCAGGCCTGCTGCTGCAGGGAGCGACACTCAGCGGTGGATTGTTCTGGGCCATTGCCCTCTATCTACCCCTGAGCGCACCGCTCGGTCGCTTTGAAGCCAGCCTTGAAAGCGGGCCACTGAACGAAACCTGGCGTCAGATCGCCCTGGTGATCAGCAGCTTGCTGCTGGCCCTCGCGGTGGGACTTGCGATCCAGCTGCTGCTGGGCTGGGCCCTTGGGCCCGGTTGGGCCTCGAGCCTGGCCCTAATCACCATTGGTTGGAGCCTCTTCCTCACCCTGGCTCAGAAACAGTGATCTCCTGAGCCAAATGATTCAGAGCAAGTCGGTCAGAGCAATCTGAATCAGAGCAAACCCACCGGTTCGGCGGCAACGTCGTCATCCACCTTGTCGCCGTCATCTGGCTTATCACCACCCAGAACCAAACGCAGCAACACAGGGGCCAGGAAGGTCGTGCCAATCACCATCAGCAAAATCGCGGCCTCAAGCGAAGGAGACAGCAACTTGGCGCTGGTACCCAGACCCAAGAAAATCAGACCGACCTCGCCGCGCGGCATCATGCCCAGACCTACCACCAAACGGCGGGTGGGCTCCTTGCTGACAAAAGCCCAGCCAGCGGCGATTTTGCCGATGATCGCCACCACCAACAGAAATCCAGCCACGATCAACGCGGTGCGACTGGAAGGATCCGAAGGATTGATCACCGACAGATCCATGCCGGCACCAACCAGAACGAAGAAGATCGTGGCGAACAGAGTCACGATCGGCAACACCGCCTGCTGAATCGCGTGGTTGTGCTTGGAGCTGCTGAGGATCAGACCAGCAGCGAAGGCACCCAAAGCAGCTTCCAGGCCAATGGCTGTAGCGGTGAAGCAGCTCAGCGCCAGGATCACGAAGGAAGCCACAAGCACTTCCCCCGGAGCCTTGAGCTTGTCGATCAACCAGTCGAAGGCCGGAGCGGCCGTACGGCTCAAACCGATGGCCGCCACCACAAACACGGCAGCAGCAGCCACCAGCTTCACGATTGGAGCAATCTCCAGGGAACCACCGGAGGCCAGGGACACCACCACAGCCAGGATCACAATGCCGAGGATGTCGTCGAGCACTGCCGCACCGATCACGATCTGACCCTCGCGTGTTTTGAGGAAGCCCAGCTCCCCGAACACGCTGGCAGTAATTCCGATGCTAGTGGCGGTCATCGACGCACCCGCGAAGATCGCCGGGATCGCATCGACATGGAAGATCGCCATCAACCCCCAGGTGCCCAGCGCGAAGGGCAGGACCACACCCGCTACGGCCACGGTGAAGGCCTGACCACCAACCGCCACCAGCTCCTCCAGTTCGCTTTCTAGACCGGTGAGAAACAACAAGGCATAGAGGCCAATTTCAGCGACAGATTCCAGCGAGGGGAAACTTTCGTTGTAGATCTCGGAAACGGCATCTGGTGGGATGTGGACTAGCCCACTCACTACGTTCACCAGCCCCTCACTGAGCTGCGCGTGTGTATCAGGGGGCACCAGCAGGTGTAAGCCAGAAGCACCGATCAGCACACCCGCCAGAAGCTCACCAAGAATCGTGGGTAGCTGAAGGCGCACCAACACCTCGGCAAGCGCCCGAGCGGCCACAAAGATCAAGACGAAACGAGCCACCCCGATGAGGGTTTCCGCCATCTCAAAATCGTGAGCCGAGATCTCAGCCAGCAACGGCGTGAGTAGCGACGGCATCGCGGCAGCGAGCATTACGAATTTCTGGTCCTCTCGCGGGACCTTATCTGCTAACGGGTTCCCGCACTGCTCATCAGGACGCTTCTAGCAGCGCCTCGCTCCGACGCTGGAGCCTTTGTTTTGAATCGATGGCGACAGACGGTTCAGACCTCAATGTGATGGCTACGTTCCACCTATCCCCTCCACGACTGGTCACCGTTGGCCGTCTCCATCACTCCGCTGACGCCAGCTCGGTCTGACCGGAAACCCACAAGGAGTGCTCCGGATCGCCCAATCCGGGCCAACCTCGAACCATCTCCCTAAACGCGATGAGCACCTCCGAGCCACTCGACCTGCGTTTACCCACCCCTGGCTGCTCCATCGACCCGGAACGCGCAGGCCTGGATGCCGACGCCGTGTTCGACGGCATGACAGAACACTTGTTCTTCACACTGGGCAAATTGGCGCACTCCGCCAGCCGCCATGACCTCTACATGGCACTCAGCTACGCGGTGCGCGACCGACTCATGACACGGTTCCTGGCCACCCGGGAAGCGATCCGAGCACGACCTCAGAAAACTGTGGCCTATCTCTCGGCTGAGTTTTTGATTGGTCCTCAGCTAGCCAACAACCTGCTCAACTTGGGGATTCAAGAGGAAGCCGAAGAAGCACTAAAGCGCTTTGGCATCGAGTCGCTGCAGCAGATCCTGGAAGTTGAGGAGGAGCCAGGTCTGGGCAACGGCGGTCTTGGTCGTCTGGCGGCCTGCTACATGGAATCGATGGCGAGCCTGGAGATCCCGGCGACGGGCTACGGCATCCGCTACGAGTTCGGAATCTTCGATCAACTGATCCGCGACGGCTGGCAGGTAGAAGTCACCGACAAATGGCTAAAAGGTGGCTGGCCCTGGGAACTGCCCCAACCCGACCAGGCCTGTTTCGTGGGATTCGGCGGTCGCACCGAGAGCTACATCGACGACAAGGGCAACTACCGCTCGCGCTGGATTCCCTCCGAACATGCCATCGGCGTCCCGCACGACGTGCCGGTGCTCGGCTATCGCGTCAACACCTGTGACCGGCTGCGCCTCTGGCGAGCGGATGCCACCGAGAGCTTCGACTTCTATGCCTTCAACATCGGCGACTACTACGGGGCCGTGGAAGAAAAGGTGGGCAGCGAAACCCTCTCCAAGGTGCTCTACCCCAACGACGGCACCGATGAAGGGCGGCGCCTGCGCTTGAAGCAACAGCACTTTTTTGTGAGCTGCTCCCTCCAGGACATGCTTCGCAGCCTCGATGAGCGCGGTCTCTCGGTGGAGGACTTCCCCCTGCACTGGACCGTGCAGCTCAACGACACCCACCCCGCCATCGCCGTGGCGGAACTGATGCGTCTGCTAATCGACGACCGTCACTTGGAGTGGGAGAAGGCCTGGGACATCACCAGCCGCTCGGTGGCTTACACCAACCACACCCTGCTGCCCGAAGCGCTGGAGAAATGGGACCTGAAGCTGTTCAGCAGCCTGCTGCCCCGGCACCTGGAACTGATTTACGAGATCAACCGTCGTTTCCTGCAGCAGGTGCGTCTGCGTTATCCCGGCAATGACGCTATTCAGCGCAAGTTGTCGATCATTGATGAAGACGGTGGCAAAGCAGTGCGCATGGCCCACCTAGCCACCATCGGTGCCCACCACGTGAACGGCGTAGCCGCATTGCACTCCGACCTGGTGAAGCAGCAATTGATGCCGGAATTTGCAGCGCTTTGGCCGGAGAAATTCACCAATGTCACCAACGGCGTCACCCCACGCCGCTGGGTGGCCCTCTCCAACCCCGAACTGGCCACCCTGCTGGATGAGCACGTCGGTCCGGGCTGGATCACCGATATGGACAATCTGCGCCGTCTTGAGGAGCGTCAACACGACAATGGCTTCCTGGAGCACTGGGGCAACACCAAGCTTTCGGTAAAGCGCAAGCTCTCCAGCTACATCCACCGCAACACCGGTGTCCTGGTGGATCCCTCGAGCTTGTTCGATGTGCAGGTCAAGCGGATTCATGAATACAAGCGCCAGCACCTCAACGCCCTGCAGGTGATCACCCAGTATTTGCGGATTAAGAACGGCAAGGCTGATGGCCTAGCACCGCGCACAGTGATCTTCGGGGGCAAGGCCGCGCCTGGCTACTACATGGCCAAACTGATCATCCGCTTCCTCAACGGCATCGCCGAAACAGTGAACGCTGATCCCGATATGGACGGGCGGCTGCGGGTGGTGTTCCTACCCGACTACAACGTGAAGCTGGGCGAGCAGGTTTATCCGGCTTCGGATCTTTCCGAGCAGATCTCCACCGCAGGCAAGGAGGCCTCAGGCACCGGCAACATGAAATTTGCCATGAACGGTGCACTCACGATCGGGACCCTCGATGGTGCCAACGTGGAGATCCGCGAGCGAGTGGGAGCCGAAAACTTCTTCCTCTTCGGCAAAACCGTGGAAGAGATCGCTGCCCTCAAACAAGGGGGCTATCGGCCCTGGGAGCTGATCGCAGCGATGCCGGAGCTGGCGGAAGCAATCAGGCTGATCGAAATGGGGCATTTCAGCAACGGCGACGGGGAACTATTCCGTCCGCTGCTTGACAATCTCACCGGCAACGATCCCTTCTTCGTGATGGCCGATTTCGCCGACTACATGGGTGCTCAGGACGCTGTCAGCCGCGCTTGGACCGATCGCATGCACTGGAACCGCATGAGTCTGCTGAACGTGGCCCGAACCGGATTCTTCTCCTCGGACCGCTCCATTCGCGATTACTGCCGCGACATCTGGGCGGTGGAGGCAATGCCAGTGGATGTCACCTGCGATATCCGCTGAAATCCTCAACGACCACAAAAAAGCCCCGGTTAATTCCACCGGGGCTTTTTCATTTCAGCGAGATCCTCAACTGCGATCCGGAAGATCAGGGGTCTGATGCAGCAGACGATTTAAACGCAGACGGTCTGCATTAAGTGGATCGGGTGCCAGCTCACCAGCCAGTTCTTTGAACTTCTGCTCGATGTCTTCAGGAACGCGCACATCAAAAATGCGCTCCATCAGGGCTTCGATAGAGAACAGGTGAGCGTTGATATTTTCTAGATCGGCAATGGCCTGATGCACAGCATCCGCCGGTTCATCCACACCGCCTCCGGGCGTGGCGTGCACCTGCCCCTCAGCGGGGCGAGGACCATGCTGCTTCTGAAGATCCTCGAGGACGCGACCGGACAGGGTGCGAAATGACTGGAGCGCAGCCCAACTCAGCTCCTGCTGCTGACGCAGAGTGGGGTTCTCACGGATCAGCCGATCGTGCTCCCGATAGAAGCGCTGACAGTCAGGACACTGACAAGGCTCTTCTGGCACCGGCAATCCGTCGCTCAAATCCCATCATGACATCCAATCAGGCGGCGAGGGGCGGCTCGGGTGAAATCCCACCATCACCGTTGCCACTTTCATCAGGGCGATCGTCGTCTTCGCTGTCGGTGACAGCAGGAAGAGGAATTTCAATCGAGGTGACCACCTGGATCACATCGCGCAAGCGCATGGAATCAGCGAACCAACCCATGGCCTGTTCAGTATCACCACGGCGTTCAGCATCACTGGCCTGATCTTCATGCGCTTCAGCCAAGAGGGCCAGCCAGCAGAGGCAACGGGCCTGAACCACGGAAAGATCAAGTTCGGCTGGCTGAGAATCAGCGATGCGCTCGCTTTCCTGTTGAACCAGAAGCCGTAGCCGGAGATCGTGAAGCTGGGTCATGGCGCCGGTTTCACTACGACAACGCTAGCGAGAGCGTGGCTCCTGACCACCCCACCAAATGTAGTAGTGGATACCAGCTGAAGTCTTGGTTGGTACGGGGCTGGCGGGACTCGAACCCACGACCTACGGTTTAGGAAACCGTCGCTCTATCCAGCTGAGCTACAGCCCCATTGGACGTCATTATGGGGTTTGAAAGCAGGCGAGGTGATCGCGATCGCACGCCGTCTTCGTGTCGGCGGCGGTTGAGGAAAGTCCGGGCTCCCCGATGGCCAGGCTTGCTGGGTAACGCCCAGTGCGGGTGACCGTGAGGAGAGTGCCACAGAAACACACCGCCGATGGCCGGTTCGCTGGCACAGGCAAGGGTGCAAGGGTGCGGTAAGAGCGCACCAGCAGCATCGAGAGGTGCTGGCTCGGTAAACCCCGGCTGGGAGCAAGGCCTAGGAACGACGGTTGGCCATCTGCCCCGTTCCGTCTTTGTGAGCCGCTCGAGGCCACCGGCAACGGTGGTCCCAGATAGATGATCACCCCCCTTCCTCGGAAGGGTGAACAGAACCCGGCTTATGTCCTGCTTTCACCTCTATCCACGGAGAAACCGTCTCGAGCGCTGAAACCGCAATGCAGAGCTCAACACATCCCGCATCTCTGGAGTTACTCAGGATCGAACTCGGGCTTCACCACAAAAGTGAAGCCCTCAGTCCAACTGACAAAGCAACGCTGCTCGAAGCCCTCACCCATACATCCAGTGGACTCAATCCTCACCACGAACAGCTGGAGTTTCTAGGGGATGCGGTGCTGCGGCTCGCGGCCAGCGAATTCATTGCATCCTCTTACCCAAAAATGCCGGTAGGCGAACGGTCCAGCCTGAGGGCTCAATTAGTAAGTGATCGCTGGCTGGCTGAGCTGGGTGCTGCTGTTGAAATCGAGCGTTTTTGGCGCATTGGCCCCAAAGCCAGCGGCGACAGCACGGCAGCTGCCACGATCCGCGCCGAACTGAGCGAAGCGTTAATCGGCGCGGTATACCGCATTGCCGGCACTAAGGCTGTTGAGGAATGGTTGACGCCCTACTGGACACGCAGCGCAGAAGCGGTGCTGGCTGACCCCCACCGCGGCAACAGCAAATCTGCCCTGCAGGAATGGAGCCAAGGGAAGGGCCTGGGCCTGCCCCGCTACAGCAGCGAAGAGATCAGCCAACAACATGGCGACCCACGCCGCTTCCATTGCACAGTGGCTCTGCCGCCCAATTTGAAAGCCGAAGGCTGGGGCGGATCCAGGCGCGACGCCGAGCAACAAGCGGCGCGCAACGCTCTCACTCAGCTTGCAGGCGACTGAGGCAAAGCCGGCAATGCAGCACCGCACTGATCACAGTGAACCGCTCCGCGCCGATGCTCCATATGACCACACTGTTTGCAGACGCGATGCCTGTCTTGTCGGGCCTGCTGGATCGATTCCACCGTCACGATGCCGGTTGGAATGGCGATGATGCCGAAGCCAAGCAGCATCACCACCGCCGCAAGCAACTGGCCCTGCACCGTCTGTGGCACAAAATCTCCATAACCCACCGTGGTCATCGTGACGATTGCCCAGTAAACGCCCTGCCCCACGGTCTGAAACTGGGTATTGGGATGACCACTTTCAAACACCACCATCAGATAACCCAGCACGACCTGGGCCATCACCACAAAAAACAGGAACACACCGATTCGACGTGCACTGGCCCGTAAGGCACGGCCGAGCATCTGGGCTTCATCCATGAAGCGCAGCAGTTTGAACACCCGCAAGACCCTGCCGAACTTGAAGATCCAGAGAATCAGTCCACTGTTGATCTGCGGCACAAAGAAAAACAGCACCGCCGAGAGATCGATCAAGCCAAAGAAGCTGCGGGCATAGGCCAGTGGCTTCGGCGACACCCAAAGATGCAGCAGGTAGTCGGCCATGAACACCAGCAAGCAGACCCGCTCAAGCTCCGCCACCCAGACGGGGATCTCACCCGGCGCTGCCACCCGCATCGGATGGGGTTCCACCAGCAAGCCGACCACGCTGAACAGGATCGTCCCGAAGATCACCAAGTTGTAGATCCGTCCGGCAAACGTGCCCGACTCCAACACCACTCGCCGGAGCCGCAGGCGCAGAGTTTCAGCCATCGGCCTCAGTCGGCGCTGAGATCACGCAGCCGCAGGGTCACGAGCTTGTCCCAATTACCGCCTTCAAACAGCACGGCAGCTCGGTCGTCGCTGATGCGCTGCACGAAGCCGGTGTAACCGTTGTAAATCGAGCGCGGATCCACCACCTTCACCGTGGCACCAGGCAGGATCGGAACGGTGGAAGCCATGACAACGGAACGGTCAGAACTCAGTATCGCTCGGAAGGATGATGACCTGTCGTCAGCTCCTCCAGCCATGACCAACGCCGGCGCACCTCCCACTCCCACGTCTGCCGATGACTGGCTGCCAGTGGGCAAGGTGGTGGGGGCCCAGGGGCTGCGCGGTGAGCTGCGCATCAACCCCGCTAGTGAATTCCCAGAACGGTTCACCGAGCCCGGCACCCGTTGGCTCAAAGCGCGGGGATCAGCACCCAAGGAAATCGAGCTGAAAAGCGGACGTCAGCTGCCGGGCAAGAGCGTCTTTGTTGTGCGTTTCGGGGGAATCGAGAGCAGAGAGGCTGCAGAAGCGCTGATCGGCCAGACTTTGATGGTGCCGGCGGATGACCGGCCTGAGCTGGAGGAGGGCGAGTTCCACCTGCTTGATCTCGTCGGACTGGAGGCCCGACTCAGCACCGACGGCGACGCGATCGGCACGGTGAGGGATCTGATCAGCGGCGGCAACGAACTGCTCGAGATCAAAACGACCGACGGCCGCACCGTGATGGTGCCCTTCGTGGAGGCCATCGTGCCGCAGGTCAATCTCAAAGAAGGTTGGCTACTCATCACACCTCCACCAGGCCTACTGGAGCTCTGACGACCTCCAGTAGCGACAAAGGATCAGCTGAGGGAGAATGGCATTCACACCAAGCAGCGCGTGCCGTGACCACCCCTTTGATTCCGGTGATCCTCTGCGGCGGCACCGGCACACGCCTCTGGCCTCTTTCCCGCGCCAGTTACCCAAAACAGTATTGGCCACTGGATAGCGATGGAGATGAAACACTGCTGCAGCAGACTCAGCAGCGTCTCGAAGGCATCGAAGCTCTTGAAGCACCGTTGCTGATCTGCAACGACGACCACCGATTCATCGTGGCCGAACAGATGCGGCAAATCGGCGTACAACCTGGCGCGATCCTTCTCGAGCCCATGGGCCGCAACACCGCGCCTGCCGTCGCCGTGGCCGCCCTGCAAGCCACGGCTCGGGGCGAGGATCCGCTGCTCCTGGTGCTAGCCGCTGACCATTTGATCCGCGATAGTGATCACTTCCGAGCCGCGATTCAGGCCGGGCGTGGCGCCGCAGAAGCCGGACGCCTGGTGACCTTCGGCATTGTGCCCACCGCGCCCGAAACAGGCTACGGCTACATCGAAGCTGCCGAACCTCTGCAGGCCAGAGCGCTAACCCCGATACCCATAGCCCGGTTTGTGGAAAAGCCCGACCGGATCACAGCCGAGCAGTTTCTGAAGAGCGGCCGCTTCACCTGGAACAGTGGCATGTTCCTGTTCAAAGCGAGCACCATGCTGGCTGAGCTCGAGCGGCTGGCCCCGGAGGTCTTGAGGTGCTGCCGTGCCGCTTTGGAACAAGACGTCGCTGATCTCGATTTTCTGCGCCTCGAACGCGAAGCGTTTGCCAAGTGCCCCAACGTGGCCATCGATGTGGCAGTGATGGAGCGCACCGAGCTGGGCAGCGTGCTGCCGCTGTCAGCCGGATGGAGTGATGTGGGCAGCTGGAGTGCCCTTTGGGACACCGCCGATCGCGACGAGGATGGCAACGTTTTGCGCGGCAGAGTGATCAGCGAAGGAAGCCGTAACTGCTACCTACGCAGCGAGCACCGCCTAGTGGTGGGGTTGGGCGTGGAAAATCTCGTGGTCGTGGAAACTGACGACGCCGTGCTGATCGCCGATCGGAGCCAGGCTCAGAACGTCAAAACCGTGGTGAAACAGCTGGAAGCGGACGGCAGCCCCGAAGGCAAAGCCCACCGCAAGATCTACCGGCCATGGGGGCATTACACCGGCGTGATGGAAGACAGTCGCTGGCAGGTCAAGCTCATTTCCGTCAAGCCTGGCGCCAGCCTCTCCCTGCAGATGCACCATCACCGCGCAGAGCACTGGATTGTCGTGAAGGGCACCGCACTCGTGGAGCGCGATGGAGAGTCTCAGCTGATTGGTGAGAACGAGAGCACCTTTATCCCTCTTGGGTGCAAGCACCGACTCACCAACCCCGGCCGCATCCCCGTGGAGTTAATCGAGGTGCAGAGCGGTGCCTACCTGGGAGAAGACGACATCGTGCGTTTTGAGGATGGCTACGGGCGCCGAGATCAGAGCATCATGGAGCCCACCCTTAACGTCGCCTGATGACGACTCCGATGTCGCCTGCAACCCCGATCGCCTCCTCTCTTCTGGGGCGTCGCCAGCGCATCCTGATTACCGGCGGAGCTGGTTTCATCGGCGGCGCAGTGGTCCGCCGACTGCTGAGGGAGAGCGAAGCAATCGTGTTCAACCTCGACAAGATGGGGTATGCGAGTGATCTCACCTCCATTGACTCCGTCCTGACTGAACTGCCCAATGGCGGTGTCGGGCGACATCACCTTCAGCGCGTGGACCTCAGTGATGGTGCGGCGGTGGCTGCAGCCGTACGCGAAGCCGACCCTGATTTGGTGATGCACCTGGCTGCAGAAAGTCACGTCGACCGCTCTATTTCCGGCCCTGGCGTCTTCATCGAGAGCAACGTCACCGGCACCTACAACCTCCTCCAGGCAGTGAGGGAGCATTACGAGCGCTTGAGCGGATCACGCAAAGACAATTTCCGGCTGCATCACATCAGCACCGACGAAGTGTTCGGATCTCTTGGTGCCGAAGGTCGCTTCTCGGAAACCACGCCTTATGACCCGCGCAGTCCGTATTCAGCAAGCAAGGCCGCAAGCGACCATCTCGTCCAGGCATGGCACCACACCTACGGGCTGCCTGTTGTGCTGACCAACTGCTCCAACAACTACGGCCCCTGGCAATTTCCGGAGAAACTGATCCCTGTGGTCACGCTCAAAGCAGCAGCCCGAGAGCCCATCCCTTTGTACGGAGACGGCCTCAATGTGCGCGACTGGCTCTATGTCGAAGACCATGTGGACGCCCTGCTACTCGCAGCTTGTCAAGGGGAGCCAGGCCGCAGCTACTGCGTCGGCGGACACGGCGAAGCCACTAACAAACAGGTTGTCAGTCGCATCTGTGCCGAGCTCGACCAACTCCACGCCCACAGCGCACCCCACGCCGAACTCATCACACCGGTGACTGACAGACCAGGCCATGACCGGCGCTACGCCATTGATCCATCGCGCATTAGCACCGAACTCGGATGGCAACCTCGACACAGCATGGAAGAGGGTCTAGCAGCCACAGTTCACTGGTACATCGATCATCAGGACTGGTGCAAAAACGTTCGAGAGCGCGCCAGCTATTCGGGAGAACGTTTAGGCCTCACTCCACAGTGACGCTCTTAGCGAGATTGCGGGGCTGATCCACATCCAGTCCCCGATGGGCTGCGATGTGATAACTCAGCAGTTGCATCGGCACAACGGTAAGCAGAGGGCTGATCCATTCGCTCACCTCAGGCACGGGCAGCAATTCGTCGAAGAGCTCTGTATCGGCACAGATCGGCGCTACACCGATCAACTGAGCATCACGGGCCTTCGCCTCCTGGGCATTGCTCAGCACCTTCTCAAACACCACACCTGGCACAGCGATCGAGATCACCGGCACACGGGTATCGAGCAGAGCGATCGGCCCATGCTTCATCTCACCCGCCGGATAGCCCTCCGCATGGATGTAGCTGATCTCCTTGAGCTTCAGCGCTCCTTCCAGGGCAATGGGGTAATTGATGCCACGCCCCAGAAAGATCACATCCTGGGTTTCAGCAAAGCGATGGGCCATGGCTTCAGAACGCTGATCGTGCTGCTGCACAAGGGCGCTGAGCTCCTGAGGCAGTGAGCGCAGCTCCTGAACCAAGGCACTGATCTCAGCCTCGCTACGGGAGCCCCTCCGACCAGCAAAGGCCAGTGCCAACGCATAGAAAGCCAGCAGTTGGCCCAGGAAGGTTTTGGTGGCGGCCACCCCCACCTCAATGCCAGCACCGATGTCGAGCAGATGCGTCACCTGCCTTGCGAGAGAACTTTCCGGGCGATTGGTGATGCCCAACTGGCGGGGCGCGTAAGCCGGATCGTGATGGGCCTGACGCCGTTCGGCATCCATGGCCAAGGCCGCCAGTGTGTCGGCGGTTTCGCCCGACTGGGTGACGCCAATGGTGAGCGTGTTCGGGGCGAGCGGTGGTGGGGCGTAACGGAATTCACTGGCGTAATCCACGCTGGTGGGCACACCGGCGAATTGCTCCATCAGGTAGGCACCCACCTGGGCTGCATGGCGACTGGTGCCGCAAGCCAGAATCTGAATGCGATCGACGCCGGCATAGAAGCCATCATCAAAGGGCAACGCCACCGGGTTGTTACCCGGTAGGCCCACCGGCAGATGACGCTCCACCCAAAGCCGTGCCGTTTCCGGCTGCTCATGGATCTCCTTGAGCATGAAGTGACGGAACTCCCGCTTATCCGCCACATGCTCCTGACCGCTTAACAGCGTTGGACTGCGCTGCTGGCGCTGACCTTCGG
Organism: Synechococcus sp.; assembly: GCA_047286215.1. Lineage (GTDB taxonomy): Bacteria > Cyanobacteriota > Cyanobacteriia > PCC-6307 > Cyanobiaceae > Synechococcus_C. Next base: position 347,829 of record JBJBBS010000001.1, on the reverse strand, counting down.
CGTTATAAAGCTCGATGCCCAGAGGCCCCAGAAGGGCCACTTCACCGTCCTCCATCGGAAGAATGGTGCGGGTGAATCCGGCCAATGCAGGCGTATCACTGGCGCAAAGAAACTCGCCTTCACCGAGACCAATCAGGAGAGGAGCAGCCTTGCGCGCCACCACCAACGCTCCAGGCACCTCCGCCCAGAGCACCGCCAAGGCATAAGCACCGTGCAAACGCGGCAACACCGCTTGCACTGCGGCCAGCAGGGTGCTGCCGTCGGCGGGTTGACCGGACGCGCACTGGCGCTCCAGCTCGACGGACACCAAATGCGGAATCACTTCAGTATCGGTGTCCGATCGAAACGTCACCCCAGAAGCCGTCAGCTCATCACGGAGCAACCGGTGGTTTTCGATGATGCCGTTCTGCACCACAGCCACATGGCCACTGCCATCGCGGTGGGGGTGAGCGTTGTGCTCCTCTGGCTTGCCGTGGGTGGCCCAACGCGTGTGGCCAATGCCGCAGAAACCTGGAGCCCCCTCCTGATCCACTCGGGCGGTCAGATTCACAAGCTTGCCTTTGGCACGCACGCAATGAAGGCGCGTGGTGGCGTCAACATCTGAATCGTCAATCGTGGCGATGCCCGCGGAGTCGTAGCCGCGGTATTCCAGCTGGCGGAGCCCCTCCAACAGCAGCGGCGCCGCTTCCCGGGAGCCGATCACCGCAACGATTCCGCACATACAAAAAAGCCCGGCAATGCCGGGCTGAGCTTATGGGTTGTTGAAAGAAAAACCGATCGATGCGATCAGTACGCCAGACCCATGCTGCGGGAGGTCTCGTCTCCCAAATAGACCCGAATGCTGAGGAAGTCAGTGGGGCAGGCGGTTTCACAGCGCTTACAACCCACACAATCTTCGGTGCGGGGTGACGAAGCGATCTGGCCGGCTTTGCAACCGTCCCAGGGAACCATCTCGAGGACGTCGAGAGGGCATGCGCGCACACACTGGGTGCAGCCGATGCAGGTGTCGTAGATCTTGACGGCGTGGGACATGTACCCGTCTCGGTGCAGAGGACTTGCGGTCAACGTACCTGGGGTGAATGCTCCTGAGGCCCAGCTCGCGCTTCGCCGTCACTGTTGTTAACGACGCGCGAGGGTGAGGCCGAGGCCAGCCCGTAAGATGCGGCGTCCCGTCTTCACGGCCATGTCCCAGGAAGCGATCCTCGAAAAAGTCCGTTCGATCGTGGCGGAGCAACTCAGTGTTGACGCCGGCGAAGTGAAGCCGGAGTCGAATTTCCAGAACGATCTCGGCGCTGACTCGCTCGACACTGTTGAGCTGGTGATGGCCCTGGAGGAAGCCTTCGACATCGAAATTCCCGACGAAGCCGCGGAAGGCATCGCCACCGTTGGCGACGCCGTTAAGTACATCGAAGACAAGCAGGCCTGAGGATCGGCAGCATGGTGGAGGGTCTCCAACGTGTCGTGGTCACAGGCCTCGGCGCGGTGACACCGATCGGCAACAGCGTTGCTGAGTACTGGTCTGGCCTCACCTCAGGCCGCAATGGCGTGGCGTCGATCACTTTGTTCGACGCTGAAAAGCACGCCTGTCGTTTTGCCGCCGAGGTGAAGGATTTCGATCCAACAGGTTTCCTTGAACCCAAGGAGGCCAAGCGCTGGGATCGTTTCTGCAAGTTCGGTGTCGTCGCCGCCAAGCAAGCCTTGGCCGATGCAGGTCTCGAGATCACCGACGCAAACGCCGATCGCATCGGCGTAAGCATCGGTTCCGGCGTGGGCGGGCTGCTCACTATGGAGACTCAGGCCCATGTCTTGGAAGGCAAAGGTCCGGGTCGTGTGAGCCCGTTCACTGTGCCAATGATGATTCCCAACATGGCCACCGGTCTGGCGGCGATTGCCCTGGGAGCCAAAGGTCCTAGTTCCGCCGTGGCCACAGCCTGCGCAGCGGGATCCAACGCCATCGGCGACGCCTTCCGGCTTCTACAGCTGGGCAAGGCTGACGCAATGATTTGCGGTGGTGCTGAATCCGCCATCACACCACTCGGCGTGGCTGGTTTCGCCAGCGCCAAGGCCCTGTCGTTCCGCAATGACGATCCAGCCACCGCCAGCCGCCCTTTCGACAAAGAGCGTGATGGCTTCGTCATCGGTGAGGGCGCAGGCGTTCTGGTTCTTGAAACCCTTGAGCACGCCGAGGCGCGTGGAGCCACCATCCTTGCCGAGATGGTGGGCTATGGAACCACCTGCGATGCCCACCACATCACCTCACCCACGCCTGGTGGTGTAGGCGGGGCAGCAGCCATGCGCCTCGCCCTCGCTGACGGTGCCCTCAGTGCCGACAGCATCGATTACGTGAATGCTCACGGCACCAGTACCCCGGCAAACGACAGCAACGAGACCGCTGCAATCAAAAGCGCTCTCGGCGATCGCGCTCACCAGATCCCGGTGAGCTCCACCAAATCAATGACCGGCCATTTGCTGGGTGGCTCTGGCGGCATTGAAGCGGTGGCCTGCGTGCTAGCCCTCCAGCATCACGTGGTTCCGCCCACGATCAATCACGCCAATCCCGATCCCGAATGTGATCTAGATGTCGTGCCGAACACCGCCCGCGAGCTCAAGCTGGGCACGGTGTTGTCCAACTCCTTCGGCTTCGGCGGCCACAACGTCTGCCTCGCCTTCCGACGCATTAACTGAAACCGTCGGTCTGGCCCGTGCCGCGGTGCCCTTGACCCGTTGTTTCAGACTGCCCGTACTCCTTACCGATTTACAACTCCCACGTCATGGTCGCTGCGCCCGCTTCTGTCGACACCCTCTGCATCAACAGCATTCGCATGCTGGCGGTTGATGCCATCAACAAATCCAACAGTGGCCACCCCGGCCTGCCGATGGGTTGCGCCCCCATGGGTTACGCGCTTTGGGACAAGTTCCTGAAGCACAACCCCAAAAACCCCCAGTGGTTCAACCGCGACCGCTTCGTGCTGTCGGCCGGTCACGGCTGCATGTTGCTCTATGCGCTTCTGCATCTCACCGGTTACGACTCGGTGACCATCGACGACATCAAACAGTTCCGTCAGTGGGGCTCCAAAACTCCCGGCCACCCCGAAACCTTCGAGACTCCTGGCGTTGAAGTAACCACCGGTCCCCTTGGTGCTGGCATTTCCAATGCCGTGGGCTTGGCCATTGCCGAATCTCACTTGGCCGCCAAGTTCAACAAGGCTGACGCCACCGTTGTGGATCACTACACCTATGTGGTGATGGGTGACGGCTGCAATCAAGAGGGTGTGTCCTCTGAGGCTGCCTCACTGGCCGGCCACCTGAAGCTGGGCAAGCTGATCGCCCTTTACGACGACAACAGCATCACCATCGACGGCCGCACCGATGTGTCCTTCACAGAGGACGTTCTGAAGCGTTACGAGGCCTACGGCTGGCACGTGCAGCACGTGGCCGAGGGGAACACCGATGTGGATGCCATCGCCAAGGCGATCGAAGCGGCCAAGGCCGTCACCGACAAGCCCTCGATCATCAAGGTGACCACCACCATCGGCTATGGCTCTCCCAACAAGGCTGATACTGCCGGCGTGCACGGTGCGGCCCTGGGCGAGGAGGAAGCCGCTCTCACCCGCCAGCAACTGAACTGGAACTACGGCCCCTTCGAGGTGCCCCAAGAGGCTTACGACCAGTTCCGCCAGGCGATCGATCGCGGCGCCAGCCTTGAGGCTGAGTGGAATCAGACCCTCGCCACTTACCGCACCAAGTACCCCAGCGAAGCCGCCGAGTTCGAGAGGATGCTGCGGGGCGAGCTTCCCGAGGGCTGGGACAAGGGCCTCCCCACCTACACCCCTGAAGATGGTGGCCTCGCCACCCGTAAGCACTCCCAGATCTGCCTGGGTGCTCTCGGCCCCAACCTGCCTGAACTCATCGGTGGCTCCGCAGACCTGACCCACTCCAACTACACCGACATCAAGGGCGAAACTGGCTCCTATCAAGCCAGCAGCCCCGAGAAGCGCTACCTCCACTTCGGTGTGCGCGAGCACGCCATGGCGGCGATCCTCAACGGCATCGCTTATCACAACAGTGGTTTGATCCCCTATGGCGGCACCTTCCTGGTGTTTGCCGACTACATGCGTGGCTCCATGCGCCTCTCGGCCCTGAGTGAGCTGGGCGTGATCTATGTGCTCACCCACGACTCCATCGGCGTCGGTGAAGACGGCCCAACCCACCAGCCGATCGAGACCATCCCCTCCCTGCGAGCGATGCCAAACATGCTGGTGTTCCGCCCCGGCGACGGCAACGAGACCAGCGGTGCCTACAAGCTGGCCATCCAAAACCGCAAGCGCCCCAGCTCCCTCTGCCTCAGTCGTCAGGGCATGGTCAATCAGGCCAATTCCTCGATCGACAAGGTGGCTCTCGGCGGCTACGTGCTCGAAGACTGCGAAGGCACTCCTGAGCTGATCCTGATCGGCACTGGAACCGAGCTCGACCTCTGCGTGCAGGCTGCCAAGCAACTCACCGCTGAAGGCAAGAAGGTGCGCGTGGTCTCCATGCCATGCGTGGAGCTGTTCGACGAGCAAAGCGACGCTTACAAGGAAGAAGTGCTCCCGAATGCTGTGCGCAAGCGCATCGTGGTAGAAGCAGCGGAATCCTTCGGCTGGCACCGTTTCATCGGTCTCGACGGTGACTCCGTCACCATGAACCGGTTCGGCGCATCCGCTCCCGGCGGCACTTGCCTCAAGGAGTTTGGCTTCACCGTCGAAAACGTTGTTGCCAAGTCCAAGGCGCTTCTTGGCTGAGACCTCTCCTGATCGGAATCAGATTGGGCGACTCATGATTAACCTTCAATCCCCTGCGCCTTTTGGGCCGCAGGGGATTTTTGATTGAGTTGATGACTCACCCCATACGATGAGGCGAGTCTTGATTGCATCTTGGCAGTGATCCGCAACTTGATCACCGGTGGAGCTGGATTCCTCGGCTCACATCTGTGTGACCGGCTGATGAAAGCTGGTGAGGAAGTGATCTGTCTCGATAACTATTTCACGGGTCGCAAGAGCAATATTGGACACTGGATTGGTCATCCTCGCTTTGAGTTAATCCGTCACGACGTCACGGAACCCATCCAACTGGAAGTTGATCGGATTTGGCATCTGGCTTGCCCGGCATCACCCGTGCACTACCAGTTCAATCCCATCAAAACCGCCAAAACCAGTTTTCTGGGCACCTACAACATGCTGGGTCTCGCAAGGCGAGTCGGAGCCCGCTTGCTGCTTGCGAGCACCAGTGAGATTTACGGAGATCCAGAAGTTCATCCTCAGCCAGAAAACTATCGCGGCTCCGTCAACACAATCGGGCTCCGCAGTTGTTACGACGAAGGCAAACGCATCGCGGAAACTTTGTGTTTTGACTACCGCCGGATGCACGACACAGAAGTGCGCGTCATGCGGATCTTCAATACCTATGGTCCTCGCATGCTCCCCGATGATGGACGGGTGGTGAGCAACTTCATCGTGCAGGCCCTTAAGGGAGAAGCATTAACCCTCTATGGCGATGGCAGTCAGACACGATCCTTCTGCTACGTGGACGACTTGATCGAGGGCATGATTCGCCTGATGAATGGCGACCATACCGGGCCCATCAATATCGGCAATCCCGGCGAGTTCACAATCCGCCAGCTCGCTGAATTGGTCCGCGAACGCATCAATCCAAAGCTTGAACTGATTACCAAACCACTTCCTCAAGACGATCCGATGCAACGGCAGCCTGTCATCGATCTAGCGAGAGAACAACTGGGTTGGGAACCCCGAATCTCTCTTCAAGAAGGACTTCAGCCCACCATCGAGTGGTTCAAGTCAGCACTTGATGATGATGAATTAGCAAGGGAACCCAACTCATCACAACAACATTAATGGCAGCCATTTAGGCCTAAAAAAGGTGAAGCCAATTAGCTTCACCTTTTCCGTTCAAGAGTCAACCTCGCGAGAAAGGCAAGCCAATCAGTCGGCCTTATCCATTTTCACACCGGCCAGCTCAGCGCCGCCCTTCGCTTCCAACACTTTCTCCAGACCCTCGAGATCCTCATCAGTGATTTTGGTCTGCATCGGGCAGTGTTTGGGGCCACACATCGAGCAGAACTCTGCCTGTTTGTAGATATCGGCTGGCAGGGTTTCATCGTGATATTCCTTAGCCCGCTCGGGATCCAATGACAGCTCGAACTGCTTGTTCCAATCGAAGGCGTAGCGGGCTCGACTGAGCTCATCATCACGATCCCGGGCACCAGGGCGGTGACGGGCGATGTCGGCAGCATGGGCCGCAATCTTGTAAGCAATCAGGCCTTCGCGCACATCATCCGCATTGGGCAAGCCCAGGTGCTCCTTGGGCGTGACGTAGCAGAGCATCGCCGTTCCATGCCAACCAGCCATGGCAGCACCGATGGCGGAGGTGATGTGGTCGTAACCAGGGGCGATGTCGGTCACCAGAGGACCAAGCACATAGAAGGGCGCCTCGCTGCACTCCTCCATCTGCTTCTTCACGTTGAACTCGATCTGGTCCATCGGCACGTGGCCAGGGCCTTCCACCATCACCTGCACATCGTGCTTCCAGGCGCGGCGTGTCAGCTCACCCAGGGTGTGTAGCTCAGCCAGCTGTGCCGCATCAGAAGCATCGTGCTGACAGCCAGGACGCAACGAATCTCCGAGCGAGAAGGTGCAGTCATAGCGCTTGAAGATTTCGCAGATGTCGTCGAAACGGGTGTAAAGCGGATTCTGTTTGTGGTGATAGAGCATCCACTGGGCAAGGATCCCGCCGCCACGGCTGACGATGCCGGTGATCCGGCCCTTCACCTTGGGGAGGTGCTCGATCAACAGGCCGGCATGGATGGTCTGGTAATCAACGCCCTGCTTGCAGTGCTTCTCGATGATGTGCAGAAAATCATCTTCCGACAGACGTTCAATCGAGCCATGCACGCTCTCGAGCGCCTGATACACAGGCACTGTGCCGATGGGTACTGGCGACGCCTTGATGATCGCGGTGCGCACCTCATCAAGATTCACACCGCCGGTGGAGAGATCCATCACCGTGTCAGCGCCGTATTTCACCGCCAACTTCAGCTTCTTCACCTCTTCTTCAGCATCCGAAGCATTGGGTGATGCGCCGATGTTGGCGTTCACTTTGCACTTACTGGCGATGCCAATCGCCATCGGCTCGAGGTTGCCGTGGTTGATGTTGGCCGGGATCACCATCCGGCCCCGAGCCACCTCCTCCATCACCAGTGATTCAGGCAGGTTCTCCCGTTGGGCCACAAAGGCCATTTCCTCGGTCACCACACCCTGCCGGGCGAAGTGCATCTGCGACACATTGGCTTGTCCGCGTCGGGACTCAACCCAGGAAGCACGCATGATCCGTTCAGCGAATGGACTGCCAGGAGCCGGCCGATCGGCCGCGGATCACATGGATTCACTTCCCTGGCGCCGGCATGATCCGGATCAGGTTCGGAGGGTGTGATCTCAGCCCTTATGGTCGCGAACGACCTCAGGCACCCCTAGTGGTGCCGGAACCGTAGCAAGCGTTCCGTCAACGGAGGGGTCATGACGCCTGAAGACCATTCAGCGCCGCTGCCACAACTCGATGATCGCTGTCTTGCTGAAGAGGCCGCAACAAGGCGCGAGCCTGCTCGCCAATTGGCTGATCGCTGCCCTCAAGCACAATCCGGCCCAAGATTTCTGCGCCACTCACCCGAACCGTGCCATCGGCATCGGTAATGGCAGCGGATGCCAGCTCCAGCAACCAGCCCAGATCGATCTGCGGCTGCTCCGCCAGCGCCGACAGGATGCTGCAACGCACCAGCCAGGCGTCATCCGCCATGAACGCTGCTTTCAGCAGCGGCCAAGCCCGATCCACGCCATAACTGGCCAGCGAATTGGCGGCCTCCGCCCGCACATTGGCGTCACCATCACTCCGCAGCAGCGTCTCCAGCACCATCCAACCCTGCTCCGTGCGCTTGTAACCGAGTCCGCTGCAGCTCAAGGAGCGCACCAGAAAGGCCTCCTGCTCACTGCCCAGCACCAGCAAAGGCACCGCCTCCTCGTCCGTACAGAAGCGCAACTGCGTGAGCGCCGGCATCGCCAGGGTGGGATCACCCGACGCGATTGCAAACCGCAGGGCCTCGAGATCAGGTGCGTCGTCCGCGGGCGATGACGGTGTGGATGCCATGGATTCAGTCCTCCTCGAATCGACTGTTACGGAGGGCCACCAGCAGCTGGTGTCGCCGGCGCCGGCGACCTACCACCGCATGGATCACCAGACCGGAGCCCACCAGGATGGCAGGAACGGCCTGCCATCGATCGGTCCCCTCCCTCTGCAGCAGGCCGATCACACCCAACAGCACCAGAAGTGGCGCTGCCAAGGACAGCAACACTTGCAGGGGCGGACGTGACGGGCGAGTCATGACGCAGGCTCCCAGGCCAGAATCGCGGCGGTCAGCACACTGATTCCGGCCTCCAGGCAACGCTCATCCGGCAGGAAATGACCGTTGTGCAGGGGCGCGCAACCATCAGCCCCCGCCACACCGAGCCGGAACATCATTCCGGGAACATCGCGGATCAATTCGGCGAAGTCTTCAGCGCCCAGCGATGGCTGCTCCAGCCGCAGCACCTGATCCGCTCCGAGCTGCTTCATGGCGCAGCGTTCCAACAACGCCGTAAGCCGAGGGTCGTTGTTCACAGGGGGGGCGATACAGCGATAGCGGACCGTCGCCGTCGCACCAAAACCTAAACAAATGGCCTGAACGGTGTCTTCAATCCAACCGGGCAAGCGATCGTGCACATCACTGCAGAGACAGCGCACCGTGCCCAAAAGGCTGACGCGATCCGCGATCACATTGAACGCTTTGCCTCCTTCAATGCGGCCGAAACTCACCACCACAGGATGGAGAGCGTCAAGCCGTCGGCTGATCGCTTCCTGCAAACCAGTCACCACTCGTGACGCGATCCAGATCGCATCCACCGATTGATGCGGCCGCGCCCCATGACCGCCCTGCCCGACCACCTCAATTTCCAGCTCGCCGGCGGCGGCGGTGAGGCTGCCGCTGCGCACGCCAATGCTGCCTACCGGCAATGAGGGGAACACATGCACACCAAACAAACCGGAAAGACCTTCAGCGGCTCCGGCTTCGCGCATCCAACGTGCTCCCTGGGCGATCTCTTCCGCCGGTTGAAACAGCAGGCGTACACCAAACGGCAAACTCCGCTCAGCAGCGAGTAGACGCGCCACACCCACACCAACGGTGCTGTGCAGGTCATGGCCACAAGCATGCATCACACCCTGTCGAACGGAGGCATAGGGAAGATCGGTGCGTTCTTCGATCGGCAACGCATCCATATCGACGCGAAGGCCAATTTTCGGACCCTGCTTAGGCCCCAGATCGGCCACAACACCGGTCCGACCCACTCCCTCGCGTACGCACCAACCGGCCTCACGCAACTCACCGGCGATCAGAGCGGCTGTCTGATGTTCCTCACCACTGAGTTCTGGATGGGCGTGGAGATGACGCCGAAGCTGAATCAACTCCGGAAGCAGCTGGTCCAGACGCTCCGCCCAAGGCAATGCAAGGGTCATGTCACCTCCAGCGCGAGAAAACGCTCTAGATCTGCAATCGGGCGTGGGGGCCAGCGACGCACCTGCGCCAACCAGGCGGCATCGCGATAGCTGGGATCGAGTCCTGCTGCTGCAGCCCAATGACTTTCGGCTTCACCGCGGGAACCCTCGCGCCACAGCAATGCACTGAGGGCGGCACGAGCATCAGCAAACAATGGATAACGGCGGATCAAGTTGCGCAGCTGGCGCTCGGCTTCCTGAAGATCTTCGAGTTGATAAAGAGCCAAGGCATCACTGGAGCGAGCCATAGCAAAACCCGGCCTGGCATCGGCAGCCAAGCGGTAAAGGCGCTGCGCTTCCTGCCAGTCACCTTCAGAACCGCGCACATTGCCCAGGTTGTAGAGCGCCGACGCATCGCTGGGATCGCGATTCAAGATCCAGTCGTAATCAGCCGCGGCCTCAGGCCAGCGCTGCAAGGCTTCTTCAGCAGTGCCACGGTTCAAATGCGGATCGGCATCATCGGGCGCAAGCTCAATTGAGCGGGTTTGATCCGCAATCGCCCCTTCCGGATCTCCGAGCATCAAACGCACGTTGCCGCGATTGCTCCAGGCCGCCGCATCACGGGGAGCCAAATCGAGCACCTGATCCCAGATCGGTAGCGCTTGCTGAGGATCCCCCTCACGGCTGAGGGCCAGGGCTCGATCGAACAAGGTCGGCAGATCCTCAGCAGCCGTGGCCCAAGCAGTTGAAGGAAGCGATGCCACCATCAACAGCACCGGCAGAACGCACGCGATTAGTTGTCCCCGCAAGTTCATGCCACCGCCTCCTGGTCCGGCCAACCCAGGTGATCACGCCCTGCATCGGTCACCACCCGACCGCGCGGCGTGCGTTGAAGGAAGCCCAGCTGCAGGAGATAAGGCTCCACGACGGATTCCAACGTGGTGGGATCTTCACCTAGCGCCGCCGCCAAGGTGTCCAAGCCAGCAGGGCCACCGCCATGGGACTGAAGCAGTAGCTCGAGCAGCCTTCGATCACTGGCGTCCAGTCCCCGTTCGTCCACCCGGTGCAAGGTGAGGGCTTCATCCACCAGATCACGATCGATGCGGCCGGAGCAATTGCGCACACAGGCCACATCGCGCACCCGCCTCAACAGACGGTTGGCGATCCGCGGCGTGCCCCTGCAGCGGCGGGCGATCTCAGCACAAGCCTCTGCGGTGAGCTCCAGCTCCAACAGGCCTGCAGCCCGCTCCACAATCGCCTGAAGATCCTCCAACCCGTAGAACTCCAACCGCTGGATCAAGCCAAAGCGATCCCTCAGCGGCGAACTGAGGGCGCCAGCCCGAGTGGTCGCCCCAACAAGGGTGAACGGCGGCAGCTCAAGGGCACGGGTTCGGGCAGTGCTGCCTTTGCCCACGGTGAGATCTAGTCGCCGATCCTCCATGGCGGGGTACAACAATTCTTCGGCCACACGGCTCAGCCGGTGAATTTCATCGATGAACAGCAGCTCACGCGGCTGCAGATTCACCAGCAGGCCAACGATGTCGCGAGGGCGTTCCAGAGCAGGCGCACTGGTGATCCGGCAGCTCACCCCCAATTCTTCAGCCAGCACCATCGCCATAGTGGTTTTGCCCAAACCCGGCGGGCCGTAGAGCAGCACGTGATCAAGTGCATCGCCGCGACCGAGGGCGGCCTGCACCGCAATGCCAAGCACCTGCTTGAGCTCCCGCTGACCGATGTAATCGTCTAGGCGTCGAGGCCTGAGCCCATCATCGCGACCGGGAGCCGCCAGTGGACCCTGATCGTCTTCAGCCTGCCTGGAACCATCCACCACCCGGTTCGTCGGCCGTTCCGGACGGGGGCGAGGAGCTGCGGCGTTAGAAGAAACAATCGCCATGGTGGAAGGGTACCGAGCCCTGGATAGGGTCGGGGGGTGAAACGGCTGAGGAGCCGAACGGTTCATGGCCAAGGGTGGAGGCAAAAAGAACGCAGCAGCTCGGGCTGCCGCCAATCGCCTATTGGCGGACAACCGACTGGCCCGGCACCAGTACGACATCCTCGAAACTCTCGAAACTGGCATCGAACTGGTGGGGACGGAGGTGAAGTCGATCCGTGCTGGCCAGGCCAACCTGCGAGATGGCTTCTGCCTGATCCGCAACGGCCAGCTGCAATTGCACAACGTGCACATCTCCCCTCACACCCACGCGAGTGGCTACTTCAACCACGATCCGCTCAGAGTGCGGCGGCTACTGGCACATCGTCGGGAGATCGACAAGCTGCGCGGTCAACTTGATCAAAAAGGTCTGACGCTGATTCCGCTCAACATGCATTTGCAGGGCTCTTGGATCAAACTGACCATCGGTCTGGGCAAAGGGCGCAAGCTGCACGACAAGCGCGCCGCTGAGAAAGATAAACAGATCAAGAAGGAAACCCGGGCTGCCATCGCCCGTTACTAACCCAATCGTTCACGGCGGAGGCGGTGCTGCCAACTCTGCAGGGGCAGCAGGAACCGGAGGCTGCTCAACACGAGCAGGCTTTGGACCAGGTGGCTCCAGAAGCGCCTCGACGGGTCCTCGCACGCCAGTGGCCGGATCGGGAATGGGATCAAGATCCACATCGGGCAACGGTTGCGGTCCTGCCAAATCAGCGCGACACGACAGCGTCAGCACCCCTGACGACACGCCGTCGTTCGTGACCAGCACCTGAACCGGTGACCCCGCCTGCGCAGACAAGGTGACAACCCGAAGCGGCCCGCGCGCCGCCGCCACATCGCCATCGGCCGCAAAAACTGTCATCTGCATGAGTGGGGTGCCGTTGATGCCCAACACCAAACGGCGACCGGCTGGCACCGCAATCGAAATCAGCCGTGCCCCACCCGCAGGCACCCTGCTGGTGAGCACCGTGGGCGTGAGCGGGCGGGCCTTCACCGTTTCAATCTGAACGTCCTCAAGGCTGCGCAACGCGGCAGCAATCCAGAGCTGCCGGTAAGGCTCTGGCGGTTTGATGCCTGCCGGCGCACCCGGCAATAGCGGCTGCGCCGAAGCACTAACAAGTTGCTCCACCACCCTGGCATTGACCCCCTGATCCACCAGAGCTTGTCTTTGCGTTGTCCAGTCGGCAGGTTTGAGCTGACCCAGACGACGGCGCAAGACGGGAGGCAGTTGTTCAACCCGAGCCAGCCAATCCTCGGCAAGGTCATTCCAGACGCGCCGCAGGGGCGCATCATCGAGGGAATCGCTGGGCAGGCGGCCACCACGCTCCGGGAAACGAGCCATCAGGCTCGCATCGACAAGTTGCAGAAACCAGCTGCGATCCACCTGCAGAGCCCGCAGACGACTCAGCAACTGCTGACGTTGATCCACCTCAGCGGGGGGCAAACTGGCGGCGGAGCGACCACCAATCAGGTCACGGTCCGTGGACGGCGCCTGAGCCGGTGTCTTGGCCCGACTAAGCAGAAACCAACCAATGGCCGTGCCCAACAGGACCGACACCAGCAATGCAGCCACCACGGGCCAGAGGCGGCCTTCGGCAGCTAGTTGACGTTCGTCCGCTCGCGGACGGCGCCGAAATGGCTCCCTGGCCGGCGGCGTGAAGGGCGGCAGATCTAGCGAAGACGTCGCTTCGGGCTCAGGGTCCGGCTCTGGTGCCAAGACTGGGGCCAGCACCAAGGTTCGATCTGCGCGGGTCTGCGGCCCCGTGGATTCGGGCATGGTCACCGCCTGCAGAGCGCGCAAGGCTTCAGCGGCCTGATCAAAGCGCCGGGCGGGTTGCTCTGACAGCAGGCGCTCCAGCACCTCTCGAAACGGAGGCTCAATCTCAAGATCAACAGGCAGGCGCCAACGGAGCCCCTCGACCTCCAGCAACTGCTCGGGCGGACGGCCAGTGAGCAGGGTGAGCGCCGTCACCCCGAGCCCATGGAGATCCATCCAAGCCGCTGCCGGTTCCAGCCGGCCCTGAGCCCGAGGGGCATAAGCCGCTGAGGCACCCTCCAGGGGTTGCGCTCCGGAAAGCTGGAGCAACCCAAAATCGAGAAGCACCGGTAACCCGTCTTGATCGCGGCGCAAGAGGTTGCGGGGATTGATATCGCCATGCACCAGCTCAAGGCCGTGCAAAACCGCGAGAGGTGAGAGCAGCTGACGCAAGAGCAACAACACCTCACCGGCACCAAAGACCAGTTGGCGCTGAAGGCGCTGCTCCTGGATCTGCCGCAAGGTGGAACCCTCCTGCCACTCGCGCACCAGCCAGAGGCTGCCCTGGGACTCGATCAGCCCTCCAAACCGCGGGATCTGGGGATGCAGCACCGACTGAATCGCTGGCCAAAGTTGACGAAAACGCTCCTGCACCGCGTCATCCTTCAACTGCCTGAGAGCGACGGCCGTATCACCAGCCATCTGGTCTGCAGCACGCCAAAGGGCACCATGAATCTGATCAGGATCGGCGGAGAGACACCGTTCCAGGCGATAACGCTCAGCCAGCAACGTGCCGATCACGAATGGGGCTGCAGACTTGGCTGATGCTAAGGGCAGTGGCTCGCTGAAACCCGGTGGTGATCTCCCTAGGGTCACCCGGACACGACTCCATTCCATGGCCGCTGGCTCTCTCCTGGATCGACTCATGGAGGTGCGCCATACCAGCGAAGCGTTGATCGATCCGCTCGAGGCGGAAGATCTCAACCTGCAGGGCATGGCCGATGCCAGCCCGCCGAAATGGCACCTGGCTCACACCACTTGGTTCTTCGAGACCTTCGTGTTGAAGCCGTATCAACCGGACTACACGCCGTCGGATCCACGCTGGGGCTACCTGTTTAATTCCTATTACGAGACGGTCGGGCCCCGCCAGCCACGACCGCAGCGCGGTCTGCTTAGCCGGCCAACAATGGCCGATGTGTCGGCCTGGAGACACCGGGTGAACCAGGCCCTGGAAGACCTGCTACTGCAGCAACATCGTGATGCCCCTTTACGAGAGCTAATCGAGCTGGGGCTACAGCACGAACAGCAGCACCAAGAGTTGATGCTGATGGATCTGCTCGATGGCTTCAGCCGACAACCACTGGAGCCCGCATATCGCGACGATTGGTGTGAACGGGATGAGGAGCTTCCATGCACTGATCCGGCCAGCGCGGATCACCTGCATGGACCCTGGCTCCACTGCCAGGGAGGGCTGGTGGAGGTGGGGCATAACGGTGGTGGCTTCCATTTCGACAACGAAGGGCCGCGTCACCGCACATGGCTTGAACCCTTTGCCATCGCAGATCGGCTTGTGAGCAACGCGGCCTTTCGCCGCTTCATCGAGGACGGTGGGTACTGCCGCCCGGATCTGTGGATGAGCGAGGGCTGGGCGGAATGCCAACGCCGGGGCTGGCAGGCACCGCGCTACTGGCGGCGGGATCCTGATGGGCAGGGACCCTGGCGTTGGGAGTTCACCCTGGGAGGTCGCTGCCCACTGAACGATCACCGGCCGGTGCGTCACCTCAGCTGGTTCGAAGCCGATGCCTATGCCCGCTGGGCCGGAGCACGCTTACCCAGCGAAGCGGAATGGGAATTGGCCAGTGTTCAGCATGGGGAGGACTTGCTCCAAAGCCATGGCCAGCTGTGGCAATGGACCGCCAGTCCCTATCGGCCCTATCCCGGATTTCAACCAGTGGCCGGCGCCATCGGCGAATACAACGGCAAATTCATGACGTCCCAGTTCGTGCTCCGTGGCAGCAGCCGACTCACCCCCCGTGGGCATTCCCGCGATACCTACAGAAACTTCTTCCCACCGGCGAGCCGGTGGATGGCGGCTGGTCTGCGTCTGGCGCGATGACAACACCAACACCTACGCGGCCGGAGTTGATTGACCTGCATCCACCCGCGGCGGACATGCAGCGTCTGTTGGAGCAAGGCCTGCAACGCCATCCCCGACAGCTTCCCGCCTGGTTCCTGTACGACACCGAGGGGTCGAAGCTGTTCGATCAGATCTGCCAACAACCGGAATACAGCCTCACGCGAACGGAAATTGCCCTCCTAGAGAAATCAGCGAGAGACATCGCCACCGCCATGGGCTCAGGCGTCATCGTGGAATTCGGTGCGGGCAGCGCTCGCAAGGTGGGACCTCTGCTGAAGGCGATGCAACCCGCGGCGTATGTGGCTCTCGACATCAGTGCTGCCCATCTCCAGCAAGCGACAGCTGCACTTCAGTGCGCGCACCCCGCAGTCCCGATGCTGGGCATCTGTTGCGACCACAGCCGGCTCGAGAGCCTGCCCGACCACCCTCTGCTACGAGGACAGCGGCGTTTGGGCTTCTTCCCAGGAAGCTCCCTCGGCAATTTCACCCGAGACGAAGCGGTTCAACTGCTGCGGCGCTTCCGCCTGCTGCTGAATGGAGGCCCCCTCCTACTGGGGCTAGACCAACCCAAAACGCAGGCAACGCTGGAGGCTGCCTACGACGATGCGGCTGGCATCTCCGCCGCCTTCGCCCGCAATCTGCTGCTGCGGTTGAACAAGGATCTGAACGCCGATTTTCAGCCCAGCCAGTTCCGCTATCAGGCGCGATGGCAAGCAGCGGAAAGCCGCGTGATGATGGCGCTGGTGAGCAATTGCGAACAGAGCGTCTCGATCGGAACCACGTCCTGGCGCTTTGCTGAGGGTGAACCGCTGGTGACGGAATACAGCGTCAAATATTCGCCAGCGATGGCCCGTGAACTGGCCGAAGCGGCGGGCTGGCGCTGGCGCCAACGCTGGCACGACCCGGCCGATGACCTCTCCCTGCACTGGTTGGAGGCGGCAGACTATGAGCAGAGCCGGTGAAGCACAGCCATGGGACTTGAGGAACGACGTCAGACGATCAAGACCCAGCGTGAACAGCTGATTAGCGAACTGGAGGCGATCTATATGGGCGCGTTCGAGCGGATCGGCCAGCTGGAAATGGGGGAAGGCGCTGTGGCGCGGCTCACGCAGCTGATGCTGCGTTCCCGCGAAGCGGCCATCACACCCCTTCAGGAAGAGATCGAAGCACCGCTGATCACGCGAGCACCGGACCAGGCCGGCCAAGGCAACTGATGGGACCCACCTGGCTGGATCAACTGGAGCGCAATCTTGAGGAGCGCCTGAACGCGTTTCTGCGTTCCAACCCCGATCAAGACCGCTTGCTTCAGGAGCAGCACCTTCAAGACAGGCAGCGCGATCTCAGCCGGAGACGTGATCAGATGCAGGTGCAAGCCAGAGACCTACGGCGCCAGTTGCTGTCCCTCGCGGAACAGGTGCAAGCCTGGGGAGCACGCAGCAAAAAAGCCCGCGATGCCGGTGCCGATGACCTGGCGAAGCGGGCAGAAGAACACGTGACCACCTTGATGAATCAAGGCAGGGATCTCTGGGCAGAACTGGATCGACTGGGACAGAGCTTCAACGACCTCGACGGTCAGATCTCTGACCTCAACCAACAGGCCAGTCGGCAGTCTGGGAAACGCAGCCTGGATGAGGACTGGGCCTTGTTCGAGGCCCATCAGGAGTTGGAGGAGCTGAGGCGGCGCCAGGGCCTCAGCTGAGCAAGGACACCTCAGGCCTTGGGAGCGGGAGGCTCGAGACTTACGTTCTCGGGCGGAGGCGTGGGATCGGGATCGGCAATCAGCATGTGCTGAAGCACGATTTCAGGACGCTCGCTGTCACGCCAGCGGATGCGATAGGCGGGCATTTTGGTGCCCCGGCTGGTGGTTTGCTCCACCGGCTCCATCACCCAGCCGCGGCGGGAGCGCCCCTGGGGATTGCGCTTGACCACCGCATCGGCGTGCTTGAAGCGGAAACCTACGCGCTCACCACTCATGGGAAAGGGAACATGCCACTGTTAACCATTATCCACCCTGAGGGTTCAGGGTGACCAATTCCAGCTTCACGCATCGGGACGCAAGAGCGGGAAAGCAATCACATCTCGGATCGAGGGGCTATCGGTGAGCAGCATCACGAGCCGGTCGATGCCAATTCCAAGGCCTCCGGTGGGCGGCATGCCCACTTCCAAGGCCATGACGAAATCCTCATCCAGCCCCTGGGCTTCAAGATCTCCAGCGGCCTTGCGCTCCTGTTGGGCTTCCAGACGCTGGCGCTGATCCACAGGATCGGTGAGCTCACTGAAAGCATTGGCATGCTCTCGACCAACAATGAACAGCTCAAACCGCTCCACCAGGCCAGGCTTACTGCGATGAGGACGCGCCAGCGGTGAAATCTCCACCGGATAATCGATTACGAAGGTGGGCTGGATCAATGTTGACTCCACTGCCTGCTCAAAAGCCTCGTTGAGCAGGCGACCCACCGAATCGGCCAATTCAGGCACGTGCAAACCTTTGGCTTGCATCGCCGCCGCAGCCTCATCGCGGCCGCCGAAGCTGCTGAAATCCAGCCCGGTGGCATCTTCCACTAGCTCATGCATGGTGGCGCGACGCCAGGGCGGTGCGAGATCAATCTCTGTGCCTTGATAAGTGATGGTGGTGGTGCCGCAAACCTCCTGACACACCGAGCTGACCATCTGCTCGGTGAGCTCCATCATGCCGATGTAGTCGCTGTAGGCCTGGTAGATCTCCACCGAGGTGAATTCGGGATTATGGCGGGTGCTCACGCCCTCATTGCGGAAGATGCGACCCAACTCGTAAACGCGCTCAAATCCCCCAACCACAAGACGCTTGAGATGCAGCTCGGTGGCGATCCGCAACGTGAGGGGCAGATCGAGAGCGTTGTGATGAGTCTCGAAGGGACGGGCATCGGCTCCACCGGGCTGGCTCTGGAGAACCGGGGTCTCGATCTCCAGAAAGGCACGCTCATCCAGCCAACGGCGAATTGCACTCACCGTGTGAGCCCGGCGACGGAACGTTTCCCGGGACTGGGGCGTCACGATCAAATCGAGATAGCGCTGCCGGTAGCGCTTCTCCACATCCGCCAGACCATGCCACTTATCCGGCAAGGGCTGCAACGCCTTGGTGAGCATTGTCCACTCACTCACCTTCACCGACAGCTCGCCGCGGTCAGTGCGGCGCAGGATGCCCTGGACCCCAATCAGATCTCCCGCATCCACCAAGGACGTGATCTGAGCGAACGCCTCACCCAGGGCTGCTTTCTCGAGAAACAGCTGAATCGTTCCGGTTTCATCCGCCAGGGTGAAAAAGGCGAGCTTGCCCATCACCCGACGGGTCATCACCCGTCCGGCCACTGCCACGGGGCAATCACGCTCCTCCCCCTTCGGAAGATCGGCGTGGTCAACTTGCAGCACCGCCGTCCGGTGGGTGGGCTCGAAGAGCAGAGCGTAGGGCTCGCGGCCCTGATCTCTGAGTGCATTCGCCTTCTCCAGGCGGGTCTCACGCAGTTCAGACACAGGGAGCGGTATGCAGTCGGGCGCCACTCTGCCGGTCGACGGTGCCTGAAGGCGACCCTCGGCCGTCAGAAGGGCAGCCGCACAGGCTTAACCCGCTGCAGCTGCAGGGGCGGCATCACCCATGCGCTGGGAGGAATAGCCGATGCCGCGCACAGTCAGGATGAGCTCGGGATTACGGGGATCGGGCTCCAACTTGCCGCGTAAGCGAGCCACATACACATCCACCACACGCAGATCTGCAGCACGGCGGGGTGGATAGCCCCAGAGCTGTTCAAGAATTTCAGCGCGAGGCACAACGCGACCAGGTTCGCGGAAGAGCAACTCCAGCAGGCTGAATTCCGTGTATGTAAGAGAAATTCGTTCGCTACCGCGGGTCACCTGACGGCGATTGGTATCCACCACCAGATCACCAACGCGAACCACGCCCTGACCGGTCGGCAACTCCCTGGGCTCAGTCGCGGCTGAACCGCGGCCGACGCGGCGCAGGATGGTGGCGATGCGCGCCTCAAGCTCTTTCGGGCTGAAAGGCTTGGGAAGATAGTCGTCAGCGCCGAGATCCAGACCAGCCACCCGCTCGGAGATGGCTTCTAGTGCTGAAAGGAAAATGATCGGAACGCAAGACTCGGCCCTGAGACGACGGCAAACTGCAAAGCCATCAAGCTTGGGGAGCATCACATCGAGAACAACCAGATCTGGCGTCTCGCTGTGGAACATCTCTAGTGCCTGCTCACCGTCTTCGGCGCAGACCACGCGGTAGCCAGCAAGCTGAAGACGCATCACCAGAACTCGACGAACGGCTGGCTCGTCATCAACTACCAAAAGCGTGGCTTTATGAGACTCCGGAGCCTGCTCGAGCGGCCCATCGCCATTTATGTGGGAGGGCCCTTCCGGCATGCGCGCCTTAGTTGAAGAATCGCAACCCTACAGTTCGGAGTGAGCAAATCGAGACCTTTGATCCACTAAACAGGCCAGATTTTGCTTTCTCTTAAGGATTCGCCAAGCCGAAAACAGTGCGTTCAAGGCCAGCGTGAGCTGGCATAGCGGTTCCACTGTTCTTCGGCTTCACGAACCGCCTGATCGCTGCTGATCTGCCCCAGCATCGCGCGCTGCAACTGGGTGTAGATGATGCTCTGGAGCCTCTTGACACCTGGGGTGGCCGGCACGAGAACACGCGCCCGTTCAAGGGTTTCAGCCGAAAGCAAGCGTGCCTCGCGAATCTGAGCTGCGCCTTGGTCGGAGGGACGCTCCGCCTCCAACTCCTCCTTCACAGCCTCCAAAGCCTGCTTTGACGAGGGCAGCACCCGCGCCTGCCGCGCAAAGCGGGCCTGGTTCTCGCCATTGGTGAGGAAGAGGGCCAGCTGCACTGCATCGGCAGCCTGATCGCTTTGGCGGGGCACCGCCAAAGTCATCAGCGCCACATTGGCGGTGCCGTCTTCACCCGTGAGCGGTGGCTCGGCCCTTGTCACCGCCGCCACACGCGGTGCGTTGGTCTGGATGCTGCGCAGAAACTCAGCGCCGCTGGCCAACAAGGCCAACTCTCCACTCTGATAGAGCTCGATCGCACGTCGCTGGCCCTGACTGACCACCTCCCGAGGCAACAACCCTTCCCGATAGAGATCCGTCCAGAAAGCGAAGGCTTTCTTGCCCTCTGGAGTGTTGAACGCGGCCCTCTGGCGGTCATCCAGCAGCGTTACACCCATCTGAACCAACGACTCCAGCAACTCAGCGGAATCGTCAGGCACAACCGTCACAAACAAGCCATAGCGGCCGGTGCGTTCACGCACGCGTCGGGCATAGGCGGGCACATCGTCCCAACGCCGGGGCACTTCACGGATTCCGGCCTTTTGCAAGAGGTCACCATTCACCAGGCTGAGACGCACGGTGAGATACCAAGGAATAGCGATCTGACCGGCCTCCGGGTCGCGCGCTGCCGCCCACACCGAGGGGAGGTACCTCCCTGCTGCTTCTGGGGGCAGCAATGGAGTGAGGTCGGTGAGACCACCCTTGCTGGCCAAATTGGCAGCAAACGGTGGGTTGAGATTCACCACATCCGGTGCTGTGCGAGCGAACACCGCCGCAAGCAGCTTGCGCTCCACTGATCCCCAAGGCAAGTCCGTCCAGCGCACCGGAGCCTCAGGGTGATTCTGCTCCCAGCTGCTGATGACCGCCTCCATATAAGGATTGAATTTGGGAGCGAGCTGAAGCGTCCACAACTGCAAGGTGCCTGCGGGCAGCGACGCTTGCCTGCAGCCCCAGCCAAGGGAGGTCAGTCCAGCCAAAGCCAAGCCGACAAGAAGCAGACGCCGTCGTTTCAACACAGTCATGCGGGTGCACGGCGTCGCCAGATGAGCAGCTGCCAGGATCCAACCATCGGGGCCAGCAGTCCAGTCATCAGCGACTGCGCCACAGTCGTATGCAGTGCCCACGACTGGATCATGGCTTCCGGTGCCCCCAGCAGCAGCCATTGCAGCCAGAGACTCAATCCGAGCACGACCGTGCCGATCCAAGCCAGCAAACCGAGATTGAGGCTGCGCTGAATCGGCAGCCCGCGACGGCCCAATCGCCCCCACCACCAGCCCATCAACACCAAAGCCGGGACGTGACTGGCATCGCCCAAACTGAGACCGTCTAACACCAACCCGAGGCCTGCACCGGCGATCACACCGGCAACCGGTCCATCCACCAGCGACCAAGGCAGCAACCAGAGGATGGCCCAGCTCGGAGGCACGCCCTCGAGGGCCAACCAAGAGGGTGCACTCAGCTGCAGCAGGGGCACTAACAACGCAGAAGCCGCACAGATGGGCTGGCGATGCAGAGGCGTCATGGATCAGCGCACCCTCACTTGCACCCAGTCGATGGCATCGGGAGCAGCAATCAACTGCACCAGAGCGGTCGGTGCCGGCACGGCCCGCAGATCGATCGACTGCACCACCGCCACTGGCAAGTTGGGCGGCAACAGAGTGCTGGCGGGTGACGTACTGACCAGATCCCCCTCTTTCACTTGGATGTCTTTATCGAGGAACTGCAGCTGAGGCCTTGATGTGCCCAGACCCATCAGCAGACCGTGCTGACGGGTGCGCGGCAACCAGACGCCGATTCGGCTACCGGGCGCGGTGAGCAAACGCACGCGGCTGGTGGTCGGCGTCACGCTCTGTACACGACCCACAAGACCACCTGGGCCGACCACAGCATCGTCTTTGGCCACACCCTGGATCGAACCTTTGCCGAGCTCAAGCTGCTGCCACCATCCCGACGCCGTGCGTGAAATCACAGCAGCCTGAAGCCAATCTCCTGCTGCTTGCTGATCCAGTTCCAATAGGCCACGCAAGCGAGCGTTGTCTTGCTCGAGAAGCAACAGCCGAGCGGCGTCTTCCTGCTTGGTGGCGGACTGAACCCATTCCCGCTGAGCGGATCCAGGCCAGAACGGGCGGCTGAGCAGCGCGAATGCATCAGTGAAACCAGCGCCCTTGCTGAATCGCACCAACCCAAGTGCGACCAACAAGAGCAACCAGGGCCACAGACGCTGAACCGAACGCAACCGCGAACCCTGCGGCCACTGGGAGGGACCCATGACGGTTAGACGGCAGCGGCGGCTCTAACGAATTCAGGGGTGTCGAGCACCCGCTGGAGACGCTTGTAGTCCTCAAGCACTTGCCCACAACCCTTGACGACACACAGGAGGGGTTCCTCAGCGATGTGCGTAAAAATGCCGGTCTCATGGCTGATCAGATCGCTGATGCCCCGAACCAGGGCACCGCCTCCGGCCAGCATGATGCCGCGATCAACGATATCGGCGGCCAATTCAGGGGGGGTGCGTTCGAGGGTGCGTTTCACCGCTTCCACAATCACGTTGAGGGGTTCAGCGATGGCCTCCCTCAGGTCCCCGGCCTGCAACTGAATGGTTCTCGGCAAACCAGACAGCAAATGCAACCCGCGCACATCCATCACGGTCTGATCGAACTCGTTGTCGGGGAAAGCCGAGCCGATGCGGATCTTGATCTCCTCAGCGGTGCGCTCACCCACCACCAGGTTGTGCACCTTCTTGAGATAAACGCCGATGGAATCACTGATTTCATCACCAGCCACCCGCACCGATTCGCTGAGCACCGTGCCGCCCAGGCTGAGCACTGCGACCTCGGTGGTACCTCCACCGATGTCAACAATCATCGTTCCGACGGGTTCAGTCACGGGCAGACCAGCGCCAATGGCGGCTGCCACCGGTTCATCGATCAGGTGCACTTCACGGGCTCCAGCGAGGCCCGCTTCACGCACAGCCCGCCGTTCCACACCGGTCACACCACTAGGGATCCCCACCACCAGTCTCGGAGCGACGATGCCGCGGCCTTCATTGCCCTTCTGGATGAAGGTCTTGAGCATCTGCTCAGCGGCATCGAAATCTGCGATCACGCCATCACGCAAGGGACGTACCGCGCGGATGTTGCCAGGTGTCCGTCCCAGCATCAGCTTGGCTTCGTCCCCCACCGCCATGGTGACGCCACGCTCGAGATCCAGGGCGACCACCGAAGGCTCCTGCAGCACAATGCCCTTGCCGGAGACGTAGATCAGCGTGTTGGCCGTGCCCAGGTCAATGCCGATGTCGCGGGACAGCTGAAAGCGACGGAAGAGCACTGGCGAAACCACATTTCGGCGAATCATAGGAGCAGTTTCGGGAGCCATCTGTTACGTCTGGCATCGACGGGGGAACTCCTTGAAAGCAGCCACGACAACGGTCAATTCCGGCAGCCGTGGCGCATCATTGACCCATCAACAGGAGAGATTCAATGGGAGTCAATTCCGTGACCCTCGTCGGCCGGGCAGGCCGAGACCCCGAAGTGCGCTACTTCGAATCCGGAAGCATGGTGGCCAACCTCACCATCGCCGTGAACCGACGCAGTCGCGATGATGAGCCCGACTGGTTCAACCTCGAAATCTGGGGCAAGCAGGCGCAGGTCGCCGCTGATTACGTCAAGAAAGGTTCGCTACTCGGAATCATCGGCAGCTTCAAGTTGGATCGGTGGACCGATCGCAACAGCGGTGAAGAGCGCAGCAAGCCCGTTGTGCGGGTGGATCGCCTGGAGCTGTTGGGTTCCAAGCGTGACAACGAAGCCGCCTCCGGCAATTTTGGTAGTGGAAACTTTGGCGGCGGCGGTCCCAGCGAAGAAGAAGTGCCCTTCTGATCACGAGCGAAGACGTGGCGTTGCCCAATGGCAACGCCAACCTCAATCCGCGGCATTTCGGCGACGCCAGATGCGCAAGCCAAGCCAGATCCCGCCGGCGAGCACTGCGATCACGAGCAACACCTTGATCCCTTTGCTGATGGGATCGATCAGAGTTTCCACATTGCTGTAACCCTCACCCAACATCATTCCGGCGACAGTGAGCAGGAGAGTCCAGATCAGGCTGCCGGCTGTGGTCCAGATCAAGAATGGAGTGATCGGCATCAACTCAATTCCTGCCGGCACCGAGATCAAGGTGCGGATGCCAGGCACAAGACGACCCCAGAACACCAGGGCCGTGCCGTAGCGATTGAACCAACGGCGGCTGCGACCCAGTTCTTCCGGACTGATGCCAATCCAGCGGCCATGCCGACTGAGCCACTGCTCAATTCGTTCTTCGTTGATGAGGCGGCCGATCCCATACCAGGGCAGAGCACCAAGAACCGTGCCCAGCAAGCCAGCCAGGACAACAGGAATCAACTGCAGCTGTCCCTGCTGCACATAGAAGCCCCCCAGGGGCATGATCAGTTCCGAAGGAATGGGCGGAAACAGGTTCTCCAGGAACATCGCCGCAAAAATGGCGGCATACCCAGCCCAGGGATTGGCCTCAACTGCCTGACCGATCCACTCCGGCAGCTGAGTGACAAATTCGGTGAGCCCCATGAATGCATTGGAAGACCGAGCAAGTCTTCCATGACGAGCATGTGACGAAAGATCAGTCGACGATCAGTTGAGTAAACGCTGGGCCATAACTCAAAAAATGGACATCAAAAAAGCCAGGCCGCCAATGCGACCTGGCTGAATAACCATCAATCAGTAGCGGTAGTGGTCGGGCTTGAATGGACCTGTCACCGGCACGTTGATGTAGTCGGCCTGTTCTTGGCTGAGCTCCGTGAGCTTGGCGCCGATACGACCGAGGTGCAAGCGGGCCACCATCTCATCGAGGTGCTTGGGCAGCACATACACCTCTTTGCCGTACTCATTGCCCTTTGTGAACAGCTCGATCTGGGCCAGCACCTGGTTGGTGAAGGAGTTGCTCATCACGAAACTGGGGTGACCTGTGGCGCAGCCCAGATTCACCAGACGGCCTTCCGCCAGCAGGATGATCTTGTTGCCGCTGGGCAAGGTGATGTGATCCACCTGCGGTTTGATGTTCTCCCACTCATAGTTCTTGAGAGAAGCGACATCAATCTCATTATCGAAGTGGCCGATGTTGCAGACGATGGCCTCGTCCTTCATCTTCTCCAGGTGCTCATTGCGGATCACCTGGAAGTTTCCGGTGGCGGTCACGAAGATGTCCATCTCCTCGACCACGTCCTCCAGACGGACGACGCGATAGCCCTCCATGGCGGCCTGCAAGGCACAGATCGGATCCACTTCAGCAATGCAAACAGTGGCACCAAGGCCACGCAGGGACTGGGCCGAGCCCTTACCCACATCGCCGTAGCCGATCACCAGGGCCTGCTTGCCAGCCACCATCACGTCGGTGGCGCGCTTGATGCTGTCCACCAGCGACTCACGGCAGCCGTAGAGGTTGTCGAACTTGCTCTTGGTGACGGAGTCGTTGACGTTGATCGCGGGGAAGGGGAGCTCACCGCTCTTCTGCATCTTGTAGAGACGGGCCACACCGGTGGTGGTCTCCTCGGTCACACCCTGGATCTGGGCCTTGGTGCGGCTGTAGAAGCTGGGGTCTTGGGCCAGCTTCTTTTTGATGGAGGCGAACAAGAAGGTCTCTTCCTCGTTCCCGGGGCTATCCAGAACGGTGATGTCCTGCTCGGCCTTGCTGCCCAGCATCACCAAACCGGTGGCATCACCGCCGTCGTCAAGGATCATGTTGGGGGAGCCGCCATCACCCCACTCGAGGATGCGGTGGGTGTATTCCCAATACTCCTCAAGGGTCTCGCCTTTGACAGCGAACACAGGAATGCCCTGGGCTGCGATGGCCGCAGCGGCATGATCCTGGGTAGAAAAGATGTTGCAGGAGGCCCAGCGCACTTCAGCGCCGAGCTCCACGAGGGTTTCGATCAGAACGGCGGTCTGAATCGTCATATGGAGGGAGCCGGCAATGCGGGCACCCTTCAGGGGCTTCTCGCTGCCGTACTTCTCACGAAGCGCCATCAGACCGGGCATTTCGGTCTCGGCGATGTCGAGTTCCTTACGGCCGAAGTCGGCCTGGTTGATATCGGCGATGACGCAATCGACGCCAAGCTTCAGCTCAGCCGCGGACGTGGGCGCTGCCACCATGGTTTCGGTGCTCCCTAAAAAAACGTGGAGTTGAATCTCTGCAGAGACGCCGAGGCTTCGGGCTCGCTTGACACGCAATCTACTGATCGGTCCTGGGTCTTAGAGGACCTCGAGGCCACCCGTGCCTTGGGCCGCTGGCTTGTGGAGCAACCAGATCGACCGTCCCTTCTATTACTAGAGGGTCCCCTGGGCGCTGGCAAAACGTCGCTCGTCCAAGGCCTCGCATTGGCTCTGGGCATTGCTGAGCCGATCACCAGCCCCACTTTCGCGCTGTCCCAGCACTACTCCCAGGGTTCACCGCCGCTGGTGCATCTCGATCTCTACCGACTGGAACGGCCTGATGCCGCCAACGATCTGTTTTTGCAGGAGGAAGAAGAAGCGCTGGGAATGGGAGCCCTCTTGGTAGTGGAGTGGCCGGAACGGCTGAGCCTGCAGCTGCCGGACGCCTGGAAGCTGACGCTGGCGCATCAAAGCGACGGTGGCCGGTGCGCAACGCTGATCCGCTGACGATGGACTGCCTCTGCCTCGGCGTTGTCTGCGCTGATCTGGTCTGCCAACCCATCCCGGCATTACCGAAGCAAGGGCAGCTGATCGAAACCGATGGCATGGAGCTCAGCCTTGGAGGGTGCGCCGCCAACACCGCCTTCGACCTGGCACGACTAGGCGTGCACACGGGCATCGTCGGCAACCTCGGACAGGACCTCTTCGGTGATTTCATTCACCGGACACTCGATGCGGCAGGTGTCGACACCGTTGGATTAGTGCGCTCGCCTGACGCATCTACCGCCACCACGGCGGTGATCAACGTGCGCGGCGAAGACCGGCGCTTCATTGCCCATGCAGGTGCCAACCCCTTGCTTTCAGCTGAAATGATTCCGGAAGGGCTGATCGAGTCGGCCTCCGTGGTCTACATCGGCGGATTTCTGATGCTGGATGGCCTGGAAACCCAGGCCGTGCTGGAGCGACTGACTCGCGCCCGAGCTGCAGGCACGCGCATTGTGCTGGATGTGGTGCAAGTCGCGGATACGAATGCCATGGCGCGACTCAGCTTGATCCTTCCTTACACGGATGTGTTTCTGCCCAACAACGATGAGGCCGCCGAGCTAACGGGCTGCTGCAATCCCTGGGATCAAGCCGCCGCCTTCAGAACAGCCGGAGCTCGCACGGTGGTGATCACCTCAGGTGACCGTGGAGCTCATCTGGTGAGCGAGACTGAACGCCTGCGAATTGACGCTTACAGAACCCAATGCAAAGGCAGCACTGGAGCAGGCGACGCGTTTGATGCCGGCTTCATCGCCGCGTTTTTGGACGAGCAAGACCTACCGACATGCCTGCGCTGGGGCAGTGCCCTGGGTGCCAGCTGCGTCCGTAGCAGCTCTGCCACCGGGAGCGTGTTCAGCCGAAACGAGGCGCTGCAGTTCATGGCCAGCCACCCGCTTCCGATCGAACGTTGCTGAAGTGAACCTGCGCTTCAGTCGTCGAGCTGCTCGAGTAGCTGCATCACCCGACTGGGCAAGGGCTGGGGATCAATGCCTCCCGGCCCGGCGCAAACCAGAGCACCACAGGCGGCCGCATATTGCACCACCTGCGCCACCACAGCCTCGCTGAGCCGCAACGGCTGGCCAGCTGGTGGCGTTAACGCCACCAGCTGATGGAGCAGCCCAGCTGTGAAAGCATCACCGGCTCCGGTGGTGTCCACCACTTGTGGAGGCGCCAACACCGGCATTGAACCGTCATGGCCCGCCATACACCAACGCACCGGCTCACCACCATCAGTGACCAGCACATCGGGCTTTTGCGGCAGGCCCGCACTGATCAATGCCGGATCGCTGCTGCTGAACAGCCACTCAGCTTCCTCGCGCGCCAGCTTGATCAGAGCCGCTTGCTCCAGCAGAGGACGCATCCGCCCCAGATCCTCAGGTTTAGGACCGGCAGCCGGATCGGCAGCGGCATCCCAGAAGGTGGGACGCCAGTTCACATCCAGAGCAAGACGCACCCCAGACGCCGCGGCCTGCTTCACCGCCGCCTGCAGCGACAGAGCTGACGCCTCTGTGGCTAAGGGAATGGTGCCGATCAGCAACCACAACGCCTGCTCCGCCAGGGCGTTCCACACCAGTTCAAGACTTGTGGAATCAAGCGCCTGATCAGCGAAGCCCTCACCCACATCCCCGGTGAAGCCCTGAAACACCCGCTCACCGGTGAGATCCCGTCGCACTAACACCACGCGACTGGGACGTTGTCCGTCACTTTGCAATCCACGCAGATCCACGCCGCGATTGGCGAGGAGCTCTCGGAAACTGTCGCCAATGGCATCCACACCCAAGCGGCCAATGAAGCCCACCGGCGTTCCCAGCCGCGCCAGGGCACAGGCCACATTGGCAGGAGCTCCACCGAGTCGATCATCACAGTCCGCCGGTGCCGCCGTGGCGGGATCCCCACCAAGAGGGCCTAATCGATCGACCAGAGCCTCCCCCAGACAGAGCACCTGGGGAGCACCGCCAGCACGCATGGCCATCAGACCAGATCAACTATCTGCAGCGTGGCCAGCGGCACCAGAACTGCCAACCAAGCAGACCACTCACCCCAGACCACAAACCTTTAAGTGAATGACGGGAGGCCGAGGTGATCCATGAGCGCTGCAATCATCCTGCCATTGGCCGCTGGGAAGGGATAGCCGCCCAGGTCTTGAGGACGCACCCAGCGCACCTGCTGGCTCGCCAGAGGTTGAGGTTCACCAGCAAGCCAACGGCAGAGATGCACAACAAAACGAAGTTTTTTGTGGCTGTAGGCGTGCTCCACAGTGATCAATTCCTGCTCGACCTCCACCTCGATCGCCAGCTCTTCGCGCAACTCGCGGCTGATCGTGTCGCCAATGGCCTCACCAGGCTCCTGTTTTCCGCCTGGGAATTCCCACATCCCACCAAGCAAGCCCTCGTTGAGCCGCTGATCGATCAACACCTCACCATCCCCATTGAGCACCACACCCACACCGATCACTTGGAAGGGAATGCTGCGCGGCGCCTCTTTCACGGGATAGAGCTCGGGAGTGCCAGCAGCGTACGCAGCGCAGCTGGCCTGCCAGGGGCAACACCCGCACGAGGGATTGCGAGCTTTGCAAAGGGTTGCCCCCAGATCCATCAACGCCTGATTGAGATCACGGGCCCGCCCTGGACGAGCAACAATCAAGGCGTCACTCCAAGCCCAAAATTGAGCCTGTGCGCGACTGGGAGGCTCGGGATGAGCACGCAGCCTGGCCAGCACGCGACGGACGTTGCCATCGAGAATGGCCAGCGGGCTGTTGAAAGCCGAGGACAGGATGCCTCCTGCTGTGCTGCGGCCAATTCCCGGTAAGGCCAACCAGCTGGCGAGATCCTGCGGCCAGAGAGCAGGCTCAGGCGGATCAGCTTCGATCTGAGCCCAAAGCAACCCCGCTGATTGATGCAGTCGACGAGCGCGGGAGTAGTAGCCAAGGCCTTGCCAACGCAAGAGCACCGACTGCTCATCCGCCCCAGCCAAGGCAGCGAGAGTGGGGAAAGCTTCCATCCACCGCTGCCAATAGGGCAACACCACCTGCAACTGGGTTTGCTGAAGCATCACCTCAGCGATCCAACACTCCAAGACATTGAGATGTTCATGGGGTTCGGGCCACCTGCCGTCCTTGGTGAACATCCACGGCTTAAGGGCTGGGTCCTTACGGCCATGCACCTCCCACCAAGCCAAAAGGGATTGGCAGAGCTCAGGCGCTAGCGCGCTGAGGTCGCGATATTCGGCGCTACTTCGTTGGCCCATCAGGCAGCAACCCAAGCCTGGTGACTGCCCAGAAACTTTCCCAATAAGCCCAAGCATTGGAGGATCCGAGCGATCTGTGCCGGAGCAGGAGAACACCCTGTACGGCTGACCTCGCCAGCACCTGCAAGCGCATCAGCCATGGACTCCAGCCATGAATGCTCCAAGCGCACCAAATCGGCCAACCTTGGAAAACACGTCACCTCGACGTTGGTCGCGTCGTTTCCTTGCATTAGCACTTCATGGCAAGTCATCAATTTGGCTGTGGATTCAATCAGCCCTCAGCACCCGAAGTTCTGATGAATGAATCAACCAACCGATCAATGGCTAGCAATGATGTTTAGGTGAACAATTTATACCAAATTCAAAGCAATCGATTAAACCAAGATCTCGAGAGCCTGGCCGCTATGGCACTGAGGGGCCGTCGCAAACTTGTCACTGCTGTGGAGGTACCGATGATTAGTTGAATCCGCACATGACGCCAGCCTCCGACAGGCATCCTCTTGATTGGTGAACGCCCTGCCGAGGCAGTCAGCACGACATTTCGCCGTGAAAAACAACGAAGAAATTTTTGTGTGGACGATGAGTTTCTATTCAGCCTGCAGTGATTTTGGCCGACGACTGATCCAGAGATTGAAGAAGAAAGCAAGCATGGCAACAACGGCCACCAAAGCAAGCCCGATACTAAGACTGACTTTCATTGATGATGCTGCAGCTTCAGATAAAACTTCTTTGAATTGCCCGTTGGCTTGATTGATAAATTCCAACGAGTGCGTGTAAGAACTGAAAAAGGAAGCTGGAACAGATTCCGCGCTAGAAATTGCATCACGGATCGTATTTCTATAGACCAATGTCATCATTGATCCCGTAATTGCAGTTCCTAAGATGATGCCAAATCTTTGCAGTCCAGACTTTAGACTTGATCCCGACGATGAATCTATTTTTTGGTAAGAGGCAATCAGCAAATATGTAGCCAAAGACGAGGCAAGCCCAGAGAAGCCTGCAACCATTGAGAACAAAACAATCATCTCATAACTTGCTCCATTCAAGGTTGTAATTGCCATACCAGCCACTCCAATGGTGGTGGCACCAAGAGAAAGAATAATTGAGCGTCGATTACCTAACGAGCTGGATATTCTTTTTGCATTTGATGCAGAAATGATATTCGCGATTGCAATCGGAATCATCATCAAACCTGCTGAACCAGGCTTCAGATCAGCCAATGACTGGAGGTATTGGGGGAGGACAAACAGAATCCCGGCATTGATGAATTGGATTGACAGATAAGTTAAAAAGCTACTGATGAATTGCATATTTTGGAATAGATACTTGGGAAACAAATGAGATTGATTCCCTCTTGAAAATGCCTTCAATGCGCCGACACTCACCACCATTCCAGCAATACTAAAAACCATACATAATATTTTTATAAAGCTATTATCAGTAAAAACCCCATGCTCAAAGATAAGGATGGACACGGCTAGGCCGTAAACCACAAGAATCTCTTTGACCATGGATTTTGATCGGGTAGTTGATGCAACTTTCGCTACATTAACGTGATTTTGCTTTTCGACTTTTGACACCAATTGAAGCATCCATAATGCCAACAGCGCCAATAAAGATGCTGGTATAAAAATAAACCTCCAAGACAAGATTGTAAGAATCCATCCCCCGATAATTGGAGCCAATATAAAACCAAGGGATGTTGCACTTGCGAGATAACTCACAGCTGATTTCTGATAATTCTCAGCAATCTCTTGATAAATGTAGGCAAGTGTTGTTGGCATTACCAGTGCGCTACCAGCACCTATTAAAACTCTACATGCAATGAGTTGTGTCGCATTTTGCGCCAAAGTACTAAGAAGAGAAAATATAAAAACTATGATCAGGCCAGTTTTAAGTATGTTGATCTTTGAAAAACGGGTCGCAAAGATTGGGGAGAACAAGACAAGTGCCCCACTTGAAAGGGGACTCCCATTAATCACTAACGCCATTATCGAGAAACCAATACTTAAGGCATTTCCGATATCTGGGATTGCAATGTTGATAATCGACTGATTGATGGAGGTGGATAGATCAGCAAGTATTAAAGTGGATATCGTGAGTCTAAAGGAATTTTTCATCGATGAAGTTTGGTGATTAATTGTTGAAGGTTGACGATGTAGTCATAGGCAAGCCCTGGCGTCCATAAAAACATCTCTGAGCGTTGTTTTGCGATGACAGCACTCCAGAAATTAGTTGAAAAATAAACTCTCGCCAGCGTTCTGATAAATGGCAAGGAACTTAAGGATTTGTGGATGCACACGTCAAATAATTGGATCGAAACAACAGCACAATTCCTGCTATATAGTGAATAATCGGTAACCTCTTTCATGACATCCCAGGTCTTGAATAGGTCTTGAGAGTCGTGAATATCAATTTCAATTTTAGCGTAATCGCTCCCTCTTTTTTCCAAATCGTGCTGAAAATCTGCCCAGTAACCAGAATGGAACATTCGATGGCTATGGCCAATCTCCTTGGGAAAAGTAGCTTTAGCAGACTCTTTTAAAAAAGAGTCTTGATCTGGATAAATACTGGCGTAAAAATCATCAGTTTTCACTGCAATGTGACCAACCATGAAATTATTTTGCTGAAACGAGTATGCAAAAAAGTATTTGCCAATCCATGGGATTGTTATATTCCTCGCATCCATCTCTTTATCAGGCAGCCAAATAAATATTCTGACTTTGTCGCTACCCTTTTTGGTTTCACGTGAGATTTTGGGCAAATATCGATTATTTATTTCATTTTCCGAACCCTTTTTTTGCGGAATTTGCTCGGCTTGAAGCATTCTCGATCCAACAATAAGGGATAGACTAAATTGAAGAAGGCTTACCCAGAGAATGAGTGATGTTGTTAGTGCACGGTCATGATGAATAAGTAGCAATATCGTGACTGCAAGGCTGAATTGAAGAATCAAAAAAAAGCTGATTAGTCTCTTGCTTTTTCTAATTACCAGCAATGCATAAGAGTATAAAATGCAATTAATCAATAGGCCTATGGCATAGATTTTTGTATAGACAGTTTCAAGCAATACTGCTTTTAAAATTAAGTCGATGCCGTAAATTGTGAACGCAATGGGTGTAATTAATAATGGCAAAATGCCGTAAGGACTTGCATGATTTTTGGCAATATTAATCCCTGCGTTAATTGTAACTAAAGTGGCCGAAATTATCAAGAATGCTCCCGTCAAGTTACGGGCGACTGAATGTGTATTTTCAATGTTAAACTCAAGAATTCCCAGGGCCAAAAGTGACGACAACGCAAAAACAATAGCTCCTCCAATGAAGAGAGTATTGGAAAATTTATGAATTAAATCGTCGCCAAAAAGCAGCTTTGCTGTCTTTGTGCTGTAAAATCCAAGCATTTTTAAAATTATTTTAGAGACAGCAGAGCAAGGTTGCGAAGAATACCTTCATAGAGAAGTAGACATAATTGCTTATCGGTTGAATTCTTGAGCCAGCGATACCAGCGGATCGCGATATTGATGGACATCAGCTTGCTAAATTGAAATTCTTTTTTCGCCTCTTCTGAAGTATAAAGCTTCAGCGAAACCACATTCTGAAGCCACTCATTATAAATCTCTTCGGCATAGTTTTGAATATTGTAAACAGAAATGCTTGAGATAAATAGATACGACAGGTCAATGGTTGGTATTGATAAGCTTGCGCCTGCCCAATCAAGAATCGAAATAGGCTTATCGCCTTGCTCGTCGGAATACATAATATTGTCAGCTCTGAAGTCGCCATGAATAATTGAGCGCTTCGTCTTTTTATCGGTCAGTCTCTGTTGAACCATCACGTTAACTTCCGGCAACTCACTGATGGTTTTCAAGACCTGGCTCGAGGTTTTACTGGAAAAAAGATCGCAGAATTCTTTAAATAAGATTGGAAATTCTTCCTTCATCCCCTGGTCCAGCCATTCCTGGTCCAAGAACCACAAGCCATCTTGGGGGAGAAGTTCTGAAAGCTCTTGATTGCCTTGCAAGCGGCCATGGATTTTGCCGAGGACACCAGCTGCTGCTTTTGCTTGTTCGTGCTGAAGGCCCTGAAAGCTATGACCTGAGTGCATGGTGGAGAGATCTTCAATGATCAACCACTGAATTGCTTCTGCTTTGCCGCTGCCCGCATAAAAAATAGGGGTGATATCAGTAAATCCGCTGGGGACATGCTTGTAAAAATTGATTTCGCGTTGCCACATGTTCTGTGCATGAGCTGTTTTTGTCGCTATTTCATTGCCCCCGTAATCGAGCTTGAGGATCAGGCGCTTTGCCGTTTGACTATCCCCTGAAATGGTATTGACAACAACTTTATAGACCTTTGATGTGTATCCCTTCCCGTCAGTGAGGTCAGTGGAACTAACGAGCTCTGCATCGGGAGCGAGGTGTTGCTGAAAAAATTCTGTACACAAATACTGGCCAATGACATTTTGGCTCATGATAATCATATCAAGATCTTTATACAGTAGTTTGCGGCGCTTAGTTTGTCAGCATGTTTACACATGAACATATTCTTGAAATTTCTTGTTGTTGAAGCACCCATCTTTTGGTGTGGCTAAGCTTTTTTTAGATTTGATTGGCAACATGGCAGGCATCCCCTTGTTTGGCTTGGTGAAAAAAGCAAGGACAGGTCAAGCATTTTTAGCTTTTGTAGCCAACCCTGCGGACACACCAAGCATTATTAGGATGTACGAGGGCCTCAAGGATGGAGAAATTGCTGAACAATATTTTCATCAACTTCTTTCAAATAAAAACGTGATGAGCCTTGTCAATGAACGATGGCGCTATCCAGATGTTGATATTGATAGGCTCATGGCTCTTGACGACAATACTTTTGGCAAGCAATACGCGCTTTTTATTACTGAAAACGGACTTGACCCTGGCGCCATTGATGAGCTCCGGGAGGTTAAATCCGACGTCGACTATTTGACGCACAGGCTTCGTCATGTGCACGACATGATGCACGTCATTCTTGGTTTTGCGCAAACTGATTTGGCTGCCGAAGCGGGTGTCGCCAGTTTTAATATGGCGCACATTCGCAGCTTTTTTGGTGGAATTTTGGTGTTTGGCTCTCTCCTTCATTGTCTTAGGGTTCGAGATTATCGAGGATTCGACGATATTCTCAAGGCAACTTCCGCAGGGATTTCCATAGGAATGGAGACTCTTAATTCAAGTCTTGGATGTGTGTACGCTTTCCGGTTTGAGGATTACTGGGATCGCCCTATTTCAGAGCTGCGTCATGATCTGAATGTGTCAGCTTTTCACCGACCCACCCAATCACTGGCTACAGAAGGAAGTTGTCGGCATTTTTAATCTGAAAAAAGTTGAATTTGATCAATCTATCTTTCAGGAACTCAATATTTAGAATATGCCTATACAAAATTTTCGGTTTTAGTCTCTATACCGTTCGTAGATCATGAGCCTTCGGGCCATATCCATAGCATCAATCCCCAATCTCAGATGCGTAGGCAATCTGATTGGCTTGTTAGAACGATTCTTTCTGGTCGATCAGGCTTCTCGAGGCCAAGTTCTTTCAGCACCTGTTTCAGTTCCGACCAGCTTTCGGCACCTACAGCCAAATAGGTAACAACATTTTGATTTGCTAGGGGTACGACATAAAAGCAAATGATGGCTGAACTTCTGGTCGGGTATCGAGATCCCAGCAGGGGTGCAGTTCCACATCTGGCATCAACATCCAGGGCTTAAGAACTGGCTCCAGGCGACCAGATCCCTGCCACCACTAGCGCAACAGCGATGCTGCAGTTTCAGCCAGTGATGACGACACCGGCACAGAGCAACCCTGAGCCGCGCTGAATCACACCATCAGATCGAACACGATTCCTGCCGGAACAATCCAGCGAGGTAATGACGAATCACTGAGGGGTCCTTGCATCCCTGCTGGAACAGAAATCCAGCGATGGCGGATTGAACCAGCCGGTACTGATCCCAATGGGGATGCTCTGCGATGAATGCCGCCATAGCGCGATAGAGGTCTTCCGGTATCTGATTTTCCACACTCACGTGGATGGGAATCGCATCAGGCGTCTCGCGCAACTCAGGCCACTGGCTGTCAACGCATCCATCAGGCCATGACAACCAAGACGGTGTCAAAAAGCGGAGTCACTCCGCCTAGCAAGCTCCACAAAACAAAAAGTGCAGTCAGAGAAAAGGATTTCGGCGAACCGCAGCAACCAAACCAGGAATGAACCACTCCTCACAGCCTCGGCGTCAAGGGGAGAAGCACTTTTCCCCCTGCCTTGGCAAAAGCCCTTGGCAACGGCGGGATTCCAGATCACCGCACTGTGGAAAACCTGTGGGAAACGGCGCAACCAACGTGGATTGCAGCGGTGTTCACGGCTGCTGATCAGTCGCCCCAAAGCGCATCCCGAGCAACCGACCACTGAGACCCTGCGACGGAACCACAACCGTGACGGTTTCGCTCTGAAAAAGCCGGTAAGGTCCGCCCAAGCTCACTGGGATTCCGTGCGGCGACCCCTGCTCTCCATCTTGGCCGCCACCGCACTCCTCACTGGCTGCGGCAAACCCAAACCAGCGCATACGTTCATGACGGTGCAGACCGCCACGATCGGTGAAGCCACGTTTGCGCCCAGCATCAAGACCATCAGCCTGCTGGAGTCAACCACCACCGTGTCTTTAAGACCGGAAACCGACGGCCGCGTTGTGCAGGTTTTGGCACACGATGGGCAACAGGTGAAAGCGGGGCAGCCGATCCTGGTGCTCGACAACGTGCAGCAAAGCGCAGCGCTGGATGCAGCCCTAGCGCAAGCCCGCACCGACGAACTCAACGCCGAGCGCTACCAGTTTCTCTTCGAGAACGGCGCCGCTTCAGCCAAGCAACGTGATCGATACGCCACTCAGGCCATCGCGTCGCGCGATCAAGCACGCACCGCCTCGGCCAACCTCGGCTACAAATTCGTTCGCTCGCCGATCGATGGCGTTATCGGCGATCTCGACCAGGTGAAGCTGGGCGACTACGTGCAAACCGGCCAAGCGATCACAGGCATCGTCAACAACTCCACCCTGTGGACCTTGATGCAGGTGCCCGCCACCCGCGCTAGCGATGTGGCCATCGGCCAGACGGTGAAGGTGGTCTCTCAGACCAACCCCCCGGTGACTGGTGAAGGCTCCGTGAGTTTCATCTCTCCTTACTTCGGCATCAGTGGGAACAACCGGTCGCCCAACACACTGATGGTGAAGGCCACCTTCCCCAACCTCAGCGGCCAGTTGAAGACCGGTCAGTTTGTGAAGAGTGAAATCGTGATCAGTCAGAAGCAAGCTTTGGCGGTGCCGGTGCAGGCTGTGTTCATGCAGGCCCAGCAACCCTTCGTCTACGTGACAGTGCCCCTGAGCCGTGCACTGCCCAAGATCAAGGCATCGGCTGCCGTGCCAGAGGCCGAGAAGCAGAAGCTGGCCAAACTGCCGGGCACCACGCCGATCGTGGTGCAGCGCGCCGTGATCCTCGGAGAGCTACAAGACAATCTCTATCCGATTCAGTCAGGATTGAAACGGGGTGAACGGGTTGTGGTGAGCAACACAGCCCTGCTCAGCAACGGTGTTCCGGTCAAGATCGCCACGGGATCTAGTCAAGGCGCCAGCAACTGAGGTCGGCCATGGCTTTTTCCGACAACTTCATCAAGCGGCCTGTTCTCACCACGGTCTGCAGCATCCTCATCGTGCTGATGGGGGTGATTGCCATCCCCACACTGCCGATCGCCAATCTGCCCAACATCGCGCCACCGCTGATCTCCGTAACGGCGACCTACGGCGGTGCCAATTCCCTGGTGACCGAGCAAGCAGTCACCAATCCGATCGAGGAGCAGATCAATGGCGTGCCGGGCGCCTCTTACATCGCCTCCACCAGCAACATGGAGGGGCAAAGCATCATTCAGGTCTACTTCGACGAGACCACCGACATCGACATCGACCAGGTGAACGTGCAGAACCGCGTATCCCTGGCGATGCCGCAGCTCCCCCCGCAGGTGTCAAACACCGGCGTTTCCGTGCAGCAATCGACGCCATCGATCCTGTTGGCCTACCAGGTGTCGTCGACGGAAGGTCAATACGACGCCGCTTATCTGAATGGGCTCGTCTACGAAGAGCTGTATTACCCCCTCGAGCGGGTGCCAGGGGTCGCCAATGTGAAAATCCTGGGCGGCAGCAACCCCGCTTACTGGCTGTTCGTCGACCCCGACAAATTGGCAGCGAATCAACTCACCGCCAGTGACGTAGTGGACGCCGTGCAGGCGCAGAACAGTACCTCCATCGGCGGCCTGGTGGGCGGACCTCCCGCCGCTGGCAATCAGGCCTACACCTACCCCCTGCTGGTGCAGGACAACGGCAACCTGCTCTCCATCGAGGCCTTCAACAATCTGATCGTCGGACGCGGTGAAGCCGGCAATCTTCTGCTGCTGAAGGATGTGGGTGAAGTGCGCTACGGCTTCAACAACTTCACCAGCTCCGCCGTGGACCAGTCGAACCACGACACCATCTCCGTTGCTGTGTTCCAGACACCGGACAGCAATGCATTGGATGTGGCTGACGCCGTGGTGCAACAACTGGAGTCGTTCGCCGCCAACGTGCCGCCGGGCGTGACCGTGAAGCAGGTGTACAACATCGGCCAATTCATCGAATCCTCGGTGGATGGCGTGATCGATGCTCTGGGCCTGGCCATCGTGCTGGTGCTGCTGATCCTTTTCCTGTTCCTGCAGAACTGGCGCGCCACCGTGGTGCCCAGCCTGGCCATTCCTATCTCCCTGGTGGGCACGTTCGCCTTCATCAAGGTGTTTGGCTTTTCGATTAATCAACTCACCCTGCTGGGACTGGTATTGGCCACGGGCCTTGTGGTGGACGACGCCATCGTGGTGATCGAGGCCGTGTCGAAGAACATCGAGTCGGGCATGAAGCCCCGGCAAGCGGCCCTGGAATGCATGGGCGAACTCTTTGGAGCCCTTGTGGCCACGGCGCTGGTGCTGATGGCCGTGTTCGTTCCGGTGGCGTTTTATCCCGGCAGCATCGGCATCATTTATCAGCAATTCGCGCTGACGATCGCTTTCTCCATCGCGATCTCCGCCTTCAACGCGCTCACCTTCTCCCCCATGCTCTCGGGCTTGATCCTGAAAAGCGGAGAGGCACCAACCCCGAAAGGCTGGGGCTGGCCGGTGGCCGGCATGATCGTGGGCCTAGCCTTCGGGCGCTTCAGCGCCGCCTCCTTCGGCAGCTGGACCTATGTGCTCGGTGTGGTTCTGGGATCTCTGGCGGGCGCCAATCTTCCCTTGATCTTTGGGGTGTTCAACCGCCAGTTCGCCCGGCTGCAAAGCGCCTATGCCCGCTTGATCCAAACCCTGATCCGCGCGCGGCGCTGGGTGATGGTGGCGCTAGGCAGTGGCATCGTGATCACCGCACTCGCCTTCAGCACCCTCCCCTCCGCCTTCATTCCCGATGAAGACCAGGGCTATCTCGCAGGGATCTATCAGCTCCAGAACGGCGCCTCCTTGAACCAAACCGAGGCGATGGGAGCGGAGATCGCCGCGATCCTCAAACAGGAGGACGACATCCTCAACGCCAATGTGATCAGCGGCTACGGCTTCAACGGCTCCAGCCCCGACCAAGGCACGATCTTGATCGGCCTGAAACCCTTGAGTGATCGCCCCGGACGCAAGAACAGCTCCTTTGCGATTGCCGACAGGCTGAACACCAAGCTCTCCAAGCTCAGCAGTGGCATGGCAGTAGTGGGACAGCCACCGGCAGTGCCTGGCTTCTCAGCCCAGGGGGGCTTTTACTTCCAGTTCAACGACCTCACAGGCAATTACAGCTTCAACGAGCTCAACGACGAAGCCCAAAAGCTGATCAAGGCGGGGCGTGAAAGCGGTATCTTCTCCACCCTTTACACCCAATTCATTCCCAGCGCGCCGGCCTTCGAGCTGAACATCAACCGCGCCGTGATGGGTGCGCTGAACATCGACTACAAAGACGCGATGACCACCGTGGCTACCCTGGCCGGCGGGAGCTACACAGGCCTCACCTACGAAAACGGCCAGGTCCGCAACGTGTATCTACAAGCCGGAGCGGAGCAACGGGCCGACGTCAACGACATCCTCAGTTACTACGTGACCAGTCGCGACGGCGATCTGGTGCAGGTGTCTCAATTCGCGCAGGTGGAGCTATCCAGCGCGCCACCGATCATCAGCCACTACAACCTCTATCGAACGGTGCTGATCCAGGGCGCGCAAGCCGTGGGCAAGAGCTCAGGTGAAGCGCTGCAGACGATCCAGAAGCTGTTCAGCCAGCAGTCGTTCAACAACATTGGCTCGGCCTTCACCGGTTTGGCCCTGCTCCAGCTGTCTGCGGGCAATGCCAGCGTGCTGGTGTTTGGCCTGGGAATCGTGATCGTGTATCTCGTGCTGTCAGCGCAGTACGAGAGCTACATCACGCCGGTGATCATCCTGGCCACTGTGCCCCTCGCCATGCTCGGTGCCCTGGTGTTCTTGGCCATCCGCTCGATCGACCTGAACATCTACGCCCAGGTGGGACTGGTGACACTGATCGGCCTGGCTGCCAAAAACGGCATCCTGATCGTGGAGGTGGCAGAAGAGCATCTGAAAGACGGAATGTCGCCCACCGATGCGGTGGTGGCCTCGGCTGAATCGCGGCTGCGCCCGATCCTGATGACCGCCATTGCTGCACTCGCGGGCTTTCTGCCCTTGGTGGTCGCCAACGGCGCCGGTGCCCAGAGCCAGCAATCGTTGGGGACGGTGATCTTCGGTGGACTGGTGTTGGCCACCGTGCTCTCACTGGGAGTGGTGCCGCCCTTCTACGTGGTGATCAAGGGGCTGGAGGCGCGATGGTTCGGCCAAACCCAGCAGGATGGTGACGACAACGCGGCAATCGCTGGTGCCAGCTGATTCTTTCTGGTCTTGGGCGCAGGCCGACGGCAGTGCTCTCAGCGTGGCCTGGCGGCATGCAGGCGATATCTCGCAATCCGAGCCATCCCAGTCGATGCCCTCGGTTGTGCTGGTGCATGGCTTCGGAGCCAGCAGCGGCCACTGGCGCCACGCACTGCCGGTGCTGGGACGCTGCACCAACACCTACGCACTCGATCTAATCGGCTTCGGTGCCAGCAGCCAACCCCAGGCTTTGCTAGCGGGGGAATCGGATCCCGCCCAGCCAGCACCACACAGCACAGCCCTGCGTTATGGCTTTGATCTCTGGGGGCAGCAGGTGGCCGACTTCTGCCAGCAGATGGTGCAAGGCCCTGTGCTTCTGGTGGGCAACTCCATCGGCGGGGTGGTGGCCCTACGGGCAGCTCAGCTGCTAGGGGAGAGCTGCCGGGGTGTGGTGCTGATCGACTGCGCCCAGCGGCTGATGGATGACAAGCAACTCGCAACCCAGCCAGCCTGGATGGCCTGGATCCGGCCACTGCTCAAATCGCTGGTGAGCCAGCGCTGGCTGAGCACAGCCCTATTCCGCAATGCAGCTAGGCCGCGGGTAATCCGCAGTGTGCTGGGTCAGGCCTATCCCAGTGGCGCCAACATCGATGACCAACTTGTTGAGCTGCTCTACCAACCAACGCAGCGTCCCGGAGCAGCAGAAGCCTTTCGCGGCTTCATCAATCTGTTTGACGACCACCTGGCCCCAGATCTGCTGGAAAACCTGGCGCAGCCAGTACATCTCATTTGGGGGGAACGCGATCCCTGGGAACCGGTGGCGGAAGCACGCGCCTGGGCGGAGCGCTTCAAGTGCATTCAGTCATTGAAAGTGCTGCCAAGAGTTGGGCACTGCCCTCACGATGAGGCTCCAGAGCCGGTCAACGCACGGCTGGTGGAGATCCTTGAAATCATCGCTTCAGCGAAAAAATCGATCAAAAACTGAGGAATGCCGATTCAGCAGGCGACGTAGGCCTCTACCTGGTCGCTAAGGCGACGCAAACCAGCTA
Source organism: Synechococcus sp. (assembly GCA_047286215.1). Taxonomy (GTDB): domain Bacteria; phylum Cyanobacteriota; class Cyanobacteriia; order PCC-6307; family Cyanobiaceae; genus Synechococcus_C. The sequence goes on along the minus strand of JBJBBS010000001.1, from coordinate 305,684 downwards.
ATCCGTCACGCTCCAGGTTGCGCACGCGGTCGCGGCTGATGCCGATCACACGGCCAATGCCGGTGAGGCTCATCGGATCCTCACCGTCCATCCCATAACGCATCCGCAGCACTCGCTCCTGCAATTCCGGCAGCTGCCCCAGTAGATCGCGCAGGTCTCCCTTCAGGCACTCGCCTTCCACCTGTTCGCTCGGAAGCTCTCCTTCACCTGCCAGCAGGTCCAGCAACTCGGTGTCATCACCGTCGCCCACCTTCATCTCCAAACTCACCGGCTGACGCGCGCGGCACATCAGGTCCTTCACGTCGTCTTCCGGCAGATCCACAAACGCCGCCAGTTCCGTCACCGAAGGAGTGCGGCCCAACTCCTGGCTCAGTTCACGCTGACCTTTCTTCAGCTTGTTCAGCATCTCGGTGATGTGAATCGGCAGACGAATCGTGCGGCTCTTCTCCGCAATCGCACGCGTGATCCCCTGACGAATCCACCAATAGGCATAGGTGCTGAACTTGTAGCCCCGCGTTGGGTCGAACTTCTCCACACCCCGCACCAAACCGATCGTTCCCTCCTGGATCAAATCCAGCAGTTCCATATTCCGCTTGGTGTATTTCTTGGCAACACTCACCACCAGCCGCAGGTTCGCCGCCACCATCCGCTCTTTCGCTCGGCGACCCGCCTGCAACTTCCGCTTCAGTTGCACTGGGCTCAATCCCGCAGCCTTAGCCAGCTCTGCAGCAGGCACCGCCTCACCACCACGCTGATCCCTTAACTCCGCTTCCTGCGCTTCCAAATCCATCAGCTCCTGCACCTGACGGCCCAGGGTGATCTCCTGCTGATGGCTCAGCAGCGGTACGCGGCCGATATCCCGCAGGTAAGAGCGCACCAGGTCCACATCTGTACCGGAAGGGCGGACAGCAACAGCCTTCGAGGACGACCCTTTTGACGGTGAGGATTTGGCCGAGGAGACCTTGGAGGAAGCCACACCCTTGGCAGAAATCTTGGCGGCGTTCGCAACGGAAGCAGCGGCGAGAGCAGGAGCCATATCGCTTCTTTGAGTTGTGTGAAGCGTACTCCTAAGAAACGTAAACGTCCTCTCAGAAAAGGGCTGCGAGAAAGAAATGGGTAGAAATACCTGCGCTTTGGAGCAACTGGGGCCAGTGCACCAACAGCCAATGCGCGGTCTTGAGATAAATGAGCGTGCCCACCACATCGGTGCAGGTGGTGATGAAGGGCGTCGACATCAAGGCCGGGTCCAGTCCCATGCGGTTGAACAGCAGAGGGAAACCGGCGCCTGCCGTAGCCGCCAGGGTGGTAATCGCCAGCAGGCTGGTGCCTACAGACAAGCCCACCAGTGGACTCTGACCCCGCCACCAGGCGAAGGGCACCACCAACACCATCATCAACAGACCCAGCAGCAGACCAGCCATGGCTTCACGGGCTACAGCCTTGAGCTGGCCCAAAGAGGCAATGCTCTGAGTGCTGAGACCTCGGATCACCACCGTGGAACTCTGGGCACCCACATTGCCGCCGGTTCCCGCCAGCAGCGGGATGAACGCCGCCAACAACACCACCTCTTTCAAAACATCTTCATTCACAGCGATCACTTCGGAGGTGACAAGGCTGGCGACCACAAGCACCGACAACCACACCACCCGGCGCCGGGCCACAGTGAACAAATTGCTCTGGAAGTAATCGTCTTCATCTCCCGCCTCCACAGCACCAGCGGCGTAGAGGTCACGGGTGGCCTCTTGCTCGATCACGTCGATCACGTCATCGACGGTGACGATGCCCACTAAGCGCATCTCGCGATCCACCACCGGCACAGCCAGGAAGTCGTAGCGCTGAATCGCACGGGCCACCTCCTCCTGATCGGTGTCGGTGTTGATGCTCACCACATCGCGGGTCATTACATCACCGATGTGGTCCTCGGGATCAGCGGTGACCAGATCACGCAACGACAGGATGCCGGTGAGATGACGCTCGGCATCGGTGACATAGAGGCTGTAGATCGTCTCGGTGTCGCGAGCCCGGCGACGCACAATCGCCAGCGCCTGCGCTGCGCTGTGGAATTCCTTGAGATCGATGTACTCGGTTGTCATCAGACGACCGGCGGTCTCACTGGCGTAGCCCAACAGCTGTGCCGTCACACGGCGCTCCGCTGGACTGAGCTCCGCGAGTAGCCGGCGCACCACCTTGGCGGGAAGCTCATCGAACAGGCGCACTCGATCATCTGGAGACATCTCCTCCACCAACTCGAGCACCTCGCCGGAACGCAACCGCTCCAGCAGGCTTTGCTGAACGGGAGGCTCGAGATACTCGTAAACCTCAATGGCCTCATCTTTGGGCAGCAAGCGGAAGGCGAGGGCCTGCAGCGTGCGGGGAAGACTGCCAATCGCTTCGGCCACGTCCACCGGCTGAACCGGTGCCAGCAGCACTTTGACGCCGTCGTAATTGCCGACGCTCAGCATGGATTCCAGCTGACGGGCGACCACCTCAACCACCTGATGGGCCGGCGCCGCGCTGCCGGAAGCATCGGTGAGCAATGCGCTCTCACGGGAGTCCGGTGCTTGATCCATGCCCCGTCTCCAGCGCACCCAAGTGTAGGTCGGCTCAAGCCGGTTATCGTCTGCGCCGAACGTTCCCGACCGTTATGGCTCCCAGCATCAGCTCCGTGTCCGTGCGCACCCCCGATGGCAGCGAAAAGTCCCTCGGCGCCTACGCCGGCAAGGTTCTGCTGATCGTCAATGTGGCCAGCCGCTGCGGTTACACCAAGCAGTATTCCGGGCTCCAGGCCCTGGAAGACAAGTACGGCGCTCAAGGCCTGTGCGTTCTCGGCTTCCCCTGCAACGACTTCGGCGCTCAGGAGCCCGGCACCCTCGATGAAATCAAGAGCTTCTGCTCAACCACCTACGGCGCCAGCTTCGAACTATTCGACAAAGTGCACGCCACCGGCACTACCACCGAGCCCTACACCACCCTCAACACCACCGAGCCCGCCGGCGATGTGGCCTGGAATTTCGAAAAGTTCCTGGTGGGCAAGGATGGCACGGTGATCAACCGCTTCAAGAGTGGCGTTGCACCGGAAGATGCCGAACTCACCGGAGCGATTGAGGCGGCTCTCAAGGCCTGATCGTCAGGCGACCAAACCCACGACCGACCAGCAACCCGAGGGCTGCGCCGCCGAGGCCCAGCCCCAGGGTGAGCCCAATCAAACCGACCGACGCCAAAGGCTGACCGGTGTGAATCAAGTCAATGCTGTTCACCATCCAACTACTGAAGGTGGTGACAGAACCGCAGAATCCGATGCCGATCAGCAGCTGCAAGCGAGGCCGATAGGGCAACCCCAGCAGCAGTCCGAGGATGAACGAACCCAGCACATTGGCCAGCACGTCGCGGTCGTTCAATGCAGCGCCGAGCTGCCAACGCACAAGAGCGCCCGGCACCGCTCCCAAAGCCACCAGCAGCAGCTCCTGCAGCTCCTTGCGCATTGTCAAAGGTTGATTAGCCATCGGCCAGCCCCAATCCATAGCCCGCTGCCGCCACGAGCAAACCACCAGCCACCGAACCAGCGGTCAGCAGCACAGCTTCCAGCCAGCGGCGATCACGCAAGGTGTTGAGCACGTCCACAGCAAAGGTGGAGAAGGTGCTGAGGCTGCCGAAGAAGCCCACACCAATCAGCAAAATCAAAGGAGACGTTGCCGCCGAGGGGTCACAGCGTCCGGAACGCTGAAGGCCCAGCACCAGCCCTAGGGCAAAGGCAGCAAGAAGATTGACCAGCAACGTGCCCCAGTGCTTGCGCGGCACCATCGGCTCGAGATGGTTCACCACACGCAAGCGCAACCAGGCTCCTGGGATGGCACCAAGCCCCACCAACAAAGCCTGCTGAAGGGTGAAATCAGCCATGAACCCAACCGCGCTGACCATCAACGGCAATAGGCAAGGCTGAGCCACTGGCCACCTGCACCTGAATCCAGTCGCGCCCGTCCTCACTGCGCCAGTGGCGCAGCAACTGGAGTGGAGTGCCCACCTCAAGATGCCGGAGCATGGGAGCCGCCACATAAGGGCTCGTCCGCAAAACGCAGTGATCTCCACTGAGCAAGGGACTGCTGCCTTGATGGCGCCGCACCTGGGGCAAGCGGCGCTCAGCACCACCTGCCGGCAGGGCCGCAGGCCCGAGCAACGACACGCCCAGCAGCCAGCTCCAGCGCAGCATCGCGGCAGCCGAACGATTCATCAGATATCGAGCGCTGTCATATCGAGCTCAGCGCTATGGGTTTCGATGAACTCACGACGAGGAGCCACTTTGTCGCCCATCAAGATCGTAAAAATGCGATCCGCTTCCAGGGCATCTTCAATCTCCACCCGCTTCATCGTGCGGGTGGTGGGGTCCATCGTGGTTTCCCACAATTGCTGGGGCATCATTTCACCCAAACCCTTGAATCGCTGAATATTGTAATTAGCTTTCTCGCCAAATCCTTCGATCGTTTTTTGCAACTCAGATTCGTTGTAGCAGTAATTATGCTTCTTGCCGCGCTCAACCTTATAAAGGGGAGGGCATGCAATGTAAATATACCCGCCTTCCACTAATTCCTTCTGATAGCGATAGAAGAAAGTAAGCAACAAAGTGCGGATGTGAGCACCATCCACATCAGCGTCAGTCATAATCACAACGCGGTGATAGCGCAGGTTTTTCACATCAAAATCTTCGCCTTTGATACCCAGACCGAGCGCTGTGATCAGCGCCTGGATCTCCGTGTTCTTGTAAATCTTGGCGTCGTCAGTTTTCTCGATATTGAGGATCTTGCCCCGCAAGGGAAGAATCGCCTGAAAGCGCCGATCACGGCCCTGCTTCGCGGATCCACCAGCGGAGTCGCCCTCCACGATGTAAATCTCAGATTCGGATGGGTCACGGGTGCTGCAGTCAGCCAGCTTGCCCGGAAGGGTTGAACTTTCCAGCACGCTCTTACGGCGCACCAACTCACGGGCACGGCGAGCGGCTTCAGCTGCATTAAAGGCCTGAATGGCCTTCTCCAGGATCATGTCAATCACACCAGGATTGAATTCCAGGTATTGGCTCAAGGCCTCACCCACCAAGCTGTCGACAATGCCGCGCACCTCAGTGTTGCCGAGCTTGGTTTTGGTCTGACCTTCAAATTCAGGTTCGGGCACCTTGACCGACAGCACCGCCGTCAGGCCCTCACGGATGTTCTCGCCAGCGAGATTGGAATCGGAATCCTTGCGCTTGCCGCGCTTGCGAGCAAACGTGTTGAGCGTGCGGGTGAGCACAGTCTTTAGGCCCTCGATGTGAGTGCCGCCATCAACGGTGCGGATGTTGTTGGCAAAGCCGAGGATGCTGTCGGAGTAGGCATCGACGCACCACTGCAGCGCAGCTTCCACCGAAACGCCATCCTTTTCGGCGTTCACATAAATGATCTCAGGATGCAACGCATCCTTCTCGGCATTCATGTAGGCGACGTATTCCTTGATGCCGCCTTCGTAAAAATAGATTTCCTCGTGTGCCTTGCCTTCGGCGTCGCGTGCCGACTCACGCTCATCGCGAAACACGATGCGAACGCCGCCGTTGAGGTAGGCCAGCTCACGCAAACGCGCCGAAAGGGTGGCGTAATCGAAAACGATGCCGCCCGTGAAAATCTTGATATCAGGCTTGAAGCGCACACTGGTGCCAGTGCGACCGCCTTCATCGGCCGGCTGATCTTCCGACGCCAGGGTGCCGATAGGCGCACCCCGCTCAAAGCGCTGACGGTGCACCTTGGCCTGACGGCGAACGGTGACTTCCACCCATTCACTCAGGGCATTCACCACCGACACGCCGACACCGTGCAGACCGCCGGACACCTTGTAACCACCAGCGCCAAATTTGCCACCGGCGTGCAGCACAGTGAGCACCGTCTCTAGAGCGCTCTTGCCCGTGCGGGGGTGCACATCCGTGGGAATACCGCGACCGTTATCGGTGATGCAGGCGGAGCCGTCCTCACCCAGCACCACCTGGATTTCGTTGCAGTGCCCCGCCAGCGCTTCATCAACAGAGTTATCCACCACCTCGTACACAAGGTGATGCAAGCCCCTCGGCCCCGTGGTGCCGATGTACATACCAGGGCGTTTGCGGACGGGCTCAAGACCCTCCAGCACCTGAATCTGTTCGGCACCGTAGGCCGCCTGAACTTTCGCGGCTTCGCTCATGCGCTTTCGGTCGGCCAGGCTTCCTGTCAGGCTGAATTTACCACCGGCGCAACAGAGACGCTCACAGAGGCCTCTCAGGCGTCATTTTTTACAGGGGTGCACCCCCTTCCCGCTTGATGCCTGACTCCAGCCCACCTGCTGTGCGCAACGCAGCACAGGATCCACCACTGGTGGTGGTGCTGCTGGGACCCACCGCCAGCGGCAAGACGGCGCTGGCGGTGGAACTAGCGGAACGCTTTGAGCTGGAGATTCTCAACATTGATTCCCGCCAGCTCTACGCCGAGATGGATGTGGGAACCGCTAAACCCACAGCCGCCCAGCAGGCCCGGGTGGCCCATCACCTGCTCGATCTCCGTCGCCCCGATCAACCGATCACCCTGCAGGAGTTCCAGCAGGAAGCCACCGAAGCGGTAAACCGCAGCCTGCAGCAGCGGGGCGCAGCGTTCCTGGTGGGGGGCAGCGGTCTGTATCTGAAGGCCCTCACCAGTGGCCTGCGCCCGCCAGCCGTTCCACCCCAGCCAACTCTGCGGCAGCAACTCGCCGACCTGGGCCAAACGGTTTGCCATCAATTGCTGCAGGGAGCTGATCCCGCCGCCGGCCAACGCATCGCAGCAGCGGATGCCGTGCGCACCCAGCGCGCCCTGGAGGTGCTCTACGCCACCGGCCAGCCGATGAGCGACCAGACCAGCGCCGAGCCGCCGCCCTGGCGGGTGCTGGAACTGGGCCTGAACCCGGCAGATCTGCGCCAGCGGATCAGCCAGCGCACCGCACAGCTGTATGCCAGCGGCCTGCTGGCAGAAACCCGCCAACTCAAGGAACGCTACGGAGCCGAGCTGCCGCTACTGCAAACCATCGGCTACGGCGAGGCCCTGCAAGTGCTGGACGGCCGCCTCAACAAAGACAAGGCCATCGACCAGACCACCCAACGCACCCAGCAATTCGCCAAACGCCAGCGCACCTGGTTCCGGCGTCAGCATCAACCACACTGGCTCAGTGATGCTGAGGCCCTCAAAGAAGCCACCCAGCTGATCCAAGCGGGTCTAGGGTGAGCAATACAACATCGCTTGGTCTGTTTGCAGCCAAGCCGCCCCTGCACTCACTGAATGCCACCACGTCCCCGTTTTGACCGCCGCGCTCCCGTCCGGGAGCTTCCCAACATCAACGAGCGCGTCAACTATCCCCAATTGAGGGTGGTCGACGCCGACGGCACCCAGCTGGGGGTAATCGACAGGGAAGAGGCTCTCTCTGTAGCCAAAGAGCGGGAACTCGATCTGGTTCTGGTGAGCGAAAAAGCTGATCCGCCTGTGTGCCGGATCATGGACTACGGCAAATACAAGTTCGAGCAGGAAAAGAAAGCCAAAGAGGCCAAGAAAAAGTCGCACCAGACCGAAGTCAAGGAGGTCAAGATGCGCTACAAAATCGACCAGCACGACTACGATGTTCGGATTGGTCAAGCCCAGCGCTTCCTCAAGGCCGGCGACAAGGTGAAGTGCACAGTGATCTTCCGCGGCCGCGAGATCCAGCACACCGCCCTGGCCGAAACACTGCTGCGCCGCATGGCGAAAGATCTCGAAGAACCGGCTGAGATTCAGCAGCCTCCTAAGCGCGAAGGCCGGAACATGATCATGTTTCTCACGCCACGCAAAACACCGCTGGTGAAAAAAGACGACAAAGATGAAGTGGTGAACAAGGCTGTGCGCACGATCACAGCGCCACCACGCGCAGCACGAACGGTTGGCAAACCCAGCAGCAACAGCTGATCAACCCACCCTAAAAGCGTCTTTCAAGAGCCGCCAGCCTGCGCTGGCGGCTTTGTCGTGAAAAGCAGCGCGTGCTTCACACATGAAGCCGTGATCAGCATCGGCGTAGCTCACAGCGCGCAGACGCCGCCCATCAGGATCTGCAGCGCGCAAGGCCGCTTCAATCGCAGCACGATCACTGGCCGGGATCAGCGGATCTTCCAGGCCGAAAAGGCAGGTGAGCTCCCCTTGCACCTGAGGGAGGAGTTCCAGCGAGGGAGCCCCTCCACCAGGCCGCCCCTGCACCACGCCAGCGCCATAAAAGGCGAAACTGCGGCTCACCTCAGGGAGGGTGGCCGCCAACCAGCTCGCATGCCCACCAAAACAGAACCCCACCACGGTGATCTCAAGATCGGAGGCCTCCAAGGCGTGGCCCAACCAGGCGATCGCCGCCTGTAGATCGGCCAGGATTTCTGCCGATGTGGTCGCATTCTTGTGCTCCCGGCCACGCAGAAGTTGCATCTCGCCATAACTGAGATCCAACTCCGGAGCCGTGCGAGCGAACAGCGGCATCGCCAATGCCGGAACACCCATCGAAGCGAATCGATCGGCCACCGAACGCACCCAGGTATTCACGCCAAACACCTCGGGAAGCACCAAAACGGCACGTTCCCGTACCGGCTTGGCCCCTAAATCGTCACAAAAACGTGCCGCATCGGCCTGACCTCCGGGTGCCGACTCCGGGTGCGACCACCAGCAGCGCAGGGGCACCGGGCCGCCATCCACCTCACACCAGCGGGCCGAAATTTCCGACTGATCAGGAATTGGCATAGGGACACGGACCACCCAGCCAATTGTCACCGAGCCATTCACTCCGTATGGTGGCCGCATCTTGATCCGGCCCACCGGCGTGCGATTCCACATCCAGCAGGAAAGCGACATACCGGCGTCGACCCAGCTTTACAACCAAATCTGTTTCGCCATCGCAGCAAGGCACTACCCCCCGGGGCATCGCCTACCCAGCACCCGTCAGCTTGCGATGCAAACCGGACTGCACCGCAACACCATCAGCAAGGTGTATCGCCAACTGGAAACGGATGGCGTGGTGGAGGCCATGGCCGGCTCCGGCATCTACGTGCGCGACCAACAGAAGCCACGGGAGATGCGCTCGCCAGTGACCATGCGCAACCGCGGAGTCACCGACATCGACAAAGAGGTGCGTAAATGCGTGGACGGACTGCTAAATGCAGGCTGCACCCTGCAGCAAACGCGCGACCTACTCACCCGCGAAATTGACTGGCGCTTGCGCTGTGGCGCCCGCGTGCTGGTGAGCACGCCCCGCGAAGACATCGGCGCTTCGATGCTGATCGCCGAAGAACTGGAGCCCTGCCTCGACGTGCCGGTTGAAGTGGTGCCGATGGAAGAGCTGGAAAGCGTGCTCGACAGCGCCAGCAACGGCACGGTGGTGACCAGCCGTTATTTCCTTCAACCGGTGGAAGAGCTGGCCAAGAAGCATGGCGTGCGAGCCGTGGCTGTGGATCTCAACGACTTCCGCGGCGAATTGGCCATGCTCAAGGAACTTCGCCAGGGCAGCTGCGTGGGCTTGGTGAGCATCAGCCCAGGCATCCTGCGGGCTGCGGAAGTGATCCTTCACAGCATGCGCGGCAATGAACTGCTGCTAATGACCGCAACACCCGATGTGCAGAGCCGGCTTCTGGCCCTGCTAAGGGCCTCCAGCCACGTTCTCTGCGATCGCCCCAGCATGCCCCTCGTCGAGCAAAGCCTGCGCCAGCACCGCTCACAGCTGATGCGCATGCCCCAGGTGCATTGCGCGGAGAGCTACCTGAGCAGCGACACGATCGACCAGCTGCGCAAGGAGATCGGGCTGCAAACCAGCTGAGCACTGCCAGCTGCCACAATGACGCCCTCAGGTGCTGAGAGCGCGGAGCCCAGGCATGTTTAACCACCTCCGCGCCGACCTGGCGATCATCCGGGAACGTGACCCTGCAGCGCGCGGTCCGCTGGAGATCCTGCTTTGCTACCCAGGCTTCCAGGCCTTGACCCTGCACCGATTTAGCCACCGGCTTTGGCGCTCCAGGCTGCCCCTCAAGCTGCCAGCCCGCCTGCTGAGTCAACTGGGCCGCAGCCTCACCGGCGTGGAGATCCACCCTGGCGCCACGATCGGTCGTGGCGTTTTCATCGATCACGGCATGGGCGTCGTGATCGGCGAAACCGCCGAAGTGGGCGACCGCTGCCTCCTCTACCAGGGCGTCACCCTGGGAGGAACGGGTAAAGAACACGGCAAGCGTCACCCCACCCTGGCTAACAACGTGGTGATCGGAGCCGGCGCCAAGGTGCTTGGAGCCATTGAAGTGGGAGCCAACACCCGAGTCGGGGCAGGCTCCGTGGTGGTGCGCAATGTTGACGCCGACTGCACAGTGGTGGGGATCCCCGGTCGGGTGATCCACCAGAGCGGTGTGCGCATCAATCCCTTGGCCCACTCCGCTTTGCCAGATGCAGAAGCCAATGTGATCCGCAATCTGATGGAAAGGATTGACCAACTCGAGAACCAAGTGGGAACACTCCAGGCCTGCCTCAAAGCCGTTGCAGCCGGACGGCCACTCAGCGATGTCCAACCCGGCAAATCTCAGAACTTGAAAGATCGGGAAATCCTGGAATTTCTCGGCGAACGTGAAAACAGCTGACGCGAACCATGACGCGCAACCCAGTGGCTGAAACGCAAACCAACGCGCATCGCGGCCTGAGTTTTGTGACCAGCCTCGTGCGCAATCGGCAATTGTGGTGGCGCCTCAGCGAACGCGAGGTGATTGGCCGTTACCGAGGATCCATCCTGGGCTGGGGTTGGAGTCTGTTGACTCCATTGATGATGCTCGGGGTTTACACCTTTGTGTTCTCAACGGTGTTCAAGGCCCGCTGGGGTGATCTGGAACAGGCTGGATCTCTGGGCTTCGCGATCAATCTGTTTGCAGGCTTGATCACGTTCAACATCTTTGCCGAATGCGCCACACAGGCACCCACGCTGATTCTCAGCAATGTGAATTACGTCACCAAAGTGATTTTCCCTTTGGAAACACTCAGTGCCGTGTCTGTCGCTGCTGCGCTGTTCCACGGCTGCACCAGCACCATTGTGTTGTTGGCGTTCGAGCTGATCGCTGTTCAACAGGTGCCTCTCACCGTGCTGTTGCTGCCGTTGGTCTGGCTGCCCTTCCTGCTGGGTTGCTTGGCCATGAGCTGGTTGCTGTCAGCACTCGGGGTGTTCCTGCGCGACCTGGGCCAGTTGATTGGCGTGGCGGTCAGCATGTTGATGTTCATGAGCGCCGTGTTCTATCCCCTTTCGGCTTTGCCCCCAGCTCTGCAAACCGTGATGGGGCTGAATCCCCTGGTGGTGGTGATCGAACAAAGCAGGCGGGTGCTCGTTCAAGGCGTAGCGCCCAGCGCCAGTTATGTGGTGCTGGGTTTTCTCCTGATGCTGGGGCTCTGCGAGCTCAGCTACAGACTGTTCAGCAAAGCGCGACGGGGGTTTGCAGATGTCCTCTGATCTAGCCCTCGCGGTCGAGCAACTTGGCAAGCTCTACCCCATTTATGAGCATCCCCGCGATCGACTCCTGCAGGCGCTCTGGCGCCAACGCAAGCAGCTTTACAAGCCGTTTTGGGCCTTGCAGGGCGTCAGCTTCGAGCTCAAACGAGGACAGACCCTCGGGATTGTTGGCCGCAACGGCTCCGGCAAGAGCACACTGCTGCAGTTGATCTGCGGCACCCTCACACCCACCTGCGGAAAGGTGTGGGTGAATGGACGCATCGGCGCTCTGCTGGAGCTCGGTAGCGGCTTCAACCCAGAGTTCAGCGGACTCGAAAACGTTTATCTGAATGCAGCCCTCTTAGGACTCACCAACGACGAAATCGAGGACTGTCTCGATGCCATCCTCGAATTTGCGGGCATCGGTGATTTCATCCACCAGCCGGTGAAGACTTATTCCAGCGGCATGGCAGTGCGCTTGGCCTTTGCGGTTCAAGCGCATGTTGAGCCTGATCTCTTGGTGGTGGATGAAGCACTGGCTGTTGGCGATGAGATGTTCCAGAAAAAGTGCTACTCCCACTTGGAGCGACTCAAAGCAAACGGCACATCCATCTTGTTGGTCACCCACAGCTGCCCGCAGATTCTTCAGCACTGCGACCAAGCCCTGCTTCTCAGCGGGGGCGAACTGAAGCTGATGGGCGCACCCAAATTGATCACCAGCACATACCAACGGCTGAACAATGCACCCGCTGAAGAATGGGAGGATTTGCTTACTCAGGTGAACGATCAACGCGCCGAGGGCATCAGCGATCAGCCTGAAACGCACAAGGAAGAGCTCACCGAAGCTGAGCATGATCCGAACTTGGTGCCCAGCTCAAGCGTGAGCTACGAAGCCCGCGGAATTCGCATTGAAACGGTGGAAGTGCTGAATCAAGACGGAACGCCAGCCAATCTGATCCCCGTTGGCCAAGGCTTCAGTTTGCGCTTCTCCTACCGCGCCGAAAAGTCCTTGATGGATCTTCAGCTGGCCTGCAACATTGCCAACCAGACTGGCATTCGCATCACCGGGCAGCAGCATCCCGGTCCCAACTGTGTAGGCGATGAAGTCTTCACGATGACCTTCCACTTCAACAGTGGTCTGCTGCCAGGTTTGTATTTCATCGGAGGTGGCATCTGGCAGAGCGATCGCCGGGGTGACTTTCTGCATCGCGTTGTCGATGCCTGTGCACTGCGCATCACCACTGATACACCTGTGAGGAGCTTTGGCCTCTGCGATTTGAGTGCTGGATCTCCAACATTGCAACCATCATCCCCCTGATGCCCAGCTCCATCCCCTGCGGCGACCTCGAACTGAACATCGCTCACCCCCACGGGATGCCGACGCTGGTGCCTTCGCCAGCCCTCGAACAGCGATTGGACTGGCGGCTACAACGAGCACACTACGGCGAGCCAACAGGATCGGGGACAGACGCAAGCCCCCTCCCACCGCTGGCCGTGCACCTGCATGTGCATTACCTCGAAACCCTGCCAACGCTGTTGGCCGCCCTGGAAACCTGCCGTTCAGGGCTCCAGGATCTGCGGCTCTGGATCAGCACAGACAGTTCGGCCAAAGTAGAGGCCATCACTGCAATGCTGCAGCAAAGCTCGATCGTTGAACTAGCAACAGTCGCTGAAGTGAGGGTCTGTGCGAATCGCGGACGCAACCTCGGGCCTCTCTTGCTTCATCTCTGGCCCGAACTGAAGCAAGAAGCATTGTTGCTGCATCTACACGGGAAGCGCTCCCTAGAAACCGATCTTGGAGACGCCTGGCTGAACCAACTGCTGAAACGACTCTTGCCTGATGGAGACACTGTGCTGGCTCTCCGCCAACAGTTCTCCAACGACCCCGCCTTTGGAGTAGTCATGCCACAACCGCCTGAACTGATTCGCCCCTATCTGAATTGGGGAATGAATTTCGAATTGGCGAGCCAACTCGCCAAATCAATGGAGCAGCCGGTGCATCGTGATGCGTTGCTCGTCTTTCCTGCTGGGGGGATGTTCTGGGCACGACCGGCCGCCCTTGCCCCGCTCACGCGGTGCGTTGGCGCATTGGAAACGCTGCCCCCGGAGCCTCTGCCAGTGGATGGAAGCAGCTTGCACGCAATTGAGCGCCTCGTAGCCCATGCCTGCGAAGTGTCTGGTCATCATTGGGGGCTTGCCTGTGACACACCACCTGCAACAGCATCCAACGCTGCGTCGCTCAGCGTGCTCACATCTCGGCCTGATGAATTTCAACAGGCCACCTCCTTGCTTGCGCTGCATTACCGGCAATTAACAACCCACTGCAACCAAAAAGAAGCCGAACTGCTTTGCAGCGAAACTAATCTGGAGCGTTGCAGCAATCAATTAAACCAACAGATCAACTCGGCTGGAGAACAACTTTCCAAGGCCGACGCAACCATCAAGGAACTAATGCAAACACTGGGCGAGAAAGACCAACAGATTCAAATCATGGCCCGCTCCTGGGGCTGGAGGCTTACGCGGTTGTTGAAGCGGGTGGCGCGGGCTGGAACATAAACATCGAGTAGATCACGTTCCGGCGCATGTTGGTCATCATGTCGAGGAACATGTCGTAACCCTCATTTTTATATTCAATCAGTGGGTCTTTCTGGCCATAACCGCGCAAACCAACGGACTCACGCAAAGCATCCATCGCCTGCAAATGTTCACGCCAAAGAGTGTCAATCTGCTGAAGGATGAAAAAGCGCTCTGCTTCTCGCATTAAACCAGGGCGCTGCTGCTCGATCTGCCCTTCTTTGAGATCATAAGCATTGCGTAGCTGCTCTTGCAAAAAGGCCTTGAGTTCTTCCATGGACAAGCCCTGAAGCTGTTCAGGCTGAAGATCTTCGAGCAGATACACAAACTCCTGAACCTTATTCACCAACTGAGCAACATCCCACTCCTCAGGAGGAAGATCCGGATTCACATAAGCCTCAACAATTTCATTCATCGTGCGTTCGCCATAGCCAACCACTTGTTTCTTAAGCTCACGACCATCCAGCACGCGTCTGCGCTCGGAATACACCGCTTTGCGCTGGTTGTTCATCACCTCGTCGTACTCGAACACCTGCTTGCGGATGTCGTAGTAGTAGGTCTCCACCTTCTTCTGGGCCCCTTCCAGCGAGCGGGTGAGCATGCCGGATTCGATCGGCATATCTTCTTCCACCCGAAAGGCGTTCATCAGGCCAGCCACACGATCCCCCCCAAAAATGCGCAGCAGGTTGTCGCCAAGCGACAAGAAGAAACGGGTGGAACCCGGATCGCCCTGACGGCCAGCACGACCCCGCAACTGGTTGTCAACCCGGCGCGATTCGTGGCGCTCAGTGCCAATCACATGAAGACCGCCGGCCTCGCGCACTCGCTCTTCTTCCTGTTTCACCACAACGTCATACTCAGCCTTCACACGAGCAATGGCGGAGCGCAACGCTGCAATCTGTTCATCATCTGTGGGCGCTTTCTCTGCAGCAGTGGCAATGCGATCTTCCAATTCGATCACCGTGAGAGCACGGTCACCCCAGGCCTTCACCAAATCACGAGCTAGATCAGCAAGGGCCTGATCTGTGCCATCGGTAAGCTGACAAGGGTAGAGATTGCCAATCGCCCGGGCTTCGCTGGGGGCACTGCCATGGGGCCCTGAAGCAGGAGCAGCCTTGGCAGCGAAGCCGCTAGCGCTGTCATTACTGCGCTGCAGGGGCACGGGGGGACGATGCCCCTCTTCTGGTCTCACCAGCCTTGAGAGCAGCACCTCCCTCAACTTCAGGCGCGCCATGTAATCACTATTGCCGCCAAGAATGATGTCGGTGCCGCGTCCAGCCATGTTGGTAGCGATGGTGACGGCCCCTGAACGACCGGCCTGCGCAACGATCTCTGCTTCCCGCTCCACATTTTCGGGCTTGGCATTGAGCAGGTTGTGAGGAATATTCTGCTCTGCCAGCAAGGTGCTGAGCAGCTCGCTTTTCTCCACACTGGTGGTTCCCACCAACACAGGTCGGCCCTGCTGATGGATCTCGGCCGTTTCTTTGGCCACAGCACGCCACTTAGCGTCTTCGGTTTTATAAACCTGATCCACCCAGTCCTGACGGGCACGCACCCGATTTGTCTGAACAACGGTGGTCTGGAGTTTGTAGGTCTTCTCGAACTCTGTTTCCTCGGTTTTTGCCGTGCCGGTCATGCCGGCCAAACGCGGATAGAGCAGGAAGAAGTTTTGATAGGTGATCGATGCCAATGTTTGGGTCTCAGCCTGGATCGCTAACTGCTCTTTGGCTTCAATCGCCTGGTGCTGCCCATCGCTCCAACGGCGACCCGGCATCACACGACCCGTGAATTCATCCACAATCACCGCTTCACCATCACGAACGATGTAATTCACATCGCGGGTGAACAGGTCTTTTGCCTTCAGGGCATTCGTGATGTAGTGGGCCCAAGGATCATTTGGGTCGTAGAGATCGCTCACACCGATCAATTCTTCGGCTTTAGCGAAACCTTCATCAGTGAGGGTGCAGCTGCGCTGCTTTTCATCCACCTCGTAATCACCTTCCGGATCGATGCCGTCCTTACCCATCTCAGCGGCCCTGGTGAGATAGGAGGCCACCTCCGCCGCTTTCTGATACTTCTCCTGAGGCCGTTCCACCTGGCCCGAAATGATCAGAGGCGTGCGTGCCTCATCGATCAGGATCGAATCAACCTCATCGATCACGCAGTACTGAAATTCGCGCTGCACCACCTCGCTGATGTCAGCGGCCATGTTGTCGCGCAAATAGTCGAAGCCCAGCTCCGAATTGGTGGCATAGGTGATGTCGCAGCCGTAATTGCTGCGGCGCTCGGCTGGGGCCATGTCCTGCTGAATCAGCCCGACGGACAACCCAAGAAAGCGATGAACCTGGCCCATCCACTCCGCATCACGGCGAGCGAGATAGTCATTCACCGTCACCACATGCACACCACGTCCGGTGAGAGCGTTGAGATAGCTAGGCAGCGTGGCCACGAGGGTTTTGCCCTCGCCGGTCTTCATTTCGGCGATCTGGCCTTCATGCAGCACCATCCCGCCAGTCAGCTGCACATCGAAGTGACGCATGCCCAGCACCCGTTTGCCGGCTTCGCGCACAACTGCAAAGGCTTCAGGCAGCAGTTCATCGAGCAGCGGGCGCTGATTCTCCAGCGTTCCCGCGTTATCAAGCCGCTGGCGGAAATCAGCCGTGCGGCGGCGTAGGTCGTCGTCGCTGAGAGGAGCAATCTCTTCCTCGAACAGATTGATGTCCGACACGATCGGCTGATACCGCTTCAGCTTGCGGGCATTGGGATCACCCAGCAGCAGCTTGAGCATGGAAAGCGCCAAATCGTCTGCGCGCCAGCCTACTGAGCTCTGACGGCGGTCTCAAAAGTGAATTCAATTTCGCGGCAACCAATCCACCAGATCCATCTTGGCCAGCCACACCAAAGTGGTTTCTAAGAATGGTCGGCGCTCTTGCGGGAAACCACTGCAAAGCTCATCCACGACAAGCCCAGAATTTCCAGCAACTTCCAAGCGCTGCAGCAACTCACTCGCCTCCTCAGTCGTACCACGCAACCCGGAATACAGGCCGTTGAGCTGAATCGTCAGCCTGTCGTGGAGATCAGCAGGACTTGCCCCCGCAGACAAACGCATCACGAGATCCGCCTCCAAGACGTTGGTCGCGAAGTGTTTGAAATCGGCAAAGGGTTCGCCGCGACTTGGATGAAGGTGAGCTCCTGCAGCCGAATCATCAACAGAAGCAGCCTGTCGCAGATCGGCTAGCTCCTCAAACAGATCGCGATACAGCCGGGCCACCTGAGGCCAAGAGAACATCGATTGCGCGCGCTGCTGGCCGGCAGCGCCCATGGCTTGCCTCAGATCGGGACTATCGGCCAATCGAACCAAAGCGGCCGCCGCCCTCTGAACATGCACAGCCGTGTGCTGAGCTGTTGCCCCCACATAAGTCTGATACGTCTCTAGCCCAAGGCTATGCAGCCCAGACAACCATTCACCCGGGCGACCGCCCATGCTTCCCAGTGTGGGCACCAACAGACCCTCCACTCCATCACGCACGGTGTACCGGTAGCCATCCCAGTCGCTGACCACCACCGGCAGCCCTGCGGCCATCGCCTCAATCGGTGTCAACCCAAAGGTCTCCTGAATGTTGTCAACTAGCGACAAAAACACATCGGCGGCAGCCCAACTCTGAGCAACGGTGATGGGATCATTGCCATCCATCACAAGCACATTGAGATCTGGTGCAAGGTGATTCGCCGCCTGCTCGTACAGCTGCATTTCTGCTTCACCACCTGGGAACCATCCCACCAAAGCGAAATGCATCCGTCGCTCGCTTTGCTCCGAAGCAAGCCGCATCGCCTGGAACATGCTTTGTGGGAAAGCCTTCTCGTAATAAGACAGCCGCCCAACCCATAACACCAAGATGTCGTCTTCTGAAATTGAGAGGCGTTCGCGCAGAGCCAAACGAGCCTTTTGATCACCCCCTTCATGGGCTAAGCGATCTGTGTCGACGGCCAAAGGAATCAATGGCAATCGAGGCCGAGGGGCACGGATCGCCCCTAACCGGGATGCAAAGTGTTCCGCCTGCGCGTCAAACATGGCCACCATGGCCTGCTGGACCGCCGGCGACGTACAAACAAGTGCGTCCCAAGGATGAGTGGGGGCCAGCGCGGCAGCCGCTATTTCTTGACGGACCGCCGGTGGCGCAATCGTGTGGATTAGACCCACCAGACTGTAAGCCTCATCAAGACCTGCATTGCGCCGCAACCAAGCCAGGTCAGACAAATAAGGCTGCCCACGCAGCAATGTTCCATGCTTCGCAGGCCAAATAGTGTCATTGAGCGAAGCCGAGCGTAGGCATATGGCTTCAGTTGACTCAAGAGCCACAGCCAGCTGATCGGCACTCAGGTCGATCTGGTTAAGCACAGCAACCTCTCGGAAGCCGCCGAAGTTGAGCAGGCCACGGAATAGCGCCGCATTAGCGATGTCTTTACCGAAGGGATTAGAAGGCCTTGCCAGGTGCCCTTGCGGATGGAACAAACTGAGACCATGGAGCGAAGAAGGCATGACCCGACAACCTGCAATGAATTTGAAAGGACCAAATCAAACAGAGCAACGATGACCACTAAGCTCTGCCTCATGAGCAATGACCGTGCCCTGCTAGCCGAATTACGGCGCCACAATCTTTTGATGACGCTGTTGCAACGACAAATCATCGCTGATGCCGTTGGAAATGAACAGCCCTCGGCTGAGGATCTCGAGTCGGCGCGGAATCAGTTTTTGAAAAAAAATGGACTCGAGGATTCTGAAGCAATAGAGGCATTCCTAAAAAAGACTGGCTGGCATGAAGAAGATCTCAATTGGCAAATCTCGTTGCCACTAAGAGTCAAGCAACACTGCCGAAACCACTACCG
>JBJBBS010000001.1:0-286656 GCA_047286215.1 Synechococcus sp. | reverse complement strand
ACCTTCACAAAGCAGAAGCCCATTTTTTAACAAGAAAAAACCAACTAGACAGGGTTGTTTACAGCTTGCTCCGAACTAAAGATGCGTACCTTGCACAAGAGCTTTATCTGCGCATCGACGGGGGCGAGGCCAGTTTTGGGGACTTAGCTGCTGAGTTCGCAGAAGGACCGGAGCGCAAGACAAAGGGGATCATCGGCCCGGTGCCAATGACCCAGGCCCACCCGAGCGTTGCCGAAGCCCTCCGCATCAGCAAACCAGGGGTTCTCCTGCATCCTTTCCGTGTAGGGGACTGGTGGCTTGTAATGCGCCTAGAGAGCTACACACCGGCCAGTTTCGACGAAGCCATGGCCGAACAGCTCAGCCAAGAATTATTTGATAAGTGGGTAAAGGAGGAGGTTGCCCGTAAGATGCCTAGCTTCCACTGATCAGGTGTCGCAACGACCGCCGAATGACGCAGCCGACTCCCGACACCACCTCCCCAATCGAAATTCGCTTCAAAGAGCTTGAGGCTTTTGCAAAGCTCAGCTCAGAAGGCGCTCTCAGACTGCAATCGAACAGCAATTTACTGAGATTTCGCATTGGCCAACCGCTGTCTGCAGCGGAAACCATGCCAACTCATGCACTTTGGGTGCTGGAAGGGGAATGTCGATTGCTGGGCAGCGAGAAGAATCGGCTGGCAACCCTGGCACGCATGGGCCCTGGGAGCTGCGTAGGCCTAGCATCCTTGCTGCGAACCGAAGCTTGCGAATCAGTCTCGGCATCCACGCCACTGGTTGCCTTAGCAGTTCCTGACAGCTTGATCGTTGAGCTCTACAGATCGGAAACGGAATTCAGGAATTGGTGCAATCAGTCACTTTGGCCGGCAGAACTAGCTGCACTGCTTGAAAATTATCAGAAAAAAAACGCTCGAAGCGATAATTCCCTTCTGAAGCGGCTTGCGAAAACAGCACAATTAGCCCAACTAATCAATGTCGAAAATGAACAGCAGGCTGCAAAAAAAGGGCAGCTTCTATTTCTAGCCAGCGCTAACACAGATCAGCCGATTGGCAGCATTCTTGATCCTACTCAACCTCTGCCCGAATCCAGACCTCCCTTCGACCGAAGGGTGATCGCTATTCCACAAGAGCTATTAGACCTTTCACACGAAGACCCAGATAACAAACGATCAGAGGTGCCTATCACGTCAGGCCTAGTCAAAGATGCTCCCCGATCATTGCAAAGGGGGGGGCTCGATCTAGGCCAGACCAATCCGCTCAGCGAGTTCAAGCTAATCAAAGCGAAAGGAGAACTCGAGGAAACATTAGCCTGCTTCCAGATGCTGGCTACCCAATTAAAACTCCCGTTTCGTCGCGACTCAATTGAAAAAATCCTGCGCGACTGCCTGAATCGAGGACAAAGCCTCAACATTCAACTTTGTGGTCAGCTGGGCGCGAGTCTCGGGCTACACGTGGTGTCTGCCGTGGCGCCACCAGAAATGGGAACCAGACTGCAGGTTCCAAGCATTGTTGCCTGGAAAGACAGTTTTGCTGTGGCCATTCGCAGTGACATAAATGGACTAATCCTGGCCAGCCCCAGTCACGGCAGAGTTGCCTTGCCGCTAGATCAGCTGCAGCAAGAATTTCCCAAAGGCATCGAAATTCTCCTGATGGAGCGTGCCATCAACACCCCGGAACAACGCTTCGGGCCGACATGGTTCATGCCCGCGCTCAGCCGCTATCGAGGCATTCTCGTCCAGGTGCTCGTCGCATCATTTGTTGTTCAGCTATTTGGCCTAGCAAATCCGCTTCTAATTCAAGTAATTATCGACAAAGTAATCTCCCAACGAAGCCTTGATACCTTGCAGGTACTTGGAATAGGTTTGGTTATCGTCACCCTCCTTGAGGGTGTACTTGGTAGCTTACGCACGTTTCTATTTACAGAGACTACTAACAGAATTGATCAACGCCTGGGCGCTGAGGTTATCGACCATCTACTACGCCTACCTCTAGGCTATTTCGATCGTCGCCCAGTAGGCGAACTAGGAACTCGGGTCGCTGAGCTTGAAAAAATCCGTAATTTCCTAACGGGCACTGCTTTAACAAGCGTTCTGGATGCGGCATTTTCGGTCATCTACATCGTTGTAATGGCTTTTTACAGCTGGCTGCTGACCCTCGTAGCCCTTGCCGTTCTACCCATTCAAGTAGGCATAACACTTCTCGGAGCACCATTATTCCGGCGACAGTTTCGTCAAGCCGCCGAGCAAAACGCAAAGACCCAAAGTCATCTAGTAGAGGTTCTAACAGGAATTCAAACCGTAAAGGCTCAGAACGTTGAAATGGTAAGCCGATGGAAATGGCAAGAATTCTATTCTAAATACATATCTAAAACATTCGAGAAAACAATCACCGGAACCGCAGTTACAGAAACCAGTCAAGTTCTTCAAAAACTTTCACAGCTTTTGGTTCTTTGGGTAGGCGCTGCGTTGGTATTAAGGGGTGAATTAACATTAGGACAGTTAATAGCATTCCGAATCATTTCAGGGTACGTCACTCAGCCGCTATTGCGCCTATCGACAATCTGGCAAAACATTCAGGAACTGAAAGTCAGCTTTGAACGTCTAGCCGATGTGATTGATACTCCTGTTGAATCAAATGAATCCGATCAAGCCAAAATTCCGCTACCCCCAATTGATGGCACGGTGATGTTTGAAGATGTAAGCTTTAGCTTTAAATCCAATCAACCCGCTGTTCTTAAAAACATCAATCTCAATTTTGATTCCGGCACATTCGTAGGCATTGTTGGACAAAGTGGGAGCGGCAAGAGCACTTTAATGAAGCTTTTACCTCGTCTCTATTCACCCAGCAACGGTCGAGTCAAGATTGATGGATATGATATCGATAAAGTTGAGCTTTATTCATTACGAAGACAGATTGGAATCGTTCCTCAGGATCCCCTACTATTTTCAGGAACCGTGTCAGATAATATTTCATTAACCAATCCTGACGCAGACAGCGAAGAAATTGTGCGAGCCGCAAAGCTTGCCTGCGCACACGATTTCATTATGGAATTACCTTTGGGTTACAGCACCCCCGTGGGCGAGAGAGGAGGCGCGTTAAGTGGTGGCCAAAGACAACGCATCGCCATTGCACGAACACTTTTGAGCAACCCAAAACTTCTTGTTATGGATGAGGCAACAAGTGCTTTGGATTACGAAACGGAGCGCAAAGTTTGCGATAATCTTCTAGACAATTTATCGGATTGTACCGTATTTTTTATAACGCACCGACTGTCAACAATCAGGCGAGCCAATCGTGTCATCATGATGCATCAAGGGGCAATCGTCGAAGAAGGCACGCATGATTCACTTATGGACATGAATGGTCGCTATTTTGCCCTATACCGCCAACAGGAGGCGAACTAAATGAACCTGTTGAAGCATGCCCAGACAATCTTGGTCCAACGTGTTTCGTCGCAACATCATGATGAAACAGTGCTCAAACAATCGAATCGTTGGGTATCAGCTATTACGTGGGGCTTAATTGCTACTACTGGCTTATCTGTCACCTGGTTGACACTCGCCAAAACTGAAGAAATCATTGTTGCAACGGGAACACTGGTGCCAATTGGATCAGTTCAAGAGATTCAAATGCCGATTGGAGGCACCGTCGAAGAAATTCTTGTCAAAGATGGAGATCGAGTTAATGAAGATCAGATTTTGATCAAGCTCGATACTGAAGCTTCGGCACAAAGGTTATCCTCAATCAATGAAAGCTTGAGTCTCACTCAGAGGCAACTTGAGCTCAAACAAGTAGAACTCGATCGTTACACTCGTTTAAACCAGGATTCTATTAATACTCTAGAAGAAAAGGTTTTATTCGAGAAAGAGATTCTTCAGCGCTATAAGGTTCTTTCGGAAGTAGGTGCTTCTGCTGAACTTCAGTATCTTCAGCAACGTAACACGGTTCAAGAAGTAGAAGGCCGTTTACGCGAAACGCGCCTTGATGGGCTTCGCATGCAAGCAATTCTCAAGCAAGATCTACAGCAGCTTAAATCTACGATTTCAACACTACGCTCCGACCTAGCGGAAACGAAAGTTACTCTCCGGTATCAAGTTCTTCGAGCTCCTGTCACTGGGGTGGTGTTTGACCTCCAGCCAAAAGGCCGTGGCTTCACTGGTCGAAGCAGCGAAACACTAATGAAAATCGTGCCATTTAATGCGCTAGAAGCGAAAGTAGAAATCCCAAGCAGTGATATAGGTTTTGTGAGGACAGGAATGAAGGTTGATTTGAGCATCGACTCTTTTCCCGCTACTGACTTTGGAGTTCTACATGGGATGGTTGACCGGCTTGGTTCAGATGCTCTTCCGCCTGATCCAGGAAAACAATTATTGGAATACCGTTACCCAGCGATCATATCTCTTGAAAACCAGGAGCTAGTGCTGAAAAACGGTCAAAATTTGCCGCTGCAGCCTGGCATGAGCCTCAGTGCGAATATCAAATTGAGGAAAGTGAGCTACCTACAACTGCTTCTTGGTGGATTTAAAGACAAAACAGACTCATTGAGACGACTTTGAGATCGCCCCATTTGGCTGCAGCTGTATCCATTCACTCTGCCTATGCCTTTTTTGCATAGGCAGCACATTTCCTCTCTGGATATGCGAAGAGAGCCCCAAAAAAACCCAGACGCGCTAGATAGAGCCGTACCAGTAATTTAGTACTGGTCAATGATTTTCATGGGAAGGGTTGAGTCACCAGTCAAGCCAGTGGATGTCAGCAAAGGACAACTTGAAGATTGTCCAGCTTGCCGGAACATCGAGTGACATTTAAAATCGTGGGTGAGTTGACGAGTCCCCCGCGGAGCCCGTACACTCATTGTCCAATTTTCTTCGAAAATACCCTTGGCTTTTACAACCATTCCGGGCTCCGGCGCAGCCGCAACCACCATTGTGGGTACCTCCGGGGTCGATTTCGGAAGCATCACCACTGTCGATAACTATTTCATCGGCGCTCAGCAAGCCGCTGACACCATCGGTGTTACCGCCAACCTGAGCAACGGCACACTGAAAGGTGGTCAAGGTACTGACACCATCTCTTTCACCGCCGGTGCTTCCATCACCAGCAGCTTCGTTAATTCGAACTCCAACAACGACACCATCGGCAATGCCGCTGGTAACGCCAACTTCTTCACCAGCACCGTTCTCGGCGGACAAGGCAACGATCTGATCCAGATCGGCACCATTGAAGCCAGCACCGGTAACGGCAACAAAGGCAACGACACCACCACTGCTGCAACTGTTGCAACAGCCACCCTCTTCGGTGGTCAAGGCGATGACAGCATCAACGCAACAGCTTCTTCTAGCAGCCGCGTTTCTGGTGATCTCGGCGACGACACGCTGACTCTCGGCGCAGGCACTCACACTTCAGGCTTCGTCCAAGGTGGTGCAGGTGTTGACACCATCACTGTTACTGCACTTGCAGCCAACTCAACCAACACCTTCACCAACAACACCATCAACGGTGGTGCAGGTGATGACACGGTGACAGTTAACGCACGTGCGGCCACCGATACTGGGCTCGTTGTGAACGGCGACGCCGGAATCGACACCATCGCCATGGCTGGCTTTACGGCAGCGGCCACCATTGATGGTGGTAGCGAAGGTGACATCATCACCTCTGGCACCGCTGCTGACACCGTTCTTGGTGGCACAGGTGTTGACGCCATCACTAACACTGCTGGTGCTGACGTCATCACTGCCGGCACAGGTACAGACACTGTGACCCTCGTTGCTGGTGCTGCCAACACCGAAACCATCAACCAAGGTGCATCGGATTCCGCAGCAGCCACTGTTGCTTGGACAAACATCGGCGGTGCTAATGGCCGACTGACCGAGGACAACTCGGTCATCACCTTCGGCAACGGTATTGACACCGTCATTGGATTTGCGACAACCGTTGACCAAGCCAACGTTGTTGGTGCTACCGCCACACAGTGGAACATCAATAACAATGTGAATGCTCTTGCCGCTGGTGGTTACTTCATTCGAGGTGATTACGCAGAGGGAACCCAACAGTTCACTGTCAACCTGGATACAGGTGCTGACACCCTCTATATCAACTCCAACGGTGGAAGTCTCGCAACTGCCGCTAACAACGGTAGTGCTTCTATCGTCTTCACCGGTGCAGTCTTGGTCGCCAACGACTTCGCTTGATCTCTTAAATTGATCAAATCTTGGCGCCTTCGTTGAAGGCGCCTTTTTTTTTCATTATCCTTATAACCATCACCTTCTCCATCAATGGCTTTTACCACGATTCCAGGTAGCGGAAGTGCAGCTACGACACTCGCAGGCACATCAGGGATTGACTCAATCACCATCAACTCTGATCTCACAACAAACGTGTTTGTGGGTGCTCAACCAGCAGCAGACGTAGTCAACCTTGGTGGAGCAATTTCACGTTCGAACTTCACTATCAAAGGTGGACAAGGTACTGATACCTTTGGATTTGGAGGAGGTTCACTTACAACCAGCTTCTTAAACGGGAACGCTGATGCAGACACCTTTGGCACTGTCAATGATCGTGTTGCACTAGTAACAAGCACCCTTAAGGGTGGAGCAGGCGCTGATTCGATTTTCCTCAGCTCAGTTTCCGGCAGCATCGTCAACGGAAACAAGCAAGGCGACACCATTAATCTGTCTGGTAACGCAAGCAGCAGCAGCATTTACGGCGGGGCAGCTGATGACAGTATCGTGATCGGGGCCGCTGCATCACTCGCCAATACACTGGTCAAAGGTGATAAAGGTGACGACACATTCACTGTGTCAATTAACGCTTCTCAAGGGTTCAGCTCAACCAATTCGACACTTCAAGGGGCCGAAGGTAAGGACACAATCAATGCCTCGCTTGCAACTGCAGCCATTGTGGGTGCTGGAGGTCTTGGTTCCGATAGCCTTGAAGGAGGAAGCAATACCGACACTCTGAATGGTGGTATTGGTGCAGACACACTTGAAGGAAACGCAGGTGTTGACGCGCTGAGTGGCGGCAATGGAGACGATCAGTTCGTCTACACGGTGGCTACCGAATTGTTCAACGCGGCCAACGCTATTGAAGACGTCATCAACGGCGGAACGGGCACCGATGCTATTGCGATCAACAACGGCGCTGTTGCTTTCCAGATCGATGGTGCTGACACCTTCGCAGCTACTCAAATCTCTGGCGTTTCCACCATCAGAGCATTTGCAGCTGCCTCTGCTGCAATCGACATCGAACTCGATGCTGACGCTGCAACCGTTGGTTTGACCACGGTCGACCTTTCAGCTGATACAGATGCGACTGGCAACAACTCTGTGAATGTTGCAGATGTTGGTGCTGCCTTTACTGTTCTCGGGTCAGCCGGTGCAGATACAGAAATTGGTGGTGCAGCGGCCGAAAGCCTCAGCGGTGCAGCTGGAGCGGACAGCCTCAGCGGCGCTGCTTCCACTGACTCACTTAGTGGTGGTGCAGGAACCGATACCCTTTCTGGAGGTGCCGGTAACGACACAGTCGCAAGCGGTGATGGCGCTGACGTACTTAGCTATGGATCCAATGGAACCACTAACGGAACCGACTCATACACCGACTCAACCATTGATGGCGGTGGTGACATTTTGAATACCCTCTTTGGCGATGGCGGCTTAGCCAACAACGCCGCGTTGAGAGGGAACGGGACCGTTGCCCAACGCCTCGCTGCCGGAGCGGCTCTTGGGGCAAACACTGGTTTCGTCATTGCCAGTGCAGATATTGCAGATGCAGCGGAAGCCGAAACTTATGCAGAGGGCTTGACTGGTGAAGGAGCAAATGACATCGTCTATTTGCTGGCTTCAACTGATGCTAACGCTGATGCGACTGCAACCCTTTACACCGTGACATACGCCGGTGCAGGAAATGCAGCTTTGGTTTCCTTAGGAACGTTCGACAGCATCACTGTTGATAACGTCGCCAACGGCAACCTGGCTGACTTCACCCTCTAAACTCATTCTCATGAGTGGATACGAGCCCTCGCCATCTTGGATGGCGAGGGTTTTTTTAGAGGCAACCCAAAAATATTCTACCTTCACAAAGGAAGCGACCTTTAATCCTGTTGATGGCCAATAAAACTTGCTCACAAAATACACTTAAATCTATTACTACAAGCCAAACATCAGGCCTAATACGCAAAAGCAAATTAATCCGCCAACCATAATGAAATGGACCTTTGGCCATAATTCGATTCTTCCAAAGATATGGATCAATTCAAAAGCCAGGCTCCACGCAATGCCAGCCCTGAACACAAGTAGGAAAAAATGACACAACCAGCAGGCTACAATTGATGTCTCGTCAAGGTCTGCGAGCTCAAACTGGTGCCAAAACGACATCACAGCAAGAACAAGCAAGTAACTGGCTTTTCAGCGAACAACAAAACAAGCATCAATGCGACTGCAAAGCATTACATAAAAGAGAGAAAATGGGAAGAAGTAATTGAGGCCTTAAAAAAGAATCGCCCTAAAGCCAAAACAATACTTAAGGACCAAATCCAACAAACTTTCAAAGAAGCAGTCAACGCAGCAGAACAAAACAGGGACCTTGACTCCATCATTCTTCACTGCGAACTTTTAGCTCTAGAGCCAAAACATCTAATGGGACTAAGAAATTTGTCCCTTTTATTAAAGCGCTCTGGACAGAACAAAGATGCTCTCCATTTCATCAATCAGTGCATAAAAATAAATCCAAATTGCTCAGACACGCAAAATACTTTGGGAACAATTTTGGCCGACCTCGGGCAAAACAATGATGCAATTCAGGCATTCAAAAAATCTCTGACAATCAACCCTAGCAACTCAAATGCATGCAATAATCTTGCCAATCAATATCATCTAAATGCCCAGATCGACCAGGCTTTCATTTATTCCAGCCTGGCTGTCAATCTAGAGTGCAAAAGGCCAACTCTTTGGCTAGACCACTTAACTCATCTGAGAAGAGTTTGCGACCATGAGAGGTTAGAAAAAATTAACTGGTGGGAAGTTATCAATAATATTCCCCAAGCCTTCATATCCTCATCATTCCTCCAAGTACTCACACTATCAGAAAATATTGAGCAACAATTACAACTGCGTCGCACAGTCGAACGCTGGGGTCAGGAACAACTTAAGAAGGCAGAAGAACAGCCCTTAAAACCCTTTAAGAATCCAATCCTGAGCGAAGAAACCCCTTTGCAAATCGGTTTCATCAGTGCAGACTTCCGCGACCATTCCGTAGCCCGTTTTATTTGGCCACTCTTTGAACATCTCGATCGGGAAAAATTCTCTCTCAACTGCTACAGCACCTTTCAAGAGCATGACTCATGGCGGGCACGATTCGAAGCCAGTACAAACAGGCTGAGAGAGGTTCACGATTTATCACCGCAACAGTTATCGGAAATCATTCGGGGCGATGGTATTCATGTACTCTTCGATCTAACCGGCTTTACCAACGGTTCACGCACTGGCTCACTTGCATGGAGAGCGGCCCCAGCACAAGTGAGCTGGCTTGGATTTCCTGGTACCAGTGGGCTAGAGACAATGGATTATCTTTTTTTAGATCAATACTTGGCCCCCACACATTCAGAACTGATCACCGAAAAAGCGCTGATTAGTGATGGCACAACAGTATGTTTCACAGAAATTGCACCAGTGCCTATCACACCAACCATTCCAGAATTGAATCGGGGATTTCTGACCTTTGGCACATTAAACAATACTTATAAAATGACAAGGAAGACAATACAACGATGGGCATCGATCCTTTCAGAATTGCCGAATTCTCAATTCTTATTTGTAAGACGAGAGTTTGAAAGCTATCTTCTCCGCCAAAATATCATAAAGGAGTTTGAAGGAGAAGGGATCAACAGCGAGCGAATTCACTTCTACAACAATAGAAAAGAAAATCGGCATTATCTTGATTGCTATAACGAAATTGACATCACTCTCGATACCTTCCCAGTGACCGGTGGCACCACAACAACAGATGCTCTCTGGATGGGAGTACCTGTGGTTGGCCTGCAAGGTCCCAACATTCACCAAAGGGTCTGCAGTGCCATTCTTCACCATGCTGGTCATCCAGAATGGATAGCCCACACTGATGAAGAGTTCAAGCAAATTGCACTCACTCTTGCTGAAAATCAGGCTATGAGAATTAATCTCAGACAATCGCTACGCGAGGAAATCAAGCGATCGCCCCTTTGCAACTCCAAAAAATTTGCGCAGGACTTTAGCTTGTGCATGAACCAAATAAAACAATCGCTGAATACCCAAGCCAAAAACCAGTAAAAACAGTTAACTATTAACAACGAAGAGGGCTTCACCTAAGAAATACTCAGATCCAAAATATGTTATTCATGAAAATTCAACCAGCCCGTAATAATGTATTTTGAGCCTCGAACGACTGGATTTCCACAGTGTGCATGAGTCCACTCTGCGGGCCACAACAATGTCAAACCTTTCTGTGGCTTAATCTCAAGTCCATAATGGCTAAAGCAAGTTGCCCCACCTTCCTCGACATCATTCAAGTAAGTCATAAAAGCAAACAAGCGGTGCAGCGAAGAGAGGCCAGCTCTTTCTGTATGAACCTTTTTAAAATGCTGGCCAGGCATATAACGCTGTAAATTAAAGGAACCAATCTCTAGACTATCGAACAAATCCTCAAGGAAAGGCCACTGCTTTATATAATCACCATAAAACAAAAACAGATGCTCAAAATAACTCTTAAATAATTCACTATTGTCACTCAAAAGCTCTAAAGGTGCAATTGGCATATCAACACTATCCTTGATATCTAAACGCAAATATCCTGAACCGGCAATACCAGGGCGCTGCTGACCTTGATGATGCTCGAAATAATTGATCAGACCATCACAAATGCCTAAATCTTGCAAATGCCAAGATCCAATGAAATGTGGGTAGCAAGAAGTTTCTTGGAGCGAGTGTCTAGTCAAAATCAACGACATAGTTCGATTCCTCGATTGAGATTAAATCGTATGGCCCCGTCGGCTTTTTGCAAGTGTATCAAAGCCTCCTGATGAGACCCCATAGAGAGCAATGTTTGACCTAGTGCTTTAAGACTGAGTTGATCAGCAGGCTTAATCCTAAGGGCAATCTCCAAATGAATTTTTGCTTCTTCGAATCGAGTACATTGACGTAATAGCAGGCCAAAATGGCAATGTGCCTCTGCGAAATCGGGCTTCAATTCTATGGCTTTTGAGAGTGCATCAAATGACTCTTGGTACCTATTTAAATCTTTCAGAATAACTCCTTTATTCATATGAACCTCTGGAGTGGAGCCATCAAGAACTATTGCCTTATCTATAACCTCTAAAGCCTCAGCCAGACTGCCTTCAAGCTGCAAAAGGTTGGCAAGATTAGAATAGGCTGCCTGAAAATCTGGAGCTATTTGAATTGCCTTTTGATAACACTCCCTAGCCAAAGAAAAGCGTCCGCTAAGTTTATAAAGAACACCTAGATTTACCAATGCGACAGGGTTTTTAGGACTAGCCGCAATGGCCTTTATGTAAAATTCTTCGGCGCGAACAACATCACCGTTGCGATGGTACGCCAAGGCCCGCTTCAGCAAATCAGCAGCGCCAAGCTTGTTCCGACCAGAAGGTTTTTCTCCAAAGCCAGCCATAGATCTAACGTAATTTCTTGAAAGAATAGTCAAATTCACTTTGACAGTCTGCGTAAGAATGCCATTGGCCAATAAGTAACGCGCTGTCGAATCATGCCTTCGTTAAAAGGCCATTGAGGTTCATGGGCTTCAAACTCCGGATGAGCCTGTAAAAATGTATTTACAGCGCTGATGGGATTGTTCCAGCTCCAATCAGGCTGTGTACGCGGTGCACCAGTTACCTGCTGCATGATGCCGTCACAAGCAACGATGTAACTACCAGGGCTGACCAAGGGGCCATAGGCCTCGAGCTCAGCAGCCACGTGGTCCCGACTGTGGTTGCTATCAAGCAGAACAAGCACCGTCTCAGCAGCACCTATCTGATCCTTCACCTGCTGCAGCACCTCCTGTGCAATTGAGCTGCCCTCCACAAGAGTGATCATCGGACTGAGCCGATGAGCTTCGATCGCCTCACGATTGTGGGCCCGAATCTCAATGTCTATACCGACCACACGGCCCTTACCCATCGCCGCACAGAGGCCCGCATAGAAGATCAAAGATCCCCCGTGCGCCACGCCTGTCTCCACAATCACATCAGGCTGCAGCCCATAGATCAGCTCTTGAATGCGCATCATGTCCTCAGGCAGCTGGATCACGGGTCGACCTAGCCAAGAAAAGCCGTACACATATTTGGTGTCCCATCCGGAACGCAGCCAAGCCTGGCTAATCAACTCAAACGCCTCAGGATCCGCCAGAGTTAGTTCACGTCCGTTATGACGAATCACACCGGCCGCATCGTCATACTCAAACTGAAGACTCATGCATTGCTTTGGTTCTACAAGAGAGTCTGCAGGAAAGGATCACCAGGTGGCTCGAATTCCGCTGACAACCGGTCAATCGACAACACAGGAAAGTGAGGTTTTTCAATTCTCTCGGAAGCGAAGCGAACCTTGACCCCCTGAGCCTCCAGCCAGGCCGCCACCGCCACATGCGAGGTGTTGATCCCAGATCCGAGATTGTAAAGCCGCTGACGCCCCTTACACGCGATCAGCGGCAGCAGACGCACCACATCCTGAAGGGCTACGTAGTCTTTAGCCGTCGTCGGCGGTTGCTGAATGGTCACGCTGCCCGAGTCTCGAGCCTCGCTCAGAAGTGAGCCCAAAAATGTGCTTACAGGCTGCCCGACACCAACAACATTGCTAAGACGCGCCACCTTCAGGCCGGGCCTTGGATCCTGAAGCACCAAGGCCTCTCCCATCAGCTTTGAAAGGTTGTAAAGATCGGAAGGATCAGAACTTAGACAGGGGAGAGCCGCGGCCTCATCGGTCGCGTTGCTGCGGGCATAGACCCTGGTTGACGAGAGAAATACCATCTGGGAAAGACCGCAGCGTTGAAGCACCAAGCTCAGCAAGCCCACATGGGCTTCCGCTGTGGCGAAAGGGCGCTCACGGAAATCAGCTGTCAAACCGATGGCATAAATCACCGGTCCCAGCTCTTCATCGCTAAGCAGCCAGTCATTCAGCTCACAGCGCCCTACCGGCAGCACTGCATGACCTTGCCTGCGCAGTTCGTCAACAAGTGCGGAACCGATCCAACCCCCAGCCCCCAGCACCGTGATGGGATGCATCACCATTGCTCTTGTTTAGGCCGTCCGCACGTCCACCGGCACAGCCGGTGTGCCATGGCAGATGCTGTAACTCGGCATCTCACCGCGCACGAGCGAGCAGGCCGCGACGACGCATCCCTTTCTCAACACAGCACCATCGAGTAGCACGCAATTGGCACCAATCCATACATCATCCTCAATCACGATTCCACCACGGCTTGGAAGAAAGCCCTGCTCGCGGATCAGACACCCACGGTCTCGGAAAGCATGGTTCACCGGCGCCAGGGTGCAATTGGCAGCAATCAGCACATCGTTGCCGATGGTGATGCCGTTCCCGGAGTAGAGCACACAGCCTGAATTCAAATAACAGTGGGCCCCAATCCGCACGTGGCCATTGCCACCAGCAGGCTTAATCTTCACAAAGCTGTCGATCCGGCAGCCAGGCCCAATAGAGATCCGTGTCCCCCTCTCAGATCGCTCAAGGTCGGCTAGCGCAGAGACCTGGGCAGTCGGATGGATCTCGATCAAGGAATCGTCTGCAGCGGATAACGCCATCAGATCAGGCCATATCTCGATGTTCCTAGCGCACTAACTCAAGCATGGGTGCGAATGTGGATCAAAGCCTCAAACAGAACGGATGCAGGCCGACCAAATCCCGAGTATCACCATCAACGGCTCTCACTACGAGGTGAGCCAACTTTCTCAAGAGGGCAAAAAACTTGTGGCCCTCCTCACTGAAGCGCAGAACGAGCTGGAGAGGCTCGACGTCCGACGAGAACTGCTTCAAGCCAGTCAGCAACACCTACTCAGCCTGCTGAAGCCGCTGCTGCCTGCACCAATACAGCCGACAGCCAACCAAGGATCCAAAGTTTTAGGGAAGGCTTCAGACGTAATTCCCACCACGCCAGTCACACCTCCTGACACGAACCCAGCACCCTTTCCTAAAAACCTACCGGAAGCCTTCAAGGCCCAATCATGAAGTCATCCCCGCTGCCTGAGCTCTGGAATTGCAGTCACTAAGCGTCGGCCAGGCCACTGTTGCGCCACCTCATTGATGAGATTCCAGGGCAAGACCAAGAAGGTATGCGGATCATGAGCCGCAAGCTGTTCTGGGCTGATCACAGGAATATGACTGCCAGGAAGGCAAAGGCCCTGTTTACTTGTGGCCCGATCAGCGACAGCCGGCAAGAGATCGGAACGCACGCCGGCATAGTTCAGCAGCGTGTTGCCCTTGGCAGCAGCCCCGTATCCCATCACACTGCGACCAGCCTCGTGCTCTTTGAGGAGAAAGCGCAGCAAACCATTCTTGGCGGCTTCCGCGCGGAGCTGGAAGTCGGCCCAGGCCTCAAGAGACTCCAACCCCGCCGCCTGTTCCTGGAGCGCCACGCAACGCACTGCAGCACTGGGCTCCCGGCCAGAATTCTGAGGTGCCAACCACAGCCGCAGGCTTCCACCATGGGTAGGCAGCTCCTCAACATCAACCACTATCAAACCT
This sequence comes from Synechococcus sp., assembly GCA_047286215.1. GTDB lineage: Bacteria > Cyanobacteriota > Cyanobacteriia > PCC-6307 > Cyanobiaceae > Synechococcus_C. Next base: position 271,925 of record JBJBBS010000001.1, on the reverse strand, counting down.
GCTGTAGCAGCCAACCGTTGCACCACCTGCAGGCTCAGGTAGCTGTAATGCTCATGATAAATCGTGTCGAATTGATTGCCCTGCAGCAGCCGCAGCAAATGAGGGCATTCGATCGACGCCAAGCCATTTGGCTTGAGGACATACGCAATTCCCGCCAGGAAATCGTTGATGTCTGGCACATGAGCAAGCACATTATTCGCCACTACCAGATCCGCACGTTCAAGAGTTTCAGCCAGCTTCAATCCAAAGAAGCGCTCTAACGTTGGAATTCCCTTCGCGCGGGCAACTTCAGCTGTGGCGTGTGTGGGCTCAATTCCCAGGCAGGGGATTCCACGCTGTTGAACGAACTGCAATAGGTATCCATCATTGGATGCCAGCTCCACAACATGGCTCTGCGGACCCAGAGTCAAACGTTGGACAGCTTTCTCGACAAAATGCTCCGCATGCGAGCACCAACTTTTCGATGTACTTGAAAAATAGGCGTAATCAGGTGTGAACAGATCCTCAGCAGCGGCATGAGCAGGTAGCTGAACTAGCCAACATTTGGTGCAGACAAGCAGCCTCAACGGATAGGTGAGTTCTGGACCCGCGAGTTGCTCCGCCGACAAATAGGCGTTGCTTGGAGGTTGATGACCCAAATCGATCACCTGGTGATCCAAGGATGATCCGCAATGACGACAAACGTGCTTCATGGCAGGAGCTTATGGCTGATCGCTCGACAACATCGGCAGATGCTGGTCACGTGCACTGAGGCCACAGGGAGACAGGGGCCACCGGATCGCCAGATCGGGATCACAGCAATGAATGCCTATCTCGGCCTCTTGCACCCAGGAACCTGAGTGAAGGTAAAGAAGCTCACTACCAGGCGCCAAAGCTTGGAACCCATGGGCACAGCCCTCGGGAATAAGCAAAGCATTGGCTTTTTCGGGGGTAAGTTCCACGCCATGCCACTGGTTTTGGGTAGCGGAACCTTTCCGCAGATCCACCACCACATCCCACACCCGGCCGCGCAGACAACGCACCAGCTTTGCTTCGCTGTGAGGGCAAGCCTGTAAGTGAAGACCGCGAACAGTCCCCACCGCATCGGTGCGGCTGAAATTCACTTGGGCGATCGGACGTCCTCCCCAGGCCTGCATAAAGGCTGACTCCTCAGCACGGAAACCATTAAGAAAAGCTCCCCTCGAATCGGACATTGGCTGCCCCATAAGCTCCCAAACACCGTCTATCGATGTAGCCCGTAACTCAGTGACCATCAATCGTCACTCCATAAGCCTGCAGATCCTCCAAACAACAGATCAATGGCTCAACCCCTTCATGTACGTTTCGATACCAATCGGCGGTTCGGGCCACGGTGACCTCAAAGTTCCAGCGCGGCTTCCAACCCAGCTGCTGCCTTGCACGGTCTGCCACAAGATGAAGAAATCCTGCCTCATGGGGGGCTCCGGAGACAGATGCATCGCACCAGCCATCTGCATCAGGCCAATGCTGCAAAAGATGCTCAACAAGATCCTGCACCGAACGGTTGGCATCGAGCTCCGGGCCGAAGTTGTAAGCAGTGGCATAGCCCTGGGGATCAGTACTGAGTCGCTCGGCCAACTGCAAATATCCCACCAGCGGCTCGAGCACGTGCTGCCAAGGCCGGGTGGCCTGTGGGTTGCGAACAGTGATCGGTAAACGCTGCGCTGCGGCTCTCATGGCATCTGGCACAATCCGATCGACTGCCCAATCACCTCCGCCAATAACGTTGCCCGCCCTAGCCGTGGCGATCGCCAGCATGGGCGTTTGATGGGGTGCCACACCACAAAAACTGGCCCTCCAGCTAGCGGCCATTAACTCCATCGCAGCCTTGCTGGCGCTGTAGGGATCGTGGCCTCCGAGACGATCCTCCTCCCGATAGCCCCACTCCCATTCTCGGTTGGCATAGACCTTGTCGGTAGTGACCAGAACCACGCTGCAGGGATTTGACAACGGGCGGAGCGCTTCAAGCAGCTGAAGAGAGCCCTGCACATTTGTGCTCCAGGTACCCAGAGGGTCGCTGTAGCTGCGGCGCACCAAGGGCTGTGCGGCTAAATGCAAGACAACCTCAGGTTGAACCTCAGCAACCACCTCCGCGATGGTCTGCAAATCGCGAAGGTCACCAATCCGGTGGCGTGGTCCAAGCCGCTCCATCAAACCCAATGCCATAAACAGAGGCTGAGCCGGAGATTCCACAAGCTCAGGATCTAAAGCAAAACCATGCAACTCAGCGCCCAGCTCCAACAGCAAAAGCGCTAGCCAACTCCCCTTAAATCCAGTATGGCCAGTGAGCAAAACACGTCGACCGCGCCAAAAGCCAAGGTTCAGGGTGGTCATCACCACTTCTTCCAAGGAGCACGACCCTCCCGCCAAAAATCTTCGAGCAAGTTACGTTCACGAAGGGTGTCCATCGGCTGCCAGAAACCGTGGTGGCGAAAGGCGACGAGCTGCCCCTCTTCAGCAAGACCTCGCAGAGGTTCGAGCTCCCAACTGACGGCATCGCCTGAAATCCGATCCAACACTGCAGGATCCAGCACAAAGAAACCACCATTAATCCAGCCACCCTCTCCCTGAGGCTTTTCAACAAAACCCATCACCTCGTCACAATCTTCAGCGAAAGCCAAGCTGCCGTAGCGACCAGGAGGCTGCACTGCTGTGACCGTAGCCTGTCTGTCATGGCTAAGATGAAATGCCACGAGGGCCGATAAATCAACATCAGCAAGGCCATCGCCATAGGTGAAACAGAACGGTTCTGCATCGAGATAGGAAGCGACACGCTTTAAACGACCACCTGTGTTGGTGCTGTCACCTGTATCCACTAATGTCACTCGCCAGGGCTCTGCATTCTGACGATGCACCTCCATTCGACCATCACTCATGTGAAAGGTCACGTCACTGCTATGTAAGAAATAATTAGCAAAGTATTCCTTAATCACATAGCCCTTATAACCACAGCAGATCACAAAATCATTGATTCCATGATGGCTATACAGCTTAAGAATGTGCCAGAGAATTGGACGCCCTCCAATTTCAACCATTGGCTTGGGTTTGAGATGCGTTTCCTCGCTGATGCGTGTGCCGAGACCACCGGCAAGGATGACGGCCTTCATGAGATCACCTCACGCCGGGGAAGCGTTTTTAGTGTCTCTAAAAAAGACGGATTCCCATGTTCAATTGTCAAAAATTCACGGAAAGGCAGCGATGGCTTTAGCACTTTGAAATGATTCAGAACTGTTCCTGTCGCAGCAGTTTCAAGAGGCCCAACGAACGAATCAGGCGGCCATGGAGCACTACGCAGCTTCTCCAATTGAGGCGTACTGATGCAAAAACAGCCCGAATGAGGATTGGCAACCTCTGCAAAATCAATCTCCTGACCATCCCAGAAACGCACATGCGCCTGCACAACTTCATCTTTAGCCCACACTGGCACTGTCTGATCAACTGGCTTGATCGGGCCATCAACATAAAGATGCTCTGGTGCATTGGCCACAGTGGGCTCACGGCGATGGGGCATCAACACAAACCGATGATCAGTGCGGTCATGAAACCAGGCCAGCTTGTCGATATACCTCGAGTCATTGATGACCAAATCATCCTCTAGATACAGAGAAAGTGGAGCAGGGTCATGACAATCCAGCAACTTACGCACTGTCGCCAGCGGCAACTGGCGCGGATCCTCCAGCTCAAGCCGGTGAACCCGAATCCTTGGCATAAAAAGCTCCAGCACTTCTTGGATCCAACAGTCGCCTGTCACAAAGACGTGCAGTTCCACCGCTACACCGGGCAGACCCGCCACTTTGGATACTGGTGCGCGCTCAAGTTGCAATTCAGCGATATTGATCATCCAATCCTGGGAAGCCCGGTTGAGCGCCAAGACACTGCCCAGGCAACGAGCCAAAGCCAAGCTGCGAGACAACCGGTTGCCACGACGGCCAGACCCGTATCCACCAGTACTGTCACTGGAGCCTTCCCTAAAAAAATGGGGAATGGCAACCCGTAGGCGCAGAGCCGACACGAACGATTCCTGAAAACTGCGGCACCATAATCAGATACACCTCCAACCGCCGCCGTGAAGCTGCTGTTCGTGCATCAGGGCTTCCCCGGCCAGTACATCCACATTTTGCGAGCTCTTGCAGCACAGCAATGCCATCAGATCATCGGGCTTGGGATCGAGGAGTCAGATCAAGAGCTACCCGAAGGGGTCCAATACTTCCGCTATGGCATCAGCCGTGGCAACCAACCAGGGCTGCATCCGTTCGTCACCGACGTTGAGACCAAAACCATCAGGGGTGAGTCGTGCGCTCATGCCGCTGCTCAGCTGAAACAGAAAGGCTTCAGCCCTGATCTGATCTGCGGTCATCCCGGTTGGGGTGAACTGCTTTTTCTCAGAGATGTATGGCCTGAAGTACCCCTCATCACCTACGAAGAATTCTTCTACAACCCGCGAGGTTTCGACTACGACTTCGACCCCGAACTGCAGGGGAAGCCTGAATGGCAGCAATGCGCAGGAATCCGGATGAAGACTGCAAACCACCTTCTCAACTTGCAGTCTTGCACTTGGTCAGTTACCCCCACTGAATTCCAGCGCAGCAGCTACCCAAAGGCATTTAGGAATCGGATGAGCGTGATCCACGACGGGATCGACACCGTCAAGGCCTGCCCAGTCAAGAAACCTCGAAGCGTCATCCTGGCCGACGGAACTCTCCTACAAAGTGGCGACCAAATTGTCACCTTTGTGAACCGCAGCCTGGAGCCTTATCGCGGCTGTCACTCGATGATCCGAGCAATCCCAAAGCTGCAACGATTAGTGCCAGAAGCGCGGCTGGTCATCGTGGGCAACACAAGTGGCGTGAGCTACGGCGCCGTGTGCCCCGAAGGAGAGTGGAAGGATGTCTTCCTCAAAGAAATCGAAGGTCAATACAACCCCAGCAGCGTGCATTTCACCGGCATGGTGCCCTACACCGACTTCATTCCACTGCTGCAGTTGTCGCAAGCCCATGTGTATCTGACTTACCCCTTCGTGCTGAGCTGGAGCCTCCTGGAAGCGATGAGCTGCGGCTGTGCGGTAGTGGGATCCAATACGGCTCCCGTCCAGGAGGTAATTGAACACCGGTGCAACGGTCTGCTGGTGGATTTCTTTAAGCCGGATCAACTGGCTGAATCCATTGCCGAATTGCTAAGGAACAAAGAACTAGCCAAAGACCTTGGCTACGCAGCCCGCAAAACTGTGTTGCAACGTTTTGAACTCAAAGCCTGCGTAGAGAGACAACTGGCCCTGATGAACCTAGTGGTCAGCGGCTCTCTTAACTAAAGATGCTTCCTCAACCCCCACTGCCTCCTGAGCAATGCGTCCAACATTTCCTTGATCAAGCCCAACGGCTTGGTATAGCTGTGCAGTGGCAACAACCAAGCCAATACCAATTCGATGCTGCATACTTCGCAACCCCAGGGGCCCCGGGATACATCGTGCTCACCAAAAGAACGCCGAAACCAGATTCCAAGATGGTCTGCACCCTGCTAAGCCATGAAATGGTGCACGTTCTGCAGCACTGGAAGGGAAACCTCAAGTCGCTGGAGCCCCTGGGTTGGCCCCGCGACGGCGCCGCCGTCGGAGAGCAGCGCTGGGCACAAGAACAGGAGGCATACACCGCGCAGACACAGCCGCGCAAGGTGCTGCGAGCAGTCGGCCAACTAGAGCCGTTGAAGAATCAGGATTCCCCGTAGACGCGGCGATCTGTCCAAAGGTCCTCGTAATTATTAGTGCCTTTGCGTTTCCCAAAGAGAACATCTTCAGGATCCATCCAACCTTTCTTGAACAAAGCCAGGATCTGTCCATCAGGCAACACGAACGACAAGTTCCGGCGGTTGTGATTGGGTGTAAGAGCCATCAAATGACCACAAACATGGGCAGCACTCCGCTCCTGGGCAGCAATCGCAGCCCCCAGCACTGAAGGTCCTGTAGGGCAGTAGATCGAAAGTCCGTAATACTCCTCGCGGCAATGACGGACCACCATCTCAATTGCCCGTTCCAACACAACCAGTTGTGGCCTGGCGTAGAAGAGCGAATTGGATACATCAAAAAGGCTACGGCCAGGCACCACACCATCTCCAACATCAGAGAAGTACACCATCTCGATCGCCGAATTCATCCGTTTCACCGTCTGGCGCATCAAGATGCTGATATCTGCATACCAACCGCCAAGCTGATATAGCAAGCAATAACGACCCAGATCAGCTTTATACGCATACGGCACGAGCTTGTCATAGGCCGCCACAACCTCTCCGCCAAAGTGGTGAGAGATAAATGTCCTCAGACTCTCGCCGTTGTAGCGGGTGTAATTGTGCTCTGAAAACGATTGCTGAACAGACGTAATCGCCCCTTGGAGCATCTCCGGCGGATCTCCGTCGTCATCGGAGATAAAGATCTGAACAATCGAATCATTGGAGGAAGATTCAGCCACAATCATCTCCACTCCAAACCAAAGTGCTCAGCAGCCCATGCATAGGTGGGTTGCAGCTCATCATGCAACTGTTCACGCAACTCTCTGGAGACGGCGGAAGATTCACCCCGGCCGGCATTAGCAGGAGTTGCCAAAGCCGGAAGAGCGCACACTGGCAGCTCTAGAAACTCCAACACCTGTGCCCAGATCTCAGCGGGCTTATGGAACAAATCCTCACTTCGCAGCACTAACAGCTGCTCACCTGGATAAAAGACTTCCCATGCCGGAAGCTGCAACTCATAGCGACTACGGCTGAGATAGCTGTGCTCCTGATGGCTTCGATGCCGGCCATCAACGGCCTGCAAAATGGCCGCAGCAGTCTGCAGTCGTCCTGCCTCTGCAGCCAGTGCCTCCTCAATTGGCAATGACTCCAAACCGAGGCGACACGAATGGAAGTACTGCGACAGCGCACGTTCGACAGGATCGCGCAACAGCACGATCAAGCGTGCCTGCGGCAAGGACGCATGCATCCGTTTGGGCACCTCCGGGTGGAAAAGGTAGTAAGGAGTGATCTCACCGCAAGACTGTGCCGGCGAAGCTGGGCTGAACTGAGCGCGATACCACGTCTCTCCTTCCGCGTAATTAAGGCTGAAGTAATGCACTTCCTTCGCCGGAGGAAGATAAACACCAGGGTGCTTCTCCAGCATGCGATGCAGGCTTGTGGTGCCCCCCTTCTGCACCCCAAGCCCAAGGAAGTCCGGCAGCCTGCCACTCATAAACTGCGCCTGCCGGTTGGGCCTCGTGCACCATGATCATCGCTGATGCCTTCCTCTGGCTGCATCTCCCGAAAACAGGAGGGACGTCGATGAACCGTCTGTTTCATGAGAGGGGCATCAGCGGTGTTGAGGTGGACAACGATTCCACGTCTCTCAAACACGATTCCGTGGACCTGCGCGAGAGCCGCGGATCATGGCGAGCCAACTCTCGCCAGCGCTTCATCACCAGTAGGAGGCTGGAGGACTGGCTGATCAGCGACTGGGAGCACAAACGGCGGCACATGCAATTGCCGGATTTGGATTTCGAACCAGTGCGAAGCGGACTGTTTTATTCGCTGCGACTCGGGGGTACATGGGTGGCTGCCGATTGGTGGCTTCAATATTTTGACGTCGATGAACACGTCACTGCCCTGCGCCTTGAGGCGCTCCATGACGATCTCAATCGCCTGCTACTCCCTCTCTTGCCTAACAACACAGCCCCCTTTGAAGCACCACCAAGGGAAAACGCGCGGCCAGAACGCCATGCCACAAATCTCACCTTCAGCGATGCGGAGCTGGAGCGCATTGCAGCCGTGAATCCCCGTTGGAACACATGGCAAAAGAAGGTTTACGGAGCAGGAATCGCAGCATGAGCGCAGCTCCACTGATCCTGGTGGTGGGAATGCACCGCAGCGGAACCTCTCTGCTGGGATCAATCCTTCAAGCCCTCGGCATCGCCATGCCAGGGCCCCTGATCCCCGGCGATGACCACAACCCCGCAGGCTATTTCGAGCGATCCGACATCACGGCCTTGCAAGAAGAGCTATTGATTGATCTAAAGCGCTGGTGGCCCAGCGAAGAGGGAACGCTCCAACTCCCCCAGGAGTGGTTATCCACAGCACGAGCTCAACGCGCTGCCACCTGCTTGAAGCATCTCCTGAAAAAGGATCAACAGCATCAGAGCGGACCCTGGGCCATCAAGGATCCACGCAGCTCACTGCTCTTGCCTCTCTGGCGGCAGGTTGCAGATGAACTGGATCAGCCTTTGCAGCTGCTCCTCGCCTTTCGTGATCCGGCCGAGGTGGTGACATCACTGGTCACCCGAGATGCAGCATCCACCGGAATGACGCCTGCGCGCGCGCAGGCTCTTTGGATCCGCCATCAACAACAACTGCTGGTCGATGCGGGTGATTTGCCCCTGCACGTTGTCAGTTACAGCCGCTGGTTCGAAGCACCAGACCTTCAGATTCAGGCCTTGCAACAGTTCTGCCATCCAAACAGCAGCGATCCCACCGCCCTGAAGAACGCCTTGCATTGCATCCGTCCTGACTATCGCCGCAGCCAGACCGGTTCGGATGCATCACACCTCAGCCGCCAAACGAAACGATGGCATCGAAAGCTTGAGCAAGCGGCAACAGGATCTGTGCAGCCACTGCTCCAATGGGCAGCTAAACAACCAGAGCCGCCGACCCGATCACGCTCTTCCAATCAATCAACACCCGTCGAGCATCCTTGGCGCCAGGCACTGAATGCTTTAGGCAACAACGACGCTGAAGCGCTGCGCACCGGAATACAGAGCTGGGAACGGCATGGAATCCCTGCGCTCAGCCTCGCGCAGCTCAGCACACTCAACCAGCCAGGGTTCCCCGGGCAAGACCCCAGCGCAGAGGCGGGAAGTTCTCTTCCGACAACGCTAAATCTTGGCCTAATTGGCGGCAACTTGGAGGATTGGACCGCACATCTTTGGATCCACCGCCTCCCACTTCATGCGGAGAGCAGGCTGCAGAGCTGCGCTCCCGAAGCCACAACCCAAGCCGTTCTGCACCTACAACCACTTGAACGCACAGCACAGAGCCCTGCGCTTTTGCTGCATCTCTCCAAGGTGGATCGGGTGTTCGATCCCGATCCGAAACGGGTCAGGCTGCTGCGCCTCCTCAGCGTGAATGCCGAACTCCTCAGCGAACGCAACAGCACAGGAGGACCATGGCTGGAGAGCAGTGGCATCATCGATGAAGCGTCCGCTCAGTTGGGCCTGCCAAACCCCGAAGCACTGGTAGCGCTTGGCAACCAATGGCTATGCGTTGGAAGCAACGGTGACGCCAACCGCTGGCAGATGCTGCCAGCTTCTCTTCTGCATCTGCCCATCTTTCCACCGGGTCCTGCTCTCTCCCAGCGGCACGCCCATCTGTTAGCGGGATGGATTCACGGCTGCTGCAACGCAGGCTTAGAGCTGGTTCGCCTCAATCCCGAAGCTTCAGAGCAACCCCTCTGGCAAAGCCTCGGGGTTCCCATGTTTCAACATCCCATCGATCCCGAAGAACTGCTCGAAGAGCTGGCCTGGCGGAGCGATAGCAAACCGGAGCCCGCAGCGATTCAGACGCCATCGCCAACATCGGATCGGATCTGGGAGCGCGACAGCGGCACACCGGCTGAGGTGGCGATCTGCGTCAGCTCTTACAACTATGTCGAGCGCATCTCAGCAGCACTGGAGAGCTGTCATGCGCAATCACTGCAAGCCCTGGAGCTGGTGATTGTTGATGACGCCTCCACCGACGACAGCTTGAAGCAATGCCGAGAATGGCTCGATGCCAACGGCCATCGCTTCTGCCGCGTGTTGTTGCTGAAGCACCACCACAATTCAGGCCTCGCTGCAGCACGCAATAGCGCATTCGCTGCCGCTTCCGCTCCCTGGTGTTGGGTGCTGGATGCCGACAACCAGATGGATGCCCGAGCTTGCGAACTCTGCCTTGGACTTGCCCAAGCCAGCACTGATCAGACGGCTGTCATCCATCCCCTCATCCGCATCTGCGATGACCAAGGTCAACAGCATGGATTAGTCGGGAATGGTCATCCCTGGCAACGCGAGCAACTCCAAGCTGGCAACATCGTGGATGCCATGGCACTGGTGCGCCGAAGCGCCTGGAAAGCGGTTGGTGGCTACAGCCACATCCCTGGTGGCTGGGAGGATTTCGATTTTTGGTGCAAGCTCATCGAAGCGGACTGGCATGGAGTGATCTACCCGCAGCCCCTTGCTACTTACACGCGACATGGCAGCTCAATGCTGCAAAGCCAAACCAATCAACGCCAACGCAAGCTGAGTCGCCTCTTGCAGAAGCGTCACCCATGGCTGCAACTCGCTTTTGCCACTGAAAACTCCTGATGCCCAGTCTCCAGACCATCCAAGCCTTGATTCCTTCACCACTGAGGCAACGCATCAAACCTTGGGCTCGCTGGGGTGTCAGCCGTGTGCTCACCAGCATCGGCATGGTGGTTCAACCAGGTGGTCAACCTGTTGACACCAGGAAACCCACAGCACTGGTTGTAAGTCATGAGGCATCCACCACAGGTGCCCCAATCCTGGCTTTGAATCTGGCCCAAGAACTGAGTCACAGCCACAACGTTGTGGTGATGCTGCTGAACGGAGGCCCACTCAAACAACAGTTTCAAGCCTGCAGCACAGCCTTGATCCAAGCTCGGCGCGCTTTCGTGAACCGCAAGCTGGTCAAACGCGCGCTTCAGAAGGCCTCGCCGCATGCCATCCCTAGATTTGCGCTGGTGAATTCTGTGGTTTCAGCCCCTCTGCTTGAACCGCTGCGTGGCGAAGGGATCGCTTGTCTCAGCCTGGTGCATGAATTTGTCACTTACATCAAACCTCTCGATGTGTTTTCCGAGGTGGGGCTGTGGTCGTCGCGCGTTGTGTGCTCCACACCCCTCACATGGAGTGATGTCTTACGCCATTGCCATCACCTGAGCGGCGTTCCCCTCGCCGTGCTGCCGCAGGGGCGATGTCAACTACCAACATCCAGCGCAACCAGCAACGGCTCGTCGAACGAACAGGAGACCACAGACAGAGCCGAAGTCTTTCTGCGCCGACTCCCAAAACAAACCCTGCTGGTGCTTGGGGCCGGTGCCGTCCAACCTCGCAAGGGTGTCGATCTGTTTATCGCCGTTGCAGCACTGATCAAAAAGCAAGCACCAGATCTCGCCGTTCAGTTCGCTTGGATTGGCAGCGGTTATGACCCCGACCATGACCTCAACGTGTCGATCTGGTTAAACGACCAGATCTTGCGCAGTGGCCTCGGCGAACAGCTGGTGATGCTGGATGAATCACCGGCCTACGGAAACTTGATCGCGCGCAGCGATCTCTTTGTGGTGAGCTCACGCCTGGATCCTTTACCGAATGTGGCCATCGACGCCATGCAGGCGAGCACTCCAGTGCTCTGCTTCGACCAAGCCTGCGGCATTGCGAACCTGCTGGAAGAGCAGCCAGCCCTGCATTCCGCAGGTGTCGCGCCCTACTTCGATTGCACGGCCATGGCCAACAAAGCATTGGCCCTACTGCGTTCCCCTGAACGCATCAAACAACTCGGAGAACTGACCAAGCGACAAGCCGACCGTTGGTTCCACATGCACACCTACATCGAGGAGCTGACCCACCTCGCAAACATCAGCAGAGCCGAAGTGCGTCAGGAAGACAAGGATGTGCAAGTGCTGTGTGACGAGCACCTGGTGAATGCAGACTTTGCCTTCCCCAATCAACCGCTCAAACAGCGCGCTCTTAATCAGCGCTATCTGCTGAATTGGCGAAGCACCATCCGCCCACGCAAACCATTTCCAGGATTCCATCCAGGGATTTATCGAGAGCATCATCTGCCCGCACATTTAGGCCGTGACCCGTTAGTGCACTGGCATCAGCAAGGCCGACCGTCCGGTCCATGGCTCGTTCCCATCATCCAACCAACGAAAGCCATCAACGAGCTGCCCGACTCGAGCGCCGTGGCATTGCACATCCACGTGTTTTACCCCGACCTGCTGGATCCGATCTTGACGCGTCTGGCCCAAAACAAGGTGCAACCAGATCTCTTCATCAGTTTCAGCAATGCAGGGATCGAAGCAGAAATTTGCCGGGTTTTGACAACACACAAGCAGGACGCAAGCCTTCACCGCGTCCCCAATCGTGGGCGTGACATTGGTCCACTGCTAAGCGAGCTGGGGGCCAAACTCGATCACGATTACAGCTTCCACGGTCACCTGCACACCAAAAAAAGTGTGTTGATTGATGGTGGGACCGCTGCCCGCTGGCGCGAGTTCCTCCTCAGCAACTTGCTGGGCAATCACGACGAACCGATGGCTGATGCGATTCTCACGGCCATGAACAAGGATTCTGAAATCGGGCTTGTCTTCCCCGACGATCCCGGCTGCCTTGGCTGGACCGAGAATCGTCCCTATGCAGAAACTCTTGCATCACGCCTTCGGCTCGGTCCACTTCCAGACGCCATCAACTTCCCAGTAGGAACCATGTTTTGGGCCCGTCAGGGAGCACTCAGCTCCCTGTACAACCTTGCACTGTCGTGGGAAGACTATCCCGATGAACCACTTGGTTATGACGGCAGCATGCTGCATGCCATTGAACGTCTTCTCCCCCAAATCTGTATCGCCAATGGCAAGCAATACGCCATGACGCACGTGCCTGGCTTTAGCCGTTAAGGCTGTCACAAAGGCGCTTCAAACCTTCCTCAACAGAAATCTTTGGCGTCCAACTCAGAGCCTCTTTGGCCCTATCGATACAAAGAACATTCGTGGGAACATCACAACCTCGGGATGGCAAATACTCCACCTCCAGTGATCTATCTAACTGCGCCTCCAGCAATGCGATGAGTTGATTCAGGCTGAGACCCTGACCAGAACCAATATTGAACAGACATTGATCACCTTGATACTTTGCCGCCGCAAGCAGAGCCTCAACCACATCAGAAACATCAAGAAAGTCACGGACCGTGGACCCATCCCCCCAGATCTGAAGAGGTTCATGACGCAAAGCTTTGCCCAGAAACACAGGCACAACTCCCTGCGCTGCATCAAGCCGTTGGCGTGGACCAAATGGATTAGCAACCCTCAAAACAAGACCATCCAAACCGTGCAGCAACCGGTAGAGAGCCACATATTTCTCAATCGCAAGCTTGGTAATGCCGTAAGAACAGATGGGATCTGTGGGATGGGCTTCAGAGATCGGCACAGCTTGGGGAACCCCATACACAGTTCCACCGGAAGAGACCATGATCAAACGCTTGACCCCATTGAGCCGAGCTGCTTCAAGCAAATTGAGTGAACCAAGCAGGTTCACATGCACATCCGCTTGAGGATCACGGTTGGAACTCTGGGGAAGGCTGCCACTCGCGAGGTGAAACACCACCTGAGCTCCCTCGAGCGCCTCTTGCAAGGCAAGACGATCTGCCAATGCGACAGGAAAAAGAGAAAGATTGGGATTGGATTGTGCCTCCACACCGATCAGACCGGGAAGGTTGCGACCCAGCGCTTTCACCCGATACCCAGCAGCAAGCAAACCATCAACTAGATGGGAGCCGATAAAGCCACTAGCTCCTGTCACGACAGCTTGCATGAAGCAAAAATCTTCAATCCGTAAATCTTAGATCCAGAACTAAATCAGACTCGAAAGAGCCAAAAATAAAAGGCCAGGGTCCGCAGAAGACCATGCTTATGAGGCCATTGCGAAACCGGGTAGACAAAAAACCAACCAACACGCTTCAGCCAATTCAAACGAATCAATACGGGCAACGGTGACACCCGAACGCGGTAACGCTGCTCAAAACAATCCATCTGGCGAATCGCCTGCAGGGTGTGGCCACCAGGAGCTGGGTTGAGCAGCCATTGCTTAAGACGCTGCCACCAGTAATGCCACCCCAAACCCTTCGCACCTATGGAATTCGCGGAATGCTGCCGATAAAGAATTGCGCATGAGGGATGAAAGTGAATACAACCAAATACACTCGCGACAAGCGCCAACCACCAATCATGCACAAGCGCATCTGCAGGCAAGGGCAGAGCTCGCTCCAACAAAGCGCGATTGCATAAGACCGTGCACCCAGTCACAACATTGGTTAAAGCAATCTCTGAAGAGGAGACCAAAGCAGGATTAATGAGCTGCCGCTGCAGATACGTTTCACCAAGATCTTCCAGATGCTCATCAACCAGCTTGAGATCAGTGTGAACCAAAATCGGACAGCTCTGCCCCTTTGCAGATTCAACCGAACGAATTTCTCGATAGGCGATCTCCAACTTATTCGGAAGCCAAACGTCATCCTGATCTGCGAGTGCCACATACGGCGCAGAAGTCGCCTCAAGCAACTGATTCACATTGCCTGTGCAACCAAGATTGTCTTGGCTAGGCAGCACCTCAAGCCAAGAGCCATACTGATTGATCAGGTGCTGAATCAGCTCTTGAGTTCCATCAGACGATGCATCATCACGCAATAACAACCTCCTAGGACGAAGTGTCTGCCGGGCGATGGAAGCAACTTGCTCGCTTAAAAAACAAGCCCCGTTGAAGGTAGGCAAGATGACTTCAATAGGACTTGTCGTCACCACAGGGACCATCCCCATTTCCAGAAATACAGCCAAGCACTGATCAAATTCACAACCATCAATCGAAGATCTCGGTAATTTCCACGCCCCCAGCTGTGCACAACTGCGGCCACCGGCAGATGAATACAACGGCCTTGCTGTGCAAGGCTACGAGTTAGATCAGCATCCTCTAAGTAAAGAAAGTAACGCTCATCAAATCCTCCAATCTCCTGATATGCATCGCGGCGCACAAGCATGCAACAACCACTCAGATAAGGAGCCTCAAAAACCTCCTGATAGTTCTGATCCGCCATCACATACCAACGGTCATAACGCTTCAACCATGAGGGCTTAAGCCAATCTGGCCAAAAACGACGACTGAATAGACCCAGCACGGTGGGATTACGCTTACACAATTGCTGCGGGGCGCCTCGCTCATCAAGAATCTGAGGCACAGCCAGGTTGACGTCGGGATGACACTTCATCCAATCCAGAAGCGTGGTGAGACTGCCTTCAGACCAAGTCAAATCCGTATTTAAAATACCGAGATACGGCGGCAGTGCTTCCAAGCGTTCGACCAGCCGATTGACAGCACGGCCATAACCAGCGTTCTCACGACTGCTCAGAAACAAGTCCGCCTCCGCCTCAAGACGCTCAACAGGCTCGCCAGAGCGGTGATCATTGACGGCCACTGCGTAGCCAACACGGGGAGGGAGCTGCCTTAAGCAGGACTGCAGCCTGTCGACTTCCTTCTCTGAAGGGTGATAGGCAACAAACAACAGCACCAGCTCACGAGCAGCTGGCAGATGACTTTCCCCTAAACCAGACAAGCGACGCATCGGTTCTCGATGCATCGTCGCACCTCACCTCCACAACGACAGGCTGCGACAGTGCAGTCACCTAGTTGGCAATGGGTGGAGGGGGAGATGCCATCCATCCAGTTCAATTGAGCAAAAAGGCACATGAACAAGTAAACCTTTCATGCCTTCCCAACACCTGAGAAAAAAGAGAATTACCGACCACTGGCTTTTAAAACCGTTTTCACCGTGCGAAACAAAATCACCAGATCAAGCCAAGTGTTGAAATGCGTGAGGTAATACAAGTCATAAGAAAGCTTCAGGTCAGAGTCTTCAACGCTGCTGGCATAAGGCGCACAAACCTGAGCCCATCCACTCAGCCCGGGTCGCATCCAATGACGTTTGCGGTAGTGGGGGATCGCCCGCTCAAGTTCACGTTCAAACTCGGGGCGTTCTGGGCGGGGACCAATCAAACTCATCTCACCGCTCAGCACATTGAACAATTGAGGGAGCTCATCAATGCGCAAGCGTCGCAACCACCGACCAATCCGCGTGATGCGTTGATCACCAAGCACAGTCCAGCTAGCAGGGACATCCTCAGGTTGCACCTTCATGGTGCGCAACTTGAAAATGCAAAAAGGATGACCCATCAAGCCACTGCGCTCCTGCACATAAAACACAGGGCCGCGATCCTCCAACCAAATCAATAGAGCTGCCAAGGCGATGAAAGGAGCCGTGACAACAAGCAGACTTCCTGCCACCACGAGATCAGCCACTCGTTTGAGCTGAACTTGAATGCTGAACGGAGACGCCCCGGGAAGATCGTCGTAGCTGAGGCGGCTCTCCGGCATCAGAAACGGAGGTAGGCGTTCCTGTTGCTGGGCAAAAAGTGTGAGCGATGAAAACACTCTCACGTGCTGCGGGTCTTGAGTCTCCAAACGCTCGAACAACGGCACGAGTGCTCTGTTGGCTTGAGTCCGTGCTGACACGGTTACTAGCAAAGGTGCTTGGCGCAAATCCAAGGCCCTCGACAATTGATCAGGAGTGACCGAACGAAGCTGATCACGTTGAGGCACACGCCGCCAAGCCGTCAGCAATTGGCTCCACTCATCCTCTTCAGCTAACACCAGCAAATTTGGCCGGTCTGGCGTCAACACCCCGCGACGAAGACCCAGGCGCACCAGCAAAGACCAGACAAACAACGCACTGAGCCAAACGGCCTGCACACTTCGATGCACCAGCCACACATCAAGGGGAGGATTCAAAAACCACCGAGTAATCGCAACCACCAGCAGAAACACCACGCTGGTGAGCAATAACCGTTGAACCAGCACTGGCACCGCCAGGTGTCTCCAGCGAAGCACCGTAAAACTGCCAAACAACCAACCCAAAAAGGGATAGAGCAGGAGACAAAAGCCCAACCACGGCCATATGGCTTCGAACTGGAACCACTCCAGCGTGAACGGATTGCCGACACGCCGAAGGACAATGACGCCCAGGATCAACAGCTGACCAACCCAATCAAGTAGCAACGCGCGCAGCAGCAGAACGCGTGGATTACTGCTCCGCATCACGCATCACTTGTTGCAGCGCCACGCGCCAGTGCATGGCGTTCAAGCCAAGGCGCTTGCGGGTGTCGCTGCAATCGAGCAAGGAATAGGCCGGGCGCTGAGCTGGCGTGGGGTAATCAGCCGTGGTGATCGGCTCAACTTGAGCGCAACACCCCAGACGACCAGCATCGACTCCTAGCTCTCCAATCGCCACGGCAAAGTCATACCAACTGGCTGCACCTGCATCACTCCAGTGCAAAACGCCTCCAGTCTTTTTCTTCAAAACTGCCCAACAAGCGGACGCAAGGCCCTGCGTGCTCGTAGGGCAACCCACCTGATCTGCCACAACCCGTAACGGCTCATGGCTGGACGCGCGCTGGGCATGCAGGCGCAGCATCGTCAGAAAAAAGTTACGCCCCACCGGGCCATACACCCAACTCGTGCGCAAGATCGTGGCAGGGCCATCGGAAGCACGCCCTAAACATGACGCGATCAGTTGCTCGCCTTTGGCCTTGCTCGCTCCATAGACGCCAAGCGGTGCTGTGGGCTGATCGGGCTTGTAAGGAACACCTTGCTGGCCAGAAAACACAAAATCAGTGCTCACCTGCAACAAACGCCCCCCCACCTCAGCCAATGCCGAAGCAAACGCCTCTGGAGCTTTGGCATTCACCGCATGCGCTAGCTCTGACTCTTCTTCGGCGCGGTCTACGGCCGTGTAGGCACCCGCATTCAGAACCCAGTCAGGCCGATGCTCGCGAACCATCTCCCTGCAAGCCATGGCATCGGCGAGATCGAGAGCCAAAACACCACGTAATGGTTCTGCATGGCGCGCCGTTGGAATCAGCTCAACAAGTTCATGATCGATCTGCGCTGGTAATGCTTTCCACAAGGCCTGACCCAACTGACCGCCAGCACCGGTAAGCAGCACCTTCACGCAAACACCTCACCAACTGTTTCAAGGTCAACCAATAAGGGTGCCTCAGCATCTTTTTGAGCGAGCAAGGGCTCCGGCACACCTGCTTTCTGCAATGGCCAAGCGATGGCGAGCGAAGGATCATCCCAGCGCAAAGAACGCTCACAGGAGCGGTTCCAGAAACCGCTGGCTTTGTACTGCACCTCAGCCACATCACTCAGCGTGAGAAAACCATGGGCAAACCCAACGGGTACCCAGAGCTGTTGATGGTTGTCTGCACTGAGTTCAGCACCAACCCAACAACCGTAACTGGATGAGCCCCGGCGCAGATCCACAGCCACATCAAAGATGGCCCCCAAACTGCAGCGCACCAATTTTCCTTGGGGTTCTGGCAGCAGCTGAAAATGCAGACCCCGGAGCACTCCGCGCGTGGAACGGGAATGATTGTCCTGACGGAAGCGCAGTTCCTCGGCATCAGTCGAGGGAATGCCGGCAGCGATTAAGTCAGCGCAGAAACGACGCTCATTCCAACTTTCATAAAAGAAACCTCGGTCGTCACCGAAGACCTGAGGCGTAAACAACAGCGGACCATCCATGGGCTGACCGCTAGCCGTCGAAAGGCGTTCAGCGGGCATGGCTCTGCTCCTTGGAATTCCCCCTGATCGTGCGCTGCAAGAGGGCATGGTCTCCAGCCCCCTCCTGCAGCAACTGCAGCAGGAAGGAGCCATAACCGCTCTTGCAAAGAGGTTGCGCCAACGCTTCAAGCTGGGTGTCATCAATCCAGCCCTGACGCCAAGCCACTTCCTCAGGGCACCCCACCTTCAAACCCTGGCGCTGCTCCAGGGTGCGGATGTAAGAACCAGCCTCATGAAGCGAATCAAACGTTCCTGTATCAAGCCAGGCCATGCCACGGCCCATCAACTCAACCGTCAACAAGCCCTCGTTCAAATACATCTGATTGAGCGTCGTGATTTCCAATTCACCACGGGCTGACGGTTGTACAAGTCGCGCCCTCTCCACAACGGAGCTGTCATAGAAATAGAGGCCCGTAACGGCATAACGACTCCGAGGCTGCAGCGGCTTCTCTTCAATACTGAGAGCCGTTCCGGACTGATCAAATTCAACGACGCCGTAGCGCTCGGGATCACTCACCGGATATGCGAATACCGTGCCCCCGGATTCGCGATTGGCGGCCGTTTTCAGTTGTGGAATGAGTTCGTGACCATGGAAGAGGTTGTCGCCAAGAATCAAAGCAGCAGGAGCGCCGCCAAGGAATTGATCACCGATCAAAAAAGCCTGCGCAAGCCCTTCAGGTTTCGGCTGCATTGCATAAGCAATAGACATTCCCCAGGCACTGCCATCTCCGAGCAGGCGTTGGAAAGCACTCTGGTCGTGCGGCGTGGTGATGATCAACACCTCACGGATACCCGAGAGCATCAACGTGCTCAGGGGGTAATGAATCATCGGCTTGTCATAAACAGGCATTAATTGCTTGCTCACCGCCGACGTGAGAGGCGCAAGCCGTGTCCCACTGCCACCGGCCAAGATGATGCCCTTGCGCCTCATCACTGAATAGCCTCACATCGAACCATTTCAACATGTGGAATCCAAGGAGTCGTCTTTCAGCAGCAGGTCAAAAGGCTGGCTGCACCAACGTCACACTCTTTCCTACAACTCCCGCTGCAACCAAATAACCGATGCGCTTGCTCTCATGAGTTCACGCCGACTGCTTGAACCGATCAAGGATTGATGCCCTGCATGTGCTTGATCAGATCTGGGCATGGACAATCAGCTACCTGTAGGGCCCAAGCACTCGCAACACAAAGAATGCCTATGAATCCAGCCTCGAAACCCAAGTCCCAACAGTGACTACCCCGAAAAGACATGGAGAGCTTTAATGAACCCATGAGGACATCGAAGGAGCTCCTCGGAAGAACCGTAGAAGGCCTTCAGGCTGAAACGAACTGAGCCGTCGAAATAATTAGATCGTTAATCAATCTGGGTAAGAGAGACCTTCAAAGCCTTTCGTTGAAGCAGTCAATCAAGAGCGGATGAAGAGATTCGAACTCTCGACCCTCTCCTTGGCAAGGAGATGCTCTACCACTGAGCTACATCCGCAGGTCGGTTGTGAGGTTGTATCCCTCACGACCAGACGAGTATGCACCACCGGGGTGCCCTCAGGCAATCAGCCCAAGGCTTTCATCAACGAACCCATTTCCAGAGCTTCAAGGCCATAGCTCCACCCCAGGTTGTTCTTGATACCAGCACGCTCAAGAGCCTGCTGCATGGTGTCGGTGGTGAGCACCCCGAAAATCACCGGCACGGCTGTATCCCGCGACACGGCGGCTACCCCCTTGCTGGCTTCAGCCACCACCACATCGAAATGAGGGGTATCACCACGAATCACCGCACCGAGGGTGATCAGCACGTCATACCGGCCACTGCGGGCCATGGTTTGTGACACCAAGGGAAGCTCAAAGGAGCCCGGTACCCAGGCGACATCCAGTTGAGCGCTAGTGGCAGAAGCATCGACGCCATGACGGGTAAGGCAATCCAGGCAGCCGCTCAGCAGCTTGCTGGTAACCAAATCATTGAAACGGGCCACCACCACACCGATGCGGAGGGACTGCGCATCCGTGAAGCGACCTTCGAAGGTGGCCATGCCGTTGCCAAAAACTGATCACATGCTCCCACTTCAGTGGGAGCCACCGCGATGACCGAGTTAAAAATCGAACGTGCTCTGGCTCAGACCACGAAGAAGCTCACGCCCCAGTTGAGCAAGACAAGTCCTACCCAGGCGATGCCGCCCAGAAGAATCAGTCTGTTGGAGCGGCCGCTGTCTTCATTGGAGGCGTACAGCACCGGTACAGCCACAATCAGGGCAAACGACATCACCACCAGTGCCAGAACGGTGAGGGTGTTGAGGATCTGCATGGAATCAGTCGACGCCAGGTCGGATCGTGAGATTCTCACACGTTGACGGCTTCGGAACGGAAACGGGCACCAGCAACCTTCACAGCTTGTGGTGAAGGCGATGGCAAAGGCACTTACGATCACGTCCTCGCTGGAACCCTGCGTGCCTCAAATGGACCTGGCCCTGCAGGGAAATCTGTTCGGTGAACCCGAAACCGCAGCACGGAGCAAGAGCCCAGATCCTTCCTCAGGTAGCGACTCCACGCTTGACGACACAGCTCTCGCAGCTGATGCACGCGTCCGGCCCCGGCCCCGGCAGCGCGTGAGTGCGGAGGCAACTGGTGATCAGAGGACAACAGCGTTTGCCACCGCTCTAGACGAAGAACAGGCTGATGGCCAGAGCGATGACGTTGACAACGACCTCCCCGCCTGGAGCCATCACAGCCTGGTCGACCCGGCTCAGCTCACGCCCATGCTGCGCCACTACGTGGAGCTCAAAGCGAGCCATCCCGAACGGGTACTGCTTTATCGCCTCGGGGATTTCTTCGAATGCTTCTTCGAAGATGCGATCGAGCTCTCACGGTTGCTGGAGCTGACGCTCACCGGCAAGGAGGGCGGCAAGAGCGTTGGCCGGGTGCCGATGGCGGGGATCCCGCATCACGCCGCTGAGCGCTACTGCGCGGAACTGATTCGCAAAGGCCGCAGCGTGGCCCTTTGCGACCAACTGGAGGCGGCACCAGCCAAAGGCAGTGCCAAAGGCACTTTGCTCAAACGCGACATCACCCGCGTGCTGACACCAGGCACCGTGCTGGAAGAGGGCATGCTCAGTGCCCGCCGCAACAACTGGTTGGCGGCCTTGGTGGTGGAGCCAGCACAGGGCAAACAACCCTTGCGCTGGGGTCTGGCCCGTGCCGACGTGAGCACCGGCGAGCTGGTGCTGCTGCAGCAGGAAAGCAGCGGCGAGCTGCATCAGGAGCTGGCACGGCTGGATCCCGCCGAACTGGTCTGGGGCCAGGGCCCTGAGCGCGATACGCAAACCAACAACACAAACAGGCCGGCCTGGTGCCCAGAGCGACTGCAGCTCACCGCCATGGCGAGCACACCATTCAGCCAGCCGGAAGCCGAGCAGGCTCTTCTGAACCACTACCGGTTGAGCACCCTCGACGGACTCGGGCTGCAGGACCATCCCCTGGCCCTGCGCGCTGCTGGAGGCCTGCTCGCCTACCTGCAGGACACCCGGCCACTAGACGACAACGATCTGAACGCCCCGCCGCTGGAGCGACCCCAGCTGCGCTTCAAAGGCGATGCCCTGGTGCTGGACGCCCAGACCCGACGCAATCTGGAACTGACCAGCACCCAGCGCGATGGCGCTTTCCAAGGATCTCTGCTCTGGGCCATCGACCAAACCCTCACAGCGATGGGCGGCCGCTGCCTGCGCCGCTGGCTTGAAGCCCCGTTGGTGGAGACCCTTGCCATCCAGCAGCGTCAGACCAGCGTCAGCGCATTGGTCTCTGCCCGGCCATTGCGGCAATCGCTCAGGCGCCTGCTGCGGCCCATGGGAGATCTCGAACGCCTGGCCGGCCGAGCTGGAGCGGGTCAGGCCGGCGCACGCGATCTCGTGGCCATCGCCGATGGCCTGGAACGGCTGCCCCAGCTCGCCGGACTGATCAACGGACAACTCAGCGATGGCCCCGAGTGGCTGCAGCAACTGCTCGAACCAGATCCTGCTCTCCGGGCTCTGGCCCAGACCATCCGCCACCAGCTGCTCGACAGCCCACCCCTCAGCCTCAGCGAAGGCGGCCTGATCCACGACGGCGTCGACCCTCTGCTCGACGGCCTGCGCAACCAGCTGGACGATCAAGACCGATGGCTTGCCCAGCAAGAACAGCAGGAGCGGCAACTCAGCGGCAACACCAACCTGCGGTTGCAATATCACCGCACCTTTGGCTATTTCCTGGCCGTTAGCAAAGCCAAAGCCACCGCCGTTCCTGACCATTGGATCAGGCGGCAGACCCTGGCCAATGAAGAACGCTTCATCACCCCCGACCTCAAAGCGAGAGAGGGAACCATCTTCCAGCTCAAGGCCAAAGCCGCGCAGCGTGAATACGAGCTGTATTGCCAGCTGAGAGAACAGGTGGGCCTGCAGGCCGAATCCATCCGGCGCGCAGCACGCGCTGTGGCCGGCTTGGATGCCCTCTGCAGCCTGGCGGATGTGGCTGCCACCGGAGGCTGGTGCGCACCGGTGATCACCGACAGCCGCACCCTGGAGGTGGAGGGCGGCCGGCATCCGGTGGTGGAGCAGCTGCTGGCAGACAAACGCTTCACCCCGAACGACGTGCAGCTGGGAGCGGGCACCGATCTGATGGTGCTCACCGGCCCTAATGCCAGCGGCAAGAGCTGCTATTTACGCCAAATCGGCCTGATCCAGCTTCTGGCGCAGGTGGGCGGTTGGGTGCCGGCCTCCTCGGCCCAGATCGGTATCGCCGATCGCATCTTCACTCGGGTGGGGGCTGTGGATGATCTGGCAGCAGGCCAATCCACCTTCATGGTGGAAATGGCCGAAACCGCCAACATCCTTCATCACGCCAGCGATCGCTCGCTGGTGCTGCTTGATGAAATCGGGCGCGGCACCGCCACCTTCGATGGCCTGTCCATCGCCTGGGCCGTGAGCGAGCACCTGGCCGGCGACCTGCAGGCCCGCACGGTGTTTGCCACCCACTACCACGAGCTCAATGCCCTGGCAGAACAGCGCAGCAATGTGGCCAATTTCCAGGTGCTGGTGGAGGAAACAGGGGATGATCTTCTGTTTCTGCACCGCGTCGCTCCTGGTGGTGCCAGCCGCAGCTATGGCATCGAAGCCGCCCGCCTCGCTGGTGTGCCAACCCCTGTCGTGCAGCGGGCCCAACAGGTGCTGGACCGCTTAGCCGCCTGACCCGCCGCGAGAAACCATCAACGTGTTGGCTGGAACAACCCCTGGAGTGTGATCAGCCACACCTCACGGGCAAAGAGCTCCATGTATCTCGCGCGGGCTTGCTGCTCCAGCTGAACTCGCCATGCAGGCTGATCTGCCAGCGCCTGTAACACGCCACGCAAATCTTCAGGTTGCTGCGACCAGGGAAGGCCTGGCAACTGCCCCACCCAACCCATTCCTGAGCGCTGGCGTTGAAACGCCAAAGCAGGAATCCCTGCCGCCATCGCCTCGAGCTGCACGATTCCAAAGGCCTCTGTGCTGCGATCGGAGGGGAGCACCAGCACATCAGCTGTCGCCAAAGAGGTCTGCTTGTCCTCCTCCGAGAGGCGACCGAGGAACTGCACCTTCTCGCTGCTCGATGCACCAATGACCTGCTGGCACAACTGCTCAAAGGCTGAGCGACGCGGACCGTCGCCTACCACCAGCAGCTGCCAGGAGCCCCGCACCCCTGCCAGCGCCTTAATCAGCCAGTCCAGGCGTTTGTAGCTGTCGAGACGACCAATAAACAGAACCGTGAAGGGAGTTGCTCCCGACATAGGCCCACGCACAATTCCCAGACCAACCGTTTCCTGCTCCTGGCTGAGACAGCAGGGCAGCACCATCACACGCTCAGCAGCACAACCACTCCTGATCAAGGCCTCACGCAGCACTGGCGAGGTAGTGATCACCCCTGAAAGCCAAGGCACCAGTTGGAGCGCCAAACGCTGATAAAGAGCATGGAATCGGCCATGCCATCCATCTCCAGACTCGACAAAACAGTGCCAATGCGCCGTAACCCGACGGCGACGATTGACCAGGCGCGCCAACAACAACACTGCGAGCACCCCGGGTGATGGCAGGTGGCCGTGGAGAGGGTTCTTGGAGCTAAGGAGCTGCCACAAGGCCCTTGACAGCCATGGAATCCGAACGCGCGCGAGGGGCGGCGTGCAGGGCAAGCGACGACGTCGATACGGCACTGGAAAGGCATCGTCTTCATGGCCGGCACGTGCCTGAGCATCCAGGCTCCAGACCGTGCCACCCCAGACGACCGCCAATTCATGGGCGACCCTTTCGACCCCGCCGTAACCGGGAGGCCACTCCCGTAGCAACTGTTCCGTCATGGACAAGCCAGAAGAAGCCACATCCATTCAGCCAACCCATCTCAAACAAGATCGATCAGAGTCGAATCGAAGGAGGCCAGGTTCACTCCTAAAAGCGTCGTGACGCCCTCAGCCGTAACAATCTCCATACCCTCCGATCCCTGCACAAGACGATAAGGAAGATCACTGGACAGCTCCAAACGATCGCCCTCCCCGACAGAGAAGCCCGCGATCACATCAGCACCAGCCGACACACGAAAGATGTCGGCACCGCGATCACCAAGTAACTGATCATCACCTCGGCCACCATTAAGGACGTCAGCGCCCTGACCACCCCGGATCACGTCATCGCCATCATCCCCGAACAGCCGGTCATCTCCAGCACGACCGGTCAGAACATCAGAACCAATCCCGCCCCGGAAGACATCCTCCTCGGAGCTACCGGTCAACACATCGGCGCCAGCATTGCCGTTGATAAACGCTGACACCTGCCTTGCTTGAAACACATCATCTGCAGGTCCTAGAGGCTGCAGAGCTACGTCAGTTAAGGCAGCAGAAGATGCCTGTTCATACCCCCAGATCTGAACCAAGGCATTGAGATCATTGTTCGTGAAAAACTCGGGCCAGACCCCAGTCGCAGGATCGCGATAGGCCATCACCGTCTCCTCAGGGAAGGAGCTATTCCAGGGATCCGTGATGCCCTTCACCACGTCACCATCGCTGGCTTCAAACGGATGCTCCAGGCCCAAGGCATGGCCGAACTCATGGATCAGCACGTAGCGGCGGTAGTTCGTATCGAACGCCACTTCAGGCTGATTCACGAACAGCTCCCAACCGCCAAAACCCGAGGTGGTCGCCAGGCCCAGGGTTGTTTCAGTTCCAGGCTCACCCAGGTCAATCTCCGTGTCGTAAAAGAGATCCACGTCTGCGCCAGCAGCCGTGACGGATTCACGAAAATCGAGATCGATGATGGCGTCGAGGCTCTGCACCACCGATCGAAAGAACTCCTGATCCTCAGCAGAGATCGGCACCGACTGAATCACCTGCTGACCGAAGCCACCCCCCGCAACGGTGACTGGTCCCCCAGGCGTATGAAGGTAAAAATCCAAAACACCATCGGTGGCCGTGAACTGACGCGTCGCCGCCACAGCGAAGTCGTCAATCAACTTTGCCGGTGCAATCGATAAATCCTGGAAAACCCGGCTATCGGCCGAACCACCTGCCTGGAAGCGTTTCTGGTTTGCGCGTTCACAGAGCACACACATCGTGAACAGCGAAACTCAGCCGTGCTTAAACCTTAAACAGCGACCAAGGGATAGATATGACTCAACCATGAACAAATCATGAGCAGATGCTGAGTTAGCTAACCCTGTCGACTTTCAGCGCTCTCTTGCTGGATCGTCCTTTAGCAGATCAGCAGATCCATTCCGTCGATGCATCAAAGCGATTCCTGAGAGGCCCGCAGCAAAGCATTCACAACCGCGGCCACCAAGCCCGCTCCTCCACGGGTTCCCTCCAGGCGGATCTGAGCCAAGGAGGTGGAGGCCAGGCGCCGCTTGCTCTCCGGCACGCCCACAAAACCCACTGGCATTCCAATCACCAACGAGGGCATCCCGGCCCCCGCATCCACTTGATCCAAAAGCTGCTCCAACGCAGTGGGAGCGCTGCCCACCAACACCAATGGCCTCGGTTGACCCGCCGTCTGGGCAGCTGTGATGAGTTCCGGCCAGCAGCGCTGCATCGCCGCGGCCGAGCGTGTGGACCCCTCAGGTGATTGCGATGGTGCCCAATCCAGCAGACAACGCACCGAGGTTCCGAGGGTGCGACGGGCCATCGGTGTAACAGCAGCCGCGGCCATGGCCGTGTCTGTGAGCACCAGCGCACCCTGACGCAGGGCCTCCAATCCGCGCTCACAGGCCTCTGGACTGAAGTGCAGCAATGAAGCCAAACCTGGATCACCACTGCTGTGGACTAAGCGCTCCAACACTTGCTGCTGCAGAGGATCCAGTCCCGTGTCACCCAGCAGAGCGCGGATGCGGCGGATGCTCTCGGTGAAGATCGGGTGATCGGCCAAGGCCTCTCCTCTGATGGCGACTACTAGTCAGGGCAGACTTCAACATTCTCCGACGACCCGCCGCGATGCCGATTCAGCTGCTGTGGGGTGATGATTCCGCTGCGCTGGAACGCGCTATTCAAACCGTGATCGACAAAGACGTCGATCCTTGTTGGGCCAGCGTGAATGTGAGCCGCCTTGACGGCAGCGAGTCAGGTCAGGCTCGGCAAGCTCTAGAGGAAGCCAGCACCCCGCCCTTCGGCAGTGGTGCCCGGGTGGTGCTGCTGCAACGCTCCCCGTTTTGCAACGCCTGTCCGAGCGAGCTAGCGGATCGCTTTGAAACCGCCCTCGATGGCATCCCCAAGAGCACCCATCTGCTGCTCTGCAATCCGGCCAAACCCGACGGCCGGTTGCGCACCACCAAGGCCCTGATGAAGCGGATCAAAGCGGGCGCAGCCAGCGAACGCAGCTTCAAGCTACCGGCGGTGTGGGATGGCGCCGGTCAACGCCAACTGGTGGAACGCACTGCCGATGAGCTGAATTTGAGCCTCGAACCAGCCGCAGTCGATGCGCTAATCGACGCCATCGGAAGCGACAGTGCCCGACTGACGATGGAGCTGCAGAAGCTGGCCCTCCATGCCGACAGCACGGGTGAATCACGCATCCACGCCAAAGCCGTAGAGACCCTGATCAGCGGCCTCAGCACCAATGCCTTGCAGGTGGGTGATGCCCTGCTTGCTGGCGATCCCGGCCAGGCCATCGCTCTGCTCGATGCCTTGATCGATGGGGGCGAGCCCGCCCTGCGTGTTGTGGCCACCCTGACGGGCCAAATCAGAGGATGGCTTTGGGTGCTGTTGCTCGAACAGCAAGGGGAACGGGATGTGGCGGTGATCGCCAAGGCTGCCGGGATCGGTAACCCCAAACGCATCTACGTGATGCGCAAACAGCTTCAAGGGCGATCACCTCAGCGCTGCCTCAACCTGCTGGGCCGGCTGCTTGATGTTGAAGCGGCGCTCAAGCGAGGTGCACAGCCGAGTGATGCTTTCCGCGACGGTCTGCTCGGATAAAGCGGCTGGTTGGGTGAATTGGGACGCTCAGTGAGACAATCGCCAGCGACATGAGGCGGCATGGATGGCCCTGCTGGTGCAGAAGTTTGGCGGCACCTCCGTCGGCAGCGTGGAACGCATCCAGGCCGTGGCCAGGCGTATCGCCTCATGCAAAGAAGAGGGCCATGAGCTGGTGATCGTGGTGTCGGCCATGGGCCATACCACCGATGAACTCACCGCCAAAGCCAACGCCATCAGCAGCAATCCGCCCCAAAGGGAGATGGACATGCTGCTGGCCACCGGCGAGCAGGTGTCGATCGCGTTGCTTTCGATGGCCCTGCATGAGCTGGGCGTGCCCGCCATCTCCATGACCGGTCCTCAGGTGGGCATCGTCACGGAGTCCGCGCACGGCAAAGCTCGCATCCTCGATGTGCGCACTGACCGGCTGCGCAGCCGGCTGGCGGAAGGCCAAGTCGTGGTGGTCGCGGGCTTCCAGGGGACGAGTCAGAGCAGTGGCGGCACCGCTGAAATCACCACCCTCGGCCGGGGTGGCTCCGACACGTCTGCCGTCGCGCTGGCCGCTGCACTCGGTGCTGATGCCTGCGAGATTTACACCGATGTGCCTGGCGTGCTCACCACGGATCCGCGCAAGGTGGATGACGCGCAGCTGATGCCGCAGGTGAGCTGCGACGAAATGCTCGAACTGGCCAGCCTCGGTGCTGCTGTGCTGCATCCCAGGGCGGTGGAGATCGCACGCAACTACGGAGTCACCATGGTGGTGCGCTCCAGCTGGAGCGATGAACCGGGCACCACGCTCACCAGCCGCAGCTCACGCCCGATCGGCCGGGAAGGCCTTGAACTCGGCAGGCCCATCGACGGTGCGGAACTGGTAGAGCATCAGGCCGTGCTGGCCCTCTCCCACGTGTCTGACCAACCGGGTGTGGCGGCCCAGTTGTTCGAAAGCCTTTCCGCGGGGGAAGTGAACGTGGATCTGATCATTCAGTCCACCCACGACGGCAACAGCAACGACATCACCTTCACGGTGGCTGAGGCCGATCTGGAGAAAGCACGCAGCATCTGCCACACCTTGATCGAGAGCCTTGGCGGCGCACTTGTGGTGCAACCGGGCATGAGCAAGCTGAGCATCAGCGGTGCCGGCATCATGGGCCGCCCCGGCATCGCCGCCGGTCTATTCCAGACCCTCTCTCGCGCGGGCATCAATTTGCGGCTAATCGCCACCAGCGAAGTGAAGGTGAGCTGTGTCGTAGCTGCCGACGTGGGCAGCAAAGCCCTGCAGGCCACCCAAGACGCCTTTGAACTGGAAGCCAGTCAGATCAATCTCAATCCTCCCGCCAGCGGCGACGGAGAACCGGAAGTGCGCGGTGTGGCGCTCGACCGCGACCAAGCCCAGGTGAGCGTTCGGCGCGTGCCCGACATTCCGGGGACAGCTGGAGCCCTCTGCAACGCCCTGGCAGATGCAGGGATCAGCCTCGATGCCATCGTGCAATCGGAACGTCAGCACGAGGACAGCAGTCGAGACATCAGCTTCACGCTGAAGCGTGAGGACCGTGCCGCCGCCGATCGTGCCCTCGGCGCTTTGCTGGCGCAATGGCCCGGCGCCTTGCTAGAGGACGGACCCGCAATCGCACGGGTGAGTGCTGTGGGTGCAGGCATGCCCGCGACGGCTGGGACCGCAGGACGGATGTTCCGCTACCTGGCCGATGCAGGCGTGAACATCGAAATGATCGCCACCAGCGAAATCCGCACCAGCTGCGTGGTGGCGGAAGCAGACGGCATCGCCGCGTTGCAGGCGGTACACGCCGGATTCAAGCTCGGTGGCAGCACCCGGCACGAGGCTCAGGGCACCGAATCACCACTGGCGGTCTGAGTCCTACCGCTGCATCAAGCAACGGTTCAGGCATTGCCCACCAGCTTCTGGCGCAGCTTCTTGATGCGATCTCGCAGATTGGCTGCTTCTTCGAAGTCGAGCTTTTTGGCCGCGTCTTTCATCTTGGCTTCAAGCTGATCGATCAGTTCGGGCAGCGCATCTAGCGCCATGCCGTCGGCATCGTCTTCCAGGGCCTTCACCGCCTTACCGGCCACCTCCACCAGGTCAGCATCCGGACCATCGGTTTTGAGTTTGCGGGAGAGCTCCAGGAACGACAAGATCGAATTGCTGGCTTTTTTGCCCGCCGCGGTGGGCACAATGCCGTGCTTCTCGTTGTAGGTCTGCTGGATCTTGCGGCGACGTTCGGTCTCCTCAATCGCCTTCGCCATCGAGTCGGTCATGTTGTCGGCATAGAGCAGAGCCACGCCCTCCACATGACGCGCAGCACGGCCAATCGTCTGAATCAGTGAACGCTCGGCCCGCAGAAAACCCTCCTTGTCGGCATCGAGGATCGCCACCAAGCTCACCTCCGGAAGATCAAGGCCTTCGCGCAGCAGATTCACACCCACCAGCACGTCGTATTCCCCAAGACGCAGGTCCTGGATGATCTCAATGCGCTCGATCGAATGGATTTCTGAGTGCAGGTAACGCACCCGTACTTCGTTTTCCGCCAGATAATCCGTTAGGTCTTCCGCCATGCGCTTGGTCAGCGTGGTGACCAGCACCCGCTGCTGCTTCTTAGCCCGATCACGGATCTCCCCGAGCAGGTCATCCACCTGTCCGGTAGTCGGCCGCACTTCCACGATCGGATCCAACACGCCCGTGGGCCTGATCACCTGCTGCGCCACCTGGCCATCACTCACCTCCATCTCCCAGTTGCCGGGTGTGGCACTGACAAAGACGGTTTGGCGCGCCTTGGTCCAGAACTCCTCGCCCTTGAGCGGACGATTGTCCGCAGCACTAGGCAGACGGAAACCGTGATCAATCAGCACCTTCTTGCGCGCCTGGTCGCCGTTGTACATCGCCTGCAATTGCGAGCAGGTGACGTGGCTCTCGTCCACAATTAGTAGCCAGTCGTCGGGGAAGTAATCGATCAGGCACTCGGGCGCGGAGCCGGGCTCACGACCCGCGAGATGGCGGGCATAGTTCTCAACGCCGTTGCAGTAGCCCACCTGCTGAAGCATCTCCAGGTCGTAGGTGGTGCGTTGCTCCAGCCGCTGCGCTTCCAGCAGCTTGCCTTCCGTGTTCAGAAACTCCAGCTGATCCTTGAGCTCCACGCGGATGTCCTTCACCGCCGCGTCGAGGCGATCCTTCGGCGTCACGAAGTGCTTTGCCGGATAGATGTTGATGTTGTCGAGGCTCTGGAGAATTTCTCCAGTGGTCGGATCGACGTATCGGATCGCCTCCACCTCATCGCCGAACAATTCAACCCGCACCAACCGATCTTCGTAGGCAGGCCCGATTTCCAACACATCCCCTTTCACACGGAAGCGACCGCGAGTGATGTCGAGATCGTTGCGGCTGTATTGGTTGTTCACCAGCTCGCGCAGGGATCCGCGCAAGTCGAGTGATTCCCCAACGCGAAACTCCACCGCAGCCTTGAGGTATTCACTGGGAATGCCCAAGCCGTAAATGCAACTAATCGAGGCCACCACGATCACATCGCGACGCTCGAACAACGACCGGGTCGCCGAGTGGCGCAGCATGTCGATCTCTTCATTGATCGACGCGGTTTTGGCGATGTAGGTGTCGCTGACCGGAACGTAAGCCTCCGGCTGGTAGTAGTCGTAATAGGAGATGAAATATTCAACGGCGTTGTGAGGGAAGAATTCCCGCAGCTCGTTGCAGAGCTGTGCAGCCAGGGTCTTGTTGTGGGCGAGCACCAGGGCCGGGCGACCGGTCTGGGCGATCACATTCGCCATCGTGAAGGTCTTGCCCGTGCCCGTAGCGCCGAGCAGAGTCTGATACCGACGCCCACCGTTCACCCCTTCCACCAGCTGCGCAATCGCCGTTGGCTGATCCCCTTTTGGGCTGTAGGGCGCGGAAAGGTCGTAGGCGGGCATGGTCCTTGCCTGGTGAAGCCCTGTTCAGGGTTGTTCAGGTTACGAGGAACAGCTGTGAGCGTCGTGACAAACGACAGGTGAACAGGCACTCGGCAGCGCCACCGCCAGCGGGCAAGATGAAACCCTCTGGCGGTGCAACCCGTGACTCCGATCCGGCTGGTTCACCATGCACCTGGGGCCCCCGGCCTGCGCTGGTTCGGCATCGGGCCAGATCTCTGCCCCACCCGGGCACTGCTCAAGTTGCAACGTCTGTTTGATCGCCACGCCTTCTGGGCCAGGGGCCGCAGCTTCGGCCAACTGCGACGTCTGCTCTCAGGCAGTGATGCCGTGGTGAGCCTGTGGCGGGGCAAACGACTCGTGGGTTTTGGGCGCGCCACCTCCGACGGCTTCAGTCGCGCCGTGCTGTGGGACATCGTTGTGGCCGGTGATCTGCAAGGCCATGGCCTCGGCCGGCGTGTCCTGGAGGAATTACTACACGCACCAGCTGTTGTTGGTGTTGAGCGGGTGTATCTGATGACCACCAACAGTGCTGGCTTTTATCGCCAGCTGGGCTTTCGTGATGCTGATCCACAGCAGCTGATGGTGCTACGCCGCTGAGGCAAAACATGATGTGGACATCACATCAAAAGCCCTCGGCACCACTAGGCACCGAGGGAAACATCAGCCAATTGCGGTTGCGAGGAATTCAGACCCGGCTGACCACGGCCGAACCAAGGGCCTCACGCAGACCGCGCACCACGGCCACCATCGCCAGCTCATCGTTGAGACGATTCACGGCAGAACCCACGCCCACACCGGCGGCACCAGCAGCGATCGCCATCGGCAGGGTCACCGCAGACAGACCAGAAGCGCAGAGCACCGGTGCACACTCACCGGCCTGTTGCAAGGCAGCACTAATGCTGTGGGCTGCGGCGAGGGTGGGAGCCGCTTTCTCAATCAAGCCGAGGCTGCCGGGGCTAAAGGGCTTGGCACTGGTGCCGCCCTCGGTCTGGATCAGATCGGCACCAGCCGCCACCAGATCCACCGCCAACTGCTGCTGCTGATCCATCGGCAGCACGTGGGGCACAGTGACGCTCAGCACCACCTCGGGCAGCAGAGCACGGGTCTGGCGCGTCAGTTCAAGCACCTCCTCAGCGCCGAAAATGCGGCCCTGGGGATAGAAGGCGTCGAAGTTACCAATTTCCACCATGACTGCACCAGCAGCAACAGCGGCAGGGAACTGCTCGGGCTCCACCGACGACACACACACCGGCACGCCACCGGAGGCCTTGATGGCCAGCTGCACCAGCTCTGGGTCGCAGGCCACATCAATCAGGTCGGCACCACCCATGCCGGCAGCACGCGCCACGCGGGCGACCGAGCCAGTTTCGAAGTTCATCAGGCCGGCGATCACCTTGAGCGCGGAACGCTGTTCCAGGCTGCGGCGAAGTGCGACGGGCAGCAGAGAAAGGCGGGACATCAAGCTGATATCAGATGATTCCATCTTCCCACCGCATGAGCGGGCAGGATCAAAGCGGTGTTGATGCAGCGCAATGACAGCCGGCACGCCGTGGCTGAACTGGCACGACCGGCTGCACCGCCAGCTGCTGCAGGATCCGCATTGGCTGCCCAAGGGCAACACCCTGGTGCTGGCCATCTCCGGTGGCCAAGACTCGATGGCGCTGCTGGGGCTGCTGCGAGATCTAAGCCGGAAGCACAACTGGTCGCTACAGCTGTGGCATGGCGACCATGGCTGGCATCCGGGCTCGGCCCAAATCGCCCGCGAGCTGCAGCGGTGGTGCCGAGAAGAAAAGCTGGAGCTCAGCCTCAGCCGTGCCAATGCATGCGTCACCGGCAGCGAAGCCAAAGCCCGTGACTGGCGTTACGCCGAACTCACACAGCTCTGCAAGCAGCGGCAAACCAATGGCGACGCCCGCATCACGGTGGTGACCGGTCACACCGCCAGCGACCGGGCCGAAACACTGCTGCTGCAGCTCAGCCGCGGCACAGATCTGGCCGGTCTGGGAGGCCTCAGGCGCCAGCGCCCTCTGAGCGCCGATGCCAGCGATGGGATCCAACTGAGTCGTCCGCTGCTCGGCTTCAGCCGTGACGACACCGCAAGCATCTGCCGCGACCTGCAACTGCCGGTCTGGCTAGATCCAAGCAACAGCGACCCACGCTTTGACCGCAACCGCATCCGCCACGAGGTGCTGCCGGTGCTCGAAGCCCTGCACCCCGGCTGCAGCCAACGCATGGCGGCCTTGAGTGAACGGATGTCCCAGGTGCGGGACACTCAGGTTGCGCTCTTGGAGCTATGCCTCCAACACCTGCAATCAGCGCAGGGGCAACTACAACGGCAGCCTTTGCAATTGCAGTCCACAGCCATGCGGCGTGCGCTGCTTCAGCACTGGCTCCAAAGCCAAGGTGTGGGACCCCTTGGAGCGCGGCAACTAGAGGACCTCAGTGCTGCCATCGCCATTGGCCAACCACCAGGTGAACGCCATCTGACCGGCGGCCGCCGAATCTATTGGTGCCGGAACTGGGTACAACTAAATAAACAGGTCTGAATAGGCGTGGACGGCGATTTCCAGGCGCACTACCTCACTGCTGAACAGGCCTATGGCGCTGGTGACTTCCGAACGGCCCAATCCATCGTGGTCGATCTGCTCCGCCAGCTGGATGGCATGGCCGAGAACAACGCAGAACAGGATGCACTGCTGGCCTGGAGAGCCTTTGTGGCCTTACTCGCCGGGAACATTCACCTCTATGGCCTGAATGAACCAGACAGGGCCAGCTGGTTTTACGAGTTAGTGCTCAGCAGCAACCCCCAAGACACGCTGAAGGATCTGGCCGAACAGGGGCTTGAACGGATCCAGGACGAAAAGGGACGTGTCGAAGAAGCGCTGGCTCCACCATCAGCATCCACGCTGATCCAGGACCCATTCCTGGCCCAGCCCACCACCAGTGGTAGTGGGCTCGACCCCGAACAGAGCGCAAGCAGTGCCGCGGCCACCCCCTGGCTGGACAACTCCGCCGCAGCCCAAGCCCCGATCACCACTGCCAGCACTGCGGTTGCCGAGACTGACGCTGAACCAAGTGCCGCGATCAAGGTTGCAGCCCGCCCTGAACCAGAAAATTTGATCGAAGCGGAAGTCATCCCACAACACCTCCCAGAGCCAGAGCCAGAGCCAGAGCCAGAAATTTTGGTCAGCCCATCCATCCGGCAACGGCTGGAGCAGGGCCGACTTCAGATCACGCTTCCAACACAACAAAAACCGCCATCTGAGACCAACTCAAACAGCGGTGGAAAAAGCAGGCGATGGTCCTGGCTGCAAGCTCTATTAGGCGGCGGCTGAACGACGGCGGCGGGTGCGGCCTGCCGGCATGTCTTGATCGACGGTGGCTGCCGAAGCAGCATTTGCAGCAACAGCAGGAGCAGGTTCTTTGGCCGGTGCAGATGACGCGGCAGCAACCGGTGCAGGGGCCGCCTTGGCAGCAGCGGCGGCGGCAGCGGCGGCGGCACCGGCTCCAGGGGTTGTGGTGATAACACGTGCAGGGGCTGCCTCGCGGTTGCGACCACCATCCCGACTGCGACCGCCGCCTTGACCGCCTCCATGACGGCCGCCACCCTGGCGACCACCACGTCCACGCGGTGCCGGACGATCGTCAGGTTCGGAATCCGCACGACCCTTGTAAACGGGTGTCCCAGCAGGGGCTGGCTGCACCAGACAGAGGATCAGGGGCTCTACCTGCAGCTCGCGGCGCATGCGCCGTCCGAGGCCCACCTCCACTTCTCGCTGGACACCCATCCAGTCCACATCCGGCGCTTTGCCACCGGTGTTGCGAGTGAGCTGCTTCCAGCGGTTTTCCAGCACCCACTTAATTTCACGTTCAGTCCAAAGCGACATCTTGCGCGCATCCGCGGTGGTCACTACGCCACGAAGATTCACGCGCGGGGGAGCCACCATGGCGCCATCGGTGCTGATCGCCGCCAGAATCGTGACGATGCCATCTTCAGCCAGCTGCTGACGCTCCTTGAGCACACGAGCGTCGACGATGCCGTTGCGGGACTGATCCA
Organism: Synechococcus sp.; assembly: GCA_047286215.1. Classification (GTDB taxonomy): domain Bacteria; phylum Cyanobacteriota; class Cyanobacteriia; order PCC-6307; family Cyanobiaceae; genus Synechococcus_C. Next base: position 236,023 of record JBJBBS010000001.1, on the reverse strand, counting down.
GCAGCTCTATGCCGGCCTTCACAGGGTCGGACTTGCGGATCGAATCCTGGGTGAGCTCCACCACATCACCGTTGTCGATGATCAGGGTGTTGTCTTCTGGCACACCCATGGAATGACCGGTGCGGGCGTGACGCACCAGCATGCGGTGCTCGCCATGCACCGGCACGAAGAACTTGGGACGGGTGAGCGCCAGCATCAGCTTCTGGTCTTCCTGGAAGCCGTGGCCTGATACGTGAATACCTTCGCCCTTGCCGTAAACCACCTTGGCGCCCAGCATCATCAACCTGTCGATGGTGTTCACCACGGAGATGGTGTTTCCAGGAATGGGGCTCGCCGAGAAGATGATCGTGTCTGAGCTCTTCACCTTCACCTGAGGGTGTTCACCGCGGGAGATGCGACTCAGGGCAGCCAGCGGCTCACCCTGACTGCCGGTCATCAGCAGCAAGGTCTCGCGATCAGGCACATGGTTGATCTGCTTAATCGGCACGAACAACTCATCAGGCGCACGCATGTAGCCGAGCTCGCGCGCTTTGGCGATCACGTTGAGCATGGAACGGCCCAGCAGACCAACCTTGCGACCGTTCTTGAGCGCCAGCTCCAGGATCATCGACACCCTGTGGATCGAGCTGGCGAACGTGGTGACGATCACACGTCCTTCGGCTTCCGCGATATGGCGATCGAGGTTGGGGAACACCGACCGCTCGGGGGGGCAAAAGCCTGGGACCTCAGCGTTCGTCGAGTCACTGAACAGGCAGAGCACCCCTTTGTCGCCGTGATGGGCGAGCCGGGCCAAGTCGAAGTGCTCACCATCCACCGGCGTGTGGTCGAACTTGAAGTCACCCGTGAAGATGACCGTGCCCACCGGAGTGCTGATGGCCAGCGAGAAGCTGTCGGCCATCGAGTGGGTATTGCGGATGAACTCCACCGAAAAATGCTGACCCACCTTGACCACATCGCGGGGACCGACGGTCTGGAGGGTGGTGCGATCGGTGACACCGGCCTCATCCATTTTTCCGGTGAGCATCGAAAGGGCAAGCCGGGGCCCGTAGATGACCGGAATGTTGAAGTGCTTGAGGTGGTGGGCAATGCCACCGATGTGGTCTTCGTGACCATGGGTCACGATCATGCCGCGGATGCGCTTCTGGTTCTCGCGCAAGAAGCTGGTATCGGGCAGCACCACGTTCACGCCGTGCATGCCGTCGCTGGGGAAAGCCAGGCCGGCATCCACCAGCATCAAGTCATCGCCGTACTCGAACACGCAGGTGTTCTTACCGATCTCGTGCAAACCTCCAAGGGGGATCACCCGCAGGGTGGGTTGCTGGGTTTTGGCGTTACTGACAGTCATGGGGTCGCTTGGAGAAGAAAGAGAAATCGATCAGGTCGGCGCATGGCAGCGCTCTCAGCAGCCGTGGCGTCAGGTCTGACGCAGGGCAGCGAGGGTGTCGGAAAGGGCAGTGCGCATGGCAGGTTCCAGAGAAATCAGAGGAAGACGGGGAACACCCACCGGCCAGCCGCTCAGTTCGAGCGCGGCTTTCACCGGAATTGGATTGGTGGTAGCAAACAGGGCCTTGAACAGAGGCAGCAATCGCTCGTGATGCGCCAAGGCGACGGCGTTTTGACCCTTCAGATGCGCCTCGATCATGGTGCGCATTTGGCGGCCCACCACATGGCTAGCCACGCTGACCACACCCACGGCACCGACCGACAGCATTGGCAGCGTCAATCCGTCATCGCCGCTGTAGATCGCCAGGCGATGGCCGCAAGCCAATCGCAATTGCGACACCTCGTCGGTGGTGCCACTGGCTGCTTTAAAGCTCACCACATTCGCGCAGTCCATCAGGCGGGACACCGTTGCCGGCTTCATGCTGCAGCCGGTCCGCCCAGGAATGTTGTAGAGCATGAGCGGTAGTTCAGGCGCTGCCTTGGCGATGGCCCTGAAATGGGCTTCCAGGCCATCCTGCGGAGGCTTGTTGTAATAGGGCACCACCACCAAAGCACCGTCAGCACCAGCGGCCGCGGCGGCGCGTGTGGCTTCAACGGCCTCATTGGTGCAATTGCTACCAGTGCCGGCCAGCACATGCACCTCGGGGCCGACCGCCTCTCGAACCACTTCCAGCAACTGCAACTGCTCCTGCCAGCTCAGCGTGGGTGACTCACCCGTCGTGCCGCAAACCACCAGACCATCCGATCCTTCGTCGACCAGATGACGGGCCAAACGACCCGCCAAGATCAGATCCACGGCACCCTGAGCATCAAAAGGGGTAACCATCGCCGTCAGCAAACGACCGAAGGGAGTTGGAGATAGCTCTGCAGCGATGCTCATGAATCAGGCGGCGGGCAATAGCAATTCAGCGATCTGGATGGCATTGAGGGCTGCACCCTTACGGATCTGATCGCCACAGAGCCAGAACTCGAGAGCCTTGTCTTCGCTGATGTCCTGTCGGATCCGCCCCACCACCACTGGATCACGTCCGGTGACGTCCGTGGGCATCGGGAACCGATTGTTTTCGAGATCCTCCAGCAACTCCACGCCTGGGGCGGCAGCGAGCAAATCTCGGGCTTCCTGCACAGGGAAGGGCTCAGCGAACTCCACATTCACCGCTTCCGAGTGAGCGCGCAGAACCGGAACACGCACACAAGTGGCAGTGAAATGAAGATCGGGCAAACCCATGATCTTGCGGGTTTCATTCACCATCTTCATTTCCTCTTCGCAGTAACTGTTGGGTTGAAGAGGAGAGTTATGGAGGAAGAGATTGAACGCCAGGGAATGAGGAAGAACCTCACTCTTTGGCGTCTTCCCATCCAGCACCGCACGGGAGAGATCCTTCAGCTCTTCCATGGCCCGTGCTCCAGCACCACTGGCCGATTGATAGGTGCTCACCACCACCCGCTGCATCGGACGCCGCGCCGCCAGTGGAGCGAGAGCCAGAGTGAGCAGGATCGTGGTGCAGTTGGGATTGGCGATCACTCCCTTGTGCTCAAAAGCCGAATCCGGATTGACCTCTGGCACCACCAGAGGGACACCGTCTTCCATGCGGAAGGCACTGGAGTTGTCGACCATCACGGCTCCAGCAGTCACGATGGCCTCGCGCCACTGCCTGGACACAGATCCACCAGCTGAGGCCAGCACAAGATCCACACCCTCAAAGGCAGAGGCCGTCACTTCCTGGACCGTGAGGGTCTGACCATTCCACGCGCAGGTTTGCCCTGCGGAGCGTGCCGAAGCCAGCAAACGCAATTCACCAACAGGGAAGCGACGCTCCGCCAGCAGCTGAAGCAACTCCTGACCCACGGCACCGCTGGCACCGAGCACAGCCACTGTGAGCGGTCGATTTGGCAATGAACCAGGGGAAGAAGACGCGGTGGACAAACGGACGTAACTCAAAAACGGATATGAGGTGGATCAACCACCGGCTGCAACAACCCTGAAAACTTCGAGGCAGGGGCACAGCTGAAACTTGAAGTCAGCTTACGTGGAAGGCCACGGTCAGGCACTTAATTAAGGTATTGGGCTGCTTGTACCTGCGTCCCCCCGATGAGTGCCGCCAGCCTGAAGGTCTCCACCTCCTCCCGTCCCGGCAGCCGACTGGCTGTGGAGGTCGCCGTTCCCGCCGAGCGCTGTCAGGCCAGCTACGAAGAAGCGATCACCCGCCTTAGCCGCAGCGTGAACCTTCCTGGCTTCCGCAAAGGCAAGGTGCCGCGCACCGTGCTTGTGCAGCAGCTGGGTGCTCTTCGCATCCGCGCCAATGCGCTGGAGACCCTTGTGGACAGCATCTGGCGTGATGCCCTCGAACAGGAAACCATCGAGGCCCTCGGCCAGCCAGAGCTCAGCGGTGGCTTCGAGGAATTGCTGGAGAGCTTCCAACCGGGTGAAGGTCTCACCTTGACCTTGGAAACGGATGTGGCCCCCACACCGACGCTGAAGAGCACCAAAGGGCTGAAAGCGGAAGCTGAAAGCGTCAGCTACGACTCTGCCCGCGTCGACGAGATGCTGGAGCAATCCAGACGTCAGCTGGCCACCGTGGTTCCAGTGGAGGGCCGCAAGGCTGAAAAAGGCGACATCGCCGTGGTCGGTTTCAAAGGGATCTACAGCGATGACGGCAGTGAAATTGAAGGCGGCAGTGCCGATTCGATGGATGTGGATCTGGAGCACGGACGCATGATCCCCGGCTTCATCGAAGGCGTAGTGGGCATGGCTGTCGGCGACAGCAAGACCGTGGAGTGCAACTTCCCCGACGACTATCCCAAGGAAGACGCACGCGGCCGCAAAGCCAGCTTCGAGATCGAGCTCAAGGACCTCAAGACGCGGGAACTCCCCGCTCTGGATGATGCATTCGCCAAACAGGCCAGCGAGCAGGAGTCTTTGGCTGACTTGCGCAGCGACCTCGAAAAGCGCCTGAAGGATGACGCCGAACGCCGCTCCCGTAGCAATCGCCATGACGCCTTGCTGGGCGCGCTGGTGGAGCAACTGGAAGTGGAACTGCCCGAAAGCCTGATCCAGCAGGAAGTGCGCAACCTGGTGGAAGAGACCGCCGGTCAGTTCGCCCAGCAAGGCATGGATGTGAAGTCCCTTTTCACGCCTGAATTGGTTCGCAACCTGATGGAGTCCTCACGTCCGGAGGCCGAGGAGCGGCTGCGTCGCAGCCTGGCCCTCACGGCTCTGGCCGACAGCGAAAAACTTGTGGTGGACGACGCTGACGTAGACGCCAAGCTGGCGGAAGTGAAGCAGCAGCTCTCCGGCGAACGGGACATCGATCCCGAGCGTCTGCGTCAAGCGGTGCTGGATGACCTGCTTCAAGACAAGCTGCTTGGTTGGCTGGAAGAGAACAGCACCATCACTGAAAAAGCTCCGGCAGCCGCTGAAGAGGAGGCCAAGCCAGCCACTAAGAAGAAGACGGCTGCCAAGAAAACCACCACCAAGAAGGCAGCATCCACCAAGTCAAAAACCGCCAAGAGTGACGCTGCGGACACCGATGCTTGATCGGCGCCCATAGATTGCTCCTATTCAGCCCGCCAGCCGCAGCGTGATCAACGCCCGCAGTCACCATCCGATTCAAAACCGCTGGCGGGGCATCCAACCCGTCTCCCTGCATCCCCAGGCATCACCAGGGGTGCCCACGGTGGTGGAGCAGTCGGGTCGTGGTGACAGAGCTTTCGACATTTATTCACGGCTCTTGCGTGAACGAATCATTTTTCTCGGCACCGGTGTCGATGATCAGGTGGCGGATGCCCTGGTTGCCCAGCTGCTGTTCCTCGAAGCCGAAGATCCTGAGAAAGACATTCAGGTGTACATCAACTCGCCCGGTGGTTCGGTAACCGCTGGCCTAGCGATTTACGACACCATGCAGCAGGTAGCCCCTGACGTGGTCACCATTTGCTACGGCCTGGCCGCCTCCATGGGTGCTTTTCTGCTGTCAGGCGGTGCCAAAGGCAAGCGTCTGGCCTTGCCCAATGCTCGGATCATGATCCACCAACCCCTTGGCGGAGCCCAGGGCCAAGCTGTTGATATCGAGATTCAGGCCAAGGAAATCCTTTTCCTCAAAGAGACCCTCAACGGTCTGATGGCCGAACACACAGGCCAACCCCTAGACAAGATCGCTGAAGACACCGATCGGGACAACTTCATGTCGCCGGCCCAGGCCGTGGAGTACGGACTGATTGATCGGGTGGTGGACAGTTTCGGAGACGGAGAAATCGTTACGGAGGGCTGACATCAGCCCTATTCGTCGCGATGCTCAGTGTTCATGCTGGGATCCATTTGATTTGGCTCCTTGCTCCGACTGATCTGCGAAGCGCCTGATGGCAAAGTTCGACGCCCATCTGAAGTGCTCCTTCTGCGGCAAGTCCCAGGAGCAAGTTCGCAAGCTGATCGCCGGACCAGGTGTTTACATCTGCGATGAGTGCATCGATCTCTGCAACGAGATCCTGGATGAGGAGCTGATCGACGCGCAAGGCAGCGCGCGGCAAGGCGCTGAGCCCGCCCGCAAAGGAACTGCAAGCCAGACCAAAAAGAGCAGCAAACCAGCTCCAACCCTGGCCTCCATCCCCAAACCCCACGACATCAAGGGTTTCCTCGATCAACAGGTCGTCGGCCAGGAAGCGGCCAAAAAAGTGATGTCGGTCGCGGTCTACAACCACTACAAACGTTTGGCCTGGCAGGGCGATGGCAACGGCGAGACCGAAGAAACCTCCACACGTCTGCACAAGTCGAACATTCTGCTGATCGGTCCCACTGGTTGCGGCAAAACCCTCCTGGCTCAAACCCTGGCGGAGATGCTCGATGTGCCCTTCGCCGTAGCCGACGCCACCACCCTCACCGAGGCGGGCTATGTGGGCGAGGACGTGGAAAACATTCTGCTTCGGCTGCTGCAAAAAGCCGACATGGATGTGGATCTTGCTCAGCGCGGGATCATCTACATCGATGAGATCGATAAAATCGCCCGCAAAAGTGAAAACCCCTCCATCACCAGGGATGTGTCGGGAGAAGGTGTTCAGCAAGCGCTGCTGAAGATGCTCGAGGGCACGGTGGCTAACGTGCCGCCCCAGGGAGGCAGAAAGCATCCTTATCAAGACTGCATCCAGATCGATACCAGCCAGATCCTGTTCATCTGCGGCGGTGCGTTCGTGGGTCTCGACGATGTGGTTCAGAAACGCATGGGACGCAACGCCATCGGTTTCGTACCCAGCGACAGCCGCGGCCGTGGCAAAGCCACCCGAGACCTGCAGGCCTCCCAAGTACTACGTCACCTCGAACCGGATGACCTGGTGAAGTACGGACTGATCCCTGAATTCATCGGTCGCATGCCCGTCAGTGCCGTGCTCGATCCCCTCGACGAGCACGCCCTGGAGTCGATCCTCACTGAACCGCGTGATGCCTTGGTCAAACAGTTCCGCACCCTGCTGAGCATGGACAACGTTCAGCTCGACTTTGAAGCCGGCGCCATCGAAGCGATCGCCCAAGAGGCCCATCGGCGCAAGACTGGCGCTCGAGCCCTACGCGGCATCGTGGAAGAGCTCATGCTCGATCTGATGTACGAGCTGCCCTCGCGCAAAAACGTGGATGCCTTCACGATCACAAAAGCCATGGTGGAAGAACACACGGGAGGCAAGGTGCTACCGCTGCCAGGCACCGACCGCCAGCAGGAATCCGCCTGACGTAATTCCAGCCATCTCCACGACAGACTGAGGAGAGCCGCTGATCACGGCCATGGCCGCAGCAGACCACTTGAAGGTTCCCCGCCAGCACGGGCTCTTTCTCCATCACGGCATCGATCTGGGGGATGGCAGCGTTGCCCATTACCTGGAAGGTCGGGAAATCCTGCGCAGCCCTCTTGATGAATTCAGCCGCGGCCAAGCGGTGAGCGTGGTCAGCCATGAGGAGGCGTCACCGTCGAGCGTGACTTTGCGCCGCGCCATGAGCCGCATCGGCGAGCAGAACTACAACTTGCTGTTCAACAACTGCGAGCATTTCGCGAACTGGTGTAAGACAGGTCGCCACCGCAGCGGTCAGATTGAGGACTGGCTGCACACCAGCAGCCTTGGGGCTCTGGCACTGGGGCAACTCATGCCGGCGGCACTGCTAACCGGCCTTGGGCTGCTGCTTCGCAAAGGACTGATCGACGAACGCTCACGGGAGCGGGCCCAACGCGGCTTGGAGCAGTTGCAGCAGCTGCGCCTGCGTCTCCTTGAAAAGCTGGAAAGCACCCTGGAGCAGGCTGAAACCTGGATGCATGGCATGCCCGGCCAGGGAGCTGATGATCGAGTCAATCGCCACAGCCGCCAGCTGCTGTTGACAGGCCGCACAATCGCCGATGAGCTGGCAGCCGTGGAGGACATGGAAGCCAAACTCCATGCACTGCTGGAGGACCCATCTCCCGGATCCGATACGAAAGCTGATCCCAAACCCCGGTAGCCTCAGCGTCTTGCCGGCAGTGCATGAGCCAGCCGTATCAGCCACTGCATCACAAATACCGGCCCCAACGCCTCGATCAACTGGTGGGGCAGGAAGCCATCGCCTCCACGCTCGGTCATGCCCTGCGATCAGGTCGGATTGCCCCCGCGTATCTCTTCAGCGGTCCTCGCGGGACCGGAAAAACCTCAAGTGCTCGCATCCTGGCGCGATCCCTGAACTGCCTGAGCAGTGAAGGGCCCACCCCGGAACCCTGCGGAACCTGCGAGCTCTGCACCACAATCGCAGCCGGCACAGCTCTGGATGTGATCGAAATCGACGCTGCCTCCAACACCGGCGTCGACAACATCCGCGACCTAATCGAACGCTCCAGGTTTGCCCCTGTTCAGGCGCGCTGGAAGGTGTATGTGGTGGATGAATGCCACATGCTCTCCACCGCAGCCTTCAATGCGCTGCTGAAGACCCTGGAGGAACCACCACCGCAGGTGGTGTTTGTTCTGGCAACCACCGATCCCCAACGGGTGCTTCCCACCATCCTCAGCCGCTGTCAGCGGTTCGACTTCCGGCGGATCCCCCTGGATGCCCTTGAACAGCACCTGCGCTGGATCGCCGAACAGGAAACAATTCCCATCCAGCCTGAGGCGCTGCATGTGGTGGCCCAAAGAGCACAAGGCGGCTTACGCGATGCCGAAAGCCTGCTCGATCAGTTGAGCCTGCTGCCTGGGCCGATCGAAGCCAATGCCGTCTGGGATCTGCTGGGAGCCGTTCCTGAACAGGAGCTGCTGGAGCTGGTGAAAGCGATGAGCACCAATGAGCCGGTGATGCTGTTGGAGGCGACACGCCAACTTCTAGATCGCGGGCGTGATGCCGGATCGGTGCTGCAGGGAGTGGCAGGAATCCTGCGCGATCTGGTGCTGATGGCCGCTGCTCCTGACCGTCCTGAGCTCGCCAGCGTCTCTCCCCAATTCCGTGAACAACTGCCGCCCCTAGCCAAGAGCATCGGTCGTGCCCGGCTGCTGCAGTGGCAAGCCCAGTTACGCGGAAGCGAACAACAGTTGCGCCAAAGCGTGCAACCCCGCCTATGGCTCGAGGTGCTGCTGCTGGGCCTGCTGGCTGAACCGGTCACGGCCAGTGTCAGCCCGCCATCAACAGCTCCAGCAGCCGTCGCCACTACAGCAACGGTCTCAACAGCTGCTGTATCACCAGCAATTCCGGCAGCATCCACGCCGCCACCCCCAGCACCGGCAGCAGCACCAAAACCAACGGCGCCAACCGCTAGCGCCGCAGCTGCGGTCAGCCTTCCCAACACATCGAGCCCTCAGCCCGCTGAGCCTGAGGTTGCCGAAAGGCCAATCACGCCACCATCAACCGACGACCTTGGGGAGCTGTGGCAACAGATCCTTGCCGGTCTGGAGCTGCCATCCACCCGCATGCTGCTCTCGCAGCAGGCACAGCTCGTCCGCATCGACAACCACCGCGCCGTCGTGCAGGTGGCTGGAAACTGGATGGGCATGGTGCAGAGCCGCGTAGCCCTGCTGGAACAGGCCATCGCTCGAACCATGGGCGGGACGCGTCAACTAGTGCTGGAAAACCACAGCGGTGTCGCACCCATGGCCGCAATGCCTCCAAACACGTCGCCGGCGCCCTCAGCACAAACAACAGCTGCTTCAGCCGTCGCCCCGGCCTCTTCAGCAGCGACCTCACCAGCGGCATCCGGTGGTGCCCAGCTACCCCCACGAACCACACCAGCAGCACCACAGGCCACGCAACAGGCAATGTCCAGACCAGCGCCAACCACCCCAACACCAACTGCCACAGCATCAGAGGCAGGGCCTGCCCAGGAACGCAACGAACCCTCTGTGATGGATGAGAAGGTGAAACGCTTCGCCGATTTCTTCAACGGTCAGGTGCTGGACGTGGATCTCAACAACTGAGCTGCCACACAATTTCAGACCTGAACCGTCTCTTCCTGGCCGTGATGACTTGTCTTCGCCCAGACCAGACGCTTGGGGAGCACAGCCATGCGCAAGGTCACCCAGGGGATGACCACGAACCAATGGCTGAGATAAGCGATCCCTAACAACAAGTTGAACAGATCTGGCGTTGGCAGATCAGGTCCTTCACTAGGACGGCGGCAGCCACGCCAGTAAGCGACCCCAGACACACTGAACGCCACGATGGACAATGGCCAGTAGGCCGGTGTGGTGCGACTCAGAGCGCTGGTCAGCAGATCCGCCCAAGACACCACAGGCAAGGCGTATTGCAGCAGGAAGAAACAAGCCAGATCACGGCGTTGAGCAAGGGATAGACGCCCAGAAAACAGCCCTGGCCAGTAATCAAGAAAACGCTGAAGACCGCCTTCCGCCCATCGCTGCCGCTGCTTCCAGAGCGCTGGCAGAGATTCAACGGCTTCTTCCAGAACTGGAGGATCCCAGAGGATGCCAACACGCGCATTCTCAAGCAGCAAACGGAAACTCAGGTCGAGATCGTCCGTCACGGTGTCTTCGTTGAACCCGCCGCATGCCTCCAGCAGGTCACGACGCAAGAGCTCACCGTTGCCCCGTAGCTCAGCAACGCCTCCCCCAGACAAACGACCCTGCTGAAGCTGGGCATCAAACGCCATCTCCATCGCCTGGACCCGCGTCAGCCAATTGCTGCTGGGGTTAGTGACCGCCTTGCGCATCTGCACGGCAGACCAGTCGCCGCCAGTGGCGAAGGGCATCAGACGTTCCAGCTGATCTTCCGCCAACTGAGCATCAGCATCCAAAATCAATAGCCATTCACCCTGGGTCTGCTCGAGAGCAGCATTAAGAGCCCCCGACTTACCACCACCTGCATTACGAGGTCGACGGATCACTTTGAGGGAGGGGAACCGAGCCTGCAGCTCGCTCAAGCGCTCAGGCGTCTGATCTTCGCTGCCGTCATCGACCACACACAACGCGAGGCGCCCATCGGGATAACGGAGCGCGGCGAGCCGCTCCACCAAGCGAGTCACCACTGCTTCTTCATCGCGGGCCGCAACCACAACATCAACCGTGGGACATGACTGTGCATCCAGCGACGTTGCAACAGACGTCTCATCGTCGTCACGACCAGCGAATGCGGAATCCACCTTGCGCAAGAGCGTGCGCAGGCCATAGCCCCCCAGCAAAACAGCCAAGGTGAGCGCCGGAATCAGGCTGCGGGAAGGATCCAACCAATGGGGAGCTGCTCCGGCCCAGCCACATGCCGCCAAGAAGAAAGCCGTCTTGCCGCGTCGGTGATTACCAGTGCCTGCGGCCACGACCCTCCCATCACACGAAGTACGGGGACTTTAGGGGGCGTTTGTTGGGAAGGTTTCAGCCGCTGGTGCCAACGGTGCCAGCTCGGTTCCTGGATAGTAGTGATCGAGGATCCGCTGAGCACTCCAACCACGACCCGCAAGATCAATCGCACCTGCCTGGGAAAGGCCCACACCGTGACCAAAGCCTCCACCCTGAAACCGCCAGGCACCGGCACCATCCGGCTTGATCACGAACAGGGTGCTAGGCAGCCGCCGTAGCGTTCGACGGATCGCATCCAGACGCAACATCACCGGCGCCGCTCCACCATCTCGATCGATCTCCAGGGCCAGCACCCGGCCACTAGGGCCACGGGACGCAACCCGCAGAGCCGTGGGCAGGGCATCACCCTGGCCCGCGGCTGCCAGAGCCTGACCAAGCTGACCAGCGGAATAAAAACGATTCCAGCGGAAGCGTGGATGCCCAGCTCCATAGGCACCCTCCCAACGATCAAGGAGGGTCCTGACGTTCTCAGAGCTCGCGAGGGGCAATGCAATCGAGCTCACCCAGGCCTGTGAGCCATCTGGCCGTGCCTGCACATACGGCAAAGCGTCCATCGACCAAGCTTCATCAGCTCCTGCACTCACACCACCATTGGTGGCGTGATACCAAGCTTGAATGGGCTGAGCATCCTGTTGCAGCACCTGTCCAGAGGTGGCTCGGATGGCCTCCCGCACCGATGCACTGGCTTGGCGTGGATCGCTATAAACCTGGCATTGGGTGTCGCTGCAAAGGTGATAGCCGTCGATGGCAAAGCGATGGCTGTTGGCTAGCGCCCAGGTCCTGGCCAGTACGGCCTGGGCCTGCAGAGCGGCTGGCGGTGACCCGGCACCAATTTCGTGAGGAACGACACCTTCGAGATAACGCTCCAGCGGAAGCTCCTCTAGCAGCGTCCAACTCCCATAGGCATCCGCCTGTAAGCGAAAGGGGCCGCGCAGCACCCCTCCCCTCCAGCGCAGACCATCGGGGGCGACCACCTGCAATGGGCCGTCAAGTATGCGACCTCCAGTGGGGCCTTCCAGAACGGGTTGGACCCCATCAGCGATGTGTTCACGCACATCACGTAGGGCGACACCGGAAAGATCAGGAGCATCCGATGGAACCCACACTTCCCATTCATCGGGGTGAGCAACCTCAGCCTCCACCCCTTGATCGCGCCAGCGGGATGCAACCCGCTCGGCCGACTCAAAACTGGCGAAAGGACCGGCGACCCGCCGGGCGATATCCAAAGGTTCTGCCAACGCCACCAAACGCCAGCTGAATTGCAACGTGTCGGCCGTCTGCAATGGCTTGCCAGACCAATCCTGCAGCTGCAGGGGTGCCGCGCCAGCTGTCGCGAGGGTCAGTTCTGCCGCAGAGCGATCAGGCACCGTGCCCCGACCGAGATGATCGTCAAGTGATACCCAGAGCACAGCATTCCGGGCGGAAGGCGGCAAGGGCACATTGCGATGGGTGGGAATCGATGGCGCAGGCAGCTGATCCCCTGGATCAACAACATTTTGGGCACGACAACCCGCAGCCGCCAGAAGGGGCAGAACCACCCATGGAGTGACCCTGCGCACTGCTCGAGCGGACCGATTCATCGCAATCGATGAAGGAGATGTCCTGAGCATGAACCGGAACCGGACGTTTGGCTGGGGGGAGGGTGAGGTTCTATGTTTGTCGTTTGTGCCACGCGCCGCCAGAGACATGCCCAAGCTCAAGACCCGCAAAGCAGCCGCCAAGCGGTTCAAAGCAACCGGCACTGGCAAGTTCATGCGCCGCCGTGCATTCCGCAACCACCTGCTGGATCACAAGAGCCCCAAGCTCAAGCGCCATCTGGGCACCAAAGCTGTCGTCGACCGCACGGACGAGGATCGTGTGGCTCTGATGATGCCCTACGCCTGAATCACGACCTGCTCTCTCGAGCAGTGACGAAACCGTTCAGATCCTCCTTACTTCCCACTTCTACTTCCCATGGCACGCGTTAAAAGAGGCAACGTCGCCCGCAAGCGCCGTAACAAAATTCTTCGCTTAGCCCGCGGCTTCCGCGGCAGCAACGGCACCCTCTTCCGCACCGCCAACCAGCGGGTGATGAAGGCTCTTTGCAACGCTTATCGCGACCGTCGTCGTCGCAAGCGCGACTTCCGCCGTCTTTGGATTGCCCGTATCAACGCAGCAGCCCGCCTGAATGGCGTGAGCTATAGCCGTCTCATCGGCGGCCTCAAGCAGGCGGATGTGCGCCTGAACCGCAAGATGCTGGCTCAACTGGCTGTTGCAGATCCCGCCAGCTTCACGAATGTGGTGAATGCAACCCAAGGTTGAGTAGGGTCCCGCCCCGGGACTTCCCTCACCGTTCATGGACTCCTTTCTGCCGCAGACCTACCTGCTTGGGCTGATCGGCCTGCTGGCAATCGTGGCTGTCGTCGCTGGTCGACAGCTCCTTCGCGTACGGCGCGATGAACTGAACCTGATCCGCCTCGAGCAGGCGGATGCAGGCTCCTCCAAAGACGCAGGCCAGCTCTATGAGCTGGCTTCAGTTCAGTTGCGCAAACGTCTCTACCCACAAGCCACAGCAACACTGCGGCAAGCAGTGAAGCGCTTAAACAACGAGCCTGACGAGGCCAAAGCCCTCGTACAGAACGCTTTGGGCTTTTCACTGGCTGCACAAAAGGACTTCTCCGGTGCAGTTCGTCACTACAAATCTGCCCTGCAAGCCAAACCGGATTACCCGGTTGCCCTCAATAATCTGGCGTTTGCACAGGAACGCTTGCTCAACAGCAACGATGCCTGTGATCTCTATCGCAAAGTGCTGGCCCTGGAGCCCACCAATAAAACGGCCCGCAGCAGGCTGAAACGCTTGGAGCGGACCTTGGAACGTCAAACCACGAAGACATCGACGTCGACTGGTGGTCAGTCACCAAAGAGCTCTGATGGCGGGGGCTTCTGAGGTTGAACAACTGGGATCAAGACTGAGACTGCCCCCACGATTGGTGAGACGTGGGGCTTGCCGACTTGAAAGAGAGAAGCCCTGGAGGCCAAGAAAGTCACCCCCCGCTTCCATGTCATTGGCGAGCGTGCTGGCCAATGGCAGCAGATCCAACTGATCCGAGGTGGCATTGAAATTGCCCTGAACTGGCGTCGAGATGCTGCCGATCTGCATGTCTCCACGCAGATCAAGCATCTGGCCAATTGGCACAACGCTGTTCAGCGTCAGCATCACATCCAGTGTGTTGCCACTGGTGAACGAGGTGTAGCTGCCACACCACTGGCGGGGCATCGACACGGCCAGGCTGGCTGCCCGAGCGACCGGATCAAAGCGGAGAACGGTTCCCTCAAGTTCGAACGGTTTCTGTAGAACAGAAGCATCCAGAGGCAAAGACGGTTCGAACGTCGCCGGAATCTCGATCGGCGCGTTCATGTCCACAGTGATGGGCATGACGAGAACGGATGATGGGCGCACGGTAGGGCCCTTAAGCGTGGCCCGTCCTCCTTCCGATCCGGTTCACCACCAGTCCGCAGCTCCGCATGATGGCTTCGACACCGTCCAGCACCGACCCGCTTCTGATCGGTGGACGCCACTTCAGCAGCCGGCTGTTCACCGGCACGGGTAAATACCCCAACCTGGAAGCCATGCAGCAGAGCCTGGACCGCTCAGGCTGCGAGATGGTCACGGTTGCCGTGAGGCGGGTGCAGGCGGTGGCAGCAGGCCACGCAGGCCTAATGGAAGCGATTGACTGGTCTCGCATCTGGATGCTTCCCAACACCGCCGGATGCGCCACATCGGAGGAGGCCATCCGGGTGGCTCGTCTGGGACGTGAGCTGGCCAAGCTCGCGGGTCAGGAAGACAACACATTTGTCAAGCTGGAGGTCATTCCCGATAGCCGTCACCTGTTGCCCGATCCCATCGGCACCCTGGAGGCTGCCGAAACCCTGGTGAGGGAAGGGTTTACCGTTCTCCCTTACATCAATGCCGACCCGCTGCTGGCGAAGCGACTAGAGGATGTCGGCTGCGCCACGGTCATGCCACTGGGATCACCGATCGGCTCCGGACAAGGCCTCTGCAATGCCTCGAACATCGCCCTGATCATCCAAAACGCCAACGTTCCTGTCGTTGTGGATGCCGGCATCGGCGTTCCCAGCGAAGCTGCTGCCGCGCTGGAGATGGGAGCTGATGCTGTTCTGGTGAACAGCGCCATCGCCCTAGCAGGCGATCCTCCAGCGATGGCCGAAGCCATGGGACAAGCCGTCCAAGCCGGTCGGATGGCATTTCAATCCGGCCGGTTACCCCGCCGCGATCAGGCGAGCCCCAGCTCTCCCACCAGCGGCCTTGTGAAGTAACGAGAGGTGAAGTGAGATGAAGCCAGCGAAACAAAGCCAGTTATTAGGCAATTGGACTCATAAGGTCGCGTCATTCGACATGGACTCATGCAGGTCACAACCGAAGACGGCGGACGCCTGAACGCCTTCGCGAAGGAACCCCGCATGGAAGTCATCTCGAAGGAGGAAACCAGCCGCAGCAACGGCTCCAGACTCCTGATCATCGGTGGCTCAGTGCTGGTGGTGGCACTGATGGCCGTGACTGTGGCGATCAGCTGAAAACCCTGTAGTAGCTTGCACCTCATTGGCGGCTTGAACGCTTCAGCAGGAGTTTGGGGTGAAAGTTCTTGTTCTCGGTGGTGACGGCTTCTGTGGCTGGCCTTGCGCCGTGAATCTGGCGGATCAAGGTCACGAGGTCGTGATCATTGACAACCTCAGCCGTCGCAAGATCGACATTGACCTGGAAGTCGAGTCGCTCACGCCGATTGCGAGCATCGGCGAGCGACTCCATGCCTGGGAGGAAATTGGCGGCAAGCCCATGCGCTTCGTGCACATGGACATCGCTCATGAGTACCAACGCTTGCTCGACCTCCTCATTGAGGAAAACCCCGACTCTGTGGTGCACTTCGCTGAACAGCGGGCTGCCCCTTATTCGATGAAAAGCAGCGCCACCAAGCGCTACACCGTCGACAACAACGTCAACGGCACCCACAACCTGCTGGCCGCCATCGTGGAATCCGGCCAAGACATCCATGTGGTTCACCTAGGCACCATGGGTGTCTACGGCTATGGCTCCCACCGAGGCGCCACCATCCCTGAGGGCTATCTCAAGGTTGAAGTTCCACAGCCAGACGGCAGCCGTTTTGAGGAGGAAATCCTCCATCCGGCAAGCCCAGGCAGCGTCTACCACATGACCAAGACGCTCGATCAGCTGCTATTCCTCTACTACAACAAGAACGACAAGGTCCGCATCACCGACCTGCACCAGGGCATCGTCTGGGGCACCAACACCGATGCCACCGCCCGTGACCCCCGGCTCACCAACCGCTTCGATTACGACGGGGATTACGGCACTGTGCTTAACCGCTTCCTGATGCAGGCCGCGATTGGTTATCCCCTCACTGTGCACGGCACCGGGGGACAGACCCGCGCCTTCATCCACATCCGTGACTCCGTCCGATGCGTGCAGCTTGCCCTTGATAATCCCCCCGCACAGGGTGAGCGGGTGAAGATCTTCAACCAGATGACCGAGAGCCATCAGGTGGGTGAACTGGCCAAGAAAGTGGCCGCTCTTACAGGCGCTCAAGTGAACAATCTGCCCAATCCGCGCAATGAAGCCGTTGAAAACGACCTGATCGTTGACAACCGCTGCTTCCTGGAGCTCGGCCTCAACCCCACCACCCTGGATGACGGCCTGCTGAAGGAAGTGGTCGAAATTGCCACCCGTTACGCCGACCGCTGCGATCGCAAGCGCATTCTCTGCACCTCCGCCTGGACCAAAACTCAGGCTCAGGCCATCGGCACCGCCTCCTAATCGGGGTTTCTCCTTGAAAATCGCCTTCTTTACTGAAACCTTTCTGCCGAAGGTCGACGGCATCGTCACCCGACTCACCAAAACGGTGAAGCATCTAGTGGATGCTGGCGATGAAGTGATTGTGTTCTGCCCTGAGGGTTGCCCCGATCACTACATGGGAGCACAACTGATTGGGGTGCCTGCCATGCCGTTGCCGCTCTACCCCGAACTCAAGCTGGCCCTGCCGCGGCCGGCCGTGTCCGAAGCCATTGACGACTTCCAGCCCGACCTGATTCATGTAGTGAACCCAGCCGTGCTGGGGCTGGGGGGGATCTGGCTGGCCAAAACCAAATCCATCCCGCTGGTCGCCAGCTACCACACCCATCTGCCCAAGTATCTGGAGCACTACGGCATGGGCATGCTCGAGCCTTTGCTCTGGGAGCTGCTCAAGGCTGCGCACAATCAGGCCTTGCTCAACCTCTGCACCTCCACCGCCATGGTGCAGGAGCTGAGTGAGAAAGGAATCCAGCACACTGATCTCTGGCAACGAGGGGTCGACACTGATCTATTCCGACCCCAATTGCGCAGTGATGCCATGCGTGGCCGACTGCTAGGAGATCACGACGACCGTGGCGCCCTACTGCTTTATGTAGGTCGTCTCTCGGCTGAAAAACAGATTGAACGGATCCGGCCCGTGCTGGAAGCCCTTCCCGATGCCCGTTTGGCCCTGGTGGGCGATGGCCCTCATCGCCAGCAGCTGGAGAAACATTTTGCTGGCACAGCCACCACGTTTGTTGGTTATCTGGCTGGAGAGGAACTGGCCAGCGCCTATGCCAGCGGAGATGCATTCCTGTTCCCATCCAGCACCGAAACCCTTGGATTAGTGCTGCTTGAAGCGATGGCCGCAGGCTGTCCAGTAGTAGGAGCCAACCGCGGCGGCATCCCAGACATCATCACGGATGGCTCCAATGGCTGTCTTTATGAACCCGACGGTGCCGATGGCGGCGCTGCCAGCCTGATCCAAGCCACACGCCGCCTGCTGGGCAATGATCTGGAACGACAAGCCCTTCGCAAGGCAGCCCGCGACGAAGCCGAACGCTGGGGCTGGGCTGGCGCCACCGAGCAATTGCGCGGCTACTACCGCGGTGTTCTTCATCGCCAGGATCTGAACGTCGCCGCCTAATTCAGGGCTGGGTTCGGGTCCGGTTCCATACCTCCATCACCTTCTTGGCCATCGGCAGGGCATGCACGGAACCACCGCCGGGAGTGTTCTGCGCAAAGGCCACAATCACGATTTCCCCTTCCGGATAGGGCGCATAGGTGGCGAACCAGGCATGGTCTGGACCACCTGTACTGTCTTCGGCAGTGCCTGTCTTGCCGCCAGCGGGTGGAATGCCTGGGCCATTGAGGCCAAAGCCAGTGCCGTCAGACACCACCTTGCGAAGGCCTTCACGGATTTTGTTCAACGTTTCTGCCTGAATCTGCACCTTGGTGCGGCGAGAGAAATCGGTCCAATCCAGTCCCTGGTCCGCTAGGTGAGGGGTGACGAGCCATCCACCGTTGGCAAACACCGAGTAAGCCCGCGCCAGCTGCAGCGGCGTGATTTGCACCACAGATTGGCCGATCGATGCACTGGCCATGTCTTCTGGAATCCAGGGGGTGGAACCGGGTTCAGCCCAGCCGCGGCCGGCGGCGGCCCAGGTTTCATCACCCACCAGACCAATGTTTTCCTCCCAACCGATCTCAATACCGGTTTTCTGCTGAAAACCCAAGGCATCCGCAGCCTTCTTCAAGGCCAGGGACCCAGCCCCCACCCCTACTTGATAGAAGAAGGTGTTGCTGGAAAAGCGCAGGGCATCGGCATAACCGATCCGGCCAAAACCAGCACCGTTGTGGTCAGGGAAACAATGACCGCCGTAGGTGATGCAGGCGGTTGTGTTGAGCTTCGTCTCAGGGGGGAATTTGCCAGATTCCATCCCAGCCATCGCTGTGACCGCCTTCCAGGTACTGCCGGGGTCATAAGCATTCATGGCCCGGCTGAGCAATGGCTTCTTGGGATTGGAGAACAGCGCGTCGTACTCCTTCTGGGTTGTGACGAGCTTGGAGAAAAAGTTCGGATCGAAGGTGGGTTTGCTGGCCAGGGCCAGGATGGCGCCAGTGCGTGGATCCATGGCCACGATGGCGCCTCCAGGTTTGTCGGCCAGGGCCTGCTCGGCGGCCTTCTGGAGGTCGAGATCCAGCGTGAGGGTGAGGTCTTTGCCAGCCACCGACGGCCGATCACCAAGATGCCGCTGCACTTCTCCCATGGCATTCACCTCCAGCATCTGGCCGCCCCAAGCACCGCGGAGATGACTTTCATAGGCCGCTTCCACACCGATTCGGCCGATGCGATCGCGGATCTTGTATCCCTTTTCAGCCAGCGTTTCGTACTCGCTCTCAGTAATCGGCTGGGTGTAGCCGAGAGTATGGGCAGCCAATGTTCCATGCGGATAGAACCGCAAGATGTCCACATCCACCTGCGCGCCCTTCAGACCCAGAGACTGCTCTCTAAACCGGAGCACCTGCTCCGGCTTCAGATCAGTCGCCAGATTGATGCGGTAGCCATCACGGGCTTCACCGCTCCCGCGACGTTGATCGAGCACTACCGCATCAAGATTGAGGAGGCGCGCCAGACGATCCCGCAGGTCCGGCCAGGATCCATCGTCTACCAACCGGGGCTCCACATAGAGGGAGTAGGTCAACTTGCTGGAGGCCAGCACCCGGCCCTTGCGATCGAGCAGACGACCGCGCGTCGGTGAACGGGGCACCAGGCGAATCCGGTTCTCATCCGCCAGCTCGCGATACCGCTTGCCCTCCAGCACCTGAAGCCAGACCAACCGGGAGACCATCGCTGTGCTCACCAGCAGAACTAAAGCAAGCAGAACCAGCGGCTGTTGGCGCAGACCGCTCTGACGCTGACCATCTCGTTGCGACAGGCCGGAGCGCGCCATTCCGCTCAGCTCCCTGGTGCCATCAAGCCATCCAAGCGCTTCAGTCGCGCTTCGATCCGGCCCAGCACTTCCTGAAGCTGCCCTGGAGACATGTCCTGCTCCGGCGAGGCCTGAGTGGCTGCATCGATCACCTCAGCCGCAGGATCAGGCTCATTCACTTCAACCTGCACCGTCATCACAGGATTACCAAGACCTGGGCTGATTTGATCCAACCGGTCACGCACCTCACGAGCGGCTGATTCACCCTGCTTGCGCAGGTCACCCAGCGGATTCTCTCCTTTGGCCACAAACTCCACTGCTTTCGCCGCACCATCGGTGCGGACGCGATCAACAAAAGCCAGACCCACGGGCAGCACGTCTTGCATCAGGGTGAGGCGAAAGGAGTCGAGAGGTTGGCTTTCGGCCATACGAAGGCCCTCAACGATCAACGGACTCCAGTCTGCTGCGCTGGCGGCACAAGTGCCGGACAACTCGCGCGGGACGATCCCAGCGACCAACCCATCACACCGGAGATCACCACCAGAGCCACCATCGGTGCCAGAGCCTGATGGGTGGTGTCGAGGGCAATCCATTCCGACCAACCCCGCACGAAACGGTCACGGGCAAAACGACGCTTTTCACGGGTCTCCAACCGTGCACGCCGCTTGTACGACTTCTCGACCCAGCGCTCGAAAGACCGCTTCTTGGTAATCGCCATCTTGCGCTCCACCTCCAGCAGCTGCCCAGAGGTGAGTTCAGGATGAAACGTGCTGATCAGCTCAAGGCTCTTGAGGAACATCTCAACGGCGCCGTCCTTGATCTCCTGATCGACGATGTCGAGCAAAGCCCAGTCGAGTTCGGGATAGAAGCGGCTACGGTTCTGGTGAATCTGATCCTCATTGAGCTGACCGGGCTCACGCAGCCAACGGTCGGTGTTGCTGTCAAACCGACGCCAGTAGAGGAAGGGATTGATGTAAACGGTCTTGCCTGCCAGCAGGATGCTGTCTTGCTGCAGACGTCGCTGAAGTTGCAGATCCTGCTGTTGGGCAGCGGTCACATGCTTGAGGCCGGGGACTCAGGGTATCGGCGCTGAGCGCTGACCACCAGCCCCCTCGCGGACCTATTCCTACTCAGTGGTCGAATTTTCAACAACTCCACTGAGAGAAGGGATCTGTTTCCCTATCAGAGATTGACTTGGAGTGGCGAGGTCAGGGAAGCTGAAAGATCGCTCTGCGTGTGTCCTGATTGGTGATGCGTCCCATCTCCAAAGAAGACCTGAGGCAACTGCAACAAATGTCTCAATAAAAAAGCGAACCTGCATCGTGCGAAACAAAGGCGAAAGTCCCACTTCAGGGTTCAGGAAGGACACCAAGCTCCAAAAAAGGTGGGTCCGCCTGCTATCACACACAAAAACGCCAACTTTGCAAAACTACTTTACATACTCCACGTGAAGATACCTTCTTCTCATCAACAACGAAGAAGGCGTGACACATTGCCCAAACCATGCCAAAGAAGATCAAAAATGAGGACTTCTCATCAAAATTAACTAGATGCCCCATGTTCTGATGACTATCCAGCAAACAACTCCCAAGCTCTGGAACTTTATTGTCGTAGCGCTGCGAAAGGCACATCAATGCAATGGGCATTTAATCAACCACAATATGTCTAGTTTACACAAAGAAATGAAAATCAAACTATTCGACGTTGAGGCGCGAGAAAGTTCACCCAGTTCCCATAAATAGATCAGCAAAATATCCTACAAAGTACTTCAAGGTTCTCCTTGAAACATCAGGCTATAAAATCAATCAAGTGGTGATCGCAAGAAACAATAGGTGTCGCAAAGGTGGGGAGATTTTCTAAACAGCTCTAAATGGAAACGGATATCACTTCAAGCCCGATTCATGATAAAGCTTATGGAAGACAAGTAACTAGTATCTAAATTGTCGAGGTGCTTTATTAGGACAAGCCACATCTTTGGAACATTGATAAAGAAGGTAAGGTCCTCATTTCAAAGCGAACCAACGCAGCACAGAATGCAGCAAAGGTAAAAAACCAAGTTGGTACGTCAAAAAAACAACAATCGAAGCTGACAAAGAAACTTCAGAAGAGGCGCAAAAAAATCGTGTCAGGTGTCTCGATTCACCCCTGACACAGCCAGGAAGATGTCTACGGGAAGCCTGAAAGATGCTGAATGGCAACGGAATCAACGCCAGCAGAAGCAATGCTATCTAGCCGTACATGATTTGCAGGATTCTTAAAACGTTGCAACCAGTCAAGTGGGAAAAGCACTTCTGCTATCCCTTCTCACATCCCGAAGACGAGCAATTTATAATCTAATGCATAATCCAGTGTCTAGATTGGCAAGAAACAAATTTCATACGGCGAATTTGAGCTACTAGCACTTTTGGGAGAATTACACATCAGAGGAAGCATGAGTTGAGAAAGAAAAACAGAATAATGCGGTTGACATTTGAAAATTGGCGATTGCTATATACATGAAAGATTAATTTCGCTTGATGGCAAACATACACAATTAAAAGGCATAAAAATTTACACCTATCATGAGCCGTGTCTTAGAGCCGCTGTAAACCACTGAGTGCTTTCTAGTTGCAGGAATTAAAACTATCATTCCACGTTCTGGGATAATTTGAATATCAGGCTCATGCAGACTAAGAATACCTGGATACTCACATTTCTGATCACCTGGATCTAAATAGTAAACAAGACTATATTTATGTTGTGCAAGGTCAAACATAGAATCTCTAGGTTTAATATGTGTGTGAGGTGGCTGCCCAGAACCAGAATTAAATATATTTAAAAATGAATCATATTTCAAAGAACATGCTTTTTTTAAAAGCCGTTCACTGATGATCTTCTCTAGGTCATTGGACAACCTCTGAATCTCTGGAGTTAAATTACTCAATAGCGAAAAGTCTGTACAATAACCATTGCCAAACCGGGAATCTCTCGTTTGAGATAAACTCTTACTTTCAATCTCGAGCAATTCATTTATAAGAGTATTATGGACAGGCCTGAATGCTTTTATCACCAATTCTGATTCCGAAATTTGTAATTTTTGCGAATCTGATCTTACTAAAGTCATATTATTAGACTTTTGATCTTGCGCAAACTTGATTGCCTTCCTGGATATATCTAATTCAGAGAGCTCATTTTCAGTTAAGCCTTTTGAATCAAAGGCTGTTTCAAGAACCTTTAAGGCTTCATCATAATCATTGAGTTCATATAAGCATGCGGCTTTAATTGTAGCGCATAAAATTATATTTTTAGAATTATAATTAACAGCCTTTTCAATAGATTTTTTTGAGTCTAGATAATTTTCTTTACGGAAATATATGTCTGCTAAATTTATATATTCTTCTGGATTTTTAGGCTCAAGCTCTAGAGACTTAAGACTCGATTCTAAAGCATTTTCCAAATCGCCTAGCTCTTTATAGATACTACCAAGATTCGCATATGCATCGGCATTATCGGGCATAAGCTCTAAAGATGTAAGCGTTGAAGATAGAGCAAGATTTATATAATCTGTGCCTAAATCCTTATAAATGAGACCTAGATTCATATGGGCATTGGCATTATCAGGTTGAACTTTTATTGATTTGAGAGTTGAAGCAAGAGCATCTTCATAATTTCCGAATGAATAATAGATACTTCCTAAAGTCATATATGAATCTGAAACATTAGGCGCAAGTTCTATCGCCAAAAGGGTAGATTTAAGGGCTTGGTCTAATTGATTAAGGTCTTTATAAATACAACCCGCACGCAAGTGCATTGCATGATCATTTGGGTTCAGCTCAATTGCCTTGAGGGTACAGTTCAGAGCTTGATCTAGTTGGTTGAGCTGTTGATAAATTCCACTCAAATTGATATATGCGATAGAGTTATCGGGTGTCAACTTTAGTGATTTTAAAGTATAGGAAAGAGCTTGATCTAAATTTCCAATACGATTAAAAATTACACCTGCATTGATAAGTGCTTTTGCATTATTTGAATCTAATTCAAGTGATCTTAAAGTAGAAGCTAGAGCAAGCTCTAGCTTCCCAAGATCGTGATAAATTCCTCCAAGATTCATATGATATGGCGCAAAGGCATCATTTGCTTCTACGGCACTTTGCATTAGTTTTTCCGCATCAACTAGATTTCCATGCCCTTTGAGAATAAGCCCAAGATTATTAAGCGCTGGTGCATAATTTTGATCAATTTTAATGGCCTCTTTAAAGCACTTTATTGCTTCTTCTTCATTATTAATTGTGTAAAAAATATTTCCTATATCTTTAACAATTTCCGCATCCATATTGTCGATATTACGAGCATTAATCAAGCACTTTTTTGCGTCTTCAAGTTTTCCCAGGAGCATAAAGGATTTACCAGCATATTTCCAAGGAAATGCTTGACTAGGCTCGCTTTCTAATAATTGTTGGCATAGCACTAAGCAATCTTCGTATCGTCCAGAATGAAAGTGATCTTTTATTTTGTCTATGGAGTTCATCTGTTTAGGTTAAGACTCACCGATCATAGTACAAAAGGCAAAATTTGCTTATTTATGCAATCCAACACTTTGTGCTATTAGCGATCTTTTAAACACTTCTATATTCTCACCATTCGCTAG
Organism: Synechococcus sp.; assembly: GCA_047286215.1. GTDB lineage: Bacteria > Cyanobacteriota > Cyanobacteriia > PCC-6307 > Cyanobiaceae > Synechococcus_C. The sequence goes on along the minus strand of JBJBBS010000001.1, from coordinate 211,386 downwards.
TTTTGAAGAAAGTGCAAAGAAAAAGATTGCGTATTTCAAATTAGATCATTTCGCGAAGAGGGTAGAGTGAGGAGTAAGCAAGTCGCCATCCGTGACATTCCTCTTCCTCAGTTAAGGTATTGCATCCTGGATCTGACTTTCTCTCCCAAGGAGCGCAACTGCAGAAATACTTGCTGCAAAAGAAGTTGTCGCGAAATCGGTCACTGACACAAACGGAAGACTTCTACGCCTTTTGAGTAAAAATCTCAGTTCTAGTACCTTCTTCATTCCCTTTTCCATGGTAGCTCCCTTGTTATCGGCCCTCAAAGACTTCACTATTTCTCTCATTCTGTGGACAAGAATACGGAGTTGAGGTCGGCGTTCCTCAAAAGGGAAATGAAATTGCTTATCTAACGTTTACTATTACAAAGAACATATGCGACAGTACACATTTTCCAGTAAATCAATTCATCAGAGCAGGCGTACAAAGCCTTATTAAATTGTCTGCTTACTATCTCAATCTTATCACTTATCTCCCTACCAAAATGGGTAATTCCCCTATTCTAAGTAATCCTCGAAGAGCGAGCCCTAGGAGAAAATAGATTTAACTGGAAATATCCATAAGGCCGAGAGGCATACTTATCGAGAAACCAGATGCTCCTCAACATCTCGGTAATGAAAGCGAAGGGGGTCGGATGAAAGTCTGTTGTAATCGATCCTCCCAACCCCTTGCATCTAGCACCCAACATCTAAGGCTAAACCCACTAATGTAGTAACAATGAGACATAACAAAACCTCAACTATTCCCATTCGATGGTGCCAGGTGGCTTACTGGTGATGTCGAGCACCACACGGTTGACCCCCTTCACTTCGTTCACGATCCGATTGGAGATGGTTTCCATCAGGTCGTATGGCAACCGTGACCAGTCAGCAGTCATGCCATCTTCACTGGAAACGCAGCGCAACACGATGGGCCAGGCATAGGTGCGCTTGTCACCCATCACACCGACGGAACGGACAGGCAGCAACACGGCAAACGCCTGCCAGATGTCGTGATAGAGCCCAGCATTCTTCACCTCCTCGCGCACAATCAGATCGGCATCGCGCAGGCAATCGAGCTTCTCTGCGGTGACCTCACCAAGAATGCGGATGGCCAAACCAGGACCTGGGAAGGGATGACGGCGAACGATCTCTTCGGGCAGACCGAGAGAGCGTCCCACCTTGCGCACTTCGTCTTTAAATAATTTCCGCAGGGGCTCCACCAGCTTGAACTGGAGATCCTTGGGGAGGCCGCCCACGTTGTGGTGGCTCTTGATCTTCACGGCCACCCGTTCACCCGTCTTGGGATCCACGTTCGTGCCGGCACTCTCGATCACATCGGGATACAGCGTGCCCTGGGCCAGGTAATCGAAGGGTCCGAGACGCTTGCTCTCCTCTTCGAACACTCGGATGAATTCCGTGCCGATGATCTTGCGCTTCTGTTCTGGATCCGTGATGTCCTTCAGCTTCTCGAGGAAGCGCTCTCGAGCGTGGATGTACTCCACATGGATGTTGAACTTGCGATCGAAGAACTCCATGAGGAACTCCGGTTCCCCTTTGCGCATGAAGCCCTGATCGATGAACATGCAGGTGAGCTGATCCCCAATGGCCTTCTTCAGCAGAAAGGCCAGAGTGGATGAATCCACACCGCCAGACAGCGCTAGCAGGACGCGCTTGTTGCCCACCTGATCACGCACCTGCTGGACGGCTTCCTCGATGAAAGCGTCGGTGGTCCAGTCAGGATCACATCCACAGATGTGGTAAACGAAATTGCGGATCATGGCCATGCCGCAGGTGGAGTGCACCACCTCGGGGTGGAACTGCACCCCATACAGACGCCGATCGTGATTGGCGACCGCTGCTTCCGGCGTGTTGGCCGTGTGCGCAAGGCGCACAAATCCCTCAGGGAGCGCCTCCACGGAATCGCCGTGACTCATCCACATCGTGGATCCGTTGTCCACGTTGGTGAGCAGATCGGTGGGATCGTCCACCTCGAGCGGTGCCTTGCCGTATTCAGCCTTGCCGGTGGCCGCCACCACGCGGCCGCCCAGCTGCTGCACCATCAGCTGCATGCCGTAGCAGACCCCGAGCACGGGAATGCCCAACGACCAGATCTCCGGATCGCATAGGGGTGCACCATCGGCGTACACCGAGCTGGGCCCGCCGCTGAGGATGATGCCCTTCGGGGCCAACTTGCGCAGCTCTTCCGCCGATGTGCTGTAGCCCAGCACCACGGAAAACACCTCGGTCTCACGCACCCGACGCGCAATCAGTTCGGAGTACTGGGAGCCGAAATCAAGGATGACGATGGCCGGCTGACGCTGACCTTCACTCGAAACCTGAGACATCTCGCACGTGATCCGTGGAACGGGAGATCGCTAAAAACGATCGCCAATTCATCAGCGTAGAGAAGGGCCTTCACCCCCCATCCAGCGGCCCTGGCTCAAGAGGCAGGCCTGCATGGCTCAGCATCCGCAAGCCATCAGGGCCTGCCCAGCGCAGCTGACGGTCTCGACTAAATAGGGCAGCTCCAATCGCCATGGAAGGACAGCCATAGCGCTGCAGGTAGGCCTGACTGCGCTGTTCCACCGCCTCAGCGATCAACATCCAGAGTGCTCTGGCTTGGCCTGCATCCTGCAACGCCAGCCACTCCCAGGCTTGTTCCAGAGATGGGGCTTGAAGCAAGGGACGAATGTTCTCCGTGCTCAGCCCCTGCTGCACCGCCAGAGCGGCCAGCACCTCGAGGCGACCATCCGCCAGATGGTGATGGGTGTGAAAAATCCCTCCGGCCAGCTTGATCAGTTTTCCGTGGTAGCCCAGCAGCAGCAGCTCGCTGACACCGGTTTCAGCTGCTGCCACCAACACCGGGCCGATCCAATTCCCCGCCTTGAGGACCGGTTGCTGTTGGGACAACCCCAGCTTCTGGGCCAGATCCAAGCCGTTTTCACCAATCACCAGGGTGAGCTGTCCGGCGAAACCAGGCTGCGAGGCCACGCCACGCAGCTGGTCCAGCAGCGTCTCCAACTGATCAGGTGATGCACTGGTTTGCACCTCAGCCTGCGTTCCGATCAGCGCCAGACCATCCACCACACCGAAAGCGGCGTTACTGGTGCGCAATGCGAGCTCCTGACCACGAGGAAGCACCACCTCAAGATCAAGAGCTGACTGAACTATGAGCAGATCACTGAGATTGAGATCCAGCAAGTCCCGACCGAAGCCGGAGATGCAGAGCGAGTCATCCTGTTCATGCCGTCCAACGCCGGCACCAGCCTTGATCTGAAACCCGGGCCCAGGCATGGATGTGCGGACCGCTCGCACCCAGATCTCCAAGCCACGGGTGAGATCAAGCCCTGGGCCTGGGTCACAGACGCTGATGGCCAGCGCCTGATCACCCCCATCCAAGCGTGAGGCAGCACGCACAGGCACATAGCGAGTCCCGTTTTCGCCTGGAATCCTCAGCTCAACGGACGCAGGCGCAGAGCCACCGTTCAGCACCAGCACGGCCGCACGGGCTGCAGCCGCAACCCAAACCGGCAGGGTCAACCCAGTTGCAGACGCAGCGGAGGACTCGTTGATGAGAAAGCCAAAGCGGATCGTTTTTTAGGATGAACGATTGGCACTCCATGAGCCCGTGCAGGACAAGCTCACCCTGATGATCCCCGGGCCAACCCCGGTGCCCGAAACGGTGCTCAAGGCCATGGGCCGGCACCCGATCGGCCACCGCAGCGGTGAATTCCAGGCCGTTGTGGAGCGCACCACCACGCAACTGCGCTGGCTCCACCAGACCAGCAGCGACGTGCTGGTGATCACCGGCAGCGGCACCGCCGCCATGGAGGCCGGAATCATCAACACCCTCAGCCGCGGCGACAAGGTGCTCTGCGGCGACAACGGAAAGTTCGGCGAACGCTGGGTGAAAGTGGCTCGCGCCTACGGGCTCGACGTTGAGGTCGTCAAAGCCGAGTGGGGTCAACCGCTCGATCCGGAAGCATTCCGCACTGCACTTGAAGCAGACACCGCGAAAGCGATCAAGGCGGTGATCTTGACCCACTCGGAAACCTCCACCGGTGTGATCAACGACCTTGAGGCCATTAGTGGCCATGTGAAGGCTCATGGCACGGCTCTCACCATCGCGGATTGCGTCACCAGCCTTGGTGCCACGAATGTCCCGATGGATGCCTGGGGACTGGACGTGGTCGCCTCTGGTTCACAAAAGGGCTACATGATGCCTCCGGGTCTGAGCTTTGTTGCCATGAGCGAGCGCGCCTGGCAGGCCTATGAACGCTCCGATCTTCCGAAGTTTTATCTGGACCTCGGCCCCTATCGCAAAACGGCTGCCAAAAACAGCAATCCCTTCACGCCAGCTGTGAATCTCTATTTCGCCCTGGATGCGGCTTTGGAGATGATGCAAGCCGAAGGTCTGGAAGCAATCTTTGCCCGCCATGCTCGCCATCGCGAAGCCTCGCTGGCAGCCATGAAGGCAATCGGACTACCGCTCTTCGCCGCTGAAGGTCACGGAAGTCCTGCCATTACCGCTGTGGCTCCAGATGGCATTGATGCTGAACAACTGCGCAAGGCTGTCAAAGAGCGCTACGACATTCTTTTGGCAGGTGGTCAAGACCACCTCAAAGGCAAAGTCTTTCGCATTGGTCATCTGGGATTTGTCTGCGATCGCGACGTGCTGACTGCCGTCGCCGCCATCGAATCCGTGCTGCAATCCCTTGGCCTGCATAAAGGAACGATGGGGGCTGGCTTGAGTGCAGCTTCCCAGGAATTGAGTCGCTAAACGACTCAATTCAAAGCAAAAAACTACAGGCATGAGCTAAAATCATGCCTGTGCGGGTGTAATTCAGTGGTAGAATGTCAGCTTCCCAAGCTGAACGTCGCCGGTTCGAGTCCGGTCACCCGCTTGAGCACCAGAAGGAAAATTCAAATCAGCTGCGATTGCCCCAGTTCGCAACCGATGACCGTGGCTTAATCAGCTGCATCACCTGTGGGCCAACACTTCCTGCACGCCGTTCCTGATCGAGAGCCTTGAGAATCAACTGAGCCGAACCTCCGATATTCCCCTCTTCGGCTTGCTCCCGTGCCTGCTCAAGCCACTGATGGGCCCTTTTCATCAATTGATCTCGGTCAAGATCCGATGACTGAAGGGATACAACTGATTTCACCGACGCCGTCACTTCAACACAACGTTCTTCAAGTGGATATTAACAAGTGATCTTGAAAATCTTCTTGGATCATTCATCAACTCAAGCTCTTTCTTCACCTAATCGATTCTGATCCAAGGATGGGGAGTACTCGAGTCACCGACACGATCAGGTTCCCGGTTCTTCAGCATTCCCTCCCAGTTCAGCGATCTGCTGACGCAAAAGCTCAGAGCGGGTGCTATCTCCGCGGGTAATGGCCACCGCGAGGGCGAATTCCAGCTTTTCAAGCTGATGACCTCCCTCATAAAAACCCTTGGGCCCACTGGATGCCAGCGAGGCTGCCGATGAGCGAGAGCCCCGAAAGCCGCGACCAGAGCCGCAATTACCGGAAGTGGAGAAGGTTGTTGGTGCCATGGAAGGCTTTCTTTTTATTTTGACACCTTTGACCCCTCTTACGCAGCCGCCTGCAGGTCCGCATCTCCAGACTCAAACGCGGAGCCGTCCGACATGACCGCCATACCATCGCTGGTTGCAGGCTCTGAGCTGCTCAGCAATTCCTGGCAGTCGAGCAACAGCTGATCGACATCATCGAGACGTTGAAGCTCATCAGCCGGCATGGTCTCTGACTGACTGCGCTGCTGGCGCATCTCCAATTCGAGACTTTCCAGCCGTTGTTCCAGCTTGACCAAACGTTGAGACAGAGCATTGAGCGTCTGCGCAACATCCTCAGCGGTGCGCGTGATGCGGAAAGAGACGGACTGACTCATCCGGAAACGGGAGGATTCTGAGCCGATGACAACACATGCATCACTCCGCCTCAAGGGAGGCGTTGACAAACAACGACAGCTCTGCCTTCAGACTGAAGACATTGATGGCAGCCGATGCAATGCCTCCTTTGATCACTCTGCTGGTGTATTCCCTGGCTGGGATCAGCTTGGGACTGCTGGCGCTTCGCACTGGTCTTCCCGCCGCTCCCCTGGCTGGAGCACTGCTGGGAGCTGCCCTGGTGAGCATGAGCGGTCGGATCGAAGTAGCCCAATGGCCATCCGGCACCCGCACTGCCTTAGAAATCGGGATCGGCACCGTGATCGGCACTGGACTGACGCGAGCATCGCTGGATCAACTGCAGAACCTCTGGAAGCCGGCCGTTCTGATCACACTCACGCTGGTGATGACGGGACTGGTGGTCGGGCTATGGGCAAGTCGACTGCTGGGGGTTGATCCTTTAATCACCCTGCTGGGAGCAGCGCCAGGCGGAATCAGCGGCATGAGCCTGGTGGGAGCGAATTACGGCGTTGGTGCTGCAGTGGCTGCGTTGCATGCGGTTCGCCTGATCACCGTGCTGCTGGTGCTTCCACTGATGGTGAAACTGCTGACACCACTTGGAGTGGGCAATTCCTGATGGCGCTCAGCTCTGGACAGGGAAAAACCAGCCGATACGTTGGCGCAGACCGATCCTCCTGTCCATCCATGGCCAGTCTCCGCGCCCGCTTTGCCGTTCTGCTGCCCATGACCAGCATGCTGCTCGCCGCTGCTCCAGCCGAAGCCAGCACGAATGGAGCATCCCAAAAAGGGGCTCAGATGTATTGCTTCATGCGGAGCAATGGCAACAACCATGAGGTGAGCTGGGAAGCGTCTTATGCCTTGATCAAACGCCAAAGCAGCGGACTGTTCAAAACCTCTCCGGAACATGCGGCCGTCATGATCACTGAAGCCGTTGTGAGCGACCCCGGCAACTACCCCGACTGCGGCAAATATCTCGGAGACCTCTTTGGAGGATCCAGCAAACACAGCTCAAGCAGCAACAGCGCATCGAGCAATGCAAGCAGCACGGAGAGCGCAGAAAGCTGGGATGCTACTGAGCGGTACAGCTACTGATCACCGTGATCCAAGCGAGGCTCGGGCTCCAGCGCCGACACCCCTCCAGAGTGATGCCAGCCCTGCTGATGGTGGGGCTGGTGCTGTTGATCCAGGCATGCAGCCGTGGCGGCGATGCTGCAAAGCCAACCACTGATCCTGAATTAGCTGCGTCCAGCTGCCTTGAAGGCCTCGACCTCAAACGACTTGATGAAGCGCTCAACCACTGCAACGCAGTCGTCAAGGGTCATCCCGGCAATCCCATCCCGCTGATCGACCGCTCTCTGATTCACACCTTGATCGGACTAGATGACGAAGCCTGCGCGGATGTGAAGCAAGCCTCAGCTCTTGTGGCAAACGACGGCAAACGACACGATCCCTTTCTGAAGCATGAGCTCGCTGTTCGTCAGCAATCCTGCAAACAGCGCGCAACCATGGCGGGCAACGGCTGACGGGCAACGCTGATCCGGCGTGGTCCTAAGAGCAGTTCGATCCGATTCGCCTTGCTCGCGACCAAAGCGTCCACGAGCTGATCCGCCAGACCCAACTGCAACCAGTGACTGGTGAGAGCGCCATCCATACCGATGCGATGACAGCGGTCTTCCGCTTGATCCACATCGCCTGGAGTCCAGGGTCGTTCGAGCAGCACCACATGACGGGCCCGGTGAAGCGTGAAACCCAGACCACCAGCCCCATAGGTGGCGAGCAACAAATCCGAATCACCGCATTGGAATCGGTCCACCGCAGCCTGGCGTTGCTCAGGTTTCTGGCGACCGGTCAAGAGTTCGCCACCGAGGTCCTCCTGCAGCAATTGCAATGGACCCACAAAGGAACTGAATAGAACAATCGCTTCCCCTCTGACGCGCAGCTCCTGCACCAAGCTCCGAACCGCAGGGAGCTTGAACTCCGCTGCAATGAGCCGCATGGAGGTGAGAACAGCCAACGATTCGGCATCGGAGCGCACCTCGCCGGTCAGCACTCGATGGCGATAATCCTCGACCACTAGACGCAAGCGGTGATCCAGCCCTCGGTTCTGGTCCTCCGCCAATGAAACCGGATGCAATTGCCTTGTCTTTGCCGGAAGCCCGAGCACAGACTGCTTGCGCCGGTGCAACACCAGGGGGCGTGTGAGACGGCGTAACTCTTCGAGGCGACTGGCACCATCGGCACGCCAACGTCGCTGACCGCCTCTCTCACTCCAATGTCCTTGGCAAAAGATCTCCTCAAAGGCCTTCTGATCCCGCGCGATTGGATGATCCATGGCCGCCAGCAGCGGGAAAAACTGAATCGGACGACCGTTACGAATAGGCGTACCGGTGAGCATCCACACCGCACGCAAGCGGGGATGCCGGGCCAGTCTCAGGAATGCTTTAGTGCGCTGCGCCTGAAGCGATTGGGCGTAGTGCGCTTCATCCACAAGCAACAAGGTGCCGGCCTCCGGCAAGTCAACAGGCAACTTGGCCCAGCTGTGCAAACTGAACTCAAGATCCAGTGCTGCAGCTTCTCGACGCCAGTGAGGGTGAAGACCCACAGGAGCAATCACCATCAGGCGGAGCGACACAGCACGCATCAGTGCCCGGGCTGCTAGCAGAGCGGTCAGCGTTTTTCCGAGTCCCATCTCGTCCGCCAACAACGCGCCACGCCTAGCCAGAAGCCAGCGCGCACCTGAGCGCTGATGGGGCAAAGGCATGCGTCCATCCAGCAGCGGCTGATCCAGATCTGCACCAGCAACCAAGGCGCGATGGTGCGGAAGTGGTGGTAACGGATGCCGATGCCAGTCAAGCCAGCGCAGGAGCTCATCCTCCACACGAAAACGCCCTCCGAAGCGCTCCAGCAGCAATTCGGCGGCAGCGAGAGGAAATTCCCAACCACGGTTTGACCCCCTCCAAACACCCCGGGGTCTTATCCGCCCCATCTGCGCATGGGTGACGGCGTCAAAGGGATAGGTGACGCGGACAAGTCCTGCCGAAGTCAATCCCAGGCTGCAGCTGGAAGCGATCGAGGACGTGCCCAAACTAGCGAATGAAATCATAAGCCTTTGAGCGTTAAAAACAAGTCGCTAGACGTCAAAAATTACATTCGAAACGGTCGAAAAAAGATCGAAAAATGCAGCGATGGACACATTGACGATCCTCACGAACCCGTCAGAATCCGCACAACCGAGACATTCGGATGCACAACAGGGATGCGGTTTTCCTCGAAGAACTTTGCCCCAAATTGCGTGTTCGACGATGGCGTCAATCCCTCCACTCATATACCGGTAAAAGTTGTATTTATTGCGGAAAACCTTCTGAATCAATTGATCACATTCTGCCGAGAGCTCGCGGTGGCCTAAGCGTGACCGAAAACTGCGTACCCGCTTGCTTGTCCTGCAATGGACATAAGTCAGACGCTGAAGTGTTCGACTGGTATCGCCGCCAACGCTTCTACGACCCCCGTCGCGCCATGGCGATCCGAGCCTGGATGGACGGAGACTTGCGCTTGGCCCTACGCCTATTGCAATGGGCCCAACCTGATTCATCGCAAACGAGCGCAACCAGCGCTCCAAGCGAACCATCACTCAACAATCAAGACGACTCCGACTGGATGCTGCAGGCGGCCTGAACTGACATCAGTTCACCAGACCCTGCAAGCCTCAACGGAATGATGCTGCTGACATATGGAAGCCTGCTGCTGAGGCTGCTCGGGCGCCAACAGAAATGCAGCTCCCAGGAGAGCTGACGCGGCCAGGGCCTTGATCGCACCATGCAGAGGCATCCACTGCCGCTCAGACGCCTTGCTGTCACGACTGCCACCACAGGAAGGCAGCATGGAACGCTGTGAAGAGACCAGGGAAAGACAGGAACCAGTCACGACCAGAACATTGCTAATACGTTTGTACTCATGCTCGATCCGCTTGTCAACCGCTGCCGACCTCTGCCTGAGGGCTCAACGCTCTGCATCTTGGGAGCAGGCTTTAGTGGTCGCCGTCTCGCAACCCTCGCCGAAGCAATGGGGATCCGGGTGGTGACAACCCGACGCAACCCCGATCCCAGCAGCAGGTCGCTGGCATTCGACAGCGCTAACAACCTGGTACCGACGTCCTCAAGCTTCGAGGGTGTCACGCATCTGCTCAGCACCATCCCGCCAGGCCGCGAGGCCAGCGACCCCGTCTTGCGCACCCTTGGCCCGCTACTGAAACAACTGCCCCTGCGCTGGGTCGGCTACCTCTCCACCACAGGCGTCTATGGGAATACTGATGGACATTGGGTCTGCGAAGCGGATCCACCCAACGCGACGCAAGAACGCAGTCAGCGGCGCCTGGCCTGCGAACAGGAATGGCTGAAGAGCGGTCTGCCAGTGCAGATTCTGCGACTGCCGGGCATCTACGGTCCAGGACGGTCACCACTCGCCGCCGTCAAAGCCGGCAGCATCCAGCCGGTCGACAAGCCAGGACAGGTGTTTTGCCGGGTGCACATCGATGACATCGCCGCAGCCTGTCTGCACTTGATGCACTGCTCTGCACAGGGGCGACATCCAACCGTGGTGAACCTCTGTGATCATGAACCGGCACCCAGTGTTCTGCTGCAACGCCATGCCGCAGAGCTGCTTGGATGCCATCTTCCAGATGCCAGGCCTTACAACGAAGCAAAGGCGGAGATGAGCCCCATGGCACGGTCGTTCTGGGCTGAAAACCGACGGGTCAGCAACGACCTTCTCTGCAAAGAACTCGGCTACACAATGGTGCATCCGAATTTCCGCAGTGGATTGGCCCAGTGCCTGGAAGAGGAAAAGCTCAGGGAGCAACAGGCTCCGTCTGTTTCGGGCTGAACAGTGGCAACTCGTGCAACTGCATCGGCCGATCCGGATCAATGAAATTGAGACCAGCGTCATGCAGCAGCTGACTCCACTGCACCTCCAGCCAGCCTTGCCGTAGCGCCGTTCCCAAGCCGTAGAGCAGCAATCCGATCAACAGCCAGCGCAGCATGACCACTCCCCTCGAATGCCATGACGCTAATCAGCGCCTGGTGATTGCCCTCGGTGATCCAGCAGGGATTGGCATGGAAGTCACTCTGAAGGCCCTGGCGGATCCATTGCGACCACCAGGCTTACAACCGCTGTTGGTGGGCTGCAGAGCCAGCCTGCAACGAACCGCTCAGCAACTCAGGGAGCGAACACAGATGCCAGTGGCTGACCCTAACGCCCTAGAAATAGACGATCAGCCGCTGCCCGGAGGGCCGGTGGAACCCGGCCATGCTGGAGCCGTCAGCGGTGAAGCCAGTTTCCAGTGGCTGAGCCGAGCCGTGCAGCTCGTGCAACAGGGCCAAGGACGCGCGCTGGTGACAGCACCCATTGCCAAACATGCATGGCATGCCGCAGGGCATCGCTATCCCGGGCAGACCGAACGGCTGGCAGAACTGGATGGTGGGAAAAGGGCCTCCATGTTGTTCACGGCTCTCTCTCCGCACACGGGCTGGCGACTCAACACACTGTTGGCCACCACCCACATCCCCCTGGAACAGGTTTCCCTGCAGCTTTCAGCAGATCTGGTGAAAGAGAAATTGAATGCTCTTTCAGCCTTTTGCCTCCGGTTCAATCCCAACCCAAAGCTGATGGTGGCTGGGCTCAATCCCCACGCAGGCGAACAGGGTCAACTGGGAACAGAGGAACGGAATTGGCTCACACCGATGCTTGAAGACTGGAGGCTTGAAAAGCCCAACGTGACAGTGCTTGGCCCCATCCCACCGGATACCTGCTGGCTGAGCGCCGCCCAGGCCTGGACCCAGACCTCCGAGTCCAACGGTCCTGATGGCATCTTGGCGCTGTATCACGACCAAGGATTGATTCCTGTCAAACTCCTGGCGTTTGATCAGGCCGTAAACACCACAGTGGGCCTTTCATTCCTGCGGACGTCACCGGATCACGGCACCGGTTTTGACATCGCCGGCCAGGGCATCGCACGGCCAGCCAGCATGCTGGCCGCGATCCAGACGGCCTGGGAGCTCAGCCTGGCTTGACGCGCATCAAAACCTGACCGAATTCCACAGGAGTGCCGTTGTCAACGAGGATCTCTACCACCTCACCAGACACTTCGGCTTCAAGCTCATTCATGAGCTTCATCGCCTCGAGGATGCAGATGGTCTGACCGGACGTGATGCGGTTGCCGATCTCCACAAAAGGCGCTTCACCTGGAGCAGGAGCGCGATAGAAGGTTCCCACCATCGGCGCAGTGACATCCACCAGATCCGAACGAGAGCCAGCGGCGGCAGGGGGAGCCGTCGACGCTGGCTCGCTCTGAACCTGAATATCGAGTGCGGGAGATGGAGCCTGAGCTGCCTGGGCTACCGGCATGACAGGAGCCGCAACTGTGGTCACCGGCAGATTGCGACGCACCTCAAGACGGAAGTCGTCGCCTTCGAGACGGAACTCCTGGATGTCACTTTCACCCAGAGCATTCAGCAGTTTGTGAAGCTGATCGTGATCGAGTTGCATGATCAGCTGTTCTCCCGGCCCAGATAGGAATCGTTGCGGGTGTCGACCTTGATCTTCTCGCCGATCGAGAGGAACAACGGCACCATCACCTGTGCACCGGTTTCAAGGATGGCCGGCTTAGTGCCACCGGTGGCCGTGTCGCCTTTGACGCCCGGATCGGTTTGCGTGATTTCGAGCACGACGGAGTTTGGAAGTTCAACCTCAAGTGGCTTGTCGTTCCAAGAGACGACACTCACCTCCATCCCTTCCTTGAGGTATTTACGACTTTCACCAATCTGCTTGGCAGTGAGGCGCGTCTCCTCGAAGGACGCCATGTCCATAAACACAAATTCTTCGCCCTCCATGTAGGTGTGCTGGAGGGTGGCTTTCTCGAGCATGGCCTGAGGGACCATCTCACCGGCGCGGAACGTCTTTTCCACCACGTTGCCGCTTTGCACAGCCTTGAGCTTGGTGCGCACGAATGCAGAACCCTTGCCTGGCTTCACATGCAGGAACTCGACCACGCGCCACACGGCACCGTCGAGCTCGATCGTGGTGCCAGTGCGAAAGTCGTTGCTGGAGATCATTCCCGCCGAACGGTTCAGGGGATCATACGGCTGTGCCAAAGTCCTTTCAGCACCTGGGGTTCTCCTTGGCGATTCGGATGGCGCTTCAGCGCCTGAGCACGTGGCTTCTCTGTCCGTTGATGGTGATGGGTTTGACCTGGGCCTCTCCGGCCTGGGCAGGACTCCCTCAGGGCAACGCTGTTAAGGATCCAGCAGCGATCCTTCGCGATTCGTTGCCCATGGATCAGGAAGATCTACGCGAACTGCAACACCGGCTTGAAGGCACCAGCGACGATCTGCGTGCCAAACGCTGGAGTGCTCTGGGACGAGGAATCAAACGAACGCAGTCGCTTCTGAGCACGCGACGGAGCACGATCATTGCCGCGGTTCCCGGCGACGAACAGGCCCAGGCTGAACAGATTCTTGATGCGGTCAGCAACGATCTGGACCTGCTGCAAGAGCGTATCGACGCCTCCGACAAGGCGGGATTCATCAAAACGCGCCGCCAGGCTCTCAGCCAGATCGGAGATCTTGAAGCGATGTTGATCGATGACCGTTTGCCGGACATCCCTGCTGAATTCGATGATCTGCCTCGACTGGCTGGGCGCGCAACGGTCGTGATCAAAACGACCCAAGGGGATCTCACGGCCGTTCTCGATGGCTACAACGCCCCCTTAACTGCCGGCGCCTTCACGGATCTGAGCCTGAAAGGCTTCTATGACGGTTTGCCGTTCAACCGAGCTGAAGACTTTTACATCCTCCAGAGCGGTGATCCGGATGGTCCGGAGATCGGTTACATCGATCCCAAAACCAAACAAGAACGCCACGTCCCCCTAGAAATCAGAGTTCCCGGCGAACCGGAAACTTTCTACAACCAAACCTTCGAGGATGTCGGGCTTTACAAGGCCACTCCGGTCCTGCCCTTCGCCACCCTCGGAACACTGGGATGGGCTCACTCCGATCAAGCGCTGGATGATGGCTCATCCCAGTTCTTCTTGTTCCTCTACGAAGCAGAACTCACACCGGCTGGCCTCAACCTGGTGGATGGCCGCAACGCCGCGTTCGGCTATGTGGTGGATGGCTTCGATGTGCTTGAAGAACTGGGCGTTGACGATGCGATCCTCAGCGTGAAAGTGATCGAGGGAGCGGATCGTCTGCAGCAACACGCCTGAGTGCCGTGACGGTGACACTGGCCGAGCTGGGTGAAGAAGAGCTACTGAGGCGGCTTACACGCTTCGCTCGGCCCGGTCAGCTCAGTGATGACACGGCATGTCTCAGCAGCGACACCAGGCCCTTGCTCGTCAACACTGACGTGCTCGTGGACGGTGTTCACTTCAGTGATGCAACGACCAGAGCGGCTGATGTGGGGTGGCGAGCGGTTGCAGCCAACCTCTCCGATCTTGCCGCCAGTGGAGCTGTTGCGATCGACGGGATCACCGTTGCGCTGGTGGCTCCAGGCAGCACCCACTGGTGCTGGGTTGAGGAGCTTTACACCGGCATTGCCGATGCCTTGAGCGAATTCGGAGGGACGTTGCTGGGAGGTGATTGTTCCTCTGGCCACCAGCGACTGGTCTCGATCACAGCCCTGGGGCGACTGGGTCCTTTGCGCCTGCATCGCGGCGAAGCCCAACCCGGAGACTGGATCGTGACCAGCGGAGCCCATGGGTTGAGCAGGCTTGGCCTAGCACTGCTGCAGAACGATGACGGGCTGAGGGCCGCGGATCTTGATCCACACCTTCGCGCGCAAGCAACGGCGAAGCATCAACGGCCCATTCCCAGACTCGATGCACTCGATTCCTTACTGGCCTGCAAACCAGAGGATCTGGCTTGGAGAGCGGGCGGCACCGACAGCAGCGACGGGCTCCTGGCTGCAGTAAAGGCTCTCTGCTGCAGCAGCGGTTGCGGTGCTGAACTCACAGAGGCATGGCTTCCGCGAGCCAAACACTGGCCTTCAGGGGACCGATGGGATCAATGGTGTCTGGCAGGAGGCGAAGACTTTGAATTGGTGTTGAGCCTTCCCCCCACTTGGGCACAGCGCTGGCTGGAGCAACAACCCGGAAGTCGAAGGCTCGGCCACATCACAAGCGAAAGCGAGACCATCCGCTGGAGCGAAAACGCACAACCCATCCAGACCGCCGGCTTCCATCACTTCCGAAGCAACTGAGCACCAAGCCAAAAAAAACCCTCCCCAAAGGGAGGGTTGAGATCGTTCAGGAAACGATCACTTCCAGTTCTTGGCGACCACTTCGGCCAGGTCAACCACACGCTGGCTGTAGCCCCACTCATTGTCATACCAAGCGACGATCTTGAAAAAGTTATCGCCCATGGCCAAGGTCAGATCGGCATCGAAGATGGTCGACTGATTGGTGCCGGCGTAGTCGCTGGAAACCAGGGGCAGATCGCCGTACTTGATGATCTTGCTCATGGCGCCATCGGCGGCACCTTTAATGATCGACTTGATCTCGTCGACAGAGGAGGCACGGGAAGATTCGAACACCAGGTCGACGGCTGACACGTTGGGGGTAGGAACGCGCATGGCGATGCCCGTGAACTTGCCCTTCACAGCGGGGTAAACAAGAGCAACAGCCTGCGCTGCACCGGTGGAGGTGGGAACCATGTTCACGGCCGCCGCACGGGCACGACGCAGGTCGCGGTGGTTGTTGTCAAGAATCCGCTGGTCGCCGGTGTAGCTGTGGATCGTGGTCATCAGACCGCGGTTGATTCCGATCGACTGGTCGATCACCTTCACCAGGGGTGCCAGACAGTTGGTGGTGCAGCTGGCGTTGCTGAGGATGTCCCAGTCCTCGTGGCTGTACTGGTCTTCATTCACGCCCACCACAAAGGTGCCGACCTTGGGTCCCTTGCCGGGAGCGGTGAGGATCACCTTCTTGGCCCCAGCCTGGATGTGCATGCTGGCCTTCTCGTCGGTGTTGAAAACACCGGTGGACTCCAGCACCAGATCCACACCCCACTCCTTCCAGGGGCAGTTGAGGGGATTGCGGTCGGAGAAGAACTTGACTTCCTTTCCGTTGACGATCATCGAATCGTCTGTGGTCTCGATCTTCACGCTGGGATCGAGCTTGCCGAGAATGGAGTCGTAGGTGAGCAGGTGAGCGCTGGTCTTGGGATCAGACGTAGCGTTCACGCCAACAATCTCGATTCCGGTGTCAGCGCCACGGCTGATCCAACCCCGCATCACATTGCGACCGATTCGGCCGAATCCATTGATCGCAACGCGCAGGGTCATCTTAAAAGCGGTAAATCCGCAACAGGGTTTGGCCGCCGATCATACAGAAATCAAGGGTTTTCTTCTGCTCAGAAGCTCTATCGAGCCTTCACCACCACGCCCTCGCGACAATGTGCGCCATTTAGTGGTCGCTCGGAAAAGCTGATTTATCGTTCGTTCTCACGATTTTCTTCCTTGAGCAGACCTCTCGACAGACCGTCGTCGGTGCATTTTTTGGGTGCCGGCGGAATCGGCATGTCTGCTCTGGCCCGGATCTTGATCGATCGTGGCCATCAAGTGAGTGGATCTGATCGGCGGATGTCCCCCGCCATGGAAAGTCTTCAAACGCTCGGCATGGTGGCCTTCGGTTCCCAGGTTCCCGACAATTTCCTCGAGCTGGATCAACGCGGCATCACAGCGCCGCTGGTGGTGATCAGCAGTGCCATCCCCGAAACCAATCCTGAACTGATCGAGGCCCGCGAACGGAAGCTCACCATCTGGCACCGATCAGACATGCTGGCTGCCCTGATTGATCAGCAACCTTCCATTGCAGTCGCCGGGAGCCATGGCAAAACCACCACAAGCACAGTGCTCACCTCCCTTCTCCACAGCGTTGGTGAAGATCCAACTGCTGTGATCGGCGGGATCGTTCCCTGCTACGGCACGAATGGTCACGCCGGGTTTGGGCGACTGCTGGTGGCAGAAGCCGATGAATCAGACGGATCCCTCATTAAATTCAACGCCTCTCTTGGCGTGATCACCAACCTTGAGCTGGATCACACCGATCACTACCGGGATCTGGATGACCTGATCACCACCATGCGCCGCTTTGGCGCCGGATGCGGACAGCTGCTTGCCAACCAGGACGATCCGATCCTGAGCGAGCACTTCCATGCCGATGCCTGGTGGTCAGTGCAACGAAGCGAGAACGTCGACTTCTCCGCCCTGCCAATCAACCTGGAAGGCGATCGCACCACCGCCGATTTCTATGAGCAGGGTGTTCTGGTGGGGCGGATCACTCTCCCCCTGCCGGGTCTGCATAACCTCAGCAATGCTGTCGGCGCCATCGCTGCCTGCCGCATGGAAGGCATTCCACTGGAACAGCTCATCAAAAATCTCGACCAGCTCAAATCACCAGGACGTCGCTTCGATTTCCGGGGCGACTGGGAAGGGCGCCTGATCGTGGACGACTATGCCCATCACCCCAGTGAAGTGGCTGCAACACTCACCATGGCTGATCTGATGGTGTCGAGCGGCCGCAGCCCCCTGCCAAGAGCTCCGCAACGGCTGATGGCTGTGTTTCAGCCGCACCGATTCAGTCGAACGCAGGAATTTCAGCAGGAGTTCGCCCAAGCCCTCAGCACGGCAGATCTCGTGGTGTTAGCTCCGGTGTTTTCAGCTGGCGAATCGGCAATTGCCGGGGTAAACAGCGACGCGCTGGCCTGCTGCATGCAGCAGCTCCGATCAGACCAGATGGTTCATGTCGCCAGCACGATGGACCACGTCACAGAGCTGGTGCGTGAACACAGCAAACCCGATGATCTGGTGCTGGCCATGGGAGCCGGCGATGTGAACAGCCTCTGGTCGCGGCTATCTGCTAACTCCCCGCAAGGGCAAGCTCCATGTCAGTCAGCAGTAGCGGGCTAAAAACACTCCAACGCAACGGGATCCTGCTCGAGCAGGTCCCGTTAGCGGGTTACACGACATGGCGTGTGGGCGGACCAGCCCAGTGGCTGGCAGAACCCAACGACCCGAATCAGATTCCTACGTTGCTGTGTTGGGCGGCGGATGCTTGCTTGCCCGTTCGCGTGATTGGGGCCGGCTCCAATCTGCTGATTGCCGATGAAGGACTTCCAGGGCTGACGCTTTGTTTGCGTCGACTGCAAGGCGCCGATCTGAATGCCAAAACCGGCCGGGTTCGGGCCTTGGGCGGGGAAGCGATTCCCACCCTGGCTCGCCATGCAGCCAAGCAGGGCCTGCAGGGCCTGGAATGGGCTGTGGGCATTCCAGGCACCGTGGGAGGAGCGGCCGTCATGAATGCCGGAGCCCAGGGTGGTTGCATCGCTGAACATTTGCTCAGCGTGGATGTCATCGACCTCAACGCTGAGGACATGGCGATCAGACGCATCGAACGGGATGCCCTCGACTACGCCTATCGCCACAGCGCGTTGCAGCAGCAGACCGCGTTAGTAATCGCCGCTGAATTGCAGCTGGAGCCGGGCCACAACCCCACCGAACTACAACGGCGCACCAGTGGAAACCTCAGCCATCGCACCAGCACTCAGCCTTACAAGCAGCCCAGCTGCGGCAGCGTCTTTCGCAACCCCGAACCACAGAAAGCAGGCCAACTGATTGAAGGCCTAGGTCTGAAAGGCCGAAGCATTGGTGGAGCGCAGGTCTCAGAAGTGCATGCCAATTTCATCGTGAACACCGGTGGGGCAAGGGCTGACGACATCCGTCTCTTGATTGAGTTGGTGCAGCATGAAGTCAACAATGCCCACGGGATCGAACTGCATCCGGAAGTGAAACGGCTGGGATTTGAGTCGGCGGCCTAACGTTCCGATTCCTTCAGTGATTCCATGGCAGGTTTCGGACTTCCCAATTTCGGACAGCTCACCGAAGCCTTCCGCAAGGCGCAGCAAATCCAGCAGGACGCTCAGAAACTTCAGGAAGAGCTGGATGCCATGGAAATCGAAGGCAGCAGTGCTGACGGTCGAGCCAGCATCTGGCTCTCCGGAAACCAGCAGCCCTTGCGCGTGAAACTGGATCCCAGCCTGCTGAGCGACGGCCAAGAGGTTGCTGAAACGGCAACTCTGGAAGCCCTGCAGGCGGCCTACGAACGCTCCACTGGCACCATGAAGGAAAGGATGCAGGAACTCACCGGTGGCCTGGACCTCAACCTCCCCGGGATGGGCGGCTGAGTCCGAGCAGCTCCTCCACAGCGCGTCGATACATCGGATAACGCTCCCAGTCGCGAGTGACACCACATCCGGGTTCATCCCGGTGCAAGCAATCCCGAAAACGACAGGGATGCTGCTCAAGCTGAGCGCGAAGCTCAGGAAACAACACTTCGAGGTTGCAAACATCGTCCGGAAGTTCCGGACGATTGAACCCCGGGGTGTCCGCCACGCGAGCACCGGGAGCAAATGGATGCAGTTCCACGTGTCGAGTGGTGTGACGACCGCGCTGAAGCCGGCCTGACACAGCTCCGACCCTCAAGGTCAGACCAGGCAACAGGCCATTGAGCAGTGAACTCTTGCCCACGCCGGAAGGTCCGCAAAGCACAGAAATCGGTGCCGATGCCAACTGCTCCCGCAAAGCTTCCAGACCCATCCCCGACTGAGTTGACACCAAGAGAGGCTCATACCCCCAGCCCTGAACCCGCTGTTTCAGCTGATCCAGCTGCTCTGCCGCCAACAGGTCGCACTTAGTGAGCACCAGCATCACTTGCAACCCCGTCTGTTCGGCCGTCAGTAGAAACCGGCTGACCTGATCGGGATCAAAGGTTGGTTGTTCCACCGCCACCGCCACCAACACACAGGTTGCATTGGCAACCGGCGGACGGGTGAGAAAGCTGCTGCGAGGTTCCACGGCCGCCACCACGGCCCGAGCGTGATCCCGATCAATGGCATCCACGCGCACGCGATCCCCTACATGCACAGCCGCACCTCGATGGTTCAACCGAGTGCGACGCGTACACAACAAACGCGAAGGAATACCGGGTGGTGCTGCATCCAACTCCACCTCCAAGTAGTTGGCCTGCAATGCCACCACCATGCCCAGTTGAAGCTGGGGATCACTCACAAGAACGGATCACCATGAGCCTCACCCGAGTGTCCGAGATGCGCTGCACCTCCACCTGATGACCGTCGCGGCACAACCCTGGAACGACCATTTCCTCAGGCTCGCCGGGATCAAGATCCACCTGCAGAAACTGCCCAGGGGTCATGGTCTCCAGGGTGAGACGGCAACGAATGAAATTGAGTGGACAAGGCGTCCCACACAGATCGAGCTGCCGGTCGGGGAGACGCTCCGTCATGGTCAACGCTGTCCGAACAGTCGCGCGAACAACCCACTCTTGTGATGGTGATGTTGCTCACCGCGAGCGGAATGATGGCCGGCAAGCTCTTCGAGCAAACCACGCTCTGCATCATTCAGCCGTGTGGGCAGCTTCACATTGACGGTGATGCGCTGATTACCCCTGGCAACAGGGTTGCCCAGCTTGGGAATGCCCTTGTTTTCGAGGGTGAGCACCGCATTGGGCTGGGTGCCGGCAGGAATCTCAAGGCTGGTGGGTCCATCGACCGTATCGACTTCGATGGTGTCGCCAAGGATCGCCTGGAGATAACTGACTTTCACCTCGGAATTAACCGTGAGACCATCTCGCTTAAGCGATGGATGGGGTTTCACAGTCAGGAATACATAAAGGTCGCCAGAGGGACCTCCCCTGAGCCCGGCATTGCCCTCACCAGCCACCCGCAGTCGAGTGCCGGAGTCGACACCTGCAGGAATATTGATGCGCAATTTCTTGCGCACCTGGGTCACGCCCTGACCGCCACAGGCGTTGCATGGATCGGCAATCACCTGGCCAGTGCCGTTGCAGGTGGGACATTCGGTGACCTGCGTGAAGTTGCCGAATGGTGTGCGCGTGGCACGACGGACCTGGCCGACACCACCGCAGGTGGAGCAGGTGGTGGGACCACTGCCACTTTTTGCGCCACTGCCACCGCAAGTTGTGCAGGTTTCTAAGTGAGGTACACGGATCTCGCGCTCCTGACCGAACACCGCCTGGTCAAAATCAATTGTGAGGTCGTAGCGCAGGTCATCGCCCTGCTGAGGACCTCTGCGGCGCTGCTGACGAGCACCACCGGCTGCTCCGCCGAACCCACTGAAGAAGGTTTCGAAGATGTCGGCAAAACCACCCATGTCGCCCATATCGGGCATGCCGGCCGCACCACCGAGCCCCGCCTCACCAAATTGGTCATAACGACCGCGCGTCTGGGGATCACTGAGCACCTCGTAGGCGCGACCGATCTCTTTGAAGCGGTCTTCTGCGCCGGGCTCCTTGTTGATATCTGGGTGGTACTGGCGAGCCAGTCGCCGATAGGCGCGCTTAAGGGTGTCGGCATCGGCATCCCTGCTGACACCGAGTAGCTCGTAATAATCAGCCATCAGCTGGTGGTCCCGAAGGTCACAGTAAAAGCAGAAGTGGGATCAACCGTTGGCATCACCCGTGGCCTCCTCACCAGCGACGGCTTCCTCTGCTGGGGCTTCAGTGGCTGAACCCTGCTGGGGACCAGGACCCATCGATACTTTGACCATGGCGTGACGCAGCACGCGGCCGTTGAGGTGATAACCGCGCTGCAGCTCTTCCATCACCACATCCTCCACATGCTCTTCGCTCGGTTCGCGGAGCACCGCCTCATGAAGGGTTGGATCAAATTCCTGACCCACCACACGCATGGGAGCGACCCCGAGCTGCTTGAGCACGTCTACCAGCTGCTTGTAGAGACCCTGATAGCTGCGATGAAGCGCCTGAGCTTCCTCGCCCTCAGGATTCAACTGCTGCCGAGCACGCTCAAAGTTATCCACCACCGGCAGGATCTCGCTCAGGGTGCTGCAGGTGAGCTGCACCTTGAGATCGTCCTGATCGCGGCTCTGACGCTTGCGGAAGTTGTCGAAGTCCGCAGCGATGCGGACGTACTGACCTCGAAGTACCTCGTGCTCCTCACGCAGGGTGGAATGCTCACGCTCAAGCTGCTCGAGGCGAGCCTCATTGTCTCCGGCAGAGGCAGCTGACTCTGCAGCCGCGGCATCCGGCGTCGGAACCGCATCAGCTGGTGCCGCCTGCGTTGAATCAGAAGCTGTTACGCCAGGTTGCTGGCCGTCAGAAACAGCCGAGGACGGATCCTGCGCGGGGGTAGAAGCATCGCCACTCATGCTGACCGGTTGCGAATTCACGTCTAGACATGTTGATAGGTGAGGTGTGCCTCACACAAGCGGGGGAAGCCCGCACCTCCCATGAACTTGATCCGTGATCAACGATCGCCGGCATCTCGAACTTGAATTACTTCTGCAGCAGTCGATCCCAGGAAATCTCGGGAGCGCCGATGCGCCATCACTGCTGCAGAAGCTGAAGACGATGGGCTTCGATCCGGTGCGACACGCCTCCTTGGCTGAACATCTGAACACGCTGCTGGATCAAGACTCCCGTCCTCACGCAAATCACTCTTCTGAGGAGGCCAACCCTGCGCATACGCCTAACACCAAGGCGAAAGAGCACAACGACGGCTCCGCCGTTGTCAGCACGGAAGAAAACGTCGTGGCGGAGACCGCTACCTCCTACCTGCAGGAATTCTCCGTGGAAGGAGTGTTGGAGCAGGACCCGGATGATGCAACGGCGGAATCGGCCGGTCCGGAAGATCTGGAGTCGAGCCTCAACGATGCAGACCGTTCCCCGGTAATCAATCTGGTGGACCGGATTCTGATGCAGGCCCTTGAACTGGGAGCCAGCGACATCCATGTGGAGCCACAGCACGCTGGTCTGCAACTGCGCTTCCGTCAGGACGGTGTGCTGCAAAGCCACATCGAACCTCTGCCCAGCCGGCTGATCCCGGCGGTGACCTCACGCTTCAAAATCATGGCGGACCTCGACATCGCAGAGCGACGTATTGCTCAGGACGGTCGGATCCGCCGTCGTTTCCAGAACCGCACGGTGGACTTCCGGGTGAACAGCTTGCCCAGCCGCTACGGCGAAAAGATTGTGTTGCGACTGCTCGACAGCTCCGCAACCCAGCTACGCCTCGACAAGCTAATCACCAACCCAGAAGCGCTGGATCTGGTGCGAACCCTGGGGTCCAAACCATTCGGAATGATCTTGGTGACCGGTCCAACGGGATCCGGCAAGTCCACCACTCTTTATTCGCTGCTCGCGGAACGCAACGAACCGGGAATCAACATCTCCACGGTTGAAGACCCGATCGAATACACCCTGCCCGGGATCACCCAATGTCAGGTGAACCGAGAGAAGGGATTTGATTTCAGCCAAGCCCTAAGGGCCTTCATGCGTCAGGACCCAGACGTGCTGCTAGTGGGGGAGACCCGCGATCTGGAAACGGCGAAAACGGCCATTGAGGCAGCCCTGACCGGTCACCTAGTGCTGACGACACTGCATTGCAACGATGCACCAAGCGCTATCGCCCGTCTGGATGAGATGGGAGTCGAACCGTTCATGGTCAGTGCCTCCCTGATCGGGATCGTCTCCCAGCGGCTGCTGAGGCGGGTGTGCACCCACTGCCGCATCGCTTACCGCCCGGACCCCGAGGAACTGGCGCGGTTCGGATTGATGGCCAGCCATGAAGCTGACGTGCGCTTTTTCAAAGCCAATCACCATCCAGTGGATGGCAACGACTGCCCTCACTGTCAGGGCAGCGGATACAAAGGCCGCGTCGGCGTCTACGAGGTGCTGCGCATGAACGAGGTGCTAGCAGCGGCAGTGGCCAAAGGCGCCACCACCGACATGGTGCGGCAACTAGCTCTCGAAAGCGGCATGAAGACACTGCTGGGGTACAGCCTTGATCTGGTGCGGGAAGGCCACACCACCCTTGAGGAGGTCGGGCGCATGGTGCTCACCGACTCCGGACTGGAGTCGGAACGTCGCGCCAGGGCCCTGAGCACGCTGACCTGCAGTGGATGTGGTGGCGGACTTCAGGAAGGTTGGCTGGAATGCCCTTACTGCCTAACTCCACGTCACTGAGGAGCGAGCGATGGACCTGATGATCGAGGACCTGATGCAGGAGCTAGTGGAGGCCGGCGGCAGCGACCTGCACATCGCAAGCGGGCAACCCCCCTACGGCCGGTTCAGCGGCGAACTGCGTCCAATGCGGAACGAACCCTTGCCGGAGGAAAGCTGCAACCGACTGATCTTCTCCATGCTCAATAACAGCCAGCGGAAGACGCTCGAGCAGACATGGGAGCTTGACTGCGCCTATGGACTGAGAGGCGTCGCTCGCTTCCGGGTCAATGTGTATCGCCAGAAAGGCAGCTATGCAGCCTGTCTTCGGGCACTCGGCAGCAGCATTCCGAGCATCGATCGACTGAATCTGCCTCCGGTGGTAGTGGAGACCTGCCAACGACCACGGGGCCTAGTGCTTGTCACAGGACCCACGGGCTCGGGCAAGACCACCACCCTGGCGGCACTGCTGGATCACATCAATCACAGCCGCGCCGAGCACATCCTCACGATCGAGGACCCGATCGAGTTCGTCTACAAGAGCGACCGCAGCTTGGTGCATCAGCGGCAACTGAATGAAGACACCCGAAGCTTCGCCAACGCCCTCCGAGCCGCCCTACGCGAAGACCCTGACGTGATCCTGGTGGGTGAAATGCGGGATCTGGAAACCATTCAACTGGCAATCAGCGCAGCGGAAACCGGCCATCTCGTGTTCGGAACCCTTCACACGAGTTCGGCCGCTCAAACCGTGGACCGCATGGTGGATGTGTTCCCTCCCGAACAGCAGACCCAGATCCGCGTGCAACTCTCCGGCAGTCTCGTGGCTGTGTTTTCGCAAACACTCTGTCGACGCAGCAACCCAACCCCGGGCCAGTTCGGGCGAGTGATGGCCCAGGAAATCCTGATCAACACCGCTGCCACTGCGAACCTGATCCGCGAAGGCAAAACAGCTCAGCTGTATTCCCAGATCCAGACCGGAGGAGAACTGGGCATGCAGACCCTGGAGAAAGCACTGGCGGATCTGGTGAAACGAAAGCAGATCTCCAAGGCGGAAGCCCTGGCCAAGGCCTCTAAACCCGGGGAATTGGAACGTCTGATCAAAGAGCTCTGACCATGGGTCAGTTTCGGGCGACTTACCTGAACAGAAAGGGCGAACGCGTCAGCATCACGCTGAAGGCTGATGACAGCGCCAGCATCAGGCAGCAGCTGCGGAAGCGGGGGTTCAAACCCATACAGGTTGAATCATGCACGCAACAAGCCGAAACACAAAGACGACGGACGCAAAGGTTTGAAGTCCGCTGCTTAACGACACGTGGCAAGACACGCACCGTCACCCTGAACGCTGCATCTCCAGACGACGCACGCCGGCAATTGCGTCGGAGCGGTCTACGTCTTCAGGAGATCCAACTGGTCACCGAGAACAACCGTTTGGACCCAGACGACAAGGGGAAGGCGCAGAAGCAAAACAGAAACCTGCTGCAATCACTCGAAGAAGCGCTCCAAAAACCGCCGGGCGTGAAGGAAAAAGCGGTGTGGGCCAGCAAGCTGGCGGCGCTGGTGGATGCAGGGGTGCCGATTGTGCGCAGCTTGGATCTGATGGCCACCCAGCAGAAGCTTCCGATGTTCAGGAAGGCACTAACAGCCCTTGGACTTGAAGTGAACCAAGGCACTGCCATGGGTGCGGCGATGCGTCAGTGGCCCAAGGTGTTTGATCAACTGACAGTGGCGATGGTGGAAGCCGGTGAAGCCGGTGGTGTGCTCGACGAATCGCTCAAACGACTGGCCAAGTTGCTGGAAGACAACGCCCGTCTCAACAACCAGATCAAGGGTGCACTGGGCTATCCCGTGGCCGTGCTGGTGATCGCCATCCTGGTGTTCTTGGGAATGACGATCTTCCTGATTCCCACCTTCGCGGGCATCTTCGAAGACCTGGGCGCCGAACTGCCCCTGTTCACACAAATGATGGTGGACCTGAGCGAGCTTTTGCGCTCCTCAGCCGCCCTGGTCTGTGCCGGAGCCCTTCTGGTGCTGGTATGGATGTTCAGCCGCTACTACGCCACCCACAAGGGGCGCCGGGTGGTGGATCGGTTGATGCTGAAGCTCCCACTGTTCGGAGACCTGATCACGAAAACGGCGACTGCGCAGTTCTGTCGCATCTTCAGCTCTCTGACCCGAGCGGGAGTACCAATTTTGATGTCACTAGAGATCTCCAGTGACACCGCAGGGAACTCGATCATCTCTGACGCGATCCTCAACTCCCGAACGCTTGTGCAGGAAGGGGTGCTGCTGAGCACCGCACTGACGCGACAGAAAGTCTTGCCCGACATGGCCTTAAGCATGCTCTCGATCGGCGAGGAAACTGGCGAAATGGACCAAATGCTCAGCAAGGTGGCCGACTTCTACGAAGACGAAGTCGCAGCAACGGTGAAAGCACTCACCTCCATGCTCGAGCCCGCAATGATCGTTGTGGTGGGCGGCATCGTGGGCTCCATCCTTCTGGCGATGTATCTGCCGATGTTCACCGTGTTTGATCAAATCCAGTAGAAGGCCATCACGCCACAGCCGCTGCAATGGCCTGACCCGCCAGCCAACCGCCGCTCCAGCAGGCCTGAAAATTAAATCCCCCGGTCACACCATCCACATCCAGGAGCTCACCGGCCAAGTAGAGACCAGGGCAGCGCCGACTTTCCATGGTGGCCAAGTTCACCTCACCCAGGTCCACGCCACCGGCTGTGACGAACTCCTCTCCGAACGGCCCTCTCCCCTTAATGGGAAGGCGCTGGGCACAAAGAATCTCCACCAGCCGACGCTCCGCCTTCAGAGGGAGATCGGCCCAGCGCCGGTCACCCTCCACACCTGCCATCACCAGGAACGCTTGCCACAACCGACGCGGCAGGTGCTCCAGTGGCTTGGCGGCCGCAAGAGTGCGCCTTGCTTGCTCCTGGCGCCACTGCTGCAATCGCTGCTCCACACCTAAACGGTCAAGACCTGCACTCCAATCCACCTTGAGCTCACCTAGGTAGTGGCTCGCATGCAGCGCCCTCGCCGCGAAGGCCGAAAGCCGCAACGTGGCCGGACCACTCAAACCCCGGTGAGTGATCAACACCCGCCCGGCCTGACGGAAACGCTGCTCGCCAAGCTTGAGATCAAGGCTCACGTCATCGATAGCGATTCCGCTGCAGGCCAGCAGTGGCTTCGCCTGCAAAGACAGGCTGAACAGCGACGGGACCGGTGGAACAACCTGATGTCCAAGAGCCTCAGCCATCTTGCGGCCGCTGGGATGGCCGCCTGTGGCAAGCATCAACTTGCGAGCCTCCAACGGGCTCTCCAGGCCGCGGCCCTCAATACGGAACCCCCCATCAGGTTGCGAATGCACCTGATGAACCATGGAGCGCGTGCGCAGCTGCACCCCCGCTGCCCTCGCAGCATTTTGGAGACACAGAATCACCGACTCGGAACGATTCTGCTGCGGGAACATCCGACCATCGGGCTCTTCCACGAGGGTGAGGCCATGTTCATCGAACCAGGCGATGGCATCACCGCAGGCGAATCGACTGAAGGGACCACGCAGCGGACGGCTGCCACGCGGATAGTGGGTCGCCAGCTCACGTGGATCCCAGCAAGCATGCGTCACATTGCAGCGGCCACCACCACTGATGCGCACCTTCTGAAGGGGCTCAGGGGTTCCTTCTAGAACCAACACCTGGGCCAAACCCTGCTCTGCGGCGGTGATCGCTGCCATATATCCGGCAGGACCACCACCAATGACAATCAAATCAAACGGGTTGGAATCGCAGAGCGACGCCGTTGTTGCAGTAGCGCTTGCCTGTGGGCCTGGGGCCGTCATTGAACACATGACCCTGATGACCGCCGCAGCGGCTGCAGTGGTATTCCGTGCGCGGAATGATCAATTTGAAATCTACTTTCGTGCCGATCGCCCCTGGCAAGGGTTCAAAGAAACTGGGCCATCCAGTGCCGCTATCGAATTTTGCCTTGGATGAAAACAACGGCTGATCACAACCGGCACAGTGATATACACCGTTGCGCTTCTCGTTGTTCAAAGGGCTCGTGAACGGAGGCTCAGTGCCTTCCCGGCGCAGCACGGAATACGACTCCGGAGAGAGGCGTTGCTTCCATTCCGAATCCGACAGGTCCCAGGCTGAATCAGAGGCCTTCGACGCTGCCAGCACCTGCTCAGGTGAACGGAACACACCGAACAAGCCCACTGCCGATGCCATCAGCATCGATCGCCTGCTCAGCAGCCAGTGCTCAAAGATGGGTGTCATGGCCTGAAGTGTTCCATTCGTGAAGCTGTTCTAAACAAATCAAGTCCAAGAGCCAGGCAGCATGGAGGCATGGATTCCCTCACCAGAGCCGATCGGGAACCTCCCTGGCGTTTCAGCATCGCGCCGATGCTGGACTGCACAGACCGACATTTTCGCCAAATCATGCGGCAGATCAGCCGCAGGGCCTTGCTTTACAGCGAAATGGTGGTGGCCCAAGCGTTGCATCACAGCAACCGCCGCGAACGGCTGCTGGGCTTCGATGCGGAGGAACATCCGATCGCGCTGCAGGTGGGCGGAGACGATCCGTCACTATTGGCAGAAGCCACACGCATGGCTGCGGACTGGGGTTACGACGAGATCAACCTCAATGTGGGTTGCCCAAGCTCGCGAGTGCAGGCCGGCAACTTCGGCGCTTGCCTGATGGCCGAACCCGATCGCGTGGCCCGTTGCGTGGAGGCAATGGTGAACGCCAGCCACTTGCCGGTAACCGTGAAACACCGGGTGGGGATCGATGATCTCGACAGCGACACTCTGTTGACAGCCTTTGTGGATCAAGTGGCCGCAGCAGGAGCGACCCGATTCAGTGTGCACGCTAGAAAAGCCTGGCTGGAGGGTCTGGATCCCAAGCAAAACCGCACCATCCCACCGCTTCAGCACGATCGGGTGATCGCCCTCAAACAGCGCCGTCCACAACTTCTCATCGAACTGAATGGCGGCCTCGACACCCCCGAACAGTGCCTCAACGCTCTCAAACACTGTGATGGCGTAATGGTGGGCCGAGCCGCCTATGCCCATCCACTGCGTTGGGCTGGCATGGATGCCTTGATCTTCGGAGAGTCACCCCGATCTGTGAAAGCGTCGCAGGTGCTGATGGGACTGATGCCACACGCCAACCGTCATCTAGAACGCGGGGGTCGTCTCTGGGACCTGTGTCGCCATCTGGTGCAACTGGTAGAGGGAGTGCCAGGAGCCCGCCACTGGCGCAGGGACTTGGGCCAGAAGGCTCAGCGCCAAGGCGCCAGCATCAGCGTTTTGGAACATGCCGCCCAGCAACTGATCGATGCCGGGCTCTGAACTTCGGCACTAGCGAGCTCAGCCTTCAGCGCCGCCGTAACCACCGTAGTCACCGCCGCCACCGCCGTAGGAAGAGCCACCTCCATCGGGCTGGGAAGCACCGCCACGACGACGACGGCTGCGACCATCGTCTCCACTGCTGTAACCACCGCCGCCGCCATAGGGCGAACCGGATTGATCTCCACCACCGCTGTAACCGCCACCGCCACCGCCGTAGCTGCGATCCTCCCAACCGCGTGCTCCCGAGCGACGGTCACCACCGCCACCGCCGTAACCACCGCCGCCACCGCCACCGCGGTAGCCACCTCCGCCGCCGTAACCACCACCGCCGCCGCCGTAACCACCACCGCCTCGACGGGGTGCACTGCCACGGGGCTCAGCCTTGTTGATTCGCAAGGGTCGGCCCATCAGCTCAACACCCTGAAGTGCGTCGATCGCCGCGGCCTCTGCCGCTTCGTCAACCATTTCCACAAAAGCAAAGCCGCGCTTGCGACCGGTGTCGCGCTCCAAAGGAAGGGCACAGTTGGTGACCTCTCCGTGAGCGGCGAACAGTTCTATGACGTCCTCCTGCTCGGCGCGGAAGGGCAGATTGCCTACAAAAATGCTCACTTGACTGCTGGACCTGACGAGAAAGGGACCCAAGGGATCAGACAAACCATCGGTTCAAGGTCCGGTGAAGGAGCATTGGTCCTCTGGTCTTTTCAGCGTAGTCCCGATATCACGAAATGATCACTGAACATGTAAGCCGAGACGTTCGCTCCACAGAGCCAACTGTTCCTCCACCCGCTGAAAGCCTGTCCCCCCTTCACTGATACGGGCGGCCACGACTTGGCGTGGAGTCAGCGCCTCATAGAGATCGGACTCGATCGCAGGATGGAACTGCTGCCAACGCTCAAGGCTCAGATCTTTCAAGAGCACGCCTTCACTCAGACAGTGCTTCACAACAGAACCGACGATCTGATAGGCCTCACGAAACGGCACCTGACGAGCCACCAGGTAGTCGGCAACATCGGTGGCATTAGAGAAATCAGAGCCCACCGCAGACTCCAGTCGATCCGCGCGAAAACTGAGACCTTCCTCGATCAGGATCGTCATCGCCTCCAGACACTGCTTGGTGGTGGTGACCACATCAAACAGGGCCTCCTTGTCTTCCTGAAAATCCTTGTTGTAAGCAAGTGGCAATCCCTTGATCATCGTAAGAAGCCCCTGCAGATGGCCGAAGACGCGACCGCATTTGCCGCGGACCAGTTCAGGCACATCCGGGTTCTTCTTTTGAGGCATGAGGCTGCTGCCGGTGGCACACCGATCCGTCAGCCGCACAAAACTGCACTCCTCCGAGGCCCAGAAGATCACCTCTTCAGCCAGACGGCTGAGATGCACCATCAACAGCGATGCAGCCGCGGAAAACTCAACCGTGAAGTCACGATCACTCACGGCATCAAGGCTGTTGGCATAGATGCCATCGAATCCAAGTGCTGCGGCCGTGCTGCGCCGATCAATCGGCACCGGCGTACCAGCCAAAGCCGCAGCACCAAGCGGTGAGCAGTTGACGCGCTTGCGAACGTCCTGAAGCCGCTGGCGATCACGCTCAAGCATCTCCACATAGGCGAGGAGGTGATGGGCCAGGCACACAGGCTGAGCCCGTTGCAGATGGGTGTAACCGGGAATCAAGGTGGTGCGATGGTCACTGGCCTGCTTCAGCAAAGCGGTCTGAAAGGCCCGAACCTGCGGATCCAGTTCATCAAGCCGACGGCGCAGCCACAGGCGCAGATCGGTTCCCACCTGGTCGTTGCGGCTGCGACCCGTGTGCAGTTTCTTGCCCACTGGACCGAGCAGAGCAATCAGCCTGCGCTCGACCGCAAAGTGCACGTCTTCATCGTCAAGCCCTGGCTGGAAGCTGCCGGATGCTGCCTCAGCACGGATCTGCTCCAGACCGCTGCAGAGTTGATCCGCCTCATCCGAGGAAATCACACCGCAAGTGGCCAGCATGCGGGCATGGGCGATCGATCCGTCGAGGTCCTCCTGAAGCAAGGTGATATCGAAGCCGATCGACGCATTGAATCGCTCGATCGCCGGATGCAGCCCCTGTTCGAAACGATCACTCCAGGTGGCGGAGCCTCCGCCCGTCACTCCACCCGCCATCGCCGATCCTCAACACAGATCTCCTCAGCTTGTCAGGCCGAAGTCCTGGGAACAGACGGCAACATCACCTCCTCACGCACCTTGAGCACGACCATCGAAGCGTCGTCTTCCAACTGACGATCCGGACCAACAAAGCGATCCAAACGACGAAACAACTGATCCAGAATTCCCTGAGATCCGGTTCCAGAACGGCATGCCGACTCAAGGCTACGAATCAAACGTTCCTCATCGAAACGATCGCCTGTAATGCCAGGAGCTTCCGTGACACCATCGGTGTAATAAAGGAGTACGTCACCGGGTTCCAGCACCGTAGAACCAACGCCATACTCCGCTTCAGGCTGGAGACCGATGAGCAGACCTGGTGCATCGAGACGGCTGACCGTGCGTTGCTGAGACCTCCAGATCAGAGGTGGGTTATGGGCAGCGTTAGCAAAGCGCAGTCGACGCGTGCGCGGATCGAAATCCGAATAAAACAGCGTCACAAAACGGTGGGACTGAGACAGATCCTCAAGAGCCAGCTGATTGAGGTCATGGAGAATGCGATCTGGTGGCAAACCACTGAGCACCTCAGCGCGCAACATTCCGCGCAGCATCGTCATCAACAGACCGGCGGGCACACCTTTCCCCATCACATCACCCATCACCAGGGCCCAACGACCCCGCTCTCGACGCCGACCAATCAACTCCGGTCGTGTGGGAATGAAGTCGTAGTAGTCCCCGCCAACCTGAAAGGCGGGGCGGCAGCGGGCTGCCAGTTCCACTCCCTCAATCACCGGACAGTGATCGGGTAGCAATTGGGCCTGAATTTCAGCACCAATGCTCAGCTGGCGATCGACGCGTTCATGCAGGCGGGCCTCCTGAAGCATCAAGTCGTTCTCGATCGCCACACCGGTGAGATCAGCTACGAGCTGCACATGGCGTCGGTGCACATCCGTCCAGATCAGTGATCCGGAAGGATTGAACACATACAAACGTCCGCGCTGACGACCACGGGCCACCAGCGACGTAGCGAACACACCGGCCGATCCGAGCTGACGCTGCACCAAGCGATCCATACCCAGAACCAGGGCATCGTCAGAACCAAATCCTGAAGACCGACCAGGTTCGTGCTTATTCAGAGCCTGCAGCAAGGATTCCGAACGCGTTGGCGACAGGATCTGCAGCTGTTCATTCCACAAGCGTCCATCGGCATGGAATGGCACCAGAAGTGCCCCCTCCACACCCACCAAACGGGCTGCAACGACTGGAACGAGCTCCAGAAAACGGTTGAGATTGGTGAAACTGCGCAGAGCAAAGCCCAGCGACACAAGAAGTTCTTGATTGGATCGTTGCTCTCTCGACAAGCTGTCGAGCAACTGACGCAACGATGTGGTTGCCGACGTGGATGGCAGACCTTGGCGAATTGGAGAAGCCGGATGGCGCCGTGGTGGATTGCTGCTCATGGCAACCCCGGGCAGGACCCGAAAGGTAGCAAGCCTGTCCTAAGAAAACCGAAGCGCTCACATGCCAACGAACACACAAAGGCAAAGCCCGCTGCGCTCAGCGACCGGCCAACAAGGCTTCAACGAACTCAAAGCTGTTGAACGGACGCAAATCACGAATTCCCTCGCCAGCACCGATGAAGCGAATCGGCAGCCCAGCTTCCGATGCCACAGCCAACGCAACGCCACCACGGGCCGTTCCATCCAGCTTGGTGATCACCACGCCGGTGAGCCCCGCCGCCTTGGCAAAAGCCATCGCCTGCTTAAGTCCGTTCTGACCCTGGCTGGCGTCTAGCACCAACAGCGATTCCACATGGGCATCGGGAGCCAAACGGTCGACTACACGGCGGATCTTCTCGAGCTCCTCCATGAGGTTGTGTTTGGTCTGCAAGCGACCAGCAGTGTCAACAAGCACCAGATCCGTTCCCTTGGAACGGGCAGCCCCGATAGCGTCAAACACCACAGCCGCGGGATCAGCGTTGGAGGAAGGATTCGACACCACCGGAACCTCACTGCGATCACCCCAGACCTGAACCTGCTGAACAGCCGCCGCCCGGAAAGTATCAGCAGCCGCGATCATGGCGGAATAACCACTACGAACCGCGAGATTGGCAAGTTTCCCAAGCGTGGTGGTCTTGCCGACCCCGTTGACGCCCACCATCAACCAAACATTCAGCTGCTGCCGCTGAGGAGCAAGCAAATCAACACCGCTGTCCTTAATGGGCTTCTCAAGCAGGTCGCGCAACTGTTCCTTGAGGAAACGAATGCCCTCGGTGGGATCAACCACCTGTTCATTCATTCGGCGGCGCAGCGCCTCCAGCACCTGATCAGTGGCCTGCACACCAGCATCAGCACGCAAGAGCAATGACTCAAGGTCATCAAGAACTTCAGGAGTCAGTGGATCATCACCGAGGTTTTCGAGAAGACCCGTGACAAAACCCTGACGGGTCTTTTCGAGCCCCTGGCGCAGACGACCGAGCCAGTCGATCTCTTCAAGGGTGACCTGATCAGCAGACCTTCCCTGAGCGGCCAGAACTTCAGCCGACCAGGTGAAAGTGTCATCGAACTCACCCAAGCTGGGTTCATCGGATGAAGCAACCTCGATCTGAGGTTGAGCGAGAACCTCCGCAGGAGACTCTTCAACGTCTAGTGCAGGAGCCTGCTCCAACTGCTGCTGACGTTCCTGACGCTGGGCCGCCGCCTGCTCGAGCAAGGACAGACCAGGAGAGGGCTCGACAAAAGACTTCTCAACAGAAGGCTGTTCGCTGACGACAGCAGCCTCGATTGGAGGTTGAGCAGGAGCCGACGCAGGTGGCTCTTCAACCTCCGGTGCAGGCGATGGTGCTGCAGCCGTAACCGTGGTGGAGTCGAGTGATGTGCCCGCCGGAATTGAACTCTCTTGCTGCCCTTTTTCTCGCTCCTTCTGAGCTTTCAGCCGGGCATAAGCCTGTCGAGCCCACTCGAGTGGGTCGTCGTCAGGGTTGGCAGGCTCCGTTGATGGCTGGTCAGATGGCTGTGGCGACTCCGAATCTGCACCAGACTGAAGCTCTGTTTCAGCAGGTTCAGTCAGCGACGACTCCGATTCGGCTGAGGCGCTTTGAGGAGGGGAACTCGGCCGCGAGTCCTCAGGGCTGGGCGCCGGCTGAGCGGGCTGAGCCTCTTCAGAGCGTCGGTTGAACCAGTCGAAAACCATGCGAAATCAGAGAGACGCCTAGACGGTTGCGTTCTGCAGCCGACGCAGAACTCCGTTGATCATGCGACGGCCTTGCTCATCGCTGTAACGATTGGCGAGTTCAACCGCCTCGCTGCAAGCCACCGATGCGGGTGTGTCCATGGCATCGAGATCAACCACCGCAAGACGAAGAATGTCGCGATCAATGCGGGGCAATCGGCTCAGCCTCCAGCCTTCCATCACACCATCCAGCTTTTGATCGATGGTTTCGCGAGAGTCCAAAACCAGATGAATTCGGCGCATGGCTTCCTTTCGCACCCGATCTTGATCCGCCAGAGCGAGCAGCCGCGGCAGCTCAAGGCTGGCGGAAAGACCATTCAAAACCTGTTCAGCACAGGTGAGCGAATCGCGCAGATGCTCTCGCACGGGGGCGGCATCGCCGGCATTTGGTGAATCCTGAAGTTCGCTGTCGAGCAAGGACTGCTGAGCCTTCTCCAGATCCCCGGCACAGAGATCCAGCACCTCTCGCCAGTGCTGCATCAGGCTGTCGAGAGCCTTTTGCAGCAGCACATCCAACGTGTCATCGGCTGGGATGGAGCGATCGCGCTCAGCGCACTGGCCAAGCACCAGCAAGGCGAGCTCTCGGGAGAGGGTGCGGGTCTGCATGGGTAAGGCGTATCGAACGGACGACTCAGGACGATGAGGGTGCCACGGAGGCGCGCAGCTGGGCGATCAGGCTGGAGAAGCTGCGATTCACCGGTGCCTCGCGTTCATCGGGGTTAACGATGCCCGCCGAGATGATTGTTCTGAAAGCATCCTCAACGGAGATATCGAGCTCTCTCACCGAACCTTCGGGAACAAGGGTGTACCAGCCTGTGGTCGGATTCGGAGCGGTGGGAATAAACACGCTCAGCAGGGTGTCACCCAGATCGGAGCGAAGGGAAGGACCCGCTTCACCTGTGACAAAACCGACGCTGTAGAGACCCTCTCTTGGGTATTCGACAAGAACCACCCGCCGGAACCGACGGGAGTTGTCGCGAAGAAAGGTTTCCAGCAACTGCTTGAGGGTCTTGTAGACAGAGCCAGCGAGAGGAATGCGCTGAAGTGTTCCCTCTCCGAATTCCAGCAACCAGCGACCCACGATGTTGCGGGCCATCAAACCGATGAGAAGAATTCCCATCAGAGGAACCGTGAGTCCCAGCGCCAGGTTGATCAAATCCTGAAGCCAGGGATTCAGGTTGATGAACGGATTGAACTGCTTGGGAATCGAGGTGAGAAACGCAAGCACAAATTTGCTCACGATCGTGGCGAGCCAGATCGTGGTGGCAAGCGGGATGACTACAAGGAGACCCGCAATCAGATCATTCTTGAGATCCTGTTGAAGCCTGGCGCTGAGCGGCAGGTCAGGTCTCGGGTTGGACTGAACCAAGGAACGCCTGGGGCCTGAAGGCAACGTGTACCACCAACCTAACTAGCGGTCAGAGAACCGCGACCAGCGCCAGAAGCACGAAGGCCACCGCCAACACAACAGCACTGATGGTTCCGCCGAAAAATCGTTGATTCACTGCCAGATTTCGCTGGCGTTCCGCCTGCTTGATCTGATCACTCATCTGCATGAGCTGCTTATCAATGAACGCCTGAGCAGCCTCGGTTTTTTCGACTTCCGTAGCATCAGAAGGCAACTGACCTGCCTGAGCAAGTTGCTCACCTAACACCTTCACGTTGTCGGGATTGGCGGACTGCTGGCGAGCCATCTCCAGCTGACTGCGGCGCTGATCCAGAGTTTGGTCAGCTTCACCGACAAGCTCCTGATTGCCGCTGAGCCCCTTGGGAATGACAAAGATCATCAACAGAGCCAGCACTGCCGAGACCACGCAGACCACCCAACGAATCACCGTTCGAGGCATCTGTGGGTGGTCAAGACGTGAGCTGATCAGCATCAGGAGCAGACCGATAAAACCCATCGGGGTCTGACTCACCAGCCGCTCAATCAACAGCTGCGTGTAGATGCCATCACTCCAATCCGCTGCGCTCAACACCACACCGATTTGCAGCGCCAGCAGAAGCACCAACGTGATTCCCAGCCAGCGCAACAGAGGTGACAGTCGCAGCGAGGAATCAGTTGAGGTAGCGGACACGGCACGATGCCTGAAGACGCACAACTCTAGGGTCAGTTTTTTGGATGTTCCATCCGAACGTGAAGCTCTCAGCCAGGCCCTGAAACAACGGGCCATGGAGGAAGGTTTTGCCCCGGTCGGCATTGCTCGCCTGCCAGGGAGTGCGCGATTGCAGATGCGCACGGCCGCTCTCCAGCGCTGGTTAGAGGCAGGCCATCACGGCGACATGGGATGGATGGCCGCTCCCCGTCGTCGCTCAGCGCAAACACTGCTCGATGGAGCGAACAGCCTTCTGGCTGTGGGGCTGAACTATCACGTAGCGATCGATCGACGCACGGACCGTCTAGCCGTGGCCCGATATGCCTGGGGTCGTGACTATCACCGGGTGGTGAACCAGCGCCTTCGGCGCGTGGGGCGCTGGCTGCAAGAACAACGTCCAAAGTGCCACTGGCGTGTCTGCGTGGATGCAGAACCACTGTTGGACAAAGCCTGGGCGGAAGAAGCAGGTCTGGGTTGGATCGGAAAACACAGCAACCTGATCCATGCCGATCGAGGCTCCTGGATGGTGATCGGTCATCTGATCACCACGGAACCCCTGGAGGCCGATCAACCCGCAACAGCGCGTTGCGGACGCTGCCGCGCCTGCATCGATGCATGCCCAACCGAGGCAATCACCGAACCCTTTGTGGTGAATTCACGGCGCTGCATCGCCTTTCACACCATCGAAAACCGTGACACGGAACTACCTGAGGACATGGCGGCGGCCTTAGGGCCATGGGTGGCCGGCTGCGACATCTGCCAGGACGTTTGCCCGTTCAATCAAATCGATATCCCCTCGAGCGACGATCCGGATGTGCAACCGAGACCCTGGCTGCTTGAACTTCATGCCGAAGCCATTCAGGCATGGAGTGATGACGATTGGGATGAAAAACTGCGCGGTTCTGCACTGCGTCGCATCAAACCCTGGATGTGGAGACGCAATGCGGCGGCAGCGAAACCAGACAGTCCACCTAGGGTTGATTGATCTGTGAATCGGCCATGGGAGTCTGGGCTCGTTCGGGGCGACGCTGGCGTCAAACCCTGGCCATCACGCTGTTGATCGGATCAGTGGGCGGCTTGAGTTCCGCTCCTGCCGGGGCAGTCGTCCCGTATGTCTATACACCCAGCACCGAGGATTTGGAGAGTGCAGGGATCGGCATCGGCCGCACCGCTGCTCAACTTCTTCGCTTGGGTCAACCGCAGGAGGCAGCCCGTCTAGCAGCGCTGGCCGTTCGACTCCAGCCCAACGACGAACGTCTCTGGTCAGTTCTGGCGGAAGCTCAGCTTCGCAGTGATCAGCTCAAGGCAGCGGCGGGATCATTGGCCAAAGCCAAATCCCTGGATCCGCAAAATGCAGGACTCTGGTTTGCAGAGGCCTCACTGGCCTTGCGCGATGAACGACCGGATGACGCCGTGCCGCTGCTGGATCAAGGATTGCGTCTTGATCCAAAGAATGCTGGCGCATACTTCGATCTCGGCAATGCCCGTGTCATGCAGTCAGAACTGCGTCAGGCCCTTAAAGCCTTTGAACAAGCCACAACCATCAAGCCCAGCTTCTGGGAAGCGCTGAACAACCAAGCCCTGGTGTTGTTCGAAATGGGAAACACCCCGGAAGCAATCCGGCGATGGAGATCCGTGTTGAAGATCAAGCGCAACGCTGAACCAATGCTGGCTCTCGCTGCGGCCTTGAACCAACAATCCCCCGGAGATGAAGAATCGATCGAACTAGCCCGGCAGGCTCTTGCCGAGGATCCCAATTATGTGCTGCCCGGCCATCAAGAAAACCAGCTTTGGGGCAAAAAACTGCGCCAAGCCACAGGTGTTCTGCTCTCCGAACCCAACCTGAAGAGTGCTGTTGAACGGGCTGTAGCCAATGCCGATCCAAAATCGGCTGAGTGATTTAGGAAGAAGATCTGTAGGCTGAGCGCCTTCTGCCTTCTTGATTCCGGAGCGGATGGCCGAGGAGCGCGTTCAACCGATCGCCCTGCATCAGGAGATGCAGCGCTCCTACCTCGAGTACGCGATGAGCGTGATCGTGGGTCGTGCCTTACCGGATGTCCGCGATGGTCTGAAGCCTGTTCAGCGCCGCATCCTCTATGCGATGCATGAGCTAGGGCTCACGCCAGATCGCCCTTACCGCAAGTGCGCCCGAGTCGTCGGCGACGTGCTTGGCAAGTACCACCCCCATGGTGACCAGGCCGTGTATGACGCCCTGGTAAGGCTCGTGCAGACGTTTTCCAGCCGGCATCCACTGCTCGATGGTCACGGCAACTTCGGTTCCGTCGATGACGATCCACCGGCAGCAATGCGGTACACGGAGACCCGACTCGCACCAATCGCCCATGAAGGGCTCCTGGATGAGATCGGCAACGACACGGTTGATTTCGCACCCAACTTCGACGGCTCTCAACAGGAACCAACAGTCCTGCCAGCTCAGCTTCCATTCCTTCTGCTCAACGGTTGCGCAGGCATCGCTGTTGGCATGGCCACCAGCATCCCTCCTCACAACCTCGGCGAGGTGGTCGATGGTTTGATCGCCCTCGTGCGCAAACCGGATCTCACCGATGAGAAGCTGCTGAGCCTGATCCCCGGACCTGACTTCCCTACAGGTGGAGAAGTGCTACTGGGGAGTGGCGTACGCGACACCTACCTGAAAGGGCGCGGAAGCATCCCAATGCGGGGTGTGGCACACGTCGAAGAAGTACAGCCGGGTAAAGGACGACACAAGCGAAAGGCGGTGATCGTGACAGAGCTGCCTTATCAGCTCAGCAAAGCAGGCTGGATTGAAAAGCTGGCTGAACAGGTCAACGACGGCAAGATCGGCGGCATCGCTGACATCCGCGATGAAAGCGACCGTGAAGGCATGCGTGTGGTGGTGGAACTACGGCGTGACGCCGATCCGGACACGGTGCTGAAAGACCTGCAGCGACGCACGTCATTGCAGAGCAATTTTGGCGCCATCCTGTTGGCCCTTGTGGACGGACAGCCAAGGCAACTCTCGCTGCGCCGCATGCTGCAGACCTTCCTGGACTACAGGGAACTAACGCTGATCCGGCGTACCAGTCACGCGCTGCGCAAAACGGAAGATCGCCTGGAAGTGGTGGAAGGACTGACCTCAGCCCTGGCATCCCTCCAGAAAGTGATCGCGATGATCCAGGAGGCTCGCGATGCTTCCATCGCCCGGGCGAGCCTGATGGTGCAGCTGGACCTGAGTGAAAGGCAAGCTGATGCCGTTCTTTCAATGCCTTTGCGGCGTCTCACAGGCCTTGAACAAGAAAGTCTGCGTCAGGAGGCCGACGATCTGCGGACAGAGCGACAGCGGTTGAAATTGCTGCTGGACAACCGCGATCAACTGCTGGATGCCCTGGTGCAAGAGCTGCGCCAACTCAAAAAACGCTTTGCCACCCCACGACGGACGCGACTCGTTGAAGGCGGTGACCATCTGCTGGCTGAGAGGGCTGCCAGTCAGCGTCCAAATGCAGAACTGCAGCGTCGGCAAGCTCTTGATGCCCTTCCACCTGAATCAAAACTGCTGATTCAGAACGATGGCCAGGTGAAGGTGGTCAGCCCACAGCTGCTCGGCCGTCTGCATCTGAATGAGCCGGTGAATCTGGGTGATGAACCCTCTCCAGCACAACTGATCCTGCCGATCCAGCCGGCCCCACGTTTGTTGGCACTCACAGCGACCGGACGGGTGGCATTGGTGCGATGGGAATTCGCTGGTCAGCAACCCGGAAGTTTGGAGAGATTCCTACCCACAGCCATGGAAGGCGACACGGTTGTGAGCCTTCTCCAACTTCCACCAGCCGAAGATGGCGAAGCAAATCAGCATCTCTCCCTTGGCCTGTTCAGCACCGATGGCCGCTTCAAGCGACTGCCTCTGGACGACATGCAAGAACTCTCCGGTCGTGCTGCCACCATCGTCAAACTCAAAGAAGGTGTCTCACTGTTGTCTGCCGTGATCTGCGAGGACGGTGGCACAGTGGCACTCATCAGTGACATCGGTCGAGTTCTTTGCCTGCCGGTAGAAGAACACTGTCTTCCCGTGATGGGGAAACTGGCACAGGGTCCGATGGCGATGCGGATGTTGCCTGGAGAGACGCTTGTTGGAGCTGTGAGTCACCCCCCGGATCCTACTGGTGCAGGAAACAGCGGCAACATTCTTGTCGGAACCGAAAATGGTTTGCTCAGACGTGTGTCGTTGAAATCTCTGCGTCGCTGCAAACGCGGAGATCTCGGCGAAATCGCTTTGGAACTCAATGGCAATGGAAAGGATCTCGATCCTGTGATCACGGTTTGTGCAACAACCGATCTTGTGGGCGTGATCACAAACAAAACTCGTCATGCACGGATCTTGAGCGACTCAATCAGCGTTGATATCGATCAACCCACCAAACTATCCTTAAAAACCGAGGAAAGATTGATCCAATTAGTACCACTGATCACCTAAGAAGCGATTAGCTGAAAAATTTTGATTACAGGCTTAATTTTGAATAGATTCAAGAACGGCAGTTGCCCTCTAGCCATTTTAAATAGCTTTCGTCAATATCTCCTGTCACATAATTACCATCAAAACAAGACATTTCGAGCTGATCAAGATCGGTATTCTGAACAATACTTTGTTTGAGGTTTTCCACGCTCTGATAAACAACATGATCAGCTGAAAGAACTTTGGCGATTTCATCGATCGATCGACCGTGGGCAAGCAGTTCAGCTCGTGTCGGCATGTTGATGCCATACACATTAGGGAAACGAACAGGAGGGGCTGCGGAAGTAAACGTCACCTGATTAGCTCCTGCATCACGAGCCATCTGCACGATTTCCTTGGAGGTGGTTCCGCGAACGATCGAGTCGTCAACGATCAAGACATTTTTTCCGGCAAACTCTGTTCCAAGAGCATTCAGTTTTTGACGGACTGATTTTTTACGTTCGGCCTGCCCAGGCATAATAAAAGTTCTTCCGACGTAGCGATTTTTGTAAAAGCCTTCGCGATATTCGATACCAAGCTGCTTAGCAACCTGCATGGCTGAAGGACGAGCCGAATCCGGAATCGGCATCACAACATCAATGTCTCCGGCAGGTAATTCTTCAGCAATGGTCTTAGCTAAAAGATCACCCATTCGCAATCGCGTTTCATAGACAGAGATTCCATTCATGACGGAATCAGGTCTGGCGAGATAAACGTATTCGAATGCGCAGGGAACCAGACGCGACAGAGGCGCACACTGGCGATGATGCAATTTGGCATCAAAGTCGATAAAGACCGCTTCCCCAGGCTCTATATCACGAACAATCTCATAACCGCTATTTTCAATCACCAGTGATTCACTGGCCACAATCCATTCATCGTGCCCCTGCTCCGACACTCGTCGGCCCAAAATCAGAGGTCGAATGCCATAAGGGTCGCGAAAAGCAAGCATTCCGCGACCTGCGATCAGAGCTATGGATGCGTAAGAGCCCTTTACTCTTTGGTGCAGCGAAGACACAGCATCAAACAGTTGATCGGGTGAAAGATCAGGGCCAGTGAGGCGAGACTGAATTTCCGTTGCTAATACATTGACCAGCATCTCGGTATCGCTGGAAGAATTCGTATGGCGACGATCAACCTCGAAGAGATCCTGTTCAAGCTGAGACGTATTGGTCAGATTGCCGTTGTGAACGAAGGTGATTCCATAGGGAGCATTCACATAAAACGGCTGGACCTCATCTTCTGAAGCAGCAGCTCCACGCGTGGCATAGCGAACATGGCCGATTCCCACATTGCCGAGAAGCTTGCGCATATCTCTTGTTCGAAACGCTTCTCGAACTCTCCCCCTCTGCTTGTGCACATGGAAGGTGTGATTGTCCATGGTGACAATCCCGGCAGAATCCTGTCCGCGGTGCTGAAGCAATAGAAGGTTGTCGTAAATCTGCTGATTCACAGAATCAGCACAGAACATTCCGATAATTCCACACATAACGACAACCTCTAATCAACAGAATGAAGCAACTCAACATCCCTGAAGAGGTCAATACAAGAGCATGGATTGCCCCATCGGGAATAATTGAAACGGTGGTACCGGAAAAGAAGATTAGCAAAACGAGTGGTGGTCATTTTCCGACCTCAACGTCGGCTTCGATTCGACGCGGAAGCGCCATGGAATGAGCATGACGGCATTGATCAAGGGAGACATCCATGCAAGATCTCTGATCAAC
The DNA here is from genome assembly GCA_047286215.1 of Synechococcus sp. GTDB lineage: Bacteria > Cyanobacteriota > Cyanobacteriia > PCC-6307 > Cyanobiaceae > Synechococcus_C. The sequence continues at coordinate 168,383 of JBJBBS010000001.1, read as the reverse complement.
CTTGATGACCAAGCTGGGGTGATCGGTCACCACACCAATCGGTGTGATCGGTAGATCCACAGCAGCACCGACCAAAGACTCCCAAGCCTGCACACATTCGGCCTTCACAGAAACCACGATGCGGGAACCGCCTTCGGCGAAGAGAAGCCGATCCGTGCGAACGCCGTCGGCGGGGAGATCAACGCTGATCCCATGGTCGGATGCCATCGAAGATTCAGCCAAGGCGACGCTCAATCCACCGTCGCTGCAGTCATGGGCTGAGGCGAGCAGTCCTTGAGCGATGGCATCCCTCACCAACACTCCCACGCGAGCTTCCAGAGCAAAATCCGTCTCGGGCGGACGACCAGCCAGACGCTCAATGGTCAACTGTTGATAAGCGCTACCAGCCAAACCAAGCGTGCTGGCGTCGCCATCGGCAGTGGGCACGCCCAAGAGATACACAGGATCTCCTGCTTGTCTCCAGCCCAGACCGGTCACGGTGTTGATGTCGTCCACGCCTCCGACCATGCCGATCACAGGCGTGGGGTGAATGGGCTTCAGGCTTCCATCATCCTGCTTTGTCTCGTTGTAGAGCGAGACATTGCCACCGGTGACGGGGGTGTTCAAGGCTCTGCAGGCGTCAGAAATGCCTCGACAGGCTTTGGCAAGCTGCCAATAACCCTTAGGTGTTTCCGGTGAAGGGAAGTTGAGGTTGTCGGTGACCGCCAACGGTTCGGCACCAACACAACTGAGATTGCGCGCTGCTTCAGCGACGGCCGCCTGAGCGCCTCGCTCGGGGTCGAGGGCAACCCAGCGATTGGGACAGTCCACCGTCGCTGCCACACCCCGTTGGGAGGCATCCAAGGAGCCTTCACCTTGCTGAGGCCGAAGCCTCACCACGGCAGCATCAGCAGCACCCGATGACACCACGGTGTTCGCAAGCACCTGTTGGTCGTACTGGCGATGCACCCAGTGCTTGCTTGCAATGGTGGGGTCATCCAAAAGACGCAGCAGCTCTTGCCCCCAGTCGTGATCCTGAGTAGGGCAAGGAAGATCGGCTTCAGACCAGCGCCAGAGCTCCTGAATGTCTGCGGGCGGCTCCTGTAGCAGCTCGTGATGGTTGATGGGCGTGTCCTCCGCCAAGGCACGCGATGGCACTTCCGCAGCCACCTCACCATGTTGGAGTACTCGAACCACGGGCTCTGCCAGGACACGACCCACAACAGCCGCCTGGAGCCCCCAACGACGGAAGCGCTCCATCAAAGGCTCCTCATGGCCGGAGCGCACCACGAACAGCATCCGCTCCTGGGATTCAGAGAGCAGATACTCATAAGCGGTCATCCCCTGTTCCCGCGCAGGCACCTTGTCGAGATCGAGCTCAACGCCCACGTCACCCTTGGCCGCCATCTCTGAGCAACTGCAGGTGAGTCCAGCAGCACCCATGTCCTGAGCGGCCACGACATCACCACTTTGAAACGCCTCAAGACAAGCTTCAATCAAGCCCTTTTCCAGGAACGGGTCACCTACCTGCACAGCCGGTCGATCGTCGAGCGAGGCAGAACTCAGCTCTGCGCTGGCAAAACTGGCTCCCCCCATGCCATCTCGCCCGGTGGTGCTGCCGACATAAACAACAGGATTACCGACGCCTGAGGCCCCTGATTTGACGATGTCCTCGGTCTCCATCAAACCCAAGGCCATGGCATTGACCAGTGGATTTCCGCTGTAAGAGGGATCAAACGCCACCTCGCCACCCACAGTGGGAACACCCACGCAATTGCCGTAGTGGGCGATTCCTGCCACTACCCCCTGCATCAAGCCCACATTGGCGGGATCCTCCAGAGGACCGAAACGCAGTGCATTCAGCAGCGCAATCGGTCGGGCACCCATCGTGAAGATGTCGCGCAGAATGCCGCCGACCCCTGTCGCAGCCCCCTGAAAGGGTTCAACAGCAGACGGGTGGTTATGGCTCTCGATCTTGAACGCCAGGCGGTGGCCGCCGCCAAGATCAACAACACCGGCGTTCTCTCCAGGACCAACGAGGATGCGGGGGCCTTCGGTGGGGAAGCCACTGAGAAGAGGCCTGGAATTGCGATAGCAGCAATGCTCTGACCACATCACGCCAAACATGCCGAGTTCAGCGCGGTTGGGATCGCGCCCCAAACGACGCTGAATCTCCGCGTAATCCTGCTGCGTGAGCCCTTCCTGACGGAGGGCGGCGGTGACATCGAAGGTCTCAGCCACGGAAGAAGACTGGGGCACAGTCAACAGGTCATCTGTTCCCAGTGTTGCCGACGGCCTGCTTCAGACCTCTCTACTCAGATCCAGGGATCTTCGTCGCGATCACGCCGACGATCCCTGACTTGTGCCGGCTGTTGAGGCCAATCAAAGTCAGCCCAGTCCTCCAAAGGGTCTGGATCATCGATGGGCCCAGCGTCCTCCTCCTGGGAAACCTGTGACTGTGTTGGCTCGTCATCCCACGGGGGTTCTTCAAGCCAGCCTTCTAATCGCTCGCCAGCGCGATCACCAAGATGCTGAAGCTGATCGCGCCAATGGCGAGAGCGTCGCACCAGATCCTGACGAACACTGGCGCGGGCCTGAGGGAGATCGTCAAGATCACGGATGCCTGTGGAGACCAATCCGGGTTGCTGATCGACAATGCGATCAGGTGTAAGCCGCCAACGACTGCTACCCGGCAATCGAGGATCGCTGCGCGACACCAAATAGTGGAGGATTTCTCCTGTAGCTGGCACAAAGGCCAAATCAGCCACCTGGCCAATCCGTTGACCCTCAACATCGAGAAGGTCGGCATCTAGAAGCGTCGGTAATCGCTCCAGGGTGAGCTGATCGGTTTCAGCAGGTGATCCCTTCACGAACACTTGCTGATCATCCAGACCTCGACACTGATCGAGACGCCAGACAGCGCGTGAGTTGCGGAGAGCTGAAGGACGGCTCACCCAGCCAAGCAACCGATGGACGGGTGGGTGCATCCAAGCCATCACACCGACGCCATGGTCGAGACCCTGATCACAGCGCACGCGGTGGCGCAGTAGATCACTGAGAAGCAGTGGATCAGGTAGAGCCAAGGTCAGGTCCGGATCTGAACAGGCATCACGAGATAAGTGAGTCCGGAACCATCATCCGCCGGGGAAAGGATCGCCGGAGTAGTAGGTGCATTGCACTGCAGGCAGACGCGATCGGCATCCATGGCTTTCAGTCCATCCAGCACATAACGCACATTGAAGGCAATCTGCACTGGTTCACCTTCGATGTCGGCAGGCAGCGATTCAGAGCCACTGCCGACATCCTGGGCATCGGCACTGATCTGCACGAGGCCTTTGGCGGGATCGCTACCGATGCGAACCACGTTGTTGTGCTGATCAGCCAGCACTGCAATCCGTTCCAGCGACGCCACAAAAGCGCGGCGATCAAGCTGAAGGGTGCGATTAAACGACTCCGGGATGAGCTGACGGTAATTGGGATATGTGCCCTCCAATGTTCGGCTTGTGACCATCTGATCAGCTGCGAGCACCACAACCTGGCCACGTTCACAGAACAGGCTCACCGCATCCATACCCTTCCAGCCCGCCATGAGCCGCTCTACTTCCCGCAAGGAGCGGGCTGGAAGGGTGACGGCCAATGCAACATCCTCCGGCCCATCTGGGTCAGCAACCTCGAGCGGCGCCTCAAGGGCATCATCCACGCTGAGCACAGCCAGGCGGTGGCCATCGGTAGAGGCCGCTTCCAAACTGGTGCGATCGAAACGCAGATGCACCCCCGTTAAGAGCTGCTTGGCTTCATCGGAACTGCTGGCAAACAGCGTGCTGCGCAACGCTTTCACCAAGGCCGCTGGATCCAATTTCAAGGCCGTGCCGTTTTCAACCAAGGGCAAGGCAGGGAAATCGTCGGCAGGCATGCCGCGCATCTGGTAGCTACCGCTCAGGCTGGTGAGTTCCACTTGCTCACCCGAATCATCCGTGGAGAGTGTGATCGGGGAATCGCTCGAAAGCCGGGAGACGATCTCAACGAACAGCCTGGCCGGAAGTGTGACAGCACCGCTCGTTTCAACCGACGCCGGCAACGATGTCTGAATGCCGAGATTGAGATCAAATCCCGTCAGGCTGAGCCTGTCCGTGCCGGCATCAGCCGTTAAAAGAACATTCGCCAGCACCGGATGGGTCGGGCGCGATGCAACGGCGCGGCTAACCAATTGGAGCGCCGCGTTGAGTTCCGACTGGGAACAAACCAGTTTCATGGCGAGGCTGTTCGCTGGAGCGCTTCAAGGCCTCCACGGTTTCACAGGCTTGGGCGAAGCGCAATGGCCCTGGTGCCGAGCTTCTGATCGTGCTGTCTACGGGCTGTTTTTAATCTCTAAGAAAACAATCCATACAGCCGTAATAGGCACTGGGGAAAGCGTGGAAAACCTCTCAAAACGACCGCAGAAGCAGGTTTTTTTATTGCACAGGCCTGAGGAATGCTGATTAGGGGATGCGGAGAAACCCCCTTTTCTCACAGAATTAACAGGCTGGGGAAACGGTGATCAGGTTGAGGGCGGTCGGTTCTCCTTGGTTTTCCACCGTCTTGAGACAGGGTTTTGTGCTGGCTTCCGCAGGCGCTTTGTGATGTGGCTCAATCAATTCGCCTCCGTTCTCTTGTGATTTGGCAACAAAAAAGCCCCCTTGCAACAGGAGGCTCAGGTTGATCAGTGCTTCTTAATCGTGTTTCAACGGATGGCTTTGATCAGAAACCCATCACTTTGGCCACCGTTCCCAGGTCTGGATTCAGATTGGTATGGAAGGCCGCATCGTTGTTGTTGATGGCGCAGTCGGGATCTTTCAGACCGTTCCCGGTGAGGACGCACACCACCGTGGCTCCTGCCGGAACCTCATCTTTGCGCTTGAGCAGACCGGCAACGGAAGCGGCGCTAGCCGGTTCACAGAACACGCCTTCCTGGCCACCGAGCAACTTGTACGCCTCGATAATTTCCGCATCCGTCACATCCAGGAACGCACCATTGCTGGCGGTTCGTGCGGCGATGGCTTTTTCGCGATTGACGGGATTGCCAATGCGAATGGCTGTGGCGATGGTTTCAGGATCCGCAACCGTGGTTTCCTTCACCAAAGGAGCCGAACCACTGGCCTGAAAACCCATCATTCGAGGCAGGGTGCGGCTTCGACCAGCCTGGTGATATTCCTGGAAACCCATCCAGTAAGCCGTGATGTTGCCGGCGTTGCCCATCGGAATGCATAACCAGTCAGGAGCGTCGCCTAGGGCATCGATCAGCTCAAAGGCCGCGGTCTTTTGACCCTGCAAGCGGTAGGGATTCACCGAATTCACCAGGGTGACCGGGTACTGATCCGAGGCCTCGCGCACGATGTCGAGTGCACGGTCGAAGTTTCCGCGAATCGCCAGCACTTCAGCTCCATAGACAAGCGCTTGTGCCAACTTGCCCTGGGCCACATACCCATCCGGGATCAACACGAAGGCCCGCATGCCGGCACGGCGGGCGTAGGCCGCGGCCGCAGCTGACGTGTTGCCAGTGCTGGCACAGATCACCGCTTCACAGCCGGCCTCCTTGGCCTTGCTGATGGCCATCGTCATGCCTCGATCCTTGAAGGATCCCGTCGGATTCAGACCGTCGTATTTGACGTAGACCTTCACGCCCTTGCCGATCCGTTCGGCGATGGACGGTACAGGGATCAGTGGGGTTGCGCCCTCACGCAACGTCACCACCGGGGTGGAGTCGCTAACCGGCAACCAGGATCGATAGGCCTCAATCAGCCCTGGCCAGTCCTGCATGACAGGAGCCGGGGAGAAACGGCGGCGGAGGCTGTTGAGCAGTGACACCTGCGGCGGGCAATCTTCTTGAGGAATCTATGTTGCAGGCCCTGCTCCCTGTTTCAGCCGCCACCGTCTTTCAGGCCGTCTAGCGGTGAGTCAGAAAAGAATTGCACCAATCCGGCAATGGATTCTGCTTTTTCGATCACAGCCATCAGGGAGGGAATGTTGATCTCCATAACCTCGGCGGGGTAGGCCTCGAGGAATTTGATCGCCGTCAGTCCTCCGTCTCCGATCTGCATGCCATTGATCACTCCGGCTCGGATGGCAGGCACGCTCACCGAAGGGGCAGGCACTTTCAGGGGATAAATAATCGTGGCGACACGCGTCAGGATCACATCGCCTATCCGGGTTGACATCAGTCGGCTGGTCAACACCAGCGGCAGGTCGATTTCTTGATTCAGCAGTTTCGCGACTTCTTCTGGATCTTGTCGGCTCAGTTTCAAGAGATCAGCAAGAAGACCACGAGCTTCTCCGGTTTCTGCTAGGTGGGCCAGATCGGAAACGCTGAGTGAGCGGATGAAAGCACCACTCACGAGGGCCACATCCTTGGCGGCATGCGCAGGTTGGAAGCAGCTCAGAACGCTGATGGCGAGAGCTGAACCTGTTGCGAGGGCGCAACGCCGGAGGCGTGATCGTGCAGACATGGCCACATCGAAGCGCACGGAATCTAGTGGGAGACTCCAGCTGCCGCTTTGACCAGTCGGACAACACCACGTTCGGCCAGTCCTTGAGCCAGTTCCACGCCCATGCGTCGTGCATCGGGCTCACGCATCAGCCTTGGCAAACGGCTGAACAGGAGATCGGGGGTGAATCCAGGCAGCTGCTGCAGCACATTCACCAGTTGCCTCACCGGTTCAAGATCGAGGTAGGCGTTCTGATCGAACTCCGAACCCGTTTGCATCAGTAACGGAGGTTGGAGGGGGCGTGGCAAACGTCGGCCCAGGCGTTGCAGGGTCATCCATCCAAGGGAATCGAGTCTGTCAGCGGCAGCTTCCACCAGCTGGTGTCGCAACATGCCGCCGTTGGCTGATACCAAGAAATCGAGAACCTGATCCAGTAGAACTTCCAGATCCAGTTGGTCCTGGCTGGCAGCACTGGCCATCAGATTTTCCAATCGCGTCCAGCGGAAAATGTCGCCGTCGAACAGCATTTCCTTCAGGCTCTGTCTCAACTGAGGATCTGGATCCTCCATGAGTCGGCGAGCGAAATAGGGATAGGCGGCTCCAAGAATCTTGAAGTCTGGATCCACACTCAGTGCGATGCCCTCAAGCGTCACCAGGGAGCGGATGATCAGGGCGTAATACGGGGGAACCCGGAACGGGAATTTGTACATGACCCCTGAGAGGTCGTCGGTAACCGCCTTGAAATCCATCCGGCTGACGCCGGCTTCCAGCGCCTGACTGAACACGCTCTCAAAGGCCGGAACAATCGGTTCAAGATTCACGTCTTCAGCCAGGAAACCAAGGCTGACGAAATCCTTGGAGAGTTTGCTGAAGTTGCGGTTGACGAGGTGAACCACCGCCTGAATCAAGCCAGTGCGCGATTCCCTGGTCACCTCACTCATCATCCCGAAATCGAGATAGCAGAGGCGGCCGTCGGAGAGGGCCAGGAGATTCCCTGGGTGAGGGTCAGCGTGGAAAAAGCCGTGCTCAAGCAGTTGCTGCAGGCTGCAGTTCACGCCCACTTCCACCATGTCGTCGGGATCGATCCCGAGCTCTCGCACGGCTTCGAGATTGGTGAGTTTGACGCCGTCGATCCATTCCATCGTGAGGACCCGGCGACTTGTTGCCTCTCGATAGATCTTCGGAACAGCAATGCGGGGGTTGTTGCGATGGAGCTCACAGAACTTCTCCGCGTTGCCCGCTTCATTGAGGTAGTCCATCTCCTCAAACACCCGTCGACCCAGTTCATCGATCAGCGCGACGAGATCACTGCGGATCAGACCGATATTGCTGTTCAGCCATGCGGCGATGTTGCGCACGATGTACAGATCCAGGGTGATCTGTTCACGCAGGCCTGGTCGCTGAACCTTCACGGCCACTCGCTGGCCATCCTTCAACACTCCCTTGTGCACTTGTCCCAGTGAGGCGGCTGAGATGGGCTTGCGGTCGAGTTCGGCATAGATGCTGTCGACAGGACCGCCGAGGTCTTCCTCGATGCACGCCATGGCTAGGTCACTGTCGAAGCCGGGTAGCTGGTCCTGCAGTTGGGACAGTTCCTCAAGCAGAACAGGTGGAACGATGTCGGGACGCGTGGAGAGGGCCTGTCCAGCCTTAATGAAGGCTGGTCCTAGGTCCACAAGTAACTCAGCAAACTCGCGCGCACGGCTTCTGGCACGCTGCTGATCCTTCAGCAATTGGAAGATCCAATCGAATCCAATGCCGATCAGCAGAAGCCCAATCGGCACCAGGGTTTGCCACAGACGCCGCAGCAGTCGCTGGGGATGTCCTGCGTAGATGCGCGTGATTTCTGCCGGGTCATACGTGAGCAGACCGGCGGCTTCGATGAAATCTCCGAGTTCTTGTTGGGCCACAGGCCTTGATGCCTTATCCCCCCCCTTCTAAACGAGCTGAGCCGCCGCTACGGTCGGCATTACCACCGGGGTCTGCCGTGCTCACCGGTCTGCGACTTGAAAACATCGCCCTGATCGACAGCCTCGAGCTGGCGTTTGACCAGGGTTTTTCTGTGCTGACCGGTGAAACGGGAGCAGGGAAATCAATTCTTCTCGATGCTTTGGATGCTGCTTTAGGAGGTGTTCAGGCTGGTGCCGCTGCGCGACTGCTGCGATCCGGCTGCGAGCGAGCGGTCATTGAAGTGAGTTTTCGGCCTGGTGCGGCCGCGCTGCGCTGGCTTATGGATCAGGAGTTGGCTGACGGCGATGAGGAGCTGGTGGTCAGCCGCGAATGGCGACGACAGGAGGATCGGCTTACCAGTCGCTCCAGGTTGAACGGTGTGATGGTCAATCGTCAGCAGCTGCTGGCTCTCCGTCCCTTGTTGATAGATCTCACTGTTCAAGGGCAGACCCAGCAATTGGCCCGTCCTGGTCAGCAGAAACGCTGGCTAGATCACCTCGGTGGATCTTCTCTTGAGGCTGAGCTTGTTGAGGTGCGCCGTCATTGGCATGACTGGCAGCGTTGCAGGTCTGAATTGGATCAGGCCGAAACGGATCGTCAGCAGCTCGATCAGCAGCGGGAGGAGCTGGATGCCTTACTCGCAGAACTGGAGAGTGCTGAACTCGATGACCCGGAGGAGATCGCGAAGCTTGAGGCTGAGCAGGATCGATTGGTGCACGGGGTGCGTCTTCAGGAGGGTCTTGCTCTTCTGATTGGGCGTCTTCAAGACGGAGCGGAGCAGGCGCCGTCTGCTCTGGATCATCTGGCGGCCTGCACCCACGAACTCCAGCAGATGCAGGGACTCGATGCTTCCCTCAAATCCTTGAATGAGCGTTGTCTTGATCTGGAAGCTGGCGTACAGGATCTGATTCGTGCGCTTGAAACATACGGCGCTTCTTTGGAGAGTGATCCCGAACGCTTGGCGTTCCTTCAAGACAGGCTTGCTCAGCTCAAACGTCTTGAACGGCGCCATGGAAAGGATCTGGTCACTTTGATCCAGAGCCGCGACGAGTTGCGGGCGCGGCAGCAGTTCGGGGGCGCTGATGCGCTGATGGAGCGATTGCGTGAACAGGAGCGCTCCGCTTGTGCCGTTCGGGATCAAAGCAATGCTGCTCTGCGTGTCCGCCGTCTGGCCGTGGCCGAGCAGTTGCAGGAGCGGCTCATGGGATATCTCCGTCCCATGGGACTGGCCAACGTTCGTTTTGAAGTGGCTGTGGAGCCTGCTGATCCAGGCGAGAGCGGTGCTGATGTTGTTCATTTTTTGTTTTCCGCTAATCCCGGGCAGCCGATGGCTCCCCTGGCTGATGTGGCTTCAGGTGGGGAGATGTCTCGTTTTCTGCTGGCCCTGAAGACCTGTCTGGCGGATGTGGATGGCTCCAGCACACTCCTTTTCGATGAGATCGATACCGGTGTGAGTGGACGGGTGAGTGGTGCTATGGCGGATCTTCTACGCACGTTGTCGCGTCACCGTCAGGTGTTCTGCGTGACCCATCAACCGCTGGTGGCGGCGGCGGCGGACCATCATTTCCGCGTTACAAAAGCCGTTAGCGATGGTGTGACCCGCTCGCAGGTGTCCCACCTGCGGGACACTCAGGCGCGTCAGCGGGAGCTGGCAGAACTGGCTGGCGGTGATCTTCAGGAGGCTCAGGCCTATGCAGCCAGCCTTCTCGATCAGAAGGCTGCCTGACCATCTTCCGATCTCCGTAGAATCCTCAGTTCTCGTGATCCAGCCGTATGGGGCGCACTGCTCCCAACTCGAAGGCCTCATCACCGGCCAAGCCGGTCAGCTTGAGTGCTGGGTCCGATGAGGATGTGATCCGCGTGCGGGGTGCCCGCCAGCACAATCTCAAAAACGTTGACGTCACCATCCCCCGCAACAAGCTGGTGGTGTTCACCGGTGTGAGCGGCAGTGGCAAGAGCTCCCTCGCTTTCGACACGATCTTTGCCGAGGGTCAGCGCCGTTACGTCGAGAGTCTTTCCGCTTACGCACGTCAGTTTTTGGGTCAGGTGGACAAGCCTGATGTGGATGCCATCGAGGGGCTTTCACCGGCCATTTCGATCGATCAGAAATCCACCAGTCACAATCCACGCTCAACGGTTGGCACCGTTACCGAGATCCAGGATTATCTCCGCTTGCTGTTCGGTCGCGCCGGTGAGCCTCACTGCCCCAAGTGTGATCGGCCGATTCGCCCACAGACCATCGATGAGATGGTTGATCAGATCCTCACTCTGCCGGAAGCCACCCGCTACCAGCTGTTGGCACCGGTTGTGCGAGGCAAGAAAGGCACCCACGCCAAGTTGATCAGCGGCCTGGCCGCTGAGGGTTTCGCCAGGGTGCGTATCAACGGAGAGGTGCGCGAACTCGCCGACAACATTGAGCTCGACAAGAACCACAACCACAACATCGAAGTGGTTGTGGATCGTCTCGTTGCCCGGGAGGGCATCCAGGAACGACTTACGGATTCGCTGCGCACCTCGCTCAAGCGCGGCGATGGTTTAGCCATCGTTGAGGTGGTGCCGAAGAAAGACGAGCAACTCCCTGAAGGGCTCGAAAGAGAACGTCTTTATTCAGAGAACTTCGCCTGTCCGGAACACGGGTCGGTGATTGAAGAGTTGTCACCTCGGTTGTTCTCCTTCAACAGTCCATACGGTGCTTGCGAGGCTTGTCACGGCATCGGTCATCTGCGCAAGTTCACTCGTGAGCGGGTGGTTCCTGATCCTTCCTTGCCGGTGTACGCAGCCGTGGCGCCCTGGGCGGAGAAAGACAACTCCTATTACTTCTCTTTGCTCTACTCCGTTGGTGAAGCGTTCGGTTTCGAGATCAAAACTCCCTGGCAGGACCTGACCGAAGAGCAGCAAGACGTGTTGCTCAATGGCAGTCAGGATCCCATTCTGATCCAGGCAGACAGCCGTTATCGCAAGGGGCAGACGGGGTATCACCGCCCGTTTGAGGGCATCCTGCCGATCCTCGAGCGACAGCTTCGTGACGCTAGTGGTGAGTCCCAGCGACAGAAGTTGGAGAAATACCTCGAACTGGTGCCTTGTTCCAGTTGTGCTGGAAAGCGTTTGCGTCCTGAGGCTCTGGCTGTGCGGATCGGGCCCTATCGGATCACCGATCTCACCGCCGTCAGCGTGGGGCAAACCTTGGAACGGATCGAACAGTTGATGGGCGTCGGTGCGTTCGAGGGTGAGCAACCGCTTCTCACTGATCGCCAGATCCAGATCGGTGATCTGGTGCTGCGTGAAATCCGTATGCGTCTGCGCTTTCTGCTGGATGTGGGTCTGGATTATCTGAGCCTTGATCGGCCGGCAATGACCCTCTCAGGTGGGGAAGCACAGCGCATTCGCTTGGCAACACAAATCGGAGCCGGTCTCACTGGTGTGCTCTACGTGCTCGATGAACCGAGCATCGGCCTGCATCAGCGGGATAACGATCGTTTGTTAGCCACCCTCGAGCGTCTGCGTGATCTGGGCAACACCCTTGTGGTGGTGGAACACGATGAAGACACCATCCGCGCTGCTGATCACGTGGTGGATATTGGTCCGGGCGCCGGTGTCCATGGCGGCCACATTGTGGCGGAGGGATCCCTGCAGGATTTGCTCAATGCGGAGGACTCTCTGACAGGTGCTTATCTCAGCGGTGAGCGCAGCATCCCCACCCCTTCTGAGCGTCGCTTGGCCGGAACGCGCAGCCTCAAGTTGCTCGAGTGTTCCCGCAACAACCTCAAGAACGTGAGTGTGGAGTTTCCGCTTGGTCGGTTGGTCTCCGTCACCGGCGTGAGTGGCAGCGGTAAGAGCACCCTGGTGAATGAGCTGCTCCACCCAGCTCTTGAGCATGGTCTTGGGCACAAGGTTCCCTTTCCCAACGGTCTCGGTGAACTGCGCGGGCTCAAGGCGATCGACAAGGTGATCGTGATTGATCAATCACCGATTGGCCGTACGCCCCGCTCCAACCCCGCCACCTATACCGGCGCTTTCGATCCGATTCGTCAGGTCTTTGCCGCCACTGTGGAAGCCAAGGCTCGTGGCTACCAGGTGGGTCAGTTCAGCTTCAACGTGAAGGGCGGTCGCTGTGAGGCCTGCAAGGGGCAGGGCGTGAACGTGATCGAGATGAATTTCTTGCCAGACGTCTATGTCCAGTGCGATGTCTGCAAGGGAGCACGCTTCAACCGCGAGACTCTGCAGGTCACTTACAAGGGCTACACGATCGCGGACGTTCTGGAGATGACTGTGGAACAGGCGGCTGATGTGTTCTCGGCGATTCCCCAGGCTGCCGACCGTTTGCGCACGCTTGTGGATGTTGGTCTCGGATACGTGAAGCTTGGTCAGCCGGCACCCACGCTCTCTGGAGGGGAAGCACAGCGAGTGAAGTTGGCCACCGAGTTGTCACGCCGTGCGACTGGAAAGACCCTCTATCTGATCGACGAACCCACGACAGGTCTCAGTTTCTACGACGTGCACAAGTTGATGGATGTGATGCAGAGGTTGGTTGACAAGGGGAATTCGATCATCTGCATTGAGCACAATCTCGATGTGATCCGTTGCTCTGATTGGTTAATCGATTTGGGCCCTGAAGGGGGTGATCGCGGAGGTCAGATCGTGGCCTGTGGAACCCCTGAGGAGGTTGCCCAACACCCAACCAGTCATACGGGGCGTTATCTCGCCAAAGTTTTGGAGCAACATCCACCGGAGACGATCCCCCTCGCAGCATGAGGCGTTTCTCGCAATTCCGGACCCCTGCGCTCATCGCTGCGTTGGCGTCGTTGTTGCTGGCTCAACCCGCTGCTGCTGTTGATCGCCTCACGTTCACGCTGCCGTTGTTGGAGGAACGTTTCAGTCTCGACCTCAGCAAGGCGCGTACGGCCAGGGAGTTGATTGAGACCAATCCGGATCTGCGGGAACTTGATCGTGCTGGCGCTGGTTCGGTGCAGCGATTAATTGAGTCTTTGCTGACGTCGCCGCTTCCCCAAGCCACTGCAGAGATTGTCAACCAGTCAGCGGGCCATCCCTTGTTCGAACAGGTCTTGCTGGCCGCTTCTGAACTGGTTCAGGTCACAGGAATTCCCGCTGATACGAGTGGTCGCATGTTGGCGGATGCTCTGGCCGCGGCCTACCGCGACGATGAGCCTCATCTCCTGGGCTTGCTGCGTCATGTTCCCGGTGAGGAGATCTCGCTGAACCTGGAGGTGTTGGCCTTCTACGCCAATCGTTTGCGGCGCAATCAAGATGACGCCCGAGCCTTGGTGCAGCAGTCCACCCCGGCCACCCCGGTGTCTCCCGAGGTGATGGCTGGCCTGGATTCCGGGTGGAATCGTGATCAGCGATCCGTTGACGTTGCCCATCGCAGCCAGTCTCTCGATGTGACGGTGATCACACCCAAGAGATCTGCCAACGGTCGTTTGGTGGTCATTTCTCATGGTCTCTGGGATGAGCCTTCCAGCTTTGAGGGTTGGGCTCATCTGCTGGCTTCCCATGGCTTTGCTGTGCTGTTGCCTCGTCACCCCGGTAGTGATGCAGCCCAGCAGCGTGCGCTGCTTCAGGGGGAACAGCCTCCACCGTCGTCTGAGGAGTTGCGACTCCGTCCGATGGATGTCACGGCCCTAATCGATGCTGTGGATGCTGGTCAACTGTTGTCTGAGTTCAGCCTTGATAGCGATTCCGTTGCTGTGGTTGGCCACTCCTGGGGCGCCACGGCAGCCCTCCAGTTAAGTGGTTTGCAAACCACCAGCAGAAAGCTCGCTGTTCGTTGCCAGGATCCGAGTGATCCCGATCGCAATTTGAGTTGGGCGTTGCAGTGCAGCTGGCTGGATGGTGCTGATCAGGGATCCCAGGCCGATCCCAGAGTTCTTACAGCCGTCGTTGTTAGCCCCCCTCTTCGCCTGCTCTTTGATGAGTCGAGTGGTCCTGCGATGCATGCCAAGGTGTTGCTGGTGAGCGGAACCCGTGACTGGGTGGTGCCTTCGGACTCAGAGGCGGTTGTTCCTCTGCGGAATGGTCAGCCCTTGGCGAATGGTCATCGCATCGTGTTGGCTTCCGGTGGCGACCACTTCAACCTCTGGGCTCCGATTGATGGCAAAGAGCCGCCAGTTCTCGGACCATTAATCCTGGCTTGGATTAATGAACAATTAGGAGTGTCTGATTCACTCCGTTTCAGCACCGGTGGTTGGGGAAATCAACAGGTGCCTCTTTTTGATGTTACCCCAAAGTTATGAGATTCGTTACAACATATGATTGGATCAATCAACCATTTTGTGTCTGAATCTCAACATTAGACCGCTTGAATTTTTGTTGTTCATGCCCTGGAGATATCAGTCATATCAATCTATTTGGGGTTAATTGCCTCTGCAAAAAAGAAACTCCTCAGATTGTTTTCACGTTTTCAATCTCTGGATCTCCTAACTCTTGACCAGGACACCAGAACCTGTTTCTGCTCGTGTTGGAGGAATTTTGGGACTGAAGCTGCTGCATCTGCATCTCCATGGCCTGTTTCGATCCCATGATCTGGAACTTGGCCGTGATGCCGATACCGGTGGACAGACCCTTTACGTGCTTGAGCTTGCGCGCAGTCTCGCCAGCCGCGCTGAGGTTGATCAGGTTGAAGTCGTGACGCGTTTGATCCAGGACCGTCGGATGTCCCTGGATTACGCCCAACCGCATGAGTCGATCGCTCCCGGTGCATCGATTCGACGGTTCAGCTTTGGACCGCGTCGCTATCTCCGCAAGGAACAGCTCTGGCCGTATCTCGATGAGTTGGCTGACCAGCTGGTTCGACACCTTCAGGTCTCGGAGAATCGCCCTGACTGGATTCATGCTCACTATGCCGATGCCGGATATGTGGGCGCACTGGTGAGTCGACGGCTCGGGATCCCCTTGGTTTTTACAGGCCATTCCCTTGGTCGCGAGAAACTGCGCCGATTGCTGGCGGCTGGTGGCGATCACGAGCAGATCGAACAGTCGTATTCGATCAGTAGGCGCATCGATGCTGAGGAACTGGCGCTGGCCCATGCCGATCTCGTGATCACCAGCACACGGCAGGAGCGCGATGAACAGTACTCACGTTACGGAGGCTTCAAATCAGAGCATGCCCAGGTGGTGCCTCCCGGGGTCGATGCAAAGCGTTTCCACCCTCTCGGCAGCGCAGATGAGTCTGTTGAGGTTTCGGAGTTACTGAGTTCCTTTTTGAGGGATCCTGACCGTCCTCCCCTGTTGGCCATCTGCAGGGCGGATCGCCGCAAGAACATTCCCGCGCTGGTTGAGGCCTTTGGACGTTCCGCTTTGCTGCGGGAGCGTCACAACCTTGTGTTGGTGCTTGGAACGCGAGAAGACTCTCGCCAGATGGACCGTCAGCAACGCGAGGTTTTTCACCAGATCTTCGAACTCGTGGATCGTTACGACCTCTATGGATCGGTGGCCTATCCCAAGCAGCATCGCCGTGAGCAGGTGCCGGCGATTTATCGCTGGGCTGCGGCCCGGAAGGGGCTGTTCGTGAATCCTGCGCTGACCGAACCGTTTGGGCTCACGCTCCTGGAGGCGGCAGCATCCGGCTTGCCGATGGTGGCAACCGATGACGGTGGTCCGCGCGAGATCCTGCGCCGCTGTGACAACGGTCTGCTGGTGGATGTGACCGATCTGGAATCGGTTCAAGATGGTCTCGAGCGAGCGGGTGCTGATCGCAATCGCTGGAGAGTTTGGAGTGACAACGGTGTTGAGGCCGTCAGTCGGCACTACAGCTGGGATGCCCATGTGTGCAGCTACATGGCCCTCATGCAGGAGCGGCTCAAGCGTTCCACTGCCATGAAGGCAACCTCTCAGTGCATTCACCAGGATTCAACGCTTAGTCCTCTCGGATCCCGGTTGCTTCTGCTGGATCTCGACAGCAGCCTGGAACAACCGGAGGCCGAGGATCTGCAACTCCTGCGGCAACAGCTCAATGCGCCTGCTGCTCAGGCTGCTTGCACTGGGCTGGGAATTATCACCGGTCGTTCTTTGGCCGCTGCCCGTCAACGTTTCGCTGAATTGCACCTCCCGGATCCTCAGGTTTGGATCAGCCAAGCGGGTACACAGATTCATTACGGCCAGGAGAAGGTGGCTGATCGTTTCTGGCAGGCCCAGATCGGAGTTGATTGGTCGCGTGAGGCGGTCGAGCAGACCCTCGCCGATTTGGCTGATCACATGGAGCTTCAGAAACCGGAACATCAGGGGGACTTCAAGGTCAGTTATCTCCTGCGTCAGCCTGGCCCCTCTGTGCTTCCGCTGATTCGCCAACGTCTACGCCAGCAAGGTCATTCGGCTAGGCCCCACCTGCGGTGTCATTGGTTCCTGGATGTGTTGCCGCTGCGAGCATCCCGCAGCGAGGCGATCCGTTTCCTGTCGCTTCGCTGGAAGTTGCCGCTCGAGCACATGCTGGTGGTGGCTAGCCAGCAAGGAGACGTTGAACTGCTGCAGGGTCTGCCGGCTGCTGTGGTGCCGGCAGACCACGATCCCTGCTTGGACGGCTGTCGGCAGCAGCAAAGGGTCTACTTCGCCAATCGCTCACGTTTGCCTGGCGTGCTGGAAGGTCTCCAGCACTACCGATTCCTGAGTGCTCGTTCACGCCTTGATCAGTCCTCGATCTGAAGCGTGACCGCTGCCGCACTGCGGTCTGCTTTGGCTTGCGCGTCCGTTCGATCCGTTCCCCGAGCCAGAGCCACCCCCATGCGCCGTCCTGGACGAGGCTGGGCTTTGCCGAACAGCAGCACATTCGTTTCAGGTTGGCTCAACGCCTCCTGCAAACCAGCAAAACTGACGCTGCTGCCATGCCGGTCAGCCAGGATGACTCGGCTCGCTGCCGCTTCCGTGCAGTGGATGGCGGGGATTGGTAAACCGAGAACGGCCCTCAGGTGTAATTCGAATTCGCTGAGGTTCTGGCTGATCAGGGTGACCAGTCCGGTGTCATGCGGACGTGGTGAGAGCTCCGAAAAAATCACCTCATCACCGCATAGGAAGAATTCAACGCCGAACAGGCCGGCCCCACCGAGGTTGTCTGTGACGGTTCGTGCCATGGCCTGGGCTTTGTCCAACTGCTGTGCACTTAGTGCAGCGGGCTGCCAGCTGCACTGGTAGTCACCGTTGGCCTGTTCATGTCCGATGGGCGGGCAGAACAGGGTGGAGCCATCCCGCTGTCGGATGGTGAGAAGGGTGATTTCCAGATCAAAGCGCAGAAATTCTTCCACGATCACCTGAGCGGAGGTGCCGCGGGCATTTGCCATGGCTGCTTCCCAAGCCTGATCAAGGTCCTCAGCCCGCTTCACCACGCTTTGACCTTTCCCAGAGGAGCTCATGACCGGCTTGACCACCACCGGCCAGCCCAGCGGTTCAGCCGCTTGATGGAGCTCTTTTGCGCTGGCGGCGTATGCGAATCGGGCCGTGCGCAAGCCGAGTTCTCCAGCGGCTAGATCGCGAATGCGGTCTCGGTTCATGGTTACGGCAGTGGCCCGTGCTGTTGGGATCACGGTGATGCCGTCGTTCTCCAGTTCTGCCAGTGCATTCACCGCCAGTGCTTCGATCTCGGGAATCACCACCGTTGGACGGTGGCGGCGAACCACTTCCAGCAGGGCCTCAGGTTCTGTCATCGGGAACACTTCCGCGACGTCTGCCACTTGCATCGCAGGGGCGTTGTCGTAGCGATCGCATGCAATCACTCTGCAGCCCAGGCGCTGGGCTGCAATCGCTACTTCCTTACCGAGTTCACCACTGCCCAGCAGCATCACCGTGGCGGGAAAGGTCGTCATCGCTTGTTTCGCGGCAGCATGGTCTGATCTTCGCGTTTCGCCTGATGGCCTCTCTCCAGAGCCTCGTCACCTTTGCTTTCACAACGGCGGGGGATGCGGCTGATGGTCTGTTGTTTGGCTGGGAGATCGCCACGATTCAGAAGTGGGTCTTGATCTATCTGGGTGTGTCGTCGCTGGCGTTCGTGGTGGTGTGGCTCGTCGGAGCGTTGCGCACGAAGGCCTGAGTCAGAGCAGCAGGCAGCCAAGAAAGATCACGCCATACAGCGTGATTAGCTGCACGCCCTCATACCAGTCCAGTTGGTTGTTTTCGGTGATCCAGTGCACGGCCAGAACGGCGATTCCCGTGCAGCCGAGTGCGCTGAGTGGCACGCTCAGGTGCAGAAAACGTTCTAGAGGCCAGCCCAGCAAAACCAGCACGGGCAGCACGAACAGCATCAGCTGCCCGCTTGATTCCAGTGTGCTGGTGATGGCCAGGTCCATACGACCGCGGGCGGCGGCACCGACGGCAATCACGCCTTCGGCGGTGGATCCGAACAGGGGAAGCAGGATCAGACCGATGAACAGTTCGCTGAGATTTGTGTGGGCCACCAGTGCTTCTAGCGTCTCAACGAGTGGCTCTGAAATCACCACGACGGCGAGGCTCACCACGCCCATGGCGATCAAGATGGCTGTAATGCCGTGCTCGGATGGGCTCTCAGTGGCTTGTCGGCTCTCGCTTGGATCTGCGGGCTTCACAGGGTTGCTGCTGAAGAACGAACGATGAGTTCCTAGCTGCAGAACAAAGGAGAGCATGTAATAGAGAAGGATGATCACCGCCACCCCCAGCGAGTAGATCGCGAAGCTGTCGCGCTGGTCGTTGCCCTCCAGGGGGATGGCCCCTGTTCCGAGGCTGATCACGGTGGGGACGGCCAGTAACAGCAGGCTGAGCATCAGCTGGCGGGCCTGAAGATCGGTGCTGCTGGCCTGGATATTCACCTGCTGTTCCCGCTGCCCTGCCAGCACGGTGCTGATGCCCAGCATCAGGAGACAGTTTGTGATCACGGCGCCGGAGACAGAGATCACCACCAGTTCGTAGAGGCCACTGGTGAGGGCTGTGATGCTCACCACCAGTTCCACAAGATTGCCGAGCCCCACGCTCACCACGCCGCTGTAGCGATCACCGAGGTGAGCACTGAGGTAATCCACCAGGCGAGAAATCACTCTGGCCAGGGGAATGAGCGCGACGCCAAAGCCCAAGAAGCGCAGCAGCAGCTCAGTGGTTGAGGACGTGTTGGACGGAATGATGGCCCAGCTGAACAACGCCGGCAGCAGCAACAACGACCAGCGGCTGACGTAGTTGCTTTTCAGCAGGTTGAGGCTGTCGCGAAGGGTGCGCTCCATCCCAGCCGACCTCAGGGATCCAGGTTGTGGATCAGGGTCAACTGGCGTTCCGCAGGCTCTTCATTGACGAACCCCCATGACTGGAACACCTCAGCGTCGTCGTGGGTGATGCGCTGATCTCCGTTGTTCTGCTGCAGCTCGAAACCCCGGTCGGCCATGCGTCGCATCAGGCTGGCTGCTTCCTCGAAGCGTGCAGCCATCGCCTCCAGGCTGGTGCAGTCGGCCGTCAGACCGGCTTCCTTCCAGGTGAAGTAGCTCATGGGAGTTCGGATCAGGTGGGGCTTAGCGCCAAGCCCAGCATGACCAGTCCAGCGGTCACCAGCCAAAACATGGGCACCACCACCTGTTCGGATGTTCCACCCAATTCGAAATGGTGATGGAGAGGAGCCATCCGGAATACGCGTCTGCCGACCCCATCAGGTCCTTTGGTGGCTTTGAACACCCATACCTGGATGATCACCGAGAGCGATTCCGCCAGGAACACGCCTCCCATCACGAGCAGTGGCCAGAGGCTATTCGTTAACAGGGCCACAGCCGTCAGCGATGCCCCCATGGCCAGGGAGCCTGTGTCTCCCATGAACACGCGTGCGGGGTTTCGGTTGTGCATGAGAAAGCCCAGCCAGCATCCCGCCATGGCCAGGCAGAAGCCTGCGATGGCAGGATCCCCGTCATTGCCGCGCAGCATTAGCTGCAGCCCCAGGCCTGTGAACACCAAGGCACCACAGCCGCTGGCCAGACCATCCAGTCCGTCGGTGAGGTTCGTGGCGTTGCTTTCGGCCAGAAACACGAAGAGCCCCAGGGGCCAGATCAGCCAGCCAAAGGGGATCTCGATGCCGTTGGGAAGGCTCACCGTGCCCTGGATCCATCCCTGATGCGCCGACCAGCCAAGAAACAGCAATGCCGCCGCTGCCTGCAGCAGCAGCTTTGCTTTTGGAGTTAGGCCAGTGTTGGTGTGCTTGGTGAGGCTGCTCCAGTCATCCACACCTCCGATGACCATGTAAGCCAGGGTGATCAGACCGATCGCCAGCAACTGTTCAGCGCTGCGGCCCTCGCTGCTGATCAGGCAGCCTGTGATGACGCCAACGGGCACCACCAGCAGTCCGCCCATGGTGGGTGTTCCCGATTTGCTCTGGTGGGCTTGCGGACCTTCCGTTCTGATCACCTGGCCCATCTTCAGTGCCCGGAGCCTTGGCACGCCCCACCAGGTGATGATCGAGGAGATCAGCATCGCCACAAGCAGCGGCAGACTCAGCAGGCTGTTGGGAACCCTTGCGTCAGACAAAAAAGCCGCCGCTCCAACTGCTGCGATCAGTGCAGCAGCGGAGAGACGGCCATTAGGACGGATGAACCGGTCCGCAGAATCGCTCAAGTCCCAGCGGCAAATCGCTGGGACATTAGATCAGTCTTCCCAGTTTTCTTCGTTTTCTTCGTCCGCCTTGTAGTCCTCTTTCTCGCCCATGAGTGCGGAGAGCTCTTCCTCTTCCACTGTGCTCACTTCGGGTGAATTGGATTCCTCGTCTTCGACCAGGCGTCCGCTTGTTTCGAGCCAGCTCAGTAGATCAGGTTCCTCGCGTAGGGGAAGAACTGGAGCGGGATCCTTGCGTCCGTAACGGGTTAGGGCGGGATTGACGCCGTCGAGGGCGCTCAAGTCCGTAAGGGCTGAGGACAAGATCTCTGGAGCCAATCCACCAATATACGAGACAGTGCTTCAGTCCCCTGTGAACAAAGCGGTTCTTCTCGCTTCCGTGTGGGGGCTCGCCCTGGTCATCAGTGCATTGGTGCGCCTCTGGGGCGATCGACATCCGCTGCCTCTTGAGGTCAGTGCCGCTCCTGTTCTGCTGCTCTTATTCACGCCTGCAGTGCTAATGGCCGGTTGGTTGCTGATCGCGTCCCGCGGGAGTGGAGAATCGGAGTAGTTCCGATACAGATCAGGAGTCCGCTTGATGGGACGCGCCAAGAAGGTTGTGCTCGCGTATTCCGGAGGTGTGGACACCAGTGTCTGCATTCCGTATCTCAAGCAGGAATGGGGTGTTGATGAGGTGATCACCTTTGCGGCCGACCTCGGCCAGGGTGATGAGCTTGAGCCGATCCGCCTCAAGGCCCTGGAGGCCGGGGCTAGCCAGTCGATGGTGGGAGACCTCATTCAGCCTTTTATTGAGGAGTTCGCGTTTCCCGCAATTCGTGCCAACGCGATGTACGAAGGTCGTTACCCCCTGTCGACGGCGCTGGCGCGGCCTTTGATCGCACGCAGGCTTGTGGAGGTGGCTCGAGAGGTTGGTGCCGATGCCGTCGCCCATGGCTGCACCGGAAAGGGCAATGATCAAGTGCGTTTTGATGTGGCCATTGCAGCGCTGGCACCGGATCTGAAGGTGCTCACGCCGGCTCGCGAGTGGGGCATGAGCCGTGAGGAGACCATTGCTTATGGCGAACGGTGTGGCATTCCTGCACCGGTGAGTAAGAAGTCGCCCTATTCCATTGATCTCAATCTGCTGGGCCGCAGTGTTGAAGCTGGCCCTCTGGAAGATCCGATGGTGGCTCCGCCGGAGGAGGTTTTCGCCATGAGCGTTTCCGTGGATGAAGCGCCTTCGGAAGCACAGGAGATTGAGATTGGCTTTGAGGCCGGAAACCCCGTCAGCATTGATGGTGTGCGTCTGGCACCGGTCGAATTGATCCGAGAGGCCAACCGCTTGGCAGGGATGCATGGCATCGGCCGTCTCGACATGATCGAGAACCGTGTGGTTGGCATTAAGAGCCGGGAAATTTACGAAACTCCTGGTCTGCTGATGCT
Organism: Synechococcus sp.; assembly: GCA_047286215.1. Taxonomy (GTDB): domain Bacteria; phylum Cyanobacteriota; class Cyanobacteriia; order PCC-6307; family Cyanobiaceae; genus Synechococcus_C. Next base: position 146,016 of record JBJBBS010000001.1, on the reverse strand, counting down.
GATTCAGGCTCATCAGGAACTGGAGAGCCTCACCCTTGCGGCGGACGTGCTGCGCACCAAGCGACAACTGGAGATGCAGTGGGCTGATCTCGTATATCAGGGCCTCTGGTTCGGCCCTTTAAAAGAAGCGCTGGACGGCTTCATGGATCGCACCCAAGCCCATGTCAATGGCGTTGTGCGGCTGCGCCTGCACAAGGGCAATGCAATCGTTACTGGCCGCGCTTCCAGCGACAGCAGCCTTTATGTGCCTGAGATGGCTTCCTATGGCAGCGACGATCAGTTCGATCATCGTGCTGCTGAGGGATTTATCTACGTCTGGGGACTGCCCATTCGCCTTTGGTCGGCAGCCCGTCGTCGTTGAAGGCTCACGGGCCTCAGGCGTCAGTTCATAGTCGTGTCTAGGCGGCGTTTCTTTCGGAACGCTGCTGACCACGCTTGCGTGCCTGTCTCCAACGTTCAAGCAAGGGGAGATGGTTGTCGCTTTCTTGGGGGTCCGACTGCTCGATTAAGGGGAGGTCAGCTTCACTCATCAGTTGCTGTGCACGAGCCAGCAGTCGATAGCGCTCCATCAGCGGTTCAAGGCGCTGCTGAAACTTGCGTTCGAACAAGTCTGGTAACGCTTCGAGCAGAACCTCATAGTCATGAATGACCTGTTCCAGCTCACCGATGCGCGCGCGCAGGGCATCGATCTCCTGATCGTCTTCAAGATCGTGGGATAAGACACCATCTGGAACACTCCAGATGGGCTTCGGTGCCTGATGGCTTGAACTCTGAGACTGCATGACCGGACGGTATCGCCCGGTCAGCCGTTCAACAATGCCTGGATCAGGCAGACGCTTCAGCCGTTTCGGGCTGAGCAGCAGCTTCACTACCGGGAACCACCCGGGGAGCCGGCAGAGGGCCGTCTTGTTTGACGGTGAGGTATCGGATCACGTCCTCACTCAGACGCATGGCTTTTTCCAGAACGGCCACTTGCTGGCCATCACCGTTGTGGCTCAGCTGCACGTAGATGCCTTCCTTGTGCTTCGCGATCGGGTAGGCCAGACGACGCTTGCCACGCATCTGGTTGTCCAGCACGTCAGCACCGGCCTCCACCAGGATGTCGCGGTACTTGGTGAGATGAGACTCGACCTCTTCCTCCGGGATATCCGGACGGAGGATGTACATGGTCTCGTAATAAGGCTGTTGGGTCATGGAGACAGATCCGACAGGGACTGAAGGCTCACCCAGGTGAGCGACGGATCCAACAGCCTATCTCCTTGGGGTTGACAGGCTCAGTAGAGCTGCATCCGCACGGCCTGACTCAAGCCGGGCAGATCGGGCTCCCGGCCACGGATGCATTCGATCCAGGCGAAGATCAGCACCGCCAAAACAGCCACAACGACTGTGCTGGAAAGGGTGCGCAGCATCAGCCCACCGCCGAGAGGCTGGATCAGAATCGCAAAGGCATAGCCCAGGATCACCACGATGATGTCCACTAGCAAGGCTTGAAGCGTGTTGAAGCGCAGGAAGTAGGGAACGTTCGGATTGCGCACCACTGCCAGGAACAACAGGAAGAACACCAGCAGGTTGCCGAATGGGATTCCCCGTTCCAACAGCACTAGAGGTAGGGCCGGAAGGGTCAGCCATTGCACCCATGGGAACTGACGCATCAGATGGCTGCCGAATGGGATCGCGTCACTCCAGGGCAGCACATACACCAGCAGTCCCAGAAACCGTTGCCAGACGGGTATGACCATTACAGCGTCGCGCTTGGCCCGAGCGTAGGCCTTGTGGATCTAGTCGGACGTGTCAGCGGGCTGGATTGCCTCAAGGCGTTGAAGTGCTGCTTCGCGCATCACGGTTACCGGGACGTCACGGCGTCCAGACCATCGACGCAGTGATGCCGCACCCTGCTGCACCAACATTTCCAAGCCATCAATGGTCTGACATCCACGCTGCTGGCCCAGCTGAAGCCAGGGGGTCGGGCGGGGTGTGTAGATCAGGTCGTAGAGGGTCGTGGTCGGACCCAACTCCTGCCAAAGCTGAGGACCTAAGGGCATGGCGTTGTTGTCACCGTGTCCTCGCATGCCCACCGGTGTGGTGTTGACCACAAGCTTCGATTCGCTCAGCCGTGCAGCAAGCGACTTGGTTTCGAGGGCGATGCCACTGAGGGCCACGCTGCCGTCGTTTCCTTCATCGAGATCGTTGAGAAATCGTTCCAGAGCGTCTGGCCGACGGCCTGCCACATGGATGGTGGACAGTGGCAGTTGCTGCAGACCGGCCACCACGGCACGGGCGCTGCCCCCGCAGCCCAGCACAATCGCGTCGCAACCTGCCCAGGTGTCAGCGTGATCTCGCAGCGGTGCCAGAAATCCTTCGGCATCCGTGTTGTGGCCATGCCAGCCACCGCCGCTCAGGGGGATGAGAGTGTTGACTGCTCCAAGCCGCTTTGCCAATGGGCTGAGCTCCTGGCAGTGGGATGCCACTGCTTGTTTGTGGGGGATGGTCACATTCAGTCCGTTGCATCCCACGGCTTTCAGTCCGTCGAGCACGCTTCCCAGGTCATCGGCATTGCACGGCAGGGCCAGATAGCGCCAATCCATCGCCATGGCCTTTAGGGCCGCGTTGTGCATCACCGGTGAGAGGGAGTGACTCACCGGCTGTCCCAGCAGACCGATCAGTCCTGTGGTTCCGCTGATCATTCCGTTGCCTGTGATCCTGCATTCCAGCCTGCTGTGTCGCCCGCCTGTTCGGGAACCACACCTCGCCTGAAAGCCAGACCACTGCCGATCATGCAGAAGATTTAATCAGTCAATTCGCGGAGTCAGGAGGCACTGATGGGCAAGGTTGTCGGCATCGATCTCGGAACCACCAACAGCTGTGTGTCGGTGATGGAGGGTGGTAAGCCCACCGTGATTGCCAATGCCGAGGGCTTCCGCACTACCCCCTCGGTGGTGGCTTACACCAAGAACCAGGACCAGCTGGTAGGCCAGATCGCCAAGCGTCAGGCGGTTATGAACCCTGACAACACCTTCTATTCCGTCAAACGCTTCATCGGTCGTCGTGTCGATGAGGTGAATGAAGAGTCGAAAGAGGTGAGCTATACGGTCGAGAAGGCCGGCTCCAACGTGAAGGTCAAGTGTCCTGTTCTTGAGAAGCAATTCGCTCCCGAGGAGGTGTCCGCTCAGGTGCTGCGCAAGCTGGCGGAAGATGCCGGTAAGTATCTCGGCGAATCTGTCACCCAAGCGGTGATTACTGTTCCCGCCTACTTCAACGACTCCCAGCGTCAGGCCACCAAGGACGCTGGCAAGATCGCCGGCCTCGAGGTGTTGCGCATCATCAACGAGCCCACCGCTGCGGCTCTGGCCTACGGCCTCGACAAGAAGAGCAACGAGCGCATTCTTGTGTTCGACCTGGGCGGCGGCACCTTCGATGTTTCCGTGCTGGAAGTGGGTGATGGTGTGTTCGAGGTGCTGTCCACCTCCGGTGACACCCATCTCGGTGGTGACGATTTCGACAAGGTGATCGTTGACCACCTGGCCGACAGCTTCAAGTCCAACGAAGGCATCGACCTGCGTCAGGACAAGCAAGCCCTGCAGCGTCTGACAGAAGCGGCTGAAAAAGCCAAGATCGAGCTCTCCAACGCCACCCAGAGCGAGATCAACCTGCCGTTCATCACAGCTACGCCCGAGGGTCCCAAGCACCTGGATCTCACCCTCACCCGGGCCAAGTTCGAGGAGCTCGCCTCCAACCTGATCGACCGCTGCCGTATTCCGGTGGAGCAGGCGCTCAAGGACGCCAAGCTGTCCTCTAGCGAGCTCGACGAGATCGTGATGGTGGGTGGTTCCACCCGTATCCCGGCCGTGCTCGAGCTGGTGAAGCGCACCACTGGTAAAGATCCCAACCAGACCGTGAACCCTGATGAGGTGGTGGCAGTGGGTGCCGCCATTCAGGGCGGTGTGCTGGCCGGTGAGGTCAAAGACATCCTTCTGCTCGACGTCACGCCTCTTTCTCTGGGTGTGGAGACCCTCGGCGGTGTGATGACCAAGATGATCACCCGCAACACCACGGTTCCTACCAAGAAATCCGAGACCTATTCCACGGCTGTGGATGGCCAGACCAACGTGGAGATCCACGTGCTCCAGGGTGAGCGCGAGATGGCCTCCGACAACAAGAGTCTTGGAACCTTCCGTCTGGATGGCATTCCTGCTGCACCCCGGGGTGTGCCTCAGATCGAGGTGACTTTCGACATTGACGCCAACGGCATCCTCAGCGTCACCGCCAAGGACAAGGGCAGCGGCAAAGAACAGTCCATTTCGATCACCGGTGCGTCCACGCTCAGCGATTCCGAGGTGGAGTCGATGGTGAAGGATGCTGAGGCCAACGCCAGCGCTGACAAGGAGAAGCGCGAGAAAATCGACCTCAAGAACCAGGCCGAGACCCTCGTTTATCAGGCTGAAAAGCAGATGGAGGAGCTGGGCGACAAGGTGGAGGCCGACGCCAAGGCCAAGGTGGAGGAGAAGCGCACCAAGCTCAAGGAAGCCACCGAGAAGGAGGATTACGACGCCATGAAGACCCTGCTGGAAGAACTGCAGCAGGAGCTTTACACCGTTGGTGCTTCGGTGTATCAGCAGGCCGGAGCTGAGGGTGCTGCGGCTCCTGGTGCAGATGCCGCAGCGGGTGCTGCTGGTGGCTCTGCTGGTGATGCCGGCGACGATGTGATCGACGCTGAATTCACTGAATCCAAGTGATCCACGGTTGGCACCTCTCGAGGGTGCGTCGTTGATGATTCGCCTCCCCGCCTGTTCTTCAGGCGGGGATTTTTGTTGTTGACCGTTTCAACAATGGCCATCAAAAAAGGGGGCTGATGCCCCCCTTGATTGCTGAGCGTTGTGAACGCTCCTGGCTTCAGTTGATCGAGTCAGCAGCGGCCTTGGCCTTGGTGACCACTTCAGCTGGAAGCGAGACGTAGCCCAGTTCGGGAGCTTTCGACTGTGCGTCGTCCGACAGCATGTAGTCGAAGGTCTTCTTCAGCACAGGAACGTTGTCGCCGTTGCCGGTTGCGTAGGCAAGCACCCAGGTGAAGGTGACAATTGGGTAGCCACCTTCGGGGTTGGGGTTGCTGCCGATCAGGTCCGGACCGAGGTCGACGGAACCCAGAGCTTCGCTGGCGGTGGCATTGGTGGGCATCACCTTGGCGCCGGACGCGTTTTGCACGGCTGCAGCCTGAAGGTCGCCCTTCACATAGGCCAGCTCCACGTAGCCGAGTCCGCCATCAATCTGATTGAGCTGAGCCGCGACACCTTCGTTGCCTTTGGCACCGACGCCGGTGGGCCATTTCACCGACTTGTCAGCACCCACGTTCGCTTTCCACTCGGGGCTGATCGCCGAGAGGTGATTGGTGAAGTTGAACGTGGTGCCGGAGCCGTCTGAGCGGTGCACGACGTTGATCTTCTTGTCGTCGCAGCCGAGTTCGCTGTAGTTGGTGATCTTGCCCAGGAAGATGCCGGCCAGTTGCTCTTGGGTGAGCTCCAGCTTGCATGAGGGGTTGTTGTAGGCCACGGCGATGGCACCAGCGGTTATCGGAATCTGCACCACACCGCGGTTCACTTTGGCGATGGCCTCAGGCTTCATCGGTTTGTCGGAAGCTCCGAAATCCACAGTGCCTGCGGTGAACTGACGCACACCTGCGCCGGAACCCACCGACTGGTAGTTGACGTTGACTCCCTGGGATGACAAATCCTTGAACCAGCGTTGGTAGATGGCCGCGGGGAAGGAAGCGCCTGCAGCCGACAGGTTGCCATTGACCTGATCGTCACCACCACTGCCGGATGAGCAGGCCGCCAGGGTCAGGCCAGCCGTCAGACAAGCGGCGGCTGACAGTGCCCGGGCGTTGAAGGAGCGAGGCATGATCTCGTGTGTGAAGTCCTTGAAGCACAATTTGTGCTCACTCAAAGACTATTTCAGCGGGTTTCAGTTGAGATTTAAGGGCTGGTTATCGTTGAATTATCGATCTGTTCTTCGATCCATTCTGCTGTTGCAGGTGTGAGCAAAACACCATTGCGATAGTGACCCGAAGCCAGTAACAGGCCAGGTTCCAGTTCTTCCAGCAGAGGTGCGGGACGCTCTCGGGGTCGTGCCCGCACACCCTGCCAGCGGCCGATCAGTTGTGCATCTTCAAGCCATCGTGGAGCCAGGCCTGCGAGGCTGCGCATCAGCTCAGGCGCGGATGGGTCAGCGGTTTCCCCAGGCTCCAGGGTCGCTCCCAGCCACAGGCGATTGCAGCCATGGCGAATCAGATTGATGCCACCGCAGGTCAGCACCGCAGGCCATGACTCCCAGTCGTTGGGGTTGCGTTCCACGGCCAGGTCGAGCACCTGACCGAGAACGGCATCCATCGGACGGTCGTGACCCAAGGGCTGGAGCAACCTATGGCTGCCCATTGCTGTACAAACCACGACATGCTCGACCTTGTGGGCTTGGCCATTCCTGCTGTGGATTTGCCAGCGTTTTTCGCTGCCACTGAGCCGCTCAAGGGCGTTAATGCCGGTGGCTAGCTGCGTGACAGTGTGCATGCTCAGACCACGCCGCAGAGCCTTCAGCAGCTGTAGTGGATCGACACGCCCGTCGTGCTCTGAGCGCATCGCTCCATAACCCGGTTGAGGCCATTCGGGATCGGCGTAGGGGAGTTTGTCGTTCTCGACAAAATGCAGCCCAGATCCAAGACGTGATTCCGCCAGCTGACGCATGCGCTCGGCCTCGTCGCCACTGCTTGCCAGCTGGATTAACGGGGTCTGCAGTTGTAGTGGCGTTTCCGCATGGTTGAGGCGTTTGACCCAGCCAGGCCACAGGGCCATGCTGCGTTGGCGCAGTCTCCAGGCTCGTCCGCTGGATCGGCGGAAGGTATGGCCCATCAGCACGCCTAAGGAGGCTGTGGTCCCATTCAGATCCCGATCGTCACTCGATTCGGGGATCGGATCGGCCAGTGAAGGATCTGCAATCACAACCTGGTGCCCTTGCTCAGCAAGGTGCCAGGCAGTGCCGGTGCCGACAACGCCGGCACCGATCACAGCGACGGTTGCAGTCAGCTCAGGGCCTGCGCGGGGATGACCTTTTCGTAGTTGGAGAAGCCTGTGGCAACGGCCACGTAGGCCTTCTGCAGCCGTGCACCGTCCTGAAGGCGCGCTGCTTCATCGAGATCGGCCAGGGCTTCCTTCAAAGACGTTGATAGTTCATTGGCAGCAGCGCGGTCCTGGGGAAGCAGGCGCTGATTGATGTAAAGCATTTCCCGTCCCACTTCCTGCATCGGACCGTGGATCAGATTGCGGGTGAAGGTCCAGTCCCGCTGGTTCACCAGTTTCGCCAGCTCGGGAAGGCGGTCTTTCGCGTCGCTGAAGCCCTCAGCCTGGCGGCGGATCACAGCCATGTCGTCAGGGCTGATCGTGGGTGTCTTCGCCTTGGCGCTGCCGTCACAGGCGGCAAGGCCGAAGCACAGAGCCAGACAAAGGCAGAAGGCGGCCAGGCGGCGCAGGACGCTCAGCATTGGAAATCACAGGAAGCGTCGCGACTTTAACCGCGACTTACCTTGAAAAGATCCATCTTGCGTTGCTCGTCGACTGCAGCGTTTCTTGGATGCGCGCAAAGTGGCAGAGCTCACCTTGCATCGGCGCTGATCTGGAGACTCGGTTGGGGTTCGTTCAGGCGCACAATTAAGGCTTTCATTTCTTTCCGACCTTGTCTTCCGTCTCGGTCATCCTGCAGCTGATCTGCCCTGATCGTCCTGCTCTCGTCAGTGAGCTGGCTGGATGGGTGGCTGCAAACGGGGGCAATATCCATCACGCGGACCATCACACCGATGCCGGTGCTGGTCTGTTTCTCAGTCGGATTGAATGGGGGTTGGAGGGTTTCGGCTTGCCGCGGCAAGCCATTGCGCCAGCTGTGCATGCCCTGGCTGAACGCCTGGGCGGAGAAGCGCAACTTCACTTTTCCGATGACCACCCGCGGGTGGCGATCCTGGTCAGTAAGCAGAACCATTGCCTGCTTGATCTGCTCTGGCGGGCACGAAGTGGCGAGCTACCGATGGAGGTTCCGCTGGTCATCGCTAATCACCCCGACCTGGAAAGCTGCTGCAACGAGTTCGGGGTCCCTTTTGAATATGTGCCGGTTACTCGTGAGACCAAGGCACAAGCTGAAGAGACCATCCTCAAGTTGTTGGTTGACCATCGCGTGGAATTGGCTGTGCTGGCCAAATACATGCAGGTGTTGAGTGGCAACTTTTTGGAGCGTTTCCCAGATGTGATCAACATCCATCACTCCTTTTTACCCGCCTTCAAGGGGGCCCAGCCTTACCACCGTGCCTGGGAGCGCGGGGTCAAGCTGATTGGCGCAACAGCCCATTACGTCACCGAAGAACTTGATGACGGCCCGATCATCGAGCAGACCATCGCCCATGTCAGCCATCGTGATGAGGTGGGTGATTTGATTCGCAAAGGTCGAGACACGGAGCGTCTCGCTCTCGCCCGTGCCCTTCGCCTTCACCTGCGACGTCAGGTGATGGTCTACCGCGGGCGTACAGCCGTGTTCGCATGATGAGTTGGTTTGATCGCGGTCGTCCCATGACCGCATCTCCACTGGGATGGCGCTGTTTCCAGCTGGGTCTGTTTTTGTTGCCATCCACGGCTCTCTTGGGCGCTCTGTTTCTTTTCCCTGCTCTGCTTCTCGGCAGTGTTGGTCGGAAGCGCGTTTTCTGGCGTGATCCATGGAATCTTCCGTTGATCGTCGCAGGAACGCTGATGGGGTTCGGCTGCTTCTTGGCTGACGATCAGGGCCTTGCTTGGGTTGGCCTTGGCAACTGGATTCCCTTCTTTTGGGGGTTCTGGGGGTTTCAGCCGTATGTGATCAGTGCGGCTGCCAGGCGTCGCTGCAGTCTCTGGCTGGTGGCCGGCACTGTTCCGGTGTTGATCACTGGATTGGGCCAGCTTTGGTGGGGATGGGCAGGGCCTTGGCAACTGCTGGGTGGTTTGATCGTTTGGTTTGTGGAACCCGGTGGGAAGCCTGAAGGACGTCTCTCCGGTCTGTTCGATTACGCGAACATTGCCTCAGCCTGGTTGGCGCTGGTTTGGCCTCTCGCCCTGGCGGCTTTGGTTCAGCCGGGTCTGCAGCGACGACAGCGTCTGGTGGTGCTGGTGCTGGCCATCTTCATGGTGATGGGTTTAGTGCTCACGGAATCCCGTAACGGCTGGGGCGCGCTCGTGTTGGCCGTGCCAGTGGTGCTTGGCCCGCCCAGTTGGCCCTGGTTGTTTCCGCTACTGGCTCTGGCACTGATGCCTGTCTTGCTTTCTGTGCTGCCTGGCATTCCTTCTTTCCTTCAGGATCCAGCCCGGCAGGTGGTGCCCGACGCTCTCTGGGCCCGCTTGAACGACAGCCAATACGCCGGTGAGCGGGTTTTGGCCTCCACGCGCATCAGCCAGTGGACCGTGGCGCTTCAGTTGATCTCGGAACGCCCCTGGTTCGGTTGGGGGGCTGCGGCTTTTTCGGTCATCTACCCCCTACGCACCGGTCAGTGGCATGGCCATGCCCACAATCTGCCGTTGGAACTCGCCATCAGCCACGGCTTGCCTGCCGCGAGTCTGGTGGTTGGAATGGTGCTGATGTTGATGGTGGTGAGCCTGCGCCGTGGCATCTCGGGGTTGTTCGATCGTGCTTGGTGGGCAGCACTGCTGATCTTGTTGGTGTTGCACGGCACGGATCTGCCGTTCTTTGACAGTCGACTGAATATTGCTGGTTGGATCTTGCTCGCTGGTTTGCGTGCCTCCTTTAGTCCTGAACGCTCGGATCAGCCACCGACAGAGCTTGCTCCTGGTGTTTGAGCAGTGTTGTGCGGCCGAGTGGTCCATTGAGGTGATGCCAGGGCAGCACAGTGGAGTCGCTCCAGCTTTGGTGAATCACCTGTTCCCATGGCGGAGGCAGCGGCAGTGCAACACCAGCGCTGAAGGCCAGCGGGAGGTCTCCTGCTCTCCCGCTGCGGTAGGCCTTTTTCCAGCCACCCAGGCTTCCCTGTGACCCGCGCACCGCGACGATCACCGGTGCAAGGCGGCGGTCGCTGCGCGAAATCAGAGCCTGGATCACGCTCCAGCCATAACTTTCTGGTCTGAGATCGATCCCCTTCGGTTTCAGTCGTTTAGCCAGTCGCTTGAGGCGTTTCTCGGCTTCTGGCCTGACGCCCTGCCATTGGAACGGGGTCTGGGCCTTGGGCACAAAAGTGCTGACTCCCAGGGTGAAGCGAAGGCCGGGTGTTGTCTTTTTGAGTTGGAGAAGCAGATCCGCTGTGGACTCGACGTCGTCGTCCTGTTCGCTTGGCAGCCCGACCATGCCGTAAAGCTTCAGCGCACTCAGGCCTCCTTGTTTGGCATGGCGTGCCGCAGCACTGATCTCTTCATTGCTGAGCTTTTTGTTCACCACTTCGCGCATGCGTTCGCTGCCGCTTTCGATGGCGATCGTTAGGGATTTGCTGCCGCGTTTGGCCAGCCCGCTTGCTAGTTCCGGTGTCACGGTCGCCGCACGCACGGAGCTGACACTGACGCGTAGATCATCGAAGCGGTCTTGCCCCAGCCAATTGAGCAGGTCAGCAAACTGGGGATGCTGGGTGACGGATGCGCCGAGCAAGCCCAGCCTGCGAGTAGCCGTTAGCCCTTTTTCGACTGCCGGGATCAGGCCATCGTCGAGCGAGGGCGTGCGGAAGGGCAGTGTGAGATAACTCGCCAGACAGAACCGGCACAGTTCCGGGCAGCTGCGCACCACTTCCACCATGTGAATATCGGGCCAGGCGGACTCCGGCGTGATCACTGTGGAATGACTGAGGCTGTTGCCTCGCCAGGTTTGTTTGCTGATGGTGGCCGGCAGTCCGGCCTCAATCGGATCGATGCTCACCAGGTCGCCGTCGCCGTCGTAGCGCGGTGCATAGAGCGAGGGCACATAGATGCCTGGCACCTTTGCCAGGTGACGCAGCCGCGCAGAACGCGGTTCACCTCGGACTTCTTGCAAGGCATCGATGAAGGCTGGGAGCAAGTCTTCGCCGTCTCCCAGCAGCACTACATCAAAGAAGGGGGCGAGTGGTTCCGGATTGGCGGTGAGCACAGGCCCACCTCCGAACACGATCGGGTCATCATCCGATCGTTCATCACTCCAGATGGGAATTCTCTGCTGTTCCAGGAGATCCAGCAGCACCGGCCCATCGAGTTCCCAGCTCAAAGAAAGACCGAAGAGCTCACAGCGGCGGTGTTGTGGATCGCCCTGGTCGGTGAACAGTCGACGCACATCCAGGTCAGTGCGCATGGCCAGGGTGGCCCACACGATCTGGTAACCGAGGCTGGTGATACCGACGGTGTAGGTGCTGGGGAAGGCCAGCACTGTGCGCAGGGCACCCGGTTCCGACACAGCCGGATCAAACAGCAAGGTTTCCTGGTTCAGGATTCGTTCGGTGGGTTGGGGGGTTTTGGCGGTGGAGGAGCCGTGAAGGCGCGCCTGCGGATGGATCCTGCCCAGGCGTGATGGATTCCACCTCGGCGCTCCCGGCGGGCTTCCAAGTGATCTTCTTCCAGCAGCTCCATGCCTAGCTGCCGTTCATAAATGGAGCGGTCATCGAAGAGACGCGCCACCAAGAAGCTGGCCAGGCAGGCCACCAGGATCGGTTTGAGAATCAGCAGATCTTTGGTGAGCGCAAAGGCCAGAAACATGGCCGTGATCGGAGTGCGCGAGCAGCTGGCCACGAAGGCACCCATGCCTGCAAACACATAGGTGCTGGGCACGTGGCCGGTGAGCGCTTCAACCCAGATACCGCAGGCCAGGCCGATGGCACCGCCCAGGGTGAGCATCGGAAAGAACAAACCGCCTGGGGCGCCGGACGCTGCCGCAAGACCCGTGCTGAAGAAGAGCACGGTGAACGTGCCTAGAGCCATGGGGATATCGGCCTTGCCGTCGCCAATTAGATGCTGAAGTCCTTCCAAATCGCGGAAGGCTTCGGGCAGGAACGCATATACCCCGCCAAGGATGCATCCACTGACCACCATCCTCAGCACCAGACGATCACCGAACCAGGCATTTCCCTTGCGCTGCATGGCCAGCACGTAGCGGCAGTAGATCTCTGCCAGCACACCCACCACCACGCCAAGCCCGATCAGGTAACCCAGATCGATGGGCAGAAAGCTCACCAGGGGTGTGTATTCACGCTCCAGCAAGAACCCTTGCGTGGCATCTAGGCCACCGGTGGAGGGACTAATGCCCAGCAGTCCCAGAACATCGGCCCAGGCATCGGCCCAAAAGGTGGTGACGATCACTAGGAGCAGCACCACTGGTCGGGCGGAGTGGAGCAGTTCTTCCACCGCATAGACAAACCCTCCGATCGGCGCGCTGAACACCGCTGCGATGCCGGCTCCGCCACCGGCAGCGACGATTACGCGGCGAAAGGCCACCGGTGCCTTCAGCCAGCGGGCCATCTGCCAGGCCACGGAACCACCCATTTGCACGGCTGGGCCTTCCGGACCGAGCGGGAAACCGCTGCCAATGGCCACGATCCCACCCACCAGTTTCACTAGGCCCACCTGCAAGCCCATTGGCACAGCACGGTGTTTAAGGAATCCCATGATGTGGGTGATGCCTGAACCACTGGCCGCCGGTGCAAACCGTGATACCAGCAGGCCGGAGACCAAACCTCCAAAGCCCCCCAGAAATGGCAGCACCATCCAGGCGGGGTACTCGGCCAGCAGCTCCAGTCGCCACCCACCCAGCAGTTTGAGGCCGGCCTTGAACAGCACGCCCGTGAGGGCTGCACCAAGGCCGGTGAGCATCAGCGCAACCACCACCACCCACCAGCGGCGTTCCAGCAGGCGGCGGATGCTGCGGCTGGATCCGAGTTGCTTGCGGCGTTGTTTTAGGTCATTCAGAACCACCATGTCGTCGCTGGTATGGGATCAGGCCCCAGCCAGCATCTGAGCCTCCTCATCAACGCTCACGACGCGGCCTTCATCTTCGAAGCCCGTGATCTGATCAAAGTTCAGATAGCGATAAAGCTCGTCAGAGAGGGGGTCGATCTTCTCGGCAGCGATGCTGCGGTATTCATCGGGTGTGGGGATCCGCCCCAGCTGCGCGCAGACCGCCGCTAGTTCGGCGCTGCCCAAGTAAACCTGAGCACCTTTGCCCAATCGATTATTGAAGTTGCGGGTGCTGGTGGAGAACACCGTGGTGTTGTCTTCCACCCGTGCCTGATTGCCCATGCAAAGGGAGCAGCCGGGCATTTCCATCCGTGAGCCTGCTGCCTCAAAGGTGGCGTAGTAGCCCTCGGCCTTCAAGGTCTCCTCATCCATGCGGGTGGGAGGACAGACCCAGAGGCGCGCCGTGTTCTGGCCGGCCCCTTCCAGCACTTTGGCCGCGGCTCTGTAATGGCCAATGTTGGTCATGCAGGAGCCGATGAAGACTTCCTGCACCGGGTCACCGGCCACCTCGCTGAGCAGCTTGACGTTGTCCGGATCGTTGGGGCATGCCACCACGGGTTCTGTCAGTTCATCCAGGTTGATGTCGAGAACCTCGGCGTATTCAGCGTCGCTATCTGCGCTCAGTAGCTGTGGGTTCTCCAGCCAGGCCTCCATGGCCTTGATCCGTCGCGCCAGTGTGCGGGCGTCGCTGTAGCCGCGGGCGATCATGTTTTTGAGCAGCGCAACATTGCTGCGCAGGTATTCGCTCACGGTGTCTTCGGAGAGCTTGATGGTGCAGCCGGCACAGGAGCGCTCGGCGCTGGCATCGGTCAGTTCAAAAGCTTGCTCAAGCTTTAGATCAGGGAGACCTTCGATCTCCATGATCCGGCCGTTGAAAAGATTTTTCTTGTTGGCTTTTTCAACGGTGAGCAGGCCTCTCTGAATCGCCACCCAGGGAATGGCATTCACCACATCCCGGAGGGTGACGCCTGGCTGAAGTGAGCCACTGAAGCGCACCAGAACCGACTCGGGCATGTCGAGCGGCATGGCGCCAATGGCGGCTGCGAAGGCCACCACCCCTGAGCCACCCGGGAACGAAATCCCGAGCGGGAAACGGGTGTGGCTGTCACCGCCCGTGCCCACAGTGTCGGGTAGGAGCATGCGGTTGAGCCAGCTGTGGATGATGCCGTCGCCTGGCCGCAGAGCGACGCCGCCCCGTTGGGCGAAGAAATCGGGGAGGTCTTTCTGGGTCTGCAGGTCGACGGGCTTCGGATAGGCAGCGGTGTGGCAGAAGCTCTGCATCACCAGATCCGAGGAGAAGCCAAGGCAGGCGAGTTCCTTCATTTCATCCCGGGTCATTGGACCGGTGGTGTCCTGCGAGCCCACGGTGGTCATCAGGGGTTCACAGCTGGTCCCAGGACGCACACCCGGGAGTCCACAGGCTTTGCCGACCATCTTCTGGGCCAGCGTGAAGCCCTTGCCGGTGTCTGCGGGAGCGGAAGGACGGATGAACAAGTCGGTGGCGGGAAGCCCCAGCTGGTTGCGAACCTTGTCGGTGAGGGCGCGGCCGATCATCAGAGGGATACGGCCGCCGGCACGCACCTCATCACTGATGGTGCTGGGCTTGAGATCGAAGCGGGCGATGACTTCACCGGCATTGGCTTCACCAGCAGCCCGTTCGATCGTTCCGACGTGGGGCCGGATGGTGATCACATCGCCGCTCTTGAGGGCGGTCACGTCACATTCAATTGGCAGCGCACCGGAGTCTTCAGCCGTATTGAAGAAGATCGGAGCAATCTTGCCGCCGAGAATCACGCCACCGGCTTTTTTGTTGGGTACGTGGGGAATGTCGTTGCCTGTGTGCCACAGGACCGAATTAATGGCGCTTTTGCGGGAGCTGCCGGTGCCCACCACATCACCCACGTAGGCCACGGGATGCCCTTTCTGCTTAAGCGTGTTGATGGTGTTCAGACCATCGGGGTCGCGGGTCTCCAGCATCGCCAGGGCATGGAGCGGGATGTCGGGCCGTGTGGTGGCGTGGGTGGCCGGTGACAGATCGTCCGTGTTGGTTTCCCCGTCAACCTTGAACACGGTGACAGTGATTTCTCGAGCCAGTTCTGGTTTGGTCGTGAACCATTCCCCTGCTGCCCAACTGTCGACCACTTGCTTGGCAAAGCGGTTCGTGGACGCCAGCTCCATCACTTCGTTGTAGGCGTCGTACACCAGCAGGGTGCGACTGAGACCTTCGGCAGCGCAGGAGGCAAGCGTTTCATCGGCGTGCTTGAGCAGTTCGATCAGAGCCGCGACGTTGTAACCACCGACCATCGTTCCCAGCAGTCGGGTGGCTTCCAAGGCAGACACCAGTGGGCTCTTGACCTCACCTTGAGCCACGGCGCTGAGCCAGGTGGCTTTCACGTAGGCCGCCTCATCTACGCCTGGTGGAATCCGTTCGCTGAGCAGATGCAGCAGTTCCCCCTCTTCCCCAGTGGGAGGGTTCTGCAGTAACTCCGTGAGTGCCTGGGTCTGGGAGGCATCGAGTGGTAGTGCCGGGATGCCTTGGGCCAGGCGTTGGGCGGCGTTCTCGCGGTATGTGCTCAGCATCGGATTCGGTGCAGGAACGTCAAAGGCATTCCATTCTCCTGCGTCACCGTTCCGAACCGCTGTCAAGCAGATGCATGCACTTTGCGTAATCTGAGTGAATTCCTGGCTTGGAGCATGACCACCACTCACGATCTGCATGTGGTGGACACTCGGCCACTAGTGCCTCCGGCACTGCTGCATCGGGATCTGCCCATCGATGCAAAGTCAACAGAAACAGTCGCTACGGCGCGCAGTCGCATTCAGGCCATCTTGCGTGGTTTGGATCAACGTCTTTTGGTGATCGTTGGGCCGTGCTCGGTGCACGATGTTGATGCAGCCCGCGATTACGCCAGGAGACTCGCGCCTTTAAGGGAACGCCACGCTGCGGAACTGGAGGTGGTGATGCGGGTTTATTTCGAGAAGCCCCGCACCACGGTCGGTTGGAAAGGGCTGATCAATGATCCTCATCTCGATGGCTCCTACGACATCAACACGGGATTGCGCATGGCCCGTGCGTTGCTGTTGGATCTGGCCAGAGATGGCATGCCAACGGCCACAGAATTGCTCGATCCGGTGGTGCCTCAATACATCGCTGATCTCATCAGCTGGACGGCCATCGGTGCCCGAACTACCGAAAGTCAGACCCACCGTGAGATGGCGTCAGGACTGTCGATGCCAATCGGTTACAAGAACAGCACCGATGGAAGCGCCACGATTGCGATCAATGCGATGCAGGCAGCTTCAAAGCCCCATCATTTTCTCGGCATCAACCGTGAAGGCCATGCATCCATCGTGAGCACCACCGGCAATCCGGACGGTCATTTGGTGCTCCGTGGTGGCAATCGAGGCACCAACTATCACCTTGAAGCAATCCAGGAAGCGGCGGCTGAACTGGATGGTGCGGGTCTGCCTGATCGGCTGATGGTGGATTGCAGCCATGGCAATTCCAACAAGGATTATCGCCGTCAAGGTGAGGTGCTCCGGGCTGTGGCTTCTCAGGTGGAGCAGGGTTCAACCCACGTGATGGGTGTGATGCTCGAAAGTCATCTCGTTGAAGGGAATCAGAAAATCAGTGCCGATCGATCCGCACTGACCTATGGCCAAAGCGTGACCGATGCCTGCATCAGCCTTGAAACAACAGCTGCATTGCTCGACGACCTGGCCAATGCAGTGAAACAAGTTGGCACTCAAGCTGCTGGAGTGCCAGTTTCTTGACGCTCTGGCAGGCGTTTTAGATCTTTTAAATAACTTGTTCAAATTGAACTTTGCTTTCGTTTGATGAGTTTATTTTGGGCCTCATTCCTCTCGGAGGGTGGCTCGATGATTGGGCTTCATGTATTTGGTTTTGGTGATTCTCTTCGTTTGTATGAACTAGACCGCGACAGTGGGCTTTGGGTGCGAGGCTTTCGTCCACTGCAGTTGGATGACCTCCTCGGATGGTCTCAGGGTGTGGCCCACGAGCAGCATTGGGATGTCGATTCCCTGCACCGGCAGGTGATGCATTTCTGGGTGAATCAGGCTGCTCAGATTCAGGTTTGGCAGGCGAGATTGCATGACTTACCCGCTGATCAATCCCTCGTGGCTGCACTGGGCAGCAGAGGTGACTGGTGCCGGCACATGGAGCGTCTGTTTCGCGTTTAGGTCACCATCCAGGACCAGCACAACCCCACCGACATCGGCACACTGAGGTTGTCGATCCCCCAACGACTGAGTTGTTCGAGGCCTACGGCCAAGCCACAGACTGCGAGCAGCCGTAGAGGCTGTAGAGGGCTGTGGCTAGTCAGCACAAGGGCTGTCAACACCAAGGCAGTCACCAGAGCCATCGTGAACGTTCCGGCGACAGACTTTTTTTGTTGCCAAACAATCCAGCTGGGTGATTTGACGCCTCGTCCCACCAAGCCTGCAAGGCCATCAGCAAAGGCCATCACCAGCACGCCAGCACACACTGCAATGGCTTCATCAGGCCAGAACAAAGCCAGCAGCAGAGTGATGGCTAGGCCATATGCCACAGTTCCGTAGCTATGGCGATCAACATCTTCGACTGCCGGTAGCAATCTCCAGCGGTGGTTGATTGCCGTCATCACAGTGACTGCGGCAGCCACTGTTAAAGCGATCTGTTCAGGGATTTTCAGCCACCACGCCAAGGCGATCACTGGACCGATGCCGATGTGGACAATTTTGCGGCTGAGTTCTCGGCGCTGGGGCCATTGTTGTCTGCAGATCACAGCTGTTGACAGCACCAGGAGCATCCAGGTGCCGATGATCAGCAGAGGAAGAGGCAATGACTCAGGCTGCCTGCTGGTGGTTGGTCATCACACGCAGCTTGAGAATGGCCTTGGCCTCCAGCTGGCGGACTCTCTCGCGCGACACATTGATCTGACGACCGATCTCGGCGAGTGTCAGAGGCTCAGCGCCATCCAGGCCGAAACGCAGTTTGAGGATTTTTTGCTCCCGCTCGTTGAGTTGTGAGAGCCATCCTCCGAGGTGCTCCTTCTGGATGCTCCGATCCATTCCCTCCATCGGCTCTGCACCGTTGGGGTCTGGAATCAATTCACCGAGAGTGCTGCGATCTTCTTCACCACGCGCATGCGCATCGAGTGAGGCGCAGGGTGCACTTTGGGCAATCAGATCCTCGAGGTCACGGGGTTCGATCCCCATTGCGTTCGCCAATTCCAGTCGATTGGGTTGCCGGCCGAAGCGATGCGATAGCTCACGTGTGATGCGACGCATCTTGGACAGCTTTTCACTGATGTGAATCGGTAGACGAATGGTTCGGGCGCTGTTGTCGATCGCCCTGGTCATGCCTTGGCGAATCCACCAGTAGGCATAGGTCGAAAACTTGTAACCCATGGCCGGGTCGAATTTATCGACCGCACGCTCAAGACCGATGGCGCCTTCTTGCACCAGATCAAGCAATTCGAGGCCTTGATTTTGGTACTTCTTGGCGACGCTCACGACCAGGCGGAGGTTTGCGGCCATCATCCGGTCACGTGCACGCTTGCCCATGCGGATGCGGTGTCGCTGCCGTGGTGTGCGTTCATCCTCCGGAACCTCGAGCAGTTCCTTCATGGCCTGCACGTGGTGGGCTAATTCGATCTCCTCGGCAGCTGTGAGCAATGGCACACGGCCAATGCTGCTCAAGTAATAGCCGATTGAGTCAGTCGCCAATCGACCGGTCTGTCTCGCAGAACGACTGTTTGTGGTTCGTGAACGTGCAGCATTATTGCGACGACCAGTGGTCGGCAATACAGGTTCTGATGAAGTAACTTTTGTGGTCACTTCTTCAGATTCCAGAGGGATCCCCATCACCCTGGCCTCCTGAAATTAGATTTGGGAGAAATTTAGCACCCGTGCCTAAAAGTGGTCCTAATGAATCGAAAGTTTTTCCGAATCTGCAAACAGTCGTTAAGTCGTATGAGTCAAATCTGAAATAAAGAGGGGGAAATGAATCCCCTGGCTGTATCCATCAATACCTGGCAACAGGTGCTCAGGCGTGAGTTTGCAGTCCTTTTTTCCAATGATCGATGAGGTGCATTTGAGAATTCAGTTCGGCACCCTCAGGATGGCGCTGGTGGAAGCTGCCATCTTTTTGCATGTCAAAAGAGCCGCGGTTGTCGTCTAAGTAAAGTTGCAACAGGCGTTCCAGTTGCTCGCGTAGTTCTGGTTCTTCGATGGGTGTCAGGGCCTCTACGCGGCGATCGAGGTTGCGACGCATCCAATCTGCACTGCCGATGTAAGCCTCTGGTTCTCCTCCATTGGCAAACCAGAAAATGCGGGAATGCTCGAGGAAGTGTCCAATGATGCTGATGACCTTGATGTTGTCGCTGATTCCTTCGCGGCCCGGATAGAGACAGCACATGCCACGAATGATCAGTTCGATCGTCACCCCAGCTTGTGATGCTTCGTAGAGGAGAGAAATAATTTGGGGATCCACCAGTGAATTCATCTTGGCTTTGATCCGGCCTGGTCGACCGGCTCGGGCATGGTCGATCTCGCGACGAATCAGGTTTTCCATGCCTTTGCGTAGGGTCACCGGAGCGACCAGCAGGCGACGGAAGTCCTGTTGTTTGGAAAATCCTGTGAGGTAATTGAAGAGCTCAACAAGGTCCTGGCCCAATTCAGGTCGTGCAGACAGCAGGCCGAGATCGGTGTACAGCTTCGATGTCTTGGAGTTGTAATTCCCTGTGCCGATGTGCACGTAGCTCTGAAGTTTTTCGCCTTCCTTGCGAACAACCAGAACGATTTTTGTGTGTGTCTTCAGCCCAAGGACTCCATAGACCACATGAACACCGGACCGTTCCAGTTGTTTGGCCCATTGAATGTTGTTGTCTTCGTCAAAGCGGGCTTTGAGTTCCACCAGTGCCATCACCTGTTTGCCGTTTTCAGCGGCGCGGATCAGTGCTGCAATGATTGGTGAATCTTTTGACGTTCTATACAGCGTCATCTTGATTCCCGCGACCTGAGGATCGTCAGCGGCCTGGTTGATGAACTCTTCAACCGTGGTGGAAAACAGGTCGTAGGGATGGTGAAGCAGGATGTCGCCGCGGCGAATCACTGAGAAGATGCTTTCAAATTCTTCGGTTTTGATCGCACCTTCTTCGATCAAGTGTTGCTGGGACCGGGAGACTGCAGCTGGCGTTTGGCCGCTGTGGGTTTTGCTTTTCAGCTTGGGTAAGGGAAGACTCATCAGGCTGAAGAGATCATCGAGTCCTAGCGGGCCGTCGATGACGTAAACGTCGTCCTGCTCAATCGCCAGACCGGACTTCAACAGCTCCACCACGTCATCCGGCATTTCGTTGGGAACCTCCAGGCGCACGACTTCCCCACCGATCCGACGTTTGCGTAGTCCCTGCTCCAGGGCGAGCATGAGGTCGTCGGCTTCCAGATCGCGCAGCTCCAGGTCGGCGTCCCGGGTGACACGGAAGAAATAGTGCCCTTCGACGCACATGCCGGGGAACAGCATTTCCAGATTGAACGCGATCACCTGCTCCTGAGGGATCGCCGTGTGAATGGGTTTCTGGCGGCTGCGGCTCAGCTCCGGTGGAATCGAGACGAACCGCGGCAGATTCTTCTGGGGCACTTTCACCCGGGCGAACTGTTGCTGTCCGGTTTCCGGATCACGGATCACCGCCGCCACATTCAGGCTCAGATTGCTGACAAATGGGAATGGATGGGCGGGGTCAACGGCCAGGGGCGTGAGCACCGGAAAGACGGATGCGTGGAAGTAGCGACGGACCCAGTCCCGTTGTGCCTTGTTTAGCTGCTTGTAATCCAGCAGTTGCACGTGGTGCTCGCGCAGTCCGCTTTTGAGCCGTTGTCGGTAGTGCTGTTGCTGTTGTCGCAACAAGGGAATCAGGTGCTGACGAATGGTCAGGAGCTGTTCTAGAGGCGTCTTTCCGTCTTCACTCTTCGTGGTGATCCCGGCTTCCACCTGGGACTTCAGTGATGCCACCCGCACCATGAAGAACTCATCCAGGTTGTTGCTGAAGATGGCGCTGAACTTGGCCTGCTCTAAAAGTGGGGTGCGTTCGTCGAGGGCTTGGATCAGAACCCTTTCATTGAAGGCGAGCCAACTGAGCTCCCGATTGATGAAGAGATCAGGATCCAGGGAGCGCTCTGCCATCACAGATGAAAAGCGGGTGCGAAGGCTGTTGATCGCAAGCTAGCAATCACGTTGTTGCTGCAAGTGTTCTGGAGGCTCTTCAGGCCTGGTTGGCTTGAGGCCGATTCCGGATGCTGCCACCCACCAGCAGGGCAACTCCGATCAACATCATGCTGCCGAACCAGAACGGACTGGTGACGCCAATTCGGTCATAGCTGAAGCCAGCGGCGGAGGCGCCAAGGAATGTGCCAAGGCTTTGCAGACCTTGCAGACCACCCAGTGCTGAGCCTTGGCCATCGCTGCCGAGACGACGGGAGACCAAAGCACGTAGGCAGGGGGTCACCAGACCGGTGCCTAGTGCCAGCAATGACACGGCGGTGTACACCACTGGAATGGAGTTGTTAGGTGTTGCCAAGGGCACCAACAGGCATCCGGATGTAAGAAGACCAAGACCAACGAGGGTCAAGCGGAGTTCACCGAAACGCTGCACCAGCGGCCCGATTAAGCCCCCCTGGACCACCATCGCGATGACCCCGACCAGGGCGAATGCAGCTCCAGCCATGCCTTCAGTCCAGTTGAAGCTGTTGCGCAGATACAGCACTAAAACGGTGGTGAAACCGTTGAAGGCCATAAAGAAGCCAAAGAAAGCGATCGAGAGGCGACGCACCTCTGGTTTGGCAAACACTCGTGCCAAGAGGGTGACTGGATTGAGCTCGCGTCTACGGGGCAGTTGCTTTCGAGCTGTTATCGGATGAGTTTCCGGGAGGAGTCCCAGCACCACGATCAGGTTCGCGACGGCGAAGGCTGTTGCAGCCCAGGCGGGAAGGATGCGGTTGACATCACCAAGCACTCCACCAAGACCAGGACCAAGGACAAACCCCAGGCCGAAGGCCACGCCAATGAGGCCAAAGGCTTTGGCCCGGTTTTCTGGTGTGGTGATGTCGGCCAAGACAGCTGTGGCTGTGGCGGCAGTGCCTCCGCTTGCCCCATCGATGATTCGCGCCATAAACAACATGGCGAGTGGCAGTCCTGCTGCTGCGGCTTCTGGCCATACTTGTTGCCAAGGCATGGTCAAGGTGGTGGCAAATAGACCCATGCCAATCACCGAGCCAAAGACGCAGAGGCTAATGACGGGTTTTCGTCCGAAGCGGTCACTCAGTGCGCCAATTAACGGCGCCACTGCGAACTGGGAGAGGGCGTAGGTGCCCGAGAGCAGACCTACGGTGCTGCCGTTGCTGCTGAAGTCTTCCAGCAGGAAAGGCAGCAGAGGCAGAAAAATGCTCTCGCTAAGGCGGTCATTGAGCAGCGTGAGAAAGGCGCTGAGCAGAGTGGGAATGCGAGGACGCTGCAAGGCCGCCTGCGTGAAGAGAAGACTCACACTCCCATAGGGACATTGGCCATGGCACTTCGACCAATCGTTCCAGCTGACGAAGGTCTTCTGCGGGAGATCTACGCCGATGCCATCGAAACCCAAACCAGGGCGCTCTATTCAGAGCAGCAGGTGCAGGCATGGTCGGCTCTGGCCTGGCTGCCTGGGGTGCTCGATCGCACCCTCCGGGAGGGATGCGGCTGGATCAGTGGAGGCGATGCTGCGTTTGCGATCCGCGATCCGCGGGATCGTCTCGCATTGCTGTATTGCCGAGGACGAGCCGCTCGCCAGGGTCATGCTGGAGCTCTGTTGGACAGGATTGAAGCGGATGCTGCGCAAGATGGCGTGACCTGTTTGCGTACGGAGGCCAGTCAGTGCAGCCGTTCACTGCTGGAGCGACGGGGTTGGACTGTGGTGGCTCCGGAAACAATCGCTATCGCCGGTGTGATGTTTGAGCGTTATCGGATGGAGAGGCAATTGCGCCAGTCATGCAATTGATGCAGTTGCTCCAAGGCTTTGCCTTCTTCCAGCACTGCCGAAGCGTTCTGGATGCCTGTTTCCAGCGTGTCACTGAGACCGGCAAACCACAGATAGGCGCCGGCATTCCAGCGAAGGGCGTCACTGAGCGGGCCTCGGTTCGAAAGCGCCTCTAGGGCTTGATCCTTCCACAGTTCGTCGTTGGCCCACTCAACGTCGGCATCGTGGCAATCGTGATCTCTTGGATGCAGGATCTGCCGTTCGGCCTCTCCATGGCGGACACGGGCCGTGATGCAGGCCCGACCGATCGGTAAATCGGTTCCTCCTTCCAGTCCTTTCACGGTGAGCACATCGGTCTCGCCGGCGAGCTTGAGTGCTTCCCAGGCTCGGCTTTCGGTGGGTGGGTGCACGAAGCCGCTGACGAGCAGGTGCGCGCCCTCATGGGCTGTCCAGAGCAGCTCCAGGCTGGCGACCGGTGGGCGTTTGCCTAGATCTTCGCGATATCCGATCAGCGAGTCTGCAATCGAGAAATGATCCGGTTGGTGAATGAGTGCAAAACCATAGGCCTCAAAACCTTCCTGCACTTGGCTGAGGGAAAGACCCTTGAGATCGAGGCCCAGCAGGCCAAACAGGTTCATGGCTGTGATGCCGTATTTGATTGGCATTCGCTCGCCCCCTTGAAGCACTACCGGCTGACCGCTGGCTAACAAAACCAACGTGGTGAGTGGGTAAATCGGTGCTGTGCGTGTGCGCCCGTCGAACGGCATGCCGAAGCACAGCGGTGGCCTTTGCTCTGGTGGACTTTTCAGCACCGGACCTCTAGCCCGGTAGGTATCCAGCATTCCTGTGAGTTCTTGCGGTTCCGGACGGCGGATGCGATGGGCAATTAAAAAGGCACCGATCTGAGCGGGCGTTGCCTCTTGATCGAGCATGAGCGCCATAGCGTCGGCCGCTTCTTCCCTGCTCATCCCTTTGCTGGTGTGTTCGCCACTGCCGACCTTGCGCAGATGCTCCTTGAAGCGGTCGCGACCGCTGAGAACAGTGCTCGTCACGCGCTATGCCGCTGGTTCAAGCAGTGTTCTGCAGCGAGGTCACCCTTGTTGGTAGTGCTTGATACCAATTGCTTCAGTCCAGAAGGGACAGGCCTTCAAAACTGCCGTGGCGGGGATGGCTTGGGTTCTGCCGGCCATCGGCGTAGTAAAGGCGCTCGAGCACGAGGCTGGTAGCTCCGTTTGAATTGAGTTGCTGGCTGCTTAGCAGTGATGTGAGGGACCGGAATAACTGGCTCATGGTCGTGACAACTAATGTTTTCAATAGAGCAGCTCTGCAAAGCTTGTGTTGTGTTCAATGCATCTAAAATGGGTTTTCAGTTTTGTGTTTATTGCTGCTTTTCTTAGGCACTACGAGCGAGAGCATTTAAGGGTATTCGGCAATAAACGCCATGACTCTGACGCCCACTTCCACCCCTTCGTTGTCAGCACCATCACAGAGCACTGTCACTGCATCCTTGATGGCTGCGAAGAAGGCCAAGGGAATGAGTTTTGCTGATCTCGAATCGGCTCTTGGTTTGGATGAAGTGTGGATTGCGTCTCTCTTTTACGGGCAGGCCACAGCCTCAGCAGAGGAGGCAGAAAAACTGTCTTCTCTTCTATCTCTGGATCCTGCAATTACCGCGGCTATTCAGGAGTTCCCAACCAAGGGCAGCCTTGAGCCTGTAATCCCAACCGATCCTCTGATCTATCGCTTCTACGAGATCATGCAGGTGTATGGCATGCCTCTGAAGGATGTGATTCAGGAGAAATTCGGTGATGGAATCATGAGTGCAATTGATTTCACCCTCGACGTCGATAAAGTTGAAGATCCCAAAGGAGATCGTGTGAAGATCACGATGTGTGGAAAGTTCCTCCCCTATAAAAAGTGGTGAGCTATTAATCCTTTCTGTTGGTTGGTCGTTCGAGACAAAGAACTCCAACATCAAAGCCCGGTTAATTCCGGGCTTTTTCATGCTCAGGCACGGAACTGCTGTTTCAGTTGTTGTTGGGCCAGTTGTTGTCGAGAGGGGTCGTTCAACGTTTGACTGAGTTCCATTAAGCACTTCTGGCTGATGGGAGTGGCAATGCAACCAAGGGCTCGAAACGCTGCTGCAGCAACGTCATCGGATCCTTCAATGCAGAGCTGTGCCAGCCGTGTGCTGATGCTCTCTCCATCCCGGCGCTGTAACACGCGGATTGCTGCGATCACCACAGGGTCTCTGAAATCGTTGAGCAGTTCGGAGCAATAGGTAATTAGTTCCTGGTCGCTGAGGCTGTGAGCTCGGAAGCTCAGCAACTGCAAACCTGCTAGTCGATGTTGTTGGCCAGGGTGACGCAGACACTCTTTCACCACGGTTTCCGGCACTTCCGCCCCCCAGCAGGAGAGGGCTTGGAGAATGCAGAGGTTGATCTCCTCTAGCTGTGAACTGTTGCTGAGTTGCTCAAGCAGCCAGTCTCTGGACGCCTTCTGGTGGCAAAGGCCTGCTGCCATGACCAGATCGGGAAGCACTCCGTGCTGATGGATCAAGGTCTGAATCTGAGGCCAACCTTCATCCGCCAGCATTCCGAGCTTCTCGCACAAGGCTCGACGCAATTCAACAGAAAGGCTGGGGGAGTAGACCTCCCCCAGCCAATGAGGCTCCAAAGGAGCCCGTCGTGATTGGGAAAGCCGCTCCCATAGAGCGGCTTCATTCACTGGTTTTGACACAGGAGTGGTTCAGCGGGCGCCGAGTTCAGCGGCCAGTTCACGCTCCAGTTTGTCGTCATGCTCGGAGGGAAGAACGTTCTCCACTTTCGTGCGGTGGGTGCTGTAAAAGAGCATTCCGATGAACACCATGCCACCAATGATGTTTCCGATGGTGACCGGCAGCCAGTTCCAGAAGATCACCTGACCAAAGCTCACTCCGGATCCGAGGATGGGGCCAGCGGTGTGCAGGAACTGATTCACAACGATGTGCTCCATGCCCATCGATTGGAAAGCGGTGATCGGGAGCCAGCAGGCCAAGAGCTTTCCAGGAACACTTTTGCTAACCAGAGCCATGGTCACGCCAAGGCATACCAGCCAGTTAGCAATCACGCCGCGCAGGATGGCGAGAAAGAAACCGAGGGTTTCGAGATTCTCATACTTGCCAACAACGTTGGCCTTGTTGAGGGCAATGATCTTGGCTGCAACTTGTTGCCACATGCCACCGCCATCAGCTGCAGAGGCAGGATCCACAGTGCCTCCGCTCGTCAGGCTGATGGCCATCAGCACGGCGACCACTGCCGTGCCGATCCAGTTACCGAACCAAACCCAAGCCCAATTGCGGAAGGTTGCTTTCCAGGAACTCTTGCCTGCCCAAGTGGCCATGGGGAGCAGAGCAAAATTGCCTGTGACCAGTTCCATGCCGAACAGCACGATGCTGGCAAAACCAAAGGGGAACAACAGGGAACCCAGCCAGGGTTGACCACTCTTGAGGCCAACAGTGAGAGCTAAGATGACAGCTAGGCCAAGAATTGCACCGGAATAAAATCCACGAAGCAGCAAGTTCTTGACGCTGACAGTTGCTTTCTTGCCGCCTGCGGCAATCATGCCATCGACAAGTTCGTTGGGTAGGACGTAGTCCATTTGTGAAGCCGACGCACTCATGGTTTTAGTGGTGGATTAATGGTTGGAAATGATTGAATTCGACGCAATTCAACCGCTGATTTTGTTCATCAGCTTGGAAAACAGATCTTGTTGATCTGCGCTGCGGTTGATGGGTTGCTTGTCTTGGCCAGCTGCGGTGAACCAGTTGACCAGACGGGAAAAGAAGTCGTTGTTGTTAGCCATGAAAAGTTGGGATGGGAAGTGACGTCGAGCGATCAGAGATGGCCTCAAAAGGTCTGCACCAGCTCTGAGTTGTTATTGATCGTGTGTGAAACGTTCAGGCGCGGGGTGTGGCGCCAAAACGTTCGATCAGCACTTCGCGCAAGGCGGATTTGATTTCCTCCGCTGGAATGGCTTTGCGATGCACTTCACCTATGGTCGGATTTGGGCCTTGTGAGCCTCCAAGGGTCATGGTGTAGCCCTCGCCCATGACGCCTTCGCTGTTTTTGGCTTTGGTTCCGGTCAGTCCAATGGCACCCATATAGGCCTGTCCACAGGTGTTCGGACATCCGGTCCAGTGGATTTTCAGCTCCTCAGGGAGGGTCAATTCTTGATCAAGTTCTTGAGCTGCCTGGAGCGCTTGATCTTTGGTATTTGTGAGTGCAAATCCGCAGTAGGTGTTTCCTGTGCAGGACACGGTTCCAGCTGCGATGTGACCAGGCTCGAGAGGAAAACGTTGGAGGAGCTGATCCGCTTTGAATTCAATCAGTTTGTCAGTAGGCAGTCCAATCAAAATGACGTTCTGATCTTCTGTGAGTCTCACTTCTCCGCTGCCGTAATTGAGGCTTGCGGTGGCCAGATCCTGTAGATCCTGAGCTTTTAGGCGTCCGACAGGCACATGGAGTCCTGCGTATGAAAGACCTTCTTGCTTTTGCGGATGAATTCCGTAGTGAGAGCGAGGGGTTGTATCGAAAACGGAGCCAGGATCTGGGGTGAGGGGGCCGAAAAGCTCTTCAACCTGAGCGCGGAACGTGTCATGGCCGACTTGATCCAGGTAGAGCCGAAAGCGTCCCTTTGGACGCTTGTCCCGTTCACCGTTGTCGCGCCATAGCCGGATTACGGCGTCGGTCATTTTGCAGATTTCATCTGGCTTCACCCAGGCATTGAGAGGGATGGCATAGGCATTCATTTGCGAAGAGAGCACACCGCCAATCCAGACGCCGAATCCCATCACTCCGTTGTTTTCAACGGGGTGGAACACAATGTCGTTGTGCAACAGGAAATTGTCTTTGGCTCCTGCGACCGCTGTGTTCCATTTGCGAGGCAAATTGGAGTACTCAGGATTCCCCTTGCAATTATTGGTTAGGAAATTCTGAAGCTCTGTGGTGTAGGGACGAGTGTCAACGATCTCCTGGGGATCGATACCAGCAATAGGATTACCCGTAACGTTTCGAGGGTTATCGAATCCAGACTGGATGGTGCTCAGACCAGCTTCCTCGAGGCGGCGAAGAATCTCTGGCAAATCGCCCAGAAGCACCCCTCGCAACTGCAGATTTTGGCGTGTGGTGATGTCGCAACTGCCCTCTTCGCCGTAACGCTCAACAATCGATGCGACCACTCGCAGCTGATCGGCAGACAGCACTCCATTGGGAACCCTCAGGCGCAGCATGAATTTTCCCGGGGTCTTCGGGCGCCAAAACATGCCGTACCACTTCAGTCGCAACTGAAGATCGGTTTCGTCGACCTGCTCCCAGCCCAATTCCGCAAATTTTTCAATCTCGCTGCCAACAAGCAGTCCATCTTTGTCGGCTTTGTTCTGCTCGATCTTGTTGAGCTTCTTGCCATCCAGATAGGGCCTGGAGGGAGAGCTGAGTGTCATGGTCTTGATACGGATAGAGCGGATTGATCGTCAAAACCTGCGAGGATCAATCGAAATGGTTGTTAGAAACCAGCGCCTCAGAAAGAAGGGAGCGCTTAGATCGGTAGTCAACAGGTCGGTTGAGCGCCTGTCGGTATTGATTCGAACAGTTTTGGCTGTTGAGTCCTTGATCCCGTCGAATGGAGCAATTGGTTGCCGTGGCTACATCTGCTGTGCCTGGCTGGGCCGTAGAAGGCTGCCTTCTGCGGCTTCAGTATTGGCGTCCAACCTCGCCAAGCATGCGTACGGCTCCGTAACGGAGCATCTGCCAGACGCGTTTCATGGCCGCGAAATCCCGGTCAAGTTCGCTCTGGAAACGAGAGTTGTCGGCCCGTCTCGGCTGCCTGCTTTCGTACCTTCCGCGGTCTTGAACCTGCCTCGAGCGGTAGCTTTGATCGACGAATTCCCTTCGGGAGCGTCCCTCCAAAGCAATGCGTTCGGAGTACTGACGTCGGGACATGAGACGAAAAACCTTGACGGCTTTGTGATGTCAGCAGCCGGATCGGCCATTTATCCGTGGCCATTGCTACGGAATCGAGATTTGCAATCCCAGCGGGCTATCCGTCTCGTTGTTCACGGTCGCTCGGGGGGGGAGGTACCTCAGGTGCTGACGGCTTTGGTGGATGAGCTTCAACAGCATCGTTCGGCGCCGGTTCAGCTCGAAGTGTTGACGGCCGATGCTCCGCCGACATGCCCTGAGCAGTCGAGTTGGCTGGTGCCGTTGTTGTTGTGGCCAGGGGCGCATGCACGTGATGACGTGCCTGGCATACGCCGGCGCATGCGCTTGGAAGGTGCTGATGTCACACTCCTTCCGTTTCTGGGGGCTTGGTCTTGCTGGTGGTCGCTGGTTGCAAAGGCGCTCGAACCCCTTTTAACGACTGAGTTGGTGCTCCTTCACCATCCCTTGCGGCCGGGAGTCGCTGAACGCTTTCTCCAACAGTTGAGCAAACGTTTGGCTGTTCCTTTGCTTCCGTCTGATCAGTGGGCCGACTACCTCATGGCTCACCCCAAAGCTCAGGCTTTCCCTCTCGCCCTTGCTCCCAATCGCATGACGGAGGCGCTGAGCGAGGCTGGAAGTATGCAACCCCTCCTCCACCATTCCCTGATTCGTCAGGGCCTGATTGATTTGCTGATCGCTCTGCCGTGACCACTGCTCAAATACCTGGAACTGTTTATCTGGTGGGAGCAGGCCCCGGTGATCCGGAACTGCTCACTGTGAAGGCTCAACGCCTGTTGCGCAGTTGTGATGCCCTTGTTTACGACTCACTGGTGCCCGAGGAAGTGCTGGATCTGGTGCCTGAGAGCTGTGAGCGCCGGTTTGTTGGAAAACGTCGGGGCCACCATTCCGTGCCCCAGCCCAGCACCAATGCTGTGTTGGTAGAGATGGCTCAAAAGCACGCAACCGTCGTTCGACTCAAGGGTGGCGATCCCTTCTTATTTGGTCGGGGTGGAGAGGAAGCCGCGTATCTGGCAGAACGCAAAATCCCTGTGCAGGTGGTGCCAGGTGTCACCGCTGGGATTGCGGCACCGGCTTATGCGGGTATCCCTGTAACCCATCGCCGTGCAGGCTCCTCCGTCACCTTCGTGACCGGCCATGAAGAGATCGACAAGCGGCGTCCTTCTGTCAACTGGCGTTCTCTTGCTGCTGCCAGCGATGGCCTGGTTATCTATATGGGTCTCCACAACCTGCCCCGTATTGCTGAAGAGTTGATGGCGGGTGGGCTTGGCCCACAGACTCCTGTCGCTGTCATCCAGCAGGGAACGGTGGCTGGACAGCGTTGCCTGAAGTCAACGCTCTCTGATGTTGCTGTTCAGACCAGGGCGCAGGAGTTCAAGTCACCGTCGATCGTTGTCGTTGGTGAAGTCATTAACCAGCAGGTTGAAGCGTGCATGCCGTCGCCGGCTGCGGTCACGATGCCGATTCCGTTTTGACAGGTGATTTCACTCCTTGAGCCGTGCCCGTAACTGCGCCAGGTTGCAGGGTTTGGTTTCGCGATCAAGCTGTGCTCGGATCAAGCGCTCCCAGGCAGTGGTGACGGCATCAAGAGAACCTGGAAGAACAAACACAAAAGTGCCGTTGGCTACCCCTGCCAGACAGCGGCTTTGCAAGGTGCTGGTGCCGATGCTTTCGAAGGAGATCACACGGAAGAGTTCGCCGAAGCCGTCGATGGTCTTGTCCAGCAGAGGTCCAATGGCTTCTGGTGTGCCATCCCGACCGGTCAAGCCGGTCCCGCCGCTGGTGATCACCACATCAACGGCTGGGTCAGCGATCCATCGGCTCAGTTCCGCCCTGATCTGGTAGCGATCATCCGCACAGAGCGCACGCTCATGCAGTTGATGGCCAGCGTTGCTGATGCTGCGCTGCAGCTGATCGCCGCTGCTGTCCTCCTGGAGGGTGCGAGTGTCGGAAATGGTGAGCAGGGCAATCGCGAGGCCCACGGAATAGCAGCGGTGACTTCGGACGCTAGAACCTCTTCAGCTGCAACGGCCGTGGTGCTGCACGTGCTGCTCTTTGCTTCACTGCGCGAACGTGCCGGCTGGGCCGAACGCTCGCTGCCACTGCCGTCACAGGCGACCACCGTCCGGGAGGTGTGGGATCAGTTGGACCTCGGTTCATTGCAGGGCATCCGCATTGCCGTCAACCAGGAATTGGTGGAGCTGGATCAGCCCCTACAGGCAGGCGACGAGGTGGCTTTTTTGCCTCCCTTCACTGGAGGTTGAAGGATGAAGGACATCCAGGTTGAGATCCGTACGACATCCTTTGACCCTTGGCAGGAACTGATGTGTTGGGGTAGTGAGCCCGCGGCGGTGGCTGTGTTTGTTGGCCGAGTCCGTCCGACCACGATGGATGGTCGCTCCCTTCAAGCTTTGGAGTTAGAGCACTATCCAGGTTTGTGCGAGCGTCAGATTGCCACTATGGCTAAGCGATTGCAGCAGCAGCACGGGGCAGGAGCGGTGCTGGTTCTGCATCGGGTGGGGCTGTTGTATCCAAGCGAGCCGATCGTGTTGGTGGCTGTGGAGTCAGATCGGCGGGGCACAGCCCAGCGCTGTTCTGCGGAGCTTTTGGAGGAGCTCAAACATCGGGCGCCGTTTTGGAAGAAGGAGTGGTGCAACGATCAGGGCACTTGGTTGGTGGAGAACACACCGCTTTGATGCACGGTGGGGTGGAGCAATCGATAGCCCAGCTGTTTCAACCGGTGGTTGCGAATGCGTCGTCCGTCGGACTGGGGCTCGACACCTCCAGTCCACTGCACCGGTGAAAGCCCCTGACGAGTCAGGCTTTCTCCTACAAGCTCCCGCAGCCGGATGGGGTTGTCGTTGACCACATTCACCACACCGCTCCACCGTCCGTTGATAGCAGCCTCCAGGGCACCGGCGGCATCATCGACATGCACCCAGTTGGTGAAGGTGTTTCCTTCGCCCTTGCGTTTTTGTCCGGCCAAACCTTTGAGGCGCTCATCCAGGTTTCGTCCGGGTCCATGCAGAGCCCCAAGTCGCAGGATGCAAACGGTCCTGTCGCTGATTGAGCTCAGCAGCTGCTCGCTTTCGAGGAGTACGGAGCCATGCCCGGGTCCTGGGCTGGCTGGTTTGGTTTCATCCACCCAGTCACCGTTGGCATCGCCGTACACCGAGCAGCTGCCTGTGTAGAGGATCTGACGCAGTTGCGGCAGTTGTGGCAACAGCGACCTCAGGCAGATGAAGCTATCGACGAAGGTGTGTCGGTAGCCCTCCTGATCCACCTGTTGATTTCCTTTTGGGCCAAGGCAGAACACAGCGGTGCTGCTGTTCTCGAGGCTCTTCAGCAGTTGCTTTGGATCTGTGGCATCGCAGACCATCACGTCATCACCCAGCTGACGAAGAGCGACGCGTCGCTCCTGTCGCGTTGTGGTCAGGGTCAAGCCCAGCTGCGGTCGTCGTGGCTGCAGCCGTCGCGCCAAGGTCTGACCCACATAGCCACAACCAACAATCGTCAGTTCCATGACTGGTGTGAACAGTGTGACGACCTTAAAGACGTTTCCTTCTTTTCACGATGACTTCGATGGCTGATCAGTGGATGTTGAATCGAAGCAATTTCTCCGGCTGTTGGCAGGGACCCGGCACCTGGTTTGGGCGTGATGCCTCGGATCGGTTGGATCTGATCGCGCCTCAACGGATCATTGACCCCACCACTTACGTCATTCGTTTCAGCAACGCTGACCATGGCCTTTGGGAGGGCTCCGGCCTGGCCTTAGCTCCTGGAGGGCAGGCCACTTACGAAATCAGCCGGCACAGCTACAACGCCGGTGGTGGATGTTGGCAATTTGAGGGGGCCGGTGGCCAATCCAGCCTGCTGCTCGATTCAGGTCGCGGTCGCTTCGGGCATGAGATCAATTTGTTCAAAGGTCGCTCCCGTTCGATGTTGGTGCTGCTCTGGGAGCCGCGTGGTAACGCCTGGCTTCTTGAGACAGTCGGAGCTGTGGCCTTCCGCTGTCGCGATGCTGTTGATCTCGAACCTGAGCGTCCCACGTGCGGGACACCCAAGGCGCTGCTTGAACCCTTGCGGGGCTGGCCGGGTCAGGCTGAATTGCTTCGGCCACAGCCGGGTGTGATGTCACGAGCCAGCGATCCACGTTCCGTGGTGTTTGAACCTGAACAGCTGCTTCGTCATGACTGCTGTGCAGTGATGCCTGATGGTTTGGTGTTTTCGGTGCCTGAGTGTTTGCCGGATACCGCCTTCACCCTGGAGATCGGTGCTCGGCTGGCGGTGGATTGGTTCCAACAGGTCAGTATTCGCTTTGGTGCTGATGGACGGCTCTTTCAATGGGAGCGCACAAGCTTTCAACCAGCTCCCATCAGCTCATAGTTCTGTCAGAACAGGCGACCACGGATTAGTTGGGCCCAGACGCGTTCACCAGGCTTGAGATCACCCGCTTCCGCTGGCAGCTCCAAGAGCAAATCCGCTCCCTGCAGTGAGCCAATGCGTGATGACGCCTGCGAACCATCCACGCGTGCCACCAAGGTTCCTTCACGACTGGTTTCCAGTCGAGCCCGAGCTAGTTCTGGCCGACCTGGCCGTCGAGCCAAAGGATCCGCAAGCTCCACCTGAATGCGAGGGAATAGTTCCGGTTCGCTTTGGCCTTCCAGCACCTGAAGTGCTGGCCAGAGCAGTTGCAATCCGGTTACTGCAGCTGCAACGGGATTGCCTGGTAGCCCAAACAAGGGCACGCCATCACGGAGATCACCAAAGGCAAAAGGGCGCCCTGGCCGCAGGAAGAGTTTCCAAAAGTCCACCGAGCCAAGTTCAGCAACGAGCGAACGAATCCAGTCGCTGTCGCCCGCCGAAACGCCCCCGGTGCTGACAACTACATCGCAGCGGTCGGCGAGATCACAGAGGGCCTCACGCAAGGCGTCAGGTTGATCTGCCACCACGTGGCGCTCATGCACCCTTTGTCCGAGTCCCTGAAGCATTGTCTCCAGCAGCGTGCTGTTGCTTTCCCAGATGGTGCCGGGCGGCCTCGTGGCCCCAGGCGGCACCAGTTCATCGCCACTGATCAACAGGCCAATCCGCGGCTTTCGTTGCACGTTCAAGTGAGCCACGCCGCAGCTGGCGAGCCGGGCCAGGTCTGCGGGTCCCAGTCGCTGGCCGGCGGCCAGGAGTGGCTCACCTGGCCGACATTCCTCATCTGCGGCTCGAATCCAGGGCCGGTCAGAGGCTTCCTGGCTCAACTGGATCCGATTGTTGTCAACCGAGACGAGTTCCTGAGGAAGAACCCAGCCAGCACCTTCAGGAAGGGGTGCTCCCGTGAGAATCCTGATGGACTCACCGTCTGAAAGCTTGCCGTTAAACGGCAGTCCTGCGGATGAGCGTCCCTTCAGCAACCACCAATCGCCAACGGTCGGTTGGCTGGTCTGCCCCAGGGCATAGCCGTCCATGATCGATGCGCGAAACCCAGGCACAGGAACTGTGGCCAACACCGCCTCAGCACTCACACGACCCAAGGCCTCCCTGAGTTGCACGGTGTCGCTTTGATCCAGCGGCGTGATGGCTGCCAAGACACGTTGACGTGCTTCATCGAGGGGGAGTCCCTCGCGGCCATAGGGCTCAGCAGGTCCAGCTGCCATGGCGACCTCCGTCCTTGTGCAGCAGCTGGATGCCGTTGATCGTCATGCCTGGCTCCACCGACTTCAACATGTCGTAAAGCGTGATCAGGCCGATGGAAACAGCCGTGATCGCTTCCATCTCGACCCCTGTCTGTCCCGTGGTACGGCAGCTTGCCTGCACCTTGAGACCTTGCAGGGAGGGGTCGGGTTCGATGCTGACGTCCATGCCGCTGATCGGCAGCGGGTGGCAGAGGGGAATCAGTTCGGCGGTGCGTTTCGCCGCTTGGATGGCGGCAATGCGAGCGACCGCCAACAGATCACCCTTGGGCGTGTCTCCACTCAGCACAAGCTCGAGCGTGGAGGGCTGCATCACAAGTGTTCCCGCAGCTGTTGCTTCACGTTTGGTGATCGCGCGATCTCCAACCTCCACCATGTGCACCTCACCTTGTCCGGTGAGGTGCGAGAGCTCTTCAGCCATCCGTGAACGGGTTGTTGACCGCTTTAGTTTCGATCAGCGCTCGCCGAGCACCGACCACATGGCGGCTTGTGAGGTCACGACCGGTTCCACCTCTGTGGTTGCTGTCGCTGCCTTTTGGCTCAGCACCATCTGCACGGCGAGAGAGGCCACGATGAAGGCCCCAACAAAGCCTGCAGCCACGGTGAGAGGGCTGCGTTGGACTTGATTCGTAGTGGTGCTGAAAGTCATTGAATGAATGCCAACAGACATTCATCATGGATAGAAGGTGTACTCGTTGCTACTAAAAGCACCAAAACGTTGCAGATTTGACCCGTTGGTCTCGCTATTTACGACGAGCAGGCCTGTCGCCAAACCTTCTGATGCCAGCCATCCGTGAGCGGAACCAAGCAGCAATCCGAGGCTTAAAGCGAAGCGCATTCATCAATCCAAAGTTGGGCTTAGCTTCTTTGTTTTGCGTGCGTCCGTTGGTCGTTGTTGTCACCGTTTCCAGCTAGAGATAGAGAAATCGTCGTCTTGGCTACCAATGCATTCGCAGCTGGATCAAGCGCGGCATTGTTATGGCTTCGAGCAGGACTTCATCGGATCCTGGCGATGCATTCCACTGTGCGTTCGTCGCAAGTTGGATGTAGCCGGCGTCAAGCTCAAGTTGAGTCATTGGCTGGCGATGAGCCAGGAGCAGCGTCAGCAGTTGGTGGATTGGGAAGACTCACCCGAGCATCTGAACCAGATGCGTGATCATTTGCGTGCCATCACAGTGGCCATGGCGGATGGTGTTGTGAAAGATCTGCCTCAAGCGGTGCATGAGCCTTGGCAGCAACCGGACCGTCTGCCGGATCATCTCCTGGAAGCGGCTCGCTTGCGTGGTGTGCAACTCACACAGGAGGCTTGGAAGACAATGCATGAGCTCGATCGCTTTGCCCTTTGCAAGCTGGCGAGGCCTGGGCACGACCATCACAATCTCGAGGCGGCCTTCAGCGAAGTGCTGGGATGAGTAGTTGGCGCAAGCTTTCCAGCCGTCCGGTCTGCTGCTCGAGGGGTTTCACCACTGATACAGCTGGGGCAACGATCACTGCCGAGGCTTTGAGTTCTGGCTGTTTTGAGATTGGACAAGATTCCTCATGCATGAGGGTGTTGGCTTCACACGCCTCTGCTTGCGTAAAGCCCCAGTGCATGGGTAGAAACACTGCGCCACGGCGAATCCGATTCGTAAGCGTGACGCGTGCGGTCAGGGTTCCGCGCCGGGATGTGATGGCGGCCAGTCCGTTGTCTTCGACGCCATAGACCTCTGCATCCCCGGGATGCATTTCCAGGCGTGGCTCCGGATGCATATCGTTGAGTCGTTTCACCATCCCGGTACGGGTCATGGTGTGCCACTGGCCGAGATAACGGCCCACTGTGAGCACCAGCGGGTAGACATCACAGGGTGGCTCGGCCAGGCCTAGTGGAGTTTCAGACTGGAAACGCGCGCGCCCGCTGGCCGTCGGGAACCGTTTGCCGACGTAAAGACGTTTGGAGGTGCGGGTTGGCTCGTGCCCGCGTGGGAACGGCCACTGTTGCGATCCATGGGTCTTGAGCAATGCATGGCTGAGACCGGATACGTCACAGACGCGGTCTTCCGTGAGCGTTGTGAACTCTGCGTAAACCTCTGCTGAGGATTGATACGTGAACTGCTCGACGAACCCCAGTCGACGTCCTAGTTCGGCAAAGACTTCCCAATCAGGACGGCTTTCGCCGTGGCGTGGACGAAACGACGGACAGTAGGTGACTCGTCGTTCTGAATTGGTCATCGCTCCTGACTTTTCGCTCCATTGCGATGCCGGAAGTAGCAAATGGGCGTAATGGGAGGTCTCTGTGTCGGCGTAAGCCTCACTGACAACCACGAGCGGACAGCGCTGCATGGCTTTCTTCACTCTCTCGAGGTCGGGCATGCTCACGAGTGGATTGGTGGCTGCAACCCACCAGAGATCGAGCTCTCCCTGTTCCATGGCTTCCACCTGCTGCCAGGCACCCAGTCCTGGTTCTGAAGCGATGGAATTTTCAGCGAATCCCCAGGCTTGCTCCACTTCTGACCTGTGCTCCGGGTTGGTCACCAACCGGTAACCAGGGAGAAGATGGGCGAGACCACCGGCCTCACGCCCACCCATGGCGTTGGGTTGCCCCGTGAGCGAGAACGGTCCGGCGCCTGGTTTGCCGATTTCTCCGGTGAGCAGATGCAGGTTGATGAGACCACTCACGACTGCCGTTCCTTCTCTGCGCTGGTTCACCCCCATCGACCAGAGGCTGAGCACGCCTTCTTTGCGACTCCAGAGTCGGCCGACGGCGCGCAGATCCTGTTCCGTGATTCCGCAGAACTTGGCGGTTTTGCCGGGTGTCCAGGCATTGATGGTCTGGGTGTAAGACGCAAACCCCTCGGTGGCCGCATCGATGAAATCGCTGTCGAAGCCGTTGTCTTGGATGACCAGTCGAGCCAGGCCGTGGAGGAGTGCGAGGTCTGTGCCAGGAGCGATCGCCAGATGGTGGTCAGCGATCTTGGCGGTGTCGGTGTTGCGCGGGTCTACCACCACGATGGTGAGGCCTTTTGGGTCGCGTTTCTTGCGTTTCAGCAGTCGCTGGAACAGCACCGGATGGCACTCGGCGGTGTTGGTGCCGATCAGGAAGGCGACGGAGCAATGGTCCAGATCTTCGTAGCAGCAGGGAGGACCATCGGATCCCAGGCTTCGTGTATATCCGGCCACTGCGGAGCTCATGCACAGCCGCGAGTTGGCATCGAAGTTGTTGGTCCCCAGCGCTCCTTTGAGGAGTTTCTGGGCAAGGTAGTAATCCTCGGTATGAAATTGCCCTGACCCATACATGGCAATGGCATTGGGCCCTTTACTGGCAAGTGTGTTGCGGATTTGGTCGGTCAGTAGGTCAAAAGCACTGTCCCAGCTGATTGGTTGAAAGTCTTCGTTGAGGGTGGTGCGGTAGAGCGGTTGGCTTAGACGTCCACGTGCCAGGGTTTCACCCACCGTGGCGCCTTTGATGCAGACCTGTCCAAGGCTGGATGGGTGTTGCCGATCTCCGCGTGCTGCCCACATGGGATTCCCGTCGGGATCCCGTTTAACGGATTTGCCTGCCTCCCCCGGAGGCAGCAGTTCCAGGCCGCAGCCCACGCCGCAGTAGGGACATTGGCTTGTGGGATTGGCTCTGGAGTCAGTCACATCCGGAGGGGCAGAGATTCAAAAAACCCGGGGGATGTCCCCCGGGCATTCGGATGGCAGACGAGCTGCAAATTCCGATCAGAAGTGGATTTTTATGCTCAGGCGAGAGCTTCTTCCGTTTCGCCTTCATGCAGGTCTGCAAAGGAGCCTTTGGGTTCCTTGAGGAAGAAGTAGCAGAAGAAGGCAACGATCAGACCTGCAATTCCAAGAATTTGGAAAAAGCGGCTGTTGGAGTTTGCGATCACCGTTGGATCGGGCTCGGCACCACCACCCATCCACATGGGTAGGAGGCTGAAGATGGTGAGGTAGGTGACAGCACCAACGTTGCCGTAGGCGCCCACCAGACCTGCTACCTGGCCGGTGACACGGCGCTTTACCAGAGGCACCAGAGCGAAGGTTGCGCCTTCACCAGATTGAACAAAGAAGGAGGCAAGCATGGTGATCACCACAGCCACGAAGATTCCAGACGGGCCGGAGAACGTGCCGGGTTTGATCATGCTCATCACCAGGTAACCGATGCCAAGGCCAGCGGTCAGGAAGGCCATGGTGTTTTTACGGCTACCGACCTTGTCGGAAATCAGACCGCCGGCGGGACGTGCGACCAGATTCACGAAAGCAAAACAGGAGGCCAAGATGCCTGCTGTTGCCTTCGGAAGATCGAAAGTGGTTTCGAAGAAGGTGGGAAGCATCGACACCACCGCCAGCTCGGAGCCAAAGTTCACGATGTAGGTGAGCTCAAGAATGGCCACCTGGCGGAATTCATAACGATCTTCCTTGGGATAAACCTTGTTGCCAAGGATCAATTCGCGGTTGGTGCGGATAATTCCCCAAGTCTGGAAGATGAACCAGATCGCAACAGCTCCAAGAGCCAATGGGTAGGTGCTGGGAGTCAGGAAACCAACCTTTTGAAGGCGCCAGCAGAGCACGGCCAGGATGGCTGCGAAAGGAACATTCATGCCAAGTAGTCCCCAGAAGTCACGCATGGAGGTGACTTCCAAACCAGCTGTTCTTTCAGGGCGCTGATAAACTTTCCCAGGTGGAGTGTCGGTGACGCTGAAGAAGTAGAAGACGCCGTAAAGGGCGGAAATGATGCCGCTCAGGGCGATGGCACCACGCCAGTTCAGAATTGCACCGGTGGGCAATGTGAAACCGCCAGAGAACGACAGGAAGCCAGCGATGCCAACCATGGTGAGGGCTGAAAAGGCAGAGCCGAAGTTGCCCCAACCGCCATAGATCCCTTCAGCAAGACCGATCTCCTTAGGCGGGAACCATTCAGCCACCATGCGGATACCGATCACAAAGCCTGCACCAACAATGGAGAGGAGCAGACGTGCAACCACCAAAGAATTGAAATCCTGGGCTGCTGCAAATAACAGACAAGGAATAGCCGAGAAGACCAGAATCGAGGAATACGTGATTCTTGGACCGAATTTGTCCAGGAGCATGCCAATTAGCACGCGAGCTGGAATGGTGAGGGCCACATTGCAGATGGCCACAGTACGGATTTGACCCACCGTCAGGCCAAGGTCGGCTTTCACGGTGGAGGCCAGAGGAGCCAGATTGAACCAGACCACGAAGGTCAGGAAAAAGGCGATCCAGGTGAGATGGAGTGTTCTATATCTCCCCTGGAACGACCAGAGTTCGCCAAGCATGGGGGTTTGTTTGGGATGGAGAGTCAAACCCGGCGTCGAAAAGAAGGCGCCCAGGATTTCAAGATGCGGCGCTCATGCAGACCGCGGAATAATTGCACCATTCGGCCTGCACACGAAACGTTGCATTAGCTACCGAAATGCCCCGCCTGAAAGAATCGCCTGAGGAAGTGGAAAGCTTTAGTGCGCCAATTCGTAGCTGTTGTTACATCTACGCCCAGGCCTTTAATTGATGAGTGCTCTTGAGGTTGTGTTTGCGTTTCCGATCGGTCAAAGCTGTTGTCTTTGCCGGTGGTGCTAGCCGTCGGATGGGAGCCGATAAGGCGATGCTCACCCATGTGGACGGGTCCACGTGGTTGGAGCGACAAGTCAGGCTGCTGCGTTCCTTCGAGCTTGAGGTGTGTGTCATGAGCGGTTATGCCGCGCATCGACGCTGTCTTTCCGGTTGGCCTGGGGTCACGGTGCAAGCAGAACCGTGGAGCCCAGCCGGGCCCCTTCGCGCGCTCAGTTGCCTCCTCAGTGCTGATGAAACGCAGGCCCTGCTTACGTTGCCGGTGGACATGCCCGGGTTGCAGGTTGAGGCTTTGCAAATGCTGATGGATGCCTGGCAACGGAATGAATCGCGAGCTCTGGTGGCTGATGACGGCCTACGACTCCAGCCTCTGTTGGGCATCTATCCATGCAGTGCCTTCAATCGCGCCGCATTGGAGGCCGAACTCAGCCATGGTCAGGCGCGATGGCTTGGTTGGTTGCAGCGGATTGATCACGACACGCTGAAACTGCCTGCAGAGCAGGTCAGCAATGTGAATCATCCAAGTGATCTGGCAGCGTTGGTTGGATGACCTGCGCATCTCTGGCTTCGACGGTTGATCAAAGGACCAGGCCGCTGGGGGTGCTGAGGCTCTCGCTGACCGCACGTTGCAATCTTGCATGCCCCTATTGCTGTCCGGATTCCGCCGATCCTCCCGGCATGCTCACGCTTGAGCAGCAGCTGCGTTTGATTCGCGTTGCGACTCGCCTCGGTGCTCACACCCTTCGCCTCACGGGTGGTGAACCTCTTCTGAGTGATCGTTTGTTGCCTTTGTTGATAGCCGTTGCCAATGGGAGGCGCACTTTTGGCGACCCGCTGGCTGGTTTGCGTGATGTGGCTTT
This sequence comes from Synechococcus sp., assembly GCA_047286215.1. Taxonomy (GTDB): domain Bacteria; phylum Cyanobacteriota; class Cyanobacteriia; order PCC-6307; family Cyanobiaceae; genus Synechococcus_C. The sequence continues at coordinate 104,960 of JBJBBS010000001.1, read as the reverse complement.
AACCACCAATGGTGTTTTGCTCTCGCAGGATCGTGTCAAAGCCTTGAGGAGCGCAGGCCTGGATCGCATCACCGTGAGTTTGGATGCGGTTGACGGCGCAGTGGCGGCAAGGATGGCTGGGTTACGGGGAGGACACACAGCAGGAGCAGGATTGGTGCGCCAGGTTCTTGATGGACTGGCCGCTGCTCGCGCTGGTGGATTCGATCCAGCTGTCGGTGCTCTCAAAATCAACGCTGTGATCCAACAGGGTGTGAATGACGATCAGTTGATTCCCCTGGCGGAGCTGGCGCGCTGCCAGCGCATCGAACTGCGCCTGATCGAATACATGGATGTGGGTAATCGCAATGGCTGGCGGATGGATCAGGTGCTGCCAGCCGCGTTGATGGTGGAGCGCATCGCGGCCCGGTGGCCCCTCACGCCACTGGGACGGAGTCATGGAGGCACTGCTCGGCGTTGGCGTTATGACGACAAGGTGAGTGATGTTGGTGTGGTCGCCTCTATCACTGAGCCGTTTTGCGGTGACTGCAATCGTCTGCGCATTACGGCCGATGGTCAGGCCTTTACCTGCCTGTTTGCTGCCCAAGGAACGGATCTGAAACCTGCCATGGAAAGCGATCAGGATTTGGAGTGTGCTCTCCGCTCTCTTTGGCAGCGACGATCTGATCGCTACAGCGAGGAGCGGCGTTTCAACACAGATCCTCTCCGTCATGCAGAGATGGCTTATTTGGGCGGCTGAACCGTCGTCAATGCCACCGTTTCTACGCGGAAAGCCCGGTACAACCGAATGAGAGTTCGGGTCGTGCTTCGGCCCATCGGTGATGTTCGAACTGTTGCCTTACGAGCGCTTTCGCGACACGCCATCGGTTCGGTTCTTTGATGTCACGGTTGACACGTCGAACGCCCGTGACCTTGTGATTCATTCTGGTCCGGCCATCAGCCCACCGGATGACCCTGATTCCGGTGCATGGCAGTTTTACTTGCACCCCCATCAAGAAGACAATCTTCTCGCCGCCAGTGGTGGGCGCACGTTTTTTTTGGTCAATTTGGCCTGGGATCAGCCCTTCCACATCGTGAGACTGGAGAGCGGTGGAGACATCCTGCGCATCCCACCTGGCACCTTTCATCGTTCGATTTCTGATCCCGATGGCTCTGTGGTGCTGAATCAAGCGGTTCGCGAGTCAGGTGTGTCGTTGGTGCGTGAATTCCGCGTTTACAACAGCGCACGGATTCCTGCTCTCATGGCCGCCACGGTCTGCACGGCGATCAAGCCGCGACTCCATGGTGTGGAACCGCTGCTTCAGGCGGCCTGAATGACGGCTGGTTCACGATCGTTGCCAACGATTTCCTCGACACTGATCGACCAAGTGAGCTCACTGGGTGTGCCAGGGGGGCCGCTGAAGCTGCCACTCACAGCCGCTGTGAGCTCGGGTTTGGATGACGTGGCCAGAACCACGTAGCGCGCGTTGACTTCTTCACCCGCGCTGGGATCAAAGCCCCGCCATCCGGCACCGGGCAGGTAAATCTCTGCCCATGCGTGTAGGTCGTACTGAATGGGAGCTGGTTCCAGCAGTTGATAGCCGCTCACGAATCGGGCCGGCAGACCCACCACTCGACAACAGGCCACCATCAGCATGGCCAGATCACGGCAGGAGCCGATGCGTTCCCGCAGGGTTCGACCGGCTGGCCAGGCAGGTCCGATATGGCGTTGGGTGTATTTCACGCGCTCCTGAATCAACGCCATGAGCTGCTTGAGAAATGCCAGCGTCTGTTGATTGCTCCCCATCAGAGCTTCCTGGGTGAGGTCGATCACCGACGGCTCGTGTTGTCCGTTCGGCAGCCAGCTTTCCAGTGCCCCTTGAAGGTCAACATTCAGTTGACCGCGTGGATAGGGCAAGGGCGGTTCCAGCCCGTTGAAGCAGTCATCTAGTGCAGGTGCGGGGCGAGTTTCCACCAGGCTGCAGGCTTCAAAGCAAAGCTGATCGGTGTGACCGAGAAAGATCAGTCGCTGGATTTCATCACCACTCGCTGCCAGCAGTTCCCGTCGTTGATGGGGTTCTGGCGTCACCTTCAGCTGGTGATCGATCAGGCTCTGAAAACCCTGTGCCCTTGGCTTCAGGCAGAGGCGGTGTTCCCCAAGGCTTACCGCTCTTGTGTATTGATAGGTCAGGCGGTGAAGGATCCGGGCGCGCATAAGACTTCGGTTGGGGAGGAATGCAGCTCGGCGCTGGTGAAATAGCGGCTTTGAATCAGGTTGTGCAGGCGATTGAGATCTTGTTGAAGCCCGTCGATGGCTTCATGAAGGCCGCCCTCAATCAGGCTGTCGATGCGCACGTAGCTCCATCGGGCCAGCAACTGTCCGCGCAGGCAATCGAGGTCATCGGGTGCTCCCAAAACGGGCTGGGTCTGGATTTGTAGCAGTGTGTCGTTGATCCCCTGCAGGCAGTAGCGAACGGAGCGTGGAAAAATTGGATCGAGTAACAGAAATCCTGCGACGGAGACAGGATTAATTGCCCGCTGAATGCTCTGCCGATACATCTGATAAGCACTGGCCGTGCGCAGCAGGGTGATCCATTGCAGTTCATCGAGGACCCCGCCCACCTCCTCTGGGGTGGGAAGCAACAGGTAGTACTTCACATCCAGAATCCTTGAGGTTTTGTCTGCTCGCTCGATCAACCGACCCAGTTGGCTGAACAGCCAGCTCAGGTCACGGCTCAGGGTCGTGTCTGTGATGCCGTAAAAGATCTGACACCCGCGGCGGATGATGCGTAGTTGCTCCTGAGCGGGTTCCTGCCAGATGTCCTCCCCGTCTTGGAGGCTCCAGTGCAGGTCGTTGATTTGTTCCCACATCTCTGATGTGATCACGTCACGGATCTGTCGAGCGTTTTCGCGCGCCATGCCAATGCAGCTCACGATGCTGTTTGGGTTCTCGCGATCCAGGAGCAGGAAGCGAATCACGTCTCGGGGTGTTCCGAGCGGATAGGCCTGATCGAAGCTGCGGCGGTCGCCGGTCGCATCCACCAGTGGCAGCCATGGTTCAGCGCTGCCCGGCGGACAATCCAAGGCCATCGCTTCACTCACCTCCAGGAAGCGGGAGATGTTTTCGGCCCGTTCGAGATAGCGGTTGATCCAGTAGAGGGAGTCGGCGACCCGGCTCAGCACGGCACGGCCTCCATCTGCTGCGTTGCGGTCACCTGTTGTTCATCGACGATCCAAGTGTCTTTGCAGCCCCCGCCTTGAGAGGAATTCACCACCAGTGAGCCGCGTTTGAGGGCGACCCGAGTCAAGCCACCGGGGCTGACCCAGCTGTTTTTGCCTCGGAGCACGTAGGGCCTCAGGTCCACATGACAGGGGTAAAGCTCCCCGTCGCTGAGGGCGGGAACGGTGGAAAGCTGAAGGGTCGGCTGGGCGATGAAGTTGCGGGGATTGGCGCGAATCTTCGAGTCGAAGTCGGCGATTTCCGTACGGCTGGCCTGAGGCCCGATGAGCATTCCGTAGCCACCGGCTTCCGCCACCGATTTCACCACCAGCTGTTCAAGGTTTTCGAGCACAAAAGCGCGGTCTTTGGGGCGGGCGCAGAGGTAGGTGGGAACGTTTTCGATGATCGGTTCTTCACCGAGGTAGTAGCGGATCATCGTCGGCACATGGGCGTAGATCAGCTTGTCGTCGGCGATGCCGGTGCCAGGGGCATTGGCAATGGCGACGCGTCCCTTACGAAGCACGTCAATGAGGCCGGGAACGCCCAGCATCGAGTCGCTGCGGAACACGGTTGGATCGAGGAAGTCATCGTCGATGCGCCGGTAGATCACATCCACCGGGATGCGTCCATTGGTGCTGTGCATCCAGGTGCGTCCGTCTTCACAAATCAGATCCCGACCTTCCACCAGGGGAATGCCCATCTGTTGTGCCAAGTAGCTGTGTTCGAAGTAAGCGCTGTTGAACACACCCGGCGTCAGGATCACGACCCGTGGGGCATCACTCCAGGGCGCCAGATCCTGAAGCGTGCGAAGCAGATGGGAGGGGTAGTCATCAATCGGTTGAACGGTGCGTCCCGCAAACAAACTGGGGAACAACCGTTTCATCACCCGCCGGTTCTCCAGGAAGTAGGCCACGCCGGAGGGACAGCGCAGGTTGTCTTCCAAGACACGCCAGGTGCCCTGCCCATCACGGATCAGATCCAGTCCAGAGATGTGGCACCAGCGGTTGAGTGGCAGGGTGATGCCTTGCATCTGTGGTCGCCACCCGGAGGAGCTCTCCACATCCTCTCGAGGGATCACATCGTCGTTGAGAATCTGCTGGGGCCCATAGATATCGGCTAGGAAGCAATCAATCGCCTCCAGTCGCTGCAGCAGGCCTTGCTCTAGGCGCTGCCACTGACCGCGGCTGATCAACCGCGGCAGTGGATCGAAGGGAAGGATGCGTTCACTGCCGCTCAGTCCGGAATCATTCAGCCGGAAGGTGGCGCCCAATCGCCGCAGCAGGTGGCTCGCGGAGGCATGGTTGCGGTTCAGTTCCTGCAACCCCATCTGGCCGAGCGATGCGAGCAGAGGTGCCAGGTCGGCCCTGGGCGATGCCGTGTTGCTGCAGAAATATTCGTCGTAGCCGACCGAGGGTTTGTAGTCGGTGAACATCCCGGAACCGTGGTGGATCGGCATCCAAAACCTCGGCCTGTCCCCTCACGGGTTGTGGTTGCTACACATTCCGCAATTTGGCTTGGGAATGCGTTATGGCTTGGTGTTTTGCGTAGTCCCGAGCACCGGAATCGTCAGAAGTACCAGGCATCGCATGCGGTGTTTGCTTATCTGATCAGCGAAGCCAACACCCTCTCTCGTCTTGGATGAACTGCTCTGGGCGCGATTGATCTTCGCCCTTGGCGCACTGGTCACAGCGTCGACTGTGGTGATGATCGTGCGCGGCCACCTGTATTGGCGTGATCGGGGGGCTGACTGATGGCTAGCAGCACTCCGTTCTTAGCTCCGGGAGTCGCCTGGGCTCTGGTGGTTCTGTTCTCTGTGCTCTGGGTTGCCCTGGGTGTGGCCTGGGGGCGCCGGGGCAAGGGTGATGCCGATGAATACATGCTGGCCGGCCGCAACATCGGTTTGGCATTAAGCACGGCAACGTTGATGGCCTCCTGGGTGACTGGCAACACCACCCTTTTGGCTCCTGAATTTGGCTACGAGACCGGCCTTTGGGGGATGTTCAGTTACGCCTTGGCCGGGCTCGGATTGATCCTGTTTGCGCCATTGGCCCTGCGGATCAAGCAGCTGATGCCCCATGGCCGCACCAGTGGAGATTTCATCCGCCTTCGCTACGGCCGTTTGGCCTGGTGGGTGTTCATGGTGATTACAGCCGTGTACACCCTCGGGTTTTTGATGACGCAGGCGATGGGTGCGGGCCTGTTGCTGCAAGCGCTTTCAGGGTTTGACTACCACGTCGGGATGGTGGTTGTGATCGGCGTAGCGACCGTTTACACCTTGTTTGGCGGAATGCGTGCGGTGATCGGCACGGACTTCATTCAGTCATTGCTGATCATGGTGTTGCTGGCGGTGGTGGCCGTGCTTGCGTTCCGCCAGTTCCCGATGCCGGAGGTGCATGCCGCCCTGGTGAACCGGCATCCTGATCGGCTTGATCTGCTGCTGCCAGCGGGTTTGTTGATCGCCTGGAATTCCGCCCTCTTTTCGATGGGCGAGGTGTTTCACAACAACATCTGGTGGTCCCGGGTCTTCGCCAGTCGGCGCTCGGTGGTGATGACCTCTTTCGTGTTGGGGGGAATCGCCTGGATGAGCGTCCCGATGGTGACGGGGTCCATCGGCCTGGTGGCCCTGGCCCGTGCGTTGCCCCTCGAGCAGGTGAACATGGTGTTCCCCGTGATGGCAGCTGATCTGCTGGGGGCGGGCGGCGCGGCCCTGGTGTTTGTGGTGGTGTTTGCCTCGCTCACCTCCACCTTGGATTCATTGCTGGCATCCACCGCCGATCTGTTGGCGGAAGATGTGTACTTCCGTCTGTTGCGGCCCCAGGCCAGTGACCTGCAGCTCAAGCAGGCGGCGCGGCTGATGGTGGTGGGATTGGCCGTCGTCACGCTGGTGTTGTCTTGGCTGCGGCTGGAGTCGCTGGCGTCGGTGCTGTTCTTAACCGGTGCCCTGGTGGCGTCAACCGTTTGGCCGGTGGCCTGTGGTTTGTACTGGCCTTCTGCAAACCGTCGCGCTGCCATCGTGGCGATGCTTAGTGGAAGCCTGATCGGCTTATACGCTTATGTGTTCATCGCGCCCTATTGCGCAGCTGTCTTTTCGGCCGCAATTTCAGCCCTCGTGATGCAGGTGGGCAGCAGCCGTTGGCCGGAACGGTTTGATTTTGCACTTTTGAAGGAGGAGGCATGAGCACTTCCTTGCTCGCGATTGTTCTTGGCTTGAAGGGGTTTGAATTGGTGCTGCTGGGCAGTCAGTTGGCTTTGGTGCTGTCTGTGGTTGTGCTGTTGCTGATCTGGTGGTTCGAGTATCGAAATGGGCGAGTTTGGTAGCTGTTGAAACTGAATTCCGAAATAGTTTCAAAGATCTCTTGGATTTTTTGGCTTCAGTCAACCTCGTTGCTAAAGGGTGATTGAAGTCACATGGATGGCGCTGCTCAAGTTCCGCTCGATTGGGATTGCGCCCTGAAGCCTCGATGTTGCACACCAAACAAGTCACTCTGGAGATTGAGGAGGTGCCCATGCGGTTCGCGCCTCTTGGCCCAGACGTTTTTGGCCGCACGCACCCCGAGTCCCTGCTGACATGCATTGAGGAGGAGGCGGAACCGCTGCTTGACCTTGTGGATCAGCACGTGGTCTCGATCCAGTCGTTTCGTCCGCAAACCCTGCTGCAGCTGTTCCGCCTGGCGGCGAAGTACGAGAGCAATCCCGAGCGTTACATCAGGCACAACATGCCCTTGCAGGGCAAGATTCTCATTAATGCTTTCTATGAGCCGAGCACCCGCACCCGGCTCTCCTTTGACAGTGCCTGGCATCGGCTCGGTGGCAGCTCAATCAACATCACGGATCGCTCCACCACAGGAATTGCCAAAGGCGAATCTCTTGAAGATGTAGCGCATATGTTCAATAACTATGGCGACTGTGTCGTGTTGCGGGATAGCGATCCTGGCGCTGTGTATGCCATGTCGCAAACACTGCGCATCCCGATCATTAATGCCGGAAATGGTCTGGATGAGCACCCAACGCAGGCGATGGCAGACCTGTTCACAATTTTGAAGTGGCGTCCCAACCTCGCTCACCCCATGGTTCCGGCGGACCAAAGGATCAGGATTGGCGTGATTGGTGTGCCTTCCAGGATGCGCACCGTGCGTTCGCTGCTCAGGATTCTGGCCAAGTTTCCTCAAATCGTGGAGGAGGTTGTGGTGATCCACTCTCCCGATGCCGATCCTGAAGAATCGTTGTTCGATTTAGGTCAAATCGAAGAGCTCCAAGAAGCCGGCCTGAAACTTCGTTGCAGCACCGATTTGTTAAAAGAATTGCCCTATCTGGATGTCACTTACATCAACGCTATCGCCTGGGTGGGTGACAGCTTCGAGGTTCATGGAGCTCAATTCCGGTTGACCAAAGATCTTCCTTACAAAGACGACTCGATTGTTTTACACCCCCTGGCCCGGGGCGCTGAATTGAGCACCTGCATGGATGAGACCCCCCATAACTGGTATTTCAGCCAGGCACGGGGAGCAGTGTTTCTGCGCATGGCTCTCCTCACCTGCATGGTGGACCGGGCTGACCGGGTCATGGACGTCGTCTGAATCAGGGTTATGTGCGGTATCGGTGGTGTTTTTAATGCTGATCGTCATCGGACGGTCGACCGTCAGTTGCTGGTCAACATGGCAGCGATCCAGGCTCATCGGGGCCCGGATGGATTCGGTGTTGAGTGCCTCGACCAGGCAGGGGTTGGCTTTTGCCATGCCCGCCTTTCAATTATTGATTTGAACGAGTCAAGGGCGCGGCAGCCGTTCCTCACGGATGACGGTGAGGTGTTGATGGCCCATAACGGTGAGTTCTACGATTTTCAGCGCATTCGCGCCGATCTCACTGCTCAGGGTGTTCGTTTCAGCAGCAAGAGCGATTCCGAGATTCTGCTTCGGCTTTATCAGCGTCAAGGCTTAAACGCGACCCTGCCCTTATTGCGCGGGGAATTCGCCTTTGCCCTGTTTGATCGCGAAGAGGATTGTTTATATCTTGTGCGAGATCGTTTCGGGATCAAGCCCCAGTATTGGGCGATGACATCCGAGGGATTGGTGTTTGGCTCGGAGCTCAAGGTGCTGTTCGCCCATCCTGCGGTGGAGCGGCGTTTTACATCCGAAGGCTTGTTCCATCAGTTGATGCAGACGATGGTGCCAGGAACCACGGCGTTTGCTGGGGTTCACCAGGTGAAGCCTGGTCATGTCGTGAAGGTGCAGCGTTCGCAGGGACAGCTCGAGGTGTCCGAGTGGGCGTATTGGGATCTGAATTTCCCTCGAAAAGATGAGCGTGATCGAAGCTTGAGTGAAGCCGATCACATTGCGGCCGTGCGAGCAGCTCTGCTGGAGGCCGTGGAACTGCGGATGGTCGCTGATGTGCCGGTGGGGTGCTACCTCTCCGGAGGCATCGACAGTTGCTCAATTCTTGGTCTGGCCTCTGCGGTGAGTCAGTCCCCGGTGAGGGCATTCACCATTGGTTTTGACGATGCCCGATACGACGAATCACCCATTGCTCAGGAAATGGCGGAAGTCACGGGAGCTGAGCAGGACGTGATGCGCCTGTCAGGTCGAGAGCTCTATGGATTCATGGAGCGCACTCTTTGGCATGCCGAGCGCACGATCTACAACACCCTGGCTGTGGCCAAATATCTGATGAGTCGTCATGTCAACAACGTTGATTACAAGGTAGTGATGACGGGGGAGGGCTCGGATGAGTTGTTTGGTGGCTACCCCGCGTTCCGCCGTGACATGTTCTTGCATGGTCTTGATGATCTGCCGCAGGAGGAACGCAGCAACTGGGAGTTGTTGTTGCAGCAGTCCAATTCTCTGGTGCAGGGAGCGATGTTGGCAGCCGATCAGGTGGATGATCCCTCTCTGGACGCTGTTGTTGGATTCACGCCGAGTTGTCTGCAACCTTGGCTTGCTTGTGCCCCGCTCGTTCCAGCGTTGCTGGCTGAGTCTCACCGCCAGGCGCTCGAGGGTTACTCACCCGGTCAGGCGATTGCCGATCAACTCGATCCCGATCAGTTAGAGGGGCGCCATGCCTTGGACAAGGCCCAATACGTCTGGATCAAAACCATGCTTGAAGGTCAGATCCTGACCTGGGGCGGTGACCGTGTCGATATGGCCAATTCCATGGAAGCCCGTCCAGCCTTTCTGGATCACCATCTCGCCGCCGCAGCGGTTCAGGTTCCCCCGGAACTGCGCATCAAAGGCAAAACGGAAAAATATGTGCTGCGCGAAGCGATGGCTGGGCTCTTGCCCGAGGTGCTTTACAAGCGTGAGAAGTTTGCGTTCATGGCGCCACCTGCCCATACCGAGCCGGAGAAGTGGGCGCAGATGAAACAGTTGGCGGATGACTATCTCAGTGATGAAGCCATTGATGCCGCTGGCTTGTTGAGCAAAGAGGGTGTCCGGTCACTCTTTGATCGACATGGTGATCCGCACACCACAGATTCTGAGCGGGTTCAAATGGACGCTGTGATTAACCATCTTCTCGGGGTGCAGATGTTGCACCGCATGTTCGTGGCTACTGACGTGCCCTCCTTGGCTCGCGAGGAAGCTGAGCGGCTGGGCTGGCGTGTGTTGATGCCTGTTTGAATTCTTTGATCAGGATTAAACCGTTGCATCGACGACAGGCTCGTTTTGATGCTCAGGCGATGCTGGCTTTTGGTTTGAACTGAAGGTCACGACCATTGCCGCAACTGCTTACCAACCGTCCACCAGTCACTCCAGCGGAGGCGACGGTTTGGAAATCAGCGGTGATTCCCAATCGTGCGCGCTTGATTCATTCGCTTGACCAGATGGCTTCCATTGGCCTGCAGGCCGACGGCAGCGTGTGTCGCCGAGGCTTTAGTGCGGCTGATGTGCAGGGTCGTGATCGGCTTGCAACTTGGATGAAAGAGTCCGGAATGCAGGTTCGGGTTGATACTGCTGGCAATCTGATCGGCCGTTTGGAGGGGCTGGATCCTTCTTTGCCCGTGTTGATGACGGGGTCGCACCTCGATACGGTGCCGACCGGCGGTCGCTTTGATGGCGTTCTGGGTGTGTTGGCTGGCCTAGAAGCAGTGCGTGCCCTCCAAGAAGCAGGACTTGCATTGCGGCATTCCTTTGAATTGGTGGCTTTTGCCGATGAAGAGTCAACGATGGTTGGCTGCAAAGGCATGGCCGGCACTGCTTCCTCTGAGCCAACCGCCTATGCCACCAGCAACGGTGAGCCGATTGACGTCAACCTCAAACGTATTGGCGGACACTGGCCTCTCTTAGCTTCAGCTCATCGTTCCGATCAGTCTGTTGCAGCCTTCCTCGAGCTGCACGTTGAGCAAGGTGCCGTGTTGGAGCATCGCGGTGATGCCATCGGTGTTGTTGAGGGCATCGTCGGTCAGCGGCGTTTTTCTATCCATGTGGAGGGTCAAGCGAATCACGCCGGCACCACACCAATGACGTTGCGTCAGGACGCTCTTGCCGCAGCGTCCAGGGTGGTGCTTGCCGTGGAGTGCATGGCTCAACGTCATCCTGGAGAGCCTGTGGCGACGGTGGGTCGACTGGAGGTTTGGCCCAATGCCGCCAACGTGGTGCCCGGCTCCGTGTCGATGACGGTAGACATCCGTGATCTCAGTGAAGATGTGTTGGATCAACTGGTCTCCAGTCTGGAGGCAGATCTCAAGCGGATCTCTACGTCGACGGGATGTCCGATTCGTTTGGAGCCCCAGTTTCAAGTGCAACCCACGCCAGCCGATGCCATGGTGATGTCGACGATCGCCTCTGCGGCCACCGATCTCGGCCTGAATTGGAGCCGGTTGCCAAGTCGTGCCAGTCACGATGCTCAAGAGATCGGTCGCCGCTGGCCGATGGGCATGATTTTTGTTCCCAGTCGTGAAGGCCTTAGCCACTCAGCGGCTGAATTCACCAGTGACAGCCAGTGTGTGGATGGCACTGCCGTGCTGCTGGAAACCGTTCAGCGGCTTGATCGTGCGCTGACATGACCTTCTCGATCGTTGCCAGAGATCCCAGCAACGGCCGTTTTGGGGTGGCAGTGGCCACCTGTCATTTGGCGGTGGGATCCACCGTTCCTCACATTCGTTCAGGGGTTGGTGCTGTTGCCACTCAGGCGCATACCAATCCTTATCTCGGGATCTGCGGACTGGAGCGGCTTGAGCAAAGTGCGGATGCCGATGGCGTGCTGAGCAGCCTTCTCGCCGATGACCCACACCGTGAGCAAAGACAGTTTCATCTCATTGATTCGACCGGTCGTACGGCCTGTTGGACCGGTCAATCCTGTGGTGGTTGGTCTGGCCACCGCCATCATTTGAATCTATCGGTGGCTGGGAATTACCTGGTTGGCGAAGAGGTTCTTGCAGCAATGGAAGAGGTGTTCCTTAGCAGCAATCCGAGTTGGAAGCTAGGCAGGCGATTGATGTTGGCTTTGCAAGCAGGTGAAGCTGTAGGAGGTGATCATCGCTCTGAAACATCAACATCTGCGGCAATTCAGGTCAGCGGAGAAGCGGCTTTCCCCCTTCTTGATTTGCGCGTCGATTTTCGTGATGCCGCTGTCACAGAGTTGATGCGTGTTTATGAGCGCAGTCAAGAACTCTGGGTCCAACAATGGCGTGATTCGTTTTCTGAATTACCAAGATTGAACCGCTTGATTGCTTGATGTGAATCAGGAAGGCACTGATGTGCTCCAGTCCAGAGTGACACCCGCTTGACGAGCATCTTGTGCCAGTTGCTTCATGCAAGTGGCTTCAAAAACGGCTTGGCCCGACAACAGTGCATCCCACTCGGTTTCAGGGAAGTGGCACTGAAGCCAGAACACACCAAGAACGCTGGCCGGTTGCAGCCGCACCAGGTTCGAATTGTGAGGTTGCGCTAATAAATCCACGCAATTATGGAATTGCTTGGTCTATTAACGCCTCCAGACCCTGGCCTCAGTTGTTTTGTTTGCTACCGAGTTGTGAATTAGTCAGCGTGTGTATTGAACACCGCGATAAATCAACTCGACAGGAGTCCTTTGAAGAGTTGTCTGCCGTGACTGATACACGTTGCGCCGGTAGGTGAGCTGAATCACCGGCTTGTGTGCAGCACTGTGGTTAGGGCTGTAAGTGTGTCCTCGATAGAGAAGTGTGGTCATGAATGTTCTCCGAAGCAAGCTCAGGTCCCCGTTCCATGGCCTGAGGCGTACTGCGCCACATTTGTATTGTGGTGAACGTTTTGTAGCAACGGCTACATGATTATTGTGTGATTTCGGGCCCTGCTTTGGTCGTTCAGATGGATACAGATTTAGAAAACTTTTGAGTTGCGATTTTTGCCCGAGGAGAAATTATTCGTTTGGGCTGGTTGTGGTTGCAACAGGCAGCAATTGCCGCAGAGCGGCCTCGAAGAAGCGCGAGCCTTGTGCTTGCAGGTCGTTCCCTACGCACTGCCAGATGCGCTTGATCTGATCAGGGCCCTCTTCTCCCATGGCGCTCACCACATAGGCCTTGTCTTGCGCGATCCATTGCTCGAGTGATGCAGTGCTGACCTCGAGGTGGCATTGCGTGCCTAGTGCGTGGCGTCCAATTCGGAACACTTGCTCCGCACAGTGCAGTGAGGAGCCGAGCAGGGTGGCATTGTCTGGCAAGCGAATGCGGTCACCGTGCCAGTGCAGCACGGTGGTGCTCGTGCCCAGGTTGATCAGCAGCGGTTCAGCGTCGGGGCTCATCAGCCAGTGAATGGCGCCGAGTCCTACCTCCTTCAAAGGATGCGGTGGTTGTCCTACATGCAGTGGTTCCACCGAACCTCCTGCGGCGACGGCTAAGAGCTGCGCTCCCAGGCAGATGCCGATGACCGGCTTTTCTGCTTGGTGCCAGCAGGTCAGCCAATCGAGCTCCTTTTGAAGCCAGTTCATTCCTGCGGCGTTTCGATCGTTCACCCCCATTGGTCCCCCCAGCACCAGAGCCAGGCAGTTAGGGCAATCGCCCGGAGCGGGAAGCTCATCGCCGAGATCTGGACGCAGCGTTCGAATCGTGAGCCCCTGTTGTTCCGCTAGGCGGCCGATCAAATCAGGCCCTTCGTGGTCAACGTGTTGGACCACCAGCAGCGTGGGGCTCAAAGCAGCAGATAGCGCTGGGCGAGGGGCAGCACCTCAGCGGGCTCGCAGGTGAGCAGTTCCCCGTCGGCGAACACCTCATAGGTCTGTGGGTTCACGCTCACCTTCGGTAGCGCTGCATTCAGCTTGAGGGTGCTCTTGCCCACGCTGCGGGTCTCCTTCACCGCCATGCAGGTGCGCTCCAGGCCAAGCTGGCGTTGGATGTCGGCATCCATCGCCGCTTCGCTCACGAAGGTGAGACAACTGGGGGCGAGGGCTTTGCCGAAGGCACCGAACATCGGCCGGCCGTGAACCGGGCCGGGGGTGGGGATCGAGGCGTTGGCGTCGCCCATCTGGGCCCATACGATCGAACCGCCCTTCACCACCAGTTCCGGGCGAATGCCAAAGAAACCCGGCTTCCACAGCACGAGATCGGCGAGCTTGCCGGTTTCGATCGACCCCACTTCGGTGCTGATGCCATGGGCCAACGCTGGGTTGATCGTCACCTTGGCGATGTAGCGCTTCAGCCGGTGGTTGTCGTTGCGAGCGGAGTCTTCCGGCAGCGCACCGCGCTGCACCTTCATCTTGTGGGCGGTCTGGAAGGTGCGGGTGATCACTTCGCCCACGCGGCCCATGGCCTGGGAGTCGCTGGCGATGATCGAGAAGGCGCCCAGGTCGTGAAGGATATCTTCAGCTGCGATGGTCTCCCGGCGAATTCGTGATTCTGCGAAAGCCACGTCTTCAGGGATCTTGGGGTCGAGGTGGTGGCACACCATCAGCATGTCGAGGTGCTCTTCGAGCGTGTTGCGGGTGTAGGGCCTGGTGGGGTTGGTGCTGCTCGGCAGCACGTTGGCTTCGCCGCAGATCTTGATGATGTCCGGGGCATGGCCGCCGCCCGCACCTTCGGTATGGAAGGTGTGAATTGTGCGTCCCTTGATGGCGGCGATCGTGTCTTCTACGAAGCCGGCCTCGTTCAAGGTGTCGGTGTGGATGCACACCTGCACATCCATCCGATCGGCCACGGACAGGCAGGCATCGATGGTGGCTGGTGTGGTGCCCCAGTCTTCATGCAGCTTCAGGCCGCAGGCGCCGGCGCGCACCTGCTCCTCCAGGGCTTCTGGGGTGCTGGCGTTTCCCTTGCCGAAAAAGCCCAGGTTTACTGGCAGACCTTCAGCGGCTTGGAGCATCCGCCCGATGTGGAAGGCGCCGGGGGTGCAGGTGGTGGCGTTGGTGCCAGTGGCTGGTCCGGTGCCGCCACCCATCAGGGTGGTGACGCCGCTGGCCAGAGCCGTTTCGATCTGTTGGGGACAAATGAAGTGGATGTGGGTGTCGATGCCACCGGCCGTAAGGATGTGACCTTCCCCGGCGATAGCTTCGGTGCCTGGCCCCACCACGATGGTCACCCCTTCCTGGGTGTCGGGGTTGCCGGCTTTGCCGATGCCGACGATCCGGCCGTCTTTGAGGCCGACATCGGCTTTCACGATCCCCCACCAATCCAGGATCAGGGCATTGGTGATCACCGTGTCGACGGCCCCTTTGGCTCGAGGGGTTTGGGACTGACCCATGCCGTCACGGATTACCTTGCCGCCGCCGAACTTCACCTCGTCGCCGTAGACGGTGTAGTCCTTTTCGACTTCGAGGATGAGCTCGGTGTCAGCCAGGCGAACCCGGTCGCCGGTGGTGGGACCGTAGGTTTCGGCATAGGCCTGGCGGGAGATGCGGTAGGGCATGGGTCAGGCGTCGAGGGATCCGTTGATCTGGCCGTTAAAGCCGATGACGCGTCGGGCACCGGCAAAAGGAATGAGGTTCACGTCGCGGCTATCGCCGGGTTCAAAGCGAATGGCGGTCCCGGCGGGGATGTCGAGCCGCTGTCCGCGGGCTGCGTCTCGATCGAACACCAAGGCGCCGTTGGCTTCGGCGAAATGGAAGTGGGAGCCCACCTGAACCGGCCTGTCACCTCTGTTAGAGACGCTCACCGTGGTGACGGGTCGTCCCGCATTCAGCTCAAGTTCCCCCGGTTCGGGAAGCAGTTCGCCTGGAATCAAAGGTGCCATGGGTTCTGCCTCAGCGAATCGGGTCGTGCAGGGTGACGAGCTTGGTGCCATCGGGGAAGACGGCCTCAATCTGCACCTCGTGGACGAGCTCGGGCACCCCTTCCATCACCTGGTCTTGACGCAGCCAGGTGGTGCCCTCCTGCATCAGCTCCGCCACGCTCTTGCCGTCACGGGCACCTTCCAACACCAGAAAACTGAGCCAGGCCACCGCTTCAGGGTGGTTGAGCTTGAGGCCGCGGTTGAGCCTCCGTTCCGCCAGCAAGGCGGCGGTCACGATCAGGAGTTTGTCTTTTTCCTGGGGACTGAGATGCATAGCGAAGCTCGGTCTTGTTCAGTGTGTCGCTGCCGGTGAAGACGTAGTGTTCAGTGTGAACATTGATCGCCGTAATGGCTCTTCCTGCAAGGGCCAAACCCGTGGAATGTCGGGTTGTTGCAGGTCTCGTAAACAGCGGGTGCGGGCCCAGATGCGGCTGAACCAGAAGCGGGCGTCGCGGCTGGAGTGGCCTGTGTAACGAGCTACGAGTCCTTGCTGCAATGCGCTGCAACGCATATCTCCCTCCAGTCCTTCGCGATCAGAGCGAGCTCCTTCCAGCAGGTCTTGGATCTGATCAGGTTTGAGGCTGAGTGGTGCTGCCCATGCCAGGGATCCAAACACCGGGCTCCCGCCCATGCCGTGCTTGTTGTTCAGGCTGTCGCCCCCAAGTTCGATCCGGTCGACGAGCTCCCAGCGCCGTCCTTCCGGTCCACGGCGTTGAATCTCCAGGCTGGAGCGCCAGCGACCCTGCTCAAGTCGCTCCCCTGCAGCGGTGCGGCCTAGTCGCACAATCTCGGCACTCAGGAACGAACCGTTGTTGGGCAAGGTCACGCTCAGGCTTTGTTCATAGAGAGCGTTGGCGTAGAGCACCAATTCCTGGGGTAGCCACTCCAGATCCCCTTGGTCACTGAGATCTGCACACACGGTTTGTTGTGCCCAGGTGCCTTTGGGCTCGATGTGGCTGAGGCCGATCGATCCATAGACCTTCTGGGCGGCCACGCTGGTCACCAGGCTGCGGCTTCTAGCTGAAAGATTCAGATCGATGCTGAGCCGGTCACCTCCCACAAGGCCACCGGCCGTGTGCAAAAGAGGGATTTCACAGCGACCATCGCTGCCGTTGTCGGCACGCATTAATTTAAAAGGAGCATTGCAGCCCCCTTGATGTCGGGTGCGGCTGTGCTGATCAACGTGAAACTGCAGTTGGCAACGGCCGTGCCACGGCTCAAGACCTCTCATTCGATCAGGCTCGGACGCCAGCGACCGATCGTTTTGTAGCAATGGACACCAAATTTTGGGAACATGGCTCGGCAGGCTTCAAGCAGGCCGGAGGGTGCACGTGGATGACACGGTGATCGTGTTGGAGCTCCGTTGTGAATCAGAGGGGTCTCTCGCGAGCTTGCAGCTTCCGCTCACGGCAGACGAGCGCACGGTGCTGCGGGGAAGGCGCCAGACGGCTTGTGGTCGCGAGGTGTTGCTGCAGCTGCCGAGGCAGGGGGCTCTGAGGCCTGGGGATTGCCTTACTGATCAGGCTGGCTCCGTGCGGGTTGAAGTAACGGCCGCGGCTGAAGCGTTGCTGCGGGTCGAAGCCGGTTCTGCCCTTGCGTTGCTGCAGGCGGCCTACCACCTGGGCAATCGCCATGTGGCTCTTGAACTGCATGAGCAGCAGCTGTTGTTGCTAGACGACCCTGTGCTGGCCGACATGTTGGAGATCCGGGGTCTGCGGGTCAGTCGCTGCTGTCAGCCGTTCGCGCCCGAAAGCGGGGCATATTCGGGGCATTCTCACGGATGACGTCACTCTCGTTGTTGCAACTGGTGAGTCCTGCACTTCCCGTAGGAGCCTTCAGTTATTCCGAAGGGCTGGAGGTGTTGATTCAGTCGGGGGCGATTGGTGACGATCTTCAGTTGCAGGGTTGGCTGGAAGCTGAGTTGCAGCGCGGTGCATTGCGGTTAGAGGCTTGTGCTCTTCCATCTTTGGCTCGGGATGTTGCGGCTTGGTTCGAGGGTGACGCTGAGGCGAAGGAGCGCTTGATCGATTTAGACAGCTGGCTGCTGGCCACCCGTGAAGCTTCTGATGTGCGCTCGCAACAACGTCAGATGGGGCAGTCATTGACGCAGCTGTTGACTGACATGGGTCGGCCGCTCCCACAAGCGCTGCCGTTGAGCTGGCCAGCAGCCTGGGCCGCAGCTGCATTGGCCTTAGAGGTTTCCCCTAAGGAGATGTTGGAGGGATATCTCTACGGCTGGGTTGCTAATCAGCTCAGTGCCGCTGTTCGATTGCTGCCGCTCGGTCCGACGCGGGCTCAGGTGCTGCAGCACCGTTTGCAGCCCTTGATTAAGCACGAGGCGGAACAGTTGCTGCGCTGCGATCCTCGAACGCTTTGGAATGGTGGAGTGGGTGCCGGGATGGCACAGCTCGCCCATGCTGAGTTGTATTCACGCCTGTTTCGAAGCTGATGAGCAGCAAGCTGCGTCTTGGGGTGGCAGGACCGGTGGGTTCGGGGAAGACAGCCCTGGTTGAATCCCTCTGTCGCCGTCTCCGTGATCACCTGCAGTTGGCTGTGGTCACCAACGACATCTACACGCATGAGGACGCCCAGTTCCTCACCCGTGTTGGTGCTCTGGAGCCCGAGCGGATTCGTGGGGTGGAGACTGGTGGCTGCCCTCATACGGCGATTCGTG
Source organism: Synechococcus sp. (assembly GCA_047286215.1). Lineage (GTDB taxonomy): Bacteria > Cyanobacteriota > Cyanobacteriia > PCC-6307 > Cyanobiaceae > Synechococcus_C. The sequence continues at coordinate 86,920 of JBJBBS010000001.1, read as the reverse complement.
AGGACTGTTCGATCAATCGTGCTGCCGTTGCCGAGCTGGAGGATCAGTTTCCTGACCTGGATCTGGTGCTCGTGGAAAGTGGCGGGGACAATCTCGCAGCCAGCTTCAGTCCGGAACTGGTTGATCTCTGCATCTATGTGATTGATGTAGCTGCTGGCGACAAGATTCCGCGCAAGGGCGGGCCAGGTATTACCCGATCTGATCTGCTCGTTATTAACAAGATTGATCTCGCTCCGTTGGTCGGAGCCGATCTCGCGGTGATGGAGCGCGACACGTTGGCCATGCGTGGTGAGCGTCCCTGGTGCTTTACCAATCTTCAAAGCGGTGAGGGCCTCGAGCGAGTCGCTGACTTTGTGTATCGGCACTTACCAAACGGCTGAATACACGGGCCTCATGGACCAGGAATGTTCCTAAAAGTGTTCCTGTTGATACATTTCCAAATTGAGCCCGTGGCCATGGTCGTGATTCGTTCGTCGCGAGACGTCCGTCCATCACCGTGCTTCGCATTTAATGAGCTCCTCTCTCTCTAAGCGTTTGTTCGCAGGTCTGGCAGCAACCTCGCTGGGCCTGGCTGTGACCGCCTGTGGCGGTGGTGATAAGGCCGCTACCAATGCCACTTGTGACGACAATGGCGAAAATTGCACCGTCACTGTCGGCATCCTGCATTCTCTGACTGGCACGATGGCGATCTCTGAGAAGACGCTTGTCGACACAGAAGAGTTGGCGATCGAAGAGATCAACGCCGCTGGTGGCGTTGAAGTCGATGGCAAGAAATACACCATTGAAACCATTGTTGAAGACGGTGCTTCTTCCTGGCCCACCTTCGCTGAGAAGTCCAAAAAGCTGATTGACCAGGACAATGTGCCTGTGGTCTTTGGTGGCTGGACTTCCGCCAGCCGCAAGGAGATGCTGCCCGTTTACGAGTCCAAGGACGCTTTCCTCTACTACCCGATTCAGTACGAGGGTCAGGAGTGCTCCAACAACATTTTCTACACCGGTGCGACTCCGAACCAGCAATCGGAACCGGCCACCAAGTTCATGTATGAGAAGTCGCCTGCCGCAGGCAAGCCCTTCTTCCTGGTGGGTTCGGACTACGTCTTCCCCCGCACGTCCAACACCATCACGAAATCCCAGGTGGAACAGCTTGGCGGCACGGTGGTCGGCGAAGACTACCTGCCTTTGGGCAACACCGAGGTGGCCCCGATCATCGCGAAGATCAAAAAGGCCTTGCCTGACGGCGGTGTGATCATCAACACCCTGAACGGTGACCAGAACGTCGCCTTCTTCAAGCAGATTCAGGACGCCGGTCTCACGCCTGCCAACGGCTACTACGTGATGAGCTACTCCATCGCGGAAGAAGAGATCAGCACGATCGGACCTGAGTTCCTCGAGGGCCATTACGGCGCCTGGAACTACATGATGTCGATCGATACGCCTGCTTCCAAGAAGTTTGCTGCTGACTTCAAGGCCAAGTACGGCGAAGACCGTCAGGTGGCTGACCCTCAGGAGTCTGCCTACAACATGGTTTACCTCTGGAAAGCTGCTGTTGAGAAGGCCAACAGCTTCGAGAACGACAAGGTGCGTGAAGCTCTCGTCGGCATCGAATTTGATGCGCCTCAGGGCAAGGTGACTGTGATGCCGAATCACCACTTGTCTCAGACCGTTCGGATCGGTCAGATCACCAAGGATGGCCAGTTCGCCATCCTCGAGGAGACCGATGGCCCTATCTCTCCCCAGGCCTGGAACCAGATCCACCCGGATTCCACCGGCTTTGCCTGCGACTGGACCGATGCCTCCAAGGGCGGCAAGTACAAGCTCTGATCATCTGATCAAAGCCTGATCTTTCCTTGCAGAGGAGCTCGTTTTCGGGCTCCTCTTTTCGTCGTTTCGCTGAACGTTTCGTTTCAGACAGTCGTGCAACTGCTTTTTGAAAGCCTGTTCAACGGTGTGGCCATCGGCTCAGTGCTGCTGATGGCCGCCCTTGGATTGGCGATTGTTTTTGGCCTCATGGGTGTGATCAACCTCGCCCACGGTGAGCTGATCATGCTTGGGGCCTACACCACCTTCGTGGTGCAGTTGATTTTCAAGCTGCCCGCGTTGGCTCCCGTCTACAACCTCTATGTCCTGGTAGCGATTCCCATTGCGTTTCTCGTCAGTGGCGTGGTTGGTGTGTTGTTGGAACGCACGGTGATTCGCCGTCTCTACGGCAACCCCTTGGAGACGTTGCTGGCCACCTGGGGAGTCAGCTTGATCCTTCAGCAGTTCGTGCGCAGTGTCCCGATGGCCAATGCGTCGGGCTTAATTCTTGCGCTTGTGCTGGGCTTCGGTCTTCCGTTGTTTCTTCCGGACCGTTGGCTGGATGGTCCTCGCTCACGGCTGATTCGTGCTGGGAGCTGGGGCGTCGCGGCCCTGTTCGGCGTTCTGCTGGCGAATGGCCTGGGCTCTCAGATCAGCCGACTGGCCAAGGCGGATGCCCGCAATGTGGATGTCACCGCCCCGCAGTGGATGCGCGGCGGCATCGACCTGTTTGGCACGACCCTTCCGGTGCCGCGTTTGGTGATCATTGTGGTCACCTTGGTGGCGGTGGTTGGGGTCACGTGGTTCCTCAATCGCAGTGTCTGGGGCATGCGCATCCGCGCCGTGACACAGAACCGATCCATGAGCGACTGTCTGGGAATTGCTACCGAAACGGTTGATGTTCTGACCTTCGGCATTGGCTCAGGCTTGGCCGGTGTGGCAGGTGTTGCTGTCTCCCTGCTGGGGTCCGTGGGCCCAAATGTCGGCAACTCCTACATCGTGGGCTGTTTCATGGTCGTGGTGCTCGGCGGCGTCGGCAATTTGTTCGGCACGGTGCTGGCCTCCTTCGCCATCGGTTGGCTCACAGATCTGATCGGAGCCGGCCGTTTGCTCACACTTTGGCCCGACATGCCTGCTCCTTTGGCTGGGGCCGTGAGTTTCTTTGCCACCACAAGCATGGCCCAAGTGATGATCTTCGCTCTGATCGTGGCGTTCTTGCAGTTCCGGCCTGCGGGAATGTTCCCGCAGAAGGGACGCATGGTGGAGGCCTGATCTGATGTTGCAGTTTCTTCAACAGCGCCGTTGGCGTCAGCTTCTGCTCTGGGTGGTGATCATTGCCGCGATCGTGGCGGCCCCTGCGGTGCTGTCTGAGTTCAGGCTGAATCTGTTGGGTCGATTCCTGGCCTTGGCGATTGTGGCGCTCGGCATCGATTTGATCTGGGGTTTCACCGGTCTGCTCAGTCTTGGCCAAGGAATTTTCTTCGCGTTGGGTGGTTATGCCGCTGCGATGTATTTGCAGCTCAGCAGCGCTGGCGATCTCCTCAATGGAATTCCCGAATTTTTCAGCCTTTATGGCGTTAATGAGCTGCCGTTTTTTTGGCACCCCTTTGCATCGCCATGGTTCACCTTGGTTGCGATTTGGCTGGTTCCCGGTTTGCTGGCAGCCGTTTTGGGTGGTCTGGTGTTCCGCAACCGGATCAAAGGGGTCTATTTCTCGATCCTGACTCAGGCAGCCCTGCTCGTCTTTTACAACTTCTTCAACGGCCAGCAGAAACTGATCAACGGCACCAACGGATTGCAGACGCCGGCCACGAAATTGTTCGGTCAGTACGTCGGTTCCGAATTGATGCAGCGGTGGTTTTTCTGGGTCACCGCCGTGGTCGTGATTGTGGTGTGGGCGTTCCTGCGCTGGGTGGTGCACGGTCGGTTTGGTGATGTGTTGATTGCCATCCGTGATGACGAACCGCGTTTGCGTTTTGCTGGTTTCAATCCCACGATCTTCAAAACCATCGTGTTTGGTTTGGCCGGTGCCCTGGCGGGCATTGGTGGAGCTCTTTACACCGTTCAATCCGGCAGCGCCTCTCCACAGTTCATGGAGGTGCCGATGTCGATTGACATGGTGATCTGGGTGGCGGTCGGGGGACGCGGCACCTTGGTGGGAGCGATTCTCGGCGCTGTGGTCATCAACTACGCGCAGAGTCTGGTGAGTGAGGTGTTTCCGGCGTCCTGGTTGTTCATTCAGGGTGGATTGTTCATCTTGGTGGTCACTGTTTTGCCGGAAGGCGTGATTGGTTGGTTCCGTGGCGAGGGCCCGGGCAATGCACTCAATCGTGTTGGTTCGCTGCTCAACCAACTTGGGAATCGATCGATTGCGTGGGGCAATGTGCTGATCGAGCGAAGCACCGCTTCCACTTGGCTAAGTCATCTCGGCATCTGGCTGGTTCGTCGTGGCCAGTCACTCAACAATTTGGGGATCGTGCGTCGTAGTGGTACGTACCCGCAACTCGAATTTGAAGGTCAGCAGGAGGTGCAGCCATGAGCCATGCCTTGTTGGAACTGCGTCAGATCACTGTCAGCTTTGATGGATTTCTGGCTCTTCGGGATCTCAACCTGACCTTGCAGCCTGGTGAGTTGAGGGCTGTGATTGGCCCCAATGGGGCGGGTAAGACTACTTTTCTGGATGTGATTACGGGCAAGACAGCTCCCACCGAAGGAGATGTGGTGTTCAAGGGACGTTCGCTTGTTGGAACGAGCGAGCACCGGATCGCACGATTAGGCATCGGTCGCAAGTTTCAGAGTCCTCGGGTGTTCGAGAAGCTCACGGTTCAGGAGAACCTGGCTTTGGCGGTGAGTCGACCCAAACAACCCTGGCCCTTGTTGTTCGGTGGTCTTGGCGCTGAGCAGCGCGACCGTTTGCATCACTTGATGGGCATCGTCAATCTGCAGACCCGTGCTGACTGGAAAGCAGGCTCTCTATCTCATGGGCAAAAACAGTGGCTGGAGATTGCGATGCTCGTTGGACAGGATCCTGATCTGTTGTTGGTTGATGAGCCTGTCGCTGGCCTAACGGATGAGGAGACGGATCTCACTGCGGATCTGCTCAAATCTCTGGCTGGCGATCACACCGTGTTGGTGATTGAGCACGACATGGAGTTCATCCGTCGCCTGGATAGCCCGGTCACCGTTTTGCATCAGGGTCATGTGCTCTGTGAGGGAACGATGGATCAAGTTCAGGCCAATCAACGCGTGATTGATGTGTATCTCGGCAGCACTGAGGAGGACAACGCATGACGACACTTCTAGAGATTCGTGGCCTTAACACCTTCTACGGCGAGAGCCACATCCTTCGGGATGTGGATCTCACGGTGAAGGCCGGTGAGATGGTCTGCTTGATCGGACGCAATGGTGTAGGGAAGACAACCCTGCTGAAGTCTTTGATCGGTCTTTTGCGTCCTCGTAGCGGCCAGATCAGCTTTGACGGCAACGGACTCGAGCGCGCGGCTCCGCATCAACGGGCCCAAGCTGGCTTGGGTTATGTGCCCCAGGGTCGTGAAATCATTCCTCAGCTCACGGTTGAGGAAAACCTGTTGCTTGGTATGGAGGCCTTGCCTGGTGGGCTGGGTCGCAACCAGCGGATTGATCCCATCGTTTATGAACTGTTTCCTGTGCTGCAGGAGTTTCTTCCACGAAAAGGAGGTGACTTGAGCGGAGGACAACAGCAGCAACTCGCGATTGCTAGAGCCCTACTCGGCCAGCCAAAGCTGCTCTTACTGGATGAACCAACGGAGGGCATTCAGCCCAACATCGTGCAAGACATTGAACTTGCTGTTAAGCGCATTATTGCTGAGACGGGGATTGGAGTTCTCCTTGTTGAGCAACACCTTCATTTTGTGAGGCAGGCCGATCGTTATTACGCCATGCAGCGTGGAGGGATTGTTGCCAGTGGCCCCACCAGCGAGCTCAGCCAGTCGGTGGTGGATGAGTTTCTCAGCGTGTGAGTTGTGATCACTTTGACTTCATGGCCGAGTGCGATCCAGTGGGTCTGCTCAGCCTGAGCTCACCATCTTGTTTGGTCAGCCGCAATGTCATGCACTCTTGGCAGCAGCTGCGTCTTCGTGCACATAGTCGGTGATGTCCGCGCGAACATGCAGCATCTGGCCTTGAGGTGACATCCGCCAAATTTCAAGACGGGCTTGTTCCGGAGCTTCGAACCAAAACACTTCCATCGGCATCACGACCTTCTCTCGGTAGAACTGTTGATTGCCAATCAACTTCACGATCACCATCCGGTCGGTGTCGTTCCGATATACGCACTCAAGCATTGGAGTCAAACTGGATATCGCTAATTTCGCTAGGTGGTGAAAAGGTCAATGTCTGATTCGTCACCGAATCAGCACTGTTTCACGATTGATTTTTCGCGGTGATACCAAACGCTCAGTTTGTGTAGCGATTGCTGCATGGATCGGCGATGTGGTGTCAAGCGGCCGCTGGTGTGGAGGGTTGAATTGGGCGTTCGGGGCGAGGACTCACCGTCGCGCAGTTCGGTCTGCGAGGCCGACGCGCCATGGTGGTGCTGTAAGAGGACGAACGATCGGCTCTCCCGGCAGCAGCAAGGTCTTCTGCGAAGGATGGATTGCAGCTGTTCAGGCGCGACCAACTCGGCAGTTGATGGGCGATGGGCGAGTCCATTAGTGATGTGAGACCTGGCCGCAGCAGATCGGCGAACCGGTGAACGGCGAGTTCCTCTCCGTGGCGGTCGTAGGGGAGTCGATTGATGGCTGAGTCAAGTCCGAACTGGCGCACGCGATCTTCTCCAACCCTTCGGTACAGCACCTCGAGGGTCGGTAGCTGATCCATGGAGACCACGCAACCTTCATGCTCCATGAGGCTGCGCAAAACCGTGCAGAAGATCTCGCTGGCCATGCGTTGCAACCCCTCGTTGGGTTTCTGTCCGAGACCTTTGTGTTTGTGATCAAACAGGCCTAGATCCACTTGCGTGATGCGACTGGGTGCAACGTGTCGATAAACCTCAGAAAGCAGTCCCATCTCCAGGCCCCAGTCGGAGGGGATGCGTAGGTTCATGGCGAGATCGCGGGTGAACGCAAACTCACCAGCAAGTGGATAACGGAATGTTTGCAGGTAGCGGAGATAAGGCAGGGGGCCGAAGATCTGTTCGAGACTTGCCAGTAGCGGGCCCACAAACAAGCGAGTAGCGCGCCCCTGAAGTGCCTGTGTTTCCAGGGAGAGGCGGCTGTAGAAGGCCTTGACATAGGCCATCCCGTGGGAGGGGTCTAGCAATGGCCGGAGCATCCGTTCGGGATAGCCCGAGCCGAAGGTGCGGATGTCAGCGTCGAAGAGTCCGATCACCTCAGCTTCCTGGCAGGCCACACCCAGTCCCTGCCAAACGGCCCAGCCTTTTCCCGGTGGCCCGGTCAGCTCTAAACCGAGGGTTGCCATCGATGACAGCACTTCGCCTACGGCGGGGCCATTGGTCCAGTGCACCTGCACAGGAAATGGCATGTCAGCAAAGAAGCGTTCTGCCTCTGCGACATCGTCCACATTGTCGGCTGAGAGTGCGATCACCAAGCAAGTGAGTTCGGTGAGCGACGCCAGGGTGTCCCGAATCAGCGTCAGCGCTGGGCGGCTGAATTCTTCCATCAAACAAGGAATCAGCAGAGCCGTTGGTCGCTGTTTAAGTTCCTTGTTGAAGGCGATGGCATCAAGATTGCCAAGGCTGTAGTCATGAACCGTGGTGATCAGACTCTGCTGAAAATCCATGCGGTGTTCAATGCGACAACAGAGGAGAGAGTCCTGCTCCATATCTGACGCGTGTTCAGTTGGAGCGTGATGCAGTCTCCGCGTGATGAAACGCTGCGAGCTCTGCTGGGAAATCTCTACCCGGAACATTCTTCCGGTGATCTCGAAGAGTTGTCGTCGCAATTGCTGCAAATTCTCAGTCACGCTTCTGTTCAAACCGATCCGTCCGTCGACGTTGCGCCGTGGTTCGGCGACGACGTGGTGCTGATCACCTATGCCGATGCCGTGCTGGATGAGCAAAAGCCTGGACTGCAGGGCTTGAGCACTTTTGTGAATCGCCATTTGCGGCTTTTTGCTCCTGTTATCCATGTGCTGCCGTTCCTGGAGGCCACCAGTGACGGTGGTTTTGCCGTGGCTAGCCATGAACGCCTGGAGTCTCGTCATGGTGAATGGCATGATCTCGCCGCTCTGGCCGAGGGACGTCGTTTGATGGCGGATCTGGTGCTCAACCATGTGTCGGCGTCTCATCCGTGGGTGCGTCAGTTTCTGCGCGACGAGGAGCCCGGCCGGTTCTGTGTGCTGGAGGCCGAGCCAGATTCCTGCTGGGATTCAGTCGTGCGTCCCCGCAGCTCTGCTCTATTCACGCGCTTGCAGGGCCCTTCTGGGCATCGTCAGGTGTGGACCACGTTTGGTCCTGATCAGGTGGATGTGAACTGGCGCCATCCGGAAGTGCTGTTGGGATTCGTGCGGTTGCTGAAACAGAAGCTGTCCCATGGCGTGCGCTGGATTCGCCTCGATGCCGTGGGATTCGTCTGGAAAGAACCACACACCGACTGCATCCACCGTCCTCAGGCGCATCAGCTCGTGGAAGTTCTGCGTTATTTGATGACCCATGCCTGTGGGGGTGGTGGTGTCGTGGTGACCGAGACCAACGTTCCTGAGCAAGAGAACCTGTCTTATCTGCGCAGTGGTCGGGAGGCCCACCTCGCCTACAACTTTCCGTTGCCACCTCTGCTGCTTGAAGCAGCGATCAGCGGTTCTGCAGATCTGCTCAATGGTTGGTTGGCCCGTTGGCCGGATCTGCCGGAGTCCACTTCATTGCTTAATTTCACGGCCTGTCACGACGGGGTGGGATTGCGGCCCTTGGAGGGGCTGATGCCTCAGCCGCGTTTGTTGAACCTGCTGATCGACTGTGAGCAGCGGGGCGGCCTAGTGAGTCATCGTCGTCTCGCCTCAGGAGATGAGGTTCCTTACGAGATCAACATCAGCTGGTGGAGCGCGATGGCCGATGGGGGCATTGATCCAGCTCACCTTCAGCGGGAACGGTTTCTGCTGACTCATCTGCTGATGCTGGTGCTACCCGGAGTGCCTGCTTTTTACCTTCCGGCCATCCTTGCTACCCCCAATGATCTAGCCCGCTTCCGCGTGAGTGGGCATCGTCGCGATCTGAATCGGCCTCAGTTCAAGGCGGCGACGCTGGAACGCCGTCTTCAGGATCCTGAAAGTGATGCGACGGCCGTGCTGTCGGTGATGAAGCAGGCACTGGCTCTACGGGCTGAGCTGCCAGCCCTGCATCCGGATGCAGGTATGGAACTGCTCAGCCCCGACCGCGTGGACCGGGTGGTGTTGCGCCGCATGCATGACGGTCAGAGCCTTGTGGCTGTTCACAACATGACCTCATCCCGTTTGACCTTGGATCCAACACGGCTCGGCGGTGATTCGGAGATGACCTGGACCGATTGTTTCAGCGGTCAGTTGCTGCACCCACGCAGGCTGCATGCCCTGGAGCCTTATGCAGTGCTGTGGTTGGTTCAGCGATGACCATGACTCTGCAATCCCAGTGGTGGGTCGTTACGGATCTAGACGGCACACTCATGGACCATCACTACGATTGGTCGCCCGCCAAAGCAGCCATTCAGCGGCTGCAACATTGCGGTGTGCCTGTGATTCCCTGCACCAGCAAGACCGCCGAGGAAGTGTCGCGCTTTCGTCAAGAGATCGGGCTACGTGACCCATTCATTGTTGAAAACGGAGGGGCGATTCACGGAGAGACAGCCGATGGTGAACCCTGGCATCTGGCTTTGGGTCCCAGTTGGTCTGAGCTGCGGCCTCAGCTGAATGATCTCGCTCATGAGTTGGGGCAACCGTTGCAGGCTCTGGATGATCTGCATCCCGACGATGCCGATCGATTGCTGGGTCTCCGCGGTGAAGCGTTGCGTCAGGCGCAGCGCCGTCAATGCAGCGTTCCTTTTGTGTCGCCCTCGGATCCTGCCTCACGCGAGAAGCTGCTGGCACTTGCTGCGCAACGGCAACTCTCTGTGGTGCAGGGCAATCGTCTCGGGCATTTGCTTGGTCTGGATGTCAGCAAAGGCAAGGCGTTGCAGAGGCTGAAGCAGCACTTGGGATGTCTGGAGGTGAAGGTGCTCGGACTCGGTGATTCCCCCAATGACCTACCGCTTCTTGAAGCCAGCGATTGTGCGGTGGTGGTTCCAGGTGCCGATGGACCTCACCCTGCGTTGAAACCAGGCGTTGATGCAGGCCTTTATCAATTGGCGCCTGCTCCTCATGGTGCAGGTTGGTCGGCGGCCGTGCTGCGTCTCATCCCTGGGCTTTAGGGAGCCTCATGTTTAACCGCTTGGGCATGCACTCGGATGCGGGCGATCATGCAGCAAGTGATGGCATCACGATGGGCAGACTGCGTTCTTGGCTTGGATCCCTGATGACCGGACTGCTTGTCAGTTCTGGTACAGCGACCATCGCAGCAGAACGGATTGTGTTTCGCTTTGGCGAGTTCGCGAGAGATGTCTCTGTGCCGGAGCTGCGGCAATTCAGCGAGACCGCTGTTGTGGCTCCAGGACTGCAACCGATCCTGCGGCGGTTGAAACCTGCGGAGCAAGTCGCTTTGCGCACTGCGCTCAGCCAGCCGTTGCCGGTGGATGAGGTTTCTGTCTCCAATCTGCTCAGCACCCCATTGGGCCGTCGTTCACTCCAGCAGTTGGTGAAGGTGCTGGACCAACCGGCTTCGGTAGCGGAACCAGCGTTGTCGTCCGCTCTGGTGCTTGGCGCAGCTAAGCCCGGAGGTCTGCGTTTGATCGATGTGTTGGAGGCTTATCCCACGCAGCGGCTTCCTGTGAACGTCGCGGCGGTGTTGTCACTGGCGCAGTCCCTGACGCTGGGCATAGCTCAACAGGGGGCGATGTTCGAGATCCTGACCAGCGGGAAGGCGGTTCCTGTTGCAGGCTCCGAGATCAACGCCCTGTCGGTTGAGGGCTCTATTCCATTCCGTCAAATGCCCTTTCAATTTGAGGGGCGTGATGGCGAGCGCATCAGCGCTATCGCCTACCTACCGGAGACGTCGACAGCAGCTAGCCCGGCTCCTCTGGTGGCGATTGCCCCTGGGCTCAACACCGACATGAACGCGCTTCTGTATGCGGGGCGTCATCTGGCAAGCCATGGCTACGCCGTGGCGTCGCTGAATTTCCCGTTCACTAGCGCTGATGCTGTTCAGGCTGTGATTCAGGGCACTGCCTTGATTCCACCGGTGAATGCCTGGTTCGCGCAGCCCCTCGATATGAGTGCTCTGATCGATCAGGTTGAGCAGCGTTGGGGTGCGCGCGTGGATACTCAACAGGTGGGTGTGCTGGGTCAGTCTCTTGGTGGTTACACCGTCATGGCGTTGGCGGGAGCTGAGCTCGACTGGGCGGCACTCGCCCGTCAGTGCCGACAGTTGTCGGATCCGGAGGTTGTGGTGCTCAATCCCGCCATGGTCTGGCAGTGTTCTGGGCATGACCAGGTGATGCAACGCAAGAGCTTCCGCGATCCGCGCGTGAAGGTCGCCGTTGCCATCAATCCTGTAGCCAACCCGATCTTCAGTGCCTCCTCCATGCAGGCGCTGGCCGTTCCAATCCTGATGGTGTCTGGCACCAACGACATCTTTGCTCCCTCGATCTCCCAGCAGTTGATTCCCTTCAGTTGGATCCAGCAGCCGGGGTCGCTGCTGGTGCTGCAGCGCAACGGCACGCATCTGTCGTTTCTGGAGGGCACATCCGATTTGCCTCCCACGGTTCTTGGCCCGGATCTCCCACTCGCTAGAAAGCAGCTCAAGGGGATGGCGCGCGGCTTTTTCGATCAGCACCTTCGCTCGCAGCAGGCCTTGCCGTCGTTGCTGCCGACGCCGATAGATGCGGTGGTGGCCGCGGGGCGTGATCCGCTGAAGCTCTTAGTGATGCCACGCCTCACCTCTCAGCAGGTGGAACGGGTGGCACCCGGTCTCAATCTGGATCGGGCGGCTGCGTTAGGTCTGTGAGTGCATGAGCTAAGGCTTCTGGAGTGATGGCCAACGGCATTACCACCAGGGCCAGACCTGCCACACGCTCACTGGTCCCATCGCCACAGCAAGGATCAAGGTGGTGGGCAGACAGCCGCGAGCAGTCATCTGATTCAGGAGCTGAGCAGTTGGCGCCACAGCGTTTCCGGTTGGAGTTCAGTGCGCAACGGCTGGTCATTGATCGCTTTTAGTGCTGTGCAGCCGAGGCTGTTGATCAGCAAAGCCTGATCGCTGCTTTGCAGCTCAGCCCCCAGCGTTGCTTCCTGGGCCAGCCCTTGTTGGAGCAGTTGCGCGCGCATCACGCCGGGCAAGCAGCCACTGCTGAGTGGTGGCGTAATCCACTCGCCCTGTCGGAGCACCAGAAGGTTGGCGCTGTCACCACAACAAAGGTTCCCAATGGTGTTGCGCAGTAGGGCCACTGCGGCTCCATGGCGCTGGGCTTCTCGTCGGGCTTGGATCGACTGGCCGTAGGCCAAAGTCTTGCAACGACTGAGCACGCTGCGAGCGTTGCGTTGCTCCATCGAGCAGATCCAGGCCTGAACTGGTTCGAAGCTGAGCTGGTGTGGCTGCAGGGTGAACCAAAAGCGATGTTGTTGGGCGTCCGTCTGCTCCGTGGGCAGACCGATGCCGCGGCCTGCAACGCTGCCGCGGCTCCAGTTCAGACGCAGGGCACCGCTGGTGCTGCCGCTGGTCAGGCTGGCCCGATCGATGGCTTCATCGATCAAGCCCTCAAGCGACGCCAGACTTGGCGGCGTTGCCATGCCGAGCAGCCTCGCGCTGTGATGCCATCGCTGCAAATGGGCAGGGAGCAGTTGGGCTTTACCGTTGAGAATCAGCACGGTTTCGAATAGCCCATCTGCCAGCTGCAAACCGCGATCGGAGAGCGGTAAATGGAGGCTGTGGCTGTCTCCCCATTGGCCGTCATGCCATGCCAGTGCAGCAGTGGTCATGTGAGTGCCTCCAGCAGCGGCATCAGTTTCCAGTCCAATTCGTCGGCCTCGGCTGCGGGATCCGAGTCGGCGACGATTCCGCAGCCGGCATGCAAGCGCAGGGCAGCGTCTTTCCGGAGCAAGGTGCGAATCAGAATGTTGCTGTCGAAGCGGCCTTCCCAGTCGATGTGCAGGATCGATCCGCAGTAGGGACCCCGTCCGAGGGGTTCCAGCTCCTGGAGGCGTTGGCATGCACGCAGCTTGGGGGCTCCTGTGATGGAGCCGCCCGGCCAGCTTGCTTCGAGCAGATCCACCCAGGTGGTGTCTGCTCGAAGCTGACCGGTGACAACGGAGGTGAGGTGATGCACACGTGCATAACTTTCCAAGCGCACAAGATCCGGTACTTGGACGGATCCAGGGACGCATACCCGGCCGAGGTCATTGCGCAGGAGATCCACGATCATCACGTTCTCGGCGCGGTCTTTGGCGCTGCATACCAGTTCTGCCGCCAGGTCATCGTCGATGCGTGGGTCGTGATGGCGTGGCCGCGTTCCTTTGATCGGTCGGGTCTGCACGGCTCCATCGGGCATGACCTCCAGAAACCGCTCCGGTGATGTGGATAGCACCGCTTCACCTTCTGCAGCGCCGCTGCCGACCAGTAGACCGCTGAAGGGGGCTGGGCATTGAAGCCGCAAGCGTTGGTAGAGCTCCAGGTTGCTGGTGTTGTTCTCGAGTGTTGCGCTGGCACAAGCGGTGAGGTTGGCCTGGAAGAGATCTCCGCTAGCGATCAGCTCACGGATGCGCGTCACACCTGCCATGAACGCCTCCCGGTCGCTATGGCGCTTCCATCGGCAACCTAGTGCTTGATTTGAGGTCGTTTTGGGCGCGATGGCTTGGATCGTTTGGGCTTCTAATAGTTGCGCCATGGCGGCATGACGGAGCGGGTCGATGCCTTCCAGGTGAAGCTCTCTGGTTTGCAGGTCAAAGCGCAGAACAGGATCATGACGGGCAATCCAGAGGCTGGCCATCGCGTCGCGACGCCAGGGATTGGTCGGTTCGGTCCAGGCCGCGGCGTCGTAGCTGAGCCAGCCGGTCCAGTGGCCCGGGCTCAGCTGTCGAAGTTGGGTGAAGGGGTTGGTGGCATCAGGATCGCCAGGCAGTCCTCGGCAACAGTGTTGTTCCAGAGGATCCACAGCAAGGGTGATGCGCTGCCCTAGGTCGCCACCATCCCCGTCAAGCCAAATGAGCCCCTGTTCTCCATACAAACGGACCAACACAGCAGCGATCTCGGCTGGTTCACGCCATGGCAATCGCTTGCGCTGCAGTGTCATCGGCAGGAGGTGCTGCAGAGATCAGGTCGACCCGCGTCCCGCAGGGCGGCATCGCGGATCCGGCAGCTGTCACAGACGCCGCAGGGTTGATCCCCGCCGCTGTAACAGCTCCAGGTGTGTTCGATGGGTACCCCCAGCCGTAGTGCCTCTTCCACAATTTTTTGCTTACGCCACTCAACCAGTGGTGCCCATAGCCGAGGGCCTCGCCCTTCACGGCCAACCTTGCTGCTGAGATCTGCCAGCGTCTGAAAGGCTTCCAGATAGTCCGGTCGGCAGTCGGGGTAACCGGAATAGTCCACTGCATTGACGCCCAGCACCAGGCGATCGGCGCCGCGTGCTTCCGCAAGGCTGAGTCCGATGCTGATGAACACCGTGTTGCGGCCGGGCACATAGGTGCTGGGAATCTCACCGTCTTGCACGCCATCGACAGGCAGTGCTTGGTCGCTGTCGGTCAGTGAGGACCCTCCCCAGCTGGCCAGGTTCACGCTGATTGTGTGGTGCTCCGCGAGGTTGAGGGCTTCAGCGATCAATGCTGCGGCCTTCAGCTCGCGTCGGTGTCGCTGGCCGTAGTCAAATGACAACCCGATGACCCGGCCGCCGGCTTCTTGCGCCAGTGCCGCCGCTGTGGCGGAATCAAGCCCGCCAGAGAGGAGGGCGATCGCAGAGAAATCGGTCATGCTGTGCATTCTGTTGCCCGGAAGGTGATGACGAAGTCCGCGCGTGTTCCGTTGACCCCAATCACCGCCCTGGGATCCAGCCTCTCGCTGTTGCTGTTGACGCCTTCGATTGCCACCGCAGTTCCCCGTCTTGATTTGAGTGGGTATCCCGCTCCGGCACCTGGGCTGCAGCGTTGGGTGATTCAGCCATCAGGTCTGCTGCCGAAAAGTTCGGATCCGATCATTTCGGCTCGCCCCATTGATTGGCGCATCCAACTGATCGTGGGCCAAGAGGTTCCGCTGGATTGCAACGTGAAGCGCTTGTCGGGCCCGGGCATGACCATGCGCATGCTTCCTGAGGCTTCTGGGAAGGCACTCTTTGAGGTGAAAGGACCGATGGCGGTGACCAGCTCGCGCATGGCTTGTCCTGGAGATCAACCCACCAAGCGCTCTTTCTTGGCGCTGGGTAAGCAGCCTTACCTGGTTCCCTACAACGCCTCCTGGCCAATCGTGGTGGATCTGCCGGAAGGCGCCGAGCTGCGCTGGCGCCTCTGGAAAGCGGAAACGCGTCAGCAGGAGGCGCTGAAGCTCTGACGGATGTCGAGCAGCCGTTCCTTAGTCATGAATCAGCAGCGGCGCTAGGTCCAACGCGTAAGCCTGCTGGCCGTGAAGCCTACGCAGCTCTACATGCAAATGGTCGGTGCTTGCGGAGCCGCTGCGTCCAACGCAGCCGATGCGTTCACCCGCTTTCACCAGAGCACCGGCGCGTATCTCGGCGGATTGCAGATGGGCATACACCGTCTGCCAGCCGCGACCGTGGTCCAGCAAGATCGTCAGTCCATAGCCATCGATGGATTGCACCAGTTGAACGCGCCCTGAGAGCATTGCCAGCACCGGTGTTGCCGCTGGTGCGATCAGGTCGTGTCCGACATGCATCCGCCAGCGTTGGCGTTGTTCGGAATAGCGCCAGCCATAGGGCTTCACTTCGTCGGCTGGGGTGGGGAGTGGATAAACCAGTTGCAGGGTTTGTCCGGCTCGGAAGGGGCGATGTGAGGCAGGCAGTCGCCTAGGCCGTGAGGCACTCAGTAAGGCCAGATTCGAGACTCCGGTGCGATCTGGAAGCCGTTTCGGGGGTAGAGGGCGTGCCTTCAAGTCTCGGAGCACAGGGCTGAGTGCCAAGGCCATGGTCAGCGCCAGCTGAAGGCACAGCAGCTGATGAATGCGCTGCATGACGACGACTGTTAATCGCGCTTGTTGTATCGATTCAGCGCACGCCGAGCCACTTGTGGCTTTGCAGACTTAAGCGCCAGCGGCCGTCTTGTTGTGCCTTGTTGACGGCCAATTGCTGCCCTTCCGGGCTGTCCCACCCTGGTTGAACCAGCCAGTGCGCCTGGGGGGCCTGGGCGGAGACGACGTCAGCGAACAGCAGATCGTCAGGTTCATGGACGACAACCTTCAACTCATGGCAGGAGCTCAGCAGCTCCGGGCGTGGAGGCTGATGGCGTTTTGGAGAGAGCGTGATCCAGTTGATCTCCCCGCTGAGTGGGTCGACGCCACTGGTTTCAAGGTGGATCGGCAGTTTTGCGCTGTTGCGGATGGCGCTGGTGAGCTGGGTGAGGTTGTGATGGAGGGGTTCACCGCCGGTGATGACGACGAAGGCGGCTCCTGCCTGGGCGGCTGACTGAGCATCGCCAGCTAATTCATTCACGCTGAGGCGGGGATGCACTTCAGCAGGCCATGAGTGTTTGGTGTCGCACCAGCTGCAGCCCACATTGCAGCCTCCCAGTCGAATGAAAAAGGCACTGCGTCCTGCATGCAACCCTTCTCCCTGCAGGGAGTGAAAGGTTTCCACCACCGGCAAGTTGCTCATCAAGCTCTGATCACTCAAGGGTTGAGGTTGCCTTGAGCGGTGCTGCTCACCACGTTGGCATTGCTTTGCTGTCGCAACGCTTCGCTGGGGCTGGAGGGGAGACGTTGCTGCGCTGCCTCAATCAAGCCTCGGAACAGCGGATGGGGTTGTCCGGGCCGGGAGAGGAATTCGGGGTGGTACTGACAAGCGGTGAAGAAGGGATGGCCTGGTAGTTCAATCAGTTCCACCAGTCGTCCGTCAGGGGAGGTGCCGCTGATGCGGTAGCCCGATTCCAGGAACAGATTGCGGTAAGCGTTGTTGAATTCGTAGCGGTGGCGATGGCGTTCATACACCACTTCATTGGCGTAAAGGCGTTCCGCCATGGAACCCTCGGCGATGCGGCAGGGGTAAACCCCTAAGCGCATCGTGCCGCCCAGGTCGACAACGTCCTGCTGTTCCGGCAGCAGGTGAATCACTGGATGGGCCGTGTCCGGATCGAGTTCGGCGCTGGAGGCACCCGTGAGGCCTGCCTGATTGCGGGCCCACTCGATCACAGCTGTCTGCATGCCAAGGCAGAGGCCGAGGAAGGGCACCCGCTGTTCACGGGCCCAGCGGATCGCCGCCACCTTGCCGTCGACGCCGCGATTGCCGAAGCCTCCTGGCACCACCACCGCGTCCATGCCTTTGAGCAGCGTGTCGGCCCCACTGGTTTCGATCTGCTCGGCGCAAATCCAGTGCAGATCGAGAGATGCATCCTGGGCGATGCAGGCGTGCCGCAACGCTTCCACCACCGATAGATAGGCATCATTGAGCTGCACGTATTTGCCCACCAAGGCCACCTTGACGGTGGGGCCGGGGTTGCGCAGTTTGTGCACCAGCTGAGCCCAGCGCGTCATGTCGCTGTCGTGATCCTCAAGCTGCAGCACATCCAGCACCTCGCGGCAGAGACCCTGCTCTTCCAGGGTGAGTGGCACGGCGTAAATGCTGTCGGCATCGAGCGAAGGGATGACAGCTCGTTCAGGCACCCCACAGAAGCCCCCAATTTTGCGTTTGAGCTCATCGTTGATTTCCCGGTCGCTGCGACACACCAGCACGTCGGGCTGGATGCCGATTGAGCGCAGCTCCTTGACCGAGTGCTGGGTGGGCTTGGTTTTCAGTTCTCCGGAGGTGCCGATGTATGGCAGCAAGGTGACGTGGATGTAAGCCAGGTCATTGCGGCCGACATCACCGCGGAATTCACGAATGGCTTCCAGAAATGGCAGTGATTCAATGTCGCCGACGGTGCCGCCGATCTCGGTGATCACCACATCGGCATTGCTGTTCGCTGCCACGCGGTGAATGCGATCGCGGATTTCACCGGTGATGTGTGGAATCACTTGAACGGTGCCGCCGTTGTAGTCGCCACGGCGTTCTTTGTTGATCACCGATTGATAAATCGAGCCCGTGGTCACGCTGTTGAGGCGTGACATTGCCGTATCGGTGAAACGCTCGTAATGGCCCAGATCGAGATCGGTTTCGGCACCGTCTTCGGTGACAAACACCTCACCGTGTTGGAACGGACTCATCGTGCCCGGGTCCACATTGAGATATGGATCCAGTTTCAGGATGGAAACGCTGTATCCACGTGACTTCAGCAGTCGTCCCAGGCTCGCAGCCACGATGCCCTTCCCGATGCTGGAGACCACTCCACCGGTCACGAAGACAAACTTGGCCATGAATCCCCGGGCGATTGTTCAATCTACCGAGGGCCCTGTTGGCAGTTGGTGCCCAAGGCCTCCAGAACGCGCATCATGTGGCTCGATTCCTGTTGAGCCAGCGCTTTAGCTCTCCAGCAAGCTGCGCAGCATCCAGGCGGTTTTTTCATGGATCTGTAGCCGTTGGGTGAGCAGGTCGGCCGTGGGCTCGTCACTCGCAGCCTCCGCCAGGGGAAACACGCTGCGGGCCGTGCGTGCCACGGCTTCATGGCCAGCGACCAGTTCACGCACCATGTCGAGGGCGGCCGGTTGCTGCGGAGCTTCCTTGATCGAGGCCAGCTTCGCCAGCGTTGAACCACCGTGAGGTGCCACCACGCCAAGCGACCGGATGCGTTCAGCAATCACGTCCAGAGCGCTCCATAGCTCCGTGTATTGGTCCATGAACATCAGATGCAGGGTGTTGAACATCGGACCGGTGACGTTCCAATGGAACCCGTGGGTGTTGCCGTACAGCACATAGGTGTCAGCGAGCAGTCGGCTCAGCCCGGCCGTGATCTGTTCACGCTGTGCCTGGTTGATGCCAATGTCGATCTGGGGTGCGCTGGTCATGGCAGTGCTGCGAATGGTGATGGTTGGATTCAGGAATCGAGGCCCTGGATGTAGTCGCGCACCTTGGAGCGTCGTTGAGGCTGACGCAGCTTGAGCAGAGCGCGCGTTTCGATTTGACGCACCCGTTCTCGCGACAGTTCCATCGCTTCGCCAATCTCCGCCAGGGTGCGGGGATGGTCGTCCTCCAGTCCGAAGCGACTGCGGATCACTTCCGCCTCACGGGGCGAGAGTTCATCGAGCAACAGCTCCAGATCATCATGGAGTGCGTCACGGTCGAGCGTTTGCTCCGGTGTGGCCTTGCCGTCTTCGAGCAGATCCCCCAACTGGGTGTCTTGGTCTTTGCCAACGCGGGTCTCGAGTGAGATGGAACGCGGAACGCGCGCGAGGGTCTGACGCACGGTTTCTTCGCTCAGCCCCAGCTCCTTGGCCAGATCGCTGACGGATGCCAGCCGACCTTTCTCGGCAGCGATTTCCTGCTGCACCCGTTTGATCCGGTTCAGTTTTTCGGTGACGTGCACTGGCAGGCGGATGGTGCGGCTCTGGGTGGCAATGGCCCGGGTGATGCCCTGGCGGATCCACCAATAGGCATAGGTGCTGAAGCGGAAGCCGCGGGTGGGATCAAATTTCTCCA
The DNA here is from genome assembly GCA_047286215.1 of Synechococcus sp. GTDB lineage: Bacteria > Cyanobacteriota > Cyanobacteriia > PCC-6307 > Cyanobiaceae > Synechococcus_C. The sequence continues at coordinate 67,340 of JBJBBS010000001.1, read as the reverse complement.
CGGCCCGTTCCAGGCCGAGAGTGCCTTCCTGCACGAGGTCCAGCAGCTCCATCCCCCGTTGCTGATATTTCTTGGCCACAGCCACCACCAGGCGCAAGTTGGCCTGGATCATTCGATCCCGGGCCCTGCGCCCATCCCGCAGTCGCCGCTGCAGTTCCTTGGCCTCCAGGCCCACTTCTTCCGCCCAGAGGGTGTAGCCCTCATTCAGCTGATGATTGAGTTCCTCCAGCGGCAATGCCGCAGCCCGGGCCCATTCCTGCCGGGTGGGCCAGTGGCTGACCTGATTGGCTTCACGCAGCTGCAGTTCTTCCAGGTCCAAGAGCACCCGGATCGCGGCATGGCGAGTGCTCAGATCACGCTCTTGCACCAGAAGCTTCTCCCGCTGCTGCACCTGGCGCGAGAGGGTCACCTCCTCCTCGCTTGTGAGCAGATCCACACGACCGATGTCCTGCAGATACAGGCGGAGCAGGTCATTGCCGCCGCTCCAGCGGATCGGGGCATGTCCCGTCGATCGTGGTTTGTCGGACAAAAAAACCTGGAAGGCTGACTGCTCTTCCAGGGTTGATCCATCCGAGGCTCAGTGCTCGGAAACGCCGGTTTCTGTTCGGGTTCTAATCCTGGGCCTCCTCGCTTGGATCCACCCAGGTGCTGGCCACGTGCAGTTCCTCGAGCTGCTTGTTGGCGACGCCTCCAGGTGCATTGGTCATCAGACAGCGGGCCTGCTGGGTCTTGGGGAAGGCGATGGTGTCGCGGATGGATTCCTCGCCGGCAAGCAACATCACCATCCGGTCGATGCCAAAGGCCAGGCCACCATGGGGAGGTGCACCCACATCCAGTGCATCCATCAGGAAGCCGAACTGCTCCTGGGCTTCTTCGAGGGGTAGGCCAACGGTCTGCAGCACTTGGCGCTGCAGCGCTGAATCATGAATGCGTAGGGAGCCGCCACCAAGCTCCAAGCCATTGAGAACGAGGTCGTAGGCCTGGGCCCGAGCACCTGGGAGGGTTGCGGCCCATTGCGACGCATCGCTGCCGAGATCCTCGGCATTGGGAGCGCAGAAGGGGTGGTGCAGCGCTTCGTATCGGTTCTCATCGCTGTTGAACTCAAACATTGGGAAGTCCACCACCCAGAGGAAGTTCCACTGGTCGTTGTCACGGTCAGGTTTGACCATGCCCAACTCCTTGGCCAGGTACTGACGTACTCGGTCGAGGGCTTTATTCACCGTTGCGGTGTCACCGGCGCCAAACAGCAGCAGGGTTCCGGGTTCGGCTCCACTGCGGTCGAGCAACTCTTGTTTTTGTGCGTCGGAGAGGTTGTCCTTGATGGCGCCGATGGTGTCGATCTCTCCGCCTTCGCGTACGCGAATAAAAGCAAGACCGCCAGCACCGGCAGCCTGGGCTTCGCTGAATACATCACCACCCGGCTTGATGCGGACATTGGAGATGGCGTCATTGCCGCCGGGAACCGCAATGCATTTCACCGACCCTCCAGATTTCACAGCGCCGCTGAACACCTTGAAGCCCATGTCCTTAACGATGTCGCTCACGTTGGTGAGCTCCATCCCATAGCGGGTGTCAGGACGGTCGGTTCCGTAGCGCTCCATGGCGTCATGCCAGGTCATGCGCGGGAAGGGCCTGGGGAGGTCGATTCCCTTCACGGCTTTCCAAATTGCGCAGATCAGCGATTCATTGAGCTCAAGGATCTGCTCTTGATCCATGAAGCTCATCTCGATATCAAGCTGGGTGAATTCCGGCTGTCGGTCAGCGCGCAGATCTTCGTCGCGGAAACAGCGAGCCACCTGGTAATAGCGCTCGATGCCGCCCACCATCAAGAGTTGCTTGAACAGCTGGGGTGACTGGGGTAAAGCGAACCATTCACCACCGCAGACTCGGCTTGGCAGCACGTAGTCGCGTGCACCTTCAGGGGTAGAACGGGTGAGTACAGGTGTTTCTACCTCGATAAAACCCTCGTTCTCGAGGAATCGTCGGGCAGCCTGAATGGTTTGGGCTCTGAGCCGCAGGTTGTCGTTCATGCGTTTGCGGCGCAGATCGAGATAGCGGTGGCGCAGCCTCAGCTCTTCGCGGGTGTTTTCCTCGTCGTGAATCGAGACAGGGAAGGGAAGGTTGCCTTTGACGCTGTTCAGCACGGTGATGCCTGTGGCCAGCACTTCCACGGCGCCAGTGGCAAGCTTGTCGTTCAGAGATTCAGCAGGACGAGCACGCACCTTGCCGCTGACCTGCAAAACGGTCTCGCTGCGCAGATGCTCGGCCACGGCAAATGCTTCTGCACCAAGATCTGGATCCACGGTGATCTGGACCGTGCCGCTGCGGTCGCGCAGGTCGATGAAAATCACACCGCCATGATCGCGGCGCCGATCGACCCAGCCGCACAGTTGCACCTGCTTGTCGATGGTCTGCTCTCGCAGGTCGCCGCAACCGTTGCTGCGCATGGTGAAAACAGATGAAGTTAGTTGGCGATTGTCCCACCTTGTTGGCTGCTCGATCGACAGGGGGTGTGACTGAACGCTCAGGTGGCTGGGCTCAGGGCGCTCGGCCTTATTCGGACAACCCTATAAAGCTTGATGTGTCGTAGCTGGCCCTGGACGCCCTTTTAAAGCATCCAAAACGCTGCTAGTAGAAAGTTTGAATTCGCTTCATTAAGTCTTCCTTTTAAGAGATATACGGCTTAAAATTGCCCGAAATCTCGGAGTGTGATTTGTTTGCCCATGGCTTGAATGATTCGAACCTTGCCGTCATGTCCCGAGGTCGATTGATGGCTTGGCTGTGCACCTTGGGGATGGCAGGAACTGTTGCGACAGCAAATATCTCTCGTGCTGAGAACATTCAGGATAGGGCTCAACGATGTCAAGCTGATCGTCATCATCGTATTCACCTCGCAACCGATCTGCAAGCTGATAAAGGCAGTGCCGCTGAGAGGATTGAATGTGAAGGCAAAGAGGCAAGTCTTGAGCCTGTGGCGCAACAACAAATTGATAAAAACGCCACTCAACGCCTTCCCATATTTTCTTTGCAAGAGGGTTGGAAATTAAATAGGGCGTTGTCGATGCCTGGGTGGTTTGAACTCAATGCATCGATACTTAGCCAAAATAATGCGTCTTTTTCATCACCTCAGACTCAGCCCACCTCTTCAAATCTTTTTAATTTGGGTTTGCGTCTGAAGCCTTTGGAAGCGTTGAGCAATGACGTTGCTCGGGAACAAGGCTTACCGCTGCATGAACAGCACGTTCATCAGCCATTTCAATCGAAGATTGCTATCAATGCTCTTTTTACGCAACGTGCAGGCCAGATTCTTTCCTCATCCATTCCGAATCAACTCAACACACAGTGGAATTTCGGTAACGGTCCGATAGCCAGACTTAATTATTTGAATTTGGAATATAAGGCTGAAAATGAGTTTCTCTCAATGGTGAAGTTGGGAAAGTTGATGCAGGCACAGGATTTCACTGTTAATCCTATTCAATGTTATTTCTCTAACTTTGGCCTTTGTGGCTGGGCAGAAGGGGTTCCATCGATGATTGATATTCCTGGGAACCCCTTTAATAGCTATGGTGCAGTGCTGGCATTTGGTAATTCTAAAGATACAAATTTTAGGTATGGAATTTACCAGATTGCCCCAGATACGTTTGCTCCGAAATATCACGGCATGGATTTTAGGTTTAATCAAGGGATTGGCGTTGCACACTTTGCAGAATTGCGGCTGCCAATTTTCATCGAGGAAAAAATACCTATTCAATATAATCAGCAAAAAAATCATTTCAATCCTTCCTCTTGGGAGGATGCGAATGGAATTTATGAGTCCAGCTTGCCTCCCGGAACGATCACTTTGGGTGGATGGTTGGGTTACGGATCTTTCCCAACAGTTATTGATTCTGACTCTACAGATTCTGAAAATAATGGTGCCTATGGAATTCTTAGCTTTCGGATCCCAGGCGTATCGATGGGTCTCGATCATCGTATTTTTTTAAGCGGCGGTGTGGGTTTCAATCCCAACGTGCAGCAGTTCAATTCAGGTGGGCAGGCTGGCCTGGTGATTGAAGGCTTGTTTCCCCAACGACCTTACGACACATTCAGTATTGGTACTAGCTATGCCTCATTTAATAGCGATTATTTTTTGCCTGGCCTTGCTTCAGGTACATATCATCCTGGAACGGAATGGGCGACTGAACTAAATTACAGCTTTAATCTTGATCAAAGCATCAAACTGATGCCTAATCTTCAAGTCATTATGAACCCAGGTGGAGATTCAAACAAATCTCCTGTAGTTGTAGCAGGCTTTCAAGTGTGGCTCTTTTTTTAAGTTGAGATGCAGCCTCTTTACAGCGTCGATCGTGTCTTGCTTAGGATGATAGATATCTAGTTACCTAAATAGTGGGAGTCTGCCTCTGTTTTCAAACAATAAAAGGTTCTAATCTTCGCAGTTGTTGAGCATGCTGTGTCTCTTCCAGTATTTGTAACTGGCATTGACAGGCAAGATGTTGCCTGTCAGCCAATGCGGCAACTCAAATTGAAAATCAGGTTTATCATCAAGCAAAGATTAATAGGCGCCTGGATTGTTATCAGAGAATAGCCGCAACAACAGTGATGTCATCAAATTGGTCTGCTTCGCCAATATGTTCATCGAGTTCTTTGATAAGTGTGTCCGTAATTGTTTGAGCCTTGAGGCCAGGGTCGCTCTCTTTAAGTCTCACGATTAGATTCATTAATCGCTCGTGGCCATAGGAAACATCATCGGTGTTCCGAGCATCAACAACTCCATCGGAGTAACCGACTAAAATTGATCCAGTATCATATTGCGTACTCTGAATTGAATAGCTTACGTCAGGGAACAGGCCAATAGCAGGGCCTGATGTTTGAAACGTGTAGCTTTCTCCCTTTGAACTCAGCAGGATAGGTTGCTCATGGCCAGCTAAGACATAATCAAGTTGTTTGAGATCCCTATTAACACAGGCTAAAAATACGGTGGCAAACATTGTGGTGGCCGCATGCTTAGTGCTCATATAGTTGTTGACGCTTTGAATCACTTCATCAAGGTGCTCAGTGGTTTCAGGATTCTCATCGCTGAGTGATTCAGCTGAATAGCGAATTAGGCTGCGGAACACTGACATAAATAATGCTGCACCAACGCCTTTATCGCAAACATCCGCGACGACTAAATAGGTTTTCGAGTCAACTTCAAAAATGTCATACCAATCACCACCTGCATTGTATGCAGGACGCATAAATAGGCTGACATCGGGATTTTCTGCACATTCATCACGTACACCAAGAAAGCACTGTTGGATTTCACCTGCCGTGCTTAACTGTTGTTGTGCGATATTATTAAGCTCTTCAATTTTTTTCTTGCTTGCCTCAATGATTGATGTTCTTTCATTGACCTTCTCCGCTAATTCCTGAACCTCACCAATTGGTGATAATTGCAGGAATATATCCTGGTCTGAATCGCTTTCACCAGTTACGGCTTCAGAACGCTTATGTTTGACTTTAAGTACGGAGACGAATTCTCTATGCAGTGCAACGGATATGGTGATACTAATAACGATTCCAAGGAATAAGCTGACAATTAACGCATTGAGCATGCTTTGGTAGAAACTGATGAGCGCACTAAAATCGGGCTGAGCACGTTGAATGATCGTGACTGCTTCGTCACCACTAAAGAGGCGGGCCTGCCAATAACTCATCTCAATCCGTTTGAGCAACCTTGCCTTATCAAGGTTCGGAGGCATTAATAACTTGATCCGGTTGGGTGGCTGTGCAAGTTCAGCAGCTAGCCGAGAGAGTGGCGTTCGCACTGAAGATGGCTTATATGACTCAATGATCGAATCGATTTCAAGATTATTTGTTGTAATGGTGTCATTAGGTGACTTTAGATTTTCCCACTTGAAGAAAATATCTTGTGATTGCATATAGTCGATAATCTTGTCTTGTTCTTCTTGAGAGCTGCTGAGATTTAATGTGTCGAAGATATAAGCGGCTTGATCACGAAAGAATACTTGCAGATTTCTTGCTTGCATTTTGTTGACATTGTTGTAGAGAGTAGAGGTTGTTAGCAGTGAAATAAAGACGATCAAGCTGTAGATGGTTGAAAGGGTTAAGGCTTGAATTGAAACCGTTGCACGCTGTTTGCTTCGTCGATTCTGAAACAAGGCAAAACTTGAATAGGCAATGAATCCGACCAGTATGTTTACGACGCCATTCAAGAGTGCTTTTTCTGCCAGTGTTAGGGCTTCGTTGGGGCCTAGACCGATCAGGAAGTGATGAGCAAGATAATGGAGTGGTGCTCCTATCAGCAGCCAAAATAGGAATCCAACGATAATAATATGGCCTTTTTCTAATAGTCGTTTTCGGTATTGACTATTAATTAGTATAGTTAGAGCCAACATCTCAATCATGTAGATCATGAATGAGTAATAATGCCCTAAATAATCGATGGTCACTAAGCACGCAGGGATTGCAACCACGAAGCCCCACCAGCCTCTTAAGATGAAGAGGGTTAAGAGAGCAATGCTCATGCCAAACGTCAAACTCACATTGATATAGAGTTCGTACGGATGCAGATTGACAATTGCACCGAGACAGGCTGCCAGAATGATCAGCCAATGCTTGTGGCGCACTGATGGGGCGGCGTTTAAGAGCATTTTCTGCGACTTTATTTTCATTTTAGTAACGACTTGCTGTTTAGGCTTCTTGAATTAATCGCTGAAATATTAGTTTGCTAACATAAAATTCTAAGTATCCTTGAGATTGAGGTCAATCTAAAACCCAAAATTCAGTAGGTTCTGTCGATGAGCCTGTTATTACAACAGTCAGCAATTGCCATTGGGCACATTCGTTGCCATTGCTTTCTCAATGTCTCCTTTCACTCCTGTTTGGTGTGCGTTCAGAGATGGAGACAGTGGTCTTGCTTTTTTTGAGATTAGAAGCTTTGGATGGCTACTAATCATATGGCTTATTGATGGATTTAATTTTTAGAGCAGCTCATCTTTAGCTCGTAAACATTTTTGTTATCGATCCATTCGTACGTGACCTTGTCGACTGATTGTTCAATCAGAAAAATTCCAAGGCCGCCAATCTGACGTTCAGCCACCGGTTGATCAGTATCAACCGGGGACCTATGATAGAAGTTTGGATCGAAATGCAAACCTGTATCCTTCGTTTTTAAAATAATCCACGTCTCTGAATCAATATTTGCCAGTGCGAATGATACCTCGAGTCTGGCACCTTCGCTGCTTTCTTGGGTTGGATCGTTTGCATATCGAATGATGTTGGAGATCAATTCTTCATAGGCAAGTCTCAATTTGTAAGCACGGGATTCATCTAACTGCGAATTGTTGATTTGCTCAGTCGCGAAATCGGTAAAATTGTCCCAAAAGTCCATCGAAGCTGGTGCTTCGTATTTACCTAGATTTTGCTCTTTCATCGTGTTATTCATTTCATTTAATCTCATCCTCATTGCTCACCATAACAACTGCTTGGGCCAAGCCAGTTTTCGTAATCGTTTCTTTAATTACATCCGTTGCTCCAATCACATACAGATGCGAGCTCTGAGGCATTTTTTGCTTTGCAAAAACTAGAGCTCTGAGTCCTGCGCTGCTCATGAAGCCAACATCAGCCAGCTTCATCCGTATTTGGCTCAGAGCATTCAGTTCAAGCCCAGTTAATTCCTTCAATAGATCTGGAGCAGTTTTGGTATCTACATCACCACTCAGAGTCATGGTGACGTAATCTTCAGTTTTGGTGACGTCAATTGCAAGTGCCATGTTGGTGAAGCCTAGAAGTGTTTGAAGGTTTGTTTTGGATTACGTCTCGGTGCGAGACGCAGAAAAAATAACGACGGATCTCTCTCCGACTAAAATTCCTTGTTCTTTGAATGGTGACGACTCTTTTGTAACAGGTGACTGTGTGTCACCGGTGTTGAAATTTAGACACCATTCATATTCATTTGGTAACGACGGTAAATCAAACCATGTTGCGTAGTGAGCTGTATTTGTGGCGACATAAACGATGTCAGCATCACTATTCTCTGATGGCTCGCAGCTCATAAGCCAGGCAAGCTGTTTTGCTTCTTCAGACCAATTCACCTGCCAAGGTGATGTCCCATGGAAGCTACAGCTTGGAAAGTATTTACTTCCATTATGTGTAAAATCATTGATCCGCAAGCATGGGTGTGAGTGCCTGAAAGCAATTAATTGCTGTGTAAATTCAAACAATAGGTGGTTGCTTTCTAATAAATTCCAATCGACCCATGTAAGAGGAGAATCAATGCAGTAAGCATTGTTGTTGCCTTGCTGCGATCTCCCAAATTCGTCGCCCATGAGCAACATTGGCGTCCCTCTACTTGTCATCAACATACTCAATGCATTCATGCATTGTTTTCTGCGAAGAGACAGGATATCACTGTCTTCGGTCCAACCTTCTGCTCCACAATTCCAGCTGTGATTGTCGTCTCCGCCATCTTGATTGTTTTCCCCATTGGCTTCATTATGTTTCCCATTAAATGAAACTAAGTCTGCCAATGTAAACCCATCGTGGCAGGTTATGAAATTAATTGATGTTGCTGGTGATCGACCATTCCACTGATAGAGATCTGGAGATCCTTGAACTCTTTGTGCCATTTCACCAAGCTGGCCATCATCACCTTTCAGGAATCGTCTCACGGTATCCCTATACTTTCCATTCCACTCAGACCAACGACCAAAGGCGGGGAATGTACCAACTTGGTATAAGCCACCAGCATCCCAGGCTTCAGCAATCAATTTGCAGGATGACAAAATTGGATCAAAAGCGAGGGACTCCAGGAGTGGTGGATTGCTAAGGGGTGCACCCCATGGATCACGACCTAAAATGCTTGCCAAGTCAAATCTAAAACCATCAATATGGTATTCAGATGTCCAATACCTCAAGCAGTCGAGCACTAGATTTCTGACGACTGGATTATTGCAATTAAGGGTATTCCCTGTCCCGCTAAAGTTAAAGTAATAACCCTCCGGTGTAAGCATGTAATATATTTTGTTGTCTAGGCCTTTGAATGAAATTGTTGGTCCGCGTTCATTCCCCTCGGCTGTATGGTTAAACACAACATCAAGAATCACCTCGATACCCGCTTGGTGGAGCTGTTTCACCAGTTGTTTGAATTCATCAACCTGCATACCAAAGCGTCCTGACTCTGCAAGACCGGCTTTAGGAGCAAAGAATCCAACTGTGCTGTAACCCCAATAGTTGTAAAGTCTTTCACCAGTATCCGGATGAATTCTCGAGTTTTCAAACTCATCAAATTCAAAAATGGGCATCAATTCGACAGCATTAATACCAAGTGATTTGAGATAGGGAATCTTTTCAACAATGCCTGCATATGTGCCTTTAAATTTATTATTTGATGACTCGCTCTTTGTGAAGGATCTTACATGAAGTTCGTAGATGATAAGATCAGCATCATCTATCTCAAGGGGATTGTCGCCTTCCCAATCAAAGTCATCAAATGCAACGCGTGATCGATATTGGTATTTGTTACTCCAATCGGGCTCTGCACCCCACACATCGCGTCCTGAAATAACCCGCGCATAAGGATCCATAAGAATATTGTTGGCATCAAATCGATGCCCAAGCTCTGGTGCATTGGGTCCATCAACTTTGAAACCATATTCAATGTCTTCATCATCAAGACCATAGACGACGATGGAGTAAACATCTCCAATTCGGTAGTGATCTGGGATTCTGATTTCAGCCAGTAGTGAGTTGCTCTCTCGACTGAACAGCATTAATGAGCAGGCTGTCCCCGCAGAAGTGTAGATAGAGAAATTCAGGCCACCCGGGACATGTGAAACGCCGAAGGGTAGAGGTTTCCCAGGCCTTGTCCGATACCCTTCAAGAGTATCTGTTGGCAGATTGTCAATTCTTTCGTAATTCATCTCTTTTAAACTCCAGAAATCGCCTCAAGTGACGCATACACTGTGAAAAACTGATAAAAGCCTGTCACTTTCATTGTGTCTGCAATCCCCTCGCTAAGTCCGATTAGTGCAAGATCGATATTGAGCTCTTTGGTTTTTCGTTGAAGAGTTAATAGTGTGCGTAAGCCCGCACTCGACATGAATGGCACGTCGGTCAGCTCTAGGGCAACTGGTTGATCAGGCTTAAGCTCTGAATCAATGAATTCTCGCAGTTTTAGAACTGTTTTCGAATCGATTTGTCCACTCACTCTGATCACCTGCCAGTTTTGAAAAGTCTCACTTTGAACATTCATGTTTTGGTACTCCTCACTTGGTTCCAATGGTGACTTTGACTTTGAGTCGATGGTCTGATTCTGGAAGTTTGACGGTCATTGTCTCAGAATCGTAATCAGAGTATTCTTTACCGTCAATTTCACACTTGCAGATATACAGAGATCCTTTGGGAAGGATGTCAGGTTCGACTCTGAGTAAGCGGTCTTTGAAGCCGTTAGACATTGGCTTGAAGTACAGATCAAGAGGCCGTTTTTTAATCATCAAGTCGATATAGATTGTTGACAGGAAACAAAGTTCAGTGGAGTGGTATGCACTCATTGAATGACTACCTTTATATCTTTCAGTGCCAACTAGGTATGGGACCCCATTCGCAAGCACATTAAAATAGACACCTCCGTCGTTATTATCCAAGAAGAAGGCGTTGTAAAAAGCTGCCGACTCCTCGGCATATTTTTTGTAATCATCATTATCTGGCATATGACCTTGCAGAATTAAGTAGGCAAGGATTCCTTGTTCTTGCTGCCACCATGCTTTTCGATCATGCCAAGCATAACGGTGATATTTTTCGTTTTCTCCTAGTACCCTCTCCACAACGTCATACCATCCAAACCTTTGAGTGTCGTAACCAACCTTGGGCATTAAAGACGCTATCTTTTGTGCAATCTCGACATACTTATCCTTGCCCATTTCGGCATAAAATCTCATTAAGTTCCACGCTATTTTGAGGTTATGTCCAACAACTGCTCGATTCTGTTGCCATCCCCATGTTTGGTCTTTGCTCCAATCGTCGAAAAACTTTTCTTGGACAAATGGACTCTCCTCATAGTCTGGAAAATGACTCGTAATCGTGTCAAAGGTGTCCTCTAACATGTTCTTGTATCGCTCTTCCCCGGTCGCCAACCAAAGATTAATGAGATAAGCTGGAGCGTGGTCTCCGACGGAATTCCAGTTCTTTTTCGCTTGATTGCGGCCAAGACTAGCGTCATGTGCGCTGAGTGTTACTGCATGAATGTGTGAGTAATAGCCACCTTTTTCTTTATCCCTAAAACACTCGTCAAACAAATCAACCGTTTTTTCCGCGTCTGAGATGATACGAGGATCACCTGTGATTCGGTAGGTTTGAACAGGGCCAGCTAATGCATAGATTTGTTCATAAGCTGGGATGCAGTCATAATCATCTCCGAACTCGGACACTAATAGCTTTTGCTCTTCTCCACTACTTCCCACCTTTTGACCGTGATACCAATAAATTAAACCAGTGTCTGTATCTGTAAAGCGCATCTTATCGCGTAAATACTCCGTTCCTTTTTCTGCAGCATCTAAATATAAATCTTTTCCCGTCAGCATGTATGCGCAAGCCATTCCATAGACCATCCTAGAAATTGTGTCTGTTTCCTGGAGATAGTCTTCCTCTTCTTTCCCGCCAGTCAGGTTAATGATTGTGCGGTAGTTGTTGTAGTCAATCTCTTGTTTTGGTGCATTGAATTGCCACTCACAATACGATGATGCAATTTGATCGATTTGTTTGATCCACCAGCCTTGTTCATCGGCGTAGCGATACTCATCCTTTGCATCTCCTGCAAAGATGATGTAATTCACTTCAAACTTGACTTTGTCTTCTGGGAAGAACGTTCCATATACGAAGATCATTTGCCCTGGAACTAAGAGCTTGTTTAATTGACCTGATCGATCAGGCCAGCTCTCTCCTAAGTTTTGGCTTAATTTCGCGTACGAATTACCGGTTAGCTTTGCCTCAAAGTCCCTTCCGTCAGATGTTTTAATACCGATGAGTTTTTCATTCTCGTTATACGAGGTGACGTATCCAGAGATCAGATCAGAGAAAGTGAAGGAAAGGTCGTTCATTGTTTTAGAGTGATAGTGGCTTTAGACTTTGTGTTGACAATTAAAGTTTTTCAATGGCAGATTTAAAGGCTTTCACGAAAACATCAACGCAGCCTGGATGCTTTCCTGTAATCAATAATCCATGTTGATGTAACTCAACGTTAGTCCCAGACTCATTGATTATTTTTCCACCTGCGTTTTCGACATCGCAGACAATATTATGTGCGCAGGTTACTTCTCTTCCTTTAATCAGGCTCGGATCCGCACAAAATAGCCAAAGCGAATGGCAGATTGTTCCTATTGCTATTGATCCTTGATCCATCATTTCAACTGCTTTGCGCAGTAGCACAACAGCAGGTGCTTGATTGACGGCATTGCACTTTTCTTCGTAGCGCAGTCGATCCATGGCGTATCCACCAATGAGAATCAGACCTTTGTAGTCACTCAAATTGGTCTTGCTAACGCATTGCGTAACCTCGACTTTGCTCGTTTTGTCGTTCCCTTCAAAGGTTAATGAATCATTTCCCCATAGGTACGAAGCATATTCAACTTCGATGCCGTTGCTCGGAAAGAAGTCATTGAAGACATTAAACTCAGTTTCGTCATAATGCTCTTCAATTAGCACTAGAACTTTGTGGGCCAATTTAATACTCCAAATGACCAAGCCGACTCAACAGTAGCCATAGATGCCGGCCAACACTTGATTGCAAAAAAAATTAATAGGTATTTCTGATCACGCGCCTTTGTGTTGATATTGATACGGTTTTATTTTTTTTATTTGTTCAAATCTAAAAATAAGTAGAGGAGCTTTTGCCCTACTCCTTGCCTGTGTCTATGGCTTCGGTGAAGGCCGCGATTGCCAGAATGCAATGGCCTTTAAGCGTTCTATCTTGTTTTCTAGGAGATTTTTGATGTGCTACATGGGCAACTCTTCTGTTCTTGGTAGTTCCTCGTGACTCTTTACGATTTCTTCTTTATATGTGATGTCTCTATCCTCTTGATTTGACAGCCTGATGTGTTTTGACTCATTGGATCTGAGAGAGTAAGCCCTTGTCGTCACCGCCGTTTCCCGCATTTGCTCTGAAAAATGAATCTTCAATCTTCAACGTCTGGGCTTGAACAGACCACGCGTGGCCTGTTCATTACTGAGCGTGAATTTCGAGAGGAGGTGATTTACTTCCTCATCGTTGATCGCTTCTATGACGCTACAAGCGACGAAGAAGAGAGACAAGGAGTCTGGGACCGTGGTTCAAAACAGGGCTTATATGACAAGACGTGGACACAATGGGGAAAGTATTGGGGTGGAAACCTTCGGGGCATTATAGAAAAAATTCCATATCTCAAACAGCTTGGAATTACAGCAGTATGGCTTTCACCTCTGTTTGAGCAGGTTGATGATATGCAATATGACCGTGCACCAATGCATGGTTATTGGACAAAAGATTTCAAGCGAATTAATCCTAGGTTTTTGCCCACCGATGAGCCTAATAGTCTCTATAACTCTTCGACATTACGTGAGCTTGTTGACGCACTTCATGCCAATGACATCAAGCTCGTTCTTGATGTTGTTTGTAACCACAGTTCACCTGATGTGAATGGATCCAAGGGGGTTGTCTTTGATGATGGTAAGCTTTTGTGTGATTTTAATAATGATGTAAGTGGCTTTTATCACCATAATGCTGAGATTACTGATTGGGAGGATGAGTATCAATTGATTAATGGCGAGATGTGTGGTCTTGCTACTTTTAATGAGTGCAATCCCGAATACAGAAAATATATCAAATCTGCAATTATTGAATGGCTGGATGTGGGTGTCGACGCACTGCGTATTGACACCATCAAGCATATGCCTATTTGGTTTTGGCAGGAATTTACGGCTGATATGAAGGCTCACAAGCCAGAGTTGTTCTTGTTTGGTGAATATGGTTTCGGTAAGCCTTGGGAGCAGAGAACTGTTGATTATGCAAATCAATCTGGAATGTCAATTCTTGACTTTGGATTATGTGATGCGATCCGATTTGCCTTTTCTGGTCAAGAGCCAGGTGGTTTCCAATTAATAGAAACCTTGTTGACGTATGACCATGTTTATCACAGAGCCAACGAGCTTGTGACGTTTATTGATAACCATGATATGCCTCGATTTTTGTCTGTTTGTGATGATCATTGCTCATTGGAGCAGGCTTTGATACTCCTCTTTTGTCTTCGCGGAGTTCCCTGTATTTTTTATGGCACAGAGCAATATCTTGTTAATCAAACAGATGGCGGCGGTGATCCATACAACAGACCAATGATGGAATTGTGGGACATCACAAGTTCAGGCTTCTCTCTGATTGAGAAATTAATCTCTACACGGAGAAGCAACCAAGCCCTTACTTTTGGGTCACATCGTCAGCTTTATGTTTCGGAGAATATTTATGCGTTTCTTCGCTCTTATCGTGACTCATTTGCCTTATGTGTATTGAATAAAGGTCCGCAGGCCAATATTGTCTTGGACTTGCCTGGCCCCCTTCATTCCAAGCAATTTTCTTGTGTTTTAACGAATGAAGAACTATTTGCTGCTGATGGCAAAATTCATCTCAACGTCCCAAGCGCTGGTTCCTATCTCTTCAGTTCCTCGGGGGAACGTGTCGACGGTACTCTCGTTGTGACCTTTCAGCTCAATGGTTTGGAGACGTTACCTGGCCAGTCTGTGGTTTTGTTAGGTGATTGTCCTGAACTTGGAAATTGGAATCTTGATTTCGGCTATGGAATGGAATATGTAAATCAGAATACCTGGATTTGTGAAGTTGCATTTAACGCCAGCCTTGGCCAGCAAATCCAATTCAAGTTTGTATTGATTGGTGATTCGTCTCAGCCTGTTTATGAATCCATTCTTCCTAGGCGCTTTTTGCTGGGATCGTCCGGACGACAAAAGGTTGACGCCCTTTGGTCTTACCGTTAATACATGCTGCCAATCCTTTTGTTGTCATGCTGCGACATTGATACGAGAACGTTGCATGCCGTTTGTTCTGATCTTAGGATTTTGGGATGACTAAGCTGCAACCAAAAGAACGTCATCGCTTTCTGGATAGCCTTTTCTCTCGGCTGCATGTTTCCTCGATTCGAGATCAACTGACATTAGGCATTGCAGTTGCATTAGTGCCTACGTTGGGAATTGGCTTTGTACTTGTTCATCAGCTTGTCCTTGCTCGAATTTATAAAGCTGGTCAGAGACGCCTTCAGGCTGAAGCTGAGTTGATTTCTTATGGTCTTAAAGAATGGGGGACTGGAGTTTCTTTCTCTTTAAATTATTTGTCTCAGGCTCCCGCACTACGTCAAGCGCGTGTCGAAGATATTCAGGCTAGTTTCGATCGTCTGAATGTTTCAGAACCAGGGCGGCTTTGGCGTTTTTGGACCGCAAGCTCAGTGGCGCCTCAACTTCTTGCCTACACAGGTGCGATTAGTCCTCAGCAAAAGCTTGCCTCTGAAGCCAATCAGTTGAATCGTTTTTATTTTCAGGCCGCATTACGAGGCCATCCGACTTATCAGAGCGTGATGTCTCGTACCACTGATCAGGGGTGTTTGAATATTGCTCAGCCGGTTTTTAAGAAAGGCACTCTACAAAAAGATATAGATGTGGTCATACCTGTTCAAGATCTTATTGATCAAACAGCCGTGATGTCAGTTCCTGTGCGGACTGATCTTTCTGGCATCCTTGTGATGTGCATACCACTTGAAGAGCTTGCCGCAGACACCGGACTCTATGAATTATTTACAGATCAACGTCTTGCACTTTTATCCGGTGAATCACAACAGAATGATTTTCTGAATGATCCCGATGGAGTTGAAAGTGCTTTGATCTTAGTTAGTAATACTACAGGGCAACTTCTTTTTCCAGGAGATAGGTCTCAGCCGCTATCAATCCCCGATATTGAAGACGTCAAATCTTCTAAATATGCAAGCCTTTATCCCGTCATCACAAGTGCGATGAGAGGGAAGGATGTATTTCAATCGATCGGTATTGGGGACGACCGATATTTTGTTCTCACTTCTCAAGTTGATTCAGCATGGTCAATCGTTCTTCTCCTCAATGAGGATCGTTCCTTGAGTGCTATGCGCAATTTGGGAATTATTCTCTTGTCGATTGGGCTAACAAGTATTCTACTTGCGTTTTTGATTGTTAGATCCAGGGCCTGTGCAATCACCTCTCCTATTTCATTGGCCGGTGAAGCATTGCATCGCATTAGCGATGGTGACTTTGATGTCGAGCTCCCGATTACCGCCAATGACGAGATGGGTGGCCTCTTTCGCGATATTCAAAGTGCAGCTAATCGGCTCAAGCTTTTTCTGGCTCAAGCAACTTCTTTTGCCGTTACTGAAATGCAGTTGGATACTGCCAAGGCTATACAGGCTGACTTCTTATTAACTGATCTCCCCAAATCATCCCACTATCAGGTTGAAGCCTTTTCTCGTCCTGCGCTGACCATCGGTGCGGATTGGTATGACATGGTTCATGCGGGCCAGCATGTTTTTCTGGTTGTTGCCGATGTTTGTGATAAAGGTGTCCCATCCGCACTGTATATGTCAGTTTTTCGAAGCCTGATTCGCTCGAAGTTGTTAGACCTCTCTGGCCGTCTTAATGAAGGTGAATCTATGTATGGTGTCCCCCACACTCAAGCTGATCAAATTGCTTCCGAATGCATTCGCTTGGCCGTTGAGCAAACGAATAGCTATATGGCTTCCAATCAGAATTCGTCCATGATGTTTGCCACAGTATTTATCGCCGCTATCAATACGACGACGGGCCATGTTTCTTATATTGGTGCGGGCCATGAACCACCTCTATTGATTGGTTCTTCTGGGTTGTCCAAGTTGGATGCGATTGGGGGTCCAGCCATTGGGTTGTTTGACACTGTTCAATATTCTTTATCGTCTGCACAGTTGCAGCCACGTGATTCATTGGTGATTTATAGCGATGGTCTTGTAGATGCTCGTGGTCCTTCCAACGAAGGCTGGGGCCTCGAGAGGCTTCGGGAACTACTGATGAAGCGATCTGATTTCAGTCCTGCAAAACTAATGAATGCCATCATTAGTGACGTTGATGATTTCAAGGGAGACGAAGAGCAATTTGACGATTTGACTGTTATGGTTTGGAAATGGATTGGGCCTTAAGCATTCATTAGCAGGCGTTTGATTGCCGCCTTACGTTCTTTTTATGAATGGTCTTTTAACGATCTTGCAAGCGTGCTCCTTGCCCCGGATCTCTACAGTAAGTTCAGTTCCTATTTTGCTGCTGTTGTGCTTGATCAGCGCAAGTGCTATCCCTGCTTCTAATGTTGGGGACCACCCACCACTGGTGACTTCCCCGACAATTTCCCCGCTTGCATCCTGAATTTTGTATCCCTTTCGGGGTATTGCCTTCTCTTCCATTTTGATACACCTCAGTTTTCGGCTGGTGTTGCTTTCTGCTTGCTGTTCTAGTTTTTTGCGTCCGATAAATTCTTTTGGAATCTCTAGGTGGACTAGCCAACCTAGGCCGACTTCAAATGGTGATGTTTCCTCGGTCATGTCGTTGCCATACAGATGCATGGCTGCCTCCAGCCTGAGAGTGTCGCGAGCGCCCAAGCCGCAGAGCTGTATGCCACGCTCGCAGCATTGATCCCAGAAAAGCCCACCAGCTTGCGCATTGAAGAGCAGTTCAAATCCATTTTCACCTGTGTAACCAGTCCTGCTGATCAGCACTTCCCCAAAATCTCGAGTGCTGAATGTGCGATGTCCAAAAGGTGGCATTTCTTGTAGATCTAGACCGGTTATCTCTTTCAACCTGTCTTCTGCTTCCGGCCCTTGTAGTGCCAGCAGCACACCATCGCCCTTTTTGTCGGTTACGTTGATTTCAAAGGTTTTGACGCCATTCTCGATCCATTCAGTATCTGTTTCTACTCTTGCAGCATTGATGACAAGAAACAGTTCTTCTTGATGGAGGTCTTTGTTCCACCCATTGTCGTAGACAATCAAGTCGTCAATGATCCCGCCCCGTTCATTGGTTAACACCGAGTAACAGGCTTGTCCTTCCCCGATCCGGAAGAGATCAGTGGGCACCAAGCCTTGGAGAGCCTCTTTTGCTTGCTCACCGCTAAGGCTCAACACGCCCATGTGCGAAATATCAAATAGTCCGCAGCGTTCGCGTACGGCCTGATGTTCTTGCAACACTCCATCAAACTGGATCGGCATATCCCACCCAGCGAATTCAACAATTTTTGCGCCTGCTTCCAGGCAGCGGCCATGGAGAGGTGTTTTGAGGTTGTCCATGGCGCATCTGCTGCAGTGCACCGGATCTTATGAATTCGTCTTCGGTTTGTGCCCGAAGTGGAAGCAAAGCCGCAGATTGCACCGATACTGTCGACCGCTTTGGCAATCGTCCTTAGCTTGAACTGAGCTCTAGATCACACGTCTGTCTCAGGCCACCTGCCACTCCTGTCTCCACTGCGTTGCAGGCTCATCCCCCTCTGGTGGTGGCTGGTGCCGATTGCGGCGTTTGCAGGTGCACCCAGAGTTGGCCCGCGTTCTCTTCTGTCATCACTGGACACCCCGTGCTCCGGTGCTTCCTGCTTTGGTGTCCGCAGATCAGACCCTCCTCGATGGTGATCGACAGCTTGATTTTGGTTCTTCCGTAGAAGTTGTGCATTCCCACGATGAGCCTGCCCGCGTTTTGTGATCTCGACGGCCTTTCGCCTTCCTGACGTCAGGGCGTTGACGCGTTGGCAAGAATGGTTATATCTCTCCCTTGCGCTTGTTGCCGGACCCTACGTCGATGCCGACAGCCGTTCAGCTGATCGCTGAGCATCGCAACGTGGAACAGCTGTTGCTGCCCACGGGTAGCGTCTTGTTTGAGCGTGGTGATACCGCTAACGCTTTGTATGTGATCGAGCGTGGTTTGGTCGAGTTGACTTCCCATGGTCGCGATCGCCTTCGCTACCACGATGGCGAGGTGTTTTTCTACGAGGACCTGGTGGCGGATGACTCCTGCCACAGTCGTACAGCTAGGGCTATTACTCCGGTTCATGCTCTTCGTTTGGACCGCAAAAGTTTTTTAGAGCTGATTCACAGCCATCCCACCCTGGTGCTCACTCTCTTGAGCGGCCAACACCGGCGGTTGCGGGAGCAGCGTCTAGATGCAACGCACTTTTATTGACCCAGCAACAGCAGCAAACTCCGGGTCACCTTGGCGGCCAGCACACTGCTGATGCCGCTGGGGTCTAGCTGGGGTGCCAGCTCCACTACGTCAGCTCCAACGACGTTGTGGTGCCTTAGTTCATCCACAAGCTCTGCGAAGTGCTGCCAAAGAAATCCCCCCGGTTCAGGTGTGCCTGTTCCAGGCATAACTGCAGGATCAAACCAGTCGAGATCCACGGTGAGGTAAAGAGGTTGGCCTCGGAGTGGATGGAGTCGCTGAGCGATGTTCTCGAAGGGGGTGAGGCGTCCGCTGCTTGCCAGCTCTGAAAATTCCTCCTTGGTGCCACTGCGAATGGCGATTTGCAGCAGCATCTGACTGGGCAGCACCTCCAGGCAGCGCCGCATTGCACAGGCATGGCTGTGATGGGCCCCTAGCCATTCATTGCGCAGATCGGCGTGCGCATCCAGCTGCACCATCACCAAGTCGGGGTAATGGGCGGCGACCGCAGCGACCGCCCCGGACGTGATCGAGTGTTCCCCTCCGAGCATGAGCGGTTTGAGGCCCTGGCTCAGCACGCTGGCGGTGGCCGTTTGTACGGCGTCCACCACCGGGTCTGGAGCACCAAAGGAAATCGCAACGGCGCCGAGGTCTGCGTAGGCCATGGCCTCGAGGTCACGCTCTAGCTGAGGGCAATAGGTCTCGAGCCCTGTGCTCACTTCCCTCACGGCGGCTGGTCCAAAGCGGGTTCCAGGGCGGAACGAGGTGGTGCCGTCGTAGGGCACTCCGAATAGCCCGACCTGGCAGCCGTCTGGTTCACGGCGCGCTCCCATGAAGATCGCCCCTTCCTGGTCAAAGAGGCTGTTCCAGTCTTCCGTCATGCCATCAGCTCCCGTTCCATGAACGCGGGCATGGCCTCAAAAGCACCCGACTGCCAGCGTGGGCTCCAGATTTCGCAGCCCGCGGCAATGGTCGCTGCCCGTTCGGGATCAGTTTGTCGGTAGCGGGGTTGCCCCTGTGCTGCGAAGGTCCAGCTCCACCAGCCGCTGGGATACATCGGAACCCAGCCATAGAGAGGGTCGGCATGGTCGAACACCTCCCGAAGCATCCGCACTAGCTCGATATGAACTTGCCGAAAGGCCTCCGGTGATTCGCTCTGCGTTGCAAAGACACCGCCCGGTTTGAGGATGCGCCGGCAGTGCTGGAAGAAGGTGCGGTTGAACAGACCCTCTGCAGGCCCTGTTGGGTCGGAGCCATCCACGATCACCACGTCGTAAGTGGCGTCTGTGGCTGCAGCGGCCCAGGCGATCCCGTCGCCCACCGTGAGATGAAAGCGGGGGTCGCTCCAGCAGCCGCCGCCGATCGAGTGCAGATGCTCCTGGCTGAGTTCCACAACACGCCCATCGATCTCCACCATGTCGAGGTGCTTCACACCGGCGTGGCGCAGACATTCCCGAGCGGTGCCGCCATCGCCACCTCCGATCACCAGCACTTTTTCGATACCCGCGGCGCCACAGAGCGCCGGGTGCACCAGCGATTCGTGGTAGTGGCGTTCCTGCCGTTCAGCCGTCATCCAGCAGCCGTCGAGCAGAAGCCCTTTCCCATAACGCTCGCTCTCTATCACGGTGATCCGCTGGATGTCGCTTTGCTCCTCTACCAGCACGTGACCGGCAAGGCCGTAGCGCACCCCTTGGTGGGGTTCATCAATCCAGCCATCAGCGGCTGAAGATGGCTCGATCATGGCTGGACGCCGTGGGTACCTCCCTAGCTAAGACCAACGTCGGTCGACCTGGACTTCCTTTCGGCACAGACTGCACCCATCGATGTAGAGCTCACATGGGATGGATCCAGTCGGTCTTGTCGGTCTTCGAAGACAAGCGGGAGCTCTTGGATCCTGCTTGTTTTGATGATGCGTTGGCCTTGCAGATCGATTGGACGCCGCTGGTGCGCGGGGGCAACAATTTCTGCACGCATCGGGCACGATTGCGCAAGGGATTGATGGCTTCGACGCTGACCTTTGAGGTCACGCCCTTGGTGATGCTGGTTTGCAGTGCAATCGTGCTGTTCGGTGTTGTGATGAGCATCGGTCATCTCTTGGTAACGCCCTCAGTCGCTCAGGCTCCGCTGATGGCGATTGCTCCACTGGCGTTTTCTGGGATGGCTGGATACTTCATCTGGCACATGCGTCGTCTGCAGGTTTGCTTCGATCAAGCCAACCAAGTGTTCATTCAGCGGGGTCGAGCGACGCCGTTGCGGGAGGTGCATTCTCTGCAGTTGCTGCGCGAGTTTGTGCGTGGCAACAAGAACTCATATGACAGCTATGAACTCAACCTGGTATGCCGCGATGGCCGGCGGCTGAATGTGACCGACCACGGCGCGCTTCATGCCATTCGTGATGATGCCCGCACCCTGGCCGGCTATCTCCGGGTGCCGATCTGGGATGCGATTGATTTGCGGCTTCCCGAGCATCTGCAGAAGCTCGATGCCAAACATGAGCTTCTGCGTATGAATCTGTTCCCCTAGGAGCCCGGCCGGAGCGTTGTCATGGTTCAAGACTTGCGAATCACTCACCGCTTGGTGATTCCTGCGGTTGAACCGCCATGGCACATCTCGGGGGCTTCTGGCTCCGGAGGTCAGGGCGTGAATGCCACCGACTCTGGAATTGAGCTGGTTGTTTCAGTCATTGGCTTGAATGCAAGCATTTTTGGCTGTTGGTATTTTGTGGATATTGGCAGGGGAGTCTGACGTTCTTGTGGGCCCCATCTATAGCGTCTTCAGCAACGCTGGAGGTCGTAGTTGCGCTATATATAGGGGGGTGGGGATGGGTCTGGACTGTTGACACCTTTTGGCAATTTGTCAGCTGAAAGCACTGCGCTTATTCAAATACTTGCGGATTTAAGCGTTCATTTCAGCTGCCTCCCTGAGCCTTTGCTGTCACTGCTTTGATTCATTTCGGGAGCGGGTTGATGTCAGTGATTTCAGCTTTCGATTGCTGCAATCGGTCGCTTCCATGGGTGAAGTGCGTCATCTGGGCGCAGATAATCTGCTTTTGGTGTTTTTAATAGATTGCCTTGGGGCGGGTCGGTGCGTCTATTGGACGAATCGTCTAGTAGAGAGTTGCCTGCTCCCCATCCCGTGCGCTACAAGGTCTTTATCTGGTTGCGCCATTGATGCCTCTTGTCCAGCGCCTAGAGGAAATTACTGACATCTCTATTGATTTCGGCAAGACGGGTGTTGATACATCTCGTCTCTCCGACTACCAGGTCGATTCAATGAGAGAGGCGGTATTTGAGCTGCGGAATGCTCAGGGCGCCTACCTCGCAACCTGCGGCAAGGCTCTGTTTGAGCTGAAAGAGGTGCTTCGCGGCAAGTCCAAGTCCAATCCACGTGAATGGACGCAGTTCAAGAAATCGGGGTTGGTTCCCTTTAGCGCCAAGGAGATTCAGGATTTGGCAAATGCTTGGGAGAAGTGGCTAAGCACAACTGATCTTGATGCGGATGCCTTTAACTTGATTGGCATCAGAACACTTTCTCGAGTCGCCAATGCCGACGACAAAACAAAGAAGGTTGTTGAAGGTAAATTGCTCGCTGGTGAGCGAGTCACCGAGGCAGATGTCAAGGGGCTGACGGGTTGGAGGCCCAAGAACAAACGTCCAACAGTTGTTGGTATGGATGAGCTCTTGGCTGAATATGTCACCCTTGTTGCTAAGAAGCCCGTTAGCTCCTTGCGTAAAGACATCGTTTCGCTTAGAAAGAGAAACCTTGAGCTTGAAGAAGAAATTAAAGGGCTGAAGAAGCAGCTCAAAGCAAAGGTTTGATTGATGAAAAGCTCCTCCTCTTTTAATGGCTCTCCTAGACACATTGATTTGCCATTTGAGCAAGAAAGGAAAGTTCACTCCTTTTATTTGATGCAACTCAAAACCCACATCCAATTATTTGGCGTTCAGTCGTTTCGTCCAAGGCGCAATATTCAAGTCATTGATGGAATGATTCGTCGTGTTGCTTAAGTCATGAACCCTTTCCTTCAGACACTCCTCCTTCTTCTTAAGTTCCTTGGGAAGCTCGCCTTTCTTGTTTTGATGGCCGTGAAGAATTTCGTCTTCATTCTCATTGAAATATTGGTTGCTTTGATTCCTAACCGTGAGGCAAAAGCCGGTTTAGACGTTAAGTAGTTAATGCTTGACTCTGACTTGGTCATCAATGCTCGAGTCACCATTAGGCGATCAGAACTGTCTTGGAAGTTTTCGCGATCTTCTGGTGCTGGAGGGCAGAATGTCAATAAAGTCGAAACTGCTGTAGAGCTGTCTTGGGCTCTTAGGGATTCTGAGTCCATTGGACCGTTTCGTAAGCAGAGACTTCTCGTGTTGTATGAGACAAGAATTGTCGATGGGTGTTTACGCATCTCTGTATCTGAAGAGCGCTCACAATTTCAAAATAGACAAATAGCACTCAAAAGGCTCGGAGACTTAATTCGTGAGGGTATCAAGCCTCTCCCAGCCAAACGCAAGGAAACACGTCCTACTCGTTCCTCTCAACGTAAGAGGGTTGACGCCAAGAAAAGGCGTGGTGAAATCAAGAGGGGAAGACAGTCGAAGCATTCATTGGATGACTGAAGTCACTACCAACTACTCAAGGCGTAGGTGGGAGATTGTCCGAGCTTCGCTATATCTTTCTTTGTTGTCGGCACTGATTGTGCTTTCAGTGATTTAAGTGCCCTACTGCCTATTGATCGACAGCATTACGCTTTTGCGTCTTGTTTAAACTACTTACTGCTTTCGGTTGTATAGGATATAAGTAACACCCATAATAAGGATTGGATAAATAACTTCTTCGGCTGAGATGGAATAATCAGTCAGTATTGACGTTGCCAGCATGACAACGAGAAAAAACAGCGCAACCCTAAATAAGAAATAAAGTATCAAGTCAAAAATATCCATGATTTAATGGTGGCATTTCAGGTATTCGCTGCATATTAAAATGAAATAAATAATCAAGGATTGAATGCCCTGGCACTGCTTTGATCCTTGAGTAACGAGTGATTCAATTCATTCGCAAGGAGTGGACAAAAAGAAAGGGAAAACGGACCTTGTCTCCTTCTCCATCCTTTGAATGAGTGCTAAGTCTCGCAATGCTCTATTCGATCAGTGAGATCTTGTCAGCAGACTCACTGAAGACGCTTACGGCACAAAAGAAAGAGTTTCCAGGTTTAAAATAGCCATGGAAGTTAAGCGCCTTAACGCTGGGGTAAGGAATACCTATTGCACTCAGAATTGGCGTTATCGACGTGTAGAGCGAACTTAGTTGCACTTATCAGTGATGAACAAAGAGCTTCTCCTCTTATTCCTCTTAAAGATTTGAGAGTTATGTCTCTCCTTTGCATTCTTTTAGGCATCGTCCTTGTGATGGGACTGCTGTTCTTCTTTTGAAGCTTTTTTAGATTATTTGTTCTGATATCGCTTTGCTGAGCGGTTTGTGTTTACTGGGTATTTTTTGGCTCGATGTCTAACAGAGAAATTGAATCCGATATTTCTTTGTTCATCCCGCATTCGAGCTCTGTGAGTTCCCTTGAGCGCTTCTGTATATCTAGTCGTTCATAGGTTTCCATGAGTGTCTTGACATCGTGCCCAGTAATCCTTGCAACTTGATAAATATCAGTTCCTTTTGTTAAATGATCTTCGATGAATGTGGCACGCATTGAATACAATGTATATGGGTGATTGCTGATTGGATGTCCCCTTAATTTGTCTTTGAGTGTGCTTTGAACGATATTTCGCCAAGCCTTTGCGTAATTTTGGTTTTGCACTGGCTTCATTACCTCGTGGAAGATGTTCCCAAACACGTACGATTCGCCATTGATGTTGTGATTTAGTCCTGCCTCAGTGATCTGTTCTTTTATGAATTTCATCCATCTGGAGAGTTCTCTGCCTTGGTTGCAAGGTATCTCGCGTGAAGCACGTGTTTTTGTGCGTGGTGTATGGATGTAGGTGACAAGCCATTCTTCCTGCTTTCCTTTGCTGTTTATCCTTTTCTCGTCGCGTATTTCTATATTCTTCCACTTTAGTTTCATCAGTTCTTCTGGTGACATCCCTGTGTTCTTCGATAGAAGGATGTAGTGCCAGAAGGCATTCTTGAAAAACCATGTGCGCCGCCAGTTTGGATTTGTTAGCGGATATGCCAGGTTATGTATTGGTTCTACCCTCCATATGTCCCTCACGTAATCGACAATCACTCTCCAGTCGTCTGGATTAATGGCTGGGTTTGCCATTCTGTCTGACCTTCTTACTTCTAATCGAGGGCATAGCATCATATTTGGCATAATTTCTGCACTTATAAAGCGGTTTTTTAACAAGAACCGCTTCGCAAATTCATTGATAATCGAGATTTGTTTGTTTTGAAATAAGCGTGTGTATCTTGCGCTGTAACTGTAATACGTGTTGAATGTTGTCGCGGTGATTGCATTTGTTTTGTCAACCCCCCTTTCTTTGAGAAAGGTTATTAAATGCTTCCTGAGCACATTTGCTTTCACTCTGAAAGTCGAGTCTGTAATGACCCCTGCCTCTAGCTTTCTCTTTTCTTCAGAGAGGTAGGCGTTGACTGCCATCTCAATGCTTTGCGCTCGTGGTTTTCGTTGCCTGCTGTTGACCGTTGCTCCGTCTTGGTTAGTTCTTCCTTTGCTGAGTATTGCCTTGGCAAATTCAGTTCCGATGTCATTTTCTTCCGCTTTTAGTTCAAATGCAATATCAGATGCCATCCCAATCGCATCTGCAAGTGTCTCAGCTCCTTTTATGCGGCGCGTCTTGTACGACTTGGTGCTCGCGTTCCATTCTCTGTAAAAGAAGCTTCCAGAGGACGTGCCAGATGCATATCTGACGACGTTTGCGCGTCCGCCAAGCACCACTGCCTTTTCAGTGATTTTCGGCATTTGACTCCTCTTTGGTTAGTATGCCAATGGTATAGCCCCCTGTCAACTCAAAAACCTCAGTCAGGAACTGAAAGCATCGACTCTTTCGTGGAGCTGCTTTTTGCTGTTGGCCGAACCAAGGTGCTTGGTTCGTTGTGGCAACGGCTGTTGCGCGAGGAGCTTGTCTTGCTCCTGCTGCGTTGATGTTTGCGGGAGGGGCGCAGCCCTGGGCGCCCAAGCCCGCCTGCCCTGAGTGCGGGACTCTGAAGCGACGGTTGGCTCCAATGGTCGACGTTTCGAGCTCAGGCGGCGTCAACAGTCGACAGGACCGGCCGTCTTGGAATCGCTAAGTGATTACTAAGAGGGGTGGAAGTTTTGGTTAAGCTGGGTTTAACTCAAGTGTGTCTCGTTAGGTGGAGCGATGAGTCAACCCCCCTTACAGCCATGGCACTCTGCAACTGAAGAGCTTGTTGCTCTGATGCGCCTTGAAGAAGGCGCCCGTCGTTGCACGTCCCGAGAGCAAGCCCGAGCTTTTATCCGTCAGGCGGATCAGGTGAAGCGACATCTCTGGGGCACCACCGAAGGCACGATCGTGTCTCATCAGTGATTTTCGATGGGCGTGATCCGCAGAACTGTGCATTTCTGCGATACGTGCTGATTTGATGCTGGCTTTTAGGACTCAGCTCGGATATCCGCTTTCGCCTGCTGCCAGAGCTCTTCGAGTTCTCGAATGCTTTTTCCTTGGAGATCTCCACCCAGCGCAGATTCCACTCGCGAAAAGCGATCAAGAAAGCGTGAATTGGTTCCGGCTAAGCCGTCTTCAGGGTCGATGTCACACCATCGAGCCACATTCACAAGCGTGAACAACACATCCCCTAGTTCCTCCTGGGCATGGGATCGGTCTCCCGATGCGACCGCCTCCTTGAGCTCCTCGAGCTCCTCGTGCACCTTCTCCCAAACGCCGGCGATGTCGTCCCATTCGAAGCCGGCTTTGGCCGCTTTTTTGGAAATGGTCATGGCGCCGGTTAACGCTGGCTGACCGCGAACCTTGCTGTTCAGTTGATCGCTGAGAGGGCTCGAAGACTTGGAGGGGCCTGCCCTCTGGGCCCGCTCTTCTGCTTTGATCGCTTCCCAGTTAGCGCGTACCGATGCGCTGTCTTGTGCTTCCCCATCAGCAAACACATGCGGGTGGCGACGGATCAGTTTCTCGCTAATGCCGTTGGCGACTGCATCCAAGCTGAAGCGCTGGCTCTCCTTGGCGATCTGAGCGTGCAGCACCACTTGAAGCAACAAGTCGCCCAGTTCCTCACACAGCTGCCTGTCATCGCCATGCCGTATGGCGTCAGCCACCTCATGGGCTTCCTCCAGCACATAAGGAGTCAACGATTCATGGGTCTGCTCCAGGTCCCATGGGCAGCCACCGTTTGGATCGCGAAGGCGAGCCACGACGGCTTCCAGGTGGCGTAGAGGGTCCGTGTGCTCGGGGACTCGCACGTCTTGGGCCATGGTGATGCCAAAGGTTGCGGCCACCCTCTCACCGTTGACGCCGCCCGCGCCATCGTTTGGGCCATTCAGCGGGCAGGGGGTCGCCGTCAAGCAGCAGGTGAAGCCACACGCTTCCTTCCAAGCCCAGCCACACTCCCAACAGTGTGCGTGGATGTTGCCGTGCGGCATTGAGCAGTGTCGGCCATGCCTGCAGGGGTGCCGGGATCGCGGGTTGCAGCAACCAAGCCAGCCCAGTCCATGCCAGCCCCAGTAGCAGCAGGATCCACAACAGGCGCACCGTCATGCCAATCACCGGACCGTGCGACCACATCGAGCGATGGGGGAGCAGGCGTCGGTAGGGCCACCAGATCCAGCCAAACGGACCCCAGCGCTTCAAGGCACGGGATTGAACGTCGAGATCCGGTGAGAGCCAGAGGCCGCCCAAAAGAAAGGAAATACCTGCCATGGTGCCCGCGCTCCAGCCCAACCAGCAGCCAGTGATTAACCCCATCGGAATGCAGAAGGCCGCTGTGGTGCGGTCATGGTCTCGGCCGCAGGCCACGGGCGAAGCGATCGGCAACAAATCCAGCCTGCCGTGATCAGGCACAATTGGCACTACGGGCGATTAGCTCAGCGGTAGAGCACCTCCCTTACAAGGAGATTGTCGCTGGTTCGATCCCAGCATCGCCCATCAATCACTGCAAGGCTTCTCAGCTATACGCAGCCGGCCATTCGGCGGGTTGTCCATGCAATGTCCGTGTGGCGTCTCATGCATGTGGGCTGGCTTGGCTGCCTTCAGCGCTGAGGTAGTGCTGCAGCAGATGCCCTAATGGTCCAGAAGCGAGAAAAAAGCATCTCCATGGCTTCTTGTTGATGACCGTAGCCCTGCATGCACCAGAAATGTTGGTGGGCGGGATGTGTGTGCAACTACTGGATTGGATTGTTTTGAGCCATCACATGATTCAACACTTGTTCTTTGATGCGGGCTCGATCACGTTCGACATATATAGCTTGAAATTGTTTTGGCTTTCCATTTTCAAGCACTTCTTCTATTTCAACCTCGAGTTCCAGGATGAGGTTGATGACAAAAGAGTCGGGATCGTCTCCGAAGGTGTCGAATCGATTCAGAGCTTGATCGATAGCTCTAATGAGTTTTGATGCTTTTGACATTTCAATCGACTTTTACAGTAACCATATCTAGCCTTTCTTGATCCGTTGGTCTTCTGGGATACAATTTGGCCGAGAAAGTGGTAAATATTTTAATTTGTTCTGAGTCGGATATTGAAGTTTGCAAAATATTGTTGCTCTAATGATGCTTAGGATAAAAAGTTTTTTCAGAGTGAACATACTCATCTTTTTCAGCCTGCTGGCAGCTTGGGTGTTGCTTGTTCTCGCGGTTGGAAGGGCTGCCAGAGTTAGGTGCAAGGTTCTTTTGCAAATGAGGCCACGGTGATGGCCCTTAATCGCTTTGCTCTTGATCCAATGGTTGGCTTGATGAAGCTTTCGTGTCCGAAGGATCTTCAGCGGCGTGGTCCGATTGGCTCAGATGAGCCCGCTGCTTCAGTGCGGTTCGGTTGGCAGGGGAGCGGCTGGGCCAGAATTCTGAGTGTGAGCAATGGCTTCTTGAGGTGTGAGAGCAGAAGTGATTCTGCTGATTGGATATGGGAGAACTGGGCCTGCCAGAGTTCTTAGCAGAATTGCCGGAGGCTAGAGATTCAGGCATTTAGCTGCCGCGTTAGGGCAATCCTCTTTGAAGAAGATTTCACATGTCCAGAATGACACTGTTGTTCGAATACTTTGTGTCGTTGCGGGGAGTAATCTTGTTATCAATAGCCATCACAATGCCGTCGTAAAAATTCGTCTGAAACCATTCCTAGTCTCCGGCCGCCCTTTCTAATTCTTGGTCTTCAAGAATTTTTTGAACTTGGCTGAAGCAACCCCTTAGTTGATCATCTGGAATGGGTTGTCGTCCAGGCAGGTCATTGCAGTCATGTCGTCGCAATGGCCCTGTGCTTGCGCGAGGTGCAAAGACTGTTGTGCTGACTTTGTTGTGGTTGTCTTTTCACCCCATCTCTGGAAGTTTCAGTGCATGATCTCGTGAAAGCTTGTTGCGTAGGGATACCCGTAGCCCTGTTCCATTTCCCTCACCACTTCTTCGGCTCGATAAAGGCTGTTGGTGAAATGGCAATGATGTTCGTGGTCACATGCTTGGTATCCACCGCTCTCAAGCTTGTGAATGGAGGAGCCTCGTGGTGTGAGGGCAATCAATTCCGGTTGGGAAGCCATCGTTGTCGTTGAAAGTCATCCCAGTCATGGCCCAGCTTGCGCAGGCGATGTCGTATCTAATCTCACGATTCTTGGTTTTGTCTCGTGGCGGCGCCTGGCCTAGTGGCTGCGCCAGGGTCGCTCAGTGAGGCCTCTGGATGGCGATTGCTTGAATCGGTCTTTTGGCACTTGATCGGGATGGGCGCTGTCGATCAGTCTCAGATCAGTGTTGGCTGTTTCGTGTCTGCCTTCAACGATCCTCACGGCAGTCATCGCACAGCCCAAAAAATTCGAGGGTATGAAAGAGCAGTTGAAAATTGCTGGTGTCAGGTACCTTCACCTGGATGCCATGGATTGGGCAATGCTCCAGGGTTTGCGTTGAGCCGCAGTTCACGCAGGTGAGATGGTGTTCGTCGCGTTCAACTGGTGCGTAAAGAGCTTCTCCGGTTGGTAAATGCCGACACCTCACCTTTCCGCATTGCTGAAGTTTGCGCAGGTTTCGATACACCGTTGCCAGGCCCATCGCTCCGGGCTGTCCTTCCAGGCGACGGTGCAGTTGCTGCCCGCTCATTTCGCTCCCACTGCGTTGGAGCTCCTCCAATAGCAACTGTTGACGCTGGGTGGCTGTAGATCCTTGTTGCTCCATGGTGATCTCAGATTGCACTGCTTCGGGTGCCGATCAGGGCTTCGCTGATTTGCCAGAGGCGCTCGCGATTCTTTGCGTTGCGAGCGCTGGGTGCGATTGGTTGTGGTTTGGGGGCGCCACGCATGCCGCCGAATTGTCCTGGTCCATAGTGTTCACCCCCCTTGGCTGCGGGGCTGGTGGCAGCGAGCAACTGTGGCAGTGCACCCTGTGCAGCGCTCTGGAACAACGGATCCATGAGGCGGTATGCCATGGCTTCCTGCCAGGCTCCTGATGCGGCGACCGACATGGGTTGCAGATTCGTTCTTGCCAGGCCTGGATGGGCAGCCAGGGAGCGAATGTTGCTTCCTGCTTGTTCCAGGCGTTGGTTCAGCTCGATCGCAAACATCACGTTGGCGAGTTTGCTTTGGCAGTAGGCCTTCCAGCGGTCGTAACGCTGATCGCCGTTGAGGTCATCCCAAGCAATCGCGCCGAAATATTGCGCTCCGGATGTGACCGTGACAACCCTGGCCTGCTCTCGGCCTTCCATCAGGGGAAGAAGTGCGTTGGTGAGAGCGAAATGTCCGAGGTGATTCACGGCCCATTGCATTTCATGGCCTTGCTGACTCAGCAAGCGTGGTGGTGCCATTAGCCCCGCGTTATTGATCAGCAAATCCAGCCGCCCGTAACGCGATTTCACTTCATCGCAGCAGGCTTCCACGCTTGCAAAGTCAGCAAGATCCAGATGGAGCAGATCAATTCCTGATGAGCCCAGTTCCAGCAGCTGAGAGCGAGCAGCCTCTCCTTTGCGGCGGCTCCGGCAGGCCATCAGAACCGTTGCGCCTGCTTGCAAGAGGGCCCGGGTTGTTTCCAGGCCCAATCCGCTGTTGGCTCCTGTCACGAGCGCGATTCGCCCCCGTTGGTCAGGCATGTCGTCGATGGTCCAGCCCATGCGGCGATGGCAGCTCAAGAGCAGTTTCGCTCGTCAGCTCAGTCTTCGGGGAAGAGCAGAGCAGCCAGTTCATCGGCGTCCACGTCGTAAACGCGAGCGAGCGAGGTTTCGATGGCGCTTGTGACTTCCCCGGGGAGGAAGCGCATTGCATTGAGAGCGTCTTCAGCGATCTCATCGGTGAGAAGGATTTCTTCTCCCTCGAGCTTCTCGTCGTTGATGATCGCCATCACCCAGCTCTGATAGGCGTACACCAGATCGGAGAACTCGAGTTCGGGATCGTTGAGATCCAGGGTCATGGTCAGGCGGACATGCACTGCACCAGTTTGACCCCCGGGGGTGAGGATGTCCTCAAGTGAGGATCAGCATGAGCTATCCAGATCCTGATCAGTTGCAAGCCACCTTGGTTGATTTCGCTCTCATGGAGCTGATTCGCCAGCATCGGGAGAGCTTTCAGCCACTTTGGACGGTTGATAGCTGGGCAAAATTGTTGATCTGGCTCGCCCTCAATTGCGGTTTGTCTGGCGAACGCGACAGCCTCGAGCAGTTCGCCAGGGCTCTGGGTGAACCGCTGACGTCTCGCTTGCGGCGCGTGTTCTTTGAGCGGGAACTCGGAGATCTTGAACTTCAGGTGCTGGCTGACCCTGCTGAGCAGCAGGTGTTAGTGCTTTCTCAGGCCCCAGAGGATCCCGCAGTGCTTAGCCCTGACCATGTGGCCAAGGCACTCGAGCGGGTGGGCTTGACTGGACGGGTGATGGAGCGCACTCGCTGGCAGCAGCTCGATGCCGTGATGGCGATTCCCTGGAGTTCGATGGATGGCTGAGATGGAAGGTTCCAATTTGATCGGGCAATACAGCAATGCGGGCTTTGCTTCTGTGTCCGATGGCGTGATGGCGTTTTTTGACCGCCGTCAGGATCTTCAGCGTCCTGGTATTGCCTTTGGCTCTGCAGGCGATCAAGAACCCGCAAAGGTCAGCACGGACATCAGTCTTGTTGCGATTGATCGCAGTGATCCGGAAGCCTGCGCTCTTTCTGAGGTGATCATGCGTGGCGTGACAGCTGGCTTGGAGCGTTATCTGCAGGAGCGCCCGATGTTTCGGGAGGTGTGTCCCGACCGGGAACTGTTTGTGCTGCCCATCTTCAACCTCCAGCGTTACGCCCCCGGGGAAGGCTTTCGCCAATGGCATTGCGATTGGACCATCAGCGACGAAGCAACGGAGCCTGTGCATCGCGTGCTGGCTTGGATCCTGTATTGCAACTCCGTGGAGGACGCCGGCACTGAGTTTCACTGGCAGCAGCACCATGAAGAGGCGGAGCGCGGGAAATTAGTGATTTTCCCCGCGGGACCCAGTCATATTCATCGTGGTCGTGTGAACCACCAATTCAGTAAAACCATTGCTACGGGCTGGATCAATGCTGGTAGACGTGAAGGGTATCTCCAGCGGCTTTCGCAGTCCTGAATGTTGCCTCGCGTTGTTCAGCTCGCGTGCTGATCGTCCGCCTGTTGATCACCAGTATCTCCAGGTGGCCATTCTCTGACGTAGTCAACGCGTTGAGGGAATGGGATTTCAATCTGTTCGCGTTGGAATGCGTTCCAGATCGCCCGATTGAGATCGCTTTTGATCCCTGCATTGCTCATGGGGTCTTCCATCCAGAAGCTCAGTGAGTATTCAATTGCTGAATCCCCGTAGTTCACTAAACGTGCCTTGGGTTCTGGATATTCCAGCAGCTTTGTTATGCCAAGAGCTGACTGTTCCAAGATGGCGATTACCTTTTCAGGGTCGTGGTGGTAAGCCGCGCCGACTCTGATTTGGCTCCGCCGCATGCGGTCGGTGGCGGTGTAACTGGTGGCTTGATCGGTGAAGAACTGCTGATTGGGAATCAGCAGTTCGGCATTGTCTTTTCCTCGCCAAAGCAAGGTGGCACGCAAGCCGAGTTTGCGTACTTCGCAAAGGTCTCCATCGACCACAAGAATCTCTCCAGGTCGAACGGATCCTTCGAATAGCAGCCAGATTCCGCTGATGAAGTTCGAGAACACTTCTTTCACGCCAAAGCCAAGGCCCACTGACAACCCACCGGCGATCGTGAGTAAGGCCGTGCTGTTCAATCCGATCTGAAAACTCACGGCTAAAACACCGATGCCCACCAGCATGTAGCGGATGATGAGTTCGACAGCTTTCCGGCTGTTTTCCGTGTAACCAAGCAATTGTTTGAGCAACCAGGCCAGGGCGGCAGCGGGCGGTTTGTTGGCGACTAAGAGCAAGTAAGTCACCAGCAAAGAAAGCATCAACGTGTTTAAGTTGACAGCAACGCCGAATAGATTGCCCAGTTTGATCACGCCGAGATCGACAGGGTTATCAAATTGACTGATCAGATTTAAGCCGGCGACGACAAGATAAAGAGGCCTGAGCAAACGGCTTTCCAGGGAACGCACTTGCTCGGCGGGAATGAATCGCTGCAACACCTTCCTGAGCAGGCTGAGCAGATTCCAGCCCAGCCAGCAGAAACCGGCATAGCTGATCAATCCGGTTTTGCCCCCACCTGCTCCAATCAGCCATGCCGTGAGCAGCACGGCCATCGGACCCACCATCAAGCGAAGCGAGCGATTCGCTTTCACTTGCCATCGCTGATGTGCGGTCAGTCGCCAGGCCGCGCTGATGCCGGCGATGAGCAGGAGCTGGCTGATCACAGAGCCTCGCTGCAAATAGCCGAACCAGCCGACGATTTCCCAGAGCAGTTCGTTCATGGTCTGCGTTGCAGGCTCTGAACCAGAGCATCGGCGCTCGATTGCGGCTTGGAGGCGCCGAAGATCATGGGGACCAGGGTTGGTGTGACCTTGCTTGACAGGTCGACTTGGTGGACGAGGCCAGCAAGATCCTCCTCGTGCTGCGTGGCTGCGTTTTTGGATGCCACGAGTGTCGTCAGGGTGGTGGAGTTTTGCTCGGAAACGTCGACGTTTGGATTGACGGGAAGAAAGGCCAAGGAGCGCAGAGAGAGATTGCGCTGGATCATGGCGTTGGTGACGTACTGGGTCAGGTTGATGGCAACGGCACGTTGCCGGGGGCTTGAGTTGGAGCCCAGTGCGAGCACCCTCACGTCATTCACGGGGCTTGCTGCACCGCCTGGACCGTCGGGTAATGCGGACACGGCCAGCTTGTCGCCTAAAGCTTCTCGAAGTCGCGGCAGGCTGTTGGCATTGCAGGTCACCCAGTCCAGCTCCTCCTCTTTCAGCAAGTTTTCAAGTTGGCCCTGGTCTTTGAAAAAGGTGATCTTGTTTTGGGCACTGGCATCTTCTAGCCATTGGAGCCAGTCCTGGATCGATTGGATGTTTTGCGTGGAAAGGGTCTCTCCGTCTCCGGCACGCGCCAAGCTTGGTAGCGCGCCAAGGCTGCCTGCGGTCCACAGCAGTTCGGCGAACTTCACCGGCAGCCCGACGCGTGCTCCGGCGGTTCCTGTTTGCTGCAAAGCGCTCAACGTGGCAGGTGCTGGATGAATCGCGGTTTTGTTGAAGCAGGCGATCTGGGGAAAAATCACGATGGGTTGCGCCACGATCTCTCCGTTGCTGAGCGTCACCCTTTCCCAGAGTGAGGTTTCGGTGTCGAGACGTTTGGCCTCAGGCAACGGAATGGCATCAGTCAGCCCAGCTGCAAACAGTTGATGGGCTTGCAGCGTGTCGGTGATGATCAGATCCGGTCCCAGGTCTGAGGCGTCGCGACGCTTGAGCTCTCTGAGCAGCTTGCTGTGCTCGTAGAGCTCAAATTGAACTTGAACGTTTGGGTGGATCTTGCGGTAGTCATCAGCAATCAGCGCGACCCTTCTGCGGAAGTCAGCCTGCGTGCTGGTGTCGATGTTGGCGTCCTTGTCGATCGCTATGGCCAGATAGAGCAACACCGGCATCTCGTCTCCGATGCGTCCGCAGCTTGAGACAAGCCAGGACGTCATCAGCAGAAGACTTACGGCGAGCTTTCGGATCAAGCGTTAGAGACCGTGATGAACGACATTGTGGTTTGTTTTTATTGTTTTAGGCAGAAGGTTGCGTGCCATCCAGGCTTCTGTTGAGGAGGTGAGGATGTGTGAATACAACGCGCAGGGATTTAGCAGTCTTCTTCGGTGCGTTTGAGCGGCGGGTTCGCGGCATCAGACGTCGTTCGTTGGGCTTGATTCTGCGTTGACAGCATGAGCTCTGGCAGCTCACGGATGTAGTCGACCTGTCTTGGGTAGGCAATGCTG
The DNA here is from genome assembly GCA_047286215.1 of Synechococcus sp. Lineage (GTDB taxonomy): Bacteria > Cyanobacteriota > Cyanobacteriia > PCC-6307 > Cyanobiaceae > Synechococcus_C. The sequence continues at coordinate 31,661 of JBJBBS010000001.1, read as the reverse complement.
ATTCCGTTCTGTTGAAAGGCTTTCCAGATCGCCTGGTTGACATCACTAATGATGCCGATGTTGTTCATCGGGTTATCGATCCAATAGCGCAGTGAATATTCAATGCTCGATTCCTTGTAAGCCACTTGTAGTGCTCTGGGCTTCGGGCTTTGAAGAACACGTGCTGTGCCCAGTGCTGTCTGCTCCAGCAGATTGAGGATCACTTCGGGGTCGTGTTCAAAGTCGGCTCGAACTCTGATTTCGCTTCGGCGCATGCGGTCGCTGCCCGTGTAGGTGGTTGCCAGTTGCGTGAAGAAAGTCTGATTGGGGATCAGCAGTTCGGCGTTATCTCTGTCGCGCCAGAGCGTGGTGGCTCGCAGGCCGAGGCGCCTGACCTCGCAGGGATCACCGTCAAGCATGAGCACTTCTCCCGGGCGAATGGACCCTTCAAAGAGCAGCCAGAGACCGCTGACGAAATTGGCGAACACCTCTTTGATTCCAAAGCCAAGGCCCACCGACAGCCCACCGGCGATAGCGGCCAATGTTGTTGTGTTCAGGCCTGCTTGCAGCAGCAGCACGAGAATGCCAACGCCTGCGAGGGTGTATCGCAAAACCAGTTCAATCGCTTTTCGGCTGCTGTCGCTAAAGCGTGCTATGCGCTGCAGGATCCATGTGAGTAGCCCTGCTGGTGGTCCGCTTCCCATGACCAGCAAGTAGGTGATCACGAACACTTCAAAGGCTTGCCCCAGCGGGATGTTGAGGTCAATGTCTTTGCCGATTTCAATGACGGCCAAATCTTGCAAACTGTCGAGTCGGGCGATGAGCAGTAATGCGATGCATGTGATGAAGGCGGGGATGAGGAGTTGATTGCGAAGCTCTTGTGCATATCTCCGTGGGATCATGCGCCTCATAGCCATATCCAGGAGTTGCAATCCCCCCCAGCCAAGCCAGGTCAATCCGAAGAATCGCAGCAGTCCGTTGGGTGCATCAAAGAGTTCGGCGATGGCGTAAGACGTGAGCAATAGAAGGGGGCCAAGAAATGGCCGCAGGAGTCGTGGAACCAGCCAGAGACGTTGACGGCTGGGGAGTGATCGGATGGCGACGATCGCCAGGCAATACAACACTTGGAGTGTGACCGCCGGGCGTTGCAAGTAGCCAAGCCAGCCCAGGATTTCGTGAAGCAGTTGGGTCATGGCTCTTGGCTCGAGCTGTCAAGAAGTTGTTTGGTTGTGTCTTGAGCGGTGGTTTGACCAAAGATCAACGGCGTCAGTAGCTTGGTGAGACGCCTTGTGCTTTCGCTGTAGGGATTGAAGGATCCAATGGCGGGTTCGGATGCTTCCGCTTGTTCCCGCGCTTCAATCATGGCGTTGAACGTTTTCGCATCATTCTGCGGGCGTTTGACTAAACGGTTGGCTGGTAAATAAGCCGCTGATTGTCGAGAGAGATTCTGTTGAACAATCGGTGACATTACATAGTTTGCAAAACGTTTAGCGGCTTGACGTTGTTGTTGGGTTGAGTCATTTCCGAAGGCAAGAACCCTCATTCGATTCATTGGGGATGCGCTGTGCCTGGTTCCATCGGGGAGCGCTGCGACCCCTAGTTGTTCGCCCATCGCGCGTTTTAAAGGCGTGGTGCTGGCGCTGTTGCAGCTGATCCAGTCGAGTTCCCCGTTGGCGAGTGCCTTGCGCAGTTGCGAGTGATTGCTGAGAAAACGAATGCCTTCTGTGCGATTGGCCTGTTGAAGCCAACGGAACCAGCTTGTGAGCTCATCTTTCTGGGTTTTGGAAAGATTGGCGTTCTGGAGTGCTTCTGTGACTGCAGACAGTGCTCCGCTACTCCCCGCCGACCAGATCAATTGGCTGGCTCTCGTCGAAAGCCCGATGCGAACACCCGCATCGCTCATCTGGATCAGTTCTTGGGTGGTTGTTGGTGATTTTGGGATGGCTGTTTTGTTGAAACAAGCTAGTTGTGGATAGATGGCAAAAGGTGCTGAGGCATGCATTTTTTGCCCATCGCTGCCTCTTACGTCGTTTGCCGGCTGTGCGTCGGTAAGCCCGACTTCAAAAAGTTGGGCTGCCAGCAGGGTGTTGGTGATGATCAGATCGGGTCCCAGATTTAAATCACTCCGCTGAAGCAATTCATCGATGAAATTGCTCTCCGGATAGAGAGCAATTTGAAAGTCGATTTCTGGATACAGCTGCCGAAAACCAGTTCTGATTTCAGTCAGTTGCTGGGTGTAGGCCTCGCGAATGGCTGGGCTAATGGATGCGCTGTCGCTGATGCTTGCTGCGGCATACAGCATCACCGGCCATCGCTTCTCTCGCGTTGCGCAGCCACTGAGCAGAAGCGTCAGCAGCAGACCAGTGCCGATTCGAGAGATCACCAGCCCCGAGATGACAAGGAATCCATTGTGGAACGGCAGGTTGATGCGCCTGGTACTGCGCTCTCTGCACTCCCTTTGCGAGCATGGGCGGCTGTGTGCGCATCCTCCCGTGCCCGAACTGGCCAAGACCTACGACCCGGTTGGCACGGAGGCCCGCTGGCAGCAGGCCTGGGAGGACCAGGGAGCGTTCCATCCCGATCCGAAGGCCCCCGGTGAACCGTTCTCGGTGGTGATCCCGCCGCCGAATGTGACCGGCAGCCTGCACATGGGCCATGCCTTCAATACGGCTCTGATCGACACGATCGTGCGCTACCAGCGCTTGGCGGGTAAAAACGTGCTCTGTCTGCCCGGAACTGACCACGCCTCGATCGCGGTGCAGACGATTCTCGAGAAGCAGCTCAAGGAGGAGGGCAAGACCCGCCACGACCTTGGCCGTGATGCCTTCCTGAAGCGAGCCTGGGAATGGAAAGCCGAAAGCGGTGGTCGCATCGTGGGCCAGCTGCGGCGGCTGGGCTACTCGGTGGATTGGAAGCGCCAGCGCTTCACCCTCGATGAAGGCCTGAGTGAGGCGGTGAAGGAGGCTTTCGTGCGCTTGCACGAGCAGGGGCTGATCTACCGAGGCGAATACTTGGTGAATTGGTGCCCCGCCTCCGGTTCGGCGGTGAGCGATCTCGAAGTGGAGATGAAGGAGGTGGATGGCCACCTCTGGCATTTTCGTTATCCGCTTAGCAACGGCGATGGGCATCTGGAGGTGGCCACCACCCGGCCTGAAACGATGCTGGGCGACACGGCGGTGGCGGTGAACCCCACCGACGAGCGCTATGCCCATCTGGTGGGCGAGACGCTCACGCTTCCGTTTGTGGGCCGGGAGATTCCAATCGTGGCCGACGACCACGTGGAGAAGGATTTCGGCACGGGCTGCGTCAAGGTGACGCCGGCCCACGACCCCAACGATTTCGCCATTGGCCAGCGCCACGGTCTGCCCCTGATCACGGTGATGCGCAAGAACGGCACTATGAACAAAGAGGCCGGCCAGTTCGAGGGGCTGGATCGCTTCGAGGCCCGCAAGGCGGTGGTGGCGGGCTTGGAGGTGCTGGGGCTGCTGGTGAAGGTGGAGGACTACCGCCACAGCGTTCCCTATTCCGACCGGGGCAAGGTGCCGGTGGAGCCGCTGCTCTCTACCCAGTGGTTTGTCAAAACCGAGCCTTTGGCCGCTCGCTGCCGAGAGGCTCTTGAGAAGCAGGATCCTCGCTTCATTCCTGAGCGTTGGGAGAAGGTCTACCGCGACTGGCTCACCGACATCCGCGACTGGTGCATCAGCCGCCAGCTCTGGTGGGGCCATCGCATCCCGGCCTGGTTCGTGATCAGCGAGACCGGCGGCAAGTACACCGACACCACGCCCTACGTGGTGGCCCGCAATGAAACCGAAGCCCTGGAGAAGGCCAAGGCGGAGTACGGCGCAGCGGCAGAGATTGAGCAGGACGAAGACGTGCTCGACACGTGGTTCTCCAGCGGCCTCTGGCCCTTCTCCACCCTGGGTTGGCCCGATGGTGATAGTGCTGATCTGCAGCGCTGGTACCCCACCAGCACCCTGGTGACGGGCTTCGACATCATCTTTTTCTGGGTGGCCCGGATGACGATGATGGCTGGCGCCTTCACCGGCGAGATGCCCTTCCAGGACGTCTATATCCACGGCCTGGTGCGGGACGAGCAGAACCGCAAGATGAGCAAGAGCGCCGGCAACGGCATTGATCCGCTGCTGCTGATCGACCGTTATGGCACCGATGCCCTGCGCTTCGCCCTAGTGCGGGAAGTGGCTGGAGCGGGTCAGGACATCCGCCTGGATTACGACCGCAAGAAGGACACCTCCGCGACCGTGGAGGCCTCGCGCAATTTTGCCAACAAGCTGTGGAACGCCACCCGTTTCGCCCTGATGAACCTGGGCGGTGAAACGCCGGCCCAGCTCGGGGATCCCGATCCAGCTGGCTTGCAGCTGGCAGACCGCTGGATTCTGTCCCGCCTGGCCCGGGTGAACCGCGAAACCGCCGAGCGCTACAGCAATTACGGCCTGGGTGAAGCGGCCAAAGGCCTCTATGAGTTCGCCTGGAACGATGTCTGCGACTGGTATCTGGAGCTGAGCAAGCGCCGGCTCAATCCCGGTGAGAACCCCTCGGCGGAGGCCCTTGCTGATCAGCGGGTGGCCAAGCAAGTGCTGGCCAAGGTGATCAGCCAGATGCACCTGATGCTGCATCCGCTGATGCCTCACCTCACCGAGGAGCTCTGGCACAGCGTGACGGGTGAGCCGGAGACCACCTTCTTGGCTTTGCAGCCATGGCCGGTGCTGGATGAGAGAGCTTTGGACGACGCCTTGGAAGCCTCTTTTGCCGAGCTGATTGGCGCTATCCGTGTGGTTCGCAACCTTCGGGCGGTGGCGGGCCTCAAACCCTCCCAATCGGTGCCGGTGCGCTTTGTCACAGGCCGCGGCGAGCTGGCGGCAGTGCTCACTCAGGGCACGGCCGAGATCACGGCGCTGACCCGTGCTGAGTCGGTGGCGGTGATGACACCGGCACAGGCCGATGCTGCGCCAGTGGCCAAGGCTCTGGCGGGGGTGAGTGGTGAGCTGCAGGTGCTGCTACCGATCGAAGGTCTGGTGGATCTCGATGCACTGACGGGTCGCCTGGAGAAAGACATCGCCAAGGCGGAGAAGGAGATCAAGGGCTTGGCGGGTCGGCTGGGGAATCCCAACTTCGCCGACAAGGCACCGCCGGAGGTGGTGGCGGAGTGCCAGGCCAATCTGGCGGAGAAGCAGGCTCAGGCCGATCTGGCCCGCAAGCGCCTGGCGGACCTGAGCTGAATCGGTGATTCAGGTTGAGGGGCTGAGCAAGACCTACCGGGTTGCCGAGAAGCAGCCCGGTTTAGCGGGCACCCTGCGCCATTTCATTCGGCGCCGTACGCGGGATGTGGTGGCGGTGCAGGACGTGTCGTTTTCGATCGAGCCCGGCGAGATGGTGGGTTTTCTTGGTGCCAACGGCGCTGGCAAAACCACCACCTTGAAAATGCTTTGCGGCTTGATCCACCCCAGCGCCGGAGATGTGCAGGTGGCGGGGCACCGGCCGCAGCGACGCCAGGCCGAGTTCCTGCGTCGAATCACCCTGGTGATGGGGCAGAAGCAGCAGCTGCTCTGGGATCTGCCGCCGATGGATTCGCTGCGGGTGAATGCCGCGGTGTATGGCATCCCTGATGGCGTAGCTAGGCGGCGTATTAGCCAGTTGGCCGATCTGCTGGAGCTGGGGGAGGAGCTCACCCGGCCGGTGCGCAAGCTTTCTTTGGGCCAACGGATGAAGGCCGAACTGCTGGCGGCGCTGCTGCATGAGCCGGAGGTGCTCTTTTTGGATGAGCCCACGCTGGGTCTGGATGTCAATGCCCAGGCTCGGGTGCGCCAGTTCCTGGCGGAGTACAACCGGCGCACGGGGGCAACGGTGCTGCTCACCAGCCATTACATGGCCGACATCACGGCGCTGTGTCCGCGGGTGCTGCTGATTCATGAGGGGCGGCTGTTTCACGACGGCCCCCTCGAGGCGCTTGCGGATCAATTGGCGCCGGAGCGGGAGGTGCGGCTGGAATTGGAGGCGCCGGTGGAGCCCGATGCCTTGGTCGGCTTGGGGCGTTTGGAGCAGCTGGATGGGTGTGACGTGCGGATGCTGGTGCCACGCGACCAGCTCACTGCTGTGGTGGCGCAAATCCTGGATCGTTTCCCCGTGCGCGATCTAGATGTGACCGACCCGCCCATTGAGGAACTGATCGGTGGGCTGTTCCGGCAGGGGCGCGTCTGATGCGGATCTTCGGGCTGAACCGGCGGATTATCCGCGTGCTGCTGGGCTCCCAGTACGCCCACATGCTCGAGTACCGCGCCGAGATCGCCCTCTGGGCCCTTTCCGGTGTTCTGCCGTTCATCATGCTCAGCGTTTGGAGTGGCAGCGCGGCCCGCACCGGCTTGGGGCTCGATGGTGTGGCCCTAGATCGCTATTTCCTCAGCGCCTTTCTGGTGCGCCAGTTTTCGGTGGTGTGGGTGGTGTATGCCTTTGAGGAGGATGCCCTGCTAGGCCGTCTATCGCCCTACCTGCTCCAGCCGTTGCACCCGCTCTGGCGATATGTGGCGGCTCACCTTGGTGAGCAGCTCACGCGCCTGCCCTTCGCGGCCCTGATCGCTGCGGTGTTTTTTGCTGTGCAACCCGAGGCCTTCTGGTTGCCGTCATTGGGCGGCTTTTTGCTGGCCTGGCTGGCTACTTGGTTGGCCTTTGCCATCGCTTTTTTGTTCCAGAGCTTGATCGCCGCCCTTTGCTTCTGGAGTGAGAAGGCCAGCGCCTTGGAGCGGCTTCAGTTCATTCCATTTGTGTTTCTCTCGGGTTTGCTTGCGCCGCTGACGGCGTTCCCGCCGGCGGTGCGGGCTTGGGCCCAGTGGACGCCCTTCCCGTATCTGATCGACTTCCCCGCTCGGGTGTTGGCCAAGCAGCCTGTGGATTTGATCGCGGGGTTTGGGGCCCAGCTGGCTTGGATCGCCGTGTTGTTGCCGTTGGTGCTGCTGCTCTGGCGGGCCGGCGTGCGCCGCTACAGCGCCATGGGGGCCTGATGGCGCGCTATTGGCGAATTCTGCGTCGTTTCTGGGGCACGGCCGTGGCCGTGCAGCTGGAGTATCAGGCCAATGTGCTGATCGAGCTGCTGGCGGTAGCGATGAGCCTCACTGGCAGTTTGTTTCTGCTGTCGCTGCTCTTCGGACCGGATCGAACGCTCGGGGGCTGGACCTGGGCCCAGGCCCTCATGGTGCAGGGGCTTTACACCGTGTTCGACGGCATGGCCAGCACCTGGTTGCGACCGAACCTCGGGGCGATCGTCACCCATGTGCGCGAGGGCACCCTTGATTTCGTGCTGTTGAAGCCGATCGACAGCCAGTTCTGGCTTTCGTTGCGCACGCTTTCACCTGCAGGGTTGCCTGAGATCGGTCTCGGGGTGGTGTTGTTGATCTGGGGCTGTGCACAGGCTGGGGTCGAGCTCACGCTGCCGGCGCTAGTGACGATGTTGGTGATGCTCTTGGCCGGAGGTTTGATTCTTTATTCGCTCTGGTTCCTGATTGCTGCCACAAGCATTTGGTTCGTGAAGACCTGGAATGCCACTGAGGTGTTGCGGGCCCTGCTGGCCTCTGGGCGCTATCCCCTCAGTGCTTATCCGCCGGCTTTGCGCTTGTTGTTCACATTTGTACTGCCGGTGGCCTTCCTCACGACAGTGCCTGCTCAGGTGTTGCTTGGTGAGGCAGCGGTTCCGATGGTGCTCATAGGTCTTGCACTGGCTGTGGTGTTCTTCGCGATGGCTCGTGCTTTCTGGTTGTTTGCACTCCGTTTCTACACATCGGCATCAAGCTGATTTTCGATTGGTCAATCAAGATCATCACCGATAGTGATTGCGGATTACCGAAGAAGTTGTAGTTTATGCAATTTAAAGAGCCCGTTATCCTGGCTTATTGAGTTGCTCAAGGCTGCTATTAAGGGCTGATTGCGATGTCGTTGGCGCTGGGTAAAGAGTGGTGCAATCAAAGGCAAAGTCAGCACCACTTCTCTTCACGATGGAGGCAATCTCAAGGAATACGGCTTGTTGAATATTCAGCCACTCTTGCCATGCTGTTGTTTTAGTGAAGCAGTAGACCATCATGTTGATCGATGATGCATCCCAGGCATTGAAATTGACCAAGATCGATTGATTTTTATCAATGTCAGGATGTTTCTCCAGCATGGATCGCACCTCCTCTGTGACGGCCTGGATCCGGTCGAGATCTTCGTAGCGCAGACTGATGGTGGCTTTGATCCTGCGGTTGTACATCTGGCCAGGATTGGTGATGGGTGTTGTGGCAAACACTGAATTTGGAATGTGCAGTGGCCGGCGCTCAAAGGTGCGGATTCGTGTGTAATACCAGCCAATTTTTTCCACAGTTCCTTCTAGGTCATCGGCGCTGATCCAATCACCTTCTTTGAAGGGTCGGTTGAAAAACAGCATGAATCCCGAAAGGAAGTTCTGGCTGATTTGCTGTGTTGCGAAGGTGAAGCCAATGCCGGCACCGCCCAGCACAGTGGCAATGGCACCCGATGGAATGCCGAAGTTCAACATCATTGCGGCTGCCACAACTAACAGCACCAGAATTGTGTAGAGCTTGCTCAACACGTTGATCAGCATGGCTTCATCCTGCTGATCTTCCATCTGAATCCAGCGGCGCATAGATGCTGATAGCAACAGCGTTTGGCCGATGTTCATCACAGCCCAAGCAATGCTGGCGATCAGCATCGTCATGGACAGTCGATCCACGCCGGACTGAGCTATCAGATCAAGTTGTCGATTGGCCTGGTGCGTGATCCAGCTCACATACAAAGTGAGTCCAAGGCCAATGAGCACAGGCCGCCGGATGGCTCTGGCAAGGCTGCTGCCCAGGTTGCGCCCATGCCTGCTCAGCAAGTGCAGGAGCAGCCAGGTTGTGATGAGCACAACCGTTCCTGCCGCGAGGCCAGTGTTGCTTTGCAGGAACTCAATGTTGGGTTTTGCGGCTGCTTGGATATCAGGGATAAGACTGATGCGTCGCGACCGGAAACTTAGCCCACGTCAGCGTTCTTCTGAGTTTCTGCGGTTTGTTCGGCCTGGAGCTGTGGGCGATGGCTGGTTTGGCTGCTGGGTGGCCATTCCATTGGATACACCTGTCGTTGTGGGAAGGGGATGGTGATGCTCTCTTTCTCAAAGCGCTTCCAGATGGCGCGGCGTAGATCACTGCCGACGGCAAAGGCATCAAGGGGATCCGCAACCCAGAACAGCATCTTGTAGTTGATCGATGAGTCGGCAAATTCGGTCACGAATGCTGATGCAGGCGGATATTCCTTCACTTTTGAGTGTTCTGCTGCGACCTCAAGAAGCACGTCAATCACGTGATCAGGATCATGGTCATAGGCAGCGCCGACCTCCACGCTGTCGCGTCGTGATGTTTCCGTTGCTGTGTAAGAAGCCGCTTCTTGCGTGAAAAAGTTCTGGTTTGGAATTAGCAGTTCAGCGCCGTCTCGGCCTCGACGCAGCTGTGTGGCCCGCAGGCCGAGCTTGCGCACTGTGCAGGGATCTCCGTTGATCATCAGGATTTCCCCTGGGCGAACAGAACCCTCAAACAGAAGCCAGATGCTGCTGATGAAATTGGAGATGATTTCTTTGATGCCGAAACCAATACCCACAGATAGGCCTCCAGCGATGGCGATGAAGGCGTTGCCATTGATGCCGATGTAATAGGCCACGCCGACCACGCCGATGCCAATCACGCTGTAGCGAAACAGCAGTTCAAGTCCGCGCTGGTTTCGTTGTTTCACGCCGAACACCACACCGCTGAGCCAGGCCAAAAGCGCTGCGGGTCTTGAGGCAACAGTCACGATCAAATAGATCGCCACGATGGCGGTGTAAATCTTGCCCAGAGTGATATCCACTCCAAAGAGATTGGCGACCCCAATTCTGGCGAGGTTCTCTCGGCTCCCCAGCAGGCTCAGCAGTGACAAGGTGGCGCTGAACACATAGATCGGCTTGAACAGTGTGGTCTCCACTTCGCCAATGGGGAAGCGTGGGTTCACCCGTTCCACCAACAGTTTGAGAGGAGTGAACAGGTTCCATCCCAGCCACAGAAGTCCGAAATAACGCAGCAGGCCAAAGGGGGCTTGTGCCAGGGCGAAGCCACCTGCTGTGATCAACACCAGTGCTGGTCCAATCAGCACGCGCAGGGCTTCGGGGACCAGTTGATGAATGCGATAGCGACGAATCCCAAGCTGCATGCTGCGGGTTCTGGCGATCAAGATCACCATCAGCACCACCAGTAATTGTGTTAAAACCGTCCAGCGCTGGAGGAAGGCCATCCAACTGAAGATTTCAACCAGAATTTCTTCAGGGGCGACGGAACAAAAGAGTGTTGGAAGGTTAAAGCTCATGATGCTTTCTTCAGAAGATTGTGCATCTTTCCGGCTGCTTGTGCTGGTGATTCAGTTCCAAAAATCACATCATTGATGATGTCTTGAAGGTCGGTGCGGAGTGCTTCATTGGCATCCAGTGTGGTCATGATTTCGTCTCCGATAAGGATGCCGTCTCTGGACTTCATGAGATAAAGCTCATCGGTACCCGGGATCTGGCTGTTCACGATTGCAGCCGCAACTGGGTTGACCGGGTAACTGGTTCGGTATCGCAGCGCCCAGGTTTTTTGGGCCCAGGGTTGAACGACGAATTGCATCAGCTCTTCACTACTGGTGCGTTGCTGATGGCTGGAGTTGCGACCCAAGCCCCACACCTGAAGTTTGCTCACCGGTGTTGCCTGACTCTCAGGCCCAGCCGGCAAAACACTCACTCCGAGATGCTCTTGCATCGCTTCTCTGAGTTGTGGGAGCTGCGTGCTCCAGCAGCTAATCCAATCGAGTCGGCCTTGGACCAGTTGGCGCCTCAAGGTGGGTTGGTTGCGCAGAAAGATCACGTTCTGCTGAAAGCTGATCTCCTGTAGCCAGTCCAGCCAACGAACCAATTGGTGAGTTTGTGCGGGTGTTGGTGTTTCTCCGCGCAAAGAACGCAAGAGCGCTGGACCTGCGTTGAAGCTGCCCATGCTCCAGTACAGATCCTCAAAGTTCTGCGCGATTCCGAATACGGAATCTCCGCCGCTGGCCTTGGCGAGCTCTTGCAGTGAAGTCGGTGCTTCTTGCAGTTTGCGTTTGTCGTAACAGGCCAGTTGGAGCGATTGGGCTACGGGCAGACCGATGACTTCGCCTTGGGTATTGGTCAGTCGTTTGAGCAGTGCTGGTGCGACGGCGTCCCGTTGGTCTTGGGTGATGGGAACCGGGTCAAGCAAACGGGCTTGGAATAGCGTGTGAATTGTGCGGGCATCGCTGATGACCAGATCCGGGCCGAGTCCACTGTTGGTTTGGCGCCGCAGTTCAGCCTGGATCGTTTTCTCTGCATAGAGGGATGGCTGGAGCTGTAAGCCAGGCACCACTTCCCGCACGCTGATCTGGAATTGGCGCAAGAGATTGCGATCCCGTTCGCTGTCGGCTGGTGTGACGGTTTCGCTGGATGGCAGTGTTCGTGCTACCCGCAGCAGCGTGGTGGGTTCTTTGCTGCTGCAGGCCGTTAAGAGGCTTCCCAGGGCAAGGAGTGCGATCCGTTGCAAGGCCCTGTTGGGTTTCGGATCACGGCTTCGACAACGCATAGACCAGTCGAGAGGTTGCTCAAGGCCTGAGCAGAGCGTTCTCGTTGTTTAGGGCACTGGACGTGAAGTGCAACCAACTTGGTGGAGGCCTGCACTTTGAGGATCGTGATTTTTACCTTGCCAGCCGCTTCCATCTCCCGGGGTTGGAGGGGAAGCACCACTCAATGGCCAATCTTCAGGAGTAGAAACGACCGCATGCCGGAACAGAAACGTGTTGGATTGGCTCGGATCCAGTGAGGTGATCGCTTGGCTGGAGTCTCCACTGGGAGCCTTGTTGTTCATTCCGCTTTATGCGATCTGGGTGACCCTGCTTCTGCCGGGAGTTTGGGCTTCGATGCTGGCGGGAGCGTTATACGGCACCTGGTGGGGAAGCCTGATTGTTTTCGTTGGGGCCAGCCTGGGTGCTGAAGCTGCTTTTTTGCTGGGACGCCATTGGCTCAGCGATTGGTCGCGACAACGTCTTGCAGGATTTCCCAAGTTGCTGGCGATCGAACGGGCGGTGAGCCGTGAAGGTTTCAAGCTGGTATTGCTTACGCGCTTATCACCTGCTTTTCCTTTTTCACTGCTCAACCTTGCCTATGGCCTGAGCGAGGTGAGTCTGCGTGATTACAACCTTGGGTTGATTGGCATCATCCCCGGCACGATCCTGTTTTGCGCTCTTGGTGCCTTGGCGGGGGATGTGGCGCGTTTCGGGGAGGTGTTAAGCGGCGAGGCGAGCCCCGCCGGATGGGCTTTGCGGGTGGTGGGGGTTCTGGCCACTGTGGCTGTGGTGTGGCTTGTTGGCCGCGCGGCACGGCGGGTGCTGGAGGCCGGATCCGATCAACTTGAGGGATGATCGGGATTGGGCAAGGGAGCGTCGCGGAGTGCGGCGATCAACACAAACCAAGCCAAACGCAGCTTGGCGAGTGTGCCGGACCGGGCTGCGAGCTCGAGATACTTGGCGCGGCCGCAGTCCGTTTTGATCCAGCGGTGGATGGGCTGCTCAGTCATGGGGTGGTTCCAGCTGCGGGGTCGTAGCGGAGGATCTGGGTGGGAATCACGCTGATATTGATTTCAACCTCTTTGAGGCCGTAGTCCTTGATGGCACCGCGGCGGAATTCCTCTTGAAATTCTGCAAGCCCAATTTTGCCCACGAGTTTGGTGGGAACGTTCAACACGACTTCAATAGTGGCGGTGTTATTGACCACGCGAACATTGCTGTAGAGCATGCGAATCCGGCGCAAGGTGTTCAGATTGGGGCCCGAATATCGGCTTTCCTGGATGAGGCCGGCTTTGAAATTGGTGAATCTGCTGTTGATCTGCTGACGCACGCTGAAATCGTGCAGCGATGAAGACAGCGGAATGCAGAGCAATCCCAGCAGACCTAACCAAACCAGGAGGTGGCGCCAGGCTTTTTGAATGCTGCCGTAGCGCTGCACCATGAACACCACCAGGCTGGCCACAGTGATGCCGATCAGGTTGGCCAGGAAGAGCAGAAAGGAACCTTCCGCCACTTGATTGGTGAGTCCGGCGACTGTGCCCCGTCCGAACACGGCCACGAGTTCGGAACCGAGGCTGAGTCCGATGCCACTGACGCAGAGGGGTGGCACCAAGGCCACCGCGATGGCCACTCCAGCGATCGAGTTCGACAACTTGTCTCGCGTGATCGTGAAGGACCCGGCGATAGCGGCTGCCACCGCAATCATGAGATCGATCAGGTTCGGCGCAGTGCGAGCCGTCATCTCACGGTTCACTTCGCTGACGCCTAGCACCATTGCCAACAGCCACGACGTGAATACCACGGTGGCGACGCCGATGACCACTGTGATCGCCGATCGCTTCACCAAGCGGTTGTCCGCAATGGAGAGTCCAAAAGCCAGGCTGAGGATCGGGTCCATCAGAGGGGCCACGATCATGGCGCCGATCACAACAGCGGTGCTGTTGGAGATCAATCCGAGGGTGGCGATTTCCGCGGAGCAGATCAGCAACACAAAAAAGCCAAGGGAAGGCTTTGATGAGGCGATCCGTGCTTTGTAGAGCTCTTTTGGTGGGACCCGGTTTTCCAGGTTCAGCTTCCACTCGCCGGTGATGTTGTTCAGGGCACGCCTGAGCAGGGTGCTCATGAGGTGAATCCGGCTATCGCGATTGTGGCGAGTTCACAAGATCCTGCAGCGCCGCTTCATCCAGAATTGTCACCCCCAGGCTCTCAGCTTTGGCCAGCTTGCTGCCGGCCTCATCACCAGCGACGACGTAGCTGGTTTTTTTGCTTACGGATCCACTCACCTTGCCACCGGCGGCTTCGATCAGCTCCTTGGCTTGGGAGCGGGTAAGGCTGGGCAATGTGCCAGTGAGCACGAATATTTTGCCGCTCAAGGGTTGATGGCTGCTGTTGGCCTCCACAAGGCTGTGTTCCTCGGCGCTGAGGGCCAGGCTGAAGCCGCAGTTCCGTAGATCTGCCAACAAGTCGAGGTTGGAGGGGTTGGCGAACCATTGCTGCAGGCTCTGGGCAATTTCAGCACCGATGCCGAAGACTGCGGTGATCGATTCAGGTGCGTCGCAGGCAGCGGTTTGCAGGGTGCTCGCCTCCGGAAATCTGGTCGCCAGAGCTTTGGCATTCACTTCGCCAACGTGATGAATTCCGAGCCCATAGAGCTGGCGGGCCCAGCCTTGTTGACGGGAGGCCTCAAGCGCGCCGATCAGATTGTCTGCGCTCTTCTGGCCCATGCGTTCGAGGCTGCTGAGCAGCGCCGCGTCGAGCCGGTAGAGGTCGGCAATCGATCGCACTAAGCCGCGATCGACCAACTGTTCGATCAATTTGCTGCCCAGTCCGTCAACATCCAGGGCGCCTTTGCTGACCCAGTGGCGCAGGGCTCCGCGCAGGATGGCTGGGCAACTGCTGTTAATGCAGCGGGTCGCGGCTTCTCCTGTTTCTCGCACCAGTTGGGATCCACATTCCGGACAGGTGTGGGGCAGTTGCAGTCGCGCTGTTTCGGCTGGTCGCAGTTCTTTGAGAACCCTCACCACTTCCGGGATGATCTCGCCGGCCTTGCGCACCACGATCGTGTCTCCCGCATGGAGATCCAGCTCATCGAGTCGGTTGGCGTTGTGCAGAGTGGCGCGACTCACGCTGGTACCAGCGAGCGCCACCGCTTCAAATTCGGCCACAGGTGTGACGACCCCTGTGCGTCCCACTTGACAGGTGAGTCGCAGCAGTTTGCTGGGTGCTTCCTCGGCTGGGTATTTGAGGGCGATGGCCCAGCGGGGTGCTTTCTGAGTGAAGCCGGCTGCATCCTGCAGGCGCAGATCGTTCAGTTTCACCACCACGCCATCGGTGGCGTAATTGAGGTCGTGGCGCCGGCTGTCCCAGTCAGCGAAGAAAGTCTCCACGGCGTGCAGATCCGGCAACAGTGCTGCATTGGGATTCACGCGGAAGCCAGCTGCTCGAAGCCAGTTCAGACACTCCCACTGATCAGTCGGTCGGGCTCCCTGCCAGTCGTCTGGGAGATGCAGCGTGTAGGCGAAGAAATCGAGACGCCGCGCAGCGACCACTTTGGGGTCAAGCTGTCGCAGGGTCCCTGCACAGGCGTTGCGTGGATTGGCGAATAACGATTCCTCTCTGGCGGCCCGCTCATCGTTGATGGCCGCAAACGTGCTGTCTGGGATCAAGGCCTCGCCACGCACCTCCACCCAAGCCGGTGGATTCTCGAGGTGCAACTTGAGGGGAATCGAGGTGATCGTGCGCACATTGGAGGTGATGTCTTCCCCCTGTTCGCCATCTCCTCGGGTTGTCCCTCTCACCAAGACCCCGTTCTCATAACTCAGGGCCAGGGCGTTGCCATCGATTTTGAGCTCACCCACCATGGCCAGCGCTGGTGCAGAGGCACCCCCCGTCGGCTCTCGATCGAGCACTTTGAGAAGCCGTGCGTACCAACTGCGCAGCTCGTCTGTGGTGAAGGCGTTGTCGAGGCTGAACAGTGGAATGCGATGGGCAATGCTGCTGAATCCCTCTGTAGGAGCACCACCCACGCGCTGGGTCGGACTCTCGGAAACGATGAGATCAGGGTGGGCTGTTTCCAGCTCCAGCAGTTCGCGGTAGAGGCGGTCATAAACCGCGTCTTCCATCTCCGGTGCATCCAGCACGTAGTAGGCGTGGGCTGCGGTTGCCAGTAAACGTCTGAGTTCACCGGCGCGGATTGCGTCGGCGTGCGGGGCATTCTGCGGAGCTGATGCGGTCACAGGTCAGTGAATTCAGCTCTGGACGGTGGCGATCCGCTCAATCTTCCAGCTGTCTTCGACCTTGGTGAAGGTGAAATCCAGGGGCATCTCTTCCTTGTTTTCGGCGATCAACTTCACGGTGAGGATCATGCTGCCTTCCTGGAGGCGGGGCCGACCGGATTTGAGGTTGCTGAAGCGGTTGAGCTTCAGTCCGGCCAGATAGCGGATGAACTGCTGGCGATTCACATGCTGGCGGTAGTTCTTGGTGGTGAGCAGATAGGCAGCGTCCACGCGGCCCGCCGCCACCTGCGTGAAGAACTGCTTGATCAGCGGATTGATGCCGCGAGCGCTGAGCACCAGCTTCACGGCCGTGACCGTCCAATACAGAAGTAGGGCGCCGCCACCGGCCAGCAGAGCCTTGCTTCCGATCTCACGCACCAGACCCAGATCCATCAGCCACTTCCAAGTGAGTGGTGAGTCTGACTGACGGACAGCGGGATGGAGGCAGACTGAGCCGACGTTGTTGTGCCAGGCCTGCGCCAGCCATGCCGCTCGAGCCCTTGCTGCCTCTGTTCCATCGCCTGAACCGGGAGCACTTTGAAGGGGCGCTTACCCGAGGACACCAGCCCTTGTTGGCGGTGCGCTGGAGTGATGGGCGCCTCCGGCGTACGGCGGGCTTTTATCGGCGTGGACCAGCGATCGCACCACCTTTTGGCAGGGAAATCGTGCTGTCAAAGCCGTTGCTTGATCCGTTGCCCAGGGAAGCCACCGAGAGCACGCTGTGCCACGAAATGATTCATGCCTGGGTGGATCTGGTGCTGAAGCGTGATGAAGGGCATGGCCCTCATTTCAGGCAGCGGATGGCAGCCATCAACGAATCGCAGTCGCGTTTTGAGGTGAGCGTGCGGCATCGCTTCCCTGTGCCGCAGAGCCCCCCGCGTTGGGTCGCCGTTTGTCCGTCCTGCGGAAAGCGGACGCTTTATCGCCGCAGGATGCGACAAGCTGCTTGTCGAGCATGTTGCGATCAGCACCACGGGGGTCGATGGCATGCCAGTTGTTTGCTTCGCTACGAGCCTGCGCCGGAGCAGAGCTGAGCCCGATGGAGGTTTTTTTCTGGGTGTTGGAGTTGGGTGGTGTCTCAATTGTTTTGATCGGCCTGCAACGGGAGCGTTGGCTGCAGCACAGGCGTCGGTAACGTCGGTTTATGGATTCACGTCGACCACGCTCTCCGCGCAGTCCTGATCCCTTCGATCGCCGCTTGGATCGATGGCTGGATACAGGTCGTCAGCTTGTTGATGGTGTCTCAGGCGCACGGCCTGGGCGACGCAGCGTTGATCGTCTTGATGGAGCATCTCGGCTTGATGCGGTCGGTCGTTGGGTGGGTGACCGCATTGATTGGCTCCTGGATGAAGAAGAGGACTGGCGGGACCCGCCTGAACCTTCATCACGCTGGGACAGCCCACGCTCGCCATCGCGACCGGCGGCATCTTTGGGCCGCACGGAGCGTCCAGTTGCAGCTCGTCGGAAGCGTCCTCTTGAGGCCGTATCTCGGAGGCAGCCGGTGCTCCCCCCGCCACAAGTTGCGCAACCAGCACAACCTCAAGAGCCTGATCCAATTCAGGTGCAGGCAGATGAAGTGTGGCCAGACGATGACAGCTTCCGCCTTGATCGTTGGAAGCGATCGGGGAGTGGCCGATCACCAGTTGAGCCTGCTCCGCTTGCGGCGCCACGCACCACCTCAAGGCGCCCTTTGCCTCGCTCAAGTCGCCGCCGCGACTGATCAAAGCAATGATCAAACTCCAGCACCGTTCCTAACTTTGGGTTCACTGAACCCAAGGCATGAGCAACCTCGTGGTGGTCGGATTTCCCAAGGTCGAAGAGGCCGAGGACGTGCGGCGAGAGCTGGTGACCATTCAGCAGGAGCACTTGATCACGTTGGAGGACGCAGTGGTGCTTGAGCATGGGGAGGATGGCCATGTGCACCTCCGCCAAGCGATCAACATGACCGCTGCCGGGGCCATGGGGGGCACCTTCTGGGGCCTCCTGATCGGATTGCTCTTCGCCAATCCATTGCTGGGCATGGCTGTTGGTGCGGGAGCTGGTGCGGCTTCCGGTTCCCTCAGTGACATCGGCATTCATGACAAGTTCCTGGAGGAGCTGGCGGAGACGCTGCCGCAAGGCACGGCTGCGTTGGCGTTGCTTGTGCGTGATTCCACGCCCGACCGTGTGATCGAGCGCCTACGCCGTCACGCTCCCCACGCCCGGCTGATCCATACGAACCTCAGCCATACCGATGAAGAGAAGCTCAAAGAGCAGCTTGAGCGCGCCAGAAAGCAGGCGGAAGCCCTGCGCCTGGGCTGATTGCGCTCAGTGTCTGCCGCTGAGCGGTCGATGCACCTGGTAACGGCAACCGCGGTGGGTGAGTTGACGGTTGACGTCGTCGACGAGCTCCTGTGGTAGTTCCTCCGCCATCTGGTCAGCGGTGGTGGTGATCGAGGGGGAGCCATGGTCCATGGCTTCCAACAAATCGACCCACTGCCCCACGTGTTCAGCATGGGGAACCGGTTGATATCCACGGCGCTCGAGTGCCAACGCGCAGACGTCGGCATTCCAAAGGAGGCTGCGTCCATGGCGATGGGCTGTGCGCTGCTCAACGGCGCCCGCTGCTTGTGCTGCTTCTGTCGGTTGGCCATGCCGGTCTCGCCAGCCTTCATGCGTGAGCGCGCGTCCGCATTGGATCGAAGAAATGCCGAAACGGCGGCCTAAATCGTGGAGGGTCACCCAAGTGGAGTTCGCCATAGAACCGTTGCCGATGCGGTCATGATTGCTGATGCACATGACCCGGCAAGCTGTCAAGTGCGAATCCGCATCAATCGCTTGCTTTCTTCATGACGCTGCATGAAGTGGTCGCCTTGGCGCTTCGCCCAGCCAGCGTTCCAGCGCTGGACTGAACACCTCGCGAATCACGGTGAGTTCACGCCCCTGGCGGAAGAAGCGGTAGTGACGACTCCAGAAAGGCCCGCGTTCCCCGAAGCCTTGTTCCAGCCATGGTTCATTCACGAGCGCTAAGCCATCGACTTCCCGGAACAGTTCCGAGCGGCCCTGGGTGAGGCTCAGCCAGATGGGCTGTTCCTTGTTGCGGAGATTTTGCTCCGCTTCAGCTTGATTCCACCAGCTTTCTGCCCAGGCGAGCGTGGTGCCGCCGCAGTCAAGCCAAACCTGTCGGCGTAAGAGTGGTGGGTCCAGTTCCTGCACCTCAGTGGGTCGTGGTCCGCCGATCGCGTCATCACTGCTGTCGTCTGCGTCCATGGCCACTAGGCGCACTTGCACGCTGTGCCCTGTGAGCAAGCGCAAGTGGCGCGTCGGGCTGCCATCGCCGAGCAGCATCAAACGCCATGGTCCCGGCAGCCAACCGGGTTCTTCTCCTGCCAGCACTGAGGCCGTGGGTGCTTCCCAGAGGATGGTTGGCGATGGCGTCAGCGTGCTGGAGCGGTTCAGAAGGCACCTCCGACGCTGAGGGAGCGTTGGGATCCACCCCGTTCAATCACGGCGCCATTGGCACTGATCCTGCTCAGCGTCCATCCACTGTTGCCGATTCGTTCGCCAGGGAAGGTTGAGACCGAGAGGTTTCCAAGTTGAAAAATGGCCGAGCCCCCGCCATTGCCGCTGTAGACGACGCCGACGAGCAGCGGTTCCGCTGGAATTGAGGTGGGTTCAGGCGACGAGGCGGGTGCGGTTGCAGCTGCAGGAATCGGCAGTGTGATCGGTTCCAACTGAGCTTGCGGAGTGCTCGGAAGAGTGGTGATTGTGATGTCGCTCGGGAGGAGCGCAGGATCGGATGCTTTATCGCTGCTGGGGGCTTCAGCCGTGTCCCCGTCGCTTGGCTGGCTGGAACTTGTGCTGGATTCCCCTGTCGTCGATGGCTGCAGTCGCAATCGCTCGATAAGGGCGATGTTGCGTTCGCGTTCAAGAGCCTGTTGGGTGCGTTGCCAGTGCAGTGTGAGGCCTGCGCTACCCAGCACGGCAATCACGCCAATCCCTGCTAGGCACACCTGCGGCCATGACAAGGGCCGTTCTTTGACCGATGTCGAGTGGGTTGTTGATGTTGATGCAGGCGTCTCGACCTGCACCCGTACGGCTTCGAACGTTTGATCGTCATCACTGAAGACGCGATCCATCACCTGTTCAGCTCGCAGGTTCCAGTAGGCCTTGGAAGTAGAGAGGCGAGGTGGCACCAGAGCCTGGTCGTTCAGCCAACGCTATCGAGCGTTTGCGTTGGAAGCGAGTGACGCCGCGGATTGATCACGCCGATGCTGCAGTTCCAGCCACATCAGCAGTGCGGTGAGGTCGGCCTGGCTCACGCCAGGAATCTGGCTGGCCTGGCCAAGCGTCAGCGGACGGACTGCTGCCAGCTTTTCCCTTGCCTCTTTTGAGAGGGTGCCAATGCCGTTGTATTCAATCCCGGCGGGCAGCTTGCGCTGGCCTTGGCGTTTCACCTGGTCGATCTGTTGCTGTTGGCGAGCCAAGTAACCGCTGTATTTGATGTCGATTTCCGCGCCTTCCCTGACTTGGAGTGGCAGGTCAGCGTCCGCCAAGCCATGGCGCACTAGATCGGCGGCGTGCATGCCTGGCCTGCGCAGCAGGTCGGCGAGGGTGATGGACCCTTTGATGGGGGCCCCGGTTTCTTGCTCCACGGCGGGGGCTGCGCGATCGCTCACTTTCAGTCGCTGCTGTTCCAGTCGCTGTTTTTCCTGCTCCATGGCCTTGAGCTTCTGTTCAAACAGCTGCCAGCGACGGTCGTCGATCAGTCCGAGTTCGCGCCCGAGAGGCGTGAGGCGACGGTCGGCGTTGTCGCCCCTGAGCACGAGGCGATATTCACTACGGCTGGTGAGCACCCGGTAAGGCTCACGCAAATCTTTGCTCACCAGGTCGTCGATCATTGTGCCGATGTAGCTCCCTTCTCGCGGGAAGTGCACCGCCTCTTCTCCACGGATCCGCCGTGCTGCATTGAGCCCAGCCACCAGCCCCTGGGCTGCAGCTTCCTCATAGCCAGTGGTGCCATTGAGTTGTCCAGCGCTGAACAGCCCCTGTACGCGTTTGGTTTCCAGCGATGGCAGCAGTTGTGTGGCGGGTAAGTAGTCGTAATCCACGGAGTAGGCAGGCCGCAGCATCACGCAGTGCTCCAGGCCAGGCAGGCTGCGCAGCAGTTGCAATTGGATCGGTTCGGGGAGCCCAGTGGAGAAACCCTGCACGTAGATCTCGGGGGTGTCCCGTCCCTCGGGCTCCAGAAAAATCTGGTGGCTGTCCTTGTCGGCAAAGCGCACGATCTTGTCTTCGATTGAGGGGCAGTAGCGCGGCCCCTTGCTGTCGATCACGCCGCCGTAGATGGCGGTGAGATGCAGGTTGTCTTTGATCAGCTGATGCGTGGCCGCTGTGGTGCGGGTGATGTGGCAACTCATCTGCTCGCCGCTGTTCCAGGCCGCGGGATCAAAGGAGAAGAACCGGTCAGCGGCGTCGCTGGGTTGTTCTTCGAGCTGGTCGAGCACAATACTGCGCCGATCAACCCGCGCTGGCGTTCCCGTTTTCAGCCGGTCGGTGTGGAACCCAAGCTGTTGCAGCGCTTCAGTGAGCCCCTCAGCGGCCTGCTCACCGGCCCGTCCAGCGGCCATCGACTGATGGCCAACCCAGATCCGCCCGCCAAGGAAGGTGCCGGCGGTGAGCACCACAGCATTTGCTCCATAAATGCTGCCGAAATAGGTGCGCACGCCAGTGATGCGGGCGGCTGGACTTTGGCTTGGATCCCAGGATTCACCACCGCCACTGGGGTCCCCATCAATCTCTAGTCCAGTCACCATCGCCTCGCGCAAGGCCAGGTTGGGGGTGTGCTGGAGCAGCTGCAGCATCTGGCGCGAATACTGCCGCTTGTCAGTTTGTGCTCGCAGGGCCCAAACCGCTGGGCCGCGGCTGGCATTGAGGATGCGTTTCTGGATGGCGGTGGCATCAGCGAGGCGACCGATCACGCCGCCCAGGGCATCCACTTCATGCACCAATTGGCTCTTGGCGGGACCTCCTACGGCCGGATTGCAAGGTTGCCAGGCAATGCGATCTAGGTTGAGCGTGAACAGTGCCGTGTTCAGCCCGAGGCGTGCGCTGGTGATGGCGGCTTCGCAGCCCGCGTGACCACCCCCGACGACGATCACGTCGAACACTTCAGTGGGGGCAGAGCGATGCGTCATCGTTCCATTCTCTAACGTCGCTGATATGCGCGGCTTGGCTAGTGAGAGCTTGTTTTGCAGATTGCTAGGGGGCTGTGTTGACAGGCTTCTTCAGAAAATCTCGAATGGCGTGGAGCTCTCCACCACCACGAATGGACCATTGTTTGGTGTGATTTGAAATGGTGCGTTATCGGGTGAGCTTGTCACGGCGGTTTCATTGTCTGAGATCCAGTGTTTGATTTCAAAATTCTGCCCATCAAACACTTGCATTTCATAGGTTTCATCTGAAGCTGCAGTGTCTTTTTCTAATGGTCTTCTGAACAGGTTTGCCGTGTTGTCGCCAAGTGTTTGGCGGAAGACGTCTAGTGCAACGCTGGTCAACACTAGAAAGGGTGCGAATGTAGATTTAATCAGGAGGAAAAAGGCGGATCTTTCCTCGATAACATTGTAAAATTCCAAATCAAGATTTGGAACGGTGTCGCTGTTTTCCTCTGCTTGCGTTGAAGTAACTCCGCACTCTTGGGTTATGCAAATCTTAGGGTTTGGGATGGTGAGGCTGATGGTGTCAATCTGAATGTTGTCCGAATTGTCTCCATCTTGTCGGCCGATCATCACATCGAATGTTGTGAATCCTTCTTCTGAATTGAACTCACTCGTGTCAATCCAAACGAGTTGAGCTTGGTTCCAGTTTTCAGCGGTAAATTCCAGCTCGGTTGATCCATTGATGGTGGGATGATTGATCTTGAGTTGAATAACGGCTGCCTGGTCAGGCTGAGTGTTAAGGGTCACCAGAAGAGGGATCAATCCTGTTTTATTTGCAGGAACTAATTGTTTCCATGAAGGCTCATCTTGGGAAGGGGAATTGATCCCCTTGGGCTCAGGAGCTTCATTGTTTAATGCTTCTGCCTCTAGTTTTTGTGTTTCTAATGTGTCTAGATTGATTGGCTGCGATTCGAGCTCTGTTGGATTCAGTGCTTGTGAAAGCAGTTCTTCTGTGGAGAAATTTGGAAGTTGTAGGCGTACCCCATGATTGCTATCAATCACTCTGAATGTGTCTGAGTTTGCCAGTTCGGCGATGGCTTGATCGATCGTGTCGCTATCAATGCCTGAGGCCATTGGAACGAGGATATTTGTTGCGTCGACGCTGTCGTTGGCCAGTTGATTCTCTCCACCATCTCCATCATTGGCTGGGGATTGTTGAATACCATCGAGTTCCGTCGATGCCACTAGCAATGATTCATCAGGATTGACAAAGTTGGAATAGTCATCTGATCCTGTAATGGGGTCCGTCAATAAGGCTGCAATCGCATCGTTTGCGAAGTCACTGCCTGAAAATTCAGTCTCTGTGAAACCACTGTCAGCAAGGTCAGTGCTTGTCGACTCTGGGGCGGATGAGGTGGCATCACTTGATCCAGTGCCTGACGAGCCCGAGTCTGAGCTACCTGCATCTGAAGAGCCCGAGTCAGAGCTACCTGTTCCTGAAGAACCGGAGTCAGAGCTACCTGTATCTGAAGAGCCGGAGTCAGAGCTTCCTGTATCTGAAGAGCCGGAGTCAGAGCTGCCTGTTCCTGAAGTGCCGGAGTCTGAGCTACCTGTATCTGAAGAGCCGGAGTCTGTGGATCCTGATCCAGTTGAGCCTGTATCCGGTGAATTCGAGCCAGAGGATCCGCCACCGCCACCGCCACCACCACCGCCGCCTGAGCCGAGGCCTTGCGAGGAGCCAGAATTATTTCCACCTGTGATTTGAATGCTGTATGTCTGTCTTGATGACAAGCTTCCATCACTGGCGAACATTTCAAACGACTCAGTGGTTGTTTGATTGGCAGCGAGGCTGTTGATGGCTGTTGTGTTGGGGGTGTAGGTATAGGCGCCAGTCGATGGATTAATGACTAATTGACCATAAGTCCCCGTCAAAGTATTTGAGGATGCATTTGCAGTGACTACTCCTCCTGTCGTCACCGAAGAGATGCCGTAGGTTAATGAAGCAGATGCATCTGCGTCGCTGGCTTGAAGCTGCCCCGTTAAATGATTGCTCGTTAGCGCAGTTGAATTTGTTGGGCCTGCAATGGTTGCAGCGGTAATCCCGGAGAGAATCGGAGCATCATTGATGCCTTGAACATCAATTCTGATTTCTGCGGTGTCTTCAAGCTGGCTGTCGCTGAGGGTGTAGGTAAAAACATCAGTTTCAATGTCACCAGCATCAAGGGCATCCACATCGCTGGCGTTGGCGTTAAAGCGATACGAGCCATCGCTTTCTAGTGTGAGATATCCGTAATCTCCTTGAATGAGATTTCCAACGTTTTTGTTTGCAATGCCTGAGGCTGTTTTTTGCCCAGTCCGGATATTAGTCACTTCGAGTGGGTCGCCATCGAGGTCTGTATCGTTAATCAGTAATCCTTCGGCATTTGTGAAGAATTTATTGTCGTTTTCCCTGATCTGCTTGGCGTCGTCAGTTGCTGTTGGCTTGTCGTTTACACCAGTCACTGTAAAAACAATTTCGCCGATATCTTCAGCATTGCTTGTATCGCGAATCGTGTAGTTAAATGCTTCGTTTCTGATCTCACCGCTCAGCAGTCGGCGGGCAGCATTTTGGTTGGCTATGTAGGAGTAATTGCCATTGGCTTGAACTGATAGTTGACCATATAGGCCTGTGATTGTGTTGCCGACGGCAAAGTCTGGATTCGATGTTTCTTCTGTGCCTAAACGAAATGAATGAATTGTGAGGTTATCTCCCTCGGGATCTGTATCGTTGGAAAGAAGATTGGCATTTGTAGGGGTGGAAACACTGGATCCAGCATCCAGTGCAATTGCTTCATTGAAGGCCTCAGGTGAATCGTTGACACCACCGACATCGATTTGTGATGTGATGCCAAGTGAATCCAGAGAACCATCATTGATGATCCATGTAACGGTACGGAGACCAATGACTGGATTTGCATCATCGAGATTTTCGTAGGTAATTGTTTGGAGTGCTTGTTCGTAATTTGCCTTTGTGGCGGATCCTGTCAGTGCAAGCACGCCTGTGCCTTGATTCCATGCTCCTGTAATTCCAAAATTGTTGGTAAAGGCCAGTCTGTCTTCTGTTGTTTGGAATGCATTCGTTATCGAAACAGATGCACTTTTAATTTTTGAGTTATCAACGTCACGAATGGTCAGGCTTCCGTCGATAACAGTAACGTTGCCCTGGCCTTCTTTGTATTTCTTGGTTTTGATAGCGTCCACAAGGACTGGGGCATCATTAATGCCATTAATTGTGAATTCAATCTCAGCATTATCAGTGAGTTTGCCGTCCTTGATTGTGTAGGAGAAGGTGTCTTTTGCGGTGTCTCCGTTGGAGAGTGCGTCCGCTGCTGGTCTGTTCGCTGCATATTGATAGGATCCATCTTGTCTCAGCAGCAATTGTCCGTATTCGCCATCAAGCGTGACACCAGCAGGACTCACTAATGGCGACGGATTTTCGAGACTTCCTGTTTGAAAAGAGATAACTTCAAGATTATCTCCTTCTGCATCAGTATCATTCGTTTGAATGACGCCTGCCGCTGCTGCTTTGATCAGCGTTAGATTTTCATTGAGGGAGCCACTGTCATCATTAGCTACCGGAGCTGTGTTTGAATCTTCAACATTAATAGTGACTTGTGAGCTGCCTTGATTGGTGCCGTCTGTTCCAATAACTAATAATGTGTGCTGATCTTTTCTGTCGAAATCAAGTGTTTTTCCAGTTGCTAGGTTGATTCGTCCTGATGTCTCATTGATCGCAAACAATCCTTCTTCATTTCCCGTGTTGAATGAGTATTTAATCGCATCGCCATCGCGGTCTGCATCATTGGCAGTGAATGCATCTGCGAGGTCGATAATGTTGACGCTGCTATTAATCGTCTCCAATACAGATGTGGTTCTATTGATGAAAGCGGGATTGTTGTCATTGATATTCTGAACATTGACAATGATGTTGGCATTGTCAGCTTTAGCTCCATCAGATGCTTGAGCCGTGAGGGAATGGCTGGTAGCTGTTTCAAAGTCAAGCGCCTTCCCTGGAGCAATTTGTATTTCACCTGTGGCGGCGTTGATTGCAAAGAGGCCAGCACTATTTCCGCCTGTAATGGTGTAGTTGATGGCATTGCCATCGCGGTCATTGTCGGTCCCTGTGTGAGCGTCGTTGAGATTGATAATTGAGGTTCCGGCCGCGGCATTCTCGGCGATTGTTTGATTGTTATTAGCTATTATGGGAGTATTATCATTAATATTGGCTACGGAAATTGTGACTGTGGCAGTGTCATCTTGACTGCCGTCCGAAGCTCGTGCCGTGAGGGAATGGCTTGTCGCTGTTTCGAAGTCAAGCGCTTTCCCTGGAGCAATTTGTATTTGACCTGTTGCGGCGTTGATTGCGAAGAGGCCAGCACTATTTCCGGCAGAAATGGTGTAATTGATGGCATTGCCATCGCGGTCATTATCGGTTCCTGTGTGAGCGTCGTTGAGGTTAACAATTGCGGTGCCGGCTGCGGCATTTTCGGCGATTGTTTTACTCCCATTCGCTATTGAGGGAGCATTATCATTCACATTTGATACTCCAATCGTAATCACTGCGTTGTCATTTTTTGCTCCGTCAGATGCTTCAATAGTGACCGTGTGTGCAGTTGCCGTTTCAAAATCTAGTGTCTTATCGGAAGCCAGTGAAATGATCCCTGATGCAGCATTAATTGCAAACAGTCCACCTGTATTTCCACCGCTGATGACGTAGCTCAGCGCTTGTCCATCATTATCTGTATCGTTACCTGTCTTGCTGTCATTGACGTCAAAAATGAATGAGCCAGCTGCTATATCCTCGGCAACAGTAGGGTTGGCATCATCAATGGATGGTGCATTGGTGTCTGTATTGCCAACATTGACTTTTAGTATTGCTGTATCCGTATTGCTGCTGTCTGATGCTTGGATTGTTAGAGAGTGTGAGGTTGCAGTGCTGTAATCGAGTGATTTGCCAGTTGCAATACTGACGAGACCTGTGGCTCCCTGAATTGAAAAAAGACCATCATTGTTACCCGTCGTGATTGAATAAGCAATTGTGTCTCCATCGGCATCAGTGTCGTTGCCAGTGTTGCTGTCGTTAAAATTAAAAACACTTGTGCCTGCCGGCTTGTCTTCATCGACTGAGACCGTAATGTTGTTAATCGAAGGTGAATTGTCGTTGATATTGGTGACTGAAATAACGACTGTTGCGTTGTCATTATTGGTGCCATCTGATGCTTCAGTTGTCAGAGAGTGTGATGTGCTTGTCTCGAAGTCAAGCGCTTTCCCTGGAGCAATTTGTATTTGACCTGTTGCGGCGTTGATTGCGAAGAGGCCAGCACTATTTCCGCCTGTAATGGTGTAGTTGATGGCATTGCCATCACGGTCGTTATCAGTTCCTGTATGCGTATCGTTGTGATTGTGTATGACTGTTTCAGCTGCTGCATTCTCTGCAATTGTGTAATTGGCATTGCTGATAGCTGGTGCATTGTCGTTGACATTGACGACATTAATTGTGGTTGTTTGCGTTGTTGAAACTTCCCCGTCAGTTGCTGTTATGCTTAGATTATGGTTGGTTGCTAATTCGTAATCGAGAGACTTTCCAGCTGCTATTGAGATAGCGCCTGAGGATGTGTTGATGTTAAAAATGCCGGAGTTATTGCCTGACGTGATGGAGTACCGAATGGCATCACCGTCCGGGTCTTTGTCCGTTCCTGTGTTCTGATCATTGAGATCAAGGATTTCTCCTGCTGATGCATTTTCTGCAAGCGCACGAGTTTGCGGTGATAGAGAAGGACCGTTGTTATTGAGGTCATACACACGTGCATGCCCTGCATTTTTTCCCCCACCGTCATTTGTTCTGGCACCCAGTGTGACCCTGCGTCCATCCCCACTGATGCTGATGCCTGTTCCACCCTGTTCAGTTAACCCAGAATTATCCCAAGCTGCTTCACCATTGATGCTCGCGAGTTTGATCCAAGTATTACCTTGTAGCTCATAGATATTTCCACGACCACTGTTGGCTAGTCCGTTGTGATCGTATTTTGGGGCTGCAATGGCTAATCTTGTTCCGTCTGAAGAAAGGCTGACGCCGTGTCCAGATAGATCTTTTTTTCGATCTCCGTCAATGTCTTGACCAACTTGTGCCCATTGATTGTTTTGTAAGTTGTAGACCCTTACATGGCCGGCATTTTTGTTTTTGACCCCATCATTACCTGGCGCTCCAATGGCGATGGTGTTGCCATCAGCTGATAGTGAAATTGAGCGACCAGATGTGTCGTTATTAGCCTCGCCAAGAATACTATTGCCCCTGAGCTCCCATTGATTTCCATTGAGTATGTAAACCTCTGTCTTCCCACGCCCTGGCTTTACGCTGCCGTCGACTGTTGGGTCAAATCCATAAGATCCTATTGCAATCACATTTCCGTCTTCGGAGATGTCTACAGCGCTGCCAAAGTATTGTTTAACCTGAGTTCCATTCAATTCTTGGCCAAGGTTTACCCAGCTCTTGAGTAACTCGTTGTATCGATATGTCTTTACATGGCCCCGATTGTTGTTGTTTCTGAGGGCACCTATGACGACTGTGGTTCCATTGCCTGAGAGTTTTAGTGCAGCACTGGATCGATCGTTGGCACTCTCGCCATCAATATCGTTACCGAGCTGACTCCAACCAGTTTCATTGAATTGATAAACGCGTGCGTGACCTCCATCATTTTTTGCACCACCGACATCATTTCTAACTGCACCGATCGCGAGTCTTGTGCCATCCGATGAAAGGCTGACTTCACTTCCAAATCGATCTCCTTTGGCTTCGCCATTGATGTCAGATCCAAGTTGCTGCCAGCCATTGCCAACTTGCTCATAAACTCTGACACTTCCTCGGCTGCCATCAATTGTTCGGTCATTCAGGCTGCCAATCGCAATACGCTGTCCATTTTCTGAGAGGCTGACTGATTCACCAGCTCTCGCGCCCTTACGCCGGCCGTCAAGATCCGAACCAATTTGTTGAAGGCCAAATGTGAGTGCTGATCCTGGGATAATCGTCGATTGATTATTGACATTGGCAGTCTTCAGCGTTGCTGAATCTGTTCCGCTTGCGTCTTGAACGGCATTGGCATCATTTCCTGCTGTTGGATCAACATAGGAGGCGTGTACGGCTTGCCCTCGTTGGATCGGATTTGTAAGCGTGAGTTCAACTGTTGACCCATTGACGGCAACCCCTGTGACTGCGTTGGTCACACCACCGGATCGAACATTAAATGTACTTGCAGCGGCCTTATTGGCTGAAAGAGCTTTGTTGTAAGTGAGGATGACTTTCGTGCCATCCGTTGTTGTGACTGCTGATGAAAGTTGTGGCGGTAAGGCCATCGCTACACCCCGGCCTGTTGCGTGCTGAGCTTCAGCTCTTCAGCTGCTGATTGGTGCTGATCAAAGAGTGAATCGCTTCCGCTGAGTTCCGTTTGACTCAGGTCGTCATCACGAATTTTGCCGTTGTCTCGATCAAGGACATCAATTCGTTGAGCCTTAGGGAAAGCCTTGGACAGACTTTGACGATCGTTCGAATTGCTTTGGCAAAGTCGCACGATCACTCAGGAAACTCTCAGATTCATTGTCGTGTCTGGGCTTTGCAACCGCTGCTGAATTTGTGCAGGATCTTACAGATTGCATTGGTTTGACCCATATCTCGCACTATTGGGATCAAGCTCAGGCGTGTAGGGGTAGTTCCTGTGAGGTCTCATCGCAATGTCTCGCCTTGGGTCTCATGGTGAATATTGCTAATGTCGCCAGTAATTGAGTGCTTTGGCGAAAGATTCATTCCTCTGATCTTGGCTCCCGATCTTTGTGTTTGATGGTTTGCTTAGACGACCGAGACATGAATGGTGAGGTCGTCGTAATTCCAGTCGTTTCTGGAATTGTGCAGAGTGTCTTCAAAGCCAAAATAATTCATTCCTAGTAGCTTTAGGCCCCCTGGTTGAACCCCTGATGGAGGATTGCTTGCTGTAATCAGGTTTCCGTCACTTCTGATCAGGGCAGGAGCGTAGAGGCCGAACTCGTGAGATTCAAGTGTCCATTGGAATTGAGTTGAATGACGCCCCTCGAGATTGATTGGTTGTGTGTTTGGGTGAATGATTGCACTATGGGCGGCGCCTTGAAATTCTGTGCTTTGGTCTGTAGTTAATCCATTAATGTTTAAAGTTTGATTTTGATCATCGAGTCGAACGAAGGCCAGTTGATTCTGGTTGTCTGAATTGTGACGTATTTCGATGTTGAGAGTGATGTTGTCTTTCCCTATCGTTCGCAAGTCGATCACTCCTGCATGAGAGTGTGTTTGTGAGCGGGCTAGCATGCAGTCTTCGAGATTTGTAGGAGTCAAGCCACTTTTGATAACAATTTCCTGGCGATCGCTTCGCTTTTCTGGCAAGGCTTCAGTGTTTAGCTTGACGTTCCAGGATTGATTTGGTTCTGCCTGCAATGACGTGAGTGTTTTTATTTCTGTGTCTATCGAGTCGTCAATGTGCTGGAATCGTAGTTCTTCACCTACTTGTAAGTAGATTTCTGTTGTTTCCGGTGTTTGCTTGTGATTGGCGTTGATGCTGCCTATTGCATTGCGCCGATTGCTTATGAGCTGGATGCTGCTCTTCGATGTTGGGTCGCTATTGTTGTGTTTCAATTTCAACCAAAGTCCTAGGCCTTCTGGTCCTTTAACAGTCAGTCCTTGCCCGTCTGAGGTTGCTATGAGCTCCGGTGTATTGGCAAGTTGTGCTGCTCCGATGGTTGTGTCGATAACTAGGGGTGCTGGATTGTTGTCACCGGCTTGATTGTCTTTGAGAAAGAAGGTGGCTCCATCAATTTTACCGTTCCC
Organism: Synechococcus sp.; assembly: GCA_047286215.1. Lineage (GTDB taxonomy): Bacteria > Cyanobacteriota > Cyanobacteriia > PCC-6307 > Cyanobiaceae > Synechococcus_C. Next base: position 774 of record JBJBBS010000001.1, on the reverse strand, counting down.
ATTTCGATCAGCCATGATGCTTCCTAGGCCGGTGATTGGGTCGTAACCAAGGATTTCTAAATTAGTTAAAGCGTCAGCATGCACTAATGCATGCCAATCATTAATTTCCTCTTCTAGGTAATAGTCGATTCGGTGCGTTGTAGCCTCAAAAGATTTATTCACTTTGCTTTGATATGCATTGTTTTCTATTTCGTTCACAGCGCCCTCGCTGATTGTCTCTGGGCTAATGCGAAATATAGGTTGATCACTTGTGGCAAGGATCTTTGTAGCATTTTGGACGAAACCTCTCTTGACTAATTCTTGTGCTTTAGCCTCTAAAGTGCCGGCAGAGATGGTCTCTTTATCGTTGATTCCGAGAAAATATAGGTGGCTGTTTGCTCTGATGAGCCCGTTGCTTGTTCTTTGCTGGGGAAGTAAGTTTGCATTTCGAAGTGCAATGCTGCCAAGCCTTCCGTTGTTCAACTGGTATGTGGCAACGGAGTTTTGCATGAAGTCGGCAATGCCGTCTTTGTTTTTGTCGATAGGGCCTGGTTCTTGTAATTCTACCTGTGCTTCGATGCTGTCAAGAATTCCATCTTGATCCGTATCTTTTGATGCATCTTCTTTGCTGTTTGAGTTGCTTTTTGGTGTGTTCCTCACAGCACTCGTGCCGTTGATTGCACTGGATTCTTTGAGGTCCAGCACATTCAGCCTGATGGCGTTGGCATTACCCCAGTTGAAGCCGTCGAAAGCCTGGATGTTGTAGTTGAAGGAATTCGCGCCGGATTCAAAATC